>CAVXBC010000009.1:0-372192 GCA_963759895.1 uncultured Alphaproteobacteria bacterium | reverse complement strand
TGAGCCCTGCTGGGTTCGAACCAGCGACCTACTGATTAAAAGTCAGTTGCTCTACCGACTGAGCTAAGGGCCCTGACCACGCTCGCGGCCCTAGGGGAGCGAGGCGGCGCGGGTCAAGCGCTCCGCGGGCCCGGGGCGCGCATGTCGAGCGGCCAGTTGGCGCACGGTCAGGCGGGACAGCGGATCGCGCCAGCCGGCGGCGATGGTCATGGCCGGGCCGAGCACGAAATCGCGCTCGCGGAATGCCGGATGGGGAATGACCAGGGAACCGCCCGCCCGCTCGCCCACGTACGCCCCGCCGCTCCACAGGATGATGTCGAGATCGAGCACGCGGGCACTCCACTGCGCGCCGCGCCGACGACGGCCGAAAGCGTGCTCGATAGCCTGCAACCGGCCAAGCAATGCCTCGGGCGCCAGGTCAGTTGCGACGATCGCGGCGGCGTTGGCGTAACGCCGCCGTGAAGGACCGATCGGCGCACTGGCAATCGTGGGCGAAACCGATTCCACCGCCAGGCCCGCCGCGGCCAGTGCCGCAATTGCCGCATCGATCACCGCGCGCGGGTGGCCGAAGCGCGCGTGACGCATGTTCGAGCCCAGCGCGATCAGGTAGCGCCCGCGCTCCGGTTGCTTCAGATGTCCTGGCAAATCCGGCCATAGAGCTGTGGACGGCGGTCACGGAAGAACCCCATCCCTGCGCGATGCCGGGCGGCGCGGTCGAGATCGATCGTGGCGACGAGCGCCCCGCTTTCCCCAGCCCCGTATTCGCACACGAAATCGCCCCATTCGTCGGACACGAAACTGTGGCCGTAGAACTTCGCGCCGTCCGCCCCCTCGTCAGCTTCGGTACCGATGCGGTTGGCGGCGATCACCGGCATGCAGTTCGACACCGCGTGGCCGATCATCGCCCGGCGCCACATGCGGCTGGTGTCGAGATCGGCGTCATAAGGCTCGGATCCGATCGCGGTGGGGTAGAACAACAGCTCGGCCCCCATCAGCGCCATCACCCGCGCCGCTTCGGGGTACCACTGGTCCCAGCACACGCCGACGCCGATCCGCGTTCCAAACACGTCCCACACCTTGAACCCGTCGTTGCCGGGCCGGAAATAGTACTTTTCCTCGTACCCCGGGCCGTCGGGAATGTGGCTTTTGCGATAAGTGCCGAGAATCTCGCCGCTGGCGTCGATCATCGCCAGGGTGTTGTAGTAATGGTGCCCGTCACGCTCGAAGAAGCTGGTCGGGATCGCGATCTTGAGCTTCGCGGCGAGGGCCCGCATCGCGATCACCGAAGGATGCTCCGCCACCGGCCGCGCGAGCGCGAACAGCGCCTCGTCCTCGACGGTGCAGAAATAGCGGCCCGAGAACAGCTCGGGCGGACAGACGATCTGCGCGCCCTGCCCCGCCGCGTCCTCGACCAGCGCGGAAACAGCGGCGATGTTCTCGCCCTCGTCGTGCGACGAGAGGTCCAGCTGGAGTGCGGCGACGGAGACGGTGCGGGCCATGGTGGCGACACGTAGGACCGCCATCCTCATCCGACAATGGCGCGGATGACAACCCGCTTCGCGCTTCCTATCTCGCAGCCCAAAGGAGAATGGCATGAGCGAGCAGGTAATCTTGGCCGGCGGATGCTTCTGGTGCACCGAAGCGGTGTTCCGCGACGTCGTGGGCGTGAGCGGAGTCGAAAGCGGGTACATCGGCGGCACCGTCCCCAACCCCACCTACAAGGCGGTATGCAGCGGCAGCACCGGTCATGCCGAGGCGATCCGGGTAACGTTCGACCCCAATGTGATCAGCCTGTCCGAGATGTTCGACGTGTTCCTGGGCACGCACGATCCGACCCAGCTCAATCGCCAGGGCAACGACGTCGGCACCCAGTATCGCAGTGCGATCTTCCCGCTCGATGACAACCAGCGCCAGGAAGCCGAAGGCGCGATCGATCGCTGGAATGCCGAGCACGGCGGAAACGCGGTGACCACGATCGAGGAAGCGACCGAGTGGTACCCGGCCGAGGACTACCACCAGGAATACTGGGAAGGCGAAGGCCAACGGAACCCGTATTGCCTGGCGGTCATCCCGCCCAAGCTGATGAAGCTGAGGAAGAGCTTCCAGGACAAGGTGAAGGCCTAGGCAGCGATCGGGGGGGCAGCGCGCCGCGCGGCCCCCCGCGCCCGTCGATCCTACATTCCGTCAACGCTCTTGCTGACGAGGATGTTGACCGCGACCCGGCGATTCTGCGCCTTGCCGTAGTCGGTCGAATTGTCCGCCAGCGGGTCGGCCTCGGCCATGCCAGTCGGGGTCAGCATGCGATACGGCTTCCAGCCGCATGCCTGCTGCAGATAGTTCACCACCCGGCTGGCGCGCTTTTCGCTCAGCTCCTGGTTGAATTCCTGACTTCCGGTCGAGTCGGTGTAGCCCACCACCAGCAGCAGCGCATTGTCTGTCGCCTCGGCCTGCCCCGCCGCGGTGCACAGGTCGCCCTTGGCCTGTTCCGACAGCACGGCCTTGCCGGTGTCGAAGTTGACGTTGGTGGTGCCCTTGATGTTGTACTTGTCGATGTCGCCCAGGCGTCCGCGCAGCGCCTCGGTGGCGGCGGTCTGTTCGGCAAAGCCCTGGACGGTGCCGCCACGGATCATGGCCGCGGTCCGCAGGTCCTTGGACTTGAGCTTGATCTGGCGCGCGATCAGGCCGCCGCCCCACTGGGCCGTGCTGACTTCCACCGGCAATCCGTTGAGAAGCGAATCCGAAGCCAGCTTGTCGCGGTTGAGGCCCAGGAAGCCGCCGCTCGATTTGATCTGGGTGACCTGGGCGACGCTGACGACGGTGTTGGCTCCGTCGGTGCCCGTAACCTGCAACTGATCGCCCCGCCGCGCCGAGATGATGCCTTCGACCGCCGGTCCATCGGGCAGGCCCGACAGATCGGTCGGCATGACCCCGTTGACCGTCGCCATGACGTCGCCTTCGGCCGGGTCTTGCTGCGCGGACACGCTGGCGGGAAGCGGCAGGGCAATCGCGGCCAGCAGCAACAGAGCACGCGGGCTGGGGGAATTCATTCTCATCATTGTCGTCCTTTGCTTCGACAGCCGGCCTGGCGTTCGCGGCGCTTGGGCCGCCCCTGCTGAAAACCCCCGTCCGCTGTCAGAAAGCCCCCAAAAAAAATCGCAATTTGAAAAAAGGAGGCGGCGTATTCTGCCGCGTGGATTGGATATTCCGCCGGGTGTCCAGCGCACGCTTGCTGCCAGATGAACGAGGGCAGCGCCCTTTGGCCGGCAGGGGGTGACGCGCACCTGCCGTGCGATAAGCCGACGGTCGCCGAGGATGTGAGTGGCCGGCTTCGCGCCGGGATCAGGTGTCGTTGTGGCGCCAGCGAGCGATGAAGAAGCCGTCGATTCCCCCGTGTCCGGCCAGTGCGCCGGGATCGGTGCGCACTGTCCCGTCGGCGTTGGCCGGCAAGCTGGCGGGAAGTTCGGCAGACGCAATCGGCAAGGGCTCGAGCGGGACAGCGGCCACTTGCGCCTCCCCTTCCTCGCGCTCGAGCGAGCAAGTAGCGTACACCAGAATCCCCCCGGGCTTCAGCCATCGGGCGGCGCGCCTGAGCAAGGCGGATTGCAATTCTGCCATTTCGGCGATCTGGCGCTCTTGCACGCGGTGGAGCACGTCCGGGTGGCGACGGCAGGTGCCGGTCGCTGTGCACGGCGCATCGAGCAGGATCGCGTCGTACTCGCGCGCCGGCTCCCACGTCAGCGCATCGGCGGCGACGACCTCGGCGGTCAGCGCCATCCGGTCGAGGTTGTCGACCAGCCGGTCGAGCCGCTTGGCGCTTTTGTCTAGGCTGGTGACCTGCCATCCGGCGGCGGCGAGCTGAAGCGTCTTGCCGCCTGGTGCGGCGCACAAGTCGAGCGCGCGGCCGCCTTCACCGGCGCCTAGCAGTCGCGCGGGGATCGAAGCCGCGAGGTCCTGCACCCACCATGCGCCGTCCTCAAAGCCGGCCAGACGCTCGACAGCGGTGCCGCGCGCAAGCCGGACGTGACCGGGCGCAAACGACACGCCGCCCAGTTCGCTCGCCCAGCGTTCGGTTTCGGCCCAGTCCTTGAGCGACAGGTCCAGTGGTGGCGGGTCGGCCAGCGCGGCCGCGATCGGGCCCACTCGCTCGGGCCACCGCGCGCTCCACCGCGCCGCAACCTCCGGAGGAAGGGTAGGTGCCAGGGGAAGGGCCACCTCGCGTTTGAGGAGCGCGGAGAATACCCCGTGCGCCAACCGCCGCGGACCGCCCGACAGCAGTTCGAGCCCGGTGGCGATCACGGCGTGCGGAGGTGTGTCCAGCCGCAGCCACTGCACCAGCATCATTCGCAGCACGGTGCGCGGCTTGGCATCATCGGGCAGCAGATCTTTCGTCACGCTGTCGATCAGCGCGTCGAGGTCGACCAGCCAGCGCAGGCTCTCGCTGGCGATCGCCCGGGCAAGTCCGCGGTCGCTCGGGGTCAGGCCCTTGGCGTACTGGCCTTCGGCCAAGTCGAGCGTCTCGCCGCGGCGCAGCACCGCATCGAGCATGCGCAACGCCGCGGTGCGCGCGGCCAATCCCTGGATTTTCGCCATATCCAGCGCGCCCTATCGGCGATTGCATCGCGGCGCCAGCGCGCCCATCTTGGCAAGACCATGCAACGTGCGACCAAGCGACCCGAGAAGTTCGTCAAGCCGGCCCACTGGTCGAATTCCCCGCCGCCCAAACCGACCGCGGGTAAGGTCGACGAGGAGCTGAGCCCCACCCGCTATGGCGATTGGGTGCGCGACGGCATCGCGGTCGATTTCTAGAGCGGCGTGAACCGCACCTTGAGCCCGTCCTTGGGCTTGGGGATCGGCCACGGCTGCCATTCGGGCTCGTATCCCGGCTCGATCTCGATCCGGTAGCGCTGGAGCAGCTGGGCCATCAGGATCTTCACCTGCATGTAGGCGAAGTGCAACCCCAGGCACATGTGCGCCCCGCCGCCGAACGGGACCCAGGCGTATTTGTGGCGGGCTTTCACCGCATCGGGCGTGAAGCGCATCGGATCGAACACTTCGGGCTGGGGCCAGTATTCGTCCATGTGATGGGTGATGTGCGGATAGAACGCACATTGCGCGCCGGCGGGGATGCGGACCCCGTCGAATTCGAAGCTGCGAAGCGCGCGCCGGGGGATGTTGGGCACCGGCGTGATCATTCGCAGCGATTCCTTGAACGCCATCTCGAGCAGGTCGAACTTGGGCAAGTCATCGTACGTGGCGCCGCGCGGGTTGCCTTTGGCGTCGGGGCCGCCGGTCACCGCGAGCACCTCCTGGCGCACTTTCTCCTGCCATTCGGGGTTCTTGGCCAACAGCCACACCAGCGAGGTGGCGCTGGAAGTGATCGTGTCGTGCGCCGCCATCATCAGGAAGATCATGTGATCGACCACCACGTCGACCGGCATCAGGCTGCCGTCTTCGAGCGTCGCGCCGGCGAACTGGCTGAACATGTCCTGCCCGGTGTTCTGCCCCTCGCGGCGGCGCAGCGTTTCGCGGGTGAAGAATTCGACCAGGAATTCGCGCCCTTTCACGCCCCGGCGCATCTGGGTGAACGGCAACGGCGCGCGCACGGGGGTGACCGCCGCCTGGACCATGTCGACGAACGCCTGGTTGATGCGGTCCGCATCGGGACCCCACGGCAGGCCCAGGAAGCTTTCGGCGGCAAGCTCGAGCGTCAGCTTCTTGATCGCGGGATAGAACAGCATCTCGCCGCTCCACCGGGCGACCTCCTCGGCAATCCCGCGGTCGAGCGCATCGGCGTAATGGCGCATCGGCCCCGGCTTGAAGGCAATCGACAGCGCGCGCCGGTCGGCGCGGTGATGGTCGAAATCCATCAACATCAGGCCGCGCGGGAACAGCCGGTGGAGCGACGGGCTCCAGCCTTGTTCGTTCGAGAACACCTTGTCGCGATCGAACAGCATCAGCTCGTTCGCCTCGGCGCCGATCAGCACGATGTGCCAGTAGCCGATGGTCTTGTTCTTGTAGATCCGGCCGTATTTCGCGATCATCCCGCGCGCAAATTCGTGCGGGTTGGCCAGCATCCTGAACAGGTTGCCGATCACCGGCGGCCCGGCGTCGCCCGGGATGTGCGCCACGTCGGCATCGGTCAGCTTGCCTTCCGACCAGTGGCGCGGGGCGCTTTCTTGCGGGACTTGCAGGGCGGCGGCGGTAAGCGGTTCGGCTAGCGTGGCCATGGCAGGCTCCTGATAACTGACACGAGTGTAAGTGAGCTAGACCCAGCCCGCAAGCTCGCGCCGCACCAGCGCTTCGAGCATTGCCATCCCCGGTTCGCGATCGTTGAGGCACGAGAGCACCGCGAATTCCTCGCCGCCGGCATCGATGAATGTCTCCCGCCCCCGGATCGCCAGCTCCTCGAGCGTTTCGAGGCAATCGGCCGAAAACCCCGGCGCAGCGATCGCCAGCCGCTTGGTGCCATTGCGCGCGTGCTCCAACAAGACGGAGTCGGTCGCGGGTTCGAGCCATTTTGCCCTGCCAAAGCGGCTCTGGAACGTCGTAACGACGTGTTCAGGGCCCCGATCGAGCGCTTCATTGAGCAGTCGCGCGGTCTTTTGGCAGTGACAATGGTACGGGTCGCCCAGTTCGAGCGTCCGCTGCGGCATGCCATGAAAACTGAGCAGCAAGACCTCCGGCACGAACGCGAGCTGCGCCAGTTGAGCGTCCAGATCGGCGGCCAGCGCAGCGATATAAAGCGGGTCGTCGTAATACGGCGGCAGTGATCTGAGCGCCGGCTGCCAGCGCATCGAGCGCAAGCTGTCCGCCGCCTTGTCGACTACCGTCGCGGTGGTCGCTGCGCTGTACTGCGGGTACAGCGGAGCGAGCAGGATGCGATCGCATCCGCTGGCCATCAACCCTTCCAGCGCCGCGCCAATTTCAGGTCGGCCATAACGCATCGCGTGTCGGACGATGACGGTCTCTCCCAGCCTTTCCTGTAACCTGGCAGCCTGGCTGGCGGTGATCGCGGCAAGCGGCGAACCCGCGTCGGTCCACACCTGGCGGTAGGCGTGCGCGCTTTTCTTCGGCCGCGTGGTGAGGATCGCGCCGCGCAGGATGGGCTGCCAGACTAGCGGCGGAATCTCGACCACCCGCCGGTCCGAAAGAAATTCCTTGAGATAGCGCCGGACCGATCGCGCGTCGGGCGCATCGGGAGTGCCGAGATTGACCAACAGCACCCCGATCCGGCCCGAGTTGACCGGCGGGTGATCGGTCGGAAGCGAGATGGCCTGCTGGGTCACAATCCCTCCGATAGCAAAGGCAGCCGGCGCAAGCGCAGCCCGGCGGCCGAGTGCAACGCATTGGCGATCGCGGGCGCCGCAACCGCGACCCCGATCTCGCCCGGATCGGCAGGATCGCCATCGCCCGGTACGATCTCGACCGCGATCTCGGGACAATCCGCCAGCCGCGGCAGCGCGAGTCCCGCAAGGCGGGAATCCGTCGGCAGTCCCTGCGCAAAGGTCAGCGCCGATCCGGTCGCGAGGCTCATGCCGAAAATCAACCCGCCCTCGATCTGCTGGCGCGCAATATCGAGATTGACCACCCGGCCAAGATCGACCGCGGCCGACAGTTTGCTCACCCGCACACCGCCTTCACCGGCGCGCGCAGTGGCGACGCAGGCGATGCGTGCGACCGGCCCGCCGCTCGCGGGGTCGCCGATCCGCCAGCACGCAAGGCCCTTGCCGCTTTGCCCGACGCCGCCATCCCATTCGGCGAGCCGAGCCGCACGCTGGAGGCATTCGGCAAGCCGCGGGTCCTCACCCAGCAACGCCATGCGAAACGACAGCGGCTCGCGTGCGACGCGGGCGGCAAGTTCGTCAATGAAGCTCTCGACCACGAACGCGAGATAGCCGTGCGCATTGCCGCGCAGCCGCCCGCTCGGCAGCCCGACGTTGACCGGTACGTGATCGATCGCGACAGCCGGAATGGCGTAGGGCGAGAGTGCGCCTTCGAACGCCAGCGGATCAGGTCCACCAGCGGCCGCCGCAAGTGCCGCGTGCGCGGTCTGGTTGTCGAATAGTCGCGCCCCGAACTCCGCCGTGGTCGATGGCATCGCGACGCGCAGCCGCAACGCGACCGGCGAGCCGTCCTCACGCGAGGTCCATGCGCTTGCGAGGCACGCAAGCGGCGCGCGCGGACGGCCAGCGGTCATCTCTTGCCACCGCGACCAGACGAGCTGCACCGGCGCACCCACTTCCGCCGCGATCACCGCCGCCTGGATCGCGTGATCGTGTTCGAGCCGACGATCGAAGCTGCCGCCCGCCGCCATGGGATAAAGTACCACGTCGGCGGCAGACAGCCCGACCGCCGCGGCCGCCGCGGCCTTGGCCTGTGCCGGCGACTGGCTCGCCAGCCACAGTTCGAGCCGTCCTTCAGCCAGCCGCGCGGTGGCGCTCGCAGTCTCGACCGTCGCGTGCGTGGCGGGCGCCACTTCGTAACGGTACGTGACCGTCGGCGTCCCAAGCTCGCTGTCGCCGGCGCCACGGGTGGCGATCCGGCGCGCTTTACCCTTGATCAGGGCATCGTCGAGGCGCTGGTCGATGGTGCCGCTGTCTGCGCGGTCGCTCGTTCGCCAGCGCGGTGCCATCGCCGCGAGCGCCTGCTCGGCCGCCCACCAGCTATCGGCCACCGCGGCGATCCATCCGCGCGCCTTGACCACCTGGCGCAGCCCCAGCGTGCGCGCGCCGGCCTTGGCATCGTACCCGACAAGTTCGGTGTCCCCCACCGGGCCATGACGGATCGCGGCGTAAAGCATACCCGGCAACCGGACGTCCCCGGCAAACAGGAAACTGCCGTCCACCTTGGCCGGTGCATCGAGGCGGGGATACGCGATGGGCCCATCGCTTCCCGCTATCGCCGGCAGTTCGCCATAGGGAGAGGGCCTGAGCGGCGGAGGCTCGGGCGGGTCCTGGCGCGCGGCATCTTCTGCCAGTGCGGCAAAGGCGAGCTGCTTCCCGCCATGCATGACCAGTCCGCCGCGCGCTTCGCACTCCTCGTACGCCACGCCCCAGCGATCGGCGGCCGCCATGCACAGCATCGCCCGCGCCGCCGCGGCGGCCTCGCGCGCCGGCATTTCGTAAGCCGGCAGGGATGTACCATCGGCAGTTGTCATGAACCCGCTCTCCCCGGCCCAGCGGCGGGTAATCAGGTCATCCGCCCGATCGGCCAGGCCCGGCGCGAACGGCATCCACAACGGCGCCCATTTGGCGGCCAGCGGCAGGTTGGCATAGGCGCCCGAGACAGGCGCCGGCTCGACCGCGACCTGGCGCCAGTCCGCGCCCATTTCTGCGGCGACGATCTGGGGGATCAGCGTCGATATCCCTTGGCCCATCTCGAGCTGCGGGACCGCTACCGTCAACACGCCGTCGCGTGCCAGCTTGAGCCACGCGCCGAATGCCCACTCGCCACGCCCGGGGGTGAGCGGGAGGCCATAGTCGCGCGGCCACAGGCCCCACGCAACGAGCAGCCCGCCGCCGACCGCGGCTCCCGCAAGCAGGCCCCGGCGGCTGATTTGCACCGTCAAGCGGTCCGGTTTGTAGAATGACGATCGAGCCACTGGCCGAGCTGTCCGGCAATGGCGAGGAAGTCCTCGGCCTCCGGCCCGTCCCCAGCGGCGGGGGGCGTGCCCGCATCGCTCGCCTGGCGTACCGCCATGCTCAGCGGAATTCGGCCAAGGAAGGGAATGCCCGCAGCCTCGGCAGCTTGCTCCGCGCCGCCACAGCCGAATGGGTCACTCGTCTCGCCGCAGTGCGGGCAGACGTATCCGGCCATGTTCTCGACCAGCCCGATGATTGGCACGCTCCCCTTGGCGAACAGCTCGGCGGCGCGCTGGGCGTCGATCAGCGCCAGGTCTTGCGGGGTCGACACGATCACCGCGCCGGCCGGCTTGTGCTTCTGCAGCATGGTAATCTGCACGTCGCCGGTCCCCGGCGGCAAATCGAGCAGGAGTACTTCGATATCGCCCCAGATCGCGTCGACCAGCTGCCCGAACGCCCCGCTGGCCATCGGCCCGCGCCACGCGAGCGCCTTGCCCGGCTCCACCAGGTGGCCCATCGACAGCATCGGCACGCCGTAGCAACTCATGATCGGAACCAGCTTGTCACCTTCGGCCAGCGGGCGCTGGCCTTCGGTATCGAGCAGGGTTGGCTGGCTCGGGCCATATACGTCGGCATCGACCAGCCCGACCTTGCGCCCGTGCCGGGCCAGCGCAACCGCGAGATTGGCAGTAAGCGTCGACTTGCCGACCCCGCCCTTGCCCGATCCCACCGCGACGATCACCGGACCGGTTCTAGAAGCTGCGGTGGCCTTGTCCGCCATCAACGCGATCCGCACCTCATCGACCCCGTCGGCGCTGCGGAGCGCATTGCCCGCGTCGCGCTCCAGCGCTTCGCGTGCCTGCGCGTCGAGGCCCGAAGCATCGAGGATCGCGGTCAGGACACCGTCGGTGAGTTTGAGCGAGCGCACCCGGGCGGCCATCCCGTCCGGCAGGCGTGACTTCAATTGGTCTTGGTCCATCTTGTCCGCGCACTAGCAGGAAAATCGGCCCGGCCACCCCTGTTTTTCCCCCGAGCGCGCCTTATAAAGACCCCATGGAGATCGATAACGGGACGGGACGCTCGCATCCGATGGCCGCGGGCAAGAGCCCGTGGGGCGGCGGTAAGGGCAAGGGCCCCGACAAGGGCGAACAGAACAGCGAACCGGCGACTTCGGGCGACGAGCCGAATGCCGAGCCGGCGCCGGACAGCGTTCCTGAGAAGGCGAAAGGACCGCGCAATCCGTGGCTGCCGCCGTCTGACGAGCCGCGCCGTTCGGCCAGTATCGAGGATATTTTCAAGCACCGCGGCCCCGAAGGTCCGCGTCGTGCCGGCGGGGGCGGTCCGGGCTTCCGCCTGCCGGAACGGCCCGGTGGCAAGAGCTGGTTTCCGCTCGCGATCGCAGCGATCGTGCTTGCATGGCTGAGCTTTTCAATGGTCCACCAGGTCGGCCCGAAGGAAGAGGGCATCGTCACCACCTTCGGCAAATATTCGCGCACCCTGACCCCGGGCCTCAGCCTGACGTTTCCGTGGCCGATCCAGCAGGTTGACGTCGCTGAAGTGAGCGAGTTCAGGATCGAGCAGATTCCCGAAGGTTCGGCGCAGAAGCTGATGCTGACCGGTGACCAGAACCTGGTCGATCTCAGCTATATAGTACGCTGGACCATCAAGGACCTGAAGCAGTACCGATTCCAGCTCTCCGCACCCGACGAGACCGTGCGCGAAGTCGCCGAAGCTGCGATGCGCGCCTCGGTCGCGCAAAAGACGCTCAACGCGGTTCTGTCGGGGTCGGGCCGCGCCGATATCGAACAAAGCGTGCTGACGCGGATGCAGGGCATTCTCGATGCCTACAAGTCGGGCATCAAGGTTCAGGGCGTGCAAATCCGCAAGACCGATCCACCCAAGGAAGTGGAGGAGGCGTTCAAGGACGTCTCGGCCGCGCAACAGGACGCCGATGCCGAGGTCAATCGGGCCGAGGCCTACGCCCAGCAGATTCTTGCGCGCGCGCAAGGCGATGCGACCTCGTTCGACAAGATCTACGCGCAGTACAAGCTGGCGCCCGAGGTGACCAAGCGGCGCCTCTATTATGAAACCATGGAGCGAGTTCTGCGTCAGAACGACAAGACCGTGATCGAGGCACCGGGAGTGCAATCGTACCTGCCCCTGCCTGAACTCAAGCGCCGTGCGCAGGCCGCTCCCGCGGAGGGCCAGTGATGGAAACGTTCTGGGAAACCCACAAGACATCGCTCATCGCGGTTGCGCTGGCGATCGTCGCAGTGCTGTCGAGCGCGGTCGTCGTGCCGGAAACCGAAGAGGCGGTAATTATCCAGGCTGGACGGCCCGATCGGGTCGCCAACCGTTACGCACCCAATCGTCCCTATGGCGAGACCGGTGCCGGGATCATCTTCCGCGTGCCGTTCTACGAGAGGGTGGAGCGGATCGACAAGCGCGTGCTGAGCGTGGACATGGAGCCACAGACGGTGCTTTCGACCGACCAGCTCCGGCTCAACGTCGATGCCTATGCCCGTTATCGCATCATCGACCCGGTCAAGATGGTGCAAACCGCGGGCACCTTCGCCACCGTCGACAGCCAGCTTTCGCAGATTCTCTCGTCGGTCGTGCGGCAGGAGCTTGGCCGGCGCAGTTTCTCGGCGCTGCTGGCGGCGGAGCGCGGTTCGACGATGGCCAACATCCGCACCAAGCTCGACGCGCAGGCGCGCAATTACGGCGCGCAAGTGATCGACGTGCGGATCAAGCGCGCCGACCTTCCCGATGGCACGCCGCTCGAATCCGCCTTCCGGCGGATGCAAAGCGCTCGCCAGCAGGAAGCCGCCACCTTGCGCGCGCAAGGCCAGAAGAACGGCCAGATCATCCGTGCCGAAGCCGAGGCGCAAGCCGCCAAGATTTACGCCGCGGCCTATGGCAAGGATCCGCAGTTCTACGACTTCTACCGCGCGATGCAGAGCTACGACACCACCTTCGCGGCGGATTCGAAGTCGAGCAGCACGATCATCCTGTCGCCCGACAACGAATACCTGAAGCAGTTCCGCGGAAGTCGCTGACGCGAGTCATCGCGTTCAATCGCGGTTCAGCCCGGCGAGCGTGAATCCGCGATCAGATGGATGGGGCTCATGGGCGAGGCCATCGGCGCTTCGCCAGGACAAAGAGGAAGCAAAGGAACCGATGCGCGTGAAATATTCCTATGGACTGACTTCGGCTTTGCTTGTGGGCGGTGCCGCGATCTCGCTCATCACCGGAAATCCCGCAGGCGCCCAGGTAGCGCAGAACGACGACAGCCAGATGGCCCGCGTGGTCCCGCGCGCCGGAGCGCCCGAAGGATTCGCCGATCTGACCGCCCAATTGCAACCGGCAGTGGTCAACATCTCGACCCGCCAGCGCATCCAGGTGCAGGCCCAGCAGAATCCGTTCGCCGGAACTCCGTTTGAGGGACTGTTCGGCGGCAATCGAGGCCAGAACGGCGCCCAGCCCACCACGCGCGAGGCGCAGTCGCTCGGTTCGGGCTTCATCATTTCGGCAGACGGCTACGTTGTCACCAACAACCACGTCATCTCGCCGCAGGGCAAAGGCGAGGTCGAGGAAATCACCGTCACCACGGTCGACGGGACCGAATATCCGGCCAAGTTGGTCGGCAACGATTCAGCGTCGGATCTCGCCGTGCTCAAGATCGGCGCGCCCAAGCCATTGCCATTCGTGCGGTTCGGAGATTCCAGTCAGGCTCGGGTCGGAGACTGGGTGATCGCGATCGGCAACCCCTTCGCGCTCGGCGGCACGGTCACCAGCGGGATTGTCTCGGCAGTCTATCGCAACACCGGCTCTGGCGGCGCGTATGACCGCTACATCCAGACCGACGCGAGCATTAACCGGGGCAATTCGGGTGGGCCGCTGTTCGACATGCAGGGCAACGTGATCGGCATCAACAACGCGATTTTCTCGCCTTCTGGCGGTAGCGTCGGCATCGGCTTCGCGATCCCCGCCGAGATCGCTGCGCCGATCGTCGAAAAGCTCCGTTCGGGGGTGGAAATCGAGCGCGGGTATCTCGGCGTGCAGATCCAGCCGGTCGCCGGTGATCTGGCCGATTCACTCAACCTGCCGCAGAACCGTGGCGAGTTCGTCCAGTCGGTTGAGCCCGGCCAGGCTGCCGACAAGGCCGGCATCAAGCCCGGCGACGTGGTCACCAAGGTCAACGGCAAGGACGTCACCAACGACCAGACGCTGTCTTATCTGGTCGCCAATATCGCCCCCGGTACGCGGGTGCCGGTCGAGCTGTACCGCGAAGGTCAGCGCCGCACTGTTACCCTGGCCGTCGGCAAGCGCCCGACCGACGAGGAATTGGCCCAGTCACAGCTGTTCAGCGGCGACGGCCAGTCCAATGATGATGGCGCCACCCAGACCCCCCCGGGAGGCGCGCTGACCGAGAACCTGGGGCTCCAGCTATCGCCGATGACGCCGCGCTATGCGCAACAGCTGGGCGTTTCGGCTAACGCGGGCGGGCTCGTCATCCTCGACGTCGATGCCAGTTCGGATGCCGGCCAGAAGGGTATCCAGCCCGGCGACATCGTCGTGAGCGCTAACTACAAGGAAGTCGACACGACCGCCGCGCTCGAATCGATCGTGAAGGCCGCCAAGGCCGAAGGGCGTGAGACGGTGCTGCTGCGCATCCAGCGCCGTGGCCGTCCGTTGACGTACGTGCCGATCCGCCTGCGCTGACGCGCGCCCCGGCCAAGCCATCAGCCCCGCCCGGCTTTGGCCGCGGCGGGGCTTTTTGCGGATGCCTCAGAACGGCGGGCGCTGGCTCGCAGACGGTTGCGGGACGGGCGGCCGGGGCCGCTGTGTCGGGACCGGCGCTGGCGGGGCAGAACCGCCGGTCGCGCGATTGAGGAAATCATCGCTCGCCGCCTGTCCAGCATCGTCCCCCGGGCGCCGCGTCGGCGGGGCACCCGGGCCGGGAACGGCGGGTTCGCCTTCGACCGGAAACGTGCCCGGTCCCGGGCTCTGACCGGGGTTGGGACGCTGCGGTTCGACCAGATTGCCGGCTTCGTCGATATAATAGTAATCGTCCGGGTTGCCGTACATCTGCTCGTCATCGGGCTCGAGCTGCCATTCGGGAAGCTTGAGTTCGGTATTGAACTGTTCGACCGGACGATTCCGCACCGCGAACTTCATGAACGCCGCGAAGGCGCGCGCCGGGGCGGTGCCCCCATGCAGGCCGGCCACCGCCTTGGCATCGTCGCGGCCCATCCATACGCCGGTGGTGATCCCGCTGGAAAAGCCGAGAAACCAGCCGTCCTTGTTCGAGCTGGTGGTACCTGTCTTGCCGGCCACTGGTCGACCGATTTGCGCCGCGCGTCCGGTGCCCGTGCTGACCGTGGTCTGGAGAAGATCAGTCATGCCCGCTGCGACATAATCGGGCACCAGCCGCGTCGAATTCTTCGTCTCGTGACGGTAGAGTTCGTCACCATCGTTGGTGGTCACCTTCACGATCCCATAGGGCTCTACGCTATTGCCGCCCGCGCCCACTTCGGCGAACGCGCGGGTCAGGTCGAGCACCCTCACCTCGCTCGATCCCAGAACCATCGCCGGGTAGGTCGAGATCGGGGTCGAGATGCCGAAACGGCGGGCCATCGAGGCGACCGTACCGAAGCCCACCTCATTACCCAGCTGCGCCGCGACGGTGTTCTTCGAATAGGCGAATGCCGTGCGGACGTTGATCTCGCCGGCATAATTGCGCCCGTCGTTTCGTGGGCTCCAGCCGTCGATCGTCACCGGCACGTCCTTGACCTTGTCTTCGGGCGTGTACCCGGCCTCCAGCGCGGCGAGATAGACGAACAGCTTCCATGCGGATCCAGGCTGGCGCAGCGCCTCGGTCGCCCGGTTGTAATTGGTCGCGACGTAATCGGTCCCCCCGACCATCGCCAGCACCGCGCCATCGCGGTCAAGGCTGACCAGGGCGCCTTGCGCACCGCCTGGAACGTTGGACTTGATTGCCGTCGCGGCGGCCTGCTGCATCCCGGTGTCGATCGTGGTCCACACCTGGATCGGTTCGGTCGTTTCCGGCAGCAGAATGTCGAGCTGCGGCAGTGCCCAGTCGGTGAAATAGCGCACCGAGTTCTGGCTTGCGTCCTTCTTGAGTTTGACCGCGCTCGGATCAACCGCCGCCTCGCTCGCAGAGATGCGGCCCTGCTGGCGCATCAGGTCGAGCACCACGTTGGCGCGATTGACCGCGGCATCGACATCGGCGGTCGGCGAGTAGCGGCTCGGCGCCTTGACCAGACCGGCGATGATCGCGGCCTCGGCGGTCGACAGTTCGGTCGCATCGTGACTGAAGAATTTGCGGCTGGCGCTGTCGACTCCATAGGCGCCGCCGCCGAAGTATACCTTGTTGAGGTATAGCTCGAGGATCTGCTGCTTGGAGAACTTCGCCTCGAGCGCCATCGCCAGGATACCCTCGCGGACCTTGCGGTCGACCGAACGGTTCGAATTGAGAAACAGGTTGCGGGCAAGCTGCTGGGTGATCGTCGATGTCGCCTGCAGGCGTCGTTCGCCGGTCATCCAGACGTAAACCGCGCGGCCCAGGCCAATCGGGTCCACCCCGACATGCGAGAAGAACCGGCGATCCTCGACCGAGACCATCGCGTCCTTCATCACTTGCGGAATCTGGCTGCTGTCGAGCCACTTGCCGTAACTGGGCCCGAGCTCGACGATCTCGCTCCCGTCGCGCGCGCGGACGACGATCGTCTGGCCCGGCTGATTGGCCTTGAGCGCCGAATAGCTGGGCAGCGAACGCGCCGCGAACACCACTGCCAGCCCCAGGAACAGCGCACCGAGAAGCGCGGCAGCACCGCCCCAGACCACCAGCCGGCGCAGCCAAAGCCGCCACCCGGTCAGCTCGGTCGGTTGCTTGCTAGTTTGCCGCCTGCGCTGCGTTTCGGCAGCAGCCCGCCGGCTTCCCCGCTTCGCCATCTATCGTCCCGACACCCTCATTTGCCTGTAGCGCTGGGTGCATAGGCGAGATGGAACCGCGCGTGAACGGCTATTGCGCCGATTTGTCCCGCGGTTCGAACTGAAGCGACGCCGAGTTGATGCAATAACGAAGGCCACCGGCTTCACGCGGTCCGTCGGGAAACACGTGGCCAAGGTGCCCGGCGCAGTTGGCGCAGGTCACTTCGGTGCGGACCATGCCGTGGCTGAGGTCGCGATGTTCGTCGACGCCGGAACCCTCGGCGGGCGCGGTGAACGCAGGCCAGCCGCAGCCGCTGTCGTATTTCGCGTCGCTTTCAAACAGAAGCTCGCCGCAGCCAGCGCAGCGATATTCCCCATCAGCCTTGTTCTTGTCGTACTTGCCGGTGAACGCGCGTTCGGTGCCCTTTTCGCGCAGGACATGGAACTGTTCGGGGCTCAGCTTCTCGCGCCACTCGGCGGCCGAGAGATTCTTGAGATCGATGGTCAAAGAGAATTCTCCTTCGCACGAGAAATAGGAAGGGGAAGCGTCTCTCTCAACCGTCGACCTGCGCGTAATGGACTGGCGGCTGGATCACTTCCATCCGTTCGGTCAGCAGCGGCCGGAAGCTGGGACGGCTCTTGAATACCGCATACCAGGCGCGCGATTGCTCGTGCCCGGTCCAGTCGATCCCGCCAAGATAGTCGGCGACCGAGATCTGCGCCGCGGCGGCAAGATCGGCCAGGCTCATCGTCGAACCGGCCAGCCAGGCCCGCGTGTCGACCAGCCAGTCGATATATTCGAGGTGCTCGTGCGCCAGCTTCATCGCCTCGCGCAAGGTGCGGCTATCGGGCGGCTGGCGCAGGACCAGGCGCTTCTTCATCCGTTCGTGGAGCAGCGGCGCGGTCACGTCGCCGTAGAAATTTTCGTCGAACAGCGCGACCAGCCGGCGAATTTCGGCGCGATTGGCGGCGGTGCCGTTGATCATCGCCGAACGATCGACGGTTTCTTCGAAGTATTCGCAGATCGCCCGGCTATCGGCGATCACCACGCCCTTGGCCTTGTCCTCGATGACCGGGGTGCGCCCGGCGGCATTGAGGCGCCAGAACCCTTCGCTCGGGTCCCACGGATTTTCGCGCCACAGCTCGTAGCCGACCTGCTTTTCGGACATCAGCAGGCGCACCTTCCTGCTGAAGGGGCAGAGGGGGAACTGATAGAGGCGCCACATGCTTGCCGCTCATGCACCAGCAGCGCGGCGGAATCCACCACGGGTGCGGGAATTTAACGGCGGAAACTTCAGTCGGGTCGGCCGGCCTGGTCGACCGCGTCGCGCATCCGTTCGGCCATTTCGCGCAAGGCGGGCATCATGGCGGCCATACCGCCCGCCATGCCGGCCATCGCGCCCATCATGCGCGGGAGCTTCTCATGGATTTCAGCCGGGACGTCGGATGCTCCGGGCGACACCTGCCGCAGCGTCATATCGGGATCGACCGTGCGCGGATCCTCGCCCGCGGCTTCGGCCACCGCGCGCGCCAGCGGCGCCAGCGGCACGTCGAGCAGCGCCTCGCTGGCGGCGGCCATGCCGTCGGCCATTCGCTCCTGCAGCACAGGGTCACGCAGCGTGTCGGCGGTGCGCGCGGCTGCCCGCTCGGTAGCGTCCTGCGCGAGCGCGGGGACGGGCGCGGCAATCGCAACGAGGGCGGCGGACAGGATCACGGTACGCATGGAAGCTAATCTCCGGCGAATCGCGCGCAATTCTATCGCCAGGCGCTTGCCCGGCGCTGAACAAGCGGCACGGTCCGTCGCGCCTGGAGCGCAGCTCATAGGCCCGAGGCGTCGAGCAGGAGCAGGCATGGCGGCATCGCAGCCGCAAGCGCACCCGGTTCGCCCAGCGCCTTGGCCTGACCGGTCAATTCGGCTGCCACCTGATCGCGGGTGCGGCCGGTCTCGTCCATCACCTGGGCCGACACCCTGACCAGGAATTCGCGCCCTCGCGGTAGCAGCGCGGGCCACTGTGCACCCTTGCCCCGGGCCTGTGCGGCCGCGCCGATCGCGAAAGCGGCCGAGCACCGCAGGGCGGTCGTTTGCTGGAGCGACAGCGGTGGGGGCGGCCCCTGTTCGGGTGCGGTTTGCGCCGCTGCGGGAACGGCGGCGAGGAGGGCGAACGGGAGCAGGCGTGCGATCATCGGCCGGGATCTAGCCGCGATTGCCTGAACCGCGCCAGTCTGCATTGACGCTGGCCCGCCGTCCCGCCATCGCACCCCCATCACGAATGGAGACTAGCAATGGCCGATCACCCCGCATTGAACCTGCTCATCGCCGGCGAAGCGCTATCGGGCGGTGGCCGCGAAGCGCATCCGGTGATCGATCCCGCGACCGGCGAGACTATCGGTAGCGTCCCCCACGCGACCACGGCCGATCTCGATCGCGCACTCGACGCGGCCGAGCGCGGGTTCAAGACCTGGCGCAACACCTCGGCCGACCAGCGCACGGCGATCCTGCTGAAGGCTGCCGCGCTGATTCGCGAACGGGCTCCCGCGATCGGCGAGGCGCTGACCCGCGAACAGGGCAAGCCCATCAAGGAAGCGATCGGCGAGACCATCTATTGCGCGATGCTGCTGGAATTCTACGCGCAGGAGATCAAGCGTATCTATGGCCGCACGCTGGTGCGCCCGGCGGGGCAGCGGGTCGAAGTGCAGTATCATCCGGTCGGTCCGGTGGCCGGGTTCGCGGCATGGAACTTCCCTGCGCTCAACGTCATGCGCAAGATCGGCGGCGCGCTGGCGGCGGGATGCTCGACCATCGTCAAGCCCTCTGAAGAAACCCCCTCTGCGGGCATCGCGCTGGTCCAGGCGTGCATCGATGCGGGCGTTCCCGGCGATGCGGTGCAGTGCGTGTTCGGGGTGCCCAATGACGTCAGCACCCACCTGCTCGCCTCCCCTGTCATCCGCAAGGTAACCTTCACCGGATCGACCGCGGTCGGCAAGCACCTGGCCAGGCTCGCCGCCGACGATCTCAAGATCGCGACGATGGAGCTTGGTGGCCACGCGCCTGTGCTGATCTTCGCCGATGCCGATATCGACGCCGCGCTCGATACGATGACGGGCAACGCCTATCGCAACGCCGGACAGGTGTGTGTCAGCCCGACGCGCTTCCTGATCGAGGAACCTGTCTTCGAACGCTTCCGCGACGGGTTTGTGGAGCGCGCCAAGGCGATCAAGGTCGGCAGCGGATTCGACAAGGACACCGCGATGGGTCCGATGGCTTCGGCACGCGGGCTGGAGCGGATGGAACAGATGATCGGCAACGCCACCGATAGCGGCGCCAAGCTGCTCGCCGGAGGGCAGCGAATCGGTAATCAGGGGTTCTTCCACCAGCCGACCGTGCTGGCCGAAGTGCCAACCGATGCGGAAATCATGAACGAAGAACCGTTCGGCCCGATCGCGTTGCTCAATCCAATGGCAGGCGAGGACGCGATGATCGCCGAGGCGAACCGGCTACCTTACGGTCTCGCGGCATACGCCTGGACCAAGGATGCCGCGCGTCGCCGCCGGCTGGCTGCCGAAGTCGAAGCCGGGATGCTGGCGATCGATACGGGCGGGGTTTCGGCGGCCGACGCGCCGTTCGGCGGGGTGAAGTGGTCCGGCTATGGCAGCGAGGACGGGCGTGAGGGCGTTCTGGCGTGCATGGTGACAAAGACCGTTCACGAGGCCTGAGCAGGCCTGCCAGCCGTCCGTCACCGGCCCACGGGCGCCCGGTTCTGCCAAAAACGCGCTGGATCGGCGCGCGCTTGGGCGGGCACGGTGCGGTGGTCTATTGACGCCGACCGGAGCGCGGATACGAGTATCAAGTCGCAACGGAAATCATCAGGAGAGAGACGGATGTACAGCCACATGATGGTCGGATCGAACGACATCGACCGGTCCAAGCAGTTTTACGACGCGACTTTCAAGGCGATCGGCGGACGCGAGGGGATGGTCGATCCCAAGGGCCGCTTGATGTACCTGCACAACAACAGCGCGTTCCTGGTCACGCCGCCGATCGACGGCAAGCCGGCGACCGCCGGAAACGGCAGCACGATCGGTTTTTCGATGACGCCGGAGCAGGCCGACGCATGGCACGCAGCAGGGGTCGCCAATGGCGGCCAGGCGATCGAAGACCCCCCGGGTGAGCGCGAAGGCTCGGGCATGTACCTGGCCTACCTGCGCGATCCCGACGGCAACAAGCTGTGCGCGCTGCACCGGATCGGTTCGTAGCCTGCCAGATGCGCGGCGAAGCGGGATTGCGGGCCGACCTGGCGTCGCTCGCAATCCCGTTCGCCGAACACCGGCACGCAGCGGTCTACACGGTCGCCGAGAGCGCGGCGCTCGATGCGGGAATTCCGGGCGCGCATACCAAGAACCTGTTCCTGAAGGACGCCGGCGGCGCGTTCTGGCTTGTCACCGTCGCGGCCGCAGCGAGGGTCGATCTCAAGGCCTTGCCCGCGGCGATCGGTTGCAAGCGGGTCAGTTTCGCCAAGCCGGCCGATATGGAACGGCTGCTCGGGGTCACCCCCGGCTCGGTTACTCCGCTGGCGATGATCAACGCCGCGCCCGGTAGTGTCAGCGCCGTGCTGGAAGCGGGGCTGGCGGTGGCCGAGAGGATCAACGTTCACCCCTTGCGCAACACGGCCACCCTGGGGCTTTCGGGAGCGGACGCTTTGCGGTTGCTGCACCACTGGGGCCACGCCCCGGCGATCGCCGCAATACCCACGATCGCCTAGCGGCGCCGGAACCTGAAATACCACACCTCGTGGCCATAGACCGTGCGCGCCTTGTTCTCGTATCGGGTTTCGGGCCAGCCTGAGGGGCGATTTTCCCAGCTATCCCGCCCATCGGTCAGCCATTCGAATTCGCTGGAGAAGCGCCGCATCACCATCAGCGCGTGGCGCAAGTAGACCGCATGATCGGTGCCGAAACGAAATTCGCCTCCGGGCTTCAATTTGTCGGCGATCATCCGGATCGGCCCGTCGTTCATCATCCGTCGCTTGGCATGCTTGGCCTTGGGCCAGGGATCCGGGTGCAGCAGATAGAGCATCGTCAGTCCGCCGTCCGGCACCCGGTCGAGCACCTCAAGAGCATCGCCGTGCTGGATGCGCACGTTGCCGAGCCGCCCATCGCGGATGTGCATCAGCGCCTGTGCGACTCCGTTGACGAACGGTTCGGCACCGATGAAGCCGTGATCGGGAAGCATATCGGCGCGATAGGCCAGGTGTTCACCGCCGCCGAAACCGATTTCGAAATGCAGCGGGCGATCAGCCCCGAACAATCGCTCCGCAGTCACCGCGCCCTGGTCGGGCACCGCGATCTGCGGCAGCAGGTCATCGACCAGCGCCTGCTGGCCGCTGCGCAGCGGGCGGCCCTGGCTGCGACCGTAAAGCCGGTTGAGTGTGGTCGGATCGCCGGGTTTGTGCGCGGTCATGCCCTGTCCAAAGCAAAAGGGCGCGCCTAGCGGCTCAACCCCAGGCTTTCCAGACTCCGTAGGCGCTGGTCAGGGTAAGCACCACGCCGACCAGGATCAGCATCCACTTGGCGGGAAAATGCTTGGCCGCAAACGCACCGAATGGCGCGGCGATCAAGCCGCCGATCAGGAGACCAAGCGTCGCGCCGGCAAGGTCGGCGATGCCAAGGTGATAGATGAACGCGACCGAGACCGTTACCGTAAGGAAGAATTCGACCGCATTGACCGTGCCGACGACCTTGCGCGGATCGGCGCCCTGGATCAGCAAGTTCGATGTGACCACGGGACCCCAGCCGCCACCGCCCGCGGCATCGAGGAATCCACCCAGCAGGCCAAGCGGAGCGACGTACTTCGCTTCGCGCTGTTTGGGCGGGTAAAGCAGCCCGCGCGCCAAAAGGTACAGCCCGATGCCGGTCAGGTACGCCAGCACGAACGGCTTGATCAGCCCGGCATCGACGTTGGCAAGCACGTACGCGCCCAGTATCCCGCCGGTTATCCCCGGGATCAACAGACGGAAGAACAGCTTCCTGTCGATATTGCGGTGGTAGAGGTGGCTCAACCCGCTGGTCGCCGTGGTGAAGCACTCGACGATGTGCACCCGTTGCGATGCGAGCGCGGGCGGCACGCCGAGAAAGCCCACCAGAAGCGTGTTGGAGATGACGCCAAACGCCATTCCCAGCGCGCCGTCGACCAGCTGGGCTGCAAATCCGACGCCGATGAAGGGCAGCAGCGAGGCAAGATCAAAATCGCCGAAGTTCATGGGGCGAAACTCTTGTTGTTGATCTTCGCGCGGTCTGCCGGATCGCTGCACGGGTCAAAACGCAGAAAATGTCGCTTGCATCGGCGTCAAAACCAAAACCGCCCGGAGCGTATCGGCTCCGGGCGGCTCTTTTCCCCGTCCAAAAGGAACTGGTTGGTGAGGCGCGGCTTACGCCGCTTCGGCCTCATCCTGCGGGTCGCGCAGCACGTAGCCGCGGCCCCAAACGGTCTCGATGTAGTTCTCGCCGCTGCAGGCGTGGGACAGCTTCTTGCGCAGCTTGCAGATGAACACGTCGATGATCTTCAATTCGGGTTCGTCCATCCCGCCATAGAGGTGATTGAGGAACATTTCCTTGGTCAGCGTGGTGCCCTTGCGGAGCGAAAGCAGCTCCAGCATGGCGTATTCCTTGCCGGTCAGGTGGACCCGTGCGCCGTCGACTTCGACCGTCTTGGCATCGAGATTGACCGCCAGCTTGCCGGTGCGGATGACCGACTGGCTGTGGCCCTTCGACCGGCGAACGACGGCATGGATGCGGGCGACCAGCTCTTCGCGATGGAACGGCTTGGTCACGTAATCGTCGGCACCGAAGCCGAAGCTGCGGATCTTGGAATCCATTTCCGCGATGCCCGACAGGATCAGCACCGGCGTCTGCACTTTGGCGACGCGCAGTTTCTTGAGCACATCGTACCCGTGCATGTCAGGCAGGTTCAGGTCGAGCAGGATGATGTCGTAATCATACAGCTTGCCCAGGTCCAAGCCCTCCTCGCCGAGGTCGGTCTGGTAGACATTGAACCCTTCTGTGGTGAGCATCAGCTCGATCGCCTTGGCCGTGGTCGGCTCGTCCTCGATCAGCAAAACACGCATCGCCAGGTACCCCCCTGAAATCCCCAAACCCATGGTAACGACCCGTCAATGGGTGTTGCCCTTGGTTAACCACAAAACATCTGAAGGAAAAAGGTTAACGGCGAGTAAAGCGCGCGGCGGAATTTCGGCGAGTTTTTTGGGTCACAGTGCGTTTTCGCGCGCTAACCCACCCCGGCCAGCTTCTTCTGGCGCCGCCGCTGGATGCTCGATCCGATGCCCTCTGCCTCACGGTACTTGGCGACGGTGCGCCGGGCGAGGTCGAAACCCTTGTCCCTGAGCAGATCGACCAGGGTATCGTCGGACAGGATGTTTTTCGCGTCCTCGGCCTCGATCAGCTGGCGAATGGCAGACTTGACCGCCTCGGCGCTGGCAGAGCCCTCGCCGTCCGATGTGGCGACACCGCTGGTGAAGAAATATTTCAGCTCGAACGTACCGCGCGGGCAGGCCAGGTACTTATTGCTGGTCACCCGGCTGACGGTGCTTTCGTGAAGCTCGATCGCGTCGGCCACGCCGCGCAAGGTGAGCGGCTTCAGCTCGGACACCCCGCGACGGAAGAAGCCGTCCTGGCGTTTGACGATCTCGGCCGCGACCCTGAGGATCGTCTTGGCCCGCTGGTCGAGTGCCTTCAGAAGCCAGTTGGCCTCGCTCAACTGTTCCTTGAGCCAGGCCTGCGCCGCCTTGCCGCCGCCTTCGCGCAGTTCGAGATAATAAGTCCGGTTGACGATCAGCCGGGGCAAGGTCGCTTCGTTGAGCGCGACGTCCCATCCCGTCCCGGCCGGTTGCAAGAGAATGTCGGGCACCACCGCGGCTTCCGAGCCCCCGCCAAACTTGCGTCCCGGACGCGGATCGTACGCGCGCAACTCGGCGAGCATGTCAGCGAAGTCCTCGTCGTCGACTTCGCACAGGCGCTTGAGCCTTGAGACATCGCCGCGCGCGACCAGTTCGAGATTGTCGATCAGCCGCGCCATGCACGGATCGTAACGGTCGGCTTCCCGGGCCTGCAGCGCGAGGCATTCGGCGAGGTTGCGGGCGCCGACACCGGTCGGATCGAGCGACTGGACAACCTGCAGCGCGCGCTCCACTTCGGCCAGCGGCACCTCCAGCGCGTCGGCCATTTCGGCCAGGCTTGCAGTGAGGTAGCCCGCTTCGTCGAGCTGATCGATCAATGCGCGGGCGACGAATTCCTCTCGCGCGTCGCCCGCCACCGCGCCGATCTGGGAATGGAGATGTTCGGCGAGTGTCGGACCGTCGGCCGATCCGCGTTCGTCGATTGAAGGGCCTTCGTCACCCGCGCCGCCGGAGTGCGCTGCGCTCCAGTCGCCTTCACGATCGCCATCCCCGGTGTCGCGGTCGCGGTCGAGCGCGGCCGGGTCGAGATCAAGTGCGCCCTCCCCATCGCCGGTCGAATCGGCCCCCGCTTCGCGCGTGATCGGTTCAACTTCGCCCTCGGCCGCGTCATCACGGCGCACTTCACCCATTTCGAGAAGCGGATTGGCTTCGAGCGCTTCGCCGATGAAGGTTTCGAGTTCGAGATTGGACAATGCGAGCAGACGAATCGCCTGCTGCAGTTGCGGCGTCATCACCAGCGACTGGCTTTGCCTGAGGTCGAGGCGAGGACCCAGAGCCATCGGTCAGCTCACAATGTGAAGCTCTCGCCCAGGTACAGTCGCCGGACGTTCTGATCCGCCACCAGCGCTTCGGGCGTTCCGGCGAACAGCACCTGGCCGCCGTAAATGATGCAGGCGCGGTCGACGATTTCCAGCGTCTCGCGCACGTTGTGGTCAGTGATCAGCACCCCGATTCCACGGGTCTTCAGATCCCTTACCAGATCGCGGATGTCGTTGATCGACAGCGGATCGATCCCCGCGAACGGCTCGTCCAGCAGCATGATCGAAGGCTTGGCAGCCAAAGCGCGGGCGATCTCGCAGCGACGCCGTTCGCCGCCCGACAGCGCCATCGCCGCGCT
The DNA here is from genome assembly GCA_963759895.1 of uncultured Alphaproteobacteria bacterium. Taxonomy (GTDB): domain Bacteria; phylum Pseudomonadota; class Alphaproteobacteria; order Sphingomonadales; family Sphingomonadaceae; genus Tsuneonella. Next base: position 346,567 of record CAVXBC010000009.1, on the reverse strand, counting down.
AGTGCGCAGCCGCTGGAGGCCGAATTCATCGAGCAGCCGGTCGAGCTCCGCCGCGCGGGTGTCCTTATCGGGCTCGACCAGTTCGAGCACGCAGTTGATATTCTGTTCGACCGTCATCCCGCGGAAAATGGATGTTTCCTGCGGCAGGTAGCCGAGCCCGAGGATCGCGCGGCGATACATCGGCAGCCTGGTGACATCCTCGCCATCCATCAGAATGCGGCCCGAATCGGGACGGACGAGACCCATGATGGAATAGAAGCAGGTGGTCTTGCCCGCGCCGTTCGGCCCCAGCAGGCCGAGCACCTCGCCCTTGCCGACCGTCAGCGAGATATCGCTGAGCACGCTGCGCTTGTCGTACGATTTGGCGATCGAAATCACCTCGAGCCCGCCATTCGGCATCGGCGCGGTGGCATCGGTCGAGGAACGCGCGGGGGCTTCCGGGCTGTCTGTCGTCGTCATCGCGCATGCATGTAGCATCCCGTGAACCGCTGAAAAGCCCGTTTGGCAGGTTTCGTGCATGGCATGCGGCCGAGCGCGAAGCGCGACCGCGGTTACCGCTTGCTGCGCAAGGCCTTGCGCTGGCGTTGCGAATTTGAGACAGTCGATCACGGAGAGGTACTGGGGAGAACAGGGCCAATGCCCGACGCAGTCGATCGCACCGACGCCGACGTGCACCAACACGTGATGCCCAGCCATGCGATGGGGCGGCGCAAGCTGGACTGGCGCAAGCGGATGAGCGACAATATCGCCTATGCGCTGCTGGTCTATACCGCGCTGCAGATCTGGGTCACCGTCCACGCGCTCAAGACCGGGTCGGAAGCATCGATGCTGCCCTACCTTGCGCTGATCGTTCTGGTGGCGGCGATCATTCCTGCTTGCCGGATGTTCGAAGCGCGCTGGATGGGCATTTCCGACGAGGCCGCCGCCGATCCCGAATACGCGCGCGCCTATCGCCGCGACCAGGGCCTGCTGTGGTTGCTCGCGATTGGCCTCCCGTTTGTGCTGACCGGTATCTTCAAGGCACTGGCCACGGTGGCCTAGCGCGGGCTTGTTCCGTCTGACCGGGCACCCTAGCTGCCCGTCATGCAATCGTCCGAACTGCTCGACGCCGCCGAGGCCCTGATCACCACCGCGCGCCGACACGGCGCGGATGCGGCCGACGCGGTCGGCCGGGCCGGGTCGTCGCATGGGGTGACCGTGCGGCTCGGCGTACTCGAAGACATCGACCGGTCGGAAAGTACCGAAGTGGGCCTGCGCGTGTTCGTCGGCCAGCGATCGGCGAGCGTCTCGACCAGCGACTTGTCAGCGGCGGGCCTCACCGAGCTGGCCGAACGCGCGGTGGCGATGGCCCGCCTTGCGCCCGAAGACCCTTTCGCGGGTCTGGCGCCCGAAGCGCAACTGGCGCGCGGACCGGTCCCCGATCTCGCGCTCGCCGACAGCGTCGGGCTATCGCCAGACGAATTGCGCGACCGGGCAGCAGAGGCGGAAGATGCCGCCCGCGCGGTGGCCGGAGTGCGCAATTCCGAAGGCGGCAGCGCTGCCACCGGCCGATCGACATCGGTGCTCGCCACCAGCACCGGATTCGCCGGAGCGTTCGAGGGCACCAGCCATTCGCTGTCGGCGAGCGTGATCGCCGGCGAGGGCGATGCCATGCAGCGCGATTACGCGGCACGCTCGGCGCGCTTTCTCGCCGACCTGGTTTCCCCGGCCGAAGTCGGCCGGCTCGCCGGCGAGCGGGCCGTCGCCCGGCTCGCCCCCGCCACTCCGGCCAGCGGCGCGATGCCGGTGGTATTCGATGCAAGGGTATCCTCCAGTCTCATCGGGCACCTTCTGGGCGCAATGGCGGGATCGTCGATCGCGCGCGGGGCAAGCTTTCTGCTGGGACGCGAGAACGACGTGCTGTTCCCGTCCGACATCGCCGTGGTCGAGGATCCGCTGCGGCCCCGCGGCCTGCGCTCGCGCCCGTTCGACGGCGAAGGAATCGCCTGCACGCCCCGCGCGGTCGTGGCGGACGGGAAGATCGGCGGTTGGCTGACCAATGTCGCCTCGGCGGCGCAGCTTGGCCTGCCGCTGACGGGCCATGCGTCGCGCGGCACTGGCGGCGCGCCGGGGATCAGCCCCAGCAACGTGGATCTGCTCAGCGGCCAGGAAACGGTCGATGAACTGATCGCCGATATCCGCGAGGGCGTGCTGGTCGATTACTTGATCGGACAGGGGGTCAACGGCGTGACCGGCGACTATAGCCGCGGCGCCGCCGGGCGCCGGATAGTCGACGGGCGCATCGAAGGTCCGGTGGCGAGCTTCACCATCGCGGGCAACCTGATCGACATGTTCGCAAGCCTGCGCGCCGCGAACGACTTCGAAGGCTGGCGTTCGATTAACGCGCCGACGGTGCGGATCGAAGGGATGACCGTCGCCGGAGGCTGATGGGCCCCGCGATTGCGCAGACTGCTACTGCGCGGAAATCCCGGTCGTGGAGCGATAGCGCTCGATCGCCTCCATCACCGCCCGCCTCGCGTCTGCGGCATCGCCCCACTTGCCCACCCGCACCCACTTCTCGGCCTCGAGATCCTTGTAGTGCGTGAAGAAGTGCTCGATCTGCTGCAGCACGATCGAGGGCAGGTCCTGCCGTTCGCCGACGTCGGAATAGTACGGGAACGTGGTGTCGACCGGCACGCAGATGAGCTTTTCATCGCCGCCGTGTTCGTCTTCGAGGTTCAGCACCCCGATCGGCCGGGCGCGGACCACGCAGCCGGGGATGAACGGGCTGCGGCTGATCACCAGCGCATCGATCGGGTCGCCGTCGTCCGACAGCGTGTGCGGCACGAAGCCGTAATTTGCCGGATAGCGCATCGGGGTGTGCAGGATGCGATCGACGAACAGCGCCCCGCTCGCCTTGTCGAATTCGTACTTCACCGGCTCACCGCCGGTCGGGACCTCGATGATGACGTTGAGGCTTTCGGGCGGATTGTCGCCCACGGGAATCTTGTCGATCTGCATGGGAGTGGCGCTTAGCGGCGCCGATGCTGCGCCGCAACACGGTATGCGTCAGGACGATCCGCCGAGCACGTTGATGGTGAACGCGATTACCCCGATGTTGAACACGAACGCAGCGAAACAGTGAAACAGGACGACCTTGCGGATGCCGCCCGCGGTGATCGCGACGTCCGATGTCTGGAAAGTCATCCCTAGCGTGAATGAGAAATAGGCGAAGTCCCAGTAATCCGGCGTCTTGGTATCAGGAAAGTCGAGACCCGCGGCATCCGTGCCCTGGTCCTCGCCCGACGAATAGTAAGCGTGCGCGTAGTGCAGCGCATAGATGCTGTTGGCGAACCCCCACACCAGCAACAGTGTGGCCACCAGCTTGACGATCGGCAGCCAGTCCCCGCTCTGGGCGCCCTTCAGTTCGGCGGTGATGGCCGCCATCGCGATCACGGTGAGGAGCGAGGTGAGCCCCAGGATCAGTCCGCGGTTGGCATCGTTCTCACGCGCGTGGCGGCGGATCCCCGCGGCGTCGCAATCGCGAAGCAGCGGGAAGAGCGAGACCAGGAACACCAGCGCGGCGGCGTCGAATGCCATCGCCGCGCCATCGCGCCAGTCATCCGAGGGCAGCCAGATCGAGAGCGCGAGATAAACCGCGCCCAGAACCGAGAGGAACAGGACGAAGCGCGCCGGAGCGATCCGGTTGCCGATTCCCATTGTCCTGGCGGCCGCCGCCTTCCCGCTGCGCAACTTGGCGCCGGCCACTGCGCCTAGCCTCCGGTCCGCGGCGCCAGGAGCCGATCAAGCGGCTGTTCGCCGGTGGCCGCGGGCACGAGCCACGGGTAGCGCAGCCCCCCGTGGTAATCGATCGGCACGGTCGCGTAGACGCTGCCGCGCTTGACCAGCAGCTCGATCGGTTTCCTGGTGCCGACCGCCGCGGTAATCGCCGCCTTGATCACATCTTGCGAATAGGCTTCCCCGTCGACCGCGACGATCTGCGCCGTGTTGACGATCCCGGCGTTGAACGCGGGACCGTCCCACAGCGCGGAAGTGACGTCGCCGTCCTTGTCGAGCGCCATCCCGAGCGAATAGGTCAGGTCGATCCCCTTCGAGGCGTCGGCCCGGCCCTTGTCGTACGAATTGGGTACGTCGCGCCAGGCGAGCTTGTAGCCTGCCGCCTCGATTCCACGAGTCGCGGGCGGACGGCCCGGTGTGAGCAGGCGATCGGTCAGGAATGAACCCCAGTCGTAAGGGTAGACCCCGTTGAGCGCGGTGACCACGTCATCGAAGGTATAGGTGACTTCGCCCCAGTCGCCGTCGCGGATGCCGAAAAACGCCTGCGCGAAATCGTCCAGCCCCTTGGCGCCATTGGTGCCCTTGCGAATGATCTGGTCAGCCTCGAGCCAGGTCAGCGCGCCTTCGGTGTAGTAATCCTCGCTCCGCTCGAGCGAGGGATAGGGTATCGGACGCCGGTCGGCGATGATCGGATCGTTGGTGGTATCGCCGACATTGCGCCAGGCGCGGCCCGGCTGGCCTTCGGTATAGGCGGCCGCCGCGCGCGCCAGAGTGCCGAGGATGGTGTCCTTGCTCTGAATGCCCGAGCGGGCGGCGAGCACCCAGCCCCAGAACTGGGTCTGGCCTTCGTAGACCCACAACAGCGAGCCTTGCATCGGGGTGCGATAATCGGGTGTCCACAGGTCCGCCGGGCGACGGAACTTGCCGTTCCAGCTGTGCACCAGTTCGTGGCTGACGACATTGTGGTCCCAGTCCATCTCGTCCCATTTGACGAATGCGTCGGGCTCGAACTGGTTTTCCGCCGAGCGGTGATGCTCGAGCCCGATCCCGCCCATCCGGTCTGTCAGCGCGAGCAGCATGTCGTAGTGATCGAAGTGCCGCGCGCCGAACAGCGCATCGGCTTCGTTGATCAGGTTCTTGAACGATTGCAGGTTCTGCGGGGCGAGCGCGAGCTGGGATTGCTTGTCGGCCATCACATCCAGGCGGACATCCTTGCCGATGTCCCAGCTCTGCGCGTTGATGCCGGCGAAGATCGGCGAATCCACCAGCGTCTCGTAATCGGTGGTGCGCCAGGCCACGGTGTCGCCGGTGCGTTTGAGCCCGTCGAGTGCGGTGTAGACCGCCCACCCCTTGGGAAACGTGACCCTGGGCGTGATCGCGATGCGGCGGGTATAGTGGCCGGCCGGGTACAGGCTCATTTTCTCCCACTGGAGATTGAGCATTTCCTGGGTCATCGTGATCCGGCCTTCGGACCCCTGCAGCGGCGAGGTGTGGACGAAGCGCGCGACGACGCTTTTCGCGCCTTTGGGCAACATGACGCGGAAAGCGAACACGTCGAGCGGATCACGCAGCCACTGTGCCGGCTTGCCATCGACCGTAAAATGAATGTCGGAGACCAGCGAGATCGGCCCGCGCGCGGCATGATTGCCCGGCAACCATTCGGGATAGAGCAGCGTCAGCTCGGTGGTCCCGGCGGGCACCGGGATCGTCTCGGTCACCTTGTAGAGCCCGCGGCGGGTGTCGCTCGCGTCGATCGCAAGATCGATCGTGCCGCCGGGCCACGGCGTGTCGGCGGGCAGCGGCGTAGCATCGGGCAGCGCGGCGGCGACCGGGGCCGACTTGTCCGCTGACGATTGCTGAGCCAGCACGGGCATGGCGGTGAGGAGGAGGGCGAGGGGGAGCGTGTGACGAGCGACCATGGGTGGTTCTTGGGCGAACGGCGCGCCGCACGCAACACTCGGTTCGACGAGCGACTTTCGCGGGGGGCACGAACAGGCTAACGCGCGCGCCGTATGAGCAGCAAGACCCCGAGCAGGACTCCTCAGGCCATTCGCGGCACGCAGGATATCTTTGGCCCCGAAGCCGAAGCGTTCGCCTTTGTGGTCGAAACCTTCGAGCGCGTGCGCAAGCTCTACCGCTTCCGCCGGATCGAGATGCCGGTGTTCGAACGGACCGAAGTGTTCAGCCGCTCGATCGGCGAGACCACCGACGTCGTCTCGAAGGAGATGTATTCGTTCGAGGATCGTGGCGGCGAGAGCCTGACCCTGCGGCCCGAATTCACCGCCGGGATCGCGCGGGCGTATGTCACCGACGGCTGGCAGCAGTTCGCGCCGCTCAAGGTCGCCACCCACGGCCCGCTGTTCCGCTACGAACGCCCCCAGAAGGGCCGCTACCGCCAGTTCCACCAGCTCGACGCCGAGATCATCGGCGCCGCCGAGCCGCAGGCCGACGTGGAACTGCTGGCAATGGCCGACCAGCTTCTCAAGGAGTTGGGCATTGCTGATGGCGTGACGCTGCAGCTCAATACGCTGGGCGATGGTGACAGCCGCGAGGCGTGGCGCAGCGCGCTGGTCGAGCACTTCGCCGGTGTGCGGGGCGAACTGAGCGAAGATTCGCAGGATCGGCTCGTCAAGAACCCGCTGCGCATCCTCGACAGCAAGGATCCGCGCGACAAGGCCTTCGTCGGCAACGCGCCGAAGATCGACGATTTCCTCTCCAGCGAGGCGCAGGATTACTTCGGCAAGGTCTGCGAAGGGCTCGGCGCCGCGGGCGTGGCGTGGGAGCGCAACCCGGCCCTGGTGCGCGGCCTCGACTACTACCGCCACACCGCGTTCGAATTCGTCACCGACCGACTGGGTGCACAAGGCACCGTGCTCGGCGGCGGCCGCTACGACGGGCTGATCGAGACGCTGGGCGGCCCGCACACCCCCGCTGTCGGCTGGGCGGCGGGGATCGAACGGCTGGCGATGCTGGTGGGGGACAAGTCCGTGCCCGGCGCGGATGTCGTCGTGGTGGTCGAGGACGACACTTTGCTGGAACCGGCCCTGACCGCGATCGGCGCGCTGCGCGCCGCATCAATGACGGCCGAACTGGTATCCACTGGCAGCCCCCGCAAGCGGTTCGACAAGGCTTCGAAGATGGGCGCCGGCTCGCTCGTGTCATTCGCGATGCGCGATGGGGTGGCAGTCATCAATGTTCGCGGACAGGCGCAAGCGGACATCGAGCGTCTTCTGGGATGACCATTCCCGCCGAGCGGCTCAATCAGATCATCCACCGCTTCTCCGAGCTCGAAGCGCGGCTGGGCTCGGGCACGCTGGAAGGTGCGGAGTTCGTCGCCGCCAGCCGCGACTATGCCGAGCTCGAGCCGGTCGCGCGCGCGGCCGAATCGGTGCGGACGATGCGGGGCGAGCTGGCCGAGCTGGAGACGCTCGACGATGCCGATCCGGATATGCGTGCGCTGGCCGAGGAAGAGATCATGCGACTGCGCAACGCGCTGCCCGAGGGGGAGCGCGCGCTGCAACTGGCGATGCTGCCGCGCGACAGCGCCGATGCGCGGCCCGCGATGCTCGAAATCCGCGCCGGCACCGGGGGCGACGAAGCGGCGCTGTTCGCAGCCGATCTCTATCGCATGTACGAAAAATTCGCCGCCGAGCAGGGTTGGCGGGTCGAGCCGGTAAGCATGAACGCGTCCGACATCGGCGGCTTCAAGGAAGTGGTCGCCAACATCGCCGGGAATGGGGTGTTTGCCAGATTGAAGTTCGAAAGCGGCGTCCACCGGGTCCAGCGGGTGCCGGTGACCGAGAGCGGCGGGCGCATCCACACCAGCGCCGCGACCGTGGCCGTCCTGCCTGAGCCCGACGAGGTCGATGTCCAGATCGATCCCGGCGACATCAAGATCGACATCTATCGTGCCAGCGGCGCAGGCGGCCAGCACGTCAATACCACCGACAGCGCGGTGCGGTTGACTCACCTGCCGACCGGCCTGGTCGTGATCCAGCAGGATCAGCGCAGCCAGCACAAGAACAAGGACAAGGCGATGCAGGTCCTGCGCACCCGCATCTACGACCTCAAGCGCGCCGAAGCGCACGGGGCCGAGGCCGAGGCGCGCAAGGCGATGGTCGGATCGGGCGACCGGTCCGAGCGCATCCGGACTTACAATTTCCCGCAGGGCCGGGTGACCGATCACCGCATCGGGCTGACCTTGCACAAGCTCGACGAGGTGCTCGCCGGGCCGGGCCTGGGAGAGCTGATCGACGCGTTGACCGCCGAGGACGAAGCCAAGCGGCTCGCGGCGCTGGGGGAATGAACCGCGTCAATGAAGCGCTTCATCGGGCCGCCGAACACCTGTCGATTACGTCGGACACCGCGCGGCTCGATGCTGAACTGCTGATGGCGCACGCGCTCGGCTGCACGCGCTCGGACCTGCTGCTGCGGCACATGCGCGATCCGGCGCCGATGGAGTTCGCCGCGCTGGTAGAGCGCCGCGCAGCGCACGAGCCGGTAGCCTACGTCACCGGCGAGCAGGACTTTTACGGCCGCCGCTTCGTGGTCTCGCCCGCGGTGCTGATCCCGCGCGGCGACAGCGAGACACCCGTCATCGCGGCGCTCGAGGCCCGGCCCGACGCGCGGCGCGTGCTCGATTGCGGCACCGGATCCGGCGCGCTCCTGCTGACCCTGCTGGCCGAGCTGCCGCAGGCAAGCGGAGTGGGCACCGACCGGTCGGCCGATGCCCTGGCGATCGCCGCCCGCAATGCCTCCCGATTGGGCCTGTCGGATCGCGCCGAGCTGCGTGAGGCAGACTGGTCCTGCCCGGGGTGGAGCAGCGGCATGGGCCGGTTCGACATCGTCATCGCCAATCCCCCTTACGTCGAGGACAGCGCCGCGCTCGAGGTATCGGTGCACGGGTTCGAGCCGCACGACGCGCTCTATTCCGGTCCCGACGGCCTGGACGATTATCGGCGACTGGTCCCCCAATTGCCCGCTTTGCTGGCGCCGGGCGGGGTCGCGGTGCTCGAAATCGGTTACGTCCAAGCCGAAGCGGTGACCGCCATCGCCGCCGGTGCCGGCTTCACTGCCGAGCTGCGACGCGACCTCGGTGGGCGGCCCCGCGCCCTTATCCTCAGGGCAAATTGACGATAGGACTTGGCAAACCGTCGCGCGGTGGCTAACTAATGCCTCAAGTCCTCTGCGGATTGCGGCGCGTTCGCCACCCGCGAGGATCCAGCTCCAACATTTGCATGATCTTGCGGGAAGCAGCCCGGTGGACAGCGCAAATAGGAAACCCGCGTTCATACGAGCGCGAGAGGGGTCATGCGGCCGCATCCGGCGATGGGATCGCTTCGGACGGCACTGAGAAGGAAGAGTTTTTCCTTGAACAACAATAACAACAGCAATCGCAACAACAACCGTCGTCGCGGTCGCGGCAACCGCCAGCAGGGCGGGGGCAACCAGAACCGGATCGACAGCCGGGCACGCGGCAATGCGCCGCAGATGCTCGACAAGTATCGCAAGCTCGCGCAGGACGCGCAGCACAACGGCGATCGCGTGCAGGCGGAATATTACCTGCAGTTCGCCGATCACTATTTCCGCGTCATCGCCGACAGCCGCCCGCGGACCGATGATCAGCAGCAGCAGCAGCGCGGCCAGCGCCGCGACGAGCGCGACTTCTCGAACGAGGAGGACGGCGACGAGGACGATTTCGACGCCTCGCGCAACGATCGCAACCAGGATCGCAATCAGGATCGATCGCGCGAAGACCGGCCCCGCGAGGACAGACCACGCGAGGACAGGCAACGCGAAGGGCGCGGCAACAATGGCAACCGCAATGCCGATCGCCCGCGCCAGTCGCCGCGGCGCGAAGATCAGTCGGGTGAGGAAGGCTCGGTTGGTTCCGAAGGCGAATCGTCGGACAAGTCCACCGACAACCCGTTTGTGCGCCCCAATCCGCCGCGCGCCGCGCGCCGCACCCGCGCACCGCGCGACAACGGCGGCGATACTGACGGCATGACCAGCGACGCGGGCGAGATCGATGCCTCGGCGCTGCCGCCGTCGATCTCCGCCGCCATGTCGGCAGGTTCAGCCGACGAGGACGAGCCTGCCGCAACCCGCAAGCTGCCCCCGCGCCGCCGCCGCAAGCCGGTCGATGAAGACGGTGACGGCGACAACCTGACGGCGGTCGGCTGATCGCAGACGGATAGCGCGGCGATGCGCGAGGCCGTTGACCGCTTTGCCCGCGCGTTCGCCGCGCATCCCCGGTTGGGCGCGCTCGGCTGCGGGCTGGTGGCGGCGCTCGGCTTCCCGCCGCTGGGGCTGTGGCCGTTCGCGTTGATCGGCATGGCCGGGCTTGCCGCGTTGCTCGTGCGCACGAGCGGCTGGCGCCAGGCTGCCATGATCGGCTGGCTGTTCGGCGTCGCGCACTTCACTTTCGCCAACAACTGGATCGCGACCGCGTTCACCTATCAGGCGAGCATGCCCGCCGCGCTGGGCTGGGTGGCGGTGCCGTTGCTGGCGCTCTACCTTGCGGTCTACCCCGCCATCGGCGCCGCCATTGCGCGCACGGTCGGCGGCACCCGCCCGATGGCGCTGGCGCTGGCGCTGGGCGGTGGCTGGGCGCTGTCCGAATGGCTGCGAAGCTGGGTGTTCACCGGCTACGCGTGGGACCCCTTTGGCCTCGCCTTGCTCGGCCCGTGGGATCGCCAGGGCCTCGCCGCGCTTTTGCCGTGGATCGGGACTTATGCGCTGTCGGGCCTTGCGGTGCTGATCGCAGGCGGGATCGCCGGGCTGCTGGTCACCCGCGCGTGGTGGCGCGCGCTGGCAGTGTTCGCGCTGGTAGCAATCGGTATGGTCCTGCCCGGACCCGCCGAGCGCAAGGGCACGTTGGCGGTCACGGTTATCCAGCCGGGCTTCCTGCAGGATGAGCTCGACCGGCCCGACCTGTATGAAGCGCAGTTCCGCGAGCTGGCGCGGGCCACCGCGCCGCGCCGCGACACCGGCAAGCGGCTGGTGCTGTGGCCCGAATCGGGCCTGCCCGACTACCTGCGCGACGGTTATCCGCAGAAGTACTACCTCGCCACCACCGCCGCCGCCGATCCCGCCTTCGCGCGTAAGCGGATCGGACAGACGATCGGCCCCGGCAGCTTGCTGCTGACCGGCGCTGTCGACCTGAAGATCGAGAACGGCAAGGCAGCGGGCGCGTACAACGTGGTCACCGCGCTCGATCCGCAAGGCGCGATCCGTGGAAGCTACCGCAAGGCGCATCTGGTGCCGTACGGCGAATATCTCGCGCTGCGCTGGCTGCTGGAGCCGCTGGGCGCGACCCGGCTGGTGGCCGGCAGCATCGATTTCCTGCCCGGCCCGGGACCGGGCACGATCGATCTTGGCACCTATGGCAAGGCCGGCGTGCAGATCTGCTATGAAATCACCTTTGCCGGACAGGTGGTCGATCGCGCACATCGGCCCGATTTCATCTTCAACCCCTCAAACGACGGATGGTTCGGCCATTTCGGCCCGCCGCAGCACCTGGGCCAGGCGCGCATGCGCGCGATCGAGGAAGGGCTGCCGGTGCTGCGGGCGACGGTCAACGGCATCAGCGCGGTGATCGACGCGCACGGCGTGGTGCGCGCGCATCTTGCCTCGAGCCATCTTCCCCGGCGGATCGACGGCTTCGTCCCGCCCGCGCTGCCGCCGACCTGGTTCGCCCGCCTGGGAAATGCATTGTCGCTTGCATGGGCCATAGCGATCCTCGCCCTCTCCATGCTTGTCAGGCGGCGACGCGGCGGCTAGGGCGCCCACGAATTTGCTGCACATATAAAGCTTTCCTTATATCGGGAATCACACATCCATGCGCGCCGACTACCTGTTCACTTCCGAAAGCGTTTCCGAAGGTCACCCGGACAAGGTCTCCGATCAGATCTCGGACGCGATCGTCGATCTGTTCCTGTCGAAAGACCCCGAGGCGCGGGTCGCCTGCGAGACGATGACCACGACGCAAAAGGTGGTCCTGGCCGGCGAAATCCGGGGCGCGAACATCCTCGACGACGACGGACGGTGGGTCCCCGGCATCGAGCAGGAAATCGAGGACACGGTCCGCGGTGTCGTGCGCGACATCGGTTACGAGCAGGAAGGCTTCCACTGGAAGACGCTCGAGTTTTCGAACAACCTGCACCCGCAGTCGAAGCACATCGCGCAAGGCGTCGATGCGAACGAGACCAAGGACGAAGGCGCCGGCGACCAGGGCATCATGTTCGGCTTCGCGTGCGACGAGACGCCCGACCTGATGCCGGCGACGCTGTACTACAGCCACAAGATCCTCGAGCGGATGGCCGCCGATCGCCATTCGGGCGCCGCGCCGTTCCTGGAACCCGATACCAAGAGCCAGGTGACCCTGCGCTTCCGCGACGGCAAGCCCGCCGCCGCGACCGCGATCGTGGTCTCGACCCAGCACGCCAGCGGTTACGACGAAGGCGCCAAGGAGGCCGAGCTGCACAACTACGTGCGCGGCGTGGTCGCCGATGTGCTCCCGCGTGAGCTTCTGACCAATGAAACGGTCTACCACATCAACCCGACCGGCAGCTTCGAGATCGGCGGACCCGATGGCGACGCCGGCCTGACCGGACGCAAGATCATCGTCGATACGTACGGCGGCGCGGCCCCGCACGGCGGCGGTGCGTTCTCGGGCAAGGACCCGACCAAGGTCGACCGCTCGGGAGCCTACGTTACCCGCTACCTTGCGAAGAACGTGGTCGCCGCGGGCCTGGCGCAGCGCTGCACGATCCAGATCGCCTATGCGATCGGCGTGTCGCAGCCGCTGTCGCTTTACGTCGACACCCACGGCACCGGCACGGTGGCCGACGAGAAGCTGGAAGCCGCGATCACCAAGGTCGCGGCCGACAAGCTGGGCGGGCTGACCCCGCGCGGGATTCGCGAAGGGCTGGGCCTCAACAAGCCGATCTACCGCAAGACCGCGGCCTATGGCCACTTCGGCCGTACCGCCTCGGGCGACGAATTCCCGTGGGAGAAGACCGACCTGGTCGACGCGCTGAAGGCGGCGGTCGCCTAGGCCGGTTTGCTACGCGCGATTTTCGCGTACCCGCAACAGATCCCCTTCGAGCGTGCGGGCGGCGAGCAGGTAATGCGCCGCCGCCCATAACGACACCAGCCCGCACCCCGCCATGCCGTATCCGAGCGCGATGTCGGAGGGGAAGCCTGCGCGCGCCAACTCGTCGCTGAGCCAGCCGACCAGCACCGGACCCAGCCCGCCGACGAGACCGGTGAAGATGTTGGTGAATGCATGGCCGGTCGCGCGCATCCGCGGATGAAGCATGTTCTGCAGGCTACCCGCGGTCGGCCCCAGGAAGGTGAACTGCAGCAACGTCGACAACGCGGTGAAGATCGCGAACAGCGCCAGATGGCTGCTGGTCATCGCGATCACATAGAGCGGCGCGGCGATCACCAGGCAAATTCCCGGCAACAGGGCATGGGCCGCGCTTATCCGCGGCGCGAGCCGATCGGCGATCGTCCCACCAAGGAACACCGCCATCGCAGCCGGCAAGCTGGCGATCAGCGCGGTGAACACCCCGGCCTCGCCCACCGGCAATCCGAAGCGCCGCGTCATCAGCGCCGATAGAAAAGCGATCAGCCCGAACCCGACCAGCGATGCCAGTGCCGAGCCCATCACCAGATGCCGCGCGCTGGGCAGAGCGAGCAGCCGCTTGAGCACCGCACTGACCGGGGGAACCGCGTGGTCGATCTCGCCATCGTGCGCCCCGCGCGGCGGCTCCTTGACGAACAGCCACACTGCGATGGCGAGCACGATGCCCGGCAAGCCGGTGACGATGAACGCCCAGCGCCAGCCCCAGTGCTGCGCGACCATGCCGCCCAGCCCCAGCCCGATAAACGCGCCGAGCGGCGCCGACAGCAGCAGGATCGACATCGCGCTCGCGCGGCGATGCGGCGGATAGTAATCGGAAATGACCGACTGGTTGGCCGGCAGCCCGACCGCCTCGCCCACCCCCACCGCGATCCGCGCCGCGAGCAGCTGGTGCCAGCCGTGGACGAACCCGCTCATGGTCGCCGCGGCCGACCACAGCAGGGTGCCGATGGTGGTGAAGGTCAATCGTCGCCGGTGTTCGGCGAGCCGTGCGATGCCCACTCCCAAGACGATGTTGAGCGCCGAGTAGGCCAGCCCGAGCAGCCCGATCTGCGCGTCGCTCAGCCCGAATTCGGCCTTGAGCGGCTCGACCAGCGCATTGACCACCACCCGGTCGATAAAGCCGATGGTCCCGATCGCGGTGAGCAGGCCGAGCGCCAGCGCGGGCGAATGGCGGCGCAGACCCGACATCGCTCAGGCGTAGGCCTGCGCGTCCTCATCGGGCCAGCTCGACAGCCGCGGGGTGTTCCGGTTGAGGAATACCGCCGGCAGCTTGACCAGCATCAGCGTCTTGTGGATCCAGTAATCGGCCCACCGTTCGCGCCATTGCGCTGTCACACTCCCGCCGTTGCGCGTGAGCCAGCGCTCGTACGGCTGATAATGGTCGGGCTCGTCCTTTTCGACCACCTCGAAAATGCGCTTGAGCACTTTGTCGCTGCGGATGTGCGAGTTGGCGAGGAGGATTTCCACCTGCCGCATCCCGCGCTGCTCGGTCAGCATGATCACCCGGCACAGCTGTTCGAACGCGCCCCGGTCGGCCACGATCGCCTGGGTATCGAGTTCGTCGATCGTGCTGCGGAACATGCGCTGGATGAAATGGTCGATGTGCCCGCAGGTGCGATCGACCTTGAGCGGCATGCGCCCCTGCAGTTCGTAATACCGGCGGAACATGCGGTAATGCTTGTGCTCGTCGGCGCGGTGTTTTTCGACCTCGGCGATAAACGCCGGGTCATCCGGACAGCGCGCGCGCACGGCCTCGAGCACCCGGTCGAGCGAGGTGTAGCCGCGATGCTCGTTGTAGATGTAAATCGACGCCAGGACATCGAGGAACCGCGCACGGAACGCCAGCCAGGGATTCATTCGGTTACGACCTTTCGCAGCGCTCCTTCGCATAGAACGCACGCGAACCGCAATCAGCCAAGCGATGCGGTCAGCCGCTCGATCGCCTCGACGAACTCTTCGCGAAATGTCTGCACAACGGCGCGTGCGGGGCGCACTTCCTCGACCAGCCCGACGCCCTGGCCGACGAAGTAGCTGACCAGGTCGCGGGCCTGCGCATTGCCCGCCGCGGCGGCGCGTTCGACTTTGGCGAAGGCGGGTTCCGATACCATCCCCATCAGCGGCATCGGCAGCGTTCCAGGGCCGTCGGCCGCGTCCCACGCTTCGTGCCACGCGGTCCTGAGCTGGCGCGCGGGCTTGCCGGTGCGGCTTCTCGAACGGACGGTGTCGCGGCTACGTGCGGCGACCATCTTGTCGCGGAATGCCTCGCTGGTCTCAGCCTCGGGGGTGGCGAGCCACACGCTGCCGGTCCACGCACCTTGCGCGCCGGCGGCCATCATCGCCGCCATCTGCCCGCCGGTCATGATCCCGCCGGCGGCGAGCACCGGCGTATCGTAGCCGGCACCTTCGAGCGCGCGGACGACTTCGGGAATCAGCACCAAGGTCGAGACCTCGCCGCAGTGGCCGCCCGCCTCGCCGCCCTGCGCGACGATGATGTCGACACCGGCGGCGGCTTGGCGCAGCGCGTGCTCCTTGGCGCCGACCAGTGCCGCAACCGGCACCCCGCGTTTCTTGCCTTCGGCCAACATTTCAGGCGGCGCGATGCCGAGCGCGTTGGCGATCAGGCGGATCGGGTGATTGAACGCCACTTCCATCAGCGCGAGGCCGTTCTCGGGCGTGATCCCCATCCGCTCGCGCAGTTGCGGTACTTCGGCGCTCGCCTCGATGCCGTAATGCGACAGGATCCCGGCCGCAAATGCGGGATACCTGGGATCGATCGCGGCGGCCCGCTGGGCATTGTCGGTGAACCCGGCCACGCGAGGATCGATCGTCTCGGGCACCAGCACGTCGACCCCGTAAGGCGCACCATCGACGTGCGCGTCGATCCACGCGAGCTCTTCCTCGAGCTGCTCGGGGGAAAAGCGCGTCGCCCCCAGCACTCCGAACCCGCCGGCCTTGCTTACCGCCGCCACCACGTCGCGGCAGTGGCTGAAGGCAAACAGCGGGAACTCGGCCCCGGTCAACCGGCAAACGGCATTGTTCATGCGTTTACCGCCACCTCGTAGGCGGCGGTGGTCTTGCCCGCGATCTCCTCGGCGGTGACCCCCGGGGCCATCTCGATCAGCCGGAACGGGCTGGCATGATCGGCCCGGTGGAACACCGCGAGATCGGTGACGATCATGTCGATCACGTTTCGCCCGGTAAGCGGCAGGGTGCATTCGGGGATGAACTTGGGGCTGCCGTCCTTGGCGGTGTGCTCCATCACCACGATGATCTTCTTGACCCCGGCGACGAGATCCATCGCCCCCCCCATGCCCTTGATCATCTTGCCGGGGATCATCCAGTTGGCGATGTCGCCGCCTTCGCTCACTTCCATCGCGCCGAGCACGGTCAGGTCAATGTGCCCACCGCGAATCATAGCGAAGCTCGCCGCGCTGTCGAAATAGGCGCTGTGCGGCAGTTCGCTGATGGTCTGCTTGCCGGCGTTGATAAGGTCCGGATCGACCTCGTCGTCG
This sequence comes from uncultured Alphaproteobacteria bacterium, assembly GCA_963759895.1. Classification (GTDB taxonomy): domain Bacteria; phylum Pseudomonadota; class Alphaproteobacteria; order Sphingomonadales; family Sphingomonadaceae; genus Tsuneonella. The sequence continues at coordinate 330,127 of CAVXBC010000009.1, read as the reverse complement.
TACGGAAACGGGCCGATGCCGAGCATGCCGTTCTCGCTCTGCAGCGTAACGTGCATGCCTTCGGGAATATGGTTGGCGACCAGCGTCGGGATACCGATGCCGAGATTGACATAGTAGCCGTCCTGCAGCTCCTTGGCGGCGCGGGCGGCCATTTCGTCGCGGGTCCATCCCCTGGTGTCTTGGGGCATGAAAAATCTGTCCTTCAGCTCAGTGGTTGGGGGATCAGGAACCAGCCGTTGCCAATCAGCGCATCGAGCGGCGCGGCCAGCGCGGGGTTCCTGACGTATTCGTACAGTTCGTCGAAATCGGCGCGTTGGTCGCCGGCGATGGCGACGACGCAGAATTCCTTGGCGAGATCGTCACGCCGGGTCTGCTTGCGTTCTTCGGGATAGCGCAGCAGCGCCAGCTCGTCGCGGCCAGCGGGATCGAGCCCGGATTGAGTCAGCGCGCGGCGGACGGCGCCCGCGCGATCGGCGGTGTTGGCCGAAATCCACGCGATCGCCACCCCTTCGGCGCGCAGGCTGGCCAGCGTTCCGGCAAGCTTGGCATCGGCATGGATCGCGGTCGCGGGATCGAACACCGCCGAACCCGGATCGAGATCGATCAGGAGCGCGGCGGGATGGGTCGAACACGCGCGCGTTTCGGGGCTCAGCGTGCCGGATCCGGACAGCATCGCCGAGCGCCGGTCGCTGCCCGCTATCGGCAAAGTGCCCACGCTCGCAGTGAAGGCATACAAAGGGTCGTACCCCGCGAACCCGGGGGGCGCGATGCCCGCGCCGCTCGGCGGCGGCAGGTCGCCACTGACCACCCGCACCTGCGTTCCATCCTGCGCGATGTAGATGCCCGGAACGCGGGCGACCGGCTTCACCCCAGGCGTCGATGCGGCGAGCGATTGTGCCGGTTCGGGCGGCGCATCCTGCGGAGCGGAAGCGACCGGCGCACTGGCCGAACCGGACATCACTTCCATCCGGGTGCCATCGGCCAGCATGTAGCTGCGGGTATAGCCCGCCTGCGCCGGGGCAGCGTTCGCCCCGGCGGGCATAGACGTTCCGGCCGGTGGCGACAGGTCGATCGCCACGCGCGGCTGTCCGCGCTGGACAGCGGCATCGCGCCCTGGCTGGTCCCTGTCCTTGAGCCTGCTGCCGACCACGCCGCTGGCGGCCAGCACCGGGATTGCCGCAGCGACGCAGCCGCCGAGCAGTGGCAATACGCCCAGCGCGGCGCCCGCCATTGCCAGCGCACGCCGACCAATCATGCGGCCCGTTCGCGCACAGTGCGGAACTCGATTTTCTTGTCGTAGGGTGCGCCGACGATCATCCGTTGCACGTAGACGCCGGGCAGGTGGATGCAGTCGGGATCGAGGCTGCCGACGGGCACGATCTCCTCGACTTCGACCACGCAAACCTTGCCGCAGGTGGCCGCCGGCAGGTTGAAGTTGCGCGCCGTCTTGCGGAACACCAGGTTACCGGTCTCGTCGGCCTTCCAAGCCTTGACGATCGCCAGGTCGGCGAAGATCCCGCGTTCGAGAATGAACTCCTCGGTCCCGTTCGGGGTGTCGAACGCCTTGGTCTCCTTGCCCTCGGCCACCTTGGTGCCGACCCCTGTGCGGGTGTAAAAGCCCGGAATCCCCGCGCCACCCGCCCGCATGCGTTCGGCGAGCGTACCTTGCGGGCAGAATTCTACCTCGAGCTCGCCCGCCAGGTACTGGCGCTCGAACTCCTTGTTCTCGCCGACGTAGCTCGAGATCATCTTGCGCACCTGTTTGGTCCGCAACAGCATGCCGATGCCTTCGTTATCGATTCCCGCGTTGTTCGACGCGAAGGTCAGTCCCTTGACCCCGCTGTCACGGATCGCGTGAAGCAGGCGTTCGGGAATACCGCACAGGCCGAAGCCTCCGCTGGCGATCAACATGTCATCGCGCAAGACGCCGTCGAGGGCGGCGGCTGCGTCGGGGTAAAGCTTGTTCATGGGTCCATTCCCTAGAACGGTGGCCGGTTCGTGTCACGAGGGGCCGACACGCCAATTCATTGCCGCGCTGCAACATTTCGATCGACAACTGATCGTGCTTGGTCCGACCCTTTCTTTCGCAAAATCAAGGATTTCGTCATCCAGTTGCAATTACTGCAATCGCGCGTGTCTTTTTCGCACTTGCGAAACAACAGCCTGGCCGACATATCTCCACCTGCCTTTTCAGGCATCCTCTCCCAAGACTTCCAAGGCCTGGTGGTTCATCCACCGGGCCTTTTTTTCGCGCCCTGCGTGTTGCTCGGCGCGCGCCGCAGGGACCTGAATCGCCCCCCGTTCATTGGCAAATCACGGCCGGCTTCCTAGCTGAGTGGAAACGGACAACCGCGACAACACGTCAGCGATAAGGAGGGCCCGGTCCCATGGCCGACGAGGACGCGCAAGGCGCGACAGACGACAAGACCATCAGGCTGCAGGTCGCGGCCGCGCGGCAGGAAGAAAGCGGCCAGGGCATCGCCCGCATGCCGCGCAGCACGTTCCAGGCGCTCGGTATCACCGAAGGCGACGTGGTCGAGATCACCGGCAAGCGCACCACCGCCGCGATCGCGGTCCAGGCGTACGAGGAAGACCAGACGCTCGAAGTCGTCCGGCTCGACGGGTTGCAGCGCGGCAACGCCGAGACCGGCTCGGGCGAACACGTTACCATCCGCCGCGCCGAAGCGCGCCCCGCCACCCGCGTGGTGTTCGCGCCCGCACAGCGCGAGATGCGGCTGCAAGGGCCGACCCAGGCGCTGCAACGCAATTTCTTCCGCAAACCGCTGGTCGCGGGCGACGTGGTCGCCACCACCGGCCAGCAGCCCGTCCAGAACATGCCGCCCGAAGTGCGCCGGATGTTCAACGCACCGGCATACGCGCTCACCCAGATTCGCCTGACGGTGGTGTCGACCACGCCCAAGGGCATCGTCTGCATCGACGAGAACACCGAGGTCGAGTTGCGCTCGGAATTCGAGGAGCCGCGCGATGGCCGCGCGGTGGTGAACTACGACGACGTCGGCGGGATCGGCGACACCATCCAGCAATTGCGCGAGATGGTCGAGCTGCCGCTGCGCTATCCCGAACTGTTCACCCGCCTGGGGGTCGATCCGCCCAAGGGAGTGCTGCTCCACGGCCCGCCAGGAACCGGCAAGACCCGGCTCGCCCAGGCGGTTGCCAACGAAAGCGACGCGACCTTCATCACCATCAATGGGCCCGAGATCATGGGCTCGGGTTATGGCGAGAGCGAAAAGCGCCTGCGCGAGGTGTTCGAGGAAGCGTCCAAGAATTCGCCCGCGATCGTGTTCATCGACGAAATCGATTTCGATCGCGCCCAAGCGCAGCCAGGTCGCCGGCGAGGCCGAAAAGCGCCTCGTCGCGCAATTGCTGACCCTGATGGACGGGCTCGAAGCGCGCTCGAACGTGGTGGTGATCGCTGCCACCAACCGGCCCGATGCGATCGACGAGGCGCTGCGGCGTCCCGGCCGGTTCGACCGCGAGATCGTCATCGGCGTGCCCGACGAGAACGGCCGGCGCGAAATCATCGGCATCCATACCCGCGGCATGCCGCTGGGCGAGAAGGTCGATCTCGACGAAATTGCGCGCACCACGCACGGGTTCGTCGGAGCCGATATCGCCGCGCTTGCGCGCGAGGCGGCGATCGAGGCGGTGCGGCGGATCATGCCGCGGCTCGACCTCGACGCGCGTGAAATCCCGCCCGAAGTTCTGGAAGACCTGATGGTCACGCGCGAAGACTTCATGTCGGCCCTGAAGCGCATCCAGCCGAGCGCGATGCGCGAGGTGATGGTACAGGTGCCCAATGTCGGCTGGGACGACATCGGCGGCCTAGGCGAGGCGACCGACAAGCTCAAGGAAGGCGTCGAGCTGCCGCTCAAGAACCCCGATGCGTTCCGCCGGCTGGGCATCCGCCCGGCCAAGGGGTTCCTGCTGTATGGCCCCCCGGGCACCGGCAAGACCCTGCTGGCCAAGGCTGTCGCCAAGGAGGCGCAGGCCAACTTCATCTCGATGAAGAGTTCGGACCTGCTTTCGAAATGGTATGGCGAAAGCGAGCAGCAGATCGCGCGCATGTTTCAGCGCGCACGCGCGGTATCCCCCTGCATCATCTTCATCGACGAGATCGACAGCCTGGTCCCGGCCCGCGGTAGCGGTCAGGGCGAACCGGCGGTCACCGGCCGGGTGGTCAACACGATCCTGGCCGAGATGGACGGTCTGGAAGAACTGCAATCGGTGGTGGTGATCGGCGCGACCAATCGACCTACGCTGGTCGACCCCGCGCTGCTACGGCCGGGCCGGTTCGACGAGCTGGTTTATGTCGGCACGCCCGACAAGGCAGGCCGCGAGATCATCCTGAAGATCCACGCGCGCGACATGCCGCTGGCCAAGGATGTCGACCTTGGCAAGGTGGCCGCCGATACCGAGCGGTTCACAGGCGCCGATCTGGAAGACGTGGTCCGCCGCGCGGGACTCAATGCGCTCAAGCGCGCGGGCGGCGACGTGCAGGAAGTGACTGCTGCCGATTTCGCCACGGCGCTCGACGATTCGCGCGCCACCGTCACTCCCGCGATGGAAGAGGAATACAAGAAAATGCGCGGCGAGCTGAAGAAGCGCGCGGCCGAAACGGGCATGTCGATCGGCTTCATCAGCGAAGGGATGGTGGCGTCGACGCGCGAGTACAAGCACGCGCCCGCCGCGGTGAATCTCGACGAAAAGAAGTGACTGCGGCGCCCGCCGGTTCAGGCTGATCCTGAATCGGCGGCGACGGTCGTGCGCAGCAATGCCGCGGGCATCTCGCGGCGAAGCCAGTCGAGCATATGCTCGCGCAACGCGCTGCGCAGTTCGAACAGCTCGCCTACGGTCGCTGCGCTGACTGCCAGTCGCAGTTCCATCGATCCTGCCCGCGCGTCGGTGACGAACAGCGTGCCGGTGCGCTTGTCCCACATCGACTGCTCACCAAGAAAGCGCTCGAATTCCGCGCGGATCGGGGCAACCTCGATCGCGGGGTCGAGGTACAGGTACACGGGGCCGGTCAGCAGCTCGCTGGCCCGGGTCCAGTTCTCGAAGCTGCTTTCGAGGAACCGGCTGGTGGGGATAATCGCGACCCGTTCATCCCACATCCGCACCACTACGAAGCTAATGCGGATTTCCTCGACCCGCCCGGTGAACCCGTCGATCACCACCTGATCGCCCAGTCGCAGCGGTTCTGTCAGCGCCATCTGCAGTCCCGCGATGAGCGATTTCAGCGCTGGCTGCGCCGCCGCGCCAACCGCCAGGGCAGCAAGGCCGGCCGAAGCGAGCAGGGTGACGCCGACCTGGCGCACCCCGGGAAGCTGGAACAGCACCAGCCCCACGGTCAGGAACACGATCAGGAAGGTGGCGGTGCGCGACAGGATCGCAATGCGCGTGCGCCGGCTGCGCGACGCGGCGAGGTCGGTCGATATCTCGGCGTGGTATTCAAGCGCTGCGGCGAACGCCCTGACCAGGCTGTAGACGATCCAGCCGAGCAGCGCGGGGACCAGGAAGCGCGCGACCGAAAGCCAAATCCGCCCGACCCACACATCGGCCTGCGCAGCGAAGGCGATTGCGATCGCCGCCGCGGCCCAGCGAGTGGGCACGCGCAATCGTTGGGCGACAAGCCCATCGACCGGCGTTCGCGTCCGCGCGGCGAGACGCATGACCACCGCAAAGACCAGCCGGTGGAGTACCAGCGCGGCGACCAGCGCGCCGCCGGCGAACACCGCGGCGTGAAACAGTTCGGGCCAGTCGATCGCGTAGCGGGAGAATGCAAAGTCACGGAACATTTGGCCCGCCCTATGGCGCGTGCCGGCCGCTGACAACCCGCGGGGGTCAGGCCGGAGGCGGGAAACGCATCGCGATATGGACTCCATCGGTCGTGAAGCTGCGCTCGATCGTGCCGCGCAACTGCCGCGCGGCGCTGGTCATCAGCATCGATCCGAAGCCCTTGCGCGCAGGCTCTCCACCAGGCCCCGAATGGGCCTCGCGCCAATCGAGCGTCAGCTCGTCGCCGCACTTTGCCCACTCGACACGCAGCAAGCCACCGCCCGACCAGCAGCCATACTTGACCGCGTTGGTCGCCAGTTCGTGAAGCACCAGGCCAAGTGGAGTGATCTGCTTGACCGACAGCGTCACGTCCGGCCCCGACAGCTGTGCCTGCCGCTCGGAGGTCAGGTATGGGCGGATCGCGGTCTCGATCAGCGTGCGGAGCGAGGCGCCACCGGTGCCTTCCGCGCCCTGTGTGATCTCATGCGCCGCCAGCAATGCGTGGATGCGATCGGCGATATTGTCGACCACCGGCTTGGCTTCGGGCGCATCCTTGCCGCTCATCCGCACGATCGCCAAGATCACCGCGAACAGATTCTTGACCCGGTGGTTGAGCTCACGCGCAAGTAGATCGGCCTGGTCGCGCGCTTCGGCCACCAGTGCCGCCTGCCCGGCCTCGGCATCGGCCCGCGCTGCCCGTCCTACCAGCCGATAGCCAAGCGCGAGCGCAACCAGCAGCAGCCCCGACAGCCCCAACAGCAGCGGCAACACGCGCCCCTCGGCTTCGGCGGTATCGGCTGTGGCCACGGCCAGTTGCTGTTCCTCGATCTGCTCGAGTTCGCGGAGCGAGGCGCGCAGCCGCTCCATCACTTCCTGCCCCTCGTCAGTCAGGATCGCGACCTTCGCATCGAGCACCCGGCCGCTTTCGACCAGCGCGACGGAATCGGCCATTTCGGCGAATTTCGACGTGGTGAGGTTTTCCACTTGATCGAGCAGGTCGCGCTGGCGCTGAGTGGACTGGGCTTCCACCAGCGCGCGCAGCCGGGACAGCGCGGGTCCGTATTGTTCGCGCGCGACCCGATATGGCCCCAGATACCGGCGATCGTTGGTGATCAGGTATCCGCGCTGCCCGGTCTCGCCGTTGAGCACGGCGCGGTTGATATTGACCAGTTCGGCAAGCACTTCACTGGTCCGCCGGGCCTGCGCGCGTTCGCTGCGTTCGGCTTCCACCGTCTGGAAGATCAGCAGCACCGCGCCCAGCAGCGAAGCAGCCACCAGCGCGAAGGCGATCAGGTTGCCCCTGCGCGAAAGGTATCGCCCAAGAGCCAGGCGCAGACCGTCAGTGGGTGGGTTCCCCGCGTCCATCGAAGGCGGCTTAGTCGCGCCCGAAACGGGGCACAAGCTAGTGCGCGGCGCCCCAGCTTTTGCCCGTGCCGATGTCGATGCCCAGCGGCACGTCGAGCGGCACAGCGGGCAGCGCGGCTTCCGCCATTACCCGCTCGATCACTGGCCGCGCCGCCTCGACGTCGCCTTCGGGCAGTTCGAAAACCAGTTCGTCGTGGACCTGCAGCAGCATCCGGACATGGCCCAGCCCGGCTGCATCGAGGGCGGGCATCATCCGGGCCATCGCGCGCTTGATGATGTCGGCGCTGGTGCCCTGGATCGGGGCATTGATTGCCGCCCGTTCGGACCCGGCGCGCTCGTTGGGATTCTTCGAATTGATCCGCGGGAACCACGTCTTGCGGCCGAACAGGGTCTGCGAATAGCCCTTTTCGCGCACGCTCTCGAGCGTCGAGTGGATGTAGTGCTGGATGCCGGGGAAGCGCTGGAAGTAAGTGTCGATGATCGCCTGCGCTTCGTCGGCCTCGATCCCCAGCCGGCCTCCAAGCCCCCAGCGCGAGATGCCATAGAGGATCGCGAAGTTGACCGTCTTGGCGCGCGCGCGGGTATCGCGATCGACGGTGCCGAACATTTCTTGAGCGGTACGCGCGTGAATATCCTCGCCGCTGGCGAAGGCCTCCTTCAGCGGCGGAACATCGGCCATGTGGGCGGCCAGCCGCAGCTCGATCTGGCTGTAGTCGGCCGCGAGCAGCACGTTGCCCTGGTCGGCGACGAACGCTTCGCGGATCTGGCGGCCGATCTCGGTCCGGATCGGGATGTTCTGCAGGTTCGGATCGGTCGACGAGAGCCGGCCGGTCTGTGCGCCGACCAGACTGTAACTGGTGTGCACGCGCCCGGTATCGGGATTGATCGCCGCCTGCAGCGCATCGGTATAGGTGCTCTTGAGCTTCGATAGCTGACGCCACTCGAGCACTTTGCTGGCGACTTCGGCGCCCTGACTGGCAAGACCTTCGAGGATTGCCTGGTCAGTCGAATACTGCCCGCTCTTGCCCTTGCGCCCGCCCTTGTAGCCGAGCTTGTCGAACAGAATGTCGCCCAGTTGCTTGGGGCTGCCGATAGTGAACTCGATCCCGCAGCAGTCCCACACCTCGCGCTCGATACGGGCGATTTCGTGCGCGAACTCTTCGGACAGTCGGGCGAGCTGTTGGCGGTCGACCTTGATCCCGTGGCGCTCCATCTGCGCGACCACCGGGATCAGCGGACGGTCGACGCGTTCGTAGACCTGCGTGCCGGCTTCCGTAGCCAGGCGCGGTTTCAGGTGCTTCCACAGCCGCCAAGTGACGTCTGCGTCCTCGGCCGCGTACTGCGTCGCCTTGTCGAGCGGCACCTCGCCGAAGGGAATCGCCTTCTTGCCGGTTCCACAGATGTCCTTGAAGGTCAGCGTAGTGTGGCCGAGGTGGCGCATGGACAGTTCGTCCATCCCGTGCCCCCCTCCTATCCCCCCGGCACCGATTGCATCCAGGGCGCGACCCGCATCGAGCGCAAAGCTGATGATCATCGTGTCATCGATCGGGGCGACAGCGATCTTCGCGCAGCGCGACAGGATGTTGATGTCGTATTTGATGTTCTGGCCGATCTTGAGAACGCTATCGCTCTCCAGCAGCGGGCGCAGCGCATCGTACGCGGCCTGACGTTCGACCTGGACCGGCTTTTCGGCGAACATGTCGCTCCCGCCGTGCCCCAGCGGAATATAGCAGGCATCGTTCGGACCCAACGCCAGGCTGATCCCCGCCAGTTCGGCCTGCATCGCATCGAGGCTGCTGGTTTCGGTGTCGATCGCCACGATCCGCGCGGCAAATGCGCGCTCGATCCAGTGCGTGAGCCGCTCGAGACTGGTCACGCATTCGTACACGGTGCGATCGACCGGCGGCATCTCCGGCAGCGGCTGGCGATTGCCGTCAGGCGCGGCGGCGGCGCCTGCATTCTGCGGCTTCGCGGGATTGAGCTGGGTCGGACGGTCGGGGCTGCCCCTGCCGCCGTCGAGCCGCTTGAGCAGGCTGGTGAAGCCGTGCGCAGACAGAAAGGCCGCGAGCGGTTCGGGCGGCACCCCGTCGAGCTTCATGTCGTCGATCGCGATCGGCAGGTCGCAATCTTCCTTGAGCTGGACCAGCACGCGGCTGAGCTCTGCCATCTCGCGCCCTTCGAGCAGGCGGTCGCGCAGCTTGGATGGTTTCATGTCGGCTGCGGCGTCCAGCGCGCCGGCAAGGTTGCCGTGGTCCTGGATCAGCTTCGAGGCGGTCTTGGGACCGATCCCGTAGATACCCGGCACGTTGTCGACACTGTCGCCCATCAAGGCCAGCACGTCGCCAACCAGTTCGGGCGGAACGCCGAATTTTTCGACCACCTCGGGAATATCGATCCGCTGGTTCTTCATGGTGTCGAGCATGTCGATGCAGCCGCCGCCCTCAGCGCACTTGCCGACGAGCTGCATCAGGTCCTTGTCGGAGCTGACGATAGTCACGTCCCACCCGCGCCGGGTCGCCTCGCGGGCGTAGGAGGCGATCAGATCGTCGGCTTCGAGATCGTCTTCCTCGATGCACGGCAGGCTGAATGCGCGGGTGGCGTCGCGGATCAGCGGGAACTGCGGGACCAGATCTTCGGGCGGCGGTGGGCGGTTGGCCTTGTACTGATCGTACAACGCGTTGCGAAAGCTGGTCGAACCCTTGTCGAGGATCACCGCCAAGTGTGTCGGTCCGTCGGCCTTGTCGAGGTCCTCAGCCAGCTTCCACAGCATGGTGGTATAGCCATAGACCGCGCCGACCGGGGTGCCGGCCGGGTTGGTCAGCGGCGGCAAGCGGTGATAGGCGCGAAAGATATAGGCCGACCCATCGACCAGGTAGAGGTGCTGTTTATCTGCCATCGACCGCCCTGCTAGCAGCGCGCAGGCAGGGTTTCACCCGCTTTCGTCGATCGGCAGACCGTGGCGCAGTTGGGCTACGGGATGGGCCAATTGCGGCAGGATTTGGGCAAAATCACGCGATTGCCCTTGCTTCGCCACAAAGCCGCCACTATTTGATACGGGCACGGTGTCTCACCGAGCACCCTTAATTGTTCAAAGGAACAACGAATTATGCGTAAGATCATCCTCGCCGCCGCCGCTGGCGCCGCCGCTCTGACCCTGTCGGCCTGCTCGGAAAAGACCGAAGACGCCGCTGCCGAGACCGCTGATTCGGCAATGGCCGACACTTCGGCCAATGCCGAAGCCGCTGGCGAAGCTGTCGACACCACTGCCAACACCACTGCCGACGCCGCGACCGACGCTGCTGCTGCCGCCGAAGCCGACGTGCAGGGCGAGTCGACTGAAGAAGCCAAGGCCGACTGAGCCTTCGCTTAGCGAATTCTACGGGAAGGGCGGCGCCGCAAGGCGCCGCCCTTTTCGTTTGTTCGGCGCAGACGTAAGACGACGCCCATGACCACCGTCCTGTTCGTCCTGTTCCCCGGAGTGACTCAACTTGACCTGACCGGCCCGGCGCAGTTCCTGTGCCGCCTGCCCGGCGCGCGCACCCTGGCCGTGGCGAAGGGGCTCGAACCGGTCGCGACCGACTGCGGTTTCGCGCTGGTCCCGCAGGCGACATTCACCGATGCGCCCCAGGCCGACATCCTGTGCGTGCCAGGCGGCCATGGTGTGGCCGACGCGATCAACCATCCCGAAACGATCGACTTCGTCGCGCGCCAGGCGACCGGCTCCAGATGGGTCACCAGCGTATGCACCGGGGCGTTCCTGCTGGGGCGCGCGGGCCTGCTACAGGGCAAGCGCGCGACGACCCACTGGGCCTATACGCACCTGCTGCCGATGGTGGGCGCGGTGCATGAGGACGCGCGCGTGGTCGAAGACGGCAACATCATCACCGCCGGCGGGGTCACCTCGGGGATCGACTTCGCGCTGACGCTGATTGCGCACGAAGCGAATCAGGCGACCGCAGAGGCGGTGCAACTGGCGATGGAATACGACCCCGCGCCGCCTTTCGCTGGTGGTACACCGGCTACGGCCGGGCGTGGGCGGACCGCAGCGCTCAAGCAGCGGGTTTACGATGCCGCCGCGGCGCGAATGGCCGCGGCGTTAGCGTCGGGTCAGTAACTGGCCGAAGCGTAAGCCCGCGCCGGCTGCGCGGAATAGCCATCGTACAGCGCCCGAGCGATGCTGGCGATCTTGGCATCGCGCGCCGCGTGCGAGCCTTGCCCGGTGACATAGATCGCAACCGCAATTGCGCGTCCGTCGGGCGTGTTGATGATCCCGATATCGCTCGAGGTGTTGTTGAGCGAACCAGTCTTGTGCGCCACTTGCGCCCCATCGGGTAGCATCGCACGGATCCGATGCGTGCCCGTGCGGCAGCGACCCATCGCGCCGAGGATAACCCGTCGGCTGCTCTCGGCCAGGAACTTGCCTTGATAGAGCCCGGTCAGCAGGCGCACCATTGCCTCGGGCGTGGCGCTGTCGCGAATGTCGACGCTGCGTGCCGGATCGATCTCGCCGTCGTCGCGCACCAGCGTGGCGATGTCGCGGGTAAGGTTATATTCGGCAATGCCATTGCGCCGGGCCCAGTCATTGACCGCAGCCGGTCCGCCGACCGCTGCCAGCAGCCCGTCGGTCGCCTGGTTGTTCGACCGGGTAATCATCATTTCAATCAGATCGATCGCCTGGAAGCGCTTGCCTGCCACCACCGGTGCTTTCGAGCCGGAAAACCGCTTCGAGGCGACCGGCACCATCAACGGGAATTCGCTGGTCAGCGAAAATCGTCCGCGCTCCACACCTTCCATGAACGTGGCGGCAATCGCAATCTTGCTGGTCGATGCCATCGGGAAGCGCTGGTCGCCCAGCACCGATACCTGGCGGCCGCTGGCCAAATCGACCGCATAGACCCCGATACGGCCGCCCGATCCGTCGGCGATCCGCGCGACGGTCTGTTCGAGCGGACTGCGGTGAACCGCGTCGTACGATTGCGGCGTCCGCGCCTCGGTACCGAGCACCGCGTCGAACGCCGTCTTGAAATCGGCGTCCGCCGCCTGGGCTGTGCCCAGGCTCGCCCAACCCAGCGCCAACGCGGCGCACCAGCGTGATATCCGTCCCAATGCCATGACCCCCAATCTATCCCGTCATGCTTCACAGGGACTTAACGGCCGGGCGATTTTTCGCGCAAGGGAGGCGCGACGAATAGTTGCCCCCACGCGACACGGAGAGCGTGCCGAGGGAACCAATCGGTCTTCAGTAAATTGCTAAGTGCTCGAAAATTCGGCTTTCGATAGAGCGGAGGGGCCCGCCGAAATCCCATCCACGACTGGATCGAGGCGGTTCGTTAACACGAAAGTGAGGCGCGGCGACTAGGGCGCGGCTCCAGGAGAATCGCGCATGAAATTCGTTTCGCTTCCATCAAGAGGTGGCAACTATCTGGTGGTCGCCCAGAACGTCGCCTGGCTGCGCAACGACGAAAACGGCCAGACCAAGGTGGGCATCGTGGGCGGCCAGCCGCTGCTGGTGACCGGCTCGATCGAAGAGATCGCCGAGATGATCCTGCGCGACGCCGCGGGCGAATAGCGCAGACGCAAAAAAGGGCCGGAGGATTGCTCCCCCGGCCCCGTTTGTCGGACAGACGTTCTGGTATCGTGGCCGGGCCAGCCGTGCAGCTGGCCCGTGCCCGCGATCAGAACCCCATACCGCCCATGTCGCCCATGCCGCCGCCGGGCATGCCGCCCATTGCCGGCTTGTCTTCCGGCTTTTCGCTGATCGCCGCTTCGGTGGTGATCAGCAGGCCGGCGACCGAGGCTGCGTTCTGGAGCGCGGTGCGAACGACCTTGGTGGGGTCGATCACGCCGGCCTGAACCAGGTTCTCGTAGGTGTCGGTCTGGGCGTTGAAGCCCATGTTCTCATCGTTACCGTCAACCAGCTTGCCGGAGACAACCGCGCCGTCGTGGCCGGCGTTCTGGGCAATCTGGCGAACCAGCGAGGTAAGCGACTTGCGGACGATGTCGATGCCGCGGGTCTGGTCCTCGTTCGCACCGTTGAGACCTTCGAGCGCACTAGCCGAGTACAGCAGGGCGGTACCGCCGCCAGGGACGATGCCTTCTTCGACCGCGGCGCGGGTCGCGTGCAGCGCGTCGTCGACGCGGTCCTTGCGCTCCTTCACTTCCATTTCGGAAGCACCGCCGACCTTGATCACGGCCACGCCGCCAGCGAGCTTGGCCAGCCGCTCCTGCAGCTTTTCGCGGTCATAATCGCTGGTGGTGTTGTCGATCTGGGTGCGGATTTCACCGACGCGGTTCTTGATGTCGTCGGCCGAACCGGCGCCATCGACGATGGTGGTGTTGTCCTTGTCGATCGATACGCGCTTGGCTTCGCCGAGCATGCCCACGGTGACGTTTTCAAGCTTGATGCCGAGGTCTTCGGAAATCATCTCGCCCTTGGTCAGGATCGCGATGTCCTGCAGCATCGCCTTACGGCGATCGCCGAAGCCGGGGGCCTTGACCGCCGCGACCTTGAGTCCGCCGCGCAGCTTGTTGACCACCAGGGTCGCCAGCGCTTCGCCCTCGATGTCCTCGGCGATGATCAGCAGCGGACGGCCCGACTGCACCACGGCCTCGAGGATCGGCAGCATCGCCTGCAGCGACGACAGCTTCTTCTCGTGGATCAGGATGTAGGGGTTATCCAGCTCGACGGTCATCTTGTCGGGGTTGGTGATGAAATAAGGGCTGAGGTAGCCGCGATCGAACTGCATTCCTTCGACGACGTCGAGTTCGAATTCGAGGCCCTTGGCTTCCTCGACGGTGATCACGCCTTCCTTGCCGACCTTTTCCATCGCCTCGGCGATCTTCTCGCCGACTTCCTTGTCGCCGTTGGCCGAGATGATGCCGACCTGGGCGATCTCGTGGCTGCCGGCGACTTCCTTCGAACGGCTCTTGAGGTTCTCGACGACCTTGTCGACCGCCAGATCGATGCCGCGCTTCAAGTCCATCGGGTTCATGCCGGCGGCAACCGACTTCATGCCCTCGGTGACGATGGCCTGGGCCAGCACGGTGGCGGTGGTGGTGCCGTCACCTGCGTTGTCGTTGGTCTTCGAGGCCACTTCGCGCAGCATCTGCGCGCCCATGTTCTCGAACTTGTCCTTGAGCTCGATTTCCTTGGCGACGGTGACGCCGTCCTTGGTGATGCGCGGTGCGCCGAAGCTCTTGTCGATCACGACGTTGCGGCCCTTGGGGCCCAGCGTGACCTTGACGGCGTTGGCGAGGGTATCGACGCCGGCGAGAATGCGTTCGCGCGCGTCGCGCCCGAACTTCACGTCCTTGGCTGCCATTTAAATCTTATCTCTCTGGAATTTTCGAATGGTCAGGGAAAGTTCATCAGGAGTCGCGGCGTTCAGCCGACGATCCCCATGATGTCGCTTTCCTTCATGATCAGCAGGTCTTCGCCATCGAGCTTGACCTCGGTGCCGGACCACTTGCCGAACAGCACGCGATCGCCGGCCTTGACTTCGAGCGGGTGAATTTGGCCCTGCTCGTTGCGGGCGCCGGTGCCGACCGAGACGATTTCGCCTTCGCTGGGCTTTTCCTGGGCGCTGTCGGGAATGATAATGCCGCCGGCGGTCTTTGCGTCAGCCTCGATACGGCGGACGAGAACGCGGTCGTGCAACGGACGAAATGCCATGTCGCTTAGCCTCTCTTGCTTGATGAAGTATCCTTGGCACTCCCAAGGGGGGAGTGCCAGCGAGGGCCCATTTAGTGATCGTCACCTGAGGGTCAAGCGCCCCCGGCCAAGTTTCTTTCAGGTCGCCTGAGCGGGGAGCAGGCCAAACCGGTCGCGCAGCAGCCAGCGCAGCAGGAGGCCGGCCGATACGACCACCAACCCGACCAGCAGGCCGATCCAGATGCCGAGCCCGCCAAGCGACGTGCCGAAGCCGAGCCACAGCATCGTCGCGAGCCCGGGAACCCAGTATCCCAGCAGCGCGATCCACATCGGTGCGCGGGTGTCCTGCAGCCCGCGCAGCGATCCCGCGGCGACCGCCTGGAAACCGTCGAACAGCTGGAACGCTGCGGCGACCTTGAGATAGCCGACCGCGAAGGCGACCATTGCGACGTTCTTGGCCGCTCCCGGATCGATGTACAGCCACAGCAGAAAGTGCGGCGCGAACAGCATCGCCGCGGCAGTGGTGATCATGAAGCCGGTGCCGACGATGATCGCCGACCATCCTGCGCGGGCTACCCCTGCACGATCGCCCGCGCCGTAGTGATACCCGACCCGTATCGTGGCCGCCTGGGCGACCCCGAAAGGAACCTGGAATGCGAACGCCGCCAGCTGGAGCGCCAGCGTGTGCCCGGCAAGCTCGGGCGCGCCGATCACGCCCATCATGAACGCGGCGCTATTGAACAGACCACCTTCGGCGACGATCGTCAGCGTTACCGGTGCGCCGAGCACGATCAGGCGCCACAGATAAGCCCAGTCGGGGCTCCACCAGCGGCCGAAGATATGAAACGCGCGCAGCTTGCGGTCCCAGCTGATCAGCGCGACGTAGGCCAGCACGCCAAGCCACGCGGTCACGCTGCTGGCGATCGCGGATCCGAGCATGCCCATCGCGGGCATCCCCAGGTGGCCGAACACCAGCGCGTAGTTGCCGATTGCAGCGATGCCGACCTGGATCGCCACCACCAGCGTAGCGAACACCGGGCGGCCCAGCGCGGAGACGTAGCTTCTGAGCACGTTGCACACCAGCATCGGCACCGCAGCCCAGCCGAGCACACGCAGGAAGCGGCCCGCCTGGGCGGAAATATCGGGCTGTTGCCCGGTCGCCAGCATGATCGATTCGCCCCAGTGCATCGTCAGCGCGAGTAGAACCGCGGTGATGACCGCAAGCCACAGCGCCATGCGGGTGGCGCGGCGCACTTCGCGCACCACCCCTGTCCCCCGGCCGAGCGCCGCAGCGATCAGCGCCGAAACCATGCCCGTCAGCCCGGTCATCGCCCACATCAACGTGCCGAACAGCGCGAACGACAGGCTCGCCGCCGCCAGCGGGACGGTGCCGAGGCGGGCAATGAACATGACGTCGATCGCCCACACCAGCATCTGCAGCAGGTTCGCCGCAGCCAACGGCCAGGCGAGCGAGAGCGTCGCGAAAACCTCGTTCCGCCAGTCGCCGTCGCGCTTCAAGGCCAGCCTGTTCAACATGCAGCCGGCCCGGATAGGCGCGGCCGGCCGCGGTGGAAAGTCGTTGGGTAGAGCGTCGGGCGTTTGGCTTCAGCTTGCGGCAAGCTTGCCACAGCCACAGCGCGCAACCGCTTCCACCGGGAGATTTCCGTTCGTGATCAGATACGCCACCCTGGCCGCAATTGCCGGCGCTTTCGTCGCCGTTCCCGCGCACGCGGGCGAAGTTTATGGCGGGGTCTACGATCACGCGGTCGACACCCCGTTCACCCTAGACACGCAGGAAGGCGGCGCCGACCTGCAACTCGGTTACCGGTTCGACCCAATTCTGCCGGTGGCGGGCATCGAGCCGTACCTGTTCGGATCGGTCAACAGCGAAAAGGGCGGGACTGACTTCATCGGCGCCGGCGTCAGCCGCAAGTTTTCGCTCGGTGGGCTATACGTTCGGCCTGGGGTCGGGCTGGTGGTGCACGATGCGCCCAACGCGCGGGTCAACGCGACCACCAACCTGCGAACCGATCTGGGCAGCCGGGTTTTGTTCGAGCCCGAGATCGCGCTGGGCCTGGCGATCCTGCCGAACATCAGCGTCGAGGCGAGCTGGGTGCACATTTCGAATGCGCGGCTGTTCAATTCGCAGCAGAACCCCGGGATCGACATGATCGGGGTACGCGCAAACCTGAAGCTTTGACCCTGCCGCGCGAGGCTATAGAAGCCTCCAGCGCATCCCGCGTCTGGAGCTGTCGTCGGAATGATCCGCCCCGCCCTCGCCACTGCGCTACTGCTGCTCGCTGGCTGCGAAAGGGCGGCGCGCGAAAGCGATAATCCCGCGCCCGATGCGATCCCCGGGGCCGGGAGTGAACAGGCCGGTGCGGCGGTCGCCGCGGCATCCACCGCTTCGGCAGCCGAGACGCCGGCCGCGTTCAACCAGTGCAAGATCTGCCATACCACCGAACCGGGCCAGCACCTTGTCGGTCCTTCGCTTGCCGGGGTTTACGGCCGCAAGGCCGGAACCGTAGGGGGGTATCCTTCCAGCCCCGCGATGCGCGCGTCCGGCCTGACCTGGGACGACGCGACGCTCGACCGATTCCTCGAAGCGCCGCTCAAGGTGGTGCCGGGAACCAGAATGACATTTGCCGGTCTGAAAGACGCGGCAGAGCGGCGTGACGTGATCGCCTACCTCAAGACGCTGTGATGGAAGCGCCCGCCGCCGCCAGCCACTTCCTTCGCGACGGGGTCATCATGCTGGGCTTCGCGCTCGGCTTCGTGCTGATCTTCCGGCGACTGCGGCTCGGTGCGACGTTGGGCTATCTTGTCGCGGGCGCGGTGATCGGGCCGCAAGTCCTGCACCTGACGGGGGATGCCGAAGGCAAGATCGCGTTTGCCGAAATGGGCATCGTCCTGCTCCTGTTCGTCGTCGGGCTCGAGCTCGCCCCCCAGCGGCTGTGGCAGATGAAGCGCGAGATATTCGGGCTCGGCCTGCTGCAAGTGCTGTTGTGCGGGCTCGCGCTGACCGCCGCGATCGGGCTCACCACCGGTTTCACCTGGACCGCCGCGCTCGCGCTCGGCCTGCCGCTGGCGCTGTCTTCGACCGCGCAGGTGCTGCCGATGCTGCAATCGGCCGGCCGCCTGAAAACTCCGTTCGGCGAACGGGCGTTCTCGATCCTGCTGTTCCAGGATCTGTCGATCATCGCGATGATTACCGTGGTGGCCGCGCTCAGCCGCAATCCCGCCGACGATGCGGGCCCGCCCGGCTGGCAGCTCGCCGGGCTGACGGTGGCGGCGATCGTCGGGCTGATCCTCGCCGGGCGATTCCTGATCCGCCCGCTTTTTCGGTTGATCGGACTATGGGGCGAACGCGAGATGTTCATCGTCGCCGCGTTGTTCACGATCGCCGCTTCGGCGGCGACGATGGAGCTGCTGGGCCTGTCGACCGCGCTGGGTGCGTTCATCGCCGGGGTGATGCTGGCCGATACCCCCTATCGCCACGAGCTCGAGACCGACGTCGAGCCGTTCCGTTCGATCCTGCTGGGGCTGTTCTTCCTCGCGGTTGGCATGATGCTCGATCTGCATGCGATCGCCGAACGGCCGGTGTTCGTGGCGGTCGCCGCACTCGGGCTGATCGCGATCAAGGCGCTGGTGATGGGCGGGATCGCGCTGGCGATCGGGATGCACTGGCGCAACGCGCTCGCACTCGGGCTGCTGCTCAGCCAGGGCGGTGAGTTCGGTTTCGTCATGTTCGCGCAGGCGCAGCAGGGCCTGATCATCAGCCCCGAAGCCGCGAGCCTGTTCGGCGCGGTGGTGACGCTGTCGATGGCTTCTACGCCGTTCCTGATGATGCTCACCGCGCCGTTGCGGCGCACGCCGCAATCGACCGAGCGGCGCGAGGGACCGCGCGCGGATGGCGCCGGCGCGCTGGTGATCGGCTACGGCCGGTTCGGTCAGACGGTCGCGCAGATGTTGATGTTGAGCGACATCAAGGTGACCCTGATCGATCGCGACACCCAGATGATCGACACCGCCGGCGAGTTCGGTTCGAAGGTCTATTTCGGCGACGGCACCCGGATCGACCTGCTGCGCCAGGCGGGAGCGGCGGAAGCTGACGCGCTGTTGTTCTGCCTCGATGGCAAGCAGCTCGACACCGGCATATTGGAAGCGGTGCGCGAAGCCTTTCCCCGGCCCAAGATACTGGTCCGCGCCTATGACCGGCGCACCCTGGTCGACCTGCGCGGTGCGCCAAGCGACCTGACGGTGCGCGAGTTGCTGGGATCGGCGATGGCGATGGCGCGCGGGGCACTCGAGATGCTCGGCGACAGCGTGCAGGACATCGACGAGGCCGAGCAGGAGTACCGTCGGCGCGACGATGCCCGGCTGGACCTGCAGATCGAAGCGGGCGATTATCGCGCGGCACGCGACATGGTCGTGACCGAGCAGAAAAACCGCACCCGCTGGCGCAAAAGGGAACAGGCATGAGCAAGACGTCACGCGAATTCGACATCGTGGTCTACGGCGCCACGGGCTATACCGGGCGTCTGGTGGCCGAGCATTTCGTGCGCGAATACGGCGGCCAACCCGGGGCGCCCCGATGGGCGATGGCGGGGCGCAGCCGAGACAAGCTGGCCGAGGTGCGCGACATGATCGGCGCGCCAGCGGACACCCCGTTGGTGGTGGCCGATGCCGACGATCCGGGCACGCTCGATGCGATGTGCCACCGCGCCCGCGTAGTGCTGACCACGGTCGGTCCCTATCAGCTCTACGGCAGCGAACTGGTCGCTGCCTGTGCGCGGTCCGGGACCGATTACGCCGACTTGTGCGGCGAGCCCGGCTGGATGCGCGAGATGATCGACGCGCATCACGATCAGGCCAAGGCGAGCGGCGCGCGCATCGCGTTTTCGTCCGGTTTCGATTCGATCCCCTTCGATCTCGGCGTGCTCATGCTCCAGGGTGAGGCGGTAAAGCGGTTTGGCAAGCCGGCACCGCGGGTGCGCGGTCGCGTCCGTTCGATGCAGGGGACCTTTTCCGGCGGCACTGCTGCAAGCCTGACGGCCACGGTGAAGGCCGTCGCCAAAAACCCGAAGCTGGCGCTGTTGCTGCAAAGCCCGTTCGCGCTCACTCCGGGCTTCGAAGGCCCCGACCAGCCGATGGGATTGTTGCCGCACTATGAAGACGATCTCGGCCGCTGGGCCGCGCCGTTCATCATGGCGACGATCAACGTCAAGAACGTCCATCGAACCAACTTCCTGGCCGGTTTCCCGTATGGCGAGGACTTCCGCTATGACGAAATGATGCTGACCAGCCCGGGCGAAGCCGGGAAGGCGGCGGCGCACGCGGTCGCCGGTTTGCTCAAGAACCCGTTCGGCGCCAAGCCGCCCGCCCCCGGCGAGGGCCCCAGCGCCGATGAGCGTGAGAACGGGCATTACGACGTGCTGTTCGTTGGCGACATGCCGACCGGTGAGACACTGCAGTACGCCGTGAAGGGCCGCTATGATCCCGGTTATGGATCGACCAGCCGGATGCTGGCGGAAACCGGCATGGCGCTGCTCGCCAGCGATGCGCCGGGCGCGATCGGCACGCCGGGCTCGATCCTCGGCGAAGCGCTGGTCGAGAGGCTGCGTGACCACGCCGAGATCACTTTCGCGGTCGAGGAATAGCGCGCCGGGCACTTTTGCGCCCGCCAATGCGTTGAACGGGTCAAACGGGGAAAGGAACCAACGTCATGTCCGCCATCGCCGCATTTCTCGGGCGTTTGATGCTCGCCGCGCTGTTCGTGCTTTCGGGCATCCCGAAGATCATGGACCCGTCGGGCACCGCGCAGATGCTCACATCTGCGCACCTGCCGGGTTCACTGGCGATGCCGACCGGGATCTTCGAAGTGGTCGCCGGCCTGCTGCTTGCGATCGGCGTCATGACCCGACTGGTGTCGATCCTGCTCGCCGGCTTTACCCTGCTGACGGTGTTTTTCTTCCATAACCAGTTCGGCGACCCCATGCAGGCAGCCCAGGCGCTCAAGAACGTCGCCATTGCTGGCGGGCTGCTGGTCGTGTTCGCCTATGGCCACATGCGCTGGAGCTATGACCACATGCGTGCGACGCGCCGGGGAGAGGTCGCCGCCGCCGACGCCAACGAAC
This sequence comes from uncultured Alphaproteobacteria bacterium, assembly GCA_963759895.1. Classification (GTDB taxonomy): domain Bacteria; phylum Pseudomonadota; class Alphaproteobacteria; order Sphingomonadales; family Sphingomonadaceae; genus Tsuneonella. Next base: position 309,178 of record CAVXBC010000009.1, on the reverse strand, counting down.
GCGCACACGACGCCGAGTTGCGCGCCGCGCGCGCCGAAGGCCGGGCCGACGCGCTCGGCGATCATCCGGTGGTGGTCGACCATGATGGCGACGGTCGGATCGGTTAAAAACTGATCCGCACGCTCGCTTCGATGTTGCGGCCCGGGAGCGGGGTATAATCCTTCGTCAGGCTGGTCGCGAGCCGGCCTGTCGCGTTGAACAGGTTGTCTGCCTTGAGCAGGACGGTGACGTTGTCGTCGCCGCGCAGTGGGCGCCATGCGAGCGACGCGTTGACGAAGGTGTAACCGTCGGTCCGCGTCTCATAAGCGGCAACCTTGTTCTGATCGGCCGACCAGGCGACTTCACCGCGAGCGGTAAATGCGCCCGCACTTCCTTCGAGCGCACCGTAAAGCGCCAGCGGCGGGATTCGCGGCGCGTTGCTGCCGTCGCCCAAGGTGGCGCGGACGTAGGACGCGCGCCATTCGCTCTTGAGTGAGAAATCGCCGCGGCGCACCAAAGGCAAGTCGAGCTCGCCTTCCGCGCCGTAGTAATCCGCGTCGCCCTGGGTTTGCTGGAATACCGGCGCATTGTCGATCAGCTGGCCGGTGTTGGCTTCGTAGATGTAGCCGGTAAAGCGGTTGTAGAACCCGGTTATCGACATGTCGGCCGCACCCAGCCGCCCGCGCGCGAATATCTCGCCGCCGATCGCGCGCTCGGCGGTCAGGTTGGGGTCGCCGCGTTCGTAGGTCTGGGTCGCATCGTGATAGCCGTCGATCAGCAGCTCCTCGGGGCTCGGGGCGCGCGCGACGCGGTTGGCGTTGATGCCGATGTCGAGCCCAGAGGGAAGCGAATACGTCACGCCCAGCGCCCCGGACACGGTCGAGAAGCCGCGGTCGAACGCCCGATCAGGCGCCGATACGGTCGCGTGCTCGTAGCGTCCGGCAAGCTGCAAACGCAGCGCACCGAACGGGATCTGCTGCAGTCCGAACACCGCGATCGATTCGGACAGGTTTCGCGGCACAATCTGCTCGTCCCCCACCGTGTCCAGGTGACGGAACGTGTACTGCACCCCGGTCGAGCCGGACCAGTCGGATCGTTCGGTCTCGATCAGTTCGGCTCTTGCTTCCATGCCCTCGACATTGAAGGTCGTGCCGGGCGCGCCGTCGCTCTCGAATTCCGTGTGCGCATAATGGCTGTAGGCCGCACGACTCTCCAGCCGGTCGAACAGCCCGCCGCCCAGCGCCAGCACGGCACGCAAATCGCCGCGCCACTGCTTGAGCCCGATGTGGCCGCCTTCGGTCTCCTCCGAACCTGGCCGGACCGGAACGCCGTAATAGGTGTCGTAGTAGCCCAGCGAAGCGCCGAGATTGCTGTCACCATTGAAGAACGCGAGGCCGCCGTTGGCGCTGTATGTCTCGGAACCGCTGTTGAGGAGCACCCCGCGCTGATTGGCCTGTCCGCGCAGGATTGCCGCGAACGCGGGATCGGTCGCTGCGATCACGTCGGCCTGCCCCAGGAGATCGGCACGCAGCGGTTCCGATACGGTAAAACCGGGCACCGCAACGTCGCCGGTCCTGCTGTACGCGCCATCGACGTGGGCCGCGAAGCCTCCGCCTAGCGGTGCGTCGACCGACGCCGCGCCCTGCCGCAAGTTTGCCACCGTGTTGCCGCTGACCAGCGCATCGAAGTGGATTGGTTCGCTCGGCAGGCGCAGCGGTATGCGCTTGTCGATGATGTTGACCGCACCCCCGATCGCCTGGCTGCCGTAAAGCAGCACGGCGGGGCCGCGAAGCACGTCGATCCGCTCGGCGTTGAACGGGTCGACCGCCACCGCGTGGTCGTCGGACACGCTCGACGCGTCGATAGAACCAATTCCGTCGATCAGCAGCTTGACCCGGTTGCCGGAAAATCCGCGCAAAACCGGGCGCGAGGCACCGGGCGCAAATCCGCTCATCGAGACCCCGGGCTGGTTCATCAGCACCTGGCCGATCTGCACCGCTTGCGAACGTTGCAGTTCTAGCCCTTCGACCGCGGTCGTACCTGCCAGCATGTCGAGCTGCTTCAACCCGCTGGCAGTAACGACGATCTCGTCTGCGTCCGATTCGCGGTTATGTAGATCGTCGTCGGCATCCGACGTGTCCGATGACTGGTTCGCGTCCTGCGCGAGGACGGCGCTGGCCGAAGCAAGCGCGGTGCTGGACAGGAGGAGGGTGAGGGCGCAGCGCGCCACAGAATGATATATAGTCACGCGGAGGCTGGTAGCCTCTGATGAACGAAACGCAACCCGCGACTGCCCGCGCAAAGACGAACGGCATCGGTTGCACGACCAAAGACATGGAGCAGCCGGAAGGACGCTCTGGAGCGGGCGAAGGGAGTCGAACCCTCGACCTTCTGCATGGCAAGCAGACGCTCTACCACTGAGCTACGCCCGCTCAGGCGCGTGTCGTCCAGATGTGGACGACCGGATGGGCGAACCCTTCCGGTGGGAGGCGCGCGGTTAGCAAAGCACCCCAAGGCCCGCAAGCGGTAATTGGCGATGCGCCTTTGCGCTTCACAAACGGGCGCGAAGGCCCACATTGGCCCCTCACAGCGAAAGCACTAGCCGATACAAGGGGACCAAGACGTGGCCAGCATGGGGCTGAACCTCGACGAACAAAAAGCGGTCGACGCTTTTCGCAAGAATATCGTCGAACCTTCGATGACCAGCCTGGTTGTGCTCGATTTCTGGGCCGAATGGTGCGGGCCGTGCAAGGCGCTGACCCCGGTGCTGGAAAAGGTGTGCGGTGAATACGCCGACAAGGGCGTGGTCCTGGCCAAGATCAACGTCGACGAGGACCAGTTCATCGCCGCACAGTTCCAGGTCCGCTCGATACCGACGGTCTACGCGATGTTCCAGGGCCAGCCGGTCGCTGACCTGACCAGCGCGCGCACCGAATCGCAGCTGAGGACGATGCTGGACCAGTTGCTCGCGCAGTTGCCGCTCGGCGGCGCGGACGATTCGGCGCCCGAAGTGACGCAGTTCATCGAGATGGGCGAATCGGTGCTGGCCGATGGCGATGGTGAGCGCGCCGCGGGCATTTTCGCGCAAGTGGCCGAAATGGCGCCCGACAATCCCGCCGCGCATGCCGGCCTGATCCGCGCGCTGGTGGCCGCGGGCCGGACTGACGAGGCGCGCGACGCCGCCGCCGGGCTTGACGAACCGCTCGCCGCCGACCCCTCGATCAAGGCGGCGCTGACCGCGCTAGAACTGGCCGGCGAGAAAGTCGACGATGGCGAGCTGCAGACCTTGCGTGCCGCCGCCGCCGAGCGCCCGGCCGATATGGACGCGCAACTCGCCTTCGCCGAAGCGGCGTATGCGGCAGGCGAGCGGGACGCGTCCGCCGACGCCTTGCTGGCGATGATCGAGCATGATCGGGAATGGAACGACGGCGCTGCGCGCGCGCAGCTGCTCAAGATCTTCGAGGCGGTCGGGCTGGAAGACCCTTGGGTGGTCGCCACCCGAAGGCGGCTTTCGCGCGTTCTGTTCGGATAGCCATGTCCACCCGCCTGTCGATCTTTCCGCTGCCCGGCGCGATCCTGTTTCCCGGGTTGCACTTGCCGCTGCACGTATTCGAGCCGCGCTACCGCGCGCTGGTCGGCGATGCGCTCGCGCGTGACCGGCGGATCGCGATGATCCAGCCGCAGCGTGCCGGCGACGACGCGCCGCTCTACGACGTCGGTTGCGTCGGCAAGATCGAGGAAGTCGAGGCGCTCGACGACGGCCGGTACAACATCGTGCTGTCGGGCGAGGCGCGCTTTCGCATGGTGCGCGAACTCGATGTGGCCACCCCGTTTCGCCAGGTCGAGGCCGAACTGCTCGATGATGATGAACACGCCGCGCTCGCCAGCGTCGAGCGCGCAGGGTTCGAGCAGGAAGCTCGCCGCTTTGCCGATGCGCAAGGCTACCTGGTCGACTGGGACTCGGTCGCCCGGCTCGACGATCGCACGTTGATTGACGGGGTTAGCCAGATCGCTCCGTTCGACGCCGCCGCCAAACAGGCCCTGCTGGAAACCCCCTCGCTGTCCGACCGCTGCGAGTTGCTCGTACAGCTGATGCAGTTCTTCGGCCACGGCGATCCCGAAGAACCCCGGGTGACGCTGCAGTAGGCTAAAGCCCGAAGCTCGTTTTCAGCCCGTCGATCACGTACTGCGCGGCAAGGGCGGCCAACAGCACCCCAAGCAGGCGGGTGATGACCGCCTCGACCCGGGCACCGAACAGGCGCATCAGCGGGCTCGCTGCGATCAGCGCCAGAAGCGTCAAAAGAAGCACTGCGGCGAGCGCGGCAAGTACCGCCAGGGTCGCCTCGATCCCGGGCGCCTTGGCGGTCAGCAGCATGATCGACGCGATCGCGCCCGGCCCGGCGAGCATCGGCATCGCCATCGGGAACACCGAGACGTCCTCGACCTCGCTTCCGGCGATGTTTTCGGCGGTGACTTTCTCGGCCCTTTGCTCGCGGCGCTGGGTTCGTTTTTCGAACACCATGTCGAGCGCGATCAGGAACAGCATCAGCCCGCCCGCGATGCGAAAGCTGTCGAGTTCGATATGCAGCGCACCCAGCAGTTTTTCGCCAAACAGGGCGAACACCACCAGGATCATGCCCGCGATCAGGCAGGCGCGCATTGCCATGCTGCGCGACTGGGCGGCGCTCGCGCCCTTGGTCAGCCCGGCATAGATCGGCGCGCATCCGGGCGGATCGATCACCACGAACAGGGTGATGAAGGCGGACACGAACAGCTCGATCATCGTTCGCTCAGCAGCCCGGTGCGGGGCCGTTGGCCGGCGCGGGCGGAACGGGTGATACGCGGCGGAACACCTCGGTCATCTCGCCCTCGTGCTTGAGGCTAACCACCAGCGTGCGGCTGCAATCACGGCGCAGTTCGGTGGTCCACGCGAAAGTCCCGTCGTCGGATTGGCCCGAACTCCAAGCGGCGGCGCGGCGGGCCTTTGGCGGCCGGCCTTCGCGCGACAGGCGGCCTGCGGGGCAATCGGCTACGCGCGCCGAAATCATCTCCGGCGCAGCATAGCCGTCCTCGAGATCAAATCCCTGATCGAGCACCCAGCGATATGCACCGTTATCCTGGCGCTGCCAGATCGTCGCAAAGCGCGTGCGTTTGCCGCCGGGATGCGTCGCCGGGCCGCTGGAAAGCGCGAAGCTGCCGTCGCAGCTTGCCCAAACCTGGTCTGGCTCCCACACAATGGCCTGCGCGGGATCGGCGACGCCCTTGAGCGCCGCCTGCACGCTTTCCCATTGCGGACCCGGCCACTGCGCGTCCTTGGTCGCGTAGTTGCGAAACGCGGTCCAGGTTCCCTTGTCGCGGGCCTCCCGGGCGAACGCGAGTTCGGTTGCTATGACATCGCTGGGGTTGGCACGTGCCGCAAGATAGCGCTGGCCACCCGAGCCCGGCCCTCCGGCGCAGGCAGACAGAGCGAGCGCGGTAGCGATGGCGAGGATCGGGTTGCGGTGCATGCCGATGGTCTAGCGCCCCCTGCGGGCCGAAGCTAGATCGCGTCCTTGGCGAGCGGGATGCCGACGTTGCGGTGCGCCGCGACCAGCGTGTTGCGCAGCAGCACCGCGATCGTCATTGGCCCTACCCCGCCGGGTACCGGAGTGATCGCGCCCGCGACCGCGCTGACTTCATCGAACGCGACATCGCCCACCAACCGGCCCTTGTCCTCGCCTGGCGCGGCGGGAAGGCGGTTGATGCCGACGTCGATCACAGTCGCACCGCGCTTGATCCAGTCGCCTCTGACCATCTCCGCCCGGCCGACCGCGGCGACCACGATATCGGCGCGGCGGACGATATCGGGCAGATCGCGCGTGCGGCTGTGGGCGACCGTCACGGTGCAGCTTTCGCCAAGCAGCAACTGCGCCATCGGCTTGCCGACGAGGTTCGACCGTCCGATCACCACCGCATCGAGCCCGGACAGGTCCCCCAGGCGATCCTTGAGCAGCATCAGGCAACCGAGCGGCGTGCACGGTACGAATCCGTGCAGTCCAGCGACCAGCCGGCCGCTGTTGACCGGGTTCAATCCATCGACATCCTTGTCGGGCGAAATGCGGGTGAACACGCGCGGCTCGCTCAGACCCTCGGGCAAGGGGAACTGCACGAGGATGCCATCGACGTCCGGATCGGCGTTCAGCCGATCGACCAGCGCTTCGAGATCGGCTTGCGTGGTATCGGCGGGCAGGACGTGGGTGAAGCTCGCCATGTTGGCGGCGAGCGTGGCCTTGCCCTTCGAACGGACATAGACCGCCGATGCCGCATCGTCGCCCACCAGCACCACCGCAAGCCCCGCCTTGCGTCCGGCCTTCGATTCGAATTCCGCCGCCAGCTTGCCGACCCGTTCGCGCAGACTGGCGGCGAAGGCCTTTCCGTCGATCAGGTCAGCCGGCATCAGATTGGCCTCACGCTTTCGAGAATGATGATGATCGCGTAGATCACCAACAGCAGCACCATCGGCGAAAAGTCGATCGCGCCGGTATCGGGCAGGAACCGCCGGATCGGACGCAGCAGCGGCTCGAACAGTCGCGCGATGGCATCGTGCACCGCGACGAAGAAGGTGTTGTCGCGGCCGATCACATTGAAGCTGAACAATAGCCCGATGATGAACCAGATGATGACGAGCATGTTCGCCGTGTTGGCGATCATGATGAAGATCTGGATCAGCGCGTCCATCGGGTGCTCTCTTGCAAGGATTGTCCCGGCCGCTCTAGCCGCGACGAGGCAGGCGTATCAACAGTGTAATACGCCTCAATCGGCGCGGATCAGGGTGCCCGCGCCGCTGGCGGTGAAGAATTCGAGCAGCATCGCGTGCGGGACCCGCCCGTCGAGCACCACCGCCGCCTCGCATCCGGCTTCGACTGCGTGAACGCAGGTTTCAAGCTTGGGGATCATCCCGCCGGTGATCGTGCCGTCCTCGCGCAATTGCGCGATGTCGGCCGGGGTGAGGTCGGTCAGTAACGCGCCGTCCTTTGCCAGGACGCCGGCGACGTCGGTCAGCAGGAACAAACGGGCAGCGCCCAGTGCCGCGGCGATCGCCCCAGCCATCGTATCGGCGTTGATATTGTATGTGTGGCCATCGTCGCCCGCTCCGATCGGGGCGATCACCGGGATCATTCCGGCTGCAACTGCGGTATCGATCAGCGCAGTGTCGACCCGCGCTGGTTCGCCCACGAACCCCAGATCGACCGCCTGCTCGATCGCGCTGTCGGGGTCCTTGACCGTGCGCGAGACCTTGCGCGCGGTGACCAGGCCGCCGTCCTTGCCCGATATGCCCAAGGCCCTGCCGCCCGCCTGCGCGATCCAGCCGACCAGTTCCTTGTTGATCGCCCCCGACAGAACCATCTCGGCAATCTCGGCAGTCGCCTTGTCGGTCACCCGCAGCCCGTCGACGAAGGTGCTTTCGACCCCCAGCTTCTTGAGCATCGCGCCGATTTGCGGGCCGCCGCCGTGCACCACTACCGGGTTGATCCCGACGGCTTTGAGCAACACGATATCCTCGGCAAAATCGCGCGCGGCCTCCGGATCGCCCATGGCATGACCGCCATACTTCACCACGAAGGTGCGCCCGGCGTAGCGCTGAAGATAGGGCAGCGCCTCGATCAGCACTTCGGCCTTGGCGAGCGTGCTCTGAGTGTCGCCGGTCATCGTCGCATTTCCTCGCAAGTGGCGCGCGGCGCTTAGCGGCTCGCGCCGGCGAGGGGAAGCGGCCTGCCCAGGCGACGCGCGGGCAGCGGGTGTTGCCCCGATGTCACGTGCGGCCGGGCCGATCGAACCAGTCTGGAGCTAATTACCTGCCCAGGTGGCAAAAATCCGGCTTGGCGAATTTCGCCACTCCCGAGGGTTGTGATGTTGCCGCAGCGGACAACCCGATGGTAGATGGCGCACAACAAAACATTAAAGACGGGTTGCAAGTGCAGGAAGATTTCAGGGCGCGCCTGTGTGCGGCCTATGACGACTGGTCGACGAGTGGGGGCACCACGCCCGCATTATTCTTCGCCTTGATGGACGAAGCGATCGAGTTCCATTCCAATCTCGAACGCGAATTCCCGGCCGATCCGCTGAGCGGCCCGTTTATGGGCAAGGCGGCGGTCCTTGGCTATTGGACCGCGATCGCCGAGAGCTGGGAAATGCTCTCGAGCCGAACCGATTCCATCGTCGGTGATGGTGACAAGATCGTGTGGATCGGGCGTGTCCGCTGGCGCCACCGGCGTACACTACGCGAACTCGAAACTCCCAAGATCGATGTCTGGACAGTGTGGAAGGGGCGCGCGATCCGCTATTTCGAGATGATCGACAGCCTGTCTTATGCACGCGCGGTCGGTCAGGTCGAACTGGCCATCGAACAGGGTTAACGCCTTCGCAACACCTGCGTGCGATAATGCCCGCCGCGATCATGGCATTGCTGTGCCCTGCCCGGGCAGATCCGGTATCGCGAAAGGAGACGCTTGATGGCCAAGGCCCACAGCGACCAGCCGCGCCAGAGCGGGCGGCAAGAAGGATCCCGATCCGAGCGGCAATCCGATCGGCGCGGCGATGAGCGGCGCATCCATCAGCAGGAATTCGGCGGCGCCGACCGGCGCGCGGCCGAGCGGCGATCCGGCCGCGACCGCCGCGACGTCTGATCCCTTACTGCCCGAACAGCAGCAGGCTGTGACCGCCGCCTGAAATCTCGACACCGTTGTTCGCGGTCCTGCCAATAGTCGTGGCGGCATCGAGCGCGCGGGTCACGTCCGCCAGGCGCGGCGGCGGAGCGATCGCGCACACCGCTGGGGGCGGCCCACCCGGCTTGGGCGCCTCGAGCCGCGGGCCGAAGTCGATGGCACTGCCTGCGATACGATAGCTGCGAACGATCAGTGCGCAGCGCGGCTCCCACCACAGCTCCTGCGCGCTGCCACTGAGCGCGAGGCCGTATGGCTCGTCGAGCTCCGCGCCATCGATTCCCGCCACCCGCCACTCGCCCGCAAGGCTGGTCACCTGAGCCAGGGTGGGCGATGGCACGGACGCGGGGGCGGCGACGGTCTGCCCCACTGCGGGTACGAATTCGCTCGGCGCAGCGGCGGGCGTCCGCTCGGCCTTTGGCGGGGTGCAAGCGACAAGCAGGGCACAGGGCCACCAGGCGTAAATCAAGCGCATGGGCGGGACTTGCTCGCGCGGGCCGCAAAAGAAAAGCCCCGCCGGATGGCTCCGGCGGGGCTCTTTATGCTTGGTCGCCGGAGTTACTCGCCTTCGGTCTCTGCCTCGACCGGGGCCTCGTCGCTCTGCTGCAGGTATTCGCCCGCATCGGCGTCGGTGCCGTGAGTTTCGCCTTCCATCGTCGCCAGCGGATCGTCACCGATCGCCGCTTCAGCGCCCTGTTCGAGCTCGGCGGCATGCTCTTCGGCGGCGGTATTGGCCATGATCAGGTGATCCTGCGCCTTCTGCCAGGCGGCCCGCAGGGCGGCGTCACGGCTGTTGGCCGCGATCCGCATGCGGTTCATGCCCGCGCCGGTGCCCGCCGGGATGAGCCGGCCGACGATGACGTTCTCCTTGAGCCCGATCAGCGTGTCCTTCTTCCCTTCGACCGCCGCCTGCGTGAGCACGCGGGTGGTCTCCTGGAACGACGCGGCCGAGATGAACGAACGGGTCTGCAGCGAAGCCTTGGTGATGCCGAGAAGCACCGGCTTGCCTTCGGCGGGCTTCTTGCCCTTGCCGAGCTTTCCGTTGAGTTCCTTCATCTCTTCGAGATCGACCTGCTCGCCCGGCAGCAGCGTGGTGTCGCCGCCGTTGGTGATCTCGACCTTCTGCAACATCTGGCGAACGATCACCTCGATGTGCTTGTCGTTGATCTTCACACCCTGGAGCCGGTAGACTTCCTGGATCTCGTCGACGAGGTATTCGGCAAGGCTCTCGATCCCCATCACTTCGAGGATGTCGTGCGGGTTGGGCGAGCCCGATACCAGGGTATCGCCCTTCTTCACGTGGTCGCCTTCCTGAACGTCGATCACCTTGGTCTTGGCGATCAGGTATTCGACAGGCACGCCGCCGTTCTCATCGCCTTCCGGAACGATCGCGATCTTGCGCTTGGCCTTGTAGTCGCGAACGAATTCGATGCGGCCGCTGATCTTGGCGATAACCGAGACGTCCTTGGGCATGCGCGCCTCGAACAGCTCGGCCACCCGCGGCAGACCGCCGGTGATGTCGCGTGTCTTGGCGGCTTCACGCGATGCACGGGCGAGGATGTCGCCAGCGGCAACTTCCTGTCCATCCTCAACCGACAGCGAAGTGCCCGGAGCAAGCATGTAGCGTGCCGCCTCGGTTTCATCGCCGGACTCGTTGAGCAGCGTCAGACGCGGACGCAGATCGTCGCGCTTCTTGCGGCTCGACGCGCGCAGTTCGGTCACCACGCGCTGGGCGATGCCGGTGGCATCGTCGACGCGTTCTTCCATCGTCGTGCCGTCGATCAGGTCCTGATAGCGGACCACGCCCGACTGTTCGGTGATGATCGGGAGCGAGAACGGATCCCATTCGGCCAGACGCTCGCCTTCCTTCACCTGGTCCCCATGGGTGTGCATCAGCACGGTCCCGTAAGGCACCTTGTGGATCTCGCGCTCGCGCCCTTCGGCATCGATCACGACGATCTCGCCGTTGCGCGCGAGGCTGAGGATGCGGCCACGCTTGTCCTTGATCGTCGGCATGTCGCGGTATTCCACCCGGCCGTCCGAGATCGCCTCGAGGTGCGAGGTCTCGTTGACCTGTGCCGCGCCGCCGATGTGGAACGTACGCATGGTCAGCTGGGTGCCCGGCTCGCCGATCGACTGGGCGGCGATCACGCCGACCGCCTCACCGATGTTAACCGGCGTGCCGCGGGCAAGATCGCGCCCGTAGCATGTGCCGCAGACGCCCTGTTCGGCCTCGCAGATCAGCGGAGAGCGGATCTTCGCTGACTGAACCTCGGCCTCCTCGATTGCCTTGACCATCGGCTCGTCGAGCAGCGTGCCCGACTTGACGATGACTTCGCCGGTCTTGGCGTTGACCAGGTCTTCGGCGGTAGTGCGCCCAAGGATCCGTTCGGCCAGCGATGCAATCACCGAACCGCCCTGCACGATCGCGCGCATTTCCAGCGCGTTTTCGGTCTTGCAGTCGTCCTCGACGATCACGCAGTCCTGCGACACATCGACCAGGCGGCGGGTCAGGTAGCCGGAGTTCGCGGTCTTCAACGCGGTGTCCGCGAGGCCCTTGCGAGCACCGTGAGTCGAGTTGAAGTATTCAAGGACGGTCAGGCCTTCCTTGAAGTTCGAGATGATCGGCGTCTCGATGATCTCGCCCGAAGGCTTGGCCATCAATCCGCGCATACCGGCGAGCTGCTTCATCTGCGCTGGCGAACCACGCGCACCCGAATGGCTCATCATGTAGATCGAGTTGATCTGTGCTTCCTTGCCGTCCTCATCGACCGGCTGCGCACGGATCTCGTCCATCATTGCGCTCGCCACCGTGTCGCCGGTGCGGCTCCAGGCGTCGATCACCTTGTTGTACTTTTCCTGCTGGGTGATCAGGCCGTCCTGATACTGCTGCTCGTAGTCGGCCACCAGCGCCTTGGCTTCCTCGATCATGCCGACTTTGCTGTCGGGGATGATCATGTCGTCCTTGCCGAAGCTGATGCCCGCCTTGAACGCGTTGCGGAAACCGAGCGACATGATCGCATCGGCGAACAGCACCGTGTCCTTCTGGCCTGTGTGGCGATAGACCTGATCGATGACGTCGCCGATCTCCTTCTTGGTGAGGAGCCGGTTGATCACCTCGAACGGCACTGTGTGCTTCTTGGGCAGGCACTCGCCGATAAGCATGCGGCCCGGCGTGGTGATCACGCGCGCCATATATTCCTTGCCGGCCTCGTCGACCTGGGGGACGCGAGTGATGATCTTGGAATGCAAGGTGACCATCTTGGTCTCGAGCGCTTGGTGCACTTCGGCCATGTCCGAGAAGCGCGGCAGCCGCTCGATCTTCTCGCCCTTGTCGCCATCGATAAACTCGGGAGTCTTCTCCTGCCGTTCCATCGACAGGTAATAGAGTCCCAGCACCATGTCCTGCGAAGGCACGATGATCGGCTTGCCGTTGGCCGGCGAGAGGATGTTGTTGGTGCTCATCATCAGCACGCGTGCTTCCAGCTGGGCTTCGAGGCTCAGCGGGACGTGCACGGCCATCTGGTCGCCGTCGAAGTCGGCGTTGAACGCGGCGCACACGAGCGGGTGAAGCTGGATCGCCTTGCCCTCGATCAGGACCGGCTCGAATGCCTGGATGCCCAGGCGGTGAAGCGTCGGCGCGCGGTTGAGGAGAACCGGGTGCTCGCGGATGACTTCATCCAGGATGTCCCAGACTTCCTTGCGCTCCTTCTCTACCCACTTCTTGGCCTGCTTCAGGGTCATGGAAAGACCCTTGGCGTCAAGGCGCGCGTAGATGAACGGCTTGAACAGCTCGAGCGCCATCTTCTTGGGCAGGCCGCACTGATGCAGCTTCAGCTCAGGCCCGGTGACGATAACCGAGCGGCCTGAATAGTCGACCCGCTTGCCGAGCAGGTTCTGGCGGAAGCGGCCCTGCTTGCCCTTGAGCATGTCGGACAGCGACTTCAGCGGACGCTTGTTGGCGCCGGTGATGACGCGACCGCGACGGCCGTTGTCGAACAATGCGTCGACCGCTTCCTGCAGCATGCGCTTTTCGTTACGGACGATGATGTCCGGCGCGCGCAGCTCGATCAGGCGCTTCAAACGGTTGTTGCGGTTGATCACGCGGCGGTAGAGATCGTTGAGATCCGACGTCGCGAAGCGGCCACCGTCCAACGGCACCAACGGGCGCAGTTCGGGCGGGATGACCGGGATCACTTCGAGGATCATCCATTCGGGCTTGTTGCCCGAATCGATGAAGCTCTCGACGACCTTCAGCCGCTTGATGATCTTCTTCGGCTTGAGCGCCGACTTGGTCTCCGACAGCTCCTGCAGCAGCGCATCGCGCTCACCGACCAGGTCGAGGTCCATCAGCATGGTCTTGACCGCGGCGGCGCCGATGTCGGCGGTGAACGCGTCCTCGCCGTATTCGTCCTGCGCGTCGAGCAGCTCATCCTCGGTGAGGGTCTGGAACTTCTCGAGCGGGGTCAGGCCGGGCTCGGTGACGATGTAGGCTTCGAAGTACAACACGCGCTCGAGCTGCTTCAACTGCATGTCGAGCAGCAGGCCGATGCGCGAAGGCAGCGACTTCAGGAACCAGATGTGCGCGACCGGAGCGGCGAGCTCGATGTGGCCCATCCGCTCGCGGCGGACCTTGGTCACGGTCACTTCGACGCCGCACTTCTCGCACACGACGCCCTTGTACTTCATGCGCTTGTACTTGCCGCACAGGCACTCGTAGTCCTTCACCGGGCCGAAGATGCGCGCGCAGAACAGGCCGTCACGCTCGGGCTTGAACGTGCGGTAATTGATCGTTTCGGGCTTCTTGATCTCGCCGAACGACCAGCTGCGGATACGCTCAGGCGAGGCGATCCCGATCTGGATCTGGTCGAACGTCTCGGGCTTGGCGATCTGATTGGTGAATTTGGAAAGTTCGTTCATTTTTTCCGTCCCTTACGGGTGAATTCTTGAGGTGGGCGGTGAGAGGGAGACGGGCTCCCTTCTCGTTTATTCCGCCGCGATCTGCAGGCCGTCGTCACCCTCGTCGAGCGATGACAGCTCGACGTTGAGGCCGAGACTGCGCATTTCCTTGACCAGCACGTTGAAGCTTTCCGGAATGCCCGCCTCGAAGGTGTCGTCACCCTTGACGATCGCTTCGTAGACCTTCTGCCGGCCGACCACGTCATCGGACTTCACGGTAAGCATTTCCTGCAAGGTATATGCCGCGCCGTAGGCCTGGAGCGCCCAGACCTCCATCTCGCCGAAGCGCTGTCCGCCGAACTGCGCCTTGCCGCCCAGCGGCTGCTGGGTGACGAGGCTGTACGGCCCGATCGAACGCGCGTGGATCTTGTCGTCGACCAAGTGGTGCAGCTTGAGCATGTAGATGTAGCCCACCGTCACCTTGCGGTCGAACGCTTCGCCCGAACGGCCGTCGAACAGCGTGACCTGGCCCGAGGTGGGCAGGCCGGCCTGTGCGAGCATCGCCGAAACGTCCGCCTCGCGCGCGCCGTCGAACACCGGGGTGCCGAACGGAACGCCGTTCTTGAGGGTGCCCGCCATCTCGACGATGTCGGCCGCCGACCGGCTCTCGAGTTCGGCGTGGTACTGCTCGCCGTAGACTTCCTTCAGCTTGTCCACCACCGCGGTCGGCGCCTGCGCCGTCTTCGGATCGGGGTTGGCCTCGCGCCACTTGTCGAGCTCGGCAGTGACCTGCTGGCCCAGGCCGCGAGCTGCCAGGCCGAGGTGGGTTTCGAAGATCTGTCCGACGTTCATCCGGCTCGGCACGCCGAGCGGGTTGAGCACGATGTCGACCGGGGTACCGTCTTCCATGAACGGCATGTCCTCGGCCGGCAGGATGCGCGAAATCACACCCTTGTTGCCGTGACGGCCGGCCATCTTGTCGCCCGGTTGCAGCTTGCGCTTCACCGCGACGAACACCTTGACCATCTTCAGCACGCCCGGGGCAAGCTCGTCGCCCCGTTCCAGCTTCTCGCGACGGTCCTCGAACCGGTCGTCGATGACCTTGACGGCCTCGTCGTACTGGCTCTTGACCGCTTCGATCTGCGTCTGGCGCGCGTCATCGGCCACGGCGAACTTGAACCATTCGAACCGCTCGACGCCTTCGAGCAGCTCGTCCGAGATCGTCTCGCCCTTCTTGACGCCCTTGGGCGCCGCGCTGGCGACCTGGCCGACCAGCATCTCGCGCAAGCGGTTATAGGTCGCCCGGTTGAGAATCGAGCGTTCGTCCTGGCTGTCCTTGCGCAGCGATTCGATCTCTTCGTTCTGGATCGCGCGTGTACGGTCGTCGATCTCGATGCCGTGGCGGTTGAACACCCGCACATCGACGATCGTGCCGGTCACGCCCGGCGGCAGGCGAAGCGAGGTGTCGCGCACGTCGCTGGCCTTTTCGCCGAAGATCGCGCGGAGGAGCTTTTCCTCCGGCGTCATCGGGCTTTCGCCCTTCGGGGTGATCTTGCCCACCAGGATATCGCCCGGATGCACTTCGGCGCCGATATAGACGATGCCCGCTTCGTCGAGATTGCGCAGGGCTTCCTCGCCGACGTTGGGAATGTCGCGGGTGATGTCCTCGGGCCCGAGCTTGGTGTCGCGGGCCATCACTTCGAATTCATCGATGTGGATCGAGGTGAACACGTCGTCCTTGACGATGCGTTCGGAGATCAGGATCGAATCTTCGTAGTTGTAGCCGTTCCAGGGCATGAACGCGACGAGGCTGTTGCGGCCCAGCGCGAGTTCGCCGAACTCGGTCGAGGGACCGTCGGCGATGATGTCGCCGGTCTCGACCGTCTCGCCCACCTTCACCAGCGGACGCTGGTTGATGCAGGTCGACTGGTTGGACCGTTCGAACTTCTGCAGACGATAGATGTCGACGCCCGACTGGCCGGGCTCGACGTCGCCCACCGCGCGGATCACGATGCGGGTCGCGTCGACCTGATCGACGATTCCGCCACGAGTGGCCGAGATCGCCGCGCCCGAATCACGCGCCACGGTCTCTTCCATCCCGGTGCCGACGAACGGGGCCTCGGCGCGAACCAGCGGCACCGCCTGGCGCTGCATGTTCGATCCCATCAGGGCGCGGTTGGCGTCGTCGTTCTCGAGGAACGGGATCAGCGAGGCGGCGACCGAAACGAGCTGCTTGGGCGAAACGTCCATCAGCGTGATCTGGTCGTTGGGCAGCATCACGAATTCGCCGGCCTGACGAGCCGAGACGAGGTCCTCGACGAACTTGCCGTCGGCGTCGGTCTCGGCAGAAGCCTGCGCGACCGCGTGCTTTTGCTCTTCCATCGCGGAAAGATAGACCACCTCGGTGGTGACCTTGCCGTCGTTGACCAGCCGGTACGGAGTTTCGATAAAGCCGTACTTGTTCACCCGCGCAAAAGTGCTGAGCGAGTTGATCAGGCCGATGTTCGGACCTTCCGGCGTCTCGATCGGGCAGATCCGGCCATAATGGGTCGGATGCACGTCGCGCACTTCGAAGCCGGCGCGCTCACGGGTAAGACCGCCAGGCCCGAGTGCCGAAACGCGGCGCTTGTGCGTCACTTCGGACAGCGGGTTGGTCTGGTCCATGAACTGCGACAGCTGGCTCGAACCGAAGAACTCGCGCACCGCGGCCACCGCGGGCTTGGCGTTGATCAGGTCATTCGGCATCACGGTCGAGACGTCGACCGAGCTCATGCGCTCCTTGACTGCACGCTCCATCCGCAGCAGCCCGACGCGGTACTGGTTTTCCAGCAGCTCGCCGACCGAACGCACGCGGCGGTTACCGAGATTGTCGATATCGTCGACTTCGCCCTTGCCGTCCTTCAGGCCGACCAGTTCCTTGACCACCGCGAGGATGTCTTCCTTGCGCAGCGTGGTCACCGTGTCCTCGGCATCGAGGCCGAGGCGCATGTTGAGCTTGACGCGGCCGACGGCAGACAGGTCGTAGCGCTCGCCGTCGAAGAACAGGCCTTCGAACAGCGCTTCGGCGGTTTCCTTGGTCGGCGGCTCGCCCGGGCGCATGACCTTGTAGATCGCCTCGAGGCCCTCGTCGCGATTCTCGGCCTTGTCGGCCTTCATCGTGTTCCGCATCCACGGACCGGTGTTGATGTCGTCGATGTCGAGCAGCTCGAGCCGGTCGACGCCGGCCTTGTCGAGCGTCTCGAGGTTCTCAGGACCGACTTCGTCGCCCGCTTCGATCCAGATGCGGCCGGTCGATTCATCGATCATGTCGTGCGCGGCGAAGTGGCCGAAGATTTCCTCGGTCGGGATCAGCAGTTCGGCCAGGCCATCCTTGGCCGCCTTGCTGGCGGCACGCGGGCTGATCTTCTGGCCGGCGGGGAACACTTCCTCGCCGGTCTTGGCGTCGATCAGCGCGAATGCGGGCTTCGAACCGCGCCAGGCGTCGGCCGAGAACGGGATCTTCCACCCGTCGCCCTTCTTGCCTGATACGCGCTGCCACGAAACGGTGTCGTAAAAGTGATCAAGGATCGCCTCGTCATCGAGGCCGAGCGCGTAAAGCAGCGCGGTGACCGGCAGCTTGCGCTTCCTGTCGATGCGGACGTTGACGATGTCCTTGGCGTCGAACTCGAAGTCGAGCCACGAGCCGCGGTAGGGGATCACGCGGGCGGCGAACAGCAGCTTGCCCGACGAATGGGTCTTGCCCCGATCGTGGTCGAACAGGACACCCGGCGAACGGTGCATCTGCGAAACGATCACGCGTTCGGTGCCGTTGATGATGAAGGTGCCGTTGTGCGTCATCAACGGCATGTCGCCCATGTAGACGTCCTGCTCCTTGATATCGAGCACGCTGCGAGTCTCGGTCTCGGTGTCGACCTCGAACACGATCAGGCGCAGGGTCACCTTCATCGGCGCGGCGTAAGTGATCCCGCGCTGGCGGCACTCGGTGGTGTCGTACTTGGGATCCTCGAGCTCGTAATGCACGAAATCGAGCTCGGCGGTGCCGGCGAAATCGCGGATCGGGAACACCGACCGAAGGGTCTTTTCAAGGCCCGAGACGTAGCCGGTGCTCTTGTCCGAGCGCAGGAACTGCTCGTACGATTCGCGCTGAACCTCGATCAGGTTCGGCATCTTCACCACTTCGTGGACATCGCCGAAGATGCGCCGGATGCGCTTCTTCGCGGTGCCGGTCTGGGAGTTGCGAGTCGGAGCCGGGGCCTTCGCCCCCGTCTTCGGTGCCTTGGTCGCCATGGAGGAGAGTTCGCCTTCGCCTTGTGGCCGCGACAAGCGGCCGTTGCATATCCCGCGCGGGCGGGAAACCGAGACGCGAAAAGCCCACAGCGATAGGCGCCCGTTCCCGGGTGCCGCTGCAGGTCTTGCGTCGCGATTATGGAAACGCCGCTTCCATCCTGGGCCCGATTCCCGCGCATGAATCGAACCGTGCTCGAAGCGTACGGTCAGGCGGCCATATAGGTGGGCGATTCCCACGAGTTCAAACCGGCTGGGGCTGATCTCCTCGACCGTTACGCAGCGGCGAACCAAATTTTTCCGTTTTTCAATCAGGGATTTATCGTTTTTCGATATTTATCGATTGACGATAAGCGATGCGCTCTTTATCGATTATCGGCATCAAGCATATTGGAGAACGACAAATGACCCATTTCAGCTCGAACTTCCTCGCCGCGGTGGTCGCGATCGTCCTGACCGCCGTCACCTTCCAGCAGACCGTGGCGATTCCGGCCGCAAGTGTCGCGTTGCCGCAAGCCGGCTTGATGCTCGCCTGATCGATCCATTCACGGGAGAAAGCACATGAAGCTTCGTCATCGCGATCCGCTGCTGGCCATCGCCAAGGCGATCATCTGGTTCTTCACCGGCGTGTTCGCCTTCGCCGCCGCGGCCGTATTCATCGCGGCGCCCACCGTTCTCGTCATGCAGGACCGCGTCCTGTCGGAAATGCGCTCCAACGGCATGACCGTCGATGGCGGTACGATCGGGGCGATCCTGCTCCTTTTGGTCGGGGTCGCGGCACTGCTCGGCCTGATGGTCTGGTTCCTGGTGATCCTCCGCCGGATCGTCGACAGCGTTCGTGACGGAGATCCGTTCGCCCCCATCAACGCGGCGCGCCTTGCGCGGATGGGCTGGATCGCGCTCGGCGGCCAACTCGCCGCGATCCCGGTCGGCGCCATGGCAATGTATCTCGACAGTACGATCGGCGATTCACGCGACAAGATGCACATCAATGCCGACTTCGGGTTCGACGGCGGCGGCATCTTGCTGGTGCTGATCCTGTTCATCCTCGCCCGCGTGTTCCGCCACGGCGCAGCGATGCGCGAAGATCTCGAAGGGACCGTGTGATGCCTGCAGAAGAAGGAACCAGTATCGTGGTCACACTCGACGACCTGCTCCACGCCCGCCGCATGACCCTCACCGAACTGGCCGAGCGGGTGGGCCTGACGATCGCCAACCTGTCGATCCTCAAGACCGGCAAGGCCCGCGCAATTCGCTTCTCGACCCTCGAGGCGATCTGCCGCGAACTCGAATGCCAGCCGGGAGACTTGCTCTCATACCAACCCGGCGCCTGACTCCCCCCCGCCCGGTGCCGGGAAACACCCGCCGGAGTCCGCCACCAGTGGGCTCCGGCGGGAACCATGTCGAATTGTGGCGATTTAGTGGCGACGTAACACAGGAAGATACCTAATGAAGAAATTCGCCCTGATCGCCGCCCTGCCCTTCGCGCTTGGCTTGGCCGCTTGCGACAGCACCCCTGATGCTGCCGATGGCACCGCAACCGATGCCGCCGCGATGGACACCTCGGATGACGCGATGGCCGCGGACACCAGCGCAGTCGGCCCGACCGACACCAACCCCGGCGCCAATCCGGTCGACACGATGACCGCCAAGCAACTCGACACCACTGCCGAGAACCTCGAGGAACAGGCCGACCGGGTCGAACCAGTCAATGAGGCCGAGGCCGATCGCCTCGAAGCGCAGGCCAAGGCGTTGCAGGAAAAGCGCGACGCCAAGGACTGATCGCATAACCACCAAGCCGCCGGCGACTTGACTCGTCGGCGCTTTCCTCTAGAGGCCCGCCCCGTCCGGCGGGCCTCTTTGCATTTGCAGATAGGTATGCCTGGCGTCCGTCCGAGACAGCTGGTGAGGGTTTCCCTCTTAATCTCCAGCCTAGGCGGGGAAACGAGAATTTCGCAGGTCCTGCCACACGGCATGCCTGCATTTGCGCCTTTGGTGCGTTCCTCCTTCCCCTTCGAATGGACCGGCCACGGCGCATCCGCGTCCGTGGCAACGTGAGCCGATCGCACGGGGCTTTGCCCTCGCGCGGTCATGAGTGAAGGAGCAAGCATGGATCGTTCGCAAAAAGCCGAATCGGTCGCATCGCTCAACGCGGTCTTCAACGAAGTTGGCGTGGTGGTCGTCACCCGCAACCTCGGCATGTCGGTGGGTCAATCCACCGCCCTGCGCACGAAGATGCGGGACGCGAACGCGACCTACAAGGTGGCGAAGAACAGTCTGGCGAGCCTCGCCCTGAACGACACCCCCTACAAGGGCCTCGAGGAAATCCTCAATGGTCCGACGGGCCTTGCCTGGTCGACCGACCCGGTGGCGGCGGCGAAAGCCGCGGTGGACTTCGCAAAGACCAACGACAAACTCGAAATCGTCGGTGGATCGATGGGCGGGCAGTTGCTCGACGAAGCCGGGATCAAGGCGCTTGCCGCGCTTCCCAGCCTCGACGAGCTGCGCGCCAAGCTCGTGGGCCTGGTCAACGCACCCGCCACCAAGGTGGTGCAGCTGGTCAACGCCCCCGCGAGCAAGCTCGCCCGTGTCTTCGGGGCCTATGCGGCCAAGGACGCGGCGTAAGCGGTTTTTCCCAACGCAAACAATTCGGGGCAGCCTTGCCCCACATCAATCTGGAGTGAAACATCATGGCCGATATTGCCAAGCTGGTTGAAGACCTTTCGAAGCTGACCGTTCTCGAAGCCGCCGATCTCGCCAAGGCGCTCGAAGAAGCGTGGGGCGTGAGCGCCGCTGCAGCCGTGGCCGTTGCCGCGCCTGCCGGTGGTGGCGACGCCGGTCCGGCTGCCGAAGAGCAGACCGAATTCGACGTCATCCTGACCGGTGACGGCGGCAAGAAGATCCAGGTGATCAAGGAAGTCCGTGCGATTACCGCGCTCGGCCTGACCGAAGCCAAGACCCTTGTCGAGAGCGCTCCCAAGGCGATCAAGGAAGGCGTCAACAAGGCTGAAGCCGAGGACATCAAGTCCAAGATCGAAGCCGCTGGCGGCACCGTCGAAATCAAGTAAGCGCACGCTTTCTTGTCAAACGCTTGAAGGGCGGCCTGCGACAGCGGGCCGCCCTTTTTGCATGCGAATGAAGCGAATGCCCGAGCGGCCATGAGCACGAAATTCGCAGGCCTTGATTGCGGTCGAAACCGGGTGCAGTGGCGCGCCCATGCCAGCACCCGCCGCGCTCGATCGCCAGCAGCTCCGCCTCGCCTACCGCCAGAACGAGGCGCAATGCGTCGCCGAACGCGTGCGCCAGGCCGCCCCGGCCCAAGCCGTGCATGGAGAAGCAGCCAAAATCGCCGCGCGCCTGATCGAGGGCGCCCGCGCGCGCAAGGCCAGCGGGCTGGACGCGTTCCTCCAGACATACGGCCTCGCGACCGAGGAAGGCATCGCGCTGATGTGCCTCGCCGAGGCGCTGTTGCGGGTGCCCGACACGGCCACCGCCGATGCGCTGATCAAGGACAAGATCGGCACCATCGATTGGAGCGAACACCTCGGCGAATCGAGTTCGACGTTTGTCAATGCGGCGACGTTCTCGCTCATGCTGACCGGCGAAGTGCTCGATTCCCCGCAAGCGCACCAGCGCGGGATGGGCGCGACCTTGCGCCGCACGGTCGGTCGGCTGGGCGAGCCGGTCATTCGCAAGGCGACCTTGCAGGCCATGCGCATCCTGGGCGGCCAATTCGTGTTCGGCCGGACAATCGACGAAGCGTTGAAGCGTGCTGCTCCCGAACGCGCGAAGGGCCTGACGCACAGCTTCGACATGCTCGGCGAAGCGGCGATGACTTTCGCCGATGCCGAGCGATATCGGCTGAGCTACCAGCGCGCGATCACACGGCTGGCGCGCGAGACCACGGGCGGTTGGGATCGATCACCGGGTATCTCGGTCAAGCTGTCTGCGCTCTATCCGCGATACGATTTCCTCCATGCCGAAGCCGCCAAGGCGGCGCTGGTGCCGATGATCCGCGAACTCGCGATCCAGGCGCGCGACGGCGGCATGCACTTCACCATCGACGCCGAGGAGGCCGAGCGGCTCGAGCTGTCGATGGACATCATCGAGGCACTGGTGGCCGACGACAGCCTGTTTGCCACCGCGGAAGGTGGCAGCTGGGGCGGCTTTGGCCTGGCCGTGCAGGCGTACCAGAAGCGCGCCGTGCATTTGTGCGACTGGATCGCCCGGCTCGCCAGGCGGCACGGGCGGCGCCTGTTCGTCCGGCTGGTCAAGGGTGCCTACTGGGACAGCGAGATCAAGCTGAGCCAAGTCGGTGGTTACGACGACTACCCGGTGTTCACCCGCAAGGTTTCGACCGACGTCTCGTACCTCGCGTGCGCGGCAAAGTTGTTCGAATCCGCCGACGCGATCTACCCGGCGTTCGCGACGCATAATGCGTACACGATAGGCGCGATCAAGGCGTTGTCGGCCCGCGCGCACGCCGCGGCGGGCGGTGGCGCGGCAAGAACCCCGGGCTTCGAATTCCAGCGACTTCATGGAATGGGAGAGGACGTCTACCAGGCACTCGCGCAATCGGAGGGCGAAGCGCCCACTCCGGTGCGCATCTATGCACCGGTCGGCGGGCACAAGGACCTGCTCGCCTATCTGGTCCGGCGGCTGCTCGAGAACGGCGCCAATTCGAGTTTCGTCAACCGCATGGCCGATGCCGACGTTCCGGTGTCCGAGCTGACAGGCGATCCAGTCGCCGAACTCGCGGCTGCAGAGCCCGCCCGCAATCCGTCAATTCCACTGCCCGGGCAGATTTTCCCTGGCCGTTCCAATAGCGCCGGGGTCGATCTTGCTGATCCGCTGGTGCGCGAACCGCTGCTCGCGCGGCTCGCCGATCTCGAAGGCCGCCATTGGGAGGCAGCGCCGACTTTCCGCGCCGCGGCCCCGGGCGAATTCGCCCCGATCACCTCGCCGCAGGACACCGCCCGCGAAGTCGGCGTCCGGCGTGACGCAACGCCGGCCGAGGTGGCCGAGGGGATCCGCCGGGCCGAAGCGATCCAGCCCGGCTGGAACGCGCTCGGCGGAGCGAAGCGGGCGCTGCTGCTCGACGCAGCGGCGGACGCATTCGAGGGCCACACAGCCGAATTCATCTCGCTGTGTCAGCGCGAGGCGGGCAAGACATTGGTCGACAGTGTGCTCGAACTGCGCGAAGCGGTCGATTTCCTGCGCTTCTATGCCGGCGAGGCCCGGCGGCTGTTTTCCGCCCCCATCACCCTGCCCGGGCCGACGGGGGAGGAGAACCGCCTGACCTTGGTCGGGCGCGGGGTATTCGCCACGATCAGCCCGTGGAATTTCCCGCTGGCGATCTTCATCGGGCCCGCCGCCGCCGCGCTCGCCGCGGGCAATACGGTGGTCGCGAAACCAGCCGAGCAGACCC
The DNA here is from genome assembly GCA_963759895.1 of uncultured Alphaproteobacteria bacterium. GTDB lineage: Bacteria > Pseudomonadota > Alphaproteobacteria > Sphingomonadales > Sphingomonadaceae > Tsuneonella. Next base: position 285,886 of record CAVXBC010000009.1, on the reverse strand, counting down.
CGCTGATCGCCGCTCTGGCAATCCGCCTGTGCCACGAGGCGGGCATTCCCGAAGACGTTCTCCAGTTGCTCCCCGGCGCAGGAGAGGTCGGCCAGTTGATCACCTCCGATCCGCGAATCGCCGGGGTCGCGTTCACCGGTTCGACCCAGACCGCGCAGGCGATCAACCGCAGCCTTGCCGCGCGCGAGGGGCCCATCGCGACACTGGTGGCCGAAACCGGCGGCCAGAACGCGATGATCGTCGACAGCTCGGCCTTGCCCGAACAGGTGACCCGCGATGTCGTCAACAGCGCCTTCCAGAGCGCCGGCCAGCGGTGCAGCGCGCTGCGCGTGCTTTACCTGCAGGACGATATCGCCGACGAAATGCTGAAGATGATCAAGGGCGGGTTCGAAGCGCTCGAGATCGGCGATCCGGCTCGGCTGGAAACCGACGTCGGTCCGGTAATCGACGACGACGCCAAAGCCGCGCTCGAACGGCACGTGGCGCGGCGCAAGAAGGAGGGCCTGGCGGTCTGGCGGCGCAAGCTGCCCAAGGGCGCGAGCAAGGGCTGCTTCGTCGCCCCGACGATCATCGAGATCGCTTCGATCCGCGATTTGCGGCGCGAGAACTTCGGCCCCGTGCTGCACGTTGCACGCTTCCCTGCGGACCAGCTCGAGCGGGTGGTCGAGGACATCAATGCGGTCGGCTATGGCCTGACCCTGGGGCTGCACAGCCGCATCGCCGAGACCGCGCGGACGGTCGAACGACTGGCGCGGGTGGGTAATCTCTACGTCAACCGCAACCAGATCGGCGCGGTGGTTGAAAGCCAGCCGTTCGGCGGAGAGGGGCTCTCGGGCACGGGGCCCAAGGCAGGCGGTCCGCACTATGTGCTGCGTTTCGCGACCGAGCGGGTTGTGTGCATCGACACCACCGCCGCGGGGGGCAATGCAAGTCTGCTGGCATCCTGACAGCTGAACCCGCTCGCACACGACAGAGCCGGCTAGCGCGCGGCGATCCCGTCTCGCAGCAGCGACTCGATGGACGCGGTGATTTCCTCGACTGGGCGGCGATCGTCCCACACGCCGAAACGCAGGCCGAGGAACACGTTCATTCCCATGATCGCCCAGGCACGCACCTCGTTGTCGCCGGGCGCCAGATGACCATCGGCAACTGAAGCATCGAGGCGCGCGGCAATGCGGCCGGCCGCGCCCGCATAGTGCGCGCGGTAGCTCGCCGGGTCGGCGAACTCGGCTTCGTCGATGATGCGGTAGATTTCCTTGTGGCTGCGCGCGAATCCGAGGAAGGCCGCCAGTCCCTTTCGCTCGCGCTCGATGCCGCTGATCCCGACAGGCATTGCCTCGGCCGCCACGTGGGCGACCGCCTCGCTCATATCCTTTACCAGCGCGGAGAAGATCGCCTCCTTGCTGTCGAAGTAGGTGTAGAAACTGCCCAGCGCGGTGCCGGCGCGGCGGGTGATTCCGCTGATCGACGAAGCATGAAAACCCAGTTCGCCAAATTCCTTGGCCGCTGCATCGAGCAGCTTGCGCAGCGTTTCCCGCCCGCGCGCGGTGCGCGGTTCCTTGCCCGGGCTGGCGGTCGCTGGGCTGGTCGCGGAACGGTTCGGCTCTGTTGCCATCACGCAACGAGTATCCCGCTTTTCCAAACTCGCGCAACGAAAAAAGTTGAAAGGTGGTTCAGGTTTCAATATTGGGCGATTCAACAGAGCGCGTAAGCAAGCGCGTAATCGTCAGGGAGAACGCAGCCATGATCCGCCTCGCCGTCCGCGCCAGTTATATCGCCCTCGCCGGCTCGATTGCGATCGCCGGCCTCGCCGCGCCTGCTGCCGCGCAGGATCTGCCGAACGATCCGGCGGGCAACACCGACACCGCCGGGACCGCCGATGCCGACGAAGGCGCGATCATCGTCACCGCACGCCGCCGCGAGGAGAACCTCGTCGACGTGCCGATCGCGGTCACCGCCTACAGCGGCGCATCGCTCGCCCAGGCGGGCGCGATCGATATCACCGACATCGGCCAGACCACTCCCAATACCACGCTCGAGGCGAGCCGTGGCACCAACTCGACCCTGTCGGCCTTTATCCGCGGCGTCGGCCAGCAAGACCCGGTCTCGGGCTTCGAGCAGGGCGTCGGCATCTACCTTGATGACGTCTACCTCAATCGCCCGCAGGCCGCCGTGCTCGACATCTACGACGTCGAGCGGATCGAAGTGCTGCGCGGCCCGCAGGGCACGCTCTACGGCCGCAACACGATCGGCGGCGCGGTCAAGTACGTGACCAAGATGCTGCCGCAGGACCCTTCGCTGGACATCCGCGCGACCTACGGCACCTACAACCAGCTCGACGGCGTGATCAGCGGTTCAGCCCCCTTGAACGATCTCATCCGCGTCGGCGGGGCGGTCGCCAAGCTGACCCGCGACGGCTTCGGTAAGAACCTGACCACCGGGCTCGACAACTACGACAAGGACCTGTTCGGCGCCCGCGGCACGTTCGAGATGGGCGGCTATGGCGCGCCGGTGCTGATCCGCATCTCGGGCGATTACACCAAGGACAAGAGCAACCCGCGCGGCGGCACCCGGCTGATCCCCGGCCTGGCCTCGGGCGCGCCGGTTCTCGACAACGTCTTCGATACCCGCGGCGGGCTAAACGACCCCAAGCAGGATATCGAAGCCTACGGCCTGGCGATGAACATCAAGGTCGACCTGTCCGACGCGCTGACGTTCCGTTCGATCAGCGCCTGGCGCAAGGACTACACCGCCACCCCGATCGACTTCGACGCGCTGCCCGCGGTCGATCTCGACGTGCCCGGCATCTACGACAACGAGCAGATCAGCCAGGAACTGCAGCTGCTCTACGACAAGGGCCCGCTGTCTGCGTTGCTCGGCTTCTATTACCTCGACGCCAAGGCCGACACCCTGTTCGACGTGCGCCTTTTCACCACCGTCGCCGGCCTGACCGCCTTCACCGAGGCAGACGTCGACACCGAGACGTACGCGGTGTTCGGGGACGCGACGTTCGACTTCACCGACCAGCTCAGCCTCTCGCTCGGCGGGCGCTACACGTGGGATACCCGCAACGCGGACATCCTGCGCCAGAACTACGTCGGCGGCGGTTCGCCGGTGTTCGGCGGGGTCGGGATCAAGGCCGGTGTCCCGGCGACCGATTTCAGCGGCGAGGCGCACTTCAAGAAGTTCACTCCGCGCGCCTCGATCAGCTTCAAGCCGGCGCCGGACCAGAACATCTACGCAAGCTTCAGCCAGGGCTTCAAGGGCGGCGGCTTCGATCCGCGCGGCGTGGGCACCAATGCCCCCGACCTCGACGGGAACGGGATCCGCTCGGACGCCGAGATCGCCGACTTCCTGAGCTTCGACCCCGAACAGGTCGACAGCTACGAAGTCGGCTACAAGGGCAGTCTGCTCGACGGCAGGCTCTATGTCGCGCTGGCCGGTTTCTATGCCGACTACACCGATGTGCAGATCCCCGGCTCGGTGGCTTGCACCTCGGCCGGCTTGCCGACCTTCTGTGGCGTCGTGTCGAACGCGGGCAAGGCAACCTTCAAGGGTGTCGAATTCGAAACCACCGCGCGGCTGGGTGAAAGCCTGATGGCAACCGGCGACCGCCTGACTTTCGCCGGATCGCTCGGGTACATCGACGCGCAGTACAAGGAATACATCACCAACATCGTCGTCGCGGGCAAGCCGACTCCGACCGATGTGGCCGACTTCCGCCACGTGCAGAACACTCCCAAGTGGACCGCCAGCGGCACGCTCGGCTACACCGCCCCCGTCGGTGCCGGCGACATCGCCTTCACCTCCACGCTGTCTTACCGCTCGAAGACGTACCAGTTCGAAATCGCGAACCCGTATATCGACCAGAAGGGTTACGCCCTGCTCGACGCGAACCTGGTCTACACGGCCCCCAGCGACCGCTGGAGCATCGGCATCCACGGCCGCAACCTGACCGACAAGGAATACAAGACCAGCGGCTACACCTTCGTTGCCGCCGATCCGACGACGGGCGCCATCCCCGTGGGCGCCAACGGCTACCCGATCCCGTCGCTGGGGAAGGAAGGCACCCTGACCGCGTTCTACGGCAATCCGCGGCAGGTGTTCGTCACCGGCACGGTCCACTTCTGATCTAGGCTTTGAGCCATGGGGCGCGCGCGCGTTCGGGATAACCCCGGGCGCGCGCTTGCTCGTTGGGCCCGGGTGAACGACACAACCGTCATGTCGATTCTCTCCGACCGCTGGATTCGCGAAGCGGCCACCACCCGCAACATGATCGAGCCCTTCGTCGAGGCGCAGCGCCGCGAAGGCTGCATCAGTTACGGGCTATCGTCCTACGGCTACGACGCCCGGGTGGCCGACGAATTCAAGATTTTCACCAACGTCGATTCGGCGGTGGTCGATCCCAAGGACTTCGCCGCCAACAGCTTCGTCGACCGTAAGACCGACGTGTGCGTGATCCCGCCCAACAGCTTCGCGCTCGCGCGGACGGTCGAATATTTCCGCGTGCCGGAAGACGTGCTGGTGATCTGCCTTGGCAAGAGCACTTATGCGCGGTGCGGAATCATCGTCAACGTGACCCCGCTCGAACCCGGCTGGGAAGGTCACGTGACGCTCGAATTCTCCAACACCACGCCGCTGCCGGCGAAAATCTACGCCAACGAGGGCGCGTGCCAGTTCCTGTTCCTCAAGGGCAACGAGCGGTGCGAGACGAGCTACAAGGACAGGGCGGGCAAATACATGGGCCAACGCGGGGTTACCCTTCCCCGCCTTTGATCGCACGCGCACAGTCGCCGGCTTGCCCCCCCGGCGACACGCCGGCTTAATTCGAAGCGCGCATGCACTCCGTCGACAGCTGGCGTGGCTGACGATCGTGATCGGCTAAGATACTGGCCAGTGACTCGATGAAGTCGCCCGCAAGTGCCTGGGCCGCCGCCTGTGTGTCAGCACGATCGGCGCTGTCGCTTACCTCGTAAGTGAACGATGGTATGCCGAAGCACTCGAAGAACCAGTTTTTGGCGGTGCCCGACCCCGGGTTGGCGTTTCGCGGCTCGATCGTGAAGGTGTATCCTGAAAATCGCGCTTCCTTGCCGCCCAGCCAGTTCTGAAGAAAATGCTGGTTTGCGGCACTGGCTTCGTCACCCTGGACGTAAAACAGATTGCGGTTGGTGGAGTGGAAATCGATCATCGCCACGGGCGTGGTCGCGGCAGAGCGGATCGCCAGCCAGTCGCGCACGGCGCGGGTTTCGGGTTGGCTGAACGGGCCCCAATCGCGATTCAGGTCCACGCCGCCGCGGTTCGCGCGCCAGTGCCCTCGCTCGACGCCGTCCGGATTGAGCAGTGGGACGGCCAGGATCTGATACCGGCGCCTCAACTGCGGATCTGATTGAAGCCGCCGCGCAAGTTCACGCACAAACGGTTCGAGCGCGTAAGAGCCGGTCACCTCGGGCGGATGCTGTCTCCCGAGAATGACAATCGTCTGCTTTGCCGAAGCATCGCCAAAGTGGACCGCTTCGATCGAGCGCCCGTCGAGTGACCGCCCCAGCTCCACTGCGTCACCGCCGAAGTTCCGGACCAGGTCCCGCGCAAGTTCGGCATAGTGCCGGGCGTCGAGGATCGGCTGGCCGCTGACCAGGCCCGAACCCTGCGGGAGTGTGATCGTCGCGCTGCGACCGTCCTCCGTGACGCTCACGGGAAGCTCGCTTGAACCCCCTTTGCGCGTCAGCTTCGGGGCGTAGCGGTGACGCGCGCCAAGATAGTCCAGCCGTACGCTCAGGCCTTCGCTGGACGAAGTGGAATAGCGGAAAGCATACCACGGGCTGGGATTGATCGGGGGCGCGTGCTCCGGCGTGACAAGGACGGCAAACCGACGCTCGCCGAGAACGGTGCAACTCGCCTGCGGAGCGGTTGCGAAGTCGAAGTCGAGTTCCGCCGATGCGGTTGCGCATCCAGCCGACGGCGGCGGCCCCTGCCCGACCGGCGGGACTGTGCCCGCGCAGCCCGCCAGCAGCAGCGCCGCCGCAAAGATGATCCCGCGTTTCACGCAGACAGCGCGTCAGAACTTCTTGCGAAGCTCGACCACGAAAACCCGGCCGCGGGCGCTGTGGAGATCGCTGTAGAAGCCATAATTCTCGTCCGCGAGCGGTGGGTCCTTGTCGAACAGGTTGTTGATGCCGAACCGCAAGCGCGTGCCATCGAGGGCGGTGTCGTTGTCGATGGTGTACGCCACCGATGCATTGAGCACGAACCAGTCGTTCACCGGGAAGAAATTGGCGTTCGGATCGTCGGACACGATCAGGTTGTCCCGCACGACACTGGTGTCGTAGAATCGGCCGACATACTGCCCGAACAGCCCCACTTCGACCGGGCCCCGCTCCCAGTTGACCGATCCGCTCGCGCGCCATTTCGGCCGACCGTCGAGCTGCAGCAACTCACCAAGACCGCCCACCGAGACATCGAGCGGCAGCGTCCCCGCCGCAACCGCATCGACCAGTTCCTGGCCTTCGGGACTGGCGGACTGCACGAACCCGAGCAGCCGCGCGACGTTCAGGCGCAGCCGGATGTTGCCGGCCCCAAAGTCCGGCACGCGATAGGCGAGGCCGAAGTCGATGCCTCGCGAAACGCGGCTGTCGAGGTTGATGTAGTCATCCTGCACGTAATCGATCTTGCCGGCGGGATCCAATCCGGTGCCCGCGAACAACGCAATGTCGTCGGCCGTCGGTGCCAGCCTGACGACGTTGGGATTGGTGCTGCCGTTCATCCGACGCAGGAAGTCGAGCGCGATCGCGTTGTCGTCACCGAATGTGCCGACCAGCTTCTTCTGTTTCACCCGCCAGTAGTCGGCGGTGAGCGTCAGGCCCGGGATGAAGCCGGGCTCGAGCACGACACCCAGGTTGATGCTGGTGCTGTCTTCCGGAACCAGGTTCTCGGTTCCGGACCGGAAGCTGATCACGCCCGCCCCGGGGCAGGCGCCCAGGTCCGAGATCTGCCCCTTCTGCACCTGCGCCTGGCACACGACGAAGTCGTCGCGGGTGTTCGATCGGGTGGTGCCCGCATCGTTGACCTGGATCAGGTTAGGCGCGCGGAAACCCTTGGACCAGGCGCCGCGAAAGGTGACCCCGGGGATGGTGGTCCACGACGCTGCGATGCGGGGGACCGCCGCGGTCTCGTCGATGTCGGTAAAATGCTCGACCCGGCCGGCCAGCTGAACGTTGAATTCCCGAACCAGCGGAATGTTCATGTCCCGGCTGATGACGGGCACGAACAGCTCGGCGAACGCGGAATAGACCTCGCGGTGCCCGCTCGTATCGGGCGACGGGCTGGTGCCCGCCACGTCGCTGCCGTTGAAGTCTCCGGTCACGCTGTCGGTGAACGTGATCGTTCCGTCGAGACGCGGGTCGCGGTCGTCGTAGAAGGTCTCGCGCCGCCACTCGATCCCCGCTGCCACGCCCAGGTCGCCGCCGGGCAGCTTGAACAGATCGTTGCGGCTGACCTTGAAGTCGGCGAGCGCCAGGCTGGTGCCGCCTTTGCGGTACACGTCGATCCGGAAGGGATCGATCGACGCCAACGGATTGGGCGTGCAATCGCCGATGCCCGGATCGTCGAGGCAGCCGCCATTGAACGGATTGTACGCGTCGGGCGTCTGGAGATTGATCTGCTGCTGCATCAGCGTGAGCGAGACGCGGTTGCTTTCGACGTCGGTCGATCTGGCCTCGGAATAAAGCACGCCGGTGTCGAAGTCCCACGCGCCGAAGTTGCCGCGCAGGCCGGCAACCGCGCGATAGGTGTCCTTGTCCACCGCAACGCCGCGATTGCCGACGTCCACGAAGCGATAGCGCTCCATGATGACGTCGGCGCCGACTGCAGGAATTGTCGTGCCGGGGAGACGCTGCGGGTTGGGCAGCCCGTTGCGCAGCGTCGGCCCAAACGGGTTGTAATAGGCATTGCGCGAGATCCCGACGGGCACCGCGCTCAGGATGGCGGATGCGTCGATGTTGCGCTGGCTTTCCGAGCGGTAGTAGCTGCCCTCGAAATACGCTTCGACGTTGTCGGTCAGATCGTAGTTGAGCAACGCCATGGCGTTGTAGCGGTTCTTGCTGCTGAACAGGTCGTTCCCGAAGATCGTATTATAGCGCACGTCGCTGATCGGCGTGGTGCCGTTCCGGGCACAGATCCCATTTCCGAAGTCGAGCCTGCAACCGGCGAAGGTGCTCGGCTGGAGATAGAAGTCATCATCCCCGATCGGCGTGCGGTTGGTGGGCGCCTGAATGTCGAACTGCCCGAAGGGTCCAAAGGTGTTGCGGTTGTTGAACGAGGCATCGCCTTCGAAGTCGGTCCCCACCACCAGCGGCAGCCGGTTGTCATCTGCGGAGTAGACGCGATCGGCGGCGGGCATGCCGCTTTCGCGGAAATAGCTGCCGTAAACGGTGATGTTGCCGCGTCCGCCCGCGAAGTCGACGCCGTAGCCGCCGTTGACCTGGTAGCCGAACATGCTGGTACCATCGTAAAGGCGGTACTCGCCTTCGAGAAACCCGCCGGTGCGGTTGCCCTTCAGGATGGTATTGATGACCCCGGCGACCGCGTCGGCGCCATAGATGGCCGAAGCGCCGTCGCGCAGCACCTCGAGCCGCTTGACGCTGCCGGGCGTGATTTCGTTGGTATCGGAAGACACCACCGGCACCAGCAGTTCGGTCTGGAAGCCGGGGTGCAGCGTCATGCGCCGGCCGTTGATCAGCAGCAGCGTGTTGCCGGTGCCGAGATCGCGCAAGTTGACCGAGGCGACGTCGCCGCGGGCGTTGTTCTGGGTGTCGGCGTTCTGTTCGTTGAAGGCGACCGTCCCCGCCTGCGGGATCGATCGGAACAGCTCGTCACCGGTGGTTGCGCCGGTGGTCTCGATGTCCTGTTCGGTCAGGACTGTCACCGGCAGGACGTCGTCGATCTGGGCGCCCTGGATCTGGCTGCCGGTGACGACGATCTCGGTCTGATCGGCAGGAAGCGGTTCCTCTTGCGCCGGCGTGGTCGCGGCCGTGCCAGCAGTCTGGGCTGCGGCGGTGCCTCCGCCGAGCACCGCGAAACTGGCCGAGCCAAGGAGCGCGATGGTCAAGGTAGTGGTGCGCATGATTTTCCTCCCGTTAGACTTTTATGATTTGATCGCGACGCGGCTGGCCCAGGCATCGAACAGCTCGGGCCACTGGCTCAGCGTCTGCTCAGGAGTGCCGAGCCCCCAGCCGTGGCCGCCGCTTGCGAAAATGTGCATCTCGACGCTGGCACCGGCGGTTGTCAGGGCCTGGAACAGCGCAAGGTTGTGGCCCGGCGGCGTGGTCGGATCGTCGGCGGCCGAGAACAGGATCATCGGCGGCGCGTCCTTGGCCGCATAGGTGTCGAGCGACCAGGCGTTCTCCGCCGCAGCATCGGGGTGAGTGCCGATGATCTCCTTGCGGGTGCGGGTGGTGTCGAACGGCTTGCGCAAGCTGACCACCGGAAACAGCAGGGCTGCGAAGTCGGGACGCGCGCTTGCGGCTTCGAACGCGTCCTTGCCGGCGTAGAGCGATCGGCCCGGCTGCAACGCCGTGAAGCCTGCCAGGTGACCCCCGGCCGACATCCCCATGATCCCGATCTTGCCCGGATCGACCGCGAACTCGGCCGCTCTGCTGCGGACGATCTTCATCGCCCGCTGGGCGTCGGCGAACGGCGCGGAAGCCTCCCAGCCATCCGCCGGAAGCCGGTAGATGAGTTCGAAGACGGTATAGCCGCGATTTTGCAGCCACCGCGCGGCGGGGCCGCTTTCCTTGGTCAGCTGGATGCGGAAATAGCCGCCCCCGCCGCAGACGATCACCGCGCGGCCGTTAGGCGCCGCCGGCCGATAGACCCGCATCCGGGGCGCCGAGACGTTCGACACGGCCCCGGTGCCGGCTCCCGACGTGCCGATCTTCTCCGGTCCCTTGACCGCGCCCCTGCCGGGCGGGGTCCCGGGCCATAGCGGGATTTCCTCCAGCTCATGCGCGCGCAACGGGAGCGCGGCCGAGGCAGCGAGGGCGGCGGTCATGCCCATGGCCAGGCGGCGCGAAACGATCATGGGCGACCCTCCTGCGAAGCGGGCACGGGGTGGACCAGCTCATGGCGTTCGTGCCGCTCGCTATCCCCGCCCGGCAACGGTTGCGGCGTTCCGGCGAGCGCGCTTGTGAGGCGATCGCGGTCGAGCGCGCCCTCCCACTTGGCGACCACGATCGTGGCGACCGCGTTCCCCACGAAGTTGGTCAGCGCGCGGCATTCGCTCATGAAGCGGTCGACGCCCAGGATCAGCGCCATGCCGGCCACCGGAACAGAAGGCACCACCGACAAGGTGGCGGCGAGGATCACGAATCCCGCCCCGGTCACCCCCGCCGCGCCCTTCGAACTGATCATCGCGATCAGCACCAGAGCCACTTGTTCGCCGATCGACAGCTGGATTCCCATCGCTTGGGCGATGAACAGCGAGGCGAGCGTCATGTAGATGTTGGTGCCATCGAGGTTGAACGAGTAGCCGGTCGGCACCACCAGTCCGACCACGCTGCGGCGGCAGCCGGCGATCTCGAGCTTTTCCATCAGGTTGGGCAGCGCGGCCTCCGACGAGGAGGTGCCAAGGACCAGGATCAGTTCGTCCTTGAGGTACCGGATCAGCCCGAACAGCGAAAACCCGGTCCACCACGCCACGGTGCCCAGCACCACCACCACGAACAGCAGCGATGTGAGATAGAAGGTCGCCACCAGACCGGCGAGGTTTGCCAGCGTGCCGATACCGAATTGTCCGATCGTGAAGGCGATCGCGCCGAACGCGCCGATCGGCGCGAATTTCATCAGCATGTGGACGAGCTTGAACACGACCTCGCCGAACGAGACGAGGACGTCGAACACGAGATCGCTGCGCGGCCGCGTGAGCGAGATGGCGATGCCAGACAGGACTGCCACCAGCAGCGTCTGGAGAATGCTGCCGCTGGTTACCGACGAGAACAGCGTGGTCGGGATCATGCCCAGCAGGAAGCCGGTCACCGTCTGCTCTTCCGCCGTTGCCGCGTAGTTCGCGACGGCGTCCGAATCGAGCGTGGCGGGATCGATGTTCAGCCCGGCCCCGGGTTGCACCACATTGGCCACCACCAGCCCGATGATCAGCGCGAGGGTCGAAAAGAACAGGAAATAGGCGAACGCCTTGAGGGCGACCGAGCCCACCGCCGAGGTGTCCCGCATGCCTGCGATGCCGGTAGCGACGGTCACGAAAATGACCGGCGCTATGATCATCTTGACGAGATTCACGAAACCGTCGCCAAGCGGCTTCAGCGATACGCCCGTTGCCGGCAGAAAATGTCCCAGCAGAGCGCCACAGACGATGGCCAGCAGCACCTGACCATACAGCGAGCGGTACCACGGGGCACGCGCCGGTGAACCTTTGACGGTCGCTTCCATTCTCTCTCCCGGGCCCCGTATCGATCGGGGCTTTGTGGCTTCAGGATAAACCCGCCTCGCGTAGCCGCAACGGGTCGAGACCCGGTTATTCTAATTACCGTAAAATCAATTACTTACCCCAATTCTACGCGCCGATTAGTGCGGAAAACCGCACATTTCAGATTGCTGCTTAGTGCGAAAATCCGCACAAGTGCTGCGGTGAAGATTGTGCCCCGGCGGTTTGGCGATTGGCGCGCCCTAGGTGCAGGAGCCGTGCTGCTCGTGGCACTCATGGTGTTCGCGGTGGGGCAACTGGAGCACCGCGCCCGGCGCTCCGCAACGATAGAGGCTCAGCAGGCCGGCCGTGACGACGCGGCGATCCTGGCCGCTGCGCTTCAGGCGGAACTCGACAAGTTCACCGTCGCTCCCCTGGTGCTGGCGGGCGACCCCGACGTCCGTTCGCTGCTGGCCACGAGGCGGGACGACCCGGCACACTTGAACCGCCGCTTCGAAGCGCTGGCCAGCCAGACCAAGGCGGCCGCGATCTACCTTATGGATGCCGACGGCCTGACGGTCGCGGCAAGTAACTGGCGCTTGCCGACTTCGTTTGTCGGGTCGAACTATCGTTTCCGCCGCTACTTCGCCGAGGCGGTCCGCGATGGCAGTGCCACGCAGTTCGCCCTGGGAACCGTGAGCCGCAAGCCCGGGCTCTATATCGCGCAGTCCATCCGGGATCGCGGCGGGGTGATCGGTGTCGTCGCGGTGAAAGTCGAATTCGACCGCCTCGAGCAAAGCTGGCGCACCACCACGCCCGGCGTATTTGTGACCGATCGCGATGGCGTGATCCTGATCACCAGCGAAGAAGACTGGCGGTTCCGGGCCACCCGGCCCGATCTTTCCTCCCACCGGGACACCGCGCTCGACTTGCGGCAATTCGGCATCACGCGACTGCGGCCTTTCGATGCGGGTACCGCCGGCGCCACCGGCTTTGCCGGCGCCCCGCTCGTCGACGCCGATCAGCCGATCGCGCCTCCGGGATGGCGGCTCCACCTGCTGGTCGACCCGACCGAGCGGATCGGCGCCGCTGTCGCCAACTTGCGCTTCGTTCTCATTCTCGCGGCGGCCGCATTGGCTGCCCTGCTGGTTGCGCTGACCGTCCTGCGCAAGCGCCGCGAAATTCGCGCAGAAGGTCTGGTCGCCGATCGGACGCACCAATTGCGCGAGCAACTCGGACAGGCCAACCGCCTGGCACTGCTCGGTCAGATCACTGCCGGTATCGGCCACGAGATCAACCAGCCCGTCGCCGCCGCCCAGGTGTTCGCCGAAAGTGGTGTGCGACTGCTCGAACGCGGGCGCGTGGACGAGGCACGCACCAACTTCACCCGCATCGCCGGAATCGCAGAACGGATCGGGACGATTACCGGGGAGTTGAAGCGATTCGCCCGGCGCGGGCCTGCCGATCCGCGGGTCATGCCTGTCGGCCAGGCGATCGAAGGGGCCTTGCTGCTGCTGAATGACCGGATCATGCGCAGCGGAACCACGCTGACGCTGCCGCCCGAGGATCGGCGGCAAACGCCCGTTCGATCCGAACCGGTTCGCCTCGAGCAGGTCCTGGTCAACCTTTTGCAGAACGCGCTCGATGCGCTGCAATCGGGTGGCACGATCGCGATCGAGCTGGCCGTCGATGCCGAATGGTGCCGGCTTTCGGTAACCGACGACGGTCCCGGGCTGGGGCAGATCGGCGATCGCATGTTTCAGCCCTTCGCCACCACCAAGCCGGAGGGCCTCGGCCTTGGCCTCGTCATCTCGCGCGACATCATGCGCGATCTCGGCGGGGATTTGGGCACGGAGCCGAGCGAGACCGGCGCACGCTTCGTGATGCGGATTCCCCGCGCGTGAGTGGCGCCGATCCCACGCGCGTGGTGCTCGTCGAAGACGAAATGGAGCTGCGCGAGGCGACGGTTCAGGCGCTCACTCTCGAAGGTTTCGAGGTGTCCGCATTTTCCGATGCCCAGTCAGCCCTGAAGGTGGTCACCGGAGAATTCGAGGACGTGGTCGTCAGCGACATCCGAATGCCGCGCATCGACGGCCTCGAATTGTTCGCCACGCTTGCCGAGCGCGATAGTGAGCTGCCGGTCATCCTGGTGACCGGGCACGGCGACGTGCCGATGGCGGTCGAAGCGATGAAGCGCGGCGCCGCGGACTTTCTGACCAAGCCCTACTCGACCGCGGCGCTGGTCGATGCCATCCGCAGGGCAGCCGCCCGCCGCGCGCTCGTGATCGAGAACCGCCGGCTGCGCGCCGCGCTGCGCGATCGGACCGACGCGGGGTTGCTGGGAACCTCGGACGCCGTGCGCCGGCTCGAACGGCTGGTCACCGAAGTCGCGCGGATTGACCTGGATGTGCACGTCATCGGCGACAGCGGGATCGGCAAGACATGGCTGGCCCGGCGGATCCACGACCTCAGCGTGCGCCACGATCGGCCGTTCGTGACCATCGACATCGGCGTCTGGACCAACCCCGAGGTCGAACTGCTGATCTTCGGGCGCGACCGGAGCGCGGGCCTGTCGCGCTCGGGGCTTATCGAGCGCGCCCAGCGCGGAACATTGTTGCTCGACGATGCCGAAAGCATTCCCGAGCACCTTCGCGGCCGCATTCGGACGCTGGTGGAAAAGCGCGCGATCTATCCCCTGGGTGCCGAGCGGCCACGGACGCTCGACGTCCGGATCATCGCCGCAACGGGCGGCCGCGAGCGAGCGATCGCCCAAACCGGCGACCGGCTGTTGCTCGACCATCTCGGCGGCGTGACCGTTCCCATTCCGCCGCTCCACCAGCGGACGGACGACCTGCCGATCATCTTTCGCCACTTCCTGCGCGAGTTCGAGCAGGAATACGAAACTCGCGCGCCGTCCATCTCCGCCGCCGAATGGAACCACCTGATGCATAACAAATGGGTCGGCGGATTGCGGGAGCTGCGCGACTTTGCGCGCGGCTTCGTTCTTGGCCTGACACAGCTGGCCGGCGGCGCTGGGAGCGCGGCCGTCTCGGGACTGGACTTGCGCGAACTGGTCGAGGCCTTCGAGCGGACGGTGATCGAGGATGCACTGCGAAAGGCCAACGGGCAGGTCGAAGCAGTCCAGGGAATTCTCGGGATCAAGCGCAAGACCCTGTACGACAAGCTCGCAAGGCATGGGCTCAAGCCGCAAAACTATCGCTGAGGCGTGATGTTCGTGGCGCAGTGTGCCCGAAGGCGAAATCGTGTCTGCTTGGGTGACTGTTTGGTGCGGTCGAGAAGACTCGAACTTCCACGGGCTTTCGCCCACAACGACCTCAACGTTGCGCGTCTACCAATTCCGCCACGACCGCACGCCGTATGAAATAAGGGCCGGCGCACCGGCCCTTGGTAGGCGCGCGCCTCTAGCAACGGCTCGCCCGCGCCGCAAGCGCGATTCAGGGGAGGAAAGGCGAGGCCACGTCCGCCGGCACGCGCACGAGCCGTCCGCTGGCCTTGTCGAGCATCGCCCAGGTGCTTTTCACCGCGACGAGGCGCTTGTCTGCGGCATCGCGAAACTCCACGCAGCGATCGAACTGCGCGCCGCGCGGTGGGTTCGGAATCCAGGTTTGCGCCGAGACCGTCTCGCCCAGCCCGACATTGCCGCGGTAGTCGATCTCGTGCCGGGTCACGACCCACACGTAGCGCTCGATATGCTCCAGCGCGGCGACCGCGCTCCAGTGCGCGGTGGCGATGTCCTGCACCCACGTCAGCCACACCGCGTTGTTGACGTGGCCCAGCTCGTCGATGTGCTCGGGCCGGGCGGTGAAGGTCCTGGCGAAGCGATTGCTCAGAGTTCGATGCCCAAGGTTTTGAGATCGCGCTCCGCTTGCGCGGCGTCGGTGAACACGAACGCGTGCATCCCCGCCGCGTGGGCACCGGCAACGTTGCCGGGCATGTCGTCGAAGAACACCGTCTCCTCGGGCAGAAGCGCGTTGGTTTCGAGGAGGTGCGCGTAGATGCGCGGATCGGGCTTGAGCACGCCGACCTCGGCCGAATTGGTGACGTGTTCGAAGTGCGCCCACCAGTCGTGTGTGCCTTCGAGATGCGCGACGATCTCGCGCACGTTGTCGGTCAGCGCGAAGATGCGATAGCCGGCCGCCTTGAGCCGTTCCATCAGCGGAGGCGTATCCTCGAGAACCTGCAGACTGGCGTAGAGCGCGGCGAACAGCGCCTCGGCCTCAGCGTCGCCCAGCAGCCCGGCCTCGATGTACGCGGCCTTAGCGCCCGCTTCGGTGTACTCGCCGCGGTTCAAGGCGCGCCAGATGTCGGTTTCGCCGAACAGCGCGTGGCGGCGCGCCTTGGCCTCCTCTCCCGATAACCCGAACGCAGCCTCGACGATGCCGAGCGAATCCCAGCGCACCAGCACATTGCCGATGTCGAAGACGATATTTTTGATCGGTCCTGCCGCCGCGTTGTTTGAAGACACGATCACAGGCCCAGCTGCCACAGGATGAAGCCGTATTCCTCGGCGGTTTCGTGCAGGCTCTCGAACCGGCCCGACTTTCCGCCGTGACCCGCGCCCATGTTGGTCTTGAGCAGCAGCACGTTGTCGTCGGTCTTCAGCTCGCGCAGGCGGGCGACCCATTTGGCGGGCTCCCAGTACGTCACCCGCGGATCGTTGAGCCCGGCGGTGACCAGCATCGGCGGATAGGCCTGCGAGCGAACGTTGTCATATGGCGAATAGCTCTGGATCAGTTCGAACGCCGCGCGGTCCTCGATCGGGTTGCCCCATTCGGGCCACTCGCCCGGCGTCAGCGGCAACGAGGCGTCGAGCATGGTCGCCAGTACGTCGACGAACGGCACGTGGGCCACCACCGCGCCCCACAGTCCGGGGTCTGAATTGACCACCGCGCCCATCAGTTCGCCGCCGGCCGAACCGCCCGAAATGCTGATCTTGCCCGCCTCGGTGTAACCGCGTTCGACCAGCCCCCTGGCTACATCGACGAAATCGGTGAACGCGTTGGTGCGGCTCTCCAGCTTGCCCGCCTTGTACCAGGCGCGGCCCAGGTCATCGCCGCCGCGAATGTGCGCGATGGCGTAGGCGAAACCGCGGTCGACCAGGCTCAGCCGGGTGGTCGAGAACCCGGGGGGGATGGCGATGCCGTAGGCGCCGTAGCCGTAGAGGTGCAGCGGGCCTGTGCCCGAAACCAGCGACGCGCGATCCTTGCGGTACATGATCGACACCGGGATATCGGTCCCGTCGCGCGCGGCGATGTGCAACCGCTCAGTGGTGTACAGCGAAGCGTCGTAGCCCGAGGGGATTTCCTGCACCTTGAGCAGTTCGAGCCGGCGTTCAGCGACGTGATAATCGAACACGCTCGCCGGGCTGACCATCGATTCGTAACCGACCCGCAGCTTGTCCATCGCCCACTCGGGGTTGTCGCCCATTCCGGCGCTGTAGCTCGCTTCGGGGAAAGCGATCGGTTCGATCCGTGCCGGATCGTCGTACCAGCGCAGCTCGATCGTATCGAGGCCCGCCTGACGACCCTCGACCACGTAGAAGTCGCGGAACAGATCGAAGCCGGTGAGATAGAACGCGTCCGACCCCTCGATCAGCGTGGTCCAATCGCCGGGCGCCGATAGTGGCGCGGTGGCGAGCCGGAAGTTTTCGTGGGTGTCGTTGGCGATCACGTAAAGCGTGCCGTCGCGCTCATCGACTTCGTACTCGACGCCCTTCTGGCGCGGCTTGACCAGTACCGGTTCGGCCAGCGGATCGGCAGCCGGGAGCAGCCGGACTTCGCTCGTCTCGTGGTCGCTGGTCGAGATCACCAGCCATTGTTCGTTGGCCGACAGCCCTGCGCCCACGCGGAAGCCCTCGTCGTCCTCGTGAAACAGTTCGACATCGTCGGACAGCGGGCGCCCGAGCCAGTGCAGCCGCGCGTTGTCGGTCCGCCACTGCTCGTTGGCGAGACTGTAAACCAGGCCGGTGTCGCCCGCGACCCAGATCAGCGATGACAGCGTGCCGGGAATCTCGTCGGGCAACACCTCGCCCGTCGCGAGCACCTTGACCCGCGCGGTGAAGCGTTCCGAACCGTTATCGTCGACCGAATAGGCGAGCCTGGTGCCGTCGTTCGAAACCGAGATCGCGCCCAGGCGGAAATACTCGTGCCCCTCGGCCAGCGCCACTTCGTCGAGGATCAGTTCGTCCGCGCTCGTATCGTCTTTGGCTTCAACCGGCCTGCGCCACCATTTCTTGTACTCGGCGCCTTCCTCGTACTCGATCCAGTAGAGCCACTGGCCGTCCTTCTGCGGGACCGAGCGGTCGGCCTCCTTGATCCGCGCGCGCATCTCGGTGAACAACGCGTCGATACGGTCCTTCTGCCCGGCCATCGCGGCTTCGAACCAGGCGTTCTCGGCTTCGAGGTGGGCGATGATCTCGGGATCGTCGACGGTGGGGTAGCCGGCATCGCGCAGCCAGGCGTAATCGTCGTCCACGGTGATCCCGTGGTGAGTCGCGCTGGACGGCTTCTTGAGGGCGACAGGCGCGGCGGCGCGGGTGGAACTCGTCATGCGCTGCCTCTATGTGGGGTGGGAAAGGACCGCAACATGCTCATGCAGACTCACGAATCCCGCCTTGCCGCCCTGAGGGAGGAACTCAAGCGGCGCGGACTCGACGGATTCGTCGTCCCCATCTCGGACGAACACATGAGCGAATACATCGGCGGCTATGCCCAGCGGCTGAACTGGCTGACCGGTTTCGGCGGATCGGCGGGCACTGTCGTCGTGCTTGCGGACTCGGCGGCAATCTTCACCGACGGACGCTATACCGTCCAGGTCCGCGAGCAGGTCGATGGCAAGCTGTTCGATTACCAGGCGGTCCCCGGTACCAGCCCGGCCAAGTGGCTGGGCGAACACGCGCCCGAAGGCAGCAAGATCGGCTATGACGCGTGGCTTCATTCAAAGGGCTGGGCCGAGGGTGTGGCCAAGGCGCTGGAGAAGAAACACGCCAGCCTGGTGCCCGTTGACGGCAACCCGATCGACGCGGTGTGGGCCGACCGCCCCCAGCCCTCGAACGCGCCGGCAATCGTCCACCACGATGCGCACTCGGGCCGCTCGAGCGCCGACAAGCGCGCCGAGGTGGCCGACTGGCTCAAGGCCGAAGGTTACGACGCCGCAGTGGTCAGCGCGCTCGATTCGGTAGCCTGGCTGCTCAACATCCGCGGGGCCGACGTCGAGCGCACGCCGGTCGCGCTGTCGTATGTCATCGCTCATGCCGACGGCACCGCCGAACTGTTCATCGGCGAAGACAAGGTTACCCCGGAGCTGACCCAGCATCTCGGCAACGCGGTGTCGATCCGGCCGCGCGCGGCGTTCGAGGCGGCGCTGTCCGAACTGCAGGGCAAGACCGTGGCGGTCGATCCCAGCTATGGCGTGGCGGCGATCTTCCACGCGTTGGAAAGCGCGCACGCCAAGCCGGTTGCGGTGCGGGACCCCACGATCCTGCCGCGCGCGATCAAGAACCCGGTCGAGCAGCAGGGCCAGCGCGATGCGCAGGCCCGCGACGGCGCGGCGATTGCACGCTATCTCCACTGGCTCAGCGTCGAGGGGCCCAAGGGCGGGCTCGATGAGCTTTCGGCCGCCGCCAAGCTGCGCGAATTTCGCGATGCGAGCGACATTCTGCGCGACCTGTCGTTCGACACCATCAGCGCCGCGGGGCCGCACGCCGCGCTGCCGCATTACCGGGTGGACGAGGACAGCAATATCCCGATCCAGCCCGGCAGCATCTATCTGTGCGATTCGGGCGGCCAGTACCTCGATGGCACGACCGACATCACCCGCACCGTGTGGATCGGGACGCCCGACGGTTTGGGTCAACCCGAGCGCCGAGCAGAAGGACCGCAACACCCGCGTCCTCAAGGGCCACATCGCAATCGCCCGCGCGGTGTTCCCGCAAGGAACCGTCGGCGGCCAGCTCGATGCCTTCGCGCGCCAGTTCCTGTGGCAAGCAGGCGTCGATTACGCGCACGGCACCGGCCACGGGGTCGGCAGCTTCCTGTCGGTCCACGAAGGGCCCCAGCGCATCGCCAAGATCACCGGATCGCAAGCGGGCGGCGACCAGGAATTGATCGCGGGCATGATCCTGTCGAACGAGCCTGGATACTACAAGGCAGGCGCCTACGGCATCCGGATCGAGAACCTGGTGCTCACCGAACGGCGCGAGATCGACCAAGCGGAAGGCGATTACCTGGGCTTCGAGACGCTGACGTTCGCCCCGATCGACAAGGCGCTGGTCGAGGTGTCGCTTCTTACCGCCGAAGAGCGCGAATGGTGGAACAGCTATCACGCGCAAGTGCACGCCGTGCTCGCGCCGCAACTCGACGGACCGGTGCTGGCGTGGCTGGAAGAGGCCTGCGCGCCCTTGTAGCGCCGCCGATGTTCGCGTAATGTTCCGGTCGGGTCGAGTTGCGGCAGGAGCATGCACCAATGATCGGATACGTTACCCTCGGAACCAGCGACCTGCCCCGGGCCGCGCAATTCTATGACGCCATCGCGGCCGAGATGGGCGTGGGCCGGATGATGGAGTTCGACACCTTCATCGCCTGGGGTGAGCCCGGCGGCGGCGCCGGGATCGGCCTGACCCAGCCGTTCGATGGCAACGCCCCCAGCGTCGGCAATGGTGTGATGGTGGCGCTGGCAGCGAAAGACGCCGCGCAAGTCCAGCGCCTGTACGATATTGCGCTGAGCCACGGCGGGACCGACGAAGGCGCGCCCGGCGATCGTGGGGGCGGCTTTTTCGCCGGCTACTTCCGCGATCCCGATGGCAACAAGCTCAATGCCTTCGTGATGGATCAGGCCGGCGAGTGAGTTGCGGCTGCTCGCCCGGTCATTCATCCGTCCGAAGCTCGACAGGCGGCACGTCCGGCATCGCCCGCGTAGACCTTGCACAGCGGTGAACGCGGCGCCCGTTGCGATACAGCTTGCGACAATTCTCTGTCGATACGGGATAAGCGTGCGACAAACGCGCCTTATACCGGCCAGCATGAGTTGTGGGGCCAGGGCGGGTTCTCCTCCCCCTCCTGCCCGGCCCCGCAGCTCTTGTCCTGTTTTGAGGAGGTTCGTCACATGCGTAAAGTCACCCTTTCGATCGCCGCCGCGACTCTCGCCACCGCCGGCGTCGCGTTTGCCGCTCCCGGTATGATGTCGCCAGCCAACGCGCGTGGGGCCGACATGACCCGGGCCCAGGCGCAGGCCACCGCGGCCGAGCATTTCGCCAAGATGGATGCCAACGGCGACGGCAGGCTCGATTCTGCCGACCGCGCCGCCATGCAGGCCAAGATGTTCGATCGCATCGATGCCGATCACAACGGCGCGATCAGCCGCGATGAATTCACCGCGATGCACCGCGGCCGCGCTGGCGGCGAGCGCGCCGGCATGGCCGGCATGGACCACGGCCAGGCCGATGGCGCGCACCGCACGGGCGGTCACCGGATGGGCGGCAAGGGCATGCGCGGTCACCGCGGCATGAATGGCGGCCGGATGATGATGGCCAAGATGGCCGATACCAACAACGATGGCGCGATCACCCAGGCCGAATTCTCGGCTGCGGCGCTCAAGCACTTCGACACGGTCGATGCCGATCACAACGGCACGATCACTCAAGCCGAACGCCAGGCTGCCCGCACCGCGATGAAGGCGCAATGGCAGGCCAAACGGGATGCCGCCAAGGCCGCCCGCCAGGCCAATTGAGCCCAAGGGCCGGAGGCGCGCTTGCGGGCGCGCCTCCGACCGGGCACGAGATCAAGCGTGAGCGACGACGCACCCACAAGCATCCTGCTGGTTGACGACGAGGCGACGCTTCGTGAACCCCTGGCCGCGTACCTGGCGCGCCAGGGGTTCGTCGTGCGCGAGGCCGCCAGCGCCGCCGCGGCGCGCGCCGCACTGATCGAACAAGTGCCCGACCTGGTTCTGCTCGACGTGATGATGCCGGGCGAAGACGGGCTGTCGCTGTGTCGCCACCTGGTCGAGAGCAAGAGCGTCCCGACCATCCTGCTGACCGCCAAGGGCGAGCCGACCGATCGCATCGTCGGGCTTGAGATCGGCGCTGACGATTATGTCGTCAAACCGTTCGAACCGCGTGAGTTGGTCGCGCGCATCCGCTCGGTCCTGCGCCGCTCCGCGCGGCCGGCGCACGCGCCGGAGGACGATGCGCTGTATGAATTCGAAGGTTGGCGGCTCGATCCCTTGAAACGCCGTCTGACCGGCCCCGATGGTGCCACCGTGCCGATCTCGACCGCCGAGTTCCGCCTGCTGACCGCTTTCCTCGATCGACCACGGCAAGTGATCGACCGCGACCGCCTGCTCGATCTGGTCCAGGGCCGCGAGGCGCACCTGTTCGATCGCGCGGTCGACAACCAGATCAGCCGCCTGCGCCGCAAGATCGAGGAAGACAGCCGCGACCCGCATTTCATCCAGACCGTGCGCGGTGGCGGCTACCGCTTCGCCGCAGACGTCCATCGGATCGCCTCCAAGTGATGCGCGAGGCATGAGGTTCTGGCCGCGCAGCCTGCTCGGCCAGGTCCTGCTCGCGGTCGCGGGGGCGCTGCTGGTCGCGCAGGCGATTTCGGCCGTGCTGCTGGTCCGCGCGGCGGACGAACGGCGCGAACAGCGGCTGGTGGGATCGCTCGCGGTGCAGGTGATCGCCGGGGCGAATGCCCCTGCCGGTGACCTGCAGCGCCCCCGCTTCGAGCGCGGCGGGCCGATGCGGGGGCTGCGCCGGTTCCGGGTCGAGACCGGAAGCCGGCCTCCGGCGACGCAGGCCGACCGTCCCGAACCGCGAATTGCGGCCTCGCTCGCCGAAGTCCTCGCCGAACAAGGCGTTCCCTCGGCGGATCAGGTGCGCGTGATCAGCCGCCAGACGATGCGCGATCCGCGCGTGCTCGCCCGCATTGCGCGAGGCCGGCCGTTGGGACGCGAACTGGGGTTGGCCGGGGCGCGCATCGTGCTCGCCAGCGTGCCGCGCGCTGACGGGACCTGGCTGACCGCGCGGGCGATCGTGCCCCGGCGTGATCCGCACGCGTTCCAGGCGCTGCTGATCCAGACCGCGGTGCTTGTTCGCCGTGCTGATGCTGGCGATCTGGCTGCTGCTGCGGCGAATCACGCATCCGCTGGCGGCGCTGACCCGGCGCGTCGAAGCGTTCACGCGCCATCACAGCACTGAAGGCCAACTGGCTCCCGAAGGCCCCGACGACGTGCGCCGGCTGATCGAAGCGCACGGCAGGATGGAAGCGCGGATCGCCGCCATGCTCGATGAAAAGGACGTCATGCTCGGCGCGATCGGCCACGATCTCAAGACCCCGCTCGCCGCTCTGCGGGTGCGCATCGAATTGGTCGAAGACGACGACGAGCGCGGACGCATGGCGGCGGGTATCGAGGACATTACCCGCACGCTCGACGATATCCTAAGCCTCGCCCGCGTCGGCCGCGCGAGCGAGCCGCCCGAGCGCACCGAGCTCGCCGCGCTGGCCGCGTCGGTGGTCGAGGAATTCGAGGACATGGGCGATCCGGTCGAACTGGCCGAAGGGCCGCGAGTGGTCGCGCCGGTCCATGTGACCTGGGCCAAGCGCGCTTTACGCAACCTGGTCTCGAACGCGGTTCGCTATGGCGGCAGCGCGCGGGTCGAAGTTGTGCGTGAGGGCAGCCAGGCGGTGCTGCGGGTGGTGGATAGCGGCCCGGGAATCCCGGCCCAACGGATAGCGGATATGACCGAGCCGTTCACCCGGGGCGAAGCGAGCCGCAACCGCGAGACGGGCGGCGCGGGCCTCGGCCTTACCCTCGCCCGCGCGATCGCCGAGGCGCATGGCGGCAGCCTGGTGCTGGCCAACCGCCCGGAAGGCGGATTGCTCGCCGAATTGCGGCTACCGGTTTAACGCTCCTTGGTGGCCGAGAACGTCAGGTCGGGATTCTTTTCCACCTGGTAGTTCACGTCCCACGGCGATTTGGCCATGAACACCGGATCGCCGTCGCGGTCCTTCGCCAGGTTGGCGCGATTGAAATCGGCGAACGTCTTCAACGCCGCGTCGCCGCCCTTGAGCCAGCGCGCGGTGGCGAACGGAGCCATCTCGAGCGCGGCTTCGACCTTGTATTCGGCCTCGAGCCGCGAAACCAGCACGTCTAGCTGGAGTTGGCCGACCACCCCGACGATCCACTGCCCGCCGATCTCGGGATAGAACACCTGGATTACGCCTTCCTCGCTCAGGTCGTCGAGCGCCTTGCGCAACTGCTTGGTCTTGGTTGGATCGCGCAGCACCACCCGCCGCAGGATTTCGGGCGCGAAATTGGGCAGCCCGGTGAAGCGCACGTCGTTGCGCTCCGACAGCGTATCGCCCACCCGCAGCGTGCCGTGGTTGGGGATGCCGATGATGTCGCCCGCTTCCGCCGTGTCGGCGATCTCGCGATCCTGCGCGAAGAACAGGATCGGCGAATGCACCGCGATCGGCTTGCCCGACCCGCTGGGGGTCAGCTTCATGCCGCGCTTGAACGTGCCCGAGACCATCCGCATGAACGCGATCCGGTCGCGGTGCTGCGGGTCCATGTTGGCCTGCACCTTGAATACGAACCCGGTCACCTCGTCGCGGGTCGGCAGGATCGGCCCGTCGCTGCTCGGCTGCGAGCGCGGAGGCGGGGCGAAACGGTCGATCGCCTCGATCAGTTCGGTGACGCCGAAGTTCTTCAGCGCGCTGCCGAAGAACACCGGCGTAAGGTCGCCGTTGCGGAACGCCTCGAGATCGAATTCGGGATAGCCGCCCTGCGCCAGCTCGGCCTCGTCGGCGAACGCCTGCGGCAACGGCGCGCGGTCACGGCGGCCGAGGTATTCCTTGCTCGGCCCGTCAGGCCGCGCGATCTCGCCGCTGGCGAAATCGAGCACGCCTTCGAACACCCCGCCCATGCCGACCGGCCAGGCTTGCGGTGACACGTCGAGCGCCAGCATGTCGGCCACTTCGTCGAGCAGGTCGAACGCGCTGCGCCCTTCGCGGTCGACCTTGTTGACGAAGGTGATGATCGGCACGCTGCGCAACCGGCACACCTCGAACAGCTTGCGGGTCTGCGGCTCGATGCCCTTGGCGGCGTCGATCACCATGATCGCCGAGTCCACCGCGGTGAGCGTGCGATAGGTGTCTTCGGAGAAATCCTCGTGCCCCGGGGTGTCGAGCAGGTTGAAGACGGTGCCGTCCTTCTGGAAGGTCATCACGCTGCTGGTCACCGAAATACCGCGCTGCTGTTCTATCTTCATCCAGTCGCTGCGCGCGCGCCGAGCCTGGCCGCGAGCCTTTACCTCGCCCGCGAGATGGATCGCGCCGCCCTGCAACAGCAACTTTTCGGTCAGCGTGGTCTTGCCCGCGTCGGGGTGCGAGATGATCGCGAACGTGCGGCGGTTCGAGGCGTAGGTGTCGGTCATGGGCGCGGTCCCTCTAGCGGTTTCGGCGGCCGACGCCACCCCATCGCCGGTGCGCGCTTGCCGCCGACCATACCCGAGTATAGCATGCCCACCGGAACTCACTGGGGAGAGAGCAGATGATCGGCAAACCCATTCTTTCAATCGGTGTGGCCACGATGGCCCTGGCGATGCCCGCGCACGCGCAAGTGCCTGCCGTCACCCCGGTGGTCGAGACCGCCCAGGGCAAAGTCCAGGGCCTGAAAGACGACGGCGTCGATGCCTTTCTCGGGCTTCCATACGCCGCGCCGCCCGTCGGCCCCTTGCGCTTCAAGGCGCCCCAACCCGCAGTTGCATGGACCGGCATCTACGACGCGACCACCATGGGCGCCCCGTGCATGCAGATGTACAGCGCCAGCGGTCCTGGCACGACCGACCTCACCCGCCAGCTTCAAACCGTGTTCCCGACCGCGGGCGAAGCCAAGATCGACAACGAGGATTGCCTGTTCCTCAACGTGTGGTCCCCTTCTGCCGGCACTGCCTCCGATAACGCCAAGCGTCCGGTGATGGTGTGGTTTCACGGCGGCGGATACGCTTACGGATCGGGCGGGTGGCCGGTCTACGACGGGCGCAACCTGGCGGCCAAGGGCGATGTGGTGGTGGTCACCGTCAACCACCGGCTGAACGCGTTCGGCTACAGCTACCTCGGCGACAAGGATCCCGCGTTCGCCGACAGCGGCAACGCGGGCCAGCTCGACCTGGTGGCCTCGCTTGAATGGGTGAAGGCCAATATCGCCGCGTTTGGCGGCGATCCGGACAACGTCACCATCATGGGCGAATCGGGCGGTGGGTCGAAAGTCAGCCACCTGCTCGCGACCCCGGCGGCCAATGGCCTGTTCGACAAGGCGATCATCCAGTCGGGCCCCGGCGTCACCACCGGCAAGAAGACGGATGCCAGCGCCCTGGCGAGCGACCTGATGAGCAAGCTTGGCGTGACCACCGTGGCCGAACTGCAGGCGGTTCCGGCCGAAACCCTGCTTAATGCAGCGCGCGCGGTGCTGGCGGCGAAGGGCGGCGGCTTCGGCGGACCCAACTTCGGCCCGATCGCCGACGGGGTGGTGCTCAAGGGCGATCCGTTCCTGCCCACCGCGCCCGCGCAGTCGAAAGGGGTGCCGGTGCTGATCGGCTACAACAAGGACGAGATGACCATTTTCAACGCCTCGCAGCCGTGGTTCGGCCGGCTCGACGCGACGACGCTCGATGCGATGGCCAAGGGGATGGGGCCCGAAGCCGCCGCCACGGTCGCCTACCTCAAGGCGCAAAATCCCCAAGAGAGCCCGACGTATATCGCCAATTCGGCGATGACCTGGCGTTTCGCGCAAGGCAGTTACGTGATCGCCGACCAGATCGCCAAGGCCGGCGGCGCGCCGGTCTATGTCTACAAGCTGACCTGGGAGACGCCGGTCGCGGGCGGGCTGCTCCGCACCCCGCATACGCTCGACATGCCGTTCATGTTCGACAACGTCGAGGCCAGCCGCGCGCTGGTGGGCGAGGGCGAAGCGCCCGAAAAGATGGCCGCGATGATGAGCGATGCGTGGATCGCCTTTGCGCAAACCGGAACCCCGGCCAGCGCGGCGCTGCCCAAGTGGCCCGCCTACACGCTCAAGAACCGCGAGGTGATGGAACTCGACCTGACCCCGCAGGTCGTCAGCGATCCCGAAAAGGGGCTGCGCGAACTGAGCGCAAAATAGGCCTCAACCGTCCCGCGCCACGCGGAAGCCGGCGAAGTCCTGGTTGACCGGCATCAGTTCGATCCGGTTGATATTGAGGTGCGGCGGCAGCTCGGCGATCCAGCGGATGGTCATCGCGATGTCCTCGGCGGTCATCGGGTTGACCCCGGCATAGAGCGTGTCCGACGCTTCCTGGCTGCCGGTGCGCACCACGGTGAATTCGGTCTCGACCATGCCCGGCTCGATCGATGTCACCCGCACCCCGGTACCGTGGAGGTCCGCCCGCAGCGCGAGCGTGAAGTGGTTGGCGAACGCCTTGCTTCCGGCATAGACGTTGCCGCCGGGATAGACATAGCTGCCCGCGACCGAGCCGATCGCGATGATCGCGCCTTTGCGCGCGATCAGGCCGGGCAGGAGCTTGCGGGTGACCGTGACCATCGCGGTGACGTTGGTGTCGATCATCGTCTGCCAATTCTTGAGATCGGCGTCCTGCGCGTTCGACAGGCCTTGCGCCAGGCCGGCATTGTTGACCAGCAGGTCGATCTCGCGAAATCCCTCGGGCAGCGCCGCGAGCGCGGCGTCGAGCGCCGCCGTATCGCGCACGTCGAACACTGCCGGGTGGACCTTGTCCGCCCCCAGTTCCGCCACCAGCGCGTCCAGCCGCTCCTTGCGGCGCCCGGTGGCGATGCAGCGCCAGCCGCTCGCGACCAGCGCGCGCACGGCGGCCTCTCCTATTCCCGAGGTCGCCCCGGTGACGAAGCCGAGCTTTCCGTTGGTGGTGCTCATCCGCGCAGTTCCCCGCCCAGCTTGGCGGCAGCGGTGACGATCCTGTCGGCAATGGCCTTGAGATCGGCTTCGGCAAAGCTCTTGTCGACCGGCTGCAGGATCACTTCGATCGCCAGCGATTTCTTCCCCTCGGGCACGCCGGCCCCGCGGAAATCATCGAATACCCGCGCGGCAACAATGCTCGCCTTGTCCGCGCCCCTGACCGTGCGCACCAGGTCGTTCGCCGGCAGTGTCGCATCGACCAGGAATGCGAAATCGCGCGTCACCGGCTGCAGCGCGGGCGGCGTGTAGGCGGGGCGGGCGAAACTGGTCGCCTTCCTTGCGGGAACCGCATCGAGGTAGATTTCGACCGCCATCACCGGGCCGTCGAGGTCGAACGCCTTCAGGGTATCGGGATGCAGCGCCCCGAAGCGCGCCAGCACCGTCTTGGGGCCCAACCGCAGCGTGCCCGACTGGCCGGGGTGGAACTGCCGCCCCGCCTCGCCGAACACCTGCAGGTTATCGACCGGCGCGCCGGCGGCTTCAAGCAGCGCGAGCGCTTCGGCCTTGGCGTCATAAGCATCAAACGGTTGCGCCTTGCCCGATGACCAGTCGCGCGCGGCCTTCTCGCCCGCCAGCAGCACGCCCATTGTCGGCCGCTCGTCACTCGCCCCGGCTTCGCCGCGCAGATAGCGGCGGCCGATCTCGAACACGCGGGTCGAATCCGCGCCACGGTCGGCATTGCGCTTGGCGGCAGCAAGCAGGCCCGGAAGCAGCGAAGGGCGCATGGCCTTCAAGTCCTCGCTGATCGGGTTTTGAAGCACCCACAGCCCGCCGTTTCCGTCTGCGAAGTGATCCGCATCGTCTGGCGGGAGAAAGGACCAGGTGACCGCTTCGCTGAGGCCGCGCGCGGCGGCGGCCCGGCGAACCTTGCGCTCACGCGCCTGTTCGGGAGTGGCGGTGGGGCGGGCCACGCCGTCTGCGCGGGGCAGCGGAGTGCTGGGGACTTTGTCGAGCCCGTGGACGCGGACGACTTCCTCGACCAGGTCGGCCGGCCCTTCGACGTCGTGGCGCCGCAGCGGCACGGTGACCTGCCATCCGTCCCCGACCGCGAACTCGAGCCGTTCGAGGATGCGCCGTTGCTCGTCGTCCGGGATCGCAACCCCGCCCAGCCGTTCGGTCAGCCCGGTGTCGAACGCGATCACTTTGGGTTCGCTCGGCGGCGAGCCTGCGCGGACGACCTGGCTCGGGGTTCCGCCGCAGATGCGCACGATCAGGTCGGTGATGACGTCCATTCCCGCGTCGAGGAAGGCCGGATCGACCCCGCGTTCAAACCGCGTGCGGGCATCGCTGGCGATGCCGAGCTTGCGCCCAGTGGCCCCGATGCGCGCCGGATCGAAATAGGCGATCTCGACCAGCACATCGGTGGTCTCGGGCGATACCGACGAATGCTCGCCGCCCATGATCCCGCCGATGTCGTGCACCGCCGCGTCGTCGGCGATCACCGTCATCGAATGATCGAGCGTGTAGGTCTTGTCGTTGAGCGCGTCGATCGTCTCGCCGTCGTGCGCCCGCCGCGCGACCAGCGCGCCGCTGAGCTTGGCGAGATCGTAGACATGCGCCGGCCGGCCAAAGCCCAATGAGAGGTAGTTGGTCACGTCGACCAGCGCGCTGATCGGCCGCTGGCCGGCCGCGAGCAGGCGCGCCTGCATCCACGAGGCGAGGCGCCGTTGGTCACGCCGCGGATCACCCGGGCGTAGAACGCGGGGCAGCCTTGCGGGTCGTCGGTGCGGATCGGCGTCGGGCAGGCGAACTCGCCCTCCACTGGCTCGGCTCGCCACGGCTTGAAAGTGCCCATCCCGGCAGCGGCGAGATCGCGGGCGATGCCTTCCACACCCATGCAATCGGGCCGATTGGGGGTGATCGCCACGTCGAACACCGGGCTGGTGCCCTGATAACTCGCGAAGTCTGCGCCGACCGGGGCGTCGGCGGGCAGCTCGATGATGCCGTCGTGCTCGTCGCCCAGTTGCAACTCGCGCACCGAGCACATCATGCCGTTGCTCTCGACCCCGCGGATGGCGCTCTTCCGCAGTTCCATCCCGTTCGCCGGGACCACCGCGCCGGGCAGTCCGAGCACGCCCTTCATCCCCGCACGCGCGTTGGGCGCGCCGCACACTACTTGCAGCGGCTCGCCTTCACCGGTCGAAACGGTCAGGACCTGCAGCTTGTCGGCCTGCGGATGCGGCGCTGCGGTGAGCACTTCGGCCACCCGGAACCCGGCGAGCTTTTCCGCCGGGTCCTCGAGCCCTTCGACCTCGAGCCCGATCGCATTGAGCTTGGCGGAAATGTCCGCCGCGCTCGCTTCGGTGTCGAGGAACGCCTTGAGCCATTCGAGCGAGAATTTCATGCGCGCGCTCCCACGCCGCCCGAAAGGGTAGGGACGTCGAACGCGGAAAAGCCGTAGTGCGCCAGCCAGCGCCCGTCGCCGTCGAAGAACGCCCGCAGATCGTCCATCCCGTACTTGAGCATCGCCAGCCGGTCGACGCCCACGCCGAATGCAAAGCCCTGCCACTGGTCGGGATCGAGCCCGGCGAATGCGATCACGCGGGCGTTGACCATGCCGCTGCCGAGCAGTTCCATCCAGCCGTGCCCCGCTGCATCGCCGTCGCCGCCGAGCACGCGCTTGCCGCCCACATCCTGCCAGCCCACGTCGACCTCGACGCTCGGTTCGGTGAACGGGAAATAGCTCGGGCGCAGCCGCAGCACGATGTCGTCGCGCTCGAAGAACGCCTTGAGGAACGTCTCGAGCGTCCACTTGAGATGGCCCAGGTGGATGTCGCGGTCGATCACCAGGCCCTCGACCTGGTGAAACATCGGTGTGTGGGTGGCATCGCTGTCCGAGCGGTACACCCGACCCGGCGCGATGACCCGCAGGGGCGCACCCTGCTGGATCATCGAACGAATCTGCACCGGCGAGGTGTGCGTGCGCAGGACCATCCGGGTCTTTTCGCCAGCCACTTCCGGGCCCTGATCGGGGAAATAGAACGTATCGTGCATCGCCCGCGCGGGATGGCTTTCGGGCATGTTGAGCGCGGTGAAGTTGTGCCAGTCGTCCTCGATCTCGGGGCCGGTGGCGACCGAGAAACCCATATCGGCGAAGATCTCGGCGAGCTCGTCCATCACCTGGCTGACCGGGTGGATCGTGCCTTTCGCGGCGGTGGGCGCCGGCAGCGTCAGGTCGAGCACTTCGGCCGCCAGCCGCGCTTCGAGCGCGGCCGCTGAGAGCGCCGCCTTGCGAGTGTCGATCGCCTCGCTCACCGTGGCGCGGATAGCCTGGATGCGGGGACCCTGTGCCTGCCGCTCTTCCGGCGACATGCCGCCCAGCGTCTTGAGCGCCGCACTGACCCAGCCCTGCTTGCCCAGCGCGGCGATCCGCTGGGCCTCGAGCGCATCGGCGTCGGTGGCTTGATCGATCGCCGCAAGCGTGGCGGCCAGCCGGGTGTCGTCGGTGGTATCCATCGGCAGTGCCACTAGGGGCGCGCCGCGGCTATCGCAATGCCCTCAAGCAGACCCGCCGGGCGACTGCAGGACCTGCATCGGCTTGCCCGCGACCGCGGCGCGGGCTTCCGCCGCCGCCCACAGCACCGGGTGCGGCTGCGCCGCATAGGCACCCGGCGTGGTATCCATGAAGCGGCGGAAATCGCGGATGAAATGCGCCTGGTCGACGTACTGGCTATCGAGCGTGTCGATCCACGCCAGCGAAGGGTCGAGCATGAACTGCGCCAGGCTGCGCAGAAATCGCTGGCGGCGCAGCAGCACCTTTGGGGTGAAGCCGAACGCGCTGTCCGACAACCGCTCGAGCGCCCGCACCCCTAACCCCGATCGTTCGGCAAAGGCGGCGACCGAGGTCACCTCGGGATCGAGCAGGGCGGCATGGGCCTTGAGGATCGCCTCCTCCCCACCCGCCGGGCGGTCGAGCATCGCCAGCAGGTGCGCATCGAACCGCCCACCCGCATCCGCCGAATCCACTTCGGCCGCGGCGCATTCGAGCAAGGGAGCGAACGCGGCGAATGCGCTGTCGGGCGCGATCACCTCCCAGCGATCCGCGTGGTCTCGCGCCGCGATGCCCATGAATCTCGACCATCCGAGCGGGAGCAGGCTGATCGTCCAGTACCGTCCCGGAGTGAGCGAGAAATGAGTCGCGTGGCTGGTCGGGCCGATTCCGCAGATCGGATTGCACGGCCGGAGCGGCCCCGGCCCGGTACACGCGGCCATCTGGCCGCCTACCGTCATGCGGACGTTGGGCCATTCGGGATAGACTTGGTCGAACACCGTCGGCGTGCCGGGATCGACGACCGTCAGCGAATAGGTGGAAACGTAAGATCGCAAGGGGGCTGCGGGCAAGGCATAGCTGACGGTAACCCCGGGATGCCGGTTGGCTGAATACGGAACGGCATTATCTCCATCGGCGACCTTGTTATGGCGTATTCCTACAAGACCGTCGCGGCTCACTCCAGTAGACGTATCATGCAGCAGGG
Source organism: uncultured Alphaproteobacteria bacterium (assembly GCA_963759895.1). Classification (GTDB taxonomy): domain Bacteria; phylum Pseudomonadota; class Alphaproteobacteria; order Sphingomonadales; family Sphingomonadaceae; genus Tsuneonella. The sequence continues at coordinate 254,008 of CAVXBC010000009.1, read as the reverse complement.
GATGTCGGCACGCGATCGCCAGGGGGGTGTCGCGGCGGGCAGTGCAGGACCGATGCGTCCGTCTCTGTCGGGGGGAACACGATCCATGACCATTCGCCAGGCTAGCGCCATCACGGCCGCAATCGCGCTGTCCATTCTGCCCGGAACGCCTGCGCTGGCGGCAGAGAAGGACGCCGCGCCCGCGTTGGTCACATGCGAGCAGAGCCTGGGTACGATCGCGCTGGTCGACGGCGACCTTGCCGGGTGGACGCAATACGGCCTGGGCAGCCCGCGCGAACTGATCAATTCGCTGGCGACCCAGTCGGGTTGCTTCGCACCGCACACCAATCCCGCCACGCCGGCCCGATTCCTGGTCACCGCGGTGGCGGGAAGCCAGGAGGAAGTCGACAAGAGCGTCGATATCGGCAAGTCGGTCGCCACCGAAGCGCTGGTCCGCTCGGGCGCGGCCGGGAAAATGCTTGGCGGCGTGCCGTTCGCGGGGGCGGCGCTGGGGATGTTCGGCGGGCTCGGCGGCAAGAAGAAGACCGTCGCCGCCGGCCTGCGGGTGGTTAGTCCGGCCACCGGTCAGGCGATCGCCTCGGGCACCGGATCGGTCAAGAAAAGCTCGATCACCTTCGGTGGGGCGGGCGGCTATGGCTGGGCCGCCAATGCCGCAAGCGCATCGGGCTACCAGGGTAGCAAGGACGGCCAGATGCTGGCCGAGGCGTTCATTCTCGCCTTCAACCAGCTGGTCGCGCAGAAGGCCGTGCTCGAAAGCGCGCCCGCGATGGGCACCGTCACGCCGGCGGTGGCGTCCGGTGCGGTGGCTGCGGTCGACACCACCATCTATGCGGCTGCCACCAAGACATCGGCGTCGGTCCGCGCGGTTCGCGCCGGCACCTCGCTGATCCCTACGGGCAAGCGCGAAGGACTGTTCATCGAGGTGTCCGACAGCTTCGGTACCAAGGGCTGGGTGTCGGTCGAAGACCTCAAGTAGTCGCAGGACGATCGAGCGTCTGGGCCGGAGAACCCAGCGCCCGCGCGCGATGCTCCATGAATGCCGACAGGATCGGATGCGGCAGGGCGGCATAGTCGCTCGGCCCCATGCCCATGAAGGCGTGGAAATCGCGGTTGAAGTGCGCCTGGTCGGTATAGAGTTCGTCGATTGCGGGAGACCATCGGCCCATTCCGCCGAGCATCCAGGCCGCCAGGCTGCGCATGAAGCGCTGGCGACGTAACAACAGCTTGGGTGGAAAACCGAAGTGGCGGCGGCAGGTCCGCTCGAGCGCGCGAACCGACAGCCCGGCATGGCCGGCGAAATCGCCCACGCTCGCCACACCCAGCTCGACCATCGCGCGATGAACCGCGCGGATCCGCTCGCAATCGCGGAACGGCGCGTCGAGGCTGCGCATCACTGAAACGATCCGCGCATATTCGGCATCGTCGTCGCCGGTTTCGCCATCGAATACATCGATCAGCGGGGCGAAATGCGCGAAATCGGGATGGCGTTCTGCGTTGGCGAGAAGGTTGGCATAGCGCGACGCGGGCCGGCGAACCAGCCGCGCCCAGCCCAGTGGCAGCAGGCCGATACCCCACATCCGGGTGGCTCCGAGTTCGAACCGGGTCGCGAGCGCACTGGGCCCGGTCGCCGTAAAGCGGGCATTGTCGACCACCTCTCCGCCGACCACGCGCGCGCTGGGGACGCTGCCCGAAAACATCCGCAGATTGCCCCATTCGGGTTGCAGCCAGTCTTCGATCCGCACGCCCTCGGCGGCGGTCAGTTCGAGCCGGTAGATGCTGGTGAAGCAATCCGCCAAGTCGGGAGGCGGGGCGAAAAAGCGCACGTCGACCTGACAATCGTGCGACATTGGCATCCCCATTCGTGACGGGAGCGAAAATCCCGCGCCGGACGCAGGCGATCTTGCGGTCCGAAGGGCTCGGGCGGCCCGTCACTTGTATGGACGCGACACTATGGCGGCGCGCACAGGCTGGCAAGGGCGCTCTAGCGGTAGCGAGCGATCGTGGGCAGATCGAGCGGCGCCCCTGCACCCTGGTCGGCCATCCGCTGGCGCATGATCGGCTCGAGGATCGGATGCGGCAGGCGCGCGTAAGCGGTCGGCGTCAGGCCCATGAACGCCCGGAACTCGCGGACGAACTGGGCCTGGTCGTGATACTGCCCGTCGAGCGCGCTGACCCAATTGAGCGAGGGGTCGAGCATGTACTGGGCAAGACTGCGCAGGAACCGCTGGCGCCGCAACAGCAGCTTGGGGGTGAACCCGAAATACCTGCGGCACAGGCGTTCGAGCGCCTTGACCGACATCCCCAGGCGTTCCTGCAGCGCGGCCACTTCGCCCATCTCGGGATCGCGCAAGGCAATCTGGCAGGCGACGATTTCGGCTTCGCGCGCCACGACGCGCCCCGATTGGCCCAGCAGGTGCGCGTCGATCACCGCGGCCTTGTCCTCGAGCGTACCGTCGCAGGCGATGATTTGCGGCAAAATGTCTGCGAATGCCGAAAAGCACGGGTCGCTGCTGCCGTCGACCGTCCGATTGGCCAGCGCCGCAGCCTCTCCGTTGGCGAACTTGGCCCACCCGGCCGGCTGCATCCCCAGACCCCATACCCGCGAACTGCGCACGCCGAAGTGGATCGCCTTGCTGGTCGGACCGCCGGCCACGAACGGCCATTGCGGGACCATCTCGCCCGGCCCGACGCTGGCAATCGGGGGCGGCCCTTCGGTAAACCGCATCGCCGCCCATTCGGGGTGCAGATAGTCGTCGACCAATCCGGCACCGGCATCGATCTCGGTCACGTAAAGCGCGGTGAAATAGGGGGTCAACGGCTCGGAAAGCCGGAAAAATCGCACAGCAATGGTCGGCGCGACCGACATTATCGAGTGTGCTGTCCTATTGCGGGGTGAAACGCGACCCGAAGGACTTCTTGTATGTTTTGGACACTAATGATCCGCAAACGAAGGTCAAGCCCGCAAACGAAAAGGGCGCCGCGAGCCATGCTCGCAGCGCCCCTTCAAGTCGCGGATACCAGCCTCAGGCGGGCAGCGCGGCTTTCGCCTGGGCGATGATCGCGGTGAAGGCGCCGCCCTCGTTCATCGCCAGATCGGCCATGATCTTGCGATCGAGCTCGATGCCCGACAGCTTAACGCCGTGCATGAACTGCGAATAGGTCAGCCCTTCGGCACGGACCGCGGCGTTGATCCGCTGGATCCACAACGCGCGGAAGCTGCGCTTCTTCACCTTGCGGTCGCGGTAGGCGTACTGCCCGGCCTTCTCGACCGCCTGGCGGGCGACGCGAATGGTGTTCTTGCGACGACCGCGATAGCCCTTGGCCTGATCGAGGAGCCGCTTGTGCTTGGCGCGGGTGGTGGTCCCGCGTTTGATACGTGCCATTTATCCAGTCCCTTTCCGTCAGTTCAGCCCGTAAGGGGCCCACTTCTTGATCACTTTCGCATCGGCGTCAGAGATCACTTCGGTGCCGCGGTTCTGGCGGATGTACTTGGCGTTATGGCTGATCAGGCGGTGGCGCTTGCCAGCGACCCCGTGCTTGACCTTGCCGGTGGCGGTGAGCTTGAAGCGCTTCTTCACGCCGCTCTTGGTCTTCATCTTGGGCATTTTCGTCTCCTTTCGGGGACACGCTCGAACCAGCCCTGGCAGCCCTTTTGGCCAGGCCGGCTGTGAATCACGTGTCGGTGAAGCGGGCGCCTCTAAGCCCGACGCCGCAAAAACGCAAGCGCGCAGCTAGGGCAGCGCCACCAGCCAGATGCTGGCCACCAGCGCGAGGCTGGCGGCGACGAACATCGCCGCGATCAGGTTCAGCCTGGTCCCTCCCAGCGGGTGCGCGGCGTGCGCCTTGAGTCGCTGGCAAACGTTGGCGGCGCTGCGCGCAGCGGCGATGAACACGAAGATGCCGGCGAGCACGAAAATCGTCGCAATGCCGCGTGCAAGATAGGGCGGCTCGAGCTTGCCGAACAGCGCGTGAAAGCCGATTCCGATACCGACCGCGGCAAGCCCGGTGCGCATCCAGCCAGCGAAAGTCCGCTCGTTCGCAAGCAGGGTGCGATCCTCGGCCCACTGCGTCCGCTCGGTCGCCAGTTCGGTGCGGGGGTCTTCGTCATCATGCTCGGTCATGGCTTCAATCTAGAACCGCTGACGGTACCCGCAAGGCTGGTCAGCGCCCGCGCAGCCGCCCGCGCTCGCGCCAGCGTTCCGAGCCCCAGCGCGAGACCACCGCATCGGCGCGCATCTTGTCGGCCTTCGCCAGCGAGGCGTACGCGCCGCAGCGGTGTTGCTCGAGGAAGCAAGCCTCGCCGGTGTCGAGCCGAAGGCTGGTCAGTTCGCCATTCGGCCCGGCAAGCCCAATCGCAGTGGGTGTGTCGAGCGGCCCGATGTGCATGAACGGCGGCACCGCAATGCGCGGCGGAGCAGTGCCGCGAATCGCCGCCGACAGGACCGCGCGGTAATCGGCAAGGCCGATCGGAGCGGCGGGCACCATGCCCGGCCGGCTTGCCACCAGCAGGGTCTGGAACTGCTGCGGGTTGATCACATGGCCGTGGCCGAGGAAGCCGCTTTCGAACAATTCCTCGCCGTGGTCGCCGCTGACAAGCAAGATGGTGTCATCCCACACCCCCTTGGCCTTGAGCCGTGCGATCAGTTCACCCAACCAGTGATCGGCGTTGGCGACCGCGTTCCAGTACGTCTCGCGCACCCGGCTGGCGTTACCGGCATCGATCTCGCCGCGCGGCAGCGGATGCGCGGTCATCCGGTGCACGATGCCGGGGTGATCGTACGGAAAGTGCGCCGACTGGAAGTTGAAATAGGCGAAGTGCGGACGGGCCGACCAGTCCTCGGCGCCCAGCGTGCGGTCGAACGCGGCGAGCAGGTGGCTCTCGTCGACCAGCAGGCTGCCTTGGGCGGCAAAGTCGAACGCGCGCTTGTCGCGCAGGGTCTCGGCGTCGACATAGACGTCGGCCACCTCGCGCTCGCCGACCGTTTCTGAAATGCCGCCGAAATCCTCCGGCTGGCCGGAAAACACGCCGATGCGATAGCCGCTCGCCTTGAGGTCGCGCAGCAGCGACGGATCGCGGTCGCGCGGCGAGAGCTGGCCGGAAAACAGCGACTTCAGGCTCTCGGTCGTAAAGCCGACGTGGCTGTAGGCCGGGCGTGCCACGCTGCCGGCAGCGGCCAGCGCTTCCAGGTTGGGCGCGACCGGCTTGCCGCCGACCCGCTGGTCCAACACGTCACCGCGGGTCGATTCGAACACCACCACCACCACGTTGGGCCGCTTGCCGGCGAACACCTGCGGGCCGAGCGGGGTGGCCAGCGGCACGAGCGCAAGATCGCCGCCGTAGCCGTCCTCGTCGATCCCGTTGCCCGGAATGTCGAGCGCGAGCGGATGACGCGCGGGGTCGAACGGCGCGGCATCGTGCTGCACTCCGAACAAGCCATAGCCGTCGCGGTCGAAATCGGACGCCAGGTCGAGCGTGCGCGACAGCGCGTCCCACGCCAGCGTGCGATTGAGCGCATAGGCCGCATCGCTGCCGGTGCGCGGGATGATCAGCGCCAGCGCCAGGAAAACCCCGCCCGCCGCCAGCCAGATGACGCCGCCGGGCGCGGCAGGACGCGGGATGTCGGCGGGAAGCACGCGGCCCAGCATCGCCCATCCGAGCCACGCGGCCACCCCGGCCAGCGCCACCGCGAGCAGGCCGATGCCGATCTCGCTCATCCCGAACAGCGCCGCGTCCACCAGGCTGCCGCCGCCCAGTTGCCGGAGCAGCGCGAAGCTCATCGCATCGCTGAAATACGATGCGAGCTGGTACTGCGCCGCCAGCATGCCGAGGAACAGCGCGCCGTTGGTGAGCGCGAACACGAACACCGCGGTCCAGCCCGGCCGGCTCCGCGTCAGCCGCAGCGCGAGCGCCCAGCCGGCGACCCCCAGCAGCGCCTGCGCGCTCGCGTACCCGCTCAGGAACAACGCGCGCTCGGACAGGGTATCGACCGCCCGGCTCATGCCGAAGCCGCCCGAAAACAGCCCGAACTTGCGATCGGCCAGCAGCAGCTCGATCAGCGAGGCCGCGGCCACGATCGCGACCGGCGCCAACGCAAGCAGCCGCGCCCAGCCAGGGCTGGCAACCCGCGTCCCGGCGCGCGGCGGTTGAAGGGCGCTGGTCGCCATCGCGCGCACCCTTAGCGCGCGCGGTTTAGCATTCGCCTAACGCGTCAGTGCCCGCAAGCGAGCGCCTCGACGACGTCCTCCAGCCGCGCCGGATCGCCCAGGGCGATGACGTGGCCGTCCGACCCCGCGTGCAGCGGATCGCCGTTCCAGTCGGCCATCGTCCCGCCCGCGCCCTCGACCACGGGCACCAGCGCGGCGAAATCGTGCAGCTTGAGCCCGGCCTCGCACACCAGGTCGATCTGGCCGCTCGCGACCAGGCCGTAGTTGTAGCAGTCGCCGCCCCAGATCATCCGCCGGTGCGCGGTCTTCTGCGCCAGCGCCATGAAGTGTTCGGCCGCGTGATCGCCGAACAGGCTCGGGCTGGTGGTGGCGAGCAGCGCATCGGACAGCTCGCGGCATGGGCGGGTTCGCACTTCGGCGCCGTTGAAGGTGGTCGCCCGTCCGGTCGCCCCCACCCAACGTTCGCCCAGGATCGGCTGGTCGATCACCCCGAGCACCGGAAAGCCGTCCGCAAGCAGCGCGATCAGCGTGCCGAAGATCGGCCGCCCGGCGACGAAGCTGGTGGTCCCGTCGATCGGATCGAGCACCCAGCGGCGGCTCGCGCCCTCGCGCTCGATGCCGAATTCCTCGCCTTCGATGCCGTCGCGTCCGGCCTCGGCGGTGAGGATGCGGCGCATCGCCTCCTCGGCCGCACGGTCGGCCAGCGTCACCGGTGAGGAATCGGCCTTGCTCTCGAGCCCGATCGCCCCGCGCCAGTACGGCCGGATCGCATCGCCGGCGGCGTCCGCCAAGCGGTTCGCGAGCGCAATATCGTCAGCCAGGCTCACCGGATCAGTCGAACAGCGAGCTGACGCTGCTCTCGTCCGCAATGCGGCGCACCGCTTCACCGATCAGCGGGGCGATCGTCAGCGTTCGGATGCGCTTGCTGTCAGCCGCCGCGTCGGTTGCGCGGATCGAATCGGTGATCACCAGTTCTTCCAGCGCGGATTCGTTGACCCGCGCCACCGCCCCGCCCGACAGCACGCCATGAGTGATGTAGGCGGTGACCGAGGTCGCGCCGCCGTCGAGCAGCGCCTGCGCCGCGTTGCACAGCGTGCCGCCCGAATCGACGATATCGTCGATCATGATGCAGTGGCGGCCCTTCACTTCGCCGATGATATTCATCACCTCGCTCTCGCCCGGCCGGTCGCGGCGCTTGTCGACGATGGCGAGCGGTGCGTTGTCGAGCCGCTTGGCCAGCGCGCGGGCGCGCACCACGCCGCCGACGTCGGGCGAAACCACCATCAGGTCGCGCCCGCCGTAACGGGCCTGGATATCGGCCGCCATCACCGGCGCGGCGTAGAGGTTGTCGGTCGGAATATCGAAGAAGCCCTGGATCTGCCCGGCGTGCAGGTCGACCGACAGTACCCGGTCGGCGCCCGCCTCGGTGATCAGGTTGGCAACCAGCTTGGCCGAGATCGGGGTGCGCGGGCCCGGTTTGCGATCCTGCCGGGCATAACCGAAATAAGGCACCACCGCGGTGATCCGCCGCGCCGAAGCGCGCCGCAGCGCGTCGATGCAGATCAGCAGCTCCATCAGGTTGTCGTTGGCCGGAAAGCCCGTGGACTGGACCACGAACATGTCCTGCCCGCGCACATTCTCGTGAATCTCGACGAAGATCTCTTCATCAGCGAACCTCCGCACGCTGGCATCGGTCAGCGGCACCTCGAGATAACCGGCGATCGCGCGCGCGAGCGGCAGATTGGCATTGCCGGACATGATCTTCATCGGGTGCTTGTCCTCGGCGCGTCAGAATCGGTCCGCGCGGCTTAGCCGAGGGTCATGCGATTGCAACATTGCACTCAGGCCGGACGGGGGACTAGACGGCTGCAATGCACTTCTGGCTGATCGCAGGCTCGATCTTTGGACTGGCGCTGCTCGCGGGCCTCGCCGCGCCGCGCAGGCCCTCGGCGCAACGCAATCCGTCGCCGCTCCCGCCGCAAGTGGAAGAGCTGTGGACCCCCGACGCGCTCGCCCGGCTCGGCACGCCCGAGACCGTCGCAGACCTCGCCCTGCAAGGGCGGGCCGATGAACTGCGCGGGCAGGGCTACGAGGGAGATATTCCGGTCGAACGCTGAACCAGTCAAGCGAAAGGCGGTTGCTGGCCGGTTCCGGACGTTCGCTAGTGGGGGGCCAGCCCCATCTCGACCCCGGTTTTGTCGTGCAGCGCGAAACGATCGACGATATCCGCGCTCGCGCGGTTGTATCCCACCACATCGACTATCCGGCCGTCCCCGCGCAGCCGGGCCACGATCTTGTCGAGCGCACCCACCCCCGAGATGTCCCAGAAATGGGCCGCCGTCATGTCGATCAGGATGTTGCGAGCGGTCTCCGGCTGATTCAGGGCGCTGACAAAGCGATCGACCGACGCAAAGAAGATCTGGCCATATACCCGGTAGGTTGCTGTCAGTCCGTCGGCGGACAGGGTCCGTTCCACACCGAACATTCGCTGAACCTTGCCGGCAAAGAAGATGCCAGACAGCAGAACGCCAGCCAGAACGCCCAGTGACAGGTCGTGCGTTCCCACCACCACAACGACGGTAGTGAGCATGACCACCGAAGATGGCCAGGGATGGCGCTTCAGATTGGGTATCGAGTTCCAGCTGAAGGTTCCGATCGACACCATGATCATGACGGCCACGAGCGACGGCATGGGTATCTGGCCGACGATGGGACCGAGCATGGTCAGCAGGATCAACAGGAACGCGCCGGCGGTAAAGGTCGACAGCCGACCGCGCCCCCCGGACGTGACGTTGATCACCGACTGCCCGATCATGGCGCAGCCGCCCATGCCGCCGACCAGCGCGGCGGCTATGTTGGCGGTTCCCTGGCCTGCGCACTCGCGGCGCTTGTCGCTGGCCGTGTCGGTCATGTCATCGACGATCTGCGACGTCAGCAGCGATTCGAGCAGGCCCACGGCGGCCATCGTCAGCGAGTAGGGCAGGATGATCCGCAGCGTATCCCAGGTCAGTGGCACGTCCGGCAGCACCAGGGCCGGCAGGCCCTCGGGCAACTTGCCCATGTCGCCCACGGTGTTCACTGGCGCACCGGTGTAGATCGCCAGCGCGGTCAGGATGACGATCGCCACCAGCGGTGACGGCACCGCCTTCGTCAGCCGCGGCAGAAGGTAGATGATGGCAAGGCCGCCGGCGATCATCGCATAGGCCTGCCATGTGACACCGATGAGCTGCGGCAACTGCGCCATGAAGATCAGGATCGCCAGCGCGTTGACGAAGCCCGTGATCACCGACCGGGAGACGAACTGCATCATCAGGTCTAGCCGCAAGAGCCCTGCGATTATCTGCAAAAGCCCCATCAGGATGGTCGCGGCAAACAGGTACGCAACGCCATGCTCCCGCACCAGGGGAACGACGACTACGGCCACCGCGGCGGTGGCCGCCGAGATCATGCCCGGGCGTCCGCCGGTGAACGAGATCACGATCGCGATAGCAACCGAAGCGTACAACCCCACGCGGGGATCGACGCCGGCGATGATTGAAAACCCGATCGCTTCCGGAATGAGGGCGAGCGCGACGACGATGCCGGCAAGCACGTCGGCGCGAGGATTCGAAAGCCAGTCGCGGCGAAGCGTGGCGAGTGCAGTCATGAGAAGTCCAGGTTCAATCCATGGCAGCCACGCTGCAGGATGGTCCCGGGGATAGGCGCCGGGCTGAGCCACTCGCCAGGCGAGTCCGTCGAAGCCCTTCCAATGGCCTACGAAACGGCGTTGGGCAAGATGCAGCCGGACATGGCTTTCCAGCCCCGTCACGTGCGCCCGCGGCGAGCTGGCGCGCCAGAGTTACCACTTTCCTACAAACCCCCGTCTGTGGCTCGAGCTCGTCGATGCGCACATCTCCGGCCCACCGCCTCCACCGCAAGCCCGGCCGGTTCCGCCCGGTGCCGCTGCGCGCGCGATACGATGGGTGACGCGAGCTGCGCCAGTGCGGCTGCCTCGTGCAGCTGTACCTGACCGGATCGGTCGTCGCCGCCGCGACGCCGCGGGGATGAGCCGGGCGGGCGCTTGTCGCCTGCGCGAGCGCACGGGCGCGGAGAGCTTCGCGCTCGCGTGGGACCGAATGCTCTCGCCCCCGGTCTGTGGTTCGCCGGGCGGCCGCAGACCTACCCCGTCCGGTGTTCTCCCCTGATCCACCGCACCGTGCCGCTGCTGGCGCGCATCACCACGCTTTCGGTGGTCATCTTGCCGCCGCGCAGCCGCTTGACGCCGTCGAGCAGCGATCCGCTGGTGACGCCGGTGGCGGCGAAGATGCAATCGCCCTTGGCCAGTTCTTCCAGCTTGTAGATGCGTCCGAAATCGGAGTCGGGAATGCCCCACTTGCGGGCGCGGGCCTTTTCGTCGTCGTTGCGGAAGATCAGACGGCCGTTGAACTGCCCGCCGACGCATCGCAGCGCGGCTGCCGCCAGCACGCCTTCGGGCGCGCCGCCCGATCCCATGTACATGTCGATCGTGGTGTCGGGATCGGTGGTCGCGATCACGCCCGCCACGTCGCCGTCGCCGATCAGCACCACGCCGCAGCCGAGGCCGCGCAATTCGGCGATCAGCTCGGCGTGACGCGGGCGGTCGAGCACGCAGACGATGATCTCGCCCGGCTCGACGCCCTTGGCGGCAGCGACCGCGCGCACGTTGTCGGACGGCGATTTTGCGAGGTCGATCACGCCTTCGGGATAACCGGGGCCGACTGCCAGCTTGTCCATGTAGGTATCGGGCGCGTTGAGCAGGCAGCCGTGTTCGGCGGCGGCCAGCACCGCGAGCGCGTTGGGGCCCGCCTTGGCGGTGATGGTGGTGCCTTCGAGCGGATCGAGCGCGATGTCGATCTTGGGGCCGGTTCCGATCGCGCCGCCGACTTTCTCGCCGATATACAGCATCGGTGCCTCGTCGCGTTCACCTTCGCCGATCACCACCGTGCCGTCGATCTCGAGCGTATCGAACGCGCGGCGCATCGCCTCGACCGCGGCCGCGTCGGCCGCCTTTTCGTCGCCCCGCCCGATCAGCTTGCTGGCAGCGATCGCCGCCGCCTCGGTCACCCGCACCAGCTCGAGCACGAGCACCCGGTCGAGCACTTGCGACGGCTTGGGAGAAGCGGTGGGCGTTTCACTGTTCATCTGAAATTCAATTCCCGGGCTGGAGGTGAGGGCGCGCTTAGACGACGGAGCAATGGATTGTCGAGACGACCTGGGGCCATGCTGTTGGCCCTGCTCCTGTCCGCTCCACTCGCCGCGCAGGATGGCGCGCCCGCGACCGACAGCAACGTTACCGGCGAGGCCGTTACCGCTGAGCGCGTGACCGCCGACGAGGCGATCGCCGCCGCCAAGGCAGTCTACGGCCCGCCAGACAGCCGCCCCAAGCCCGCTTGCCCCACCCCCCAGGCGGGCGACGAGATCGTCGTCTGCGGAAAGGAGCAGGACAATCGAGATTACCGCGTCCAGTCGAGCAGCCAGCTCGATCCCACCGGCACCGGCGCCAGGGATAGCGTGCCGCGCGCACCCGACGTGGGAACGGCCTATCCCGGGATCGTGGTGGCCAAGGGCTGCTTCATCCCCCCGTGTCCGCCGGCGATGCCGGTGCTGATCGACCTCAAGGCGATTCCCGAAGCGCCGCCGGGATCGGACGCCGACCGTGTCGCTCACGGGTTCGCGCCGCGGGGTGGATCGGGCACCGCGCCACCACCTGCGCCCGCTCCCGCGCCGACCGGGTCGCCGGAAGAAGCGGCCCTCAGGCCTCCAGAATCGGCATCACCAGCGGAGCCGCCGTCAGGCTAGGCGAACCTTCGAGCAGGCGAATCGCCTTGTCGACGCACCGTTCGGCCCCTTCGTGAGTGACCATCGCCACCAGCACGTTGCCCGCCTCGTCGGTCTGGCCTTGCTGGATCAGGCTCTCGATCGACACTTCGGCATCGCGCATCGCGGCGGTGATCTCGGCCAGCACGCCCGGACGATCGGCCACGGTAAAGCGGATATACGTCCGTCCCATGCGATCGCCGGGCTCGGCGGGGGCCATCGCGACCAGCGCCTCGACCGGCACCGAGAACGCCGGACCGGCGGTGGTGTCGGCAATCGTCGCGCGGGCGATGTCGATCAGGTCGGCGACGACTGCGCTGGCCGTCGGTCCGTCGCCCGCCCCGGCGCCCTGGAACAGTAGCCGGCCCGAAAAATTGCCTTCCGCGACCACCGCGTTGGTGGCCCCGTCGACATGCGCCAGCGGATGCGATTGCGGGACCAGGCACGGACGCACCCTCTGCAACAGCCGCTGCGGCCCTTGCCCGTCGAGCGGAACCGGGTCGATGTCGGCCTCGCCCACCAGCCGGATGACGAACCCCAGGTCGCGCGCCCGCGCGATATCGGCGGCGCGCACCCGCCCGATCCCCTGGCACGAGACGTGGGCGAAATCGAGCTTCGCGCCGAACGCGATCGCGGCCAGGATCGCCAGTTTGTGTCCCGCGTCGATGCCGTCGATATCGAACGAAGGATCGGCCTCGGCAAAACCCCGCGACTGCGCTTCGGCGAGCACGTCGGCGAAATCGCGGCCGGTGTCTTCCATGGTCGACAGAATGAAGTTGCACGTACCGTTGAGGATACCCTGCACGCGCTGGATGGCATTCGCCGCGGCACCTTCGCGCAGCCCCTTGATAACCGGAATGCCACCGGCGACCGCAGCTTCGAACTTGAGCGGAACGCCTCGCCCGTTCCTGGCAGCCTGCGCAGCCTGGGCCAGCTCGAGGCCGTGGTGCGCGATCATCGCCTTGTTGGCGGTCACCAGCGCCTTGCCCTCGCGAATCGCAGCCTTGGCGAGCGTGAGCGCCGGCCCGTCCGCGCCGCCGACCATCTCGACCACCGCGTCGACGTCGCCGCGCGACGCCATGGCAATCATGTCGTCGCACCATTCGAATGGCGAAAGATCGACCCCGCGGTCCCGGTCGCGATCGCGAGCGCTGACGGCCACGATGCGGATTTCGCGTCCGGCGCGCGCGCGAACCAGCGCAGCGTTGACGCTCAGCAACCGGATCACCCCGGCCCCCACCGTTCCCAGCCCGGCAAGCGCGATGCGCAGCGGTTCGGCCATCGATTACTCCCTGTTGCCGGGCGTCCTAGGCAAGCGCGAGCCGCTCGGCCAACAAAGAGAAACTACTGGCGGGCAAGCGTCCGCGGGCAGGGACCCAGCTGCTGCAGCACGAACGCATAGTCCGCGGTGGCACGCGCGCGAGAAGCCGGGTCCTGCGAAAGATTCGCTTCACGCGGAAGCTGCGCGGGCAGGAAGCAGGCCAGCCGGTACCACGCGAGTGTGCCCGGCTCCGGAGGCCGCGCGGCCTGGTCGACGATTTCCGAATAGGACACTCCCCAGGCCGGATCGATGCCTGGCCGGCGAACGATCGTCAGCGACACCGGGTCGCCGCTCGCAGTGCCGAGAAAGATCTGCGTTTCGGATTCGCCTACCAGCGTTCCCGGCACCGCCAGCGCATCACGCACGCCGGTGATGGTCGGCGCCGCATCGGCCGCGGCGAGTTCGCCGAGAATCGGCCTCAACCGCGCGGCGACGGCCGGATCGTAAGCGATCTGCGCAGTCGGCGCGGTCAATCGCAGTTCGCCGGGCCGGCCGGGGACCGGCTTGGCGAACAGCAGGAACTCCCGCTTCTTGAGCTTGGGCGGCTTGCCTTTCGCATCGATCGGTACATCGACCAGATAGCGCACCGATTCACCCAGCGGCGCCTTGCCCGCGATAAGGGCTTTGGTTCGCGCTTCGATATAGAGCCTTGCGAAGCCGGGTGCGACGTTGGTTGCTCGCTCGGGCGGCAGCGTAATTTGCTTGGCTACCTGGACATGGACCACGAGATCGGCGGTATCGGAAAGGTCGGCAAGATCCGCGTATGTGAGCGCCGGCGCGGTCACCGGTGCTGGCGCGGCGGCGACGCCGGCGAAAAAGATCGCTGCGAGTAAAGCGGTGCGGGATTGAGAGAATCGTCTGGTCATCGAACCATGCTCGCTAGGCGCATGTGAGCGCGTTGGAAACCGTTAGGCATTTGCACCGTTGCAGCCCCAATGGAGTGAATCGGGGGTGAACCGCAAAAGGGTTTGCCTGCCATTTGCTTCACGGTTAAGGCTCGGCCCATACCGGGGAGCAAGACATAAGCTAACCCCCCCGGAGGGCCCATGCCGGGTCATCGGGGATCCGGCGGGCCGACAGGTCGTCGTTTCCGATGGCCGGCCAGGGTGGAAAAATGGAATGGATGCGTCGGCCCGGCGTTTACGGTGCCGGTCCGATGCAGGTTTGCCGGGATTCGTTCCGGCGCCTGTCGATGGAGTGATGCGACTGAATGTCCTACGCTGACCAACAGATGAGCGGTAATCGCATCGTTGCGATCATCATCGTTGCGCTGATCCATATTGCCGTCGGCTATGCCCTGGTTACCGGGCTTGCCTATTCGGCGGTGAAGAAGGCGATCGAGCGCGTGACCACGGTGGATATCGAGGAGCCGCCGCCGCCCAAGGACGAGCCGCCGCCACCGGAACCGCAGAAGGATGTGGCGCCGCCGCCGCCGGTGGCACCCCCGCCGCCGATTAACGTGTCGGTAGCTCCGCCGCCGATCCAGACTCAGCCGACGATCCCCCCGCCCGCACCGCCGGTGCTGCGCGTGCCGCCGCCGGCTCCGGTCGCCCCGCCGCCGCCTCCGCCCCCGCGGACGCCGCCCAAGGCCGCTACGCCCAAGGGCAACCCCAGCAACTGGGCCAATGCGAACGACTATCCGAGCCGTTCCCTGCGCGAAGAGAAGGAAGGGGTCACCCGCTTCACCGTTCAGGTCGGCGCCGACGGCCGTGTGACAAGTTGCAGTGTCACCGGTTCGAGCGGCACGCCCGAACTCGACAGCACCACCTGCTCGCTGATCCAGCGCCGCGCCCGGTTCAACCCGGCAACCAACGGCGACGGGCAGGCCGTGGCGAGCAGCTGGTCGAGTTCAGTGCGCTGGCAGATTCCGAAATAGCCGTTCTAACCAACCGTTTCATCTGAGAGGATACTCGCATGTATATCGAACTTCTTTCCGCGGCGGCTGGCGCCAGCGCCGCTCCCGCGAACCACTTTGGCTTCTGGGAAGCGCTCCAACAGGGTGGCATCATCGCCTACTCGATCTTCGGCGTGCTCGTGATCATGTCGATCGGATCGTTCTACATCCTGATCACCAAGTGGCTCGAACAGCAGAAGATCCTGAACCAGTACAAGAACGTGCGCACGTCATTCTGGCGCGCGCCGACCCTGCGCGAAGGCGCCGGCAAGCTCGACAAGAACAGCGCCTGGCGTCAGCTTGTCGACGACGGCCTCAGCGCCGAGGAATCGCACGGCAAGATGACCGACAGCCTCGACGCGCATGACTGGCTGCACGGTTCGCTCGCCCGTTCGGAAGCCTCGATCAACGCGCGTCTCGCGGGCGGCCTGCCGTTCCTCGCGACCGTGGGTGCGACCGCGCCGTTCGTCGGCCTGCTCGGGACCGTTATCGGTATCTACCGCGCGCTGATCGCGATCGGCCTGGCCGGTTCGGCATCTCTGGACAAGGTCGCAGGCCCGGTCGGCGAATCGCTGATCATGACTGCGCTCGGCCTGCTCGTGGCGGTTCCCGCGGTGCTCGCCTACAACTGGCTGCAGAGCCGCAACAAGCGCATCGCCGAGCTGCTTTCGGGCTTCTCGACCGACGTGCTGGCGAACATCAATTCGCGCGGTACCGTCAAGCCGACGGTGATGACGCAGGCTTCGACTCAGCAGGCTGGCAAGGCTGCTGCGACAGCTCCGGCCCGTCCGGCGACTGCGACTACCACGACGACCACGCGGCCGTAATTGGGTGTGCGGGGCGCGCGGTGCGCGCCCCGTCCCCCGGCCCTGACGTTTTGAGATAGGATAGTACGCAATGGCGATTTCGACGGGCGGAGGCATTGAGACGCCGATGTCGGACATCAACACCACGCCGCTCGTGGACGTGATGCTGGTGCTTCTGATCATCTTTCTCATCGCAATTCCGATCACTCTGCAGACGATCGAGAAGCTCAAGATCCCGGTGATGCGGTCGGTGGAATCGAAGGAAAAGGTCGAGAACCTGCTCCTCACCGTGAGTTCGACCGACGATGGCGGACGTAGCGCGGGCGACCCGGGGTTCGAAGGCGCGGCGCGCAACGGCCAGTGCCGGGTGTATTTCAACAACACCACCCCGGTCGACGCGACCGAGCTGTACGACAAGGCATTCGCTCGTCTCGATGCGATTGTGCAGGCTGCAGGTGGACCGGAAGAGATCATGAAGGATCCCGACCTCATTCCGCAGGTGCATATCCGCGGCGACGTAAACGTGCCGTGGCGCTGCATCGCGGGTACGATCTACAACGTGCAGGCGGCTGGATACCCGACCGTCGGCTTTATCTCGAACCCGGTCGACCCGAACGGCTGACGGCGCCGGGCCGCTGGCCCGTCGCGTGATTTTCAGGAGTAAACCACCATGGCAATGTCAGGCGGCAGGGACGATGGCTCGCCGATGATGGAAATGAACACGACGCCGTTGATCGACGTCATGCTCGTGCTCCTCATCATGATGATCCTCAGCATTCCCCCCGCAACCCACTCGGTGAACATCGATCTGCCGGTGCCTTCACCGACACCGCCGACCGATATCGATCCGATCAAGAACAAGATCGTCATCAGCCCGGCCAACGAGATTCTGTGGAATGGCGAAGCGATCAGCGACAGCCAGCTGGTAACTAATCTCCAGGGGACGCTGGCGCTGCCGACCGAGCCCGAGTTGCAGTACCAACCAGACGCACAGGCGAGCTACGATCTGTCGGTCAAGGTGCTCAACATCATCAAGAGCTCGGGCGTGACCAAATTCGGTTTCGTCGGCAACGAACAGTACCGTGCGTTCGACAAGGCGCCCGGCGCCTGAACGCGATTAGCCGATAAACGAACAAGCAAGGGGCGGAGCGATCCGCCCCTTTTTTTCGCCCAGGCAGCAGGCGCTCCGTCTACGTGCCATCCGGCAGAATTTCCTCGACCCGCATCGCTTCAGCGGCCAGTCCTTCGGCTTCGAGCAGCAATTCATCGTCGATCGCGCCTTGCGGCAGCGCCTCGCGCCCGATCATGGTCATGACCGGGACCGCCAGCGGGCTGACCCGGTCGAGCTCAACCAGGACCAACTGCTCGGCCGCGCGATCGAGGACGTTACCCAGCCTGCCCACATCGGTCATCCGCGTGCGTGCATCGGCCCACGCCGCCTCGAGCAGGACATGATCGGGTTCGTACTTTCGCAGCACATCGTAGATCAGATCGGTCGAGAAGGTGACTTGCTTGCCGGTCTTGCGCTTGCCGGGATGCTGGCGTTCGACCAGGCCGGCGATCACCGCCACTTCGCGAAAGGCGCGGCGCAGCAGGTGTGATTGCTGGACCCACTCGACGAATTCGTCGGTCAAGATATCCGGCGACAGCAGCGGCAGCGGGTCGGTGACCGGTTTCAGGCCCCACACGGCGAGGCAGTAATCGTTGGCGACGAAGCCGCCGGGCATCAGCCCGCGATCCTCCATCCGCCGGTTGATCAGCATCCCCAGGCTCTGGTTCGCGTTCCATCCTTCGAACGTGTAGTAGACCGCATAGTGCTTCTTGGCGTGCGGGAAGGTCTCGACCAACAACTGGCCGGGTCCGGGCATCTGTGATCGCCAGTCCTGCACCTCCAGCCATTCGCGCACGTCGTCGGGAAAGCGCGCCCACCCTGCCCGGTCGGTCAACATCGCACGCACCCGGTCGGCCAGGTGCGTGGTCAGCGGCAGGCGCAGGCCGGTGTAGCTGGGAATGGTGGCCGACGACTTGGCCGCGCGCACGATCAGTTCGAGATCCTTGAGCGCCTCCACCTCGAGGTCGATTCCGGCGAAGCGAAAGGTGTCGCCGTTCTTGAGACTGGCGGCGAACATCTCCTCGACCTTGCCCAGCGAGCGGCCGTTGCGGAACCTGATCTCGATCATTTCGGCATCGACGATGATGCCGGCGTTAAGCCGATGACGTGCGGCATGCTCGGGATGGGTCAGGCGCCAGGTGCCATGTTTGTCGCGCACGATCCGCTTGAAACGGTCGTAGGCCTCCAGCGAATAGCCGCCGGTCGCGACAAAGTGCAGCACGCGGCTCCACGCCGCCTCATCGAGCCATGCATAGGCAAGCGATGATCGCACTTCGGCCAGCAGCGCACCCTCGTCGAACGGTGCGGCACACGCACAGGCCATCACATGCTGCGCCAGCACGTCGAGCCCGCCGGGTCGAAAATCCTCGCCGTCCCGCTGGCCTTCATCGACCGCTTCCTTGGCGGCGGTGGCCTCAAGGAATTCGAACCGGTTGCCGGGCACGAGGATTGCCCGGCTGGGCTGGTCGAGGCGGTGATTGGCGCGACCGACCCGCTGGAGCAGGCGGCTCGATCCCTTGGGCGCGCCCATCTGCACCACGCAGTCGATATCGCCCCAGTCGACGCCCAGATCCAGGCTGGCGGTGGCGACCAGCCCGCGCAGTTCGCCGCGCGCCATCGCCCCCTCAACCTTCCGCCGCGCCTCCTTGCTCAACGAACCGTGGTGGATGCCGATCGGCAATGTGTCGTCGTTGACGTCCCACAGCATCTGGAAGGTATATTCGGCCAGGAAGCGCGTGTTGGTGAATACCAGCGTCGTGTTGTTGCGGCGGATTTCCTCGTAGATCTGCGGGATCGCCCAGCGTCCGGCATGGCCGCCCCACGGCACACGCTCCTCAATTGGCAGAAGCACCTCGACCACCGGCGGCGCCCCCGGCTCGCCCTCGACCAGGGTAACGGCATCTATGTCACCCCACGGCGCGAGCCATTCGCGAAAGGCCTCGGGATCCGCCACCGTCGCCGAGAGCGCCGCCCGCTGCAGTTGCGGCGCGATCGCCTGCAGCCGGCTCAGTGCCAGTGCCAGCAGATCACCGCGTTTGCCGGTGGCAAAGGCGTGCACCTCATCGACCACAATGCGTTTGAGGCCGGCGAACATCGCAAAGCTGTCGGGGTAGCTGAGCAGCAGGGACAGGGATTCGGGCGTGGTCAAAAGCACATTCGGCGGCTTGATCCGTTGGCGTTTCTTGCGATCCGACGGCGTATCCCCGCTGCGCGTCTCGACCCGGATCGGCAGCCCCATCTCCTCCACCGGAGTGACCAGATTGCGCTGGACGTCATGCGCGAGCGCCTTCAGCGGCGAAACGTAGAGTGTGTGCAGCCCTTCGGGCGGACCGTCCGCACCGAACCGAGACGGACAAAAGTCGGCCAGCGTCGGCAGGAAACCCGCCAGCGTCTTGCCCGCGCCGGTGTCGGCGACCAGCAGCGCGTGACGGCCGGCATCGCTGGCAGCGAGCATCTCGCTCTGGTGCCGGCGTACTCGCCAACCCCGACCGGCAAACCAGCCGGCGATCTCGGGGGGGACGCCATCGGCCGGCGGCCCGTCAAACGGATCATGGATGGCGGCCTCGGGCATCGTCATGGCAAAGCATGAGCTTGGCAAAAGCTCCACCCGATTGCGGTCATCAGGCCTCGGCCGCGTGTTCCTCGCGCGCCGCTTCCCACACCTCGCGCGCCGCATCGAGATTCACCAGCGCGATGGCCAGGCCGACCACCAGGTCGGGCCACGCGCTGTGCCAGGCGAAGGCCGTCACCAGTCCAGCGGCGATAATGGCTACATTGGCGAACGCATCGTTGCGCGCCGAAAGAAACGCCGCGCGGCTGAGGCTGCCCGAATGCGCGCGGTGGCGCACCAGGATCAATGCACAGGTCAGGTTGATCACCAGTGCGCCCGTGCCAGCCAGCGTCAACGGCAGCGGGGCCGGTGTCAGCAGGTCCCCGAACTTGCTCCACGCTGTCCACAGGGTCGCAATACCAGGCACCAGCAAAAGCGCCGCAAGCACCATGCCGACCCGTGCCCGCGCCCGGGCAGTCCAGTTCAGCGCCAGCAGGATCAGCAGATTGATCGAGGTGTCCTCGAGAAAATCGACCGAATCGGCAAACAGCGAAACCGAGCCGATTGCCAGCGCGACCGCGAACTCGATCCCGAAATACCCGAGGTTGAGCGCCGCCACCCACGCCACCGCACGGCGGAAGCTGCCGTCTGTGGAGGCGGAGCCGGTCAATGTCCCGACTGCGCCCCTCGCTCAAGCCCCGATGCCGCGAGCTGCTCGTCGATTTGCGCCAACAGGCGATCCAGACCGGCCTGGTCGTCGCTTTCGGCCCGTGCGACGAGCACGTCCTGGGTGTTCGATGCGCGCAGCAGCCACCAGCCGTCAGGCGTGGTCACCCGTACGCCGTCGGTGCCATCCACGCTGATGTCGTTGGGCGCGTCAGCGCCCGCCAGACGCGCCTTGACCTCCTCGATCGCGGCGAACTTGCGACTCTCGTCGACCTGGAACCGCAATTCCGGGGTGTTGACCATTTCCTTCATCGCACCGCGCAGCTCGGTCACGCTTTTGCCCAGCCGGGCCGAGGCCGCGATCAGCCGGATCGCCGCGTAAAGCGCGTCGTCATAGCCGTAATACGTATCCGCAAAGAACACGTGGCCGCTCATCTCACCCGCCAGCGGCGCGTGAGTTTCCTTCATTTTGGATTTAATCAGGCTGTGCCCGGTCTTCCACATCAGCGGCTTGCCGCCGAGCTCGGCCACGCGCTCGAACAGCGCACGGCTCGCCTTCACGTCGGCGATCACCGTGGCGTTAGGTAGTCTTGCGAGGAGGTCTTCGGCGTAAATCATCAAGAGCTGGTCGCCCCAGATGATGCGGCCCTGGCTGTCGATCGCGCCGATGCGGTCGCCATCGCCGTCGAAAGCCACTCCGAAGTCGAGCTTCTTGTCCGCGACAAGGCGCCTGAGGTCTTCGAGATTGGCCGGGTCAGTAGGATCAGGATGATGATTGGGAAACGACCCGTCGACCTCGGTAAACAGCAGGTGATGCTCCCCCGGAAGCCGGGCGGTGAGCGCCTCGAGCGCGGGCCCGGCGGCGCCGTTGCCCGCATCCCAACCGATTCGAAGACCGGCCAGCGTTTCGTGGTCGATCCCCTCCAGCCCGGTGAGCAGGCGCTCGATGTACTCGCCCATGACTTCGCGCGTCTCGACCATGCCGGTCCCGTCGGCCCATTCACCAGCCTCGGCGCGGCGGCCGATTTCGAGGATGTCGTCCCCGAAGAACGGCCGGCCCATAAATACCATCTTGAAGCCGTTGTAATTGGCGGGATTGTGGCTGCCAGTTATCTGAATGCCGCCCTGCACCTGTTCGGATGACGCCTCGGCGTAATAGAGCATCGGCGTGGGCCCCATGCCGACCCGGACCACGTCGCACCCGCTGGCATTGAGCCCTTCGATCAGCGCGTGTTCGAGCATCGGCGAGCTCAGCCGGCCATCATAGCCGACCGCCACTTTCCTGCCGCCCGCCTCGCGCAACATGGTCGCGAACCCGCGACCGATCGCGCGGGCGTCCTCCGCTCCCAGGGTTTCGCCGATGATCCCGCGGATGTCGTATTCCCGCAACGTGGTCGAGTGGAAGGTGTGGCTCAAGCTGGGCGTCCTCAGTTGGTGTCGGGCAAATCGGCAAGCAGCACATCGCGTGCGCTGTTCGCTTCGTGCACCGCCTCGTTGGTGCCGCCCCGATCGGGGTGGACTTTCGCGATCAGCCGCCGGTGCGCTTCGAGGATCTCGCTGCGCGATGCCTCGTGACGGACGGACAGCAGCTGCCGCGCCTTGAGAACGGCCTGGGGCCGGGTCGGTTTCGTGGCCAGGTATTCCCATGGCCATTTGCCGAGCGCGTAGCGGCAGGCGAGCGCGATTATCGCGGCGATGAAAAGCAGCTTGATCATCGATCGATCCTTTGCGCGCCCGTTAATGCCGGATCACGGGGGGCCGCCGTGGACCCCTGATCGGGGTATTCAAATAAACTTCGTTCAGGCAGCTTTTGCTTGCCCGACAAGGGCTTGCGCGCGGATCGCGGATCGCAGGCGTAACCATCCACTTTTTTGCCTGTGGCCACGATCCAGGGCGCTGAACGATGCTTCATCGCCTCCCGCTCTAGCGATCGCGAAGCGTCTAGGACAGCGTTGAGAGCCGCCGGTTCAGGCGAGCGCCAGCTCTGGCGCGGGTTTGGCCGGCATCGGGAGGTTGAGCGCGGCCACCAGTGCCCGCAACTCCTGCCGCGCGACGAGATGGCTGGTGCCAAGCTCGCCCAGGTGCCCCTTGTCGAGCAGCGTGAGGCCGCTGGGAAACAGTTCGCGATAGATCACGCGCTCGGACAATCCCTGCGCCACGCGAAAGCCGACACGCTTGGACAATTCGCGCAGGGCCCCTTCGATGCGGGTCATGTTGCGCGCCTCGACATGGCCGGTGCGGTTGCGCACCACGATCCAGTCCATTTCGCGCCGCTGTTGTTCGATCGTGGCCCGGCTACGCTTGAGCCGGGCTTCCCAGATCAATTCGGCATAGAAGGACAGCCGGCGAACCTTGAATGTTTCGGCATCGACCTGCCCGATGAGATCGAAATCGACGAAGCTGTCGTTCAACGGCGTGACCAGCGTGTCGGCCTCGGTTGCCGCATGGCGAGCGAGCGGATCGTCGCGTCCGGGGGTATCGAAAACGATGAAGTCGCAGTCGATGCCAAGGCTCGCGGTCATCGCCTCGAGCTCCTGCGGAGTGCCCCCTTCGAACACTTCGAACCGCGCGGTCGGCAGCTCGATACCGCGCCGTGCGGCGGTTTCCTGCCGGTTCTCGAAGTAACGGTAGAGCGTGCGCTGACGCGGATCGAGATCGATCGCCGCCACTCGCGCGCCGCGATAGGCGAGCGCAACCGCGATGTGCACCGCGGTGGTCGATTTGCCGGTGCCGCCTTTTTCGTTGGCGAACACGATGCGGTGGGCTGGGCGAGACTGGGTCACGCGTGCATTCCTGTTTGGCCCGAGCTAGGGCGATGACGAGCAAGAAGATAGTCGAGGGACGGCGACAGGTGCAAACCGCGACGACGCTGGAAGTGTTGAGAAGCGCAGTCAGCCAATTGCGCGATGACGGCAAGCGCATTGCGCTGGTGCCGACGATGGGCGCGCTCCACGATGGGCACCTGACGCTGGTGCGCCAAGCGCGGCGGCACGCCGATGCGGTCGCGGTGTCGATCTTCGTGAACCCCAGGCAATTCGGCCCCAACGAGGATCTGGACGCCTATCCGCGTCGCATGGCCGCCGATTCCGCGCTGCTCGAAGCCGAAGGCGTCGAACTGCTGTGGGCACCCGGCGTCGAGGCGATGTACCCGCAAGGGTTCGCCACCAATGTCTCGGTCACGGGGGTCAGCGACGGCCTGTGCGGTGCCGACCGGCCGGGCCATTTCGATGGCGTGGCGACGGTGGTGCTCAAGCTGTTCAACCAGGTGCGGCCCGATGTCGCGCTGTTCGGCGAAAAGGACTGGCAGCAACTTGCGGTGATCCGGCGGATGGCGCGCGACCTTGATCTGATTCAGCCGCAGGTGGACGCAATCATTGGCGTGCCGACCGTTCGCGAAGCGGACGGGTTGGCGTTGTCGAGCCGCAACCAGTATCTTTCGCCGGAGACGCGCGCGCGGGCCGCCGCGCTGCCGCTGGCGATGCGCGAGGCGATTGCCGCGATCGCGGCGGGCAGCGCGATGTCCCCGACGCTTGCCGCATTCGAAGCGCACCTGCTCCAGGCCGGCTTCGACAGCGTCGATTATGCCACCGTCGCGGACGCGGTCACTCTTGCGCCGCTCGACGCGGTGGGCACCGCGCCGGCGCGCCTGCTGGTTGCCGCTCGGATCGGAGGCACCCGCCTGATCGACAACATGGGGGTGGAATGATGGCGGACGAACTCGGGCAGGCTCGCATAGCGGTGGTCCGGCGGCATATGGCGCTGGAGATCGAGCACGACTGGGACGGCGTCATCGCCACTTTCGCGCATCCGCGGTATGAACTGCTCGGTCCCGGGGTGGTGTTCGACGGCGAGCCCGCCGTGCGCCGCTATTTCGAGCTGTCGCGCACGCCCTTTCCCGATCAGGCCAACGAGGTGATCGCAATCGCCGCCGATCCGGATGGCGACACGGTCCTGGTGGAATTCTGGCTTACCGGCACGCACAGCGGCCCGCTTCAGGTGGGCGACACCGTGCACCAGCCGACCGGGAAGGCGTTTCGCATCCGCATCGCGGCCAGTTTCGAATTCGCTCCGGGAAGCGACAAGATCGTCGCCGAGCGGCCCTATTACGATAGCGGCGCGGTGTTGCGAGCGCTGGGGCTGGAGTGAAACAGGGATAAAGCCCTGCCCTCACTTAGCGAAGCGATAGGGCCAACAGTGATTGCCGGCCGCCATGCGGCTTGGAGCGGGTAAGGGGAATCGAACCCCTCTAGCTAGCTTGGAAGGCTAGTGCATTACCACTATGCTATACCCGCTTCCGAGCGAGCGCCGATGCCACGCGGGGCGCGCCCTCGTCAACGGGTTTGCCGCACTAGAGGGCCAAGGGCCCGCGCAGGACGTCAATGTCCGGGGAAGTGCATCAGCGCATCGACCGCAAGGCCCGCCGCCCGCAACCGGTCGGCACCTCCCAGGTCGGGCAGGTCGATCACGAACAGTCCCTGATCGACGATAGCTCCGGCTCTCCGCAACAATTCGGCCGCGGCGAGCGCGGTGCCGCCGGTTGCGATCAGATCGTCGACGATCGCCACGCGCTGTCCCGCACCAATCGAGGTCGGATCGATCTCAAGCCTGTCGCTGCCGTATTCGAGGTTGTAGTCGACCCCGATGGTCGCAACCGGCAGCTTGCCCGGCTTGCGCACCGGCACGAAGCCCACGCCCAGTTCGATCGCAACCGCAGCGCCGAAGATGAAGCCGCGCGCTTCCATGCCCGCGATCGCTTGCGCGCCGCCGGCCCGGGCCCGGCTGGCGAGATGTCCAACCGCCGCACGCAGACCGTCGCCATGCGAAATCAGGGTGGTGATGTCGCGGAACAGGATCCCCGGTGCCGGGAAATCCGGCACCGTGCGAATCAGCGATTTCAGCTCGGCGGGGCTCACTCCGCCGTCATTCAGACGGGGCGCGGCTTCTTGGGCTTGATCGCCGCCCACACCTGGCCCTTGGCGAACCACGCCAGGATCGTCGCGAACAGCAGGAAGCCGAGCACCGGCCAGCCGACCTGGGTGCGCTTCACCTTCTTGGGCTCCGCAGTCCAGGTCAGGAACGCGGATACGTCCTTGGCCATCTGGTCGACCGTCGGCTTGGGCTGGCCCTCGGCGTAGGTCACCTGTCCAGCGGTGGTGAGCGGCGGCGGCATCGCGATGTTGAGGTTCGCGAAGTACGGGTTGAAATGCCCACCGGGCGGGGTCGAGAAGTCCGGGAAGTCTTCTTTCACGTGGCGACCGCCGACGCTGAAGGTGTCGAGGTTGCGATATCCCGTCAGCAGCGAATGCACGTAAGCCGGGCCGTCTTCGCGCGCCTTGGTCATCAGCGACAGGTCGGGCGGCACGGCGTTGTTGTTGGCGGCGCGCGCGGCGGTCGCGTTCGGGTAAGGCGAGGGGAAGTAATCGGTCGCCAGGCCCGGGCGCGTGGTCGCCTCACCGGTGTTGGCGTCGATCCCGGGAACCTGGAAGCCGGCGGCGATCGCCTTCACTTCGGCCTCGGAATAGCCCAGCGCCGAAAGATCGCGGAACGCCACGTACTGCAGGCTGTGGCAGGCCGAGCAGACTTCCTTGTAGACCTGGAAACCGCGCTGGAGCTGGGCCAGATCCCAGGTGCCGAACGGCCCATCGGACTGCAGCGCCAGCTCGCGCGGGGGCAGGTGGAATTCGTGCTCTGCGGTGGGCTCCTTGAGGTAGCCCTGGCTGGCGACGGCGCCAAGCCCGGTGCCGAAGGCCCACAGTGCCATCACGGCAAAAAACAGGCCGGCAAGGATTCCGATTAGGCGGATCATGTCGTTCGCTTTCCCTTAAACGCCCGGCGTGGCGTTTTCGCCAAGCACCGCCGCCTTGTCCTCACCCAGCACCGCTTCCGTGATCGAATACGGCAGCGGATCGGGCCGCTCGACCATCGACACGATCGGCAGGATCACGAGGAAGTGGAGGAAGTAATATGCCGTCGCGATCTGGCTGAGCATCACGAACGGCTCTTCGGCCGGCGCTCCGCCGCAGTAGAACAGAACCGCCATCGTCGGGATCAGGCCGAACCAGAAGAACTTGCGGAACAGCGGGCGGTAATGGCCGCTGCGCACCGGGCCCTTGTCGAGCCAGGGCAGGAAGAACCACAGCAGGATCGCGCTGAACATCGCCATCACCCCGAGCAGCTTGGCCGGGATCAACGAGATGGTCGTGAACGGAATGTGCAGGTCGACCGTGAAGGCGCGCAGGATCGCGTAGAACGGCCAGAAATACCATTCGGGCACGATGTGCGCCGGAGTGCTGAGCGGGTTCGCCTCGATGTAGTTGTCCGCATGCCCGAGATAGTTCGGCAGCAGGAACAGCATGATGCAGTACAGGATCAGGAACACGCCCAGTCCGAACCCGTCCTTGGCCGTGTAGTACGGGTGGAACGGGATGGTATCGCTTTCCTTCTTCACCTCGATCCCGGTCGGGTTCGACGATCCGGGGATGTGCAGCGCCCAGATGTGCAGGATCACCGCGCCGGCGATCACGAACGGCAACAGGAAGTGCAGGCTGAAGAAGCGGTTGAGCGCGGCGTTGTCGGGCGCATAGCCGCCCAGCAGCCAGATCTGGATCGGCTCGCCGACCACGGGAATGGCGCCGAACAGCCCGGTGATGACCTTGGCACCCCAGAAGCTCATCTGCCCCCAGGGGAGCACATAGCCCATGAACCCGGTCGCCATCATCAACAGGAAGATGACCACGCCGATCAGCCACACCATCTCGCGCGGCGCTTTGTAGCTTGAATAGAAAAACCCGCGGAAGATGTGCAGGTAGATCACCGCAAAGAACGCGCTAGCACCGTTGGCGTGCGCATAACGCAGCGCCCAGCCCCAGTTGACGTCGCGCATGATGTGCTCGACCGACGAAAACGCGACCCCGGCGTTGGCGGCATAATGCATCGCCAGCACGACGCCGGTGACGATCTGCAGCACCAGGCAGAACCCGGCAAGGACGCCGAAATTCCACATGTAGTTGAGGTTGCGCGGTACCGGATACCCGCCGCCGATGGCGTTGTAGACCAGACGCGGAAGCGGCAGCTTCTCGTCGAGGTACCGCATCAGCGGGTTTACCGGTTCGTAGTGCTTGGCCCAGGGGAAGCTCATCGTATTCGCTCTCTCTCGCCTCAGCCGACCTTGACGACGGTGTCGCTGGTGAATTCGTATTCCGGAACCTCGAGGTTCTTCGGCGCGGGACCTTTGCGGATGCGCGCGGCGGTATCGTAGGCCGATCCGTGGCAGGGGCAGAAATATCCGCCGAACGGGCCGCGGTTCTCGCCCTCGCCGGCACCCAGCGGGACGCAGCCCAGGTGCGTGCACACGCCCATCGTGATGAGCATGTCTTCATGCCCTTCCTTGGTCCGCTCGGCGAGCGTCTGCGGATCGCGCAGGCTCGACACGTCGACCGCATTGGCGGCCGTGATCTCGGCCGGGGTAAGGCGGCGGACGAACAGCGGCTGCTTGCGAAACAAGGCCTTGATCGCCATTCCCGGCTGGACCGAGGACACGTCGATTTCGGTGCTGCTCTCGGCGAGCACGTCGGCCGACGGCGCCATCTGGCTGATCAGCGGGAGAAGCACGGCCACGCCGCCGACTCCGGCCGCGCCAACCGCCGCAATATTGATGAAATCGCGCCGCCGGACCCCGTCGCCGTCGTGGGCGTCGTGGACCGTATCGGTCCCCGGGATCGCGTCGCCAGTCGTATCAGCCATCAGCCGTGCCTGCCCTGCCTATAACTTCTTCGCGAATGAACCCCCGCCGGGCGGCGGGGCAACGAAATCTGCCAACCGGTTTCCCGCGCGACTAGAAGCTTCGGCCCCTGTTTTCGCGGCTCACCCGGCGCGCCCGAAAGGCCGCCGACGGTGCCGGTTTGGGGCGCGCATATACGCAAGCGCGCGGGTTGCCAACCGCCATTGTGGCCGTTTCCGGACGCTCTAGCGCAGCCCGATCAGCGACAGTTGCCGGCCATAGGTCGGCTCACGCAGGTGGGTTGCGCGGCGGAACGAATAGAAGCGTGCCGGATCGGCGTAGGTATCGCAGCCCAGCACTTCGACCTGGCCCACGCGCGATTCGGCCAGCCGCGCGACGACGTAGCCGGCAAGGTCGAATTGCCGATGGCCGGGGGCCCCGGGCTGGAAGAATCGCGCCTCGTCGGGCTTGAATTGGGCGGCGAAATCCGCGCTCACCTCGTAACTCGGCTGGGCGATACACGGGCCGACCGCAGCCACGATCCGCCCTCGTCGCGCGCCCAGCGCTTCCATCGCCGCCACCGTGGCGCCGACAACTCCGCCATGCGCCCCGCGCCAGCCGGCGTGGGCCGCACCGATGACCCCGGCTTCGCGATCGGCGAACAGCACCGGCGCGCAATCGGCAGTAAGGATGCCCAGCAACAGTCCTGGCCTATCGGTGACCATCGCGTCGGCTTTGGGCCGATCATCGTCGGGCCATGGGCGTTCGATCGTCACCACGGTGGGCGAATGAACCTGGTAGACACTCACCAGCGCAGCGCCGGGCAGCACCGCTTCGACCGCGCGGCGGCGATTTTCGGTTACTGAGGCTGGATCGTCATCGGCACCGAAACCGCAGTTGAGGCCTTCGACCAGACCGATCGAGACCCCGCCACGACGGGTCATGAAGCCATGCGGCGTGTCTCCAAGCGCATCGGCACGCATCGCCTCAGCCACGCGACGACCTACCCAAGGCTGCGGGTGACTTGTTCGAAGGTATCGCGCGACAGCCCGGGCTGCGCGGCGATCCGCTCGAGTTCGGCGCGCATCAGCGCCGCGCGACCCGGTTCGATCCTCCGCCAGCGCCCCAGCGGTGGGACGAACCGCGCTGCGGTCGAGGCGTTGAGGGGATCGAGCGCCAGGATCAGGTCGGCGATCATCCGGTAGCCCTCGCCGTCAGCGGCGTGGAACGCAGCCGGGTTGCCCGCGAAGGCCATGTACAGGCTGCGCACGCGGTTCGGATTCTTGAGCGTGAAATCGGGATGCTTGGCGAGCGCCTTGACGTGCTCGATCGCCTTGGGGTGGAGCGAACTGGCCTGGATGCTGAACCACTTGTCGATCACCAGCGCATCGCCCTCGAACCGGTTGTAGAAATCGATCAGCTTGTGCGTGCGTTGGGGGCCCTGAAGTCCCGCCAGGACCATCAGCGCGCCCTGCCGGTCGGTCATCGTTTGTGCAGCATCGTATTGCGCCGCGGCCATTTCGGCGGCGCGGGCCGGGTTGCCCGCGGCAAGATAGACCAGCGCCTGCGTCTTGACCTTGCGGGCACCGCGTGCGGACGGGTTCATCCCCGATGATTGCCCGCTGGCCCGGTCATGCAGCGCGACCAGTTCGTCCTCGAGCGTACTGCCCAGCCATCCCTTGAGCGCTTCGCGGGCATCGTGGATCGTGCCGGGATCGGCCACCAGCAGTTGTTCCGCAATGTAGGTCTGGCTCGGCAGCATCATCAGTTCGCCGCGCATCGCATCGTCCAGCGTCCGGTCGGTGATGATCGCACGAAGCGCGTCGCCGATCGCTCGGCGAGCTTCGGTGTGCCCATCGTCGCCCAGCGACCCGTCGACCGCCGCCACCAGATGGCCCACGATCAGTTCCTGCATCGCCTCGTAGCGCGCGAACGGGTCATCATCGTGCTTGGCGAGAAACACCAGTTCGTCGGCGTCGATCGCGCGCTCGATGGCCACCGGGGCCGAGAAGCCCCGGTTGATGGACAGGATGGGCCTTTGCGCCCAGCCCTTGTAGTCGAAGGTGGTCTCCTCGCCGGCCAGCACCGCGATCTCCTCGCCCCTGTGACGGCCGCTCGCGCGGTCCAGCAGGGCGATCCGCAAGGGTATCGGCATCGGCAGCTTGTCCGGCTGGCCCGGGGTGGGGGGGACGGTCTGCCGCAATGTGAGTGAGGCAGTATCGCCCGCGTGAGCGAGCGACACTTCCACTTTCGGAGTGCCCGCCTGCTCGTACCACCGCCGGAACTGCCTAAGGTCCAGCCCGGCGCCATCCTCCATCGCGGTGATGAAATCCTCGCACGTGGCCGCCTCGCCATCGTGGCGTTCGAAATAGAGGTCGGTACCTTGGCGAAAGCGCTCGGGCCCGGCCATCGTCCGCATCATGCGGATGACTTCGGCCCCTTTGTTGTAGACCGTCGAGGTGTAGAAATTGCCGATTTCGCGGAAAGAATCGGGCCGGATCGGGTGCGCCAGCGGGCCCGAATCCTCGGGGAACTGCACGCTGCGGAGCAGCCGCACGTCCTCGATCCGCTTGACCGCCTCGCCCTGCATATCCTGGCTGAACAGCTGGTCGCGCAGCACGGTAAAGCCTTCCTTGAGGCTGAGCTGGAACCAGTCGCGGCAGGTCACCCGGTTGCCCGACCAATTGTGGAAGTATTCGTGCGCGATCACGCCCTCGATCCCGTCGTAGTCGCCGTCGGTGGCGGTCTCCGGGTCGGCGAGGACGTACTTGGTGTTGAAGACGTTGAGCCCCTTGTTCTCCATCGCCCCCATGTTGAAATCGCCCACGGCGACGATGTTGAACTGGTCGAGATCGTATTCGCGGCCGAACACCTCCTCGTCCCACTTCATGGACTTGATCAGCGATTCCATTGCGTGACCGGTGCGATCGAGATCATCGCCGCGGACCCAGATCGCGAGGTCGACCGCGCGACCGTTCATGGTGGTGAAGCGATCCTTGCGCGCGACCAGGTCGCCCGCGACCAGCGCGAACAGGTACGAAGGCTTGGGCCAGGGATCGTGCCACTCGGCCCAATGATTCTCGCCGTCTTGGCCGGTGTTCACCCGGTTGCCGTTCGACAGCAGTACCGGGAATGCATCCTTCGACCCGCTCATCCGCACGGTGTACGTGCTGAGCACGTCGGGCCGGTCGGGGAAAAAGGTGATCCTGCGAAAGCCTTCGGCCTCACACTGGGTGCACAGCATCCCGTTCGAGGCATACAGCCCCATCAGTTGCGAGTTGGCGGCCGGCGCAATCTCGGTCACCAGGCGTATTTCGTGGCCGTCGCCCGGAAGATCGACCACCAGATCCCCGTCTTCGAGCCACCAGCTGTTGGTCGCCTGGCCGTCGATGGCGACTTCGACCGGCTGGATCGCGTCACCGTTGAGGCGGATCGTAGTCGTCGGCTCACCGGCCGGATTGCGCACGACCTTGAGCGTCGCGGTCACCTTTGTCTTTTCGAGCCCTAGCGCGAAATCGAGGTGGGTCTCGGGGACCAGCCAGTCGAACGGCTTGTAATCCTCGCGCCGGATCAGCGGCGGCTCTTTCGGCATCGGCGGCGCATCGGCCATCTCGGGGTTGCCGTCGGGGGTGGAGGGGGTGCGTGCGATATCCATGCGGCGAACCTTTAGAACCTGGGCGGGCAGCGTCCACCCGGCATGACAACGCTCGTCGGCCCCATGCGTCCCCCGGTCGAACGGAACGCGGCAAAGCTTGACTTGGCGTGCCGGGTTGCCGAGCACGCCGGTCGGGGGAGACAACGCGATGACACTCGATATTCTAGCGGTGGCAGCCAATCAGGGTTTCGATGTCGAAACCGCGACGCGCGCCTATCTCGATACCTTGCAAGGCGCTGCACGCGCGAAGTCGGACGCCTATTTCGTGGGCGGCTACTGGCTGACGTTGTGGGGCGCGGCGGTGGCGATCCTGATCGACTGGCTGCTGCTGCGGTTTCGCCTCGCCGCGGGCTTCCGCAGTATCGGCGAACGGCTGAGCAAGCGGCGCTCGATCGTCACCTGGGTCACCGCACTGCTCTACATGCTGGCCGGCTGGGTGCTGGCGCTACCATGGTCGATCTACACCGGCTTTGTACGGGAAAAGCAGTACGGCCTGATGAACCAGACGTTCGGCGGCTGGTTCGGCGAGCAGGGCATCGACCTTGCCGTTACGCTTCTGATTGCCCCACTGATCGTCATGGCGATCTATGCGGTGATCCGCCGTGCCCCGCGCACCTGGTGGCTGTGGAGCACGGGCGTCGTCGGCCTGTTCATGTTCATCGGCATCGTGATCGCCCCGGTGTACATCGCGCCCCTGTTCAACACGTACACCGAGATGGAAGCCGGCCCGCTGCGCTCGAGGATCGAAGGGATCGCGGCAAAATACGACATCCCCGCAGAGCACATCTATGTGTTCGATGCCTCGAAGCAGACCAAGCGCATCTCGGCCAACGTCTCGGGCCTCGGGCCGACCATCCGGATCAGCCTCAACGACAACCTGCTCAACCGCACCAGCGAGCCGGAGATTCTCGCCGTGCTGGGGCACGAGATGGGTCACTACAAGCTGGGCCACGTGTGGCTCGATGTCGGCGGGCTGATCCTGATATTCGGGTTCGGCTTCTTCCTGGCGAGCCTGATCGCGCCGCGGCTGATCGCGCGCCATGGCGCGCGGTGGGGCGTGCGCGACATTGGCGATCCCGCCTCGCTACCGGTGCTCGGCATCCTGCTGACCGCCTACATGCTGCTGGCGACCCCGGCGACCAACACGTTGGTCCGGACGCAGGAATCGGCCGCCGACGCCTTTGGTCTGGATGCCGCGCAACAGCCCGACGGCTTCGCCTCGACCGCGATGCGGCTCAGCGAATACCGCAAGATCGAACCCGGTCCGGTGGAGGAATTCCTGTTCTTCGATCATCCGTCGGGCGCGACGCGGGTGCGAATGGCGATGCAGTGGAAGAAAGACCACGTGCCGGGCGCCACCGTGGTCCACCCGCCGGCAGGATACCTCGAGGAAAAATGAGCCGACTGTTCGTCTTCGGTCTGGGCTATACCGCGAAGGCGATCGTCGCCCGCTTGTCCGGCTGGACGGTCGAATCCACCGGCAGCGATGGTACGATGGGGTTTGACGACAAGGCCGCAGTGTGTGCCGCACTGAGCCGGGCAACCCATGTCTTGTCGAGCGTTCCCCCTCAGGACGGCGAGGACCCGGTGCTGTCGAACTATGGCGATGCATTCGGCCCGCAGTGGCTGGGCTACTTGTCCTCAACCGGGGTCTATGGCGACACTGGCGGGGCTTGGGTCGACGAGAGCGCGCCGATAGGTGGCGGGCGCAGAGGCGCGCGGGCGGTGGCCGATGCGGCATGGCTCGACCGCGGGGCGCGGGTGTTCCGGCTGCCGGGCATCTACGGGCCGGGCCGCAGTCCGCTCGACCGCGTGCGGGAAGGCCGTGCGCACCGGATCGACCTGCCGGGCCAGGTGTTCAGCCGGGTTCATGTCGAGGATATCGCCAGCGGAGTCCTGGCCGCGCGCACTGCGCCGCCCGGGGCGTACAACCTGTCCGATGACCTGCCGGCGAGCCAGAACGCGGTGGTGGAAGAAGCCTGCCGGCTGCTGGGGCGCGATGCCCCGCCGCTGCAATCGCTCGACGAGGCGGGCCTGTCACCAATGGCTCGTGGATTTTACGCCGAGAACCGCCGGGTGGCGAACCGCAAGGCCAAGCGCGTGCTCGATTGGCGGCCGCGCTATCCGACCTATCGCGAAGGGCTGGCGAGCTTGCTCTAGCGCGCCAGTCAGACCTGCCGCGCGCGCAACGCGACGATCATTCCCGCGGTGCA
Source organism: uncultured Alphaproteobacteria bacterium (assembly GCA_963759895.1). GTDB lineage: Bacteria > Pseudomonadota > Alphaproteobacteria > Sphingomonadales > Sphingomonadaceae > Tsuneonella. Next base: position 220,071 of record CAVXBC010000009.1, on the reverse strand, counting down.
CAAGACTGCACCCGCGACCGCGAGAAGCGACCACTGGTAGCCTTCGACGAACGTCGAGATCAGCATCGCGATGACGATCACCAGCACACCGTTGTATGCGGCCCGTCCCGGCCCGATCGCGCGGACGATGCCATAGTACAATGGGAATGTGACCACCGATCCGGCCAGCGCCAGCCATGCGGTCCCCGCCCAGAACGCCGTCGACGCGGGCAGGACCGGCGGCCCCGCCAGCGCCCACGCGAGCGCGATGTCGCACACCGTGCCGTAGAGCATCGAGAACGCCAGCAGCGTGATCATCGGCTGCGCGCGGCCGGTCTGGTTGGCTTGCGACACGTTGGAGATCGAGGCCGACAGGATTCCGCCAATCGCCAGCGCCACGCCCAGTACCACGTTACCGCCAAGCCGGGCCACGTGCGCTTCGTGCACCAGCAGCAGCGCGATCCCGGCGATCGCGATCAGGCTCCCCAGCAGGAAGCGCGGGGTGACTTTCTGGCCCAGCCACCAATGCGCGAGCAGCGCGTTGGGGACCATCAGCATCCCGAACATGACCGCCACCACGCCCGAAGTAAGGTGCTGTTCGGCACGGTAGACGAAATTGAAGTTGCCGCAGAACTGGGTGACCCCGATCAGCACGGCGAGCGCGTGACCGGACCGGGTCATTCGCCACGGCTGCCGCATGACCAGCGCCAGCACGAACATCGCCGGGGTCGCCAGCGCGAAACGGTAGGCGATCGACCAGCTCGGTGGGACTGCGGCGATCTGTCCGGTGATGACGTACCAGGTTGAGCCCCAGATCAACGCGACCAGCACGAACGGGATGGCGATCCGCGGCCGCAGCAGCGCGTGCGGGGGCGCTTCGGTCACAGGCCGGCGATCGCCGCCGCCAGCGCGCGGGCTTGGTCCTCGCGCGTGTTCCACGCAGTCACGAAGCGCGCGGCGTCGCTTCCCCAGTCGTAGAACCCGAAGCCCCGCTCGCGAAGGGATTCGCGCTCTGCAGGCGACAGCCGCACGAACAGTTCGTTGGCTTCGACTGCATGCATCAGCCGCTCGCCGCACGCCCCGGCGATTTCGGCTGCTGCTGCGTTCGCGGCGCGCGCATTCTCCAGCCACAAGTCTCCGTTGAGCATCGCGAGAAGCTGCGCGGCAAGAAAGCGCCCTTTCGACTGCAAGTGCCCGGCGCGCTTGCGCCGATAGCGCGCCAGCGCGGCGAGTTCGGGGTCGAAGAACACGATCGCCTCGGCGCTCATCCCGCCGTTCTTGACGCAGCCGAAGCTCAAGGCGTCGCACGGCCCGGCCGCTTCGCCCGGGGTACAGCCGAGGAACGCCACCGCGTTGGCGAACCGCGCCCCGTCGACGTGAAAACCCAGCTTGCGCGCTTTTGCCAGCGCGCCCAGGGCGGCCAGCTCGTCCGGGCGGTAGACGCGTCCGTATTCGGTCGCCTGAGTCACGCTCAACGCGTGCGGCTGGACCTGGTGGACGTCATCGCGAATGGGATCGATCACCGCCTGGATGCCATCGGCTGTCAGCTTGGCGCCATCTCCTTCGGCCAGCAGCAGCTTTGCGCCATGGAGATAGAACCCCGGCGCGCCCGCCTCGTCGACCTCGATATGCGCCTCGCGGTGGCACACCACCCCGCCGTGCGGCGGGCACAGCGTGGCCAGCGCGAGGCAATTGGCGGCGGTGCCGGTGGCCACCCACAGCACGCTCGCCTGGCGTCCGAACAGCGCGGAGAAGTCGGCGTCGAGCCGCTGCGACAGCGCATCGTTGTCATACGGCGGCTGCGCGGCATCGGCAGCACGCATCGCCTCCCACACGCGGGGGTGGACCGCGGCGGCGTTATCGGAAAGGAATTGCCCGGCATCAGTCATCGTGGAACGGCCCTAGCGGCGCGCACGTTGAGCGCAAGAAGGAGACTGGAGCCGATGGCCACCGAGGGAATCGAGATCACGCACGCGGGCAGCGAAGCGCGCGGGGAATATCAGGCGCGGGTGCCCGGCAGCGATGCCGTCGGCCGTCTCACCTGGGTCGCGCGCGGGGGTGCCCGAATCGCCGACCACACGCTCGTGCCGACCGAGATCGGCGGCCGCGGCATCGCCGCCGCGCTGGTCGAGGCGCTGATCGCCGATGCCCGGAGCGAAGGCTTCACGATCGTTCCGGCGTGCAGCTATGTCGAGGCGCAGTTCCGCCGCCATCCCGAATGGGCCGACCTGCTCGCCGAAACCCCGACCTGATTCGCTTCGGGATCGCGCTGGACGCGTTTACGCAACGGGGGCTACGAAGACGGCGACCCCGTTCCGCCCTCAAGTAGCGAGGCGATAGGGCAACAAGGATGGTGCTGCTGGAGAGGATTGAACTCTCGGCCTCTCCCTTACCAAGGGAGTGCTCTACCACTGAGCTACAGCAGCGTGACCATCGGAAGCTCCCGTCGCGATCGATAGACCGGTCACGGGAGCGGGCGCGCCTTACAACGCACCCTCCCCTTGTCAATCATTTCCGGTCCGGGCAAGCCCGCCCGCGATGACCGATCGCAAGCTCACCCGCGAAGAACGGCTCGCCGCGAAGCTGCGCGAGAACCTGCGGCTGCGCAAGGCGCAGGCGCGGTCGATCGCTTCGGGCGAATCCGCACCTGGGCAGCCCGGCCTTTCCAAAGGGGAACCCGGTCGCTAACGCCGGCCGCTCCCTAACGCCGACGCAGGAGCGCGTTCCTTGCCCACCCTGATCCTGGTCCGTCATGGCCAGAGCCAATGGAACCTGGAGAACCGTTTCACCGGTTGGTGGGACGTCGATCTGACCGATCAGGGCGTGACGGAAGCCGTCGCGGCAGGCGCATTGCTTGCCGACAAGGGCTTGCTGCCGACGACTGCCTTCACCTCGCTGCAAATCCGCGCAATCAAGACGCTGCACCTCGCGCTGGAGGCCTGCGGGCGGCTGTGGATACCCGAGACCAAGGACTGGCGCCTAAACGAGCGGCACTATGGCGGGCTCACCGGGCTCGACAAGCAGCAGACGCGGGACCGGCACGGTGACGATCAGGTGCACATCTGGCGCCGCAGTTTCGACGTTCCTCCGCCGGTAATGGACGAAGGAAGCGACTTCGACCTGGCGAAGGACCCGCGCTACGCCGGCGTCGAAGTGCCGCGCACCGAAAGCCTCAAGCTCACGATCGAACGCGTGCTACCCTATTGGGAGCGCGCGATCCTGCCGCAGCTGACCAAGGGCGAGACGGTGATCGTCAGCGCGCACGGCAATAGCTTGCGCGCGCTGGTCAAGCACCTGTCGGGCATTTCGGATGCGGACATCACCGGCACTTGAGATTCCCACCGGGCAGCCGATCGTCTACCACTTCGATGACAGCATGACGCCGGGCGAGCGGCGCTATCTCAAGGACATGTGATGGCTGACGTGGCAATCGTGATGGGCAGCCAGTCCGACTGGCAGACCATGCGCTGCGCCGCCGAGGCGCTCGACGAACTCGGGGTGAGCTACGAAACCAGGATCGTCTCGGCCCACCGGACGCCCGACCGGCTGCACCAGTTCGGCAAGTCGGCGCACGCGGCGGGATTCCAGGTGATCGTCGCCGGCGCAGGCGGTGCGGCGCACCTGCCCGGCATGCTGGCAGCCCTGACCCATCTGCCGGTGCTGGGCGTGCCGGTGAAATCGAAAGCGCTGAAAGGGCTCGATAGTCTGCTGTCGATCGTCCAGATGCCCGCCGGGGTGCCGGTGGGAACGCTTGCGATCGGCGAGGCGGGCGCGACCAATGCCGCTTTGCTGGCAGCAGCTATCCTCGCGCTCGGCGATCCGGGTTTGTCGCAGCGGTTGCAGGACTGGCGCGAAGCGCGGACCGCGGCTGTGAGCGAGGTGCCGTCAGACTGATGCTGCAGCCGGGGGGAACGATCGGAATTCTCGGCGGCGGCCAGCTTGGCCGGATGCTGGCGATGGCCGCGGCACAGCTGGGGTTCCGGGTGCACATCTACACCCCCGAACGCGACAGCGTGGCCGCCGAAGTCGCGGGCGAGGTGACCATCGCACCGTTCACTGATCCGCTGGCGCTAAACCGTTTCGCGCAAGCCTGCGACGTGCTGACGTTCGAGTTCGAGAACATCCCGACCGGCCAGCTCGCCTTTCTCGCCGACCGCCTCACGCCTGGCTTGCGCGCGCTCGAAACCGCGCAGGACCGGCTCCGCGAGAAGCGCTTTGCGGCAAACGTCGGCGGCACCCCCGCCCCGTTCGCGTCAGTCGAATCGGCCGACGAGCTGGGCGCGGCGATCGAGCGGATCGGCGCCCCCGGCATCCTCAAGACTGTCCGCGACGGCTACGACGGCAAGGGCCAGTGGCGGATCGCATCGGCGCGCGACGCGGACTCGATCCGCCTGCCGCACACGGCCTGCGTGTACGAGGGGTTGGTGCGCTTCGAAGTCGAGTTCTCGGTCATCCTGGTGCGCGGCCGCGACGGCGCGACGCGGTTCTGGGATTCGACCGAGAACCGCCACGTCGATGGCATTCTCGCGCAATCGATGTGGCCCCCGTCCCAGGTAATCGCCGATCAGGTGCCCGAAGCGCGCGCGCTGGCGGGGCGGATTGCCAACGACCTCGGCTATGTCGGGGTGATGACGGTCGAATTCTTCGCCACGGCAGCGGTCCGGTGTTCAACGAGATCGCCCCGCGGGTGCACAATTCGGGGCACTGGACGATCGAAGGGGCGGCGACCAGCCAGTTCGAGAACCATGTCCGCGCGATCGCCGGGCTGCCGCTGGGCGATACCGCGACGATCGTCAGCCGGATGACGATGGACAACCTGATCGGCGAGGCGATCGCTCCGTCGGCGCAGGTCCTGTCCGATCCCGCCGCGCACCTTCATCTTTACGGCAAGCGCGAGGCCCGTGAGGGGCGCAAGATGGGCCACGTCACGCGCGTATGGCGTTGAAAGTCATCGCGATTCTTGCCCGGGCCGACAACGGGGTGATCGGCCGGGACGGCGGACTGCCGTGGCGCATTCCGGCCGATCTCAAACGGTTCAAGGCGCTCACCGGAGACCTTCCGATGATCATGGGGCGCAAGACCTTCGAGAGCCTTCCGCGGCTTCTGCCGGGACGGCGGCACATCGTGCTGACCCACGATCGGAACTGGCGGGCGGACGGCGCGGAGGTGGCGCACGATATCGACGAAGCGCTTGATCTGGCGCTGAACACCCATCCGGACACCGCTGTTTCGGTGATCGGGGGGTCCGAGGTGTTCAGGATGCTGTTGCCGCACACCACGCGGATCGAGCTGACCGAGGTCCATGCCGATGTGGCCGGGGACACCTTGGTCGAGCCGTTCGGCCCCGAATGGCGCGAAGTGGCGCGCGAGGATTTTCCGGCCGAGGGCGAGACCCCGGCCTACTCGTTCGTCCGGCTGGAGCGCGCGGCGTGAAGAAACTCGCCTGGGGACTCGTCGTCATCGTCCTCGTCGCGCTGGTCGGATTCGTCGCGTTCGGGCCCGGCATCGTCGCGCGGTCGATGAATCGGATCGACGGCCAGCCGCTGATCCCGGTTTCGCAGGCGGCGAAGGCGCTGCACAAGACGCTGACCATCGTCGACCTGCATTCCGACACGCTGATGTGGAAGCGCAGCCTGCTGTCCAACAACCAGGGCGGGCACGAGGATCTCGGCCGGCTGGAGCAGGGCAACGTGGCGCTGCAAGTTTTTTCGAGCGTGACCAAGACGCCCAAGAACCAGAACTACGATTCCAACACGGCCGACACCGACAACATCACCCTGCTGGCGGTCGCCCAGCTGCAGCCGGTACGGACGTGGAGTTCTCTGCTCGAGCGATCGCTGTGGCATGCAGAAAAGCTGCCGGCGCGCCTCGGCGAAATCGAGTAGCGGCCTCGAAGGTCACCGATCCGACATTCGTCGAATCGGCCTCCTCTCACATCGCTCCGCCCGAGCTTGGCGTGCAGCGGAGCGATGGGCACTGGGTCACTCCCGGCTTCGTCCGCCCGGTCGGCGCGATGCTTTCGGTCGAGGGCCTGCACGACCTCGAAGGCAACCTCGACAATCTGAACCGGCTGCACCGGGCCGGCTTCCGCATGGCCAGCCTGACGCACTTCTTCGACAACGACCTCGCCGGGTCGATGCACGGTGTGGCCAAGGGCGGCCTGACGCCCAAGGGACGCGAGGCGGTGCGGCGGATGGAAGCGCTCGGCATGATCGTCGACGTGGCGCATTGCAGCCATGCGTGCGTGGCCGACGTGCTGGCGATGGCGCGCCGCCCGGTGGTCTCCAGCCACGGAGGGGTGCAGGCGACCTGCAAGGTCAACCGCAACCTGACCGATGACGAGATTCGCGGCGTCGCCCGCACCGGCGGGGTGGTGGGCATCGGTTACTGGGACGCGGCGGTGTGCGGCACTTCGCCGAGGGATACCGCCCGTGCGATGAAGCACGTGCGCGACCTGGTGGGTATCCGCTACGTCGCGCTCGGCAGCGATTACGACGGCGCGACCACGGTGCGGTTCGATACCTCGCAACTGACGCAGGTCACGCAGGCCCTGATCGATGAAGGGTTCAGCGACAGCGAAATCCGCGCGGCGATGGGCGGCAACGCGCTGCGGGTGATCGCGGCGGGCATCGTGCCGCAGAGCAGTCCCGCACGATGAGGTGGCTCGATCACCGTGGGCCGATGCCCGATCCCCTGCGCGGGGCGATCGTGGCGCTGGGCAATTTCGACGGCTTCCACCAGGGGCACCAGGCGGTGGCGGGCGAGGCGATCGCGTGGGCCCGCGCCGAGGGCCGGCCGAGCATCGTCGCCACCTTCGATCCGCATCCGGTGCGTTATTTCAAGCCCGACGTCGCACCGTTCCGGCTGACCACGCTCGAACAGCGGCAGGAGCTGTTCCTCGCCGCCGGGGCGACCGCGATGCTGGTGTTCCACTTCGATGCCGCGCTGGCCGGCACCACTGCGGAGGATTTCGTCAAGGTGCTGCTGCACCAGCGGATCGGTGCCGCAGGCGTGGTGACGGGTGAGGATTTCACCTTCGGCAAGGCACGCGGCGGCAACCGCGCGGTGCTCGAATCGCTGGGGGCGGAATGCGGCATCGCGGCGCGCGCCGTGCCGCCGGTGATGGATCAGGGCGAGCCGGTCTCGTCCAGTCGCATCCGCGATTCGCTGGAGGCGGGCGACTGCGACACCGCCACCCGCCTGCTGACCCGGCCGTTCGCGATCCGGGGCGTGGTACAGCACGGCGACAAGCTGGGGCGCACGATCGGCTATCCCACCGCCAACCTCGCGCTCGAAAGCTACCTGCGCCCGCGTTACGGCATTTACGCGGTGACCGGGCGACTGCTCGCGAGTGGGCAGGAGCTTAAAGGCGCGGCCAACGTCGGCGTACGCCCGACGTTCGATCCGCCCAAGGAACTGCTGGAACCGCATTTCTTCGATTTCGACGGCGACCTCTACGGGCAGGAGATCGAGGTGGCCTTTCGCCAGTTCCTGCGCCCGGAAGCGAAATTCGATTCGCTCGACGCGCTCACCGCGCAAATGGCGAAAGACTGCGCGATGGCGCGTGAGGTTCTGGCGTGAAACGCTGGCTGCGCTACGCGCTGTTCGTGCTGGCCCTGGGGTTCCTCGGCTGGACTCTGGTCAACGCGAGCTGGCTCGCGCCCACTCCGGTCGGGCGCACGGGCCTGATCGCGCACGCGGCGCCCGCAGGAGAAATCGGATCGTGCGACACCGCGCCGGGCGCGGCGCGCTATCCCGTGCTGCCCGACAACTCGTTGCGCGCCATTACCGACGTGCGCCAGCTGGGTGCGGCGATGATCGAAGTGGCGATCGCCGCCGACGGCAGCGTCGCCCCGGCCCGCTGCGCGAACAGCTACGGCCCGCGCCCCAGCCTGGCGCAAGTCGTCCAGACCGCGAAGCCCAAGCCGCTGCTGTTCACTTTCGCCAAGGGCTCCGGCGAAGCGGCTGCGGACCGGCTGGCCGCGGAGCTGCAGGCGCTCGGACGCGATCCGGTCGAAGCCGGCGATGCGTTCTACTCCCCGGACGAAGCCGGGGCGATCGCGCACATGCGCACACTCGCCCCGCAGGCATGGGTGTTCAGCGCGCAGAGCGCGGCGGCCTGCCGCGACGCCTATCGCAAGACCGGCTGGACCAGCTTCCTGCCTGGCGAATGCAAGGGCGCCACGATGATGGTCCCGCTTGACTGGCAAAACCGGCTCGCCGGCTGGCCCAACCGCCTGCTGGCGCGGATGAAGGACGGCGGCGGGCGGGTGATCATGGTCGCCGGCACCGCCAGCGCGGGCGAAGTCGGCGGCGATCCCCGCGGCCTCGACCTGCCCGAACAGTTCGGCGAAGTGCCCGACAGCTTCAACGGCTTCATCTGGGTCGACGATATCTGGAACCTGGCGCCCGCGCTGTTCCCCGGCCGCGACAACCGCACCCGCGCCGAGCAGGACGCGGGCGAGGCGGCGGTCAAGGCGCGGCGCGCGGCGCGGTAAGGGGCGTCGCGAAAACCTTTCCTACAGCGCCGCTTTCCTCTAGCGGCGGGCGCGCCATGAGCGACGCTGAAAAACCCGCCCGCGATTACCGCGACACCGTGTTCCTGCCGAAGACCGACTTTCCGATGAAGGCCGGCCTGCCGCAGAAGGAGCCGGGCATCGCGGCGAAGTGGGAGGCCGAGAAGCTCTACGAGCAGTTGCGGGACTCCCGGCGCGGCCGTGAAAAATTCATGTACCATGACGGCCCGCCCTACGCGAACGGCGACATGCACATCGGCCACGCGCTCAACCACACGATCAAGGACATGGTCTGCCGCACGCAGAACCTGCTCGGCAAGGACGCGCCCTACGTGCCCGGGTGGGACTGCCACGGGCTGCCGATCGAGTGGAAGGTCGAGGAACAGTACCGCAAGGCGAAGCGCGACAAGGACGACGTGCCGCTGCTCGAATTCCGCGCCGAGTGCCGCGCCTATGCGCAGCACTGGGTCGACGTGCAGCGCGAACAGCTGAAGCGCCTCGGCGTGATGGCCGACTGGGACCACCCCTACCTGACCATGCAGCCCGAGAGCGAGGCGACGATCGTCGCCGAACTGCTCAAGTTCGCCGACCAGCGGCCAGCTCTATCGCGGGGCCAAGCCGGTGATGTGGTCCCCGGTCGAAAAGACCGCGCTGGCCGAGGCCGAGGTCGAGTACGAGGACGTCGTCTCGACCCAGATCGACGTGGCGTTCGAGATCATCGAGAGCCCGATCCCCGAGCTGGTCGGCGCGCACGCGGTGATCTGGACGACCACGCCGTGGACGATCCCGGTCAACCAGGCTTTGGCGTATGGGCCGGAGGTTGAGTACGTTCATTGTACTCTGCGCCAAGATTCTGACGACGAGAGCACGCGGCAAAAGTACCTCATCGCTCGCGAATTGCTGAGAGAGGCATTTAGCGAGCGGCATCGACGCAGGCTTCCGGTCGCGAAGCGACTTTTGCGGCGATGTCCGAGTTCTGCCGTCATCAAAGGCTCCGACCTCGCCGGCACCGTCGCCCGCCACCCGATGCACCACCTCGGCGGGTTCTTCGCCGAGCCGCGGCCGTTCCTGCCGGGCGACTTCGTCACCACCGACACCGGCACCGGGCTCGTCCACATGGCGCCCGACCACGGCGAGGACGATTTCGAGCTGTGCAAGGCCAACGGCCTGACCCCGAAGTTCGCGGTCGAGGGCGACGGCAAGTACCGCGAGGACTGGGGCTGGCTCGGCGGGCAGGGCTCGCGTCATCAACCCCAAGTTCAACGCCCCCGACGGCCCGATCTGCTCGGACCTGCGCGAGGCCGGCGCGCTGCTCGCGGCGAGCGCGGACTACAAGCATTCCTACCCCCACTCGTGGCGCTCGAAGGCCAAGGTGATCTTCCGCTGCACCCCGCAGTGGTTCGTGCCGATGGACAAGCCCCATGCGGTCGAGCCGGTCGAGGGCCGCGCGCGCCAGCGGTGGGACGACGAGGGCGGCGCGCTCGAACCCGGCGAGACGCTGCGCGAAGTCGCGCTGGCCGAGATCGCCCGCGTCAAGTTCATCCCCGAGAAGGGCCGCAACCGCATCGGCTCGATGGTCGAAGGGCGGCCCGACTGGGTGCTCTCCCGCCAGCGCGCGTGGGGCGTGCCGATCACGCTGTTCGTCAACCGCGCGACCGGCGACTACCTGGTCGACGAGGCGGTCAACGCGCGGATCGTCGCGGCGGTGAAGGCGCAGGGCATCGACGCCTGGACGCCGGAAACCGCGTACGGCTTCCTCGGGCGACGAATACGACCCGGCCGAGTGGGAAGCGGTCACCGACATCCTCGACGTGTGGTTCGATTGCGGCACCAGCCACGCCTACGTGCTCGACAGCGGGCGCTGGCCCGACCTGTCGTGGCCGGCCGACATCTACGTCGAAGGCTCCGACCAGCACCGTGGCTGGTTCCAGTCTTCGCTGCTCGAGAGCTGCGCCACCCGCGGCCGCGCGCCCTACGACGCGATCCTGACCCACGGCTTCACGATGGACGCCAAGGGCATGAAGATGTCCAAAAGCCTCGGCAACACGGTCGATCCCAACAAGGTGATGGAGACCTACGGCGCGGACATCATCCGGCTGTGGGCATTGAGCGTCGATTTCACCGAGGATCACCGCATCGGCGACGAGATCCTGAAAGGTGTCGCCGACCAGTACCGCAAGCTGCGCAACACCTTTCGCTACCTGCTCGGCGCGCTCGACGGGTTCGAGTGGGAGAGCGAAGGCGTCGGCTACGGCGAGATGCCCGAGCTCGAACGCTATGTGCTCGCGCGGCTGGCGCAGCTCGATGCCACCATCCGCACCGCGATCGATAGCTACGACTTCAACGAATACGTCCGCGCGCTGATCGAATTCTGCAACGAGGACCTGTCAGCGCGTTCTATTTCGATATCCGCAAGGACCGTCTCTATTGCGACGACCCGGCGGGGACCGAGCGCCGCGCGACGCGCACAGTGCTCGATATCCTGTTCCAGGCCCTGGTCCGCTACGCCGCGCCGGTGCTGGTGTTCACCGCCGAGGAAGTGTGGGGCACGCGTTTTCCGACACGCGGCAGCGTCCACCTCACCGAAATGCACCCGCTGCCAGCCGAATTCACTGACGAGGCGCTGGTGGCCAGATACGCCGCGATGCTGGAACTGCGCGAAGCGGTGACCGAGGCGATCGAGCCGCTGCGGCGCGACAAGATCGTTCGCTCCGGCCTCGAGGCCGAAGTGACCGTGCCCGCCAGTGCGGTTCCGCAGGGGTTCTCCGATGAGACCCTCGCCGAACTGTTCATCACCGCGACAGTGCGCAGGGGCGATGGCGACCAGGTGACCGTCACCCGCACAGCGCATGACAAGTGCGGCCGCTGCTGGCGGCTGCTGCCCGACGTTTCCGAGGACGGGGCGCTGTGCGATCGCTGCGAAGCGGTGGTGGGCGAAGGAGCGGCGGCATGAACCCGGTGCTCAGGAACCGCCTGATCGGGCTCGCCATCGCGGTGCTGCTGTTCGCCGCCGACCAGGCGTCGAAGGGCTATATCCTGCACGGATTGAAGCTCGACCTGGGCCAGTCGCATTTCCTGTTGCCGATCTTCAACTTCACCCTGACGCACAACTACGGCGTCTCGCTCGGGCTGTTCACCGCCGAATCGCAGACCCAGCGGTGGGTTCTGGTGGCGGTCACCGGGCTGATCGCGGCGGTGGTCACGGTGTGGATGCTGCGCGAGAAGAAGCTGGCCGACATCGTCGCGCTGGCGCTGATCCTGGGCGGGGCGCTGGGCAACATCAAGGACCGCTTCGATCTTGGCTATGTGGTCGATTTCCTCGACCTGCACTTTGGCGAATGGCGCCCGTTCCTCGTCTTCAACCTGGCCGACGCGGCGATCACCGTGGGCGTGCTGATCATCCTTGCCCGATCGCTGCTTATCCGCGAAAAGGCGCCCAACACATCGGCCGAGACGGCCGCGGAGTTTTAGAATCCATGCGCAAGATCGCCATCCTGTCCTTCGTCACCCTGGCCGCGGCCACGCTGTCCGCGTGCGGCGCGGGGGGCATCCTCAACCGTAACCGGCCCGACGAATTCGCCGTGCAGCGCCAGGCGCCGCTGGTGGTGCCGCCTGACTTCAACCTGACCCCGCCGGCACCCGGCGCGCCGCGCCCCAGCGAAGGCACCGCGGCCGAGCAGGCACTGGAAGCGCTGTTCGGCGGTCCCGCGCCGCGCAGCCAGGTCGAAACCAGCGCGCTCGACCGCGCCGGCGCTTCGGACCCCGGCATCCGCACCGCGGTGGGCGATCCCCTGACCAACACCGTCGCCAAGGGCCGCGTGACCCGCGACATCATCGCCGCGCCCGAAGGCGATGGAGCTGGCGCTTCGGCGGTTATTCCGGGTTAAGAGAACCCTTGTGTGCGACCCCGCATCCGCGGGGTCGTCCTCGCGGCTGTTCGCTCCGCTACGCTTCGCGGCACCTGCGGGCGGCCGGTCGGCCTTGCGGCCCGCTGGTCGCGGGCCGTGCTCTAGCGCCGAGAGCATGTTCAGTTTCGCCAGAGCACGGTCGGCGACCAGCCGACCGCAAGCGCGAACGCGCGCCCGCAGGCGCCCTGTAGCGTAGCGGAAGGACTAGCGCCGAGGACCGGACGCGCGGAGGCGCGTTCGAAAACCAAAACCTTCACAAACAAACCGCCAGCAGCTTGTCGATCTTGCGCCCGTCCATGTCGACCACCTCGATCCGCCAGCCCTGGTCCTCGAAGTGCTCGCCTTCGTTTGGCAGCTTCTTGAGGCTCCACAGGACATAGCCCGCGGCGGTCGCGAATTCGCGGTCCTCGGGCAGGTCGATGCACAGGCGATCGGCCAGCTGGTCGACCGGCAATGCGCCCGAGATCAGCAGCGAACCGTCGTCGCGCTCGACGATCGACGGCGCCTCGCCCAGGTCCTGGTCGGACACGAAATTGCCCACGATCGCGGTCAGCAGGTCGACCGGCGTGACGATCCCTTCGAGATGGCCGTATTCGTCGTGGACCATCGCCATCGCCACTTCGGCCTGCTGGAGCGTGCGCAGCGCGTCCATCGCGTCGAGCTGGTCGGGAATCACCTCGGGCTTCTTCATCAGCGCGGCCAGATCGACCGGCTGCCCGGCGAGCATCACGCCGAGCACCTCGCGCACCTTGACCACGCCCAGGATCCGGTCGGGCGATTCCTCGGCCACCGGCAGCAGCGAATGCGGGCTGGCGTCGATACGCTTGCGCAGGTCCACTTCGGGCGCATGCAGGTCGAGCCAGTCGATCTCGGTGCGCGGGGTCATCAGTTCGCGCACCGGCCGCTCGGCCAGCCGCACCACGCCGGCGAGGATCTCGCTCTGCCCCTTTTCGATCACGCCCGAGTGCGTCGCCTCGGCAAAGATCATGTGCAGTTCTTCGCTCGTCACGCTCCCCTGGCCGGCGGGGCGCACCCCCAACAGGCGGATCAGCAGCGCCGAGGAGGTGTCCAGCAGCCACACCACCGGCGCAGCGATCCGCGCGAGCAGCGCCATCGGCCGCGCCGCCGCGAGCGAGATCGGCATCGCCGCGCGCAGCGCCACCTGCTTGGGCACCAGTTCGCCGATCACCAGGCTGAAATAGGTCGTCAGCACGATCACCGCTGCGAAGCCGGCTTCCTCGGCATAGCTGGACGACACGCCCAGCCTGACCAGTCGCTCGCCGACCGGGCCCCCCAGGCTCGAGCCAGAGTACGCGCCCGCGATGATCGCAACGATGGTGATCCCGCTCTGCACGGTCGACAGGAACTTGCCGGGGTTGCCCTGCAGCGTGAGCGCGGTTTGCGCAGCGCGGCTGCCCTTGTCGGCCAGCGCCTTCAACTTGGTGGGCTTGGCCGAAACGATCGCCAGCTCGCTCGCGGCGAACAGGCCGTTGAGGACAATCAATCCGGCGATGATAAGGACGTCGGTCCACGGAAATGGTGTCACTCGAGTGTCGCTAGCACAAAAGCGCGGCGCTGCCAGCGGGAACCGCCGCATGGCCCGCACCGTTGGGAGTTCTGAGGTGCGGCCAAAAGAGTGGGCTGGCGCGCCCGCTATTGGCGTGCCGCATGTGCGGGGCGCAGCATACGAACGAGAAAAAGGGGACTACCCAATGAAGACTTCGCGCAAATTCACCGCCGCGCTCGCCGCCGTTTCGCTGGTTGGCGTATCGGCCTGCGTAACCGATCCCAACACCGGCGAACGCAAGATTTCGCGCACCGCGATCGGTGGCCTGGGTGGCGCCGCGGCCGGGACCCTGTTGGGCGGGCTGATCGGCGGCCGGACCGCACGCATCGCTGGCGCTGTCGCGGGCGGCGCGCTCGGTGGCTATGTCGGCTACCGCATGGACCAGCAGATCAAGGAGCTGAAGGACCAGACCGCCGGTTCGGGCGTCGACGTGATCGACGATAACGGCGCGATCCTGGTCAACCTGCCCGACGGGGTGACTTTCCCGACCGGCAGCTACACGATCGGCGCGGGTTTCCGGACCCTGCTCGACCGCGTGGCCAGCAGCCTGCAGCAGTACCCCAACAGCCTGGTCGACGTATACGGCTATACCGACACGGTCGGCTCGGCCTCGTCCAACCAGCGTTTGTCGGAACAGCGCGCGCAGGCGGTGTCGAACTATCTGATCAGCCGCGGCGTCAGCTCGTCGCGCATCCGCTGGATGGGCTTTGGCGAAACCAGCCTCAAGGTCCAGACCGGCGACAACGTCAACGAGCCGCTCAACCGCCGGGTCGAGATCAAGATCATCCCGGTAAGCGAGGCCGAAGCGCGCTCCGCCGGATAATACCAGACCCGTGAGGTCGCACACGGCAGGGCCGGTTCCGCAAGGAGCCGGCCCTTTCGTTTGTGCAATGGATCGAAGATGGCGTGGCGGGGCAGGAACGGTTCAACGCACCGATCCAAGGCACCGGGATCACCGGTGCGGTTGGCGGGATCGGCGGCCCCGGCGTTGAAACGTCAGTTCCAGCGTCCCTTGCGCCGCTTGCGCAACCGCCTTTGCCGCTCCCACAGCAATCCGGCGACTAGAACCGTTATGGCAATGAGGGCGTAGGCAATGAGCTGGCGCGTTTCCATTCTCGCACAAGCCCGTCAACGCCCTGAAGTTCCCCGTTAACCCGGGTTAGGCCGGAGCGAGCTCGACCACTGGTTACCGGCGCACCGCATGGCCGGCTCCCGGGAAGAAGCCGGCCCTGCGGTCTATCGGCGCGGGACCCTGCCGAGTTTACCCGCGCTAACGGTGCCGGCGCCAACCGCGCCGGCAACCGATCAAAGGCCGAACCAGCGCGCGATGTAATACGATGCGCAGATGTTCGCATCGAGGTTATAGCCCGTCGCAGAGCCGCATTGCAGCGTTCCGGTGCCGGGATCGACCGCCTGGCCGTGCCCCATGCCGGTGATCGAATAGGTTTCCACCACCGACGCGCCGGCGCCGTTCTTGTAGACCTTGTGCGGATAGCCGGCGACCGTGTCGCTGACGTCGGCCGTCTGGTCGGCGCCGTGGACGTTGGTCCACTGTTCCATCGTTTCGTTGAAGTTGGCGTAGTTCACCGTCAGGTCGGCGGTGCCCTGCCAGATCGACACCCGCGGCCACGGGCCGGTCCAGGTGGTGGCGCCGCGTACGAGCGCTCCCCATTGCGCCGGGGTCTTGTTGATCGTGCCGCCGTTGCACATCAGCGATGAACCGACGGTTGTCGCGCACTTGAACGGCACGCCGGCCACCGGCGCGCCGGCCGCAAACACGTCGGGATAATCGGCCAGCATGACGTTGGTCATCGCCCCGCCCGAGCTGAGCCCGGTGACGTAGACACGGCTGGTGTCGATCGCGTGATGGCTGACCATCCAGTCGACCCCCTGCTTGATCGACAACGGCTCGCCCGCGTCGCGCTGGTAGTCGCTCTTGACGAAGAAATTCCAGCATTTGCTGCCGTTGTTGGCCGACTGTTGCTGGGGCAGGAGCAGCGCGAAGCCCATCTGGTCGGCCCACTTGGTCCAGCCGGTCTCGCTGTCCATGTCCGCTGCCGATTGGGTGCAACCGTGGATCACCACCACCAGCGGACGGCCCGCGGTCAGGTTGGTGGGGACGTATTCGTACATCAGGATGTTGCCGGGGTTCGATCCGAACCCGGTCACCTGGGTCAGCGTGCCGGCGGCGAGGGCGTTGGTCGAGACGGCGGCGCCCGCCATCGAGGCAAGCGCGGCGATCAATCTGATCTTGTTCAAGGCGTGTCTCCCACAAGCGTAGCGGTTTTCACTATCGCGTGAGCGAAGCTATTCCTGCCGGAAAGCGGTGTCAACGCGTCTGGTACGAGTGAATTGCTGAGGGTTTGCCAGGGTGAGTGCGCGGTCCGAATGGGCCTTGGTCCGGCTCGGCCAAAGTCACCGGATGAACATGACGTACCCGCGCAGCGCGAGCGGCCTGGCAAGCGGACTGTCTGCAAACGCCCTGTTGCGGACGATGATTGGGATCACAGGAACTGGCCCGGCGCCCCTCGGAGAATGCGCGCGCCCTCGTGAAAGTGATCTGCCGGCGGTTCCTTCAATCGAAACTGCCGCAACACAACCTCGCCCGCGGCCGCTGTTAATCTGAAGTTGCCGCTCTCCAACAAGCGAGCCACCCAGTCGAGGAACCCGCCGAGGGTTTCGGCGAGAACCACCTTCACATCCTCGTCGCGCCCGAAAAGGATCACCTGGCCCACCCTGCCACCCGGCCAAGGGTCGAAGTCGAGACCGATATGGCCGCCGGATCCATCGGCGGTCAGTGGTATCCAGGCCGGATTGATGTAGGCTGGGTCCACGGCCCCCTCGGGCCACGCCCCGCCCGGCACGGCGTAAGGGTTGCCGCCCAGGTCGGCCAACGTTCTCTGCCACTGCTGCCATTCCGAAGCGGCCGCCTTCAGCGAGAGTATGGGGAGGCCGTAGATGTGGCCCCAGCGATCGTCATCCTCGCCATCGTGCCACATGTATAACTGCCGGTATGAGCGAGGCATCGCCACGCCGACCTGGCGTTCAAAGGCGTCGATCTGAGCATCGGTGGCCGGCGGATTCAGCCGATATCTGTTCACCGGCAGATTGGCCGCATACCACGCATCGAGCCGTGCGAGCACCGGCGCGATATCCTCGTCGAGCATCGGCTTTGCTTTACCGGCTGGTCGCTGGGGAATGCCGTTCATCGATCCCGCCGGCCTCCTCGTCATCTGCCGCATCGCGCAGGCGGTCGGCGCCAATCCGCCTAGTACGCAGGCGCCCAGGATCGAGCCACCGATCAACAGGTTGCGCCTGGTGCGAGACATGTCCGTCATCTGACCGACGTAAGGGCAATTCGCTAACGCCCGCTTTCCACCCGAATTCAGGCGCACGTTGCGCGATCAGCGCGACTTGCAGTCGTTACCCTGCGATCGCCCTGGCCCGGTCGGCCAGCCGGGCGACCGCGGCAGCGTGGATCGCCGGCGCGCTGATCAGCAGGCCGAAGGCGCGCGGATCGCGCTTGTTGTAATTGAGCGGGTGGCCGAAAG
The DNA here is from genome assembly GCA_963759895.1 of uncultured Alphaproteobacteria bacterium. Classification (GTDB taxonomy): domain Bacteria; phylum Pseudomonadota; class Alphaproteobacteria; order Sphingomonadales; family Sphingomonadaceae; genus Tsuneonella. The sequence goes on along the minus strand of CAVXBC010000009.1, from coordinate 202,550 downwards.
CGTCGGTCGTCGCCGCGCCGGCTTCGCGCGCGATCAGCGCGGCGGCGCCGATGTCCCATTCCCAGCCCCACCGCAGCGTGGCGAGCAGATCCGCCTCGTTCGCCGCGACCATCGCGGCGCGCAGGGCGATCGAGTTGGGCTTGTCGACGGTCGTCAGGTCACGGTCCTCGCGGGGCAGCGAATTGGCCGGCACCCGCGAACCGGCAAACTCGGAGCGGTGCGAGGCGGCCAGCCGCTGGCCGTTGCGCCACGAGCCCTGCCCCGACACCCCGCTCCAGAATTCGTCGCGCGCGGGTGCGGCGAGGAATCCCATCAGCGGCCGCCCTTCGCTGATCAGGGCGACCGACACCGCCCAGCCGGTGCGCCCGCGGATGAAATCGCGCGTGCCGTCGACCGGATCGACCAGCCAGATCAAGCCCTTGCCCAGCCGCGCGGGATCATCGACCGTCTCCTCGCTCAGCCAGCCGGCCGACGGCAGCAGCCGGGCCAGCTCGCGCTTGAGGAAGGTATCGACCGCGATGTCGGCGGCGCACACCGGATTGCCGGGGCTTTTCTCCCATGCCTCGAGCGCGTGCCCGGCGCCAGGCCACATGCCGTGCGCGATCCGCCCGGCTTCGCGGACGATCGCTTCGAGGCGTCCAGAATCAATCAAGGCCGTCAATCACAGCTTGGGCCATGCCGAGCCAGAGTTGGCTTTTCAAGCGGCGCTATCCATGCTTAGGCCCGCGCCAACTCCCCAACACACAGAAAGCCTCGCAGGCCCCATGAACATCCACGAATACCAGGCCAAGGAATTGCTCGCAGCGCACGGCATCGCGGTGCCCGCCGGTTATCCGGCTCTCAGCGTCGAGGAAGCCGTCGCGGCGGCGAAGAAACTTCCCGGGCCGCTGTACGTGGTCAAGGCGCAGATCCACGCCGGCGGGCGCGGCAAGGGCAAGTTTTCCGAACTGCCGGCCAGCGCCAAGGGGGGCGTGCGGCTGGCCAAGTCGATCGACGAGGTCGAAGCCAACGCCCGCGAGATGCTCGGCAACACACTGGTGACGATCCAGACCGGCGATCACGGCAAGCAGGTCAACCGGCTCTACATCACCGATGGGGTCGATATCGCCTCCGAATTCTACCTGTCGCTGCTGGTCGATCGCGACAGCGGGCGCGTGGCGTTCGTGGTCTCGACCGAGGGCGGGATGGATATCGAAGGCGTGGCGCACGATACGCCCGAAAAGATCACCACCTTCACGATTGACCCTGCCGAGGGCTTCCAGCCGCACCACGGCCGCGCGGTGGCGTTCGCGCTCAAGCTGACCGGCGATCTCAACAAGCAGGCGCAAAAGCTGTCGAAACAGCTTTACGATGCGTTCCTGGCGACCGACTGTTCGATGCTCGAGATCAACCCGCTGGTGGTGACGGACGATGGCAGGCTGCTGGTGCTCGACGCCAAGATGAGCTTCGATTCGAACGCGCTCTATCGTCACAAGGATATCGAGGGCTTGCGCGACGAGACCGAGGAAGACCCGGCCGAAGTCGAAGCCTCGAAATACGATCTCGCCTACATCAAGCTCGATGGCAGCATCGGCTGCATGGTCAACGGCGCGGGCCTGGCGATGGCGACGATGGACATCATCAAGCTCAATGGCGCGTTCCCCGCCAACTTCCTCGACGTCGGCGGCGGCGCCTCGAAGGAGAAAGTCACCGCGGCGTTCAAGATCATCCTCAAGGACCCGGCGGTGAAGGGGATCCTGGTCAACATCTTCGGCGGGATCATGAAGTGCGACGTGATCGCCGACGGGATCGTCGCCGCGGCCAAGGACGTGAACCTGTCGGTCCCGCTGGTCGTGCGGCTCGAAGGGACCAACGTCCAGCAGGGCAAGGACATCCTGGCCAATTCGGGCCTGCCGATCGTCGCCGCCGACGACCTGGGCGACGCGGCGCGCAAGATCGTCGCCGAGGTCAAGCAAGCTGCGTAGGTTGACGCTTACGTAAGGGTTATCTAGAGGCGCACGCACGTACGAAGGAGCGCGATTGCCATGAAGATCCTCGTCCCCGTCAAGCGGGTGATCGATTACAACGTCAAGCCGCGGGTCAAGGCCGACGGCAGCGGTGTCGATCTTGCCAACGTCAAGATGAGCATGAACCCGTTCGACGAGATCGCGGTCGAGGAAGCGCTGCGCCTGAAGGAAAAGGGCGCCGCGACCGAGGTGATCGTGGTCAGCATCGGGCCCGCCAAGGCGACCGAGACGCTGCGCACCGGCCTGGCGATGGGCGCCGACCGCGCGATCCTGGTGCAAGTCGACGATGGCGCCGAAGTGGAACCGCTGGCGGTGGCCAAGATCCTCAAGGGCGTTGCCGACGCGGAACAGCCGGGCCTGGTGATCCTCGGCAAGCAGGCGATCGACGACGATTCGAACCAGACCGGCCAGATGCTCGCCGCGCTGATGGGCCGGCCGCAGGGCACGTTCGCCAACGAAGTCACCGTCGAAGGCGATCACGTGACCGTGAAGCGCGAGATCGACGGCGGGCTGGAAACGGTCAAGCTGGCGATGCCGGCGATCGTGACCACCGATTTGCGGCTCAACCAGCCGCGCTATGCCTCGCTGCCCAACATCATGAAGGCCAAGTCCAAGCCGCTGGACACCAAGGCCCCGGCCGATTTCGGGGTCGACATTGCGCCCCGCCTGAAGACCATCAAGGTGTCCGAGCCCGCGGTGCGGCAGGCGGGCATCAAGGTCGCCGACGTCGACGAGCTGGTGGCGAAGCTCAAAGCACTCGGCATCGCCTGAACCCGACCGGAAAAGGAATGTAACTGATGAAGACTCTCGTTCTGGTCGAACACGACAACGCCGCGGTCAAGGACGCTACGCTGTCCACCGTCACCGCCGCCGCAAAGCTGGGCGAAGTGCACCTGCTGGTCGCCGGCAAGGGCTGCGCGGGCGTGGCCGATGCCGCCGCGAAGATCGCCGGCGTGGGCAAGGTCCACCTGGCCGATGACGCGGCCTACGAACACCAGCTGGCCGAAAACCTTGCTCCGCTGGTGGTCGATCTGATGGGCCACCACGACGCGTTCCTCGCGCCCGCAACCACCACCGGCAAGAACGTCGCCCCGCGGGTCGCCGCGCTGCTCGACGTGATGCAGATCTCCGAGATCATGGGTATCGAGGGCGACAAGACTTTCGTGCGGCCGATCTATGCCGGCAACGCCATCGCCACGGTCGAATCGAGCGATCCCAAGCTGGTCATCACCGTGCGCGGCACCGGGTTCGACAAGGCCGCGGCCGAAGGCGGCAGCGGGACGGTCGAGGCGGTATCGGGTGCCGGCGACGCGGGGCTATCGACATTCGTCGGATCGGAACTGGCCAAGAACGAGCGCCCCGAACTGACCAGCGCCAAGGTGATCGTATCGGGTGGCCGCGCGCTCAAGGATGCCGACACCTTCAAGGAAGTCATCTTCCCGCTTGCCGACAAACTCGGCGCAGGCGTCGGCGCATCGCGCGCGGCGGTCGATGCGGGCTATGTGCCCAACGACTTTCAGGTCGGTCAGACCGGCAAGATCGTGGCGCCGGAAGTCTACATCGCGATCGGCATCTCGGGCGCGATCCAGCACCTTGCGGGGATGAAGGATTCGAAAACCATCATCGCCATCAACAAGGACGAGGATGCGCCGATCTTCCAGGTGGCCGACATCGGCCTGGTCGGCGATCTGTTCAAGATCGTCCCGGAGCTGACGGACAAGTTGTAGCACCAGGGCCGCTGTGGTGAACGACACCCGCGGCGGCGCTTTCGCGGGGATCGCGCCCAAGGGGCACGGTCGCCCCGCGATGCTGGCGTCGATCGCGCGCGATGCCCGGTTGACCCGCGGCTATGTGCTGCAGATCGTGCTTTCGACCGCGATCGCGCACCTGGGCCTGCTGATGAATTCATCGCCAGTGGTGATCGGCGCGATGCTGATTTCGCCATTGCTGGCCCCAATCATGGCTTTCGGATTCGCGCTGGCGACTCTCGATGGCCGGCTTTTGCGGCGATCTCTTCAGACTCTGGCCGTGGGGACGGTGGTCGGCATCGCGGTTGCGGCGCTGATCACCATGCTATCGCCGATAACCGATGCCACGCCGGCGATCCTCGCCCGGGTGCGCCCCAGCCTGCTGGACCTGATGGTGGCGATGTTCGGCGGAATCGCCGGAGCCTACGCCTTGCTGCGACGGTTTTCGGCCACGCTTGTCGGCGTCGCCATCGCCACCGCGCTGATCCCTCCCCTGGCCACGGTCGGTTGGGCGCTGGTGGTGGGGCGGACCGGCGATGCCGCCGGTGCGATGCTGTTGTTCGTCACCAACACCGCGACGATCGGTTTCATGGCCACGCTGGTGGCACGGATCAATCGCTTCGGTATCGACCTGTCGCCCAAGCACACCTGGCTGCAGATTGCCGGCATCATCGCCGCGCTGGCATTGCTTTCGGTGCCGCTGGGGTTCAGCCTTTCGGCGATCGTGTACGAAGCACGGGCAAGCGCGGACCTGCGTGAAAAGCTGACCAAGTTGACCGGTCCTTCGGCGCTGATCGACCGGTTCGAGATCGATTTCCAGTCGAGCAACCCTTCGGTATCGGCGGTGGTCGTGTCGCCTGACTACATTCCCAAGCTCGAGACCCGGTTCGCCGCTTCGGCGCGCTCGCAGCTCGGTTCGAAAGCACGCATTTCGGTCATCCAGCTGCGCAGCGGAAGCGCCGCGGCCGAGAACCTCCGCACCGCCGAAGCCGACGCCGCGCGCGAGCGGGCGCTGGCCGAGGGTGAGGCGCGGCAGATCCGCGCGGCGCTGACTGCAACATTTGACGGTCGCACCCCCGACATTCTCGTTGATGCCGGACGGCGAAGGGCGCTCGTGACCTTGGCCGCCCCGGAAGACGAGGGGGACCCGGGCGAGGAACCCATCGCGAATGCTCCGCTGAGCGCCTTGCGTGCTGCCTTTCCCGACTGGACGATCGACACGGCCCAGGCATCCAGTTCGCCCTCGCCAACCGCCGAGCCTTCCGCCGCACCCAGCCCGTAACCAACCCTCTCGCTGCGTCGAACGGCGACAGCGCAAGGCGAGCAGCCGATCGGCAAAGTGCGTTTCGCGGCATGCAGAGTCCGGCAAGGCGCGGGGGCCAGTCGGCGTCACCGGGTTGCGAGACAACGGCCCATTCGGTAGCCTTCCGAGCGGGGGAGACGGTCGTGATTCGATCAGCAATTCATCGCTTTATCATCGCAGGTCTGTTGGCGGCATGCTCATCCGGTGCGGATGCAGCCAAGCTGCCGATGGAGCCAAGGGTGCTGAAGCCCGCCACCGAGTGGCACATGGATTATGCCCCCGACAAGTGCAGGCTGTCGCGCGCCTTCGGATCGGGTGAGAACGGCGTCGCCTTTATCATGGAACGATACGATCCGGGTGACCCGTTCTTCCTGGTGGTCGCGGGCGCGCCGCTGGCGAATACAAATCTGACCAGACTGACGTTGCGGTTCGGTCCGGAAGGGCTCGAACGCACAGAACACCTGCTGGACGCCAAGCTGGGCGAACTTCCCGCGGTAATGGTGACGGGGATGACCCTCGTCGAACTACCCGTCGAAGTGGCTGCCAGAACCTCGAACCGCACCGGCTCGCGGTACGTTCGCGAAACGGGCGATGACGAACCGGACGTTCTGGGCCAATCGCTGACGCCCACGCAGGAATCAGCGATCTCGTGGCTCGAGATTGTTCCTCGCGGCAAGCCGCCGATCAGGATCGCGCTTGGTTCGATGGGCAAGCCGATGGCGGCGATGCGCGCCTGCACCGAGGAACTGCTTGGCCACTGGGGCATCGATCTCGAAGCGCATCGTTCGCTCACTCGGGCGGTGACCCCAAAGGGGAGCCCCGCAAACTGGATCGCCTCGGGCGACTATCCCCGCGAATTGCTGGCCAAGGGCGCGCAGGGACTGGTCCAGTTCCGCCTCATCGTGGGCCAGGATGGCAAGCCGACCGAATGCTTCATTCAGGAATCAACCAGACCCAAGGGTTTCGACGATGCCGTCTGCAAGTCAATGATGCGGAATGCGAGATTCGATCCCGCGCTCGACAAGGATGGCGTGGCGATCAAGTCGTACTGGCGGTCCAGCGTTCGTTTCCAGATGTAGTGGTAGCCGGTCGGGCGAACAGTTTCACCTGATCGTCGCTGGGGGGCACCGTTCCCGGCCGCGTGAATTGAAACCCCAGCTTCCCCGCCAGCGCGATCGAGGGCGCGTTGTCGGGCGAAATCATGCACACCACTTCGCGCGGACCGTGCTCGCGGTCGAACCACGCCAATGCAGCCTCCATCGCCTCGCGCGCGATGCCCATGCCAAAGTGGCTTTCGGCAAGGATCCAGCCCGCCTCGGGCTTGTCATCGAAGTCATCGCCCAGCCCGCGCCATGAATGGAACACGCCGCAATTGCCGACGATGGCAGGCTGCCCCCGCTCGCGCACCATGAAGGTGCCATAGCCGTACAGCGACCAGCTGCCGGCATTGCGCAGTAACCGCGCCACCACATCGGGAGTGCTGGGCTCCATCGCGCCGAGATATTGCCGGACCGCGGCGGGCTCCATCATCGCCTCGATCAGCGGACGGTCACCCGCCTGCGGGCGCCACAGCTCGAGCCGTCCGGTCGTCAGCACCGGCGCGACCTGGGTCTGTGGGCTCACAGCAGCGCGTCGCCGGCGTGGATCGCGACCCCGACCAGGCCGCCCACCAGCGTGCCGTTCATGCGGATGAACTGCAGGTCGCGCCCGACCGCGCCCTCGATCCGGTCGGTCACGGTGCGGGCGTCCCACCGGCGAACGGTTTCCGACACCAGCCGGACGATCTGCCCGCCGTAACGGGTGGCTATGCCGACCGCGGTGCGGCGCGCGAAGCGGTTGAGCTGGGTCTGCATGCGCGGATCGTCGCGCAGCACCTTGCCCAGTTCCGCCATGCTTTCGCCCAGTTGGCCGCCGAGCGCGCCGCCCGGATCGCGCGCGGTCTTGATCAGCGAAGAACGGATGCGCTCCCACACGCCGATCCACCAGGTGGCGACCGCCGGGTTGTCGAGCAGTTCGTTCTTGGTGCGCTCGATCTTCTCGCGTGTCCCGGCGTCGTGGAGCAGGTCGTGCGCGAGCTTGGCCAGCCCTTCCTCGAGCTTGCCGCGCAGCGGGTGCTCGGGATCGACCAGCACTTCGGCGAGCAGTTTGTAGAGGCCGTCGAGCACCGAGTTGGCGAGCTTTTCATCCAGACCGGTCCAGCGGACGAGGCCGTTGGCCTTTTCGTGGATCATGTCGCGGATCATGCCTTCGTTGGCCTCGATCGTCAGGCCCGCCCAGCGGACCGCCGAATCGATCAGCGGCAGGTGGCGCTTGTCGGCGATCGCGGCGGTCAGCATCTGGCCGAGCAGCGGGGCCACCTCGACCTTGGCCGCCAGGGTCTTGAGCCCACCGCGTACCTGGGTGCCCAGCCGCTCGGGATCGAGCGATTCGAGAAACTCGGCGAGCAGTTCGGCCGCTCCGGCGCGCAGGCGGGCACCGGTTTCGCCCTGTGACGGGGCCGCGAGGTAATCGCCCACCGCCTTCGCCAGGTTCATGTCCTGCATCCGCCGCGCGACCACCGAGGGGATGAGGAAGTTGTCCTGCAGGAACGATGCCATCGTATCGGCGATACGGTCCTTGTTTTCCGGGATGATCGCGGTGTGCGGGATCGGCAGGCCGAGCGGGCGGCGGAACAGGGCGGTGACCGCAAACCAGTCGGCCAGACCGCCGACCATCGCCGCTTCGGCGAACGCGCGGACATAGCCGACCGCGGGGTGCAGCCCCAGATAGTGCCCGCTGAGCACGAACACGCCTGCCATCGCCACCAGCAGCCCGGTTGCGGTGCGCCGCATGGTACGCGCGCGGTCGACGGTGACAGGAACGCCCTTCACCCGACGCCAACGCATCGCGATAGGCGGGGTTTCGGCCCCGGTCACTCGGCGGGCAGGCCTTCCGCACCGTGGCGCGGCGCGTGAAGGTGCTTGTCGTCGCCCGGCTTGTAAGTGAGCAGCCGCACGCGCAGCCAGGGTCCGATGCGCTTCTCGAAGCCGTCGGCAAGGCTGAAGCCCGCCGGGATCAGCACCAGAGTGAGCAGGGTCGACAGGATCAGCCCGCCGATCACCACGATCCCCATCGGCGCGCGCCAGGCGCCGTCGCCCGACAGCGACAGCGCGGTCGGCACCATGCCCGCGGTCATCGCCACGGTGGTCATCACGATCGGCTGGGCGCGCTTGTGCCCGGCGTCGATGATCGCCGCGCGCTTGGGCACGCCCTGCGCCATTTCCTCGATCGCGAAGTCGATCAGCAGGATCGAGTTCTTGGCCACGATGCCGAGCAGCATCAGCAAGCCGATGTAGACCGGCATCGAAATCGGCTCACCCGAGATCGCCAGCGCCAGCACGCCGCCCAATGGCGCGAGCAGCAGCGAGGTCATGTTGACCAGCGGCGAGACGAACCGCTTGTAGAGCAGCACCAGCACCGCGAAGACCAGGAAGATGCCACTGATGACGGCAATGGCGAAGTTGCCGATCATCTCGGCCTGCCACTTGTCTTCGCCGACCGGTGCGTTCGAGACGCCCTGCGGCAGGTTCTTCATGATCGGCAGCTGCTGGATCGCCTGGGTCACCGGCCCCTTGACCACGCCTTCGCCCAGGTCCGCCCCGACGAACACCCGGCGCGACTGGTTGTAGCGCTGGATCTGCGTTGGTCCGGCGCCGAAGCGAATTTCCGCCACGCGGCTGAGTGGCACATAGCCGCCCTGAAGTGGTCGGCACCGGCAGGTTCTGGATGGTGGACAGATCCTGCCGCGACGAGCGCGGCAGCTTGACCCGGATCGGCACCTGGCGATCCGACAGCGAGAACTTGGCCGCGTTCTGGTCGATCTCGCCCAGCGTGGCGATGCGGATGGTCTGGCTGAGCGCCGCGGTGGTGACACCCAGTTGCGCCGCGAGATCGGGCCGCGGCACGATCACCAGTTCGGGCCGCTGAAGGTCGGCCGCGATGCGAGGGGCCACGACCCCGGAGATCGAGCGCATCTGCTCAACCAGGGTCTGGGCGGTCCGTTCGAGCTGATCGGAGTTCGAGCCCGACAGCATGACCGATACGTCCCGGCCCGAACCGCCCCCGCCGCCGCCCTGGTTGCGCGACTGGAAGCTCACCCGCGCGTCGGCGATCGACTGGAACTGCGGTGCGAGACGGCGCTCGAATTCGGTGCTGGTCGCTTCGCGCTCGTCCGGGTCCTTCAGCGCGGCGTAGAGGTTGGCGCCGCCTTCGCGCACGCTCTCCATCACCCGTGCGACTTCGGGCTGTTTCTCGATGATCGCGGTCACCTTGTCGGCCACCACCTCGGTCTGTTCGAGCGTGGTACCCGGGACCATTTCGATCGTGACGACGCTGGTATCCTGGTTCTCGTTCGGCTGGAATTGCTGCGGCAGCGTCCCCATCAGGCCGAACGTGACCACCAGCGCATAGAGCCCGAGCAGGAAGGCGTAGAACCGGTGATCGCGCATGCGCGCGCCGAAGCGGTCCGCCAGCGTGCTGTACCAGGTCCCGAAACGACCCATCCAGCCGACCACGACCTGCAACAGCCGACCGGCGACGTAGGCCGCGCCGAACGCGACGAACGGGGCGATCAGGACCGCCGCGATTGTGGGTATGACCGAGGAGAGCCCGGTAACGGTGAAGTATCCCGCTGCACCGGCCGACAGCAGGATGAGGAAAATCGGTATGACCGCCGCGATGGCGTACCACCACACCAGCGGTACCCGCTGTATCCGGGCGCGCAGTTCCTGGCTGCGTCGACCGTCGAGCGTCCATTTGAGGACTTTCATGTAGGCGTCCATCGCGCGGCCTTCGCCGTGCTCGGCCGCGCCATGCGCCTTCAGGAAATAGGCCGAGATCATCGGTGTGATCAGCCGTGCGACCGCCAGGCTCATGAGCACAGCGACAACCACGGTCAGGCCGAAAGCCTTGAAGAACTGGCCCGAGATGCCCGGCATGAGGCCGACCGGCAGGAACACCGCGACGATCGAGAAGGTCGTCGCCACCACCGCAAGGCCAATCTCGTCCGCGGCATCGATCGACGCCTGGTAGGCGCTCTTGCCCATCCGCATATGGCGGACGATGTTCTCGATCTCGACGATGGCATCGTCGACCAGCACCCCCGCGACCAGGCTCAGCGCGAGCAGCGAGAGGAAGTTGAGGGTGAACCCGAGCAGGTCCATGAACCAGAACGTCGGAATCGCCGAAAGCGGGATCGCGATCGCGCTGATCATCGTCGCGCGCCAGTCGCGCAGGAACAGGAACACCACCACGATCGCCAGCACCGCGCCTTCGACGAGCGCTTCCATCGAGCTCGAATACTGGCCCTTGGTGTAGTTCACCTGCGTGAACAGGCGGGTGAAGTGGACTTGCGGGTTTTCCTTCTGGATCTTGCCCAGTTCCGCGATCGCGGCGTCGTAGACCGTCACGTCGGACGCGCCGCGCGCGCGCTCGAAGCCGAAGGTGACGACTTCGTGCCCGCCGAGCTTGGCGGTGCGCGCCTTTTCGGAAAACCCGTCGGACACGTCGGCGACGTCGGACAGCTTGGCCGAGCGGCCGGGACCCAGGTTGATGCGGCTGTTGGCCAGCTCAAAGGCTGTGCGAGCATTGCCCAGCACGCGCACAGACTGGCGCGACCCGGCGATTTCCGCCTGGCCGCCGGCGGCGTCGGTATTGGTCGCCCGCAAGGCATTGTTGATGTCGCGCGCGGTCACGCCGAGCGACTGCATCCGCGCCGGATCGAGCACGACGCTGATTTCCCGATCGACCCCGCCGTTGCGGCTGACCGTCGCCATGCCCTCGATCGCCAGCAGGCGCTTGGCCACCGAATCGTCGATGAACCAGCTCAGCTGCTCGATCGTCATGTCATCGGCGCTGACCGCGAAATAGGCCAGGCTGCCGCCGCCGCCTGCCTGGACCTTGAACACCCGCGGCTCGAGAATTCCCTCGGGCAGATCGCTGCGGATCTGGTCGACCGCGTTCTTCACCTCGTTCACCGCCTCATCGACGTCGGTGCCGATCGAGAACTGGATGACGGTCTGCGAGCTACCTTCCGATGCGGTCGAGGAGATTTCCTCTACCCCGCTGATCGAACGCGCGGCGGCTTCGACTTTCTGGGTGATCTGGGTTTCGATCTCGCTCGGCGCGGCGCCCGGCTGCGAGACGATGGTGATCACGGCGGGAAATTCGACGTCCGGCATCTGGTTCACGTCCATCCGGATGAACGAGACGATGCCGGCGATGCACAGGCCGATGAAGAACACGATCGGAATGACCGGGTTGCGGATCGACCAGGCCGAGATGTTGCGCATGTCCATGTCCGGGTCCGCCGCCTACTTGGCGCGCTGCGGCTTGACCTTGTCGCCATCGGCCAGGAAACCGCCGGCGCGCAGCACAACGCGTTCGCTGCCCGACAGCCCGTCGATCACCGCGACGCCCTTTTCGGTGACGATGCCGGTCTTGACCTCGCGGCGATGCGCGCGCTGGTCGGTGCCGACGACATAGACGAAACGGCCCTTGTCGTCCGACTGGATCGCCGATTCGGGCAGCAACGGCGCCACGATCGTTCCGCTGTTGAGCACCGCCGAGGCGAAACCGCCGGGACGCAGGCCGGGCGCGTAGGAAAGCGAGATGCGCGCCTCGCCCTGACGATTCTGCTCGTCGATCGTGGGGCTGATCTGCCAGATCTGACCGGTGTAGCTCTTGTCGCTCGACACGGGGGTGACGACCGCACTCTGGCCGACCGATACTTTCGCCAGGTCTTCCTCGCTCAGCCGCGCGGCCAGCTCCATCTCGCCGCCCTGCGCGATGGTGAACAGCGGGGCCCCGCCAGCGCCGACAGTCTGCCCCGGCTCGACCGCGCGGGTCAGGATGAGGCCCGACGCGGGCGCATAGATGTTGAGCCGCGCGGTGCGCGCCTGCAGCTCGCCGACGGTCGCACGGGCGACGGACACGCGCGCCCTCGCGGCGTCGCGAGTGGCGGTCAGGCGGTCGACGTCGGCCTTGGAGATGAACCCGCGATCGACCAGCTTCAACGCCCGGTCGAGGTTGGCCTGCGCGAGGTTGAGATCGGCTTGCGCGACGCTGATCTGCGCCCGCGCACCTTCGATCTGCTGGACCTGGACCGAGCGATCGATCGACACCAGCACCTGGCCCTGACGGACCCACTGGCCTTCATCGACAGGCACCGAAACCACACGCCCGCCTTCGCCGACCGAGCCCACCGGAAGTTCGCGCCGGGCGGCCAGCGTGCCGGTCGCCTCGATCATGCCGGGGATCGTCGTGCGTCCGGGTGTGACGACGGTGACCAGCGGGACCTGAGTCGTCTCGGGCACCGCGAACGGGTCGTCCTTTTCCCCGCCGCTCATCATCAGAAAAGCCGCAACCAGCACGATCGCGGCAATCAGGGCGATGATCGCCCATTTGCGGCGACTGGGGGTGGCGTCCTCTCCGGGCACGCTCGATAGCTCGGCGTCGCCTTCGAGCGGGAAATGCGCCCCGTCAGGCGATTCAAGGGTGGTTTCGTAATTCATCCGAATGTGCCCTAAGACCCCAATGACCGCAGCATGTGTGTTACACGCATAACGCACTACGCGCAAGCAGAGCCACCGGCCCATAGACCCGGCGGCAGGGGAGGGCAATCGCGGGCTCGACCGGCGGTCCAGCGTGTCCGACGAACGTCTGCCTGTTTAGTGGCGGATGCGCCACACCTCGAGGCTGCCGTCACCGGCTACCTGCACCGGTTCGAGCCACCCGGGCGCTCGGTGGGCCAGCAGGTCCGCCATCAGGCCGCCAGGCGCGGCGTCGGCATAGCGCGCCGGCTCGACCAGATCGGGGCAAAGCGCGAGATAGCGCGTGCCGCGCGCACCAAGCGTTGCCCGCGCGCCCTCGGCGGAGCCGGTGAAGGTCTCGATGACGGTGCGCATCGCCGCCTGGCCGCGGTGATGGCCGGTAGCGACCACCGTGTGCGGGCTGGCGTAAAGCAGTTGCGGCCCGATATCGAGCGGGGCGAGTATCTCACCGGCCGGCAGGGCGCGCAGGACACCCGCGTCCCGCTGGATCGAGCAGCTGGAAATGCGTGCTTTTTGGCCGCCACCGATCGCCGCCTGGGCGGGCATCGCCAGGGCAAGCAGCGTCAGCGGCATCGCGGGCAACAGCGCGAGCGCCATTCCCGCGAACACCAGCGCCCGCTTGCCCGGACGGCGCAGCATGCGCGACGAGCGCAGCCATTCACGCACCTGCCAGCCTAGCGGGACCGCCGCGAGCGCACCCGCGACCGCTCCGGCCCGCGCGACGAACAGCGCGATGGCGAGCGATGCTGCGAGGATCATCGCGTAGTCCTGCCACCAGCGTCGCAGCCAACCCGAACTGCGTCCCGCCAGTTGCAGGCAGGCTATCAGGCCGATCAGCGGCGGAATGACGATCTGCAAAGCGAGCGCGGGGGTCTGGTGCCACACCGGCAGTCCTTCACCCACCCCGTCGTACCAGAAGCGCGCGACCAGAGGATCGAGCTCGGCGAACGCGCCGCCGGTGCACGCTGGGGCGAATGACAGCATCGTCACGGCGCCGATCGCGGCGACCGCGGCCAGCCCGACAAACAACGCAAAACGCGGCAAGGGCTCCAGTCGCGCGAGGCCGGTGGCGGCGAGCGCTGCCGCGCCGAGGCCCGCAAGGTGCGCGGGCGAGATCGCATCGCAATGCTCGGCCATGCTCGAGAATCCGCGGGTCGCGGCGAAAAGTCCCAGCGATCCGACCGCCAGCCCCTGCATCGTGGCGACGAACCACTGGGCATCGTGCCGGTCGCGCAGCCATCGCAACGCGGTGACCCCGCAGATCGCGGCGGCCAGCGGCAGCCCTTCGATCGAGATCGACAGACCCGCGGCCAGCGCGATGCCGGTCGCCCATCCGCCGTTGCGCGGCGAGCGCGCCATCAGGCCATTGATTGCCGCCAGGACGCAGACGACCTGCCAGCCGTGATGGTCGATCCGCATCGGCCGCATCTGCTGCACCAGCGGCACGGACAGCGCCATGGCGAGGCAGGCGAAGCCCGTCGCTTCGTCGCCGATGACCCGCCAGGCGATCCGCGCGGCGAGCAGCAGGGCGCAACCGAACGTCACCAGCGGTACCAGGATCAGTGCCGCCGTCTCCGCAGCGCCCTGGCCGATCAGGCCGCGCAAGAGCAGGATCACCGCGGCGATCGGCATATCGACCAGTCGCGACCAGTGCATCGGCACGCCGCCACCGTCGGCGTCGATCCGGTGCTGGGTCAGATCAAACCAGCCTTGGCCGGCGATCAGGTCGCGCACCTGGACCAGCCGCAAGGTGTCGTCCGGGTCGGGAAAACGGTACGCGAGGATGCCCTGCAGGTTGGTGACCAGCAGAAGCGCCGCGATCATCGCCCAGGCGAGTGCAACCCGCACCAGCAGGTCGGGCGCCAGCGCCGGTCGCCGCCGCTCGACGAACAAGGTCATCCCGCAGCCGCCGCGGCGCGGAACACGATCTTGTTGCGCAGCATCCAGGTGACCGCGAAGCTGATCGCGATCGCGGCCAGTTTGGCGATCCGCGGATCGATCCCGCCAAGATCCGCGAGACCGACGATACCGGTGGTGAGGGCAAGCCCGATCATCGCCGAGCCGACGAACAAGGCTTTCTGCCTGGTCCTTTCACGGCCGCCAGCGGCAACGCTGTCGGCAAACACCGCGCGGCTCGACAGCAGCCAGTGAGCGACGATCCCGAGCGCGTAGCCAAGCGCCGAGGCGCCCGCAGCGGGAACCGCCAGCGCAAGCAGGGCGAGAAAACTGCCCAGGTCGACCGCGAGCGCACCGACGCTGGCAAGTGCGTAACGGATCACCCGCAAGTCGGCGAACTTGATAACTCTTGCAATCATCGTCTGGCCCCCCGCCAGTAAAACTGAGCCGGTCGCCCGCGGTTTTCGGCCAATCGGGTTAACGATTGGCCAACAACCGGTTGGCGTACCTCCTGTCAGGCCGCTCTGCGGCCGCCCTTGGCCGGTTCTCTGGCGATCCTGGCCGGCACCTCGCGGACCGAGGCCAGCGCGGCGGCCTGATCAGCCGTGGGCTCGACCGTCTCGCGAGCGGGGAGGGCCTTTTCGGCCCCTTCGTCGCCCGCTTCGTGGTATTCGGCATCTTCGTTGACGCACCAGGTGTCGTAGATCCGGCTGCCGGCGAGGATGTTCTCGACCGTCAGCATGGCGGTCATCATCGCGTGGTCCTGGTTGTTGTAGCGGTGCATGCCGTTGCGGCCGACCAGATGGAGCGACGGATGCCGCTCTTCCAGTTCGTGGCGCATCGCGGCGACGTTGGCGGCGTAATCCTCGTCATAGACCGGATAGGCCTTTTCCTGGCGCACCACCGCGCCGCCGATCACGTCCTTGGGATCGAGCAGGCCGAGGATTTCCATTTCCTTGCCCGCCAGTTCGATCAACTCCTCATCGGTCGATGACCACAGACCGTCGCCTTCGAAGCAGAAGTATTCGAGGCCAACGCAGGCCACGCTCGGATCGGGCACCATTTCGGGGCTCCACGAGCGGAAATTCTGCACCCGGCCGACCTTTACCTTGCTGTCGTGGATATAGATCCAGTTGTCGGGGAACAGGTCTTCCGACCTGATCTTGAGCGCGACCGTCAGGAAGTCGCGATACTTGAGCTCGCTGGCGTTCCACGCGGTGTCGGGCAGCGGGTGCATGCGGGCGGCGAGTTCGCGCATCGGCGCCGAGCTGATCGTGTGGGCAGCCTTGATCACCACCTTGCCGTCAGGGCCATTGGCCGACACGCGCCAGCCACCGGCCCCGTCGGCCGCGACCTGGTCGAGCGCGTGCGCCATCAGCACCTGGCCTTTGCCGGTGGCGACGATCTTGTCGCGCGCGGCGTCCCACATCATTCCCGGCCCGAGGCGCGGGTAGCGGAAGGTCTCGAGCAGGGTCTTGACGCCCTGGCCGTCATTGGGCCGCTTGTTGAGGCCGAGGCTGCGCTTCAAGCCGTCGATCACCGCGCCCCACAGGCTCAGGCCCTTGATCCGCTGGGCGGCCCAGTCGGCGCTCATCTCGTTGCACGGCATGCCCCACACCTTCTCGGTGTAGGTCTTGAAGAAGATCGAATAGAGCTTTTTGCCGAACTGGTTGGATGTCCAGTCTTCGAAGCTCTTGATGTCCTTGATCGGGAACGCCTTGGACCACGCGAAGCTGGCCATGCACGCCGTCGAGCGCAGGATGCCCAGGTTGCTGAGCGCCTCGAACGCGCGCAGGGGATAACTGTAGAACTTGCCCTCGTAATAGATGCGGCTCATCCGCGGGCGCTGGATGAAATCGTCGGGCAGGATCTCGTTCCACATGTCGACGACTTGCTGCGACTTGGAAAAGAACCGGTGCCCGCCGATGTCGAAGCGATAGCCTTCGTGCTCGACCGTGCGGCTGATGCCGCCGACATACGTGGCATCCTTTTCGATGATCGCGACGGTCTTGCCGGCCTTGGTCAGCAGGTATCCGGCGGTCAGCCCCGCGGGTCCCGCGCCGATGATCGCGACGTCCACAGTCAGTTCGTTGGAAATACTGGTCATTCAAAGCCCCCCGGGTTCGATAGACCGGGGAATGAAGGAAATTGGTTACCGCGAAGTAAACGCGCCGTTCGTCTTAATACGCGGTAGCCGGCCGTTGGTGTCAGCGTGACGGGCGATCACCGGCGTTGCGAGGACGCGCAGGCGGGTGGCGCCAGGATTTGCGGGCACTGCGCGCCGGCGGCAAACACCGCCAGCTCACTGAGCGAGAAGGTGTCGTCGAATACCAGTCCGTATTCGCGCTTGTCGCGCCAGCGCACCCGCGCGCGCACTTCGGGCAGCAGGCCCGAGCACAGTCGCAATGGCTGATCGATCGCCAGCAACGCATCGCATTCGATCCGTGCGCCCTGCTGCGAGAGGTTGACGATTTCGGCCCGCATGCGCCCCGCGAGCGAGACCAGTTCGACATTGAGAGCCATGTTGAGCCGCAGCCTCCGCTTGGGAAAGCGTCCCGCCTCGACCACCAGCCGTTCAATGTCGACCGCTTCGACAAAGCGAAAGCCGGCCTCGTGGCCGCGCGACCACACTGGCTCGATCGCGAACCGTTCGCCGGTCTGCAGCTCGAGCCATTGCGGGTTCCCGACCGGCAGCACGTGGAAGCCGCGCAGGCTGACGCCGGTTTCGGAAACGTCGCGGATCACGCAAATGAACTCGCCGTGTGGCGCGATCAGCTTGGCAGCGCGGATCAGCAGCGTGAAGCGCGGCGCCTCGCGCTCTTCGCACGGTGGCGGCACCGCATCCTGCGGCACTTCGATACGCCTCAGTTCCATTTCGCGAGCCCCTTATTCACCATCGCCCGATCCACTTCGCGGGCACGGCTTATTCTGCCGGCAAAGGGCTATTCCCTGAGGAGTAAAGGACGGGTTATCCGCGGCTCCGCGATACTACGCGGTGCCTCGTCAGCATTGCCGGACTCGGAGCATAGCGTATTGCTGGTGCGGGCGGTGGGACTCGAACCCACACGAGCAAGGCTCAGGGGATTTTAAGTCCCCGGCGTCTACCATTCCGCCACGCCCGCGCATTGTCGCGCCTAGCGCGGCTATCGGGCCGGAGCAAATGGTCCGCCGGGACGATCAGTCGTCGTTGACGACGCGGCGCATTTCCTTGCCGGGCTTGAAATAGGGCACCTTCTTCGCGGGCACGTCGACCGCCTCGCCGGTGCGCGGGTTGCGCCCCTTGCGGGCACCCCGCTCTCGTGTGGAAAACGCACCGAAGCCACGAAGCTCGACCCGGCCGCCTTCGGACAGCCGCTTGCCGATCTCATCAAAGAAAGTGTCCAGCACCTGCTCGACCTCGTCTGCGCGCAAGTCCGGGTTTTCCTTGGCCAGTGCCTGCAGCAGCTCAGACCTGATCATCGCATTTTCTCCCGATCGCGCCCATCGGCAAAGTGCCAGACGAGAGCCCCGAGCGCAACGGCCCGTTTGCCTTTACGGCGCTCAGTTGGGCGCAAGAAGCTCGGCCGGATCGATCCCCAGCCGTTCGATGCGCGCCTTCAACTCGGGCCATTCCTGGTCAAGAAAGCGTGCGCGTTCGGTGCGGCGCAGCTTTTCAGCGGCGCCTTGCGTGACATACATGCCCACACCGCGCTGGACGTCGACCAGCCCATCGGCCTGAAACTGCTGGTAGGCCTTGGCAACGGTCAGCGGATTGGCGCCCTGCTCGGCGGCGAGCGCACGGACCGAAGGCAGCATCTCGCCCTCGCGATAACGCCCCTCGATGATCGCCGCGGCGACGAGGTCGCGCAATCGCAAGTACACCGGCCGGCTCTGCTGGGTCATCTCAAGTCCTCGGTCTAGTGCTTCAGTGACATAATACAGCGGGGCGCGTCAAGGTTCCCGCCCGCTCGCACACGACGATCGGCCGAGACGGTTGCGGATGAAACAAGTGCTTCACATGACGGGATGAGCCGTTAGGTTGCGCGCAATCCCGGCCGATCGCGGCCGCTGAACATCCAGGGAAGGTTCGCATGAAGGACATGAACGTGTGGAACGAGGGCGACTGGATCGCGGCGATTGCCGCGATCGCCCTGTTCGCGGTGCTGGCGATCGGCGGGCTGATCGCCATGCGCAAGAGCGAAGAGGTGGTGGGCCACCCGCGCGGACTGTTCGTGCTGTTCTACGCCGAAATGTGGGAGCGCTTCTCGTACTACGGGATGCGCGCGCTCCTGGTGCTCTACCTGACCAAGCACTGGCTGTTCGACGACGGCAAGGCGACGCTGATCTACGGCGCGTACGGCGCGCTGGTCTACATCACCCCCGTGCTCGGCGGCGTGATGGCCGATCGCTGGCTCGGCCAGCGCAAGGCGGTCCTGTTCGGCGGCATCCTGCTGGCGATGGGCCACGGCCTGATGGCGGTCGAGGGCAACGGCGGCCAGGGCGACCCGACGATCAACGTGTTCTGGGCCGCGCTCGCCTTCATCATCGTGGGTTCGGGCTTCCTGAAAGCGAACATCTCGGTGATCGTCGGCCAGCTCTACAAGATGTCCGACACCCGCCGCGATGCGGCCTACACGATCTTCTACATGGGCGTGAACGTCGGCGCCGCGCTGGGCACGATCCTGGTGGGCTATCTCGGCGAGACGATCGGCTGGGCCTATGGCTTCGGACTCGCCGGCATCGGCATGGTCGTTGGCCTGATCATCTTCGTGCTCGGCAAGGCGAGCCTGCGCGGCCGGGGCGAGGCCCCCGCGCCGCTGACCTCGAGCCGCGAGATGACGCTCTACGCAATCGGCCTGGCCGGCGTGGCGGTGATCTGGGCACTCATTCAGTACCAGGACGTGATCCAGACTCTGCTGATCATCAGCGGGCTGGCGATGCTGGGCTATGTCCTGTTCGAAGCATTCAAGATGCCGAAGGAACCGCGCGAGCGGATGTTCGCGATGCTGTTCCTGATCGCCTTGAACCCGCTGTTCTGGGGCCTGTTCGAGCAAGCGGGCGGATCGCTCAACCTCTACACCGACAAGTACGTCGATCGTGGAGGAGTGCCGACCAGCCTGTTCCAGTCCATCAACCCGATCTACATCGTCATCCTCGCTCCGATCTTCGCGGCGCTGTGGCAATGGCTTGGCAAGAAAGGCCTCGAGCCTTCGGCCCCGGCCAAGTTCGGCCTTGCGCTGACTCAGGTCGGCCTCGGCTTTCTGGTGTTCGTGTGGGGCGCAGGAAGCGCCGACCCGGCGGTGATGACCTCGGTCGTGTTCGTGTTCCTGATTTACCTGCTGCACACCACCGGCGAGCTTTGCCTGTCGCCTGTGGGGCTGTCGGCGATGGCACGGCTGTCGCCGATCCACCTCGCCAGCTTCGTGATGGGCGCGTGGTTCTACATGACTGCGGTGGGTAACTTCGTGGCCGGCAAGATCGGCGAAGCGACCGGCGGCGAGGGCGGCGAGATGAGCAAGGCGCTGGTGCTCGACATCTACTGGAAGATCGGCCTGATCACGATCGCGGTGAGCGTGGTCGTTCTCGCGCTCAGTCCGCTGGTGAAGAAGTGGATGCACCTCGACACGCTCGAAGACCGCGAACCGGGAGACGACCTGGCGGGCCAATCGCAGGCGGGGATCGAGGCGCAGGAAGCCGGCATCCACCCGGCCACACGCAACTGAGACCACTACCGGGGCGCGGGAGCGAAAGGCTTTCCGCGCCCCGCTGCATATCGGGGGTAGCATGACTTTCTGGCGAACCACTTTCGCGGCCGTTGGCGCGTTGACGTTGGCGGCCTGCGCGACCGCGCAGAAGACCGATTCAAGCACGGCCAGCGCAAGCGCGGCGATCAACGAGAACCCCTACCCGTCGACCTATCGCGCCTACGCCGGTGCCCCCACCGCGCTGGTCGGAGCGACCGTGTTCGACGGCGCCGGCAAGCGGATCGATAACGGCACGGTGCTGTTCGCCGATGGCAAGGTGGTTGGCGTCGGCGACGCAAGCCTCGCGATCCCGGCCGGCTACACGCGGATCGATGGCACCGGCAAATTCGTCACGCCCGGAATCATCGACATCCATTCGCATCTCGGGGTCTATCCTTCTCCGGGTGTCCAGGCGAATTCCGATGGCAACGAGGCGACCGATCCGACCACGCCCGAAGTGTGGGCCGAACATTCGGTGTGGCCGCAGGATCCCGGCTTCAGTCGCGCGCTCGCCAATGGCGGGATCACCTCGCTGGAGATCCTCCCCGGTTCGGCCAACCTGATGGGTGGCCGCTCGGTCACGCTCAAGAACGTCCCGTCGCGCACCATGCAGGGGATGAAGTTTCCCGGCGCGCCGTATGGCATCAAGATGGCCTGCGGCGAGAACCCCAAGCGGGTGTACGGCAGCAAGGGCCGCATGCCTTCGACCCGCATGGGCAACATCGCGGTCGACCGGCAGACCTGGCTCGACGCCAAGAAGTGGATGGCGGACGGTCGCAAGGGGCGTGATCTCGCCAAGGAAACGCTCGCCGGTGTGCTCGATGGCAAGATCCTGGTCCAGAACCACTGCTATCGGGCCGACGAGATGGCCATCATGATCGATATGTCGAAAGAGATGGGCTACAAGATCTCGGCCTTCCACCACGCGGTCGAAAGCTACAAGGTCGCCGACCTGCTGCGGGCGAACGGCATTTGCTCGGCGGTGTGGGCGGACTGGTACGGCTTCAAGATGGAAAGCTACGACGGCATTCCCGAAAACGCCGCTTTCATCCACAACGCGGGCGCGTGCACGATCATCCATTCGGACGACGAGAACGGTATCCAGCGGCTCAACCAGGAAGCCGCCAAGGCGCAGGCCGCCGGGCGCCGGGCGGGTATCGACATTCCCGATGAGCAGGTGATCCGCTGGCTCACCCTGAATCCCGCGCACGCGATGGGGATCGAACAGTGGACCGGCAGCCTGGCGAACGGCAAGATGGCCGACGTGGTGCTGTGGAACGGGAATCCGCTGAGCGTCTATTCGCGGCCCGAAAAGGTCTGGATCGACGGCGCGCTGATGTTCGATGCAGAAAACCCCAAGATGCGGCCGGTGAGCGATTTCGAGCTCGGCCAGCCCGGCGAAGGAGACGTGAAATGAGCGCGCGGCTCCTGATCGGCGCGGCCATGCTCGCGCTTGCCTCTCCCGTCGCGGCACAGGACTTCGCGATCACCAACGCGACCGTTGCGACCGGCGACGGTTCGGCCCCGATCGAGGGCGCGACCGTGGTCGTGCGCAGCGGCAAGGTGGTGGCCGCCGGCACCGGCGTGGCGGTCCCCGCCGGGGTCCAGACGATCGACGGCAGCGGCAAGTGGGTCACCCCCGGGCTTTACGCGGCGATGACCGCGCTCGGCCTGTCGGACGCAGAAGGAATTGAGGAATCGGACGACAGCGGCGCCCGAAATTCACCGTTCGGTGCCGCGCTCGATGTCGCGCCCGCGCTCAACCCGGTTTCGCAGCATGTCGCCGTGGCGCGTGACGGCGGGATCACCCGCGCCAGCGTTTTCGCGCGGCCTTCGAGTTCGATATTCGGCGGGCAAGGCGCGCTGGTCGATCTCGGAACCGATCCGGATATGGTGGTGCGCCCGCGCGCGTTTCAGCTCGTCGCGCTCGGCGAGTACGGCGCGCAGCTGGCGGGCGGCAGCCGCGTGAGCGCGCACGCGGTTCTGCGCAACGCACTTCGCGAAGCACGCCAATACGGCAGCGACAGCCGCATCCCCGGGGGCGGTAGCCCGCGCCAGACGTCGACCGGGGACGATATCCCGGTCGATACCCGGCTGATCGACAACTCGGCCGATCGTGACGACGTGTTGCTTACGCGGTTCGACGCGGCGGCGCTGATCCCGGTCGTCAACGGCCAGCAACCGCTCTACGTCGCGGTCGAGCGCGCGTCCGATATCCGCTCCGTGCTCGCCTTGCGGAGCGAGTTTCCCCGGCTCAAGCTGGTGCTTGTCGGGGCTAGCGAAGGCTGGCGGGTGGCCGGTGACATCGCCGCGGCCGGGGTCGCGGTGATCGCCGATCCGGTCGATGACCTGCCATCGAAGTTCGAGCAGCTCGCCGCTACCCAGAGTAATGTCGGCAGGATGGTGGCTGCGGGGGTCAAGGTGGCGCTCGGCGGGCTCGCTGGTTCGACCGGCGACCAGCCCAAGAACCTCGCCCAGTACGCTGGCAACCTGGTGGCCCTGACCAAGGTGCCGGGTGCCACCGGCCTCAGCTGGGGACAGGCGTTCGCGGCCATCTCGTCGATCCCGGCGGACATCTCGGGTCAGGGCGGGCGCGCGGGCGTGCTCAAGCCTGGCGCGGCAGGTGACGTGGTGATCTGGGACGGCGACCCGCTCGAGATATCGAGCGCGCCCGAACGCATCTTCATCGACGGGGTCGAGCAGTCGATGACCGACCATCAGTCGCGGCTCAAGGATCGCTACCGCGACCTTGACGACAGCGACCAGCCCAAGGCGTATGACTGGTGAGACGGTTCCTGACAGGCGAAGGCGGGGCCACGCTCGCGCTCGGGCTGGCGTTGATCGCGGCCGCCGCAGCGGTCGCCCAACCGGTCGAGTCCCCGCCCGATCACAGCCAGGACATGGCGTGGATGAGCGCGCAGCAATCGGCGCTGGCCGAGCGCGCTTCGCAACCCGGCTGGCAATCGCTCGAAGGCGGGCTGCTGTGGCGACGCACTGCGGGGGATGGTTCGGGGGCGCATCCCAGCACGTCCGACGTCGTCACCGTGCACTACACCGGCACCTTCACCGACGGGGCGACATTCGACACGTCCGAGGGCGGTGAACCGGTGACTTTCCCGCTCGGGCGGCTGATACCCGCGTGGCAACTGGCGATCCCGCAGATGGGGGTCGGCGACACGATCGAGATCGCCTCGCCCGCCACGCTTGCCTACGGAACCAAGGGCAAGGGGCCGATACCCGGTGGCGCGACGCTGCTGTTCACCGTGCGCCTGATCGCCATCGGCGAGAACGGCGCCTAGCGGATCAGTTGCACAGCTGCGCGGTTCTGCTAACTCATGTTGACGCTGTTCACATGGGACCTTGCGCTATGACCCCTGCCTTGCTGTCGTTGGCCGCAGCCTCGCTCGCGTTCCTCGGCACGCATTTCGCGCTATCGCACCCGCTGCGCGCGCCGCTGGTGCGGCGGGTCGGCGAACGCGCATTCCTCGGCCTCTATACCCTGGTTGCGCTGGCGACATTCGCGTGGATGGTCCTGGCTTTTCGCGCCGCGCCCGCAGCCGACCTTGGCGGAGCGAGCGGCGAGGCCGGCTGGGCAATCGCGACCATCCTCACCCTGCCCGCTCTGATACTGTTCCTCGGCTCCTTGCGCGGCAACCCCGCCTTTCCCGGCCAGGGCGCTCCTACGCGCGCCGCCCCGTCAGGGGTGTTCGCAGTCACCCGTCACCCGATGATGTGGAGCTTTGCCTTGTGGGCCATCGCCCACATCGTGCTGTGGTGGGATTGGCGCACGCTGATCATGGCGGGCACCATCCTGTTCCTCGCACTGGTCGGTGCGCATATGCAGGACCGCAAGAAAATCGCGCTGCTGGGCGAAGAGTGGGCCGAGTGGGAAGCGCAGACCAGCTACTGGCCCAGATGGGTCGCGCTGCTTCAGGTCGGACCGGTGCTATGGCTGGTGGCGATCGCGCTGTGGCTCGCGGTCACCTGGGCGCACATCCCCGCCGCGGGCTTGCCGGCCGGCGTATGGCGATGGGTCGGCTGAAACCTTCGGCGACCTAGGCCCG
The DNA here is from genome assembly GCA_963759895.1 of uncultured Alphaproteobacteria bacterium. GTDB lineage: Bacteria > Pseudomonadota > Alphaproteobacteria > Sphingomonadales > Sphingomonadaceae > Tsuneonella. The sequence goes on along the minus strand of CAVXBC010000009.1, from coordinate 178,221 downwards.
CGCTTCTTCCACACGCTGATCTGACCCGGCGCTGTTGTGACGTAGCGCCTTCAGCACCGTGTCGACGATGTGCGGCGCATTGAGCCCCGCGGTATCGTACTGCCTGGCCGGATCGTCGTGATCCTGGAACACGTCGGGCAGGCGCATCGTACGGATCTTGAGACCGCCGTTCACGCCATCAGGATCAAGCAGCCCTTCGTCGCTCGCGTGGGTCAGGACGTGCGCGCCAAGGCCACCGATAGCGGCTTCCTCGACCGTCACGACCACTTCGTGAGTGCGCATCAGGCGATCGATCAGCGCGGCGTCGAGCGGCTTGGCGAATCGCAGGTCGGCAACTGTGGTCGACAGGCCCTTTGCCTCGAGCGCGTCGGCCGCTTTCTCGGCTTCGGCGAGGCGCGTGCCGAGACTGAGCAGCGCCACCTTGGTGCCTTCGCGGACCACGCGGCCTTTGCCGATCTCGAGCTTCTGCGGCGTCTCGGGCAGCGCCACGCCAGTGCCGTTGCCGCGCGGATAACGGAACGCGATCGGGCCGCTGTCGTGCTCGGCTGCGGTATAGGTCATGTGGACCAGTTCGGCTTCATCGGCCGGGGCCATGACCACGAAATTGGGCAGCGTTGCCAGATAGGTGACGTCGAACGACCCGGCGTGAGTCGCCCCGTCGGCGCCGACCAGCCCAGCGCGGTCGATCGCGAAGCGGACCGGCAGGTTCTGGATCGCGACATCGTGGACCACCTGGTCGAACGCGCGCTGAAGGAAGGTCGAATAGATCGCGCAGAACGGGCGCATGCCTTGCGCAGCGAGCCCGGCGGCGAACGTCACCGCGTGCTGTTCGGCAATGCCGACGTCGAACGAGCGGGCCGGGTGCACCTTGGCGAACCGATCGACGCCGGTGCCGCTGGGCATCGCTGCGGTGATCGCGCAGATCCGGTCGTCGGTTTCGGCCAGCTTCGACAGCGCGTCACCGAACACGTTCTGGTACGAAGGCGGCCCGCCGGCGCTCTTGTTCTGTTTACCGGTAATGACGTCGAACTTCTGCACACCGTGGTACTTGTCGGCGCTGTTCTCGGCCGGGCCATAGCCCTTGCCCTTCTGCGTTACGACGTGGACCAGAATCGGCCCCTGCCCGCTGTCGCGCACGTTTTCGAGCACCGGGAGCAGGTGGTCGAGGTTGTGACCATCGATCGGGCCGACGTAATAGAATCCCAGCTCTTCGAACAAAGTGCCGCCGGTGACCATCCCGCGGGTGAATTCCTCGGCCTTCTCGAGGCCATGGTTCAATCGTCGGCTGAGCTTGGCCGAGAGCCGCTTGGCGAGGCTGCGCAGGCCGAGGTACTCGCTCGAGGAAACCATCCGCGCCAGGTACGCCGAAAGTCCGCCGACCGGCGGCGCGATCGACATGTCGTTGTCGTTCAGGATCACCACCAGCCGGTCTCCGGCCGCTTCGGCGTTGTTCATCGCCTCGTACGCCATGCCCGCGCTCATCGCGCCGTCGCCGATCACAGCGATGCCCTTACCGGGCTGATCCTTGAGCTTGTTGGCGATCGCGAAACCCAGCGCAGCGCTGATCGAAGTGCTCGAATGCGCGGCGCCGAACGGATCGTACTCGCTCTCGCTCCGCTTGGTGAAACCGCTGAGCCCACCGCCCTGACGCAGGGTGCGAATGCGGTCGCGGCGGCCGGTGAGTATCTTATGGGGATAGGCCTGGTGGCCGACGTCCCAGATCAGCTTGTCGACCGGCGTATCGAAAACATAGTGCAGCGCGACGGTCAACTCGACCACGCCGAGGCCCGAACCCAGGTGGCCGCCGGTCGATCCAACCGCACTGATCATTTCGGCACGCAGTTCGTCGGCAAGCTGGCGCAGGTCTTCGGGCTTGAGCTTGCGGAGGTCGGCCGGGGTGTCGACGGTGTCGAGCAAGGGTGTATCGGGTCGCGATGTCATGACCGCAGCTCTACACTCCGGCGCCCGGACTGTCGATGAACGGTATCTGATGCAACCATGATCGTTTCGTGAAATCCGCGCTTCGCCTTTCCGACAAGCGACGCACGTTCAACGGCTTCCGCGGGCCGCAAGTCTGGAGCACGGGCCCCTAACGGCACTCCGCACACAGGCCGCGAATTTCGATCACTGGCCGTTCGGGCTTGAAATCGGCCGCTTCGGCGAGGCCGCGCACCGTCTTGCTCACCGCATCGTTGTCGATGTGAGTTGCCTCGCCGCATTCGTCGCACACCAGGAAGATGCAGTCGTGGAGGCAGCCGGGATGGCTGTTGGCGAGATAGGCGTTGCTGCTCTCGACCCTGAGCGCGAGGTTGTTGGCCACGAATACGTCAAGGATGCGATAGATCGAATTCGGCGCCATGCGCTTTCCGCGCCGCGCCGACACTTCGTCGGCGATATCGTACGCAGATGCGGGGGAGGCGTGAGTTGCCAGCGCGGCGAACACGTCGGCGCGCAGATCGGTCCACTGCTCGCCCGCTGCAGTCAGCGCATCGCGCGCAGCCTCGGCCAGATCGGGGCCGGAATGCTCGTGGTGATGGTGGCCTGACATGCGGGCAATGTAATGCGCGTGCGCGCCGAACGCCAGATGGCCTCAGTTGCGGGTAAAGCTTGCCTGCCACACGCCGGGGTACATCGCCTTCAGCGCAGCCACCTTGGGCGCGTCCCAGTGGACGATATAGCCGTGGCGGGGATTCTTGTCGGCGAAATCCTGGTGATAGGCTTCAGCCGGATAGAACGCGCCCTGTTCGAGCGTGGTGACGATCGGCCGGCTCCACAGCTTGGCGGCCGAAAGTTGCGCAATATAGGCCTTGGCCGTCGCGCTCTGTTCGGCGCCCTGCGGGAACAGTGCGGTGCGGTACTGCGTGCCGGTGTCCGGTCCCTGGCGGTTTTTCTGAGTGGGATCGGTGATGACCGAGAAATAGATCCGCAGCAGCTGATCATAGCGGATCACCGAAGGATCGTACGTCACCTTCACCGCTTCGGCATGGCCGGTGTCGCCGCCCGACACGGTGTCGTAGCTTGCGCTCGCCTTGCTGCCGCCGGCGAAGCCGCTGACCGCACTCTTGACGCCCTTCACATGGCTGAACACCGCCTCGACGCCCCAGAAACACCCGCCGGCGAACACCGCGGTCTTGAGGCCTTTGCCCTCGGCGGCGGCCCGCTTGGCGGCGGGCGCGGCAACAGTGCCTTCACCTGCGATCGCGGCACTCTGGCATCCGCCGAGTGCGAGCCCGGCAGCAGCCAGCCACATTGCTGAACGGATCATACAGATGCACTCACGAGATGCGGAGCGACCTGCCAGAAGGCGAGGCCGGCACCGACGAGAAAGCCGATGGCGAGACTGCGGTAAAGATCGGGTTTGAAAAGTCCCATGACGTCTGCCTATTCGTTGATTAGGCGTATTTGGTTACATGGCAGCGGATTGCAACGTGCTGAGGCGCGGGTTGCGCCTTGTTCAGGAAAGCGCGCAATGCTCGACGCAGCGATCATCGGGGCAGGCCACAACGGGCTGGTGTGCGCTTACTATCTCGCCCGCGCGGGCTTTAAGGTCTGCGCCTACGAGGCGCGCGGCGTGGTCGGCGGGGCCGCGGTGACCGAGGAATTTGCGCCCGGTTTCCGTAACTCCACCGCCAGTTACACCGTCAGTCTTCTTCAACCCCGAGTGATCGCCGACATGGCTCTCGAACGGCGCGGCTATCGCGTGATCGAGCGGCCATTCGCCAATTTCCTGCCCCTCGAGGACGATCACCTGCTGGTCGGCGGCGGACTGGCGGCGACCCAGGCAGAGTTCGCGCGCTTCTCGCAAGCCGATGCCGATGCCCTTCCCGCCTATGGCGCTATGCTGGAGACGGTCGCCGAAGTGCTGCGCGATCTCGCGCTCAAAATTCCGCCTGACGCCGCGGGAGGCCTGCGCGCGATGGGAGACGCGGTGATGCAATCGCGCAAGGTCGCCCGCCTGCCGCTGGCCGCCAAACGCGACGTGCTCGCGCTGTTCACCCGATCGGCCCGCGAGGTGCTCGATCAGTGGTTCGAAAGCGATCCGGTCAAGGCCGCGTTCGGGTTCGACGCCTGCGTTGGCCACTACGCCAGCCCCGACGCGCCGGGGAGCGCTTATGTCCTGCTCCATCACGTGTTCGGCGAGGTCAACGGCAAGAAGGGCACATGGGGCCACGTGCCCGGCGGAATGGGCACGATCACGAAGCTGATGGTCGAGGCGGTGCGCGAGGCCGGCGGCGAGATCGTCACCGACGCGCCGGTCAGCCAAGTGTTGGTCGAAGGCGGCCGCGCGGTCGGTTTGCGGCTGGCGAGCGGCGAGGAAGTTCGGGCCAAGCGGGTGATCGCCAATCTTGGGCCCAAGCCGCTGTTCGACAGGCTGGTGCCGAGAGGCGCGCTGCCGGCGGATTTTGCGCAGGCAATGGCGGGTTATCAAGGCGGGTCGGGCACGCTGCGGATGAACGTCGCGCTGTCGGGCTTGCCGCGCTTTGCCCATGCGCCGCCGGGAGAAGAGCACCTGAAGGCCGGGATCGTGATCGCGCCCAGCCTCGATTACATGGACCGCGCATGGCGCGATGCCACCGAGCAGGGATTCAGCCGGCGCCCGATTGTCGAGATGTTGATCCCGAGCATGGTCGACGACAGCCTGGCACCACCCGGACAGCACGTCGCCAGCCTGTTTTGCCAACACCTCGATCCGGACTGTCCCGACGAACGCGCGGACGAGGCGGTCGAGGCGGTGTTCGATGCGATCGAGGCGCACGCGCCGGGATTTCGTGCACTGGTTCTGCACAAGCAAGTCCACACCCCCAGAGGTCTGGAGGCCAAGTTCGGGCTGTGGCGGGGCGACATCTTCCACGGCCGCATGAGCCTCGACCAGCTGTGGGCCGCGCGGCCCGCGCTGGGTGCTGGCAGCTACAAGACACCGGTGCCCGGCCTGTGGCTGTGCGGCGCGGGCTCGCATCCCGGTGGCGGAGTCACCGGCGCGCCCGGCCACAACTGTGCGCACGCGATTTTGCGTGATGGGAAGTGGTGGCGGTCGTAAGGCTCAGTGCCGGAAGTGGCGCATTCCGGTGAATACCATCGCGAGGCCGGCGTCGTCGGCGGCCTTGATGACTTCCTCGTCGCGGATCGAGCCGCCGGGCTGGATCACCGCGGTCGCGCCCGCTTCAGCCGCCGCGAGCAAGCCGTCGGCGAAGGGGAAGAATGCGTCCGAAGCCACCGCACTGCCGACCGTGTGCGGTTCGGGCCAACCGTGCCTTTCGGCCGCCTCGGTCGCCTTCATCGCCGCGATGCGCGAGCTGTCGCGCCGGTTCATCTGCCCCGCGCCGATGCCCGCAGTGACCCCGTTTCGGGCATAAACGATCGCGTTCGACTTGACGTGGCGGGCGACCGTCCAGGCGAACAGGCAATCGCTCAACTCCTGATCGGTCGGAGCGCGTTTGGTGACGATTCTCAGGTCGTTACGGGTGATCGCGGCGTTGTCGCGGTCCTGAACCAGAATGCCGCCGGCGATGACCGCCATCGTCTGCCCAGATCGGCGCGGATCGGGCAGACTATCGACCAGCAACAAGCGTAGGTTTTTCTTTTTCGAAAAGAGATCGAGCGCCGCCTGATCCGCGCCGGGCGCCACGATCACCTCGGTGAAGATCGCGCAGATCGCCTCCGCAGTAGGTTCGTCGAGCGGCACGTTGGTCGCGACGATCCCCCCGAACGCCGAGACGTCATCGCAATGGAGCGCTTCATTCCACGCGCCGAGCAGCGTCGAACACTGTGCAACACCGCATGGATTGGCGTGTTTGACTATGACGACCGCTGGATCCCCACCGCGAAACTCCGCAACCAGTTCAAGCGCGGCGGCGGCGTCGTTGTAGTTGTTGTACGACAGCTCCTTGCCCTGGATCTGCTGCGCCTGCGGCAAACCCTGGGTGTGCGGGCCCGCGGGAAGGTAGAGCGCCGCCTCCTGGTGTGGATTTTCGCCGTAGCGCAGCGTGCCCGCCAGCTTGCGGGTCATCGACACCATCGGCGGGAATTTCTGCTGCTGGTCGGCGAACGCGAACCACTGGCTGATCATCGCATCGTACGCGGCGGTGGCAGCGAACGCCTTGGCGGCCATGCGCTTGCGAAAATCGAGCGTCGTCGCGCCGTCATTGGACGCCAATTCCTCGATCAGCTCATCGTAATCGGCCGGGTCGGTCAGGATGGTGACGAAGGCGTGGTTCTTGGCCGCCGAGCGGACCATGCTGGGCCCGCCGATGTCGATGTTCTCGATGACCTCGTCGCGCTCCGCTCCGCGCATCACGGTCTCTTCGAACGGATAGAGGTTGACCACCACCAGGTCGATCGCGCCGATTTCATGCGCCGCCATGGCCTCGGCGTGCTCGGGATTGTCGCGGACCGCCAGCAGCCCGCCGTGAACCATCGGGTGCAGTGTCTTGACCCGACCGTCCATCATCTCGGGAAAGCCGGTCAGTTCGGACACGTCGCGCACGTCGAGACCTTCGGCGCGCAGCGCCTTGGCGGTGCCGCCGGTCGACACCAGTTCTACGCCCGCCGCGGACAGCGTGCGGCCCAGCTCGACCAGACCATCCTTGTCGGACACAGACAACAGCGCCCGCTTGATCGTCACGTCAGTCATTGTTTGAAGGTCACTCGAACGTCATCCCATTTTCTTGAGCAGCCACGAGAAGCTGCCGCCGCTCCGGGGCGTTAGGCCCTGGATCACCAGTTGCTCGATCGGCTGCGGGCGGCCCTGGCCGTCGACCCACAGGCTTTCCTCGACACTGAGCGTCACGCCCTCGCCCAGCTCGCCGCAGCGGAACTGCCAATAGCTGCCGTCGGGCAGCGCGAGGCCCGCGCCGCGACCGTTCTCGGATAACCCGAGCTCGATCCCCGGGCCGATGTGGAAACGGATCGCAAAGCCGATCTTGCCGCGCTTGCCCTGGCGGCCCGCGGGCACCAGCAGGTCCTCGCCGCGCAATTCGCTGCCGTCGTCGCGCAGGATCAGGATGCGACGGTGAATCAGGCCGCCGCGGGCGACATAGCCATCGTGGCTCGCCTCGAGCCGGGTCGCGCCGCCGTTCTCCAGCGCGAGCAGGCGGCGGTCGATCTGCACTTCGCCGACCCCCGTGCCCAACTTGCCGTGAAGCAGGACCGCAGTCGAATTGGCGTCGCCCAGCGTCAGCGTCGAGTGCGCCGCGGTCGCGCGCAGACCCTGCTCGATGCGCACCGGCACCTGCCCGCCGGCAAACGCCGCACCGCCACAGTTGACCACGATCCGTTGCGGCCCGTGGCTCAGTTCGAATGCCAGCGTCGAGGCGCAGCCCGAGCGGGCATGACGCGCGAGCGGCGGCGGGGCAGCGTCGAACTGGAGCACCGCCTTGCCCCCCGTGGCGCGCTGGTAGCCCCACTGGCGCGCATCCTTCAACGGCCGGGTGCGAATCCCGCTGGCGAGCACCAGAGCGGCGACCCGCTCGGCGGGGACCGCGCCGGCGCCCTGCCACGATCCCAGCCCGCCATCGCCGTGCGTCAGTGCCAGCAGCGGCGGGACCAGCATGCCCAGCATCGCATCGATCGCGCCGGGCGGTTCGCGCCGCACCGCGCGGTAGCAGGCGCGCAGTTCAGTCAGCAGCGCGATCGCCTCGGCCTGCGCCAGCGGACTGCGCGAAAGCACCCCGCCGTCGTCCGCCACCAGTTCCCCCAGTGCGCGAACCAGCCCGGCCTCGCCAAACAAGCGCCGCGGCTTGCCATCGGGCAGCAGCAGTCCGGCGGCGACGATCGCACACCATCCGGCGACCTGACCCAGGCCATCGCTCGCCTTGCCGACGTTGCGATCGAGCCAGCGCGCAGTCTCGCCCATCGTCTTCAATGCGCGGTTGCGCAGCTTGGCGTCGGGGCCCGACAGGATCAGCGGCGCGTGGACCAGCCAGCCGAGCAATCGCAGCCCGGCATTCTCGACGCTCCATACCGGGGCCCGGACCGATTTGGGCGCGGGCTTGGCATTCGCCTTGAGCCAGGCGGTGAGCAGCCGTTCGGCGGTGGCGGTGCATTGTTCGCGCGGCGCCGAGGCGCACAAGTCACGCAACCACGTGAAGCCGTGGACGGTGCGCTCGAATGGTGGGGTCAGCCGGGCGACGGGGCTGAAGTCCATCTGCGCGATGGGCGCTTTCACCCCGTGGACCAGGAAGTGCCCGGCCCTGAGCGCGATGCCCGCCGCGCGGTCGCCCGCCAGCGGGCTCTCGACGGTCGCCAGCAGCCGCGCCTTGGCCGGCTTGCCGAACGGCCGCGCCAGCGTCGATCCTGAAACCCCGAGGCGATAGGCCAGCCGGATCAGCGCCTCGCCCGCACCGACCGAAGGGGGAGAAAAATCCGCCAGCGCCAGCGCGCGGCCCGGCTCGATCACCTCGCCGGCGGTTTCGCCGAGCGCCTGCGGTTCGCGGCCTGCGCGCAAGGGGATCGCCCGCGCATCGTCGATCGACCCGGCCGGGCGCTTCTGGGTAAGCGCCGCCTCGACCATCAGGCGCCAGCCTCTTCCGGGCCCTTGAGCGCGGCGATATTTGCCGCATACTGGCCCGGCCCGCCCTTGAAGGTGGCCGAGCCGGCGACCAGCACATCGGCGCCGGCATCGACGCACTGGCGGGCGATCGCCGGATCGACCCCGCCATCGACCTCGAGGTGGATCGCGCGCCCGTCCCGGTTGGCACTGGCCTTGTCGATCATCTTGCGGACCGCCTCGATCTTGCGAAGCTGGCTGGAAATGAAGCTTTGTCCACCGAAGCCGGGATTGACGCTCATCACCAGCACCAGGTCGATATCGTCGATCAGGTAATCGAGCATCTTGGCCGGGGTCGCCGGATTGAGGCTGATGCCGGCCTGCTTGCCGAGCGCCTTGATCGCCTGGACCGTGCGGTGGACGTGCGGCCCGGCTTCGGGGTGGACAGTGATGATGTCGGCACCGGCATCGGCGAACGCTTCGAGCCAGGTGTCGACCGGGCTGACCATCAGGTGGACGTCGAACGGCTTGGCGGTGTGCGGGCGCAACGCCTTGACCACGCCGGGACCGATAGTGAGGTTGGGCACGAAATGCCCGTCCATCACGTCGACGTGAATCCAGTCTGCCCCCGCTGCGTCGATGGCGCGCACTTCTTCGCCGAGACGGGCGAAATCGGCCGACAGGATCGACGGGCTGATCAACGGGCGGGCCATTTGGGCGCCTCTTCAAACTCGGGGGGCATCCTCGGGATGCCTTTCAAGCGCTTAACCATCGCTGCGGAGGGCGCACAAGCGATGAAGGGCGCCTTTTCCACATAGCCTGGCCGCAAAAGCGCCCACTGTCCCGATTAAGGGCAAATTCAGGCGCAGGATGGCAGTTGCGCCGTCAATCCCCGGGGCATTCCCCTGTGCGCTGGCGGCTTGAGCCGCGCGCCCGGCCCCGCCATATGGACGCTCTCATGATTATTCGCACCACTCGCCTTCCCCTAAGCCTGACCGCGCTCGCGGCGCTGGCGCTCGGCGCGGCTGCACCGCTTCACGCGCAGTACCGCCAGACGATCAGCAACGATCTGGCGCAGTGCCGCGGCGGCGACGGACCGGCGGTGCTGGTGACGATCGACGGCGTCAAGGAGTCGAAAGGCCGCATCCGCGTGCAGAGCTATCGCGCGACCGCCGCCGACTGGCTCAAGAAAGGCCGCTGGATCAACCGCATCGAATCGCCCGCCAAAGCCGGCACGATGGCGTTCTGCGTGCCGGTCCCCTCGAGCGGCAGCTATGGCATCGCGGTGCGTCACGATCTCGATGGCGACGGCAACACCGATCTGTCGAGCGATGGCGGCGGTATGTCGAACAACCCGTCGATCAACATCTTCAACCTCGGCAAGCCGAGCTACACCAAGACAGCGTTCGCGGTCGGCAACGGGGTCAAGTCGATCCGCATCAACATGAAATACATGTAAGCTAGTCCTTGGCACCGGCGGCCCGCGCCCGCCATACCCGCCACAGCACGGCGGGTGCGGCGAGCACCGGGTGCCGTTCGCGCCACGGCGTCAGCTCGACAGCGATCCCGGTGTGCCGCTCCACTTTCCACGCGGCATAGCGCGCCGCTCCTTCGAACGTGGTACTCGCCTTGACCAGCCGCAGCAGGTTAAGCGCCTTGCCGAGCCGCTGGCGCTGCTCCCACCATGCCAGGATCGACCGGCGCATGCCGTCGGGCAGGCGCGGCGACAGCCGTTCCCCGTCGCGGTCGAAGGCGATCCCCTGGGCGTCCCACGCGAGCGGCAGCAAGCCATCGAAATGCGCGGCGTTGACCGACAGGATGTCGTCCTCCCTGCCCGGCTTCTCGACCCGGAATTCGGCCTTGTACGTGGCGCGGAACAGCGCGCGCCAATAGGCCTTTGCCGGTCCTGTGCGGGGCCCAAGCGCGGCGGCGAGTCGGCCCGCGGTTTCGGCGGCGCGGGCAACCGCCGCGGTCACCATGGTGCGCGCATGGTCGTCCGCTGCCCACACCAGCGCCGAAGGCTGGACGAAGCGCGCCCAGATCGTGGTGTCGCGCGATTGCCCGCCTGCCGCACGTTCGAACGTCGCCAGCGCCATCGTCGCGATCTTGGCGCGCAGCACGGTGCCGTCGGTTATCGGCCACTCGCGGTACGACACCCGGGGCCAGATTCGCTCGGCTTGATGGCCGGGCAGCAGGACATAGAAATCGAGTACGCCCTCGAGCGAGCCGGTGCGCAAGTTCGATCCATAGAACAGCACCGCGCGGGCATCGGCCTCGCGTCCCAGTTCGGCCGCGATCGCCTGCACCTGCGGGCTGACCGGCGCGGCGAGCGCCCGGGCCACCCGCGCCTCGAGCGCAGCGCTCACGGAACCACGAAGCTCAACTGCGGCCCCAGGGTCAGTTCGTAGCTGCCGGCGGGGAAGGCCTCGCCATCGAGGATAAAGCGGTCGCCGAGATCGAGCAGCACCCGTTCGGTCGACAGGACATGGACCCCGTTGCGCGCAAGCCAGTCGCTCTCCCACCCGAACGCGATCGCCGGGATGGTCGCCAGCACCCTGCGGCGCGCGCCGTCCGACACCGCCAGCTTGAGGCCCTCGCGCGCGCCGAACGGCCGCATCCCGAACGGAAACCGCTCGAGCGTTGCTGCGAGCAGGATCGCGCGCCGGGCCGGATCCCCGGTCCCGACGTAAGGCAGGTCGGTAGCGTCGGCACCGATCCGGATCCGCATCGGTGCGCCGCGGCGAAATATGTTGCTGTCCGAACCCAGCACGCCCTGGATCACCGACCAGCCCGTGGTGACGGCAACCGCCACGCCGTTGAACGCGCCCAGCCGGTGCGCGTCCTGCCCCGCGCCGACCGCGACGGTGAACATGCCGGCGCCGAACATGAATCCGACCAGTTCGCCGCCGCCGCTTGTATCGCGCACGCGCAGCGGCCGCCGGGTCACCCGCCGTCCGTCACCCAGCGCGTCGATCACACCCGCCAGCGTCCACGCCTTGGGTGCGCCAAGATCGATATTGAGCGCGTTGGTCTTGCCGGCGGGGATCACCGCAAGCGCGGGCCAGTTTTCGCCGAACACCGGCATCCCCGCGGTCAGGACATCGCGCACGGTGCCGTCGCCGCCGCTGATCGCGATGCATTCGACCCCGCGATCGGCAAACCCGGCCAGCACCGGGCCCAGCTCGCCGCGTTTGGCGGGCGAGGCGACGATGACGTTCGGCATGGCCTCGGCGGCGTCGAGGACGCTCCGGTTGCCATGACTGCGCGGGTTGAAAATCACCCCGATCGCTGGCGACGCGGATGGTATTGACGAGACGGGCGACATGGGCTCGCGCCTTAGACGGGCCATGCGACACGCACCACCACACTTTTCTTGCCCACGTCCGCGCGAAGCGCGCTAGGCTCCGCTCATGCTGCACCCCGACCTGCTCGATTCGGCGCGCGCGATCTCGGACCGGATCGTTTCGCTGCGCCGCGCCATTCACGCCGAACCCGAACTGGGGCTGGAAACACCCAAGACCATGGCCAAGGTTCGCGCGGCGTTGGCGCATTTGCCGCTGGAATGGCGTGACGGCGGGTCGACCAGCGGCGCCGTCGCCACCCTCAAGGGGGCGAAGCCGGGACGCCGCGTGCTGCTGCGCGGCGATATGGACGCGCTGCCGATGGACGAGCACACCGGGCTCGATTTCGCCTCCACCGTCCCGGGCCGGATGCATTCGTGCGGCCACGACACCCACACCGCAATGCTGGCCGGCGCGGCCGAGCTGCTCGCCGCACGACAGGGAGAGCTCGCGGGCGAGGTCCAGTTCATGTTCCAGCCGGGCGAGGAAGGCTTTCACGGCGCCAGGCACATGCTCGACGACGGGCTGATCGCGCCGTTGCCCGAGGCCGCCTTCGCGCTCCACATCATGCCCAACGCTCGCCACGGCGCGGTCGCCGGCCGCGCGGGCGCGCTGATGGCTTCGGCCGACCAGCTCGACATCGTGGTCGAGGGCAAGGGTGGCCATGCCTCGATGCCGCACGACACGCTCGACCCGGTTCCCGCTGCCTGCGCGATCGTCGGCGCCTTGCAGGCGGTGGTGACCCGGCGCTTCAACGCCGCCGACGCGGTGGTGGTGACGGTGACGATGATCGAGGCCGGGACCGCGCACAACGTGATTCCCGACCGGGTCACTCTGCGCGGCACGATCCGCACCCTGACCCCGCGCAATCGCGACACCATCCACCGCCTGGTCGCCGAAACCGCGCAAGGCGTCGCGGCGGGCTACGGCCTCGAGGCGAACGTGACCGTCACTCCGGGATTCCCGGTGACGATGTGCGACGAGCGCGCGGTCACGCTCGGGCAGTCGGTCACCGGCGAGCTGTTCGGCGAACAGGACTGGATCACGCTGCCCGCGCCGATCATGGGCGCGGAGGACTTTTCCTACGTGCTCGAGGCCGTGCCCGGGGCGATGTTCTTCCTCGGCGTCGCGCCCGAAGGCGACGACTGGCGCAGCGCCTGTTCGATCCATTCGCCCCGGATGTTCGTCGACGAAAGCGCGCTGCCGCGCGGCAGCGCGGTGCTGGCCGGATGCGCGCTGCGCTTCCTCGAACGCGGGTTCGACTGAGGCCGCTTGCGGTAACCGGTTTCAACCGGCAACCTGCCTTCCACAAGATTCGCCGCGTCCGATGGCGAGCAAGGAGAGGCGATGGATTACGAAGACAAGTCGCGCGTGTTGGGTGATGCCATCGCGCAGTGGGCCGCCGAAACCCCGTCCAATATCGCCCTGCGCGATGGCGATGTGACGATCGAATGGGCCACTTACGATCGCCACGTGACCCAGATTGCCAACGGCCTTGCCGCGATGGGCCTGACCAAGGGCGACCGGGTCGCCTACCTGGGCAAGAACGGGCACCGCGCGTCCGAACTGGTCCTGGCCTGCGCGCGCGCGGGGATGGTGCTGGTGCCGGTGATCTGGCGGCTCGCCCCGGCCGAGATCGAGTATATTCTCAAGGATTGCGACGCCTCCGCGCTGTTCGTCGAGCCGCTGTTCGCGCAGCAACCCTTCGATGGTCCGCGCGTGATCGTTGACGAAAGTTTCGACTCCTGGCGCGATGCCCAGTCGGATGCGCCGGTGACCACACCGGTCGACCCCGGCGACGTGTTCCTGATGCTGTACACTTCGGGCACCACCGGCATGCCCAAGGGCGTGATGCTGACGCACCGCAACGCCACCGTGCTGCGGCCGATCGTGCAGGACAGCGGACTCGGCTGGTTCACCTCCGAACCCGGCGACGCGCTTATCCATGCAATGCCGTTCGGCCATATCGCCGGGGTGGGCTCGGTCGTCGGCGCGGCCAACGCTGGCCAGCACCTGATCATCCACACCGAATTCGATCCCGGCCTGATCATTCGCGACATCCAACGGCACAATGCCAAGCAGGCGTTCCTGGTGCCCGCGGCGCTGGCGATGATGCTCGATCACCCGGATGCGAAAGACGCCGATTTCTCCAACCTGCAGGGGATGGGCTACGGCGCCAGCCCGATCCCGCTCGATCTGCTGCAGCGCGGCGTCGAACGCCTGCAATGCGATTTCGCGCAAATGTACGGCATGACCGAAACCTTCGGCACCGTCGTCTGCTTGCGCCCCGAGGACCACGGGCCCGGCAAGGAGGCAGTCATGCGATCGGCCGGCCAGGCGCTCCCCTCGGTGTCCTTGCGGATTCTCGACGCGGACGGAAACGAGCTCCCGCCGGGCGAAATCGGCGAGGTTGCGATCAACAGCCCGACCAACATGGCAGGCTACTGGAACAAGCCGGAAGAAACCGCGCGGGTGCTGTCGGCGGACAACTGGCTACGCACCGGCGATGCCGGGATCATCGATGAGAACGGCTACCTGTTCATCCAGGATCGCATCAAGGACATGATCATCACCGGCGGCGAAAACGTCTATCCGGCAGAGGTAGAGAGCGCGATCTACGGCCACCCGGACATTGCCGACGTGGCGGTGATCGGCGTGCCCGACGACAAGTGGGGCGAAGCGGTCAAGGCGGTGGTGGTTCCGCGACCGGGTGCATCGGTCGCGGCCGATTCGGTGATCGCTTATGCGCGCGAGAAGATCGCCGGCTTCAAATGCCCCAAGACGGTTGATGTCATCGACGCCCTGCCGCGCAACCCCTCGGGCAAGATCCTCCGCCGCGAATTGCGCGCGCCATACTGGGAAGGGCGCGAACGGCAGGTCAATTGAAAGCTGCATCCGATCCGGCTCGCCGGATTGGAAAGCCCGTCATGCATCAACGGGGAAGGCGCACAACTGTCAGGCGCTTACGGGATCGTTATGGTCTTTCGAAGCCGCAACGACCGCAAGGATGACCACGGCTACCGCCGCAATCAGACCAAACCACGTCGCTGCATTGCCATTCAATTCGCTGGCATCGGTGGTCGGAGCGGAAGCCCGCGTCGATGATTGCGCCATGACAGGCGCGGCAGCGAGCGATGTCACAGCCAATGCTGCGGCCATTTTCTTCGGAAAACGCATTGAATTACCTGCTATTTACTGTTGGAGTACAGAACACCAAAGCCCGACATTGGACAACGTGCCCACTTCATCTCGTCAATTCGGCGACTCGGTCCTTGAATAGGGCAGAGCGTTCGATCGACCGCACATCCGGAAGCCTTCCCCAACCATCGAGCAAATCGGTGAGCAGGCGACGGCAGGGGAACGGTGCGGGAACTGGGGGTGGAACAGCCGGACCGGCCATCTCGACAACCAACCTACAAGGTTGGTGCACCCGACAGGATTCGAACCTGTGACCTCTGCCTTCGGAGGGCAGCGCTCTATCCAGCTGAGCTACGGGTGCGCACTTGGAAGGGCGGGCGCTTAGCAAAGGGGCAACGCCCTTGCCAGCCTCTTTCACCGGCTCGGCATGCGGTCGCCCGCCGCATTAGCGATTTGGCAAGCGGGCGCAGGTTAACACCGTCGTCACGATGAACGCGACTCCGACCGATTTCGCCGCCGCCCGGCCCGATGCTACCGCCCCGCGGGAGCACAGCGCGATGAGCGTGC
Organism: uncultured Alphaproteobacteria bacterium; assembly: GCA_963759895.1. Classification (GTDB taxonomy): domain Bacteria; phylum Pseudomonadota; class Alphaproteobacteria; order Sphingomonadales; family Sphingomonadaceae; genus Tsuneonella. The sequence goes on along the minus strand of CAVXBC010000009.1, from coordinate 162,690 downwards.
AATGGGCCGCGTTGCAGGATGTCGCCGCCGCGGTGGCGACGATGGCCGGGCTCGCGGGCGAGAAGCCAAGCGCGCAAGTGCGCGATTTCCCCGCCATGATGCGCGATGTGGGCGGCTGGCGTCTCGATCTAGCGAACAACGGCGTGGCCGATCTCGCCGCGATGATGAAGCCCGGGGTCAAGGCCCTGCTGGCGGTTGCCGCGCGCGGCCAGGATCCGACCGCCGCCGCGCTCAGCCTGTGGCGCGAATATCATCACGCGCGTTCGGCGTTGCTGGGCCTGGTGTCTGACCAAGCCCACAGGGAGTCCGCGACCAAGGCGTAATGAGGGTTTCGCGCGTGCAGGCGCGTGCGCAACGGAAGTGGCGTATCTGCGCTTGACCAGGTTCTTCTTTCGTTCCAATCCACGGGCATGCCCGATTCACCCGCGCTAGCGATCGCCGCCGACAATCCCTGCGCCGCATCGGTGGCGCGCGGGATCGGCCGGCTGTTCGCCCGCAACGATATCTGGTGCCTCGCCGAAATGCCGCTGCGCAACGGTCGGCGGGCCGACCTGATGGGGATCGACCCCAAGGGCCGGATCGTGATCGTCGAGATCAAGGTCAGCCGGGCGGATCTGGTGGGCGACGGCAAGTGGCCCGACTACCTCGATTTCTGCGACCGGTTCTATTGGGGCGTGCCACCGGGAATCGATGCGGCACTGCTCGACGGGCTCGATTTCAAGCCCGATTGCTGCGGGGTGATCGTGGCCGATGGTTACGATGCCGAGATCATCCGTCCCGCGCCGAGCCACCCGTTGGCGGCCGCGCGCCGCAAGGTCGAGGTCGAGCGGCTCGCGCGGGCTTCGCTGAGACGACAGATCGTCGCGGGGGACCCGCATTGCTCGCCGTGGGGCCAGGGCTTGTCGTAACCGCCGCGCGGGGCGCATAAGCCCACACGCGATGCTGTTTGCCATCACCCTGTCCGCTCTGGCGATGACCGCGATCGTGGCGCTGCGCTATCTGGCGGCCAGCGGACTGTTCGCGCTGGCGACGCGCCGGGTACACCCGGGCCGTTACACCGGGCTCGCGCCGCAGATCCGCCGCGAGATCGGCTGGTCGCTGGCTTCGGCCGCGATCTATGGCGTGCCCGCCGGAATCATAGCATGGGGCTGGCAGGCGCGGGGCTGGACCGCGATCTACACCGACTGGCAGGCCTATCCGCTGTGGTACACGCTCGCCGCGCCGCTGATCTACCTGATCGCGCATGACAGCTGGTTTTACTGGACACACCGGCTGATGCACCGTCCGCTCGCCTTCCGGATCGCCCACGCAGTCCACCATGCCAGCCGGCCGCCGACTGCGTGGGCGGCGATGAGCTTCCACCCGATCGAGGCGCTCACCGGCGCGGTGGTGATCCCCGCGCTGGTGTTCATGGTCCCCATCCATCCTGCAATGCTGGGCCTGGTGTTGCTGGTGATGACGGTGATGGGAGTGACCAATCACATGGGCTGGGAGATGTTTCCCACGCGCTTCGTTCACTCGCGCGCAGGCAACTGGCTGATAACGGCGAGCCACCATCAACGGCACCACGATCTCTACCGATGCAATTACGGGCTCTATTTCCGCTTCTGGGACAAGCTGTGCGGCACCGATCGCGGCCTCGCCTAGCCGTCGCCGTGGCGCTCGCGGCGACGCTGCTGGGCGGCGCCAGCGAACGCGGCGGCGAAATCAGCCTGACGGTGACCGGCCTGCGCTCGACCAAGGGGCAGGTGCTGGTGTGCCTGACCCGCGAGGCCGACGCCTTTCCCGACTGCAGCAAGAGCGCTGGCGCGCGCACCGCGATCATGCCGGCAGCGCGGCCGGAGGCGACCTTCGATCGTCTGCCGCAAGGCCGTTACGCGATATCGGTGCTGCACGACGAGAACGGCAACGGCCGGGCCGACAAGACGCTCGGCCTGATCCCGCGCGAAGGATTCGGTTTTTCGCGCGACGCGCCGGTGCGGCTTGGCCCGCCATCGTTCGCGCAGGCGGCGTTCGAGGTCGATGGACAGGACGTCAAACAGTCGATCCGGATGCGCTACCTCATGTGACGCCGTGATGCGGCCGGACGCGCGGCCGTTCGTGACAAGCGCCGCAAAAGTCGCGCCGCAACTTAACGGGATGTTTACCACGCCGCGGCACAACCGCTCCGATCGCTTCGAATAGAGGGGCAGCGGCGCGTAATGGATACCTTGCGGGGACAATTCGGCATAGTCGATTACGACGAGGCGTCCGACTACGCGCCCGGCGAGGACGAAGCCGACCGCGAACTGCCGCCCAGCCCGGTCGGCCAGGACGAACGGCGCATGCAGGTGCGTGCGTACAACCACTGGGCCGGCCTGCTCGACGACCGCAACTTTCCTTCGATCGAAGATCTCGATCCGGCCAATCTGCCCGACTTCGGCCCGTTTTCGGTGCTGCTCGACTTCACGAACGGCATCGAGGACCCGGCGGTGCGCTTTCTCGGCGCCGAGCTGGCTAACGAATGCGACACCTCTTCGGGCATTGCGCAGCTGTCGGACGTGCCCGCGCGTTCGCTGCTCAGCCGCATCACCGATCACTACATGCAGATTCTCGCCAATCAGGCGCCGATCGGATTCGAAGCCGAATTCGTCAACCAGCGCGGAAGCGCGATCCTTTACCGCGGTATCCTGCTGCCGTTCTCGAGCGACGATGACACGATCGATTTCATTTACGGCGTGATCAACTGGAAGCAGATGGCCGACCAGCAGACCAGCGACGAGCTGCTGCTTGAAATCGACCAGGCGCTCGAAAGCGCCCCGCAGGATATTTCCGCCCCGAATACCGACGCCAACGATTATCAGGACGAATCCGCCATGGATTACGAACGGCCGCGCAGCCCCGATCCGGTGACCGACTGGGCCGATGGCCCGGGCGCATCCGTGCCCGCCAACCCGGCGCACGGGGTTCCGGCAACGGGCGCGGGCAGCGGCGATCCGTTCCCGCAGCCGGCGTTTGGAGACGACGAGGACGAGGACGAGGACGAGAACGCCTTCGACGAGGACGGCGACGACGAATCGGGCGATCTCTACGAAGCGATCGAGGCGGTCGACGAGGACCCCGCCGGCGCAACGCGCTTTGGCTCGCTGCTCTCGCTGGGCGGAAGCAAAGTTGGCCGCGCGCCGCTCGAACTGGGCGACGCCGACGCGATCGACGACGATCATGAATTCGGCGAAGATGACGACGATTACGACTATGCCGACCAGGACGCCGCACTCGCCGCGTGGCAGTCTCCGGTGCAGCCGCTTCATGCGGAGCCCGCGCCGCATACGCCGACATTGGCGGCGGTCGCAGCGTACCAGCCGGACGCGAACGAGCCGGGCGAGGACGAGCCGTTCGAGCTCACCCACCCGGTCGAAGCGCTGATCGCCGACAACGACGACATGGGGCTGTACGATTGCCTCGCGGCGGCGCGCGAACTCGCGCTGGCAGCGCGTTCGTGCGAGGACCGCAGCCGCAGCGCGCTCTATGCCGCGGTCGGCCGCGCCTACGATTTCAGCCTTGCGGCCGTGGCCGAGCCTGACGCATTCGCCGAGCTGGTCGCCGACAGTGGCCTGACCGTCCAGGAACGCGCGCCGATGACCCCGGTGGTCAAGCTCGTGTTCGGCGCCGATTACGACAAGACCCGAATCACCGAATACGCCGCCGTGCTCAGCCATGCGCACCGGATGGGGATCGAGCGCGGCACCCTGGCGCGCCTGCTGAGCGAGGCCGAAGGTGGCCTCAAGGGCGTGGTCCAGGCCGAGCGCGATTATCGTCGTGCCGACAGCGGCACCGAAGAGGTTCGCGAAACTCCGCGCGAGGCGCTCGCGCGCAAGCTCAGGGCGATCGCGCCACTGGGTTTCGAGGACATCGCCACCGAGGGCGAGGAATTCGCTCTCGTGATGATCCGCCGCACCGGCGGGAAAGTCCTCGTGCTTGGCGAAGTCGGCGAACTGGCGCTGGTCGAAAAGGCGGCCCGGAAGCTGGTCGCCTGACTGGCCGGCTAAAGTACGCCCTCTCAAGCTAGCGCTGTCCTTGGCCGGCCGCGCCCGCTAGCGCGCAAGGGCATGGCCCTGTTCGCGTCCGCTCCCGTCCGGCTACAGCCTTACTTCGGCTACCGCAGCGCTGTCCGGCTGACCATCGTCGCGCGCGCGTTGCGGGCCGGGCGCCCTGGAGGCGATCCCTTCGAGCAGCGCGGGCGGCTGCAGGCGATGCGCACGATGCTCGCCCAGTTCGCCTCGCGCGAAGTACCCGGGCTCGCGGTCCGGCTCGAGCTAAAGGGCGCCGACGGGACCACGCTCAATATCGAAGGAGTGACCGACGGCGAAGGCTATGTCCGGTTCGATGTCGCCCTATCTCCCGAATGGCCGTTGCCGCGCGATCCGGCGTGGGAAGTGGCCTGCCTGCATTGGCTGACCCCGCAAGGCCCGCAATGCATCGAGGGCTACGTTCTCGCGCCGGGGACGACCACACGGCTGGCAATCATCTCTGACATCGACGACACCATCATCGAAACGGGCATTACCGGTGGCCCCCGGGCGATTGCGCGCAACTGGCGCCGGGTCCTCGCCGAACTGCCCGACGAGCGCATCGCGGTGCCCGGCGCAGATGTGTTCTTCGGCGCGCTCGGCGGGGGTGCGGTGCTGACCGAGCCGGGGGGCCCCGGCACGCGATACGCGGCAACGCATCGGCCGTTCTTCTACATCTCGTCATCTCCCTGGAACCTGTTCTCCTACATCGTCGCATTCCAGCAGAGCCGCACGCTGCCGCTGGGCCCGCTATTGCTGCGCGACTGGGGCTTGAACCGGGCGACGTTCGGCAGCGATAGCCATGGGGCGCACAAGCGCGCCGCGCTCGACGCGCTGCTCTCGTTCTATCCCGACATGCGCTTCGCATTGATCGGCGACGACACGCAGGGCGACCTGCCCGCCTATGCCGACACGGTGCAGGCGAACCCGGGACGCATCGCGGCGGTATTCATCCGCACCGGCGCGGGTCCATTGGCGCCTGAGGAACTAGCCGGACGGGCGATGATCGAGGCGTCCGGCGTACCCCTGTGGCTGGGTGACGACTATGCCACCGGCAAGGACTTCCTGCGCGCCAACGGCATTTCCACCGAGGGCGAAACCGCACAGATCGTCAAGACTGTGCAGGAACCGGCAGACGCCGCTAACGCAGCCGGTAACAGGGAGAGTGCTGCATGACACGACCGGGCAAGAGGCGCTGGCTTATGATAACCGTCATCGTCCTGGCGATCGTCGCCGCCGCCGGATACGGATTGTGGCGCTGGGCCGTCGCACAGGGATCGGCCGCGACACTCGACTGGATCGACGCGCGTTTCTCCCGCGAGCATGGCGTCCGGCTGGCGCTGCAGGGACGCTACGGTGCGAACGATCACCAGAATGTCGAACTGTGGGTACCCGATGGCGCGGCTCCTTCAGACGGCTGGCCGCTGGTGGCGTTCGTCTACGGCGGCGGCTGGCACGATGGGGCGACCGCCGATTACCGGTTCGTCGCGCGGACGCTGGGGAACCGTGGCTATGCCACCGCACTGATCGGTTACCGGCTGGTTCCCGACGGTCGGTTCCCGGCGATGCTCGAGGATACCGCCGCAGGCGTTCGGTGGGCGCGCGATCACGCGGGCGAAGCGGGGATCGACGCACGCCGGCTGATCCTGACCGGGCACTCGGCAGGCGCCTACAATGTGCTGATGCTGACGCTCGACCCGCAGTGGCTGGCCAGGGCCGGGGTGCCCGAAGAGCGCGATCGCGGGCACCGCCAGCCTCGCCGGGCCAGCCGATTTTTATCCTTTCACCAGCGATTCGGCGAAGAATGCGATGTCCACCGCGGCCGATCCCACGGTGACCCAGCCGATCACCTTCGCGCGCGCGGCCTCGGAACGGCGTGCTCCGCCGATCCTGCTGCTCCACGGCACCGCCGACGATGTCGTGCGGGTGCGCAATTCGCGCAACCTCGCCCGAGCGATTCGCGACGCCGGGGGCCGCGTGCAGGAGATCGAGTTTCCCGGGATGGGCCATGCCGGCGTCGTCATGGGCCTGTCGAAGCCGTTCGCGCAGGACGGCAAGGTGCTTGATCCACTGCTCACATTCATCCGCTCGGTCGACGAAGCGCCCGAAGCGGCTTCAGTTCCGGTTCAGCGCGCCGACCGCTAACCCCTTTGCGACCCATGCGCGCTCTTTCCCGCAGCCTCGCGATACTCGCGGTTCTATCGCTCACCGCCCAGCCGGCGGTGGCGCAATCGGTCCTGCGCGACGCCGAAACCGAGGCTCTGCTGAAAGACATGGCCGCGCCGCTGGTGAAGGCGGCGGGTCTTGCGCCGGGCAATGTCGACATTGTTCTGGTGGGCGATCCGTCGATCAACGCGTTCGTGGCCGGCGGACAGGCGGTCTATATCCATTCGGGCCTGATCGAAGCCGCCGACACCGCCGAGGAGGTCCAGGGCGTGATTGCGCACGAACTGGGCCACGTGACCGGGGGGCACGTGATCTCCTCGTCGCAGGGCGCGGCCAATGCCAGCAAGATCTCGATCCTGTCGATGCTGCTGGGGGTCGCCGCGGCGGTGGCGGGCGCAGGGGACGCCGCGATGGGGGTGATGATGGCCGGCCAGCGCGCCGCGCTCGGCAAATTCCTTGCCTTCAGCCGGGTGCAGGAAAGCGCCGCCGATGCCGCCGGGGCGCAATATCTGTCGAAAGCCGGCATTTCGGGCCGCGGATCGCTGAGTTTCTTCAAAAAGCTGCAGAACCTCGAATTCCGCTATGGCGTGAGCCACACCGACGAAGATGCCTTCGTATCGACTCACCCCGTTTCGGGCGAGCGGATCGCACGCCTGACGCACGATTACGAGGCCGATCCGGCGTGGAGCACACCCGGCGACCCGCAGCTCCAGGCGCGCTTTGAACGGGTCAAGGCCAAGTTGGCCGGGTACATCCAGGAGCCTGCACAGACGCTGCGCGAGTATCCCGAGACCGACACCAGTGCGCCCGCCCGCTATGCCCGCGCCTACGCCTTTCACAAGCAGGCGCTGATGGACAAGGCGCTGGCCGAGACCGATGCCCTGCTCCAGTCCGCGCCCGGGGATCCCTACATCCTCGAACTCGAAGGCCAGGTGCTGCTTGAATCGGGCCGGCCGGCCGATGCCATTGCGCCGTTGCGACAGGCGACCGCGCTGACCGGCAACCAGCCGCTGATCGCCTCGCTGTTCAGCCACGCCCTGATCGCGACCGAGGACACCAGTCATTACGCCGAGGCGAAGCAGGTGTTGCGCGCGGCGGTGGCCAAGGACCGCCTCAACCCGTTTGCGTGGTACCAGCTCGGGGTGATCTATGCGGCCGAAGGCGACATGCCACGCGCGCGGCTCGCGAGCGCCGAACAACAGGTGATGAGCGGACAGTATATCGAAGCGCTGCGCAGCGCGCAGGCGGCGGTTGCGGGGCTCGACGAGAATACCCCCGACTGGCTGCGCGCGCAGGATATCGCGCTGCAGGCCCGCGCCGAGCTTGATCGCGCGAAAAAGCGCAAGTAGCGCGCCCGAACGATGATCCGCGCCCTGTCCTACGCGCTTGGCGCTCTCGTGTGTGGCTTTGCCGGTGCGTGGCTGTTCGCGCTGAGCGGGCTGGGCGGCAAGAGCACCGAACGCTACCTGCTCGACCATCCCGAGATTCTGCCCCGAATGGCCGAGCGGCTGCAGACCAACGAGGCCGCCAAGCGGCTGTCCGAGGTCGAGGGTGAGGTCGCCCGGCCTTTCCCGGGAGCGGTTCTCGGCAACCCCAACGGCTCCAAGACGCTGGTCGAATTCACCGACTATGGGTGCACTTTCTGTCGCCAGTCGATCGCCGACGTCCAGTCGCTGGTTGCGGCCGATTCCGAATTGCGGGTGGTGGTGCGCGAGTGGCCGATTTTCGAAGGCAGCGACGCGGCCGCGCGCATGGCGCTCGCGGCGGCCCGGCAGGGCAAGTACGCCGCGTTCCACGACCTGATGTTCGCGCACGGCCCGCCGAGCCCGGCGACGATCGATCTCGCGGCCCGCGGCGCGGGGCTCGACATGGCGGCGGCGCGGGAATTTGCCGCTTCACCCGGTGTCGAGCTTGAACTGCGCGCCAACCAGGAACTCGCTCGCAAGCTGGGCTTCGAGGGCACCCCCAGCTGGGTCATCGGCAAACAGGTATTCTCAGGCGCAGTCGGGCGCGAGCGGCTGGCCGATGCGATCGACGCCTCCGCCAAGGGTGACGAAGGCGCGTGATCCGCTTCGCGGCTGCTCTCACGCTCGCCCTCGTCGCACTGGCCCCGCAGACCGCCCGTGCGGATGTGGCGGAGGACCGTGCCGGTTTGCTGAGCCTGCAGGCGGACGACTTGCGGCTGCAGGCGACCGGCTGGCGGCTCGCGACTGCGAACGCGCCATTCTGCGCGGACGCAGCACCGGCGATCGGGCTGCTCTTGCAGGACATGGCCAATTACAAACGGCCCGCGCGCATGCGCGCCGCCGCCGGCATCAACGGCGATGTGGCGGTCGAGGTGGCGGTTCCCGGTGCGCCCGCGGCGCTGGCGGGGCTCGCGGCCAACGACGAAATCCTGACCATCGACGGCCGCTCGATGGCCGATCTGCCACGGACCAAGGCCAACGACTGGCGTCGGCTGACCGGCCTGCACGATGCGATCGACGCCGCTCTCGCGCGGGATGGATCGGTCACGATCGGTTGGCGCGGCCCCGGCGGCACGGACCATCGGGCGCGGATCGTCGGGGTGGCCGCCTGCCCGACGCGGTTCGAGCTGCTCGACGGCGGCGGGCGCGCGGTGGCAGACGGCAAGCGCGTGCTGTTCGGCCGCAAGTTTGCCGGTTTCGGACTTGCCGAAGACGAGATCGCCGCCGCCGTGTCGCACGAATTCGCGCACAACCTGCTCGCGCACAAGAAATGGCTAGCCGGCGCGGGGCGCACCACCGGAAACATCCGCCTGACCGAGCGCGAGGCCGACCGGCTGATGCCCTGGCTGCTCGCCAACGCGGGTTACGATCCGGGCGCCGCGGTGCGCTTTTTCAGGAAATGGGGCCCCGGCAACGACGGCTGGATATTCCGCGCGCCGACGCATGACGGATGGGACGAGCGCGCCGAATTCGCAGCCGCCGAGCTGCCCAGGATCGCCGCGCTCACGGCCAGCGGCCAGCCAGCCGACTGGCGCGCCCACTTCGAGCGCGACGTCGCCCGATAAGTCCAGGCGCTAGGCCGCCTGCGCTTGGGCCGCCTTGGCGTAAATCGAGTTGATCGGCCGGGCCATCACCCGCCGCACCATCGGTTCGAAGAACTCCAGCGGTTCGCTTTCGTAGTCCGGGTCGAAGGCGGCCTGGTCGTACTTCTCGCAAAATTCGGCGCAGGCTTCGAAGTGCGGGTTATCGCGGAATTGCTCGCGCGAATGCTGGTCCATGCCGAGGTAGTGGAAGTAGTAATAGCCCTGGAAATGGCCGTGGTTCTGGCAGATCCAGTGGACTTCCTCGGTCACGAACGGCTTGATGATCGAGGCGGCGACTTCCGGATGATTGAAGGTGCCCAGCGTGTCGCCGATGTCGTGCAGCAGCGCCATCACCACGTACGCCTCGTCGCGCCCGTCGCGATGCGCGCGGGTGGCGGTCTGCAGCGAATGTTCGAGCCGGCAGATCGGAAACCCTCCGAAATCGCCGTCGAGCAGCCTGAGGTGGGCCAGCACGCGGTCCGGCAGCCCTTGCGCAAACGCCATGTATTCGCCGCCGATCAGCGCCCAGTCTTCCTGCGTGCCTTCCTTCATCTCGCGGAATTTGGCGCGTTCGGCGGCGCCGTGGAGGGTATCGGGCAGGGTGTCTTCGGTCACGTCCATCGGGTCTCTCCTTGAAACCCGTATAGCGCAGCAGGCGCGCCGATGCCAAAACTTGTCTGACGTCCGCGCGACATTAGGTTAGGACTTCACGCGATGGCCATGCTGCCTTTCCGCCCCGCGCCGTTCTTCGACAACAAGAACGCCGCCTTCTGGAACCTGCAGTTCGCAGGATGGGGCGGCGTGTTCGCGCTCCGCGCGGTGTCGGCGATCGCCAACGAAGCGCCGTGGGACCTGCTGCTGGTCGTGCTGGTGCAGGTCATCACCGGCTTTTCGATCAGCCTGCTGATGTCGGTCGTCTACCGCCACCTGATGCAGCGCAATGCACTGGTCACCTGGGGCCTGACCGCGGTGACCCTGGCGGTGTCGGTGGCGATTTACGCCGGAATCGACGCGTGGCTGCAGGGAATCTACTTTTCGGCCACCCGCGAGACCACCTTCGCCCAGCGCATCGTCGGCCTCGCGTTCCTCGACGGCACGCTGCTGGGGGCCTGGTCCGCGCTGTACTATGCGACCAACTTCTTCCTCACCGTCGAAGAACAGGCCGACAGGCTCGAACGGCTCGAGGCGCAGGCCACCAGCGCGCAACTGGCGATGCTGCGCTATCAACTCAATCCGCATTTCCTGTTCAACACACTGAATTCGATCTCGACGCTGGTGCTGCTCAAGCAGACCGAGCCCGCCAACGCGATGCTCACCCGGCTCAGCGCGTTCCTGCGCCATACGCTTGTGAGCGAGCCCGGCAGCAAGGTGACGATCGCGCAGGAGGTCGAAACGCTGAACCTTTATCTTGGCATCGAACGGATGCGGTTCGAGGAACGGCTTCGCACCGATTTCATCGTCGAACCCGAAGCGGCCAATGCCTGCCTGCCTTCGATGCTGCTCCAGCCGCTGGTCGAAAACGCGATCAAGTATGCCGTCAGCCCGCAGGAAGAAGGCGCCTCGATCAGCCTCACCGCGCAACTCGTCGGACGGCGGCTGCGAGTCGCCGTGTCCGACAGCGGACCGGGATTGCGCGAAGGCGGCGGCGGGGCCAGCATGGCGCCGTCGCTTGCGGGAGTTGGCCGGACTGTGTCGACGGGTGTCGGCCTCGCCAACATTCGCGATCGTCTGCAACAAGCCTATGGCGAGGATCACCGCTTCGAAATTCGCAACCCGCCCGAGGGCGGCTTCACGGTGATCATCGAGATTCCCTACGAAGCCGCGACCTCGCGCGAATCTCCTGGCGTCGAACGATCGTCGCCGCCCTCTTCCGCTACCGCCGCGCCAGCCCCCCTCGGCCAGAGACCGGCGGTACAATCGATTGGAACCACTGCCGCATGACCATCCGCACCCTGCTCGTCGATGACGAGAAGCTCGCGATCCAGGGGCTCCAGTTGCGCCTCGACAAGTTCGACGATGTCGAGATCATCGGCACTTGCGCCAACGGCCGCGAGGCGATCCGCGCGATCAAGACTGAAAAGCCCGACCTGGTCTTCCTCGACATCCAGATGCCGGGGTTCGACGGGTTCAGCGTGGTCAAGGGCGTGATGGAGATCGAGCCCCCGCTGTTCGTGTTCGTCACCGCGTTCGAGGAGCACGCGATCCGCGCGTTCGAAGCCAACGCGGTCAACTACCTGATGAAGCCGGTAGACGAGGACAAGCTGGCCGATACGGTCGAGCGGGTGCGCCAGCGGCTGGCGGAAAAGCGCGGGGTCGAGGAAGTCGAGAAACTCAAGACCGTGCTCAGCGAAGTCGCGCCTGACGCCGCGGTCGAATACGCCGGCGACGAGTCCACCTCGGACAGCGCCGACCGCTACGAAAAGCTGATCAACATCAAGGACCGCGGCCAGATTTTCCGGGTCGAGATTGATTCGATCGAGCATATCGAGGCCGCCGGAGATTACATGTGCATCTACACCGGCGACAATTCGCTGATCCTGCGCGAGACGATGAAGGACCTCGAGCGCCGGCTCGATCCGCGCACCTTCCAGCGGGTCCACCGCTCGACCATCGTCAACCTCAACCAGGTTCGCCAGGTCAAGCCGCACACCAACGGCGAATGTTTCCTGGTGCTCGACAGCGGCGCCGAAGTGAAGGTCAGCCGGTCGTACCGGGACGTGGTGGCGCGCTTTGTTCACTAGCGACTGGTCGCTTCCAGGCTTCGATCTCGACCGCTTCGTGCGGGAAACGCTGGCGGAGGACCTCGGCGAAGGCCTCCCGCAGGGTGGACGCGACGTCACCAGCGAGAGCGTGATCCCCTCCGACGCGCGCTTTTCCGGCGTGATGGACAGCCGCGATGCAATCGTGGTCGCCGGGTTGCCGGCAGCCGAGGCGTTCTTCCGCGCGCTGGACCCGGCGATGGAGATCGAGATGCTGGTCGAGGATGGCGCGCAAGTGGCTGCCGGCACTGACCTGATGCGGCTCGCAGGCAACGCCCGCGCGATGCTGACTGCAGAGCGCAGCGCATTGAACACGGTACAGCACCTGTCGGGCATCGCCACCCTGACGCGCGCATACGTGCGCGCGATGGATAATCCCGCGTGCACGCTGCTCGATACGCGCAAGACCATTCCGGGCCTGCGTATGCTCGAGAAATATGCCGTGCGGATGGGCGGCGGGCGCAATCACCGGATGGGTCTGTGGGATGCGGCGATGATCAAGGACAACCACGTGCTGGTGGCCGGCGATGTCGGTGAGGCGGTGCGCCGCGCGGTCCAGGCCGGCGTGCGCGAGATCATCTGCGAGGTCGACCGGATCGACCAGGTCGAACCCGCGTTGGCGGCCGGAGCAACGCGCTTGCTGCTCGACAACATGGAACCGGCGATGCTGCGCGAAGCAGTTTCGCTGATTGCAGGCCGAGTCCCGACCGAAGCAAGCGGCGGGATCAACCTCGACACGATCAAGGCCAAGGCCGCGACCGGTGTCGATTACATTTCGGTCGGCCGCCTCACCCAGAGCGCGCCCGCGGCCGACATCGGGCTCGATTTTACGCCATTGTGAAGTCGGCTGCACTCTTGGTTCTGGTCGCGGCGCCACCGCTTCAGGCGCAGGCTTATCAGTGCCGGGTCCCATCGACCATCACGGTCCCGCAAGTTCGTCCTGACGGCCCAGCGCGCCGCATGCCGGTCACCGGCTACACGCTGGCACTCAGTTGGGCGCCCGAATTCTGCAAGGGTCGCGAATCGCGGGCCGCGGATTCGATCGCAATGCTCGGGCCGCACTGGGCGGTTCGGTCTGGTGGTTCATGGCTTGTGGCCCGAAGGACGCCGCGCCTGGCCGCAATGGTGCCCTACAGCCCACAATCTCCCGGCTGCCGAAGCGCGCCGCAATATGTGCATGATGCCCTCGGCGCGGATGCAGGCGACCGAATGGGCCAAGCACGGCGCGTGCATGGTGCGCACCCCGGCTGGCTACTTCCGCGGTCACCCGCGATCCTGTTCGACAGCTTGCGCCTGCCCGATCTTGACCGCCTGTCGAAGGAACCGGGCCTGACCGCAGGCCTCATTCGCAAGCGCTTCGCCGCCGCCAACCCGGGCTGGCGAGTGGCCGCGGTGGGGGTGAAGCTCAATGCGCGCGGCTGGCTGGAGGAACTGCGGCTTTGCTACGGCAGGGACTTCATGCCGGAATCGTGCGACCAGCGCCGCCGCGGCGCGGCCGACGGCGCGGCGGCAAAGATCTGGCGCGGGCTCTAGCGTCGCTGGCGGAAGAAACTTCGCAGCAGTTCGGCCGATTCGCTCTCACCAATTCCCGCCACCACTTCGGGCCGGTGGAGGCATTGCGGATGGTCGAACACCCGCGCGCCGTGCGCGACCGCACCGCCCTTGGGATCGGACGCCGCGTAGACCAGCCGGGCGATTCGCGCGTGGACGATGGCGCCCGCGCACATCGCGCAGGGTTCCAGCGTGACGAACAGTTCGCATCCGGTCAGCCGTTCGTCGCCGAGCGCCGCGGCGGCCGCACGGATAGCGACGATCTCGGCATGCGCGGTCGGATCGTGACGCCCACGGGGGGCATTGCGCCCTTCGCCGATCACCTGCCCGCCCTTGACCACCACCGCGCCGATTGGCACTTCGCCCGCCAGCGCGGCCTCATCTGCGAGCGCCAGCGCACGGGTCATCGGATCGGGCAGGGGCCAGCGTGTCATCGGCCCACGCCTAGGGATACGCTTGACGATTCGCGAGCCTCTCGGTATGCGCGCGCCTTTCCCGGCACCGCCGTAACCGTTTTACGAAGAGATCAGTCATGTCGCGCATCTGCGAACTCACCGGCAAGGGCCGCCAGGTCGGCAACAACGTGAGCCACGCCAACAACAAGACCAAGCGGGTGTTCCTGCCCAACCTGCAGAACGTGACGCTGATGAGCGAAAAGCTCGATCGCAGCTTCAAGTTCCGCGTGTCGACGCAGGGGCTGCGCTCGGTCGAACACAACGGCGGGCTCGATAACTGGCTGCTCAAGACCGGCGACGAGAAGCTCTCGGCCAACGCGCTCAAGGTGAAGCGCGAGCTGAAGAAGACCGCCGAAGCCGCCTGACACCCGTCAATGAAGCGCTTGATCGGCGCGCCGAACGCATATGTTCGGCGCGCTTTTTCATGTTTATCGCGGCGGCAGGAACAGCAGCGGATCGAGCCGCGCATCGCGCCACTTGATCGACCAGTGCAGGTGCGGCCCGGTCGCCCGACCGGTGGCTCCGATGTAACCAAGCAGCTGCCCCTGGTGGACGACGTCGCCTTCCTTCACCGCCAGCCGTGAGGAATGCAGGAATGCGCTGTTCAATCCCATCCCGTGATCGATGATCAGCAGGTTGCCTTCGAGCGTGAACGGCGACTGCGCGGCAAGCGTGACCACCCCGTCGGCCGGAGCGACATAGGCCACGCCGCCGCCGGGCGCGATATCGAGACCCGAGTGATATGCGGCCGGTTCTCCGCGATAAATCCGCTGCGATCCGAAGCGGCCCGAGATGCGCCCCTCGACCGGCCAGATCATGCTCTGCCGCCAGCCCTCGCTCGCACTGTCCCGGGCGCGGGCCGCTGCAATCCGTGCCAGTTCGGGCCGGCGCAGCGCCAAGAACGCCTCGGTCGCCCCGCCCGGCGTACGCGCGGCGTTGATCCGCTCGATCTGCCATTCGCGCGGGGCTACCGTCACGGGGCTGGTGATCGTGCGCCCGTCCGAGAGCTGCGCGGTGAGGGTGGCCGACGGTCCGGCGTCGCGATCGAACGCGGCGAAGAACCGCCCGAACGCATCGAGCGTCAGCGGCACACCGTCCAGCGTGGCGTTGCGGGTACCGCCCGGGGCGGTGCCGCGGATCCAGCCGCCTTGCGTGAGCGCGCCTTCGAACACGAAGGTCGTCGGCCCCGTACGGAGTCGGCTGCGCCGTGGGCGCTGGCGCGGGCTTGCGGATCGGCTGGATCACCGTGGCGGCCGTCGGTCCGGCGCTTTCGGGAGCCTGGCTGCTATCGCCGGCGGCGCAGCCCGCCAGCGCGAACAGCGCGAGAATCGACGCGGACGTCCGGATCACTTGGTGAGGAGGCGGCGGCTGGCGATTTCGGGCGAAGCATAGGCTTCCTGGCGATCGACGCTCCAGTAACGCAGTTCTTCGAGCGGGACCGCCTCGCCGGTGACCGCGCACAGCACATGGCTGCCGGGCCGCATCACGCGGAACCCGTTGGGACCATAGATCAACTGGGCTGCCTGTTCACCGGATCGCATCAACATGGGGTTGTCCTATCAGCTTACCCCTGGCCGAACAAATCGTCCTGCCGGGGCGGCGCCACGGGGCGTTTCGTGAGTGCGACGGGACGCGGCTTGCGCTGCGATCCGGCCAGCGGGGCGACATCGAGCGGGCCGTCGCGGAAGTGCAGGGTCAGCGCCGCTTCCTTCTTCGCGGCGGCCGCCTCGACCAGCGTGCGGCCCTCCGATCCGGTCACCCGAACGTAGCCCTTGCCGAGCAGGGTATCGGGATTGAGCGACACCATCAGGCGCGCGGTCGCGGCAAGGCGGTCCTGCGCGCGTTCGAGCCGGTGGCGCAGCAGCGCCGGGGCGAGCCGTGCGTTATCGTGCTGCAACAGTTCGCGCGCATTCGCGGCGCGATCACGCAATCCGCGCCGCAAGCGCTCACCAAGGTCGTCAAGTTTCTGCGCCTGGGGCGCGAGCAGCGCTTCGGGTCGCGGCAGGCGCCTGGCGCGCACATCCAGCCGCTCGCGCCCGAGCGTGACCGGGCGCATCGCGCAGCGCTGCTTGCGCAACGCGAAATCGGCCAGTGTCGCCGCCAGTTCGCGCAAGACCGGGACCGCGATCTCCGCCGCCGCGGTCGGCGTCGGCGCGCGGCGATCGGCGGCGTGATCGGCCAGCGTGGTGTCGGTTTCATGCCCCACCGCGCTGATCGTGGGGATCGTGCATTCTGCGATCGCGCGGACCACGGCCTCCTCGTTGAAGCTCCACAAGTCCTCGATCGAGCCGCCCCCCCGAGCGACGATCACCAGGTCGGGCCGCAGCGGGTGGCCTTCGGGCAAGCCGGAAAACCCGCGCACCGCGGCGGCCACCTGATCAGCCGCGCCGTTGCCCTGCACCAGCACCGGCCACACCAGCACCCGGCTGGGAAACCGATCCGCCAGCCGGTGGAGGATATCGCGAATCACCGCGCCGGTGGGCGAAGTGACCACGCCAATCGTGGCCGGCAGGTACGGCAGCGGCCGCTTGCGCGCAGGGTCGAACAGTCCCTCGGCCGCCAGCCGCTGGCGCATCTTCTCGAACAACGCCAGCAGCGCGCCCTCGCCCGCCAGTTCGAGCTTGTCGATCACCACCTGGTACTTCGAACGGCCCGGATAAGTCGTCAGCTTGCCGCTCGCGACCACCTCGAGCCCGTCTTCGGGGCGGAAAGCGAGTGCGCTGGCGGGTCCGCGCCACATGACCCCGTCGATCACCGCGCTGTCATCCTTGAGGCAGCAATAGAGGTGGCCCGATGCGGCGCGCTTGACCCCCGACAGCTCGCCGCGCAGCCGGACATAGCCGAACCGGTCCTCGACCGTACGCTTGAGCAGGCCGGCCAGCTCGCTCACCGTCAGCGGCTCGGCGTTGTCCCCCGCCCGTGCCTTCGCTACCAGCCCTCCCGAACCGTCGCTGGCATCTTCGGAAAAATCGGGAGCGGGCATGAACATCCTTTTGCTGGGCGGCGGCGGCCGCGAACATGCGCTGGCGTGGAAACTGGCGCAATCGCGGCTGTTGGCCGATGCCCAAGATAGGCTCTACGCCGCCCCCGGCAACCCGGGCATCGCCGAGCATGCCGAGCTGGTCGCGCTCGATCTCGCCGATCACACCGCCGTGGTGCAGTTGTGCCGCGACAAGCGCATCGGCCTGGTCGTGATCGGCCCCGAGGCGCCGCTGGTCGACGGGCTGGCCGATTCGCTGCGCGCCGACGGGGTGCCGGTGTTCGGGCCCTCGCAGGCCGCCGCGCAGCTCGAAGGCAGCAAGGGCTTTACCAAGGATCTGTGCCAGAAGGCCGGCATACCGACCGCCGGTTACGTGCGCACCGCCTCGCTCGATCAGGCGCGTGGCGCGCTGGCCGGCTTCACGCCGCCGTTCGTGATCAAGGCCGACGGGCTGGCCGCGGGCAAGGGCGTGGTCATCGCGGAAGACCGCGCCGCCGCCGAAGCCGCGCTCAACGCCATGTTCGCCGATCCCGGCGCCGAAGTGGTGATCGAGGAATTCATGGAAGGCGAGGAAGCCAGCTTCTTCGCGCTGACCGACGGCGCATCGGTGCTCTCGTTCGGCAGCGCGCAGGACCACAAGCGCGTGGGCGAAGGCGATACCGGGCCCAACACCGGCGGGATGGGCGCCTACAGCCCCGCGCGCGTGCTCACCCCGCTGCTGCGCGGCGAGGTGATCGAGCGGATCATCGCGCCGACCGTGCGCGCGCTGGCGGATGCGGGAACGCCGTATTCGGGCGTGCTGTTCGCCGGGCTGATGCTGACCAGCGAAGGGCCCAAACTGATCGAGTATAACTGCCGCTTCGGCGATCCGGAATGCCAGGTACTGATGATGCGGCTGGACAGCGACCTGGGCGAACTACTGCTCGCCTGCGCCGAGAATCGCCTTGCTCGGGTGCAGCCGGTCAAGCTGAGCCGCGAGGTGGCGCTGACTGTGGTGATGGCGGCGGATGGCTATCCGGGCACGCCCGCCAAGGGCGGCGCCATCGATCTCGGCGATGCGGAGGCGCACGGCGCCAAGGTGTTCCACGCGGGTACCTCTCTGGCGAATGGCGGATTGGTCGCCAACGGCGGCCGCGTTCTCAACGTCACTGCGACCGGCACCAGCGTGTCGGAGGCGCAGGCCAGCGCCTACGCCGCGGTCGATGCGGTCGACGCGCCCAGCCTGTTCTGCCGCCGCGACATCGGCTGGCGCGAGGTGACGCGTGAGATAGACGGCGCCGCTCCTGGCTGATAGCATCTGCAGATTATGGGGTCGCAGCATCCGGGGGGATTAGCTGTGCCGTATCGCCACGCTCACTATTACGTCGGGTTCGTGCTGCTGGTCATTCTGGCCGGCTTCTGGGCTAGCTACTTCGCGCCGATCGGCACCGTGATGCCGCTGGCGTTCCATGTCCATGCGATCACCGCGATGACCTGGCTGGGCCTGCTGATCGTCCAGCAGGTGACGATCCACCGGCGGTTGAACGCGCTCCACCGCCAGCTCGGCTGGGCCAGTTTCGCGTTGTTTCCGCTGTTGATGCTGGGGCTGGCGATGATCATCAACCTTTCGGCCGACCGCTACGCGGTGCGCGAGAGCCCGTTCATAACGCAGTTCGGGCCCGCTGCCGGGATCGGAATGCTGGTGGCGATCGCCGCTTACCTCACGCTGTTCTACCGCGCCCTCAGGGATCGCCGACAGGTAAAACTGCACGCCGGTTACATGCTGGCGACCCCGATGATCCTGTTCGAATCACCGATGAGCCGGGTGATCGGCAGCTTGTTCGGCCCGTACCTGCGCGAAGGCGCGTGGGGTGTGCTCGATACGATCGTGATGGCCAACACCGCGTGCACCGCGTTCGCGCTCGCGCTGTATTTTCGCGACCGTCGCCACGGCGCGCCGTGGCTGGTCGCGGCGGGCTTCATGAGCCTGCAGTCTGCGACGATGTGGACTGCTCCCAAAATTGCTGTTCTGGGAACAATGTTCGAAGCATACGCACAGCTACCGCACTGGATCGGACTCACAGCTGCAGTCGCGGCGGGTGCGGCTTCCGGCTGGCTCGGCTGGAGCGCTGCGCCGAAACGCGCGCGCCGAGCTCAGGGCCACGCCGCGACCGAGTCCGCGTAAGGGCAGACTAGTCCTTCACCCGGCCCGCGCGCTGCGGCACCAGCCAGAATCAGCCCCACTATCGCCACCGCCAGCACCAGCCGAGGCGCGCGAGCCGACTCAGTTCCAGCCCACCTTTATCCACCGGCTTGTCGAGAAAGTCGCCCACCACCGCACCGAGCGGACGGGTCAGGATGAAGGCCGCCCAGAACAGCGCCACGTGACTGATCCGGCTCCAGAAATAGGCTGCGGCCACCAACGCCAGCGCGCCCCCGAAGATCGCCGCCGCGCCGAGATAGCCCAAAGGGCCGTCGGCCACCCAGTCGCCCAGTGCGGTGCCGAGCGTTTGCGAGAACGTGATCGTGACCCAGTAGAACAGCTCTGCACGCGGCTCGTGCACCGAGGCGACCGAGATCGTGCCGAGCGCGCGGTACCAGACCCACAGCGACGCGAGCACGAGCGCGAGCAGCAGCAGCGAACCGCCGGGATAGCCGATGCCGAGCGAGCGGGTGGCGAAATCGGCCAGCGTGGTACCGGCGGTGGTCGAGGCGATGATTGTCGCCCAGTAAAGGAACGGATGGAACCCGCGCGCCCTGATCTGCGCGGCGACCAGCAATGCGAGCGCGATGCCGAAGATCGCGGTGCCGACGAGATAGCCATTGACCCCGCCTTGACCCGCCTCGGCGGTCGTCTCGCCCAGCCAGCTCATGCTGACGGTATCGCCCATCGTCTCGCCGAAAGTGGTGGCGAGGATCTTGATGACCCAGAACCCCAGGGTCACTGCCGGGACTTTGCTCAGCGCGGCTTTGAGATCGTCGTTCATCGCATGGGCGCTCCTTGAGTTGGTCAGTCAGCCGAGTTTTTCAGCCATCAGCGCCTGCAGGTCCGCTTCGGGCCGCGCGCCGTAGTGGCTGATGATCTCGGCCGCGCAGATCGCCCCGCGGCGCAGGCAGCGTTCGAGCGGCTCGCCGGCGACGTGGCCATAAAGGAAGCCCGCGGCAAACAGATCGCCCGCGCCGGTGGTGTCGACCACCTTGTCGATCGGCTCGGCGGACACTTCGGCCCGTTCGCCCTTGCGCACCGCGATCGCTCCCTCGGCTCCGCGGGTGACCACCAGCGTGGGAACCTTGCCGTGAAGTGCCGCGATGCCGGATTCGAAATCATCGGTGCCGGTCAGCGCCTCGAGCTCGTGATGATTGGCGAACAGCACGTCGATCAGGCCTTCGTCGATCAGGCTGCGGAAATCATCGCCGTGGCGGTCGATGACGAAAACTTCGGACAGCGTGAAGGCGACTTCGCGCCCCGCGGCCCGCGCGGCTTGTATCGCCCGCCGCATCGCCGCGCGGGGTTCTTCGGGATCCCACAGGTAGCCTTCGAGATAGAGCACCCGGGCGGCCCCGATGGCGTCTTCGTCGAGCGCGGCGGCGGGGAGGAACTGGCTGGCCCCGAGGAAGGTGTTCATCGTCCGCTGCGCATCGGGCGTGACGAAGATCAGGCACTGCGCGGTCGGCGGCTCGGCGGCCCGCGCCGGCGTGTCGAAATCGATCCCGCCCGCGCGAATGTCGTGTTCGAACACGCGGCCGAACTGATCGTCGGCCACCTGCCCGATGAACGCGCATCGGGCCCCGAGCGCGGCAAGGCCCGCGAGCGTGTTCGCGGCGCTTCCGCCGGAGATTTCCCTGGCCGGACCCATCGCCTCGTAAAGCCTGCGCGCGCCGTCGGCGTCGACCAGCGTCATCCCGCCCTTGTTGAGCGACAGTTTCTCGATCAGCGCATCGTCGCACGCTGCCATGACATCGACGATCGCGTTGCCGATGGCGATGACGTCGTAACGGGGTTCGGGCACGCAATGATCCTTGGCTGCTGGTAAGTCGCCGGCGCGCCTAGCGCTTCGCGGCTCTCGCGCCAAGCTCTTGCCCTCAAACAGCGAAGCGGTAGGGCAGGTGAGCATGACCGCCGTTCCATCCGCTTTCGCCCGCGCGCTGGGCCAGCTCGGCGATCGACGCGTGGTCGCGGTACTGGCCAAGAGCATGGGCCTGACCCTGGCGATCTTCGTCGCGCTCGGCATCGCGCTGTGGCGGGGCATGGCGCGGCTGATCGAGCACTTCGCCGCCGGCTATGGCGAACTCGGTGGGCTGATCGGGCTCATCCTTGCGATCCTGGGCGGGTGGCTGTTGTTCCGGGTAGTCGCGCTTGCCGTGCTGCAGTTCTTCGCCGACGAGGTGGTCCTCGCGGTCGAGGCGCGGCATTATCCGCAGGCCGCTGCCACCGCACGCAAGCTGTCCTTCGCCGAGGACGCGCGCAACGCGGCCGGCGGCCTCGCCCGCGCGGTGCTGGTCAACCTCGTGGCGCTGCCGTTCGCATTGCTGTTGCTGGTGACCGGGGTCGGCACCGCGATCCTGTTCTGGGCGGTCAACGCCTGGCTGCTGGGGCGCGAGCTGCAGGACATGGCGTGGTTGCGGCATCGGCCGAACGCGGAGGCCACTCCGCCGCTCACCGGCTTGACACGGTTTGCGCTGGGCGGGATCGTCGCGGCGTTGTTGCTGGTGCCGTTCGTCAACCTGCTCGCGCCGGTCCTCGGCGCGGCGGCAGCGACTCACCTGGTTCATTCCCGAAAGCCACGTCCTTGAAAATACTTCCGATATTGCCGCTCATCGCGCTCGCCGCGTGCGGACCGACCACCGGCACCCGGGTCGCGTCGACGCCTTCGCAAGTGCCGGCTTCACGCGTTGCCGGCGTGCCCGCCACCCGGCCGGCCCCACCCGCGACCGGTGGTTTCCGCACCGCGCGGGTGATGAATGCGACCGGCCTTGAGGACGTGATCGGTGCCGATACCGCCGGATTGCAACGCCTGTTTGGCAAGCCCCGGCTCGACGTGTGGGAGGGCGACGCGCGCAAGCTGCAATTCAGCGGCGAGGCCTGCGTTCTAGACGTCTACCTCTATCCGCCGCGGCCCGGAGCCTCGCCCACTTCGACGTATGTCGACGCCCGGCGGTCGAGCGACGGCCTCGACGTCGACCGCGCGGCCTGCGTGAAAGCGCTCAGGAAGTAATCAGCTGCCCGGTTCGCGCGGCGCTTCCGCCCCGCCGTGCAGCGGCAGCGGGCCGCGCGGAGGAACGGCCGGGACCGGCAGACCCGCCTCTGGCGGCTTGCGTTTTCCCATCGGCCGCAAGGCGTTCCGCAAGTGCTCGCTAATCACGCCGCGTGCGTAGGGGTCGCGCACGCCGCTTAACGCGGCCTCGAGGGCGCTCGCCAGGGCGTGATCGTGCGCATCCATAAGCCCTTATACCATAAAGCTTTCGCCGCAGCCACACGCGCCCTTGGCGTTGGGGTTGGCGAACTGGAAGCCGGCGGTGAAATCGTCCTCCACCCAGTCCATCGTGCTGCCGACGAGGTACAGCACGCTCGGCCCGTCGATGTAGAACGTGCCGCCGGGGGTGACGATCTTCTCGTCGAACTTGGCTTCCTCGGTGACGTAATCGACCGAATAGGCCAGCCCCGAGCAGCCGCGCCGCGGGGTCGACAGCTTGACCCCGATCGCATCGGCGGGGGCCTTGGCCATCAGTTCGGCAATGCGCGCCTCGGCGCCGGGGGTAAGGATCACGGCGGCGGGGCGTTCGCGAAGTGTCGATCCGGTCATAGCATTCCAAGCTCCAGCCGCGCTTCGTCGGTCATCTTGTCCGGGCCCCACGGCGGGTCCCATACCAGCAGCACTTCGGCATCGCGCACGCCGGGCACCGAGCCCACGCGCAGCTCGACTTCGGCGGGCATCGATTCGGCGACCGGGCAGTGCGGGGTGGTCAGCGTCATGGTCACCTTCGCCTCACCCTCGGTGGTCACGTCGACCCCGTAGATCAGTCCGAGATCGTAGATGTTGACCGGGATTTCGGGGTCGTAGATTTCCTTCAGCGCCTCAACCACGGCTTCATAAAGGTCGCCGCCCGGTTCGCCCGCGTGGGCGACTTGCGGCTTCTGGGCCAGGAAACCTTCCAGATAATCGCGCTTGCGTTCGAGCTTGGCGGCCGGGGTTTCTGCGTCATCGACACTCGCGCGCGGCGGCGCGGGCACCGCTTCCACCTCTTCCACCTCGAATTTGCCCGCTTCTGCTGAATGGCTGTCGTTCATGCGAAAATCCTTTTCGCGCGCTCGATCCCGCGGACCAGCGCCTCGATATCCTGTTCGTCGCTGTAGAGCCCGAAGCTGGCCCGCGCGGTGGCCGGCACCCCGAGCACATCCATCAGCGGCTGCGCGCAGTGATGGCCGGCGCGGATGGCGACGTTTTCCTCGTCCAATATGGTGCCGAGATCGTGCGGATGCACCCCCTTGAGCGCGAAACTGACGATGCCCGCGCTATCTTCCGGCCCGAACAGCGTGACGTCGTTCATCGGCCGCAGCGCATCGCGCAAGGCGGTCACCAGCGCGGTTTCATGCGCGTGGATCGCATCGAGCCCCATCGCATCGACGTAATCGCACGCCGCCGCCAGCCCGATCGCCTCGACGATCGCGGGGGTGCCCGCCTCGAACCGCTGGGGCGGCGGCGCATAGGTGGTGCGTTCGAAAGTGACCCGGTCGATCATCGAGCCGCCGCCCTGCCACGGTGGCATCGCGTCGAGCAGGTCGGCCCGGCCCCACAGCGCCCCGATCCCGGTCGGTCCGTAGAGCTTGTGGCCTGAAAAGGCGTAGAAATCGCAGTCGAGCGCCACGACATCGACCGGCATCCGCGGCACCGCCTGGCATCCGTCGAGCAGCAGCTTGGCGCCCACGCCGTGGGCCAGTTCCGCCGCGCGCTTCGCGTCGAGTTCCGAGCCAAGCACGTTCGAGACATGCGCCAGCGCCACCATGGTGTGATCCCGGGTCAGCATCGCCTCGGCGGCGTCGAGATCGATCCGGCCGTCGCTGGTCAGCGGGCAGACGTCGACCTGCCACCCGGCGAGTTGCCAGGGGACGATGTTCGAATGATGCTCGAGCGCGCTCAGCAGCACACGGCCTTTGGGAGCGAAGCTGTAGGCGACCAGGTTGATCGCCTCGGTCGCGCCGCGGGTGAACACGATCTCGTTTTCGTCGCCGCCGATGAACGATGCTACCCGTCTGCGCGCGGCTTCGTAGCCCAATGTCATCTGCGCCGAGCGCGAATAGACCCCCCGGTGCACAGTTGCGTAATCGGCACCCAGCGCGCGGGTGACCGCGTCGATCACCGCTTGCGGCTTCTGCGCGGTGGCGGCGGTATCGAGATAGTGCCAGCGCGCGCCGTCGGGCCCGACCAGCCCGGGGAATTCCGCCTTGCGGTCGATCCTCGCCATCACGTTCACCGCGCGCCCTCCAGCACGCCCAGCGCAGATTCGAGCAGGGCATCGGGCGCCGGGTGCGCGGCAAACGCATCGGCCACGAACGCGCGCACCAGCAACTGGCGCGCCGCTTCGGGCGGCAGGCCGCGCGCGGCCATGTAGAAAGCCGCCGCCTCGTCCATCTGGCCGATCGCGGCGCCGTGCGCGCATTTCACGTCGTCGGCGAAGATTTCGAGTTCGGGCTTGGTGTTCGCGCTCGCGCCCTTCGACAGCAGCAATGCCTTGAAGCTTTGCCCGGCGTCGGTCTTCTGCGCGTCACGCGCGACCGCGATGCGGCCAAGGAAATTGCCGGTCGCGCTGTCCCAGTGGACCGCGCGCACCACCTGGTCGCTGGTTCCATGCGGCGCGGCATGGTTCACCCGCGTGACGATCTCGCGCACCGCATCGCCGCCGCCGATGGTCACCCCGCCGAACTGGAAGTGCGCGCCTTCTCCCAGCGTCACCTCGACTTCGAGCCGGGTATAGCTGGCGGCCGACAGCACCGCGAACAGCTCGGCCCGCGCGCCCGCGCCGACATTCAGCCGCACGCGGTGAATGCCGGGGTGCGCATCGTCGAGGATCAGGTCCTTCGCGCGCAATTCGCCCGGCGCGAGCGTGGTCTCGTTCCAGACGTCGAGATCGGCCGGGGCCAATGCCGCCAGCGTGGCGCCATCGGCATAGCGCCATTCCTCGTCACGCGTGGTCGGAAGCGCCGCCAGCGTCATGCGCGGCCTCGCTTCAGCGCCAGTTCGGCGATGCCCTGCCCGCGATGCTGCTTCATGCACGGCTGCAGGGTCGCCAGCTTGGCCGCGATCAGGCGCTTCTTCTCGTCGGTGGCGGCGAGGCCGTCGGCGATCGTCTTGAGCGCAGGGTAGGCCGGTTTGACGCAAGCGATCATCGAGGCGCAGCCGAGTGCGTCGATTTCCTCGTCGCCGCTGGTGCGGATGGTCTTGCACGCCAGCTTGCCGCCCGCCGCGCCCCATGCGCCGCGCCACTGTTCCAGCTTGCCCGCGATCACCGGCACTTGCGCGGCAACCTTGGGGTCGACGTTGGCCGGAGGGGCGGCCGCAGGCGTCGCCGCGAGAAGGACGATGGCGGTCAGAATGCTCATAGGGCGGCCTCATAGCCTTCGCGCTCAAGCTCTAGCGCGAGTTCGGGACCCCCTGTCCTGACGATGCGCCCCCGCGCGAGAATGTGGACCTTGTCGGGCTTCACGTAGTCGAGCAGCCGCTGGTAATGGGTGATCAGCAGCACGGCCTTGTCCGGACGTCGCATGATCGCGTTGATCCCTTCGCCGACCGTGCGCAGCGCGTCGATGTCGAGGCCCGAATCGGTCTCGTCGAGCACCGCGAAGGCGGGATCGAGAATGCCCATATGGACCATCTCGGCGCGCTTCTTCTCGCCGCCCGAAAAGCCGACGTTCACCTGCCGCTTGAGCATCTCCATGTCGAGCTTGAGCAGTCCGGCCTTTTCCTTGGCCAGTTTGAGGAATTCACCTCCCGAAAGAGAATTCTCCTTGCGCGCGATTCGCTGTGCATTGAGCGCTTCGCGCAGGAACTGGACGTTCGACACGCCGGGAATCTCGACCGGGTACTGGAAGCCGAGGAACATCCCCGCCGCCGCCCGCTCGTGCGGCGCCAGCGCCAGCAGGTCCTGCCCCATGAACGTCACCGAACCGGCGGTCACCTCGTACCCGGGCCGTCCGCCAAGCACGTAAGCGAGCGTCGACTTGCCCGCCCCGTTGGGCCCCATGATCGCGTGCACCTGGCCCGCACCCACCTCGAGCGTGAGCCCGCGGAGGATCTCGGTGTCGCCGACGCTGGCGTGGAGGTTGTCGATCTTGAGCATGGTCAAATCTGGAGTCCGGAAAAATTGGCGACCGCCTGGGCGATCTCGGCGTTGAGCGCGCGGATCGCGCTAGTCTTTGGCGGTTTCGGCGTCGTTGCCCGCAAGTCCCGCGGTGGCGGCGGCCACGCGCTGATCACGCACGCGGTTGATCTGTGCGCCGCAATAGGCGCGCACCTGGATCAACGCGGCCTCGAGCTGGGTCTGGCCGGTGCCGGAAGCGCCCGCCAACAGGCACCCGCGCAGGCGCGATTCGGCCAGGTCGGCCGGCAGGTCGTCGGCCAGCGCCGGAGAGGCAACGCTCAACGCGAGGACGGCGGCAGAGATTGCATACTTCATCGCGGCTTCCTCTCGCGGCTGCCGTCGCGGGGCGCGGGGCGGTCGACGCGCGAATAATTCTGCCGGGGGTTGGCCTCGGCGTGGGCGCGGGCGGCGTGGCGCTTGTCGCCCATGCGCATTTTCATGCCGGCGGTAATCCGCGCGAGCACCGGCTCGATATCCGCGAGCACATCCTCGGCGCGCACCCGCATCACCCGGATGCCGACCGCCTCGAGGCTCTTGTCGCGCCGCATGGCGATGGCGGGGTCCACGCCTTCCTCGTCGATCGACACCGCCATGCCGAGCATCGGGCAGCCGAAATCGACGATCGCCGATCCGATCACCGCGTGGCGGGTGAACTTGTACTTGCCGAGATCCGCCTTGGCGAACCGCTCGGCGAGCGCCTTGTGCGCCTCGCTCGAATGCCGCCGCATATCGCGCGCGCGGTCGTGCAGCGCATCGAGCCGCTTGTCGGAAATCTCCCACCCGCGGCCCTTCTTCTTGATCACGGGCGCGGCTTCGGCGGTCTCGTCGGGCGAGCGGAGTTGGAGGGTCTTGCGGTCAGTCATCGAACTGCCCGATTACCGATGGGTCATTGACGTAGCGTCGCTTCGCTCCAGCATCGGCTTTAACGTATCCGCACGCGCGACAAAGCACTCGCAATCGTGGCTGCGCTGCCGAGGATCGTACTCGCAGTTCGATATAGCAGGTACTCCTCGGCGATCGGAAGCGACAGCCATGCATATGCGAACTGCGAGCGACCTTGAGATCGCTCTTTCCAGCGCATTCCTCCGCGCGAATTTGAACAGCGAACGATGACAGCCGTCCGCCAAATCGGCATCGCAAGCAGACACGCACGCAAGAGCGACAAGGCGAAGGCGATGAGCATCACCCCACGCTCCCCTCGAGCGAGATCGCCAGCAGCTTCTGCGCCTCGACCGCGAACTCCATCGGCAGCTGCTTCATCACGTCCTTGGCGAAGCCGTTGACGATCAGCGCCACCGCTTCCTCCTGCCCGAGCCCGCGCTGCATCGCGTAGAACAGCTGGTCGTCGCTGATCTTGCTGGTGGTCGCCTCGTGCTCGATCTGCGCGGTGGGGTTCTTGACCTCGATGTAGGGCACGGTGTGCGCGCCGCAGCGAGCTGCCGAGCAGCAGCGAATCGCACTGGGTGAAGTTGCGCACGCCGTCGGCATTGGCGGCGACGCGGACCAGCCCGCGGTAGGTGTTGTTGCTCTTGCCCGCGCTGATGCCCTTGGAGATGATCGTGCTGCGGCTGCCCTTGCCGTTGTGGATCATCTTGGTGCCGGTATCGGCCTGCTGGAAGTTGTTGGTCACCGCGACCGAGTAGAACTCGCCCACGCTGTCCTCGCCGTTGAGCACGCAGCTGGGGTACTTCCAGGTCACCGCGCTGCCGGTCTCGACCTGGGTCCAGGAAATCTTGCTGCGCGCGCCCTGGCACAGCCCGCGCTTGGTCACGAAGTTGTAGATCCCGCCCGACACCCTCGGCGTTGCCGGGGTACCAGTTCTGCACGGTCGAATACTTGATCTCGGCATCGTCCATCGCGACCAGCTCGACCACCGCGGCGTGGAGCTGGTTCTCGTCGCGCATCGGCGCGGTGCAGCCTTCGAGGTAGCTGACGTAGCTGCCCTTTTCGGCGATGATCAGCGTGCGTTCGAACTGGCCGGTGTTCTCGGCATTGATGCGGAAATAGGTGGAGAGCTCCATCGGGCAGCGCACGCCTTCGGGGATGTAGACGAACGTCCCGTCGGAAAAGACCGCGCTGTTGAGCGTGGCGAAGTAGTTGTCGCGCTGCGGCACCACCTTGCCGAGCCACTTGCGCACCTGGTCGGGATATTCGCGGATCGCCTCGCTGATCGAGCGGAAGATGACGCCCGCGCGTTCGAGCTCGGCGCGGAAGCTGGTCGCCACGCTGACCGAATCGAACACCGCGTCGACCGCGACCTTGCGCACGCCGGCGAGCACTTCCTGCTCGCCCAACGGAATGCCGAGCTTGTCGTAGACCGCCTTGATTTCGGGATCGAGCTCGTCGAGCGATTCGAGCTCGGGCTTCTTCTTGGGCGCGGCGTAGTAGTAGGCGTCCTGGTAATCGATCGCCGGATAGCCGAGCTTGGCCCAGTCGGGTTCGGCCATGGTCTGCCACAGGCGGAACGCCTTCAGGCGCCAGTCGAGCATCCATTCGGGCTCGCCCTTCTTGGCCGAGATGAACCGGACGGTGTCTTCGGTGAGGCCCTTGGGCGCGAATTCGGTGTCGATCTCGGCCGACCAGCCGTGCTCGTAGTCCGCCGCGCGGTCGGCGGCCTCGCGGGCAGCGACATCGGTCAGAGTTGCGTCTTCGTTCATGCCGGGGTCCGCTGGGTCAGTTGGATGAGAGAAACGCCGGCGAGCGCCCCGCGCAGCGCCTGATTGACGATCGGCCAGTGCGGACGGACCGCGCAATGTTCATCGACCGCGCATTCGCCGCCGTCGCTGCACGCGCTGAGCGCGATCGGCCCTTCGACCGCCTCGACGATATCGGCCAGCGTGATCGCCGCCGCCGGGCGTGCGAGCTGCAGCCCGCCGTGTGCGCCGCGGGTCGAGCGCAGCAGCCCCGCCGCGGTTAGCCGGCTGACGAGCTTGGCGACCGTGGGCGCGGGCAGGCCAGTCTCGGCTGCCAGTTCGGCCGCGCTGGTCCGCGCGCCACCGCAATGGCGCGCGGCCGCGCCCATCGTCACGACGGCGTAATCGGCAAGGTTGGACAGGCGCATGAGCGGTCGAAAAGCCTAAATCGGACTAATTTACTCCGATTACTTAGGCGGGCAGGGCGGGCGATTCAACTCGCGCGGCATTCTTGCGAGTCGTTCGCATCCGAGGCACACAAAAAAACGGCCCCGGTACAAGCCCGGGGCCGCTGTGTAGTTGAGGAACTCGTCACTTAAAAAGCTTCGAGCCCTTCGGGTCGCACAGTCTCTTTAGCCGAGTCGCAGCCGCCTTCATTGTATGAAAGCGACACGTATTGTGACGCAGGGGTCACATATGTTGCGGGCGAGCACCGCCTCTTTGGAGGAGGCGCGCGCTCGACAGGCGAGACTCGCGCCGCCATAG
Source organism: uncultured Alphaproteobacteria bacterium (assembly GCA_963759895.1). Taxonomy (GTDB): domain Bacteria; phylum Pseudomonadota; class Alphaproteobacteria; order Sphingomonadales; family Sphingomonadaceae; genus Tsuneonella. The sequence continues at coordinate 132,947 of CAVXBC010000009.1, read as the reverse complement.
CCACCGCGCCCATGTTCTATAGTCTCGCCGCGCCCGCGCTGTTCGCGCTCGATCCTGAAACGGCGCACAGAATGACGATCGCCGCGCTGCGAATCGCGCCCGCGCGATCGCCGGCCCGCCGGGACGGTCCGCTTGCAACCACGGTGGCCGGGGTCGATTTCGCCAATCCGGTCGGGCTTGCGGCCGGGTTCGACAAGAACGCCGAAGTACCCGACGCGATGCTGGGGCTGGGGTTCGGGTTCGTCGAGGTGGGCTCGATCACCCCGCGTCCGCAATCGGGCAATCCGCGCCCGCGCCTGTTCCGGCTGACCGAAGACCGTGCGGTGATCAACCGGATGGGATTCAACAATCACGGCGCCGAGGCCGCGTTGGCGCAACTCGCCGGTCGCCAGCGATCGGGAGTGGTGGGGGTCAACCTGGGCGCGAACAAGGATTCGCCCGACCGGATCGCCGATTACCTTGCCGGTATCGCCCGCTTCGCGCCTGTGGCCGATTACCTCACCGTCAACGTCAGCTCGCCCAACACCCCGGGCCTGCGCGACCTGCAGGCCGAAGGCGAGCTCGCGGCGCTGCTGTCGGCCATCGCCGCCGCGCGCCCTGCCGGCGGCCCGCCGGTGTTCCTCAAAGTGGCGCCCGACCTGGCCGACGGCGATCACGAGCGCATCGTCCGCGCCGCGATGGATCACGGCGTGGCCGCGCTGATCGTCGCCAACACCACCATCGGCCGCCCGCCGCTGCGGTCCCGCCACGCGGGCGAAGGAGGCGGATTGTCGGGAGCGCCGCTGCGCGATCTCGCGCTTGAGCAGCTCCGCCGCTTCCGCGCGATCGCGGGCAGCCAGCTGCCGCTGATCGGAGTGGGCGGGATCGCCAGCGCCGAAGATGCGTGGAGCCGGATTCGCGCCGGGGCCAGCCTGGTCCAGCTTTACAGCGCGATGGTCTACCAGGGGCCAGGCCTGGCGCGGCAGATCGTGCGCGGGCTCGAACGACTGATGCAACGCGATGGATTCACGTCGATTGCGGAGGCGGTTGCGAGCGAGTAGCGCCATTTTCATGCTACACCGTCGCCTCGCTTCGCTCATCGTCCTGCCGCTGCTGGCGGCCTGCGCCACCATTCCCCCCGCGCCGCCCGAAGCGGTCGGAACTGCGCCCGAAGTCGGCTTGGTTTCGGCCGCCGATCCGCGCGCGGTCGAGGCCGGGATGGCGATGTTGCGACAGGGCGGAAGCGCCACCGATGCCGCACTGGCCACAATGATCGCGCTGACCGTGATCGAGCCGCAGAGCTCGGGCATCGGCGGCGGCGGGTTTTACGTACACGGCGATGCGGCGGGCAACGTCGACACCATCGACGGGCGCGAGAAGGCGCCCGCCGGGGCCACCGGCGACTGGTTCTTCGGCCCTGACGGCAAACCGTTGCCGTTTCCCCAGGCCCAGGCGAGCGGGATGAGCGTGGGCGTGCCGGGCAACCTGCGACTGGCCGAACTGGCGCACCGCGAACATGGCAAGTTGCCGTGGGCCACGCTGTTCAAGCCCGCCATCGCTCTGGCCCGCGACGGCTTCCAGATCACCCAGAGACTGCACGATGCACTCGACAGCGGGCGCGCGACCGGCGCGCGCGATGCGGACGGGCGCGCATTGTTCTACGGCGCCGACGGAGAGCCGCTCGGCGTCGGTACCACGGTGCGCAACCCCGCGCTCGCAGCCACCCTCGAGCGGCTCGCGTCCAAGGGCGTGGAAAGCTTCTATACCGGGCAGCAAGCCGCCGCGCTTGCCGCCGAAGTGGCCGCCGATACCCCGCGTCCACGTCCGATGAGCGCCGGCGATCTGCAATCGTACCAGGCCAAGGAGCGGCGGCCGGTGTGCGGCACCTACCGCAGCTATCGTATCTGCGGGATGGGGCCTCCTTCGTCGGGCGCGACGACGGTCTATGCCATCCTCAAGCAGCTCGAACGGTTCGACTTGAAGGCGATGGGCCCGAATTCGCCCGCGTTCTGGCACGTGTTCGCCGAATCGCAGCGGCTCGCCTATGCCGACCGCGAGAAGTTTTCCGCCGACGCCGATTTCATCGCCGTACCGGTCGCCGGGATGATCGACCCGGCCTATCTGGCCGCGCGCGGCGCGCTGATCTCGCTCGACCGTACGATGCCGGCTCCTTCGGCGGGGCCGGTTCCGGGCGCGCTGGCGCTGGCCGATGGCGACGAGCCTGAAGAGCACGGAACGTCGCACTTCGTCACGCTCGACCGGTGGGGCGGGGCGGTCAGCTACACCTCGACGATCGAGAGCGGGTTCGGCTCGGGCCTGGTGTTCGGAGGCTTCTACCTCAACAACGAACTGACCGATTTCAGCAACGTCCCCACCGTCGACGGGGTGCAGGTCGCCAACCGGGTCGAAGGCGGCAAGCGCCCGCGCAGCTCGATGAGCCCGACGCTGGTCTACGACAGCGACGGCCATCTGCTGATCGCAGTCGGCGCCGCCGGAGGCGCGACGATCCCGGTGCAGACTGCCAAGAACCTGATCGCGATGCTCGATTTCGGGTTGGCCCCCAGCCAGGCGCTGGCATTGCCGGTCATGTTCAGCCCCGCCGGCACCGTATATCTCGAACAGGGTTCGTCGCTCGGCACGATCGCGCCGGCTCTGCGAGCGCTCGGTCACGCGGTCGAGATGCGCGAGCTGCCGCTCAAGGCGAATGCGGCGATGCGCGTCGGGGGTGCTTGGGTCGGCGCGGCCGATCCTCGCAGCGAAGGCGCCTGGAAAGCCGAGTAGGCGCGCTTGCCGCTAGGGCGGCGGACGCCTAAGCCGCGCGCTAGACGGCATCAGACCGTGTGTGGGAGCCAGTGCCTTTGCAGCTGACTGATATCGATTCGGCGAACAATCTCGTCGAGCTGTTCCTGAAGCGGGCCGACGCCCGCGGGGATCGCCCTTTCCTCGGCGCGAAAGCCGGGGGTGAGTGGCGCACGCAGAGCTGGCGCGAGGTCGCCAGCCAGGTTTGCCTGATCGCCGAAAATCTCCGCCGCCTGGGGCTGCACGATGGCGACCGGGTGGCGCTGGTGTCGGAGAACCGGCCCGAGTGGTGCATCGCCGATCTGGCGATCATGGCGGCGGGCTGCGTCACCGTCCCGGCCTACGTCACCAACACCGAACGCGATCATCTGCACATCCTCGACAATTCGGGCGCGCGGGCGGTGATCGTGTCGACCGAGAAGCTGTCGATCCCGCTGATCCCGGCGATCATGCGATCCGGCTTCGCTGAGATCGTCATTCCGATCGAAGGCATCCGCCGGTTCCAGGGCGGACAGATCGCCAGTCACGCGTGGGCATCGCTGCTCGAAGGCGATCCGGCCGAGGCGCGTCGCGCGGTAGAGGCGCGGATCGCGGCGATCGGCCGCGGCGATACCGCGTGTATCATCTACACCAGCGGCACCGGCGGCGCGCCGCGCGGCGTGCTGCAGCACCACGGCGCGATCCTGTGCAACGTCGCCGGCGCGGCCGAAGTGCTGGCTGAGGACTTCGGGCTCGACGACGACGAGCGGTTCCTGTCGTTCCTCCCCTTGAGCCACGCCTACGAACATACCGGCGGGCAGTACCTGCCGATCGGCTGCGGCGCGGAGATCTACTATTCCGAAGGGCTCGAGAAGCTGGCCAGCAATATCGAGGAAACGCAGCCGACGATCATGGTCGTGGTCCCCCGCCTGTTCGAAGTGCTGCGCGCGCGGATCATGAAGCTGGTGGAAAAACAGGGCAAGGTGCCCAACTACCTGATGACCCGCGCGCTCGAGATCGCCGGGCAGCCCAAGCGTCGCCTGCGCGACCGACCGGCCGATTTCGTGATCGAGAAGCTGCTGCGCCCCAAGATCCGCGCACGCTTCGGTGGACGGATGAAAGCGATGGTTTCGGGCGGGGCGCCGCTCAACCCGGAAGTGGGCACCTTCTTCGAAGCGATGGGGCTGACCATGCTGCAGGGTTACGGCCAGACCGAGGCAGGGCCGGTGATCAGCTGCAACCGACCCAAGGCCGGGATCAAGATGGACACCGTCGGCCCGCCGCTGAAGGGGGTCGAGGTGCGCATCGCCGAAGACGGCGAGATCCTCGTGCGCGGCGAACTGGTGATGCACGGTTACTGGCAGAACAAGGCCGAGACCGACAAGGCGCTGCAGGACGGCTGGTTGCATACCGGCGACATCGGCCACCTCGACTCCAAGGGCCGGATCGTCATCACCGATCGCAAGAAGGACATGATCGTCAACGACAAGGGTGACAACGTCGCGCCGCAAAAGGTTGAGGGCATGCTCACCCTGCAGCCCGAAATCGCCCAGGCGATGGTCAGCGGCGACAAGCGCCCCTACCTCGTGGGCCTGCTGGTGCCCGACGCCGAGTGGGCCTGCGAGTGGGCCCAGGCCAATGGCGAGAAGTTCGATTTCAAGGCGCTGCAGGACCTGCCCGCCTTCCGCACCGCGGTGCGCGCCGCGGTCGATCGCACCAACAAGGAACTGTCGGTGATCGAAAAGGTCCGCCAGTTCGCCTTCGCCGACGAGCCCTTCACGACCGACACCGAGGAAATGACCCCGAGCCTCAAGATCCGTCGGCACAAGATTCGCGAACGCTACGGGGCGCGGATGGACGGCTTATACAAAGGGTGATGCTGTCGCTTTGATCCAATCGATGGCGCGCCTTGTGAGGTATCCTTCGCCTCTCACAGGCGAGAGGTGGTTCTCATGGCGCTCGGCGACGATCTGATCAGTTACATCAAGGGCAAGATCCAACAGTACGTCACCATCACCCGGCCCGATCCGTATGCCGCGTTCTTCAAAGACGCCTTGTTCTTCAGCGCCGACGAAGCCCAGCTACTGGCCTACTGTTACCTGGCCGCGTGCGACATCTTCGAAGTGTCCCCCGGGCTCGGGGCACCGAAAGCCAACGCCCGAACCAAGGCCAAGCCGGTCGATCTGCAGGGCGAATTTGCAAAGCTTGGCCTAGGCAAGTTCAGCACCGGGCTGATTTCCGTCACTCTCGAGATGCGCCTGTCGGAATATTTCGCAGCGCACCCGACCGCCGCGACCGCCAAGAAGGCGCTCACTCCTGCCAAGCGGGATGCGCTCAAGGCCGAGGCGGCAAAGCTGCTCAAGGTACCAGCCGCGGCCTGGCGGCGGTATTACGAGAAGGTGCCGACTGCCGCTACCGGCGTGCGCGGCTGAGACCTGCGTTCAGGCCGCCTCGCGCTCGATATACTCCGGATAGAAGCTCGGCGCGCGGTCGCTCCACCCAGGTGCGGTTGCGGCGGCTTCGCTCAAGGACTGGAGCAGCATCTTGCGCCGGCTCGGGCGGATCTGCGGCAGTGCGCTGGCGGCGCAGAATGCGCTGGGCAGCCAGGGCCGTGCATCCGCGCCGATCAGGCGTTCATAGAGGAATCGGAAGGCCGAGAAACACTCGATGCGTTCTTGCGCAAGGTCGAACGCAGCGACCCGCGTGAGCTTGCCGATGAATCCCTCGACCGCCTCGAACGCGGTCTCGCTCGGCACGCTCGCGCGCAGCATCTTCAAGTCCTGGTAGGCGACGTACTGGCTGCGAATGCCCGCGCTTTCGTCGGCGCTGCGCGCCCACAGCTTGAACGCGTCCTGCCGGCCGAGGCCGATATCGAGGCTGCGGCGGATATAACGCTGCTCGGCGCAGGTAAAACTGGCGAACTCGCGCATCTCGGCGATCGTCAATGACGCGGCATTGGTGACGGGCATGACTGCTTCCCCCTGTTCAACGGGAAGGTCGCGCAAGATGGTTAATTTCGCGTTAGCCTGACGGACTTTCGATCGGCTCGACAAGCTCGCATGGCCGATGGAGTTTGCCCCAGAATGGGTTCGAAATGCTTGATTCGTCCCCACACCCAAGGCACATCTGAAGAATCGATTCAGCATGTAATAGATTATAAAAAAATGTTAAATCCGGAAGGTTCAGTAATTGCGCAATGGCTGGTCGAGTACTTCTCGGGTCAGATCCATAACGGTCTACTCACGCGTGAGGAGGTATCGTCCCACATCCGCGCCGCAGCCGATCGGGCAAGTCAGGGCGGCGTTCGGCGGGCCGAGGAAGCCGCGGCAGCGGCCCGATCGATGATAGCCCTTCTTCCCCATGGGCCCTCGGCCGCCGGGGACGGCTGACGGTCAGATCAGTCCCGCCAAGGGGCTCGACGGATCGGCGTACTTGCGGGTCGCCATGCGCCCGGCAAGATAGGCGCCGCGCCCTGCCTGCACCGCCAGCTTCATCGCGCGTGCCATGCCGATCGGGTCCTTCGCTTCGGCGATCGCGGTATTCATCAGCACGCCGGTGCAGCCAAGCTCCATCGCAACCGCCGCGTCGCTTGCGGTGCCGACGCCCGCATCGACCAGCACCGGCACCTTGGCGCCTTCGACGATCAGCCGGATGGTCACCCGGTTCTGGATGCCGAGTCCCGAGCCGATCGGCGCGCCCAGCGGCATGACCGCAACCGCGCCGGCATCTTCGAGCTGCCTGGCCGCGATCGGATCGTCGACGCAGTAGACCATTGGCAGAAACCCTTCGCGCGCGAGCACTTCCGTCGCGGCCAGCGTCTCGCGCATATTGGGGTACAGCGTCCGCGCTTCGCCCAGCACCTCGAGCTTGACCAGGTCCCATCCGCCGGCCTCGCGCGCCAGCCGCAGGGTGCGGATGGCATCGTCGGCGGTGAAGCAGCCCGCGGTGTTGGGGAGGTACGTCACCTTCCTGGGATCGATGTGGTCCATCAGCATCGGCTGATTTGGGTCCGAGACGTTCACCCGGCGCACCGCGACAGTGACGATCTCGGCGCCCGACGCAGCCAGCGCGGCGGCGTTCTCGGCGAAATCCTTGTATTTGCCAGTGCCGACGATCAGTCGCGAGGTGAACCGGCGGCCGGCCACTTCCCAACTGTCGTCGTGATCGCCGCCGCCGCCCGCGACGGGATGGTCGCCACCGCCGACGAAATGGACGATCTCGAGCACGTCGCCCTCACCCACCGGCACGTGCGCGAGTTGCGAGCGGGGGGCGATCTCGCCGTTGCGCTCGACCGCGACCTTTTCGGGCTGGAGGCCCAGTTCACGCACCAGGTCGGCCACCGTGGTGGCCGAGGTGAGGCGACTTTCGCCGTTGACGATGACGGTGTGGGTTACGGGCATGGCCCGCGGAATAGCGTTCAGCGCGCGTCAGGCAAGTGATGGCTGCGCAAGTTGAGCACATGCCCGAGACTCACCAGTCCGACCCCGATGATAGTCAGCACCGCTTCCTCAAACCCGTGCGGGACGGCGAGCGCGCCGCCCATGAACGAAAGGCCGGTCATCGCGGTGACGAACGGCGCCGCCCGCCGATGGCGCAATGCGCCGAGCCCGATGGCGACCGCGGCGATCACCATCGCCACCGCCAGCCCGGCTTCGTGAATGATCGGCTTGGCCAGCAGCCCCCCGCCGATCCCCAACGCGGACACCAGCACGATGGTGGCGAGGCAATGCACCGCGCACAGCGCCGACAGCGTGATGCCGGCCCGATCGATCTGGCCACGAATTGAGGTGATGAGCGGGTTGGTCATGAACTGCGCGCTATCTATGTAACGCTGTATCGTTACGCAAGTGATAGCGCAGGCTGAGCCTTGCGATTTACGGCCGTGCGACGCACAAGCGCGCCCGATGGACGCACCGGCCGCTCAGCACACCCTCTCCAGGCCGCGTGCGCTGGCGTTTTGGCTGCTGTTCGTCGCGTTCCTGGTGCTGGGTATCGTCGTGGTCGGGGGAATCACCCGGCTGACCGAATCCGGGGTCTCGATCACCGAATGGAAGCCGGTGACGGGCGCGCTGCCCCCGTTGAGCGCGGCACAGTGGCAGGCCGAGTTCGACGCCTATCGCCAGACCCCCCAGTTCACCCAGGTCAACGGGCCCGCGGGCATGACACTGGCGACGTACAAGTTCATCTATTTCTGGGAGTGGGTGCACCGCCTGTTGGCGCGCACCATCGGGCTGGCGCTGGTGGCGGTAACCGCGTGGTTCTGGGTCCGCCGACAGCTCCCGGCCGGGTACAAGCCGCGCCTGATCGCACTGATTGCACTGATCGGGCTTCAGGGTGCGATCGGCTGGTGGATGGTCGAATCGGGCATCGTCAACGACGTGAAGGTCAGCCATTTCCGGCTCGCCGCGCACCTGCTGACCGCGCTGTTTACCTTGGGCGGGCTGGTGTGGACCGCACTCGACCTGCTGGCGCTGGCCCGCGATCCTGCCGCACGGCCGGCGCGCGTTACGCGGTTCGGCCTGGCAGTCCTCGCCGCGCTCGCGCTGCAACTGCTGCTCGGGGCATGGGTCGCCGGGTTGCGCGCGGGCGTGGTCGCTGGTGGCGGCTGGTTCGCGTGGGACGCCTGGCCGTTGATGCAGGGCCGCTTGTTCCCCGCCGGAGTGGACTGGGCAGCGGGCGCGCTGTGGGCGCTGGGACACGATCCGTTTCTGATCCACTTCCTCCATCGCTGGTGGGCGTGGGTGGTGGTGGCGCTGCTGGTCGTGCTCGCACGCAAAGTGCGCTTGATCGAACGCCGGGCCTCGCTCGCGGTGCACGCGGCATTCGGGACGCAGATACTGCTCGGCATCGCAACGGTGTGGAGCGGGGTCGCGCTGTGGCTGGCGGTGCTGCACCAGACGGTTGGCGCGCTGCTCGTCGCAGCGACGGTATGGGGCGTGCACACGATCGGGCGGGCCGTGCCTGCAGTACGGAGCTGAACGGACAAAGCGCGCCGGATGGTTCCCGTTCAAGCAACCCGGGGCCGCAAAGCCTGCCGCCGAAGTGCCGCCGATAAGCGGCCTGACCAGCGTCAGCGCGCGGGCTCGGCAACCCGGTCATTTGGCACACGGTATTATTTTACCTCTCCGCAAACCCGCGGTTTTGCTTGACTTGCAGGGTCTCTGACGCCAGAGGCGCCGCTTCTCGCGACACCCTCGCGGACATCTCTCGTCAACAAGGTAGCATCCAGCCATGAAGGCGCTCAGCAAGATCACCCGGTCGATCAAGCCGGCCGAGGTCGAAAAGAAGTGGCACCTGATCGACGCCGACGGTCTCGTCGTCGGCCGTCTCGCCACCATCGTCGCCAACATCCTGCGCGGCAAGCACAAGCCGAGCTTCACCCCGCACGTCGATTGCGGTGATCACGTGGTGATCATCAACGCCGACAAGGTGAAGTTCACCGGCAACAAGCTGACCGACAAGAAGTATTACAAGCACACCGGCTACATTGGCGGGATCAAGGAAACGACCCCCGCCAAGGTGCTCGAGGGCCGCTTTCCCGAGCGCGTGCTGGAAAAGGCCGTCGAACGCATGGTCCCCCGCGGGCCGCTCGGACGCCAGCAGATGAAGGCGCTGCACCTGTATGCCGGCACCGAGCATCCGCACGCCGGCAACCAGCCCCAGACGCTCGACGTCGCTTCGATGAACCGCAAGAACAAGGTCACCGCATAATGGCTGACGAACAGAACACCGTGTCGGACCTCGCCGACCTCAAGACCCTGTCGGGTGCTGGCGAAACCGCCGCCCCGACCGATGGCGCCGCTGCCGCCGATGCCGGTTTCACCCCGGTGGTCGGTAACGCGCCGCTGCGCGAGCAGGAGCTCGACAAGCAGGGCCGCGCCTATGCCACCGGCCGCCGCAAGGATGCCGTGGCCCGCGTCTGGCTCAAGCCCGGAAACGGCAAGATCGTGGTCAACGGGCGCGAACAGGAAGTGTACTTCGCGCGTCCGACGCTGCGGCTGGTGATCAACCAGGTGTTCGGCCTGACCGATCGTTCGGGCCAGTACGACGTGATCGCCACCGTCAAGGGCGGCGGTCTTTCGGGCCAGGCGGGTGCGGTCAAGCACGGCATCGCCCAGGCGCTGAGCAAGTACGAGCCGACCCTGCGCGCGACCGTCAAGGCCGCCGGCTTCCTCACCCGCGACAGCCGCGTGGTCGAGCGCAAGAAGTACGGCCGCGCCAAGGCCCGCAAGAGCTTCCAGTTCAGCAAGCGCTGATCCGGCCAACAGATTTCCGCGACGGCGGAAAGGGAGGGCGGTACCGCAAGGTGCCGCCCTTTTCCTTTGCCGCTACCGTGCTAGCCTCGGCGCATGACGCGCGAGGCAAAGTGCCACTGTGGCCGGCTCACCCTGTTGTGCAGCGGGGAACCGGTCAAGGTTTCGCTGTGCCATTGCCTCGATTGCCAGAAACGCACCGGCTCGCTGTTCAGTGTGGCGGCGTTCTTCGCGCGAGACCGGACGGCGGAGATTTCCGGTACCTCAGAACTCTACCGTCGAAACTCGGCGAGCGGTTTTTCTGTCACCTTCCATTTCTGCCCCCACTGCGGATCGACCGTCTGGTGGGAGCCCGAGCGGATGCCGCATCTGGCCGGGGTGGCGGTGGGCGCGTTCGCCGATCCATCGTTTTCCATGCCCGAGCAGGCAGTCTGGGCGGCCGAGGCGCACCCCTGGCTGGAGCTGCCGGAAAGTGTCGTCAGTCACGTCGCCAACCCGCCCCTTCGGAAACCGGACTGAGCGAATTGACACGCACAGTCAGTGCGCGCGGTTCAATGGACCGGAGGGTCCGTCCGCGGCACTGCGCCAACCGGGGCAACCGGTTCGCCCGGTTCTCGCGGAGGCCGGGCATCCTCGGGCACCGATTCGATCTTCATCGCCTCGGTCGGAACGTCCTGCAGGTTGCGCGCCTCGACGCACAACCGGCCATCGGGTTCGAAGCGCAGTTCGTTGAAGCTTTGCGGGGTCGAACGGATGCGCTGCGACAGCGTGCCCGCGCCGATCATCCGTACTGGCCCGTTGGCGGTCGCCTGGGTGATGTCGAACGGATCGTGGACGTGGCCCGACAGCACCGCCGCGACCTTGCGCTTCGCCAGTTCGGCCAGCGCCCGCGTGCCGCCGCGGGTCAGCGCGGTACCCTTGGTACCCACTTCGACCAGTGGGTGGTGGACCGTCACCAGCACCTGTTTGCCAGGGGGCAGGGCGTCGATGGCGGCGAGGCATTTTTCGAGCGCCGTGTCGGTTACCCAGCCTTTCGACCAGTCGAGCCGCGGTTGCATCCGCACCGCGGTCTTGAGCGGGACCACCGCGATACCGGGCAGATCGAGCTCCTTCTCGACCACCGATTCCATCCCGCGAAACCGGCGGTAGGGATCGATGAACCGTTCGGCGAGATTGAAATAGGGCAGATCATGGTTGCCCACTTCGACCGTCACAGGAGCCTTGAGCGAAAGAATCCAGTCGCGCGCCGCGGCAAATTCGCGGGTCCGCGCACGCATCGTCAGGTCGCCGGTGATCACCACTGCGGCCGGCTTGCGCGCGGCGACTTCGCCAGCGACCCAATCGAGTGCGCGGTTGTGTTCGAGCCCGAAGTGGATGTCGGACAAGTGAAACAGCAAGGTCTTATCGGCCATCGGGCAGCCCAAGCAGATCGCAGTTGAGGGTGTCGAGCGAAAAGGTCAGCTCGCTGGCTCCTTCCGAGCGCTCGCCGTCGACCATCAGCGGGATAGGCTCACCGGCCAGCGAACGGCACACCACGGTGGGCGCGGGGCGGATTTCATCATGCGGTCCCTCGCGAAAATCCCGCCGCAGGATCGCCATGCCTTGCTGGAGATATTCTCCCAGCCCTTCGGCGGCATATCCGTCGATCGTCATGCCGCTTGGGCGCGGACACAAGCGCACGCCGGCATAGCCATCGGCGCGCCCGCCCGAGGGCTGGGCTATGGCGATCATCGGGCCGACCGTGGCCGCCGCCGCGGCGTCCCAGCCCTTGACGATCGCTTCGCCCACGTTGCTGTCGCGCATTTCCTCGCGCACGTCGGCCCACTTGGCGCCGGGTCCCGCGAGCAGCTCGGCCAGTGCGAGCACACCGGGGCCGCGGATGCAGCTACGGCGAGTGCCCGCCAGCCGCCCGTCAGCGAGCAGACCGACGATCTCGAGCGGATCACGATCGCCGAACATCTCGCGCGCGAGAAGATTGTAGGTCCCGCCCGGCAGCGGCAGAATTGCCCCGGAAAATCCCTCGAGTTCGCCGATCGTTCGGCTGAGCGTGCCGTCGCCGCCGTGGACCACGATCAGCCCCAGCGCGCTCGCGTTGGCGGCGGCGGCATCCGGGGTGTCATCTTTGCAGTCGACCACCCGCGCGGGCGCATGGCCGCCAGCAGCAAGCGCATCGATCAGCGCGCGCAACGCCTCCTCGTCATGGCTGCCGCTCGCGCCGTTGTAGATCAGCCAGGTATCGCCGGTGCCCCTCATGCAGCAACAAGCGCAGCAGGGGACCAGGGGTTCCGAAGCGGCGTCAGACCCGCCGGGTCAGGATCAGCCAGGCGCCCAGCATGTTCAGCCCGGTGTATCCCGAATAAGTCCACATCACCCACTGCCAACCTTCGGTCGACAGCAGCATTGCGGCGAGCAGCAGCAGGAATTCGGTGACCAGGGTGATCCGACCGCCGAGCAGGTGGATGAACCACGGGCTGCGGCCCAGCATTGGATGGCCGCTGCCGAGCACCGCACCGTGCAGCGCGAAATTGCCCACGCCGAGCAGGAAGATGACGAGCAAGGTCATGAGGCTTTGCATGTGGGTGGCCGTTCGTCGGACCGCAACGGCGGTCGATCCGGTACGATCCGCCGATCGTCGGACCGCTTCTCCACGGTCGGACGCTGGCTGACCGTGGTCGACGGCGGAACGACCGCCGTGCGCTTCCATCCTAGAAACAAGTCCGGCGGTTGCCCAGTCCCCCAGCAGGGCAGCCGCCAACCTTGAGGGAGAAAACCTATGCGAATGAAAGCCTTGATCTTCTCAGCCCTGGCGCTTGCAACGACCGCCCCGGCTCTCGCGAATGACCTGGTCGTCAACTATGCCGATCTCGATCTGTCGAGCGCAAAGGATCGCAAGATCCTCGACCGTCGGATCGACGCTGCCTCGCGCGCCTATTGCGGTGCCGATCGAGTAGCCACCGGGTCGCGGATCCGCCGCTCTGAATCAACAAAGTGCGCCGAAACCGCTCGCAACCTGGCCCGCGAGCAGCTCAAAGTCGTGATGGAACAGCAATCTCGCACGGTAGGCTGAGCATGCGGCCACTGGCCGGGCCAGGGCATGGACGCCCTAGCGCCCGGCCATCGCCTTGACCTTGGCGAGGTAGGTGCGGCCGATCCGCAGCGTCTCGCCGTCGTCGAGTTCGATAGACCACACTCCGAGCCCGTCGTGGCGCAGCCCGCGGATGCAATCGCGCCGCAGGATCGTCGACCGGTGAATCCGGATGAACTTGGCGGGATCGAGCCGTGCCTCGAGCCCTGCGATCGTCTGCAGCAAGAGATAGCTGCGGTTATCGACGTGAAGCCGGACGTAGTCGCGCTCGGCGTCGATCCGTCCAACCTGTGCAACCTCGATCCGCAGCAGTTCCGACCGATGCGGTACCCACAGTTCGTCGAGCCAGGCGCTTCCTTCGACGGGGCCGGCGTCGCCCCCTCGCCGCGCGAGGGCGCGGTCGAGCGCTCGCCGCAAGCGTTCGGGCGCGACCGGCTTGAGCACATAATCAATTGCATCGAGATCGAACGCCTCGACCGCGAAATGTTCGTGTGCGGTGACGAAGATCACCGCCGGACGGCGCGGCAACCGGGCGAGCTTGCGGGCGACCGTCAACCCGTCGACCTCCGGCATTGTCAGGTCGAGCAGAACCAGCTCGGGCGACAGCGCCTCGATCAATCGCAATGCGGCCGCGCCATCGCTGGCTGTACCCACCACGCGCAATTCGGGCATGCGCGCGCAAATGACCTGCATGCGCTCGACCGCGAGCGGCTCGTCGTCGACGATGAGGGTGCGGAGCCCTTCGGCGGCGTCAGTCATGGCTCACCAGCGGCAGGCGCAATTCGCTGCGGTAGCCGCCATCGACCGGCCCGGACACGATCATCGCCTCGTCACCGAAGCGGGCGGCCAGCCGGTCGCGCACATTGGCGAGGCCGATGCCAAAACCCTTGCCGCCACGCTTGGCCTGTTCGGGCAAGCCCGGGCCATCGTCGCGGACAGTCACCACCAGTCGGCCGAATTCGGCGCGCGCCTCGATCGTGATGGTCACCGGCCGGGTGACCGCCGCGACCGCATACTTGACCGAATTCTCGACCAGCGGCTGCAGGATCATGCCGGGAATGCGCACCTCGTTCAGGGCGTCGGGCAGGTCGATGCGCGTCCGCAGACGGTCGGGGAAGCGCAGCGCCTCGACCGACAGATAATGCCGCTGAAGGTCGATCTCGTCGGCCAGGTCCACATCGCCGGTGGGATCCTCGGCCAGGCTGTGGCGATAGAAGCTCGACAGGCCCTGGATCATGTCTTCGGCGCGCTCGGTCTTGCCGGTCATAACCAGCGACGACAGCGAGTTCAGGGCGTTGAACAGGAAGTGCGGATTGACCTGATATCGCAAGCTGCGCAGCTCGGCGGCACGCGCGGCGTTACGAAAGCGCGCCTCGCGCCGCTCGGCCGCACGGGTTCGCTCGCCCGCCAACAAGGTGAAATAGAGTGCCGCCCACGCGAGAATGAGGAAATAGCGGCCCAGCGCCAAGTCGAGCAGCGCGAGCACCCGCGAACCGCCATCGTCCGCGGGCAGCACGACTTGCGCGCTGGCGGGACCATCCGGGGCGAGCGGACCGTCGATATCGGCGCCGCTGCCGCGGGGCACCGGCCCGGTGATGACGACGTTGCCCGCTTCGTCACGGCGCAACGAGAAGCCCAATCGCTCAGCGATCTTCGCTTCAACCCGGGCCTGAACGTCGGCAAACACCCGCTCGTTGGCATAAGCAATCAGGCCGGAGGCGGGCATGGCAAGGATCAGCGCCGCGACGATCTGCAGCCACAACTGGCGGCGGTCGAACAATCGCAGGACCAGCCAGACGACGAGCGTCACACCGATCCCGGCCAGGCTGACCACTGCGCGCCGCCACAACAGCTCGGCTTGTAATTCGAGCCCGATCGCCGAGCGGAACGTGGTGAGGACGAAATAGCACGCCCACAGCCCCGCGATCGAGGCGATCACCACGCGCAGCGGGACGCGGACGGGTAATGCAGTATCGGCGCCGGTCATCGTCCACGCTCTTGCCCCAGCCGCGGCACCTGCGCCAGCGCCCGCGTCGGACCGAGTCGGCGATTCGTCGAGCGCCCCGCCGGCCGCTCAGCCGGTAGGAAGGAGACCTTCGCGCGCAATTTTCTCGCGCCATTCGGCGGGCGCCAACGTGTGGACGTTGGCGCCGCTCGAATCGACCGCCACCGTCACCGGCATGTCGGCGACCCGGAACTCGTAGATCGCTTCCATCCCCAACTCCTCGAAAGCGATCACCCTGGCTTCACGGATCGCCCGGCTGACAAGGTACGCCGCACCGCCAACCGCCATCAGATAGGCGACCTTGTGCCTGGCGATCTCCTGGACCGCGCCCTGCCCGCGCTCGGCCTTGCCGATCATCGCCAGCAGGCCGAGTTCGAGCATCATGTCGGTGAACTTGTCCATCCGGGTGGCGGTGGTCGGCCCGGCCGGACCGACGACTTCCCCCAGCACCGGGTCAACCGGCCCGACGTAATAGATCGCGCGGCCCCTGAAGCTGACCGGCAACTCCTCTCCGCGCTCCTGCATGTCGGCGATGCGCTTATGCGCCGCATCGCGCCCGGTGAGCATCGCGCCGTTCAGCAGCAGCCGGTCGCCGGCTTTCCAGCTCTGCACTTCTTCGGGCGTCAGGTGGTCGAGGTCCACCCGCCTGGCGGCGGCATCGGGTTTCCAGCTTACTTGCGGCCAATCGGCCAGGTTGGGCTTTTCGAGGAAGCTGGGCCCCGATCCGTCGAGCGTGAAATGCGCATGGCGGGTCGCGGCGCAGTTCGGGATCATGGCTACCGGCTTGCCGGCAGCATGGCACGGCCAGTCCATGATCTTGACATCGAGCACAGTGGCCAGCCCGCCGAGTCCCTGCGCGCCGATCCCCAGCGCGTTGACCTTGTCGAAGATCTCGATCCGCAGCGCCTCGATATCGGTTTGCGCACCGCGCGCCTTGAGCTGGGCCATGTCGATCGGCTCCATCAGGCTTTGCTTGGCGAGCTTGACGCAATGTTCGGCCGTGCCACCGATGCCGATCCCGAGCATTCCCGGCGGGCACCATCCGGCGCCCATCTGGGGCAGCATCTCGATCACCCAGTCGACGATCGAATCACTCGGATTCATCATCTTGAACTTGGACTTGTTCTCGCTGCCCCCACCCTTGGCGGCGACGTCGATCGACACCGTGTTGCCGGGGACCATCTCGACCGACAACACGCACGGGGTGTTGTCGCGGGTGTTGCGCCGGGTGAACGCCGGATCGGCGAGGACCGAGGCGCGCAGCTTGTTGTCGGGATGGTTGTAGGCCCGCCGCACGCCTTCATCGACAACGTCCTGCAGGCTGCGGTCAGAGCCGAGGCGGCAGTCCTGCCCCCATTTGACGAACACGTTGACGATGCCGGTGTCCTGACAGATCGGACGGTGGCCCTCGGCGCACATCCGGCTGTTGGTCAGGATCTGCGCGATCGCGTCCTTGGCCGCGGGGCCCGCTTCGGCCTCGTAAGCATCGCCGAGCGCGCGGATGTAATCCATCGGGTGGTAGTAGCTGATGAACTGCAGCGCATCGGCGACACTGTCGATCAGGTCGCCCTCGCGGATCGTCACCGGGTCGGCCAAATTAAAGTCGCTCATCGAAACCTATCCCTTGTCCGCAGATTCGCAACAGCGCGATAGGCTTCGTACCCGCAAGCCGTCAAAGCGCTTGGCGCGCGTGCGCCTTTGTGCGTAAGAGCAGGGCGTTGACCTGCTGTGTTATACGAGTAATACAGGTTTCGTGATTATGGCCAGTGCCGCCCCTTCCATCACCGATTTCGCGGCCGCGCGGCGCGCGATGATCGACAGCCAGCTGCGCACCAGCGGCGTCAACGAGCCGTGGGTGCTGGCGCGCATGGCCGCGGTGCCGCGCGAAGATTTCGTGCTCCCGGCCACCCGTGCGGTGGCCTACATCGACCGCGCGGTTCCGCTTGCAGACGGGCGCATGCTGGCCGCTCCGCTGGTCCATGCACGCATGCTCGCCGAAGCCAGGCCGACCGCCGCCGATCGCGTGTTGGTGGTCGACGGCGGCAGCGGCTACCTGCCCGCGCTGCTCGAAGGGCTGGCGCAGTCGGTTGCGGTCATATCGCCCGAAGACGCGATCAAGGGCGCGCGGAGCGGCGATTTCACCTTGCTGCTGATCGACGGTGCAATCGAACAGATCCCCGCCACGCTGGCCAAGCGGCTGGTCGACGGCGCGCGCGTCGTTACCGGGATGTCAGACAGCGGCGTCACCCGGCTCGCGGTGGGGCGCAAGAGCGGCGACGGCGTTGCCCTGCTGCCGCTGGCGGAAATGGGGATCCCGCACCTGCCGGCATTCGACAAGCCCAAGGCGTGGAGCTTCTGACCATGGTTCGCGCAGCGTTGAAACCGGCGTTGTTCGCCGGCGCGGCGGCGACCGCGTTGGGCCTGTCGGCTCCGGCGGCGGCAGACACACTGCGCGATGCGCTCAACGGGGCCTATCGCACCAATCCGACGCTTCAGGGCGCCCGCGCCCAACAGCGCGCCACCGACGAGACGGTGCCGATCGAAAAGGCCGACGGACGTCCCAACGCCAGCGGCACCGTGCAGTACATCGAGTTCGTCAAGCAAAGCTCGACCAGCTTCACCGCGCCCCGCCGGTCGCTGGGCGCCAGCGTCGATCTGGGCGTGCCGATCTATTCGGGCGGCGCGGTCAAGAACGCGGTCAAGGCAGCGGAAACACGCGTCGAGGCCGGGCAGGCGGATTTGCGCGGCACCGAATCGGCGATCTTCTCGCAAACCGTTGCCGCCTACATGGACGTGATCCGGGGCGAGGCACTGGTGCAGCTCAACGCCAACCAGGTCGACGTGCTGACGGTCAATACCCAGGCGACCAGCGACCGGTTCGAAATCGGCGACCTCACCCGCACCGACGTCGCTCAGTCGCAGGCGCGGTTGGCCCTGGCGCAGGGCGACCTGCGGACCGCGCAGGCCAACCTGATCAGCGCGCGCGAGGATTACATCCGGCTCACCGGCATGGCGCCCGACGATCTCCAGCCGCCTCCGCCGCTACCGGGGCTGCCCACAAGCGTCGCCGATGCGGTCGCCATCGCGCTCGACAACAATCCCGACCTGATCGCCGCGCGCGAACGGGCCGACGCCTCGCGGTTCGACATCAATGTCGCCGGCGCAACCCGCCTGCCCCGCGTGTCGCTGTTCACCGGCGGCGATTACAACAACTACCTCGGCACGCTCGGCAGCCCGACTGCGGGGGTCAACCTGCCGCAAGTCAGCACCGCCGCGCAGGCCGGGGTGCAGGTATCCATCCCGATTTTCCAGGGCGGCCGGCCCGCCGCACTTCAACGCCAGGCGCAGGCGCGATCGGCGGCGGCGCAGGAAAACGTCATCGGCACGGAACGCGACGTGATCGCACAGGTACGCTCGGCCTATTCGAGCTGGCAGGCGGCGACCCAGATCATCGTCAGCACCCAGAGCGCGGTCGATGCTGCGGCGCTTAGCCTCGAAGGCGTGCGCGCCGAGAGTACAGTCGGCAACCGCACGATCCTCGACATCCTCAACGCCGAACAGGAACTGGTGGTCGCGCGCTCGCAGATCGTCACCGCCCGGCGCAACGCCTATGTTGCCGGATTCAGCCTGCTCGCCGCGATGGGCCGGGCCGAAGCGCGCGACCTGGGGCTGGGAGACGATGGCCCGCTGTACGATCCGCAAGTCAATTACGACCGGGTGAAGAACAAGTGGTGGGATTGGTCGCGCGATCCCGCCCCGGTCGTTCAGTCGACGCGGACCGTTGACATCGTCGCTCCCGGAGCGGAGATTCCCGTTAACGATGATTCGACGCCCGGTAGCGGCGTTTACTGAGGCGGGGGCCCTAAGATTATGCGCCAGGACGGCGAAGCTTCGGTCGAGGAAATCCTCGAATCGATCAAGAAAGTCATCGCGCGCGACAACCGCGCCACCGCTTTCGACACGCGCCGCCGGCGCGAGAACGAAGGGCTTGCCGAGAGTGCTCCCGATGTCCTCCCGGAGCCTGCGGACGACGACGAAGCCGATGAAGTGCTCGACCTGGCCGAAGGCGATTTCGTCCAGCAGGCGCCCGAGGATTATGGCGACGACGATGACGACGATGCGGTCGATCCGCCGCTGGTGACCGAGTCCGCCCGCGATTCGATGCGCGAAAACCTCGCCGCGCTGGCGATGCTGGCCGAGCCCGGCGTGCCGCCGCAGATCGTGCGGTCGGGCGAAACGTCGCTCGAAGGGCTGACGCGCGAGTTGCTGCGGCCAGTGCTGGCGGAATGGCTCGACCGGAACCTGCCGGACATGGTCGAACGGCTGGTCAAGGACGAGATCGCACGGATCGCGGGCAAGCGCGGCTAAAGGCGCTTCCCACCACCGCGCGTGACCGCTAGTCCGGCGCGCATGAAAACAAGCACCGGGCTCGCAGCTCTCACCGCGCTATGCGCGATCGCCACCCCCGTCGCCGCCAAGACCAAAGCGCCCAGAGCCGATGCCCGTGCCCCGTTCAGCGCGCAGGACCTTGTCACCCTGCCGCGGCTCGCGGGCGCCGCGGTCAGCCCGGACGGCGCGATTGCGGTCTATCCGCTGACCGAAACCGATCCTGCGACCTACAAGCGCACCACCTCGCTGATGCTGCGCGGACTCAACGACACACGCGCGATGTCGCGCAAGATCGATCTAGGCGGCAGCGCCGGTAGTCCGGCGTTCGGAGACGACGGCTGGCTCTATTTCCTGTCCGATCGCGGAGAAGGCGGCGCCGACCAGGTCTGGCGCGCGCGGATCGGTGCCGACGGCACGGTCAGCGAGATCTCACAGGTCACCGCGCTGAAGGCCGCTGTCGGCGGCTTCGCGCTGTCGCCCGACGCTACCAGGATTGCAGTGTGGGGCGATGTCGGGCGCGAATGCGCCAGCTTCGGTTGCGATCCCGAAGGCTCGTCGCACCTTCCCGGCCCCGGCACCGGCCGGGTGTACGATGGAGACACGGGCTTCGTGCGCCATTGGGACCAGTGGGAAACGCCCGGTGTTTATGGCCGCGTGTTCGCGTTTCCGCTTACCGCGGGCAAAGCCACCGGAACGGGCGTTCCGCTCGACGGCCCGGCGGGCAAAGGTGCGCTGGTCGGCGATACGCCCGGCAAGCCGTTTGGCGGCGGCGAGGATATCGCGTGGGCAGCCGACGGCCACGGGCTGTTCTTCGCCGCGCGCAAGGCCGATGCTGACGAGCCCCGCTCGACCAACATCGACTTGTGGTTCAACGATCTGTCGGGCCGCGCGCCGATCAACCTGACCGCGGCGAACGAGGCGACCGACGCGCTTCCTGCGCCTTCGCCCGACGGCAAGTGGCTGGCCTACGCGGCGATGGCCCGGCCCGGCTACGAAGCCGACAAGCTGACCGTCATGCTGCGCGAGCTCGCCACCGGCAAGGTGCGCGCACTGACCACGGACTGGGACCGTTCGGTTGGATCGCTCGCGTGGACACCCGATTCGAAGTCGATCGTCGCCACCGCCGGCGACGTGCTCGACAACCCGGTGTTCCGCATCGATCCCGCGACCGGAAAGGTCGACAAGCTCGATTTGATGGCCGGCAACGAGGCGCACATTTCCAGTGTCGTGCCGCTGGCGGGCGGCGGGCTGGTGTTCGCCCGCAATTCGATTGGCACGCCCAACGAACTCTACGTATCGCACGACTGGGGCCAGGCGATGCCGCTGACCGACGCAGCAACCTCGATCCTGGGCAACCGCGCACCGATCGTCACCCGCCGGTTCAGCTTCACCGGCGCGGACGGTGACACGGTATGGGGCCAGATCACCAAGCTCGACGGCCGGAAGGGTCCGATGCCGGCGATCCTCTACGTCCACGGCGGTCCGCAGGGCAGCTTCGACGATTCATGGTCGAGCCGCTGGAACCCGCGCGTGGTCGCCAGCCAGGGCTACGCCGTGGTGTCGGTCGATTTCCATGGCAGCACCGGATACGGACAGGCCTTTACCGACTCCATCACCAACGACTGGGGTGGGAAGCCGCTGGAAGACCTGCAGAAAGGCTTTGCCGCGGCGGTTGCGCTGGACAGCCAGATCGACGGCGACAACGCCTGCGCGATGGGCGCCAGTTACGGCGGCTACATGATGAACTGGATCGAGGGCCGCTGGCCCGGCAAGTTCAAGTGCCTGGTCCAGCACGATGGCGTGTTCGATGCCCGCGCAATGGCCTACGAAACCGAGGAATTGTGGTTCGATACCTGGGAGCACGGCGGCAAGACCTATTTCGAGGATCCCGCGGCGTATGAAAAGTGGAACCCGGTCAATTACGTCGACCAGTGGAAGACCCCGATGCTGGTGGTGACCAGCGAGAATGACTTCCGCATTCCCTATACCCAGGGCCTGGCCGCGTTCACCGCGCTGCAGATGAAGCACGTTCCGGCCAAGCTGCTGGTGTTCCCCGACGAAAACCACTGGGTGCTCAAGGGCAAGAATTCGCTCCAGTGGCATGCGACGGTGTTCGACTGGCTCGGCCGCTGGTTGAAGCCCGCCCAGCCAGCGGGAAAGTGAGCGACTCCGCCGATCTGGACAAGGCGCGAATCGCGCTCGCCAAAATCGGCGGCGAGCACGTGACCCGGCACATTTTCCTGTGCGCGATGTCGGACAAGCAGGCGTGCTGCTCGCGCGATGAGGGCGAGCGATCGTGGAAGTACCTCAAGCGGCGGCTGAAGGAGCTGGGACTGGCGGGCAACACGGTGCAGCGGACCAAGGCCGACTGCCTGCAGGTTTGCGAGGCGGGCCCGATCGCGGTCGTCTGGCCCGACCAGGTCTGGTATCATTCGTGCGACGAGGCGGCGCTCGAACTGATCATCCAGCAGCACCTGATCGGCGGCCAGCCGGTCGAGGAGTTCCGGCTGCGCGAAGCACCCGACTGCGAGCTAGTCGTCCCGTTTCGCGTCGGTGACCGAATCGTCATGGCCGGTGCCGTTCGACAGGAACACCAGCCCCATCAGCGCGCTCATCAGCATCATCGACGCGCCGATGCCGAGCGCGGTGGCGATGTAGAAATGGATCGGCACATCGCCCACTGTCATGCGCAAGTAGGCCAGCGAGGCGACCACGATCGCCAGCGTGATCCACCCCATCAGTCGCATGATCCGCTTGAATCGCGTCCACGCGAAGGCGGCGCTTGCGGGATCGTCGAGTGGGGACGGTTTGGCCATGGTCGGCTAGATGGGTGCACCGCCGCACGCTGGCAATGCCGGCCGCTGGCGTTTCACGGCCATCCGTGGCATTCTGCCCATTCAAGAGGCAAGAAAGGGAGAGTCCCGTGGACATCGCCCACCTGCTGGCCCGACGGGGCAGCTACGAGGTTGTCACCTGTGACTGCGACATGCCGATGCGTGAGGCATTGTCGATCCTGGCCAAGCGCCGGATCGGCGCGCTGCCGGTCCTGCGCGACGGACAGATTGCGGGCATCTTTTCCGAACGCGACGTGATTTACTGCCTCGAGGTCGAAGGCGAGGCGAGTCTGGCCAAACCGGTTGGAGAAGTGATGACCGCGCCCGCGATCACGGTTGCACCCGGTACGCGGGTTGACGATGCGCTCGAACTGATGACGCGCCGCCGGATTCGCCATCTGCCGGTGGTTGAGGATGGCGACCAGGGCAAGGTCATGCGCGGGTTCGTTTCGATCGGCGACCTGGTGAAGGCCCAGATCGATGCGATCGCTTCCGAGGCCGAGGCCATGCGGACTTACATCCAGACCGCTTGAGAGTGTGCCTCACACGCCCCATATCGCCCCCATGACCCAGGCCCTCACCCTCACCCCCAGCGCCGCCGCGCGCGTAGCGGCGATCGCCGCGCGCCAGGGCAGACCGGCGATCCTGCGCCTCGCGGTCGAAGGTGGAGGCTGCTCGGGATTTCAGTACAAGTTCGATCTCGCTGGCTCGACCGAGAGTGATGATGCGGTGAGCGAAGTCGACGGGGTCAAGCTGGTGGTCGATCCAATCAGCCTCGACCTGATCGCCGGCAGTACGGTCGATTTCGTCGAGTCGCTTGGCGGAGCCGCGTTCAAGGTCAACAATCCGCAGGCAGCGGCTGGTTGCGGTTGCGGTTCGAGCTTCGGTATCTAAAGCTCTCCGGATGCGCATAGCGTCCTTCAACATCAACGGCGTCAAGGCTCGCCTGCCGCGACTTCTGGAATGGCTCGAGGAACGGCGCCCGACGGTCGCCTGCCTGCAGGAAGTCAAAAGCCAGGACGAAGGCTTCCCGTACCAGGAGTTCGAGAAGATCGGCTACCAGGCGATCTGGCACGGGCAGAAGGGCTTCAACGGGGTCGCCATCCTTGCTGACGGGAGCAAGCCGATCGAAGCGCAGCGCACGCTGCCAGGCGATCCGAACGACGAACACGCGCGCTACATCGAGGCTGACGTCAACGGCGTGCGGATCGCATGCATCTACCTGCCTAACGGAAATCCGGTCCCCGGCCCCAAGTTCGATTACAAGCTGGCGTGGATGGAGCGATTGCGTGCGCGCATGCGCGAGCTGTCGTCGCTCGAGATCCCGGTCGCGGTTGTCGGCGATTTCAACGTCATCCCGCAGGACAAGGACGTGTGGAGTCCGCAGGCGATGGCGTCCGATGCGCTGATGCAGCCCGAATCGCGCGATGCCTATTCGCGGTTACTGGGCGACGGCTGGACCGATGCGCTCGACGCGCTCAACCCGCGTGGCGGTTTGTGGACGTTCTGGGATTATCAGGCTGGCGCGTGGCAGCGCGATCACGGCTTCCGCATCGATCACATGCTGCTGAGCCCCGAAGCCGCCGACCGGATGGTCGCGGCCGGGGTCGACAAGGAATATCGCGGCCGGGAAAAGGCCAGCGACCACGTGCCGGTATGGGTCGAGTTGGCCGACCCGGCCTGAATTCAGCGGTAGAAAATGTGGCTGTCGATTGTCGCGAGGGCGATCTTGGTCCGGCTCCAGCTCGGGTGGACCGAACGCGCGTGGAAGTAGAGGGCGTTGCTCGCCTGACCGTCCCACAAACCTTCGTGGGCGATCCGGGCGATCGCGCTGGCGCGGTGCCACGCGGCCGAACCGCGATCGATCCGCGGCATCGTACCGCCGTGAACGAACGAGAACTGCGACCGCTGGAACACCACTCCGCAGTAATCCGACGGGAAAGAGCCCGATTCGGAGCGGTTGATGATTACTTGGCCAACGGCGAGCTGGCCCGCGAGCGGCTCTCCGCGCGATTCGAAATAGATCGCACCGGCGAGGCATTCCATCTCGCGCGACAGTGTCGCGTCGCGCGGCATGGTAGCGACCAGTTGCCTGAGCGAGCCGGAATCTGCGGCAATGGCGGAATCGTCGCGATCTTCGATCGGCTGGACAACCGCCTGGGAAACGAATTGGACCGGGGGCGCGGGGTTGGAAACCTGAGGCACCGTCTCGTCGGTCAGAGCGGTCGTGAGGACCGGCTGGTTCTCGCTGACTTCAGCGTTGGCGCCGGAACCTTCGGCGGCAAAAAACGTAAGGAAAGCGGTCGCGGCAAACGCCGCGAGCGTGGCACGGTGAAACGTCATTGATGAATCGATCAAGGCGGTGAGCGCGCACTGTCGCAGGTCGGGACTTTCGCGCGTTGATTGCGCTGAATCTAAGTCCGGTTATTCAACCTGCCGGCTGCCCCCCGTCTGCGCGCTGGCTGTCCGACCCCATGTCGTCCAAGCCGCCTGCGTCCGTTAAGGTGAGCGGTCAGATAATTGCTGCATCTGCGAAGTAAAGTTAATGCGGCAAAGCTGCGACGAACCGTTCGGAATCCGGGACGTCCGCCTCAATTAACCATAAATCGGGGTCATTTGCGCATCGCTTTTCGAGAATCGCGAAAAAATCGCGTGGTTTTTCAGGGTCTTGTTCGCGCGTGCGACTGAATAAACGGTTCCCGTCGAGTTGCGGCATGCGTTCGTAAAGTGCAGCGGGTTCACCACGACACAAGATTACGACCGCGATGGTACCGGCATCGCGTTCCCCCTTTGCAAGGACAGTCGCGAAGCCACCAAACGATTCGGCGAGGCGGCGAATGGCGCTTGCCTCGATGTGCGCCGGCAAACGAGCGTCCATCGTCTCAGCGGTCCGCGTAACCGGGCAGGCTCGACAACGGGATGCGCGAACGCATGAATGTACCCGTCCCGCGCCCGATCTCGTCCCCCTCGGCGTCGATCAGGCGCGATTCGCTCACCAGCACTCGTTTGCGCCCGCTGATCCAGCGCCCTTCGGCCACCACCTCTCCGGCGCGGACGGGCTTGGTGAAATGAAGATTGAACGAAGTGGTGAGCAGGAAGCGATCGGTCACCAGGGTGTTCGCCGCGTAAAACGCGGCATCGTCGAGCATCTTGAAATAGATCGTCCCGTGCGCCGCACCCGCCGCGTGATACACCGACGGCCCGACGGTGAAGACAAGCCGCGACCGTCCCTCGCCGGTGATTTCGAGCTGCGATGGAAACAGCCGGTTGACCGGCGCGACCCGATAGAGCCGCTCGAGCGCGCGATAATGCAGTGCGGCACCGGACACCTGCTCGCCAGCCCGCTCGCCGGTCTGCGCGGGAACCGGCTCGGAAGGCGACTCAGGCGGCGTCACGATCCGAAGCGTTGGTCAGCAACGCATAAAGTGTCTCGGTATCCGACGCCTCGACCAACGCGCGGTGGATGTCTTCGTCGCGCACCATTCGCGATAGCGCCGCCAGCGCGTGAAGGTGCGTAGCGCCCGCGTTGGTCGGCGACAGCAGGCCGATCACCAGGTCGACCGGCAAGCCGTCGGCCGAAGCGAAATCGACCGGGGCGGAGAGCTTCATCAGCGCCGCGAGTGGCCGTGCCAGACCGTCGATCCGCGCGTGAGGCAGCGCCACTCCGCGACCGAATCCGGTGCTGCCGAGTGCCTCGCGCTCTTGCAAGCCTTCGAGCACCACGCCCTTGTCGAGCGCGTAGACCTTGGCAAAGCGCGCCGCCATGGTCTCCAGAATCGCCGGTTTGTCCGTCGGGTCGGCGACCCAGACGGCTTCGGGCAGGAGCTTGAAAATGGCGTTCATGCGCAAGAATCTTCAGGTCGGGGGTTCGGCCGCGAAAGCAGCGACAACTGACGGTGCGAGAGCGCGCGGCGCGTCCCGGGTGCGAATGGCAAACGGGCGGATCAGTGCGGTTCGACCCAGCCGATCGACCCGTCGCGCCGGCGATAGACCATATTGTGACGGCCCGTTCCAGCGTTTTTGAAAAACATCGCGTTGGTATCGCGCAAGTCGAGCATCATCACCGCATCGGCCACGCTCGATTCGGGAATGTCGGCGGTTGTTTCAGCCACGATCATCGGCGAATCCGCAACTTCGGCTTCATCGCCATCGTCTTCCGGCGCGGCGAAAATGGTATAGGCGGCTGCCTCTTCGGAAGCGGCAAACGCGGATTGCTCGTGCCGGTCGTGCAATCGGCGCTTGTAGCGGCGCAACTGCTTGTCGATCTTCTCGGCCGCCTGGTCGAGCGCCTGGTGCGCATCCTGAGCGACACCGTGCGCCTTGAGTATCAGGCCGTGCATCACGTGAGTGACGATATCGCAGCTGAACGCGCCGGCGGGGGCCTTGCCGAAAGTCACGTGGCTGGACAGCGCCCGGTTGAAATATTTCTCGACGATTGCGGAAAGACGGTCGTTCACATGGCTCTGCAGCGCAGCGCCGGTTTCGATCTGATGACCCGAAACGCGAATATCCATCGTCGGTGTAACTCCTGTTCTTGTTGCGACCCTTCCCTCACGAAACGTCAGCCGGCCCAGATAGCTCCCTCAATCCGGCCGATGAAAGCGGCATGCCGCGCCAGTTCTTCCGCCGACGGCGCGTGCGGGCGCGGCGCACGGAATGTCCGCTCCCGCAGCGAAAACTGGGTTACCGCGATTGCAGTCGTGTCGGCGCCCGCACCGGCCAGTTCGAGCCCGATCTGCCGGCCTCCGGTCAGCTCGACATAGACTTGCGCGAGCAACTCGGCGTCGAGCAGCGCGCCGTGCTTGACCCGGTGGCTGCGGTCGATCCCGTAACGGGTGCACAAGGCATCGAGCGACAGTTTGGCGCCCGGGTGGCGGCGCTTGGCGATGGCGATCGTATCGATCATCCGGGTGAGGCACACCGCTTCGAGGTCGCACAGGCTCAACTCGTGGTTGAGGAAGGCAAAATCGAAACCGGCGTTGTGCGCGACGAGATGCGAATCGGCGATGAATTCCAGCAGATCGTGGCACTTGTCGCGAAAGCGCGGCTTGTCCGACAGGAACGTCGCCGACAACCCGTGCACCGCTTCGGCTTGCTCGGGCATGTCGCGATCGGGATTGAAATAAGCGTGGAATGTGGCCCCGGTGGGCACCCGGTTGACAAGTTCGATGCAACCGATCTCAACCATCCTGTCGCCGGTCCTCGGATCGAGCCCGGTGGTCTCCGTATCGAACACAATCTCGCGCATCGGATTCGATCTATCGACCGCTCGGCGCAGGCTGGCAAGGGGGCATCCTCAGCGTGCCTTGAGCGTGGCGATGAGCGCCTTCACCGCCTCCTCGGTTTCGTGCAGCGCGGAGCCGGTATCGATCACGTGAGTCGCCCGGGCGCGCTTGTCGGCGTCGGGCACTTGCAACGACAGGATGTGCGCGAATTTGTCGGGCGTCATACCCGGCCGCGCGAGCACCCGCGCGCGCTGGACCGGGGCGGGGGCGGACACCACCGCGACCGCGTCGACGCTTTCCCAGCCGCCCTTTTCGAACAGCAACGGGATGTCGAACACGACCAGCGGTTCGCCCGAATGCTCGATCATAAACGCGTGGCGTTCGGCCGCGACTGCCGGATGCACGATGCTCTCGAGCCGGGCGAGCGCATCGCGGTCGGCGAACACCAGCGCACCCAGCGTCTCGCGCAGCACGCCTTGGGCGCCGGTCGAGCCGGGGAAAGCTGCCTCGATCGCCGGCACCAGTGCGCCGTGCGGTCCCTGCAGGCGGCGCACCACCGCGTCGGCATCGAACACCGGCACGCCGGCGGCCTCGAACATTGCCGCAACGGTCGACTTGCCCATCCCGATCGAACCGGTCAGGCCGAGGATGAACGGACGGCTCATCGGGAGAGCAAGGCGCGCAGGTCGGCGTCGAACTGCCGCGGCGGGGCGGTGCCGAAGAAGCGCCCGAACGCCAATGCCGCCTGTCCGATCAGCATCGCCAGTCCATCTATCGTCGGGTGGCCCGCAGATCGCGCGTCGGCAAGAAACGCTGTTTCCACTGGGTCGGTGACGATATCGTAGGCCACGGCCCCAGGCGGTGCGTGGCTCCAGTCGAATGCCAACGGCGAGTGCCCCCGCATCCCCAGCGGACTGGCATTGATCACGAGATCGAGGCACTCGCTGCGATCGTCGAACGCAAACGTGGTTGCATCGGCAAAGTGCGCGAGATCGACAGCGTGATGCTCGCCCACTGGGTCGAGCTCGTCTAGTATTTGACGCGCCTTGGCCAGATTTCGACCGGCGAGGACGATGACGAAGTGTTGCGCGGCCAGCGCGGCGACGATGGCCCGCGCCGCACCCCCGGTCCCCAGCACCCGTGCCATGCGGAAGTAATGAGTCCGTTCCAGTTCTGACGCCAGCGGCTCAAGGAAACCGCCGGCATCGCTGTTGTATCCGACCAGCGCATCCCCCTCGCGGACCACCGTGTTGACCGCTCCGATCCGTGTCGCGAGCGGGTCGAGCCGGTCGAGATGCGCCATCACCGCCTGCTTGTGCGGCATCGTCACGTTGCACCCGCGCCAGGCCGGATCGGCGCGGCGATCGGCTAAATAGCCACCCAGCCCGTCGGCGGCCACCTGCCTCCGGCCGTAGCGCGCGTCCAGTCCGAGGCGCTCAATCCAGAAGGAGTGAATCGCCGGCGACTTCGACTGTGCGATCGGATCGCCGATCACTTCGGCATAAGGGATCACGCCGCCAATCCTGCGAATTGGCGCAAGGCCCAAAGAACATTGAAGAGCGGCATTCCGAGAATAGTGAAATGGTCGCCTTCGATCGAATCGAACAACTGAACCCCGCGTCCTTCGATGCGAAACACGCCGACACACCCGGAGACCGCAGGCCATTCTGCGTCGAGATACCCGTCAATGAAGCTATCGGACAGCTCGCGGACATGGAGGATCGCGCGGTCGCTGCAATCGAATTTGACGTGTTCCTCGCGCGCCAGGGCTGCCGCACTGTAAAGATGCATCTCCTTGCCGGAGAAGTACCGCAGGTGATCTGCAGCCTCGTCCCGACTTCGCGGTTTGTCAAAACGCCGGTCGCCGACGACTACCAGCGAATCCGATCCAAGGACCCATCGCAACTCATCGCCAGTCGCGAGAGCGAGCGCTTTCTCGCGTGCAAGGACGCGGGCGATCTCCGCAGGAGCTTCGTCCTCAAGACGGTTCTCGATTTGTCGCTCATCGACATTTGCAGACCGAGCCTCGAACGGCACCCCGGCCGCCGCCAGCATCGCCTTGCGCGAGGCGCTGTTGGAAGCGAGCACGATCATCGGGTCCGTGTGCGTCCCGCCGCCGCTTCGCGTTCGTTGAACAATCCGATGATCGCCGCCGCGGTCTCCTCGATCGAGCGGCGGGTGACGTCGATCACCGGCCAGTCGTTGTCGGCAAACAGCCGGCGTGCGAAGCGCACTTCGGCGGCGACGCGCTCGGCATCGACATAGTCGCTCTCGCGCCCTTCCGCGATCGTCAGCAGGCGATTGCGGCGAATCTGGATCAGCCGTTCCGGAGCGGTGGTCAGGCCCACGATCAGCGGGCGGCGCAGCGCAAACAGCGCGGGCGGGGGCGGGCTTTCGACCACCAGCGGCATGTTGGCGACCTTGAAACCGCGGTTGGCGAGGTAGATCGAGGTCGGCGTCTTGGAGCTTCGCGATACGCCGGCAAGGACGATGTCGGCCTGCTCCCAATCCTGATGCGCGATGCCGTCATCGTGCGCGATGGTGAACTGGATCGCCTCGACCCGCGCGAAATAGGCCGCGTCCATCGAGTGCTGCCGACCCGGCCGGCCGTGCGCTTCCTGCCCGAGATGAGTCTCGAGCGCTTCGGTCACGACGTCGAGCACAGGCACCGCGGGGAGGCCCAGCGACAGGCAATGTTCCTCGAGCCGGGCACGGGTTTCGGGATTGACCAGCGTGAACAATACCAGCCCCGGCGAGGCGGCGATGTCCGGCACGATCCGGTCGATATGTTGCTTGCTGCGCACCATCGGCCAGAAATGTCGCTGGACATCGGCCTCGTCGAACTGCGCGAGCGCGGCCTTGGCGATCATTTCCAGCGTCTCGCCGGTCGAATCCGACAGCAGGTGGAGGTGAATGCGCGGCATGAGGGTTCGCGTATAACGGGCTGTGGAGAATGCGTGGCATAAATCACGGGAGGAAATGGCGGACAACCACGATCGACGATTCCATGCCCGCTACCGGCGCACGGCCCGCGCCGTTGTGGACAGGGTCGCTGGCTTGTCGACAGGTCCGGGATAGCGGGGACAACGATCGGTTGACGCTGATTTGACGCGATTCGATGGCTGTTCAAATCTGGCCAGCCCGGGAAAAATCGGGCAGGGCGCCGCTGTCCCCGCTTTCCACAGGGCCAACAAACTCCATCATATTCTTAAGACTCTATTGGAATTGGAAAAAAGAGCGATGCCTGGCGCGCTTCTCGACACTCTGAAAGGACGGCGCGGCGAGCGTGTGCCGCTGTGGCTGATGCGCCAGGCAGGTCGCTATCTGCCCGAATACCGTGCCCTCAGGGCCGAAAAGGGCGGGTTCCTCGCGCTGGTCTACGATACCGAAGCGGCCGCCGAGGTCACGCTCCAGCCGATTCGACGGTTCGGGTTCGACGGCGCGATCCTGTTCTCCGACATCCTCATCGTGCCTTACGCCATGGGCCAGGACCTGACGTTTACCGCGGGCGAGGGTCCGCGGCTCTCGCCCCGGCTCGTCGATAGTGCGCTGAATGCCCTGGAAGCCGTGCCTGAGCGCCTCATGCCGATCTACCGGACGGTGGAGACGGTCAGGGCCGCGCTAGGCCCTCAGACCACGCTGCTGGGCTTTGCCGGAAGCCCGTGGACCGTCGCCACCTACATGGTCCATGGCGAGGGCAGCCGTGATCAGCACGAAACGCGCGCTCTGGCATACAGCGATCCGTCGGCCTTTGCCGCGATCATCGACGCGATTACCGCGGTCACAATCGACTATCTCGTCGGGCAGATCGAAGCCGGTGCCGAGGCGGTCCAGTTGTTCGATTCGTGGTCGGGCACGCTGGCGCCGGACCAGTTCGAACGGTGGGTAATCGCACCCAATTCGGCCATCGCCGCAGCCATCCACCAGCGTTGCCCGGGCGTGCCGGTGATCGGCTTCCCCAAGGGCGCGGGCGAGAAACTGGCGGCGTATGCGCGCGAAACCGGGGTCGATGCAGTCGGCGTCGACGAGACGATCGATCCGGTCTGGGCGGCGCGCGAGCTGCCCGCCGCAATGCCGGTGCAGGGCAACCTCGATCCGCTGCTCCTGCTGGCCGGGGGTCCGGAACTGACCACGCGCGCCGAGACGATCCTGCGCGCGTTCGCGGGCCGTCCGCACGTGTTCAACCTGGGTCACGGGATCGGCCAGTTCACACCGCTGCCGCACGTTGAACAGCTTATTGCCACGGTTCGCGACTGGCGGGGGTGACGGCGGCGATGCGAAATCCTAAATGCCGCCCATGCAAGGCGTGCTGGCGATGACCTACCTCTGGCTCAAGGCCGGCCACCTGATCTTCGTGATCTTCTGGATGGCGGGACTGTTCATGCTCCCGCGCTATCTGGTCTATCACCAGGAGGCGACACCGGGATCGCCCGAAGAAGCACTGTGGATCGATCGTGAGCGCAAGCTGCTCAAGATCATCCTGCTGCCCTCGATCATCGTGGTGTGGGTGCTCGGGATCCTGCTGGCGACCACCCAGCACCTGTGGGATGCGCCGTGGCTCCACGCCAAGCTGTTCCTGGTCCTGCTGCTATCCGGTTACCACGGCTTCATGGCAAGCTATTCCCGGAAGCTGGCGCGCGGTGAGCGGACGCTGACCGGCAAGCAGCTGCGCCTGCTCAACGAAGTGCCGGGAATCGTTGTCGCGCTGATCGTCATCCTGGTGATCATCCGGCCCATCTGAAGCGGCGAACCGATGTTCGCGCCGATTGACGGCGCGGCGCGGCGCGATTATCTCGCGTATCACCAACCGGCGCTTTACGGCCTCGCACCAATCGCAGAGGCCCGGTCCGCTTTCCCCAAGCCCAATGACCGGCCGGCCGCATCCTGAATTACGGAAAAATACCACCATGCATTTGAAAGACCTCAAGAAGAAAACGCCGGCCGAGCTGGTCGAGATGGCCGAAGATCTGGGCGTAGAAGGCGCCAGCACGATGCGCCGGCAGGACCTCATGTTCTGCATCCTGCGCGAGCTGGCCGAGGACGAGGAATACGAAGAGCCGATCATGGGAGTCGGCACGATCGAGGTGCTGCAGGACGGTTTCGGCTTCCTGCGCAGCCCGGAAGCCAACTA
The DNA here is from genome assembly GCA_963759895.1 of uncultured Alphaproteobacteria bacterium. Taxonomy (GTDB): domain Bacteria; phylum Pseudomonadota; class Alphaproteobacteria; order Sphingomonadales; family Sphingomonadaceae; genus Tsuneonella. Next base: position 100,268 of record CAVXBC010000009.1, on the reverse strand, counting down.
TCTTGCCGGGCCGGACGACATCTACATCTCGCCCAACCAGGTCCGCAAATGGGGCCTGCGCACCGGTGACACGGTTGAAGGCGAGATCCGCGCGCCCAAGGATGGCGAGCGCTATTTCGCGCTGACCAGCTTGAAGAGCGTCAACTTCGAAGATCCCGACCAGGTCCGCCACCGGACCAACTTCGACAACCTTACCCCGCTGTATCCCGAATCGAAGCTGATCCTCGACGCGGTCGATCCGACGGTGAAGGACAAGTCGGCCCGGGTGATCGACATCATCAGTCCGCAGGGCAAGGGCCAGCGCGCGCTGATCGTCGCGCCCCCGCGCACCGGCAAGACCGTGCTGCTGCAGAACATCGCCAAGGCGATCACCGACAACCACCCCGAGGTGTTCCTGATCGTCCTGCTGGTCGACGAGCGGCCCGAGGAAGTCACCGACATGCAGCGTAGCGTGAAGGGCGAGGTGATCTCCTCGACGTTCGACGAGCCTGCCACCCGCCACGTGCAGGTCGCCGAAATGGTGATCGAGAAGGCCAAGCGGCTCGTCGAGCACAAGAAGGACGTGGTGATCCTGCTCGATTCGATCACCCGCCTTGGCCGCGCCTACAACACCGTCGTGCCAAGCTCGGGCAAGGTGCTGACCGGCGGCGTCGACGCCAACGCGCTCCAGCGGCCCAAGCGCTTCTTCGGCGCCGCGCGCAACATCGAGGAAGGCGGATCGCTCTCGATCATCGCCACCGCGCTGATCGACACCGGCAGCCGGATGGACGAAGTCATCTTCGAAGAGTTCAAGGGCACCGGTAACTCGGAAATCGTGCTCGACCGCAAGGTCGCGGACAAGCGCATCTTCCCGGCGCTCGATGTCGGCAAGTCGGGCACCCGCAAGGAAGAACTGCTGGTCGACAAGGACAAGCTTTCGAAGATGTGGGTCCTGCGCCGCATCCTGATGCAGATGGGCACGATCGACGCGATGGAATTCCTGCTCGACAAGATGAAGGATTCCAAGACCAACGAGGACTTCTTCGCCAACATGAACCAGTAGGTGTCAGCGCCCGCCATCCGGCACGCGGTTCTCACCGGCGCGCCGGGGGCGGGCAAGACCACTTTGCTGGAAGCGGCCGCGGCCGGAGGGTTGCAGACCTCGCCCGAGGTTGCTCGCGACCTGCTTCGCCGACCCGGCGGCATGGACTTGCGCGCACGCGATCCGATCGGTTTCGCCGACGCGATGGCACAGGCCCACGTCGAGGAATTCGAACGGGTGCGGGCGTCAGCGAACGCGACTGTGTTCGATCGCGGTTTGCCTGATGTCGTCGGTTTCCTCGATGTGTCCGGCCTGCCGGTCTCGCCCGCCATCGAGCGAATGTGCCGGACGCTGCGTTATGACGGGCCGATCCTGCGCGCGCCCGCGTGGCAGGAAATCTATCAGCAGGACGATCAGCGGATCCAGGACTGGGACGAGGCAGTCGCCAGCGATGCCGCTGTCACCGCGGCCTGGCGTCGGTACGGGTACGACGTGATCGATCTGCCGCTGGCGCCAGTCGACGCAAGACTGGTGTTCCTGCGGACGGCGATGGCGCTCTAGCCGGCCGCTGCCAGCTGCGCGCCCATCATCTCCCACACCTTGTTGATCGCCTTCAGCGGACGGACCATGACCTTGAAATCCTTGATCATCCCATCCTCATCGAACGTGATGATGTCGACTCCATTGATATGGATCCCGTCGAGCTCGGTGACGAATTCGAGCAACGCATTGTCGCCTTCGGCGAATTCGCGGACATAGCGAAACTTGTCGGTATTGAGCACCGCGCCCGCCGCGGCCAGGTAGGCCACCACGAGCGCGCGGCCGCGTTGCGGAGTGTGCACCACAGGCGAATGGAACACCGCGTCTTCGCGGATGATCGCCTCGAGATCAGCTGGCCGGTTGCCTTGGGCCAGAACCCGGTGCCATAGCTGAAGCCCCTTATGCGCCATCGTGGTTCCTCCTCCAGTTTCCCGCCGCGGCGCTACCACCCTGGCCGCGCGATGACGAGGGCGCGATGACCCCGCAGCTCAAGCAAAAGCTCGACGAGGCCCTCGTCGCCTTTCGGGGCCGTGAGTTTGCAGTGGCTGCAGAGGCATTGCGGGAGCTCGCCGTCAATTTGCCCGCAGGCGAAATGCCGTGGGAGCTGCTTGCCAATGCCGAGGCCGCTATCGGCGATCGGAGTGCGGCCCTGGAGGCGCTCGACCGCCGTCTTGAACTCGACATCCGCCATGTTCCGGCGCTGTTGCTCAAGGCTCAATTGCTCGAACAGGAGGGCGATTCCCGCGCCGCCTCGAGCCATTACCAGGCGGCTATCAACCAGGAGGCGGTGACCGGCGGCTGTCCGGAGTCGCTCCGTCCTCTTCTAACGCATGGTCGGGCCTACATCGGCGCGAGCCAGGAGCGTTACGCGCAATATCTGCGCGATACCGTCGGCACTCCGCCAACGCCGCGCTTGGCGATGGCGCTCGACCTGCTCGCGGGCAAGCGCGAGATTTTCCTCCAGCAACCTTCGGTGTTCTACTTTCCCGAGTTGCCGCAGCGGCAATTCTACGAGCCGCACGAGTTCGCGTGGCTCGAACCCATGCTCGCCGCGCTACCGGCCATGCAGGCCGAGTTTGCGGAGATCGAGCGCGACGTCGCCCCCGGGTTCAGCCCCTACGTTGCGAGCGATCCCGCGCGGCCGGCGCCGAACAATCCGTTGCTCGACGACCCGGCGTGGAGCGCGCTGTGGTTCTGGCGAGCCGGCGAGCGGGTCACCGAAAATGCCTTGCGATGCCCGGCGACGATGGCCGCGCTGGAACACGCACCGATGCCGCAGATCGAGAAACGTTCGCCGATCGCACACTGGTCGCTGCTGCAGGCGGGCGCGCATATCCGGCCGCATCACGGGATGCTCAATACCCGGCTGATCTGCCATATTCCGATACGCACGGTGCCGGGTTGTACGCTGCGAGTCGGCAACGAGATTCGCACATGGCAAGACGGCGCGCCGCTGATCTTCGACGACAGCATCGAGCACGAGGCGCGTAACGACGGCGACCGTTCCCGCACGGTTTTGCTGTTCGAGATCTGGCGTCCTGAGATCGAGCCGGAGGAACGCGCCGCGCTCAGTCAGCTGTTCACGACGGTCGCTGCATACAGCGATTAGTCCAAGCGCGCGAAACTGGCTGCCTGCGCGGCGTGCCAGTAACGGGCGTACTGGGTCGCGCCCGGATCGTCGAGCAGCGCGCCTTCGTCGAGGAAGCCGTAGATTTCGTCGACCGGAGCAGCCCGTGCGCTGTCGAGCCGCTCGTTGATATGGCACGGCGTGATCTGCCATGGGGTTTCCAGCCCCATCGCCACCACCATTTCGCGCAGGCCGTGCAGCGTCTGGCGCTGGAAACGCGCGACGCGTTCGGCCTTGTCGGTCACCACCAGGCCGCGTTGCCGGGTTGCATCCTGGGTGGCGACGCCGGTGGGGCAGGTGTCTTCGTGGCAGCGCATCGATTGGACGCACCCCAAGGCGAACATGAACGCCCGCGCCGCGTTGCACCAGTCGGCGCCCAAACCGATGTTGATCGCCATCCCCGCGCCCGAGTGGACCTTGCCCGCCGCGGCCAGTTTGACGTCGCCTTTGAGCCCGCATCCCACCAGGGCGTTGCGCATCAGGATCAGCCCTTCGCGCAGTGGTGTGCCGACGCGATTCGACAGTTCGACCGGCGCGGCCCCGGTGCCGCCTTCGGCTCCGTCGACGACAATGTAATCGAGCCGAATACCGGTTTCGCGCATCGCCTTCATCAGGGCAAACGCCTCGTGCGGCTGGCCGATGCACAGCTTCGCGCCGACCGGCTTGCCGCCCGACAGGTCGCGCAGCTTGGCCGCCCATTCGAGCAGTCCGATCGGCGTTGAAAAGGTTGAGTGCGCAGCGGGCGAGACGCAGTCCTTGCCCTGCATGACCCCGCGCGCGGCGGCGATCTCGGCGCTGACCTTGGTTCCGGGCAACACGCCGCCGTGGCCGGGCTTGGCGCCCTGGCTCAGCTTGATTTCGACCATTTTGACCTGATCGAGCTGCGCGGTGTCGGCAAAGCGCGCGGGATCGAAGCAGCCTTCGTCGTCTCGACACCCGAAATAGCCGCTGCCGATTTCCCACACCAGGTCACCGCCGTGCTCGCGGTGATAGCGCGACAGACCGCCTTCACCGGTATCGTGGTAGAAGCCGCCCGCCGCGGCGCCCTTGTTGAGCGCCATGATCGCGTTGGCTGACAGCGAGCCGAAGCTCATCGCCGAAATGTTGAGCAACGCGGCCGAATAGGGCCTGGCGCATTGCGGTCCGCCGACATTCACCCGCCACTCCATCGGTGCGGCCGCGTTGGGGACTATCGAATGCGCGAGCCACTCGTATTCGTCGGAATAGACGTCGAGCTCGGTCCCGAACGGGTGCGAATCGAGCTCACCCTTGGCGCGGGCATAAACCAGCGCGCGCTCGTCGTGATTGAACGGGCGCCCATCGAGATCGCCCTCGACCACATAGGCCCGCGCATAGGGCCGCAGGTCTTCCATGATCCAGCGCACGCGGGCGAGCAGCGGATAGTTTCGCCGCAAGGTGTGCGTGTCCTGGAAGAAGTCCAGCACGGCAATTGCCAGCAGCGGGACTGTCACGATCAGGCCCCACCACCACCACAGCGCGAACACCACGCTGAGCACGAGCAGCACGGCGGGCAGCGCAAACCGGGTTGCGGTGTTGGCGGACCAGCGCCAGCGGGCGCGGTTGATCATCCCGCCAGGTGCTCGGCGAAGAAGGCCTCGGTGCGCGAATCCGCCAGCCGCGCACCGCCCTCGTCGCGGCGCTCTCCGCTTTCGGTGGCGAAGCCGTGATCGAGCCCCGGATAGTCGTGCAGGGTCACCTTTGCGTGCTGGTCGAACGCCGCGTGGATGGCGGCCTGCGCCTCGGGGGTAACGAAATGGTCGGCCCCGGCGATATGCAGCATGAGCGGCTTGGCGATCGCATGCGCTTCGTTGAGGTGCTGGTCGATCGACACCCCGTAGTAACCGACCGAAGCGTCGATGTCGGTGCGCGCGGCGCACGTGTAGGCGACGAATCCGCCGAGGCAGAAACCGACAACGCCGGCCTTGATGCAGCCCTCTTGCCGCTTGAGATGGTGAATCAGCGCCTCAATGTCGCGGATGCAGTCGTCGCCCTTGAACTGGCCCATGTTCGCCAGAGCCTTCTGGAACTGCTCGGGCACGTCGGGGTCAAGCTGTTCGCCTTCGGCGAAGCGCCAGAAGATATCGGGCGCGACCGCGAGATAGCCTTTGGCGGCCCAGCCATCGCACTTGGCGCGGATGCCCGGATTCACGCCGAAGATTTCCGGAATGACGATGATTGCGGCCTTGGTCTGTCCTGTCGGCGCCGCGCGGTAGACCGGGAAGTCTCCCTCACCATCGAGTGTGGCTATCCGCGTGATCTCGCCCATTGTCGTCTCCCTTGCCGGCGCCGCCTGCCTAGCCCGCTGCGATGGACTTTGCCAAACGCGTGTGACAGGTGTTGCCTGCCTTAACGCAGGAGCGCGGCATGAAGGTCCACATCGAGATCGACTGCACCCCGGAAGAGGCGCGAAGCTTCATGGGCCTGCCTGATGTCGGCAAGGCCAACGCGGTCTACGTCGACCTGATGGCCAAGGCGATGAAGGGGGTCGGGAGCGTCGACAAGCTGCAGGAATACGCCAACCAGGTCGCGCCGATGGGGCAGGTCGGGATGAAGTTCTTCCAGAGCTTCATGGAGAACGCCGGTGTCGCCGCTAAAGCCGCGCAAAAGGGTTCCAAGGACGAATAGCTGGCCGACCGAGGCCTGCACAGCGCGATACGACGCATGGACACCATCTTCGCTTTGTCGAGCGGCGCACCGCCCGCTGCGATCGCGCTCGTGCGAATCAGCGGACCACACGCAGGCGATGCGCTGCGGGCACTTGGAAAGCGCCTGCCCGCGGCGCGTCGCGCACAGGCAATGACATTGCGCGATGCGGCGGGTGCCGAGCTCGACCGGGCGCTGGTGTTGTGGATGCCGGGTCCAGGCACGGCGACCGGCGAGGACATCGCCGAATTGCATTTGCATGGCGGCCGCGCGGTGGTTGCGGCGGTGGAGGGCGCACTTGCCGTCCTGCCTGGGTTGCGCAGGGCCGAGCCCGGTGAGTTCACCCGGCGTGCCTTCGCCAACGGGCGAATCGACCTGTCCGAAGCCGAAGGCCTGGCCGATCTGTTGACGGCGGAAACCGAGCTCCAGCGCCGCACCGCTCAGGCAATGGCGGGCGGGGCGCTTTCCCGGCAGGTTGAAGACTGGCGCACGCGTGTATTGATGCTGGGTGCGCAAGTGGAGGCGGTGCTCGATTTCGCGGACGAGGACGACGTTTCGCACCTGCCTGCCGATTTTCCGGACAAGCTGTCCGCGCTGCGCGACGAAGTGGCCGCGTGGCTAGCGCAGCCGCGGGCCGAAACGCTGCGTGATGGTTTCCGGGTGGTGCTCGCTGGCCCGCCGAATGCCGGAAAATCGACGTTGTTCAATGCCTTGGTGGAGCACGAGGCGGCTATCACCGCCGCTACGCCGGGCACCACTCGTGACGTTCTGGAGCGATCGGTCGCGCTGGCCGGGGTGCCGTTTACGTTCGTCGATACGGCCGGGTTGCGAGACGATGCGAGCGACGCGGTCGAAACCGAGGGTATCGACCGCGCTCGCTCCGCGCTCGAGAAAGCCGATCTGGTCTTGTGGCTGGGAGATGAGGGCGCCGGCCCCCCGGGCGCGTGGGAGATTGCGGCCAAGGCTGATCTCGGCACTCGCAAGCGAGCAGCGACCTGCGAGGTTTCTGCTAGGTCAGGAGAAGGGATCGATGCCCTCAAGACCATGCTGGAGGAGCATGCCCGCCGTGTCATGCCCGCGCCGGGGCGGGCTGCGCTTAATGCACGGCAATATGCCCTTCTTGCCGAAACGCGCAATGAGCTTGCCCAATCAAGCAATGATCCTTTGATTTCCGCGGAAAATTTGCGGTTGGCGCGTGTATCGCTTGATCGTTTGACCGGTCGCGCCTCGACCGAGGCGATGCTCGATGCGCTGTTTGGCCGATTCTGTATCGGTAAGTAATGTTCCACGTGGAACACCCACTTTGACCAAGCGTGCCCCGCTCCCTATCTGGCGAGCATGAATTGGTTCGACATCCTGGTCGTCGGCGGCGGGCACGCGGGGGTAGAAGCCGCAGCCGTGGCTGCGCGCATGGGCGCGCGGGTGGGGCTGGTCACGTTCGACCTCACGGCAATCGGGGCGATGAGCTGCAACCCGGCCATCGGCGGGCTCGGCAAGGGCCATCTGGTGCGCGAGGTTGACGCATTCGACGGCATCATCGCGCGCGCGGCCGATGCGGCGGCCATCCACTATCGCATGCTCAACCGATCGAAAGGCAGCGCGGTATGGGGGCCGCGGGTGCAGGCCGATCGGACACTGTTCAAGGCGGCCGTTCAGCGGGCGCTCCGCCTGCAGGGGGACATTACGCCAATCGCGGGTGAGGCAAGCGCGCTGATCTTCAATCAGGGCAGGGTGGCTGGCCTCGCGCTGGCCGATGGCACCGACCTTGCGGCCCGCGCCGTGATCCTGTGCACCGGCACCTTTCTCGGCGGCACGCTTTTCCGAGGTGAGGAGCGGTATACCGGCGGACGCATCGGGGAGGACTCGGCGCAGCGGCTCGCGGAACAATTGCGCGCCGCGAAACTGCCAATGGCGCGGCTCAAGACCGGTACCCCGCCGCGGCTTGATGGTCGGACGATCGACTGGGCGCGGCTGGTGGACCAGCCATCGGACGCGGATCCGTGGACGATGTCCCCGCTCACGCAAGGCCGGGCGAACCCGCAACTCGCGTGCGCCATCACTCGCACCAATCCCGCTTCACACGACGTGATTCGGGCGAATCTCGATCGATCACCGATGTTCAGCGGCGCGATCGGTGCGCAGGGGCCGCGCTATTGTCCTTCAATCGAGGACAAGATTCACCGTTTCGGCGACCGCGACGGGCACCAGGTATTCCTCGAGCCCGAGGGAATGGACACCGTGATGGTCTATCCCAACGGGATCAGCACCTCGCTCCCGGCCGATGTGCAACTAGCGATGTTGCGGACGATGGACGGGCTCGAACAGGTCGAGATGGTGGTCGCCGGCTACGCGGTGGAATACGATCACATCGATCCGCGCGCGCTCGATCGCGGGTTGCAGGTGCAGGCGATTCCCGGCCTCTATTGTGCCGGCCAGATCAACGGCACCACCGGGTACGAGGAGGCGGCCGCGCAGGGCCTTGTCGCGGGAATGAGTGCGGCGGCCACTGTCCTCGGTCGAGAGCAGCCCATGATCGATCGGAGCAATTCGTATATTGCCGTGATGGTCGACGACCTGACGCTCCAGGGTGTCAGCGAACCCTACCGCATGCTCACGGCACGCGCCGAATACCGCCTGCGGCTGCGGGCCAACAACGCCTCCACCCGGCTTACTCCGGTGGCGCTTGCCGTTGGCTGTGTCGGCGCCGGGCGGCGGACGTGGTTCGAGGCTCGTGAGGAGCAACGCAAGCGCTGGAGTTCGTCACTGGACGTTTCGGTTCCGGGCCGCGAGGTCGAAGGGGCGCGCGGTGATGCGCCCGCTAAGCCGCTCCGTGATTGGCTTGCACACGATAGCGTCGATCTGGCCGCACTCGGACAATGGCTTCCACAGGGCTTTGCAGAAGACGATATCGGCCAGGAGCTGACCGAAGACGCAGCTTACGCGCCCTATCTTGCCCGTCATGAAGCCGAATTGCGCGATTTGCGCGCGAGCGAGCGGCTGCCTATTCCGCCCGCGTTCGACTTCTCCGCCGTGCCTGGCCTGTCGAACGAAATGATCGAACGATTGACCAGCGCTCGGCCGGATACGCTTGCAGCCGCTGGACGAGTGCGCGGAATCACCCCGACCGCGCTCGCGGCTTTACTGGTGCACGCGCGGCGAGCGCAGGTCGCCGCGTGATCGCCTGCGAGGATGCCGCTCGCGCATTCGTCGCGGAACGATGCGATCCCAGCGCCCTGGCGCGTCTGGAGGAACTCGCGGCCCTGCTAACCGAGGAGAACGGGCGACAAAATCTGGTGTCGTCTTCGTCGCTCGGCTTGGTGTGGCAGCGGCATATTGCCGACAGCGCTCAACTCCTGGACCATGTTTCACGTGGAACACAGCCGTGGATCGACCTTGGGACCGGAGCAGGGTTCCCGGGGCTGGTGATAGCCGCGATGCGTCCGGAATGGCGGGTCGTCCTGATCGAATCGCGCAAACGGAGGATCGAGTGGCTTACGCACGCAGCAGGCGCGCTCTCGCTGCCCAATTGCGTGATCGAAGGACAAAGACTGGAAGAGGTAGCTGAATTTGCCGCCTCAGTGATCTCGGCGCGCGCCTTTGCGCCATTGCCAAAACTGGTGCAGCTTGCACGACGCTTTTCCACAAGCGACACCGTGTGGTTGTTGCCCAAGGGGCGCTCCGCGGCGCAGGAGGTAGCGGAACTGCCGCGAAACCTGCAATCGATGTTCCACGTGGAACAATCGGCCACGGATGCGGATTCGGGAATTGTAGTCGGAAAGATCTTGGAAGGCCGCCGATGATTACCATCGCAATCGCCAACCAGAAGGGCGGGGTCGGAAAGACCACGACAGCTATCAACATCGCTACTGCGATGGCCGCAACCGGTTGGAAAACCTTGCTAATCGACCTCGACCCGCAGGGAAATGCCTCAACCGGCATGGGCATCGGCAGCGACGATCGTGGCAGCTCGAGCTACGATCTTCTGGTCGAGGATGCTACGCTTGAGGAATGCATCCAGCCAACCGGGATTCCAGGTCTCGACATTGTCCCGGCGACCGTCGACCTGTCTGGCGCCGAGATCGAACTGGTGTCGGTAGACGACCGAACCGCCCGGCTGACCAAGGTTCTCGAAGGCCACACTGGCCACGAAATCGCGTTTATCGATTGCCCGCCGTCACTTGGCCTGTTGACCCTCAATGCGCTCGGTGCGGCCGATACCCTGCTGGTGCCGCTCCAGTGCGAATTCTTCGCGCTCGAAGGGCTGTCGCAGCTTTTGCAAACCGTCGAGCGCGTGCAGCAGCGCTTCAACCCCGACCTGGGGATCATCGGCGTGGTGCTGACGATGTTCGACCGTCGCAACCGTCTGACCGACCAGGTGGCGGACGATGTCCGTTCGTGCCTCGGCCCGCTGGTGTTCGAATCGGTCATACCGCGCAATGTGCGCTTGTCCGAGGCACCCAGCCACGGGCTTCCCGCGCTCGTCTACGATCACAATTGCCCTGGCAGCCGCGCTTACATCGCGCTCGCGCGTGAGTTGATCGGGCGTCTGCCGGCCGAAAGGAAGGCCGCGTGAGCAATCCGACCGACCCGATTCGCTTCTCGATCCCCGAGCGTCCGAAAAACGACACGCGCAAGAAGCTCGGTCGCGGGCTCGGTGCGCTGATGGGAGAGACGCGCCGCGAAGAACCGCTGGTAGTGGGCCGTGACGGATCGGACGGTTCTGCTTCCTCATCAGCGAGTTACGTCAGGAACGGGCTTGCCAGCCTGGCGGTATCGGCGATCGACCCGATGCCCGGCCAGCCGCGTACGCGATTCGACGAGGCGGCGCTGGAGGAACTGGCGCAGTCGATCGCCCAACGCGGAGTGATCCAGCCGATCATCGTCCGGCCGGTTGCCGGCGGTCGCTATCAGCTGGTCGCCGGCGAGCGCCGCTGGCGGGCCGCGCAGAAGGCCCGGCTGCACGAAATTCCCGCGCTGGTGCGCGAACTCGACGAGCGTGAGGTGACCGCGCTGGCACTGATCGAAAACCTTCAGCGCGAGGACTTGAACCCGGTCGAGGAAGGCCGCGCGTACCAGCGACTGGCCGACAGCGACGGGATGAGCCAGGCCGAGATCGCCAAGTTGGTCGACAAGTCGCGCAGCCACGTCGCGAATCTCCAGCGGTTGCTCCAACTACCCGATTCGGTCCTCGACCTGGTCGAAGGTGGCGCGCTGTCGATGGGCCACGCGCGCGCTCTGATCGGGCATGCCGACTCGGCCGCGCTCGCGCGCCGCGCGAGTGAGGAAGGCCTCTCGGTACGCGAGGTCGAACGTCTTGTACGCCGCGCCGGCGATGGCGAATCACCGCGGCGCGTAGCTCGCGTGGCACGCGATCCCGCCAAGGATGCCGACATCGCGGCGGTCCAGCGGCACCTCGAGGAGTTCCTTGGCCTTAACGTCCAGATCAAGACCGACAGCGATCCAAGGTCCGGCGCGGTGACCATTCGCTACCGTACCCTGGACCAATTAGACCTTATTTGTCAAAGACTTACGGGCGGCGACATCTAGCGCTACCGTCGGACGCCAGCGTGCTTGCCGGGGACGCTTAAAGGGCCGGTAAGTATTATCCTCTAGACGCATCGTCCGATGGGGGACCGCTACGCCATTTTTTGCAGACCGCGCCTGGGCGCGATCGTGCTTGGCGCGACCGTCGCGCTCGTCTCCGCTCCGGCGCATGCCGGCGGCCGGGCGACCCAGACCACGCAGGTCGTGCTCAATGTCAGCAATTCGTGCACGCCTTTCTACCAACACGCTCAACTTCGGCGTGGTGACCACCAACGTCAATTCCGTGCGCGCATCGACCACGATGTCGCTGAAGTGCACGCCGGGCACGATCTACTCGATTGGGATCGACAACGGGCGGAACTTGGAACGGACTGAACGCGGCGGATGCACAACGACCAGGCCAACGGCCAGGTCTTCTATGCCGACTACCAGCTCTATCGCGATCCTCTCTACCTGCTGCCGTGGGGTAACGGATCTGACCACCTCGGTTACGGGCATCCTGGGCGCTCAGCGGCAGTCGAACGTTGACCATTCACGGTCTACGGCGAGGCCAGCTGAAGAATGTGAAGTCGGCAGGCTATATCGACACCGTCACCGTCGTCCTCGACTTCTCAGAACACTTCCAACAGTGCCGCACAGCATTCGCGCGCAGCTGCGTCGCGAAGGGCAACCTGCGTGCGAACACGGTTAAAATCTCGGGCCGATTTTACCCGCCGTTAACCATCCCGACCTAGGTAACTAACCGTACCGACAGCGCGACAAACCTTCCTAACCTTTAGCCATTTGGCAATCTCTCGCGTGCATTAGACCCATCGGCACTTAGCCAGACTGAAGGGGATCACTTCTCATGCGTAAGATTGCTATCGCGGCCGGCCTGCTGGCCGCCACCGTCGCCACGCCGGCCATCGCCGGTCCGAACGGCACCGTCACCCGCACGATGGACGTCGTGCTCAACGTCACCACCGCGTGCACCATGACCACCAGCACCACGATGGACTTCGGCTTCCTGACTTCGGTCACCGGCGGCACCACTCCACCGCAGCTGCGACCGTCAAGTGCACGCCCAACGCGGCCTACACCGTCAAGATCGACAACGGCCAGAACTTTGGTGCCGGCACTCAGCGCAAGCTGAAGTCGACCACCGGAACGGCCACGGTCGATTATAACGTGTTCCAGTCGGACGGCACCACCGCGTGGCCGGTCGCCGGCGTCGCGGGCACCGGTAACGGTAACGACCAGACGCTCAACATCGTCGGCAAGCTCGCCCAGGCCACCGAAGTGGCTGCCGGGGCCTACAAGGACCTGCTGACCATCACGCTCGACTACTGAGCAAACCCGGGAAACACCGAACAATGATCCGTCCTCACCAGCTTTCGCGTGCACTCGCCGCAATCGCCGTGGGCGGGTCGTTGTTCGGGTTTGCCACCGCCGCGCTACCGGTCACGCCGGCAGATGCCGCAGCGTCCACCGATTCGGCGGCCAGCCTCTCGATCGCGCCCTTGCGGGTCGAGGTCGACAGCGGGGCCCAGGGTGCGACCGTATACCTGACCAATGCTTCGGCTCGCGAACTTCCCGTGCAGTCCCGGCTGTTTGCCTGGACCCAGGACGCCGGCAACGACGTCTACGCACCGAGCAGCGAGCTCACCGTATCTCCGTCCATTTCGATGATTCCGCCTGGAGAGACCCAGATCGTGCGCGTGTTGCGCAAGGTCGGGGCCGGCAAGGGCGAAAAGCGGTTCAGGCTGGCTGTCGACCAGTTGCCTGATCCCTCGCGCGTGCAAGCCGGCCAAGCCGCGACACGCATCCGGTTCACCATTCCCGTGTTCGTCGATCGCGACACCGCGGGCGCCGCCGCGCTTGCGTGGCGGGTGACCGACGACCGGCTGGAGCTCGCCAATACCGGCGGCGCGACCGCCAAGATCGTCGGGCTGTCGGTGAAATCCGCGGGGGGCAGCGACGTGCAGCTGGGTCAAAACACCCTGCGCTACGTCCAGGGCAATTCGACAATCGTCTGGCCGATCGAAAAGGGCTGCTCGCTTGGGCCGGTGCATGTCACCGCGCAAGTCGACGGCCAGACGGTCGATGCGCAGCCCATCTCCACGTGCAGCTAGACCACTTCTAGCGCTCCTCGCGGCGGGATCGGCCGCCGCACTCACTCCCGCACCGGCGCTTGCGCAGGCGGATCCGTTCGCCCTGCCGCCGTCGCTCACGGCCGACAGCGTGGGCGAAGTCGCTACCGGACCGGTGCTCGCGGAAATCGTTGTCGACGGTGCCTCGAAGCGCCGCCTGGTCAGCGTCGAAGGGCGCGGCAAGGCGATGACGATCGATGCCGACGACGCGCGGACCGCCGGATTACCTGTTCCCGACGGTGCGCGCGGGGCAATCCCGATCGCCTCCCTAAACGTCTACGAGTGGAATTTCGATTCGCTGCGCCAGCTCCTGACAGTCACGCTGTTCCGGCGCAGCGACGGGGCAAACTTCCGCGACCTGAGCGCGCACAAGCGCGTTGCCAGCGAAAGCTCGGCGCTGACCGCATTGCGAATCGATTACGATGTCACCGCCAGCGCCACGCCTTCGAACGTGAGCCTGGGCGGATACTTCGATGCCGCCGCCGTGCGCGGGAACCTGTCGTTCGGAACCAGCGCGCGACTGCTCACCTCCCCACCACCCGGATCGGCGCCGTTCGTACGGCTCGACAGCAAGGCGCAGTTCCTGTGGGATGCCAGGGAACTGGTAGTCACCGCGGGCGACTACGTCAGCGCTGGCAGCCAGTCGCAGCGCCCGGTGCGGATGGGCGGGATAAAGATCGCCACCGACTTTGACTTGCGACCGGATCTAGTAACATCGGCGCTGCCGGCTTTCACCGGCTCGGTCGCTGTGCCCACGACGATCGACCTTGTCGGGGCCAACCAACGGCTCTCGCTGGGAGAAGTCGCGCCAGGCGACTTCACGGTGCGAAACATCCCTGTCCAACCGGGGCGCGGCGAGATTTCCGCCGTGCTGCGCGATGCACTGGGCCGTGAGCGGATCGAGACCGCACGCTTTTATGTCTCGCGCGACTTGTTGGCTCCACGTCGCAGCGCCTACGCGGTCAACGCGGGTTTCGTCCGACGACGATACGGCGAGGTGAGCAACGACTACGGTCCCTTCGCGGCCTCCGCCTTCTACAGGCGGGGGCTTTCGCCGCATCTGACGCTCGAGACGAGCGGCGAATGGACCTCGGGCACTGCAAACGTAGGTGCGCGGGCGGATTTCACCATCGCCAATCTCGCCAAGGCGACGGTCGAAGGACGGTTCAGTCATGACGCCGACGTGGGCAGTGGCAAGCTGCTGAATTTGGGCCTGGAATCGATCAGCGAATGGTTCGGCGTGGCGGTTGGCGCGACTTTGCCCAGCGCAACTTATCGCGATGTGGCCAGTCGGCTGGGCGATCCAGCCCCGCCCAAGCGCTTGTTTGCCAACGCTTATTATAGGGTGGGAGCCAATATCCAGGCGCAACTTGGGTTCGTCCGGAGCGAAAGCCGCGCCGATCCACGCACGCTGCGCCTGAAGGAACGGATCGACACCGCCACTGCCAGTCTCCAGCTGCCGATCACCAAACGGGTCCGGTTCTACGGGTCGACCGATTACAGGCGCTTCAACGGCAAGGGCGTGTTTGGGGTTTCGGGCGGCCTGTCGATCTCGCTCGGCGCAGCTCGCAACGCGGCGCTGTATGCGCGCCATGCAAGCGATACGAGCACGCTCGGCGGTCGTTACAGCCACGACGATGCCGATGACGGGGATATCGGCTACAATGTCGGCGCACAGATCACGGAAAGTGGACAATCAGTCGATGCGGGGGTCGCCTGGCGCGCGCGCATGATGCGGGTGGAGGGCCAGATCGAAGAGATCGACGGGCGCTTCGCGGGCCGTGCCAGCGCGCGCGGATCGCTGCTGTTTGCCGGCGGTACGCTTTATGCGCGCAATCGCTCGGACAATGGCTACGTACTTGTTCGCAGCGGCACGGTGGGCGAAATTCCGGTCACTTTGGAGAACCGCTTCGTCGGCCGCACCAACGCGCGCGGGCATTTGCTGGTCCAGAACGTGCCCGCCCAGATCGCGGTCAAGATCGATGTCGTTTCGGACAAGCTTCCCGCGCAAGCCCTGGTGCGCGAGACCGATCACATCATCCGCGTACCCAAGCGGGGCGTCGCGGTGGTTGATATCGACGCCGTAAAGTTCATCCCGGTGATGCGCGCGATTGTCGACCAGTCGGGCCAACCGCTGCCCCCGGGGTTGCGCGTGCGGGCCCTGCCTTCGCGCGAGACCACGCTGACCGGCTTCGACGGACTGGTCGAGATTAACGCCGGCGCGGCCGACACCCGCCTGCTGGTGGGCAGCGTCGGCAGCGGCTGTGTGGTCGATTTAACCGGGGTCGACCTGACCGCGCCAGGCGATGCGCCGTTGCGCTGCGACGCTTCGATCATCGCGGGCGACGAGGTCGCGCCGGTCGAGACGCGGCGCACCGCGCGTCGCGCCCGGCGCCACTCGACGCAAGTCGCGCGGCGCGACTGACCGCCGACGGCCGGGACGGGCCGCGTCGGCGAGCCGGTTACTTGCTGTACTTGATCCGCTTGCCGGGCTGGGGCCTGCGTTGAATCACCCGGCTCCGGGTTACAGCGCGTGCACGCACCGGCTCGTCGACCCATTCCTCGGTCACGGTCTCGCGCACCACGGCGCGCTGCGGAATCGCGACCATCACCGGCACCAGGGTGTAGCCATAGGTGTACCCGGGATAGCCATAACCGGGATAGCCGTAGGCGGGCCCGCCGGCTGCGTAACGGTCGAGGTACATCGCGCACTCGTCGTCGTGCCTGCGATCGTTCGCATCGCCCGATTGCCGAGCCGACAGCAACTCCGGCCAGGCCCCCGGCTCCGGCGCCGAGCACGGTTCCCGCGAAGCGATGTGAATCCCACACCCGGTTGCCGATCACCCCGCCCGCGACAGCGCCGAGCAGCCCACCGATCACGCGGGCGCGATCCTTGCGACCGACCCCGCGAATGCGATCGTGACAGTTATCGATCCAGGCTTCGCGATCGAATTGCGCTGGCACCGCCGGATTATATCCATACGGCGGCGGTGAGCCGTAAGCGTATGGCGGGGCGTAAGCGCCGGGCGGCAGCGGCGCATCCGCGTACGCACCGTGCATCGGTGCCATCGGCGGCTGCGGGGGCAGCGGCGGTACGGGGGGCAGCGGCGGAAGAGGCGTTTCGGTCGCTTCGACGACATACGTCTCGACCTGGGCCGGCGGAGCGGGTGGCGTGGCGGGTGCGGGCGACCCGATCGGCTGGATCACCGGTTCGCTGGTGAACACCGGCCCCGCCGGCGCAGGCTGTGCATACTCGTAAGCCGGCGCCGTCTGCGCGAGAGCGGGAGCGGCGAGGACGATCGCTCCTGCCGCGCCGGTCAGGATAAGCATCGGTCGGCAATGTGGCGTGCGCATGTTTTTCCCCGCTCTGCGCCGCCGAGTCGGCCGCGTTAACGGAAAATTTAGCACCGGCTTACTTCCACGCCAAAGCCGCCGTGCAAGGGCTGTCCCGAAACGGGCCGGTTACACGCGGGTGGACAGCATAGCGGCGAGCATCTCGATCCCGAGCGCGTCTTCGGCGTCGAAGCGTGCGGTGCGGGGACTATCGAGGTCGATCACCGCGATCGCGGTGCCGCCACGCAAGACCGGCACGACCAGTTCCGATTGGCTGGCCGCGTCGCACGCGATGTGGCCGGGAAAGGCGTGGACATCCGCGACCAGTTGGGTCTCACCGCTGGCCGCCGCCGCGCCGCACACCCCCTGGCCCAGCGGGATGCGGATGCATGCCGGCCGGCCGACGAACGGGCCGAGCACGAGTTCCTGGCCGCCTCCACCCTTGTTGCTGGCGACACGGTAGAACCCGGCCCAGTTGAGATCGGGCAGATACTCCCACAGCAGCGCTGCGACGTTGGCCATGTTGGCCACCGGATCGGGCTCGCCGTCGGTCAGCGCTTGAGCCGCGGCGCACAGCTGACGGTATAGCTCGGGCTTGGCGAGCGCGTTGTCGGGGCGGAAATCGTACATCGAACGCGATGTAGCGCAGCGCGCCGTTGCCGCAAGCCGCGCGCCGTCCTATCCGTTCGATCCATGACCACCCGCCGCAAGTTCCTCGCCAGCGTCCTCGTCGCTATCCTGCTGATCATCGGGGTGCTGGCCTACCTCGCCACCCCCGATCGCGCGAAGCTGGCACTGGCAGCTGTCACGGGGACCGATCCGCAGCTGACGTTCCCCCGTGCCGAGAGTTTCCCGACCGTCGGGGTCGCCGACGTTATCGGCTGGAAGGCAAACGAAGTGCCGGTCGCGGCCGAGGGCCTTGCGGTGACCCGCTTCGCCGACGGCCTCGATCACCCGCGCACGATGCTGGTGCTGCCTAACGGCGATGTGCTGGTGGCGCTGACCAATCGCCCACCCTCGGCCGGTTCGGGCGGCATCACCGGCCGGATCGAGAAGTACCTGTTCCGCAAGGCGGGCGCCGGGGGCACGACGCCCAACGCGATCGCGCTGCTGCGCGATACCGACGGCGATGGAAAAGCCGATCAGCGCGCGATCCTGACCAATCCCGCGCTGTCCTCGCCCGCCGGACTCGCCTGGCGCGACGGCACGCTTTACGTCGGCAATCACGATGCCCTGCTGGCGTTCCCCTATACGCTCGGCTCGACCACGCTCACCGGCACCCCGAGCAAGCTGATGGACCTGCCGGGCGGTGGCAATCACTGGATGCGCAACGTGGTCATCTCGCCTGACGGCAAGGATATCTACGTCGGGGTCGGGTCGGCCTCGAACATCGCCGAGAACGGGATCGAGGCGGAAACCGGCCGCGCGGCGATCTGGAATTACAACCTGGACACCAAGCGCGCGCGGCAGTTTGCCCGCGGCATGCGCAATCCCAACGGCCTCGCGTTCTCGCCGTGGAGCGGCGAGTTGTGGGCAACCGTCAACGAACGAGACATGCTCGGCTCCGACATGGTGCCCGATTACCTGACCGACGTGCCGATCGGCGCCGATTACGGCTGGCCGTGGGTCTGGTGGCGCGACAACTTCGACGAGCGGGTCGATGCCTACCAGCCCGCCGGGTTCAACCCCGACTATATCCGCATCCCACGATATGCACTGGGCCCGCACGTCGCCGCGCTGGGACTGGCCTTTACCGGCGGCGGGGGCACGCTGGGCGACCGGTTCGCATCGGGCGCGGTAATCGCGCGGCACGGATCGTGGAACCGCTTCCCCAAGTCGGGTTACGATGTCGTCTATGTGGCGTTCGACGCGCGCGGCAATCCGACCGGCAAGCCGGTGCCGGTGCTGACCGGGTTCCTGACCAAGGATGGCAAGGCCACGCACGGCCGCCCAACCTGGGTCGCGTTCGCCCAGGACGGCGCGCTGCTGGTGACCGACGATACCGCCGGGATCGTGTGGCGAGTGACCGCGCCGGGGGCCAAGCCCTCGGCAGCGATCGAGCGGATCAGCGGCAAGCGCCTGCCACCGTTGCGCGAATTGCGCGGCCAGAAGGCCTCGTTCGAGGACGATTACGCGCAGGAAACCACGCAGTAAGGCCTAGAACCGCTTCCCTGCACGCCCCGCCAGCTCGGTGACGTATTGCCATGCGGTGCGTCCCGAACGCGCACCGCGGCGCTTGGCCCACTCGAGCGCATCGCCCTGTTCCCACCTCAGCCCGAGCGGTTCTGCGTAGGCGGAGACGATCGCCAGATAATCCTCCTGGCTGGCGTTATGGAACCCGATCGCCAGCCCGAAGCGGTCGGCCAGCGCTTGCAGATCGTCGAGCGCGTCGCGCGGGTTCAAGGGATCGTCCTGCTCGGCGCCGTGTCGCGGGACGATTGCGCGGCGGTTGCTGGTGACGGCAAGACGCACGTTGGCGGGGCGCGCCTCGACCCCGCCTTCGAGCCAGCTGCGCAAGTGCCTCGGACCGGACGAATCGCCCTCGCCGAAGCCGAGATCGTCGAGATAGACGAGAAAGTTGCGCGGCTCGGCCCCCAGCAGCCCGAATAGGGTGGGAAGCGTTGCCATGGCATCGGCGGCGACCTGCACCAGCGCCAGACTTGCCGGGTCTTCCGCCTGCGCGGTGGCCGCGGCCGCGCGCACCAGCGCGCTCTTGCCCATGCCGCGCGCGCCCCACAGCAGCATGTCGTGCGCGGCGCTGCCCTTGGCGAACCGCGCGACATTGCCGGTGACGAGTGCCTTTTGCCGGTCGATCCCGATCAACTGGTCGAGGCGAGGTGCCTCGATCCGGTCCACCGCGCGGGCTGATGCCCCGTTCCAGATGTAGGCGGGCGATGCCAGCCAATCGACCGTCGGCGCAGGCGCGGGCGCGATCCGTTCGAGCGCCGCGGCGATTCGCTCGAGCGGATCGCTCACCCGGCGAGCGCCTCGGTCGGCAGCGCGTAGAGCAGTTCGGCTCCGCCGCGCGCCGAGCTTGCCTGGCCGAGCGCCTCGGGCACTACCTGCTCGAGGAAATAGCGCGCGGTGACCGGCTTGGTGGTAGCGAGCGAAGGCGCGGCGCCGTTGGCCACCGCGCGGGCCTGACGCGCCAGTTGCCATCCCGCTACCGCCACGGCGCTCATCGCTGTGAACGCGGTGCTGCCGGCGAGGCGATCGTCGATGCTGGCGTCGTCGCGCATCCAGCGTGCGATGGAGCGGCATTCGCCCGCCAGTCGCGCAAGCGGACTGTCGCTGGCCGCGTCCCGCTCGATATCGGCGAACAGCGCATCGATCACCGCGCCGTTCTCGAGCCCCAGCTTGCGGGTCACGAGATCCGCTGCCTGTATCCCATTGGTTCCTTCGTAGATCGGCGCGATCCGCGCGTCGCGATAGTGCTGGGCCGCCCCGGTCTCCTCGACGAAGCCCATTCCGCCGTGGACCTGCACTCCCATGCTGGCGACTTCGACCCCAATGTCGGTGCCCCACGCCTTGAGCATCGGCACCAGGCATTCGCCCCGCGCCGCCGCGGCCTGGTCTCCCAGTGTGCCGCGGTCGACCTGGCCGGCGGTGTAGTACAGCAGCGCCCGCGTAGCCTCGGTCAGCGCCTTCATCCGCAGCAGCATCCGCCGCACGTCTGGGTGCTCGATGATCGCCACCGGCGTGCGATCGGGCGAGCCCGCGCGGACCGACTGCACGCGCTCGCTGGCGTAAGCCATCGCCGCCTGAGTAGCGCGTTCGCCGATCTGGACGCCCTGGTTGCCGACGTTGATCCGCGCATTGTTCATCATCGTGAACATGGCCATCAGCCCGCGATTGGGCGCTCCCACCAGTTCGCCGATGCATTGCCCATTGTCGCCGTAGGACATCACGCAGGTGGGCGAGGCGTGGATGCCCAGCTTGTGCTCAAGGCTCACCGCCCGAACGTCGTTGCGTGGCCCCAGCGATCCATCGGCGTTGACGTGATACTTGGGCACCACGAACAGCGAGATGCCGCGGCTGCCTTCGGGCGCATCGGGCAGACGGGCAAGGACGAGGTGGATGACGTTCTTCGCCAGCTCGTGATCGCCCCAGGTGATGAAGATCTTGGTCCCGGCGATGCGGAATTTCCCGGCGTGTTCGCCGTGCTCGATCGGGCTTGCGGTCGACCGGAGCGCACCGAGGTCGCTGCCGGCCTGCGGCTCGGTCAGGTTCATCGTCCCCGACCATTCGCCGCTGATCATCTTCGGCAAGTAGAGCGACTGCTGCGCCGCACTGCCGTGCTGCTCCAGCGCATCGATCGCGCCGGTGGTCAGCATCGGGAGCAGGTTGAACGCGAAGTTGGCGGTGCCGAGATTCTCGAGGACGTTGCACCCCAGCGAGAACGGCAGGCCCTGTCCGCCGTGTTCGGCGGGTGCGGCTATGCTGTTCCAGCCCTGTTCGACGTAGTGATCATACGCTTCATTGAACCCCGCCGGCAGCCGCACCACGCCGTTCTCGAGCTTCGCGCCTTCGAGATCGCCCACCCGGTTGAGTGGCGCCCATTCGCCCGCGGCGAACGCGCCTATCCCCTCGACGATCGCCTCGACCATGTCGGGCTCGGCCGCCGCGAAGCGCTCCGCTTGCGCTAGCTCGTCGATTTGCGCGCAAACCTGCAGAGCCAGCAGCTGGTCGGCGGTGGCAGGACGGTACACGCGCGGGTTCTCCTTGGCTTTGAAGGACGCGTGCTTATAGCGCCGGGCGATGGGCGGCAAATACGCTACGGAAATCCTTGTCGCAGATGCCGCGGGCATATCCCGCGCGGCGGCATTGATCGAGAGGGGAGCGCTGGTCGCGCTGCCGACCGAGACGGTCTACGGCCTCGCCGCGCGCGCCGACAGCGATCCTGCGGTAGCGGCGATCTACCGGGCCAAAGGGCGGCCCGACTTCAACCCGCTGATCGTCCACGTGGCGGCGCGCGGGATGGCCGAGGAATTCGCCTGGTTCGATGCGCGGGCGCAGGCGCTGGCAGACCGCTTCTGGCCTGGCCCGCTAACCCTGGTGCTGCCGATGCGCGACGGTTGCGGGCTGGCCCCCGCTGTCACCGCCGGCCTGCCGACGGTCGCGCTGCGCTGTCCCGCGCATCCCACTATGCGAGCGGTGCTCGAAGCGTGTGCACTTCCTCTCGCCGCGCCTTCGGCCAACCGAAGCGGCGCGGTCAGCCCAACCACCGCCGACCATGTCCTCGCCACGCTCGACGGCCGGATCGACGCTGTGCTCGATGGAGGGCGGTGTCTGCAAGGAATAGAATCGACCATCGCCGCTGTGCGCCCGGATGGCTGGCAACTCTTGCGTGAAGGACCGATCGCGGCTTCCGAACTGATCTCCGTGCTTGGTGCTCCGGGTCCGATAGAAGTTGCTCGGATCGAGGCGCCCGGCCAGCTTGCCCAGCACTATTCGCCCGGCAAGCCGGTGCGGCTCGAAGCGACAACCTTCGAGCCGGACGAGTTCGGGATCGGGTACGCGGCGGTCGATGGTGACTGCAATCTGTCACCAAGCGGCGATCTCGCCGAAGCGGCCTCGCGGCTCTATGCCTGTCTGCATCGGGCGGCAGCATCGCCCGCCCTGCGGGTGGCGGTCGCGCCGATTCCCGATCATGGCATCGGCGCGGCGATCAACGACCGGTTGCGCCGCGCAGCCGCCTAGCTTTCGGGGCCGGATTCGACCGGGACCTGCGGCATCAGGATGTGCATCTCGGCGTTGATCGCCGATAGCCGGTCGCACGCCCGTCTGTCGCCCGCCAGGCAGGCCCTTTCGCTTTTGTCGCGCTCACGCTGCAGCTGACCGAGTCGCTCCTCGCGTTTGCGGATTTCGCGGCCGCGCTTCTCGTCGGCTTCGGACTGGCTGGTGGTCGCCAGATCGACGGCTTTCGACGCCACTCGCACCGGTGCGGTCGCCACGTCGAACGCGGTCTTGGCGAGGCAACCTGACAGCGCGAGCGGCGCCACCGCCAACAGGACGAGAGAAGGGCCGCGCATCGAAAATTCCTTTCGTTGCGCGGCCCCTAGCTCGTCGGGCGTTGCCGGGCGATGAACTTATTCCGGCGTGGGATCGGTCACCGGGGATGGCGGCGCGGGCGGGGTCGGCGGCGTCGGGCGACCTGCGGTCTCCGTCGTCCCGGCGCTGCAGTGCAGCTTTCCGGAGCCCATCGAACTGACCGTGCACTTGGCGCTGCCGGTGACGGATACCGTTCCCGACCCCAAAATGGTCGCCTTGACCGTTCCGTCGGAAGCGAACGCCGCGTCACCTGATCCGGCGATGGTCACTTCGCCGTTGCCCACCCTGAGCGGGCCCATGTTGGCCGAGCCCGCCCCGGCCACTGTCAGTTCGAGCGTCTCGGCGCGGCCGCCGGCCTCGAGCGTGCCCGATCCGGCGATCGTCACTTCTACCTTGTCGGCTTCGATTGCGGCGACGCGGGCGGTTCCGCTGCCCGCGATCACCACTTCGACGTCGCCGTCCATCTGATCGGCGTCGACTTTGCCCGATCCGGCAAGCGTCAGCTTGCTCAACGCGGGCAAGGTCACCCGCACGGTCGCCTTGCCGCGCACCTTCGAGCCGTTCTTGCGCATGACCCCGAGCGAATCGTCGTCGAGGGTGAACCGCAGTTCGTCGGCCGCTTGCGGATCGCCGGCGACATCGATCGTCAGCTTTTCGCCGCGGGCTATCACGACATTGTCAGGCCCGGCCAGAACCAGGCTGGTGGGCGAACGACCGTCGAGGTTGAGTTCCGCGAGCGGCACGCCCTCGTGACCGTTGACCGAGATGTGGCCGTCGCAACCGGCGAGGCCGGTGGCCAGCGCCAGCGCGAGAACCGGGGCAACCCCCTTGATTATCTTGTGCAGCATGTCCTCGTGATCCTTTGATCAGTGATCCAGTCCGTGTTGCACACATAATACAGCAAGGTGGGCGCCGCAATCGGCAAGGGGATAGGAGATGGGGCCTGGCCGCGCGCTTCGTCGATGGCAGGGCGACCGTCGTCGAACGTCCGCCCGCGACGATCGGGCCGGACACGAAAAAGGGGCGCCACCCGACCAAGGATGGCGCCCCGTAAATCCGGCTGAACTGGAAACCGCCGATCAGCTTTCGTCGGCAGTCTCGTAATACTTCGGCGCGTGCTCGCGCAGGACGTCCAGGATTTTCTGCAACGCGGTTGGTTCGTCGGTTTTTTCCATCGCCGCCAGTTCGCGTGCGAGCCGGCTCGAAGCGGCCTCGAAGATCTGGCGTTCCGAATACGATTGTTCGGGCTGGTCTTCAGGGCGAAACAGATCCCGGGTCACTTCGGCGATCGACACCAGGTCGCCCGAATTGATCTTGGCTTCGTATTCCTGCGCGCGGCGGCTCCACATCGTGCGCTTGACCTTGGGCTTGCCGGTCAGCGTCTGCATCGCTTCCTTGAGAGTCTTGTCGCTCGACAGCTTGCGCATGCCGATCGATTCGATCTTGTTCATCGGCACCCGCAGCGTCATCCGCTCTTTTTCGAAGCGCAGGACGTAGAGTTCGAGCTGCATGCCGGCGATTTCCTCGCTCTGCAGTTCGATCACACGGCCGACCCCGTGCTTGGGATAGACCACGTAATCGCCGACGTCGAAGGCGGGGGCCTGACTAGCCATCAATAATCCTTTCGTGGCGGCACGGCAGCGCAAGAACGGTCAAGCCTTCCACCGACCGCGATGTCACGGTCGTACCGGAAACCTGTTTTCTCGCGGAGTGCGGCGCGCCTTTCTGACCGTTCGCTTCACCGCCGGAATCACTGCCCGGCGTGCTTGACGGATTATATAGCACGCTCGCAATAAAATTTCCACCCCGCCGCGACAGCGCGCGCACGTGTGTAAGCGCGCGCGGCCAGGCGCAGCGTAAAATACCGGGATTTGCCGCTGGGTCGCCGGCGGTTAATCGCCTTCGCCGGGTTCCGGAGTGAAAAACTTCTCGAACTTGCCTTCCTCGCCCTTGTGCTCGTCGGCGTCGGCGGGGGGCTCCTTCTGGCTCGTGATGTTGGGCCATTCGGCAGAGAACTTCGTGTTCAGTTCGAGCCATTGCTCGAGCCCGCTTTCGGTATCGGGCAGGATCGCCTCGGCCGGGCACTCGGGCTCGCACACGCCGCAATCGATGCATTCGGACGGATTGATGACCAGCATCGTTTCGCCTTCATAGAAGCAATCGACCGGGCAGACCTCGACGCAGTCGGTGTACTTGCATTTGATGCAGGCGTCGGTGACGACGTAGGTCATTGCGGCGGGCCCCTTCCAGGCGGTTGCTCCTGAGCCGGTGCTATGGCGCTTTCGTGGGTCGGGTCAAGCGTGCGGTAACAGGCCTGCGCCTGCGCCGCCGGCCCCCGCCGCACCGGTAGCGCGAGGACCTCGATCACCTGCACCCCGCCGGTCAGCGGGAGAGTCAGCATGTCCCCTTCCGCCACGGTCTGGCTCGATCGCAGGACGCGCACGCCGTTGCGGCGGATATGCCCCGCTGCGACCATCATCTGCGCAAGACTACGGGTCTTGGTCAGCCGCAGCTGCCACAACAGCTTGTCGATCCTCACCGGCCAGCGGGCCCGACAAGATCGGCCAGCGCGGCGAATGCGTGGCCCTCGGGCGCGACCGCCCGGGTGGGCGCTGGGCTGTCCTTGCGGTTGGGATGCCATACCCACTTGTCGGGCGCGGGCGGGCCATGCGCGCCCTTGGCCAACGATCGGGCACGCTGGACCTTGAACCCGGCGGAGCCCAGCAGCCGCACCCAGCTGTCCGGCAGCAGCCCGGTCGATACAGCCAGCGCAGGATTGAGCGCGAAGTGACGCGCACGGCCTGCGCTGGCCCGCGCGTCATGTGCGGCGCGCAGCAGTTTCTCGGCGATGTCGACCCGTACGGCCTGCTGCCCGGCGGGTCGATAGCCAGCGGGAAGGGGCCGCGCGGAGGTCACCGTCGGCATGCCCGGGGCGAGCGGACGCCGATCGATCCCGGCGGCATGCAACGCGGCCCGCGCGGCCGGTTTGAGCAGCGCTGGCGCGAACACGTCGAGTGCGCCGAAGGTGACGCCAAGGCGGCGAAGGAACGGGCGTAGTTCGCGCGGCAGGTGTTCGATCCCCGCCGCGCCGCGTGCGATCGCTCCGTGGCCCGCGACCAGGTTGAGGAGCAACGCGCGCGCCTCGCTCCCCGCAGCCGGATCGCGAGTCGCCGCCTCGAGCGCGGCAAGCGGCGCGAGCGGCGAAAGCTGTGAGGCGAGCCAGGTTTCGATTCGTTCCAACATCGCGTTACGGTCGGCGTCGGGCAATGCGAGCACATCGCGCACGGGGACCAGGCGCGGACGAGTCGTGGTGGGTCCGGATTCGAGATGGGCCAGCGGCCTGCCCTGCCAGCGGATCTCACCGTCGACCAGTTCGAGCGTCTCGACATTTTCTGCCAAGGCGCGGGCGCGCTGGCCAAGCAGGCTCGGCAAGGCCTTTTCCGCCGCTGCGAGCAGCATCCGCCGGTCGGCATGACTGGCCAGCGGGTCGACCACGAAGCGAAATCCTTCGAGGTGGCCGATCGGCTCGCCCTCGACCACCACCGCATCGCCTTCACCCAGTTCTACCGGGAGCATGCCTGCGTCGTTGCCGATGCTTTTCATCAGGATCGTCGTCCTCCGATTGACGAACCGCTCGGTCAGCCGCGCGTGGAGCGCGTCGGACAGGCGAGCCTCGACTGCGCGGGCGCGGGCCGCCATCTCGTCGCGCGCAAGTACCCAGTCGGGTCGCTGTGCTATATATGCCCAACTGCGGATCGCGGCGATACGGCCTTGCAGCGTGTCGATGTCGCCCTGCGGCCGATCGAGGTCGGCAATCCGCGCGGCGACGTAATCGGCGCCGAGATGGCCGTGGCGCAAGTCCTGCCACAGACGGGCGACGAACCGCGCGTGAGTATCGGCCCCGCTCTGGCGGAAGTCCGGCAAGCTGCATGCTTCCCAGAACCGCCGGACGACGCCCGGTGTGGTGACGTCCGCCGCCAGCGGCTCTTCGGCCAATCGCTTGAGCACCGCCAGGTCGACTGCTTCGGGCGCGCGCACCAGGCCGGGCTGTCGCGGATGCGATTCGAGATCGGCAATCAGGGTTGCCAGCGTGTCGAAGCGTGGTTGGGCCTCGCGCCAGAACAACGCGGTCAACGGCGCGAACCGGTGCTCTTCGATGGCGTAGACTTCCTCGTCGGTGAAGGCCGGGTTCTTCGCTCCGCCGCCTTGTCCCGACAGCGTGCCGAAGCTGCCATCGCGCTGGTGCCGCCCCGCGCGACCCGCGATCTGGGCCATCTCTGCCGGAGTCAGCCGCCGCTGGCGCACCCCGTCGAATTTCGACAGCCCCGCGAAAGCGACATGGACCACGTCGAGGTTGAGCCCCATGCCGATCGCATCGGTAGCGACGATGTAATCGACTTCGCCCGACTGGAACATGGCCACCTGGCGATTGCGGGTCTCGGGCGAGAGCCCGCCCATCACCACCGCCGCGCCGCCGCGGAAGCGGCGCAACATCTCGGCCACCGCATAGACCTGCTCGGTCGAGAAGGCGACGATCGCGCTGCGCGGCGGCAGGCGCGACAGCTTGTGCGCGCCCGCATAGCTGAGCGTCGAGAAGCGCGGGCGAGTCACGACCTCGACCTTGGGCACCAGCGCGCGGACCATCGGCTCGAGCGTCGAGGAGCCGAGCAGCATGGTCTCCTCGCGCCCGCGGGTATTCAGCAGCCGGTCGGTGAACACGTGGCCGCGCTCGCGATCCGCGGCCAGCTGCGCTTCGTCGAGCGCCACGAATGCGAGCGGCCCCGCGGGATCTCCGCCCAGACGTCCGCCATCTCGCGGCATTGCCTCCGCAGTGCAGCAGAAATAGCGCGCGTCCTTCGGTTCGATGCGCTCTTCGCCGGTGATCAGCGCGACCGACTTTTCGCCCTTGATCGCAACCACCCGGTCATAGACTTCGCGCGCCAGCAGCCGCAGCGGGAAGCCGATCGCGCCCGACGAATGCCCGCACATCCGCTCGATCGCGAGATGGGTCTTGCCGGTATTGGTGGGTCCGAGGACGGCCTTGATCGTCACGGCTGGCAATGTGGCATCGGCGCCAAGCGCCTGCAAGCTAGGCGAAAATTAGCTCGTCATTAACTTCGTTCGGGCAAGGAAAAGGACGAGGCGGCGCACGACGGACTTCGACGCGCCGGGACGCTGTTGCCGGCGCATTGAATGCCGGGGTTTGATCGGAGGGCGCGTTGTTCCAGTCGCGCGAGGCGGATGCATCGGGGCACGGCCCCGCCGACGGCGTGCCGGGCTGGCGTGCGGCCGCGCTGACTCACGCGCAGATCGAACGCGATGGCCAATCCGTGTCGCGCAAGCGCCTTCGCTCGATCGCCGAAAAGTGGGACGCGTGGCGCTGGCGGGCGGAAGACACGCTCTCCAGGGTCGATCTCGCTCCGGACCTTGCCGAAGCGATCGGCAGCCGCCGATGGTTTCGGGGGCTTGGCACGTTCATTGGCCTTTCGGCGGTCAGCCTCGCCTTCTGGCCGGGATTTGCCCCGCTTGAAGCGGCGCCCGCCACCCGTGTGGACGACGAAGTACGTGACGAATTTCGCAGCCAGATGATCATGCCCCTGGCGCTGGGCGGCGACAGCGGCCGCCATATGGGCGCGACCCGTTCGGTGGTGCCCTTGCGTGCCGCACCCGAGCGCCCGACCATCGCGTTCGTCGCTACGCTGGTCCGGGGAGACAGTTTTGGCCGGATGCTCCAGCGCGCCGGGATCGGTGCGATCGACGCCGCGCGGGTCGAATCACTGGTCGCGCAGACGATGCCGCTGAGCCAGATCGCGCCCGGCACGCAAATCGATATCACGCTCGGCCGGCGCCCCGCCGCGGACCAGCCGCGCCCGCTCGATTCGCTCGCTTTCCGCGCGCGCTTCGATCTGGCGCTGGCAGTCGAGCGCGAAGGGGGCGGCCTCGCGCTCGAACGCAAGCCGATCCGGGTCGATGCCACCCCGCTGCGCATCCGCGGGCTCGCCGGCGACAGCCTCTATCGCTCGATGCGCGCCGCGGGCGCGCCGGCCAGCGCGGTGCAGCAGTACCTGCACGAGCTCGGCGCGCAGGTCGATCTCGACAGCGGGGTTAGGCCGACCGACAGCTTCGACATGATCGTATCGTACCGCCGCGCCGCTACCGGCGAGCGCCAGGCGGGCCAGTTGCTCTATGCGGGCATCGATCGCGGCGGGAAGCCGCGTACTCAGCTGATGCGCTGGGGCAGCGACGGCCAGTTCTACGAAGCATCGGGCGTGGGCGAGCAGACCAGCGGCCTGCTCCAGCCGGTTCCCGGGCGGATCACCTCGCGCTTCGGCATGCGGCGGCACCCGATCCTGGGCTATGTGCGGCGCCATGCGGGAATGGATTTCCACGCCAGTTACGGCCAGCCGATCGTCGCGGTGTCCGATGGCGTCGTTGCGTCGGCGGGCCGCGCGGGCGGTTGCGGCAACGCGGTCAAGCTGAGCCACGCGGCGGGCCTGGCCACCCGCTATTGCCACATGAGCCGGATGGCGGTGTCCGCCGGCCAGAGCGTACGCCGGGGCCAGGTGATCGGCTATGTCGGCACCACTGGCCTGTCGACCGGCCCGCACCTCCATTACGAGATGTACCGCAACGGCCAGGCGATCGATCCAGCCAGCGTGGCCTTCGTCACCCGTGCGCTATTGTCCGGTGAAAGCCTGGCGCGCTTCCGCGAAGTGCTTGCGCGGCTGAAGACCGTCGCACCCGGCGCCGCGCTGACCGACCTGTCACCGAGCGCGGCCGACACGACCGCCGCCGAGCCGAGCCGCGAGATCGACCGGATCGACCCCAAGTAGCCGGCGATTGATTGGCGGCCGCGATTGCGGCAACAGAACCGGCGATGACCGCCGCCTTTCCCAACCTTCGCCTGCGCCGGACCCGGGCCAGCGCCTGGAGCCGGGCGCTCCACCGCGAGACCGTGCTGACGCCGGCCGACCTCATCTGGCCGCTGTTCGTGACCGAGGGATCGGGGGTGGAGGAGCCGATCGGCAGCCTGCCCGGCGTGTCGCGCTGGTCGGTCGACGGAATCGTCAAACGTGCGAATGAAGCGCTCGATCTGGGTGTTCCGTGCGTCGCGTTGTTCCCGAACACGCCCCGAACACTACGCTCGGATGATGGTGCCGAGGCGCTCAACCCCGACAACCTGATGTGCCGGGCGATTCGCGCGATCAAGGACGCCTGCGGCAGCGACATCGGCGTGCTGACCGATGTGGCGCTCGATCCGTACACCAGCCATGGGCAGGACGGGCTGATCGACGCCGCGGGCTATGTCACCAACGACGATACCGTCGCGGTGCTGGTCGACCAGGCGATCAACCAGGCCAATGCGGGCGCCGACGTGATCGCCCCGTCCGACATGATGGACGGTCGGGTCCGCGCGATCCGCATGGCGCTGGAGATGAACGGGCACCCGAACGTCCAGATCATGGCCTACGCCGCCAAGTACGCGAGCGCGTTCTACGGACCGTTCCGCGATGCGGTCGGATCGGGCGGGCTGCTCAAGGGCGACAAGAAATCGTACCAGATGGATCCGGGCAACGCCGAAGAGGCCATGCGCGAAGTGGCGCTCGACCTTGCCGAGGGCGCCGACAGCGTGATGGTCAAGCCGGGCCTGCCCTATCTCGACATCGTGGCCCGCGTGAAGGCGCGTTTCGAAGTGCCGGTATTCGCCTATCAGGTGAGCGGCGAATACGCGATGATCGAGGCAGCGGCGGCGGCGGGCGCGGGCGACCGCGACGCGCTGGTGATGGAAACGCTGATGGCGTTCAAGCGCGCCGGTTGCTCGGGGGTGCTGACTTATCATGCCGCGCACGCCGCGCGGCTGATGAATGGATGACGCGGTCCTCACAACCCGGCGCCTGATCTTGCGGCCCGCGGCCGCCGCCGACCTGCCGTGGCTCATCGAAGCGATCAATACCCCCGCGGTCTTGCGGCACCTCGGTGGAGTACCGGGCAGCGAGGCCGAAGTGGCGGCGCAGCTCGACCAGGACATCGCGGCATTCGGCACGCCGGGCGGGCATCGCCGCTGGACGGTGCTGTTGCGCGACGGGCAAAAGCGCCTCGGGCGGGTCGGGCTGTTCCATGTCCGAAGCCAGACAGCGCCCGAGGCCTTGCGCGGCCAGCCCGAGATCGGCTGGACGTTCGCCGAGGACTCGTGGGGAAAGGGCTACGCGAGCGAGGCGGCGCGTGCCGTGCTGGCGTTCGCCTTCGGCACGCTGGGCCTGCCGCTCGTGTGGTCGCAAACCAGCGATTCCAACGCTTCATCGACGCAGATGATGCACCGGCTCGGCCTTACGCCCCGGCCCGATCTTGGCTACGTCGATCCCGATTACCCGCCGGAAGACAATCCGACGACGGTGTGGTCGATCACCGCAGAAAAATGGAAGACTCGTGGCTGAACTTCGCATTGAAACCGAACGCCTGGCCCTGCGCGACTGGCGCGATGCGGATTGGCCGCGCTTCTTTGCGGCCACCAACACGCCCGCCGTCATGCGCTGGCTCGGCGGCGTGATGGGCGATGACGGCATGGCCGCTACCCGCGCGCGGGTCACCAACTGCGCGGCGGCTAACGGGTTCTGCTTCTGGGCGGTCGAGCGCAAGGCCGACGGCGAGCTGCTGGGGTTTTGCGGCTTGAAGCGCGCCGACGCGCCGGGATCCTCGGTCACGGGCGCGATCGAGATCGGCTGGCGGCTGCGCGAAGATGCGTGGGGGAAGGGCTATGCCAAGGAAGCCGCCTTGGCCGCGCTTCAGGCCGCGTTCGATCGCTTTGGCGCCGAAGAGGTTGTCGCGCTGACGGTCCCCGGCAACTCGCCGAGCTGGGGCCTGATGAAGCGGCTCGGCATGCGGCGCCGGGAGGAACTCGACTACACCGACCCGCGCTTCGGTGAGGATCTCAACCCGTCGATCATCTACTCGATTTCCAGAGATGAATGGGAGAAGGCCCGTGATTGACCGGCCCGGCGTGCGGATCATCGCGATCCACGGCAAGACCCCGCAGATCGACGACAGCGCATTCATCGCGCCGGGCGTGACGATCATCGGCGACGTGACCATCGGCGCCGATTCAAGCGTGTGGTACAACTGCGTGCTGCGTGCGGACGTCAGCCGGATCGTGATCGGCGCGCGGACCAACATCCAGGATGCCAGCGTGCTCCATTGCGATCCCGAGCGGCCGGGCGATCCCGACGGGAGCCCGCTGATCATCGGCGACGATGTGCTGGTGGGCCACATGGTCATGCTCCACGGCTGCAGAATCGAGGATCGCGGCTTCGTCGGCCTGGGCGCGATCGCGATGAACAAGGCGGTTATCGGCTCGGACGCCATGCTCGCCGCCGGCGCAATGTTGACCGAGGGCAAGGTGATGGCGGCCCGCGAGCTGTGGGGCGGTCGTCCGGCGCGCAAGATGCGCGATCTCGACGACATGGCCGTCGCCGGGATGCGCATGGGCGTGGCGCACTACGTGGAAAACGGACGCGCGCACGCCGCCGCCTTGCGCGAGGCAGGCGGCTAGCGGGTTGTTGCGCCGCGCAACTCAGGCGGGCGCGGCGGCTTTGGCGTACTTCATCATGTAAGGCAGGAAATCGGCCTTGCCGATGCCGACGCCTTTCGCGCGCAGGATCGCGTAGGCGGTGGTCAGGTGGAAGAACAGCTGTGGCACGGTCCAGTCGCGCAGGTATTCATCAGCCCGCATGGCGAAATTCATCCCGTTGGGCAGCGCCAGTTCGATCGTGTGATCGGCTGCGACGAAGCTGTCGTCCGCCTGCCCGGCAAGCGCGGCGCGCACTTTCGCCACCCGCTCCCGCGCGGCGGCCAGCGTGGCGTCGTCATCGTCGGGCAGCGAGAATGTGCTGTCGGTCACTCGCTTGAGCGCGGCGGAAATCTGGTCGCATGCGATGCGGACCTGCGCGGACAGCGGGAACATGTCGGGCGCCAGCCGCTCGCCCATCAGCGAGTCACCGCCATGATCCGCCGCCTTGCTAAGTAGATGATCGAGCGTGCCCAATGCATTGTCGGCAGTGGGCTTGATCTGGCTGGCGAGGGTCATCGGAAGCATCCTTTAAGTTGCGCGATGCAACCCATGCCGTGTCGGGCGCCGCGAATCAATCTCGTATCAGGGCCTTCAGTGCATCGATGCGGTCAGCCTCGTGCGGCGGCTTGTCCCATCGCACCCGGTGCACGCGCGGGAAGCGCATCGCCAGGCCCGACTTGTGCCGCTTGCTCTCGTGGACCGAATCGAAGGCGAGCTCGAACACCAGGCTGCGGTCGGTCTCGCGTACCGGGCCGAAGCGGTTGACCGTGTGGGTGCGCACGTGGCGGTCGATCTTCTTGAGTTCATCGTCGGTGAAGCCCGAATAGGCCTTGCCCACCGGCAACAGCTCGGCGCCGGCGTCCGGATCGCCGTCCCAGCAGCCGAAGGTGTAATCGGAATAGAAGCTCGATCGTTTGCCGCTGCCGCGCTGGGCGTACATCAGCACGCAATCGATCAGCAGCGGATCGCGCTTCCACTTGTACCACAGCCCGGTCTTGCGCCCGGCGATGTAGGGCGAATCGCGGCGCTTGAGCATCAGCCCTTCGATCGCGTCGTCGCGCGCGCCCCCGCGGATTTGCGCGAGATGGTCGAAATCGGTCGCCTCGACCACCTGGCTGAGATCGAAATGGGAAGCCGGCAGCCGAGGCATGAGCGCCTCCAGCACCTCTGCGCCGCTCACTCCACGGCCGTTCGCGCAAGTCATCGCCTTCGAGGATCAGCACATCGTAGAGCCGGACGAAGGCGGGGTATTCGGCGAGCATCTTCCTGGCCACTACCTTGCGCCCCAGCCGCTGCTGCAGCGCGTTGAAGCTCGCCGCGCCGCCCTGTCTTCGTTCTCACCGCCCTGGTGGCTGCCGCGCACCAGCAGCTCGCCGTCGAGCACCGCGTCCATCGGCAGGATGTTCAGCAGTTCGGGAAACGTCGCCGAGATATCGTCGCCCCCGCGCGAATAGAGCCGCGTCTCGCCGCCCATCCTGACCAGTTGGACGCGAATGCCGTCCCATTTCCACTCCGCGGCGTAATCGGCCAGATCGACCACCGTTTCTTCCAGCGGGTGCGCCAGCATGAACGGGCGGAAGGTCGGCAGGTTGGCGGTATCGGGCGCGTCGTGGCCGTGCGCGGCCCAGTCGAACAGCGGCTGGTACGGCGGCGTCAGCCCGTGCCAGTGCTCCTCGACCTCCTCCACGCCAACTTCGAACGCCTGCGCGAAGGCGACTTTGGCCAGACGGCTGGAAATACCGATTCGCATCGCGCCCGTAGCCAGCTTGAGCAGCGCGTAGCGGCCCGACGGGTCGAGCCGGTCGAGCAGGCGGGGCAGCTCGGTCAGCACCGACTTGCGGGTCATCGCGGACAGCAGTTCGACCGTCTCCCAGACGCTGGGCGGGGCGGGGTGCTCGTCCGGTGCAGGCCACAACAGGCTTGCGGTCTCGGCAGTGTCGCCGACAAAATCGCGGCTCAGCGTCCACAACACCGGATCGACCCGCTCCATCAGCAGGTTCCGGATTGTGCTCGACTTCACCGCCGGAAAATCGAGGCCGTCGGTCAGCGCGGCGAGCGCCCAGCCCCGGTCGGGATCGGGCGTGGCGCGCAAATACTCGGCGATCAGGCGCAATTTTTCGTTGCGGCTGCGGGTATAGACCAGCGCATCGATCAGGGCGGCGAACCGTTCCATCTAGGCAGGTGAACCCTGGCACGATAAAAGCCGGGCAAGCCCGCCCGGTCGTCGCGCGGGGCCGCCTCCAGAGGAATTTCCGAAATGCGCATCGTTCTTGCCGCTGCAGCCCTGATACTCGCCCCGGCCACCGCTTACGCCGCCGATACCGCGCCCGCCGCTCAGGCCGCCGCGCGCCTCAATCTCGATACCCCGCTCGAAACGATCGTCGCCGATGCCGAGGGCAAGGCCGTGCTCGATGCCGACCTGCCGGGCGTGAGCACGCACGAACACTACGAGATGTTCAAGAGCATGAGCCTGCGCGCGCTGAGCGGGATGGCCCCCGACAAGCTGTCGGCCGAACTGCTCGCCAAGGTCGAAGCGGACCTCGCCAAGGTCAAGTGATGCGGGCGCCACGCGCTCAGTCATCTTCGTCCTCATAGCCCACCAGCGCCAGCGCGCGCGCGCGGCGCTGGTGGAGCTGGTGCCAGCGCAGCAGCGCTTCCTCGCGGCCGTGGGTGATCCAGGTTTCCTGCGGGTTCACTTCCTCCACCGTGCGGGTCAGCTCGCCCCAGTCGGCGTGGTCGGAGATCACCAGCGGCAGCTCGACGTTGCGCTGGCGGGCCCGCTGGCGCACGCGCATCCAGCCTGAAGCCATCGCGGTGATCGGATCGGGCAGGCGGCGGCTCCAGCGGTCGTTGAGCGCGCCCGGCGGGCACATCACCACATGGCCGCGCATCTCGTCCTTGGTCGCATCGCTGACCAGCCGCAGTTCGCCCAGGTCGACTCCGAATTCCTCGTAGAGCCGGCACATTTCGCTCGAGCGCGCCGTGGAGGTAGATCGGCTCGTGGTGGCCGGCGGCGCGCAGCTCGGCGATCACCCGCTGCGCCTTGCCCAGCGCATAGGCGCCGACCAGCACGCAGGCATCGGGATACGCGGCCAGGCGATCGAGCAGCTTGGCCATCTCCTGCGCGATCGGGGGATGGCAGAACAATGGCAGGCCGAAGGTCGCCTCGGTGATGAAGATGTCGCACGGGGTCACTTCGAACGGCGGGCAGGTCGGGTCCGCGCGCCGCTTGTAGTCGCCGGTGACCACCACCCGCTCGCCGGCATGCTCGAGCAGGATCTGCGCGCTGCCGAGCACGTGGCCGGCGGGGACGAAAGTGGCGCTTACATCACCCTTCAGCGCGATCGTCTCGCCATAGGCAACCGGGGTCGCGCCTTCGCGGGTCTGGTAGCGCAAGTCCATGATCGCCAGCGTCTCGGGCGTGGCGATCGACTGGCCATGCCCGCCGCGCGCGTGATCGGCGTGGCCATGCGTGACCAGTGCGTGGTCGACGGGGCGCGACGGATCGATCCACGTATCCGCGGGAACGACGTGGATGCCCCACGGTTCGGGCCTGATCCATGAAAACGGTGCGCGCACAGGCGATTCAAGCCCGCGGCGCGCAAGGCGTTCCCGCGCCCGCTATTCCGGTGCGGCGCGGAGCCGCTCGATCATCTGTTTCAGCCCCGGCTTCTGCCCTTGCGCCAGCAGGCTGGCGCGGAACAGCCGGCCGAGGAAGATCACCTCGAGCGCGATGAAAGCCGCCAGCACCGCGCCCGCGCCGACCAGTTCGAGCGTGGGGATGCCCTGGCCGAGCCGCGCGAGGATGGCGAACGGGGTCCAGATCGGCACCCAGGTCAGCACTTGCACCATCGGCCCGCTGTTGCCGGCGATGATCGCCTGCAGCAGGAACGTGACCGGCAGCAGGATCGCGAGCAGCACCGGCATCAGGTAGCCCTGCGCCTCGCTCATCGAATCGGCCATCGCCCCGATCGCGACGAACACGATCGAGATCGCCAGATAACCGGCGATGAAGAAGTAGATCAGCGTGGCGATCGCCTGCGGCGATGTGACCGGGGCGAGCGCGGGGCGGATCATATCGGCGATCGCGCCGTGCGTGGCGAATGCCACCGCCGCCCCGGTACCGAGCCACACGCCGAGCATCGACATGCCGATCGCCAGGGCGCCCAGCAGCTTGCCGTACATCAGTTCCTCGGGCGTGATGCAGGCGAGGATCGATTCGAGCAGCTTCTTGGAACGCTCCTCGATCGAGCCCTGGAGCATCCAGCTGCCCGACAGCATCAGCCCCATCATCAGGATATAGGCGAGCGCGAGCGGGACGATCGAGCGCACCAGCATCGCCTCCTTCGCGCCGCCGCCGGGCGGAGGGGTGGTGACCGCGATCGCGGGTGCGGCGTTCTGCACCGCCATCGCGGCCTGCGCCGAAAGGCCCCCCTGCGTCAGCAGGCGCTGCCTCAGGTCGGCGGTCAGCGTGTCCTGCAACGGGGTGACGAAGCTGTCCTTGGGCCGCTCGTTGGCCCACAGCCGCACTGTCGGGTCGGCCGGATAGCGCGGCCCGATCAACACCACCATGTCGGCGTGATCGTCCGCCGTGTCCTTGGATTTGAGCAGCGAATCGACCGCGGTCTGCAGGGCGGGGCCATCGGCGTCCGCCAGCGCCGGCGGCGGAGCGACCAGTATATAATCGGCCGGCGGCGGATCGAAATCGGGCGTGTCAGCGGCCTTGACCCGTTCAATCCGGGTGAGCGCCGCGTCGATCCCGCCCGCGCTGCGGAATGCAGCTACATCGGCCGGGGTGTACCAGCGGTCGTGCACCGCCCACACCGCTGCGGAATCGGCCTTCTCGAGACGGTAGCGCTGCACGTAGCGTGAAAGCTTGGTCAGCACTTGCTGATCGTGCTCGAAGGCGAAGCGCGCCTCGAGCGCGGCGCGCGCGCTGCCGCCCGACCGGTCGAGCACCACCACCCGCGATGGATCGTCGTCGTCGAGCTTGTCACCCAGGATCGGCCCGAGCGCGAGCGCGGCGGGGATCAGCACCAGGGTCAGCCAGAAGCTCTTGAGCTGGATTACCTGGCGAAACTCGCGGCTGGCGACGAGCAGGATGTTGCGGATCATCGGGCGGACTCCAGGCTGCCGGGACCCGGCGTTTCGGCCGAGCCGACCAGATGGACGAACACGTCGTGCAAGGTCGCCCTGCGCTCTTCAAACCGGCGCAACGGCAGTCCGCTGGCGGTGCATCGCTGGAGCACGTCGCCAGCATCGACGCCGGGATCGAGGCTGAGCGAATATTCGGTCCACCCGCCGCCGAGATCGGCCACGGTCCTTGCTTCGGCCACGCCCTCGATGCCGGTGATACCCGGTGGCGCCACGGCGTCGATCCGGGCGGGGAGCTGGGCGCGGGCCTCGTCGTTGGTGCCTTCGAAGCGCTTGCGGCCCTTGCGCAGCAGCAGCAGCCGGTCGCACAGGCGTTCGGCGTGCTGCATCACGTGGGTGGAAAAGATCACTGCCGCTCCGTTCTTCGATGCGGTGACGATCTCGTCCTCGAGCAGCCCCTGGTTGACCGGGTCGAGACCCGAGAACGGCTCGTCGAGAATCAGCAGTTGCGGCCGGTTGACCAGTGCCGTGGCCAGCTGGACCTTCTGCGCCATGCCCTTCGACATCTCGGAGATCTTGGCCTTGGCGCGGGTCTCGAGGTCGAACCGCGTAAGCAGCTCCATCCCATGCGCGCGCGCGTCGGCAGGGGTCATCTGCTTGAGCCGGCCGAAATAGACGATCGCATCGATCGCGGTCATGTTGCCATAGAGCCCGCGCTCTTCGGGCAGGAAGCCGATCGCGGCGGTGTTGCGCCGGTCGGGTGCGCCGTCGAGGACTTCGATCGCGCCCGAAGTCGGGCGGATGATGTCGAGCACCATCCTGAGAGTGGTGGTCTTGCCCGCGCCGTTGCCGCCGAGAAATCCGTAGATCTCGCCCGGTTCGACTGCGAAGCTGAGGTCATCGACCGCCAGCACGTCGGCAAAACGCTTGGTCAGCGCGTCGACCTTGAGAACGCTCATTGTCGCTGGACCCCCAAATCCCGTGTGGCGTGAACCGTAAGAGATTCAGGGGTATATGCCAACCACGCCCGATCGCCGGCCGATAGGCATCGACCGGCGACTTGGTAGATTGCGGGCTCAGCCCTTGGTCTTGTCGGCATCCTCGTTGGCGGGTTCGCCGTCGTGTCGGTGTCGGCGGCGGGCCTGGACTTGCGCGCGGCCGGCTTCTTCTTTTTGGTTGCCTTCACCTTGGGCGGGGCCGGGGTGAGTTCGAAGGCCGGCTGATCGTCCTTCAAGCTGACGTGCACCTCGCCCCCGTCGGCAAGCTTGCCGAACAACAGTTCCTCCGCCAGCGGCTGCTTGATCTTCTCCTGGATCAGGCGCGACATCGGGCGGGCGCCGTAGAGCTTGTCATAGCCCTTCGTCGCCAGCCATCCGCGCGCATCCGAATCGAACTGGATGTGGACGTTCTGTTCGGCCAGCTGCAGTTCGAGCTGGAGGATGAACTTGTCGACCACCCGCGCCACGGTCTCGCGGCCGAGGTAAGTGAACGGCACGATCGCATCGAGGCGGTTGCGGAATTCAGGGGTGAACATGCGCTTCACCGCTTCTTCCTGCGCGTCTTCCTTGCTCACGTCCCCAAAGCCGATGCCCTGGCTGGCCATGTCGCTGGCGCCGGCATTGGTGGTCATGATCAGTACCACGTTGCGGAAATCGACCGTCTTGCCGTGGTGATCGGTCAGGCGGCCGTTATCCATCACCTGCAGCAGGATGCCGAACAGGTCGGGGTGCGCCTTCTCGATCTCGTCGAGCAGAAGCACGCAATGCGGCTGCTGGTCGATGGCGTCGGTCAGCAGCCCGCCCT
Source organism: uncultured Alphaproteobacteria bacterium (assembly GCA_963759895.1). GTDB lineage: Bacteria > Pseudomonadota > Alphaproteobacteria > Sphingomonadales > Sphingomonadaceae > Tsuneonella. The sequence continues at coordinate 60,897 of CAVXBC010000009.1, read as the reverse complement.
GGTCGTACCCGACATAGCCCGGGGGCGCACCGATCAGGCGGCTGACGCTGTGGCGCTCCATGTATTCGGACATGTCGAAGCGCTGCAGGGGGATGCCCATGATGCTGGCGAGCTGGCGCGCGACTTCGGTCTTGCCGACGCCGGTCGGGCCCGAAAACAGGAACGAACCGATCGGCTTGTCGGGATCGCGCAGCCCCGCGCGACTGAGCTTCATGGCGGTCGACAGCCGGCGCACCGCGTCGTCCTGGCCATAGACCACCTGCTTCAGGTCACGCTCGAGGTGCTCGAGCGCCTTCTTGTCATCGCTCGACACGCTCTTGGGCGGAATCCGCGCCATCGTCGCGATCACCGCCTCGATCTCGCGGCTGGTGATCTTCTTCTTGCGCTTGCTAGGCGGCACCAGCATCTGCATCGCACCGACCTCGTCGATCACGTCGATCGCCTTGTCGGGCAGCTTGCGGTCATTGATGTAGCGCGCCGACAGCTCGACCGCGGTCTTGATGGCGTCGGGGGTATACTTGACCTTGTGGTGTTCCTCGAACGCGGTCCGCAGGCCTTTCAGGATCTTGACCGTATCCTCGACCGTCGGTTCGTTGACGTCGATCTTCTGGAACCGGCGCAGCAGCGCGCGGTCCTTTTCGAAGTGGTTGCGGAATTCCTTGTAGGTGGTCGATCCGATGCAGCGGATGGTCCCGCCCGAAAGCGCGGGCTTGAGCAGGTTCGAGGCGTCCATCGCCCCGCCGCTGGTGGCGCCGGCGCCGATCACGGTGTGGATCTCGTCGATGAACAGCACCGCGTCGGGCATCTTTTCGAGCTCGTTGACGACCTGCTTCAGGCGCTCCTCGAAGTCGCCGCGATAGCGGGTGCCGGCCAGCAGCGCGCCCATGTCGAGCGAATAGATCACTGCGTTTTCGAGCACTTCGGGCACTTCGCCTTCGACGATCTTGCGCGCGAGGCCTTCGGCGATGGCGGTCTTGCCGACTCCGGGATCGCCCACATAGAGCGGGTTGTTCTTGCTCCGCCGGCAGAGAATCTGGATCGTCCGGTCGACTTCGGGCCCGCGCCCGATCAGCGGGTCGACCTTGCCGCTCTTCGCCTTGTCGTTGAGATTGACGGTGAACTGGTCGAGCGCGCTGGCTTCCTTGCTCGATTTGCCCTCGCTCTTTTCCTGCGGCTGGCTTTCGCCGTCGCCCGAACCCTGCGGGGCCTTCGATTCGAGCTGCTTGCCGCCCTTGCCGATGCCGTGGCTGATGTAGCTCACCGCATCCAGCCGGCTCATGTCCTGCTGCTGGAGGAAATAGACCGCATAGCTGTCGCGTTCGGAGAACAACGCGACCAGCACGTTGGCGCCGGTGACGGTGTCCTTGCCCGATGACTGGACGTGCAGGATCGCGCGCTGGATCACCCGCTGGAAACCGGCGGTCGGCTGCGGATCGGCATCGTCAGCCGTCTCGAGCTTCTGGTATTCCTCGTCGAGATAGCGGCGGACCACTTCGCCCAGCTCGGCGACATCGACCCCGCAGGCGGCCATCACCTGCGCGGCGTCCTCGTCGTCGATCAAGCGCGAGCAGCAGGTGTTCGAGCGTGGCATATTCGTGGTGCCGCTCGGCCGCGCCGGCGAGCGCGGCGTGGAGGGTCTTTTCGAGGTTCTGGGCGAAACTGGGCATTCGGGTAACTTTCGCTTGGGACTCGCTAGCCAGAGCTTGCGAGAAGATATGAGCGGATATGGTTAACGGCGCTTTTACGCCTTGCGCGGTGGCCGGTGCCGGGATGCGCGCGGGAGAAGCGCTGACCACCGATATGGGATGCGAGCCGCCGGAATGCGAGGCCGCGAAAGTTCACGTTTTTGGCGATCCGAACAGCGCGTCGGCCGCGCTGCGGTGCGCCGCGACCTTCGAATGATGCGCCCGGATGCGCGAAATCTCGGCTTCGAGCAGCGCGATCCGCTCGATCAGTTCGCTCTGCGAATAGGGCGAAAGATCCTCCTTCGCGAGGAGGCTCGCCGCGTCGCCGACCGGGCGGGGACGGTCATCTTCGTCCATGGCGCACAGCATCGCAAGGCGGCGCGCTTGCTGTCAATGGGCGGCTTCGCTAGGCGCACAGCCGCCGCGCGGCGCTGTCGCTTTCGCGCAACAGGGGGCAAGCATGGTCGCAGACGTACCGCAGGCGATGACCGCGATGGGCTTCGATGCGCCCGGAGCGCCCGAGGTGTTCCGTGCCGAAACGCTTGCGATGCCCGTTCCGGGGCCGGGCGAAGTGCTGATCCGGGTCGCCTTTGCGGGCGTCAACCGGCCCGACGTGATCCAGCGCCAGGGGTTCTATCCGCCGCCGCCGGGCGCCTCGCCGATTCCCGGCCTGGAGATCGCCGGCGCGATCGCCGCGCTGGGTGAAGGCGTCGGGCGCGAATGGCTGGGCGAGAACGTGTGCGCGCTGGTGTCTGGCGGGGGCTATGCCGAATACTGCCTCGCCACCTTCGATCACTGCCTGCCGGTTCCCGAGGGCCTGTCGCTGGCCGAGGCGGCCGCGTTGCCTGAAACGTTGTTCACCGTGTGGCACAACGTGTTCGAGCGCGCCTATGCCTGCGAGGGCGAAACGCTGCTGGTCCACGGCGGCACCAGCGGGATCGGGACGATGGCGATCATGCTCGCCAAGGCGTTCGGCCTGACAGTGATCGCGACTGCCGGAAGCACCGACAAGTGCGCGGTGATCCGCGATCTCGGTGCCGACCTGGCGATCGACTACAAGACGCAGGACTTCGTCGAAGAGGTGAAGGCGTTCACCGATGGGAAGGGCGTCAACGTCGTGCTCGACATGGTTTCGGGCGATTATGTCGCGCGCAACCTGGCGTGCCTGGCCGAGGACGGCCGACACGTGACGATCGCGGTGCTCGGCGGGCTGAAGGCTACGATCGACATGGCGCTGGTGATGCGCAAGCGGCTGGTCCTCACCGGATCGACCCTCCGCGCCCGTTCGACCGCGTTCAAGGCGCTGCTCGCCGACGAGATCGCCCAGCTTGCCTGGCCGCTGGTGGCCGACGGCACGATCCGCCCGGTGATGGACCAGACCTTCGCGCTCGCCGATGCGGCCGCCGCGCACGCGCGGATGGAAGCCGGCGAGCATATTGGCAAAATCGTGCTAAAGGTGGCGGGTGACTGACTTCACCCTCCACGAAGACCCGCTCAGCGGCAATTGCTACAAAATCAAGCTGACCGCGGCGCTGCTCGGTATCCCGCTGAATATCCGCCAGTACGCCATCATGCGGGGCGAGACGCGGACGCCGGAATTTCTCGCCAAGGTCAACGCCAACGGGCGCATTCCGGTGCTCGAATTCGATGGCCGGTTCCTGCCCGAAAGCAACGCCGCCTGCTGGTATCTGGCCGAGGGCAGCGCGCTTATTCCCGCGGACCGGTTCGATCGGGCGGACATGCTGCGGTGGATGTTCTTCGAACAGTACAATCACGAACCCAACATCGCCACGTTGCGCTTCTGGCTGGCGTTCGTGGGCGAGGCGCACCTGAGCGATCAGCAGCGCGCGCAGATACCCGCCAAGCGGATCGCGGGCGAGGATGCGCTGGCGCTGATGGACGAACATCTTGCCAGCCGCGCGTGGTTCGTCGGCGATCGTGTCAGCCTCGCCGACATCGCGCTGTATGCCTACACCCATGTCGCCGAGGCGGGCTGTTTCCGGCTCGACGACCGCAAGCACGTGCGCGCGTGGCTCGGCCGCATCGCCGCACTGCCCGGCTATGTCCCGATGAGCTGATCGGTCACCGCGCGCAGCCTGTCGCATTACTGTCACAGGCGCGCGCTACATGCCGCTTCGACAGCAGCAGGAGGCAGATGATGCTGAAGGCATGGGAAGATGGTTCGATCGGCAATACTCCGGGCACGGTCTCGGGGCTGGCCAAGCGGGATTCGCTCGCCCAGGTGATGGTGCGCGCGTTCCAGCCGATTCAAGTCCGCCGCCGCGAGGTGCTCGCCCGCGCCGCCTAATGCTTGCGGACTTCATCCGCATGGCCTAGATCGGTTCTACACGGCCGCCCCGAGAGGGGCGGCCTCTCTATTTTCAGGACCTTCGATCATGGCCGACCAACCCACCCCGCTGATGCCGCACGCGACCGCCACCTGGCTGGTCGACAACACCGCGCTTTCGTTCGAACAGATCGCCGCGTTCTGCGGCCTGCACATCCTCGAAGTGCAGGCGATGGCCGACGATCTGGCGGGCACGAAATACACCGGCCGCGATCCGGTCCACGCGGGCGAGCTGACCAACGACGAAATCGACAAGGGCCAGGCCGACAGCAATTACGCCTTGAAGATGCACAAGGCTCCGGTCGCGGTCAGCCGGACCAAGGGCCCGCGCTATACCCCGGTATCCAAGCGGCAGGACAAGCCCGATGGCATCCAGTGGATCCTCAAGAATCACCCCGAAGTGTCCGACGCGCAGATTTCCAAGCTGATCGGCACCACCCGCAACACGATCACCGCGATTCGCGAGCGCAGCCACTGGAACATCACCAACATCCAGGCGAAGGACCCGGTAACGCTTGGCCTGTGCTCGCAGCGCGAGCTCGACGCGATGGTCGCCAAGGCGGCCAAGAAGGCCGGCATCGAGGAAGACGCCGGCGCCCGTGACGCGCGCTTCGGCAGCGACCGCGATGCGCTGCTGGAAGAACTGCGCGCCGAACGCGACACCAACGCCAAGGTCGCCGCCGAAGCCGCGCAGGAAGCCGAAGCCGCCGCCTGGCTCGAAGCCAAGCGGGCCGAGGAAGCCGCCAGCCAGGGCTGATCCCCTCGGCGTGCTTGCCAAGCACTGACGCTTGCCGCATCCATGCTGACATGGATGTCAGCAGCGCACCCGAGCATCCCGCGCCGGACCTTTATCGGCACCCGTGCGCGTGGGACGTCCCGCTCGAATCGCTGACCGTCCCCCAGTTGCTGGTGCGCTCTGCCGAGCGTGCGCCGGACGCGCCCGCGATCGACTTCCTTGGCCGGGCCTATACCTACGCCCAGGTGCTCGACGAGGCGCGCCGCGTGGCCATGGGGCTGTCGGCCCGCGGCATCCGCCCGGGCGACCGGGTGGGGCTGTTCCTGCCCAACGTGCCGATCTACCTGTCGGCCTACTACGGCGCGATGATGGCGGGCGCGGTGGTGGTCAATTTCTCGCCGCTCTACACGGTCGACGAACTCGCCGCGCAAGTCGCGGATTCAGGCGCGCGGATGCTGGTGACCGTCGATGTCGCCAGCCTGCTGCCGACCGCCGTTAAAGTGCTCGACGGCTCGGCGCTCGAAACGCTGGTGGTCGGATCGCTCGGCGCGATGCTGCCGTGGCCCAAGCGGATCGCGCTGAGTGTGGTGGGCCGAAAGGCGCTGGCGCGCATCCCAAAGCGCCCCGACGTGTGTACCTGGCTGGACCTCGTAACCGAGACGAATTGGTCGCTGTGGTTCGACGGTGAGCTTCCGGCGTTGCCGCAGGTCTCCCCCGACGACCTCGCGCTGCTGCAGTACACCGGCGGCACCACGGGCCGGCCGAAAGGCGCGATGCTGAGCCACGGAAACCTTGCCGCCAACGCGCAGCAGGTGCTGGCGATCGATCCGTTCGAGGAGCGCGACACCATTCTTGGCGTGCTGCCGCTGTTCCACGTGTTCGCCAACACCTGCGTGCTCAACCGCACGGTGCTCAAGGGCGGGTGCATCGCGATGCTGCCGCGCTTCGCCGCCGGTCAGGCGCTGAAGACCCTGGGCCGGGTCAAGGCGACCGCGTTTCCCGGCGTGCCGACGATGTACCAGGCGCTGCTCGACGATCCGCACCTGGCCAGGACCGATTTCACCTCGCTCAACGTCTGCATCTCGGGCGGGGCACCGCTGCCCGCGCCGGTACGCGAGGAGTGGGAGGCCGCGACCGGTTCGCGGCTGGTCGAGGGCTATGGGTTGACCGAATCCAGTGGGGTGGTCTCGACCAATCCCTACGAAGGCGAGCGCAAGCCGGGCACCATCGGGCAAGTGCTGCCGCACACCCGCGTGCGGCTGCTCGACAAGGAGGACGCTACCCGCGCAGCGCCGGCGGGCGAACCGGGCGAACTGGCAGTCTCCGGTCCGCAGATCATGCAGGGGTACTGGAACCGTCCCGAAGCCGCCGCGGACGCCTTCGCCCAGATCGATGGCACGCGCTGGCTGCGCACCGGCGATGTCGCGGTGATCGACGGAGACGGCTTCATCGCCATCGTCGACCGGATCAAGGACATGATCGCAGTGGGCGGGTTCAAGGTGTTCCCGAGCCAGGTAGAGGCCGTCCTTCTCGAACATCCGGCGGTCAAGGAAGCGCTCGTGCTCGGCTTACCCGATCCCTACCACGGCGAGATGCCGCGCGCTTTCGTCACGCTGGATGAAGGCGCCGCCGCGACCGGTGAGGAACTGGCGAAGTGGCTCAACGCGCGGGTCGGCAAGCACGAACGCGTCAGCGGGGTGGTGGTGCGCGGCGAGCTGCCCAAGACGATGATCGGCAAGCTCGACCGCAAGGCCCTGAAGGCCGAAGTGCTTAACCCTTAGCGGCGGGCGGTCAGCCCGCCAGCGTCAGCGTCGGCGCGCCGTCGTCGCTCTTGCCCGCGGCGACCGGAGCGGCCGCCGACTTGGCGGGCGCGCGGTGCGCGAAGCGGCCTTCGACTTCTGCGCCCTGCTCGATCGTCAGCGCGTCGTAGTGGACGTCGCCGCTGATCCGCGCGCTGCGCAGCACCACCAGTTCGCGCGCATTGATCGAACCGCTGACCGAACCGGCCAGCCGCGCGGTCTCGGCGGTGATCGCGCCTTCGACGTGGCTGCCCTCGCCCTGGACGAGGCTGGCGCAGGCGATGTCGCCTTCGATCCGCCCGTCGATGTGCAAGTCTACCGTGGCCGAGATGTCGCCCTTGATGACGACGTCGCTGCCGATGATCGAGAAGGTGGATCCGTTCACTGCCTGCCTGCTGCTTGCCTGGGGTCTAGCCGTGGGTTGGCTCGACGGACTGTACTCGTCGGGCTTCTTTGAGAACATGGGGAGCTGCCTCCAGGAAAGGACGCGGGTTCACTGCGCGTCCGTTGATGCGCACTTCGAAGTGCAGGTGCGGCCCGGTCGAACGGCCGGTGCTGCCGATCGCGCCGATCACGTCGCCCGCGGCGACTTGCTCGCCGACATGCGAATGGAACGCCGACATGTGAGCGTAACGGGTGACGAGGCCGTTGCCGTGGCTGATTTCGACCACGTTGCCATAGCCCGACCGCTGGCCGACATAGCTGACGCGGCCCTTGGCGGCCGAATAGATGGGGGCGCCGATCGGCCCGCGGAAATCGAGACCCGAATGCATCGCGGCCGCCCCGGTGAACGGATCGCGACGCACGCCATAGCTGCTGGTGACCATCTCGACCTTGGCCGGAAGGTATTGCGGAATGCCCGACAGGCTGTTGTCGAGCGCTTCCATCCGCGCGAGGCTGAGGCCGAGACGTTCGAACCGCGGATCGATCGAACCGTCGCGTCCGGTCGACAGCCGTTCCAGCGGACCACCCATCGCCTGGCGTCCGGCGGCGCGGACCATCGCGTTGGGATCGAGCCCGAGCTGGCGGATCGCCCTAGCGCTGCGCTCCGCGCGGCGATCGGCATAACGGGTCAGTTTCTCTACGAAGGCGAGCTGGCTCGCCTCGATCCGGGCGAGCGCGCCGGCCTCGGGGATCAACGCGCTGACCTTGGACACGGTCTTGGCCGCCTCGCCGGTCGAATCGGTCACAGTTTCGCCGTCGCGCGCATCGGCGGGCAGCGAATCGACCATTTCCTCGATGAACGTCTGGCGGCGCGTAAGGTCATCGGCGACCGCGCCGATGTCGTCGCGGTAAGCGCCGACGCGGCTTTCAGCCTTGGCGACGGTGGCTTCGCGTTCGAGCAGCGACATGCGATCGGCGGCGGCGCGATACTGCAGCCAGCCCATCACCGCCATCGACAGGCCCCACGCCACGAGCGCGCCAACCACCGCGCTGGCGGCGATCATCTGCACCTTGCCGGTGACCTTGATGAAGCGAACCTGACCCTGCGACCGCATGAAGAACTCGCGATCGGGAAACCACGCTCGCAGGCGGAGCAAAAAGCCGCCGGCAGCTGCATTCATTGGAGGTACGACCCCTGTATCCCGTTCTTATCCCGGCAGGGCGGCTATCAAAGGTTATCGCCCAGGTCGAATCGAGTCGTCTGGACTCGGGCGAGTCGGGTGAGTCGTGCGGTGAAACGATCAATTGTTGTGAAATTTTCGAATCAACACGGGAACCAATCTATCGCTCGAATGTATGGCGCGGCGATCCCGACAGCGGTGATTGTCGCCTGACAGCCCAGCCTCCCCCTGCTAGGCGCTATGACGCCATGGCGGACGCCGAACCCACGTTTGATCCGGTTGCGCTCGTCGCGGCGCTCGCGCGTGACGGGCGCGCGGCGCAGGCCGTGCTCGCCCGCCTCGATGACGCGGTGCGGGCCGATGCCCTGCGCGCCGCGGCGCAGGCGTTGCGCGATGACCAGGCCGCCATTCTCGACGCCAACGATCTCGACATGCGCGCCGCACAGGCCGCCGGGCTTCCGTCCGCGCTGCTCGACCGGCTGCGGCTCGATCCTGCCCGGTTGGCGGGGATAGCCCGTGCGGTCGACGCGATCGCCGGGCTGCCCGGTCCACTCGACGCGGTGATCTCGCGCGATATCCGGCCCAACGGGCTGGTGCTGGAACGGGTGCGGGTTCCGATCGGACTGATCGGCATCGTCTACGAAAGCCGGCCCAACGTTACCGTCGATGCCGCAGCGCTGTGCCTGCGCGCGGGCAACGCGGTGCTGCTGCGCGGCGGGAGCGAGGCGGCCCGATCGAACGCTGCGCTCCATGCAGCATTCGTGCGCGGACTGGCGAAACACGCGATTCCGGCAGCCGCGGTCCAGCTTGCCCCGACGCAGGATCGCGCGGTCGTGGGCGCGATGCTGGGGGCGGCGGGGCTGATCGACATGATCGTTCCGCGCGGGGGCAAGGGGCTGGTCGCGCGGGTCCAGGCCGATGCGCGGGTGCCGGTGCTGGCGCATCTCGACGGGATCAACCACACCTATGTCCACGCGGCGGCGGATCCGGCCAAGGCGCGCGCCATCGCGCTCGACGCCAAGCTGCGGCGCCCCGGCGTGTGCGGAGCGATGGAAACACTGCTGGTCGATGCCGCGTATTCCGATACGCCGGCGCTGGTCGCCGCGCTGGTCGACGCGGGCTGCCAGGTGCGCGGCGATGCCCGGGCGCAGGCGGTCGATCCGCGGGTCATGCCCGCGAACGCGCAGGACTGGGACACGGAATACCTCGACGCAGTGCTGTCGGTCGCGGTGGTCGACGGTCTGGGCGCGGCGCTGGCGCATATCGCCGCGCACGGATCGCAGCACACCGAAGCGATCGTGACCGAGGACGCCGCTGTCGCTGCGCGCTTCCTCGCCGAAGTCGATTCGGCGATCGTGATGCACAACGCCTCGTCGCAGTTCGCCGATGGCGGCGAGTTCGGGCTGGGCGCCGAGATCGGCATCGCCACCGGGCGGTTGCACGCGCGCGGGCCGGTCGCGCTCGAAGGACTGACGACCTACAAGTGGCTCGTGCGCGGCACCGGCCAAGTCCGCGGCTGACCCCGCCCGCTTGACAACGCGCGGAGGCTAACCAAGCCTGCGTAATCGCAATCGCAGGGGTATCAGATGGCAGACGTGGATTTTCGCTCGTTCCAAAAGGAAATCGTCAAGCTGGGATTCTACTCGTACGACGAGCAGCAATCGATCTTTGACCTGGCCAAACGTTGCGCCAGGACTTCGGGACTCGCACTGGGTGGAGCGGGCGCGGTCGGCACGGCGGCGCTGGGCCCTGGGGCCGCGGTTGGCTTCCTCGCTGGGATGGTGACGGGAACGGCGGCGTGTACCGCCGGTTCGCTTCTCTACCGCGAACAGATCAAGCAGCTCCTCGAGGAAGGCAAATGACCATGCGCTACAACCGGCTCGGCTCGACCGGGCTGATCGTGTCGGAACTGTGCCTCGGCGCGATGACCTTCGGCACCGATCCGGGGCGCTTCGCCAACATCGCGGGGATGGACCAGTCCGCCTCGACCGCGATGGTCAAGCAAGCGTTCGATGCGGGCATCAATTTCATCGATACCGCCAACGTCTACACCCGCGGTCAGTCCGAACGGTTCGTCGGGCAGGCACTGAAGGATCTGGGCCTCGCACGGTCGGACGTGGTGATCGCGACCAAGGCGATGGGCGCGATGGGCGAAGGGCCCAACGACGCCGGGGTCAGCCGATATCACCTGATGCACCAGATCGACGCCAGCCTCGAGCGGCTGGGGCTCGACCATGTCGACCTGTACCAGATCCACGGATGGGATTCGCAAACCCCGATGGACGAAGCGCTGCGCGCGCTCGACGATATCGTGACCAGCGGTCGCGCGCGCTACATCGGGGTGTCGAATTGGGCTGCGTGGCAGATCATGAAAGCGCTCGGCATCAGTGAGCGGCTCGGGCTGGAGAAATTTGCTTCGCTGCAGGCCTATTACACCGTTGCCGGGCGCGATCTGGAGCGCGAGATCGTGCCGATGCTGGAATCCGAAGGGGTCGGCCTGATGGTCTGGTCGCCGCTCGCCGGCGGCTTGCTCAGCGGCAAGTACACCCGCGGCGACGACGATCGCAGCGAGGGTGAAGGGCGGCGTGCGGCGTTCGATTTCCCGCCGGTGACGATGGACCGCGCATACGACGTGATCGACGCGATGAAGGCGATGGCGCAAGCGAAGGGCAAGACCGTTGCGCAGATCGCGCTCGCCTGGCTGCTTCACCGCCCGGCGGTCTCGACGGTGATCGTCGGGGCCAAGCGCGCTGACCAGCTGGACGACAACATCGGCGCCTGCGAGGTGACCTTCACGCAGGCCGAATGGGACGAGCTCGACAAGCTGAGCCGATTGCCGCGCGAATACCCTGGCTGGATGTTCGCGATGCAGGGTGGCTATCGCGGCGACAAGGTCTCGCCGCGCCGCAAACCCACCTGAGGCATGGCCGGTACCGGTAAACGCTCCGGCCCCCGCACCGGTCTTCTGGGCGGGAGTTTCAACCCAGCGCACCGGGCGCACCGCGCGATCAGTCTCGCGGCGCTGCGCGAACTCGGGCTGGACGAGGTGTGGTGGCTGGTTTCGCCGGGCAATCCGCTCAAGCCGGCCGCCGGAATGGCGCCGCTCGCTGCGCGGGTCGCCTCGGCGCGGGCGATGGCCAAACGCGCGCCCATTCGGGTGACCGCGATCGAACGCGCGCTCGGCACCCGTTACACCGTCGATACCCTGCGGGCCCTCCAGCGCCGTTTCCCGCGCCGTCGCTTCGTGTGGATCATGGGGGCCGACAATCTCGCGCAGTTCCATCGGTGGAGGGACTGGCGCGGCATCGCGCGGACGATGCCAATCATCGTGTTCGCTCGGCCGGGATACGCCGCTCGAGCCTTTGCCAGCCCCGCCATGGCCTGGCTGCGGCGATACCGGGTGCCGATCGGTCGGCTGGGCGATCGGGGGTTGCCGCAGATCGCGTGGATCGATTTCGATCCCGATCCGATCTCCGCCACCGCTCTGCGGCAGGCCGATCCGGGCTGGGCCGACCGTTACGCCAACGCCGCGCCGCGTGACGGGGTGACCGGCCGCGTCATCGGTTGAGCAGCGGGCGCCACCAATCCTCGTTGGCGAGATACCAGCCGAGCGTCTGCGCCAGACCGTCGTCGAAGCTGCGCTGCGCCGCGTAACCCAGTTCCTCGCGGGCCTTGCGGTCGTCGATCGCATAGCGCCGGTCATGCCCCGCGCGGTCGGCAACGAACGTCTTTAGCGACGCGGTCGGTTCACCCCGCGCAGCGGGTGCATCGGGGAAACGGGCCGCCAGTGCCGGATCGTCGGCGAAGGCCCGGTCGACGATCGCACAGACGCGGTCGATCACCGCCATGTTGGGCAGCTCCTCACCGCCGCCGATGTTGTAGGTCTCGCCGATCCGTCCGCGCCTGATCACCGCCTCGATCCCGGCACAGTGGTCGGCGACGTGCAGCCAGTCGCGCACGTTCATGCCGTCGCCGTAGATCGGCAGCGGGCGGCCGTGCAGGCAGTTGAGCAGGAACAGCGGGATCAACTTCTCGGGAAATTGATAGGGCCCATAATTGTTCGAGCAGTTGCTGGTGGTTGTCTCGAGCCCATACGTGTGGTGGTAGGCGCGCACGAGGTGATCCGACGCCGCCTTTGACGCCGAATAGGGCGAGTTGGGAGCGTAAGGCGTGGTTTCGCTGAACGCTGGATCGTTCGCCGCAAGCGAGCCATAGACTTCGTCGGTCGACACGTGATGAAACCGGTGCGGCCGTCCGCTGCCCGCGTCGAGCCAGCACGTGCGCGCCGCCTTGAGCAGGCTGTGCGTGCCGACCACATTGGTGGCGATGAAGGCATCGGGGCCGGTGATCGAGCGGTCGACGTGGCTCTCGGCGGCAAAGTGGACGATCGTATCGATCGCGCGATCGTCCAACAGTCGTTCGACCAGCGCGGTGTCGGCGATATCGCCCACCACCAGCTCGACCCCGTCGATGCCGTCGAGGTTCGCGCGGTTGCCCGCATACGTCAGCAGGTCGAGCACGACTATGCCATCGGCAGGATGGCGATCGCGCCAGTGATGCACGAAGTTGGCGCCGATGAAGCCCGCGCCGCCGGTGACCAGTAACTGCGCCATCAGGCGAACACCGGGACCGCTGACAGCGGCGCGCCAGCGGCGTCTTTCCGCGACAGTTCCGGCGTACCCGCGACCGGCCATTCGATGCCGACCGCCGGATCGTCCCACGCCAGCGTGTGCTCATCGGCTGGCGCGTAGGGAGCGGTGCACTTGTACAGGAAATCGGTGCCGTCCTGAAGCGTCAGGAAGCCATGGGCAAAGCCTTCCGGCACCCACAGCATCCGCTTGTTGGCCGCCGACAGCTCGATGCCGAACCACCGCCCGAATGTGGCCGATGATCGGCGCAGATCGACGATCACGTCGAACACAGCGCCCGTCACCACGCGCACCAGCTTGGCCTGCGGACCGGGCTTCTGGAAGTGCATGCCCCTCAGCACGCCTTTCATCGAGCGCGAGTGATTGTCCTGCACGAAGCGGGCATCGATGCCCGACTCCGCGAACCGCGCCGCGTTCCAGCTTTCGAGGAAAAAGCCGCGGTCGTCGCCGAACACCGTCGGTTCGATGATTGAGGCACCCGCCAGCGGCGTCGGGGTTACTTCCACCGGTCGCCCCGCTCGAGCAGGCGGAGCAGGTATTCGCCGTAACCCGATTTGCGCAGCGGCTGGGCGATCCGTTCCAACTGGGCATCGTCGATGAAGCCCATCCGCCAGGCAAGTTCCTCCGGGCAGCAGATCTTGAGGCCCTGGCGCTGTTCGGTGATGCGCACGTAGTTGGCCGCATCGATCAGCGAGGCGTGAGTGCCGGTATCGAGCCAGGCAAACCCCCGGCCCAGCAGTTCCACTTTGAGCTGGCCGGCTTCGAGATAGCGGCGGTTGAGATCGGTGATCTCGTATTCGCCGCGTGCCGAAGGGCTGATCCCCGCCGCCAGTTCGACGGCGCGGCCATCGTAGAAATAGAGGCCCGTCACCGCGTAGTTCGATTTTGGCCGGGCGGGCTTTTCCTCGATCGTTTCGGCGCGGCCCTCAGCGTCGAACGAGACGACGCCGTATGCCTCGGGGCGATCGACATGATAGCCGAACACCGTCGCTCCCACGGCGCGCGCGGAGGCGGCCGACAGCATCGCCGTCAGGCCATGTCCGTAGAAGATGTTGTCGCCCAGTATCAGTGTCGACGGGCTGGTGCCGACGAAGTCTGCCCCGATGTGATAGGCTTGCGCCAACCCCTCGGGTTCGGGCTGCACGGCATAGGCGATGTGCATGCCCAGTTCGCTGCCGTCTCCCAGCAGCGTCTCGAACGCCGGACGGTCTGCGGGGGTGGTGATGATCAGCACCTCGCGGATGCCGCTCATGATCAGCACAGACAGCGGATAGTGGATCATCGGCTTGTCGTAGACCGGCATCAACTGCTTCGAGACAGCCTTGGTCAGCGGATAGAGCCGAGTGCCCGAACCGCCCGCCAGGATGATGCCTTTGCGCAAGAAGAAACCCCTCGACCCGATACCGCCGCCAAGCCTCAGCCCTTCGCACTACGAAACTCGAAGTGCAACGGCTGTCACCATCTCCAGATCGCGCGTTGCGGAGGCGACGCGGGTGAGGTATACGGGATGCGCCGCGGCGAGCCCCGCCGTGGCCTGGCTCCGGCGCTATCGGGCGTCCGCCGCCAGCCTCAAGCATCCGGGCAGATGGAGCGCACCGGCCCTGACGTACCTGCGATACGATCCCGATCCGATTTCGGTCCCGGCCATCCGCCGCGCCGATCCGCACCGGGCTTTGCACGTATCCGCCGCCAGGCCGCGCGACGAGGTTACGCACCAGTTCATCGCATCAGAGGAAACCGTCGCGCGATGATGCGCGTTGTTTTCGCCGTGACCATAGCTGTCCATCCCGCCCTTCCTCACAGGAGCACGACAACCGCCTATGAATCAGGCGCAACCGCTGCCGGCCGCCGCCGGCACAACCCGGGCTTCCATGCCCCAGAGTGACCGGCCCGGCGAGACCGCTGCGGACCGTCTCCACGCGCTCGTGCTCGAGCAACTCGACGACGATCAGGCGCAAGACCTGGTGACCATCCCGCTGGCGGGCAAATCGAGCATCGCCGATCACATGGTGATCGCCTCGGGCCGTTCGACGCGCCAGGTGGCCGCGATGGCCAGCAAGCTGGGTGAGAAGATCAAGCAGAACGGCTTCGGCAATGCCCGGATCGAAGGGCTGCCGGCCGCCGACTGGGTGCTGATCGACGCCGGCGACGTGGTCATCCATTTGTTCCGCCCCGAGGTTCGCAGCTTCTACAACCTGGAGCGCATGTGGGGCTTCGGCGACGAGAAAGACGTGGCCGGCGGGACCGCATAAGCTGCCTCTCGTGCGCCGTTCGGGCGCGCGTCCCTGATGTCGTTTCATTGGGTTTCGCTGTGGAGCAACCGCCGCGCGAGTGTCCGGCAGGCTATCGCCTTGCGGCCACTTTGGTCATGCCCTTGCGGTCGACTGGTCCTCGCCTCTAGCTAGTACCCATGCTTCTGCACATCATGGCCCGCGGCAAGATTGGCCGGTCGCCCGAGGCCGAACTGGTCGCGCGCTACGAAAAACGGCTGACCTGGCCGTTCCGCCTGACCGAATTGCCCGATACCGGCGGCAAGGCGCCCGATCCGCTGGCGCCCACCCGCACCGTCCTGCTCGACGAGCGCGGGCGCCCGCTGTCGTCGGAAGAACTGGCAGCGATCCTCGGCCGCTGGCGCGATGACGGGGTGCGCGAGGCGCGCTTCGTGCTTGGCGCGGCCGATGGGCATTCGGATGACGAACGCGACCAGGCTGACCTGTTGCTGGCGATGGGTGCGATGACTTGGCCTCACTTGCTCGCCCGCGCGATGCTCGCCGAACAGCTTTACCGGGCGACCACCATCCTTGCCGGACATCCCTATCATCGCAGCGGGTGAACGCGCTAAGAGGAGGCCGATGACTTCGCGTCGGATCGCCCTTGCCGTGCTCGCCCCGCTGGCGCTCGCTGTGACCTTGTTCACGCAGGCAGCCGAGGCGCAGCGCAGCGCGAGCTACGCCAGCGTCGACGAGACCCGGACGGCGCTGGCCCGCGCGCAGGCCGACGGGCGCGCCGCCGCCGGGCGGGCAAGCCGGCTCGAACAGGCGGCGCGGGGCGCGCAGGCGTCGGCCGAAAAGACCGCCAGCCAAGCCGCAGCGCTCGCCGCCCGCATTCAGGAAGCCGAGGCGGGCATCGGGGTCGCCCGCGCGCGCATCGCGCTGGCGGAGCGCGAGCGGACGGCGCTCGACCGCAGGCTCGCGGAGCGGCGTGGCCCACTGATCCGGCTGACCGCGGGGCTGCAGAAGCTTGCTCGCCGGCCGCTGGCGCTGGCGGTGCTCAAGCCCGGCTCGCTGCGCGACACGGTCTACCTGCGCGCGATGCTCGAAAGCACCCTTCCCGAAGTTCGCCGCCGGACCGCCGCCTTGCGCGGGGAGATCGCTCGCGGGCAGCGGATCGAGGACGAGGCCCGCGCCGCGCTGGCCTCGCTCGCGTCCAGCAATCGGACGCTCAGCGAACGCCGTGGTGCGCTCGCCGCGCTCGAATCGCGCCAGCGGCTCGCCAGCCGCGCTGCCACCGGGGCTGCCGCGCGCGAGTCCGAACGCGCGCTCGCGCTGGCGGAAGAAGCGCGCGATCTCGATTCCCTGGTCGGCCAGCTCGATCAGGCGGGAACACTGCGCCGCCAGCTCGCTGCGCTGCCGGGACCGTTACTGCGGCCACCCCGGCCGGGTGCGAGCGAGGTGGTCGACACCCGCCCCGAGGCGGTCGCCCCTTCGACCGGCATCCCTTCATTCCTGCTGCCGGTCGCCGGTCGCACGGTGAACGGGTTCGGCGAGGCGCGGGACGATGGCGGCCGTGCGCGCGGCCTGCTGCTGTCGCCGGCCGGCGGCGCGCAGGTGGTGGCCCCGGCGGCCGGGCGGGTGGCCTTCGCGGGGCCGTTCGCGGGATTCGACCGGATCGTCATCATCGAACACGCGGGAGGCTTCACCAGCCTGGTCACCGGGATGGCGCGGGTCGACGTCGGCGTGGGGCAAGAACTGGTCGCGGGCGGGCCCCTGGGGGTGGCGGGAGGCACCCGCCCTCTAATCGGCTTCGAGTTGCGTCGCGCGGGCGATCCGGTCAACCCGCTCGAATATCTTCGCTGAGGCGGCGCGACAGCAATCTGCGCCACACCTCATCTGGCGTTAACGCCCGGCGCGCGATAGAACCTGTACCAAAGCCAACAGGATCACCATGTCATGAAGCTCGCCGCCAGCCGTTTTGCATCCCTGGTCCGTTCCGCCGCGCTGGTCAGCGCCGTCGCGTTGCTACCCGCGACCACCGCGGGGCTGGCCCAGGTCGATGGCCGCGCGGGCCCTGAATTCGCCAAGCTGTTCGCGGTCTACCAGCGGATCAAGGCGAGCTATGTCGAGCCGGTCGACGACGACAAGCTGATCCGCGGCGCGATCGACGGCATGCTCGCGAGCCTCGATCCGCACTCGGCCTACCTCGACGGCGGCGATCTCCAGCGATTGGAGACGATGATCGACGGCAACTATTCGGGCCTCGGCCTTTCGGTCGTGCTGGATGACGGAGCGGTCAAGGTGGTCTCGCCGTTCAAGGGCAGCCCGGCCGACAAGATGGGCATCAAGGCGGGCGACTATATCACTCACATCGATGGCAACCTGGTCTACGGCGGCGATCTCGACGATGCGGTCGCCAAGATGCGCGGGCCGGCGGGCAGTTCGATCCGCTTGACTATTTTCCGAGCGGGCCGCGACGAGCCGTTCGATGTCACCGTGACGCGCGGGGTGATCGATCTCGAACCGGTCACCCACAAGCTCGAAGCGGGCAACATCGGCTACATTTCGGTCAATGAGTTCAGCCGCGATGTGGGCTCCGATGTGTTCGCCGCCTGGCAGGCGATGAAGCGCGAGGCCGGCGGGCGGATGGGCGGGCTGGTGCTCGACCTGCGACAGAACCCGGGCGGCTCGCTCGATGAGGCCGTCGCGCTGTCCGACCTGTTCCTCGACAAGGGCCAGATCGTTTCGCAGCGCGGTCGCGCCAAGGGCGAATCGCTGGTTTACGACGCCGAGAGCGTGTTCAAGGGCGACATGGCCGGCGGGGTGCCCGTGGTGGTTCTGATCGACGCCGGGTCCGCCAGCGCCAGCGAGATTGTCGCCGGCGCCTTGCAGGACCACCGCCGCGCGCTGGTGATGGGCGAACGCAGCTTCGGCAAGGGCAGCGTGCAGACGCTGTTGCCGCTGGGTCAGACCGCCGCGCTCAAGCTGACCACCGCGCGCTATTACACGCCTTCGGGCCATTCGGTGCAGGAAGGCGGGATCGAACCCGATATCGCGGTGCCGCAGTTGAGCGATCCGGATCTCGCCAAGCGCGACAAGTTCCGCCTGCGCGAATCGGATTTGCGGGGCCACTTGGTCAACGAGGCAGCCTTGAAGGACGAGGACCTGGAAAAGGATCGCAAGGACGATCCGCGGTTCCAGCTCACGGCCGCCGAGTTGAAGGCCAAGGGAATTGAGGATTTCCAGCTCAATTACGCGTTGGAAACCCTGCGCCGCACCGCGCCGAACGCGATGGCGCGCCGCTGAGAGTGTTGGGTTCGTCGGATAAGCTAGCCCAGCGGCTCGCGCTCGGGGTTCCAGCGCTGTTACTGGGCGGGGCGTACCTGTCGCAATACGGCTTCGGCCTTGCCCCGTGCGAGATGTGCTGGTGGCAGCGTTACGGACATTTCGCGGCGGTGGCACTGGCGCTGCTGTCCACGGTTGCCGCGCCCAAGCGAATGTGGATCGCGCTCGCCGCGCTGGCAATCCTGATCACGGGCGCGATCGGCGGGTTTCATGCCGGGGTCGAGTACGGCTGGTGGGAAGGATTGACGGCCTGCAGCACCCCGAACCTCGGCGGCGGCGATCCGCTCGAAGCGATCATGAACGCACCGCTGGTGCGCTGTGACGAAGTGCAGTGGAGCCTGTTCGGCATCTCGCTCGCCGGGTGGAACTTCCTGATCTCGAGCGTTGCCGGGATAGCGATCCTGCTGTTGCTGCGCAGAAAGCCAATATGACCAGCCCCGCCACGCACCGCATGATCCGCGTCGACCAGGCGGGCGAATTCGGTGCGACCCGGATCTACGCCGGCCAGCTTGCGGTGATGGGGGACCGTGCGCCGCACGCGGGCGAGATCGCTGCGATGGCGCGACAGGAAGCGGTGCACAAGGCGCGGTTCGACGCGCTGATGGCGGATCGCGGCGTGCGTCCGACAGCGCTCCAGCCGTTCTGGTCGGTCGCCGGCTTCGCGCTTGGCGCGGCGACCGCGCTGATCGGGCCCGAAGCCGCGATGGCGTGCACCGCCGCGGTCGAGGAGGAAATCGACAAGCACTATTCCGACCAGCTTGCCGAGCTCGAGCGATCGGGCGACGATCCCGAACTGACCGCGATGGTCGCCGAATTCCGCGAGGACGAGCGCGAGCACCACGCCGCCGCGATCGCCGCCGGTGCCGAACGCGCGCCGGCCTATCCCTTGCTGTCGGGTGCAATCAGGCTGGGATGCCGTGTTGCGATCCGGCTGGCGACACGGATTTGAGGAACCTGCAGGCCGCCTGGCGCGCTTCAGCAGGTGTTCAGTGCAAGTTGCACCAAATGGGTACCGCTTTTGACAAGGATAGATCGATGATCCGCCGCCTGTTCGCGCTCCCGCTGATGGCCCTCGCTACGCTCTCCGTTCCCGCCGCCGCACAGGACAGCGCGGGCGACAAGGTGCGGATGGTGATCGTTTACGGCAACGACAGCGTGCCACCGCCCCAGGGCGACGAGATCGTCGTCGTCGCGCATCTGCCCGAAAGCGATCGCTATCGCATTCCCGAGACGCTCCGGTTCAGCGACGATCCGGCCAACATGGCGTGGGCACGCCGGGTCGAAAAGCTTGATTTGATTGGCAAGTTCGGGACCAATTCGTGTTCCCCCACGGGCCTCGGCGGGTTTACCGGCTGCACCCAGCAACTGATCGACGCCGCCTATGCCGACAAGCGAAACGGCAGCGATCCGCGCTTCGCGCAGCTTATTGCAGCGGCCCGCGCCGAACGGCTCTCAACCATCGACGAAGACGCGGCAGAAACCCAGGCCCGGGTCGAAAGCCTCGAAAAACAGTATATGGACAAGCTCGAGAAGGAACGTGAAGGCGCGCTTCCCGGCGAGCAGAGCGATACCCCGCCTCCTCCACAGACACCGCAACGCTAAGCGCAGCCTTAAGCTTTCCGAGGTATGCGCGCTGGATGAGCCCGCGCAAGATCCTCACCGTCTTCGGCACCCGGCCCGAAGCGATCAAGCTGTTCCCGCTGATCCACGCGCTCGACGCCGACGATCGCTTCGCTGCCCGGGTATGCGTGTCTGGGCAGCACCGCGGGATGCTGGACCAAGTGCTCGAGATCGCCGGTATACGCCCGCATCATGACCTTGATCTGATGCGCCCCGACCAGTCGCTCGACGCGCTGACGGCTGCTCTCCTTACCAATATTGGAGCGGTGCTCGACGCCGAACAGCCCGACTGGGTGGTGGTCCAGGGCGACACCGCGACCGCGATGGCGGGCGCACTGGCCGCGTATTTTCGCAAGATACCCGTCGCCCATGTCGAAGCGGGGCTCAGGAGCGGCGACATTCACCACCCCTGGCCCGAAGAGGTCAACCGCAAGATCGTCGGCAGCTTCGCCGCGCTTCATTTCGCCCCGACCGAAACCGCCGCCGAGGCCCTCAGGCGCGAGAATGTCGCGGCCGACACGATCCACGTCACCGGCAACACCGTGATCGACGCACTGCATTGGGTGACCGCGCGGATCGCCGTCCAGCCGGAGCTTGCGAGCGGACTGGCCGACCTCGAACGGCGTTTCGCGGGCAAGCGGATCATCGGCATGACCAGCCATCGGCGCGAGAACTTCGGCGACGGGATGCAGGGCATCGCCGACGCGGTCACCCGGCTCGCCGCACGCGACGATGTCGCGGTGATCTTCCCCGTTCATCTCAACCCGAACGTGCGCGCGGTGATGAACGATCGGCTCGCCGGCCTCGACAACGTCGCGCTGATCGAACCGCTCGACTACCCGCATTTCGCGCGCCTGCTCGATATATCCACGCTGATGCTGAGCGACAGTGGCGGGGTGCAGGAAGAGGCGCCCGCATTGGGCAAGCCGGTGCTGGTCATGCGCGAAACCACAGAGCGTCCCGAGGGGATCGTGGCGGGGACGGCGCGGCTGGTCGGCACCGATCCCGACCGGATTGTTTCCGAGGCCGTCCGCCTGCTCGACGATCCGGAGGCTTACGCAGCGATGGCGCGGGCGCATAATCCGTTCGGCGACGGGCATGCGACGGCAAGGATAGTGGAATTGCTGGCCAGCTAGCGGCGCAGCCAAGGGCCGCACCCGCACACACGTTTGCGTCCGTTGGCTGCGCCGCGGCTCAGTACTCGCGCCAGACGACCCGCCGCACGTAGTCGGTGTAGCTCAAAATGATCCGCAGCACCTTGTCGGACACATTGTCGGCCGCGTAGTCGCCCGCCATCCTGAGCAGGCGCTCCTCTCCGCGCGGCTGCTCGGCGATCACGCCAAGCGCCTGGTCGATCCGATCGGGATTGAGCCCGCACATGATGACTGCGCCCTCCTCCATCCCCTCGGGCCGCTCGTGAGCTTCGCGGATGTTCAGCGCCGGGAAGTTGAGGATCGACGATTCTTCGGTGATCGTGCCGCTGTCGGACAGGGTCGCACGGGCCTCGAGCTGCAGTCGAACGTAGTCGCTGAAGCCGAGCGGCTTGAGGGTCTGGACCAGCGGATGCAGTTCGGCGCCGCTCGCATCGAGCCGCTTGCGGGTGCGCGGATGAGTCGAAAGGATGACCGGCAGGCCGTACGTCTCGGCCAGGTGATCGAGCACGCGGCGGAACATTCGCGAACGGCTTGTCCCCGTCGATGTTCTCCTCGCGATGCGCGCTGACGAGGAAGAATTTCCCCGTTTCGAGGCCGAGCCGCTCGAGCACGTCGGAGCCGGCGATCCGGCTGCTCTGGTGGTGCAGCACTTCGGCCATCGGGCTTCCGGTGGTGACGATCTGGTCGGGCGGAAATCCCTCGCGCAGCAGGTATTGCCGCGCGATCGCGCTGTAAGGCATGTTGATGTCGGAGATACTGATCGACGATCCGTCGATTGATCTCTTCGGGCACGCGTTGGTCGAAACTGCGGTTGCCCGCTTCCATGTGGAAGATCGGCACCTTGCGCCGCTTGGCCGGAATCGCCGCCAGGGCACTGTTGGTGTCGCCCAGGATCAGCAGCGCGTCGGGTTTCGCCTCCGCAAGCAGCCGATCGGTCTTGATGATCACGTTGCCGATCGTCTCGGCGGCGGTTGAGCCGGATGCCTCGAGGAAGTGGTCGGGCGCGCGGATACCAAGATCTTCGAAGAAGATCTGATTGAGCTCGTAGTCGTAATTCTGGCCGGTATGCACCAGGGTGTGCTCGCAGTGCCGGTCAAGCAGCGCGATCGTCCGCGACAGGCGGATGAGTTCAGGACGGGTCCCGACGATCGTCATCACTCGCAGCATCGTAAATCAGCGTCCTTCGGGGCGGTTGCGGTACATTTCGTCGATCAGGTCAGGCCAGGACGGCGGGGTATAGCCGGTGGCCGCGCGAAAGCGGCTTGAATTCGAGCGACCGGTCGATCACCAGGGTATCGTCGGGTTCGATTTCGATCGACTTGGCGTACTTCGCGGCGATCAGTGTCAGCAAATCGAACTTGGCGATCGGCTCGGCGGACACATGGTACAGGCCGGCCAGCGAAGGGTCGGGCAGCACCTGATCGCGCACGATCCGCGCAAGGTGGACCGTCGGCACGCCCGAGAAGATCGCCCGGGTAAAACCGCGAGCCGTTTCCCGCTGGGCGAGAAACCATTCGAGCAGGCTGGCCCGGCCGCGCAGCTCATGCCCGATGATAGAGGTGCGCAGTGTGACCGCCGGGGCCTCGTGCAGTTCGCCAAGCAATTTGGTGCGGCCGTAAATGTCGTCGGCGTCGCAGGCATCGTCTTCACGGTAGTCGCCCTGCGAGCCGCTGAAGACACAGTCGGTGCTGACATGAACGAGACGCGCGTTGGCCAGCACGGCACAGCGCGAGCAGGCGATGCGGGAGCAGCGTGTTGATCGGGACGGCCGCCATCACGTCCTTGGCGTTGCCCGCCTGCTTGATCAGGCCAACGCAGTTGACGACCACATCGGGCGCCGAACTCTGCCACGATGCGCGCCAGACTGTCCGGGCTTTCCGCATCGAGCCCTCCGACCAGGCGCGCATCGACATCGGCGAAATGGCGGGCGGACTCCAGCGAGCGAACCGCGCCCACTGCCTTGTAGCCAGCAGACTGGGCAAAAAAGCGCAGGAACGCGTTGCCGAGCATGCCCGTGGCGCCGACAATCAGGATTGTGCGCTCGTTCACGTACGCGTTCCTTTCGAATTGTCCGTCGCCAACCTCACGAGCCGCTCGACGAGATCGCTGGCGAGGCGCTCCGGCCTGAAATGCTCGGAATAGTAGCGCCCGGCACGTTCGCCCATGGCCATCCGTTCCGAATGGGGCAAGTCCGCCATCTCGGCGATCGCCTTCGCAAGCGCATCGGGCTCGCAAGGCGGCGCGACGATCCCTGCGCCGGCCTCGTGCGTGATGCGGGCCGCTTCCCCCCCGGCACCGACCACCACCGGGATTGCCGCGGCGAGATAAGTCTGCAGCTTGCTTGGCACCGTCTTGGCGACCATCGGATCGTCGACCAGCGTAAGCAGGGCAGCGTCGGCACGCGTGAGAACCGCCGACACCTCGTCGGGTGAAATGCGTCCCGGTAGCCGGACGTTGGTCAAGCCCTTCTCCGCGATCATGGCGGCGAGCCGATCCTGCAGCGCGCCCGACCCGAACAGCCAGATCGTGATATCGACACGATCCCTCAACAAATCGGCACAGCGAACGACATCCTCCAGCGCCTGCGCGCGCCCCAGGTTGCCGGCGAATACGATATTGAACCCTGCTCCGAGATCCGCAGCGCTGGTATCGGACGCCGGCGATTGGGCAGACTCGCCCGGGTTAGGCAGGTACTCGACCGGGGTCGTTCCCGCGAGCGGACGGATCGCCTCTACGAAAGCGCGCGATTGTCCAAGGAGCAGATCACTGCCGCGATAGACCCACGAAACCGCGCGCTCGACCAGCGCGAGGAGGGGCCCGCTGCGGATATATCCCGTCCCGACCAGCACGCTCGGCCACAGATCCTGGACCCAGAGCGCGATCGGAGCGCGGGTGATCCATCGCAACGGCCAGGCGGCGAAGGCCTGGAATATCGGCGAAGTTCCGTAAACCAGGATTGCATCGAACCGTCGTCCACGCAGCAGCAGCGGACCGATCAGCCCTGCCGAAACCACGAACGACACATAGTTTGCAAACAACCGTATGTGGCCGGCGTCGCCGCGCGGAAGGAGTGGTGTGCGGGCCACCGCGAAGCCTTTTGGATGGACCGAAACTCCGGCCTTCCACCAGTGGAATCCGGGAAAAGTTCGCCCTTCGGGATAATTGGGCTGACCCGTCAGCACGGCCACTTCAGCCCCTGCGGCCTGCAAAGCCTCAACGAAGCCGTTGATACGGAAATTCTCGGGCCAGAAGTGCTGGGTGACGACGAGCAACCGCAAGCGCGGCGAGCGTGCCGGGTGCGGCGCCTCGTTCGTCACGCCTTTCATTCCTCGGGCGCGGCATAATCTCCGGCCACGACCGACTGCATGAACGGATTCGTCATCAGCAAATCGCGGGTCTCAGGGACGTCGAGGCGGGTGGTGTTGTGCGACGTTGTAATCGGCCGCTTCGCTGATCCCGCGTTCGCCCTCCTCGAAGTATTTGGCGTAATTCAGATCGCGCATGTCGGGCAGGATGCGGTAGTAGTCGCCCTGGTCTTCGGCGCGCGACCATTTCCTCGCGCGTCAGCAGCGTTTCGTAGAGTTTCTCGCCGTGGCGCGTGCCGATCACCTGGATCGGATGGTCCGGTACATCGAGCAGTCTGGCGGATCGCCTCAGCGACGTCGCCGACCGTGGAGGCCGGCGCCTTCTGGACGAAGATGTCGCCGTTGCGCGCCGTGCTCGAAGGCGTGCAGCACCAGTTCCACCGCCGATCGTCGAGCGACATCATGAACCGCGTCATGGCGGGGTCGGTGATGGTAATCGGCACGCCCGCTGCGGATCTGCTGGACGAACAGCGGGATGACCGATCCGCGCGACGCCATCACGTTGCCATAGCGCGTGCCGCACATCACCGTGTCGCGTTCCATCGAGCAGCCGCGACTTGGCGACCATGACCTTTTCCATCATCGCCTTGCTCATGCCCATCGCGTTGATCGGATAGACCGCCTTGTCGGTCGACAGGCAAACCACTCGCGAAACACCGTGCGCGATCGCGGCGGTCAGCACATTGTCGGTGCCCAGGATGTTGGTCTTGACCGCCTGCAGGGGATAGAATTCGCACGACGGCACCTGCTTGAGCGCGGCGGCGTGGAAGAAGTAATCCACCCCGCTCATGGCGTCCGAGACGCTGCGCTCGTCGCGCACGTCGCCGATGTAGAAGCGCAAGCGCGGATCGTGCGTATTCGCTTGCGCATGTCGTCCTGCTTCTTCTCATCGCGTGAGAAGATGCGGATTTCGCCGATGTCAGCTTCAAGGAACCGCCGGGCAGCGGCATTGCCGAACGACCCGGTCCCGCCGGTGATGAGCAGGGTCTTGTTTTTGAACATCAAGTTGCAGCTTTGCGGCTATTCAGAACGGAAGGGGAGAGGGGTGAGGCGCGCATGCAGCGCGAAGGCCTGCCACTGTACGGCGGGCCATTAAGACGGGCAAGCCTTTCAAGAACCAGGCGGATCAGAGCCCTCGGCGCAGGCAAGGATCGCCTGCCAGGTCCGCTCTCCGGTCAATTGCCAGTCGTACAGTTCGCCGCGCCTGCCGGCCGCACTTGCCAGCGCGGCCCGTTCGACGGGGTCATCGAGAAGGCGCGCCAGCGCGTGTGTGATCGCTTCCACGTTGTAGGGATCCACATAGGCAAGCGCCGGGCCACCCAGTTCGGGCATCGGTTCGCGGTCGGAAACGAGTATGGGAACCTCGGCCTTGAGGAGCTCGAGCAGGATATTCGGGCAGTTTTCGCACGATGACAGGAACACATTCAGCACGGCTCGACGCGCGAGATCGGTGACCTGGTCGTGCGGTACATTGCCGAGCACAATGACTTCGCTCGCAAGCCCGCTGCGCTCGATAGTTGCGCGCACCTCGTCGGCGTATGGCCCGACCGCCGGACCAGCCAGGACCAGCTTTTCGGCGCGTTGGCCCAGGTCCTTGAGGGCTTTCCATGCCAGCACCAGCTCGACTTGCGCCTTGTAAGGGTCGAGAATCGAGAGGTAGAGGACGAACCGCTCGGGCAGCCGGCCCGCGATCTCGGGATCGAGCGGTGCGCTTGTCGTTTGCGCGCCGTGTGGGATGATCACTGATCGGCCCTGGCGGAAGGGCACCATTCGGTCGATCGTATCGCGTGCGTATCGCGAGATGAAGATCACGAGCGCCGCGCGACGGAACGCCCAGCCCTGGACATAGCGCAGCAACCAATGGCGGAAGCGGTTCCAACCCCAATGGTACCGGCGCCGCGCCTCCAGATCGAAGGGCAGCATATTGCGGAAGGCCACGATCTTGGCGGTTCCGGGTGGCAGCGCCATGTCGAAGCTGCCGCCCGCGAAATAAACCGCGTCGAAGTCATTGCGGCGCTTCCACACGAATCGAAAGAAGAACGCGCCGAGCAGAAACCGCAGGATCGGCCGGGATGTCCATCCCGGGGCCTGTTCCCACTTCACGTTGCCCTCTGCAACCAGTCCCGGGATCGGATCTCCAGAGAAGATCGTCAACTCGTGGCGCGGTTCATCGGGAAAACTCCCGACAACTCGCCGCAAGTAGGTTTGCCCTCCGCCGCGGCGCGCGGACAATGCGCTTAGAAGTATGCGGGCCATGTTAGGCTATGGTGACGTTGTAAGTCCGCCGCCACAGCTCAAGCATGGCGAGCGCGTAGACTTGCTGTGCGGCATTGGCGGCGCCGCGGCTGTCGCGCAGGAAGCGGCGCACTCCTGCCGGGTCCAGCAGCCCATCGTCCGCGTCGGCTGCCAGATCTTCCAGCAGGCTGGCCCAAGGGCCGCGCAGCCACGCCGCCAGCGGGATCGAAAACCCCTGTTTGCGGCTCGAATCGAACCATGTTGGAAGCCGCCTTCGCGCGATCTCGCGCAACAGCAGCTTGCGGCCGCTCCCGAGTGCCCGCTGGTCCGGGGAAAGTCGCCCGAAGGCGAATTCGATGATCGAAGGATCAAGCAGGGGAGCCCGTACTTCGAGCGAAGTCAGCATGCTCGCACGGTCGACCTTCACCAGGATGTCGTCGCACATGTAAGTAAGAAAATCGAGCGCCATTGCCCGTTCGCGGGGTTCGGAGCGTCCCTGAACCAACGCTTCGCGAAACTTTTCTGCGCCGCCCGCGACCGGGCCTACCAGTGATCGGCGCTGCCAAGGTTCGGCCAAACGCGATACGGTAAGCGCGGCGTCGGACGCATCCAGCAGCCGCAAGATAGTCTTGCGCAACTTGAAGCGATAGGGAAGCAGTCCGGCTGCTGTATCTGCCAGTCCGGTCCGATGGAGCCCGAAGCTTCGCGCGCGCGCCAGTCGGTGCGCCCAATTGTACTGGAGGTATCCGCCAAACAGCTCGTCCCCTCCGTCACCCCCCAGGGCAACCGTCGCGCGCTCGCGGACGAGCCGGCTTACGAGGTAGGTCGGGATCATCGAGCTGTCAGAGATCGGCTCGTCGAATTGCGCGGCCAGTTCAGGAAGCAGATCGTGCGTGCCAGGTTCCGCGGCAAGTTCGACGTGATCGGTTCCCAGTTCGGCCGCCAGCCTCCGCGCGATCGGGCTTTCGTCGAATTCCGGGTTGTCGGGGAATCCGATGGTGAACGTGGTCACCCGGGACGAGACGCGGGCCGCAGTCGCCGCTACCAGGCTGCTGTCGAGGCCACCGCTTAATAGAACCCCGACCGGGACATCCGCGTCGAGCTGACGCTTCACCGCCCTGTCGAAAAGTGGCTCGAACTCGTCGGCAAGATCCGCCATCGGCTGAGGGTCGCCGCCCTTCCACCGGGGCAATTGCCAATACGGCCGCACGTCGAGCCGATCGGATTCGAATTCGTAACGCAGGTAATGGCCCGCTGGCAGCTTGGCGTAGCCCTCGAGGATGCAAAGATCGCGTGGAACGTAGCCATATGCGAGGAAGTGATCGAGCGCCGCGCGATCGGCAACCCGCGGCATGGCCGGGTGAGCCAGGATCGCCTTCAATTCCGAGGCGAATACTATCCCGTGACTGGCGTGGCGATAAAAGAAAGGCTTTTCGCCAGCCCTGTCGCGCGCTGCAAACAGCACCTTGAGCTTGCGGTCCCAGATGGCGAAGGCGAACATGCCCGAAAGGCGATCCAGCGCGTCCGGGCCCCACTCGCTCCATGCCGCCAGCAGGACTTCGGTATCGCTCGTGCTAGCGAAAGTGTGGCCCCGCCCTCGCAGCTCATCGCGCAGCGAATGGTGGTTGTATATCTCGCCGTTGTAAGTGAGCGCAAAGCGGCCATCGGCCGACAGCATTGGCTGCGCCCCGCCCGGCGTTAGATCGACAACCGCGAGACGGCGATGGCCGAGGCCGACCTGGCCGTCCTCTGACAGCCAGAGCCCCTCGCCATCAGGGCCGCGGTGACGCATTGTGTCGCGCATGCGAGCAAGGCGGTTCCGATCAACCGGCTCACTTGCCGACAAAAGACCAACGATCCCGCACATCGGGGCTAGCGCTGCCCCTTTTTGCGTCCGCGTCCGACGAAGAAACCGGCATGAAATACCTCGATGGCGGTGAAGCCGGCTGTTTCAAACCACTTGCGCACCGTGGCCATCGTCTGCGGCTGATCATAAGCCGGCGCCCACATGTCGAATGTATCAAGCAGCGCCCATTCGCGCTGCTGGCGATCGTCGAGCGGGTACACCCCGTGATAATTCACCACCGGAATCAGGTATCGCAAGTAATGCCCGGCCACCGGGATGGCGCAGACCGCGCGGCTGGCGCGGTAGAGCGCAGGAAACAGCCTCTCCACGAGGCGGTAGGACCGTTCCGCGCCCAGCCTTCGGGTGATGGGGCGAATCCAGTATTTGGCGAAGAAGACGTTTTTCCATCCCGCAGGATAAACGTCGATCGCAAGCTTGCCCTCAGGTGATACGACCGCCGCGAGATCGGCAAAGCTCTTGGCCGGATCGGGAGTATGCTGGAGCACTCCCAGGCAATAGGCATGTCCGAAGGTGCCTTTTGCAAAGGGAAGCGCATTGATGTCGGCCTGGATGAAATCGATTTCACCCTTGTCTTTCAGGTTGCGCCGGGCCGCATCGATCGCATGCGAAAAATCGATTGCGACGACGCGCGCGCCCTTTTGCAACGCGATTTCGGCGAAGCGACCGGCACCACAACCGGCATCGAGCACTAGCTGACCATCAAGCTCTGCATCGCTCCAGCCGGTGTAGCCATCAAAGCGGGTGCGCGAAATCGGCACGCCGCTGTGGCTGTCGAGCTGGGTCCTGTCGAACATGTTCCACTGGACCCCGAAATTGTGCGCATAATTGGACTGGGGAACGAACCGGGCGATACCGTCGGTGATCGGATAACCCAGAGTGCAGTCATCGCAGACGAGCTCGCCGGTTTCGACTGGATCGTGGCCGGTGTCGTTTTTCAACGACAGAGGCCCGCCGCACTCGGGGCAGCACAAAAGTGGAAGAGTTTGCCTGTGCATGTTTGCTCTTTACGTACGCGCGACTTGACTTGCCGACCCTTGGGGGAGGGCGCCGGGCAGCAGGCGCGCGATCATTGCCTCTGCGTGCGTGGGAATCCGCCCGATGATCTCGAGAACCGTGGCCAACGCGCTTTCGCCGATGTCATGGACCAGGGCGCGATCGTCCATAAGGCGGCGCACGGCCCCGGCAATGGCCTCAGCGCTTCCCACTGGAATCGCAAGGCAATTTTCCTCGTCTTTCATCACGGCCGGTATGCCGCCGACCATGGTGGTTACAATCGCACAGGATTTGAGCATTGCTTCGTAAAGCACACGGGCGAAGCCTTCATGATGTGACGGCAACACGAAAATTTCAGCTGCCTTGAACAGCTCCATCAGCGCAGCACGATCCTCGACCGCGCCCAGATATTCGATCGGCAGTTCGGGGTGGAGCTCGAGCTCCCTCCGAAGCCAAGCGCCCATTCGCCCGAAACCCACAACCGAGAGCGAGAAAGGGCGCCCCTCCGCATGCAGTATGCGGGCAGCCGCGATCAATTCGGGTATTCCCTTTTCCTCGTCGATGCGGCCGACATAGAGCAGGCTCAACGGGGACCCATCGCCCCCATCGTCCGGACGACGCCACGCATCTTCGGCGCGCAGGTCTTGCGCCGAACGGACCACTGAGGTGCGTGGATTGAGGATGGAAACCTCGTCGGCGATCCCTTGTGATACACACAGAACGAACCGCGCCTGAGCGATCAGCGTGAGATCGGCCCGTTCCGAACCGAACTGGCTTCCGCGCATGAACAGGCCATAAGGCTTGCGAACCAGACGGCACAGTCGGCCGACCAGCCGCGGCAATGTTCCGGGGAAAAACAAGTAGACGAAATCCGCGCGCGCGATGGCCACGATGATAGCGCCTATACCGCCCACCGCGCGACCAATGGCTGTCCGATCGAGCAGGAGCGGTTTAACCTGTCCTGTGTCCAGCACGTGGCCGTAGTAATTGAGGGAAGCTTCGGCTTGTTCGACAGGCTGGGCAAAGGTGACCTCCGCCTCTTTTGCGACGGCCTCGAGGAATTGGCCGCAACCGCGGTCGACATGGACGTCCCCGTCTTTGGAAACGCCAGTGGGACCGTTGCCGATTACCAGCAATCGCGGGGGTGTTTTTTCAGCCGCCACGCAGGAACCGTAGCGCGAAGTATCCCATGACCGCGATCACTGCGATGGAATAGTACGACAGGAAAAACTGCGAGGTTGACCGCCTCACCGCAGGGTCACTCACCCGCTGGTCCCACCAATAGCCGATTGACGGATAGAGGAAGACCAGGGCGGTGCTTGCGTAGCGAGGAATGAGCCCGCCGTAGATGATCGCGATGAACGCGAAATAGGCAGCGCCCGCGACGTAGAGACGAGCGATCAGCGGGCTCTGCACCCGGCGGATCGAGAGCAGCGCGTAGATCGCCCACGGCAACACGATCGCGAGCCACAGGATGTTGAGGTTGCGAAAGAAGAACGTCGGCGCGTAGTCACTCAGAAATTGCGTGCTCCACACGTCGAACGGCAGCATCAGCTGGACGAACGTTGGCACGAAGAACAGCGGCAGCTTGAGGTAGAAGGGTAACGTCAGGAAGAAACCGCCAGCCCGCCCGGCAATCCCGCTCACATCGATGTCGCCCTCACTCAGCCGGTCGCTGACGACCGTATTCTCCGTCACGGACCCGACGAAGAACCCGCTGTCGAACGTGTAAATCGAGAAATTTGCGGCGAACGGAGCGGCGACGATCGCAAGGCCGACGACCGCGAGCACCAGCGATGCACGGCGCCGGAGCAACTTGGTCCCCACGATCAGAAGCAACATGGCGAGGAAGACAATCAATGTGGCGCGCATCGTCACGATGATCGCGAGGGCGATCAGGGCGTAGATGATCGGACGTATGCCGAACCGCTCATCCTGGTGGATCTTGACGATCGCTAGCAGCACCAGCGCGAACGCGAACAGAAGTGCCGGCTCCTTGAGCAGAACCAGTCCATAATAGACATGTGCAGTCGTCAACATGAAGGCGACAGCCGCAAGCAATCCCGCCCGCTGGGAGTTGGTAAGCAGCGACGTGGCACGCTGGACGCAAGCGACCGAAGCCAGGATCATCAACGAATTGGCAATCAGGCCGACCACCAATGATGGCGAGAATATCTTGAACAACACGGCCAGTAGAATCTGATAGCCGAGGTAGTTCGAGCGGATGAGCTCCTGATAATCGAGGATGCCCGCCTGTGCGAGTAGATGCGCCTGTACGAAGTAGCCTTCGCCGTCGCTTCCCGCGAGATAGGGCGACGAAAAATCACCTGTGGTGGCGCTCGCCTTGAGCGTGATCACGACTGCCAGCCCCAGCAGGAACCCGTACAGCGTCAGCGCTACTGCGTAGTACGGATCGCTTGCGCGTTGGGAAAGCAGCCAACCCGCAAAGGTCAGGACGCCGAGAGCTGCGACGACTTCGATCACAAGGAAATTCCAGCCAGTCCGAAAATGGGCTCAGGCGGCCGCGTTGCCGGCCCGCCATCGTGCGAGGCCGTCACGAACGAAAGCCATAGCCATCACGCGTTCGTCTGCCGAGAGGACGATTGTCCACGCGATTATCGGCACGAGCGGCAAGGCTGCGAGCGGTACCAGAGACAGGCCGGCGAACATCGCGGTCCCGTAACTGACTTGAGCAACGACACCAACCCCCAGCGTCATCACGCCCAGCACGACCACGCCGCGAAAATCCCAGGCAATTCGCTGTGCGCGCTGGGCAAGCCAGGTCTCGAAAATCGTTTTGGAAAGCATCGACAGCATGCTGCCCCACGCCGCGCCCGCGATGCCATACAAGGACGCCAGCGTCGGAATCGCGATCAGCGCGACCACCAGAAGCACGACATGGCCGTAGATCTTCAGGTACGACTTGAGCGAAAAGACGATGCCGACCGTCGTCAGCGAAGAAATGCCCTGCAGAGCCAGTCCCATGCATAACGCGAAAGCCACGACACCGGCGCCCTCGTAGCGGTCCGACCCCAACAGGCGGACCACCAGATCGGCAATACCGGTCAGCAGTATCACCGACCCGAAAAGCAGGGTGGCGATCGCCTTCAACGCGGCGTTGAAGGCGTGGTGAGCATCCTGCTCGTTACGCAAAACCAACGAGAATGGACCCCACGACATTTCCAGGGCGCTGATCGGCAGGTTGATCAGCATGGCCACTTTCGCGCCGGCCGCGTAATAGCCCAGCGCCGCGGCGCCCAGCATCCCGCCCACCAGCACGCGTTCGAGCGCTGGCAGGAAGGCGGTCAGCACGCAGATCACTGCGAACGGAATCGCAAACGGCAGCATGACCCGAAGCTTGGCCAGTCCGCGCGGCCAGGCAAACAGGTCACGGACCAGCCATATCCCGGCCAATCCGAACAGCGCGCGCGTCCACAGATAGACCTCGAACACTCCAGACAGCGTCAGCCGGTGCATGGCCAGCGCGAGCGCAAGCCCCGCGAGCGTCGCGACCGTCGATCCTACCGACAAGAACAGGAACGCGGTGCGCCGGAAGGTCCACTTGAGCAGGCCCTGGGTGTAGGTGATGAAGACGAAGAAGGGGGCCTGGGCGAAGATCAGCCGGACCCACTGTGCACCTTCCGTCGGGGATAGGCCGAAGGCTGCCGCGATTGGGCGCGCCAGCACCCAGCCCGCCGGGACCACCACGGCCATCAGGAGCAGCTGGAACAGGAACGCCTGGGTGACGACCTGGCGCTGCTCGTCGGCGACCTCTTCTTCATAATAGAAGCGCGCCGCCGCCGAATCCGTCCCGAATAGCAGCAACGTCGTTAGCAGCACCGCCCAGGTGTTGAGCAAGTCCAGCGTGCCATAGGTGTCGACCGAGAAATGCCGCGCGAGGAGCGGGAAAGTGAATAGTGCGAGGATCTTGTTGAGCGCGCTCGCGACGCCGTAAACGGCGGTATCGCGCGCCAGGAAACGCAAGCGTCCGCCCAGACCGCTACCACCGAGCGAGGTCATCGAGGGGCGTCCGGCCGGGCGTTGATCAGTGCCTCCAGCCAACGGCGGGCCAGCCCCAACCCGGCATGCTCATCGAACCACTTTGCCCCTTCGGCACCGATCCGGCGGGCCGCCGAGCGGTCGGCGTACACTTCGTCCAGACGCGTGGCGGCGTCCGCGGAGGACTTTGCATCGAGTATCGGAGGGGGAGCATATCCGAATGCCCGAGCAAAGCCGTCTGCCGTAAAGTTGAAGGCCTGCAGTAGCGGGCGCCCGGACGCCAGCGTTTCAAAGCCGGTTCCGCCCCATAGCAATCCGTCGTCGATGAGGAACTCGCCCACCCCGATGTCCGCATGGCTCAGAAGCGCCATGACATCGCGCCGCGGGAGGATGGGCAGCCACAGGACGTAGGGCGCAATGCCGAGTTCCGCAACGAGCTGCTTGCTGGCCACGGCGTCCGGGCCGTACTCGATCGAAACGAGGAGCGGCCGCGCGTCAGGATGCTTCGCAACGAACCGCGCCAGCGCCCGAAAAATCCAGTCGGAATTCTTGTTTGAGCACTGCCAGGCGCGATCGGAGAGTCCGTCGCCGCGGACCCAGAGATGTCGAGAGGCGCTGAACAGGGCAAGGTCGGCGGCGTCCATCCGGGCGGCGGCCTCGCCGACGATGCCGCGAAGTTCGGCGCCGGCGTAGCGCTCGCCGTTGTAAACCATCGGCATCGGCAACTTGGCGAAGTCTGCACCGATCCGTTCGAAGGATTCGCGGGTCAATCCGAGGTCGGCATTGAAGCGCACGCCGGCCTTCCGCGTGCCCCGTGCCTGCAGTTCGCGCACCCGGCGGTGCATGATCCCGCGCAACGATCGCAGCCCGGCGATGCGGGCGAACTCGGGCGTGCCGTAGAATTCGATGCCGACGCTGTACGGAGCGAACCCATCGAGGCGCAGACCCATCCGTTCGTACAGCGCGGGCGCGATCCCGGTGCCCAGCACGCGATCGAAAGTCGCCACCGATGCGGCGAGACACTTTAGCGACGGAGCCCGAAGCAGCCGTTGCGGCTTGCCCACGATCGCTTCATTGGAGTTGGGCACTGGCAAGGTTCGGACGAACCCGCTCCACTTGTCCCAGTCAGCGGTATCCGCCTGCGGTGCAAAATGGGCGGAGGCTCCAGCGGCATCCGTAGAGAACGGAAAGACAGCAGCGTCGGCGCCCAGATCGCGAAAGTAGCGCATCAAAGAAAACGCGTTGTTGTTCATATTGCCGACGAGAGCGATCCGCGGCGCGCGGGATACGGCCTCGTTCATGGCATCAGGCCGCTGATCACCCGGGAAGGTCCCGGACGATACGCGAGGGATTGCCCACCACGAGTTTACGCGCCGGCACGTCCTTGAGGACGGCCGAGCCGAGTCCGACAATGGAGCCGCTGCCGATCACGGCGTTGTTTGCAATTGAGCAATTAGGGGCAAGAAAGCTGTGATCGTCGATCACGGCACTCCCGGAGATTTCGGCACAAGCAGTGATCTGGGCTCCGCGGCCGATGCGAACATTGTGTGCGACGTGCACGTGGTCGTCCATCTTGACGTTGTCTCCAACGAACGTGGCGTGGACCGTGCCGGAGCAGACCGTCGTTACGGACCCGATCTCGACATCATCCCCGATCATCACGCCGCCTACGTGAGGCAAGTGAACGTTGGTGCGGTTGGCATCGACGTGGATTCCAAAGCCCCACATCCCGATGACCGCATTGGGCTTGATCAGCGCATTGCGGCCAATTGTGACCCGCGGGCCGACGATGGCGCCGGGAAAAATCATCGTGCCGGCACCGATCTGCGCCGATGGATGGACGAAGCAACCGGGCATCAGCATTGTACCGGCGTGACGCGCTTGGGCGGTGGGCCCATCCTCGTATCCCTGCCAGTATGTTCCAAAATAATCGTACAGAGCGGCGACTAGGGGAATGAACGCATCGCGCGGCGTGTCGAGGAAAAGCGCCGGCACGCGGACTCGTCCGCGATATTCCACCGGCAAGACGAGCAACGCCGAGTGTCCTTCGAACGCGTTGATGGCCTCGAGATCGTCTTCGTGGAAGCGGTCTCGGAACACAAGGCACTGGTCGCCGATAACGCCCAACGTCGAAAGACCGCTGATCGCCTGAAACCCGTCGGCATTTTCGATACGCAGGCCCGTAATTCGCTCGATTTCAGCAGCTTCAAGTCTATGCGGCGCGCGATTGGCGCGACGTACCCACCGATCATCCTGCGTCGTGTCAGTCATAGACATGCCGATCGAAATAGGTTTCCGGATGGATCAGCAAATACACCAAGTCGGGCAAGTCCGCGATGTGCTCGGCCAGCGAGCGATGATCGCCGTCAAGGCGAGTGCCGTCGCGATAGGCCTTCCAGCGCACCCATTCGCTGTCGGTGATATAGAGCGACCGCGGGAACAGCGCGAAGCGGCCGTCCTCTTCGTAGGCTTCGTAGAGCAGGCCGAGGTCGGCCGCCGAACGGTGGCGCCAGAAGTCGAGATTGTTGATCCCCGTCATCCCCCCATGGCTGGCAACCGCCGTCACCGGCTGGCCGAGCATGGCCTCCATCACCTTGAGGTCGCGGCTCAGGCAGTCCGCCGGCTCCTCGCCCCAGATCACGGCCTGGTCCTCGATCTCGCTGTGATAGCCGATCTCGTGCCCATCCGCGATCAGCGCCTGGAGAATGCGGAAGTTCTCAAAGTCGAACGGGTTGTACTCGCGCGCATGCAGGCGAACGAAGAAGGTCGCGGGAATTCCCAGTTCGGCATACATCGCGCGCAGCCGATCGGCCTTCTTGACCGAGACGTCGATGTCGATCCGGTTGACGAGTGTCTTCGCGGGGACGGCGTCCTGTTCGCGCAAAGCCACGTACTGGGCACATGTCACCACCGTGTATCCGGCGTCGAGCGCTGCGCGGTACTGGCCCGTCAGATAGTCGAAGGTGAAGGGGTTAGCCATGCAGGGCGGTCCCGACCGGAGCGAGCGCGCGCTCCAACTCGCGGTGCTCCGGGAAGTTCACCAAAACCCCGCAATGCTGCTTCTGGAAAACCACCATGCTGCCGAGCGCCACCGACGAGGCGTGACCGTCCGTCACCACGGCGACGATATCGGGTACACCCGCAGCCCCGCCATGAGCGATGACCGGGATGTCGACCGCATCGGCCACCCGGCGAACAAGATCGACGTCGTAGCCTTGCCACGTGCCCTCTCGGTTGACCGAGGTCAGCAGGATTTCGCCCGCGCCCTCGGCCTCGACCGTGCGCGCCCACCCAACCGGGTCGCTGCCGTGCGCGCGCTTGGCCGAGCGACTGACTACGCGCTCGCGGCCCAGCCAGTCGCGCTTCACGTCGATCGAGGCAACTACCGCCTGGCTGCCATAAACGTCGGCAATCTCGCGCAGCAGGCCCGGCCGTTCGTGCGCTCGGCTGTTGATCACGATCTTCTCGAACCCGATCCCGAACACGCGCTGCGCCTGCTCGAACGTTGCGAGTCCACCGCCATATGCGAGAGGCATGAAGCATTCGGTCGCGATATCCTGCAGCAATTCCCAATCCGGCTCGCGGCCCTCTGGCGTGGCGGAAATGTCGAGCACCACGAGTTCGTCGACCTCGAGCTCGTTGAAGATGCGCAGCGTGTTGCACGGGTCGCCGACGTAGACTTTGTGCCCGAAGTTGCGCGTCTTCACGAGCGCGCCGCGGTCGAGCAGCAGGGCGGGAATGACCCGCGTCCTTAGCATGGCAGGCCCGCAAATGCGCCGAGCAGCGCCATACCGAAGCGGTGGCTTTTTTCCGGATGGAACTGCGCACCGTAGACGTTGCCGCGGTTGATCGCGGCGTCGAACTCGATGCCGTACCGGCACTTGAGGATCGCATCGGC
Source organism: uncultured Alphaproteobacteria bacterium (assembly GCA_963759895.1). Classification (GTDB taxonomy): domain Bacteria; phylum Pseudomonadota; class Alphaproteobacteria; order Sphingomonadales; family Sphingomonadaceae; genus Tsuneonella. Next base: position 23,427 of record CAVXBC010000009.1, on the reverse strand, counting down.
CGGATCGGCCGTTTCGACCGCGAAGCTATGGACGAAGTAAAATCGTGTTTCGTCCTCGTCGCTCATCCAGTCGGTCAGGGGTGACGGACGAGTGCGGCGCACGACGTTCCAGCCCATGTGCGGAACCTTGAGCGTGGCTGAAACGGGAAAGCGCCGCGCCTGGCCCGGAATGAGTCCGAGCCCGGCAAGCGAGCCCTCCTCGCTCGAATCGAGCAGGAGCTGCATCCCGAGGCACACGCCCAGCGTCGGCGTGCCACTCTGCGCCTTGGCGCGGACGGCGTCGACCAGGCCGAGCTCGGCCATTCGCCCCATCGCCGCGTCGAATGCGCCGACCCCGGGGAGCAACAGCTTGTCGGCCCGCTCGATGCTGCCGACATCGTTCGCGACGTGCGTTTCGGCGCCGACGCGTTTGAACATGTTCCGCAGCGAGCCGATGTTGCCCATACCGTAGTCGATGATGAGAATAGGGGCGGTCATGCGGCATCGTCCGCCGGCGACGGGGCGGGGAAGCAAAACTTAAGGTAAAAGCTCTTGGGCACCAGGTTGCGCGCCGCGAGGATGCGGAACAGTGGACGGTAGCGTTCGAACTTGTGCTTATAGGTCGGGTAGTCGGTGTAGTACTTGCGCGGTTGCTCCATCACCGACCAGAACTCGTTTTCGCTCATGTCGAAGCGCTTGAGCACGTAGGCGAGCAGGTCGTCCTCGATGTGCGGCGGACGCGCATATTCGGTAATGGCCTCTTCGCGATCCATCCATCCGTTGCGAACCTTCGCGGCCAACGTGTTGTTGCGCTGGTCCAACCCGAATTTGATCGGGGTGTAGAAGCTGTGGTGGAACGCGGTCATCCGGTTTTCGAGATGGTGGCCGCCGTAATATTCCCACCCGCAATCGGCCTCGAGGAATGCGCGCGCATCTTCCTTGTTGTAGTCGAGATACCAGAACGGCCGGATCTTCTGGATGCGCTTGGCAACAGTCCAATAGAGGAACCGCCCGAACGGCATGTTGGGAAAGCTTTCCATCCGCATTTTGCCGAACATCTTGTGCACCGAAGCGATGTAACCGCCATCGATATAGGCGCGCCCTAGCGGCGAGACGCCCTCGGTGATGAACGAGTGCCCTTCGAAGACATAGCGGATGCCGTGCTTGGAGGCGGCGCGATACATCACCTCGGCCAGGGCAATGTCGGTCGGCCCGTCGATCTCCGGCACGCTGGCGTAGAAGAAGGAGCGGAAGACATCGTCCGATTCCTTGTTGTTGCAGACGTGGGTGTAGAGGTCGATGTCGAGCTTGGCGGTGACCCGGCGGATGTTCTGGGTCGCGGTCGAGGTGTTCCAGGTGTTGTCGTAGTGGACCGCGAGCGGGCGCAGTCCGTGCTCCTTGGCGACATAGAGCATGTACGATGAATTGGTGCCGCCACTCACGCCGACAGCCACGTCGTATTTCTTGCCCCGGCCGGCCTTCTTGATCTCTTCGACGATGGCGGCGAACTTTTCTGCGCCACGCGACGTGCCGGTGCCGTATTCCTCGGCCAGCGTGTCGATCATGCGGCAGTAGTTGCACACCCCGTCCGCGTCGAAGCTGATGCCGGCGAGGGTGCTGTCGAAGATGCAGCGGGTGCACAGTGTCACCCCTTCGGCGTGAAGGTCGCGGCCCTTGTAGAGCCGCTGGACGATCTCGTTGGCGGGGACGGTGAGCGTCATGCTTGCTCTCCGGCACCAGCGGCCAAGGAACGGATCTCGCGCGCGGGCACGCCGGCGGCGATCGTGTGCGGTGCGATCGAACGCGAGACGACCGCGCCTGCTCCGACCACCGAGCCTTCGCCGATCACCACGCCCGGTAACAGGATCGCACCTGCCCCAATCCATGCATCGTCGCCGATCTCGACCCGTTCGGCGACCACCAGGTGGGCCTTCACGTAAGGGTGGTCCTTGAGCAGCGAATTGTTGGGTCCCGCGTCGGCCACGATGGTCACGTTGGGTGAGATCGAAGCGCGCTTTCCGATCGACACGAGGTCGAGATAGGAGTCGGACACTTGCAGGTTGGCGTTGATCACCGCCCCCTCGCCGATGCGGATGCCAGTCGCGCGGAAGAAGCGCTTGCGCAGGCGGTTGTCGGGATGCTGCGCTCCCAGCCAGCGCACGATCTTGCGGGGGAGGGAGGCGATCAGCGCATCGACCTCGGCGGGAGGCAGCGTTTCGTAGTCCCACATCAAGCGAGACACGGCTGTGCTGTGAAGGGAGGCGCCGGGGTCAGGCATCGACTGTTCCTGCGCCGGCCAGAGCCGAATACGGGACCACGAAGAAATCGGGGAAAGCCGAGCCGAGTTCGCCGGGCGTCAGCCGGGTCACGTCGCCATTCTCGGGATAGAGCCAGATCCGGTAGTCGTAAGGGCGATCTTCGGTGCCCCAGCGCGACTTGAAGCGGTAGACCCCGTCCTGGGTCAGCCAGGTCCCGCCCCAATTCCAGGTGTCGCTCCCGTTACCGATCACCGACTTGACCATCGCATGGTGAATCAACGCGCTGAGCGGCTGGTTGGAACGGTGGGCGGCATCGCTCACCGGTACGAAGTATTCGGCAAAGCGGCGATGGTAGAGCATCAGCAGCATCGCCGCGATCTCGCCCTCGGCAGTTTCCGCTATGAACAACCGGTATTCGCTCCCCGGCGCGAACATGTCCTGTACGGCGGCGAAGAAAATGGGCTGCTTGTGCTTGCCGCCGATCGCCCGCATCCCGTCGACGTGCATGCGAGCGAGGTGGTCGAACATCGCGGGGGAGATTTCCTCGCGGAAGCCATAGTTCGCACGCTGGCCCTTGCGGACCATGTTGCGGGTCTTCTGGTGGTACTGCGCGAACAGCGCATCCGCGATGACCCCCCGATCAATCCCGTCAGGGAGCGGCGAGAACTGGCCGATCCGCTGATCGGTGAGGTCGGGCGCACGGCCGGGGAGCGGGCCAGCCTCGGCGAGCGGATTTTCGACCACCGTCGCCGCGACCACTCCGTTCGCTCGGTTGCGCGCATGGAAGGCGTCGATAAGCGCCTCCGCCACCCCGTCAGGTGCGCCGGGAACGATGAGGACGCCTCCATGGCTGCCGTAGAATGGCAGCGAGTTGACGACTGTCCCGTGGGCGTCGCTCTCCAGCGCAAACGTCGGCAGGGCTGCCACAGGCGCTCCGTCCACCACCGCGACGAGGTACTCGCAGCGCGCGTGCGGCATCATGGCTTTGAGGAAACGCCCGTACGCCACGCCATGATAGAGCAGCGCCTGCGGGCACGCGGCGACGACCGCGGTGTACGGTCCGTCCCCGGCCAGGTCGTCGATGATGATGTCAGGCGATGCCATCGTACCTCGCCAGGGCGTCGGCGACTTGCGCTACTTCGTCTTCGCTGAGCGCGGGGTAGAACGGCACTGAGGCATTGCGCGCGAACAACGCGCATGCTCCCGGAAAGAGGTCGTCCGCGAGTCCGTGTGCCCGATGGAGGAGAGCGTCGACGCCGCGGCGCAAGCTGATACCGCGGCGAGCAAAATGGTCGGCCGCCGCCTCGAAGCCGAACTCCCGTGCGACGGCGAAAGTGAAGCGGAACAGGTGTTCGGTCCGGGCCGCTGGCACTGTTGCGCTGCGTGATTCCAGCGCCGCATCGTAAATCGCCCTGATCTTATCGCGACGCGCAAGGAATTCATCGTAGCGGGCCAGTTGCGCGATGCCCAGGGCGGCTTGCAGATCGGACAGCGGGGGGGCCGTTGCATCGAGGCCGTCGACGGCGTCAGCCAGGTTGATCGAGTTGGACACCATCATCCCGCCTTCGCCGGTCGTCAGGCATTTCGTGCCATGAAAGGAATAGACACCGATATCTCCCAGCGTACCGGTGCGGCCGGCAGATGTTTCCCCGCCAAAGGCCTGGCAGGCGTCCTCGATCACGGGCACACCGAAGGCGCGCAGAGGCGCGATGGGGCATATATGGCCAAAGGTGTGAACCGCGACGATCGCCCTGGTCTGTGGCGTCGTCGCTCGCTCTACTGTCGCGGCTGTGATCGTACCATCCCCACCGACGTCGGCGAAGCGGGGAACCGCACGGACGGCGCGGATCGCCCGCTCGACGTCGATACAAACGTACGTCGGCAGCACGACATGGTCACCTTCGCCGACGCCAAGCAGCCGCAAGGCGGCCACGATCGCTCCGGTCCCGTCAGGCGTGGAACGACTGAAGCGCGCCCCGGCATATGCCGCGATCCGGCTCTCGAATTCGCACGCAAGCGTCCCAGATGCGATTTGCCTGCTTTCGAGACACCGGTCGACTGCCGCGCGATCCTCGGCGGTGATCCAAGGAGCCGAGTGAAAAATCACAGCACCTGCTCGAGGTATTCGTTCACATTGAGCAGCGACCAGATCAGCAGGCGGCGGTTCTCCTTGCCGGCGAGATGCTCTCCGACAAGGTCATGCACCGTTTCGCGGTCGAGCACATCGAACAGCCGGGCATCGCTGCCGCACAGCTTGCGGCGCACGAAATCGATGCTCTCGCCTTTGAACCAGCTCGCGTCGGGGGAAGAAAAGCCCTGCTTGGCCGCTGTGACGATGTCGTCCGGTATGTAGCGGGCCATCATATCGCGCAGGATCTGCTTGCCGTCGTTGGTTTTGCGGAAATACGCGGACTGCTTGTCGCCCGGCATGTTCTCGTCCACCCGAATAACTTCTCGCAGGTTGTTGAGCTTGAGCGACACCGGGCAGCGCATCGCGAAATCGACCAGGTCGTTGTCCAGGAACGGAACCCGCGTCTCGAGGCTGTGGGCCATCGACAGCTTGTCCTCGACCACGAACAGGCCGTGAAGGAACGTCTTGGCCTCGAAGTAGAGCGAATGATTGATGTAGTCCTCGGGCTGTCGACAGCTCGTTGTCATGCGTGTCGAACACGTCGCGGAATATCGCCCGAGGGTCTACCTTCGCTTCAGTCAGGCCAGATGGGCGTGAATAGCCGATCGCGGCTGTCCCGGTCGAGCAGGCGCTGCCAGTAATCGTAGTACTTGTCGACGTAGTGGTCGAAATCGTCGTTCACCGCTGCGCGGTAATAGCGCCACGGGTATCCGCCGAACAGCTCGTCGCCGCCAGCGCCCGACAGCACGACCTTGACGAACCGGCTGGCGAGCAGCGCTGCGTAGTAGTTCGGGTAGCTCTGGCCCACCCGCGGCTCCTCCAGATGCCACGCCAGCGAGGACAGCGACGCGTTCCATGTCGCCAGCCTTGAGCACCATCTCGTAATGCTCGGTCTTGAACCGGGCGCTCATCGCCTCGGCCTTGCCGCGCTCGTCGAACGCCAGCTCGATGCCCGATGCGGAGCTTAGATCGAACCCGCAGGTAAAGGTCTTGAGGTTAGGCGTGTTGCGGGCCGCGACTGCGGTGATCGAGCCCGAATCCATGCCGCCGCTGACAGGTAGCTGCCAATCTCGACGTCGCTGACGAGTTGCCGCTCGACCGCCTGGCGTGAACAGCCGGTCGAGTTCCTCGCGGTATTCGCGCGGATCGGCGGGATTTTCCGGTTCGCTGAAGCGATAGTCCCAGTACTGGGTCGTCTTCAGGCCCGCGCCCGGTTCGGCCATGTCGAGCACGCCGTAGTGACCGGCCGGCAGCAGCTCGATGCCCTCGAACAGCGTGCGATCGGTGAAGCAGGTTCTGGAATGTGAAGTATTCGTAGCAGGGCAGCGCCGTCGAGCTTCCGCTGCGAACGCCGGGTCAGCGAGAATCGCCTTTTGCTCGGACGCGAAACAAAACCGCTCACGCTGGCGTGCAAAGTACAGCGGCTTGATGCCGTAGCGGTCGCGCGCGAGCAGCAAGCTTGCGATCCTGGCGATCCCACAGGGCGAACGCGAACATGCCGTTGAAACGCGCGATCGCGGCGCGTGCCCCACTGCTGCGAGCGCGTCCAGCACCACCTCGGTGTCGCTGTGCGACCGGAACCAGTACCCCGCGTCCTCGAGCTCGGCGCGCAGCTCGCGGAAGTTGTAGATCTCGCCGTTGTAAGTTGAGCACATAGCGATGCTCGACGCTGACCATCGGCTGCGCCGCCTGCTCCGACAGATCGATGATTTTGAGCCTGCGATGGCCGAAGCCTACCGGGCCTTGCGCCCACAGCCCGCACGCATCGGGCCCGCGATGCACCAGCGAATCTCGCATGCGCGCAAGCAGATCGCGCTCGACCGGCGCGCCGTCGAGATGCACGAGACCGACGATGCCACACATCAGTCGGGGCCTTTGCGCACCTGCTCGATGACATAGTCCTGTTCATCGGCAGTCATGCCGTGGAACAGGGGCAGTGAGATCGAGCAGTCATTGGCTGCAAAAGCTTGCGGGAAATCGGTGTCTGCGAGCGCGTATTTCTCGCGATAATAGCTCAGCATGTGCACAGAATGGGTCGCCGGCCGGGTGGAAATGCCGGCACGTTGGAGCGTCTCCATCCACGCATTGCGCTTTTCGTTGACCGCTTTGACGCCAGCCGAACCAATGTCGTCGGGCATGAACAGGCACGGGTAACTCTGGTACCCATGCTCGCATCCCTCGACATGCGCCGGAGTGCGAAGCCAGTCGAGGCCGGCAAAGGCCGCGTCGAACCGCGCCGCCAGACGCCTTCGCTCGGCGACGATCGCCTCCGCCCGGTCCATCTGTGCCGACCCGAGCGCGGCCTGGAAATCGGTCATGCGCTGGTTGTAGCCGGCCAGCGGATGGTCGGCGAGCAGATAGGGGCGGGGCCCCAGATGCCGTTGCAGGTCGGACATCGCCGCGCCGTGATCGCGCAACTGGCGGATTTTCTCGGCCAGCTCATCGTTCTCGACTGTCACCATGCCGCCTTCGCCGGTGGTGATCGCCTTGCGCGGGTGGAAGCTGAAGGCCCCCGCATCGCCGAGCGTGCCGACGTGCCGACCGTTGTAGGTCGCGCCGAAGCCGCACGCCGCGTCCTCGACCACCCACAGCCCGCGGCGACGGGCGATCGCGTTCACCGCGTCCATATTGGCTGCCAGGCCGAACAGATGGACCGGGATGATCCCCACCGTACGCTCGGTGATCAGGCTCTCGATCTGGTCGACGTCGATGTTGAAGGTATCGAGGTCGATGTCGCAGAACACCGTCGTTGCCTGCTGGTGCTCGACGATGTTGGCGGTGGCGATCCAGGTGAACGCCGGCACGATGACTTCGTCGCCAGGGCCCAGTCCCAACGCCACTGCAGCCAGATGCAGTCCGGTCGTGCAGCTGGTGACCGCTGCGGCATGCTTCGCGCCGGTGAAGTGCGCCCACTTCTCTTCGAACTCACGGACCTTGGGGCCCTGCACCAGCCAGCCGCTACGCAGCGGCCCCAGCACGCTCTCGATCTCGTTCGGTTCGAGCGATGTCCGCGCAATCGGCACGTTCATCGGCGCGCGCGTCTCCATCAGGCGAGCCCTACCGCGCGGCGGCGGTCGGCAACTTCCTCCTTGTGCGCGGCGCGCCATTCGATCAGCCGCCGCAAGCCTTCATCGAGGTCGATCGATGCGGTGTAGCCGATTTCTTCGCTGGCTTTCCTGGGCGAACCGATGCGGTTGCGCACGAGCGTCGCCTGGCTGCGCGGTGCGTAGACGATGTCCTGATTGCAGCCGGTCAGGTTGAGCAACTTTTCGGCGAGCTCCTTCAAGCTGGTCGCTGATGCCCGTGCCGACATTGTAGAACTCGTCCCTGGCGTCGGCTCCCATCGCACAGACGTTGGCGCGCGCGCAGTCTTCCACCGCGACGAAATCGAACGCTTCGGACCCGTCGCCCATGATCGTCGGGGCATCGCCCCGGTCGATCGCGTCGAGCATTTTCATGATCACCGCGATATACGCCCCGTGATAGTCCTGCCGCGGGCCCGTAGACGTTCATGTACCGCAAGCCGACGTAGTCGAGACCGTAACGGTGGTGATAGGCGCGCAGCATCGCCTCGCCGCAGATCTTGGTGGCGCCGTAGAAATTCTGGTTGTTGAACGGGTGATCCTCTTCCATCGGATCGGTCACGGCATCGCCATAGACCGAGGCGGACGAGGAATAGACCAGGCGCTTGATCCCGTTACGGACGCACGCGTCCATCACGTTGAACGTGCCGCGCGACATTGACGTTGAACGCGCGAGCGCGGAAATTCGTGGCACTGGAGCAGCCACAGCGCGGCGAAGTGGAACACCCCGTCCATGCCCTGCATCGCAGCGTCGAGAATGTCGGTGTGGAGGATGTCGCCGCCGATCTCGAAGATCTTGACCGCGGTCATCACGCAGTGCGTCGCCCAGGTTCTCTTGCCGGCCGCGCGCGAAATTGTCGTAAATGACGACTTGCGCGACGTCCTGCTCAAGCAACTTGTCAACGGTGTGCGATCCGATCAGCCCCGCGCCGCCGATCACGAGCAGCTTCTTGCCTCGAATTTCCATGGTTTTCAAAGTCCTTCAGGGCGCATGGCCCATTATCCTGCACGCACTAAAAGATCACAGCGCCTTTGCAAGCGCAGCCACCACGGCGTCGATCGCGCTTTCGGTGAGGTAGGGATGCATCGGCAGGCTGAGAACCGTTCGCGCAGCATCATCGCTTGCTGGCATATGCGCGGTTTCGTCAGCGACTGCTGGCTGCGCTGCGAGCGGCAACGGGTAGTGCACGACCGTAGGCACACCCGCGGCCTGGAGAGACTGCTGCACGCGATCGCGTTGTTCGACCCGCACCGTGTACTGCGCCCAGGCGCTGGCGTTGTGTTGCAGAACCTGGGGCGCGCCGGCGAAGCCGATCGCCTCGAGCTTTGCAGTGTACGCCTGCGCGGCCCGTTCGCGAGCGGCGAGCTCGTCATCGAGGATCGCCAGCTTGGGCAGCAGCACCGCCGCCTGGATCGTGTCGAGGCGGCTGTTCACGCCGATCCGCACATGGTGATAGCGTCGATCCTGGCCGTGGCGCGCGATCTGGCGCAGGCGGCTCGCAAGCTCGTCGTTCGATGGTGAAGATCGCGCCGCCATCGCCGTAGCAGCCGAGCGGCTTGCTGACGGAAAGAAGCTGGTGCAGCCGATCGTGGTCAGGTTGCCGCAGCGGCGGCCGTGCGTAGCGCGCGCCGAAGCTCTGCGCGGCGTCCTCGATCACCGCCAGGCCGTGGCGCGCGGCGATCGCGTTGATCGCGTCGCATGTCGGCGCACTGGCCGTACAGGCGAGACCGGCATGATCGCCTTGCGTGCGCGGCGTGATCGCCGCCTCGATCAGCGCGGCGTCGATGTTACAGGTGTCGGATCGATGTCGACGATACACCGGCACGCGCGCCGAGCAGCACGATCAGCCTCGGCGGTCGCGATGAAGGTGAAGCGGGGTCGTGATGACCTCGTCGCCCGGGCCTACGCCCGAGCGCCATCAGCGCGATCAGCAACGCCTCGGTGCCGTTGGCGCACGGTGATGCAGTGCGTCGCGCCGGCGTACTCGGCAAGCTTGCCTTCGAGTTCGGCGACCTCGGGCCCCAGGATGTACTGGCCGTGCGTCGAGCACGCGCGGCGATGCCGCCCGTCGATGTCATCGCGCAAGCGCGTCCTGCTGCGCTGCCAGGTCGATGAATGGCATCATGCGCTGGCATCCACGCGCACCACAGTTTCGCCGGTGAGCCGATAGCGTTGCGCCGGTATGCGGACAGGTCGCGTTGCGCCTCGCCGCTCGTCGGCAGGTCGAGCCGCTCGCCGTACTCGCTCATCCAGCCGATCCGCCGCGCCGGCACGCCCGCCATCAGCGCATAATCGGGCACGTCGCGGTCACCACCGCGCCGGCGCCGACGAACGCATAGCGCGCCGATCGGTCACGCCGCAGACGATGGTGCAGTTGGCGCCCAGCGTCGCGCCGCGCCGCACCAGCGTATCGCGGTACTCGTCCTTGCGCTCGATCAGCGCGCGCGGGTTGTAGACGTTGGTGAACACCATGCTCGGCCCGCAGAACACGTCCGTCCTCGAGCGTGACGTCGTCGTAGACCGAGACGTTGTTCTGGACCTTGCACGTTGTCGCCGATGGTCACCCGGTTGCCGACGAAGACGTTCTGGCCGAGCGAGCACGCCGCGCGCCGATGCGCGCGCCGGCGCAGACGTGGACGAAGTGCCAGACCCGGCGTGCCTTCGCCGATCGCGGCGCCGTCATCGACGATCGCGCTGTCATGGATGAAGGCGCTGGTCATCATCGACACCGAGCGCGAACGGATGCGCTTCGCCGGCACTGGCGCGCGAGCGGCCGGCGCCGCGGATCGCGGCGACCGTCTTCGATCGCCGGGCGGTTGTCCTCGAGACCGAAGCCGTCGCCCGGCGAGTATTTCTCGTAGCTGCGGGTGTGCAGGTCGGTGAAGCCGCCGGAGAACTCGATCTCCTCGCCGTCGACGGTGATCGAGCGGTAGGTCCGCTGGCCGCTCGACGCGCTCGCGGTTCGGGAACATCGTCCTGCGTCGATCGACAGGAACCAGCGCACGCGCGCACGTTCGTACTCGAGATAGCCCGCCGGCGCTGGTCGGCTCGTTCAGGATGCACCATGTTGTCCTGCAGCTCGCCGAACAGGAAGTGCAGCATGTCGAAGAAATGCACGCCGATGTTGGTCGCGATGCCGCCCGACTTGCGTTCGTCGCCCTTCCAGCTGTGCATGGTACCAGCTGCCCGCGCGAAGTGATGTACGTCAGATCGACTTCGTGCTTTGGTATCGCCGGAGCCGCGCAAGCGCTGCGTTCGCGCAGGGCGATGATCGCGGGATGCAGCCGCAGCTGCAGGATGGTGTTGATCTTGCGCCCGGTGTCGCGCTCGATCTCCGCCAGCCCGTCGAGGTTCCACGGGTTGAGCACCAGCGGCTTCTCGCAGATCGCGTCGGCGCCTGATGCGCAGGGCGAAGCGGATGTGCGAATCGTGCAGGTAGTTGGGCGAGCAGATCGCAGACGTAGTCGATCGGCTGGCCGTCGGCTGCGCGCCGCAGCTTGTCGATGTGGCGGTCGAAGCGCTCGAACTCGGTGAAAAAATCGCGCGTCGGGGAAATAGCTGTCGATGATGCCGACGCGATCGTTGGGATCGAGCGCCGCCGCGACGGCGATTGCCGGTCTCGCGGATCGCGCGCATGTGGCGCGGCGCGATGTAACCGGCCGCGCCGATCAGCGCGAAGGTCCTGGGTGTCGTGTCTGTCATCGCCCCCGGCATCTCTACAGCCGCAGGTCGGCCGAGCCCATCGGCAAGGCATATTTCAGATCGTAGAGTACGTGGTCGGGCTTGCCGAAGGCGCGCATGGCCTCGGCGCCGAGCGTCACGAATTCGCGATGGCCCACTGCCAGCACGATCGCATCGTATGCGCCGGCCTGCGGCTGCGACACGAGCTTGATGCCGTACTCGTGCCGAGCTTCCTCGGCATCTGCCCACGGATCATGCACGTCAACGCTGGCGCCGTAATCTTCAAGTTCACGGATGACGTCGACCACTTTGGTGTTGCGCAGGTCCGGACAGTTTTCCTTGAAGGTCAGCCCCAGCACGAGAACGCGCGCTTCGCTCACCTGCAGCCGGCGCTGCAGCATCGCCTTGACCAGTTGCCCGGCAACGTAGGCGCCCATCCGATCGTTGAGGCGACGTCCGGCGAGGATAATTTCAGGATGGTAACCGATCGCCTGCGCCTTGTGAGTCAGGTAATAAGGATCCACCCCGATGCAGTGTCCGCCGACAAGGCCGGGGCGGAACGGCAGGAAGTTCCACTTCGTGCCGGCGGCCTCGAGCACCTGCTCGGTATCGATGCCCAATCGTTCGAAGATGATCGCCAGTTCGTTGATGAGAGCGATATTGAGGTCCCGCTGAGTATTCTCGATGACTTTCGCTGCCTCTGCGACCCGGATCGACGCCGCTTTGAACGTCCCTGCGGTGATGATCGAGCGATAGAGTTCATCGATTGTCTCCGCTGCTTCCGGATTGGATCCGGAAGTAACCTTGCGGATCGTCGGAAGGCGATGTTCCTTATCGCCTGGATTGATCCGCTCGGGACTGTAGCCCACGAAAAAATCCTCATTGAAGACAAGGCCCGATTCCCGTTCGAGGACGGGGATGCATTCTTCTTCGGTAGCGCCGGGATAAACGGTCAATTCGTAGATTACGATGTCGCCCCGCTTGAGCACCTGCCCCACCGTCTCGGATGCACGGATCAGCGGGGTCAGGTCGGGCCGACGATGGCGATCGATCGGGGTCGGGACGGTAACGATGAAGATGCCGCAATTCGCGATGTCTCCGCGTTGGTCGGTAAACGAGAGTTGCGAGGCGGACGCCAGGTCATCGCTTTCCACCTCATCGGTACGGTCGTGGCCGGACCGCAATTCGTCGATCCGCTTGCTGTCGATATCGAAGCCGACGACCGCGCGGTTCTTGCCGAACTCGACAGCCAGAGGCAGGCCGACATAGCCCAATCCAATGACGGCGATAGCGGGCGTGGTCGAAGGGTTCATGACGTGCAAACTACCGGAATGAATGGGAAAGGCGGCCGGTCACGATAGCGGGGGCGGCGCCAGCGTTCGGTTAGTCCACAGGCTCGTGGGTTTCAACCATATTCAACTCTCCCGCGCTATGCATGCGGCCACTTCGTCGGCCAGTGCCAGTGACGCGGTCAGCCCCGGGGATTCGATACCGTAAAGCGCGATGATGCCTGGCAGCCCGTGCGTGCGGTTGTCGTCTATGCGGAAATCGGCGGGTGGCTCTCCAGGCGCGGACAGCTTTGGCCTGATTCCGGCGTAATCGGGATAAAGCCGATCCGCTTGCACGTCGGGCCAATACCTCGCGATGGCATCGGCAAACCCCGCGCAACGCTTGGGGTCGACCGTGAAATCGAGCGCCTCGATCCACTCGACGTCAGGTCCGAAACGTCCCCGTCCTGCAAGGTCGAGCGTCAGGTGCACGCCTAACCCGCCTGGCTCCGGCAGCGGATAAATCAGGTGCTCGAACGGAACGGGACCCGAATAGCCAAAATAGCAGCCCCGGGCGTAGCGGAGTTGCGGCACCGCGGCAGGCGGATACCCTTCGACGAGCCGGGCGACCTGATCGGCGGCCAGCCCGGCCGCAACGACCACCGTTCGCACGGTCGCGACGGGGCCCTCGAAATCTTCCAGGTGAACATTCCATCCATCCGGCCCGCGGGTGATGCGGGCAATATTCGTGCTGAGCGCCAGTTGGGCGCCCCGATCTTCGGCGGCGGCGAGCAAGGCGTACATGTACGCGTGGCTGTCGATGATGCCGGTAGACGGAGAGAGCAGTGCAGCCGATCCGCGAAGCTCCGGTTCGCACTGCATGAGCTCGCTTTGATCAAGCCAGACAAGGTCCTCGACGCCGTTGGCTGCTGCCGCCTGGGAGAGTTGTTCGAGATCGCCGATCCCGCGGCTGTCGGGTGCGACAATCAATTTGCCGCAGCGTCTGTGGGGGACGCCGTGCTCCCTGCAGAACGTGTACAGTTGCTCGCGGCCTTCCACGCATGCGCGCGCCTTGAGCGACCCTTGCGGGTAGTAGATACCCGCGTGAATGACTTCGCTGTTGCGCGAGCTTATGCCCGTACCGATCGCGTCGGCCTGGTCAATTATCAGGACGCTGTGACCGTCCAGCGCAAGCGCTCGAGCGATCGCCAGTCCGACCGCGCCGGCGCCGACCACCAACGCGTCAAAATCCGCCACCGATCAGGCCTCGTAGTAAGTGCGGTACCAATCGACAAACCGACGGATGCCGTCCCGATAATCCGTGTTAGGCACCGAACCGGTCAGTGTCCGCAGGAGAGACGTGTCGGCAAATGTTGCCGGTACGTCGCCGGTCTGCATCGGCATGTAATTGCGGACCGCCTTCTTGCCGAGCGCGTCTTCGATCGCTTCGACGAAATCGAGCAACTTCACCTGGTCGGAATTGCCGATGTTGACCACGCGAAAAGGCGCGACCGGGCTGAGGCTGTCGCCGGGCGGGACGTCTTCGGGTTTTCCCGGCCGCACCGGCGGCGTATCGATCAGCCGGCGGATGGCGCCGACCAGATCCTCGACATAGGTGAAGTCACGGCGCATCTCGCCGTTGTTGTAGATGTCGATCGGCTCGCCGGCGAGGATGCCGCGTACGAACTTGAACAGCGCCATGTCCGGTCGGCCCCACGGACCGTAGACCGTAAAGAACCGGAACATCGTGGTCGGCAAATCCCAGAGGTGGGCATAGCTGTGCGCCATTGCCTCGTTGGCCATCTTGGTGGCGGCATAGATGGTCAGAGGGGTCGCAACGCGTTCGGTCTCGGTGAACGGCATGTCGGTATTCGCGCCGTATACCGACGAGGTCGACGCCATCAGAAGATGAGAGACTTCGTTCCGCCGTGCACCTTCGATGAGATTCATCGTCCCCACGACGTTCGCAGAGATATAGGCGCGCGGGTTCTCGAGACTGTAGCGGACCCCCGCCTGCGCGGCCAGGTGGACCACGGCGTCGGGGGCGAACTCGTCCAGCGCGCGCTGCAGCGCAGCGTCGTCCTCCAGCATGGCCTCGGTCGCACCAAACCCGGAATTCTCGCTGAGCATCGCGTGCCGCCGACGCTTCAGGGCGACATCGTAATAGTCGGTCATTCCATCATAACCATGGACGGTCATGCCTTCCGCCAGAAGCAGACGGGCAAGATGAAAACCGATGAAGCCGGCGGTGCCGGTGACGAAAATCCTGTTCATGCCTGCCTTATCGTTGATGGAGAGCCGACCGAAATCCGCCCGCTCATTGAGCGGGGGAAATCAGCGCCGAGCCGACCGTGCCCTGGACGCCGTTCTGGCTATCCGTTTGTCGCGCGATCAAGGTTAAATACTGAGTCGGGCAGTCGGACGATACCGCAAACGTCGCCCTGAAGGCGTTCTGGCCCTTTTGCGGGAGTGGCGCTTGCACCAACTCGCGGCCGTCGTCGCATACCACCGAGAAATAGGGACGCTCACGATCCTGTCCTGCCACCCCTTGCGCGTTTCCGCTGAGAATATAGCGTCCCGGGGGCAACAACTGCCGTTGCTGGATCAGCTTGCCCGAGGAGGCGGGGGCAATAGAATAGACAAGGGCCCCATCATTGCTGGAACTTCCGACGATCGACGCGGACAACCCCCCTTCGTTGAGCGGTAGCCAGTCGAAGACTGTCGGGTTGTCCGAGGACGAGCTGAAATCGGCATCGCGCGACCGGCGCCGGTCGGCCTTGGGATGAAGATAGGTGTAATAGTCCCAGGCGTCTTGATCGAAGCCCTGTGCCGATAGCGTGTCCACTGCCCGCCCGTTCTGCAGGGCGGAGACAGGCAAGCCCGCCTTCTGCAACATCGGATAAAATGCTGCCGTGCCCTTGGGGTTGACCGCTGCGCGCGACAGATAGTCGGTAAATTCGGGCCCCCAGTTCGGACGCGCGAGCATTATCGGGATCAGTTCGGTCCGGACGCGGGGCTCCGACAGCGCGGCTGCTAGAATGGGGTAGAGAATCGTAGGCGCATAGTTCGATATCTTCAGCGCAAAATCATAGTTCTTGAGCGCCCCACGAATATCTCCGCGAGAGACCGCTTCTTCAATCGCCCACAACCGCGAAATCAGTTCGCGCCGCGAAAGCGTCAGTGAATAGCCAAAGAGATCGCGGGTGCGCTGCGTGTCACCACGCAATTGGGCCTGCGCCGCGAGCACATTGAGTGCCTCCACCGCGGTAGGATCTTGCCTCAAGGCCGCGCGCGCCAGGTCTTCGGGGGACCGCTTTGATTTCTCCATGCCCGCCGCCTGCATCGTGTCGAGAGCGAGCCTGGCGGTCACCACCCCGTCCCACGGCGCCAACGTGTGCGCGATTTCGGCGTTGCCCTTCATGACGACCCGAGCGGTCGTATCGCGCAGCGCGAAAGTCCCGGCGACCGCGACGATCACCGCAGGGATTATGCGATACAGAACAAGCCGCTTCCAATCCCGCCGCGCCGGAGTGCGCCGCCGGTTCATTGAGTGGGCGCAGCCTCGCCCGTATTCGACCCGTAATTGTAGCTATAGTTATAGCCATACTGCGACTGGCTGCCTTCAAACATGGTAAGCACCACGCCAAGAATGTGCGCGTTGGCACTGATCAGGCGGCCGATCGCCGAGCGCACGACGCTCGACCGCATCCGGTGCGATTCTACTGCGTACACCAGCCCCTCGACCTTGCTGGCGATCAGCGGTGCGTCGGCCAGGCCAAGAACCGGCGGCGAATCGATGATCACGTGGTCGTAACGCTCGAGGAGGCGATCGATCAGCACGCTCAAGCGCGCGCCCGCCAGCAATTCGGCTGCGTTGGGCGGCAGGGGACCGGCGGTCATCGCGTCGAAGCCGAAGTCATCCATGTGGAAGATGAGATCGTCGAGCGCTTCCTCGCCAGCGAGGAAGTTGCTGAGTCCCCTGTCGTGCGACACCCGGCCAAACTGGTGAATCGAGGGCGAACGCATGTCGCCGTCGACCAGTATCACCCGCTTTTGCCCACGCGTCAGTGTTGCAGCCAGGGCGAGTGCCGTCGTCGACTTTCCTTCGGCCGGTCGGGTTGAGGTGATCGCCAGCGAGCGAGGCACCCCATGCTCGGTCGTAAAGCTGAGGTTGGTCTGTACCGACAAATACCCCTCGACCAGTTCCGACTTGCGATCGAGCAGAGCCTCGCGCGGGTCGTCGACGGACGATTTGGGGACCACGCCGAGAAGCGGCAGCCCGAGCCGGCGCTCTACCTCGCCGGGGTCGGTGATCGCCTCGTTGAGCTGTTCGAGAATCAGCGCAACGATTACGCCGAGACCGAGGCCGAGCAAAATCGACAACAAGACGTTCAGCACCAGCGACGGGCTTGACGGACCTTGCGGAACGTCCGCTGGATCGACGATCGAAACGTTGTTTACGCCAACTCCGCCGGCAATGCCGATTTCCTTGAAGCGCTGCAGTAGCGCATCATACAGTGCGCGGTTGGTATCTACTTCCTGCTGGTAGATATTGTATTGGATCAGTCGCCGGCGCAGATCGAGATAGTCGCCCTTCAGCGTGTTGACGCGACCTTGAAGCGCGCGTTCGCGCTGAAGAGCGGCGCGGTAGTCACCATTCACCGACTGGCTCACGCGACCTTCTTCGCGCCCGATCGAGCGGTCCAACTGGTCAATCTGCGATTTGAGCGCTTGCGCCTTGGGATATCCCGGCTCGAACTGTTGCATCAGCTGCTGGTATTCAGAGTCCAGCTGTGCCCGGCGCTGACGCATCTCGTTGATGGCCGGATTGGTCAGCGCTTCGGTGGAAGCGCCTGACCGACCAGCGTTGGCTGCCCGGGCCTCGGCCTGGATGCGATCAGCGGTTGCTTCCATGAGTGCGGAGTTGAGTGCGGTGAGATCGTCCGCCACGATCGACCGTTCCTGAGTCTGGCCGCCCTCACCGGATGATTGTGCGGGCAGGTTGATGATCTGCTCGCGCGAGGCATAGCCCACCAGCTGGCGCTGGGATTCATCCAGCCGCTGTTTGTATTCGGCCAGCTGGCGCTGCAACTGCTCTCGGCCGTAACTGGTCGCCTGGACCTTGCGGTCGAGGTTGGTCTGGATGAAGTTCTGCGCCCAGGCGTTAGCGATCGTCGACGAAAGCTCCGCGTTCGGGCTGGTAACCTGGATGTTTACCAGCCGCGACAGGCGAGTCGGGTCGATCACGACATGCTGAAGCAAGACTTCGCCTGCGAGACGCTGGCGAATTGCGAACCCCTCGGCCGGGTAACGCCCGCCCGTCTGCTGGAAAGCGGGGCCTGCGGGGTCGATGCCGTAAGTCTCGAACAAAAGCGGCCGGTTGACGAGATTGAGCTGGTTCGCGACCCGCTCGGCCAACGTGCGAGCGTGGAGCAGACCGTATTGGGTCTGATAGAACTCTTGGTCAGCGATGCCCTGATTGCGATCGACGCCCTCGAATTCGGTCACTTGCGCCGCATTGCGCTGGATCTCGATGGTCGAGGTCGCAGTGTACTGGGGGGTCATCAAGAGAGTGGCAACGACGCCCAGGACCAGTGCGACGGCCGCAATACCCAAGATGAGCCAGCGGCGGCGCAAGGCGATCTGCAGGTACTGCTGGATGAACGAAACGGCCGGGAGCGCAGCTTGCCCCTGCGCGTTGATCGCGGCGGGATCGGACGGGAACTCGGCACCGACGATCTGCGGGGTCAGCTTGTTCATAGTTGCTGCAATGCCACGATCAGGGGCGATGTGACCAACGGCGCAATGGCACCGATGTCGCGCAGCAGGCGCCGCTGCGGAAAATCGCCGACGATGACGACGTCATTCGCAAAGATCGAAGGATCGGCATAGTTCCCCCGGCGGATCGCATCGACGCTGTAGAGGCCTGCCATCCTTTGGCCGCTAACGGTACGCAGAACCACGACATCATCATCCTTGGCAAATTCAGTCAGGCCGCGTGCCGCCGCCAGGGTGCGCAACAGTGTCGACCCTGTGGTCACCGGATAGATACCAGGCTGCTGCACCTCGCCCTGTACCGCGACGGTCTGACTCACGGACTCGCGCATGTTGACGGCAACCTGCGGGTTGCGAACGTAATTATTCCGCAATCCGGACTCGATCTCCGCGCCGAGTTCCGCAGTGCTTTTACCACTGGCCGCAAGACTGCCTACAAGCGGGATCGATATGAAGCCGCCGGCATCGACCTGAACTTGCTGGGAGCTAAGCTCTGGAATACCGAAAACCTGGATATCGAGCTTGTCGAGGGGCCCAATAATGCTCTGATGCGCGGGCGCGGCCGTATCGGCGACGGTGGGTGGGGGCAGCACTCCGGTGCCATCAACCACGGTGAACCGCTCGGTTGACCGGAGAGGCTCACGTTTAGCACAACTGGCAAGCGCCAGCGCGCAGCAAATCAAGATAAGCGACCTGAGCATTGAGGTGAGGCGTTCCATCCAAGTGGGAGTATTGAGCCCGCCTATATGCGGGACACTGAAGTTGGTAAACCCACGCTTGCGGCCCCATGCGGTCCCGCTCGGCCTGGTGCAGCCGGCTCGTCTCTCGACAACCAAGCTGCGGCGATCATGATCAACGCCATGATCATCGGCGTCCGCGCGGGGTAGTCGATCGCGCTCGCGACGGTCAGCAGCAACAGGATCGCCGATCCCGCCCGGCGCAACGGATCCCTGCCACGAGTCCACGCGGGGACGCCCCGGCCGATCG
Organism: uncultured Alphaproteobacteria bacterium; assembly: GCA_963759895.1. Taxonomy (GTDB): domain Bacteria; phylum Pseudomonadota; class Alphaproteobacteria; order Sphingomonadales; family Sphingomonadaceae; genus Tsuneonella. The sequence goes on along the minus strand of CAVXBC010000009.1, from coordinate 4,264 downwards.
CCCAGGCCAGTGCAGCGAACAGCAGGGCAAAGCCGAAAACGCCCCCTCCGATCCCGACTTGCAGCAGATCGTTATGCGCCTGGTTGAAGAAAGACGGACCGAGCAGGGAATCGCCTTCGTATATGCGAAACGCGGGGTCGAAGGTGCCAAAACCACAGCCGACCGGGAAGTATGCGCGGAGCAATTCAAGCACGGTCGGCAGGGCCTTTAACCGCGCGTCGTCCTGCGTGGTCAGTTCGAGAGCGCGATTCACCCCCGCAGCCTTGCCGAGCAGGAAACTGGCGGTGACTGCCGCCAGGACCGCGGCGACAATCCCGACGCCGGCGGTGATCGCCCGCTTACGGGGTATTTCAGCAAAGGCGGTTCGCAGATGGCTCCACGATGCGCCAACCCCCGCAGCGGTTCCGATGACGCCCAGTATTAGACCGCTGCGTGAACCCGTGGCCAGGATCACGAGCAGGAACAGCATCACCAGCGCAGCTGCCAAAACTATTGCCCAGGACCGCAACGCGCTGTCCCGAGCGGCCCATACCGGCGCCAGTAGGCAGCCGATGGCGGCGAAAAGCGCCAGATGATTGCGATTGGCGAAATTGCCGCTGACCTGCCCGGCAACGTCGTTCAGCAGGGGGTGATCGAACCCGCGCCCGGCGACTTGGACAAGAGCGAGAAGGCAGCCGGCAACGATCAGAGCAAGAAGGATACGCAGCAGTGCAACGTCCTTCCGGTCTGAAATTCCAGCGAGCAAACCAAGGCAAACTGCAGGTACTACCAGCGAACCGAGGGCGTTGCGCGTCCAACCCGGTGAGATCGACAGGGGCCGCCAGAGATCCCTGGCGCCTGTAAGCGCTTCCCCTGGAGCCAGCACGTCTCGTCCGGGGAGCGCTTGCCAGACTGCGGGCGGAAGGGGCACTAGCTGGAGCGCCACAAGCAGTATTGCGGCGCCCAATATCAGTGCAGGCACGCGAAGATTGCGAAGGTCTGGTCGAGGAAGCAGCAGGACCGAAACGGCCGCAAGCAGCCAGGCCGCTCCGCGGGTGAGCACCTGCCCCGCCACGTCCGGGCGAGAGGCGCCGCCGGCGATCCATAGAACGACGAGGAAGAATGCGAGCAGCCAAAAACTACGTGCCTCCGCTCTTCCGTGGGGCGCAGGGCGGTCATGCGGCATAGCCACCGCTCTTAGCGGATTTTCCTCTCGTGCAAAGCTTGCTTGTTCACTACATGCCCGCCGATGCGGAAACTCCCTCACCCGGCTTACCTGCGGATCGCTTCGCTCTCCGCCGCAGCCGTGATCTCGGGCTGCAATGCGCGTCCGGACCATCGGGATGCGACGTTTGATACAGGTTCCGAGCGCCAGTTCGGAGCGGAAGACAAGCGTGTTGCGTCGTTGCTGTCGATCGGCAGTGGAGCGCAAATGGACGACGCTGCTACGCCTTACATGCGGGCACTTACATGCAAGGTGGCCTACGACGACATGGTTGGTCGTTTCCAATCGATGGGCTCTTTGCCCGAAACCCAACGGCGCGCATTACAAATGGCCGGAACCGCTCTCGACAAGCGCCTCGCCAGCTTCGCTAAGTCGTCCGGCAAAAGCGACGCAGATGTTCGCGAGGACGCGCGTGCCCGGGCAATCGCATTGGCTGATCCGGCCTTGAACGGCCGAATAGTTGTGGGATGCTTGCGCAAGATGCAACAAGGTGCGCAATTCTAGGGTTCGTGCAGCTTTGTGGCCACCGGTGATGTTGCATGTCGACGCTCGTCGCTAAATTTGCCACATAGTGGCGCGACACCTTCTTGCTTGAATTTCAATATCATCCACCAAGCGCCGGGTCTCCACATCACCACCGCACCAAGAGGATAGCCTGCCGAAGCGATGCGCACACCGACTTCCCGCGCCGACGTGTCCTACTCCCACCGGCCCCTGCAGGACCGCTTTTCAATTCAGCTATTGTCGGGCTGTCTGGCAGCGCTTGTTTTGCCAAGCGCTCTCGTGCTGCTGTTGCGCGATGCCTCCCTGTCGGAGCAAGCGCTCCGCAATTCGATCATAGCTGCAGGAATTGCCCTTCTTGGAGGCCTGTATGTCACGCGCCGGTTGCGGGATTTCCCCGGCATCACGCGATTTGAAACCCATGTGCCGATCTTCATCGGCGCCTATGTGTTCGTCAGTGCGATCCTCCTTCTGCTCCGCCTGCCTTACTCGACCATCTTCCTGAGTTTCAGCTTCGCTCTGACCGTGATCGCTTTCCTGGTGTTGACCTCGATTCGTCGGAATCGGCGGCTTGCGTTCCATGTCGTGCCGTTTGGTGCCGCAGATCGGCTTACCACCATTCCCGACGTCGATTTGAAGGAGCTGTCGTCCCCGGATCTCGCGCTGGTGCGGGATGGATCGCCGGTCGTCGCCGACCTCAGCGCGGATTTGCCTGACGAATGGGAACGCCTGCTCGCCCACGTTGCGCTCAACGGCTATCCGGTCTTCCACGTCAAGCAGGTTGAGGAATCGCTGACCGGCCGCGTTGATATCGAACGCCTTTCGGAAAACTCTCTCGGCTCGCTCATCCCCAACCGTGCATTTGCGGATCTCAAGACTGTCGCGGACCGGGTGGTGGCAGCGGCCGTTCTCGCGGTGCTAGCGGTACCGCTCGCCATCGTCGCGCTGCTCATCCGCCTCGATTCACCTGGCCCCGCGCTGTTCGTCCAGCAGCGGATCGGAAAGGGAGCGCGCCCCTTCAACGTCTACAAGTTCCGCTCCATGCGGCATCGGCAAGACCGCTCGGATGAGCGGGCGGCGGCGATGACGGCCGATGGCGACGTCCGGATCACGCGCGTCGGCAGCGTCATTCGCCGCACGCGGATCGATGAACTGCCGCAACTGATCAACGTCATGCGCGGCGAAATGAGCTGGGTCGGCCCTCGGCCCGAGGCCTACGCACTCGCGACCTGGTATGAGGAGGAACTCCCGTATTATTCATACCGCCACATCGTGCGACCGGGTCTGACCGGTTGGGCGCAGGTCAACCAGGGGCACGTCAGCGATTTGTCTTCGGTGCACGACAAGCTTCGGTACGACTTCTTTTACATCAAGCACTTTTCCCTGTGGCTGGACATGCTGATCCTTCTGCGCACGGCGCGGATCGTACTCACCGGTTTCGGTGCCAAGTGAGAAGCCCACATCGGGAGGGAAAAGTACCACCCGTTGAAGGTGCTGTACCTAATAGTGCGCTGCCAATGCGGCGTTGCTCGGCAGGCCATAGCTTTCGCTAGTCTGGCTGGCAGGTTCACTGCCGGGACAACGGTGTCGAGTTATACCTCGTAGTATGAAAACGAAACCAGTCATGGCCGCCCTGCTTGTGGCGGCAGCGATCGTCGGGCCCGCAGCGCTTGCCGCCATGCCCCCTGCAGAGGCCTGGGAGATCGGGCCCTTCGTCCGCGGGAAAAACTATTCGGTCGGCATGCCCGCCCAACCCAGGCCCGGGCCCGGCGGCTCGCTGGTGATGGACTTCCCGGTCGCCAACGCGGGACAGGTCGATGCGCTGACAACAGGCGTCGGCCCGCTAGCCGGGGCGCGTCAGATCACCCTTCGCTATCGGGTCGACGCTGCAAGAGGCGCGCGTTTTGTTGCTGACGAAACCCCGGCAGAGCCTGCCACCGTGTCGCTCTATTTCCAACAGGCCGGCGACAACTGGAGTGGCAAGGGGCGCTACGCATCGTATCGCTGGTATTCCCCCGGCCAAGCCGTTGTTCCGCTCGCCGTCGGGGAGCACGTCGTGACGATTCGGCTGGATGATCGATGGACCAACGTGAACGGAGTACCGAACGATCAGGCATCGGCCGGCTATGCCGAAGCGATGCAGAATACCGAGCGGCTCGGCATCGCGTTCGGCTCGTCATCGCGCCGTAGCCATGGCGTCTACGCGACCGCTCCCGCGCGCTTCACCCTGCTCGGCGTGGACATCGACTGACCATCCATCGTTTAGTGAACATGGTGGGTAACGCTGCTGTCGTTTCCGGCCGGCCCATTGGCAGCAGAATTCGTGCGCAAGTCGCGGTCATCCCGGCGGCGCGGGAATTGCTTTCAACGGTGAGCCGTTCGCGATCGCCGACGATCAGGCGGAACAACCCGCTTTCCTGCGCGCTGTAGGGGCACCCCAAACATGTTCGCACAAGGATCGCAAGACCATGGAAAACGACACTTACACGCGCACCGGCGGCATCGATAATAACGTCGACGCTGGCGATACCACGACGCTCAACACGCTGATCGGAACGC
>CAVXBC010000008.1:0-398791 GCA_963759895.1 uncultured Alphaproteobacteria bacterium | reverse complement strand
GGCGGAGCGGGAGGGATTCGAACCCTCGATACGCTTTTGGCGTATACTCACTTTCCAGGCGAGCGCCTTCGACCACTCGGCCACCGCTCCGCATGCTCTGGTCAGGAGGCGCGCCCCTAGCTGGACCGACCGGCGCTGACAAGCGCGGTCCGCCGCGCTAGGATAATATGATGAGCCGCACGTTCGGTACCCCGCCCTCGCCCGCCGAATTCGAGAATATCGCGCGCATGACGCTCGCGCGGCTGCCGGAACCGTTTGCACAGGCCATCCGCGGCGTGGTGCTGAGCGTGGAAGAGTTCGCCGACGCAGACACGCTTGGCGAGTTGAACCTGGAAGACCCGTTCGAGCTCACCGGCCTGTTCGAAGGCATCGGCCTGATCGACCAATCGATCGAGATGAGCGGGCAGATGCCCAACCGGGTACGGCTGTTCCGCCAGCCGATCCTCGACGAATGGATCGCCGACGGGCACGATCTCGAACACCTGATCGCGCACGTGGTGATCCACGAGATCGGGCATCATTTCGGGCTGTCGGATGCCGACATGCACAGGCTGGAGGATATGGCCCATCATACGGACAACGACCGCGCCGACCGAGGGTTGCCTTGATCGCCCGGCATGGCACAAGGTCGGCCATGAGAATGCAATTGATCCTCGCCGCTCTGGTAGCAGCCCCGGCCCTGGCCGCCGATCCGCCTGCGACAGCGCCGGCACAGTCCCCCAGCGAAATCGTCGCCGCCGCTGCGGCGTCCGACTGGGTGCCGATCGAGGCGAAAGACCTGCTGGTCATGACGCTCGCGCCCGATGGCAGCGGGCATTCCCGGGTCGTGACGATCCAGCTCATACCTAAGCCGTTCGCCACCCATTGGACCGCCAACATGCGCACGCTGGCAAGGGCGCACTGGTGGGACGGCCTGGCGATCGTGCGATCGCAGGATAATTACGTCGTGCAGTGGGGCGATCCCGATAGCGAGGACGCTGCCAAGGCGAAGCCGCTTCCCCCGGCGCTGGAGGCGACCTCACAGGACGATTACGTCTACCATTTGCGCACGGGCCCCAAGCACGGCTTCGAGCCGAAACCGACGCCGGTCCTGGCCGATTCGTATGCGGAGCAAGCGACCTTCGAAAGCGGCTTTCCGGTCGCCATGACGGGTGGCGATCGCTGGCCTGTCCACTGCTACGGGATGGTCGGCGTGGGCCGCGGGTTGTCGCCGGATGCCGGCAGCGGCGCGGAACTTTATACGGTCATCGGCCACGCCCCGCGTCATCTCGATCGCAATATCGCCGTGGTGGGCCGGGTGATCGACGGGATCGAAAACCTCTCCACCCTCCCTCGCGGGACCGAGGCACTGGGGTTTTATGCGACCCCCAAGGAGCGCACGCCGATCGCCTCGATCCGTCTCGCCAGCGAATTGCCGCAGGCAGAGCAGCCGCGCTTCGAATACCTGTCGACCGACAGTCCCGCGTTCGCCGCCTATGCGCACGCGCGCGCCAATCGGAAGGACGAGTTCTTCATTCTTCCTGCCGGTGGAGCGGACGTCTGCAACATTCCCGTTCCGGTACGAAGGATGCGCTAGTAGGGCACTCCGCCAGTCTGGCGAAGCGCTTCGCCGACTGCCAATGCTGCGGACGAAGCGAGGTTCATCGAGCGCACTTGCGCTCGCATGGGAATGCGCAGGCGAGCGTCGCTCGCTTGGGCGACCGCGGGCGGGACGCCGGCACTCTCCTTGCCGAACAGGAGCGCATCGCCAGACCTGAACGCAAAATCGTAGAGCGAGGTGGTGGCTTTGGTCGTGAACAGCACCAGGCGGCCGTTCAGCGTCTCGAGAAATGCCTCGAAGTCGCGGTGGCGGGTAACGGTTACATGATCGATGTAATCCATCGCGGTGCGGCGCACACGGCGATCGTCCCACTCGAACCCCATCGGCTCGATCAGGTCCACTGTCACGCCCAGGCACGCGCCAAGGCGAAGAACCGCACCCACGTTTCCGGCGATCTCGGGCTCGAACAGGACCAGGCGCATCGCGAACGAAGAGGAGCTACAGCCGCTGCATCAATTCGATGCGGTTGCCGAACGGATCGGCGATATCGCCGCGGGCATAGCCTTCGAGCGGCTGTCCGTCGCGGAACGCCACGCCATGTCCGGCGAGGTGCGACCGCACAGCCGCAAGATCGACTACCAGCAGCGCGGGGTGGGCCTTGGTCGCGGGCCGGAACGGCTCCTCAACTCCGAGGTGCAGTTCGATCCCCGGTGCATGAAACCAGCACCCGCCGCGTGCCGCGAGATGCGCGGGCTTGACGCGTTCTGCGAGCCCGAGTGCGCCCACGTAAAACGCGCGCGCACGGTCCTCTTCGCCAGCCGGCATCGCGAGTTGCACGTGATCGAGGCCGACGATCATCACGCGATCACATCCGTTCGGCCTGCGCCACCGCATCGCTCGCGCGGAGCGCGCTGAGAATGCGGGTCAGGTGCGCCAGGTCCTTCACATCGAGTTCGACATCGTATGTGGAGAACGGATGATCCTTCTGCGTCTGCGCGAGCGAGACCACGTTGGACCCGTTCTGCGCGAACAGCCCGGTCATCTCGGCCAGCGTTCCCGGCCGGTCGTAGAGGATCACCCGCAGCAGCCCAATCGCTCCCTGGCTGCGCTTGCCCCACGAAAGGTCGATCCAGTCGGCGTCGATCCCGCTCGCAAGCTCGAGGCAATCGATCGCATGAACCTCGACCGCTTCTCCCGGTTTGCGCAGGCCGACGATCCGGTCGCCGGGAACCGGGTGGCAGCATTCGGCGAGCCGGAAACCGACCCCCGCGGTGAGGCCGCGGATCGAAATCGCGCGCTCGTGCCCGGACCATTCAACCTGTTTCTCGACTCCCGCACCGCTGCCCGGGACGAGCGCTTCCATTACCTCGCGGTCGGTCAGCTTGTTCGCGCCGATCGTGTACATGAGATCGTCGTCGTCCTCGAGCTCGAGCCGGCGGACCGCTTCCCTGACAGCCTTCTTGCCGATTTTGACCGGCATACGCGCGGCGATCTCGTCGAACAGCTTGCGGCCGAGCGTGGCGATCTCTTCCCGTTCTTTCAGCCGCACCGCACGGCGGATCGAGGCACGCGCCTTGCCGGTGGTGACGAAACCGAGCCACGACAGCTGCGGTTCGGCTTGCTTGCCCTTGATGATTTCGACCACATCTCCGTTGTTAAGCACCGTGCGCAGCGGCATGTGACGCCCGTTGATCTTGGCACCAACGGTCTGCGCGCCCAGATCGGTGTGCACCGCGAATGCGAAATCGACCGGGGTGGCGCCCTTTGGCAGCTGGAACAGCGCGCCCTTGGGTGTGAAGGCGAAGATGCGATCCTGGTAGATCGCCATCCGCGTATGCTCGAGCAACTCCTCGGCATCGTGGCTGGCGTCAACGATCTCGATCAGGTCGCGCAGCCAGCCAACCTGGCCATCGGGCCGGTCGCCCTGCTTGTAGGCCCAATGAGCGGCGAACCCGAATTCATTGGTTCGGTGCATCTCGCGCGTGCGGATCTGGACTTCGACCCGCATCGAATTTTCATAGATCAGGCTGGTGTGAAGCGAGCGGTAACCGTTGGTCTTGGGGGTAGAGATGTAATCCTTGAAACGGCCCGGAATGAATTGCCAGGTGGTGTGGAGCACCCCCATCGCGCGATAACAATCGGCGTCGTTCTCGGTGATCACCCGGAACGCCATGATGTCGGTCACTTGTTCGAAATTGACGTGCCGTTCGGCCATCTTGCGCCAGATCGAATAGGGATGCTTCTCGCGCCCCGACACTTCGACTTTCACGCCTGCTTCGGCGAGTGCCTGCTTGATCGCCAGCGCGATCGCATCGACCTGCCCACCGTCCTGCGCCCTGATCTGCGCCAGCCGGCCGGTGATCGTGGCGTAGGCTTCGGGCTCGATTTGCTCGAACGCGAGCATCTGCATCTCACGAACGTATTCATACATCCCCACCCGTTCGGCGAGCGGGGCGTAGATTTCCATCGTCTCGCGCGCGATCCGCTGGCGCTTCTCGGGCGACTTGATGAAGTGCAGCGTGCGCATGTTGTGCAGCCGGTCGCCGAGTTTCACCAGCAGCACGCGAATGTCCTCGCTCATCGCGAGGAGGAACTTGCGCAAATTCTCGGCCGCCCGCTCGTTCTCGGGCATCGCCTCGATCTTCGACAGCTTGGTTACGCCGTCGACCAGCCGCGCGACGTCCTCGCCGAACAGCTCCTCAACCTCCTCGATCGTCGCCAGCGTATCCTCGACCGTGTCGTGGAGCAGCGCGGTGATGATGGTTTCCTGGTCGAGCTTGAGGTCGGTCATCAACCCCGCGACTTCGACCGGATGGCTGAAATAGGGATCGCCGCTGGCGCGCTTCTGCGTGCCGTGCTTCTGCACGGTGTATACATAGGCGCGATTAAGCAGCGCCTCGTCGGCGTCCGGGTCGTACGCCTTGACCCGTTCTACCAGTTCGTATTGCCGCAGCATATTGACGCCTGATGTGCGGATTGATGATGCAGGAGCAAGCGATTTCGCATCCGCAGCAACGCGATAACCGGGACCGGAGTTGCTTTTCACGCAACATGAGATGGTAAAACCGCCATTGAGGTGCGGCACTGAGGGGCCCATACCCCCGCCGTGCCCGATCTCGACGCGCTATTTTTGGCCCGGCTGCAGTTCGCCTTTACGGTGAGCTTTCACTTCCTGTTTCCCGCGCTCACGATAGGCCTCGCCAGCTACCTTGCAGTGCTTGAAGCCCTGTGGCTCAGGACGGGCAAGTCGCATTATATCGACCTGTTCCGGTACTGGGTGAAGATCTTCGCGATCAACTTCGGCATGGGCGTGGTTTCGGGGATCGTGCTGTCTTACCAGTTCGGCACAAACTGGGCAGTCTTCTCCGACAAGGCCGGCCCGGTGATCGGACCGCTGATGGCCTATGAGGTACTGACCGCGTTCTTCCTCGAAGCCGGTTTCCTGGGCGTGATGCTGTTCGGGATGCAAAAAGTGGGCAAGCGTTTGCACTTCGCCGCGACGCTCGCCGTGGCGGCCGGCACGCTGCTGTCGTCGTTCTGGATCCTGGCCGCCAACAGCTGGATGCACACCCCGCAAGGGTTCGAGATGGGTGCCAACGGCCAGTTCCTGCCGGGTCCAAGCTGGTGGCCGATCATCTTCAACCCCAGCCTGCCTTACCGCTGGGCGCACACCGTCACCGCCGCATACCTGACCACCGCACTGGTGGTGGGCGGGGTCGGCGGGTGGCATCTGCTGCGCGGCCGTGCGGGACCGCAAGTGCGCACGATGTTCTCGATGGCGATGTGGATGGCCGCGCTGGTGGCGCCGGTGCAGATCTTTTTGGGAGACCAGCACGGGCTCAACACGCTGCATCACCAGCCGGTCAAGATCATGGCCATCGAGGGGCATTATGAAAGCCATGCCGACGGCGCGCCGCTGTACCTGTTCGGCATTCCCAATGACCGCGAACAGCGGCTCGATTACGCGGTCGGCATTCCCAAGCTCGGCAGCCTGATTCTGGCGCACAGCTTCGATGCGCCGATGGCCGGACTCGACACCGTGCCAGACGCCGACCAGCCCCCGGTCGCGGTGGTTTTCTGGTCGTTCCGCGTGATGGTCGGGCTTGGGCTGCTGATGCTGTTGCTCGGCGTGCTGAGCCTGTGGGCGCGCTGGCGCGGTACGCTCTACGAATGGAAACTGTTGCACCGGTTTGCGCTGGTCATGGGTCCGATGGGCTTCGTCGCGGTGATCGCCGGCTGGGTCACCACCGAGGTCGGGCGCCAGCCGTGGGTCATCTATGGACTGCTGCGCACTTCTGAAAGCGCCAGCCCGCTGGGGGCGCCCGCTGTCGCCAGCTCGCTGCTGGCTTTCGTGTTCGTCTACTTCGCGGTGTTCGGGGTGGGCATCTGGTACATCCTGCGATTGATGAGCCACCCGCCGCATCCGCATGAGCCCGGTGCGGAAGTGCTCAATGAACCGACCCGCGCCGCCGGCGTCACCCCGGCTGCGCAAGGCCCGGGCACCGGAGGGGACGAATGAGCTTCTCGGGCGACCTGACCACGATCTGGGCGTTCATCATCGCTTTCGCGGTGTTCGCCTACGTCGTGATGGACGGTTTCGACCTTGGCATCGGCATCCTGTTCCCCACGCTGACGCCCGGTCATGGTCGCAACCGGGCGATGAATTCGATCGCGCCGGTGTGGGACGGCAACGAAACCTGGCTGGTGATGGGCGGCGGCGGTCTGATGGCGGCCTTCCCGCTGGCCTATTCGGTGATCCTGCCAGCAACTTACCCGCTGATCATCGCCATGCTGCTGGGCCTGGTGTTCCGCGGTGTCGCCTTCGAATTCCGCAACCGGGATGAGCGGCACCGCGCGTTCTGGGACCTGGCGTTCTTCGGCGGATCGCTGGCTGCCGCGCTGGCACAAGGCATGGTACTGGGAGCGATCCTCCAGGGCATCGCAGTCGAGCAGCGTCACTATGCCGGCAGCTGGTGGGACTGGTTGACGCCTTACACCCTGCTGACGGGGGTCGGTGTGGTCGCCGGCTACACCCTGCTGGGCGCCTGCTGGCTGATCTGGAAAACCGAACACGAATTGCAGCAGCGCGCCTATCGCATCGCGGGCCGGGCCGGGATCGCCACGCTGGTGCTGATGGGGGCGGTCAGTCTCTACAATCTCGTGCTGCTGCCGGACTATCGTGCGCGATGGCTGGAAATGCCCAACATCCTGTTTGCCAGCCAGGTGCCGCTGTTGACCGCGATCATCGCGGGCCTGTTCTTCCTTGCGCTGAGAAAGCGCTGGGAGCGTGCGCCATTCCTGCTCGCGCTGGCGCTGTTCCTGCTGGGCATGGCGGGATTGGGGGTGACCATCTGGCCCGACGTCGTGCCCGGACAGCTTACTATCTGGGACGCTGCCGCCCCCGAACGCAGCCAGACCTTCATGCTGATCGGCGCCGCGATCACCATCCCGCTGATCCTTGCCTACACAGCCTGGTCGTACTGGGTGTTCCGCGGCAAAGTCGAAGACGAGGGCTACCATTGACGCGCGCGGCCCCACCGTCACCGCTGTGGAAGCGGCTGGCCTGGATGGCCGCGATCTGGGTGCTCAGTGTCGCCGCGCTCGGCGTGGTGGCGATGGGGCTGCGGTGGTGGCTCAACCCTTCTTGAGCACCACCTTGTCGACGCTGCCCCGCGTTACTGCGTGGTATCCGGCACGCGTTTCGGCATAAATGCGCCGGGCGATCGGCTGACCCCAGTTGCCTTCGCCCATCAGGGTTTCGAACAACGGCTGGACGAACTTGCGCCGGCCGACCCGGGCCAGGAAGCGTTCGGCCAGCGGCACCGCAGGCTGGTAACGGTTGGCCAGCGCCAGCTGCAGCCAGGCGAACAGCACCTCATCGTTACCTGCGGCCGACAGATGCAGCGCATCGTCCAGAGCAGCGAGTTTCGCCGCCGTGCGGACCTTGGGCGTTTCGGCCATGAAGCGCAGGCGCTCGGCGGTGGTCCAATTGCCCCACGCAGTGGCCGGGATCGGGCCGTCCTGCCCGTAAGCCGCGGCGGCCGCATCGACTTCGGCGAATGCGGCCGGGTCGGGCCGCACTGCGTTCGTCGGCAAGCCGGGCTGATAAATCCACTCATCGAGCATCAGCTTCTGGGCCAGCTGGGGATCGTTACCGACCAGGTTGGCCTTCATGTCTGCCAGGATCATCGCACTGGTCGCGGGCTGAAACGCGTGGTTGTCGAACCACTGCCGCAGCCAGGCATCGAACCGCGGGCGGCCTACCGATGTTTCTACCGTGCGCATGAACTCGGCACCCTTGTCGTAGATCACCCCGCCCAGCCCGCCATCGGGGCCGGCAATGCTGTCGGGCAGGTGAAGCGCGGTTTCGGGATTGCCCGGGCCTGCCTTTTTCAGTTCGGCCTGCATCTCGCCATAGCTGAGCGCTGCCTCCTGCCGGGCGCGATGCGTACCGTAGAGCGCCTCGATGATACGATTCTCGAAGTAACTGGTGATCCCTTCATTGAGCCATGAATCGGCCCAGTTCGCATTGGTGACGAGGTTGCCCGACCACGAGTGCGACAGCTCATGGGCGACCAGGCCGTTGAGGCTGCGATCGCCGGCGATGAAGGTGGGGGTGAGAAACGTCAGGGTCGGATTTTCCATGCCACCGTATGGAAAGCTGGGCGGCAGCACGATCATGTCGTAGCGGCCCCAGCGATAGCGTCCGTACAGTTTTTCGGCCGCAGCAACCATCTTCTCGGTATCGGCGGTCTCGTACGCTGCCGCGTCAAGCGTCGCGGGTTCGGCCCACACACCGGTTCGCGGACCGAGTTCGCGAAACGCGATATCGCCCGCTGCGATCGCGATCAGGTAGGGCGCGACCGGCTTGTCCATCGCGTAAGTGAACGCACGGCGATCGCCCAGGTCCTCGGGCTCACCTTGTTTGAGGCCCGACATCACCACCGTCAGCGGCTTGGGCGCGGTGATCCGCGCGCGCCAGGTCTGGCGGATACCGGGGCTGTCCTGCGTCGGGATCCAGGTTCGATTGAGGATCGCCTGCCCCTGACTGAACAGGAACGGCTGCGCCTTGCCCGCTGTCTGTTCCGGATTGAGCCACTGGAGCGCCTCCGCTCCCGGCGCGGCGCTGTACTGTATTGTCAGCCGGCGCCGTTCGGGACCTGGCCCGATGTCGACCGATAATGGCGCGCCCTTCCCCTCGACCATGCTGCCGACGGTATACGGTAGCTCGCGCCCGTCCGCGTCGGTAATGCGGGTGATCTGCAGGCCGCGATCGTCCAGCACCAGCGTGCGCGCGTCGGGCGCGGCGAGCACGTCGAGCGTCGCAGTCCCGCCCACCGTCTTGGCCGCGAAATCGAGCGCGAGGTCAAGATCGACATGAGTCACCCGTGCAACCTGTGGCTGGGCATAAGTCGATCCGTCGCGCGCATCGGCGCTGGTCAGAATCGGCGCGACGATCGCCGGCGCGGATGGCGCGGCCGTCATCGTGGTGCAGGCGGCAGTGGTCGACAACAGCAGGGCGGCAACGAGGCGACGCATGTTTTTCTCCGGTGAGATGTTGGGCGAACAACGGATCGGCGGGGCCAAAGTGCCCCGAGCGCCCGCCCGCGGGTAAGGGTCAGCTCCACACCGCGTGCGGCGGCAGGCTCATCAGGATCGCATCGATGTTTCCACCGGTCCGCAGGCCGAACAGCGTGCCGCGGTCGTAGACCAGGTTGAATTCGGCGTAGCGCCCGCGCCATTCGAGCTGCGTCTGCTTGTCGGCTGGCGTGAACGCCAGCCCCATTCTCCTGCGGACCAGCATGGGAAAGACATCGAGGAACGCCCGGCCAATGTCCTGCGTGAAAGCGAAGTTGCGCTCCCATGCGGCTTCATCGTTGCACTCAAGGTGATCGTAGAACACACCCCCCACCCCCCGGTGCACCTTGCGGTGGGGGATGTAGAAGTAATCGTCGGCCCACTTCTTGAACTGGTCGTAATAGGTCGGGTTGTGGCCGGCGCAGGCGGCCCGGAAGGCGGCGTGGAACTGTTCGGTATCGTCATCATACGGGATCGGCGGGTTGAGATCGGCCCCTCCGCCAAACCACGCCTTCGACGTCGTGAGGAAGCGCAAGTTCATGTGAACCGCGGGCACGTGCGGGTTGGCCATATGCGCGACAAGGCTGAGGCCGGTCGCGGTGAAGCCCGGGTCGTCCTCGCTCGCACCGTTGATGGTGGCCGCGAAACCGGGCGCGAAGTTGCCGTGGACGGTCGATACGTTGACCCCGGCCTTCTCGAACACCTCGCCCTTGATAGCCCCCCGCGTTCCGCCGCCCGGATCGGACAGTCCCTCTTCCTCGCGGCTCCACGGCGTGAATTCGAACGAAGCATCCGAACCGGCGTCGCGCTCGATCGTTTCGAAGGCGGCGCAGATGTCGTCGCGCAGGCTCTCGAACCAGTCCTTCGCGCGGGCGGTATACGGGGTCCAATCAGTCATGCCGTCCCCTTGCCAAGGCGAATCGGCTCGGGCAAGAGCGGCCCCATGGTTCCCCTTTCGTTCGCTCCACTCGAATTCGCCGAACAGGAATTTGCGATTACCCAGGGCCGCGCGCTGTACTGGCCGCGCGAACGGGCATTGCTGCTGGCCGATCTGCACCTGGAAAAAGCCAGCTTTTTTGCACGTTATGGGCAGATGTTGCCACCGTATGACAGCCGCGAGACGCTCGAAAGGGTGGCGCTGGCGATCCGCGAGACCGGTGCGCGACGGGTCTACACACTGGGCGACAACTTCCACGATTCGCGCGGAGCCGAACGGCTCGAGCCGCACGCGGCGGGCATGCTCGCCGCGCTGACGCGCGCGACCGACTGGGTGTGGATCACCGGCAACCACGACGTCGACAAGCAGACCGGCGCGGTCGAGGCCGCCGCCGGCGGCACCATGGCCGAGGAGCTTGAGATTGCCGGACTGATCCTGCGCCACCGCGCGCAGAAGGGCGAAACCCGGCCCGAACTATCGGGCCACTATCACCCGCGCCTGCAGCTTACCGTGCGCGCCCGCCGTATCCGCCGCCCGTGCGCGGTGGTCAGCAGCGACGGGCGCGGTTCGGGACGGATGATCTTGCCGGCATTCGGCGCGCTGACCGGCGGCATGGACGCGGCCGATCCGGCCATTCTGGCGGCGCTCCAGCCGGCCCGAGCGATCGATGCGGTTGTGCCCGCTGGTGGCAAGCTTGCCACATTTCCGCTATGGCGCGCGGCTGCCTGAGTTACGCCCCTTCCGTCAGCCGCGATTCCTCCCTAAGTAGCGCGCCGATACCGTTTCAATTTTCTGGAGAACGCCCCATAGCCCGTCCCCCACGTCGCATGCTCGCCCCGCCGGTAAAGAGCGGCCCGCGCTACGACACCATGATTCAGTCCGACAAAGTCCGCGTCATCGACGAGAACGGCGAAAATCTCGGCGTGATGTACACGCGTGAAGCGATGGAACAGGCCAACGGCATCGGCCTCAACCTGGTCGAAATCTCGCCCAATGCCGATCCGCCGGTCGCCAAGTTCCTCGATGTCGGCAAGCACCGCTATGAAGCGCAGAAAAAGGCCAACGCCGCGCGCAAGACTCAGCGGACGCAGGATATCAAAGAAATCAAGATGCGCCCGAACATCGACGATCACGATTACGATGTGAAGATGCGCAACGTGCGGAAATTCATCGAGGAAGGCGACAAGGTCAAGATGACCCTGCGCTTCCGCGGCCGCGAAATGGCACACCAGGAACTGGGCATGGACCTGCTCAAACGGGTGCAGGAAGACACCGCCGAAATCGCCAAGGTCGAAGCCTATCCGCGGCTCGAAGGCCGGCAAATGCTGATGGTGATTTCGCCGAAATAAGGAACTCGGTTGCGACCTTGCCGGTTGATCCGGCGAAGGTCGCAACCGGAGAGACATCATGAAGCGCTGCTATTCGATCGGCCTGATTGCCGGTATGCTCGCGCTGAGCGCTTGCCAGCAGCAACCTGCGAAGAACGCTGGCGGCGCCGGCGACATCGAGAGCGGGCGCGCTCTCGATCCGCAGTCTCCGCCGGCAACCCCGTCCTCGCCGCCATCTCCTCCGCCTCTCCCCGCTCCGGTCACGCCCTCGACCGGCAGCGGCGAAAACGACGGCTATCCCGACCTCACCCCAGCCCCCCTGACCGGTGATGCGGCGAAAAGCGAGACGGGAGCCCGTTCGCTCGTGCTGTCATGGGCGCGCGCGGTCGAACTGCGCGAATTCGATCAGGCGTGGGAAATGATGGGCAAGGCTGGCCAGGCGCAAATCTCCAAGGGGGAGTTCAACGCGCTGTTCCATCCCTTGCGGGACATCACGGTAGCGGTGCCCACCGGCTCCTCGGAAGGCGCAGCAGGCTCGATCTACTACACCGCGCCGGCGACCGTTACCGGCACGCGTGTCGACGGCAGCAAGGCGGTTCTCAAGGGCGAAGTGGTCCTGCGCCGGGTGAACGATGTCGACGGCGCGACACCGGCGCAGCTCAGGTGGCACTTCGCGCAGGTCAATCTCGCGCCTGCCTAGCCCGGGACTATCCCCGGCTCGCGCGAATGTCTAAGCGGGCACCGAAGTTCGCGGCAGAGGGGGCAGCGATGGGAAACCTGGCGATACCGCGCCGTCGGCTGATTTCGATCGTCGGCGGATCGCTCGGCAACCTCGTCGAATGGTACGACTGGTTCGCTTACGCCTCGTTCGCGATCTACTTCGCTCCGGTATTCTTTCCCAAGGCCGACCAGACCGCACAATTGCTCAACACCGCGGCGATCTTCGCGGTTGGGTTCATCGTCCGCCCGATCGGCGCCTGGGTGATGGGCCGTTTCGCCGATAGCCGCGGAAGGAAAGCGGGCCTGACGCTGTCGGTCGCGTTGATGTGCAGCGGGTCCCTGATCGCGGCCGCGGCGCCGACGTATGCCATGGCCGGATTGCTCGCGCCGGCCACCTTGCTGTTCGCGCGGCTGCTGCAGGGTCTGTCGCTCGGCGGCGAATACGGCGCGAGCGCGACCTACCTGTCGGAAATGGCGCCGAAGGAACGGCGGGGGTTCTGGGCCAGTTTTCAGTACACCACGCTGATCGGCGGCCAGTTGTGCGCGATCTTCGTGGCGCTGGTCCTCCAGAACCTGATGACCGAAGCCGAACTGACCAGCTGGGGCTGGCGCATCCCGTTCGTGATCGGTGCCTTGCTGGCGCTTGGCGTGTACCTGCTGCGCCGCAATCTTGCCGAGACGCCCACATTTGAAAATCAGGCGGTCGATCGCCCGGTCTCCACCGCCAAGCTGCTGTGGCGCGAGCACCGGCGCGAAAGCATCCTGGTGGCCATGCTGTCGGCGGGCGGCGGGGTCGGCTTCTATGCCTACACCAGCTACATGCAGAAATACCTGATCAACTCGGTCGGCTTCGACAAGCCGACCGCCAACTACGTGATCGCGGCGGCCTTGGTCTGGTTCGCCGTGCTGCAACCGATCTCCGGCAGCCTGGCCGACCGGTTCGGCCGCAAGCCGATGCTGCTGGTTTACGGCATCGGCGGCGCAATCGCCGCGGTGCCGGTGTTCCTGCTGATGGAGCGGGTGACCACGCCCTTAGGGGCATTGCTGCTGCTGCTGGTCCCGCTGACGCTCCAGTCGGGTTACAGCGCCAACAACGCGCTGGTGAAGGCAGAATTGTTTCCCGCTCACATCCGCGGGCTCGGCGTTGCACTGCCCTACGCGATCGGCAACGCGGTGTTCGCCGGCACGGTCGAGATGGTCGCGCTCGCGCTCAAGGACTGGGGCCACGAACGATGGTTCTATGTATACGTCGCGCTGATCATCGCGTTGGCAGGTGCGGCCACGATCCTGCTTCCCGAAACGCGGGAGCGCAGCCTGATCGAGGATGATTGAGGATGTAATCCGGTTACGGTTGAAATCACCGCTGCTGCGCGCTAACCGCGCGTTCGACCGGCGAGCCGGCGGAGATGCGTCCTGCGGAGGTTAGGACGCCTAGCGCCCCGGCCCCTATCCAGTAAGCTCCCGCCTCCCTGGGAGCGTCCGGATCGAGGATGCCGCAGATGACCGATACCCCCTCCACCACCCGCAAGCCCAAGGCCGCGGTGACCGCCATCGGCAACCACCAGTTGAAGCCTTCGACGTTGATGATGGGCGCCGGGTACGATCCGGCGCTGTCGGAAGGCAGCCTCAAGCCGCCGATCTTCCTTACCAGCACGTTCGCGTTCGAAAACGCTGCCGCGGGCAAGCGCCACTTCGAAGGCATCACCGGCAAGCGCCCGGGCGGCGCCGAGGGACTGGTCTATTCGCGCTTCAACGGCCCCAATCAGGAAATCCTCGAAGCGCGCCTGTCGATCTGGGACGGTGCGGAGGAGACACTGTGCTTTTCGAGCGGGATGACCGCGATCTGCGTGCTGATGCTGGCCGTCTGCTCGGCGGGCGACGTGATCGTCCATTCGGGTCCGCTCTACGCCGCCAGCGAAGGTTTCGTAGCCAAGACCCTGAGCCGGTTCGGCGTAACTTACGTCGACTTCCCCGCCGGTGCCGACCGTGCCGAACTCGACGCAGTGATGGCCAAGGCCAAGGCGCAGGCCGATGCGCAGGGCGGCAAGGTGGCCTTGGTGTACCTTGAAAGCCCCGCCAACCCGACCAATGCGTTGGTCGACGTCGAAGCGGTGCGCGATGCACGCGACGCGGCCCTTGGGGCGGACTGCCCCATCGCGATCGACAACACCTTCCTTGGTCCGCGCTGGTCGCGTCCGCTCGATCACGGTGCGGACATGGTGGTCTATTCGCTGACCAAGTATGTGGGCGGTCATTCCGACCTGGTCGCCGGAAGCGTGTCGGGCGCCAAGAAATGGCTGACCCCGATCCGCATGCTGCGCAACACGATGGGCGGGATTGCCGATCCCAACACCGCGTGGATGCTGCTCCGCAGTCTCGAGACCGTCGAACTGAGGATGGACCGCGCGGGAGAGAACGCGGCCAAGGTGTGCACCTTCCTCGCCAGCCACCCGAAAGTGGAGAAGCTCGGCTATCTCGGGATGATCGACGATCCCCGCCAGCAGGACATCTTCGAACGCCACTGCACCGGCGCGGGAAGCACGTTCTCGGTCTTCATCAAGGGCGGCGAGGCCGAGTGCTTCCGCTTTCTCGACGCGCTAACGATCGCCAAGCTGGCGGTCAGTCTTGGCGGGACCGAGACGCTCGCCAGTCACCCGGCGTCGATGACTCACCTGTCGGTGCCCGATGCGCGCAAGGCCGCGCTCGGCATCGCCGACAACTTGGTGCGTATCAGCATCGGAATCGAAGATCCCGACGACCTGATTGCCGATTTCACCCAGGCGTTGGCCGCGGTCTGACTTGGTAGCGCATCGGGCTCACACCGGACGGGCGCGCACGTAGCGCTGGCCGAGCCCGGCGATCACGGCCGGGTCTCCGACCAGTCTGGCGCGCGCGTTCTTCCGGAAGTTCAGATGATCGACCCAGTAAGGGCGGCAGACGGTGAAATAGAGCGCCGGCCGCGGGCGATCGGTGCGGTTGGCGAGGCCGGCGTGCAGCGCCCGGAAATCCCAGATCGCAGCGCTCCCGCGGACGAGCTCGATCGGGACGAGCTCGGCGGTGCTGCTGCCCGGTTCAAGCCGGTGCGATCCCGGCGCCACGCCGGTCGGCGCCCACGCCAGATCGACATCGACCAACGGAATCGCCACGGTGATCGCGGTTGGCGGCAGGATCTTGTCGATCCCGCTTTCGGGGAACAGCATACCGCCATCGCGGTGCGGGTCCTGCGCCGGCGCGCCCGGATCGACCCACAGCATGCCGAACGCCTCGTAGACGAATCCGTCGCCCAGCATC
Source organism: uncultured Alphaproteobacteria bacterium (assembly GCA_963759895.1). GTDB lineage: Bacteria > Pseudomonadota > Alphaproteobacteria > Sphingomonadales > Sphingomonadaceae > Tsuneonella. The sequence goes on along the minus strand of CAVXBC010000008.1, from coordinate 383,397 downwards.
GTCTCGCACACCGCTTCGAGCGCGGCACACTCCAGCACCCCCGTTGCGCGCACCGCAGCGGTCATGGTCACGGGAGCGATAAAGCGCTCGTTCTTGTCGCCCAGGTAATCTTGCAGGCTGGCTTGATCGGTAAATTCGGGGTGTTGCGCCACAACCGCTTCATGCAGACGGTCGATCGCGTCCTGGCTCCACAAGCGCTCGATGGCGACCACTCCATCGCTTCGCAATGCGGCAGCGGCGGCTTGGCAATCGTCCCCCGCGACGCGCGCGATAGCGGTCACCCGCGCCACTCCCTCCGCTCATCGGCCTGGCGGAGAACTTCGTAGGCAAGTTGCAGTTTCTGGAATTCATCCGCCGCGGCGGCATCGCCGGGCTTGATGTCGGGGTGGACCTGCTTGGCTTTTTCGCGCCATGCCTTCTTGATCGCGGCCATATCGGCGTCGGTGCCAACCTCGAGCACCTCGAGAGCGCGCATTTCGTCGGAACTTCGGCTGCCATCGCCACTGCCGGCCCAGCCGTAGTGCGCTGATTCGGCATAGCCGGCGTTGTCGCGCTGCTCGGTCCGCGCGCGTTCGTCGGCTTCTTCCTTGTCGAGACCTTCGAAGTAATCCCACTTGCTGTTGTATTCGGCCGCGTGGCGCTTGCAGAAATACCAGCGGTCGGGATTGTTGGGACTTTTGGGAGCGGGGCAATCGCCGGGCTCGTCGCAGCCATGGCGATCGCACAGGCGCACCTGAACGGCTTCGCGTGCGCCGCCATAGGCGCGCCAGCGGGGGAAACCCCAGTCCATCGAGCGCTTGGCGCGGGTCATGTGCAGTCGGCCGGGTTCACGTCGCGCGACGCCTAGGGGGTAGACGCCGTATTGGGAACACCTGAAACGGTTTCGCAAGACTTTTGTTGCAACGCAGCATTCCAGTCCCTATATGCAACCTGTGATGACCAAAATGAGCCCCAAGCTGATCATTTCCGCCCTCGCCTCGACGCTGGCGATGGCTGCGTTTGCGATCGCCGCTCCCGTGGCCGAGCATAATGCGCAACACGGCGCGAGCATGAACCCGGTGATGGCCGGGATGCCCGCGCCGACGTTTGCGCTGCCGTCTTCGCTCGGGCGCTAGTTCACCACCACCGAAACCGCGCGGCGGTTCTGGGCCCACGCGGACTCGTTCGAACCCAGCGCGACCGGACGTTCCTTGCCATAGCTGATGGTGCTGATGCGGCTTGCCGCCACTCCCAGGCTGACGAGGTAATTCTTCGCCGCATTGGCCCGCCGCTCGCCCAGCGCCAGGTTGTATTCGCGCGTACCGCGCTCATCGGCGTGACCTTCGACCGTGATCGAAATCTGCGGATACTGGTTGAGGTAAGCCGCCTGGCTCTGCAACGCGGCCGCATCGGCACTGTCGACGTTGTACTGGTCGGTGTCGAAGTAGATCACGTTCTGGCCATTGACGGCGTTGACGAAGTGCTGCTGCGTGCCGAGCACGGCCGCGCCGGTGCCGTCGTCGATCGGAGTGGAACTGGTCGCCGTCGGCGTTGGATCGGGCGGAAGAGAAGCCGGCGGCTCCTTCTTGCAGGCGCCGAGCACTGCCGTGCCGGCGAGCAGCGCGGTTATCACGATGCGGCGGTTCATAGCTATCTCCTCAAGACTTCAAACGGTGCGACCCGTCGTGTCGTTCATGAACCCAATGCCCTTACGGCAGGATGGGTCCCCAGGCCGGATCCGATGCGTCGACCGGGGTCGGCAGGCGCCGCTCGTTGCGACCGGTCAGATCGACCTGGTAAAGCCCCGTCTTTCCGCTGTTGCGCTCGGTCCGGAAGAACTGGATCACCCGGCCGTTGGGCGCCCAGGTCGGCGCTTCATCCTGCCACCCGCTGGTCAATGCGCGCACACCGCCGCCTGACGGGGTCATTACCGAAATATGGAAGTTGCTGGCGTTAGTGAAAGCGATCTGGTCGCCGCGCGGGCTCCATTCAGGGGTTGCGCAGCGCCCGCTGCCAAAGCTGATCCGGCGCTGGTTCGATCCGTCGGCATTCATCACATAGCATTGCTGCCCGCCCGAACGATCGCTTTCGAACACGATCTGGCGGCCGTCGGGCGAATACGATCCGCCGATGTCGATCCCCGGCGTGTCGGTCAGCCGCGTGCTCTGTCCGCCATTGGCCGATACCCGGTAGATGTCGGTATTTCCGGCCACGGCCATCGAATAGAGCACCCATTTGCCATCGGGCGACCAGCGCGGCGCGAACGTCGGGTTGCTCGACTGGGTGACCAGCGTCTGGCGCCCGGTGCCGATATCGTAGACATAGATCCGCGGGTTCTTGTCGACGTAGCTGAGGTACATCAGCTTGCGGTAATCGGGCGAATAACGCGGGGTCAGCGCGGTTGCCCGGCCATTGGTGATGAAGCGGTGATTGGCGCCATCGGAATCCATGATCGCCAGCCGCTTGACCCGGTTCCCCTTGGGCCCGGTTTCGGCGATGTAGGCAATGCGGCTGTCGAAGAACGGGCTTTCACCCGACAGGCGCGAATAGACCAGGTCGGCGCACTTGTGCGCCGCGCGGCGCCAGTCGACCGGCGGGACCACCCAGCCGGCGCGCGCCAGTTCCTTCTGCAACTGCACGTCGTAAAGGTAGCAGCCCACCGTCAGGCGGCCATCAGCGCCGGCGCGCACATAGCCCTCGACCAGCATCTCCGCGCTGCGGCCGGACCACGTCGACCACGCCGGTGCGGTGATCTCGCCGAAGCTCGGCTGCGGTAGCGCGGCCGGACCGACCGGCTTGAACAGGCCGTTGTTCTTGAGATCGCCATAAACGACCTGCGCCAGCTCGCGCCCCAGTGCCGCGGTGCCGCTGGCATTTGCCGGGGTAGCGGCATCGCGATCGGTCGCGAACGACGGGATGGCGATGCCGAGGTCCTCGAGATTGCCCTCGAACGTAACCGATCCTGTCAGACCTTCTTCCTCGGTCGTTTCGACGGGAGTCTCGGCCGGCGGCTTCTGGCCAAGGTCCTGTGCCGCCAGTGGAGTGGCGAGAGCAAGAATGGCAATCGATGTGAGAATGAGCTTCATTGGGCAAGGTCCAGGTTGAATTCGAATGGGCCGACGAGCTTCCAGGCGTTGTAGTATTCGGCCGGCAAATCAAAGGGAGCGGCCAATTGCACCGCGCGGATCGCGAGTTCCTTGTGCCGTTCGGACTGGGGCCGGTTGGTGTCGTTGACCCCGCTTTGGCGCACGAACTCGGGCCGCCCGGCCAGGCTTCCGTCCTCGTTGAGACGAAAGCGAAGATACGTGGAAATCTTCTCCACGTCGGGTCCGCTCGGAGGCTTCCAGTGCGGCCGCAATTGCCGCGAAATTGCCTGCACGAGCGATGCCTTGGCGCTGGCGCCGATCTCGCTGGCGGGCGTGCGCGTCTCGCGGGTGGTCGTGCTGGTGCCCCCGCCCGGCAGGAAGTCGGCACCGATCCGGCTTCCGCCGGCCGGCTTGGGCTTGGGCGTGGGTGTGGAACGAGTCTGGCTCGCGGGCGCATCGGGCCGACGGCGCGGATCGGTCGACGGCTTTTCCGGTTTGGCACGCTGGGTCGCGGTGGCGCGCGGAACCGGCTTCGGCCTGGGCGGTGTGGTGGCGACTGGTTGCGGCCGTTCGATCGGCTGCGCGGCGGTGAGGGGTTGCGCTTCAACGGGCGGTGCCGGCTCGGGCGAAAGGGTCGGGGCGATTGCCGCGGCGCTTTCGGGCACCGGCTCGGGCGCGGTCGCCTCCAGCCCGACATCGGTCGACAGGTTGACGGTCATCTTCTCGACCGGGGGCAAGCTCTTGCGCGTTGCCGGCTGGGTCAGCAGCGCGACGGCCAGCGCCACGTGCAGCGCCAGCGCGATGCCGAGGCCGATGCGTTCCTCGCGGCGAAGATTGGCGAAAACCATCGTAATCGAGTGAGCTATGGGGCCGAGACTGAACCGTCGATGACCGCTCCAGCGGGCACCGATCCGGAAGTCACCAAGGAAATCGAGTTGAACCCGCTGCTGTTCAATTCACCCATCACCGCCATCACCCGGCCATAGTCGAGCGCCTTATCCGCCCGCAGGGTCACCTGCGGGGGCTTGCCACCGCCCTGCTTGAGCTGCGCCAAGGCGTCAGGAAAGCCGCCCACCGCAACCTGCTCCTTGTCGATATAGATGTAGCCATCGCGGTCGATCGACACGGTCACCTGCTTGGGGTCCTGGTCGAGCGCGGAGGCGCGGCTGTCGGGCAATTCGACCGGCACACCGGCGGTCAACAGCGGCGCGGTGACCATGAAGATGATCAGCAGCACCAGCATCACGTCGACCAGCGGGGTGACGTTGATTTCCGCCATCGGCGCGCGTCCGCGCCGGCCGCGGCGTTTGGCGTGGAGGCCCATCGCCATGGCTAGAGTGTCTCCAGCTCGCGGCTGAGGCTGGCGTGCAGCCGGTCGGCGAACCGTTGCAGGCGCCCTTCGAGCCCGTTTACCGAATGGCTGAAGCGATTGTAGGCGATCACCGCCGGGATGGCCGCGAACAGGCCGATTGCAGTGGCGAACAAGGCCTCCGAAATGCCCGGCGCAACCACCGCGAGCGAGGAATTCTGCTGCTGCCCGATCTGGAAGAAGCTGTTCATGATCCCCCACACGGTGCCGAACAGGCCCACGAACGGCGCAACCGAGCCGACCGTAGCGAGGAAGTTAAGCCGGTTTGACAGTTCGTCGGCCTCGGCGCCGACCTGGCTCTCCATCGACGCTGCCAGCCGCTGGCGCAGGCCGTCGCGGTCGATCACGCGCCCGCCCTTGGTGGAATGGCGCCATTCCCGCATCCCGGCCGAAGCAACCCGCGCGCTGGCGATATCCTTCTTGCCGCGTTCCTTCATCAGCGCTTCGAAGTTTTCCGCCTGCCAGAAGTCTTCTTCGTAATCGCGGCAACGGCGCCGCACCGCGCCCATGCGGAGCGAGAAGCTGACGATGATCATCCAGGTCCACACGCTCGCCAGCAGCAGGCCGAGCATGACCGCCTGGACCACGATGTCGGCATCGAGGAACAGCTTGATCGGATTGAGCCGGTTGGGAGCGGAAGCAACCGCGGCAAGAAGCGTGAGGTCGGTCATTCGGTTCCTTTTGCGAATTGGGCAAATGCCGCGCGCCAGGCCGCAGGCTGGCGACGTGGACGGCCTGCAGGGTCGATGAATCCCACCCGCGCGGTCTGTTCGGCGATCAGATCACCCTCGCCTTCACCATCGGCACGAGTGGCGCGCTGGCCGATCCTTACGCTCGCCGCGCCAAGTTCGGTGCAGCGGGTTTCGATCAGGACCGTATCGTCAAGCCGCGCGGGTCGAACATAGCGAATGCTCAGATCGGCCACGGCATAGGCGCCCTGCCCCGCTTCGACCGCATCGCGCTGGTCGATCCCCAGCATGCGCAGTAAATCGCTGCGCGCGCGTTCGAACCAGCGCAGGTAATTGGCGTGGTAGACGATGCCCGAAAGATCGGTGTCTTCGTAATAGGCACGCACCGCAAACAGGTGGCGTGGCCCATCGATCAGGCCGCCCGGTAGCGGAAGGTTAACGGTCATCGGGCGCGCCTTAGCCCGCGCGCGAGTCCGCTGGCAACCTGTCGAAAGTCAGGCGGTGGCGATCAGCCGACCATCCGCCCGAGCGGTCGGCCACCAAAGATGTGCGCGTGGAGATGGGCGATTTCCTGCCCCCCATGCGCGCCGACGTTGTACAGCACGCGGTAACCCGGCTCGACCAGTCCGGCCTCGCGCGCGACATGCCCCACCGCGCGGGCGAACCCGGCGATCTCGGCGTCGGACGCAGTGGCCGAGAAATCGTCCCAGCTGACGTAGGCGCCCTTGGGGATCACCAGGATATGCACCGGCGCCTGCGGGGAAATGTCATGAAACGCCAGCGCCCATTCGTCCTCGTACACCGTTCTGGACGGTACTTCGCCGCGCAGGATCCTGGCGAAGATGTTGGCGTCGTCGTACGGCTGGGTTGGGTCTATCGCCATTACGGGCCCTCTTGCGGGATGTTTCGGCCGGCTTTTTCGTCGATGCCCGAAGTGCCTTCGCGCCGGTCGAGTTCGGCCAGGACCTCAGCGAGCGGGATGCCCTTTTCGCCCAGCATCACCAGCAGATGGAACAGGACATCCGCCGCCTCGCCCACCAGCTCCCCGCGACTGCCCGAGAGCGCGGCGACGATCGCCTCGACGGCTTCCTCGCCCAGCTTGCGCGCGATCACCGGCAGGCCGCGCGCGTGCAATTGCGCGACATAGCTCGACGCGCCATCGCCGGCATCGATCCGTTGGGCGATGGTAGCTTCGAGGCGGGCCAGCGTGTCCATGGCGCATCGCATGGCGGCAGCCGGCGAGTCAGGTCAAGCGATCAGTCGCGCTTGCGCCGCGCGCCGCGCCGTCCGACGATCACCCCCAGCACCCCAAGCCCGATCAACGCCATGCTGGAAGGCTCAGGCACCACCGCACCGGCCGCGAGCGCCGGAGTGGCGAATCCGAGAACCATCAGGGCCAGTGCGAAGCGCATGGCCCATCGAAGCCCGCATTGCCCGGTCTTGCCAACGATGGAGTCATCCGCGTCCCGGGTCGGGACGAGTCAGCGTGGATGAGTGAGGGCGGAACGGGTCAGGCGCGGGCCGGCAAGCCCGCAGCCCGCAATGCGTCGTGCGCCTGGGTGATGGTGTAAGTGCCGAAATGGAAGATCGAGGCCGCCAGCACCGCGCTCGCGTGGCCGTGAGTGACCCCTTCGACAAGATGCTGGAGCGTGCCTACCCCGCCGCTGGCGATCACCGGCACCGGCACCGCATCGGCGATCTCGCGGATCAGCGCGAGGTCGTAGCCGGCTTGCGTGCCATCGCCGTCCATCGAGGTGACCAGCAGCTCGCCCGCGCCCAGTTCGGCCAGCCGTACTGCGTGATCGACCGCGTCGATCCGCGTCGGCTTGCGCCCACCGTGGGTAAAGATCTGCCACCCGGCCCCGCTGCGCCGCGCATCGACGCTGGCGACGACACACTGGCTGCCGAACTTCGCGGCGATCTCTCCCACCAGCTCGGGCCGCGCGACCGCGGCGGAGTTCACCGCGACCTTGTCCGCCCCTGCGAGCAGCAGCGCGCGCGCATCCTCGACCGAGCGCACCCCGCCGCCGACGGTGAGCGGCATGAAACATACTTCCGCCGTGCGCCGCACCACGTCGAGCAGCGTCCCGCGCCCTTCGTGGCTGGCCGAAATGTCGAGGAAACACAGCTCGTCCGCCCCCGCCGCGTCGTAGGCCTTCGCCTGTTCGACCGGGTCGCCGGCGTCCTTGAGGTCGACGAAGTTCACCCCCTTCACCACGCGCCCGTCGCGCACGTCGAGGCAGGGGATCACGCGGATGCGGACGGTCATGAGAGTGCGATCGCCAATAGCACCGTCACAAATAAGCCGCCGATGAACGGAAGGATCGTAAAGGCGGTGCAGAACCAGAATAGTAACGGTTGATCGGAAAGTGCCGGGTCGATCCCAATGAACCATGCCCGCCGCGTTCGGACGGTGCGAAGCAAGATCGCAGCGAGCGCTGCGGTCGACACGCCCAAGATGGCAGCAGTAATTGCAAGCGACGTCATAATGCCCGCCCCGCCATCGCGATCGCCGCGGCGAGGTCCAGCCGCCCTTCGTAGAGCGCGCGCCCGGTGATGACGCCCTCGATCCCCTCGTTCGCGTGGAGCGAGAGGATGTGGATGTCGTCGAGGCCCTTGACCCCGCCGCTGGCGATCACCGGGATGTCCACCCGCCGCGCGAGGTCGAGAGTGGCGTCGATGTTGACGCCCTTCAGAAGCCCGTCGCGGCCGATGTCGGTGAACAGCAGCGCGGCGACCCCGGCATCCTCGAACCGGCGGGCGAGGTCGTACACCGGCACGTCGCTGACGTCGGCCCAGCCCTCGGTCGCGACCATGCCGTCCTTCGCGTCGACCGCGACGACGATGCCGCCTTCGAATGCGCGCGCCATGTCCTTGACGAACTGCGGGTCCTTGAGCGCGGCCGAGCCCATCACCACCCGCGCCACGCCGAGGTCGAACCAGCCCTCGACCGCCTCCGGCGTGCGGATGCCGCCGCCGAGCTGAACCCAGCCGGGAAACGTCGCGACGATCGCCTCCACCGCCGCGCGGTTCTCCGCCCGGCCCGCGAAAGAGCCGTCGAGATCGACCACGTGGAGGTGTTCGGCCCCGGCTTCTGCGAACAGCAGCGCCTGGGCCGCCGGATTGTCGCCGTAGACGGTGGCACGCGCCATATCGCCTTCGGCGAGGCGGACCACCTGGCCGGCTTTCAAATCGATAGCGGGAAATACGATCATGCCTGCGCCTTCATGGACGCCACTCGAGGAAACGTTCGAGCAGCTCCAGCCCGTAGGCCTGGCTCTTTTCCGGATGGAACTGCACGCCAAGGATGTTGTCGCGCGCCACCGCCGCGACCAGCCCGCCGCCGTGGTCGGTCATCGCGGCGATCTCGCGGCCATTGCGGGGGACGAAGTGATACGAGTGGAGGAAATACGCTTCTCCCGGCTCGATCAGCGATGCCCCGTCGCGGTGCGGCATCGGGCGCACATCGTTCCAGCCCATGTGGGGAACCTTGATCGCTGGATCGGCCGGCTCGATTCCCACCACATCGCCCTCGATCCAGCCAAGCCCAGCGGTGGCGCCGTGTTCGACCCCGCGGGTCGCCAGCAACTGCATCCCGACGCAGACCCCCAGGAACGGCACCCCCGCTTCGATCACCCGCTCCTCGAGCGCTTCGACCATGCCGGGGATCGCGCGCAGGCCCTCGGCGCAGGCTTTGAACGAGCCGACCCCCGGAAGTACGATTCGCCGCGCGCCACGCACGATGGCGGGATCGGCGGTGACATGGACGTGACCCGCCCCCGCCGCCAGCAGTGCGTTGTGGACCGAATGGAGGTTTCCCGCGCCGTAATCGACCAGCGCGATTGCTTCAGCCACCGAGCTGGCCCTTGGTGCTGGGGATCGCCCCGCCCTTGCGCGGATCGCGCTCAACCGCCTGCCGCATCGCGCGGGCGAAACCCTTGTAGATACTTTCGCAGATGTGGTGGTTGTTGCTGCCATACAGCAGTTCCACGTGCAGCGTGATGCCGCACGCCTGTGCAACGGAATGGAACCAGTGCTCGACCAGCTCGGTATCCCATTCGCCCAGCTTCTCCTGGCTGAAGCCGGCCCGCCACACCAGGTAGGGCCGGCCCGAGATATCGAGCGCGACCCGCGCCAGCGTCTCGTCCATCGGCGAATAGGCCTGGCCGTAGCGGCCGATCCCCGCCTTGTCGCCGAGCGCCTGCGACAATGCCTGGCCCAATGCGATCGCGCTGTCTTCGGTGGTGTGGTGCTGGTCGATGTGCAGGTCGCCATCGACCTTCATGGTCACGTCGATCAACGAGTGGCGGCTGAACTGTTCGACCATGTGATCGAGGAAGCCGATCCCGGTCGACACTATGTATGTACCGGTGCCGTCGAGGTTCACCTCGACCTCGATGGCGGTCTCGCTGGTCTTGCGTTCGATCCGGGCGCTGCGCATGGCTTGGCGCTATACGCGGCAAGCCGCCAACCGCAAGCATTCCGGCTTGACCGCAGCGCGCCTCGCCGCCACCACGCGAGCGATGACCGACGACACGCCCGACAGCCTGATCCCCTATGACGAAATCGTGCAGGAAGCCCTGCGCGCGGTGGTCGGCCGCGTGCTGGGGGAAGTCGAGACGACCGGCGGCACCCTGCCGGGCAACCATCATTTCTACATCACCTTCAAGACCGGCGCGCCGGGGGTGAACATTCCGCCGCACTTGCGTGAACGGTTTCCCGACGAGATGACCGTTGTCCTGCAGAACAAGTTCTGGGATTTGCGGGTCGATGATGAAGGCTTCAGCGTCGGCCTGACGTTCAACCAGATCCCCGCCAAGCTCGAAATACCGTTCGGCGCGATCACCGCGTTCGTCGATCCGGCGGTCGATTTCGGGCTCCAGTTCCAGGCCACCGTGGCCGACATGATGCCCGAGACGCACGACGAAGCCGAAAACGACGGCCAGGGCGACGCGGCGGAACGCAGCGGCGCGGGCGCCGTTATTGAAAGCGACGACGGATCGAATGTCGTCACGGTCGATTTCGGCCGCAAGAAGTAACCCGCGGCCTGTCACTCGCCGCGTGACAGGGAGCGCAAGATGGTGCGCAAATCAAACAAGACGATCGCTAAATCGCCCGACGCATCGGGCAAGATCAGCGATGTGGGCGCGCGCGGTGTCAGCAAGGCGATCACCGCCGCGACCGGCGATGACAGCGGCGTGCCGGGGCCCAGTTCCAACCCGGCGACAAACCTGATTATCCACGATATCCTGATGCGAACCGGCGGGCGGCTGGTGCGCCACACGGTGGAAAAGGGCGTGCTGGCGAACCGCTACGGCGGGCAGGATGCCAAGAAGATCATCGAGAATCGCGGTATCGGTCAGGCGCTGCTCGGCACGCTGATCGCTCGGCTGGCGACACGCTCGATTCCCGGCGCGCTGGCGGTCGGCAGCGGGCTGGCGATCAAGACGCTCTACGATCGCCGGCGCAGCAAGCGGCAGGCGCGGCGCTCGGGCGACAAGATGCTCAACAAGATGGCAGAGGATTGAGCGAAGCTTACGGGTTGATTTGTTAAGCCCGGCTGGCGCAGGTGCGCCTCATGGCCGGTGAACACGCTCCATCGAATGCCCTCAAGCGCCGGGGCCTGATGTTCGTCCTCTCGTCGCCCTCGGGCGCGGGCAAGACGACAATATCGCGCATGCTGCTCGAGGCCGACGCCGACCTCAAGCTGTCGGTTTCGGTCACCACCCGCACCCCGCGTCCAGGCGAGGTGGACGGGGTTCATTATCACTTCGTCGACGACGCCGCGTTCGACCGGATGGTCGCCGAGGACGATTTCTATGAATGGGCGCATGTCTTCGGTCACCGCTACGGCACACCCAAGGGGCATATCCGCAGCGGACTGAAGGATGGTCAGGACTGCCTGTTCGATATTGACTGGCAGGGCACCCAGCAGCTGATCCAGAAGGATAAGCAGGACGTGGTCGCGGTATTCATCCTGCCCCCCAGCATCGAGGAACTGCGCCGCCGCCTTGAAGGCCGCGCGCAAGACAGCGTCGAAGTCATCGATGCGCGCATGGACCGCGCGCGCGCCGAAATCAGCCACTGGGATGCCTACGATTACGTCGTCATCAACGACACCGTCGATACCTGCTTCGCCAAAGTGCGCGAAATTCTCCACGCCGAACGCATGAAGCGCCGCCGCCAGACCGGCCTGATCGACTTCGTCCGCGGGATGATGGGGTGAATTTTGCGCTGAATGCAGCGGATTTTCGACATCCACGCGGCTCCGCAGGTGGTTTACAGCGTCGGCCGCACCCCTCGCCTGCACGCATTTTGGGAACGGACCTGCCGCAACCGGTTTCTCTTACCTCAGGCCCAGGCGCAAACGGGCGCCTGGGACCGAACGAAGGAATTGCGACATGAAGAAGATTCTCGTTGTGCTCGCCCTGTCGAGCGGATTGCTGGTTTCGGCGTGCAATACGATCCATGGCGCGGCCAGGGACGTGCAATCGGTTGGCGACTGCGCGGACGGTCGCAAAGGCAACTGCTGAACCGCTGAAGTGGCCGGAGACGAGGCGCTGTCGCGTCCCGCTCCGGCTGCTCCGCCAATGTGCGGAGCGTAGTTCGCAGGGCTTATTGGGGCATAGCGACTACCGCCCCCCGTAACTGGTGAAGATGCCTTCGACCGGGCAAAACGATTTTCCTAAATCACGCCGATCTGCCTTATGATTGCAGATGGCAAATCGTCCCGCGCATCGAGTCCGGCGTCGTCCGGTCTTTTTCCCTCTCGTTCCGACAAAACCGCGGCGCGACGGCTGGACTGTCGAGCGCCAGTGCGGCTTCCTCGCGCGCCGCTATTTCAGCGGATCGGTTACCGCGGCCGCGCGGGTTGGCGCGCTTCAGGCCGGTTCGGCGAAATGGCTCGGAAGGTGCGCGTTGACGATACCGCCGTCGACCGTCAGCGTTTCGCCGACCGTGTAGTCGCCGGCTCGGCTCGCAAGATACACCGCGCTGCCGCCCATATCGAACTTGTCGCCCACCCGCTTGTTGGGGATGCCCGCGGCCGACCGCTCTTCGTGATCGCGCGCCGCCTTGTTCATGCTCGACGGAAAGGCCCCGGGCGCGATCGCGGTGACATAGACGTGATCCTTGACCAGCCGCGCCGCCATCCGACGGGTCAGGTGGATCAGCGCCGCCTTCGATGCCTGGTAGCTATAGGTTTCCCATGGATTGATCCGCAGGCCATCGACGCTAGCGATATTGATCACCTTGCCGGGCTGCGCCTGGCTGGCCGCCGCGGTAAGAAGCTTGTGCAGTTTCTGAGTGAGGAAGAACGGTGTCTTGACGTTGAGTTCCATCACCTTGTCCCACCCGGCTTCGGGGAAATCGAGGTAATCCGCGCCCCACGCGGTGCCGGCGTTGTTGACCAGGATGTCGAGCTTGCTCTCGCGGGTGGAGAGTTCCTCCACCAGCGCGTCGATTCCGGTGATGGTCGATACGTCGCCCTGGATGCCGATCACCTTGTCGCCCAGCTCAGCACAAGTGTCCTCGATCTCGTGGATCTTGCGTGCCGATATATAGACCTTGTCGATGCCCGCGGCGAGAAAGCCCTCGACGATCATCTTGCCGATCCCGCGGCTGCCGCCGGTGACCAGCGCGACGCGGCCCTTGAGGCTGAACATGTCTTCGAGGGTCATTCGATTTCTCCCGGTCAGTAGCCGCTCAACCGCGCGACGCGGTCGGCATGGTAGTAGACGTCGCCCATGAACTCGGCGAGCGCGCGGTCGCGCTTCATGTACAGCCCGATGTCGTATTCATCGGTCATGCCGATGCCGCCGTGCATCTGCACGCCTTCCTTGACCGCCAGTCCTGCGGCCTTGCCGACTTTGGCCTTGGCGACCGATGCCATCAACGAGGCATTGGGAGCGCCGGCATCGAGCAATTGCTGGGCCTTGATCACGATCGCGCGAGCGATCTCGACTTCGGAATAAAGGTGCGCGGCCCGGTGCTGGAGCGCCTGGAACTCGCCGATCAGCTTGCCGAACTGCTTGCGCTGCTTGAGGTAGTCGATCGTCCGGTCCATCGCTCCGCGCGCCACCCCGACTCCTTCGGCCGCCGCACCCACGCGCCCGGCATCGAGCACCCGGCCGAGCACTTCGCGCCCGCCGTCGACTTCGCCGATCACCGCGTCGCCGTCGAGCTCGACCCCGTCCAGCGTCAGATGGCTCGCCATCGAGCTGTCGACCAGCCGCACCGAATTGTGGCCCAGGCCCGCAGCGTCCCGGGGAACCGCGAACAAGGTCACGCCCTGCTCGTCATCGTCGGCACCCGACGTGCGCGCCGCGACCACGATCATGTCGGCGCTGGCGCCGTGGACCACGAAGTCCTTCTTGCCCGACAGCTTGAAGCCGTTGCCCGAGCGTTCGGCCTTCGTCGCGATCCTTTCGGGCCGGTGCTTGGGACCTTCGTCGATCGCTACCGCGAACACGCTGTCACCCGACACCAGGCCGGGCAACCAGCGGCCGCGCGCCTCATCGTTGGCAGCGGCAAGCGCGGTCGCGGCCATGACCGAACTGGTCAGGAACGGGGACGGGGTAAGGTTGCGGCCGATTTCCTCGAGCACGATCCCGGCTTCGACATGGCCCATGCCGAGGCCACCGTCGGCTTCGGGCACGATGATCCCGGTAAAGCCCATTTCGGCCATCTGCTTCCACAGGTCGTGGCCGAAGCCGTCCTTGCATTCCTGATCGCGCCACTTGCGCAGCTGTTTGGCGATCGCGCCTTCCTCGCTCATGAACTGGGTCGCGGTGTCGGCCAGCATCGCCTGGTCGTCGGTGTGATACAGCGCCATCGGATCAGGCCCCCGGGAGTTCGAGAATACGCTTGGCAACCACGCCGAGCATGACTTCGCTGGTGCCGCCTTCGATCGAGTTGGCCTTGGTCCTGAGCCAGTTGCGCGGGGCTGCGCCGCCGCGGGTCTCCTCGCTGTCCCATTCTAGCGCAGTCGATCCGCCGGCCGACATTACCAGTTCGTGCCGGCGCTTGTTGAGCTCGGTCCCGGCGTATTTCATCATGTTCGAATACGCAGGGTGCGCCTTGCCCACCTTGACCTCGTCGAGGAATTTCTCGCCCATCGCGCTGAACGCCAGCGCATCGACGTCGAACATCGCCAGCTCCGCGCGCAGAACCGGATCGAGCGTGCCGCCCGACTGCCGTGTCAGCATGCCACCGATGCCCGCGCCCCGCTCGGAGCTGTCGGCGCCTGAGATCATCTCGCGTTCGTGACCAAGAAGGTACTTGGCCACGTCCCAGCCCCGGTTGATCTCGCCGACATACGCGGGGATGCCCTCGCCATACGATTTGGGCACCTTCACGTCGTCGAAGAAGGTCTCGCAGAATGGGCTGTTGCCACTGATCAGCAGGATCGGCTTAGTCGACACGCCAGGCGTGGCCATGTCGTAGAGCATGAAGGTGATGCCCTGGTACTTGTTCGCCTTGTCGGTGCGCACGAGGCAGAAGATCCAGTCGGCCTTGTCGGCGTAGCTGGTCCAGATCTTGGATCCGTTGACCACCCAGTGATCGCCCTTGTCCTCGCCGAAAGTCTGCAAGCTGACGAGGTCCGATCCCGACCCGGGTTCGGAATAGCCCTGGCACCAGCGAATTTCGCCGCGCGCGATCTGGTTGAGGAAATGCTTCTTCTGCTCCTCGGTGCCGAAATGCAGCAGCGCCGGGCCGAGCATCCAGATGCCGAAGCTCGACAGCGGCGGACGCGCGCCGATGCGCTGCATCTCCTCGCGCAGCACCTTGGCTTCAGGAGGCGACAATCCCGCGCCGCCGTATTCCTTGGGCCAGGCGGGGACCGTGTAGCCCTTGTCGCGGCACGCTTCGAACCATGCCTTCTGCGCGTCGTTCTTGAAAGTGGCGTTGCGGCCGCCCCAGTAGACATCGTCCTCACCCTGCACGGGCTGGCGCATTTCGGGGGGGCAATTCGCTTCAAGCCACGCGCGCGTATCACTGCGGAACTGGTCGAGATCGGCCATCGGTAATCTCCTCTCGTTGACGCACACGTAAGGCTCATTTGCCCGCCGGGGCAAGGACGGATTTGGACCATACCGCTTCTACTAGGATGCCGTAACGTCAGCCAATGCACCGTTGACGAAGCGATCCATCCGCCTAACCTACCGGTAAACCAAAAGGGGTCGGGAGAGGCCATGCGATTCTCTGGCAAGACCGTCGTCGTCACCGGCGCGGCATCGGGTATCGGCGCGGAAAGTGCGCGCCTGTTCGCGCGTGAAGGCGCGATCGTCTACGCGGCGGATATCGACAAGGAGGGCGTCGATGCGCTGGCCGACGAAGGCGTCGGCGACATCCGTTTCCAGCATTGCGACGTGTGCTCGACCGAGGCGATCAAGGCGCTGATGGACCGGGCCGCGAGCGAAACGGGCGGGATCGACGTGGTGTTCAACAACGCCGGCGCGGGCGGCGCGCGCGAGAAGATCCACGAGATCGAGCCCGCAGACTGGGATCGCACGATGGACCTTCTTCTGCGTTCGGTCGCGTTCGGCATCCGCTATGCCGTCCCGCACATGCAAGGGCGGCCCGGCGCGGCGATCGTCAATACCGCGAGCGTTGCGGCGACTGCCTCGGGCTTTTCGCCCACTACTTACGCGGTGGCCAAGTGCGGCGTGCTCCACCTGACCAAGGTCGCCGCTGCCGACCTTGCCCAATTCGGCATCCGGGTGAACGCCATCCTGCCAGGGTTCATCAACACCAACATCTTCACCACCGCGCTGGAAGTGCCCGACGAGACCAAGCACATCGCCAAGTCGATGATCGCGCAGATGAGCGCCAACGCCCAGCCCGTGAAACGTGGTGGCCAGCCGCGCGACATCGCCGAGGCGTGCGCTTTCCTCGCCAGCGAGGCAGCTGGTTTCATCACCGGCACGTCGATCCTGGTCGACGGCGGCTTGACGATCGGCCAGCGCGGCAGTTGGGACCCCGATACCCCGGGCATGCTCGAAGCACTCTCGGCGATGGAAGCCCAAGCGTCGGGAACGCCTGCGTGAGCGCCAGTCCTGTGGCGCCCATGACTCCCGTTCAAGGCCGCGTGCCCACCCGGCTGGCACTCGCCAATGGTCTCGGCAGCGTCGCTTACGGCATCAAGGACAACGGTTTTTCGACCTTCCTGCTGCTGTTCTACAACCAGGTGCTCGGGATGGATGCGCGCCTCGTCAGCCTGGCGCTGCTGATCGCGTTGGTGTTCGACGGGCTGATCGATCCGGTGGTAGGTCATATCAGCGACCGGACCAGCACCCGCTGGGGGCGCCGGTTACCCTATCTCTACATCGCGCCGATATTTCTCGGGCTGTTCTGGGTGCTCTTATGGTCCCCAGTGGGCGCGGCGAGCTTCCCGGTGTTACTGCTGTCGGCGATTGCGGTGCGTGCGTCAGTGGCGTTCTGCGAGGTTCCCTCGGCTGCGCTGGTGGCAGAAATCACCCGTGACTATGATGAGCGCACCCGCCTTACCCGTCTGCGCTATCTGTTCGCCTGGGGTGGTGGGCTGCTGATGCTCCTGCTCGCGTACGGCGTTTTCCTGCCAAAGGCGATGCTCGCGCGCGAGGGGTACCAGCAGTACGGTATCGCGGGGGCCATACTCATGGTCGCCACGGTCCTCCTGTCGGCGCGGGGACAGCACAAGTGGGTCGGCCATCGGCCCGAACTCAAGGCGCCGGGCCGGGCCGGCGTCGCTGGCGCATTCAGCGAGATTCGCGAAAGCCTGTCGCACCCTGCCTTTCTGGTGCTGATGTTCGCCATCGCCGCGGCGATCACCAGCCAGGGCATTACCTTCTCGATTTCCAATTACCTTTATCTGTTCGTCTGGCGCTTCCCTCCGCTGGCGCTGCAACTTTATCCCCTGATGCTGTTCTGCAGCGTGATCGGCAGTTTCCTGATCGTCGGGCCGCTGCAGGCGCGTTTCGGCAAGCGTGAAACCGCGATCATTACCGCACTGCTCGGCATGGTGTTCTGGGTCACGCCGCTGACGTTGCGCCACTTCGGGCTGTGGTGGCCCGATGGCTCCTTTGCGGCGATTGCCGCGATGTTTGGCGCCACGTTCTTTTCTAACCTGTTCAGCGTCATCACCACCATCTGCCTGTCGTCGATGGTGGCGGACGTGGTCGAAGCGTCGCAGGAACAGACCGGCCGGCGCTCGGAAGGGACTTTCGCCGCGGGTGCGTTCTTCGCTTCCAAATGCTCGACGGGAATTGGCATCTTCGTGACCGGTTTCCTGCTCAGCCTGTCGGGCATGCCGAGCGGCGCCAAACCCGGGGAGGTACCGGAGAGCGTGATCGACACCTTGGCGATGGCCTATGCCGCCTGCGTATTCGCGTTCGCGGTCCTGCTGGTGCTGATCGTTCGCAAGTTTCCGATCACTCGCCAGCAACACGAAGCCCGGCTGGCTTTGCTCGGTGAGGCGGCGATGGCCGATCCCGAGGCGACCGGCCACCACCCCTGACGGACACTACAACGGTCTTGGCGGCGCGCGCTCGCTCTGCCACGGTCTCGAATTGAAACGGATAGGACAGAGGACAAGCGACATGGACTTCGAACCCACTGAACGGCAGCGTCACTGGCGCGATCGCGTCCGCCATTTCATCGACAGCCATGTCCGCCCGCGCACCGACGAATTCCGCGCTGCGCATGAGAAAGATCGCTGGGGGGTCAACCCGGTGATCGAAGAAGAAAAGGCGCGCGCCAAGGCGCAAGGCATCTGGAACCTGTTCATGCCGCCCCAAGCGGGCCGCCCGCACGTCGACGACACTTTCGAATTCGACGGCCCCGGCCTCACCAACCTCGAATACGCGCTGTGCGCGGAGGAAATGGGCCGGATGGGCTGGTCGAGCGAGGTGTTCAACTGCTCGGCCCCCGATACGGGCAATATGGAGGTGTTCCACCGCTATGGCACACGCGCGCAGAAGGATGAATGGCTCCAGCCGTTGATGGAGGGCGAGATCCGCAGCGCCTTCCTGATGACCGAGCCGCAAGTCGCCTCGTCTGACGCCACGAACATCGAAACGCGCATGGTGCGCGATGGCGATCATTACGTGATCAACGGCACCAAATGGTGGTCGAGCGGTGCCGGCGACCCGCGTTGCAAGGTGGCGATCGTGATGGGGAAGACCGATTTCGAGGCCAAGCGCCACCAGCAGCAATCCCAGATTATCGTCCCGCTCGATGCCGAAGGGGTGCATATCAAGCGCTTCCTGCCGGTGTTCGGCTATGACGATTCGCCGCATGGCCACATGGAAATCGTGCTCAAGGATGTGCGTGTTCCGGTCGACAACATGATCCTGGGCGAAGGGCGCGGGTTCGAGATCGCGCAGGGCCGCCTCGGGCCGGGCCGCATCCATCACTGCATGCGCACGATCGGTGTGGCCGAGGAAGCACTCGCCAAGATGTGCCTGCGCCTGCAGACCCGCGAGGCGTTCGGCAAGCCGATCTACCAGCATTCGGTATGGGAGGAACGCGTCGCCCGTGCCCGGATCGACATCGACATGACGCGGCTCCTCTGCCTCAAGGCCGCCGACATGATGGACAAGGTCGGCAACAAGGCCGCGGCGCAGGAAATCGCCATGATAAAGGTTCAGGCGCCGAACATGGCGCTGCGGATTATCGACGATGCAATCCAGGCGCACGGCGCGGGCGGCGTATCTGACGATTTTGGACTCGCCAACGCCTATGCTCACCAGCGTACGCTGCGGCTCGCTGACGGCCCGGACGAAGTCCATGCGCGCGCGATCGCGCGTATCGAATTCGCCCGCCACGCGCCTAACGTTGGCAAGGACGACGGTGGCTTCAGCTCGGGTGACGTGGGAGTTTCGCGATGAAGGCTGCCGTCCTCATACAACCCAAACAGCCGCTCGAAATCGAGGAGCTGTCGATCTCGAAGCCGGGTCCGCACGAAGTGCTGATCCGCACCGTCGCGTGCGGACTGTGCCATTCGGACCTGCATTTTATCGAGGGTAGTTATCCCCACGCCCTCCCCGCGGTACCGGGGCACGAAGCGGCCGGGGTGGTCGAGGCTGTCGGCAGCGAAGTGCGTACTGTCAAACCGGGGGACCACGTGGTGTCCTGCCTGTCGGCATTCTGCGGTCACTGCGAATTCTGCGTCACTGGGCGGATGGCACTGTGTCTGGGGGCCGAAACCCGTCGCGCTGCGGGTACCGCCCCGCGCATCACCCGGCCCGACGGCAGCATGGTCAACCAGATGCTCAATCTCTCCGCCTTCGCCGAGCAGATGCTGATCCATGAGCACGCGTGCGTGCGGATCGATCCGGAAATGCCGCTGGACCGCGCCGCCGTGATTGGCTGTGCCGTGACCACCGGTGCAGGCGCCGTGTTCAACGCCTGCAAGCTGGTGCCCGGCGAGACGGTCGCGGTGATTGGGTGCGGCGGCGTCGGCCTGGCTGCGATCAACGCCGCCAAGATCGCCGGTGCTGGCCGGATCATTGCCTGCGATCCGGTCCCCGCGAAGCGGGAACTGGCCAAAGTCCTTGGCGCGACCGACGCGGTCGACGCACTGGCCGAGGATGCCGCACAGCAGGTGATTGCGCTGACCAACGGCGGCGTCGATCATGCAATCGAGGCAGTCGGCCGGCCGGCCTCTGCCGAGCTTGCCTGCAAGGTTCTGCGGCGCGGCGGGACTGCCACCATCCTCGGCATGATGCCATTGGACTGCAAGGTCGGGCTAGGCGCCCTCGACCTGCTGTCGGGCAAGAAGCTGCAAGGCGCGATCATGGGGATGAACCGCTTCCCCGTCGATCTGCCGCGTCTGGTCGACTTCTACATGCGCGGCCTGCTCGATCTGGACACCATCATCGCGGAACGCATTCCGCTGAGCGCGGTGAACGAGGGCTTCGAAAAGATGAAGCAGGCCGATAGCGCGCGCAGCGTGATCGTGTTCGATCAATGAGCGAAGCGCCCGCGATCGCCGATGCACAGGCTGCCTTTACCGGCACAGTCGAACCGAGCGCGGCCGACCACCTCGACGAGGCCAAGCTGACCGCGTGGATGGAAGCCAACGTCGATGGATTCCGCGGGCCGCTGACTCAGGGCAAGTTCAAGGGCGGGCAGTCAAACCCGACTTACAAGCTGACCAGCCCGAGCGGCGAATACGTCTTGCGCCGAAAGCCATTTGGAAAACTGCTGCCAAGTGCACACGCAGTCGATCGCGAATTCAGAGTCCAGTCGGGGCTCCACAAGGTCGGGTTCCCGGTCAGCCGCCAGTATGGCTTGTGTACCGACGACAACGTGGTCGGATCATGGTTCTACGTAATGGGGATGGTCGACGGGCGGACGATCTGGGATGGCGCGATGCCCGGCGCCACCCCGCAAGAACGGCGTGCGGTCTATCTTGAGATGGTCGACACGCTGGCAGCGCTGCACAACGTCGATCTGGCCGAAGCCGGGCTCGAGGAATTCGGCAAGCCCGGCAACTACTTCGGCCGGCAGGTCGATCGATGGACCAGGCAGTATCGCCTGTCCGAGACCGATCATCTCCCCTCGATGGAAAAGCTGATCGAGTACCTTCCGGCAACGCTGCCCGAACAGACGCGCACCAGCGTGGTCCATGGCGATTACCGGATCGACAACATGATCTTCGCGCATGATCGCGCAGAGGTGCTTGCGGTGCTGGACTGGGAGCTGTCCACGCTCGGCGACCCGATGGCCGATTTTACCTATCTGTGCATGATGTACGTCACCGAAAACGGCGGTCGCTCGGGTGTCATGGATCTCGAGCGAGCCGCACTTGGCATTCCGGAGCTGGACGAGCTGGTCGAACGCTACTGCGCGGCCACCGGGCGCACCGAAGTGCCCGACATGAACTGGTTCTTTGCCTACAACTTCTTCCGGCTCGCAGGCATTCTACAGGGCATCAAGAAACGCGTGATTGACGGTACCGCCAGTTCTGCTCATGCCAAGGCTCAGTCCGATCGCGTCGGCCCGCTGGCCGACAAGGCGTGGGAATTCGCGATCAAGGCTGGCGCTCCGGCCTAGAACCGCTTCGCCCACTTGACCGCCACGCCCTTGTCATCGGGCAGTGCGGCGATGTGGCCCGGATCGGTCCGGTAGAACAGGCTGGCAGAAGCGTCCCCGCCCAGCAGAAGCCCGTGCCATGCAAGTTCGCCATCGGTCTCTCGCCCTTGCGGGGTAAGTGACAGCGCACGGGTGCCGTACGTCGTTGCGAGCGTGGCATAGTCGTAGCCCACCGGCAGTGTCAGGTTCAGCCCGCCGCTCTCCACCCGCAGCGGTTGCGACACGCGCAGGCCGAGGCTGTCGAGCCGGCCGAACACACCTTGCTTGGTGAGGTCTGCCGACCATGCGCGGCTGATGAAGTCCGATCCGGCGCTGACGATCCCCACGCGGTCCGCGCGGGTCCAGCCCTGCCGGACCGCGCCGGTCAAACGCCATCCATCGCCAATTCGCCAGCCGGCATTGGCGTCGAGGAACAGGGTATTGGCCCCGCCCCCGCCAAATGCATCGCTGAAATACGCACCCAATACGGTGCGCCGCTCGTCTAGCCAGGTCAGTCCCACGGCCGTGTCAATTTGGCCGAATTTGCGGTCGGCGGCCAGCGAGTACGCTGCGAGCCCGCGCGCCTCGCGCGCACGCTCGAGCTGCCCATCTTCGATTCGCACATTACCGATCCAGGCGCGCCCGTTTTCACTGCTGGCGGTGATCCCCCACTTGCCGATCTGGCGGCGATAAGCGACCGAAGCGTCGCCGGCCTCCGCCAATCCGCTGTCACCTCGCGCATCGCTCGCGATCAGGAACGCGGGGCGCTCCTGCCCTTGCAATTGCGCGACCAGCCCGTCGGCGCGCTCCTTGAAGGCGAAGCCGATCTGCTGGCCCGGCGCCAGTTTGACCGCAACCCTGCCCGCCAGAACGCGAGCGACCTGGGCGTCGGCAGACGAAAGTCGCAACGGCGCGATCCAGTTCGACTGGCCATGCGATCCGTCGGACAGCGTGAAGGCCATTGCCACCCCCGGCGCGCCGCCCGCTACCTGCCGCGTCCCACGATCGATCGCTCCGAGCAGCCGGGGTTGTACGCTCGCACGCTGCAGCCCCTGCCCAATGTCATAATTGTAAGCGCGCTGGTAGCCGTCGAGCACGACAGTGCTCAACGGGCGTTGCCCGAACGCATCGCCCATCGGCCCCGATGACACCGCCGTATCGTCGCCCAGCGCGACAGCCGTGGTGCTTCCCGCGAGCGTGGAAACCCCGCGCGGTGCAAATGCGGCGGCAATGTCGAGGATACCGCGGCCAAACGTCGCATCGGTGCCCGCGGCTCCCGCATCACGCGCGCTGGTCAGCAGGATATCCACCAGTTGCGCACCGGTCAGGTTGGGAAACGCCTGTTTGAGCAGCGCCACCGCCCCTGCGATCTGCGGCGCGGAAAAGCTGGTGCCTGAAACCAGGGTCACGAACGAACCGCTGGCATCGGTTTCGACCTTCAGCACCCCGTTTTCATAGACGCAGCACACCCGCTCGCCGAGCGCCGAGAGAAAGAACTGCGCCTGCGCCCCGGCGCGATTGCTGAAGTTGGAGAACTGGCTCGAATTGTTGACCGAGCCAGCGATGATCACATTGCTTCCGCCAGCGTTGCGCACTCCGGCGGCGAACGGGTTTGGTTGATTGGGGTCGACCGCGGGATCGCTGCCGTCCCCTTCGTTACCGGCAGAAACGACGATCACTACTCCCGCCGCGCTGGCGCGGCGCACCGCATCGAGCAGCGTGTTGCTTGGCGCGTCGCCGCCAAGGCTCAGATTGATCACAGTCGCGCCCGCCGTAACCGCGGCGTTGATCCCGGCCGCGATGTCGCGATCATCGAAAACACAACCGTCGGATTTCGCGCAACTTCCCGGCTCGTCGGCGCGAAAGGCCGCGATAGTCGCTCCATAGGCGATCCCCACGATGCCGGTATTGTTACGCGCAGCGGCCGCGATGAGGGCCACCATGGTGCCATGATCATCGACCGCCTCCACCGTGCCGTTGCCTGCGACGTCGGCGCTGGCGGGATCGATCCGTCCGGCAAATTCGGGGTTGTCGGTGTCAATGCCAGTATCAATGACTGCAATCTTCGCACCTTGGCCGGTCACACCCTGGCTCCACGCGGTGGTCGCGTTGTGGAAGCCCGGACCGTCAGACCGGCGAAACTCGGCGGTGTCGAAAGTGGATGGCGGTGTCGGCGTGGGACTAGGGGTTGGGCTCGGCGCAGGGGCGGGTGTAGGCGACGGGGTGGGCGCTGGCGCGGGCCCGGGGGTGCTGATGACGCCGCCTCCGCCACCGCCGCCACCGCCACCGCCACACGCTGAAAGCATGGCCAGTGCGCCAACAGCGCAACCAACATTCAACCGCACAGAACGGCCAAAGCGTCTAGTCATAGCGATGCGTCCCCGAATTCTGGGTGCGTCGATACACTTGAAAGAATAAAGCCCGCCTGAACACCCGATGCCGCATTTTCCGGCGTGCGCGAGGGTTTGCCCTTTAGCCTGCTTGCCCGCCGACTATCGCGCGGCTAGCGCCAGATCGACTTACGGGAGCCACAATATGTCCGCCGATCTCGCCGCCGCCATCGACCATGCGTGGGACGATCGGGCGAATGTCACGCCCGCCAGCGGTGACGTGCGCCGTTCGGTCGACGCTGCGCTAGAATTGCTCGATGCGGGTCGTGCGCGGGTGGCAGAGCCCGATGGCAACGGCGGCTGGCAGGTCAACCAGTGGCTAAAGAAGGCGGTGCTGTTGAGCTTTCGCCTCAGTGATAATGCACTGGTCGAAAACGGCGCCGCCGGGGCGCCGGCGTTCGACAAGGTACCTTCGAAATTTGCTGGGTGGGGAGAAAACCGCTTCCGCGATGCAGGGTTTCGCGTGGTGCCGGGCGCGGTGGTCCGCCGCGGCGCGCATATCGGCCGCGGTGCAGTGCTCATGCCCAGCTTTGTCAACATCGGCGCTTATGTCGGTGACAATACGATGGTCGATACCTGGGCGACCGTCGGCAGCTGCGCCCAGATCGGCGCCGGAGTGCATATTTCGGGCGGCGCGGGGATCGGCGGAGTGCTGGAACCGCTGCAGGCCGATCCAGTGATCATCGGTGATGGGGCCTTCATCGGCGCCCGGGCCGAAGTCGCCGAAGGGGTTAGGGTCGGCGAAGGTGCGGTCCTGTCGATGGGAGTGTACCTGGGCGCTTCGACCAAGATCGTCGACCGCGCCACCGGTGAGATTCACGTCGGCCAGGTACCCGCCTACGCGGTGGTAGTGCCCGGCGGGTTGCCAGGTAAGCCGCTGCCGGATGGAAATCCGGGCCCAAACCTTTATTGCGCGGTGATCGTCAAGACAGTCGACGCGCAGACTCGAGCGAAGACCGGCATCAACGAGCTGCTGCGAGATTAGGAACCGCGTGCGGGGACAACCGTAGAACGACAACAAGGATAAGGGAGCCAGATAATGGACCAGCGGGGCGACGAAGTGCACACCAGTTCGACCGAAGCGACCGGGGCCTCGCGAGAGGGCGTCGTACGCTGGGTCCTGATCATTGGCTTATTGCTGGCGGTCGGCCTGTTGACCGTCATCTGGCTGACAGGAGCGCTGAGCCAGTCGGACGATGACAAGTATATAAGCGTCGGCCACGAAATCGGCGCGGAGCAGGCGGGCGCCCAAGACCAGGGCGAACCGATGATGCCAGCACCCGGTGCGAGTGCCGGCTCAACGGATCCAAACGGGTCACCTTCCCAGCCCGCTCACCCCGACGCCGGGACCACGCCAGGCGACGCGCCGGCCGGCGATCCGACGAACGACGCACAATGACCGATGGCCAAAGCGGCAATATCTTTCCGCAAGGGCCAGGAGGTTAGCTGGGAGTGGAGTGGCGGTAAGGCCACCGGAAAGGTCGTCGAGCGCTTCGAACGACGGGTCCAGCGCACGCTCAAGGGTTCGAAGATCGTGCGCAATGGAAGTGCGGCAAATCCGGCATATCTGATCGAACAGAGCGACGGCGACCGCGTACTCAAGTTGGGATCGGAACTGGACGGGGAATAGGAGAGTTGTCGATGCCTGCCCAATCCAAAGCACAGCAAAAAGCCGCCGGCGCAGCCCTTTCGGCCAAGCGCGGAGAAACCAAGGTCGGCGAACTGCAAGGCGCGTCCAAGTCGATGTACGAGTCGATGAGCGAAGATGAGCTCGAGGAGTTTGCGCACACTAGCCGTAAGGGACTGCCAGACAAGAAATCGGACAGTTGAGCGTAAGCGCTTCGACCATCGAGCCGGCGTATGCGCTTGACCGCTTCGTTGCCGCCCAAGGCAACGGAGTTTACGAGAATGCGCTCGCCGAGCTACGAGCCGGCCGCAAGCAAGCTCACTGGATGTGGTTCGTCTTCCCGCAAATTGCCGGCCTCGGCCGGAGCGTTACGGCAGTGCACTATGCGATCGCCGGCCGGGATGAAGCGGTCGCCTATCTCGCGCACGGTGTGCTCGGCCCACGGCTGTTGAAATGCACCGATGCGATGCTCTTGTGGGCGGGCAAGCGATCCGCGGATGAGATTCTGGGCACGATCGACGCGATGAAGTTTTCTAGTTCGATGACGCTGTTCGACGCTGTTTCCGGTCGACCCGGGCCCTACAGGGCCGCGCTCGAAGCGTTTTTCGATGGCGTGCCCGACCATGCCACCTTGGAGCGCCTGTGACCGACCTGCCCAACGACAGCCAAGTTATCGCGGCGACCTTCAGCGAACAGCTTGCGATCGGCGCAGGGATGATCGCGCTGTGCGTCGTGATCCACGGCCTGTTCCTGTTTCGCCTGAGCAGAGCGATGCGCGGCAAGGCTGCCAGCGAGCGCCTGGCCCACCTTGACGCGCTGAGCCTGCGGGGGACGCTGCTGACTTTGGGCGTCGTGTTCGCCCTGGTGTTCGTCCACTTCCTCGAAATCTGGATCTTCGCGTTCTTGTACGACTACCTCGGCGCGTTGCCGACGTTCGAGGATTCGCTGTACATCTCGACCATCAGTTATTCGACGGTTGGCTTCGACGACGCGTCGATAGTCAAAGAATGGCGGATGGTCGCAGCGACCGAAAGCATCCTTGGCGTGATTCTTCTCGGCTGGTCGACCGCGTTCTTCGTTCGCGTGCTGGGACTGATCGAAAGCGACCGTTCGGGCGAGGAAATCGAGCCGCGCTAGAACGCCGTCGGGTTTTCGATCGGGGGATCGGCGCGGTGAGCTCCGGCGTAGTCCTCGGCAGCGTGAAGAACCCGATCGATATTGCGGCTGGATATCTTTTCGAGCTCGGCCTGGCTGTAACCACGGCGTGCGAGTTCGGCGAACAGCGTGGGATAGCCGGTCACGTCCTCCGCGCCCACTGGGCCGGTCTCCATCCCGTCGTAATCACCGCCGAGGCCGATGTGGTCGATTCCCGCGACTTGCCGGATGTGGTCGATATGATCGGCCCAATCCGACACGGTCGCCTTCACATCCGGGTGCGCGGCGTTCCATTGATCCATTCCGGACTTCACCGCCTCGGGATTGCCGAGCCACAGCGACTTCAGTCGCGCCTCCTCCGCAGCCTGCTCGGCACTCCACTGGCGGCGCTTTTCGCTGAGGAAGGTCGGATAGCCGACCGCCATCACGATCCCGCCGTTGTCCTTCAGTCGCGCGAGGACCGTATCGGGTACGTTGCGCGCATGCCCATCGACTGCGCGCGCACCCGAATGGCTGAAGATGACCGGCGCGCGCGCGACGTCGAGTACGTCCATCATGGTGGTCTCGCTGGTGTGACTCAAGTCGACCAGCATCCCAAGCCGGTTCATTTCGCGGATGACGTCGCGACCGAAATCGGTGAGCCCGTCGTGCCGGGGATCGTCGGTCGCACTGTCGGCCCACGGCGTGTTTCGCGAATGGGTGATGGTCATGTAGCGCGCACCCAGCGCGTACATCTGCCGCAACACGCCCAAGCTCGAACCGATCGAGTGGCCGCCTTCCATGCCGATCAGCGACGCAATCTTGCCGGCCCGCATCGCTTTTTCCGCATCCGTCGCGGTGGTCACGAATTGCATTCGGTCGGGATGTCGCGCGATGATCCGCTTCATTACGTCGATCTGCTCGAGAGTGGCCTGCACCGCCTGTTGCTCGGTCAGCCCGGCATCGACGTAGACGGACCAGAACTGTGCACCCAACCGCCCCTTGGCGAGGCGCGCAAGATCGGTGTGCATCGGTCCTTTTTTCTTCGCCGGGTCGGCGGTGCCCGTGCTGTCGGCGAAATCGAAATCGGCGATCACGTCATGGTACCGCTCGCGCAGTTGCTCGGGCACGTCGTTGTGCCCGTCCCACACGGGCGCGGCCTTGAGCGCGGCCTGCGCGACCTGCTCGGGAGTGGGCGCAGCATGTGCGGTGCCGGCGAGCAACAGAGCGCCCAGCGCAATCGGGATCATTCTCAAGTCATCTCTCCAACCGTTGGGCGAGCGCGATGGCTGCCGCCGGTGCGCGTTCCTTTGCGCCGTTGATCATCATCGCGAACACGTCGCCTGCGTAGCCGGCGTTATCGGCAGGATCGCCCGCGTATGGCAAGTCTTGCGGCGTCTCGCCATCGGACCAAGCATGCGAAATCGCGGCCAGTCGGTCGAGCTCCTCAGTCGGGTAGCCGGTTGCACATGCACTCGTCATCCCTTGCAGCCGCATATAGGCAAAATCAGTCGTCCGGTCCGCAATCGGGGTGCGGCCCTCGGCATCCGCGAACACGATCGCGACGCCCGCCTTGCGGGCCAACGCGACGAATTCGGCGCAGTGAAAGCTCGAGTGCCCGGGCTCGACGGCGTGGCGCAGCTTCAGGCCATCGTGTGTGCGCGGGAGAAGTGCGAAAAACGCCGCCACGTCATCCGGTTCGAACCGCTTGGTTGACGCCAGTTGCCAGACGATCGGGCCGAGCATTTCGCGCAGTTCGGTCACGCCTTGCCGCATGAAGTTCGCCATCGGCTCCTCAGCGCTGGCGAGAACCTTGCGATTGGTGACGAAACGCGAGCCTTTGACGGCGTAGACGAACCCCGCCGGGGCGGCAGCGCGCCATGCCGCAAAACTAGCCGGCTTTTGCAAGCGATAGAACGTGGCGTTGATCTCGATCGCGCGCACCGCACGGGTGGCAAAGGCCTGTTCGTCCGCCTGCCGCAAGCCCTTGGGAAAGAACTGGCCTCCCCGCCAATCGGGAAATGTCCAGCCGCCGATGCCTGTCCGGATCGTCATTATACCGCCCTATCTACGCCAGACGGATTTCGCCACTGGAACCCACGTTGTCTGGCAGCGCTTTGATGCATGAAGGAGAGTACCTATGACCAAATCGCTGTCCGAAATTTCCGAAGACATGAAACAGATCGATTTCTGCACGCTCACCACTCACGCCCCGGGAGGAACGATCGGGGCCCGGCCGATGAGCAACAATAGCGAGGTCGATTATGACGGCGATGCATGGTTCTTCACTTACCAGGACCGGCAGATGGTGGCCGACATTGAAAGCGATCCAAAGGTCGGGCTTACCTATCTCGGCAGTGCCGGACTTAAAGGCGTCCTCGGCGCGCCAGGGCAGTTCATTCACATCGAAGGCAAGGCGACGGTCATCAAGGACAAGGCCCGGTTTGCCGAACATTGGGACAAGTCGCTCGATCGCTGGTTCCCGCAAGGGATCGACACTCCGGGGACTGTCATGCTTCAGGTGTCTGCATGCCGCATCCACTATTGGGACGGCGAAGATGAAGGTGAGGTAGCGCTGCCCGACAACAAGGTCTGGACCGAAGGCCCTTGATCCGTACGGCCTTTCGCTGGCTGCTCGCTGTCGCCTACGCAATCGCAGGGTACTTTCATCTCGCGAAGCCGGGCCCGTTCCTGTCAATCATGCCGACGTGGGTGCCTGCGCCTGAGCTGGTCGTGGCGTTGACCGGCGTGGCGGAGCTGGCGGGAGCTTGTGGCCTGCTGCAGCCGTGGTCGCCGGTACTGCGCCGCGCGGCGGGTTGGGGGCTGGCACTATACGCACTGTGCGTCTGGCCGGCGAATTTTCAGCACATGGCGCTCGACCTGGCGAGGGCAGACCATGGACTGGGGCTGGGATATCACATTCCGCGCCTGTTGGCGCAGCCGCTGATCATCTGGCTGGCCCTGTGGGCGGGCGAAGCGACCGATTGGCCGTTCGCCCGCGCCAGCAAAAACGGGCCCCCCGCGAACTAAACTTCGCGGGGGCTTGCGTCAGCTCATGTGCTTCGAAACGGCACCGGTCATCTTGAACATCGAAATCTGGTCGGCACCGGTGACCTTGCCGAGCGCACCGTCGGGATTGATCATCCGGCGATCGGTTGAATCCTGCAAGCCGTGCTTCTTGATGTATTCCCATACTTTCGAAGTGACCTGGGCGCGGGTCAGCGGGCCCTTGCCCACGACGGCTTCGAGATCCGGGGTCAGATTCACCGGCTTCTGCAATGCGTTGTTTTTGCCAGCCATGATTTAGGTCCTTTCCTGCTAGGCTATGCGAATAAGCTAGTCGAACAGGGTTCCGCCGGTCCACCCCCCCGCCGACTGCGGAGGCGCTTGGGACGCCCTCTTCCACTGCGAAGTCTAGGCCCTCGATCTGACTACTGCGAGGGCCAGCAGCCGCCGAACGCAAGTTTTCGACAGGAACGAACGGGATTTACGGGGTAAAACCACTCGAAAAAGCGAAAAAGAGGCCTACCATGCGCTCACTCAAGGTTAAGGCGGCCTCAGACATCGGTCGCTTCACAAATTGTATGGGGACATAATCAGATGGGCATGGGTCGCACTTCGCTCTCGATTGCGCTGGCCGGATCGCTTGCCGCGTGCGGCGGTGGCGGTGGAAACAGCTCCGGTGGCGCCACAGGCGGCGGTGCGCCGACGCCCACGGCCACGACTGCATCCTGTTCGCTGTCCGCCCGTCAGGACTTCGCCAGTTCAGTTCTCAACGAGTGGTTCCTGTACCCCAACAAGATCGACAACACCGTCAACAAGGCGAACTATTCGACCGTTCAGTCCTATATCGACGCTCTGCTCCTGCCTTTTCGCAGGGACATAAAAGACGAGCAGTTCACCTACATCACCTCGATCAAGGAAGAGAACGCGTTCTTCAATTCCGGTTCCAGCGCGGGCTTTGGATTCCGGCTTGGCTACGACACGTCGCAGAACCGGGTCTTCGTGCTCGAGACGTTCGAAGGAACCTCGGCGCTCGCCGCTGGAATTGATCGAGGGGCTGAGATCGTCGCGATCGGCACAAATTCAAGCAACCTGGTATCGGTCACGTCGTTGATGGCCTCGGGCGGAGCGCAGGCGGTCGTCAACGCGCTCGGTCCTTCAACCACCGGGACGTCGCGCGTGTTGCGGGTCAATCGAAACGGGGTGGTGAGCGACATTACCCTCAGCAAGACCGACTATGCGCTCGATCCCGTGTCCGACCGCTACGGCGCGAAAATCATCAATGATGGCGGCAAGATGGTCGGATACATCAATCTGCGCACGTTCATCGACACCGCCGCACCTGACCTTCGCGCCGCGTTCGCCAGCTTCAAGGCGCAAGGCGTTACCGAAGTGATCGTCGATGTTCGCTACAACGGTGGTGGGCTGGTCAGCATTTCGGAACTGTTCGGCGATCTTTTGGCGGCCAACAGGGTTGGCCAGGTGTTCAGCTACACAACCTTCCGCGACAGCAAGGCGTCCAACAACTCGACCAAGACTTTCGCCGCACAGCCGCAGGCGATAGCCGCGACCAAGATTGCCTTCATCACATCAGGGGGCACGGCCTCGGCGAGCGAGCTGCTGGCCAACGCCTTCATTCCCTACCTTGGCAGCAACATCGCGCTGGTCGGCAGCAACACTTTTGGCAAACCGGTTGGTCAAATTGCGCTCGACAAGCCCGAGTGCGACGATCGCATCCGCGTGATCGCCTTCCGGACCGAGAACGCCAACCATCAGGGCGACTATTTCCAGGGCCTCGCCAGCGTGTTCCCCAACACCTGCGCCGCGTCCGACGATATCTCGCACCAGCTGGGCGATCCTAACGAAAGCGAGACCAAGGCGGCACTCGACTTCCTCGCCGGGCGGACCTGCACACCGTTTACTGCGTCGGCTGGCCAGAAGGCGCTGTCGGTTGCCCCGAAGCGCGAGCTTATCAGGCCCGAAGAGCCAAGCGCCGCACAGCACGAAACGCCCGGTCTGTTCTAACTTTCGAGCGGCTCGGCCGCGCGTTGCAGCGAGCTGATCAGCAGCTGCTCCGCGCGGTCGCGCGCAGCGGTCTCGGGCAGTCCGAGCGAGCGTGCCAGCGCGCGGCCCATCAGCGCATCTCCGAGCGCGAGCAGGACCAGGGTGAGCGTGTCTTCGTGCAGCCGACGCGGGTTCTCATCGTGCCCGGCTTCCTCGGGTGCAATCTCGTCGACAAGTTGGTGGATCGTTTCGATGATGGGATCCAGCGCATCCTCGTTTCCGCTCACCAGCATCCAGCTGGCCAGCGCGCCCGCCCCTTCGCGGTCGAACGCGTCGAACGTCAGGTCGACCACCTCGCGGGGGGAACCGAGTCCCGCGCGACTGGCTTGCACCGCTTCCTTGATCGTCTCGCAGACAGTCTCGGCGAGGTGCTTGGCGAGCGCCTTTTGCAGGCCTGACGCTGATCCGAAATGATGCAGCAGATTGGCGTGAGTGCGTCCGACCCGGCCGGCCACCGCTTTCAAGGTGACCGACTGGGGTCCGGTCTCGATCAGGAGGATGCGCGCCGCGATCAGCGCGGCGGTACGGGACTCCTCGGGGCTCAGACGCTTGCGTGTGGTCATCGGATCGAGCGACTAGGACGCCCGACGCGAACGGGCAATCGTTTCCTTATTGACACTGATGTAAGTAAGGGGCTATCGAGATGCCTGTAAGTCACCGGAGTCAAAGCCTCGTGAACGCCCCCGCCACATTCGATCTGCCCACCTCGACCGCAACTCCGGACGATCTCGACATCGTCGTCCGCGATCGCCGGTTCCTGCGCGGCGCGACGCCCACGCGTTGGTGGCTGGGCGGCGATCCGGTGGCGACAGCGTGGTTCAATGCCCTGAGCGCCACATTCCCCCGCGGCGAGGCCTTCTTCATCGAATCGGTCAAGGCCTTCCGCGACGATGCGAGTCCCCGCCTTGCCGCCGAGATCCGGGCATTCGTGAAGCAGGAAATCAACCACACCCGCGAGCATATCGTGCTCAACAAGCTGGCCGAGGAAAGCGGATACAACGTCAACTTCATCGATCGGCGCGTCGGCGAGATGCTCGCGATGACCAAGGATCGGCCGGCGATCGTCAACCTGGCCGCAACGATGGCGCTCGAGCACTTCACCGCAATGTTCGGCCACCAGTTGCTCAAGGACCCGGTCCACCTTGCCGGTGCCGCCGGCGACCTCGGCGATATCTGGCGCTGGCACTCGGTCGAGGAAATCGAGCACAAGGGCGTTGCATACGACACCTGGCTCCACGCCACCCGCGACTGGAGCCGGTGGAAGCGATGGAAGGTCAAGAGCCTGATGATGGTGCTGGTCACCCGCCGGTTCATAAAGAACCGCGTCGCCGACATGATCGACCTGCTCGCGCAGGACGGACTGACCGGCTGGAAGTGGAAGGCCAAGATCTGGGCTTACTTGCTGGTCTATCCGGGATTTCTTCGCCGGATCGCCCTGCCGTGGATGGCGTTCTTCCTACCGGGTTTTCACCCGTGGAACCACGATGACCGCGCTTTGATCGCCAAGCACGAGGGCGATTTCGCCGACGCGCTGTTACCCGCCTGAATTCACGCGAATATCGATCAGGGCGCCGCTCCGGGAATAACCGGGGCGGCGCCCTTTTATGTTACGCCGCGCGCATCTGCTCGCCGGCTTCTGCAAGATCGAGCGTATATTCGTGCGCCAGGGCTTCGCTGCCCCTTCCGCAGCTGAAGCGCGGCGACGTCTGGCCGGTCGGCACGAAACCGAGCTTGCGCAAGACCCGCCCGGAGGCAGGGTTGTCGACAAAGTGCCCTGCGCTCAATCTGCGGTGACCCAGCAGCCGCGCGATCTCGATCACACCTGCCGCCGCCTCGGTCGCATAGCCTTGCCCCCAGAACGGTCGCGCGATCCAGTAGCCGAGTTCGAGTTCGCTGCCGTGAGTACCCAATCCGACGCAGCCGACTGCCTGCCCGGAATCCGGCCGGACGATCAGGAAATTCGGACAACAGGGATCCTGGCTGCGCGCAGTGAACGCGCGCGCTTCGTCCGGACCATAAGGCCACGGTGCCTTGGCCAGATTCCGGACCACGCCCTCATCGGCGATACCGCCCAGGACGGCTTCCCAATCCTCGGGCCACGCCGGCCGCAGAAACAGCCTTGTCGTACGATGGAACACGTCATCTCCTCCTCGCCGCGCGACCGCCCTCTAGGGATGCCGCATGACATTCTCGTGGCGGCGCCTCTGCGCGGGCGCCTTTGTGATCGAGGGAGAAACGACAAAGGGAGATTGGCCCCCTGATTTCTCAGGATGGCCCCATCTCCCTCTAGGTGCCGGATTTTGAGTCCCGGCGAGGGGCCATCCCGTGGACGGCCCCTGAATTGGTCCGTCCGATTATTCCGCGGCTTGCGCCATCATGTCGACCGATACGTATTTGCGGCCGAGCTTGCCCGAGTGGAATCGCACGCGGCCGCCGGTAAGCGCGAACAGGGTATGATCCTTGCCCATCCCGACGCCGACGCCCGGATAGAACTTGGTCCCGCGCTGGCGGACGATGATGTTGCCTGGAATCACTTCCTGGCTGCCAAACTTCTTGACGCCGAGGCGACGGCCGGCGGAGTCGCGGCCGTTGCGGGACGAACCGCCTGCTTTTTTATGTGCCATGGTCTCGTCCTACCTTCTTACTTATCGGTCTTCTTGGCGGCCGGCTTCTTTGCGGCCGTCGATTTGGCGGGGGCCTTTTTCGCGGGTGCCGCGTCAACCTGGCCTTCGCCGGCGGTGCCGGTGTCCTTGGCGGGCGCGGCCGCCTTCGGTTTGCTCGACTTGGGCGCGGCAGCAGGCTTCGCAGCCTTTGGAGCAGCTTCAGCCTGTGGAGCAGCTTCAGCCTTCGGAGCGGCCTCCGCCTTCGGTGCAGCCTTCTTCTCGGCCTTCGAATCGCCGACGGATACGATGCGGAGCAGGGTCAACGACTGGCGGTGTCCGGCCTTGCGACGATAATTGTGCCGGCGGCGCTTCTTGAAGACGACAACCTTTTCGCTGCGGGCCTGAGCGATGATCTCGGCCGAGACGATAACCTTGGCCGCATCGGCCAGGGTGTCGCCATCCCCGGCGAGCATGACGTCGCCCAGCGTGATGGTCTCACCGGCGTCACCCGCCAGCTTTTCGACCGCGATCTTGTCTCCGGCGGCAACCCGGTATTGCTTGCCGCCCGTGCGCACTACTGCGAACATGGTAAGGTTCACTTCCGCTTATGTGTGTGGCCACCCTTGACGAGGCAGCGAGACCGGAAAACCCATAAGGGTCCCGGAAAGATGAGCGCCGTTAAGGGAAAGGCGGGCTCAAGTCAACGCCCCCCGGGCCCAAACGATGCGCCTTTTGGCAAGGCGGTGCTTCCCCCTCGCGTACGTCGTGCTAAGGACCGCGCGTGACCATATCACGCCTTTTCATCCTCGCTCCCGCCGCTCTGCTGGGCGCTTGTGCGACGCAGGGGGATTACCCCTCGCTGGCCGAGCGTCCGGCCGAGCGGGTCGAGGGCACTTTCGCCGCCGACCCGGCGCCACCCGTGGCTGTGCCGCCGGCCCCGCCGAGCGCAGACCTGGTGGCCCGTCTCGCTTCTTTGCAGAGCGATGCCGCTTCACTCCATGCGCAATTTACGGCTGCGGTTCCGGCTGCGCAGCGGCTTGCGGCGGCAGCGGGCGGCACGGGAACCGATAGCTGGGCGAGCGCGCAAGTCGCCCTCGCCGATCTCGATTCGCTGCGCAGCCGAGCAGCGGTCTCGCTCACCGATCTCGACACCATGTGGGTCGATTCGACAGTCGAAGCGAACCCGCGCGACGCAATCGGCGCCGTTCGCAGCGCGGTCGAGGCGATTATTGCACAGGAAGACGAAGTGCTCGCCCAGTTGCGCGGTCAAGTCGCCAGCTAGCTGACGGCACCGGTCCAGCGCGCCCGGTCGGCGTGATCTTCGGGGCGCGGATCGATCCAGTGCCACTCGGCTCCGCGCCGCTCGCGTTTCCAGAACCATGCGGCAGACTTGAGGTGATCCATCAGGAAATCGACCGCGTCGAACGCCGCGCGCCGGTGCCGTGCGGCCGCAGCCACCAGCACGATCGGCTCTCCTGGCCTGAGCAGCCCGATCCGATGCCAGACCAGCACTCCTTCGAGCGGCCAGCGCACTTGGGCCGAGCGAGCAAGATCTTCCATTCCGGGCAAGGTGAGCGGCGCATAATGGCGCAGCTCGAGCGCATCGACGCCATCACCGCGCACCTGACCGACGAAGCTCACGATCGCGCCGCTGGCAAGACATCCGGCAGCGAATTGCGCCATCACCGTTTCGGGACTGAAGGGCTCGTCCAGCAGACGCACGGTTGAAGGAGATTTCATCCGCCGCTGACCGGCGGGAGCAGCGCCACTTCGTCCCCGTCGCGCGCATCGAGGAGAGTCTCGTCGGTGAGCAGGCAGCCGGCGCAGGCGAGTTTGACCCGGCCGGCGCGCAATTCCGATGCAACCGCTACCGGCACGTTATCGAGCAAGCCGTCCCACGAGACAGGTGCGGGATAAGTGCATTCATCAACGCCCGCCAGATCCCCGAGCTTGCCGAGGAACAGCACCCGCACACCTATCGCGGTCAACCGCCGGTAACCGACATGTGCCGCGCCACAGCGGGGGCCGACCCGGCATAAATCGCGAAGCTGTGCCGCTCGGGCTTGATACGCATCGCCCTGCCGAGTGCTTGGGACAGAGCAAT
Source organism: uncultured Alphaproteobacteria bacterium (assembly GCA_963759895.1). Lineage (GTDB taxonomy): Bacteria > Pseudomonadota > Alphaproteobacteria > Sphingomonadales > Sphingomonadaceae > Tsuneonella. The sequence goes on along the minus strand of CAVXBC010000008.1, from coordinate 347,293 downwards.
TTCGGGTTCGGAGGAGCGCATCGCCGCGCGCAAGTCGATTGCCTCGCCGCCGCCAAGGCACGGATGCAGTTGTCCGGTGGCGGTGACCCGCATGCGATTGCAACCGGCGCAGAAGTTTTCAGTCAGCGGCGTAATCAAGCCAAGTCGCCCGCCGGTCTCCGCGATATCGTAGTAGCGCGCCGGTCCGCCCGAACGGTGATCGGACGGCGCGAGCGTCCAGCGTGATTCCAGATCTTGTCGCACCTCGGCGAGCGAGATGAACTGGTCGACGCGATCGGTCGCTACGTCACCGAGCGGCATTACCTCGATCAGCGTGACCGCGTGCCCGTGGCCGTGCGCCCAGGCGATCAGGTCCGGCAACTCAACGGCGTTGCTGTCACGCAAGGCGACCACGTTGAGCTTGACCGCCAGCCCCGCAGCCTGCGCGGCGGCGATCCCGTTCAGCACCTGCGGCAGCCGGTCGGCACCGGTCAGCGTGGCAAAGACCGTGCGGTCGAGTGTGTCGAGCGAGACGTTGATCCGTCGCACCCCCGCCGCCGCCAGTGCATCCGCGTGCTCCGCAAGCTGGGTGCCGTTGGTGGTCAGCGTCAGTTCGTCCAGACCATCGCCGAGCGCACGTCCGAGCGCGCGAATCAGGTCCATCACGTCGCGACGAACCAGCGGCTCTCCGCCGGTCACGCGTATCTTGCGCACCCCGCGCGCGATGAATGCCAGCGCCAGCCGGTGCAGTTCCTCGAGCGTCAGGAGTTCGCGACGCGGCACGAAGCGTACGTCCGACGGCATGCAATAGGCGCACCGCAAGTCGCATCGATCGGTGACCGACAGCCGCAGGTAAGTAATCCGCCGTTCGAATGAATCGATAAGCATGGGATCAGCTTGGCTCACCCGAGGTCGTTTGAACAGCGAGAGGGAGATACTGCCCGGTCACTCCCGCCGCATCCGCCAGAAACGCCAACGCGGAATCGATCGCCGCTTCGTCACCCCCGGCGATGATGTTGACTCGCGCCGGAGCCGCAGCGCGCGCAAGATCGCGGGCAGCGGCGCGGCGCCAGTCGAGGTGATCGTAAGTGGCGCCTGCGAGCACGATGGTGAGCGAATCCTTGCCGGAGAGCGATGCGCGAGCTTTGTGCACCCATTCACGATGAAATTGCGCCGCGGCTTCGAGTGCGCCGGCCGGCAGTTGCTCGATCCGCATCACCGCGTGGCTCATTCGCGGCGCTCGCGGGTCAAAGTCATGCCGATCCTTTCGGCCCCTTCCGCGATCGCGAGCTTGACGATCTTGACCGAAACCGCCTCGACCCGCGCGTCGGCCACAAAAAGCGTATCGCAAATGTGATCGGCGACCGATTCGATGAGCTTGAAATGCAGGCCCGGCGTCAATGCTTCGGAGGCAGCGAATTTGAGGTCCATGTAGTTTTTGCTCATACTCAACGGGCTGTCCGGCTCGTAGCGCGGTGCCGGTCTGAGCCGGGCGGCGACCGAGATCCGCAGGGGCTGCGGCTTGCCGGTTTCTTCAGAGTAGATGCCGGTGAGAACATCGACTTCGAGATCGGCCACTTCGAGGGTCAGCGAATCGGTCATCCCGGGCATCTAGTCCGACTCTTCGGCCGTAGCGACTTCGCGCTCGATCCGCCGGTCGGGCACGACCCATAGCAACGCGGTGGCCACGAAGAATCCGACTCCTGCCAAGGGATCGATCAGCCACGCCGAAGCAATCCCCGACAAGTAGAGCACCAGCGACAGCTTGCCCTTCACGTCATCCCCCACCGCCCGTGCCAGTGTCCCGCTCGCACCCTGCGATACGACGATACGCCGCTCGAGAATGTAATAGGCGGCCGCGCACGCGAGCAGGTCGATACCGTAGACGATCGTCGGCCAGGCGGCGAAATCGTTTTCGCCCATCCATCCGGTGGTGAACGGGAGTAGCGAAATCCAGAACAAGAGGTGCAAGTTGGCCCACAGCATGCTGCCGGTTACCTCGTCGGCGGCCGCCAACAGATGGTGGTGGTTATTCCAGTAAATGGCGATGTACACGAAGCTCAGCACATAGCTGCCGAACACCGGCCACAGCGCGGCGAGCGCCGATAGCGAATCATCGTGTGGCACCTTCAATTCCAGCACCATGATGGTGATGATGATCGCCATCACGCCGTCGCTGAACGCTTCAAGCCGATTGGTTGTCATGCGGTGGTACCGGCTGGATTGGACCAACGCGCAAAGATTGCTGTGGGCAGCAGGCGACCACCCTCGCCTTCCTCCCTCACCGCAAGATCGCCGTGCTCGATCGTGCCGGGAAGATCGGCGAACAGATCGGCCAGCAGGCCGGCCAGCGCGAGGCTGCTCATGCGCACAGCGTAGACGGTGAGGAACAGGAAGCGGCTGTCTGCATCGAGCAAGCGGCGGCAGTCGGCTACCAGCGGGGCAAGATGCTCCTCGATCCGCCAGGTTTCGCCATTTGGTCCGCGTCCGAACTTCGGAGGATCGAGGATGATCCCGTCGTAGCGCTTGCCGCGGCGCACCTCGCGCGCGGCAAACTTGGCGGCATCGTCGATCAGCCAGCGGATCGGCCGGCCTTCCATGCCCGATGCTGCCGCATTCTCGCGCGCCTGAGCGACCGATTTTTTGCTCGCATCGACGTGCGTGACCGGCCCGCAGGCCGACAGCGCAAGCGTGCCGACCCCGGTGTAGCCGAACAGATTGAGCGTCTGCGCATCGGACATTCCGCAAAGTTCTCCGAGCATCCAGCTCCATACCGGTGCCATGTCGGGGAAAAACCCCAGATGGCGAAACGGCGTACACTGTGCGGTGAAGCCGACTTCGCCCCATTCGAGCGGCCAGCCCGTGTCTGGTACCGGGCTGGCGAACTGCCAGCGCCCTCCGCCATCCTCGTCCGAACCGGGGACGAACTCGCCGTCCGCCTGCCAGTTATCGCTGCGCGGAGACCACATCGCCTGCGGCTCGGGTCGGATGAAACGGTACGGTCCGTACATCTCGATCTTGCGGCCATCGCCGCTATCGACCAGCCGGTAGTCCTCCCACCCTTCGCCCGCGAGGATCCGCGGTTGCTCGACAAGCTCCGCCATCAGCTCGCGGGGGTCGCCCGATCGGCCACGTAATCGCGGACCGCGTCGTAATCGCCGGGCAACTCATCATACCGCTCTTCACGCGCGAACAGGTCACCTATGCGCGACGGGAGTTGCGGGCGCTGGCCGGTCGCACGCTCGACTGCGTCGGGAAACTTGGCCGGGTGCGCGGTCGCCAGGGTGACGATCGGCACGCTCGCATCAAGCACCGCTGTCCGCGCCGCGTGAAGCCCGATGGCTGTGTGTGGATCGATCGTCTGACAAGCCGCCTCGCGCGCCCAGCGCATCGCGGCAGTCATGTCGGACGGCTCGGCGCGGGCGCTGGTGAACAGTCCGGCTATGGCTTCGCGCTGCGCATTGGACAGTCGCATCGCTTTGGCAGCCTCGAACCCGCGCATCTGTTCGGCGATCGCCGGGCCATCCCGACCACCTGCGTCGAACAGCAGCCGTTCGAAGTTGGAGCTGACCTGGATGTCCATGCTCGGTGCGGCCGTCGGCGTGACCTCTGACGTGGAATAGTCACCATCCGACAGCGCGCGATGGAGGATGTCGTTGACGTTGGTCGCCACGATCAACCGCTCGATCGGCAGGCCCATCTTGTGCGCCACATAGCCGGCAAAGACATCGCCGAAGTTGCCGGTCGGAACGCTGAACGCGATCTTCCGGGCCGGACCGCCAAGCTGAAGCGCGGCGGCGAAATAGTAGACCACTTGGGCCATCAAACGCGCCCAGTTGATCGAATTGACCGCGCCGATGCGGAAGCGCGCGGTCAGTTCGCTGTCGGCGAACATCCGCTTCACCATCGCCTGCGCATCGTCGAACGATCCTTCGATCGCAAGGTTGTGGACGTTGGGCGCGCGCACACTGGTCATCTGGCGGCGCTGGACGTCGCTTACCCGGCCCTTGGGGTGGAGCATGAATATCTCCACGCCTTCGCGACCCGCGACTGCGTCGATTGCCGCGCTACCTGTGTCCCCGCTGGTCGCACCGACAATCGTCAGGTGCCCGCCGTTGCGGCCGAGGAATTCCTCGAACAACAAGCCGAGGAGCTGCAGCGCGACGTCCTTGAACGCCAGCGTGGGCCCGTGGAACAACTCGAGCAGCCAATGCTGCGCGTCGAGCTGAACCAGCGGTGTCACCGCGACGTGGGCGAACCGGCCATAAGCCTCGTCGCACAGTTCGCGCAATCGCTCGGGGACTAGGCTGTCGCCCACGAAAGGCTGCATTACCCGTGCGGCAAGCTCGGCATAGCTTAGCCCGCGCATGGCACCGATTTCCTCGACGGTGAACCGCGGCCATTCGCGCGGGAGATACAGACCGCCATCGCTCGCCAGACCCGCCAGCGTCGCGCCTTCGAAATCGAGTGACGGCGCGCTGCCGCGGGTCGAAACATAGTCCATGTCGCCACTGCGCCTAGCCGCGCCAGGGTTGACCGGCAAGCAAGCGGGGCTTGGCCTCAGGCGTCGATTTTCTTTTCAGTCGTTTCCAGCTCGATCTTGAGGCGCAGCAGCCCGCTTGCGGCATGCGCTGCATGCGGCCCGATCCAGCGTTCGTGGATCGCCTGTATCGGCGTCGCGTCCAGGTGGTTGAAACGCTCGCGCCCCTTGCGAACCGCCACCACAAGCCCGGCGCTCTCCAATGTCCGCAAATGGAGCATCACAGTCGTGCGATCGAGTTCGGGAAAGCATTGCGAGAGTTGTTTGGTGGTCAGCGGACGCAGTCCGAGCTGATCGCAGATCGCCCTTCGCACGGGGTTGGCGAGCGCCTTGAAGACCGCATCGAGGTTATCATCGATTGACATGTTATGTTTTTATAACATAAATCGCGACAACTCAAGTGTGGAGCACGAGACATGCAGATCAATTTCAGGGTTTCGGGCCGGATCGACAAGCCGGTGTCCGAGGTGTTCGAAGCGGTTGCCGACCCTGCCAAGCTCTCGCACTACTTCACCACGGGCGGCGCTGAGGGCCGGCTTGAGAGCGGCAAGACCGTGATGTGGGATTTCGCTGACTTCCCTGGCGCATTCCCGGTCGAGGTGATCGAGGTCGTGCCCAACCAGAAGATCGTTCTCGAATGGGGCGCCGCGGAGGCCGAGGGTGGCGAGATCGGCGCCAAGATGAAGCCGGGCGGGTACAAGACCACCGTCACCATGTTGTTCACACCCACCGACGATGGGCGAACGCTGGTGCAGATCGTCGAGGAAGGGTGGCGCGATACTCCAGGCGCGTTGCGCGGATCGTACGGCAATTGCGAAGGCTGGACCGGCATGCTGTGCGCGATGAAGGTGTGGCTCGAGCACGGCATCAATCTGCGCGAGGGGTTCTACAAGTGACCTACGACCGCTCGCGCCATCGCTTCCTGAGCGCGAGACCATAGATCACCAGGGCTGTCGCCGCGAACAGGAACCACTGCACCGCGTAACCCCATGAGGAGTTGTTTTCCTGATCAGGGGTGGGCTGCATCGATGCAGTCAGGCCCTGTGCGGGACGTTCCGCGACGATCATCAGGCTCTGGCGCGGGGCGCGCCATAGCAACCGATCGAGGAACCCCCGCCGATCGGGACCAAGCTTGGCATGGCCGACCACATCGCCGCCCTGCCACGAAGGTGCGACATCGGGAGCCGCGCTGAACCCGAGCTCGGCTTCGAACTGCGCTTGTTGACGATCCGCGACGCACGTGGCGACATAACCCCACCCGGCCTGGCCGCTCGCGCTCTTGCTTGCCTTTTGCTGCCAGCCGACGACCCGGTCGCACGGCGCGACCACCCGGCGGAACCGGAAGCCCTCTGCGGCGGGATCGGCAAAGGGATAGACGACGGTCGGCAAATCCATCCGCGCGATATGCCGTTCGTGATCGGCATCACGCTCATGAGCCCGGGCAATTTGCCAGAAGCCGAGCGCGATCATCGTCGCCACCGCGAGTGCGACCACGAGGGTGGGCACGATCGGAACCCGCCGGGTCACTTGCGCAGGCGCCCCTCGCCCGAACGGTTGCGGAACTCGCTCGCCAGCAACGCTGCCTTCGATATCCGCAGCCCAACGATTACCAGCGCTAGGCTCACCGGCACCCAGATCAATGCCTGCACCCAGTACGGCGGCTCGATGGCCAGCTGGAGCCATATGGCCAGGCCCGCCACCAGTCCGCCGATCAGCAGGATCAGGATAGCGGCCGGCCCGTCACCGACGTTGAAGCGATCGAAATCGAGCCCGCACTTGTTGCACTTGTGAGCAAAACGCACCGGGCCCGCGAACAAGGTTTTCGCGCCGCAACGGGGGCACAAACCGGAAAGGGCAGCCGTGGCGATGCCGGGCTGCCCTTGATGTGGTTCCGGGTTATCCGGCTGCATCAGTGGATCGGAGCGCCCCAGCCACCCCACACGTAGACAACGCAGAACAGGAACAGCCACACCACGTCGACGAAGTGCCAGTACCAAGCGGCTGCTTCGAAGCCGAAGTGCTGCTGCGGGGTGAAGTGCCCCTTGTAGGTCCGCACCAGGCAGACGATCAGGAAGATCGTTCCGATCAGCACGTGAAAGCCGTGGAAGCCGGTCGCCATGTAGAAGGCCGAACCATAGGTGTTCTGGCCGAAGGCGAACGGCGCGTGAGCGTATTCGTAGGCCTGGATGCTGGTGAACATGATGCCCAGCAGGATCGTCAGCCACAGGCCCTTCTTCACCCCGTCGCGATCGCCGTGGATCAGGCAGTGGTGCGCCCAGGTGACAGTGGTGCCCGAGCACAGCAGGATCAGCGTGTTGAGCAGCGGCAGGTCGAACGGGTCCATCACCGCTTCGATCGCCTTGGGCGGGAACTGCCCGCCGACCACTTCAGTCAATTCGTTCGGGAACAGCGAGAAATCGAAGAACGCCCAGAACCACCCGAGGAAGAACATCACCTCCGACGCGATGAACAGGATCATCCCGTAGCGCAGGTGCAGCTGCACCACCGGGGTGTGGTCGCCCGCCTGCGCTTCACTGACGATGTTCGAGAACCAGCTGAAGAACGTCGCGATCAGCCCGGCGATGCCGAGGCCGAGCACGACGGGCCAGCCGCTCATTGTGTCGCGGTGCATGAACAGGACCATGCCGCTGGTGAAGGTGAGCGCCGACAGCGAGCCGATCAACGGCCAGATGTCGGGCGGCAGGATGTGATACTGGTGGTTCTTGGCGCCGGCCATGAGGATTCTCGTCCCTAATCGAGCGGATTCAATGCGGTTTCGCCTCGCCCTTAATGCGGTGCGGCGATGCGGTCCAGTGGCCTATTGCGCCACGTCCGGCGAGCGGTGGAAAGTATAGCTGAGCGTGATCTGTTCGACCGGTCCGGCATCGGGATCCTTGGCGATATCAGGATCGACGAAGAACAGCACCGGCATGTGCACTTCTTCGCCCGGCTGCAGCGTCTGCCGGGTGAAACAGAAGCACTGCACCTTGTTGAAATAGGGCCCGGTCTGATCAGGCGAGACGTTGAAGCTGGCCTGCCCGGTGACGGGCACGTCGGAATTGTTCTTCGCATAGAAGAACGCCATCTGCCGCTGCCCCAGCTTGACCGTCTCGGTCACCTGCTCGGGGCGGAAAGTCCAAGGCAGATCGGGATCGATGTTGGTATCGAAGCGGACCGATACCTTGCCGCCGGCCCGGGCGCCGACCCGTTCGGCGGCCTGCAATTCGCCCTCGGTCGCGCGCTGGGTGGTCCCGGCAAAGCCGGTCACCTGGCAGAAGATGCGATAGAGCGGCACCGCGGCAAACCCCATGCCCAGCATCGCCAGCGCGATGACCGCCGATATCATGCCCACCCGGGTGTTGCGGTTGGCCACCCCGATCAGCCCATCTTCACGAAGGTGATCGTGTAGAACAGCACCACGAAGAACACGAGCACCGCGGCCAGCGCCAGGTTGCGCCCCTTGCGGCGGCGCTTGAATTCGATCTCTTCTTCCGGCGTCATGCGATTGGGGGTGGTCATGCCAGCAGCCCCTGCCCGTAAACCAGCCGATCCGCAACCAGCGCGGCGAACAGCGCGAACAGGTAGAGGATCGAGAACGCGAACAGGCGCTTTTCGGGTTTCATGGTGTCGTTTTCGACCGAGCGGCGCAGCGCAACCGGCGCGGCGAGCGCGATGAACGCGAGGCTCAGCGCGATCGCGATCCCGCCGTAGATCGCGCCCGTGCCGCCGATGAACCACGGCGCAGCGGCGACCGGCAACAGCAGGATCGCGTAGGCGATGATCTGCCGCCGCGTGCTCGCCTCGCCCTTCACCACCGGCATCATCGGAATCCCGACCTTGGCGTAATCGCTCTTGATGAACAGCGCGAGCGCCCAGAAATGCGGCGGGGTCCACATGAAGATGATCGCGAACAGCAGCACCGGCATCAGCGTGACGTCGCCAGTCACCGCGACCCAGCCGATCATCGGCGGGAACGCCCCGGCCCCGCCGCCGATGACGATGTTCTGCGGCGTGCGCGGTTTCAGCCAGATGGTGTAGATCACCGCGTAATAGACGATCGACACCGCCAGGATGATCGCGCTGAGCCAGTTGACCGCGATCCCCATCAACCCGACCGAGGCAACCGACAATGCGATCCCGAAATCGCGTGCGTCGGTGCGCCGCAGCCGGCCGCCCGGGATCGGGCGCTTGGCAGTGCGCTTCATGCCGGCGTCGAGATCGGCCTCCCACCACTGGTTGAGCGCGGCGGCCCCGCCCGCACCCATTGCGATGCAGAGCACCGCCACAAAGCCGATCAGCGGGTGGATATGGCCGGGCGCGGCGAGCAGGCCGCACAGGCCGGTGAAGATCACCAGGCTCATCACGCGCGGCTTGGTCAGCGACAGGAAGTCGCGCCAGTCGGTCGGCAGGTAGAGGGCTGCGGAATCGGTCATGCGGGGGTGCAGGCGCCTATAGGGAGCCCGTTCCCGCTAGGGAAGAGCCAGCGCGGTCTGTGGGACTTGTCACACTTGTCACACTGTCCAGGAAGGTTTGTGTCGCCTTGCGCCAGATGTGTCGCCTTGCGCAGGCCGGGCGCAACCTTGCGCGGCGAAGGTGTCGCCTTGGACCGCCATTGCATCACCTTGCGCCGGACAGGCGGGCCCAGGAGTAGTGGCAAGATCGGCGCGAGCATCGGCCGCCCCCTATCACGGCCTTGTGGCTGTAGGAAAATCCGCAGGCGCGCCGAAGGCGACGTACGCCGAAAGTACGACCGAGTGTTTTTCAACCTGCCATCGCGGCTGCGATTCCAACGGCTGTACATCAAATTTGCCGTCGGAAAGCGGACTGTCCGCTAGCGACCCCATTGCGGACATTTGCTGCGTTCGGCACTGTCGGCGGATGAGCGAAACCTCGCCACATCAACAGCGCCTGTCGGACAACGTGGGTAAGACTACGGTTGGTCTCCGGGGCATCTGGGCCGCGAAGCTCTGGATCGTGCTTCCTGCCATTATCTCGTTGCCGATACTGTGGGCCTTCGGTGAGGGGGACTACATCGCACTCATTTTGTCGATCCTCTGGATGGGATGCGTGGTCCTAGGCGTTCGCTTCTATCGTTCTGGCGCTGCTGGAAGCGTTCGTCGGTCGATGGGACTGCATACCGTCGCATGGTCAGTAATCTTCGCCCTGCTGACGCTCGCATGTACGGTTGCCCTCGCCGTAGGTGGCACTTGGCGATGGACCCCGCCTCAATGGTGGTAGTCTGCGACGACCGCTTCCCACCCCATGTCGGACAGTCCGGACCGATCCCGGACTGGAGCGGTGAAGCCACGAGCGTAGAGGTTCTCTGCGCCCCACATCTCGATAGTCTTCAGGTAGGTTCCGGCCTCTGGATACTGGAGCCATTGATAGCTGAGGCTGTCCCCATCCGGATCGGTAGTGCCAAGAGCACTGAGCGAAACCGTGTCACCGGATCGAACCGTTACCCTGTCCGGATGCGCAAGTCGGACGATAGGAGGATGATTTGAATTGGCGGGGGTCTTGATTGTCCAGTCCATACGGGCTGCAAAGTCGTTCTGGAACTCATCGCGCCAGCGCCATAGTGTCTCGCGAAAGCCGGTGTATGTCCGGTCCAATGGTCCTATGGCGCGTCCGTAAGAGTTGGCGACATAAGGCTTGAAGCTATCCACCGCATTGGTCCAGATTGGCCGGGTTTCCGCAGGGACAGAAACGCCGCCATTGAACCCATCAGGATTTGTGGTCGAGCGGTCAGGCGTGCGAAATTCATAGCGTCCACCCCAGCCCCCCCAGTCCGGGCGCTCGGGCACATTGAGGCCGTTGGGAATGAGGCCAAGGAAAGAAGGTGTATCCCCTTCAAAACCGTAGGCGGTATCTGGGTAAGCAGCGCCGAGCGGGCCGTGTCCTTGCTGAATGTGCTTAGCAAGCCATCCGTTTGAGATTGTCGTGTTGTCGATGCCCTGGATCACAGAGTTGATCGCCGTCCAAGTCGCGGCACCATAGCCGCCCGGACTTACGACGTAGAAAAGCTGCGGAAACTCCTTGCGTATCCACGGCCCGCTGTCGTCTTGATCCGAGATGGTATAGACTCGGAGTTTCGAGATAAGCCGCTTTGCTTCTTCGGGGTTTCGAGTTGCGCGAATGTCGTAAAGTGCCTGCGCAAGGGTGTTGGGTCCGCCCCAACCCGCTACCCATAAGGCGCGAGGATCAGGCCGCTCGAGCGCTGCGATGAGCCGCCGCGATCCATCCGTAGATTTGCCTGAGCCGACGCCAGCCATGCCATAGACCGGCTGTCCGGACGACTCGCCTTAAAGCCGCCTGAGCCAGTCCAACAGAAGCGAATTCACCTCCTCGGGCCGTTCCTGCTGGGTCCAGTGGCCGACGCCGTCGAGCACGTGGCCTTCGACCCTGGGCGCGAACATGCGCATCATCGCGACCGGGTCCGCTACCGCGCCGAACAGCGTGGTCGCAGGGTCGCGGGTGCCGCCGATGAACAGGCTGGGCTGTTCGATCCGCTGGCCCTTCCAGCCCTGCAGCCATTCGTAGTCGGCCTCGTGGTTGCGATACCGGTTGAGCGGGCCGCGAAAGCCGTTCGCGGCGAATTCGCTGCCATAGAATGCGATGTCTTCGTGCGTGAGCCACGGCACCGGCTGCGGATCGGGTAGGCCGTCGAGGAATTTCGCGCCGAGCGGCTTGTCCCAATAGGCGCCGGGTTCGACGTCGCCGCTGATCGAGTACATCATCCGGTGGACGAAGCCCTGCGGATCGGCCTCGGCCTCGGCCTCGGCAACGCCGGGTTGCTGGAAATACTCCTGGTAGAAGAACCGGCCCTGGCTGGTGAAGTGCTCGCGGAACACCTCGGTGAACGGGCGGCTCGGCACGCCCGGCGAACGGGACCGACAGGCCTGCGACGGCGGAAAACTGCTCCGGGTGAGTGAGCGCGGAATTCCACACGATCGGCGCGCCCCAGTCGTGGCCGACGAGGATCGCTGGTCCGCCGGGCTTCAGCACTTTCGCCAGCCCGACGAGGTCGCCGACGATCTTCTCCATCGCGTAATCGGCTACTTCCGGCGGCTTGTCCGAGCCGCCGTAGCCGCGCACGTCGATCGCGCACGCGGTGAAGCCCGCTGCCGCGACGGGGGCCAACTGGTGACGCCACGAATACCAGCTTTCGGGAAAGCCGTGGACGAAGATCACCAACGGGCCTGATCCCTCGATGGCGCAACGCAAGGTGACATCGCCGGTGTCGATCAGGCGCATCTCGGGCATCATCGGCTCCTTACAACGCAAACGGCCGGCCCTCGCACGAGGACCGGCCGTTCGGTTACGTCAGGCTCAAGGGGCTCAGGCTGTGGCCGGAGCGGGATCCCTGGGCATGTGGTTGTGATAATCGTGATCGTCCTCGATCACCGGCAGCGTTTCGAACTGGTGATAGGGCGGCGGGCTCGACAGCGACCATTCGAGCGTGGTCGCGCCATCGCCCCAGTAGTTGGCCGGTGCCTTTTTCCCCGCGGTGAAGGCGTAGATCAGGTTGACGAAGAAGAACACCATCGACCCCGCCATGATCATGTAACCCACCGTGCTGACGTGGTTCCAGTACGCGAACGCTTCCACATAGTCCGGATAGCGGCGCGGCATGCCGTTCAGCCCCAGGAAGTGCTGCGGGAAGAAGATCACGTTCACACCGATGAAGAAGCCCCAGAAGTGCAGGTGCGCCAGCAGCTCCGAATGCATCTTGCCGCTCATCTTCGGGAACCAGTAATAGAAGCCCGCGAAGAGGCTGAACACCGCACCCATCGAGAGCACGTAGTGGAAGTGCGCGACCACGAAGTAGGTATCGTGGACCACATCGTCGACGCCGCCATTGGCAAGGTAGACGCCGGTCACGCCGCCGACGGTGAACAGGAAGATGAAGCCGATCGCCCAGACCATCGGGCTCTTGAACTCGATCGAGCCACCCCACATCGTCGCGATCCAGCTGAAGATCTTGACCCCGGTGGGCACCGCGATGACCATGGTGGCCGCGGTAAAGTACATCTTCTCGTTCACACTGAGCCCGGTGGTGAACATGTGGTGCGCCCACACGATGAACCCGACCACGCCGATCGCGACCATCGCGTATGCCATGCCGAGGTAGCCGAACACCGGCTTGCGGCTGAACGTGGCGACGATCTGGCTGACCATCCCGAAGCCGGGCAGGATCATGATGTACACTTCGGGGTGGCCGAAGAACCAGAACAGGTGCTGGTAGAGAATCGGATCGCCTCCGCCGGCCGCGTCGAAGAACGTCGTGCCGAAGTTGCGGTCGGTGATCAGCATGGTGATCGCCGCGGCCAGCACCGGCAGCGCCAGCAGCAGCAGGAACGCGGTGACCAGGATCGACCACACGAACAGCGGCATCTTGTGCAGGGTCATCCCCGGCGCGCGCATGTTGAAGATGGTGGTGATGAAGTTGATCGCGCCCATGATCGACGCCGCGCCCGCAAGGTGCAGCGCGAAGATCGCAAAGTCGGTCGCCGGCCCGACCGAGCCCGAAGTCGACAGCGGCGCATAGACGGTCCAGCCGGTGCCCGCGCCCAACCCGGTCGCGTCGCCCGGCATGAACAGCGACAGGCACAGCGAGGTGAAGCCAGCCACCGTGAGCCAGAACGAGATGTTGTTCATCCGCGGGAACGCCATGTCTGGCGCGCCGATCATCAGCGGCACGAACCAGTTGCCGAAACCGCCGATCATCGCCGGCATGACCATGAAGAACACCATGATCAGACCGTGCGCGGTGATCAGCACGTTCCACGCGTGAAGGTTGGCTTCGAAGCTTGCCTCGCCGCCCCACAACGCCACCCAGCTGCCCAGCACCTGGATGCCGGGTTCCATCAGCTCGGCGCGCATCACGCCCGAAATCGCCCCGCCGATGATCCCCGCGGTGATCGCGAAGATCAGGTACAGCGTGCCGATGTCCTTGTGGTTGGTGGACATGAACCAGCGGGCAAAGAAGCCCGGCTTGTGGTCGGCATCATGATGCGCATGATCGTCGGTGTGAGCCTGGAAGTGGTCGGCGGTAGTGGCCATGATGGGGTCTTTCGAAACCTAGAAATGCGTTCAGGCGGCAGGAGCGGCGGCGGCTGAGGCCGAAGCGGCGGCGGCCGGAGCGGAGCCGGCGACCGGCTGCTGGGCCGAGCTCTCGGGCTGCTGGATCGGCGCGGCGGAAACCGGGGCAGGCGCTTCGGGCTTGCCGACGGTGCCGCCTTGCGACAGCACCCAGGCGTCGAATTGCGCCCGCGGAACCGCCTCGACCGCGATCGGCATGTAGCCGTGCTTGGCACCGCACAGCTCGGAACACTGGCCGTAGTAGATGCCTTCCTTCTCGACCATCATGCGCTTTTCGTTAAGCCGGCCCGGGACCGCGTCGAGCTTGTACCAAAGGCTCGGCACCGCGAACGAATGGATCACGTCGGCGGCGGTGGTCTGGATGCGGATCCATTCGCCCACCGGCACCACCATGCGATTGTCGACGCCCAGATGCGGGGGCTCGCCGCGCTTGATCGCCTCTTCATCGGGCAGCATGTTCGAGATCACCTCGAACCCGCCGTTGTCGGGGTAGGTATAGCCCCAGTACCACTGGTAACCGGTGACCTTGATCGTCACTGCATCCTTGGGGGCCGACTGATACTGGGCGGAAATCAAGCTGATCGAAGGCAGCGCGATAGCAACCAGGACCAGCACCGGCAGCAACGTCCAGGCCACCTCGATCGCGGTGTTGTGCGTCGTGCGCGAAGGCACCGGATGCGCTTTGCGGCGGAAGCGGATCATCACGTACAGCAGCAGTCCAAGCACGAACACGCAGATCGCCACCATTACCCAAACCAGCGCGCTGTGGAGCTTGAACGCCTGGCGGCCAGTCGGCGAATATTGCGTTTGCACGTCGAGCGCACCGGGAGTCGGCTTGCCCTTGATCCATTCGGGCCCGAGCGGCTTGTAAGCGCTGGCGCCGGGAGCAACCTTGTCGCTCGAAGCGTCGGCCTTGTCGTCGACCGCACCGGCAGCGGGCGCGCCAACGGCGGCGGCTGCCGGGGCTGCTTCGGTGGCTGCGGCGGGCTGGCTGGCGACGCTCGCGGGAGCGCCTTGCGCCAACGCCGCCTGGGGCGCGAGCGCCAGCAGGAGCGCGGCCCACATGGGCGCCCAGAACTTGCGAATTAAGCGGGCGGTCGATTGGCCGAGGATCATCGGTGCGAAGCTTTCCGTCTTGCTAGGTTTCGTGCTCGTCTTCCCGCCCCTCATCACGAGCCGGAATGCCCCGCTGATGGGGGTTTGCGCGGGCCTATACGCGCGCTTGCCCCATGCCTCAAGCGCTTCTAGGGAGATTTTTCCGCCCGTCCCCACTCCCATTCCGAACGCCGCGACCCGCCGATGACCGACGAAGAAGTGCTGCACGATTTTCGCGAGGCCGAGGCGCTGCTCGAGGGGCACTTCATGCTGTCCAGCGGCCGCCACAGCACGCATTACCTGCAATGCGCGCGGGTTCTGATGAACCCCGATCGCGCCGGCCGGCTCGCCCGCGCACTCTGCCAGAAGCTGCCGCGCGACCTGCGCGGGCAGATCGACGTGGTGGTCAGCCCGGCGATGGGCGGTCTGATCATCGGCCATGAAATGGGCCGCGCGTTGGGCAAGGATGCGGTGTTCCTCGAACGCCCGACCGGCACGTTCGAACTGCGTCGCGGCTTCCGGCTGGAGCGCGGCGCCAGGGTGTTGATGGTGGAGGACGTGGTCACCACAGGGCTTTCCAGCCGCGAGGCGATCGCCGCTGTCGCGCGCGAAGGCGGCGAGGTGATCGCCGAAGCCGCGCTGGTCGACCGCTCGAACGGGTCGGTCGATCTTGGGGTGCCATTCTATCCGCTGATCGACATCAATTTCCCGACCTATGATGAAGCCGATGTTCCCGCCGCACTGGCAGCGATTCCGGTGACCAAGCCGGGGAGCCGCTCGGCTTGACGTCTCGTCTGCGCCCCAATTCGCTCAGGCTGGGCGTCAACATCGACCACGTTGCCACCATCCGCAACGCCCGCTGGACTTCGGATTCGGGCGGCGATCATCCCGATCCGGTGCGCGCCGCCATGATCGTCGCGGCTTGCGGCGGCGACGGGATCACCGCGCACTTGCGCGAAGACCGCCGTCATATCCGTGACGAGGATCTGGCGCGGATCCAGGCCGCGACCGACCTGCCGCTCAATCTCGAAATGGCCGCGACCGAGGAAATGCTCGCCATCGCGCTGCGTCACATGCCCCATGCCGCGTGCATCGTCCCCGAAAAGCGCGAGGAACGCACCACCGAGGGCGGGCTCGACGCGGCCGGCCAGCACAATCACCTTGCTCCGGTCGTGGCCCGGCTGAATGACGCTGGCATCCGCGTCAGCCTGTTCATCGCCCCGGACGAACGCCAGCTCGACGCGGCGCTGCGACTGGGCGTGCCGGTGGTCGAATTCCACACCGGCGAATACGCGCACGCGACCGGAGACCAGATCCCGGTCGAGCTGAAGCGCATCGCCGACATGGCCGCGCTCGCCGCCAAGAACGGCATCGAGCCGCACGCCGGCCACGGGCTGACATACGACAACGTCCAGCCGATCGCCGCGATTCCGCAGCTCGCGGAGCTCAACATCGGCCACTACCTGGTCGGCGAGGCGGTATTCGTGGGCCTCGAGGCCGCCGTGCGCCGGATGCGCGATCTGATGGATGACGCGCGGTGAGGCGGGCGCAGTGATCATCGGCCTGGGCTCCGACCTTACCAACATGGACCGGATCGCCAATTCGCTGGAGCGGTGGGGCGAGAAGTTCGAGGCGCGCTGCTTCACCGATGTCGAGCGCGCGAAGGCAGCGCGGCGGCCTTACACCCGCGTCGGCACCTTCGCCAAAAGGTGGGCGGCCAAGGAAGCCTATGCCAAGGCGGTCGGCACCGGATTTCGCCGCGGCGTGTTCCACAAGGATATCGGCGTGGTGAATGCACCGTCGGGCGCGCCCACGCTGGCGCTGACCGGCGGAGCCGCGAAGCGGCTTGCCGAAATTGTGCCGGCGGGCCATGAGGCACGCATTCATCTGACCCTAACCGACGACAACCCATGGGCCCAGGCCTTCGTCGTCATCGAGGCCATCCCCCAGTGAACAGCCTGAGCGAAACGCACCCCGTGAGCGAACCCGACAAGAAGCGCGAGAAGATCAACTGGCTCGCCGAGCTGCGCGGACTCGCGCTGATGCTGCTCGCGGTGCTGGCGTTCCACAGCCTGGTCGCCAAGCCGTTCTATATCCCGTCGACCTCGATGGTGCCCAACCTGATGGTCGGTGATCGGCTGGTGGTTTCGAAGTATCCGTTCGGGTGGAGCTGGGTTTCGGCCAGCTTCCACGTCCTTCCGCGCAGCAGCGGACGCGTGTGGCCAGCGACGCCGCAATACGGCGACATCGTGATCGCGGTCCCGCCCGATCGCGACGAGGATTACATCAAGCGCGTGATCGGCCTTCCGGGCGACCGGATTGCGGTGGTCAACGGACAGGTGATCCTGAACGGCAAGCCAGTGCCGCAAAAGGTCGAACCTGACATCCGCATCCCGGTCGACGCGCAAGTGTGCGAAGGCCGGCCGTGCCTGGGCTATTGGGACAACTACCGGGTCCGCGCGGCCGACGGGAAAGACTATTACGAGGTCCCCGCCCTGCGTGAAACGCTGCCCAACGGCGCGACGTATCTGGTGATCGACCACGAGAACCAGATGCTCGACAACTATCCCGAGACGGTGGTGCCCAGGGATCACGTGTTCCTGATGGGCGACAACCGCGATCATTCGGCCGACAGCCGCGCCGAGACGTGGGAGCGTGGCCTCGGCGGGCCGGTGCCGCTCGCCAACGTCGGCGGGCGCGCCGAATTCCTCACCTTCTCGCTCGACGGCACGACCACCTGGAATCCGATGACCTGGCTCAGCTCGCTGCGCGGTGACCGCGCGTGGAGCACCTTGCGCCCCGCGATCGTCAAGGCGCCCGCCAAGCGATGAGTGGCGCCGAACCGATTCCGCACGAGGAACCGGTCGGTCCCAGCCCGACGGAAATCGAGAGTCCGGAACTCCAGCGCGAGGCCAACCGTGCGCTGATCTGGGCGCTGGTGGTCGGCTTGCTGGTGCTTGCGATCTATCTTGCGCAATCGCTGCTGGTGATATTCGGCGCGCTGGTATTCGCCGCGATGCTCGACGGTGGAGCGCGCCTGCTTGGCCGGATCCTGCCGATCGGGCGCGGCTGGCGGGTGGGCATCGTGCTGCTGTGCGCGGTGGCCTTTGTCGCGTGGCTGGTGTCATTCGCCGGATCGCAGATCGCGACCCAGGCGGCCGAATTTCCCGCCATCGTCACCACCCAGGTCGGCCGCGCGGTTGCTTTCCTGCGGTCTAAGGGCGTGGCCATCGGCCAGAGCGACATCCAGAACCTCGCCGGGCAACTGTTCACCGGGGTCGGTACACTTGGACGCGCGATCGGCGGTGTGGTGGGAGCTGTCACAACGCTGGTGCTGATCGTAATCATCGGCATCTATCTGGCGGTCGATCCCCGGCCCTACGAACGCGGGCTGTCGTGGATGATCGCCGAACGGCACCGCGCATACGTCGCCGATACGCTCGGCGAGATGGCCCGTAACCTGCGCCGCCTGCTCGCCGGGCGACTGGTGGGCATGGTGGCCGAGGGTTTCCTGACTTACGCGCTGCTGTCCTTCATCGGCGTACCGATGGCCGCCTTGCTCGGATTGATCACCGGGATCCTCGCGTTCATTCCCAACATCGGCGCGATCATCTCGGGCGTGCTGATGACCCTGGTGGGCTTTTCCGGCGGGACCGAGATGGGCCTGTGGACGGTGGCGAGTTATTTCGTGATCCAGAATTTCGACGGTTACATCCTGGTGCCCATGATCGCCAAGAAGACGGTCGACCTGGCACCCGCCCTGGTGCTGGGCTTCCAGTTGATCATGGGTGTCTTGTTCGGCGTGCTGGGGCTGACATTCGCCGATCCGATGCTGGCGATGATCAAGACCGCGCTGGAACGGCGCGCGGAGCGTCTGCACCACGAACATTCGACGGCCAACTGATGGCGCGCAAGTTCCTGTATCTCGTTGCGTTCGTCATTTTCCTGTTCATCGCGGGGGCGGTCGCGCTTAGCATCTGGTCGAAGGAAGCGACCGAGCTGGCATTTGTGCCGCGCGGCAAGTTCGTCGAGCAGCCTGCGCTCGACACCAACGCCTATGCCGATCCGGCGATGTGGTATTCGCGCCCCGGAATGGGCGCGGCCGATCCGTCGCGGTACGTGCCGCAAGCCGCAGCCTCGCCCGATAATCCGGGCGCGGAGGAAGGTCTTGCGCCCGCGCCTTCCGCATCGCCTGATACCCCTGCCGGCGGGCACTACGCGGTCTTCTTCGTTCACCCGACCAGCTATATCCGCCCGGCGATCGGTGCCGACGCACCGTGGAACGCGCCGCTAACCGACGAGGATGCCCAATCCCGAGCGCGACTGTTCCTGCGCGGGATGGCCAGCCCGTTTGCCGGCGCGGACCAGATCTGGGCACCGAGATATCGCCAGGCGGTGTTCGGTGCATTCCTGACCGACAAGCCCGAAGCACAACAGGCGCTGGACCTTGCCTACCGCGATGTGGCGCAAGCATTCGATTTCTTCGTGGGCACGATCGACAAGGATGAACCGATCGTACTCGCCGGGCATAGCCAGGGCGCATTATTGGTGCTTCGGCTGCTGCACGAGAAAGTGATCGGCACACCGCTCGAAAGGCGGATCGCCATGGTCTATCCGGTCGGCTGGCCGATCTCGGTGGCGCATGACCTGCCCGCGCTCGGCTTGCCCGCTTGCGCGACCCCCGACCAGGCGGGATGCATTGCGACCTGGTCGAGCTTCGCCGAGCCGGCCGATCCGAGCCAGGTGTTCGAACGCTTCACCGCCACGCCCGGCTTCGATGGCCAGCCACGCGGGCAAGGCGCGATCGTGTGCACCAATCCTATCACCGGAACGCAGGGCGGCACGGCGACCGCTGACGCGAATCTCGGCACGCTCAAGCCATCGAGCGACTTTTCGAGCGGCGAGTTGATCGCCGGCGCGGTGCCCGCGCGGTGCGATCCCGATACGGGGCTGCTGCTGATCGGCGACCCGCCCGATCTCGGCCCGGGGGTGCTGCCGGGCAACAACTATCACGTCTACGACATCCCGCTGTTCTGGGCGAACCTGAAGGCGGACGTCACCCGGCGGCTCGCGGCGTGGAACACGGCGCCCTGATCACCACCAGCGCGGGCGAGTTCGCGGCGGCGTTGCCCGATGGCGGGGCGCTGCTCGCGCTCGATCTCGGGACCCAGACGATCGGCACCGCAACGTGTGATGCCGGCTGGCGCTTTGCCAGCGCAGACAGGACGCTCGAGCGCGGCAAGTTTGGACGAGACCGCGAAGTGCTCCGCGCGTTGGCTGTCGCACGCGCGGTGCGCGGGGTGGTGATCGGCCTGCCGCGCAACATGGACGGCAGCGAAGGGCCGCGGGCGCAAGCAAGCCGGGCCTATGCGCGCAATGTGAGCGAAGCGCTCGAACTGCCGGTGCTGTTGTGGGACGAGCGATGGTCGACCGTCAGCGCCGAACGTGCACTGATCGAGCAGGACCTGAGCCGCGCCAGGCGCAAGGGCGTGATCGACGCTCACGCCGCCGCGGTGATCCTGCAGGCCGCGATCGATGCGCTGGTGGGATCGTCGTTCTAGCTGAGCGGCTGCTGGCCGACGATGCTCAGCCCGTACCCCTCCAGTGCGACCAGCGAATGTTCGGTGTTGGTCAGCAGGACCATGTCGTGCACGCCCAGCGCACCAAGGATCTGCGCGCCCCCGCCGTAATCGCGCTGCTCGGTCACCTGGGAATCGGATGGGGGAGCCTCGGTGCCGCGAGCGATTGCGCGGCTGACATAATCGCGCGCAATCCGGTTGATCAGTACGATCACACCCGATCCTTCATTCGCAATGGCCTGCATCGCGGCTTCGATCATGCCACCGCGCGGACCGGTCTCGCCGAAGATGTCGTCGAACAGCGACAATGAATGCATCCGCACCAGCGTGGGCTTGGCCGGATCGATCGACCCCTTGACCAGCGCCAGCGTCTCTTCGCCGGTGGCGCGGTTGTAGAAGGCGATCGCCTGCCATTCGCCGCCCGAGCGACTGGTGAAACGCCGCTCGCCGCGCCGCTCGATCAGGTGATCGTGCTTGCGCCGATAGGCAATCAGGTCGCGGATGGTACCGATCTTGAGGTCGTGCAGCCGTGCGAAGCGAACCAGGTCGTCCATCCGCGCCATGCTGCCATCATCGTTCATGATCTCGCAGATCACGCCCGATGGATTGAGCCCGGCGAGGCGGCTGATATCGACCGCAGCTTCTGTATGGCCCGCGCGCACCAGCACTCCGCCGTCACGCGCGACCAGCGGGAACACGTGGCCGGGGGTGACGATATCATCGCGGCCTTTGGTTCCGTCGATTGCGACCGAAACGGTGCGCGCGCGGTCGCCCGCGGAAATGCCGGTGCTGACCCCCTCGCGCGCTTCGATCGAAGTGGTGAAAGCGGTTTCATGACGGCTGCGATTGTCGCGGCTCATCAGCTTGAGGTCGAGTTGCTCGATCCGCGCCTTGGTCATCGCCAGGCAGATCAGTCCCCGTCCGTGGGTGGCCATGAAATTGATCGCGTTGGGGGTCGCCATCTGCGCGGGGATGATCAGGTCGCCCTCGTTCTCGCGGTCCTCGTCGTCGACCAGCACGAACATCCGGCCGTTGCGCGCCTCGTCGATGATCTCTTCGGCCGACACGATCACCGGCCGTTCGTCGTTGGCCGACAGAAATGCCTCAAGCTTGCCGAGCGTGTCCGCGGTCGGGTTCCATTTTGGTTCGAGACAATCGCGCAGCGAATTGGCGTGCAGGCCGGCGGCACGCGCCAGCGCGGTGCGGCTCATGCGGTCTTCGGCCACCAGGGTGCGAACGCGGTCGATGATGCTCATGCGACTCGCTCTATCACATTACAATGTGTCCGTCACATCAAAATGTGTCTTGCGCCGGCAGCGGCAGGGTCGCCGCCGCGCGTAGCAATCCGTCGTTGTCGTGCACGAAGCGCCCGCCAGCTCGACGCAATGCCAGCGCGAGCGCCGACTTGGCAACCAGTTCGGCCCGGATCGAACGATATTGGCGATAGCGGCCCTGCATTGCCAAATCGGCAATCGGGCTCAACAGGCTGCCGAGCCGTTCGAGCGGGCGCAGGTCGCCCACCCGGTGGCCCTTGAGCAAACCGGGCCGCAGGATATCGAGCCGCTTGAAGCGCATCCGCCCCAACTCGCGCTCGACCTCGCCCTTGGTCCGCAAATACCGGTTCTTGCTCATCGCGTCGGCACCGGTCGAGCTTACCGCGACCAGGCGCTCGATCCCGCCGGCCCTGGCGGCGCGTGCGGTTTCCAGCACCAGGTCGTGATCGACCGCGCGGAACGCGTCCTCGTCCCTGCCCGCCTTTCGCCAGGTCGTCCCAAGCGCGCAGATCAGCGCAGTCGGGCGAACCGCCTCGAATACCTCGCCCCACTTTGGAAGGATCGGCGACGAACATCTCCATGCGCGCACCCTGCGGCATCGGGGATTCCCGGCGCGCGACGGCGACCAGGCGCACATCCTGGCGCCCGACGCACAGCTTCATCACCTCGCTGCCGATCAGCCCGGTGGCACCGACCAGAGCGATCCGTACCGGATCAGACATTGCGCAAACCATCGGGCGCACGGCCGAATATGTGCACGCACTGGTCGATCGCATAGCGGTCGGTCATCCCGGCGATGAAATCGGCCAGGTGCCGGCTGCGCTCCGGCTCCTCATGCGGGAGGGCGGCGCGCCAGCCCGGCGGCAGCAAGTCCGGATTCTGGTCATAGGCAGCGAACAGCCGCGAGACGACGTCGCGCGCGCATTCGGCGGCCGCGACCTGTTCAGAATGCAGGTAGAGCTTGTCGTACATGAACCGCTTCAATCCGCGCTCGGCCAGCGCCATCTCGGCCGAGAATGCCACCAGCGGCCCCGGGTGGGCGCGTACTTCTTGCACGCTTGCCAGCCCGTCGATCGCGGAGCGGGTGGTGTCGAGCAGGTCATTCACCATCGCGCCGATCTGGCTGCGTACCAGTTCGCGCAGGCGCTGTTCGGTGCGCGCACCGGGAAAGCGCCGCTCGACTTCGCGATAACGGTCCGCCAGCAGCGGCAGCTCCATCAGGTCGTCGAGCGTCAGGAAACCCGCGCGCAGGCCATCGTCGATATCGTGATTGTCATAAGCGATGTCGTCGGCCAGCGCGGCGACTTGCGCCTCGAGGCTGGGCCAGGCGCCGAGATCGAGCGGAAACGCCGCGTCGAGCTCACCCAGCGCCCAGTTCGGCGCGTTCAGCGGGCCGTTGTGCTTCGCCAGCCCCTCGAGCACATCCCATGACAGGTTAAGTCCCGGGTGACCGCAATAGGGGCTTTCGAGACGCATCAGCGTGCGCAAGGTGTGCGCGTTGTGATCGAACCCCCCACGCTCTGCCATGGCCGCCTGGAGCGCGGCCTCGCCCGCATGGCCGAACGGCGGATGGCCGATGTCGTGCGCCAGGCACACTGCCTCGGTCAGATCTTCATCGAGCCCGAGCGCGCGAGCGATGACCCGGCCGATTTGCGACACTTCCAGGCTGTGAGTGAGCCGGGTGCGGTAATGATCGCCATCGGGCGCGATGAACACCTGGGTCTTCGATCGCAGCCGGCGAAAGGCGATCGAGTGGACGACCCGGTCGCGGTCGCGCTGGAATTCGCTGCGTGGCCCGCGGGCGCCTTCGCGATCCTCGGTGAATTCGCGGCCGCGTCCGGCGGCCGGATCGGCGGCGTATGGGGCAAGCGTCATGGGAGATAGGCCGATAGGGCCACGCGCCGGTCGCGACAACGGGAACACAGGCGGAACACGCGTCGCTGCCCTCATGAAAAAGGGCCGCGCATCGGCATGATGCGCGGCCCCGATTTCAGCCGGACGATTGTCGGCCCGAAACGATCCGATCAGTGGACGCCGATGGTGTCCGCTGGAGCAGCCGGATCGCCGCTGACCGTGCCGCCTGAGCGGACCGTGCCAGCTAGCAGCAGGCCCGCAAGGTGCGGAGTCGCCATCGAAGTGCCCGAAATCGTGTTGTAGCCGCTGCCGATCCACGTCGACTTGATGGCCACACCCGGTTCCGCATAATCGATCGGCGGGTTGCCGTAGTTGGAGAAGCTGGCCCACTTGTCACCGGCCGCAAACGCCGACACGGTATAGACATTGGGGCCGTTGGCCCGGGCCGGCGAATGGTTGTTGGCATCATCGGTCTCGTTGCCCGCAGCGAGTGCGAAGCGGACCCCGCCCGACGCAGCGGCAATCACCGCCTGGTCGAGCGCGGTCGAGACCCCGCCGCCCAGGCTCATGTTGGCGACATCGCCCGCCTTGCCGACTTCGCCGACGTAATCGACCCCGGCGATCACGCCCGAGTTGCTGCCGGAACCGCGCCGATCGAGCACGCGCACCGCCACTACCGTCGCACCCGGTGCAACGCCGATGACGCCGATCCCGTTGTCTTTCGCCGCGATCGTGCCCGAGACGTGGGTGCCGTGCCCGTTTTCATCCTGGGCATCGCCGCGGCTCAGGAAGCTGCGCGAGCGCCCGGTGTCCACGACGAGTTCGGGATGATCGAACTGGATGCCGGTGTCGATGATCCACGCGGTGGCGAAGTTGCCCGCGGCGCCGCCGTTGACCCGCGCGATGCCCCACGGCGTTTCCTGCGGAGGCTGGGTCGTCCCGCCACCGCCACTGCCGGGCTTGCCCTTGGCGGTCGCGACAAGCGACATCACCTGATCCTGTTCGCAGTAAGCGATATTGGGATTATTGCGGCGCATGTTGGTCATGCCCTGCTCGGACATGTTGGCGGAAAATCCGCGGATCGAATTCCTGTAAGTGTGCGTGACTACTCCGCCATGCGCCTTGGCGGCGGCATTGGCCTTGCCATCGACATCGCCCCGGCCGACGGCATCGTTCTTGAACACGCAGATATAAGAATTGGCGATCTTTTCGCCGGCCTTCGCGGGCGTGGCCAGCGACGCAAACGAGATGGCAACAAGGCTTGCGGCCGCGATGCGGCCGGCGACACGAATTTTCATGATGTGCTCCCCCATTATCAAGGACGCTCAGAATGCGCTGTCCATTCGAAAAGGGAAGTCGCAAACGCCACTGAGCCGGTGGATACTCAGCGGTTCGTCGCGCCCACGCAACTATTCGTCGTCCAAAATCCATTCGACCGCGGCGGCTGAATGAATACGAGTGGAATCGAACACCGGCAGGACATTGGCATCGACATCGACCACCATCGCCAGTTCGGTGCAGGCGAGCACGATCGCCTGGGCCCCGTCTTGTTCCTTGCGGGTGATCCAGGTCTTCAGGGTTCGCTCCGCCTCACGGGTTGGCCTGCCACGCATCAGTTCCTGATAGATGATCCGGTCGACTTCCTCGACCATGTCCATGTCGGGCGGCAGCAGATCGACCCCATGTGCCACCAGCCTTCGCCGATAGAAGCTTTCGGTCATCACGTTCCCGGTGCCGATCAGGGCGGCGTTGGTCGCGTTGGCTGCCTTCATCGCCTGCCCCACGCAATCGGCTATATGAAGCATCGGCACCCCGGCGGCCTTGGCGACCTTGTCGTATACCTTGTGCATCGAATTGGCGCAGATCAGCAGCCCTTCGGCACCGGCACCCGCCAGCCGCTGGGCGGATTCGGCCAGCACGTCGCCCGCGCGGTCCCAGTCGGCTTTGCTGGCGAGTCCCCACAGTCCGTCGAAATCGAGGCTTTCGATGAGCAGCGGCGCGCTCGCCATCGGCGAAGTCCGGCGGCGCACGCCGCGGTTGATCTGTTCATAGTAATCGCGGGTCGAGACCCAGCTCATGCCGCCGATCAGGCCCAGCTTGCGCAAACGACTTACTCCCCTGTCTGCCCGGCAAGAGCCTTAGGAAGCCGCGCGGCGCGGGTCTATAGCCCGGCGACCCACCGTTCGACTGCGGCCAGGCCATCCTTGTCGACGGTCGCCTTGCCCAGTTCGGGCATCGCTACCCCCCCTTCGAGGCTGGCCATCCGATGGACCAGGATCGATTGTGACGGCTTGCCCGGCACCACGTCGAACAACAGGTCTCCCGCACCGCGTCCTGCCGCGACCGGCCGCTTCATGATCCCGATCGCCTGCGGATCGGCCTGCTCCCAGCGCAGGTCGAGCCCCGAATTCGACGCGGTCGCGCCGGGCTGGTGGCAATGTGCGCAGTTGGCTTCGAGATAGCCGCGCGCGGCGGTATCAGCCGACACCTTCGCGCGATCCTCCCACATCGGCACGGGGTGCGCCACTTGCGGCACCGCATCGAGCATGCCGGCGGCAGTGAAGCGCGTCAGCCAGTCGTGCGACAGATTGCGCGCCTTCGGTCCGATCGGGGTCACCACGCCATTGAGGCCGTGGCATTCCTTGCACTGGTTCTTGTTCGGCACACGATACTCGATGGCCTCGCCCGCGGGCGTGGTCACCGGCACCCGCGCACCGGCGAGCGCGAGTTTCGCCTCGGTCTGCTCGACATTCCACAGATAGGGCAGCGCGACCCACCCGCTCGCGCGGTGGAGCAACACACGGGTCTCGATCAGCCGGCGCTTGCCGCCTTCCTCGAACGCAAAGGTCTTGATGAGCGCAGCCCCGACCGGCAGGTCCAGCAGGTTGTCGCCCTGTGCGGTGGCTCGCATTCCGGCGGGCAGGTAGACGAAGCGCAGCTTTTCCGCCCCGTCGGACCACAGCGGCGTATTGAGCCGATAGGGTGTAACGCGGGCAGCAGGCATTTGGGCGGGCGCATCGGCGAAGAAGCCATACTCGGCCAGCGATGCGGGCAGCGCATCGCCGGTGACAACCGCATCATTGGGCGTCGGCACGTCGGCCGAGCGTGCAATCGAGGCTGCTGCACAAAGCAGCGACAGACCAAGGATCGCGGCACGCATCACGGAACCAGGCGGGCCTCCAGGTCCGCGGGCGCGCCGTAACCGGAAAGCGTGATCGCGGCATCGGGTGCGGCGACCTGCAATGGCCCCGGCCGTGCACCGGCCGCATCGAGCCCGCCCCCTTGCGACGGCAGGTTGAGCGACCAGCCCTTGATCGACGGATCGACCCGCAGGGCGACAGTGCCGTCCTGCGTCAGCCCGTCCCACAGTACCGGGGGCAGCGCCCCTCCGAACGCGGCGAGCAACTGTTCCTTGCCCTCGAACTGCGGATCGGTGCCGCCGGCATCGACCCGGTTCGCGCCGATCGTCACGTTGCGCGGGTAGGGATTGTAGGTCGCATCCTTGAACTGCAGCGGATAGGCGACCACCATCACCGGCGCGGTGGGGTTGTCGAGGATCGTGTTGCCTTCGACCAGCACCCCGTCGTTGGCCATCACCATCACCCCGGTTCCCCGACGGACCCCGGCCACGATATTGCCCTTGGGCGCGAAATTCGCGGTGGTGTTATGCGCCACCAGGTTATCGCGCACCACGGTGTTGCCGCCGCCCATCACGGGCAGGCTGGGCAGGTCGAACACCAGGATGCCGCCGGTGTTTCCGGTGACGTAATTGGCCTCGACCAGCGCGTCGCGACTGTTCTCGATCTCGATCCCGGCGACATTCTGGCGGGCGACCGAATGGCGCACGGTGATGTGCTTCGACTGGCCGACATAGATTCCGGCGTCCGACGCGCCGGATACCTCGCACTCGGCGATCAGCACGCCATCGCTTTCGACCGGGTAGAGGCCATAGGCGCCGTTGGTCTCGTTTGGCCCGCCGGTCCATGTGACCCGCACGCGCTGGTAGACGATCGCGTCCGCACCCTTCGATTTGATCCCGTCGCCGCGCGCATTTTCGACCGCGAAATCGCGCAAGGTGACCTTGTCGCTGGTCACCAGCAGCCCCTCGCCAGCGCCCTTCTGGCCGGAGAAGTCGAGCACCGTCGCGTTCATCCCCGCGCCGCGCACCGTCACCCCGTCGACATCGAGACTGAGCCCGTCGTCGAGTGCAAAGCGGCCCGCGCCGAGCACAACCTCGTCTCCGGGCTGCGCGGTGATCAGCGCTTCCTGCAGGCGATCCTGCGCGCCGTCCCCGGGCTCGACAGTGTGAGTCGCGGCCCAGGCCGGAGACAATATCGCGGGCGAAACCGCGGCGGTGAGCGCCAGAAGCGCGAGACGGGTCATCTTCATGCCAGGCACGCTGCTACTGACAGGCGTGTTAGTCAACGCTGAACGCCCGGATTGCGCGGGGTCTTGCGCAACGCGCGCATCGGGCGCACCATCGCGGATGTTCCTATGGGGAGGAGCATCCAATGGTTGCAAAAATACTGTTCGGCGCCGCGCTTATGGTCGTCGCTGTGCCCGCGCACGCCGAAGACTGGGACTTCGTCCTCGTCAACAAGACCGGCAAGACGATCAAGACCGTCGAAACCTCCGGCGCGGGCAAGGCGGAATGGGTTACGGAAAAGCTGGCGGAGGACATGGTCCACGATCCGGTGAGGCCCGGCACCAATCATACCGTTCACTTCGACAAGACCGCCTGCAAGATCGATATCCGGCTGACCTTCAGCGACGACAGCCAGACCGTGTGGAGCAATTTCGACGCTTGCGACAACGCGTTCGGCGACTTCGCCTTCAAGGGCGATGTACCGGTGGTCAAGGGAAGCTAGCCGGGCCGCATCAGCCCAGGCCCACGGCGCACAGCCCGGCAGAGCTGGCGGTCACTGCGATCACCTCGCTATCGCCGACCCGGCGGACGCGTTCGATATACTGGCCGATAGTCACCGGCCGCTCGCGCTCGCCTTCGCGGGCCTTGAGCTGTTCGAGCTTGCGAAGCTGCGCGATCGTCAGCCGGTCGACCATCCGCCCGGCCATGCAATCGGCGTTGCGCTGCGACAGCCCCGCTTCCACCAGCGCGGTGCGCACGCGGCTCTCGGCAATCTTCTGCACGCATCCGCCGACCAGCAGCAGCGCGGCAAGCGCCGCCAGCGCGCGCATCAGTCGAGCGCCTTGACGATATTTTCGACCATCTTCTTGGCGTCGGCGAGCAGCATCATCGTCTGGTCCATGTAGAATACGTCGTTATCGACCCCGGCGTAGCCGACCCCGCCCATGCTGCGCTTGATGAAGAACACCTGCTTGGCCTTGTCGACGTCGAACACCGGCATACCGAAAATGGGTGACGACTTGTCGGTCTTGGCGGCCGGATTGACCACGTCGTTGGCGCCGATCACGAACGCCACGTCCGCCTGCGCGAATTCGGAGTTGATGTCTTCCAGCTCGAACACCTCGTCGTACGGCACCTGCGCTTCGGCCAGCAGCACGTTCATATGCCCCGGCATCCGCCCCGCGACCGGGTGGATGGCGTACTTGACCTCGACACCCTTGGCCTTGAGCTTGTCGCCCATCTCGCGCAGCGCGTGCTGCGCCTGGGCGACCGCCATGCCGTAGCCGGGGATGATGATGACGCTCTCGGCCTGTTCGAGCATGTAGGCGGCGTCTTCCGCGCTGCCCGACTTGTAGGGCCGCTGCTCGACCGCCGCGCCGCCCGTGGCCGCGTCGGCGCCGAAACCGCCCGCGATCACCGAGATGAAGCTGCGGTTCATCGCCCGGCACATGATGTAGCTGAGGATCGCGCCCGAGCTGCCGACCAGCGCGCCGGTGATGATCATCGCGGTGTTGTGCAGCGTGAAGCCCATCGCCGCGGCCGCCCAGCCCGAATACGAATTGAGCATGGAAATGACGACCGGCATGTCCGCCCCGCCGATCGGGATGATCAGCAGGAAACCGATCGCGAAGCTCAACGCGATCACGATCCAGAACAGGTTGTTCTCGCCCGGCCCGGCGTGCGCCGCGACGGTGAACAGTCCGGTCAAGGCGATGATTGCCACCAGCGTGCCGAGATTGATCAGGTGCCGCCCCGGCAACTGGATCGGCTTCCCGCTCATGTTGCCGTTGAGCTTGGCGAACGCGATCACCGATCCGGAAAAGGTGATCGCACCGATTGCAGCGCCCAATGCCATCTCGACCCGGCTGACGGTGAGGATGTTGCCGTCCATTCCGAGAATGCCGAACGCGCCTGGGTTCAGGAAAGCCGCTACGGCCACCAGCACCGCCGCGAGGCCCACAAGGCTGTGGAACGCCGCGACCAGCTGCGGCATCGCGGTCATCGCAATGCGCCGGGCGATGATCCATCCAACGACGCCGCCGAGGGCGATAGCTGCCAGGATTTCGCCAAATGTCGCCACGTCGAGGCCCATGCCATCGAGGTCTGCCGGGCCGACAGGCTTCCACGGGAAATGGGTGACCAGTGTCGTCACCACCGCGATCGCCATTCCCGCCATGCCGAAGCGATTGCCGCGCTGGCTGGTCGAGGGGCTCGACAAGCCGCGTAGCGCAAGGATGAACAGCACCCCTGCGGCAAGATAGGCAAGCGCGACCCACGGATTGACCGCGTGCGCGGCGTCGGCGACGATCGACAGATCCGTTGTCCGGATCGGCTGGAGGCTCATGGCTTTTTCTCCAGCACATCACCTTGGGCCGGGGCCGGCTTGTCCTTCTTCTTGTACATAGCCAGCATCCGCGCGGTCACCGCGAAGCCGCCGAAGATGTTGACCGAGGCGAGCGCCACCGCAAGCAGGCCGAGCCATTTCGCGCTCGGGCTGCCGGCCGCCGCACTGGCGATCAGTGCACCGACGATGATGACGCTCGATATCGCGTTGGTGACCGCCATCAGCGGCGTGTGCAACGCCGGCGTGACCGACCACACGACGTAATAGCCGATGAAGCACGCCAGCACGAAAATCGACAGGATGGAGATAAAGTCCACGCGCGGTTCCCCCTTGCCGCGTATCTATCGCAAGCAAGCCGCTGCCTGTCGAGTACACCGTCGGTTAAGCGCACGAAAAAGCGCCGGGCCACGCATCCGCGGCCCGGCGCTCGTTCGTTTTGGCCTATGCCGCTTACATCGACGGAGTAAGCACTCCGTCGACCACGTGGACCACGCCGTTCGACTGCATGACGTCAGCGGTCGACACCATGGCCGTGCTGCCGCCCATGCCGGCGATCTTGATCAGGTTGCCCGCCATCGTCAGCGTCAGATCCTCGCCCTCGACGGTCTTGAGCGTGGCCTTGCCGCCACCGGCCTTGATCTTCTGCATCAGATCGGCGGCGGTCAGCTTGCCCGGCACCACGTGGTAGGTCAGCACCTTGGCGAGATCGGCCTTGTTGGCCGGCTTCATCAGGGTGTCGACGGTCGCCTTGGGCACCTTGCCGAACGCATCATTGGTCGGCGCGAACACGGTGAACGGACCGGTGCCCGCCAGCGTCTCGGCCAGGCCGGCCGCCTTAACCGCGGTCACCAGCGTTGTCAGGTTGGGCGCGGCGGACGCGTTCTCGACGATCGTCTTGTCGGCCATCATCGCCGCGCCGCCGACCATCGGATTGGCCATTTCGGTGTCGGCCATCGCGCCGTCGCTCATCGTGTCGGTGGCCATCGAATCAGTGGCCATCGCATCGGCGTCGGTGGTGTCCGCCGGGGCGTCCTGACAACCGGCCAGCGAAAGCGCGGCAACGCCAATGGCGAGGAATGCTGCTCGTTTCATGGAAATTCAACTCCTTGAGTGGGCCGGACGGATCAAGACGATCGTCGGCTTCCATCAAGACATACGGATTATCGCGGCCAGAGTTTCACTGATCGTGCGAGTTTCGCAATTGATCGTGCGCGCTATCCCAGCAGGCGCTGGTGGACCACCGCGCCCCCGCGCGTCAGCCGAACCGCGTCGCCGATTTCCTCGTCCAGTACCGGCTTGCCCTGCTCCTTGTCCCAGAACGCGGACAGGAAATTGTACAGGTTGCGCGCGAACAGGGCGCTCGCGTCGGCGGCCAGCGTGGCGGGGGTGTTCGAGTACCCGATCAACTTGACGCCGTGCCTTTCGGTCACTTGGTCGGCCACCGAGCCTTCGACATTGCCGCCCTGCGCCACCGCGAGATCGAAGATCACGCTGCCGGGCTTCATGGTTGCGATCTGCGCGTCGCTGATCAGGCGGGGCGCAGCGCGGCCCGGTATCAGCGCGGTGGTGATGACGATGTCCTGCTTGGCGATGTGGCCCGAAACCAGTTCGGCCTGCGCCTTCTGGTATTCCTCGCTCATCTCGCTGGCGTAACCGCCCGTGCCCTCGCCCTCGATCCCCGCGACGCTCTCGACGAACACCGGCTTTGCGCCGAGCGACTGGATCTGTTCGCGGGTCGCAGAGCGCACGTCTGTCGCGGAAACCTGCGCGCCCAGCCGCCGCGCGGTGGCAATCGCCTGCAGGCCGGCGACGCCGACCCCCATCACGAACACCTTGGCCGCCTGCACGGTGCCCGCCGCGGTCATCATCATCGGGAACGCCCGGCCATAGGCGTCGGCCGCGGCGATCACCGCCTTGTAGCCGGCCAGGTTCGATTGGCTGGAGAGCACGTCCATGCTTTGCGCGCGGGTGATCCGCGGCATGAACTCCATCGCCAGCGCCTCGTAGCCCGCGCTCGCATATCGGTCGACCCGATCGCGCTGAGCGGCAGGATCGAACACCGCCGCCACCCATGCTCCGGGAGTGGCTCCTGCAAGGGCGGCCGGATCGGGCGCCTGTACCCCGAGCACGATGTCGGCGCCCTTGGTCACCTTGGCCGCCGGGCCGACTTCCGCGCCGGCTTCGGCATAGGCGGTATCGGGAATGCTGGCAGTCACACCGGCGCCAGCCTCGACCGCGACGGTCGCGCCCAGCGCGATGAATTTCCTGGCGGTCTCGGGCGTCAACGCAACGCGGGTTTCGCCCGGTGCGGTTTCCTTGAGGACGGCGATCCGCACCGGCCGCGCGGTCAGTTCGAAATCAGCAGGATGACCAGCAACCCGATCACGGCGAGGATCGGAACGGTCCACTTCAACAACGCGATAAAGCTGTCGTACGTGCCAGCATGCGCCTTCATGTCGTTGCCCGAAGCCATCGCAATTTTCACCTTCGTATAATCGGTTGTCTGGTTGGCCCGCTTCCTATCGCGGTGTGCGGTAACGCTCAAGCCCGCCCTGCTTCTTCGATCAGACTTAAGCGGACCTTTACTCCTGTCCCGTAATCGGTCGTTCTGTTTCGTAACGGGACGAGGGACAATGGTCGAAGGCGACAACCGCCTGCTGATGCTGATCGACGACGAGCCGGCGCAGACCCGCTTGATCGCCGCGCTGGCTGCGCGCGAAGGCTGGCGCACGCTGGTGGTCGCCGATTCGGAAACCGCCATCGCCACTCTTGGCACGCGCGAGGGCATGCAGCTTTCCGCGATCATCCTGGACCAGTGGGTGCCGGGTGACGATGCCTGCTCGCTGATCGAGGAACTCAAGGCCCGCCGTCCGGCGCTGCCGATCCTGATGCTCACGGCCAGCGCATCGCCCCTGCTGGCGGTCGAAGCGATGCGGGCCGGGGCCACGGATTACCTGATCAAGCCGGTCGCGCCCGATCGGCTGATGCTTGCACTGCGCAGCGCGACCAAGCGCGAGGCGCCGCGCGATGAACTACAGCCGCTGACCGAGAAACTGGGCCAGGTGCTCGATTTCGATGCGATGATCGGCAATGCGCCCAACTTTCGCGCCGCGCTGGCCAAGGCGGCCAAGACCGCGCGTGGCCACGGCAACGTCCTGATCGAAGGCGAAAGCGGTGCCGGCAAGGAGATGCTGGTGCGCGCGATGCATGCCGCTTCGCCGCGCGCAAAGGCGCCGTTCCGCCTGATCAACGCCCGCGCGGTCCCGCCGGGATCGATCGAGTCGGTGCTGTTCGGCCACGAACAGGGCGCCTTTCCCGGCGCATTCGACCGGCAGGTCGGCGCGTTGCAACATTGCGACGGCGGCACGCTGGTGCTCGACGAAGTCGACCGGTTGTCGATGGACCTGCAGGAAAAGCTGGCCGAAGTATGCCGAACCGGAGTCGTCCGGCCGGTGGGCGCGCGCCACGGCTTTCGCATCGACGTCCGGGTCCTGTCGGCCAGCAACCTGCCGGTGAGCGCGCTTAACGATGCGGGCTATTTTCACCCCGCGCTGCACCAGGTCCTCGCGCCGACCACGATCACACTCCCCCCGCTGCGCGAACGCAGCGGCGACATTTCCGCGCTCGCCCGCCATTTCCTTGCCCGCATCGGCGATCAGCCGGGCCTGCGCTCGCTGACCATCACCGACGGCGCGCTGGCGCTGCTGGCGGCGTTCGACTGGCCGGGGAACGTGCGCCAGCTGCAGGCCGTATTGTTCCGCGCGGCGGTGTTCTGCGACGGCGATGCGCTGACCGCAGACAGCTTCCCGCAACTGTCCGACCTGCTCGGCCATCCTGCCGAAACGCGCGATCCCAAGCACGACGGCGTGGGCGTGATGCTCTATGCCGAGGACGGTAACCTGCGCTCGCTCGACGAGATCGAGGCCGACGTGATCCGGCTTGCCATCGGCCACTATCGCGGCCGAATGACCGAAGTCGCCCGCCGGCTCGGCATCGGTCGTTCGACACTCTACCGCAAGCTCGGTGATCTCGGGATCGACAACGCCGCCTGAAACGCGGATTGCCGGGGCGGAACCGCTGTCCGCATCCCCCGTTCGGTGCAGGACACGCGCAACAGGGATACCCGATGGATATTGTCGACTGCATTCTCGCCGACCACGCGCGCCAGCGCTTTTACTTCGCCGCTCTCGACGAGGCGCGCGACGATCCCGATACGCTGGGCAAGGTGTTCCGCCAGCTGAAGAATTTCCTGGAAGCGCACGCCGAGGCAGAAGAACTCCATTTCTACCCGACCCTCCTCAAGAAGGGCGAAGGCGCGGTCGATTCCGACAGCGCCGAGGAAACCACCGACGACGCGATCGACGATCACAACAAGATCGCCGAGGCCGCTGAAGCGGCGATCAAGGAAAAGCCGGGCTCGGACGCGTGGTGGCAGTGCGTCGACAAATGCAATTACCACAATTCGGAACACATGAGCGAAGAGGAGCGGCAGGGCCTGACCGACTTCCGCCGGCGGGTGCCGCTGGCCGAGCGCGTCAAGCTGGGTCTCCGCTATCTCGCCTTCGAGGCCGCCCATTCTGGCGAATACGAGCGCGAGGAAAAGGACCCCGAAACATATATCGAGGAAAATTCGTAAGCCGTCCTGCGGCTAGCCGGGAAGTTGCGAGAAATCCGTCAGCGCCGCATCGCGCAGTCCCCGCCAAACGTTGCGCGCCTGAACCGTCTCGGCGACGTCGTGGACCCGCACGAACTGCACGCCGGCGTCCATTCCCCTGAGCGCGAGCGCCACACTGCCGCCGAGCCGCTGGTGAGCGGCTGCTTCGTTGCTCAGCGCGCCGATCATCCGCTTGCGGCTGGCGCCCAGCATCAACGGCTGGCCGAGCGCGTGAAACAGCGGCAACGCGTTGATCAACGCCAGGTTCTCGGCAAGCGCCTTGCCGAAGCCGATGCCGGGATCGAGCACGATACGGTCTCGCGCGATGCCTGCCGCAATCGCCGCATCGCGTCGCTCGGCCAGCCAGTCGAACACCGCGAACACCACGTCGTCATAGTCGGCATCGGCGTGAAGATTGTCGCCGCTGCCGGGCGCGTGCATCAGCACCACCGGACAACCGCGCGCCGCGACCAGTTCGGCGCTGCGCGGATCGTGGCGCAGCGCGGAAACGTCGTTGACCAAATGCGCCCCGGCGTCGAGCGCGGCCTCCATCACCGCCGCGCGGCGGGTGTCGACCGCGATCGCGGCGCCCATCTGCGCGCAGTATTCGACCGCGGGGCGGACGCGGGCGATCTCGTCACCTTCCCAAACCGCCGGTGCACCCGGCCGCGTGCTCTCGCCGCCGATGTCGACCATCGCCGCGCCCGCCTCCAGCATCGCCGCCGCGTGCGCCGCGCCCTCATCGGGCCGATCGAGGAACCGCCCACCATCGGAAAAGCTGTCGGGCGTGACGTTGAGGATGCCCATGACCTGCGGCTGATCGAGCCGGATCGTCCGGGCGCCCAGCTGCATCGGCAGATGCGCGGTGCGCAGGTTGCCCCATTGCGCCTCGGCATCGTCGCCCAACGCGGAAGGCAATTGCGCGAACGTGTCGGCGGCCGTTTCGGGAGTGAAGCGGTGGCGCTCGATCACCTGCCCGCCCCGGCGCACGATGGCTGCTAAGCGGTGAGCGTAGACCAGACCGCCCGCCAGTCGGACGCAATCGCCATCCTCGGCCTGCGGGCTTGCGGAAAGCCCGGTCGGCATCAGGTAAAGACGGTCGGTCATCGTGCCGCCTTTGCGGGACCGCGAGCTGAAATCAATCCTCGACGCTGAGCAGGTAAGCCTGCCTTATCGCGTCGATCGGCTTGAGCTTGCCGCCGTCATCATAATGCCAGAACGCCCACCCGTTGCAGCTGGGCGCGCCCTGCAGTTCCTTGCCGAGCCCGTGGATCGAGCCGCTCGCCTCGCCGCACAGCAGCGATCCGTCGGTGCGCACGGTGGCAGTCCAGCGGCGTTTTCTGTCGAACAGCTGGCTGCCGGGCGGGAGCATGCCCGATTCCACCACTGCCCCGAATGCCACCTTGGGCGCATTGCGCGGGCTGGCCATGGTCGCCAGCGCGCTTTCGTCGAGCGGCAGTTCCTTGGCGATCCGCGCTGTCGCGACTTCGCGATAAGCAGTCTCACGCTCGCACCCGATCCACTCGCGCCCCAGTCGCTTGGCGACCGCGCCGGTGGTGCCGGTGCCAAAAAACGGATCGAGCACCACATCGCCCTTTTCGGTGGTCGCCAGCAGCACGCGATAGAGCAGCGCCTCGGGCTTCTGGGTGGGGTGCGCCTTGTGCCCGTTTTCCTTCAATCGTTCCTGCCCGCCGCACACCGGGATCACCCAGTCGCTGCGCATCTGCAATTCATCGTTCAACGTCTTCATCGCGCGATAGTTGAAGTGATAGCGCGCCTTTTCCCCGGTGCTCGCCCACAGCAGCGTCTCGTGCGCGTTGGTGAAGCGGGTACCCTTGAAGTTGGGCATCGGGTTGGTCTTGCGCCAGACGATGTCGTTGAGCAGCCAGAACCCCAGGTCCTGCAGGATCGCACCCACGCGATAGATGTTGTGATAGCTGCCGATCACCCACAGCGCGCCGTCAGGCTTGAGCACCCGCCTGGCTTCGGTCAGCCAGGCCTTGGTGAAAGCATCGTAAGCGGCAAAGCTGTCGAACCGGTCCCAGTCATCGGTCACCGCGTCGACGTGGCTGCCGTCGGGACGGTTGAGATCGCCGCCCAGTTGCAGGTTGTACGGCGGATCGGCGAACACCAGGTCGACGCTGGCGGTCGGCAACCGCTTCATCGCCTCGACGCAGTCCCCCGCCAGGATCCGCCCCAGCGGCAGTTCCACGTCCGCTTTCGTGGTGCGCGCACGCACCCGCGTGGTCTCGATGACCCCCATCCCCGTCATATCCCCCGATTCAACTTATCCACAGGGTGAGTCCAACCGGACTCGTCGTCAAGCGTGGAGTTTTGACCGGGTATGGTTAACGGGCGATCAATTCATACGGAACAGAAGGAGTCCGACACAAGATATTGAGTCCCTTGCAATTCTCCATGCGCGACATGTGGCGCAGTGTGACCTGAAAGACTCTCCCGACGGGTTATGTGCCGATCGCCGGGCAGCGCGCATCGGCGCTCGTGAAACCGGGCCGGCGCAATCGTCGCTCCCATCGCGAGGAGGGTTCGGTTACCTTCCCGAACGGGTCGCGCGAGGTGGGAGACATGCCATGTCCGCTTCCCCATTACCGCGCATGCTGCTGGCATGCGCCCTTGTGTCGATCTTCTCCGCGACCGCAGCACGGGCGGTGACGCTCACCGATCTGCGGGACAGCGGGTTGCAATCGATCTTCGGCAGTTACGGCCCCGGCGGCAATTGCAGGGCCCTTCCGGTAGTGGTCATAGACCCGACCGGTCTGTCGTTCCGCACGCCGGGCGGGACCATTCACCCTCGCTCGATCGAATACGCGGTGTCCTATATGGGGCCCGATTATGACGGCATCACTTCGGTGCTGTTCCCCTTCCCGATCAACGCTGACGAGCCCGGGCACGTGGTCATGTTCGTCAACGCCGATGAGAAGAAGGGACGCCTGACGATCGAAGACAATCGCGGTCCCGCGGATCGCTATTCTCCACTCGAAGCGACGCTGATCCGATCCTCGCCGCTGATGCTGTGCAAGCCCGCCAAGCTGCCCGCCCGCTAGGCTTGCGCGCTTATCTGGAGTGACGCAGTTTCATCGTGGCGCAAAGGGGAGAACCACAATGGCCCTCGAGGTAATCGCGGCAGGGTTGGGCCGGAACGCCACGCTGTCGATGAAGTTCGCTCTCGAGGCGCTCGGCTTCGGGCCCTGCCACCACATGACCGAAGTGCTGGCCGATGGCAGACGCCAGATTCCCCTGTGGCTCGATGCCGCGGCCGGGCGGCCGGACTGGGACGCGATCTTCAGCAATTTTCGGTCGACCAGCGATTATCCCTCAGCAAGTTTCTGGCAAGAGCTGGCCGATTTCTACCCCGATGCCAAGGTCGTGCTGACCACGCGCAACCCCGACAGCTGGTTCGATTCGGTGAGCGAGACGATCTTCTCCCCCGCCATGAAGGATGCGCTGGCAGGAACTCCGGCCGCCAGTTTGATGCAAGCCGTGCTATTCGATCCGATCCCCGGCGATGTCACCGACCGCGCCTTCCTGACCGACTGGTACACACGGCGCAACGCCAGCGTGGTCGCCGCCTTGCCGCCCGAGCGGCTGCTGCATTTTCATCCCGCTGAGGGATGGGGGCCGCTGTGCGCGTTTCTGGGCGTTGCCGAACCTGACCTGCCCTTCCCCCGGGTCAACAGCCGGCAGGAACTGGGCGCATTGACCGCGGACGGGGGAAGCCTGGCGCACAACCCGGAGACGCAGGAGAGGTTTGGACGAAACTACATCGAAATCATGCGCCAACAGGCGTTCAGGACCGCATCCTGACCGATCATAGGGAAATCATCGGCAAACCATCGGCTAGCGTTCATGGCCACGCCGCCGTCATCCGCGCCATCCTGGAAACAGGAGGATACGGATCATGCAGGACATTTCTCGGCGCAAAACCCTGGCAGCTTTGGGGGTAGTATTTCTGACCGGTTGCGGTGGTGGCGGAACACCAGCGCCGACTGGTTCGTTCTCGCCGCCACCCCCACCTCCGCCTCCCCCGCCGCCTCCGCCGCCTCCGCCGCCGACCTCGCCGCCGATCGGGTCGTTCGGCACGCTGGACGCAACCACCGCTACGGAATTCACCGTGGTCGGCTACACCGTTCGAGGAAATGGCACAGGTTGGGACTTCGCCCCCAACGAGAGCAGCTACAACACCCGGCCTGCTTTGAAGATGCGGTTTTCGCCGCCGTCGGCGCTGTTCCTGACCGTCCCCGATCTGGGCGAAGGGCAGCTGGTTCCCGATCCGTCCTCGGGCCCCAGCGTATACCAGGGCCAGCGGACCAGCGCAGCGTTCTCCGTGTTGGGCTCGGTGATATGGCTGTATCGGCCAGTCATCGCCGACACGCTGCTCCAGTACACGTTTCAGGCGTATTTCTCCAGCGCGCCCGACACCACCCGGCCAGATCCGTACCTGCTGTCAGAGTTTGCCTATGGCGTACCCACGCCAGCCGGCGGGCTTCCGACGAGCGGTATGAAGACCTATCAGACCAACCTTTTGGAACCGCGCCAGATGCAGGTCGATTTTGCAGCGCGGACCATGACCGGGTCGGTGCCGATCTACGTCAGCGGCGGAAACAGGGTTGGCGAATTTCGCGATATCGTCATTTCGCCCGATGGAACCCGCTTCGCCGGCAAGGTCGTCGCCAGCGACAATTCGGTGGAAGGCACGATCGAAGGCTATTTCCTTGGCCCGTCAGGCGAAGAACTGATGGCCCAGATTGCCTACCCTGCCGGATCGACATTGGTACGCAGCCAGTTACTGATCGGGCGGCGCGATCCCTAGCGCCTACCCGGCAGCCACCAGGCCCGCCGCCGCCTGCGCCACCGGCGCGAAGCTGCGGCGGTGCAGGGGGCATGGACCGTGCTCGCGCAGCGCGCGGAGGTGCGTGGGGGTGCTATAGCCGACGTTTGTGTCCCAGCCGTAATGCGGGTGTGACAGCGCGTGCTCGCGCATGATGCGGTCGCGGTAAGTCTTGGCGATGATCGAGGCGGCCGAGATGCATGGCTCACTGGCGTCGCCACCCACAATCGCGCGTGCGGGCCAGCGCCAGGCGGCCTGCCGGTTGGCCGGGGTCAGGTTGCCGTCGACCAGCACCTGCATCGGATCGCAGCCGACCGCCTCACACAGCCGGGTGACTGCCAGCGTCATTGCCAGCATGGTCGCGTGGAAGATATTGAGACTGTCGATCTGATCGACTTCCACCACCCCGATCCCGAACGCGCAACGGCGGCGAATGCGCGTCTCGATCCGCTCGCGCTCCGTTCGCGAAAGCACCTTGGAATCGTCGAGTCCTCCTGGTCGCGGCTTGCACAATGCGACCGCGGCGGCCACCACCGGTCCGGCAAGTGGCCCGCGCCCCGCTTCGTCTACCCCGACGATGAGCGGGGCGGAGCCGAATTCTGGATGAGGTGTTCCTGACAACATGACCCGTACCGTGACCCGTTGTGCCCTCCTTTCCACACTCGCGCTTGCTCTCGCAAGCTGCGGATCGGGCGCTGCAGGGGATAGCGCGGCGCAGGCCCAATCGACGCCCCGGCCCGCGAGCGGCGAAGAAGCGCCCTTCGCGATCACCATGCACGGCGCCTTTGACGAACCGTGGGGAGCCCAGTTCGCGCCCGGCACTTCGGTGCTGTTCATCACCGAACGGCCGGGGACGATGAAGTTCGTCGACCTGCCGAGCGGCCGGATGGGGACGGTCAGCGGAATGCCCAAGGTCGATTATGGCGGCCAGGGCGGACTGGGCGACGTCGCGTTCCTGCCGAACGAAGCCTCGGCCACGCTGGGAACGCGGACGATCTACCTGAGCTGGGTCGAGGCCGGCACCGGCGACACCCGCGGTGCGGTGGTGGGGCGCGGCAAGCTGGTGTGCGATTCGGCCGACGCCTGCCACGTCGACGGGCTGAGCGTGATCTGGCGCCAGGCGCCCAAAGTCAGCGGGCGAGGCCATTTCTCGCACCGGATCGCGTTCGCGCCCGATGGCAAGACGATGTTCGTTTCCAGCGGAGAGCGGCAAAAGTTCACCCCCGCGCAGGACCTGAAGGTCAACCTGGGCAAGGTGGTCCACCTCAACCTGGACGGCACGCCGGCGGCCGGCGGGCCGCTGGTGGCCAAGGGCGGCCTGCCCGAGCTG
Organism: uncultured Alphaproteobacteria bacterium; assembly: GCA_963759895.1. Taxonomy (GTDB): domain Bacteria; phylum Pseudomonadota; class Alphaproteobacteria; order Sphingomonadales; family Sphingomonadaceae; genus Tsuneonella. Next base: position 306,327 of record CAVXBC010000008.1, on the reverse strand, counting down.
TGGTCGATGGGACACCGTAACCTGCTTGGCCTCCAGTTCGACAGCGCGGGCCGGCTGTGGGATCTCGAGCACGGACCCAAGGGGGGCGACGAGCTCAACCTGGTCAAGCCCGGCACCAACTACGGCTGGCCGGTGGTTTCGAACGGCGACAATTACGACGGCACGCCGATTCCGCGGCATGCCACCCGGCCCGAATTTGCCCCGCCCGCGATCAGCTGGAACCCGGTGATCGCACCGGGGGATTTCACCTTCTATTCGGGCAAGCTGTGGCCGCAGTGGAAGGGCAACGCGGTGATCGCCGCGATGGACCCGACCGCGCTGGTCCGCGTGGCGATCGAAGGCGAGACCGCGCGCGAGGCCGCGCGTTATCCGATGGACAAGCGTATCCGTGAGGTGGTCGAAGGCCCCGATGGCGCGCTGTGGCTGCTCGAGGACGGCAAGGGCGGCCGCCTGCTTGAGCTGCGCCCGCGCTGAATCGGCTCGACAGCAGGTCGCGCCCGACCTATCGGCGCGCGCCCTCATGTCGAACCTGGTCCCCCTTTCCGCGATCGATCCGCACCTGGTCGAGGAGCTGCTCGACACCGCGTTCGAGCCCGAGCGACGCAGGCGGACCGCCTATCGCATCCGCGAGGGCACCGATTGGCTCCCCGCGCTCAGCTTCGCCGCGCTCGACGATGACGCGTATCTGGTGGGTTCGATCCAGTTGTGGCCGGTTTCGCTGACCGGAGCGGTTAAAGACGGGATCGCGCGCGCGCACCCGCTGATCATGGTCGGTCCGGTCGCGGTCCTCCCCGCGTTGCAGGGGGAAGGCTATGGCAAGGCGCTGATCGCCGCAGCTTTGAGCGCGCTCGATCCCGCCGCGCCGCTGCCGCAAGTGCTGATCGGCGACGCGCCATACTATGAACGTTTCGGCTTCCACCAGGCCCCACTGGGGTGGCGCTGTCCGGGGCCATGGGACCCGGCACGACTGCTGGTGCGTGAGACGGTCGCCGGCGCCCTGCCGGCCGAGGGTGTGCTGGGGCCGTGGCCCGGCCGTGCAGACGTGCGCGGCTTGGCGAAGTAGGCGGCATCTGGCATCGCATCGCCGATGCCGTACGAGCCGCCGCCCGAGATCGCCGCCCTGTCGCTCGCCGAACTGGCCGAGGCGGTCGCCGCGCGCAGGCTGCCGCCTGCCGACAAGTGGGTCCCTGCAACCACCGGCGACAGCCACATGCGCATCCTGGCCGACGGTCGCTGGCTGCACGAAGGCAGCCCGATCACCCGCCCGGCGATGGTCCGCGCGTTTGCTTCGCTGCTGGTGCGTGACGATGCGGGATACTGGCTGGTCACGCCGGTTCAGAAGCTGTCGGTGACGGTCGACGACGCGGCGTTCGTGGCAACCGACGTGACTTTCACCGAAGGCGCACTGGCGTTTCGCCTTAACACCGACGAGATCGTGATCGCCGGGCCCGACCACCCACTGATCGCGCGCGGCGATGTCGATACGCCAGCGCTTTATCTCGATGTCCGGCGCGGTTGCGAGGCACGGCTCAACCGCTCGACTTACGAACAAATCGCGCAGATCGCGCTGGCTCAGGGCGACGACTGGTCGGTCGTCAGTCAGGGCGCGACATTCGCGCTGGTGCCCGCTTGAGCGCGTTGTTCGATCGCCTCGCGGCGCTGTTCGAGGCGGGCCACGCGCGCGAGATCGAGTTGCTGGCCGACGCGATGGCGCCGCCCGACCGTTTGCGCGCCGCTGCGGTGCTGATCGCGGTAACCGATCGGCCGGATACCGACGGCGGCCCCGGGGTACTCGTCACGCACCGGCCCGATACCATGCGCAGCCACGCGGGACAGGCGGCATTTCCGGGCGGTAAGATCGATCCGGGTGAGGACGTGGTCACCGCCGCATTGCGCGAGGCGCACGAGGAACTGGGCATTCACCCGCGCGATGTCCGGGTGATCGGCACCTCCGATCCGTTCCGCACGCGCACGGGGTTCGAGATCACCCCGGTGCTGGCGGTGATCCCGCCCGATCTGACGATCACCCCCAATCCGCACGAGGTGGCCGGCTGGTTCGAGCCACCGCTGGCATACGTGCTCGATCCCGCCAACCGCATACCGCGCACCGTCGAGTGGGAGGGCGCGCCGCGGACCTACTTTGAGATCATCTGGCAAGGGCATCGGATCTGGGGGGTCACCGCAGCGATCATCGGCAACCTGAGCCGGCGGATGGCCATTTCCGAGGCCTTCGATGGCTGAGCGTTCCAACACCGTCCTGAATGCCGCCGAATGGACCGCCCGGCCCGACCTTGCACGGCTCGTCGCCGCGCTGGGCGAAGGGATGGTGCGGTGGGTGGGCGGATCGGTACGCGACACGCTGCGCGATACGCCGGTGCACGATATCGACGCCGCCACCCCGCTGCTGCCCAACGAAGTGATCGACCAGCTTGAGGCGGCCGGCATCCGGACCATCCCGACCGGCATCGATCACGGCACCGTCACCGCGATCCTCGACAGCGGCAACGTCGAGATCACCACCTTGCGCAAGGACGTGGCGACCGATGGCCGCCGGGCGACGGTCGCTTTCGCCAGCGACTGGCGCGACGATGCCGCGCGGCGCGATTTCACCATCAACGCGCTGTACGCCGATCCGCGCACGCTCGAGGTGTTCGACTATTTCGGTGGTGTCGACGACTTGGCGGCGGGTCGCGTGCGCTTCATCGGCGACGCCCGTGCCCGCATCCGCGAAGATTACCTGCGCGTGCTGCGCTACTTCCGGTTCCAGGCCCGTTTCGGGACCGAGCGTGATGCCGACGCCGAACGCGCGTGCGCCGAACTGGCCGAGGGACTGAAGTCGCTCAGCCGCGAGCGCGTGGGATGGGAATTGCGCAACCTGCTCGCGCTGCCCGACCCGGCGCCCACGGTCGCCCGCATGCGTGAACTCGGCGTGCTGCAGGTAGTCCTGCCCGAGGCGGGCCCGCGCGAAGTGGAGAAGCTGTCAGTATTGATCGCGGCCGAGCGTGCCGCAGACATTGCGCCCGATGCGATGCGGCGGATGGCCGCGCTGCTCCCTTCCGTTCCGCCGGTGGCGGAAGCCGTCGCCGCGCGCCTGCGCCTGTCGCGCAGCCTACGCGGACGCCTCGCCTGCGCCGCGGCGCGCGAAATGCGCGACGGCGAAACCCCACGCGCGCTCGCCTATGCGGTCGGGATGCCATGCGCGGTTGACCGCCTGCTGCTGACCGGCGGCAATCCGGCTGAGCTGTCGGGGTGGGAGCCACCGGTCTTTCCGCTCAAGGGCGGTGAGATCATCGCGCGCGGCGTGAAAGCAGGACCCGAAGTGGCGCGCATCCTGCGCGAGATCGAAACGATGTGGATCGCGGAGGGCTTCCCCGATCATGCCCGCGTGCAGGAACTCCTGGCCGCTCGCCTAGGCGCGCGCGACTGACCGCGTCACCGCTTCATTCCCGCTTCAGCAAGCACCGGGCATAACCCGGGTGCGGTTGCCTTTTCGCCTGACTGGCGATTAAAGGCCCGTATCGCCGGTCCCGGCGATCCCAGCGTGCACATGGGACTTTCGCAGCGTCGGCCACCGGTCGCCGCCCGTCCGCAAAGCCGATGCCTTTGCATCCCGCGCGCTACCCCGGTCCAGCCCCATACGCGGTCACAGCCGTGTTGGTGGCCCATTTTTGAATTCGAACGGAGATGATCCCATGAAATTCGTCAGCCTGGCCCTCGCGGCCGCCCTCGCCGCCACTGCCTTTCCGGCCGCCGCCCAAGTCGCCACGGGCGCGACCGTCTACGGTCCCGAAGGCGCGCAAGTCGGCACTGTGGTCAGCGTCGAAGGCGGCGTGGTCACGCTGGACACCGGAACCTACAAGGCGCCGCTGCCCGAGACGGCGTTCGGCAAGGGCGATAATGGCCCGACGATCACCGTGACCAAGGCCCAGCTCGACGGAATGATGGCGCAACAGGCCGCGGCCGCCACCGCCGCGCGCGACACCGCGCTGGTCGCCGGTGCCGCGGTGGTCTCGGCCAAGGGCGTTCCGCTGGGCACGATCAAGTCGGTCGAAGGCGACGCCGTCGTGCTCGACAGCACGGCGGGCGCGGTCGAGCTCAAGCGCGAGCACTTCGCGGTCAATGCACAGGGCGCACTCATGGCACTGTTCACCGCAGATCAGGTTGCCGCCGCCGCGGGAACCCGCGAAGCGGCGCAATAACCGAAGGCTCACCCCCTCAGAGCCCTTCGGGTCGTTGAGCGGGTCGCAGGCAAATATGCCGGCGGCCCGCTCATTAGTTCAGAACTTGTTGTCCTTCGGGAATCCGCGTGGCGGCATACGACCCGCAGCGCCGCGGGCGACCTTCCACTGCCAGACCTCGTCCTCGGTCCGGGTGCGCCCGGTTTCGCCGCCCATCGCCCAGCTCAGCCCATCGGCCAGCGTGAAGGTGATCGCATCGGATAGCCCGCCATCGCGATAGCGCTGGAGGGTCACGCCCTGCCCGCGCGCCATGATCGGCATTTCTTCCAGGTTGAACACCACCAGCTTGCGATTGTCGCCCACCACCGCGACGTGGTCGTGCGCCTCGGCGATCTCACGCACGACGTGCAGCTTCTGTCCCGGCTTGAGGTTGACCACCTGACGGCCCTTGCGCGTCTCGGCCAGCAGCTCGTCGGTCACGGCGGCAAAGCCCTTGCCACTGTTCGCCGCGAGCAGGATCTGGCCCTTGGGACGGTGGACCATCGCGGCGACCACGTTTGCTTCGGGATCGATGTCGATCATCGTACGCAACGGCTCGCCGAACCCGCGCGCGCCGGGCAGCTTGTCGGCACCCAGCGTATAGAACCGTCCATCATCGGCAGCGACCAGCAGCTTGTCCGTGGTTTGCGCGTGCAGCGCGAAGGCCGGTCCATCGCCGTCCTTGAATTTCCAGTCCTGATCGATCGGCAAGTGTCCGCGTGCGGCGCGAATCCACCCGCGCTGCGACAGGATCACCGTCACCGGCTCCTTTTCGATCATCGCGGAGGGATCGTATTCGACTGTGGGAGCGGCTTCGGCGATCGTCGTCCGCCGGCGGCCGAGCGGGGTATCCTCGGCATATTCCTTGCGCAGGTTGGTCAAATCGCGCTTGAGCCGTGTGCGCTGGCGGGCGGGGCTTTCGAGGAGCTTGTTCAGCTCCTCCTGCTCCTTGAGCAGCGCGTCATGCTCGCGCCGCAACTCCATTTCTTCCAGCTTGCGCAAGCTGCGCAGTCGCATGTTGAGAATCGCCTCGGCCTGGCGGTCGGTCAGCTGGAACTCGGCCATCAGCACCGGCTTGGGCTCGTCCTCGGCGCGGATGATCGCGATCACCCGGTCGAGGTTGAGGAAGGCGATGATGTAGCCTTCCAGCAGTTCCAGCCGCTTGGCGATCTGGTCGAGCCGGTGGCGGCTGCGCCGCTGGAGGATGTCGATCTGGCTGGCGACCCAGTGGATCAGCAGTTCCTTCAGCCCCATCACCATCGGCGTGCGGCCCTGGCCCCCCGTCGCGTCCAGCACGTTCAGGTTGAGCCCGAACCGGCTTTCGAGGTCGGTCAGCTTGTAGAGCGATTCCTTGAGCAGCTCGGGATCGACGTTGCGGCTCTTGGGCACGAACACGATGCGGATCGCCTCGTCGCTTTCGTCGCGCACGTCTTCCAGGATCGGCAGCTTGCGATCGGCGATCAGCTGCGCGACCTGCTCGATCAGCTTGCCCTTGGACACCTGGTAGGGGATTTCGCTGAGCACCAACTGCCACTGCCCACTGCCGAGCCGTTCGATGCCCGCCTCACGGTCACGCTCGTCCTTGGCCTCGGCGGCGTGGAAGCGCGCGCGCATGCGGAAGGAGCCGCGCCCGGTTTCGTAAGCAGCCGAGATCGTCTCGGCGCTGTCGACCACCAGACCGCCGGTTGCGAAGTCGGGACCGTGAAACAGCTCCATCAACCGCGCGTGCTCAGCGTGCGGGTTGTCGATCAGCTCGAGCGTGGCATCGAGCACTTCGGCGACGTTGTGGCTCGGGATATTGGTCGCCATGCCGACCGCGATCCCGCTCGACCCGTTCGCCAGCAGGTTGGGGAACAGGCCGGGAAATATCTCGGGCTCCTGCTCCTCGCCGTTGTAAGTGGGGATGAAATCGACCGTACCTTCATCCAGCCCCTGCATCAGCAGCAGCGCGGTCCGGGTCAGCCGCGCTTCGGTGTAGCGGTAGGCTGCGGCGTTATCGCCGTCGATGTTGCCGAAGTTGCCCTGCCCTTCGACCAGCGGATAACGGAGGCTGAAATCCTGCGCGAGGCGGACCATCGCATCGTAGACCGACTGGTCGCCGTGCGGGTGGTACTTGCCGATCACGTCGCCGACCACGCGGGCCGATTTCTTGAACGCATCGGTGGGCGCAAGCTTCAATTGGCGCATCGCCCACAGTAAGCGGCGATGGACCGGCTTCAGCCCGTCGCGCAGGTCCGGCAGCGAGCGCGCGGTGATGGTCGATAGCGCGTAGACCAGGTATCGTTCGGAAAGTGCGCTGTCGAACGGGGCGTCGACGATCGCGTCGAACGGGTCTTTCGAAGTGTCGATCGTTGCAACCATGCCAATCGCCCTAGCAGCGGCACGGGCCGGCGCTCAACGCGGAACGTGCGACTATCCCCACGCGTAGACCGGGCAACAAGGAGACACCAAAATGCCCAAGCGCGTACTGATCATCGCCACCGACGGTTTCGAACAGTCGGAACTGGAAAAGCCCAAGGCCAACCTCGAACAGGCCGGCTTCGAAACCGTCGTGGCCAGCCTCGAAGATGGAGAGATCAAGGGCTGGGACCAGAAGGACTGGGGCCGTCCGGTCAAGGTCGACATGACTGTCGAGGAAGTGTCCGCGGGCGACTACGATGCACTGCTGCTCCCGGGCGGTCAGATGAATCCCGATATCCTGCGGATGAACAAGACCGTGGTCGGGCTGGTCAAGGATTTCGATACCGCCGGCAAACCGATCGCGGCGATCTGTCATGGTCCGTGGCTGCTGGTGGAAGCCGACATCGTTCGCGGCAAGACGGTCACAAGCTGGCCATCGGTGCGCACCGATCTCAAGAACGCTGGCGCCAACGTGGTCGATCAGGAGGTGGCCACTGACGGGAACCTGATCACCAGTCGCAACCCCGACGATATTCCCGCCTTCAGCAGGGAGCTGATCGCTGCGCTGGAAAACGCCAAGGTCTCCGAACAGGCCTGATCGCCGCCGCACGGGTTGCAGGAACGCGCCCGCGGCGGTTTCGTTTTGCAGCCAGACCCATTCGCCTTCGAGGTTCGCAATGTCCAGCATCCCCAATTCCGCCATGCCGCACAAATTCGTCGACGAGGACGACGAGGAATTCGGTGATGCCAGGACACCAACCGACATGCCCGCCCCTTCCGCCGCGCTGCTGATCGGCGGCGCGGTTGCGGCCTATGTCCTCTATCGGATCTTCCGCTGATCCGATCGGAGCATCAGGTCCGCATGTCGTGCGCTTCGGGCGGCACGCGGACCTCCAGTCCGTCGAGTTCCGCGGTCAATTCGATCTGGCACGACAGTCGGCTCGTCCGGCACGCGCCGGCAGCAAGGTCGAGCATGTCCTCTTCCTCTTCGCTGGCTGGCGGCAGCCTGTCGAACCATTCCCGCGTGACGATCACGTGACAGGTCGAACATGCCATCTGGCCCTCGCACGTGCCCTCAAGCGGCAAGCCGGCAGCCTGCCCCACGCGCAGTAGATTGTCGCCCGCTTCGGCCGTTGCCGGCACACTGTCTCCGCGCGGGGTGATAAACGTGACCGTGATCATTGGCGGTCCGCTGCTGCATTGATGATGGCGGCTGCCTCCTCGATTTCGCCAATCGTGGTGTAGCGTCCAAAGCCGAGCCGGATTGAAGACTTGGCCTGTGCACTGGTCAGCCCGATCGCTTTCAAAACATGGCTGGTACGCCCCGAGCCGCTGGCGCAGGCCGATCCGGCGGAGAACATCACCTCGCGGCAATCGCTCATCAAACGGGCGACGTCGAGGCCGTCCTTGCGGATGTTCAGGTTGCCATGCCAGCGTCCGTGAGGGCTGCCATTGAGCTGCCAGTGGCTGAACAGATCGCGCGCGCGTTGCCATAGTGTTTCGACATGTTCGGCATCCCGATCAAGCGCTTCGCTCGCAAGTGCCGCGGCAGCTCCCATGCCCGCGATCAACGCCGGGGACAGCGTGCCCGATCGCACGCCGAACTCCTGCCCGCCGCCGGTCTGCACCTCATTCAATTCCACGCCGTCGCGCACCCACAGCGCGCCTATTCCCTTGGGGCCATGGAATTTATGCGCGCTGATCGCGATCAGGTCGGCATCCGCCACCGCGATCTTGCCATAAGCCTGCACCGCGTCGCACAAATACAGCGCGCCAGCTGCCCGCGCCTGACGCTGCCAGTCGACGACCGGTTGCATTTTGCCGATCTCGTTGTTGACCTGCATCACCGCGACAAGCCGCGTATCTGACGGCAGTTCATGCACTGCGCAGATCCCCTCGGGCGTAACGGGCAGATCGTGCCGTGCGCCGACCGCCCGCGCAGTGTCGAGCACCGCGGCGTGTTCGATCGCCGAGACCGCGACTGCCCCCATCCCCCCGGTGCCGCGGATCGCCAGGTTGATCGCCTCGGTCGCGCCGCTGGTGAAGATCACCCGTCCGCCCGCCGGCAGCAGCGCCGCGACTTGCTCGCGCGCCAGCTCGATCGCCGCCTTGGCCATCCGACCCATCCGGTGCGCACTGTGGGGGTTGCCGAAACCGTCGCTGCCCGGCCCTCCGAGCCAGCGCAGCATCGCCTCGCGCGCTTCGGGCGCAAGCGGGGTGGTCGCCTGGTAGTCGAGGTAGATCATGAAACGGCGAGTGCCATATCCAGCCACACCTCGCAAAACCGTTCGACTTCGGCGCGGGTTGTAGTCCAGCCGAAGCTGACACGGATCGTGCGATCGGCCAGTTCGTCTAGCACACCCATCGCGGTCAGGACGTGGCTGCGTTTCATCGTCCCTGAAGAACAGGCCGATCCCTGGCTGATCGAAATTCCGGCCATATCGAACCGCATCAACTGTGCCTGCGCGGACATCGCGGGCATGGCGACGGCCCGGATGTAGGACGTCGGGTCGGACAGGCGATCCGACAGCCAATCACCGCCCAGCGCGCGAACCTCCGCGGCAAAGCTCTCGAGCGGTTCGAGCACGGAAGGATCGAGGTAAGGATCGGCGCACGCCTCGATCGCCGCAGCCATGCCGAGAACGCCCGGCAGATTCTCGGTCCCGCGACGATATCCGCGCTCCTGGCCGCCCGCCGGAGGAAGCATGGCGAAATCGCGTACCAGCAGCGCACCGGCTCCCACCGGGCCACCGAACTTGTGCGCCGACACGATCGCCATATCGGCCGCGTGGGGGAGCGCGAACTTGCCCGCGCTCTGCGCGCAGTCGGCCACCAGCAGCCCGTTTCGCGCGCGAACTTCCGCTCCGATGGCCGCCAGGTCCTGCCGGTTGCCGGTTTCCGAATTGATCGACTGGACAGCGACCCGCGCGCCCATGTCCGGCATCGGGGGCAGCACTTCGACCGCGCCCGCCCCGGTGACCGCAAGGATTTCCGCACCCGACGCCGCGGCGAGTACCGAATCGTGTTCCACCGCACAGACCATGCGGGCGCCCGCACCACCCAGCGCCATCGCAGCCGCCTCACTCGCACCCGACGTGAAAATGACCTCGCCGTCCCAGCCCAGCGCCACCTTCAACCGCTCGCGCGCATTTTCCAGCGCCGCTCGCGCCTTGCGCCCTTCGGCGTGCGGGCTCGACGGATTGGCCCACAACGCGACGCCCTGCGCCACGCCTTCGCGTGCTTCGGGCCGCAGCGGAGTGGTCGCCGCATGGTCGAGATAGATGCGTTGGATAGTCACGATTGCGATTTTCGCCTTCGGGCCTATATAGCCGCCCACCCGCGAGGCGCCAGCCGCGCAGCCCGCGTTACCCAATCTAGCAGGTCGACTTCATGCCCTCAGTGATCTTCCCCGGCCCCGAAGGCCGCCTCGAAGGCCGTTACAGCCCCGGACCGCGCGCCCGCGCGCCGGTGGCGATGATCCTTCATCCGCACCCCCACGGCGGCGGCACAATGAATGACCGGATGGTCCAGCGGCTCTACAAGACTTTCGTCGACCGCGGCTTTGCCACCTTGCGCTTCAACTTTCGCGGGGTTGGTCGCAGCCAGGGAAGCTTCGACAACGGCGTGGGAGAGTTGTCCGACGCCGCGAGCGCGCTCGACTGGGTCCAGTCGGTCCATCCCGAAGCGCAGACAACCTGGGTTGCCGGCGTCAGCTTCGGCGCGTTGATCGGCATGCAATTGCTGATGAGGCGTCCCGAAGTGCGCGGGTTCATCTCGGTTTCCGCACCGGCCAACATGTACGATTTCAGCTTCCTTGCCCCCTGTCCGGCGAGCGGTATCTTCGTCCACGGCGCGGGCGATACGGTCGTACAACCGAACTCGGTCAGCAAACTGGTGGAAAAGCTGCGCACGCAGAAACACATCACGATCCACCACGACGAGATTCCGCGGGCAAACCACTTCTTCGAGAACGAGCTCGAGGACATGATGAAGTCGGTCGACAATTACCTCGATTTCCGGCTTTCGCCCGACTGCCCGATCCGCTGATACCGTTCATTGGGTAGCTTCAAGCAACGCGAAAGTGCTTGGCGCGATTATGTTATGATGTAACATTGCCACTCCGACGCCGCCCGCCCCCTTCCATCGAGGCGGCGCGAGTAGAGGAGCGATGCGATGGCATACCTGCAGCATACAAGTTGGCGCGACCGCCCTGGTGCGGTGATCGGCGTGATCGCGATTCACGCGGTGGTCGGATATGCGCTGGTCACCGGCCTTTCGTTCAAACAAGCGATCGAGAGGGTCACCAACCCCCAGGCCTCGCAAGTGGACAACATCCCGCTCGATCCACCACCGCCCCCACCCACTCCGGAAGCAAGCACCGATCCGGCCCAGGTTGATCGACCGCTAGTGGCGCCGATTACCCCGCTCGATCTCAGCACCGACAAGCCGGTGGTCGACACGACAACGGTGATCCTGCCCACCATTGATCCGATCATCAAGGTGATCCCTGGCCCTACTCCCGGGCCCTCCACCCGGCCGACGCCCCTGTTCGATGCAGTCGCCGCGCGTCCGCGAAACAACCCGGGAAGCTGGGTAACCGAGGATGATTACCGGTCGAGCTGGATCAACCGCGAAATGGTTGGCACCGCGCGCTTCCGGCTGGAAATCGCGGCCAGCGGCAAGGTCGAACAGTGCACCATCACCGGAACAAGCGGCCATGCCGAGCTCGACCGGGCAACCTGCGATCTGGTGACCCGCCGCGCCCGCTTCGATCCGGCCAAGGACAGCACCGGCGCCAAAATCGGCGATAGCTATACCAGCTCGGTCCGCTGGCAGCTTCCCGAATAACTGTTACCGCTCGTCGATCTGCCCGATCGGCGAGCGGCCCTGGCTGTCAGGTACCGTCCAGATCGCGACGTTGACCGCCGCGATGGCCGCCATCGCCAGCATCAGCAGCGCCTGTTTGCGCATTCCCGGCCGGCGCCACAACCACGCCGCGCCCGCGACCAGCGCGAATACGCTCAACATGACGATCGAGAGCGCGATGGACAGCATCCGGCAAGCGATAGCCGACGCCGCGGATATGGAACAGCCCGCCCGTTCAGGGGTTTTCCGTACACCACCGGGCGGATCTTCGCCCGGGCAACAGAAAGCCCCCAGCGATGAGCATTTTCGGCAAGATCAGGGACGCGATCTTCGGCAAGGCGCATGCCACAGCCGCGCCCGCACCCACCATCGACAGCACCCAGGCACCGGGCACCCCGCCGCCGTCAGCAGAGGCTGGCTATGGTCGCGGGGTTGGCGGTTCAACCGGAGTAATCGACGTCGAGAACAACCTCGATTCGATGTCTGGCGCCGATCACCTCAACTGGCGCACTTCGATCGTCGACCTGATGAAGCTGGTCGGCATCGATTCGGATTATGAATCGCGCAAGGCTCTCGCCGAAGAACTGGGCCGGACCGATTACTCGGGCAGCGCCGAGGACAACGTGTGGCTCCACAAGCAGGTGATGGCGGGCCTCGCTTCGCACGGTGGCAAAGTGCCGACCGAATTCACTGATTGATTGCAGCCATTTGACAGCCGGTGCGCACGCTCGCACACCGGCTGTCATGACTTCAGCTTCCTTTCAATTCACGCGCCGCCAGACCCTCGCGGGCATTGGCGGCATTTCCGCGCTCGCGTTGTCTGGGTGCAAGACAATGTCCGCCACGCCGGCGCCCAGCCCTCAGGCGCTGCTCGACGATATCGCCTGGAACCTGCTGAGGCATACGCCCGAAGGGGCGACCTCGCTGGGGATCGACACCGGCCAGCATGCCGGCTTGCGCGGAAAGCTGGGGGATCGCTCGGCCGCCGGACAGGATGCGCTGGCATCGACGCTGCGATCCGATCTGGCCCGCGCGCGCATGGTCAATGCCGCCGCGCTCGACCCCGCCACGCGCACCAGCTTCGAAGTGGTCGAAAGCGCTTACGCCACCGCGCTCGACGGATTCGCGCTGCCGTATGGCGATGTCGCGGTCGGAGGCTGGCGCAATTCGCCCTATGTGGTGATCCAGAATGTCGGCGCGTATCTCGACATGCCGCGCTTCCTCGGCTCCGAACATCCGGTGCGTAACGCAACCGATGCCGAGGCCTATCTCGCCCGGCTCGAGGCAATCCCCGCCGTACTGGACGGCGAGCTTGGACGCATTCGCGAGGCGCGCAGCATGGGTCTCGTCCCGCCCGGCTTTCTGCTCGATAAGGCTATCACCGCGATGACCGCGTCGATCGTCGACGCGCGCGATCCCGGGGGAAGCTACGTTACCGGGCTGACCGACCGGACCAAGGCGATCCCGGGTGCGTGGGGCGAACGGGCCCGGGAATTCGCCACCGGGCCGATCGCCGCTGCGCTCGAGCGCCAGCTCGTCGAGCTCAAGACCGAGCGCGGGATGGCCGACGAAGATCCCGGCATGTGGAGCCAGCCGCGCGGCGACGAATATTACGCCTGGGCATTGCGCGCGAGCACCACCACTCGCCTGACACCCGATGAAATCCATCAGATCGGCCTCACCCAGCTTGATCAGATCCACGCCCGGATGGACCCGATCCTGCGCGATCTGGGCTATCGCGACGGCACAGTCGGCACGCGGATGCTCAAGCTGGCCGAAGACAAGCGCTTCCAGTTCAGGGAAGGCGATCCCGGCCGCGCCGACATCATCGCGTTCATGAATGAACGGATCGATTGGATCAAAACGCAGATGCCGCGGGCCTTCGACACACTGGTCGATCCCAACCTGGTGGTGAAGCGCCTGCCACCCGCCGAAGAGCCCGGCGCGCCGGGAGCTTACGGCGGAGCGGGATCGAAAGACGGCACCATTCCGGGCAAGGTCTGGCTCAACCTGGGCACGACCGACCTGCACCGTACCTACACCCTGCCCACGCTGGCGCATCACGAGGCGATTCCGGGACATATCTGGCAGGGCGAATTCTCCAACACCCTGCCGCTCATCCGATCGCTGCTGGCGTTCAACGCCTTTTCCGAAGGCTGGGCGCTTTACGCCGAGCAACTCGCCGACGAGCTTGGCGCGTACCAGGATCACCCCGAATGGCGGCTTGGCTATCTGCAGGACCAGGCATTTCGCGCGTGCCGGCTGGTTGTGGACACCGGTCTCCACGCCAAGCGCTGGACCCGCGCGCAGGCGGTCGCTTTCTTTGTCGAACGCAACGGCACCAACGGCGCGGAAGCGGCGAGCGAAGTAAACCGCTATTGTTCGTGGCCGGGGCAGGCGTGCGGATACAAGATCGGGCACACGGAAATTCTCCGCCAGCGGTCCCGTGCGCAGGACGCGCTGGGTGCGCGCTACGACCTCAAGGCGTTCGACGACGCGGTTGTTCTGGGGGGCAACGTCCCCATGGATGTGCTGGCCAAGACCGTCGAACGCTACATCGCCAGTACGCCCGCCTAACGACGAAGCATTCCCGTCACCACCTGCCCGAGCATTCCGCCAAGCGCGCCGCCCAGCATTCCCCCGCCGCCGCCGGCGCTCTTCCCGGCGGCATGGCTTTTCATCATGTAACCGACCACCGCCATGGCCAGGACCGGGAGCATCTTCTTGAGCAGGTCCGAGGATAGCCCGGTGGAACCGGCCACTTCCTCCGCCACCCCGCGGCTGACGTCCTTGCTGCCGAATATCTGACCCAGGATATCGTTGCCGGGCTGGGTCGGAGTGGGTTCGGGGTGCAGAACGCTGTCAAGCAGCCCGCCGCCCGATCCGCCCGCCAGACCGCCCAGGATCGCGCCGAGCCCGCCGCCGCCAGACCCTTGCGCACCCACTTCGCTCCGGCCCATGCCCGCGATTATTGCGGGCAGCAACGCGCCGGCGGCGGTCTGCGCGGTTGCGGAATCGATCCCCAGCTCGCGGGCGATCGAATCGATCGCGCCCGACTGCTGAAGCCCTTGCGAAAGATTCATCGCCATCAGTTGCCGTTGAAGTTGTCGAACGGATTGCCGTCATGGTCGGCCTGCAGCATCTGGCCGAACTGCGCCAGCGAGCCCTCGCCGCCGATCTGCTCGACAATGCGATTGAGCGTCTCGCTCGAAAGCCCTGTGCGGTCGGCCGCCAAGCTGACTGTGTCGCCGTCCTGCTGATGCGCCTCGCCGAGCGCGGCGATCGCCTGTTCGGCCTCTTCCTGGTTGATGCCGAGCTTTTCGGCCATGTTCTTCAGCGTGGGATGGTTGTGCGCATGGCCAAGGATGGCGTCGAAAAGGCCCATGTCGAAATCTCCATTCGGTTCGCGTGTTCGCATCACACCAACGCAAAGCGCCCGCGCCGGTTTCCCGGGCGGGCGCCTGCACGCTGATCGGAGTGGAAAGTCAGACGGACAGCATCAAGCGGCCTGTGTCTGCGGGCTCGGCGCCGCATCGCGCACGCCCTGGTCGACGTGGTTTTCAAACTGCGCGAAGTTGTCGATGAACAATTGCACCAGTTTCTGCGCGGTGCGATCGTACTCCTCGGCGTCTGCCCACGCGGCGCGCGGATCGAGAAGCGCGGTGTCCACGCCGGGTACCGCGATCGGAACTTCGAAGCCGAAATTCGGATCCTTGCGGAACTCGACGTCATTGAGGCTGCCATCGAGCGCGGCGTTGAGCAGCGCGCGGGTTGCCTTGATCGGCATCCGCTTGATGCCTGGCTCGCTCGCCTTGCCGCCCGACCAGCCGGTGTTCACCAGCCAACACTCCGCGCCGCCATCGGCGATGCGCTTCTTGAGGAGATTGCCATAAACGCTCGGGTGACGGGGCATGAAGGCCGCGCCGAAGCAGGTGCTGAAGGTGGCGGTCGGCTCGGTCACGCCGATCTCGGTACCGGCGACCTTGGCGGTATAACCCGAAAGGAAGTGGTACATCGCCTGGTCGGGCGTCAGACGCGCGATCGGCGGCAGCACGCCGAACGCGTCGGCGGTCAGCAGGATGACGTTCGACGGCGGCGGCCCGAGGTTTTCGGCGCTGGTGTTCGGAATGTACTCGATGGGATAGGCGCCGCGGGTGTTCTCGGTCTTGCTGTCGTCGGTAAAGTCGAGCTCACGCGTATTCTCGTCCATCGTCACGTTCTCGAGGATCGTGCCGAACATCTTGGTGGTGGCGTAGATCTCCGGCTCGCCTTCGGCCGAGAGGTTGATCATCTTGGCGTAGCAGCCGCCCTCGAAGTTGAAGATCGCGGTGTCGGACCAACCATGCTCGTCATCTCCGATCAGCGTGCGGCTGGCATCGGCGCTGAGGGTAGTCTTGCCGGTGCCCGAAAGGCCGAAGAAGATCGCGCTCTTGCCGTCGGGGCCGATGTTGGCGCTGCAGTGCATCGGCATCACGCCCTGAGCGGGCAGGAGAAAATTGAGAAGGCCGAACACGCCCTTCTTCATCTCTCCCGAGTATTCAGTGTTTCCGATCAAAATCAGCTTCTCGGTCAGGTTGACCGCAATCACGGTGTCGCTGCGACTGCCGTGGCGCGCGGGATCGGCCTTGAAGCTGGGCAGGTTGATGATCGTGTATTCGGGAGCGAAGTCGGCCAGCTCATCTGCGGTGGGCCGCACCAGCAGCGTGCGAATGAACAAATTGTGCCAGGCCATCTGGTTGATCACGCGCACGTTGACGCGATATTCCGGCTGGCTGCCGCCAAACAGGTCGGCGACGTAGAGTTCTTCCTGGCCCTTCAGCTCGGCGAGGAAATCGGCCTTGAGCGTGGCCCAATGCTCGGGCGTCATCGGCTGGTTGATCGCGCCCCAATTGATGGTGTCTTCGGTCGTGGCGTCACGAACCACGAACTTGTCCTTCACGCTGCGCCCGGTGAACTTGCCGGTATCGACGAGCAGGGCGCCGTCCTTGGTCAGCCGCCCTTCTCCCCGTTGCAGCGCGTGTTCGACCAGCGCGGCTGTGCCAAGATTGGCGTGGATCGTCGCCGGGGTCTCGAATCCCTGGGTGGACAACGGCTGAGCAAGCGGAGTGTTCACGGGTTATCTCCATGCGAACAAACAAGTTTTTGGCGAGCACGAACTGCCGTTCGCGGACCCCCGAGCGCATAGGGGGCAAAGCGATTTTCGTCAAATTGCCTCGGCCCCGGGCGAAGTGCATTTCGCGCTCTGCCGGACAGCATTTGCCTTTGTTGTCTCGCTCGCGGCTTCCGGCTAGTCCCGCGCCATGCAGGACAATAACGCGACCGTTGAAGATCGGCCCGCCGGCGACCGTACAACGATCGCGCTGGTCGACGACGATCGCAATATCCTCACCACGGTATCGATCGCGCTGCAGGCTGAAGGCTTTGCCACGCGGGTCTATTCGGATGGCGAGGCGGCGCTGAAGGCGCTGAGCGAGAACCCGCCCGATCTGGCGGTGTTCGACATCAAGATGCCGCGGATGGACGGGATGGAGCTGCTGCGCCGTGTGCGCGAACGTTCTGCGCTGCCGGTCATCTTCCTCACCAGCAAGGATGACGAAGGGGACGAGGAAGCCGGCTTCGAGATGGGCGCTGACGATTACATCGCCAAGCCTTTCAGCCTGCGCCTGCTGATCGCCCGCATTCGCGCGCTGCTGCGCCGCAGCGGGCTCGGCACCGGCGACGAAGGCGGCGCGGGAGCGCCCGAACCCGGTCCGGTGATCGAGCGCGGGCGGCTGCGGATGGATCCCGCCCGCCACCAGGTGACGTGGGAGGACATGCCGGTTTCGCTCACCGTCACCGAATTCCTGATCCTCGAGGCGCTTGCCCAGCGTCCCGGCGTGATCAAGAGCCGCAACCAGCTGATGGACGCGGCCTATCCTGACGACGTGTTCGTCGACGATCGCACGGTCGATAGTCACATCAAGCGGATGCGGCGCAAGTTCCGCAGTGTCGACGACGGCTTCGGCGCGATCGAGACGTTGTACGGTGCGGGCTACAGCTTTGCCGACGGCTAGCGAAACGGCGGTCGAGGGCGCCAATGGCTGACGCATCGGCGATGCTCGCGCGGTTCACTCCGGGCCGACGCCTGTCACTCACCCCGCGGATCCTGATCATCAACCTGCTGCCGCTGCTGTTGCTCGGCGGCGGGGTGTTCTACCTCGACAGCTACCGCAAGCAGTTGCTCGACGAGCGTTACAAGCTGGCCCGGATCGAGGCCCAGATCACCGCCGAGGCGCTGGCCGGCGCATCGCGCGAACGGCAGGAAGCGGTGCTGACCCAGATCGGCAAGGAACAGCACATGCGGCTGCGCATGTTCGACGCGCAGGGGCGGTTGTGGGCCGACAGCTTCGTGCTCGACGAACCCGCGTTCGCGTTCGACACGCCCGGCGATGAAACCTGGCAGGAGAACCTTGCCCGCTGGCTCGATCGCGCGGTCGATACCGTGGTCGGGGCCGATCCGATCCCCGACTATATCGAGCCGACCAGCACAGACGCGGACGAGTGGCCCGAACTCAAGCGCGCGCGTGAGGAGAACCTGACCCAGATCCAGTTGCGCGACGCACCCGACGGGACCCCGGTGATCAACACCGCCGCGCCGGTCGGCCTGCGTGGTGCCACACTGCTGACCACCCGCAACGCAGTCGACATAACCCTGGAAGTACGCGAGGCGCGCTCGACGCTGGTCAGCGCCGTGCTGCTCGCACTTCTGATGAGCACGCTGCTGTCGCTTTACATGGCGCGCACGATCGTCACCCCGCTGCGAATGCTGGCGCGCGCCACCAACCGCGTGCGGCAGGGCCGGGACCGGCAGGTGGAAGTGCCGCGCCTGCCTGCCCGGCGCGACGAGATCGGGCAGCTGGCCCGGGCGATATCGGACATGACCTCGGCGCTGCGCCAGCGGATCGACGCGGTCGAGCATTTTGCCGCCGACGTCGCACATGAGATCAAGAACCCGCTGGCTTCGCTGCGCAGTGCACTCGAATCTCTCGGGACGGTCGACGACAAGGACTTGCGCCGGCAACTGAGGGATATCGCCGCCCACGACGTTTTGCGGATCGACCGGCTGGTCAGCGAGATCTCGGAAGCCAGCCGGATCGATGCGGAGCTGAGCCGCGCCACTTTCGAACCGATCGATTTCGTCGCGCTGGCCGAGAACATCGTCAATCGGCGCGAGGCACGCGGACAGAATGGCGGTCATGCCCTGGTGTTCACGCGTCCGGTTGGTGGCGCGCAAGTGCTGGGGGTCCCGATCCGGCTTGAGCGGGTGATCGATAACCTGCTCGACAACGCGGTCTCGTTCTCGCCGGCCGATGCCCCGATCGAGCTCACCATCGAGCGCGCCGATGGCGTGGTCACGCTGAGCGTGGCCGACCACGGGCCCGGAATTCCCGAAGACGCACGCGAAAAAGTGTTCCGCCGGTTCCATTCCGACCGGCCGGCCGACGAAGGCTTCGGCCAGCACAGCGGCCTGGGGCTGGCGATTGCCCGCACCATTGCCGAAGCGCATGACGGCGCGTTGCTGGCCGATGCGCGGCACGACGGCGAACGCGGCACCAGCATGGCGCTCACCCTCCCCGAACCCGGCCGGCGCCGGCGATGAGATTGCGCCAGTCGACCGCAGTGGCAGCCGGCGGCCGCGCGCTGCTGATCGAGGGGCCGCCCGGTAGCGGCAAGTCGAGCCTTGCCCTGGCGCTCATAGATCGCGGCGCGGTGTTGATCGGCGACGATGGCATCGCGCTGACCGAGCG
Organism: uncultured Alphaproteobacteria bacterium; assembly: GCA_963759895.1. Classification (GTDB taxonomy): domain Bacteria; phylum Pseudomonadota; class Alphaproteobacteria; order Sphingomonadales; family Sphingomonadaceae; genus Tsuneonella. The sequence continues at coordinate 287,057 of CAVXBC010000008.1, read as the reverse complement.
CACCGGAGAGTTGTGGGCAGGGCCTGCCCCCGCCACCGCCGGCCTGATCGAATTGCGCAACATCGGGTTGGTCACCCTCCCCACCGCGCAAGCCCCGGTGGCCCTGGTGCTCGACTTGCGCGAGGACGCGCCGCGGTTCATCGATCGGGCCGGGTCCATCGCCATCCTGGGGCACGAGGTCCCGCGGCTCGCGTTCGATCCGCGCGGGCCAGCCGCCGCGCTACGCGCTGAATACGCCTTGGCGATCCACGGGCTGACGAAACTGCGCACTGCGTGAACGAGCGCCCTTCCCAAGCCGCCCGCAATACTTACACATGTTGGAAGTGAACGCCGCCCCGCCTTGTCCCCGCCAACGCGTGGTGCTGGTCACCGGGCTATCCGGTGCGGGCAAGACCACCGCGTTGCGGGTGCTCGAGGACCTTGGCTGGGAGGCAATCGACAACTTTCCCATCCGCCTGCTCGAGCGCCTGGTCGGCGGGGAAGCCACCGGGAGAAGCGATAAGGGATCGGAACCCCGTCCTCCGCTGGCGATCGGCTTTGATTCGCGAACCCGCGGGTTCGTGCCGAACGACATCATCGCCCGCTGGAAGAAACTGTCAGCGCGACCGGATCTCGATCTCACCACGCTGTTCCTCGATTGCAGCGGCGCGGAGCTCGAGCGCCGCTACAACGAAACCCGTCGCCGCCACCCGATGGCACAAGGCCGGCCAGTGCTCGAAGGCATTCAGGCCGAACGCGAGTTGCTCGAGCCTTTGCGCCGGTGGGCCGAGGCCGTGATCGATACGTCCGGGCTTACATCAAGCGAGCTACAGCAGACGATCCGCGACCGCTTCGCCGACCGGCCCGGGGATGGCATGATCGTCACCGTCTCCAGCTTCGGATTCGCACGCGGGATGCCGCCGCTGGCCGATCTGGTGTTCGACATGCGCTTCCTCGACAACCCGCACTGGGATCCCGAGCTGCGCCCGCTGACGGGGCTCGATGCCCCGGTATCGGCGCACATCGTCGCCGACCCCGCGTGGGACGAAGCGTTTGCACGCATCCGCGACCTCGTGCTGATGCTGCTCCCGCGCTACGCCGCGCAAGGCAAGACCTATGTCAACCTCGCGTTCGGATGCACCGGTGGGCGGCACCGATCGGTCCACACCGCCGAGGCCATCGCCGAGGCCTTGCGCGCGGGCGGATTTTCCCCCACTGTGGTCCATCGCAACCTGGGATCGCGCGCGGCCGACCAGCTGGAAGGCTCGCCGCAAACGTGACGGTCCTGCAACGAACGGGCACAACGGGCTGGTGGAGCCCGACGCCGATAATCTCGGAAACCGCGAGCATCTTGCACACATGATCGGACTGATCCTGGTCACCCACGGCCGCCTGGCCGAGGAATTCGTCAGCGCGATGGAGCACGTCGTCGGCCCGCAAACGGCCGTCGCGACGATCTGCATCGGCCCTGCCGACGATATGGAAAAACGGCGCAGGGAAATCGCCACCGCCATCAAGGATGTCGATTCGGGCACCGGCGCGATCATCCTCACCGATTTGTTCGGCGGGACCCCATCGAACCTCGCGATCTCGCTGCTGGAGACCGGCAGGGTCGAGGTGATCGCGGGGATAAACCTGCCGATGCTCATCCGCCTCGCCGGCGCGCGCAAGACGATGGACGTGACTGATGCGGTCAAGGCTGCGCGCGATGCCGGTAAAAGCTACATCACGATTGCTTCGGAATTCCTCGCCGCCGGCTGCGGCAAGAAGCAGGCCGCCTCTTGAGCGAGGTCCGGCGGACCTGCCGCATCGTCAACCAGCGCGGGTTGCACGCGCGCGCCAGCGCCAAGTTCGTCGGTGCGGTCGCCGCGCTTCCCGATGGCTGCAGCGTGCGAGTGGCCAAGGACTGCAACGAAGCCGGCGGTGGCTCGATCCTGGGGTTGATGATGCTCGGTGCGGCGCGCGGCGATACGGTCGAGGTGATCGTTTCGGGCAGCGACGCCGAGGCGGTGCTCGACCAGCTATGCGCCATGATCGACGACGGTTTCGGCGAGGAATAGCGTGGCCGGTCCCGTGGCCCGCCGCCAGATCACCGGCTTTTCCAACCCGACGGTCAAGGCGTTGCGGGCCTTGCGGGAAAAGAAGCACCGCAAGGCTGCGGGCAAGTTCCTCGCCGAGGGTCTCCGCCTGCTGACCGACGCTCGCGAATGCGGACGCATCCCCGAACTCCTGGTGATGGCCGAAGGCCGCGACGATCACCCGTTGCTGGCCGCGCTCGAAGCCGACGTCGCTGCGGCAGGTGGCGAGGTAATCGAAACCTCACCCGACATCCTCGGCAAGATCACCGGCAAGGATAATCCGCAGGCGGTGGTCGGCGTTTTCGCCGAATTCGACACCGGATTGGCGAACCTGAACCCATCGTCCGCTCCGTTGTGGCTGGTTGCCCAGGCTTTGCGCGATCCAGGCAACCTGGGCACCATGCTGCGCACCGGCGACGCTGTCGGCGCCGGCGGCTTGATCCTTGATCGACGATTGCGCCGATCCGTTCTCGGTCGAGGCGGTCCGCGCCAGTATGGGCGCGGTGTTCACCCAGAAGATCGCTCTGGCGCGGTGGGATGAATTCTTGCCCTGGCTCCGGCGGGGAAGCGGACAGCTGGTGGCGGCTAGCCTGCGCGATGCCGTGCCCTATCGCGGTGCGCCCTACGCGAGCCCGTGCTTCATCCTGGTAGGCAACGAATCCCGCGGATTGCCCGAGGATTACGAGGCAGCGTGCGACTTGCGGGTGACAATGCCCATGAAAGGCCGCGCCGACAGTCTGAACGCAGCGATCGCCGCGGCGGTGCTGGCTTACGAGGTGATCGCGACTCTCGACCGGTAGATCAATCGCCCGCGACGAGGCTGGTGAAGCTCCACTTGCCATCGCGGCTCGACGCGATCAGGCGATAATCGAGCAGGCTGCGCAGCTTGTCGGTGGCGACATATCCGATCGTGCCATCGCTGGTCTTGACCTTCTGAACCTTCTCGCCGGGCTGCAGGCCGCCGACCAGCGTAACCACGTCCCACGAGACCTCCTCGGCCTCCTTCGACGAATTTGCCGTTTCGACGCGCAGCGGCACGCGTTCACCCGTGACGAGCATCGCCATCCCGGGGTCGATCCCTTCGATCGGCTTGGCGGCGTACCACGGAATGGTGATCCCGCCCTGCTGGTTTATCCCGCACCCGAGCGCGACCAACTGGGTGAGTTCGTCCCACAAGTCCTGTTCGCGCGCGAGCCGCGTGCGAAGCGTCGCGGTGCCCGAACCCCCTCCGAAATCCAGTTTCACGTCGGGCGCGGCGAGCGCGGCGAGCCGATCAGCGTCCCGAGCCTTGACCGCAGCCTCCAGCTGGACCCTGAAATCCTCCGCGCCCGGCACGTCCACGCATTCGTCCTGCGGCGCGTACTTGCCCTGCGCGAGCTTGACCGGGGTCGAACCGTCGACCTGTTCGACTACCGTATCGGCCGCATCCCGGATCGCGTCCGATGGCGCGTTATCCTGGCTGCACGCCGCCAGTCCTGAAATCAGTGCGACAGCGAGGGCGAACGATGAACCGGCGACAATCTTCATGGCAGCTTCGTAGCTTCCGAAGCGCGCGGCTTTCAACCTAATCTTTGACCAGAGACGCCGGTTCGCCCGACGTTTGCGGTCCTTCGACATAGCGCGGCGCGGATTCGACCAGCGGCACCGGCTCGATCTCGCGCTTGCCGATCTCGATGCCCTTGTCTTTCAGTCGCCGTCCAGCGGACAGCACGTTGCGTTCGAAGCTGCCGACGAATTTGTTGTAATTGGTGACCGCCGTCTCCAGGCCTCCGCCGACGCGCTTCATGTGTTCGGCCGCCACTGCCAGCCGATCGTAAAGTTCGGCCCCGGCTTTGCCGATCTCGACCGCTTCGCGCGCGATCGTGTCTTGCCGCCAGACTTGCGCGACCGTCCGCGCAATCGCTACCAGGTTGGTAGGAGTGGCCAGCAACACTTTGTTGCGAAAAGCAAAATCCCACAGCTCGGGATCATGTTCGAGCGCGGCGGCGACAAAGTGTTCGCCCGGTACGAACATCACCACGTAATCGGGCGCCTCGTCGAACTGGCTCTGGTAGCTCTTGGCGCCAAGCGTCTGGACATGCCCGCGCATCGACTTGGCATGGAGATCGAGATGCCGCCGCCGTTCGTCCTCGTCATCGGCTTCGAACGCCGCCTGATAAGCGTTCAACGACACCTTGGCGTCGATCACCAGCTTCTTTTGTCCGGGCACGTTGACGATCGCGTCGGGCCGCAGCCGGCCCTCCTCGGTGTCCATCGAGTGTTCGAGATGGAAATCGGTGTGTTCGGCAAGCCCGCATTGCTCGAGCACGTTCTGCAACGCCCGTTCGCCCCATCGACCGCGCGCTTTGGGCGCATTGGTGAGCGAGTTGCCAAGCCGCTGCGCCTCGCGCCGGACTTGCTCCTGACCCAATTTCATCGATTCGATCAGGCCGGTCAGCTGGCCGAACGCATCGACCCGCTTTGCTTCCAGCCCGGCCACCTGCTCCTCGTAGGCCTTGAGCCGCGAGCCCACCGGTTCGAGCAGCGCCTTCAGCTTTTCCTCGCTCGCCTTCTCGGAGTGCCCCAAACGCTCGGCTGCCGTCGCGAGGAATTTTTCCTGAGCGGCGCCAAGCACTTTGGCGCCGGTGTTCTCGAATTCCTTGAGCAGATTTGCGCGCGATTCTTCGAGCAATCGCTCCTTTTCGGCGAACCCGGCCTCACGCGCCTTGAGCGCGGAATTCTCTTCGCGCGCGGCATCCAGCGACGCGGCTAGCGCATCTGCACGACCAGCGCGTTCGCTCATCGTCGCCAACTCGGGGACCATGCGGGACAGCCTCTCGGCATGTTCGCGTGCCTCTGCATCGCGCTCACCATGTCGCGCCTTCCAGTCGGCCACCGGACGCGAGCCGAAGAACCATCCCAGCGCAGCCCCGGCCACGAGTGCGAACACGACTACAACAAGAACAAGCAGGTCCATCTGTCGGAACATAGCCGGAACGATGCGCGTAGGAAAGCCCGCGTCGGAACTATCCCCACCCCTTGCGCGCTAGTCGGGTGAAGGAGATCCACCGATGTCGATTCAGAAAATGATCAGCGAGCACCCGGATGTCGCCGGCGACGAGAACGATGCGCTTGGCGATGCGGTCAAGCACGCGATGTATTGCGCCGCGATCTGCAATTCGTGCGCCGACGCCTGTAGCGCCGAGGAGATGGACATGCGCCGCTGCATCCGATTGTGTTCGGACTGCGCGGACGTGTGCACCGCCACTTACCGCGTCGCCACCCGCCGCACCGACGAAAACCGCCAGCTCATCCGGACCATGCTGGCAGCGTGCATAGAAGCGTGTGAGACTTGCGAGGCCGAGTGTGCCAGGCACGATAACGCGCACTGCAAGCGCTGCGCGCAGATGTGCCGCGAATGCGCGGATGATTGCCGCAAGGCACTCGCCGACCTCAACCGCGAAGTCCACGCCGATGGCGAACGCAGCACCTTCGAACATGGCGCAGCCTGAAGGAGAGAAACGATGGCGGAACTGACCGAAGAACAGCGCGACGACCTCGACGATGGGCGGTTCGCGTTTCCCAAGGAGCGCAAGGAGCCGCTGGAAGACGCCAGCCACGTTCGCAACGCGATCGCGCGCTTCAATCAGGTCAAGGGCGTGAGCGACGACGAGCGCGACGCCGCCTGGAAGCGGATCAAGGCCGCGGCCAAAAAGTACGATGTCGAAGTAAGCGAGAAAAGCTGGCGCGAGATCGGCAAGGACTGACCTTGCCCGCCCCGATCAAGCGGCCTTGCGCAATTTATCGAGCTTCTTGAGGGCCATCTGGCGCTTCAATCGGCTCAGGTGGTCGATGAACAGCACGCCCTCGAGGTGATCCATCTCGTGCTGGATGCAGGTGGCCATCAGTCCCTCCATCGCTTCCTCGTGGAATGCGCCGTCGAGGTCTTGCCACCGCACCCGGCAACGGGCCGGGCGGTCGACGTCAGCGTAGATCTCGGGAACTGACAGGCACCCTTCCGAATACGTTGCCAACTCCTCGGCCGGATCGAGGATTTCGGGGTTCACGAACACCCGTGGCTGCCGGAGGGTTGGCTGGTGGTGGTGATGGTGGCCGTCATGGTCACATGCGACCGGCTCGGCGTCGGGATCGTCCGGCTGGAGATCGATCACCAACAGGCGCTTGGGCACGCCCACCTGGATCGCGGCGAGGCCGATCCCGGGCGCGTCGTACATCGTTTCGAACATGTCCGCGACAAGCGTGCGCAGATCGTCGTCGAACGCGGTGACGGGCTCGGACACGACTTTCAGCCGGGGGTCCGGCACTTCAAGAATCTCACGGATGGCCATGGCGGGCAGATATGCATTTTTATCCGTAACGGCAAGTGAACGGCGGGCGCTCAGCTGCGGAACCTGGCGCACCCTGGCTCATTGCCAAGTTGGCAAGGAGAAGGCTCGATGACCGACAGCACCGATACGATCGTCGAACGCGAAACCGCGTTTTGGCAGTCGATGGTCGAAAAGGACGCCACCCGGGCAAAGGCTATGATCGCCGAGGAATGCCTGATCGCCGGGCCGATGGGCTCGATGAAGATCACCCCGCAGAAATACGCCGAGATGACCAAGGCCGGTCAGTGGCACCTTGATTCATTCGAGTTTTCCGATGTGAGCGTGATCTTCCCTAACGAAGATACCGGCATCATCGCCTACAAGGTGCGCCAGAAGGGCGAGATGAAGGGCGCGCCGATGGATATGACCTGCTCGGATTCGAGCACCTGGGTGCGCGAAGGTTCGAGCTGGAAATGCGCCTTGCACACCGAGACGATCCTGGAGCATGCGTGAGCTAACGCACCCTCTTCGGCCTGAATAGGGACCGCGCGATCGGACCCCAGCTGAGCCACGCTTCCGTAATCAGGATCGGCAGGACCAGCGTCAGCCATTCCTTGGTCGTCTCCTGCAGGTCCTCGGTCGGCATGAACGCGAAGAGGTCTTCCTGCACGCGGTTGATGAGCCGCACCCACACAAAAGCTGCGCCCAGCGCGAAGGCGCGGATCGCGAACTTGCGGTGGTTCACGAAATCGCGCTGTCGGGCCGCTTGCCAGGCGATCGCCGCAAACAGAAACCACAAGGTTCCCAGCAGGCTCAGCGGGATGCGCGACCCGGGCAAATAGAGCGTCGAACCGAGATAGACTCCCAGCAATCCCGCCATCATGCACCCGGCAAGAAAGGCCCGGCCGAGCCAGCGGTGCACCTTTGGCCGAGACTGCCGCAGGCCGGGCATGAACTGGAGCGGCGCGATAAGCAGGATCGGCGATGCGATCAACGCGTGGCCCACGTACCACACCGTGCGATTCCAGGTGGTTGCGCCGCTCTGCAGATCGGGCGCGGCGACATCGCCTGCCGAGTCCGCGAGGAAGTAGAGCGTCGCGCCGATGAATGCGAACCAGAAGAGGTACCACGCCGGGTGCACCTGCATGGCCGCACGGTTCACAGTCGCCAAGCGCAGCACTCCCTTGCGGTAGCGACCGCGAGGAGGTCTACCCCACCGGGCGCCTGGCGCGCAATGCCTGGGCAAGCGTGCCTTCGTCGAGGTAGTCGAGCTCGCCGCCAACCGGCAGGCCGTGGGCGAGCTGAGTTATCCGCACCGGCAGTCCCTCGAGACGTTCGGCGATGTAATGCGCGGTGGTCTGGCCTTCGAGCGTGGCGTTCATCGCCAGCACCACCTCGTCGATCCCGCCCTCCGACACGCGCTGAATGAGTGCGCCGATCGAAAGGTCTTCGGGCCGCACGCCGTCAAGCGCCGACAGCCGCCCGCCGAGCACATGATAGCGCCCGCTGAACAGCCGCGAGCGATCGAGCGCCCACAGGTCGGCGACTTCCTCGACGACGCACAGCGATCGCGGATCGCGCTTGGGATCGCCGCATATTCCACACGGGTTTTGCGTGTCGACGTTCCCGCAGGTCGAACATTCGACCAGCCGCTCCTGCACTTCTGCCAGCGCGGCGACCAGCTGGCGCAGCGCGGTCTCGCGCCGCTTGACCAGCCACAGCACCGCGCGCCTTGCGGAACGAGGGCCCAGTCCGGGCAAGCGGGCGAGCGCGGACGCCAGGGTCTCGATCTCTTGCGATGCCATGGGGCGAGAGATAGGGCGTCCGCCACTCACGCGAAAGGTTGCTTTCTCCGCTTATGCGCATCGTCTTCATGGGAACGCCGGCATTCGCGGTGCCGACGCTCGCCGCGCTGCACGAGGCGGGGCACACGATCGTGGCGGTTTACACCCAGCCGCCCCGCCCCGCAGGCCGTGGCAAGCAATTGCAGCCGAGCGCGGTGCAAGCAGAGGCCGAGATCCGCCATATTCCGGTCCGCTCACCCGTCTCGCTCAAGAACAGCGAGGCGCAGGCCGAGTTCGCCGCGCTCGATGCCGATCTGGCGGTGGTCGCGGCCTATGGCCTGATCCTGCCCCAGGCGATCCTCGACGCACCGCGGCAGGGGTGCCTCAACGTCCACGCCAGCCTGCTGCCAAAGTGGCGCGGAGCTGCCCCCATCCAGCGCGCGATTATGGCCGGGGACGCGACCACCGGCATCACCATCATGCAGATGGAGGCCGGCCTCGACACCGGTCCGATGCTCGCCTTCGCGCGAGTGCCGGTGGACGACAAGACCGCGGGCGAGCTGACCGAGGAACTGGCCGAGATCGGCGCGCAGCTGATGGTCGGCGCGCTGATCGACCTGCCGATGCTTCACCCGCTCAAGCAAGACGATGCGCAAGCGACTTACGCACCCAAGATCGACAAGGCCGAGGCGCGGATCGACTGGTCGGGCGATGCCGAGGCGATCGAGCGCCAGGTGCGCGGTCTCGCCCCGTTCCCCGGCGCGTGGTTCGAGCTCGATGGTGAGCGAATCAAGGTCCTCAAAGCGCAGGTTGTCGCGCACGAGGGCAAGCCCGGCCTGACGCTCGACGATCAACTGACCGTCGCGTGCGGGTTCGCCGCGCTGCGCCCCACGCGGATCCAGCGCGCGGGCAAGCCGGCGATGGAAACGCAAGCGTTCCTGCGCGGCAAGCCGATCCCGGCGGGGACACAGGTCGGGTGACACGCTTCGCGTTGACGCTGGAATTCGACGGCACCCCGTTTGCGGGGCTCCAGCGTCAGGCCGATGCGCCCAGCGTACAGGCGGCGGTCGAAGAAGCGGCTTTCAGGGCGACGGGAGAGCGCGCGACGCTCCACGCTGCCGGGCGGACCGATGCGGGGGTCCACGCGCTGGCGATGCGCGCCCACCTCGACATCGCCAAGCCGATCGAGCCATTTCGCCTGATGGGGGCGTTGAACGCGCACTTGCGCCCGCATCCCATCGCGGTGCTGGCGTGCGTAGAAGTGGCTGATGATTGGCACGCACGCTTTTCGTGCGTGGGACGGACTTACGAATACCGCATCGTCAACCGCCGCGCCCCGCTCACGCTCGATGCAGACAAGGCGTGGCAGGTGGCCCGCCCGCTCGATGCGCCGGCCATGCACCAGGCCGCGCAGGCGCTCGTCGGGTTGCACGATTTCACGACCTTTCGCTCGGTCGCATGCCAGTCGGCAAGCCCGGTGAAGACACTCGACCGGCTCGCCGTGCGGCGCGAGGGCGAACGGGTGATCATCGAAGCGGCGGCGCGCAGTTTCCTCCATCATCAGGTGCGCAGCATGGTCGGCTGTCTCGCTCTGGTCGGGATGGGGCGGTGGCGGGTCGAGCAAGTCGCCGATGCGCTCGCGGCGCGTGACCGGCACGCGCTCGGGCTCAACGCGCCGTCGCGCGGGCTCTACTTCGTGCGCGCGATCTATCCTGGCCAGGACTAGCCATCGTCGCCGCCTGCGCCTAGCAAAGGTTGCAAACGAAAACTGGGAGATTCGAACATGACCACCACCGGCAAGCAGCTTTTCACCACCCTCTCCCCCGATGGGAAACTGACGGTCGAGGTCGCCGAGAGCCAGTTCCCCGATCCCACGGGCAATCAGGTCCTGGTCAAGATGGAAGCGGCGCCGATCAATCCGTCTGACCTGGCGCTGTTGCTCGGCCAGGCCGATCTCGAGGGCGCCGAATATTCAGCCGGCAAACTGGTGGCGACGATGCCCGAACCGTTTCATTCGGCGATGAAGGGCCGCCACGGCCAGCGCATGCCGGTCGGCAACGAGGGCGCGGGCACCGTGGTCGCAACCGGCGACAGCGACGCCGCCAAGGCGCTGATGGGCCAACGCGTCGCCTGCGTCCCCGGACACGCCTATTCGCAATACGCCATTGCCGACGCCAACATGTGCCTGCCGCTGGGCGACATCTCGGCCGAGGCAGGCGCCAGCGCCTTCGTCAATCCGATGACCGCGCTGGGCTTCGTCGAAAACGCCAGGATGGATGGCCAGAAGGCGATCGTCCACGCTGCCGCGGCATCCAACCTGGGACAGATGCTGGTCAAGATCTGCCAGGAAGACGGCATGGGGCTGGTCAACATCGTCCGCAAGCCCGAGCAGGCCGAACTGTTGCGCGGTCTCGGCGCGGAATGGGTGGTCGATTCATCGGCGTCCGACTTCATGCCCAAACTGATGGAGGCGATCGATGCAACCGACGCCTATTACGGGTTCGATCCGATCGGCGGCGGATCCACCGTCGATGCCTGCTTCAAGGCGATGGAACGGGTCGCGGTCGGCAAGATGAAGGATTACAACCGCTACGGTTCGAACCAGCAGAAGCGGATGTTCATCTATGGCCGGCTCGATACCGGGCCGACCATCCTGACCCCCAGCTATGGCTTCGGATGGACGCTGTCGGGCTGGCTGCTGACCCCGTTCCTCGCCCAAGCCGGGATGGAGACGATGGTGCGCATGCGCCAACGCGTGCTTGCCGGGCTGACTTCGACGTTCGCCAGCAGCTACAAGCAGCACGTCAATCTCGAGCAAATGCTCGAGAAGGACGCCGCGAGCGATTATCGCCAGATGAAAACCGGCGAGAAGTACCTCGTCACGCCGTGGGGCTAGTCTGATCTAGCGCCGGTCGAATTCGGCCTGCATCGCGGCGGGGTCGGCGATCCCGCCCGCGATCAGCATCTGGAGCAGTATCCGCGCCTTGGCCGGGCCCAGGCCGCGCGCGGCGACGAAGCCGAATAGATCGTCGTCGATCTCCAGGTTCCGGTCCACCGCACCCTGATCGACCCGGGTCGACCGGACTACGGGCATTCCGGCTGCGCCGAGTGCCGCGATCACAGCGGCGGGCGCGTTGCCCTGGCCCATGCCCGCCAGCACCAGGCCTTGTGCCCCGCCCGCCAGCGCACAGCCGACGCTGTCGGCATCCATGCCGGCATAAGCGGTGACGATGGCGACCTTGGGTAACGCGACCGGCCACGCGAAGCGCGCCGCGCGGCCCACGCGATCAGGGGGGCCGAACCAGTCGAGCGAGGTGGGTGTGACCGTTCCGATCGGTCCGCGCGGGAAGCCGCGAAATGCCTCGGCGCCGCCGGTCGCGGCCTTGCGTACATCGATCGCGGCGAACACCTGGTCGCTCATCACGACCAGCACTCCGCGGTCCGCCGCCCCCGGATCGCCCGCCACGCGCACGGCATTGGCCAGGTTGCGCATCCCGTCGCTGCCGACGGCATCGGCCGGCCGCATCGCGCCCACCAGCACCACCGGCTTGCCGGCTGGCAGCGCCAGGTCGAGCAGGAACGCGGTTTCTTCCGCCGTATCGGTGCCGTGGGTGACGATTACGCCGTCCACCTCGCCGTCGTTCAGAGCGCCCGAAATAGCGCGATGAAGCGCGTCCCATTCCGGCCAGCCGATGTCCTGCGAACCGATCGCGGCGATCTCGCGACCGTCGAAATGCGCGTCGAGGCCAAGGCCATCGGCTGCGGCGAGCAGATCGGCCACCCCGATCTGCCCTGGCCGATAGCCGCGCTGCAGCGCCGATCCCGCGCTGCCGGCGATGGTCCCGCCCGTGGCGAGAATGCGGATGCGCGGGGTTGTCATCGTCCGCGCCCTAGCCGCGATTGACCCCGGCCGCCAACCGGCTAGAAGCGCGCGCTTCGCGTGGGGCGATTAGCTCAGTTGGTAGAGCGCCTCCTTTACACGGAGGATGTCGGCGGTTCGAGCCCGTCATCGCCCACCACGCGTCAGCCCGCGTCGACCACTTCATCCACCAGTGCCTTGGCCTCGGGGCTCTCCCAGTCGAAACCGCCGACCACTCGTGCCACTTCCTGCCCGCTCGAATCGTAGAGCACCGTCGTGGGCAGTACGCCTTCGCCGCCCAGCGCGGTGCTGAGTGCGTTTTCGCGGTCGAGCCACGGTTCGAGGTGCTGAAACTTCGCTCGCGCGAAGAATGGGGTCACTTTCTCGGCGCCCTGCAAGTCCTGGCTCGCGGTGATCACGCGCAATTTGCCGTCGTATTGGCCTGCAAGCGCATCGAGGGTGGGCATTTCCTGGATGCACGGCGCACACCAGGTGGCCCACAGGTTGAGCAGCACCGGCTTGCCCGACAGCGCCCCGGTGTTGAGCGACTTGCCTGCGGGGTCGACCAGCGCCACCGTCGGCAGCAGGTTACCAGCATAAGCCCGGTCGATCGTACCCTCGGGCGCGCCCGGCACGTTCTGCTCCTGCGCGGCTGCTTGCGGGTCGGCAGGCTCTTCCTTACTGCACCCCGCGAGAGCCAGTACCGAGAGGGCGAGCGTGAGCGATAGTCGGGCAGACGAAGGCAAGACGGCAAACTCCATGTGGGGTGGGCGCTTCGCTGCGGGGCCTAGCGCTATCATGCGCGAAATCAACGCCTCGATCCCGTTCGACAAGGCGTTGTGGCGGCAGGACATCGCCGCCAGCAAGGCACACGTGGCCATGCTCGGCGCGCAAGGCATCGTCTCGGCCGACGATGCGACCGCCATAGCCCAGGGGCTCGACCGCGTTGCCGCCGAGTACGAGGCCCGCGGAGTTCCCGAAAATCTCGACCTCGAAGACATTCACATGGTCACCGAAAGCCGGCTCGCCGAACTGATCGGCCCCGTCGCCGGCCGTCTCCACACCGCGCGCAGCCGCAATGACCAGGTGGCGACCGATTTCCGGCTGTGGGTGCGCGATGCGTGCCGTCAGATCGACGCCGGGCTGGAAGGCCTCCAGCGCGCGCTGGTCACTCGCGCGGGCGAGCACGCCGACAGCGTGATGCCGGGTTTCACGCACCTGCAGGCGGCGCAGCCGGTAACGCTCGGTCACCACCTGCTTGCTTACTACGAGATGACCTGCCGGGATCGCAGCCGTTTTGCCGATGCGATAGCGCGCGCCGACGAATGCCCGCTTGGCAGCGCCGCGCTCGCCGGGACCGGGTTCGCGATCGACCGCGATGCGACCGCCTCCGCGCTGGGCTTTGCACGCCCCACCGCCAACAGCCTCGACGCCGTATCCGATCGCGACTTCGCGCTTGATTACCTGCAGGCGGCCGCGCAGTGCGCGCTGCACCTGTCGCGGCTTGCCGAAGAGCTGGTCCTGTGGGCCAGCCAGCCGTTCGGTTTCGTTCGCCTGCCCGACGCGCTCAGCACCGGCAGCTCGATCATGCCGCAGAAGAAGAATCCTGATGCCGCAGAACTGGTGCGCGGCCACGCGGGGCGGATCGTCGGCTGCCTGACCAGCCTGATGATGACCATGAAGGGGCTGCCGCTGGCCTATTCGAAGGACATGCAGGACGACAAGCCGCCGGTATTCGAAGCGCACGGGCTGATCGCCCTGTCGATCGCCGCGATGACGGGAATGATCGCGGATTGCACTTTCCGTACCGATCGGATGCGCCAAGCAGCTGAACTCGGCTATGCAACGGCGACCGATCTGGCGGATTGGCTGGTGCGCGAGGCTGGAATTCCCTTCCGCGAGGCGCATCATATCACCGGCGCGGCCGTTCGGCTTGCAGAACAGCGCGGTATTCCGCTCGATCAGACACCTTTGGACGCGTTTCAAGCGCTTCATTCGCACATCGATGAGCGGGTATATGCGGTGCTGTCGGTCGATAGCTCGGTCGCCGCGCGGACCAGCTATGGCGGGACGGCGCCGGTGCGGGTAAGGGAACAAGTCGCCGCGGCGCGTGCTGCGCTGGGCATGGAGCCGTAATGCGTCGCACTGTAGTTCTCGCCGCCATCTCACTATCCGCTTTCCCGGTATTGGGCGCGTGCGGGCAGAAGGCGGAGCTCGAACGGCCTGCCGGCCACAGCACGCCGCCCCGCCGCGCTAGGTGCGAAGGCCCAGCCCGATACCGAAAAACTGCTCGAACTCGATCCGCTCGCCGCACCGCCGCGATCGGTCGAGCTGCGCAAGCGGTCGGAAGAGCGCGAGGACGATCCGTTCGACCTTCCGCCCGAGTAGGCCGGCGAATAACCGCAGGCCATAGCAGGCCAAGCATCGCTTGCTCGACTTGCCCGCGGGCAAGCGGCTAAGCGCAGCGCCCGATGGATCATTTTCAATTCCGCGACGGCGAACTCCACGTGGAGAATGTGCCCCTTTCCGCGATCGCTGAAGCGGTCGGCACGCCGGTCTACGTCTACTCGCGCGCCACGCTGACCCGCCACGCCCGCGTTTTTCGCGAAGGGCTGGCGGCGCTCGATGACCCGCACATCGCGTTTGCGGTCAAGGCCAACCCCAACCTCGCGGTGCTCAAGCTGCTGGGCGACGAAGGGCTCGGCGCCGATGTCGTGTCAGGGGGCGAGTTGACGCGCGCGCTGGCGGCGGGGATCGCTGCAGCCGAGGTGGTTTTCTCCGGAGTCGGCAAGACCCATGCCGAACTGGTCCAGGGCATCGAGGCCGGCATCGGCCAGTTCAACCTCGAATCCGAAGAAGAAGGCTACGAATTGTCGCTGATCGCGCAGCGGATGGGCCGACGGATCGCCTGCGCCCTGCGAGTGAACCCCGATGTCGACGCGCGCACTCACGAAAAGATTTCGACCGGCAAGCGTGAGAACAAGTTCGGCGTCCCGCTCGATCGCGCGACCGAGATCTACGCCGCGCTGGCCGCCGAGCCGGGCCTCGAGATGCGCGGGGTGGCGGTGCATATCGGAAGCCAGCTGACCGAACTCGAACCGCTCGAGACTGCGTTCGAGAAAGTCGGTGCACTGATCGGCGAGCTGCGCACCAAGGGTTGCACCGTCACGCACGCCGATCTGGGCGGCGGGCTCGGGGTGCCTTACCGCAAGGGCGAGAAAACCCCCTCGCCCGCCGAATACGGCGCGATGGTCGCGCGCGTGGCACGAGGCTGGAATGTGCGCCTGTCGTTCGAGCCGGGCCGGGTGATCGCAGGCAACGCCGGCGTGTTGCTGACGCGGGTGATCCGTACCAAGCGGAGCGGAAACGGCCCGCCATTCGTGGTGGTCGATGCGGCGATGAACGATCTGATGCGTCCGGCGATGTACGGCGCATGGCACGATTTCGACGCCGTCTCGCCCACCGGCGAGCGGATGACCGCGCACATCGTCGGCCCGATCTGCGAAACCGGCGACACGTTCGCGATGGACCGCGAGATCGACGCGCTTTCGGCAGGTGATCTGGCGGTCTTTCGCACCGCGGGCGCGTACGGTGCGACGATGGCGTCGAGCTATAACAGTCGCGGGTTCGTGCCCGAAGTGCTGGTGGACGGAGACCGATTCGCCGTCGTCGCCGACCGGATTGCGCCGACAGCGATCATGGATGCCGAGCGGATTCCCGAGTGGCTTTGAGCAGCCTGCCGCTGTTCCACCGCATCGCGGGACAGCGCGTGGTGGTGGTCGGCGAAGGCGACATGGCGGCAGCCAAGCGGCGGCTGGTCGAACGCGCGGGCGGAGTCTGCTGCGGAGAACCCGAAGCCCATCATGCGCGGCTCGCCTTCGTCGCGCTCCAAGATCCTCGGTTGGCCGAGGCGGTCACGCTTCGATTGAAGTCCAAAGGTCTGCTGGTCAACGTCGCGGATCGCCCCTCGTTATGCGATTTCACCCTGCCCAGCGTGCTCGAGCGCGGGCCAGTGGTGGTCGCGGTAGGCACCGGAGGCGCCTCGGCCGGCCTCTCGAAGCAACTGCGCTTGCGGCTCGAAACGCTGCTGCCACAATCCCTGGGCCGGTTGGCGGAAGCGCTGTTCGCGGCACGCGATCGGCTGCGTGAACGCCATCCCGATGCACACGTCCGCCGCCATGTCCTCGACGCGGCTCTAGCTCAGGGCGGAGCGTTGGATGCGCTTGATGAGGCGTCCGCAGCGAAGCTGGACGGGTGGCTGCAGGATACGGTGGATGCGGCGCCCCCGCGCACCATCGAGATCGTCCTCAACAGCGACGATCCCGACGACCTGACACTGCGGCAGGCGCGGCTGCTGGGCGAAGCCGATGTGCTGGTGCATGAACCGGCCGTGCCCCAATCGGTTCTGGCGCGTGCCCGCGCAGATGCCACGCGACGTCAATTGCCTGATGACCAACCGGCGCCCAATGGCCTAACCGTCATCATTCGGCGGTATGCGAGACAAGAGGCAATCTGACATGACCCAATGCCTGAGATGTCGCGGGACGATGACTGACGGCTTCGCTTTCAATCAAGGCGACGGCGGCCAACTGAGATGGGTGGATGGCGAAAACAGTTTCTGGGCCAGTCTGACAGCTGGATTTCGCACCAAGACCGCCAGCCTTCGTGCGCGCCGATGCTGTGAGTGCGGACTCGTCGAGTTCGTCGTCGACGAAGCAGCCGCGCCGGTGAAAACTCTCAGGTCGGTAGACGAGGAAAACCAGCGCTTGCGCCAACTGGTAAGCCGATTGCAGCAGAGGGTGGAAACACTCGAGACGATCGCCACCGATCCTGCGGAACGTACTGCCCGGGAGATCGAAAGCCTGCGCGCGCTGCCGCCGTCCGCGGGCGAACCGGAGGATTAGCCCGGGCGATATTCTCAGGCAGCGCCCACCGACTGCAGCCGGCTGAGCAGGGCGGCCTCGTCGAATGGCTTGATAACGTATTCGTCAGCGCCCGCCTCGATGCCCTTGTGGATGTCCCTGGCGCCCGAGTTGGTGGTGCAGAACACCACCTTGGGCGGACGCGCCGCCGGGATCGCACGCAGGGCGGTAACAAACTCGATGCCGCTCATCACCGGCATGTTCCAGTCGGTTATGACCAGTTCTGGCATCGCAGCACGGCAGCGGGCAAGACCCTCTTCGCCATTCTCGGCCTCGACGACGGCGTATCCGACGCTCTCGAGAATCCTGCGCGAAATCTTTCGAATCATTCGCGAATTGTCGACCAGCAGGCACGTTTTCTGCCCTGCCGAGGTTGGAGAGGCTGGCGCCTGGCGCGGAGCACCTACCGCAGCAGGTGCGGCGGGCGCGCCGGGTGGCGACTGTTCGGGCGAACCGTTAAGGCGTTTGATCAGGCCGTGTATGGCACGAACTCCTCTTCACCGAACACCGGTCGCGGACCGTGATCGCTGGTGTCGCCCAACGGCAATTGCGCCGGCGCCGATGTCTTCCGCTCACTGGGCGTGATGCAGACGTGAAGGTAGGGGACCCAGACGTCACCGTAATCGGCTTTCTGGTACCACAGATCGAGCACGTCGTAGCTCGCCCAGCAGCCGTCGGGTTCGCGCAGCCGCACGCCTTCACCGATCCGCGGCACGGCCGCAAAGCGGATCCTGTGCTGCGTTTGATGAGTCTCGTTCTGAATTTCTATTTCGATCAACGCGCCCGAGCCTCTTTGCGACCAGAGGAGGCACCCTAAAGCGAATTGGTTGCCGAAATTTCAACGATCCGCCGGTCGCCAGGCAGTCGTTTCAAATCAGCGACTTGGCTTCCTTGCCCAGCTCGGCGAAGTAGCGCGCCATCGCATCGGCTGCCTTGTCGGACAGCTGGATGAACGCTCGCCGACGATCTGCCTCGTCCTCGATCCGTTCGAGCAGTCCGGCTTCGACCATCTGTCCGATCCAGCGCAGCGCAGTGGTCGGCGGCACCCCGCTGGCGATGCACAACGAGGTGACCGAGACCCGCGAATGCTCTGCCCGCGCGGCGGTCAGATCCAAGAGAATGTCCCACGCCGGATCGGCGAACAGCTCGGGATCGAACAACTGGCCGCGCAACTGGCGCTGGCGGATGATCAGGCGCACGAGCCGCGGATCGGGCAGTGGCGGGCGCGGCGTGCGGATCAGGCTTCGTTCGCCGCCGGTCTCGCCATGAAAATCGTCGCCCGGGCTTTCGAGCCGGAAGGCCCGTTGCTCGCCAGCCGCCAGCCGATCGAGTTGGGCCGCGATCTGGCCGACCTGCTCGGTCAATCGCAGAAGGGCAACCCGGTCGTCCTCGGTCAATTCGCGCACGCCCATGTGCGAACCCTTGGCCAAGGCCCGAGCGAGCGCAATTACGCGATCACCCTTAGTCGGCTCCACCAGCAAGTCGGCGCCCGACTGGTCCAGGCAGCCGAAAACCGTATCGAGCGCCGATAGCGTGGTCGACACTACCAACCGCGTTCCTTCGCGCGCGGCACGCATGTCGAGCTGCGCCAGTGCGGCAAGCGTCGCGCCTTCCTGCACCGGGCAGTCGATCAGCAGGACGTCGGCTGGAAGCGCGGGCGGACTGTCGTCGAGTTCGGCGAGCAGGTCGTAATCGACCAGCAGATATCCCGCCGCCTCGGCCGCATCGCGGATCAAGGCCGTGTTCGCGGGCCTGGGCGAATAAACTCCAGCCGAGAACGCAGCCCGCGATTCCGGCTCCGAATAAACGAAGTTTGCCTGCGACATTTAGGTGAGTGCTCCGCGACCAATTGCGAACAAGACTAGAACGCTGGCCCGCCAAGTCAACGATCAGGGGCGAATCTCGATCGGTGTTCCATCCGGTATGGCCTGCCACAGCGCCTCGATCTCGGCGTTCGACAGCGCGATGCAGCCGTCGGTCCAATCGCCCGCAATCCGCGCGCCGGCTTCCGCACCGACGAGCGCATTGGGCTGTCCGTGGATGAAGATGTCGCCTCCGGGCGACTGTCCTTGTGATTCGGCGAAAGCCCGGTCGGACCGGTTGGGATAGGAGATATGCAGGCTCAGGTGGTACGCGCTGCGCGGGTTACGATAATCGATCGTGTAGCGTCCCTCGGGCGTCCGCTCGTCGCCCTCGAAATGCTTGTGGCCCAGCGGCGCGTCGCCATACTGCAGGCCGTTGAACACCCGCGTGGGCTGTCCCGCGCTGTATAGCGTCAAGGTGCGGTCCGACTTGTCGACCAACACAAAATCGACCGCGACGCTTGGCGGGACCGGCACGTGCGCCACCGGGCGCGGATTCATGCAGCCGGTGGCGAGCAGCGCAGCGAAGACGAAAACCGCCCGCACCGGGTCAGTCGACGAACGGATCGCGCACCAGGATCGTATCCTCGCGCTCGGGACTGGTGGAGATGAGCGCGACCGGAGTCTCGATCAGTTCCTGCACCCGCTGGACGTACTTGATCGCCTGGGCGGGCAAATCGCCGAAGCTGCGCGCACCGGCAGTGGTCTCGCGCCAGCCGTCCATCTCTTCGTAAATCGGCTCGACAGCAGCTTGATCGGCCGCGTGCGAAGGGAAATAGTCCATGATCTTGCCGTGCAGGCGATAGCCGGTGCAGATTTTGACCGTCTCGAACCCGTCGAGCACGTCGAGCTTGGTCAGGGCTATGCCGGTCACCCCGCTGATCGCACATGATTGACGCACGAGCACCGCGTCGAACCAGCCGCAACGGCGCTTGCGCCCGGTGACGGTGCCAAATTCGTGGCCCCGCTCGCCCAATCGCTGGCCGGTATCGTCATCGAGCTCGGTCGGAAAAGGTCCGCTGCCGACGCGGGTGGTGTACGCCTTGACGATCCCGAGCACGAAGCCGGTGCTGCCCGGTCCCAAGCCGGATCCAGCCGCAGCCGCACCGCTGACGGTATTCGAACTGGTGACGAATGGATAGGTGCCATGGTCGACGTCGAGCAACACGCCCTGCGCACCCTCGAACAGGATCTTGGCACCGGCCTTGCGGACTTTCTTGAGCCGCTTCCAGACCGGCTGCGCGTATTTTAACACCGACGGCGCTATTTCGCGCAGTTCGTCGAGCAACGCCTCACGATCGACGGGCGGCTGGTCGAAGCCGGCCCGCAAGGCATCATGATGCGCACACAGACGATCGAGTTGCGGTTCGAGATGGTCGAGGTGTGCCAGGTCGCATACCCGGATCGCTCGGCGACCGACTTTGTCTTCGTACGCGGGGCCTATCCCGCGCCCGGTGGTGCCGATCTTGCCCTGGCCGGCGGCGGTTTCGCGCAGTCCATCGAGATCGCGATGGAGCGGCAGGATCAGCGCGCAGTTGTCGGCAATGGCGAAGTTGTCGTCGCTGATGGTGACGCCCTGCCCTTCGAGTTTGGCGATTTCTTCGCGCAAGTGCCATGGATCCAGCACCACGCCATTGCCGATTATCGACAGCGTACCGGTGACAATTCCGCTCGGAAGCAGTGACAGTTTGTAGGTGGTATTACCCACCACCAGAGTATGGCCCGCATTGTGGCCGCCCTGGAAGCGCACCACCGCATCGGCGCGGCTGGCGAGCCAGTCGACGATCTTGCCTTTGCCCTCATCGCCCCACTGGGCGCCGATTACGGTGACGTTGGCCATCGGAGCTCACTTTTCCTTCGCAATCGCACAAACGCGCGGGCGTTAGGCATTCGCAATGGTCAGGGCAAGCGAGATGGGTGGAAACATCGAGCCTTGCCAGCCATTGAACACGGTAAGGAGACACGCATGACCGATTGCCCGACACTGACACTCAACGACGGCCGCGATATTCCCCAGCTGGGCTTCGGCACCTGGCAAATCGAAAACGACAAAGCGGCCGAAGCGGTTCGCACCGCGCTGGAGGTCGGCTATCCGCTGGTCGACACCGCGGCCATCTACCAGAACGAACGCGGCGTCGGTGAAGGCCTCTCGGACCATGCCGGGACCTGGCTGACCACCAAGATCTGGAACGAGAGCCAGGGCTATGACCGCACGCTGAAAGCGATGGACAAGTGTCTCGACCGGCTCGGTCGCGAGAACGTGGATCTGGTGTTGATCCATTGGCCGTGCCCGGAGAAGGGCCTCGCAGTGGAAACCTGGAAGGCTCTCGTTGCGCTACGCGATCAGGGCAAGGCGAAGTCGATCGGTGTATCCAATTTCCGTGCCGACGATCTCAAGGCAGTCAGCGATGCGACCGGCGTGGTCCCGGCGCTGAACCAGATCGAACTTCATCCCAGCTTTCAGCAGCGCGCGCTGCGCGCGGTCCATGGCGACATGGGCATCGTCACCCAAAGCTGGTCGCCGCTCGGCCAGGGCGCCGGGCTGGACCGGCCCGCGATCCGCACCATCGCCGACGAAACGGGCGAGCCCGCCGCCGCGGTGATCCTGCGCTGGCACCTTCAGCATGGTTTGTGCACCATACCCAAGGCGAGCAGCCGCGATCATATCGAAGCCAATTTTCGCGCGCTCGACTTCACGCTCAGCGACGATCAGATGGCCGCTATCGACAAGCTCGATGACCCCGAGGGGAGGATCGGACCCGACCCCGCGAAACTGAACTAGCGCGTTCAGGCGCTCTTGATAGGGCACGCCTCGGCCCCGTCGAGCGTGTGTGTGCAACCGAGTGCCCTTGCGTCCTCGCCCTCGCTGAGCGCCGATATTGTGCGCCAGCCGATTGCCCGCAGGCGAGCGGCGACACCGCGATCGTGGCCAAGCGGGAGATAAAGCGCATCGCGGGGCGGCGCAGCGCCCAGCGCGTCCACCAGGGGATCGATGTAAAGCGTGAAACCGGTCGCGGGTTCGTCGCTGCCGCCAATGCTGTAGGTGCCGCCTCGACCCAGCGTACCGCGCACCCCGTCGGCATAGAGAGTAAAGCCGAACCAGCTCTGGTATTCGAACCCATGGCGCTCGGTGGGATCGAGAGTCAGGCGAGCGGCGTCGCCCACCCGATCGGCGATCTGCCGCAGCCCCGCGATGCGGCTGGCGAGCGCGCCACCGGCGTCGATTGCCGCCAGCTTGTCGATCGCTTCGTCGAAGGGGCCGGCCGCGTAAAGCAATGGAAGGTACGCTTCTCCGCCGGCATCCCGAAGCGCGCCGGCATCCTTGGCGTCGAGTTCGCGGCGCACGGCCTCGACCTTATCCATGTCGAGCGGCAGCGCGCTGGTCGACAGCGTATCGACCAGGTCCGGGAGCGTGAAGTCGACTGACACCCCGGTCGCGCCCGCGGCCACCAGCGCCTCGATCGCCAGCGAGACCATTTCAGCCGCGGCCGCAACGGTGTCGCTGCCGATCAGCTCCGCACCCAATTGCAACCGTTGGCGGGCGGGATCGAGCTGGTCACTGGCGATGGTCGCGACCGCCCCCGCGTAACACACCCGCAACGGCCGCGCCGCTGCAGCCAGGCTGGTCGCCGCGATGCGTCCGATCTGAACGGTGATGTCGGATCGCAGCGCCAGTGTGCGCAGGCTTGCCGGATCGACGAAGCGGAACATGCGCCGGGTTGCCACCCCGTCCATGCGGGTGGCCAGTGACTTTTCGAACTCGATCAGCGGTGGGATCACCCGGTCGAACCCGTGCGCATCCATCGCATCGAGAGCTGCCCGCCGCGCGTTCGCGAGCGCGCGCGCTGCCGCGGGCAGGCGGTCTTCGAGCCCCACAGGCAGCAGATCGGCAGTCGGATCGGTCATCGCGGGCGACCTAGCGCGCCTAAAATTCGAGCGCCATGACGGTCTTCACCCCCTGTAGCTGGCAGGCCTTGTCGATTACCTCCTTGGTGATCGGCTGATCGACGCTCAGCAACAGCACCGCCTCGCCCCCGGCATCGCGGCGACCGAGGTGGAAGGTGCCGATGTTGATGCCGCTCTCGCCCAGCAGCGTGCCGATCCGGCCGATGAAGCCGGGCGCGTCTTCGTTGACGATATACATCATGTGTCCCGCCAGTTCGGCCTCGATACCGACGCCGAAGATTTCGACCAGCCGCGGCGCGTCGCTGCCGAACAGCGTGCCCGCGACTGACCGATCGCCCTGGCTGGTCGCCACGGTGACACGGATCAGGGTGCTGTATGCCCCATCGCGCTCGTGCCGCACCGATCGCACGTCGAGTCCGCGTTCTTTGGCCAGGAACGGTGCGTTGACCATGTTCACGGTATCCGAATACTGGCGCATCAATCCGGCCAGCACCGCACCCTCGATCGGTTTCCCCGACAGCTCGGCCGCGGCGCCCTCTCGCTCGATGCTGATCTGCGTCAGGTTGCCGTGTGCGAGCTGTCCGACAAGACTGCCGAGGTTTTCGGCCAGCTTCATGTACGGCCGCAGCTTGGGCGCTTCCTCGGCGCTCAGGCTGGGCATGTTGAGCGCGTTGGTGACCCCGCCGTTGACCAGGAAATCGGCCATCTGTTCAGCCACCTGCAGCGCGACGTTGACCTGCGCCTCGTTGGTGGAAGCGCCCAGGTGCGGAGTGCAGATGAAGTTGGGCGCACCGAACAAGGGAGATTCCTTGGCCGGTTCGCTGGCGAACACGTCGAGCGCGGCGCCGCCGATGTGGCCGCTGACCAGTCCGTCCTTCAATGCCGCCTCATCGATCAACCCGCCGCGCGCGCAGTTGACGATCCGCACGCCGGGCTTGGTCTTCTCAAGTCGCTCGCGGCTGAGGATGTTGCGGGTCTGGTCGGTCAGCGGGGTGTGGAGCGTGATGAAGTCAGCCCGGGTGAGCAGGGTCTCCAGATCGACCTTCTCGATGCCGAGCTCGATCGCGCGTTCCTCGGTCAGGAAGGGATCGTAGGCTACCACTTTCATTCGCAGGCCCAGCGCGCGACTGGCTACGATCGAGCCGATGTTGCCCGCGCCGATCAGGCCCAGCGTCTTGTTGGTGACCTCGACGCCCATGAAGGCGTTCTTGGGCCACTCACCGGCCTGGGTGCGGTTGTTCGCCTCGGGAATCTGGCGGGCGAGCGCGAAGATCAATGCGATCGCGTGCTCGGCGGTGGTGATCGAGTTGCCGAAAGGGGTGTTCATCACCACCACGCCCTTGCTGCTGGCGTAAGGGATATCGACGTTGTCGACTCCGATGCCTGCACGGCCAATCACTTTGAGGTTGGCAGCCGCGTCCAGGATTTCCCTGGTCACTTTGGTCGAACTGCGGATCGCGAGGCCGTCGTAATCGCCGATGCGCGCCTTTAGCTCATCAGGCGTTTCGCCGGTAATCACGTCGACATCGCACCCGCGCTCTTCAAAGATGCGCGCGGCGTTGGGGTCCATCTGGTCGGAAATGAGGACTTTGGGCTTGGTGGTCATGATCGTTGTCCAATCGGAATATCGTCATGCTGAACTTGTTTCAGCATCCATCGTGCCTTCGCAAAGCTACGGTCGATGGGGAGAAATGGACCCTGAAACGAGTTCAGGGTGACGAGGAAGCGCGCTTAAAGCTCGCCGTTCTTGAGCGACTCGTAAGCCCACTCGATCCACGGAAGCAGGCGAGCGATATCTTCGTGCTCGACCGAGCCGCCGCACCAGATGCGCAATGACGGCGGGGCATCGCGGTATCCGTTGAAGTCGTAGCCGACGTCCATTTTCTCCAGCGTGCTGGCGATCTTCTTGGGCACGTTGGCCTGGTCCTCGGCCGAAAGGCTTTCGTACCAATCGCCCTGGAACACCATGCACACGCCGGTATTGGTGCGCTGAGCCGGGTCCGGCACCATGTTGCGCAGCCAGGGGGTTGCCTCGATCCAGTCGAGCACGGTCTTCGCGTTGCGATCGGCGCGCGCGAACATCGCCTGACGCCCGCCGATGGATTTGGCCCATTCGAGCGCCATGATGTAGTCTTCGGTTGCCAGCATCGAGGGCGTGTTGATCGTCGCGCCTTCGAAGATCGCGCGGTCGAGCTTGCCCTTCTTCTTGATGCGGAACAGCTTGGGCAGCGGCCAGTCGGGGTCGTAGCTTTCGATCCGCTCGACCGCCTTGGGGCTAAGGATCAGCATCCCGTGCTGCGCTTCGGAACCCATCACCTTCTGCCACGAATAGGTCGTGGCATCGAGCTTGGCCCAATCCATCTCCATCGCGAAGACCGCGCTGGTGGCGTCGTTGATCGTGACCCCTTCGCGGCCCGTCGCGAGCCAGTCGGTATTAGGGATTTTTGCCCCGCTGGTGGTTCCGTTCCAGGTGAACACGACATCATTGTCCTGCGGGATCGATGCGAGATCGGGCACCAGTCCGTAATCCGCATCGAGCGCGGTGCAGTTGGGCAGCTTGAGCTGCTTGACCGCATCCTGGATCCACACGTTGCCGAAGCTTTCCCACGCCGCGATCGTGACCGGGCGGCCGCCGCCGAGCATCGTCCACATCGCGCATTCGAGCGCGCCGGTGTCGGATCCCGGCATGATGCCGACCAGGTAATCCTCGGGCACGCCGAGCAGCTCTTTCGACAGGTCGATGGCGTATTTCAGCCGGCTCTTGGGATATGATGCACGGTGCGAGCGGCCCAGCGATCTGGTGTCGAGCTTGTCGAGCGACCAGCCGGGCGGCTTGGCGGTGGGTCCGGACGAAAAGAAAGGGCGCTCCGGACGGAGTGCGGGTTGGTCAGTCATGTAGTCTCTCCTTACAGAGAGCTCGCGCGGCGTTGGGACCGCGTGGCCCGTCGGCCGCACTAATGTTGCACCGCAGCAAGTCAAGCGCGCAATGGAATTATCCGGTGAAGCGCCCTGCCATTGCGATCTTCGTCCCCTCGCCAAACCACCCCGGCTTGATTATGGCGCGCCAGCATGGAGCTTGCCGATCTCAGAATTGCCCTGTTCAGCGGCAATTACAACATGGTCCGCGATGGCGCTAACCAGGCGCTCAACCGGCTGGTCGGGTATCTCCTGCGTAACGGATCGCAGGTGCGCGTCTATTCGCCGACGATCCCCCAGCCCGCGTTCGAGCCCACCGGTGACCTGGTCTCGATCCCCTCGGTAGCGCTGCCGGTGCGTAACGAATTCCGTTTCCCGCTTTCCCTGACACCGGCGATCCGCGCGGATTTGGCAGGTTTCAATCCCAACCTGCTGCACGTTTCATCGCCCGACGTGGTGTCGCATCGCGCGGTGACGTGGGCGCGCAAGCGCGGAATTCCGGTACTGTCGTCGGTCCACACCCGGTTCGAGACCTATCCCCGCTATTACGGGCTCGGGTTTACCGAGCCACTGGTCGAGGCGCTTTTGCGTCGACTTTACCGTCGATGCGATGCGCTAGTGGCGCCGTCGCAATCGATGGTGGACGTGCTGCGCGAACAGCGGATGAATTTCGATGTGTCGATCTGGTCGCGCGGCGTGGACCGGGATGTGTTCGGGCCCGACAAGCGAGACCCCGCGTGGCGCCGCGAGCTGGGTTTCGGCGAGAACGACGTGGTGATAGCCTTCCTTGGCCGGCTGGTGATGGAAAAGGGTCTCGACAAGTTCGCCGAGTCGATCGCGCTGCTACGCGAGCGCGGGGTATCGCACAAAGTGCTGGTGATCGGCGAAGGCCCGGCGCGCAAATGGTTCGAAGACAACCTGGACGACCAAGCGTGCTTCATCGGGTTTCGATCGGGCGCGGCACTCGGGCAGGCGCTCGCAAGCGCCGACCTCTTGTTCAACCCCTCGGTCACCGAGACGTTCGGCAATGTCACGCTCGAAGCGATGGCGAGCGGTATGCCGGTCGTCGCGGCGGGCGCTACTGGCAGCACAAGCCTGGTCGAGGACGGGGTTTCGGGCACGCTGGTCCCCGTCGAAGGCGACGTTGCCAAAGCCTATGCAGTGGCGATCGAACGGTACATCGTCGATCCTGCACTGCGCGCGAGGCACGGCGCCGCAGGCGAGGCGCGCAGTCGGGACTTTTCGTGGGACGCGATCAACCAGGCGGTGGCAGAGGTCTACCTCCGCCTGGTCGAGGCGAAAGCCAGGCCCGCGTAAATTATCGCAGCACACCCACCGCGCGCATCCGCCGCGCGTACCACCACTGCAGCGCAATCGCCGCCAGGATCACCAGCGGCATGACCTTGCTCATCGTGTTGTCGGCAAGTTGCGGCATCGTCTCCATCGTCGTCTCGAAAGCGAAGTTGATCGCCGCCGCGATAAAGGAAACGATGAATGCGGTCGCCGCGTGGCGCGAACGGAGCAGCAGCAGGATCGAGCCGAGCACGGATCCCCACACGCCGATCGCCCACATCGCGCTGGCCCACACGGGGAAGCTGTCGAGCCACGCGGTCGCCTGCTCGACCGAGACGCCCATCGGGCCCATGGTCTGCTTCAGGTACGCCGGATCACGAAGCTGCGACATAGTGTAATCGTATCCGCCGAACGCGTTCCACAATAGCGACACGATGCCGACCAGCCAAAAGTGCCACGGCGTCCCACCTTCGGCCGGCGGACGGTCGCCGCTTCCGACTTCGTCGTCTTGGATTACCTGTTCCATACGAAAATCCTCCCCCCGGGGACGACCCGGAGGGAGGGTATCACTTAGTGGGCGAACCGCAAAGCGCGCCTCAGAGGCGCTCGATCCGCTTCGCCATCTCGTCGATCAGGTCGACGATCTCGTTCATCGCCGCCTCGTCGAGCGAGCCCGAGCGAGCCTTGTTCTTGAGCACACTGGCAAGGTTGCCCATCGCGCGGAACAGATGCGGCGAACGGCCACGGTGCTGGCGCTCGCCGTGCTCGGTCAGCCGCGCGAACACTGCTTCGACCTCGTCGGCTTTGTCGGTCAATTCCTGCCGACCGTCCGCGGTCACGGCGAACGCCTTGCGAGGGGAGGCATCGTCCGCCTGTTCCTCGATGGCGCCTTCATCGGCGAGCAGTTGCAGTGTCGGATAGACCGCCCCGGGACTCGGCGCATAGGCACCGCCGGTCAGCTCCTCGATCGCCTTGATCAACTCATAGCCGTGGCGCGGCTGGTCAGCCACGAGCTTGAGCAGCGCGAGGCGCAACTCACCTTGCCCGAACATCCGTCCGCGACGGCCGGGGCCGCGCCGATTGTTGCCCCCGTTGCCGAACGGACCGCCCGGCCCGAACGGACCGTCGGGACCAAATGGCCCGCCAGGTCCGAACGGACCGTCGGGACCGAAGGGACCATCGGGGCCGAACCCGGCACCCCAGTTTTTGCCATTCACGTTGAATTTCCAGCCCTTGTGGCCGCCGTTTGGGTCGCATCCATGTCGCATTTTCGCTTCCTTATCTAAGATGCCTCACGATATATCTTGGAAATATCACATTACAAGGCCTCTCGTCGATCGCCGTTCGATTTCCTATCTTGCCCGCCAATGGCCGATCTGTTCCCCGACACCGTAACCGCGCCGCCCGTGGACGGGCCGCGTCCGGACGCGCCGCTTGCCGACCGACTTCGCCCTGCCGCGCTCGCCGAGGTGGTTGGACAGGAGCATCTGACCGGGCCGGAGGGCGCGATTGGGCGGATGGTCGCCGCAGGTCGCTTGTCGAGCATGATCCTCTGGGGCCCGCCCGGCACCGGCAAGACCAGCATCGCCCGCCTGCTGGCTGATGCGGTCGGCATGCGGTTCGTGGCCATCAGCGCGGTGTTTTCGGGTGTCGCAGACCTCAGAAAGGTGTTCGCCGATGCCGACAAGGCGGCCGAAGCGGGTCAACGCACGCTACTTTTCGTGGATGAGATTCATCGCTTCAATCGCGCACAGCAAGACGGATTCTTGCCATTCGTCGAGCGCGGAACGGTGACTTTGGTCGGCGCCACGACCGAGAACCCCAGCTTCGAACTCAACGCCGCGCTGATGAGCCGGGCGCAAGTGCTGATACTTCACCGGCTCGACGCCCAGGCGCTGTGCAAGCTGCTCGAGAAGGCCGAGGAACTCGAAGGTCCGCTGCCTCTGACCGACGATGCGCGCGACGCCCTGGTCGCCAGCGCCGACGGCGACGGCCGCTTCCTGCTCAACCAGGCCGAAACGCTCTATGCCGCGCGGCTCGTCCAGCCGCTGGACCCAGCGGCGCTGGGCCAGTTCCTCCAGCGACGGGTCGCGGTCTACGACAAGGACCGCGAGGGGCACTACAACCTGATTTCGGCGTGGCATAAATCGCTGCGCGGATCGGACCCCGATGCCGCCCTCTACTATTTGGCGCGAATGCTGGTCGCGGGCGAGGAACCGCTGTTCGTGCTGCGCCGGCTGGTGCGCGCGGCGGTAGAGGACATCGGCATCGCCGACCCGCAGGCACTGGTGCAGTGTCTCGCGGCGAAGGACGCCTATGACTTCCTGGGCAGTCCCGAAGGCGAATTGGCGATCGTCCAGGCCTGCCTGTATTGCGCCACCGCGCCCAAATCGAACGCCGCCTACAAGGCGCAAAAGGCCGCGTGGCGCAGTGCGAAGGAGACCGGCAGCCTGATGCCGCCGGCCAGCATCCTCAATGCCCCGACGAAGCTCATGAAGGACATCGGCTACGGCAAGGGGTATGCCTACGACCACGATGCCGACGAGGGTTTTTCGGGCGCCGACTACTGGCCCGAGGAAATCGGCCGGCTCACGTTCTATGAGCCCGCCGAACGCGGCTTCGAGCGCGAAGTGAGGAAGCGCATCGACTATTGGAACAAGCTGCGCGCCGAGCGTTCCGGGGAGTGAGGCCGGACCGCTTTCGGCACTTCGCCGCGATCGACTGGTCGGGCGCCGCAGGCGAGCGGCACGCAGGGATCGCGCTGGCGATATGCTCGGCCGGCCACTCCGCACCCAGGATCGTCCGGCCCGGTCACCGCTGGTCGCGCGCGGAAGTTGCGGACTGGATCGCCGAGGACATGCCTTTCGGGACGCTCGTCGGCCTCGATATTTCCGGATCGCTGGCGTTCGCCGATTGCGGCGCTTATTTCCCGGCGTGGACCGACAGTCCGCCCGATGCCCGCGCACTATGGGCACTGGTGGAGCGCGTGTGCGCCGACGAACCGCATCTTTCCGCTGGCGCCTTCGTCGATCACTCCGAGATTGCCCGCCACTATCGCCGGCACGGTGGCCGCGAAGGCGATCTGTTCGGCGGGGGGCTCGGTCGATTGCGGGTGACCGAACGCGTCGGGCAGGCTGCGCTTGGTTGCCGCCCGACCAGCAACTTCAACCTTGTCGGCGCAAGCCAGGTCGGCAAGGCCAGCCTTACCGGGATGCGCGTGCTCCATCGGCTCGATGGCAAGATCGCGCTGTGGCCGTTCGACCCGCTGCCCGACCGCGGCTCGGTCGCAGTCGAAATCTACACCACCATCGCCGCAATTGCCGCGGGACGCAGTGCAAACCGCAGCAAGCTGCGCAGTTTCGACGAATTGAACGCCGCGCTGACTGAAATCGGCAGCAAGCCTGTGCGCGGCAGCGGCGCGATCGACGACCACCGATCCGACGCGCTGCTGGCCGCCGCGTGGCTGCGCAGCGTCGCGCATCGGCGCGAGCTATGGCAGCCACCCGCCATGACCCCCGACATCGCCGCCACCGAAGGCTGGACTTTCGGCGCGCCGTAAGGAAAAGGCGCTTCTGCCCTCAAGTAGCGAAGCGGAAGGGCAAACCAAGACGCCGGCTTAGCTCAGTTGGTAGAGCACCTGATTTGTAATCAGGGGGTCGCGGGTTCGATTCCTGCAGCCGGCACCATTGCGGTAGGGTCGATGCTACACGCAGCGCAACCGGATTGGCGCGGCGGGTCCTTTGCCGTAACTTCCGCTCACCTGCGTCTGGGTCTGTTCGGGGTCGATTACCGCAGCGAAACGGATGCCGATCGCGTTCTCGCCCTCGATCCTGACGATCTCGGCCGCTACCCAACCGATCCGCGGCAAGTCAATTTCAACCCGCATGCCAGAGGACAGGCTGGCGCTCGATCGCGCCTTCATGCCGGTTGAAGACAAGTCCTTCACGGTCAGCGGCCATTCCTCGATTTTTCCCGGGAGTCGCATCGAGGCGCGCATCAGCACGCGGCGGCGTGTCGCCGCGCGCAGCTCGTCCGCGAGCGGCGCTGGAACCTGCAGTCGGAGCACATCTCCCATGAACCGGCCTATGCGCCGTCATGGCAAACCAAGGCTGGTGCCGTGGGGTACGTATCTTCCCCTAGCCCGGCCAGTTTGCGCGGCACAATCCGCGTCGCTTACGCGTTATCGACGTCGTGAAGATCGCCACTTACAACGTCAACGGCGTCAACGGCCGGCTGCCGGTGCTGCTCCGCTGGCTCGAACAAGCGCGGCCCGACGTCGTGGCGCTGCAGGAGCTCAAGGCCCCTGACGAAAAATTTCCCGCCGAAGCGATCCGCGAACTGGGCTACGAAGCGATCTGGCACGGACAGAGCCGGTGGAACGGTGTCGCGCTGCTGAGCAGGGTGGGCGAAATTCACGAAACCCGCCGCGGACTGCCCGGGAGTAAGGACGACGAGCAGAGCCGCTATATCGAGGCGGCGATCAACGGGGTGATCTTCGGTGGGTTGTACCTTCCCAACGGCAATCCCCGCCCCGGCCCCAAGTTCGAGTACAAGTTGAAGTGGTTCGAGAGACTAACCGCGCACGCCGCCGAACTGGTGGCCAGCAAGCTCCCGGTGATCCTGCTGGGCGATTTCAACGTCATGCCGACCGAGCAGGACGTCTACAAGCCGGAACGCTGGCTCGATGATGCGCTGTTTGCGCCGGAGGTGCGTGCGGCATGGTTCCGGCTGATCGACCAGGGATGGACCGATGCGCTGCGCAAGTCTCACCCCGATGAAACGATCTACACCTTCTGGAAATATTTCCGGAACTCGTTCGAGCGCGATGCGGGGCTGCGGATCGATCATGTCCTGCTCAGCCCTTCGCTCAAGAAACGACTGCTTGCCGCAGAGGTCGACCGGACCCCGCGGGGCTGGGACAAGACCAGCGATCACGCGCCGGTGTGGATCGAGATCGAGGACTAGACCATGCTTTCCGGCCGCACGAGCCGGTCGAAGTCCTCCTGGCTGACCCCGGCGGCCAGCGCCGCCTCGCGCAAGGTCAGGCCCTGCTTGTGCGCCGCCTTGGCGATCGCGGCGGCCTTGTCGTAGCCGATCTCGGGCGCCAGCGCGGTCACCAGCATCAGCGAATTCTCAACCCCACGCGCGATGTTGTCGCGCCGCGGCTCAAGCCCCGCCAGCAGATGCTCGGTAAAGCTGCCACACGCATCGCCCAGCAACCGCACCGAACGCAGGAAATTCCACGCCATCAGCGGGCGATAGGTGTTGAGTTCAAATTGTCCCTGGCTGTCGGCGAAGGTAAGCGCGGCATGATTGCCGAATACCTCGATGCACACCTGGGTCAGCGCTTCGACCTGGGTCGGATTGACCTTGCCAGGCATGATCGAACTGCCGGGTTCGTTTTCCGGCAACGCCAGCTCGCCCAGCCCCGAACGCGGGCCCGAACCAAGCAGGCGAATGTCGCTTGCGATCTTGTACAAGCTCGCCGCCAGCGAATTGAGCGCGCCGTGAGCGAACAGCAGCGCGTCCTGCGCGGCCAGCGCGGCGAATTTGTTGGGCGCGGTGACGAACGGCAGGCCGGTGATCGCGGCGATCCTGGCGGCGACCGCCTCGGCAAATCCGTCGGGCGCGTTGAGCCCGGTCCCGACCGCGGTGCCGCCCTGCGCCAACTGGTAGAGCCCGGGTAAGGTCAGTTCGATCCGGTCTATTCCGGCGGCGATTTGCGCGGCGTAACCGGAAAATTCCTGCCCCAGCGTCAGCGGGGTGGCGTCCTGGGTGTGCGTGCGACCGATCTTGACGATGTCCGCCCAGCCCTCGGCCTTGGCCGCAAGATCGGCGTGCATCGCTTTGAGTACGGGCAGCAGGTGGCGGACGATCTCGCCCGCCGCCGCAACATGAATCGCGCTCGGAAACGTGTCGTTCGAGCTTTGGCTGGCATTGACGTGATCGTTGGGATGAACCGGCTTTTTCGATCCCACGGCGCCGCCCAGCAGCTGGATCGCCCGGTTGGCGATCACCTCGTTGGCGTTCATGTTCGATTGCGTGCCCGAACCGGTCTGCCACACGACGAGCGGGAATTCGCCGTCGAGCTTACCGTCGATCACTTCCTGTGCTGCGGTTACGATGACGTCGGCCAGTTTGCCGTCGATCACACCGAGATCGCGGTTGGCCTCGGCAGCGGCGCGCTTGATCGTGCCCAGTGCGCGGACCAGCGGCACGGGCATGGTCTCGCCGCCGATGCGGAAGTTCTGCAACGATCGCTGGGTTTGCGCACCCCATAGGTGGTCGGCGGGCACCTCGATCGCGCCCATCGTGTCGGTTTCGGTGCGGGTGGTCATGGGTTCCACTTGGGCCTCCCCCCGCGGCGGCGCAAGGCGGCGAACACCGAGGGCATGTCACACTTGTCACACTGTCCAGGAGAGAAACTCGCGCCCCGATCGAGCTGCCGCTCTGGATGCGCCTTCGGGAGTTGTTGCGGGCTCGTCATCGGCTCTCAATGGCACAGGTCCGCGCCTGTAGGAAAATGTCCGCGAACGCGGTTCCAGAGACAAAAGCGGCCTGTCAGCAAACGACCCCTAGTCGGACATCGCGACGTCCAGCAGACAGGCATTGCTGACCCATCCCGCCCTCCCGCGATGGCAGGACGCATCGCCAGCAAGCTGGCAAAGCTACAAGCCGAGGAGGCCACTCTTTATTAACTATCATTTATTAGATGCGAACGCGAAGGTTCGGAGAACTGCTTAGCGGTGGGTAAGGAAAAAGCGAGAATGCGAGCTTTTTTTAGGACGCTGATTCTCCTCATCGGATGCATTGTGTCCGCGCCCGTGGATGCTCAAATTGTCACGCACCCGGCGTCCTCGGCGTCCGTCAATGACGACGCGCTTACCTTTTCTCATCAAGTCGCAAGTGGGAGTAACCGTCTGCTGGTGGTTTCGGTGGCAGTGGCCGAAAAAGACACCTCAGTGGTGAGCGTGAGCTACGCTGGTTTGCCTCTTTCACTGATCACGTCCGGACGCGGCGACAAGGACGACGGCGATCTTGAGATTTGGGGCCGCATTGCCCCTCCGGTTGGCACGAGCAATGTTGTCGTGACGTTGACCAAGAAGCGCCATATGGTTGGCGGCGCGGTGAGCTTCGCGAATGTTCACCAGACAACTCCGTTTGGCACGCCGTCCCTCGCGCAAGACAAGTCAGCGCTCGCGTCAGCGACCGTTTCCAGCGCTGCAGGCGAGGTGGTTTTTGCAGGACTGGTCGTCAATGGCGACGTGAACACGGCTACTCCAGGAACAGGCCAGTCTTTGCTCTGGCAGATCCAGGAGGGCTCGGGCGGCAAAGGCGCACTCGGCGCAGGTTCCACCAAACCTGGCGCGACAAGTGTCACCGTCTCGTGGACCCTGAACAAGAACACTGCCTGGGCCATCGTAGCGATACCGATAAGACCAGTAGCGCCTCCTGCCTTGTCAGCGATCCTAGTCAGCACTCCCTTTCTTGATCCGGTAAGAGGTATGACCAATCCACTTGCTATACCGGGAGCGCTGGTTGACGTTACGGCAAGCGTCCAGAATCTCAGCCCCGGCAGTCCGGATAATGATTCGACCTATGTTGCCCTGGCGCTCTCACCAAGAACGTCCCTATTCGTCGGAGACTTAATGGGTAACGGGAGTGGGCCAGTCATTTTTACCGATGGCTCTACCCCGTCAACCCTATCTTTCAGCTTCACGTCCCTATCGAGCTTGACTGACGACATTGAGTTTTCCAACAATGGTGGCGCAAGCTGGACTTATGCGCCGACACCCGATGCCTCGCAGTTGGATGCAAATGTGACTACGATGCGGATTAGACTTCGGGGCGTGTTTGCCGGAAAAATGGGAACGTCCACTCCACAGCTTGATCTCAGATACCGTTTGGCAGTCAACTGAGCTTCGCGCTTTGAAATGAGCAGAATGGCGTCGCTGATTTCGGGGGACAGGCCATCTTTTCGGTCGCTGGCCATTTAAAGACCGTCCGTTTTCCATCCACGTGCAGTCACAAGGCGACCAGCCGCGAGCGACCCATTGCGGACTTTCACGCGGTGTGTTGTGCGTCCGGTAACAAGGAGAGTGCTGATGGGTGGTGAAGGCTTGTTCGCAACGCTCGCTGGAATGCTCTGCGGGGCAGCGCTGGGGCTTTTGGTCAGCGTTGTAATCAAGGTTTCCGCGCATCGACCGAACTTGCCGGGTTGGCCAATACTCGCCTTCTCGATCATCGCCGGAATGGTCCCCGCGCTCATCCAACACTGGCGTTACGCTTAGGGTCCGCTGACCACCTATTGTTCGCCGCAGCTGGCGAGTGGCTCGAAGCCTGAAAGCGGATTTGCGCGAACCGCCCATTGCGCACGTTGCTTCAGCGGGGCAATCTCAATCCATGGACGAGCCAGACCGGGGTGAGCGATTAAATAAAGCGAAGGGCCGAGCGGCACGTCCCTTGGCAAGGCCGGTCCTTGCGTGGCTAATGGGCACAGTCTTCGCCGTTGCGACAGCATACCTGCCCACCGTTTTACTCCTGTCTAGCGTGTCGGCCCTAGGAGGGTTTTCCTCTGGCTTGGCTGCCCCGGTTCTCGCTGCGACCTTATCAAGCGTCGCATGCGCGACCTTTTTACTCGCGCGTTCGATCAAGAGGGCTCTGCTGAAAAGATAAGCCAAATGTCCGCTAACCACCCAAGTTCAGACCTTCCAGTCCCGGCACTCGATTGCCGAAAGCCGAACTCCGAACGAACTCATCCCCGCCCGCGATAGCCAGGCACCCCCTGCTCGGGTACCCACAGCCCTTCAGGGGGGGCGTCGGTCTGCCAGAACACGTCGATCGGGATGCCGCCGCGCGGATACCAGTAGCCGCCGATACGGAGCCAGCGGGGCTTCATCTCCTCGGTCAGGCGCTGGCCGATGCCCACCGTCACGTCCTCGTGGAAGCCGCAGTGGTTGCGGAAACTGCCGAGGAACAGCTTGAGGCTTTTGGATTCGACGATGGTGGCGCCCGGCGCGTAGTCGATCACCAGATGCGCGAAGTCGGGCTGGCCGGTGACCGGGCACAGCGAGGTGAATTCAGGCGCGGCGAAGCGGACCAGGTACAGCGAACCCGTGCGCGGGTTGGGTACGTAGTCTAGCACCGCCTGATCGGGTGAATCCGGCAGCCGGCTCGCCTGTCCGAGATGCCTGGGCAGAGGTGTGTCGCTCATGCCGCGCATCTGGGCCGAATTGCGCGGGCCCGCAAGGCTATGGTGGACTCGGCCAATTCAGTGCCTATTCAGCGCCGCCGACGCTTGAGCGGCGCACTCGGGAGCTATGACGAAACTCGCCCAATCCAGTCTGATCGCGCTCGCGTTGGCCGGCGCGCCGCTCGCCGCGCAGGACGCGCCGCCGGGCGGGTTCCGCTTGCCCACGCCAACCCCGACGCCGACCGACATTCAGGGCCCGGTCGATCCCGATGCGCCGATCCTGACCCGTCCGCGCGATACGTCGCCCACCCCGACGCCTACCCCGCGCCCGGTTCCGACACCGACGCCCACCGTTCGCCCGACCGTCACCCCCACTCCGCGCCCGGTGGCGTCGCCGGCGAGCAGTTCGCTTCCGCCGCGGTTTACACCGCCGGCCGCGCCAACCGCGCGCGAGTCGAGCGCCGTGACCGAGAGCGTGACCGCCTTCCCGTCTACCCCGGCGAGCCCGGAGGTTGAGCCCTCCGCCCTGCCATCGGTGTCGGCGAGCGCGACACCCGTCGTTCCTGCAGAAGGTGGCGGGATGCCCGGTTGGCTTTATGCGCTGGGCGCGCTGCTGGTGGCCGGCGGCGTGGGAGCGGCACTGTGGTGGCGCCGGCGCGCGGTGGCCGAAGATATCGTGCCCGAGATCGCACCGCCCCCGATAGCCGCCCGGTCGCCAGTCCCCACCGCGGCGGAACCGCCGCTGCGCCAGACCGGACCACGTCTGACGATCGAGGCGCGTGCGCTGCGGCTGTCGCGCAGCATGGTCTACGCCACGCTCAGCTATGAAGTGGTGGTGACCAATCGCGGCGCCGAACCGCTCGCCAACGTTCGCCTCGGCGCCGATCTGGTGACCGCGCACGCGCGCATCCCGACCGAGCAGCAACTGGCCGATCCGCTGGTGCCGCTCGCGCCGGTGAAGACCATCGACCGGCTCGATCCAGGCCAGAGCGTGCAGGTGGGAGGCGAACTGCGCCTGCGCGTCGACGAGATCCGGCCGATCCCGCATGGCACCGCGGTGGTCTACGTCCCGTTGCTGCGGGTGCGCGGCGAGGCCGAGGGGCTGGACCCGATCGCGCGCACCTTCGTGGTCGGGGTGCGACCGGCGGGGATGAGCCAGCGGCTGCAGCCGTTCCGGCTCGACGAGATGCCGCAGACCTACAACGGTGTCAGCCAGCACGCGCTCGACTGATCGCGAATCGTCCGGGTCGACGGGGCCACTCGGGGCCGCTAGCGTCATTTCGATGGACAGTCTCGTATCGACCGACTGGCTCGCAGGCGAGCTGGCAGCGCCCGATCTCAAGGTGCTCGACGCCTCGGCGCACCTGCCCGCAGCCGGCCGCGATCCGCGTGCGGAATATGCCGCCGCTCATGTTCCGGGCGCGCTCTTCCTCGATCTGCCGAGTTTCAAGGATGCCGCGTCTGCGGTCCCCAACGCCTTGCCGACACCCTCGCAATTCGCCCAGCGGATGGCGATGCTGGCGATCGAACCCGATGACCGGGTGGTGATTTACGACGACAGTGATGTCAAAACCTCGGCCCGCGCATGGTTCATCCTGCGCATGAACGGGATGCGCAGTGTTGCGCTGCTCGACGGGGGCCTGACGAAGTGGAAGGCTGAAGGCAGATCGCTGGAAAGCGGCGAAGCGCAGGTCAGTCCGTCCACCGCCCGCAACACGCATGGCGACTGGAGCCGCGTCCGCAGCAAGGCGCAGATGCTAGCCAACATCGCCAGCGACGCTGAGCAGGTGATCGATGCGCGCGACGCAGGGCGCTTCACCGGCGAGATCATCGACACCGTGCACGGGCTTCCCGGAGGGCATATCCCCGGCGCGCGGCAGCTGTTCTTCCGCGACCTCTATCGGCCCGATGGCACATTCCGGCCGAACGACGAGCTGCGCGCGGCGTTCGAGGGCGCCGGGATCGACCTCGCGCGGCCGATCGTGACCAGTTGTGGTTCGGGCGTGACCGCCTCGGTGCTGCTGTTCGCGCTGCACCGGCTAGGCGCTGACAATGCCGCGCTTTATGATGGCAGCTGGAGCGAATGGGGCGCGGATCCCGCCACACCCAAACAGACCGGAGCAGCGGCCTGACGATGGCGGACAAGACCGACCGTGGCGCCGGTACCCGGCTGGTCGAGGCGGGCCGCCGCAAAGAATGGACGGGGCCGGTCGTCAATCCGCCGGTGTGGCGTGCCAGCACGCATCTCTACCCCGACATGGCCGCGCTCGAAGCGGGCAAGCATCGCAACGCCGACGGCCATTTCTTCTACGGCCGCCGCGGCGCACCGACCCAGTGGGCGCTCGCCGAGGCACTGACCGAGATAGAGCCCGGCGCTGCCGGGACGGTCCTCTATCCCAGCGGGGTGGCGGCCATCGCCGGCGTCCTGCTTGCGGCGCTGAAGCCGGGCGACGTGCTGCTGGTGACCGACAACGCCTACGAACCCACCCGGCTGATGGCCAAGGGGTTGCTCGCGCGGATGGGAATCGAGGCGCGTTTCTTCGACCCGCTCGATCCTGCGGCGTTCGGCGACAGCTTTTGTGACCGGACACGCGCGGTGATGCTGGAAAACCCCGGCAGCCTGACGATGGAGGTATGCGACGTTCCCGCGC
Source organism: uncultured Alphaproteobacteria bacterium (assembly GCA_963759895.1). GTDB lineage: Bacteria > Pseudomonadota > Alphaproteobacteria > Sphingomonadales > Sphingomonadaceae > Tsuneonella. Next base: position 248,307 of record CAVXBC010000008.1, on the reverse strand, counting down.
TCGCCACCGTCGCCCGCGACAGGGGCGCTACCGTGGTGCTCGACAACACCTGGGCCAGCCCGCTCGGCTTCCAGCCTTTGATGCATGGCTGCGATGTCGCGGTGATGAGCCTGACCAAGCATGTCGGCGGCCATTCGGACCTGATGATGGGCTCCGCGAGCGCCGCAGAGCCCTGGCACGCCCGGCTGCGGCAGACCGCCCAGAGCCTTGGCCAGGTGGTCTCGCCCGACGATGCCGCGCTCGCGCTGCGGGGCCTCAGGACAATGGGCGTGCGGCTGGATCGAAGTACGACTTCCGCCCTCGAAATCGCCCGCTGGCTCGCTTCGCGGCCCGAAGTGTCGCGCGTACTGTGTCCAATGCTCGCCGGATCGCCGGGTCACGACTTGTGGCAGCGCGACTTCACCGGCGGCTGCGGCCTGTTGAGCTTCGTATTGGCCGGGCGCGACGAACGCGCGCGCGCGCGTTTCATCGACGCGCTGGACTTATTCGGGATCGGTTACAGCTGGGGCGGGTTTGAAAGCCTTGTCAGCCCGTTCGACCCCGCCGCGATCCGCTCGGCGACGCGCTGGCCGCCCGAAGGCTGGCGCGCCGAGGACCGCATCGGCGTGCGGCTGTCGATCGGGCTGGAGGACGCCGCTGACCTGATCGCCGATCTCGACCAGGCGTTTGCCGCGATGGAGCAGGAATGATGCAAGCCACACCCACCGCAAGCGAGAGCGGGGTGCGCGCAGCCGACGGGTTGAGAGAGGCGGTCGGGCAGAACGGTGCCGCCGCGGGGGTGGTCGATACGCTCGATAGCCTGGCGATCAACCTGGGCAGCTTTCGGCTCTCGCTGTGGGACGCGATCGTGTTCGTGGCGATCATCGTCGCCGTGTGGGCCGCCGCGTGGTTCGTCAGCCGGACCGCCCGCCGCCTGCTGCGGGGCATGACACGGTTCGACACGACCCAGCGCCTGCTGGCCGAAAAGCTGGTCACCATCGCGGTGTGGGCGCTCGCGATCCTGTCGGGCATCGACATCCTCGGGATCGACCTCACCGCACTGGCGGTGTTCTCGGGGGCGTTCGGGCTCGCGATCGGGTTCGGGCTCCAGAAGACTTTCGGCAACCTGATCGCGGGCATAATCCTGCTGATGGACCGCTCGATCAAGCCGGGCGACGTGATCGCGATCGCCGATTCGGCAGGTTCGATGACCTTCGGGCAAATCCGCAAGATCGGTATCCGCGCGGTTTCGTTGACGACCCGCGACCAGCGCGAATACCTGATCCCGAACGAGAACCTGATGGTCAACCAGGTGGAAAACTGGTCGTACTCGTCGAAGAACGTCCGCATCCAGGTGCCGGTCGGGGTGTCATATTCCTGCGATCTCAAACTTGCCGAGAAACTGATGCTGGAAGCGGCGAAGGCTGCCACACGGGTGCTCGCCGCGCCCCCGCCGACCGTCTGGCTCGATGCCTACGGCGACAACTCGGTCAATTTCGTGATCCACTGCTGGATCAGCGACCCCGAGGAGGGGGTCGGCAACGTGCGGTCGGATGTCCTCAAGCGGCTGTGGGATCTGTTCGCCGAGAACGGGGTGGAGATCCCCTTCCCCCAGCGCGACCTCAACTTGCGTGACAACGCGCAGTTTCAGCAGCTGGTGGCGGCGATCGCGCAGCGGGTGGAGAAGCCGGAAGCCTAGCTTGTCGCTACGCTAACCAAGCTTTCAAAATCGGCCCTTCCCGCCCTGACAGGCAATCTGGCTGGCAGCTGGCACGTCGCACTCCCAATCAAGCGGGATGACGACCATAGGCAAAGTTTATCTCGTGGGCGCCGGTCCGGGCGATCCCGACCTGTTGACCCTGCGCGCCGCACGGCTGATCGAACGCGCCGACCTGGTGGTGCACGACGGCCTGGTCGATCGCGCAGTGCTGGCGCTGGCCTCACCCCGCGCCGAGCTGATCTCGGTCGCCAAGAGCCGCGCGCGTCACACCTTGCCGCAAGACCAGATAAACGCGCTGCTGGTGCGCGAGGCGTTGGCCGGTCGCGACGTGGTGCGACTGAAGGGCGGCGATCCGTTCGTGTTCGGCCGCGGTGGCGAAGAGGCCGAGGCCTGCCGCGCCGCCGGTGTCGCGGTCGAAGTGGTGCCTGGGATCAGTGCTGCCAACGGCGCCGCCGCTGCCGCGCAGATCGCGCTGACTCATCGCGATGCATCGAGCGTGGTCAGCTTCGTCGCCGGGCAATGCAAGGGCCTTGCAGAACAGGATTGGGCGGGACTGGCCGGCAAGGGCCGCACGCTGGTGATCTACATGGGTGTGAAGACCGCCCCGCAAATCGCTGAAAAGCTGATGGCCGACGGCCTGGCGCCCGACATGCCGCTGGCGGTGATCGAGAACGGATGTCGGCCCAACATGCGCGTGTTGCGTGGGCCCTTGGCGGCGCTGCCCGACCTGGTGAAGCGCGAGCGGGTCGTGAGCCCGGCGCTGATCGTGATCGGCGAAGTCACCGCACGCGCTGACGTTCACATGGCCCGATTGGCGGAGCTGGCGGCATGAGGATCATTACCGGTAACGACTTGAAAAGCGGCGCGGTCACCTGGTGGACCGGCTACGACTGGTCGCTCCACGTCGCCGACGCGGTCGACGCGGGGAGCGACGCCGAGGCGGTGATGGCGCGTGAGGCGGCCACCGGCCGGGTCAATAACCCCTATGTGATCGACGGCCAGAAGACCGCCGACGGCGTGCGCCCCGCGCACATCAAGGATCGCATCCGCGCGTTGGGGCCCACCGTACGGCCGGATCTGACCCTGAAGCCGGCCGATCCCGAAGCGCGCGAGTGGGTGATCTGATATGTACCGCTATGACAAATACGACCAGGCGATGGTCGACACCCGGGTCGAGGAATTCCGCGATCAGGTGGCTCGCCGCATCGCCGGCAAGCTGGACGACGACCAGTTCAAGCCACTGCGGCTGAAGAATGGACTCTATCTCCAGCTCCACGCCTACATGCTGCGGGTGGCGATCCCCTATGGCACGCTCGACAGCCGCCAGATGCGTGCGCTGGCCGGCATCGCCCGCAAATACGACCGTGGATACGGTCATTTCACCACCCGCCAGAATATCCAGTACAACTGGATCAAGCTGGCCGAGGCGCCCGACCTGCTCGCCGAGCTCGCGCAGGTCGAGATGCATGCGATCCAGACGAGCGGCGAGAGCATTCGCAATATCAGCGCCGACCAGTACGCAGGGGCCGTCGCAGACGAGTTGATCGACCCGCGGCCGTGGGCCGAAATGCTGCGGCAAATGACCACCTTCATGCCCGAATTCAGCTATCTGCCGCGCAAGTTCAAGATCGCGGTGATCGCTACCAAGGAAGATCGCGCGGCGCTGCGCTGGCACGATTTTGCACTGCGGATCGTCAAGAACGACGCGGGCGAGATCGGTTTCGAGGTATTCGCCGGCGGCGGCATGGGGCGCACTCCGTTCATCGCCCACCGCATCCGCGAATTCCTGCCGACCAACCAGATCTTCAGCTATCTCCAGGCCGTCCTGCGGGTGTGGAACCGCCACGCGCGGCGCGACAACATCCACAAGCAGCGGATGAAGATCCTGGTCCACGATCTGGGGCAGGAAGAATTCGCCCGCCAGGTCGAAGAGGCGTTCGCGCACTTCCTTTCACTGGGTGAGGATTTCCCGCAGGCCGAATACGATCGCATCGCGGCGTACTTTGCCCCACCCGCTTTCGAGCAAGGGCTGAGCGACGATATCGACTTGTCCGATCCGGAATTCGCGCTGTGGGTCCGGCATCAGGTGGTAGCGCACAAGGCCCCCGGTTACGCGATCGCCAACGTCAGCCTGAAGCCGATCGGCGGCATCCCCGGTGACATCTCGGCCGACCAGATGGACGTGATCGCGGGCCTTGCCGAACGCTACAGCTTCGACGAATTGCGCGCGACGCACGCGCAGAACCTGGTCTTGCCGCACGTTCGCAAGGCCGATCTTTATGCGGTGTGGCAGGCGCTGCACGAAGCAGGGCTGGCAGACAGCAATCTTGACCTGGTGACCGACATCATTGCCTGCCCCGGGCTCGATTATTGCAGCCTTGCCAACGCCCGCTCGATCCCGCTGGCGCAGAAGATTGCCACGCGGTTCGCTGATCCGGCACGGCAGGCGGACCTGGGCGAACTGAAGATCAAGATATCGGGCTGCATCAACGCGTGTGGGCATCACCACGCCGGCAACATCGGCATCCTCGGCGTCGACAAGAAAGGCAGCGAAAACTACCAGTTGCTACTCGGCGGATCGGGTGACGAGGACACCACCCAGGCCAAGATCGCCGGGCCCGGGTTTGACGAGGATGGCATCGTCGACGCGGTCGAGCGCGCGGTCGAACACTATCGCACGGTTCGATCGGACGGCGAGCGGTTCATCGACACTTACCGGCGCGTCGGCATGGACGGCTTCAAGGAGGCGATTTATGGCTGAGCCCGGCAACCAGGCTTTCGCCACCGCCTTGCGCTTCCGCGATGATCCCCCGGCGGACGAGCCTTCGGTGTCGCTCGATGCTTTCCTCGAGCAGGACCAGGCCGATTCGGTACGGATCGAAGCCGGCGAGGACATCACCGTGCTGTTCCCGCACCTTTCTCGCGTGCGCCTGATCGAAGTCGACTTTCCCAAGTTTCGCGACGGGCGCGGGTTCTCGACCGCGCGGATGCTGCGAGAGGAGGGTTACACCGGCGAGATCAAGGCGACCGGCGATGTGCTGGTGGACCTCATCTTTTTCATGCGCCGCTGCGGATTCGACAGCTTTGCGCCGAACAAGCCGTTCGACCCGGCCGATGCAGAAGCCGCGTTGACGCGGTGGGAGCACGTTTACGTTCCGGCCGCGGACGGCCGACCGCCGATCTGGAAATTGCGGCATGGCTGACCTGGGCCTCTCGCGCGTGCCCGACCGGCTCGACACCGGGCCGCGCTTTACCGACCCCGAGGCGATCCGCGCTGAACGCCATGTTCCGCGGTTCGGATACCACCGCATTGCTCGAAGCCGTGTTAACGAACCACATCGCGGGTAGCGTGGCGACCGTGTCGAGCTTCGGCGCCGAAAGCGCGGTGCTGCTGCACCTGATCGCGCAAGTCGCGCCCGCGACGCCGGTGCTGTTCCTCGACACTGGCAAGCACTTTGCCGAAACGATCGCCTATCGCGACACGCTCGTCGAGCGGCTCGGCCTGACCAACCTGGTGATCCTGGAACCCGATCCGGCCGATTTAGCGGCGCGCGATGAAACCGGGCTGCGCTGGTCCTATGATCCCGACGGGTGCTGCGAGATTCGCAAGGTCAAGCCGCTGGCCGCCGCACTGAAGCGGTTCGATGCCTCGCTCACGGGACGCAAATCGTTCCAGTCGAGCACGCGGGCGAATCTGCCGCGGTTCGAGATCGACACCAGCGATCCGCTCGGCCGGCTCAAGATCAATCCGCTGATCGACTGGCAGGCGTCCGACCTTGCAGCCTACATGGCGGCGCACGATCTGCCCGCGCACCCGCTGGTGGCGGACGGGTATCCTTCGATCGGCTGCTCGCCGTGCACCACCAAGGTCGCCGAAGGCGAGGATCCGCGATCGGGCCGCTGGAAGGGATGGGACAAGACCGAGTGCGGCATCCACTCGCCGGTCCAGCTGGGACCCGACGGCGAGCTGCCGCCGGGATACGAGCCCTTCCTCTAGGCCGCAGACGCAAAAACGGCACCGGAGCGCGAACGCCGCCGGTGCCGCATTGCATGCGTTCGTGCGATCAGCCTTCGACGCGCTCGACCGTCGAAGTCTTGCCGTTCTCGCCCTTGGCGGTCCACACCCCGTTGGCGTCGATCGCTTCGGTGGTGCACTGCTCCTTGGAACCGGCGCCTTCCTTGGTGAAGCAGAAGTGTTCGGGCGACTTCTGCACCCAGGTGCCGGTTTCGACCACTTTGCCCGAAGTGTCGGTGTCGACATAGGTGCCGTCGGCCTTGTCTTCTTCCATGATCACCGTTCCGTCGGAATTGGTGATCTTGTACTTGCCCACCGGCGACTTGCCGTCGGCGGCCATCACCTCGGCGACGGGCGCGGGAGCCACCGCTTCCGTGGTCGCCGTGGCTTCGGGAGCGGGTTTGCTGCAGGCCGAGACAGCCGCCAGCGCGGCCAGAATAACGATCTTTTTCATGCGGTTCATCCCCTGTCGTGATCGAGCGCAAACCGTTTTCGGCCGCGCGACTCGCGATCCCGTGCGCAGCCTACGCGCAATCGCGCAAACGCCAAGGCCCGATCAGAGCCAGCCCTTCTCGCGGTACCAGCGGGCCGTTGCCTTGAGCCCGTCGCGGGTCGAGATGCGCGGACGCCAGACCTGTTGGGGCACCGCGTGATCAGGGCGGGCCAGCCAGTCGGGATGAGTCATGTAGCCAACCCGGTCAGGTGTCAGCCGGGCGCGCGTTCGGCGCACCAGCCCGTCGGCCCGTGCCGCCTGCGTCAGCAACCGACGCGACAGATGGACCACCAGCGGGCGTCGGCCGACGGCCCACCCGATGACCCGCGCCAGCTCGCGATGAGTTCAGCCGCCCCGGTGCCCGTCGTCGGGTTCGAACATCCGGTGGCTCACGGGTTCGCCGCCGGGCACCAGCGCGGCGAGCAATTCGGCAAGGTCCTGCACATGGATCAGCGAGCTGCGGCCGGGCGGCGGCACCGGCACCACTCCAAGCTTCGCCAGCTTGAACATCTCGAGGTAATCGACGTCCCACGGACCATAGACCCCCGGCGGGCGAACGATCGTCCAGTCGAGCCCGCTGGCCATCGCCAGCCGCTCGGCGCGTTCCTTCGACGCGCCGTAGGCCGACAGTTGCGGCTCGCGCGCCGACAGCGATGACACCAGCACGAAGCGCGGCACGCCGGCCCCGGTGGCGGCTTCCAGCATCGCCAGCGTGCCCGCCACGTTGGCGCTTTCGAACTGTGCCGGGCTGGCCGCGGTGGTCAGGCCGGCAACATGCACCACCGCTTCCGCGCCCGCGACCAGCTCTGCCAGCGCGGCGCGATCGGCCAGGCTTCCCTGCACCCACTCGGCGCTGCTATCGCCCTTCGGCACCGTCCGCGCGAGCGCGCGCACCGCGTAGCCCGCGTGATCGAGCGCGGCGAGCGTGGCCTTGCCGACAAAGCCCGTTGCGCCCGTCAGCGCGACCAGCGGCTTGCTCACAACAGCACCATGTGGTCGCGGTGGACAACCGCCGCGCGCGGGGCGTAGCCAAGCAGCGCGCTCTGCTCGCCCGCCTTGCGCCCCGCGATCGCGCGGCATTCGGCGGCGGTATATTCGACCAATCCTTGTGCCAGCCGGTCGCCCTTGCGGCTGTGGATGGTCACCAGATCGCCGCGCGCGAAGTCGCCATCGACCGCGATCATCCCAGCGGCGAGCACGCTCGATCCACCGGCAAGCGCAGCGGCGCACCCGTCATCGACCGTCAAAACACCGGCGGGAGCAAGCCGCCCGCCAAGCCATGCCTTGCGGCTGCCATCGCGGCGTTGCGCGTGGAAAAGGGTGCCGCGTTGGCCGCCCACCGCACGCGACAGCGGCCGGTCGGGAGTGCCGTTGATGATGGCCAGCGCGATACCTGCGCGTCCGGCGATCTCGGCCGCCTGCAGCTTGGAGACCATCCCGCCCGAGCCCATTCCCGAACCCGAGCCGGCTCCGGCCATCGCACGCACGCTCTCGTCGATCCCGCGCACTTCACGCACCAGTTCGGCGGCGGGATCGGCGGGATCGCGATCGAACAGGCCGTCGACATCGCTCAGCAGCACCACGGCGTCGGCGCCCGCCGCCTGCGCCACCCGGGCGGCAAGCCGGTCATTATCGCCAAAACGGATTTCGGCGGTGGCGACACTGTCGTTCTCGTTGACCACCGGCACCGCACCGTGTTCGAGCAGGCGCGAGAGTGTCGACGATGCGTTGAGGTAGCGCCGCCGGTCTTCCAGATCATCGAGGGTGACGAGGAGCTGCGCTGCGGCCAGCCCGTGCGCGCCGAGCAGTTCAGCCCATACGCCCGCGAGCGCGATCTGGCCCACCGCGGCGGCCGCCTGCGCGTCGGCCAGACTCGCCCGGCCGCCGTGAGCGAGTGCCAGTCGCGCGGCGCCCAGCGCTATCGCGCCCGAACTCACCACCACCACCTGCTGGCCGCGCCCGCGTGCCTCGGCGATCTCAGCCGCCAGTCCTTCCAGCCACGCCCTGCGAACCGTGCCCCCGCGATCGACGAGCAATGCCGAACCCACCTTGAGCACGAGGCGCGGGCAGGTGGTGGCGTCGCAAAGCTGGGAAATGGCGGTAATCGACATCGGCGCGCGCTTAGCCGAGCAGTGGCTTCCCGTCACTAGAAGGGTGCCGCGACAGCGGCGCTACTGGCGCGCTGTTGGCAGAACGACGACAGCTAGATCGGCGACCAGTCGCCACCATCGGCTGGCACGTCCTCAACCTCGCTGCCCTTGGTTTCGGTCGCGGTGCGATCGGGCAGGTGCGCCAGCACCGCGTCAAGCAGCTTCTCGATCCCCGCTCCGGTCGCGCTCGACACCGGGAATACCTTGTCGGCCCCCACCGCGCGCAGTTCCTTGGCGTAGTCTTCGGCCAGTTCGGCGTCGGCGAGATCGATCTTGTTGAGCGCGATCAGGCGCGGCTTGTCTTCCAGGCCCTCACCGTACGCGGCCAGTTCTTCCTCGACGATCCGCAGCGCCTCGACCGGGTCGACCCCGCCGATATCGATCAGGTGGATCAGCACCCGGCAACGCTCGATATGGCCCAGGAACCGGTCACCGATCCCCGCGCCATCAGCCGCGCCTTCGATCAATCCCGGGATGTCGGCGATGACGAATTCGCGGTTACGATGCCGGACTACGCCCAGCTTGGGCACCAACGTAGTGAAGGCGTAATGCCCCACTTTGGCCTGCGCGTTGGAAACCTGGTTGATGAAAGTGCTCTTGCCGGCATTGGGCAGCCCCACGAGGCCCGCGTCGGCGAGCAGCTTGAGCCGCAGCCACACCCACATTTCCTCCGGGGCAATGCCCGGCTGGTGCTGGCGCGGGGCGCGATTGGTGCTGGTCTTGTAGCTGGCGTTTCCACGCCCTCCCATGCCGCCTTCCATCATGACCACGCGCTGGCCGACTTCGGTGAAATCGGCGAGCACTTGTTCCTTGTCTTCCGACAGCACCTGCGTGCCGACGGGCACCTGAATCACCAGATCGGGCGCTGAAGCGCCGGTGCGATCCTTGCCCATCCCATGCCCGCCACGAGCCGCCTTGAAGTGCTGCGAATAGCGGAAGTCGATCAGCGTATTGAGGCCTGCGACCGATTCGAAGATGACGTCACCGCCTTTGCCCCCGTTCCCGCCGTCCGGGCCGCCATACTCGACGTATTTTTCGCGCCGGAAGCTGACGGCCCCGGGCCCGCCGCCGCCGGATTTCAAATAGACTTTGGCTTGATCGAGAAAGTGCATTTTTTGTCAGCCTCAAGCGCCGGCGGCCACATCTGCAGCCTTGGCAATCCTTCGCGGCTGTCCTCCCCCGGAAAGATCCGGGCTCGGGCCGCTGCGGGCGGCCGTTTGGCCTTGCGGGCTCGCTGGGCGCGAACCGTACCATTCACTAAACCGGACTTACGCGAAATCCGGACTTGCGACCAGCAAGTCTGCTAGCACGAACGCGCGTCGGCCGGTCAGGACGGAAGCCAAGCGGCCCCGATTGGACGCGCCCGGCGTCTAAGGGCGGAACAAGAACAAGCCATTTCCTGACCGAAGATCGGGGAATGGTGGAGCCGAGGGGGATCGAACCCCTGACCTCGTCATTGCGAACGACGCGCTCTCCCAGCTGAGCTACGGCCCCGTTCCAGTTCCTCCTCCGCCGGCTGGTCCGGCGAAGAGCGGGCCGCTTAGCGAACCGCGCCGATCAAGAAAAGCTCTTTGTGCCGCCAGCCCGTCACGGCTTGGGCGTGGATGTGGGCGCCGGTTGCGGCACCGGCTGAACGACCGGGACCGATTGGCCCGCCTGGGGAACAATCAGCACCGGGATCGAGGCGCCGGTTTCCGGGTCGGTCACCGCGCCGGTCTGGGCCAGCGGTTGCGATGTGGTGGTCGCCGGATCGCCGACACCGCTTTGCGGCACCATCGCCATCCGCGCCGCCTGGACCGCGACGTAACCGGGCTGCGAGGCACCGAACAGCGCGCCATAGCGCGCGTCCCATGCCGCGGAATCCCGCTGGTACTGTTCGTACGCATCGAAGAAGGTCTCGAACGGCCTTTCGAACTGTACGAAGTTGGCCGCCGCCAACGCGGCGGCGTCGGGCTTGGCCATCGCCGCCTGGGCCGTCGCGACGTTGAGCGCCGCCTGACAGAAGTCAGCGCGCGCGGGCGGCAGCGCGAAATAGTTGTAGACCACGGTCATCTGCCGCTCGCGCGTGGCGATCGCCTCGGAACGGCTCGAATAGTCTTTCAGGTACTGCTTTTCGAGCCGCTGATTGACCGCCTGCAAGGTCTTGGCATTGCCGGTCAGGAACGACTTGTAGCCATCGAGGATCGGCTGGTCCTGCGGCCCCACGCAATTGAGCGCGGCCACGTTCCATGCCGAACGAAAGTACCACAGGCGCTGATCGTCGCTCAGGCCCTTGAGAAGCGTCAGGCGCTGTCCGTCCGCTCCACGACCTGGAACGTTCATCACATAGCTCGCGCCCGAAGGTGGCAGCGGACGATAAGGCGTGATCTCGACCGGTGGCGGCGGCGGGGGTGGAGGGGGCGGCGGCGGAGGCGGCGTGGCGCAAGCGCCTAGCGCGGCCAGCCCGGCGGCCAGGGCGATCAACTTGATGCGTGAAGAATTGAACGGATGCATGCGGCGCGGCCCTCCTAGCCCGCATAATTCTTGGCAGCCGGCGCCTTTCGCGCGGCTGAAGCGATCGAGCCCTAACGGGTTATGCGGGCAAAGAAAATGCCCGGGATGCCAGGACGATGGTCCTGCGCACCCCGGGCACGATGAAACGATTCTGGTTTGCGATCAGCTGCGGCTCGAACCCATGAATCGCAGCAGGAACAGGAACATGTTGATGAAGTCGAGGTAGAGCTTGAGCGCCCCCATCACGACTGCCTTACCGGCCAGTTCGCTACCGCGCAGGTAAGCGTACTGTTCCTTGAGCTTCTGCGTGTCGTACGCGGTCAGGCCTGCGAAGATCAGCACGCCGATGAAGCTTATGGCGTACATCAGCGGCGCCGACTGGACGAACATGTTGACCACGCTCGCCACGATCAGCCCGACCACGCCCATGATCAGGAACGTGCCCATTCCGCTCAGATCCTTCTTGGTGGTGTAGCCCCACAGGCTGAGGCCGGCGAACGCCGCCGCGGTGGCGAAGAACGTCACCGCGATCGAACCGCCGGTGTAAACCAGGAAGATGGTCGACAGCGAAAGGCCCATCAGCAGCGCGAACGCCCAGTACAATCCCTGCAGCGTGGTCTTGCTGAACTTGTTGGCCCCAAAGCTCATCGCGAACACGATCGCCAGCGGCGACAGCGCGACCAGCCACATCAGCGGACCGGTGGCAAACGTGTATGCGAGACCAGAATTTGCCGTCAGCAGCGCGACGACACCGGTCAGCAATACGCCGCTGGTCATGTAGTTGTAGATCGACAGCATGTGATGCCGCAGACCTTCGTCGAAAACGACCTGACCGCCGGCGCGCGGCACCGAGCCGAAGCCGGTTGTCGTCGTGCGTGGTTCATAATCGGCCATTTGCTTCCTACTCCGTTTGCCCATTTCGCGAGATGCGCGGGCGACAAAGGAAATATCGAGCTTCGGAGCCTACTTTTCAAGCAAAACCGGACCAGCAGTGATTAACCTTCGTCGCGGGCCGCCTGGGCGATCTCGCGTCCCCGATCGGCCGCCGCGCGCAAGGTTTCGGTCATCAGCTTCACGAGCGCCTCGTCGGCGTCGAGCACGTCGAGCCCCTTCTGGGTCATGCCGCCAGGACTGGCGACCTTTCGCGCGAGAGCTGCTGGAGAATCAGGAGACGCAGCGGCGAGCGCGGCGGCACCTTCGACCATCTGCACCGCCAGCCGCTCGGCCTGCGCGGGATCGAGGCCCAACCCGGCGGCCGCCGCAGCCAGCGCATCGATGAAGCGATAGACGAAGCCCGGACCCGACCCGGCGAGCGCAGTGACCAGCTCGAACTGGCTTTCGTCGGCCAGCCATTCGGCGCCGCCGAGCGCGTTTGCCAGATGGTCGACCAGGTCGACCCGCCCTGCAGCCGGCGCGGAGGCGACCAGCGCCACCGGTGACTTGCCCAGCGCCGCGGCGAGATTGGGCATCAGCCGCACCACCCGGCCAGCGCGGGGAAACTGGCGCTGCAGGCTGGCGAGTTCGACCCCCGCGAGGACCGACACCACCGTCGTCTCCGGCCCTGCAAGCGGTTCGAGCGGGGGACCGGCTTCGGCCAGCTTTTGCGGCTTGAAACCGAGCACCAGGATATCGAAGGACCCGGGCGGCACCGCGGTCACGAAGCGCATTCCGGGCGGTACCGGCTTCGCGTGTGGGCCAAATGCGGTGATCGATCCGGCCGCTACGCCCGCGCGCAGCCAGCCAGCGACCATCGCGGAGGTCATCGCGCCGTAACCGGCGATCAGGATGGAGGGAGCTTCGGTCATCGTGGTTTCCCGCCGATGCTACGCCTCGCCGGCGGCGTCGACCATCGCGCTTTCGAGCGCGTCCTTCGGGCTCTTGTCGCCCCACAACACGAACTGGAACGCGGGATAGAACCGGTCGCACTCATCGACCGCGGTCTCGACCAGCCCCTGCGCCTGGCTCAGGCTGAGGAGCCCCTCGTCGCCCAGCAGCAGGCCGTGGCGATAGACCAGCATGCCGCCCTGCGACCAGACGTCGAAGTGGCCCAGCCACAGCTGCTCGTTGACCAGCGCCAGCAGTTCGTGCGCCGCACTGCGCTTGGCATCGGTCACGCGAATGTCGGGCAGGCACAGCACCTGCAGGACGTTGTCCTCGGTCCGCCAGATCGCGCGCAACTGGTAGTTGGCCCAGGCGCCCTGGATCTCGCCCGAAATCTCGTCAGCGGAAACCACCTCGTGCGTCCAGCCGCGCGCTTCGAACAGCGCGGCGAGCATGTCGACCGGCGCGGCATCGTCAGCCGCCCTGGTGAAATCTTCGTGCTCGGTAATCATGCCTGCGGTCCCGTTGATGTTCTTTCCGATGCTGATTGAAGAGGCCGCGTCAGCCCCGCAATCGCAACGCGGTTAACGGTTGGGGACAACCCGATAACCCTGTTCACAGCCTGTGCAAAAGCGCCTGCGCGTGCCCGGCAGATCACTTCAGTGGCGTGACGTCCTCACCCACATCGCTGGTAAAGGTGAAGGCATCGACGCCCGCTTTCTTCAAGTCGCTGACGAACTTGGCGGCAGCTTTTTCCGAATCGAACGGGCCGGTCACCAGACGCCGGGTCTCGCCCCACTTGGCGGTGAACGCATCGCGCTTGGCGAGAAGCGCAGGCGCCTTCTTGCCGAATTTGCGCCAGTCGAACGCCAGCGCCTTCACGTCCTTGCCGGTCGCGACCTGGACCCACACCCGGCTCGGCACTTTCGGCTTCGGAGGCGGCGGTGGCGGCGGTGGCGGCGCCTTGGGCTTGGACGCCTGGGGCGGCTCGATCACGTCGCGCTTGGGCTGGATGCGGGTGATGTCGACTGCGCCCGCCGCCGGCGCGCTGGCGCGGCTGGCATCGGTGAGATCGGCGAAGGCATCGGCGACGCTGATGTCCTCGGCCGGAGCCTCGACCCGCGCGGGAGCCGGCGACGGGGATGGTGCCGGGGATGGTGTAGGTGTGGGTATGATGACGACCGGCGGCGCACTGGTGTCCGTTTGCGCGATATTGGGCGCGCCTTGCACTTGCGCCAGATCGAACCCCGCAGCGGCGTTCGACGGCGGCAACTGCGCTACCACGACCGGTCGCAACTCGGCGCGCGTTTCGGGCAGTTGAATAGACGGCGCGGGAGGCGGCGGTGGAGGCGGTGGCGGCGGTGGCGGGGGCGTAGCGCGTGGAAACCGTGCGCACAGGCTGAATCGCCGGCCGTGTCACCGGCGGCAGTTCGGCGCGGGCGATGGTAACCGGCGGCTTCTTGGCCGCCGCTGCGGCCAGCGCCGCCTGGCGCTTTTGTTCTTCGCGCTGCCGCTTGCGGTCCGCCGCGGTCGGCTTCTTCGCTGGAGCGGGGCGGGTCGCAGGGCCAAGCGGTTGACCAGCCGGGGCCAGTCGCGCGTCCGCGCCGCGCTGTTGCGCCGCCGGAACGGTCGACGGGCCTGAATATTGCGCGAAACGGGGGTCGTCGCGGCCGATCTGCGCCGCGCGCGGAAACGCGCCCAGGTTGCCCGCTGCCGCCTGTTGTGCGCGGGTCAGCTTGGGCATGTAGCGCAAGTACGGGGTGATCCGGCTCGACAGGTCGCGTGGCATCACCGCCTCGGCGATCGACACCGCCTCGTCCTCGTCGCCGAGGATCGCAAGCCCGAACGCGCGCACCCGGTAGGCTGCGAAATCGCGCCGCTGGAGTTGTGGCAGCAGCGTCGCCTCGAACCCCCGCTTGTCGCCGGAAATTGCCTGGCTCAGGCCGAGCCGGCGGCTGATCTCGGGGTTCGGCCCCTGCGTCAATGCCAGCCGGTACTGGGCCTGCGCCGAGGCATTGTCGCCAACGAGGTCGAACGCCAGGCCGCGATCACCCGCCAGCGTCACCGGCGGCGCGCCGGCTGCCTGGGCCTGATCGAACAGTTGCAGCGCCTCGATCGGCCGGTCGGACCGGAGGTTGGCCGCCGCCAGCCCCGCCTTGACCCGCGGGTCGCCCGGTCGCAACGCATCGGCGCGGCCGAAGAAACCGGTGGCGGCGTCGATATCGTTCAATTCAAGCGAAGCGCGACCCGCGGCGATCAAAGCGTCGAAATCCGCCGGACTGCGCGCCAGCCGTCGCAGCGCCTCGGTCAATTCGCCCGATGCTGGCGGAGGCACCGCCTGTACCACGGCATGATCCTGTGCCGAGACGCTGGCGCCGAACACCCACGGCAGTGCACCAAGCAGCGGAACGAGCAGCGGTGCAGCGGCACGCGTCAGGGCTGGAAGCTTACGAACTGGCATTGCCTTGGATAATTGCCCGTACGCGCCTGAACCCCTCCGGAACGACCTATCGAACGGACCAGAGGGGCCGGGTGTTACTGGTTGTTCTGCCGCCCAAGGAAGCGCGGGATGGACAGCGATGCCGAGCCGCCATCGTCGTCCCCGTCATCGTCTCCTTCGCCCTCTTCGTCGGAAGGACGGCTGCCACCGCGAGACAGGTTGGCCATGCGTTCGAACAGCGTGCTTCCCGCGCCGCCACCGCCACCGCCACCGCCGCTGCCGGCCGTGTCGCCGCCGCTGACCAGCCCGCGACGGCGGCCGCCGCCCAGCATCGGGCGGACGGGCTCATCTTCTGCTGCCAGGCGATCGGCATCGAGCAGCAATTCGTCCTGCGCGGGCGATGACTCGCCCCCTTCGGCCTTGTTGTCCCACAAGGCGCCATCGTCTTCTTCGACGTCGTTTTCGGCGCTTGCACCAAAGCCGGCCCCCGACTCGGCTGTCGGCTCGTCTTCGTCCGCCTCGTCATTGCGCAAACCGGCGAGCGGATCGACGATTCCGTCGACATCGTCATCATACTCCGCGCCTTCATCGGCTTCGTCTTCGAAATCACCGGGCATCGCGCCAAGGTCGAGCGGCTCGCGCTCAGCGGCGGCGCCGTACGACGACGCGCCCTCGGGCTCGGCGACGTCCTCGGCTTCGGCCTCGTTGGACAATTCGAACTCGTCATCCTCGCCCGGCAACTCGAGCACCGGGCGCTTGGGTGCGCGGCTGCCGCCCAGCGCGAACGAACGCGGCTGGTTCATGGTCACTTCGCCGGTCCCGTCGATCCCGGTGGCGACCACCGAGACGCGAATCTTGCCCTGCAGATCCGGATTGAACGCCGAGCCCCAGATGATGTTGGCATCTTCATCGACCAGTTCGCGGATGTGGTTCGCGGCCTCGTCGACTTCGAGCAGCTTCATGTCCTCGCCGCCGATGATCGAGATGATCACGCCCTTGGCGCCGGCCATGCTCACGCCGTCGAGCAGCGGGTTGGCGATCGCGCGTTCAGCGGCCTCGAGCGCGCGGTTCTCGCCTTCGCCCTCGCCGGTGCCCATCATCGCCTTGCCCATTTCCTGCATCACCGAGCGCACGTCGGCGAAGTCGAGGTTGATCAGGCCGGGCATGACCATCAGGTCGGTAATCGAGCGGACGCCCTGCTGAAGCACTTCGTCGGCCAGCCCGAAGGCTTCCTTGAAGGTGGTTTCCGCCTTGGCGACCAGGAACAGGTTCTGGTTGGGGATCACGATCAGTGTGTCGACGTGACGCTGCAGTTCGTCGATGCCCGCTTCGGCCGCGCGCATCCGGCGCGTGCCTTCGAACAGGAACGGCTTGGTCACCACGCCCACCGTCAGCACGCCCTTGCGGCGCGCCGCCTCGGCGATGACCGGAGCGGCGCCGGTGCCGGTGCCGCCGCCCATGCCCGCGGCGATGAAGCACATGTTGACGCCCTCGAGCGCGTCTTCCAGCTCGGCGACGGTTTCTTCCGCTGCCGCCTTGCCCACTTCGGGCCGCGCGCCCGCGCCCAGCCCGCCGGTGATGTCCGGCCCCAGCTGGATGCGCTTGCCAGCCGCCGAATTACCGAGCGCCTGCGCGTCGGTGTTGGCGACGATGAAGTCGACCCCTTCGATCTGCGCATCGATCATGTTGGCGATCGCGTTGCCGCCCGCGCCGCCGACGCCGATCACCATGATCTTGGGCCGCAGGTCGTCAGTGGCGGGTGGGCCGATGTTGATGCTCATGAAACTTCCCTCGAAGGATTGGGATGAGAGTGGCAATTTCGTGACACAGTGTGGCACAAACTGTGGTGAGCAGGGATGGTTATCCCGTCCTTATCCACAACGGTTAACAGCAAGCATCGCAAGGGAAAGTACCCATCAAAAGTATTCCCTGGCCGCGCGCCAGACTCGCGTGGCGAGGCCGAGCCCCGAATAACGGATCGCCTTGGCCGGCCGCGGACCCACCGAGCGGATGTCGACCGGGTCGTCCGCGGCGTACAGGCACAGGCCCGCCAGGGTAACGAAGCTGGGGCTCGCGTTGGCTTCGCCCAGCCCGCGCAATGCCGGTGGCTTGCCGATCCGGACCGGGCGGCCGAGCGCGCTCTGGAGGAATTCGGCGATCCCGGCGAGTTCCGCGCCGCCGCCGGTGACCACCACCTGACCGCCCTTCGATCCTGAAAAGCCCATGCCTTTCAAAGCGCGGCCGATTTCGTCGGTCAGCCGCGAGAGCTGTTCGGTGATGATCGAGATCAGTTCGGCGCGGGCGACCCGGTTCTTGTCGTCGGCTCCGCGCGCGGGCGGGTCCGCTCGCTTCGTCGCTCCCGGTTTCATTGGGCCCGTTGACCGGGATCATGTCCTTGTAATCGCTGGGCGATGCGATCGCCGAGCCATAGCGGCTTTTGAGGCGCTGCGCCTGGAACCGGCGGATACCGAAGGCCGAGGCGACCGCATCGGTGATGTCGGACGATCCGAACGGCACCGCGGTCAGCCCCAACAGCATGCCCCCGGCGTAAAGCGATACGTTGGTCACCTCGCCGCCGATCTCGACCAGCGCGGTGCCGAGCTCGCGTTCCTCCGGCGAAAGGCAGGCGTGACCCGCCGCAATCGGCGCCGCGACCACGGCCTCGACGTCGAGGTGCGCGTTCTGCACCGCCTCGATCAGGTTACGGATCGGCGCGCCGTCGGCGAGCATCACGTGGACATCGACTCCCAGCCGCTCGGCGTGCAGCCCACGCGGGTTGGCGATCCCGTGCGCTCCGTCGAGCGTATAATGCGCCGGCTGCGCGTGGAGCACCATCCGCCCGTCGGGCTGGATGCTGTCGCGCGCGGCGACCAGCAGGTGCTCGATATCGTCTTCCTCGATCCGCCGGCCCCCGATGTCGATTTCGACCTTGGCGACCCGGCTGGCGAGGCCGGCGCCCGAGCAGCCCACCCAAACGCTCGAAATCGATGTTCCGGCGTTCTTCTCCGCCCGCTCGACCGCGTCACGGATGGCATAAGTCGCCGCCGCCATGTCGGTCACATACCCGCGCTTGATCCCCTGGCTCTGGCGGTTGCCCGAGCCCAGCACGATCATCTCGCCCGTTTCGGACAGGCCCATGATCATCGCCGAGATCCTGAACGACCCGACGTTGACCGCCCCATAGACTTTCGCGATGCGTGGCAGGCCCATTACTGCGCTTCCGCCTGCTGCTTGGCCGCGGCCTTGGCAGCCCGGACCGACTGCGCGTCGAGCGCCTCCTGTCGCGCGCGGCCGGGAATGCGCATGTAGATGCGATCGGGCGCGCGCATGTCGAATGCGGCGACCTTGCCACCCAGCAGGCGGTTGACCCCGTCGAGCCGTGCGAATGAAACCAGCGCGGCAGCGGGCTGATCGTCGCCGTGCGGCAGCGCCAGCACCTGGCCGGTCTTGAACGTCAGGTTCCAGCGCCGGTTGCCGACCCATTCGGCCTCCGCCACCTGCGACTTGAGCGCGGGAGCGGCATCGAGCAGTCCATCGAGCGCGACCACTTGCCGCGCCGCGCCGGGTCCTGAAATCTTCAGCATTGCCTTGGCGTTGGCGGGCGAGATCGGTTCGAGTTCGTGCCCCGCCCCGTCGATCAGAACCATCCGACCCGGCTTCTTGAGCACCGCGCGCGGAATGCGTTCGACCACGTCGACCACCAGCGTGTCGGGCAACTGGCGGCTCACCCGCGCATCGGCGACCCACGAAAGCGCGAGCAGGTCCTTGCGGATAGTATCGAGGTCGACCAGCGGCATCGGCCTGTCGCGCTCGGCCAGCACCCGCTCGTAGACCTTGAGTTCGTTCATCCGCTCAACCCCGGTCACCTGCACCCGGCGCACCTCGAACCCGGCGTCGGCCGCCAGCGCGGCAACTTGCGCCTGCGCCAGCGCGGGCACGCCGGCGAGGCTGGCGACGAACCACGCCAGCGCGGCCACTGCGCCCAGGATCATCGCCAGGAACACCTTGTGCAGTTGTTCTTCGGTGAACGGCAGCAGAGCGAGAACTCCGCTCACCGCGCCGGTGGTCGTGGCCTTGGCCTTGCGGGCGGTCGCGGCGCGGCTGCGCGCGGCATTGGCGCGCCGAACGCCCTGTCCCTTGCGATTGATCGTTTCAGCCATGTTCAGCCCTGTTTCGCCGCCCGATCAAGCGCTTCATTGACAAGCGCCTCAACCAGATCCTCGTAGCTCATCCCGCAGTATTTCGCTTGCTCCGGGACCAGGGAAAGCGGCGTCATCCCCGGCTGGGTGTTGGTCTCGAGCACGAACAACCCGGCCTCGCCCTGCTCGTCGTCCCACCGGAAATCGGTCCGGCTACAGCCCCGGCAACCCAGCAGCTTGTGCGCCTGGACCGCATAGCCCTTGCACAATTCCTCAATCCCTTCAGGGAGTTGCGCAGGGCAAACGTGCTCTGTCATGCCCTCGGTATACTTGGCGTCGAAGTCGTAGAAACCCGACTTGGGCACCAGTTCGGTCACCGCCAGCGCCCGCGGCCCTCCCGCCTCGTCGAGCACCGCCACCGTCAGTTCGCGCCCGCGGATGTACGGTTCGGCGAGCAGTTGCGCGAATTCCTGCCACGGCCCGGTGACATCCCGCCGGATCGGATTGCCGTAATTGCTCTCGTCGGTGACGATCGCCACCCCGACCGAGCTGCCCTCGTTTACAGGTTTCAACACATACGGTCGCGCCAGCGGATCTTTTTCGTAAAGCCCCTCGCTCTCCACGATCCGCCCGCCCGGCATCGGCACCCCGTGCGGCACCAGCGCGTTCTTGGTCAGTTCCTTGTCGATCGCGATCACCGAGGTGGCGAGGCCTGAATGAGTATATGGCACCCCCATCAGGTCGAGCATGCCCTGCACCGTGCCATCCTCGCCCGGGACGCCGTGGAGTGCGTTGAACACGACATCGGGCGCCGCCTCGGCGATCCGAGCGGCCACGCTGCGGTCCATGTCGATCCGCGTGACCTTGTAGCCGCGCGCCTCGAGCGCCTTGGCGACGCCCTCGCCGCTCATCAGCGATGACCGGCCGCTCGTTCGCCCAACCGCCCATCAGGACGGCGACGTGGTGTTTGCCAGCAGTCAATGGACCGTCCTCTCGTAGAGCGCAGGCTGGTCATCGATTACGGTTTGCGAGCAGCCCTCGTCCCAGGGAAAAAGCCCTTGTTGCGCACCCGGCCAGACAATCTGAAAAGCGCGGTTCATCTCGCCCGATCCGAACCGGCGGTTGAACCAGATTGCGGAGCCGAAGTGCTCGCGGATGGCATCGTCATCATCGATAGCGCGCATCACGCAGTCGAACCCTTGCAATAGCCCGCTTATCGCGAGGCCGTCTGCGAGTTCCAAGCCACCTGCGATCTGCGCTCGGATCTCATTGATCATCGAGACCCTGAGGTTCTTGGGCAATGAAAAGACGATCACCTCGCCTTGGCGCGCCGTCTGCTCAAATCCGATGGAGTAAGAGAAATCTGGCTCATCTCCATCCGGGTCGAAGACTGACATGATGAAGCATCCGTGCTTCGCCACGTTGTCGACGATCGACTGCTCCATCTCGCTCAGCTCGGGACGTTCGTTCACGGTCGTCCGACCCGCTGGATTTCCCATTCGAGCGTCACGCCGCTCGCCGCGTAAACCCGCCGCCGCACTTCTTCGCCCAGGCCTTCGATGTCGGCGCTCGTCGCGTCGCCGGTGTTGATGAGGAAGTTGGTGTGCTTCTCGCTCACCTGCGCGCCGCCCATCGTCAGGCCGCGGCAGCCGGCTTCGTCGACCAGCTGCCATGCTTTGCGGCTTTGCCCGTTCTGGGGGGGCGGGTTCTTGAAGGTCGAGCCGCCGGTCTTGGTCCGCAGCGGCTGGCTCGCCTCGCGAGCGGCAGCAATCTTGTCCATTTCCTCGCCGATCTCGGCGGGAATGCCCTCGCGTCCCTGGAATCGGGCGGCGACCACCACCGCGCCCTCGGGCAGCGCCGAATGACGGTAGGAGTATTCGAGATCGCGCGCGGGCAGCATGATGAATTCGCCGGTCGGCAGTATGACGTCGCAGTCGATCAGCACGTCGGCCACTTCACGGCCGTAGGCTCCGCCGTTCATGCGCACGAACCCGCCGACGGTGCCGGGTATGCCGCGCAGGAACTCGACCCCCGCCACGCCCGCGTCGCGCGCCTTCGACGAGACCAGGATACCACTCGCCCCGCCGCCACACTCGAGCACCATATCGCGCCGCGCTTCGACCGTGGCGAACGCCTTGCCGAGCCGGATCACGACACCGGGCACCCCGCCGTCACGAACGATCATGTTCGATCCCAGACCGAGCGCCATGACCGGCAGGTCCCCGCCCAACCGGACAAGGAATTCGCGCAAGTCCTCAATGTCGGCCGGCTCGAACATCCAGTCGGCAGGGCCCCCGCTCTTGAACCAGACATATGGCGCGAGCGGCGCGTCGGCGGTCAGCTTGCCGCGGATGCCGCGCATCGAGATGGGCGAGACACTCGCTTCGTCGATCGCCGACGATGGGGCAGCAGGCAATCGCGAGCGATGCACTTCGTCGGCCTGCCGGCTCACGCTGCCTGCTCCAGCCGAACAGCATCCGCGAGTCCCGCCGCCCAGCGGGTGATATCACCGGCGCCAAGGCAGACCACGAAGTCGCCGGCAGCAATATCGCGATGCCAGTTCGTGCGCCAGCTGGTCCTTGTCGGTCACGCTCGATGCCGCGCGGTGTCCGCGCAGCTTGAGACCCGCCACCAGCGCGGCGGCATCGATGCCCGCGATTGGCTCTTCGCCCGCGGTGTAGACCGGGGCAACGTAGACCCGGTCGGCATCGTTGAAGGCATTCTGGAAATCGTCCATCAGATCGCGCAACCGGGTGAAGCGGTGCGGCTGGACCACCGCGATCACCCGCCCTCCGCTCGCGCCGGCGCTTTCCCGTGCCGCCGACAAAACCGCGCGGATTTCGACCGGATGGTGCGCGTAGTCGTCGATCACCGTCGCGCCGGAAATATCGCCCACCTTGGTGAACCGCCGCCGGACCCCGCCGAAGTGCGCGAAGCCTGTGCGGATCGTTTCGTCGGCACACTCCATTTCCAACCCGACTGCTATCGCGGCCAGCGCGTTCTGGACGTTATGCCGGCCGGGCATCGGCAGCCGGACACCTTCGATCCGCCGGTCCTCTTCGCCCAATTTACGGATGACGACGTCGAAGACGTTACCGCCCGCGTCGGGACGGACCTTGTCCGCACCGACATCGGCCTGCGGGCTGAAGCCGTAGGTGACCACCTTGCGGTCACGCACCTGGCCGATCAGCGCCTGCACCTCGGGATGGTCGATGCACAGCACCGCCGCGCCGTAGAACGGCACGTTGTGAATGAACTCCACGAACGCGCGGCGAACGGCGTCGAAATCGCCATAGTGATCGAGGTGTTCAGGATCGATGTTGGTGACCACCGCGATCGTGCCGTCCAGTCGCAGGAAGCTGCCGTCG
Organism: uncultured Alphaproteobacteria bacterium; assembly: GCA_963759895.1. GTDB lineage: Bacteria > Pseudomonadota > Alphaproteobacteria > Sphingomonadales > Sphingomonadaceae > Tsuneonella. The sequence goes on along the minus strand of CAVXBC010000008.1, from coordinate 225,689 downwards.
CTCTCGTCGGCCTCCACCACCATCCAGTCGCTGTCGCCCAGGCGCGCATTCGATCCGTACTGCTCGATCACCCCGCCGTTGATCACCGTCGGATCGACTCCGCCGGCATCGAGCAATGCGGCGATCATGCTGGTCGTGGTGGTCTTGCCATGCGTGCCCGCCACCGCGACGGTGTTCTTCAAACGCATCAATTCGGCGAGCATCTCGGCGCGCCGAACGACGGGAATGCGCTGCTCGAGCGCGGCGGCGACTTCGGGATTGGATCGTTTGACCGCGGTGGATGTGACCACAACCCCGGCACCGGCGACGTTGTCAGCCGAATGCCCGATCATCACCGTGATGCCGCGCTGGCGCAACCGCTCGACGCTGGCGCCTTCGCTGAGGTCTGATCCCTGCACGCTGTAGCCGAGGTTGTTCATCACCTCGGCGATCCCAGACATGCCGATCCCGCCGATGCCGACGAAATGGACAGTGCCGATGTCGGTGGGAACGCCCTTCACGCCAGCGCCTCGCGATTCGCCGATGCCGGCGTTTCATCGCCGATGCGGATAACGTCCATCAAGTCCGCCCCGCCGAAGCTTTCGACCAGATCGGCGAGTTCCTCGACTGCCTTGGGCCGGCCGCAGTTCCACGCGGCGTGCGCGGCGGTAGCAAGAGTCTCGGGCCGCTGGGCAAGCGCCTGGATCTGCTTGGCCAGTTCCTTGGCGGTAAACTTGTCCTGCCTGATCATCCGCGCGCCGCCCGCGCGAACGATCTCGCGGGTATTGGCCGCCTGGTGGTCGTCGGTGGCTATGCTCAAAGGCACCAGTATTGCCGGACGGCCCACCGCGGTCAGTTCGGCGATAGTGCTCGCCCCCGCACGGCCGATGAACAAGTGCGCATCGCCAAGCCGGCCCGCCATGTCCTCGAAATAGGTGCCCAGCTCAGCGGGGATGTCGTGGCTGCGATAGCGCGCGCGGACCGCGTCGAGATCTTCCGCGCGGCACTGCTGGGTGACCTGCAAACGTTGGCGAAGTGCTGGCGGGAGCATGGCAAGGCCATCGGGCACCACCTCGCTCAACACGCGCGCACCCTGGCTTCCGCCGGTAATCAGCACGCGCAGCAAGCCTTCGGCCGTGAATGCGGGGAAAGGCGCGTCGCGCAATTGCAGCACCTCGGCCCGGACAGGGTTGCCGACGAGGTGGACTTTGTCGGCGTGCTTGGCGGAAAGGCGCGCGATGTCCGGATAGGCGGTCGCGATCGCGTTGACCTTGCCGGCGAAGAAGCGGTTCACGCGGCCGAGCACCGCGTTCTGTTCGTGGATTACGCTCGGCACTTCGGCGGCGAGCGCGGCGAGCAGCGCGGGAAACACCGGGTAGCCGCCGAAACCGACCACGGCCGACGGCTGGAAACTTTCGAATAACCGCAGCGCCATGCGACGGCCTTCGAGGATCGCCTTGACGGCTTTTGGCCAGCGGAGCGGGTTCTTGCCGAGCTTGCTGGCCGGGATGACATGCGCGGTCAGGAAATCGGGTTTGCCGGGAAGCTTTGCGCCGCGATCATCGGTCACCAACGCAACATGGTGGCCGCGCTGGTGCAATTCCGCTGCGAGCGCGAACGCGGGGATCAAGTGCCCCCCAGTACCGCCGGCGGCGAGCACATAGTGCCGGGTTGCGCCGCTCACGCCTCGAGCTCCTTGGCGATCAGCGCCTTGAGGCCGGGCGTCTGGCGGTAGAGAAACGGGTTTCGGCGGGTCAGCGCGAGCAGAAGCCCCACCGCAAGGCACACCGCGATGGTTGACGATCCACCATAACTGACCAGCGGCAGCGTCATGCCCTTGGATGGAAACAGCTGCAGGTTAACGAGGATGTTGATGAAGGCCTGCCCGCCGATCTGCGCGCACAGACCGGCTGCAGCGAGCAGCGTGAACAGGTCCTCTTCGTCGACCAGCCGGGTCAGCACGCGGACGATGATCGCGAGATAGAGAAGCACGATGATCGCGCAGACGATCAGGCCGAATTCCTCGCCGATGACTGAAAAGATATAGTCAGTATGCGCCTCGGGAAGATTCATTTTGCGGACGCCCAGCCACAGCCCCGCGCCGGTCCAGCCGCCTGCCAGCAGTGTACGGCTGGCAAGGTCGACCTGGTCGAACGCGGTGCCGCCACCCAGGAATGCGTCGATCCGGTGCCGGGCATTGTCGTACAGGAAATATGTGGCCGTCAGAGCGACCGCGCCGACGCCAGCGAGGATGCCCACGCGTTTCAGTGGGATGCCGGCCAGCAAAACGATAGTGAACCACACCCCGGCGAACAGGATGGTCCCGCCGAAATCGGGCTGCATCATCATCAGAGCTGCGACGATTGCCATGACTCCGGTCACCGTCGCCACCACTGGCAGATTCGGATCGCGCAGCCGCCAGCTGACGATCCACGCGAGCAGGATGGCGAAGCCGGGCTTGAGGAACTCGGACGGCTGAAAACCCGCGAACCCCAGGCTGATCCACCGCTTGGCACCGTTGACCTCGCTGCCGATGACCGGGATCAGCATCAGGAAGAACAGCATCGCGAGCGCCAGGACGATGCCGACGCGACGCGCGTTTTCGCGGCTGAGCGCCGATGCGCCGAACAGGAATACGAGGCCGACCGCCTGCCATTTCAAATGAGTCCAGTAGAAATACAGCTCGGGCAGATGAACGTTGCGCGTGGATAGCCGATGCGCACTCGCCGGGCTGGCCGCAGCGACCGCTGCCGTTCCGATCGCCATCAGCAAGAGGATCAGGCCGAGCAGCACGCGATCGACCTCGCGCCACCAGATCTTGAGCTCGGCGCGTTTCGAGGCCGGATAGCGTGTATGCGCAGACGCACGTTCACCGTTGCCAGGAATGTAGGTCCGCTCGTTCATCCAGCCGGCTCCGCGTCGGCGCTCTCGCGACAGGGATCGCTGTCGGGATTTTCCGTCAATGCCTCGACGAACTGGCGGAAACGCTCCCCGCGCTGCTCGTAATCCTTGAACTGATCAAAGCTGGCGCAGGCGGGCGAGAGTAGCACGACATCGCCGGGCTCCGCCGCAGCGATCGCGCTGCGGGTCGCTTCGCATAACATCTCGGCGCGGGTCACCGGCACGCGGCCTTCGAGCAGTTGGGCAAAGCGCGGCCCGGCCTCGCCGATGGTGTAGGCGGCCTTGACGTTGGCGAGGTGCGCCTCGCACGCGCCGAGTCCGTCCTCCTTGGGCAGCCCGCCGACGATCCAGTGGATGCGGGGACCGCTGCCCTCGGGCGGATAAGCCGCGAGCGCGGGCGCCGAGCTGTCGGTGTTGGTCGCCTTGCTGTCGTTGACGAACATCACGCCGTTGTGCGTCGGCGACCCGCTCCATGCGGTGCGGCAGGCCGGTGAAGGTGCGGAGGGCTTTCAGCCCACGACCTTCGATCAGCAACCCCAAGCCATAGCGCACGGCAGCAGCTTGCCGCCTGCAGATGTTCTGTGCGTTGTGCGGGCCTTGAAGCGAAGCAAAGTCGGCCTGCTCATGGATCCGAACGTTGGACTCTGTCGACAGTCGCGAGAAGCTGTGCCGAAGGTCCCCCCAACAGGTCGAAAACTTAGCCTGCCAGACTGGCCTCAGTCGGGTAACCCGCCGATGATCGGCAGCGCTCCTGGGCGGTCTGCATGTCGAACAGCCGCAACTTCGACCGCGTGTACGCCTCGAAGCTCTCGTAACGGTCGAGGTGATCCGGCGTCACGTTCAGCAACACCGCCACGTCGCAATCGAGGCTCTGCGTGAGGTCGATCTGGTAGCTCGACAGTTCGAGCACGTAGACCCCGCCCTCGGGGAGCGGATCCTGCGCGAGGATCGGGAGGCCGATGTTGCCGCCCATCGTGGTCGGCACGCCCGCGGTCTGCAGGATGTGGTGCACCAGCGCGGTGGTGGTGCTCTTGCCGTTGGTGCCGGTGATGCCGACGACCTTGTGCGGCGGCAGGCTGGCGCGGGCCTGCGCGAACAGTTCGATGTCGCCGATCACCGGCACGCCGAATTGCGCGGCGCGCGCGGCGATGGGGTGGGTGTTGAGCGGCACGCCGGGGGAGACGACCACGCCATCGAACCCGGTGAGGTCGATCTCCAGCGGGTCGGCAATGAGCACGTGCGCCGCGTCGATCCTTGCGCGGGCGTTGTCCTGCCGGTCCCACGCGGTCACCCGCGCACCGCTGGCGACCAGCGCCGCAACGGTCGCGTAACCAGACCGCGCAAGGCCCAGCACGGCATAACGCTTGCCGGCAAAGGCGGGTGAAGTGATCACCGGACCTTCAACGTCGCAAGCCCGAGCAGCGCGAGCACGATAGCGACGATCCAGAATCGAATCACGACTTTGCTTTCGCTCCAGCCGAGCTGTTCGAAATGGTGGTGGACCGGGGCCATCCGGAACACGCGTTTGCCGGTTCGCTTGAACCAGAATACCTGGATGATGACCGATAGTGCCTCGAACACGAACAGCCCGCCTACGATCGCGAGCACGATTTCATGATGGCTCGCAACCGCGATCGCGCCGAGCGCGCCGCCGAGCGCAAGACTGCCGGTATCGCCCATGAACACCGCCGCCGGTGGCGCGTTGAACCACAGGAACGCCAGCCCCGCCCCCATGATCCCGGCGCAGAACAGCGCCAGTTCGCCCGCGCCAGGCACATGGGGAATTCCGAGATAGGCCGAATAATCGGCGCGGCCGGCGAGATAGGCGATGATCGCGAAGGTGCCACTGGCGATGATCACCGGCATGATCGCAAGACCGTCGAGCCCGTCGGTCAGGTTTACCGCGTTACCCGCGCCAACCATCACCAACGCCGCGAACACGAAGTAGAACGGGCCCAGCGGAATGCCCCTGCCGACCATGAAGGGGACATACAGGAACGTGTTGATCTGGCTGACCACGATGTACGAAGCGATGCCAGCGACGACGAATTCAAGCAGCAGCCGGACTTTGCCCGACACGCCCTTGTGGCTCGCTTTTGAAATCTTGTCGTAATCGTCGAGAAAGCCGATCAGGCCAAATCCCAGCGTGACCGCGATGCAGGCCCAGATGAACGGGTTCTTGAGATCCATCCAGATCATCAAGGACAGCATCAGGCTGGTGAGGATCATCAGCCCGCCCATGGTCGGCGTGCCGCGCTTGGCGAGATGAGTCTGCGGGCCGTCCTCGCGGATCGGTTGGCCTTTGCCCTGACGAACCCGCAGCATGTTGATGAACCGCGGACCGATGACGAGGCCGATCAGCAGCGCCGTCAGCAGCGTCGCGCCCGCGCGGAAGGTCTGGTAGCGGACGAGGTTGAACAGTCCCTCGAAATTCATCCACTCGGCGAGCAAGTACAGCATTCAGTTCTATCGTCCACGGTCGACGAAGTGCGCTACCAGCCTGCCGAGCCCGACCGAATTGGATCCCTTTACCAGGATCGCGTCGCCGCCCGCGAGACCGAACTCCTCAAGCGCCGCAATTGCCTCGCCAGGTCCATCGCAATGGGCGAACCCGGTCAGCGCGGCAAGCGCGGAAGCGCCCGGTTTCCCCAGTTCGCGCCCAAGTTCCGTGGCCAACGCGATCATCTCGTCGCCCACCAGCACCAGATAGTCGACTTGCGCCTCACCCAGCGGCTCGGTCAGTTGCGCGTGGAAGCCGGGAGCGAAATCGCCCAGCTCCTTCATGCTGCCCAACACCGCGATCCGCCGCGTGGCAGGCGTATGCCCCAGTTGGCGCAGGGTTGCGCGCATGCTGGCGGGGTTGGCGTTGTAGCTTTCATCGATCAGCAAGGCATGGCCGCCGGGGACCGCGATCCGATGACGCGCGCCGCGCCCCTTCAAACCCCCCATTTCAGCCAGCGCGAGGCCGGCCGCGGCGAGGTCGCCTCCCGCCGCCTGCACTGCCGCCATCACTGCGAGCGAGTTCATGATCCAGTGATCGCCCGGCTCGGCCACCGAATAGCACAGCCGCGTTCCGGCGATATCGGCGGTCACCAGCGATCCGCCGTTCGCGCTCGGGATGGCGTCGAGCAGACGCGCCTGTGCGTGCGCGGCGCGGCCGAACGCGATCACTTGCGCCCCGGCTTCGCGCGCGTGGACCAGCAGCCGGTCGTAGTGGACGCTGTCGGCGGGGATCACCGCGATCCCGCCAGGTTCGATTCCACCGAAAATCTCCGCCTTGGCATCGGCTATCGCTTCCTCGCTGCCGAGGTTCTCGATGTGCGCGGGAGCGATGGTGGTGACGACGGCAACGTGCGGGTGGACGTGCGCGGTCAGCCCGGCGATCTCACCGGCGTGGTTCATGCCCATCTCGAACACACCGAAGCGGCTGCGGGCGGGCATCCGGGCAAGGCTCAGCGGAACGCCGACGTGGTTGTTGTAGCTGCGCACCGAACGATGTGCTGCGCCCCGGCTGCCGCGGTCGAGCGCGGCGAAGATCGCTTCCTTGACCCCGGTCTTGCCGACCGATCCTGTCACCCCGATGCGCACCGCTTGCGCACGGTCGCGCGCGGCTGCGGCCAGCCTGGCGAGCGCCTCGCCGGTATCGGAAACCAGTACGTGAGGCCCTTCGACCGGCTCGCTGACCAGCGCAGCAGCAGCACCGCTGGCAAAGGCCTTGGCGACGAAACGGTGTCCATCCGTGCTTTCACCGGTCAGCGCGACGAACAAGTCACCCGAGCGCACGTCACGCGAATCTATTTCGACTCCAGCGCACTGAAATGCGGCGCTCGCCGTTCCGCCGGTCGCCGAAGCAATCTCGTCGGAGGTCCACAGCGCAATGCGCAGGGCATCGCGCCGGTCGCGCGGCCAGGCGCGAAGAGCCGGATGCCGGCTCATGCCGCAGCCGCTTCACGCGAGACGGTTACATCGTCGAACGGCAGCACGCGCATACTTTCTCCCGAGCCGATGATCTGGCCCTGTTCGTGTCCCTTGCCGGCGATCAGAACGATGTCGCCCGCCTTCGCCGTCATCACTGCAGCCGCGATGGCCGCGCGGCGATCGCCGATTTCCCGCGCCCCGGGCGCACCTTCGAGCACCTGTTTGCGGATGGCCGCAGGATCCTCGCCGCGTGGGTTGTCGTCGGTCACGATCACCACGTCGGCCTTGCTCTCGGCCACGCTGCCCATCTCGGCGCGCTTGCCCTGATCCCGGTCGCCGCCGGCGCCGAACACCACGATCAGGCGGCCCTGGATGTGCGGACGCAGTGCCGCGATCGCTGCGTCGAGCGCGTCGGGCGTGTGCGCGTAATCGACATACACTGGCGCGCCCGCCCGATTGAGCGCCGCACGCTCGAGCCGACCACGCACTGGCTGGAGACGTGAAAGGCCGTCGAACGTCTGGTCTGGATCACCGCCGGTGGCGATCACCAGGCCCGCTGCCACCAGCGCATTGGCGGCCTGATAGGCTCCGATCAACGGCAGCACGACCGTGCGCGCCTTTCCGTCGAATTCGATTTCGAGCTTCTGGCCGAGGGTACCGGGAATGCGGGCGACGAGGCGGATATCCTCCCCCTCGTCGCCCACCGATAGCACGCGCAGCCCCCTCGTCCGCGCATGCTGTTCGGCACGGGCGGGCCATCCATCCCCCCCGCGCCAAATCACTGCCGTTCCGTCGGCGGCGACAACCTCGTCGATCAGCCGCATCTTGGCGGCGAAATATTCATCCATGTCCGCGTGATAATCGAGATGATCGCGGGAGAGGTTGGTGAACGCCGCGGCGCTCACCCGCAGGCCTTCGTTGCGATACTGGCTGAGGCCGTGGCTCGATGCTTCGTAGGCGACGTGGGTCACGCCTTCCCGTGCCAGGCCTGTCATGTTGGCGAGGAACGTGACGATATCCGGAGTGGTCAGGCCGGTAGACACGCTTTCATCCGGCGTGGTCACGCCCAATGTGCCGATCGAGGCGGCGCTGATCCCGGCCATGCGCCACAACTGGCGGGTCATCTCGACCGTCGAGGTCTTCCCGTTGGTACCGGTAACCGCGACGATTGTCTCGGGCACCGGTCTGAAAAACTTCGCTGCAAGGTTCGCGAACGCGCGGCGCGGCTCGGCAACGGCGATGTGCACCGCGCCGGCGACCGTTGCGTCGGGCCGCGCGACCACCGCGATCGCGCCACCGGCAATGGCTGCCGGGATAAAGTCTTCGCCGTTCACCTGCGCGCCCTGGAACGCGCCGAATACCGTCCCCGGGGCAACCTTGCGGTGGTCGATCGCGAAGCCGGTAACCGTCTCGTCCGCGCCCTCCCCCACGTCGTATCCGGCCTCGACGGCAATCCGACCGAGCTTCATTGGCCCTGGCCTTCCGGCACCAGTGCAGCGAGATCGGACAAGTCCACATCACGCGTATCGTCGGGCGGGACGCCGAGCATAGGGCCGATCCGCGGAACCAGCCGGCCGACGATGGGCGCGGCATTCCAAGCTGCAGTGCGCTGGAAACTGGAGGCGACAGTGCCCTTCGGCTCGTCGAGCATCGCGATCACGACGTAGCGCGGGCGGTCCATCGGGAACGCGGCCGCGAATGTGGCGACCACCGCGGTCTTGCGATAGCCCCCCACCCCCGGCTTTTCGGCGCTGCCGGTCTTGCCGCCGACGCGGAAGCCAGGCGCGTTGGCCTTGCGACCGGTGCCGTAAAGCGAAATCATACGCAGCAGTTGGCGCATCCGCGCGCTGGTGCTCGGCTTGAACACCTGCTCGCCCTTCGCGGCATGGCCGGGCGCGACCTTGCGAAGAGTTGCCGGGCGCCAGACACCGCCGTTGACCAGCGCAGCATACGCACTTGCGAGGTGCAGCGGCGTAACCGCCAGTCCATGACCGAACCCAATGGTCATGTTCGTAAGGCGCGGCCATCGACCGCTTTGCCAAAGGGGAAAGCCGCGTGCGGGCAGTTCGATGTAGGGGCGCTGATTGAAATGCAGGCGCTCCATGGCCTTCTTCATCCGCACGGGACCCAGTTCGTCTGCAATCTGCGCCGAGACGATATTCGAGGAATGGATCAGCGTTTCGGGAATATTGATTGACGGGCCCAGGTTCTCGTCATCGTGGATCGTAAACCGTCCCATATGCAGAGGCGCAGCCGGATAGCGACGCCCCAGATCGGTGATGGTCCCCGCATCGATCGCCGCTGCAACCGTCAACGGTTTGAAGGTAGAGCCAAGCTCGTAGACCTGGTTGGTCACGCGGTTGAACATGTTCGCCGCGCCCGCCTCGTCGATCTTGTTGGGATCGAATTCCGGCAGGCTCGCCATCGCCAGAACTTCGCCGGTGTCGACGTCGAGCACGACGCCGGCCCCGCCCAGTGCATTGACCGCGCGCATGCCGCGATTGAGCTCGTCTTCCAGGGCACCTTGCACCCGCACGTCGATTGACAGCGGCATCGACTGGGACCGGGTCGCGGGATCGCGCAGATGCTTGTCGAACACCGATTCCATGCCCACCCGTCCGTGGCCATCGGCACCTACGTAGCCGAGCACGTGCGCGGCCATCGAACCTTGGGGATAGTGCCGGTCGGTCTCCTGGGGCAGTTCCAGCGCCAGTTCGCCGATCGCCTGCACGCGATTGGCCTCTTCGGGCAGCACGCGCCGGCGCAGGTATCCAGGCTTGCCTTTCGCCAGCCGGTCGGCCAGCTCGAACTCGTCGACATCGGGGAAGATGGCCTTGAGATCGAGTGCGACCTCCTTCGGCGATTTGACCAGCGCGCTGCCGCCGCCGAGCGCTTCGGGATTGTACCACAAGGCAAAGGCAGGAAAGGCGCGCGCAAGCGGCTGGCCGTTGCGGTCGGTGATTTCGCCGCGCGGGGGCAGCAACGCCTCTTCGAACGAGGTTGCATTGTGCGCCGCGTCGGTCAGGCCGAGATAGGCGATCCGCAGGACCGCTGCCATCGCCAGGGCCGCAAACAGCGCGGCCACCAGCAACACCCGCATCCGCGCCACGGTGAGCGAGCGTTGGCGGATCGTGACCAGTTGCACGCGTCCGGAATAGATTGCGGTGCTGACAGTCAGCGCGTTCATTGCGCAGCTTCGGCGAGGAAATCGCCGCCGTTGGTCAGCTTGTCGGCCAGGCCTGGCTCGTCGGTCGCCTGTTTGATCGGTTTGCCCGTCAACGGAGACAGCATGGCCGGCAGGTGCATGGCGGTCTGATCGTCGGCGGCGCGCGCAACGCGGATCGGTGACGGCGCGCTCACCGCGCGCGGCTCGCCCAGCGAGGCCAGCTGGCGTTCGCCTTCGAGATACTGGTCAGCGTCGGGCGCTTGATAGCCGAAATCGACCGCGTTCCACTGGGCCAGCTGCTGCTGGCTGGCGCGCGTCTCGAATTCCGTTTCGAGCAGCACCTTCTCGCGCTGAAGCGAAATGATCTGACGCTCTGCGAGGCGGACTTCGCTGCGTACCGAATTGACCTTGAAGGTAAGCGCGACGAACAGCGCGCTGCACAGCGCCAGTGTGACGACCCAGCCGAGCTGGCGAAGACGGCTACCAGCGAGGGTATCGCGAAGCGCGTTCATGCTGCGACCGCCCTTGCAGGCGCGGCGGTGCGGACCGCGTGCCGCAACGTTGCCGAACGCGCACGCGGGTTGCGCGCGACTTCGGCATCCGAGGCGCGGACCGCCTTGGATACGCGGGTGAAAATTTGCGGGGCCGCTCCTGCCTGCGGCAGATGGCGCGAACCGCCGGTGACGGCCGACGCGTCGCGCAGGAAGCGCTTTACTATGCGGTCTTCCAGACTGTGGAAGCTGACCACCGCGAGCCGCCCGCCCTCGCCCAGCAGGGTCTCGGCGGCGGCGAGCCCGTCCTCCAGCTCGCCGAGCTCGGCGTTGACGTGGATACGTACCGCCTGGAAACTGCGGGTCGCGGGATCCTTGGGCGCGCCCGCGTGATGGCCCAGCGCCTTGCGCACTACGCGGGCCAGGTCGCCTGTGGTCGCGAGCGGACGCGCAGCGACGATCGCGCGGGCGACCCTGCGGCTCTGTCGCTCTTCGCCATATGTATAGAGAACGTCGGCGATCTCGCCCTCGTCGGCCGAATTCAGAAAGTCGGCCGCGCTTGCGCCCTCCTGGCTCATGCGCATGTCGAGCGGACCCTCGGCGGAAAACGCGAACCCGCGCTCCGCCTGGTCGAGCTGCATCGATGACACGCCGATATCCATCACGATCCCGTCCACCCGCGCGAGTCCCGACTCGGCGAGCGCGTTAACCATTTCGGAGAAGCGGCGCGGGTGGAGAACCAGCCGCGGCGGGTTTTCCGCAGTTTCGGGCCACTTTTTCCCTTGGGCGATGGCATCGGGATCGCGATCGAAGGCGTGAACGGTCGCACCGGCATCGAGCAGCGCGCGTGAATAGCCGCCAGCGCCAAAAGTCGCGTCGACGATGACTTCGCCAGCGCGCGGCGCAAGTGCGACGATCACTTCGTCGAGCAGGACCGGGATATGGGGCGCGCTCACTTGGCCCTCGCCTCGGCCTGGAACTGGGCGCAAGCGGCCTTCGCCGCCGCCCAGTCATCGTTCATCCGCATCAATTCGGCAGGGTTCCAGATGGTGAAGCTGCGGCCGCCACCCTGAAAGAACATCGATCCGTCGATGTTGCCGAGCGTGCGCAAGTGATCGGGCAGGACGAAACGGCCCGAATCGTCGAATGGCACGCGCGCGAAGCCGAACAGCTGCGCGGCACGGGTGTCGCGATCGAAATCGACGCCCGACCGATCTTCCTCGCGATCGAGCTGGGCATCGAGCTCGGTCATGCGAGAAAGTCCGAATCCGACCAGGCAAGTGAAGGTGGCATGCTTGTCGAGACAGAGAACGCGTCCGTCGCTCGATTCCTTCACGGCACTGCGGAACAGCGGAGGCAGCACGAAACGACCCTTGTCGCCCGCCGGCGAAAAGGCCTGTCCCGAAAAGCCGCTGAACGCCGCCACTGCCACTGATCCCCTTCCCCTCGACGAGCCCCTCGCGGAGCAGCCCGCAGACGCACCTTCTCCCCGCCCGGGCGGCGCGTGAGCGCCTCCGGCTCGCACCGATGGCTATCGATGCGCGGCGTGGAACGGTGTGTCCGATGGGGGACGGTATTAACTTTCTTCCCCTCGCGATGGAAGGGAAAAAAGCGGGAATTCACGGGATTATGCGGTTAACCTTTGTATTTCTGTGGATAGCAGTCGGGAAAATGCAAGTCTCGCCGGCGGCGAGGTACGAATAATCGTATTTATATCAGTCGCTTGCGTGAGGATGTTGATCGCTCGCCAAGCGATCCCGTGATTTCCCGCGTTGTCACGGGCCAAAAGATTGCCGGATCAGAGCCGTCAGCGCAGCAGCATCCTGTTGCGACGATCGATCCGCTTCCAGCAACGCGGCGTCCGCCACCACCACGGCTCGTCCCTGCACCGATGCGACAGTTGGCGACCAAGCCCCTAGAAATGATCGCACAATTCGGCGACGACCCGGCTGGGGCCAGCCGGCCAGCGAGCCGGGTGGGCAGGCGGGTCGACCCGAAAATGACGAACTGCTCGTCCGCGGACTGGTCCTCGTCGAACAGCAATTCGAGACCCCATCGATGCAGGATCGGCGATAGCAACACGACGTCCTGCGGCCGGCGCTTGTCGCCCAGCGTAAAACGCGTCTGTTCGGTGAGCATGGGGTCGGCGAACAGCAGCAGATGCCCCCCATCGTGGACCCACTTGTCCAGCGCGACGTTCTCCGCGGGTGCAAGCGGCCGCGGCTGCGCCATCACAAGCTCGTTCAATCCGGAGAGGGTCTTGTCGTCGAGCGTGTCCAGCGGGAGGAGCCGATGGTTCTCCTCCAGTACTGTCCGCACCCAGTGCGGCTGGCTGCCGTTGTCGAGCGTTTCGCTGACCGACGCGCTCTCGCGCCAATAGATCGGCAGCGAGGTGAATAGTCCCAGGGGGGATTTTTCGGACTTGTCCCTGGCCCAGCCCCACGCCGCCATCGCGCCGAGAACCACGCACAGTGCGAGTCCCGCGGCGGCCAGGCGCCGGCTACTGGCCCTCATCTGCGCCAGTGGCGGGGGCGCCCATCGCTGCGGTCGGCGTTGCCGTGGGTGCTGCAGGCAGGTCGGGGACAACTCCCGCATCTGCCAGTGGATCGTTCGCCGGAGCGGCAGTCGGTTGGGGGCCGACCGTGGCCGCCGCCTCGGGAACGGCACCCTCGTCCGATTGCTTCGCGCGATTCTCGATCACATTGGCCAGACCGACGATGAGAATTATCCCCAGCAGCAGAGAGACACCTACCTGAAGGCGCTGGAGCGCCTGCGCGCGATAGCCGCCAAGCGGCGTCACGGGGGCGTCGCCTGCGGTGTCGGGAGGGGGATGACGGCTGGCCATTACCGGCAAAGCTAGTCGCTGATCCCTGTCAGTCAATCACCGCGCAGCCAGTCGAACACCGGCAGGTCCTTCGAGCGCAACCAATCGGCACTGTAAAGTGTCGACAGATAGCGAAAGCCGGTATCGCACAAGATAGTTGCGACGCGCGCTTCCTTGCCTCGATCGCGGGCGATGTGCTTGCCCAGCATCACCGCCCCGGCAACGTTGATCCCGGACGAAAGGCCCAGGCACAGTCCCTCTTCCGCGAGCAGCCGCGCGACCCATTCGAGCCCCTCGGCATCCGACACCCGGAACTGGGTATCGACTGGCGCGCCCTCGAGGTTGCCGGTGATCCGGCCCTGGCCGATCCCTTCGGCGACCGAATTGCCTTCGGCCTTGAGCTCCCCGGTCGCATAGTGGCTGAACAGCGCCGCACCGTGCGGATCAGTCAGCGCGATGACGACGGTCTCGTCGTGCTCCTTCAAACCCATTCCGACCCCGGCCAGCGTCCCGCCGGTGCCGACCGCGCAGGTGAAACCATCGATCCTGCCGTCGAGCTGCTGCCAGATTTCCTCCGCGGTAGTTTCGATATGACCCTTGCGGTTGGCGGTGTTGTCGAACTGGTTGGCCCATACCGCACCGGGCGTTTCCTCTGCGAGGCGGCGGCTGGTGTGGACGAAGTGATTGCAGTCGGAATACTTGGTCGGCGGAACCAGCACCAATTCGGCACCGAGCGCGCGCAAGGTATCCATCTTCTCCGGGCTCTGGTTGTCGGGCATCACGATGATCGTGCGATAGCCCAGCGCGTTGGCGACCAGCGCCAGCCCGATGCCAGTGTTGCCGGCGGTTCCCTCGACAATCGTTCCGCCCGCCTGGAGCTCTCCCCGCCGTTCGGCGTCTCGCACGATCGCCAGCGCGGCGCGGTCCTTCACGCTCCCGCCGGGATTGAGAAATTCGCACTTGCCCCAGATTTCGCATCCGGCTTCGGCGCTGGGGCCTTTGAGCAGGACGAGCGGGGTGTTGCCGATCAGGTCGAGCGTGCTGTGGCGCACGGGAATGGCATTCATGCCAGAAGAGCTAGGATGCGCCATTGGCCACGGCAACGCAGTTCCGTTTGGGGGTTTGCTACCGGTTCTTGGCAGCGCGCAGGTGAGCCTGTCAGTCCTCTTGCGCGATGGTAACCCTGAGCCCGTCGAGGGTGGCGGTGAACGGCACCTGGCACCCCAGTCGCGAATTCTCGTCGCGGTGATCGGACGATTCAAGCAAGTCGTCCTCGTCCTCGCTCATCGCCGGAAGGCGATCCTTGAACGCCGGATCGACGTGGACGTGGCAAGTCGCACAACTGCAGCAGCCACCGCACAGGGCAAGCAGTTCGTCGAACCCATTGTCGCGAATAGCTTCCATCACCGTCAACCCGTCGGCGACGTCAACTTCCGTTTCGTCTCCAGCGCGATTGACGACGATCAGCTTGGGCATGTGAGTGAGTCCCGGCGAAACAAAATGACGAAGACGCCCTGTCGGGCATCCGGCGCGGCTGCTACGGACTGCACGCAACTTTGGCAAGCTGGAGGAATAGCACGTGGGCTTGTCGGCTCAGGAGATCAAACAGAGCCTGGATGCAGTCGCCAGCCGCGAGCCGGCGATCGACCGCGCGCTTCAAGCCGCAGGGTACCCCGAACCGCGGATACGCGAACGCGGACATGTGACGCTTTTGCGTGCCATCGTCGGCCAACAGGTGTCGGTCGCGGCGGCTGCCAGCATGTGGAACAAGCTTGAAGCCGAAATCGGCCCGGCGATCGATCCCGCCGAGCTGCTCGCGCGCGATTTCGACACCCTGCGCGCGTGCGGGCTTTCGCGACAGAAGCAGGGCTACGCGCGTTCGTTATGCGAGCTGGCAGCGGCCGGTGCGATCAATTTCGACGCTCTGCCCGAAGACGACGAAGAGGCGATCGCACTGCTCACGCAGATCAAGGGCATCGGCCGCTGGACCGCCGAGATTTATCTGCTGTTTGCGGAAGGCCGGCCCGATATCTGGCCGGCCGGCGACCTGGCGGTGCAGGCCGGGTTGGGTAAAATTCTCGGCCTCGACGATCGTCCGACCGAAAAGGAAACGCGTGCGCTGGCCGAAAGCTGGCGACCGCACCGAGGGGCAACCGCCATCTTCACCTGGCACTGCTACAACAATCCAGCGCTCTGACCCTTGCCGAACCTCGCTTGCTGTATTAGGTATCTAAGACAGTTCGAGGGGGACACCGTGATGACCGCTTTCCGTTCCATCCTGCTAACCGGCGCTTCCGTGCTTGGCGCGATCGCGCTGACCGGCTGCGCCACCACCCGAGAGATGCCGATGACCGCCACCGCCCCTACCCGATTGACGCCGACGGCGATCAGCGCCCCGCTGATTCCCCGCGAAGCGTTGTTCGGCAATCCGACGCGAAGCGCCGGACGCCTGAGTCCCGACGGCAAATGGCTGAGCTGGCTGGCGCCGAAGGACGGTGTCCTGAACGTCTGGCTTGCACCCGCGGAGGATCCGTCAGCGGCGAAGGCGATGACCGCGGCCGCCGACCGACCCATCCGTCAGTATTTCTGGTCGCCCGATAGCCGGCGCCTGCTCTACATCCAGGACAAGGGCGGCGACGAGAACTTCCTGCTCTACGGGATCGACATCGCCAGTGGGGTCGAAACCACGCTGACCCCGTTCGAGAAAACCCGGGTGACGCTGTTCGGCAGTTCGACCACGCAGAAGGACAAGCTGCTGATCGGCCTCAACAACCGCGATCCGCGCTTCCACGACGTCTATCTGCTCGATCTCAGCAGCGGCAAGATGACCGAGGTGCTGCAGAACGACGGCTACGCCGGGTTCCTGGCCGATGATTCTCTCGCATTGCGGATGGCGATCAAGCCGAACGCGGCGGGCGGAAGCGACTATTTCGAAATCCACGACGGCAAGATCGCTGCCACGCCGATTGGCAGCACCGGGCTCGAGGATTCGCTGACCACCAGCCCGGCGGGCTACACCACCGATGGGAAGACGCTGTACTGGATCGATAGCCGCGGCCGCAACACGGCCGCGCTGGTCGCAGTCGATACGGCCAGCGGGACATCCACCATCCTGGCCGAAAACGCGAAAGCCGACATCGGCGGCGCGCTGTCGAACCCGAAGACCGGCAAGATCGAAGCGTATTCGGTCAACTACCTCACGACGGAATGGACCGCGCTCGATCCCAAGGTGAAGGCCTCGCTCGACTGGCTCGACAGCCAGCTCGATGGCGAATTTTCGGTCACCAGCCGGACCGACGACGACAGCCGCTGGATCGTCGCCAACGATCCGGTCGTCGCGCCCAGCAAGACGTGGCTGTATGATCGTACTGCCAGCACCTTGACCGAATTCTACACCGCGCGGCCCGATCTAACGGGAGCCCCGCTCCAGCCGATGCACCCGCTCGAGGTGCCCGCGCGCGACGGCAAGACACTGGTAAGCTATCTCACTTTGCCCCCGGGCAGCGACAGCAATTCCGACGGGGTGCCCGATGCGCCGGTGCCACTGGTGCTGCTGGTCCACGGCGGTCCGTGGGGGCGCGACGGCTACGGCTTCAACGGCTATCACCAGTGGCTCGCCAACCGCGGTTACGCGGTTATGAGCGTCAACTTTCGTGGCTCGACCGGGCTCGGCAAGGACTTCATCTCGGCCGGCGATCTGGAATGGGGCCGCGCCATGCAAACCGATCTCGATGACGCGATGGACTGGGCAGTCGCACACGGCATCGCGCAGGCGGATAAGGTCGCGATCATGGGCGGCAGCTATGGCGGGTACGCGACGCTCGCAGGCATGACGTTCACCCCCGAACGTTACGCGTGCGGGGTCGATATCGTGGGTCCGTCGAACCTCGAGACCTTGCTCAAGACGATTCCTCCCTACTGGGCGCCGATCGTCCAACAGTTCCACCAGCGGATGGGCAACCCCGGCACGCCCGAAGGGCTGGCGCTGCTCAAGGAACGCAGCCCGCTCTACAGCGCCGGCGCCATCACCCGCCCACTGCTGATCGGACAAGGCGCCAACGACCCCAGGGTCAATCAGGCCGAAAGTGACCAGATCGTCGCCGCGATGAAGGCCAAGAGCATTCCCGTGACGTATGTGCTGTTCCCGGACGAGGGCCACGGGTTCGCCAAGCCGACCAACAATATCGCCTTCAACGCCATTGCCGAGAATTTCCTGGCGAACTGCCTCGGCGGCAGGGCCGAGCCGATCGGCGATACCCTTGGCAAATCGACCGCCAAAATCGTCGAAGGCGCGCAGTACGTGAAGGGCCTCGGCGGCTGAGGATACCCGCCGCAGAACAGTGGCAATCCGCTACCCGTCGGGCTAGGCCGATACCGATTAGTGCGGGAGAGTGGGCATGGCCGAACACAAGTCGATCTTCATCACCGGCGGCGGATCGGGCATCGGCCGGGCGATCGCGGAATACTTCGCCGGGCGCGGCTGGTTCGTCGGCCTGGGGGATATCGATTCGGCCGGGATGAAGGGTACGCAGGATCGTATCGGCACCGGTAATTCGTATGCTCACAAGTTCGATGTCCGCGACCGCGCGGCGTGGGACGAGGCGCTGTCCGCGTTCTCGACCGCGGCGGGCGGGCGGATCGATGTCGTGGCCAACAATGCCGGCATCCCGCTCGGTGGATCGCTCGACACCAACACGGTCGAGGAGATCGAGCGCTGCCTCGACATCAACCTCAAGGGGGTCCTGTTCGGCGCGCAGGCATCGCTGCCGCACCTCAAGAAGACCGCCCCGGGATCGTGCCTGCTCAACACGGCGAGCGCGGCGGGTATCTATGGCACCGGGGGCGCCAGCGTCTATTCGGCGACCAAGTTCGGTGTGCGCGGATTGACCGAGGCGCTCGACGCCGAATGGAGCGAATTCGACATCAAGGTGCGGGACTTGATGCCGGGTTTCATCGACACTCCGCTGCTCGATCACGCGCCCAACCAGGGCTCGAACGAAGCCATTCGCGGGCGCGTGACCCAGGCCGGCCTCGAGATCACCCCTGCACTGGTTGTGGCGCAGGCCGCCTGGGACGCGGTGCACGGCGAGAAGCTGCACACGCTGGTCGGCAAGACCGCGCGCAGCCTCGCGTTCGGTGCGCGCTGGTTGCCTGGCAAAGTGCGCAAGCAGGCACGCAGCCTCTCGCGCCCGCTGGGGCAGTAGGCGCTAGGTCAGCAGCCCGTCGATCGCCGCCGCCATCGCCACGTCGCGCTGGCTGAGCCCTCCCGCGTCGTGCGTGGTCAACGCGATCTCGACCTTGTTGTAGACGTTCGACCATTCAGGGTGATGGTCGTGCTTCTCGGCGAGCAGTGCGACCCGGGCCATGAACGCAAATGCCTCGCTGAAATCGGCGAAGGTGAACGCGCGTTCGATCGCCTTGCCATTTCGCGCGAGCGTCCAGTCGGGATGATTTTCCAGCACGGTGTCTCGTTCGGTCTGGGTCAGTTCGGCGATGGCCATTCGATCGATTCCTCTGGCGCCCCGGAACGGGTGCGTGCCAGCGCCAGATAGCCCGCCGATAGCGCCGCGACCAGCACCAGTCCGAGCAGCGAATAGAACGGGTCCTGCACTACGAATACCAGCAGCAGTGCACAGTCGAACACCAGCACGAGCCAGCCCGAGAACGGATAGAACGGCATGCGGAACGGGCGCGGCATGTCCGGTTCCCTGCGCCGCAACGCGATCGCCGCCATCGCGACCAGGACGAACATGCCCTGCGACAGGGTGTTCGATGTCGCCGACAGCGCCAGGTAGGCATTCGATAGCAGGAACGCGGCCGAGGCGACCGTTGACAGCCCGAGAGCGCGCATCGGCGTGCCGCGCGGCGTGACGCGGGCAAACCATTCCGGCAGGATACCGGCCCGCGCGGTGGCGAACACCACGCGGCTGGTCGACATCAGACCGAGACTGGTGATCGCGCCGACCGAGAGCACGCCAAACATGGTGAAGATGGTATCGCCCCGATCGCCGAACACGCTGCGCGCGGCATCGGCGGCGGCGAAATCGGAGCGCGCCATCTCGGCCGGCGTCAAGGAATGCAGCAGCGCCAGGTTGACTGCCAGGTACAGTGCCGCAACCCCGAAGATTCCGCCGAACAGTGCGCGCGGAATCGACCGTCCCGGGTTTTCGATCTCCTCGCCGTAGACCGCCAGATCCCCCCACCCGTTATAGGCGCCGATGATGACCAGCATCGCCGCGCCAAACCCGAACCACCCGGCGGCGATCGGCGGCGGTGGAGCAAGGTCGGGCGCAGTACCCGGCTGGCCGAACAGGATCACCACCAGACCGATCAGCACCGCGCCCTTGAGGCTCGACAAGCCGATTTGCAGCGCCCCGCTGATGCGCGTCCCCAGCGCGTTGACCACGAAGAACAGGGCCAGCAGCGCGATCGCCAACGCACCTGGGCCAATTCGCCCGCCGCCCACGCCGAGGCGGACCAGGAATTCCCCGGTGACGAATGCCAACATCGCTTGGGATGACACCATCAGCAGGACCAATGTGAACGCGGTTATCACCCGCGTCCGGGGGCCGAATGCCCGCTCGGCGTATGCGATCGCCCCGCCCGCCCGCGGGATCGCAGCGGCCAGTTCGGCAAAGGGCAAGGCGGCCAGCAATGATACTGCTGCTCCCAGCGCCCACAAACCGATCAGGACCGCGGGCGATCCGCTCGCTTGGGCGACAATCCCGGGCGACCGCAAGATGCCTTGGCCGACGACGCTGCCGACCACCGCGGCGAGGCCGAAAACCACCCCGAGCACGCGCAACAGGTGATTGGATCGTTCTTGCATGCCTCTTCCCCTCGAGAGGCGACCGCGCAAGGTTGTGCGCCGCTGTGCCTCGCGTGGCAAGCGCTCGCTTGGCAGGCCTCTGGGCACGCCTTATGCGGGCGTGATGCGACCGCGCCTGACCGTGCAAGATCTTGCCTGCCGGCGCGGCGATCGCCTGCTGTTCCGCGGGCTGTCGTTCGACCTGGCCGCCGGGGATGCGCTGCAGATCGTCGGTGCGAACGGGACCGGCAAGTCGAGCTTGTTGAGGATCGCCGCGGGGCTGCTTCGGCCCTTTTCGGGGACGGTGGAGCGTCATGGTCCGACCGCCCTGCTCGATCACCGCATGCCGCTCGACGAGCACCTGCCGCTCGGCGAAGCGCTGGCGTTCTGGCAGCGTATCGACGGTGTCAATGAAGCGCTTGATCAGGCACCGAACACCCTGTTCGACGTGCCCGTTCGATTCCTGTCCACCGGTCAGCGCAAGCGCGCCGCGATCGCCCAGAGCCATCCGCGTGCGCACGGCATCTGGCTGCTCGACGAGCCGCTCAACGGTCTCGACACCGCCGCCGCCGAGACTTTCTGCAGCCAGGTCGCCGATCACTGCGGCAACGGCGGCATCGCCGTGATCGCTTCACACCAGCCCTTCCCGCTGTCCGGTCTCAAGCGGATCGACCTGGCGGAGTTCGCCGTATGATCGCCGCGCTGCTGCGCCGCGACCTTGGCCTGCTGTTCGGCGGCGGACGCGGGGGGCCGTGGCTGCCGGTGCTGTTCTTCGTCGCGGTTGCAGTGCTGTTCCCGTTCGCGGTCGGGCCCGATGCGCCGCTGCTGGCGCGCACCGGCGGCGGGGTGCTGTGGGTCGCCGCGCTGCTCGCAAGCATCCTGCCGATCGACCGCCTCGTCGCGCCCGATCTGGAGGCGGGGTTCTTCGACCAGTTCGCGCTGCGCGGGATATCGGAGGAGCTGGTACTCGCCGTCCGCCTGCTCGCCCACTGGCTGAGCTTCGGCCCTCTGCTGCTCATCGCCGCCGTTCCCGCGAGCGCGCTGCTCGGCCTGTCGGGAGAAACGACCCGCACGCTCCTCCTTGGCTTGTTGGCCGGCACCCCCGGCCTCGCCGCGATTGGCCTGACCATCTCCGCCCTCACCGCCACCCTGCGCGGCGGCGCGGCACTGGGCGGCCTGCTGCTTATCCCGCTCGCGGTGCCGGTGCTCATCTTCGGCGCAGGCGCGCTCGCGAACCCCGACGGGGCGGGACTGGCGCTATGCGGGGCGATCAGTCTGGCGTTGTGTGCGGTGGCGCCGTTTGCGGGTGGGGCTGCGGTGCGGGCGGCTAGGGAAAGCTAGCTGGCGATCGACCTGCAGCGCATTGTCGTTCGGCTGTGCCCAACCTTTTTCGGCAGCGTATGCACTACGGCCCATTCGCCATCGTCAACCGCTTTGAGCGTCGCGCTACACGACAATGCTGCTGGCGCTTGTTCACCCAAGGCCGACTTCGGTCCGCCACCGCGTATGAGCGAGAATTCGCATCTCTTGTTGATAGTATTACCACTGCAGGTCAGGTCGCGGAGATGCAGGTTTTTCTCGGTATCACTCCCGGCGTTGTACCAAAGCGACCCGAGCCAGTTGCCGTTGCCGATCATCGCGTTCACTTGGAGATCGTGCCAAATCGCTGCGCGCAAAGAGGATGCTAGCGGCTCCTGCGGAGCGACGGCCGCCAACGATGATGCGGCAAGGATCGCAGCTGCGATCATGGTCACAAGTAAGGCGGCTTGTCCCGCCCCATCGGGCTCTGGGTGAAGATCTCGCACCCGTCCTCGGTAATCCCGATCGAATGCTCGAACTGGGCGGAGAGGCTCTTGTCGCGGGTCACCGCGGTCCAGCCGTCGCTCAGCATCTTAACCCACGGGCGGCCGAGGTTGATCATCGGCTCGATGGTCATGAACATGCCGGGGCGCAGTTCGGGGCCGGTGCCGGCCTTGGCGGCGTGAACCACTTCCGGCGCGTCATGGAAAAGGCGGCCGACGCCGTGGCCGCAAAATTCACGCACCACGCCGTAGCGGAACTGTTCGGCGTGGGCCTGGATCGCCGCGCCGACATCGCCCAGCCGGTTGCCGGGCTTCGCCTGCTCGATCCCGAGCATCAGGCATTCGTACGTGACCTCGACCAGTCGCTTGGCCTTGAGCGGCACGTCGCCGACCAGGAACATGCGGCTGGTATCGCCATGCCAGCCATCGAGCAGCGGGGTCACGTCGATGTTGACGATGTCGCCGTCCTTTAGCGCCTTGTCGCCCGGAATGCCGTGGCACACCACGTGGTTGACCGAGATGCAGCACGAATGCGTATAGCCGCGATAGCCGAGCGTGGCGGGCACCGCCCCCCCGTCGAGCGTCATCTGGCGCACGACGTCGTCGAGCTCGCCGGTGGTGACGCCGGGCTGCACCATTGGTGCGAGCGCATCGAGTATCTCGGCGGCCAGCCGCCCAGCCTTGCGCATCCCTTCGAAGCCGGCGGATCCGTGCAGTTTGATGGTGCCGTCGCGGATGACGGTCTCGGTGCCGGTTATGGTCTGGTATTCGGTCATGACCCGCACATAGGCGCGGCCGCGCCAAAAGTCACCGTTTCGCGCTGAACGCCGGCTTGTAGGCCGGCTTCACCGCTCCGAGCATCTTCGCGGTCATCGGGAAGTCGAGCTCGTAAGCGCCCTCCGCATACGGTCCCGCTACATATGGACCGAACCAAACGGTGATCCGGTCGAATGTCTTTGAGTTCGACGAGCCGACCAGCACGGTCGCGTCCTTGAGGGGCTGGCAGCTGTCGAACCCGTAATCATCGCCAGGGGCGGACGGCTTGTAATCCGGTCCGCGCTTCTTCCTGCGCTGGGCGTTGAGAGCAGCGCACAGCGCGGGTCCGATCGCCGCGTCGAGGTCGGCTGCAGAGCGGAACAGGTCTATCCCGTCGATCGCGCTTTTGGCCTGTTTGTCCCACACCAGCGAGGTAAGCCCGTACATCCCGTGCGCTCCGCCGCTGTAGGTCGAAAATTCGCCCGACAAGCTGAGATAGCCGGGCAGGTCGGCCACGACCTTCCAGTCCTCGCTCCAGCTATGCGGATTGAACGGATAGCCGTTCTTCTGCGCATCGGCCTGCCCCTCCCTCGCCTCGGCGACGAGTTCGGCCTTCGCCGAATCGGCTTCTGCCTGCAGCGTCTTCGCGAGCTGCGGATAGGCGCCAGCCTGCGGCGGATAGGAAAAGCCGTAGCTATAGAGGTCGTTGTCCTCCTTGATCGCCACCGCGGCACCTTTCTGCCCCGAAGAAGACGAACTCGCACTCGCGCTTGCAGCAGAGCTCGCGTGCTGCGAGCGGCCGACCCCGGTCTTGTCGGCCACCTCGTCGGGCGAAGAACAGGCCGCAATCATCAGGAGCACGGCAAGGGCGGACAGGCGGTACGGCATTGGATTTCTCGCATGGGTCGCTAGGTGGGGACCGATATGAGCAAACAACCCGAGCTAATCCAGCCCGACCGCGGACAGGCGGCGATCGACATCCATCTCGTGGCCAAGGACGGTTACGGTGAATGGGCGAAGCGGCTGACCAAGGGCCAGCGTGCCTCGCTTGACGCGCAGAAGTTCGATGGCAGCGGTTATCAGATCGGGGTGGTGCCCGACGGCGATCGCTGGTTCGCCGTGGGCGGCGTGGCCGACCCCGCCAAGCTATCGAGCTGGTGCCTGGCCAAGCTGGCCGAGGCGCTCCCCGCGGGGACATACCGGCTGGCCGAGGGGGAGCCCGGCCCGGCGCTGTTCGGGTGGCAGACCGCCCAGTATCGCTTCACGCGCTATCGCGATGACAAGGACGCGGCGGGTCCGCGCGTATTGCTCACCAGGGACGCCAGGGCGATCGAGCCTGTCGCGGCCGAGGCGCGCGCGGCGTGCAAGGTGATGGACCTGGTCAACACCCCGGCCGAGGACATGGGCCCTGCCGCACTCGAAGCTGAAGCCGAAGCGCTGGCCAAGGCGCACAAGGCGCAACTGAGCGTGACCAAGGGCGAGGCGCTGACACGCGAATACCCCATGGTTCACGCGGTCGGCCGCGCCGCTTCGCGCGAGCACGCGCCCCGGCTGATCCACCTGACCTGGGGAAATGAGACGGACCCGGTCCTCGCCATAGTCGGCAAGGGCGTGTGCTTCGATTCGGGCGGGCTCGACGTCAAGGGTGCCAGCGGCATGCTCCTGATGAAGAAGGACATGGGCGGCGCGGCCCACGCGATCGCACTGGCCGGGCTGGTGATGGGTGCGGGGCTCAAGGTGCGGCTGCACCTGCTGGTCCCGGCGGTAGAGAACGCCATCGCGGGCAACGCCTTCCGCCCCGGCGACGTCTTGCGCAGCCGCAAGGGTCTGTCGGTTGAGATCGGCAACACCGATGCCGAAGGACGGCTGGTTCTGGGCGATGCGCTGGCCCGCGCGAGCGAGGAGAATCCCGCCCTGATCATCGACTTCGCCACGCTCACCGGTGCGGCCCGGGTGGCGCTCGGGCCCGATCTACCGGCGCTGATGGCGCGGCGCGACGAGACCGCACTGGCGCTGCTCGAGGCCGGCAAGGCGCACGATGACGAATGCTGGCGGTTGCCGCTGCCTGACAGTTATCGCGAGTGGCTGAAATCCGACATCGCCGACCTCAATAACTCCCCCAGCAACGGTTTCGCCGGGGCGAGCGTGGCCGGGCTGTTTCTCGACCGGTTCGTGGGCGCAAGGGAAGACGGAACACCGATCGACTGGGCACACTTCGACACGTTCGCCTGGCGCCCCGCTGCCAAGCCCGGCCGCCCAAAGGGCGGCGCCGCGCTGGGGCTGCGCGCGGCATGGCACATGCTCCAGGCGCGATTCGGGTAAACTTGCCCCTCTCCCCATCAACGGGTAAGCGCGCGCATCGCCAACCCGGGGCCTACCGATCGACGTGACCGACAACGGCAAGTACCAGATTCCTGAAGGCCAGCTTTCGCTGTCAGGCCCGGTGATCCGGCCCGCGGTCGGCACGCTGCCGATCCGCGGCGACCTGGCGCATATCGCGCTGGCGGATCGCTACCTGGTGCAGAACTACGTTGTCCCCCAGTCGCGCATGGTGGGGCCGGCTGGCGCCGCCTTGCTGTGCCATCCACGCGATGGATCGGACGAGGTCGCCCGGGTCGATCCCGATGCCGCTTTCGAGGCGCTCGATTACGCGGGCGACTGGTGCTGGGGCTGCTGCGGCCCGCAGGGGCCGAGCGGCTATGTGCGGATAGCGGAGCTGGCCCCGCTGGCGAAACCGTGACCCGCACTGTCTTCGTCGACGGCGCGGTGGGCACCACCGGGCTCGAGATCGCCGACCGGCTTGCCGGCCGGTCCGAATTTTCGCTGATCGCACTCGACGATGCGCGGCGCAAGGATACCGAAGCTCGGCGCGATGCGCTCAACACGGCCGATTTCGCGATCCTCTGCCTGCCCGACGATGCCGCGCGCGAAGCGGTCGCGCTGATCGAACCGGCGAGCGGGGTTCGGGTGATCGACGCCTCCAGCGCGCACCGCGTGGCCGATGGATGGACGTTCGGTTTTCCCGAGCTGGTCGGCCGTGATGCCGTGGCGCAGGCCGCGCGGGTATCCAATCCGGGTTGTTATTCGACCGGCTTCATCGCGCTGCTCGCGCCGCTGGTGCAGGCCGGGCTGCTGCCGGCTGACTGGCCTTATACCTGCAACGCCGTCTCGGGTTTTTCGGGCGGCGGCAAGAACATGATCGAGCGGTTCGGGGGCGATCCCGACATTGCCTGGCGCGGCTATGCGCTGGAGCTCGCGCACAAGCATGTGCCCGAAATGCAGCATCGCACGGGCCTTGCGATCGCGCCGTTGTTCTCGCCCGCCGTGGTACCGGCCCATCGTGGGATGGTGGTCGAGATCCCGCTTCCGCTGGCCGTGATGCCCAATTCCGCGTCGCCTGACGCATTGCGCGCGGCGTTGGCCCGGTTTTATGCCGGTAGCCGCGTAGTAAGGATGGGCGCGCAGCCCGACGGCGAACTGCTGCTGCGCAAATCGCGCGAACCATCAGACTCGATGGATTTGCACGTGTTCGCATCGGCCGATGGCGCCCAGGTGCGGCTGGTCGCGGTGCTCGACAATCTCGGCAAGGGCGCCAGCGGCGCTGCGGTCCAGTCGCTCAACCTGATGGCCGGACTCGACGAAACCGCGGGCCTGCGGCTGCCCAACAATTAGGCACATGCTGCCCGCCCGCGCGGCAGGCCCAAATGGCCCACGTTGTTTCGTTGTCCGCCACCTGCCCACGGCAGTCGTTTTCTTGCGGGATCGGCCTTTAAACCGTGGCCGCGATGGCTTAGGCGCAGGGCACGTCCTCTGGCACGATTCTTGAACATCGTGCGTGAAACGACAGGAGCGTCGCGTCCCGTGAAGAAGATCGAAGCGATCATCAAACCCTTCAAGCTCGATGAAGTGAAGGAGGCGCTTCACGAAGTCGGCGTTTCGGGTATCACCGTTACCGAGGCCAAGGGCTTCGGCCGGCAGAAGGGCCATACCGAGCTGTATCGCGGTGCCGAATACGTGGTCGATTTCCTGCCCAAGGTGAAGCTCGAGGTGGTCGTGCCCGACGATCAGGCCGAGCGGGTGGTCGAGGCGATCGCCGCGGCAGCCCAGACCGGGCGCATCGGCGACGGCAAGATCTTCGTCTCGACGATCGACAGCGCCCTGCGCATTCGCACCGGCGAACGGGACGACGCCGCGATCTGATCGCGGCTTTGACATCATCCATTTACGCCCGGCGGACCGGGCAACCAAGAGGAAAGCACATGTCGACAGCGAAGGAAGTCCTCAAGCAGATCGAGGAGCAGGAGATCGAATGGGTCGATCTCAGGTTTACCGATCCCAAGGGCAAGTGGCAGCACCTGACCATGGTTTCCACGGTGCTGGGCGAAGACGAGCTCGAGGACGGACTGATGTTCGACGGTTCGTCGATCGCCGGCTGGAAGGCGATCAACGAGAGTGACATGATTCTGAAGCCCGATCTGGAACGGGTCTATGTCGATCCGTTCAGCGCCACGCCGATGATGATCGTATTCTGCGACATCGTCGAGCCTTCGACGGGCGAGTGGTATTCGCGCGATCCGCGCTCGACTGCCAAGCGCAGCGAAAACTACCTCAAGTCGACTGGCCTGGGCGACACTATCTATGTCGGCCCCGAAGCCGAGTTCTTCATGTTCGACGACGTCCGGTTCGAGGACGGCTACGCCGCCAGCGGCTTCCGCATCGACGATATCGAGCTGCCGACCAATACCGGCCGGGAATACGATGGCGGCAACATGGCGCACCGCCCGCGCGCCAAAGGGGGCTATTTCCCGGTCGCCCCGGTCGATAGCGCGGTCGACATCCGGGCCGAGATGGTTTCGACGATGATCGAGATGGGCCTGCCATGCGACAAGCACCACCACGAAGTCGCCGCCGCGCAGCACGAACTGGGCCTGACTTTCGGCACGCTGGTCGAGACCGCCGACCGCATGCAGATCTACAAGTACGTCGTCCACCAGGTCGCGCACGCCTATGGCAAGACCGCGACCTTCATGCCCAAGCCGATCAAGGACGATAACGGCAGCGGCATGCACACCCACATGTCGATCTGGAACGAAGGCAAACCGCTGTTCGCGGGCAACGGCTATGCGGGCCTGTCCGACATGTGCCTTTACTTCATCGGCGGCGTCATCAAGCATGCCAAGGCGCTGAATGCGTTCACCAACCCCACCACCAACAGCTACAAGCGGCTGGTACCCGGGTTCGAAGCGCCGGTGCTGCTGGCCTATTCGGCGCGCAACCGTTCGGCATCCTGCCGCATCCCTTATGGCACGGGCGAAAAGGCCAAGCGGGTGGAATTCCGCTTCCCCGACGCGATGGCGAACCCTTACCTGTGCTACGCAGCCATGCTGATGGCCGGGCTCGACGGTATCCAGAACAAGATCCACCCCGGCGAGGCGATGGACAAGAACCTGTACGATCTGCCGCCGGCTGAGCTGGCCGAAGTGCCGACCGTGTGCGGTTCGCTGCGCGAAGCGCTCGAAAGTCTCGAGGCCGATCACGATTTCCTGCTCAAGGGTGACGTTTTCACCAAGGACCAGATCGACGCTTACGTCGAACTGCTGTGGGCCGATGTGTCCCGCTGGGAGACGACCCCCAGCTCGGTCGAGTACGATATGTATTTCAGCTCCTGAGTGACCAATCCGCGGGGCGCCTGGCGTATAGTCAGGTGCCCCGGCTTTCAGCGCTGCGGCATTCCGAACGCGCGCCGGATCCAATGCGAAAACACACCCGCGATGGGGGTCGCTGGCTCGGCCGGCTCGGGCGATGCTTCAACCACGCGCTGTTCGATACCCATGTGAACCGCCAGGTTCGAATGAAGTCGCCGGTGAAAACGGATCCCTGCGTGGCCCGCGTGAACCCAGACCACCTGGCCGGTCACGCTCGATGCCGGATCGAGATCGAGATGCACGGTCGATCCGGTCTGCAGCTGGGCAGGACCGAACCGAACCCGGCAACCGCCATGCGACAGATCGAGCACGGTCACCCGGTGCGGGGTCGCCGGCACCCGGCACGTGGTGCCGACTTCCATGGCGATGCGATCGGTCGAGCGCCTGTCAATTTCATCCTGTGTCTTCGCGACCCCCATGATCAGCCTTCGATATTGGCCGCCTCGCACTCGTCCTGAGCACGGGGGTGGAGTTGCGCGATATGATCCGCGACCGCGGGATGGAGCGGATTGACAAATTCGAGCCCTGCGGCCTGGCCGGCGGTCCAGGTCGCAGTCGACCCGAGGATTTCCAGCCCGTTGATCTTGATCCCATAGGCCGATCCAGTCGCGAGCGGATGCCCGGTCGCCAGGATGGCGCAGCCGCCGACCGACAAGTCGATGATCTCCAGCGCATGTCGCGCGCCCTGACCGGTTCTGGCCACTCCGGCGATGGTGGTGGGCATTCGGGGCGATCGGCGACGATCGGCGGGATTGGCAGGCCGGGACATGCGAAACTCCATCAGGTGAACTTCGCGACCCCGTCTTTTTCTTATGATCGGAAAAATACCTATCATGCGTTAATTTTGAGTTGCGGATGCGGTCATCCTCCAAGCCCCCGGCAAGATCGAAAAGGATTTTCCTACATGCGCTTGTGCCGATAGTTCCCCTGCCTCGATTCGCAGTTGGTGAGGCCGGCGGAAATGCAGCGAAGGATCATATTCGACGCCGTCCGTCGCATGCTGGGCCGCGGGTTCGACCAACATGAGGTGGCCGCGCTCGATGCTGCGATCGACTCCGCAACGGGCGATGGCCCGTCCGCCGCTCTGGTCACCGGCTCGGCGGGTATTGCGCTGATCCGGCATTTCGAGGGCTGCGCACGGCTGCGCCCCGACGGGCTGTTCGAAGCTTATCCCGATCCGGCGACGGGCGGTGCGCCGTGGACCATCGGATGGGGCGCCACCGGATCAGCCATCGGACCGGAAACCCGGTGGACCGCCGCCCAGTGCGATGCGCGGCTTGAGGCCGACGTCGCGCGCCACGCAGCGCAGGTGCGCGCCGCCATCGGCGATGCACCAACCTCCCAGCACCAGTTCGATGCCCTTGTAAGTTTCCACTACAACACCGGCGCAATCGCCCGCGCCACTCTGACCAGCAGACACAAAGCGGGAGATTTTGCCGGTGCTGCGAGCGAATTTTCGCGATGGAACCGCGCGGGCGCAAGGGTTCTGCCGGGCCTGGTACGGCGGCGTGCTGCAGAGGCAGCGCTTTACGCACGGTAAGCGATCGTCGGCGCGGCATTTCGGTCACACCCGGTCCGCAGCGCGCCGTTGTTGTGCTGCGTTAATGGAACCGAGCTGGCGCGCGCCCCGTTACGCGTTCGACCTAGGAGATTAACTCATGCGAAGTTTCTTGATCGGCGCGGCCGCTGTGGCCCTCGCCACCAGCGCAGCGTTCGCCGAACCCGGCAAGGGAAACGGCGGCGGTGGGCACCAGGCCGGAGCGGGCGCTTCCCACGCGGGCGGCGGCAATCCTCATAACGCCGGTTCGAAAGGCGGCGGCGGTTCGAACGTCGCGCACGGCAACGGC
Organism: uncultured Alphaproteobacteria bacterium; assembly: GCA_963759895.1. Taxonomy (GTDB): domain Bacteria; phylum Pseudomonadota; class Alphaproteobacteria; order Sphingomonadales; family Sphingomonadaceae; genus Tsuneonella. The sequence continues at coordinate 195,492 of CAVXBC010000008.1, read as the reverse complement.
GGCGGCGCAAAGGAAGCCAAGGGCCCGTCGATGCATGCCGCGATGGCCGGACCCAATGGCAATTCGGGCGCTAACGGAAAAGCAAAGGCGAATGCTGACGTACGTCCGGCGAAGCACGGAAATGCGGCCCAGACCGATCACGGCAACGGCAAGCAGGCCGACCGCGGCGCACCCTCGCACGACGACCAGCGCGCCAGCCGCATTCCTGCGGTGCGTGGCAACGGGAACGATCAGGGCAACGGCAAGATCGACGATCGCAGGTTCCAGGACGACGTGCGCGTGGTGCGCCGCGACGACAACCGCTTTCGCCCCATCAACTACGATGAGGGTCGTCACGGCCTAATTGACGGGTGCCCTCCCGGCCTCGCCAAGAAACACAACGGTTGCATGCCCCCGGGGCTCGCCAAAAATGGCGCCTATCGCGATTCCTATTACCGCCCGTCGTGGTTCGGCTATTCCTCGATCGGCGATGGCCGCTATTACTACGACAACGGCTACCTTTACCGGATGAACGAAGGTGGCTCAGTGCTCGGCTATCTGCCGCTGCTTGGCGGCGCGCTGTCGGTCGGCAATCCGTGGCCGAGCTATTATCAGCCGGCTCCGGTGCCCGACTACTATGTCCAATATTACAACCTCGGCCCCCAGAACGGCTATCGCTTATGCGGACGACGTGCTCTACCGGGTCGACCCGCAGACCGACGCGATCACCTCGATCGCGGCCCTGTTGACCGGTGACCAGTTCGGCATCGGCCAGCGGATGCCGTCCGGGTACGACGTCTACAACGTCCCCTACGCGTATCGCGACCAGTATTACGACACGCCGCAATCCGATTACCGGTATGCCGACGGCTACGTTTACCAGGTCGATCCGACAACGCAGCTGATCCAGGCCGCAATCCAGTTGCTGACATGAGGAACCAACCGATGCGCAACATTCGCCTAATCGCGGCGATCGCCGCGGCCGCAGCGCTGGTGCCGCTCGGCGCCTGTTCGAAGAACGATGCCAGCTCCCCTGCCGCCACAGCCAGCGAAGGCAACCGAACGCTGGCAGCGGCAATCGGGAGCGCGCCGGGCCTGACGACGGTTTCGACCGCGCTGTCCGAGGCGGGCCTGGCCGACGTGTTCGACGGACCCGGAAGCTATACGGTACTGGCACCCGACGACGATGCCTTCGCCAAGCTGGGCAAGGACGGGGCGATGCTGACTGATCCTGCGCATCGCGCCGAACTGGTCGCGATCCTGCGTGGTCATATCCTCCCCGGTCATCTCACCCCGGAGGCCATCCGGCAGGCGATCGCCGACAAGAAGGGCCCGGTGTCTATGCGAAACCTGGCAGACGGCATGGTCACCTTTGCCGCCGACGGAAACTCGATTACCGCCACCGGACCCGATGGAGCCAAGGCGAAAATCGACGGCGACGCGCTGATCGCGAGCAACGGAGTGGTCCTGCCGCTGGATGGTCTGGTCAAGACCACCCAGCCCGAGAAAGCCAGCTAGAGCAAATCTCCTGCGCGGCGCGGATCCCGCGCTTCGGCTGAATCAGTAATCCTTGCTCGCCTTGGCGACGAGCGATTCGCGCCCGATGGTCGAGATGCTGCCGAGGATCGACAGCCACGAGGTGATCCGGAATTCCGCCTGCGTCGCGCTGTAACCACGCCCGTCCGTGATGATCTCGACATAGAACTTGCGGCCGATGTTCTTGCCCAGCGCGATCGCGGTGCCGCGGCCCAATGCCTGGTCGGCACTGACGATGCGCAAGCGGTCCAGCCCGATGGCTGTCCGCAGCTTGTTGATCGGATCCATTCCTCCGCCGCCGCGCAGCGAGGCGACCGCCGAGCCGAGCTGGAGCACGTCGGTCGCCGACAGCTCGGTGATCGAGCCGCCGAACAGCAGCCGGGCCAGGATTTCCTCTTCCGGATAGGCCGGCGAGGACTGGAAGGTGATCTCGGGCTCAAGGGCGCTGCCTTGAACCTTGACCGTGACGCTGATGTCGTTCGCCTCGGTCTCGGCAACGATATCGAGCCGCGGATCGATCGGCACCGTCTCGTCGAAATTGATGGTGCCGCGGGTGAGCTGGAAACGGGTACCGGCGAACGAATAGTCGCCGCGGATCACCCGCGCCTCGCCGCCCAGCCGGGGATTGTCGGTCGTGCCCCGCACCTTGACGTTGGCACCCCATTCGCTGTCGAGGCCCATCCCGTCGACATCGACTCGGCTCGGCGCGCGCGCGTCGATCAGGTAGCGCCATGGTTGGCTGGGCGCCGCGCGCGGCCCTGTGTCGTACGGCAGGTTGATCTCGCGGGTCTTGATCTGCGGCAGGCGCTCGTCAGCCGCCGCGGTGCCCAGCCGCCATGCGGCACGATTGACCAGCAAGCGGCCCGCGATCGTGCCGCCGACCCCGTTCGAGACGATCCGCAACGGCCCGGTGACCGTCGCGTCGAGCCCGTTGGCGTTAAGCAGGCGGGCGTTCTGGGCGGCCACCCGGATATCGAGTTGTGGTCCCTTCTTGCCGAGATCCTCGAGCACAACGGTACCACTGCCGACCACGCTGCCGCCATTTGCGGTCATACCGCGGAAGCTGGTGAGCGTGAGACGCGATCCCGAAAACGTGCCGCGCGCGGCGACATTGCGGACATCGGTGCCGGACAGGCTCGATTGCAATCGCAGGTTGTCGCTGGCCAGGGTGCCGCGCACTTGCGGTCTGGCCAGCGACCCGGAGACGTCCGCGCCGATCGAGATCGGACCGGTCAGGTCGAACGCATCGACCGCCAGCAGCCGCCACAGCGCCGAGGCCGGCCCATTGTAGCGCAACTGCGCGAACAGGTCGCCCGCGCGCAGCCGGTCGAACAAAGCGCCGCCGCGCGGCAGGCCGGCGATGCGGCCCTGCAATCGCCCGCGACGCTGGCCGCCCTCGTCGATCACCGCGCGTGTTTCGAGCCGATCGGCGGTCAGCTTGAGAACCAGCGCAAGGTCGATCGGGCGCGACGTCAGCACCAGGCCCGAACGGGTCAGCCCAGCGACCTTGACCTTGGCCTCTCCCGTGGGAACCCCTCCGGCGGTGCCGGTGTAATCGATCAGCCCGGAGATTTTCCCGCCGAGGCCGAGGTCGGTATAAATGTCGGCCACTGACAGCGGCATGTCGGCCAACTGCAGGTGCACCGCGGTGCGGCCTCCGCCGAATTCGCCCGAGGCCAGGATCGCTCCGCCGGCGAAATTGACCTGCGTCGGCTGCAACTGCCAGCCGCCATCGGCCATTCGCACCAGCACCGCGCGGCGCGGCATCGCGATCGGCCGACCGGCGAATTCGCCCCGCGCGGCCACCGCGATCCGGTTGGGCGCGACGTCGGCATTGAGTTGCAAGGCGAAGCGGCTCCCGCGCCGTCCGGCGATCGAGGCGGTCACGTTCCCGCTGCCGTTCTCCAGTTCGGCGCGCGCGGCGAGTCGCCCGATGAACAGGCTGCCGTAGCTGATCCCTTGCGCGTAGACGTTGCCGCGGACCGTGCTGCGGCCCTGCACCAGCAACCCGCTCGCCTCGATCTTGGCCTGCGCGATCGACAGCGGTGTCACGCCGCCGAAACGTGCCTGGTTGGCGTTGACGTTGACGTCGAACGCCTGTCCCCCGCCGCCCGGGCGAAGCGCGATGGTGCCATCGAGCCCGCCCCCGGCGAGCGCGAGCGTGCCTGCCACCGCCCCGTCGCCCAGCGTCAGGTCGCCCGAGACCGAGGTTTTCCACACGTCGAGCTTGCGGATCGCGAGTCGCGTAGGTCCCTTGGCCGGCGCGTAGAGGTCGATGGTGCCTTCGAACGGGCCGAGCAGCGACTGGCCACGCGTCTCAATTCCGAAGCCGTCCTTGATCGGCGCGATCGCCACGCGGACATCCTTGAGCCCAGCGGCGGGCAAGGGGTTGGCGAACACCAGCACCGCCTCGGGTCCGCGCGCGGTGTAGGCGCCTTCGACTGTGAACGCGCCGTAATCGACGTGGCGGCCCCGCCCGGCGACACTCGTGCGACCGGGGCGGATCATGCCGTCGAGTGTCAGGCTCAGCTTGGCCGCAGTAAGCTGCACGCCGCGGAAATCGAGCGGCCGCGCGCCACCCGTGGTGATCCCGCCGCTGAAGGCGATCGCGGGACCCGCCAGGTTGGCAAGCGTCGAGTTGGTGACTCGCGGGATCCGTCCGCGGAAATCGGCCGAGACGGTCCACGGCGCATTGCCGAACGTGGCCACGATGTCGGCCGCGCCGTTGACGTCGCCAACGTTGGGGATCGCCAGGCCGTTGGCGGTGATCGGGCCCGACACGCGGTAGCTGCCCTTGGCGGTGTCTCCCGCCAGCGCCAGCCGCGCGGTCGCTCCCGGGAACGCCAATGCTAGCGCATCGCTGGAAAGCCTGTTGCCCTGGTACAGGATCGTGCCCTTGATCGTCCCGTTGACCAGCCGGGGATCGACCTGCGCGGTTCCGGTGACCAATCGCGCCACCGTGGCATCGAGCGGCAAGGTCCACCGCGCGCCGTTGTACGTCGCAGTACCTTGCTGGACGAGGCCGACGATCTGCGTGGTGCCGGTGACATAGCGGGCGACCGCGATACGGTGCTCAATCGTCAGATCACGGAACGAACCGTCGAACGTCGCCGCCAGCCGCGCGCCTTCGAGCCGGTTGCCCTCGCCAAGCAGCGCCGGGTCCTTGATGCGTGCATCGACAACCAGCCCGTCGGCGGCGTTCTTGCCCAGATCGAGCGCGCCCTTGGCGCTGCCCGCGATGGCCGGCGTTACCAGCTGTACCGTTCCGTCGAGCACACTGCGCTTGAGCGTCCCGACCGCCTTGTACGAGACTGTCTCACCCAGCACCTGCCGCAGTAGCCCTTCGTCGATCGCAGCTTGCGGGTGTGCCTGACCGACGATGGTGTAGCGCCCGCTGGCGTTGAGCATGCGGAAAGCGGCAAAGTTGGCGCCATCGCGCGAGACGTAGCCGTATCCGTTCCACTTGCTCCAGCTGCCCTTCCCCGCGACTTCGCCGTGGTAACCGGCCTTGGTCCCGATCAGCCCGGCAAGCACGCCCGCTTTGGGGGCATCATACTTGACCGCCAGATCGAACTTGTCGCGATCAGGCTCGGCGTCGATCAGCGCGTGAAGCTGGTCGTCGGCGCCCAATCGTCCGTCGGCTTTCACCATCACCCGCCCGTCGCGGATGTCGGCCTTGGCGATCAGGTTGGCCTTGTGCGCGTCGGGGCCCGCGACCCCCTTGGCGATTGTCAGGTCTTCGATCGCCAGGCGATCGACGCGAATGTCGAAGGTCGGCAGGATCGGTGCTTCCGGATCGCCCGGATTGAGCTTGGGCAAACGGAACAGCGTTCCGCGATGCGTTACCAGTTCGCGCACGTCGAGGCCGCGGCTGAACCAGCTGGTCGGCCGCCAGTCGAGATCGACAAGTGGAACGGTCAGGAACTTGCCCTGAGGGTCGGACAGCGTGACATCGTGCAGTCGCGCCTTGCCGTAGAGATCGCCCTCGATCCGCCCGATCGAGATCTTGAGGCCAGACGCCGGCGCCACCTTGGCGATCTGGTCGACCACCCAGCGCTGGCCGATCGGACTGTTGAGCAAAGCCAGCGCGGCGACGATCAGCAGGAGAACCGCCGCGATCAGTCCGACCGCCCACCTGGCCGCCCGCCGCCCGCGGCCGCGATGGCGCACCGGCGCCGCCTCGGCTTCCACCGTCTCGATCTCGTCGGCCATCAAAAGGCCTGACCCAGCGATACGTAGACCGCGATCCTGCTATCGCCCGGCGCCGGATTGATGGGCGTGGCGACGTCAAACCGCAGCGGGCCGAACCCGGTATTGTAGCGCACCCCCACCCCGGCGCCGAAGCGCACGGTATCGAAATCGGGAACCACGCTCGAGCTGACCGATCCGGCATCAAGGAACGGCACCACCGACAGCGCGCCATCGAAAAATCCGGTCTGAATCCGCGCCTCGATAGCGCCTTCGACCAGGCTGCGGCCGCCGGTGGGATTGCCGTTGATATCGCGCGGGCCAATCCGCTGGTAGCCGTATCCACGCACCGACCCGCCGCCGCCCGAGTAAAGCCGCCGCGATGGCGCGATATCGTTCAGGTCGGCGCCGACGATCGAACCCAGCCGCACCCGTCCTGCGACCACCAGCTTGTCGGTCACCTGCTTGTAGGTCGAACCATCGAACTGGCTGCGCAGGTAATAGCTCTGCATCTTGTTTGTGCGCGAAACCTCGGGCGACAGCCGCAGGCCGGCGCGGAAACCCTTCTTGGGATCGAGCAGGCTGTCAGATGTGTCGAGCATCGCGAACAGCGGGATCGCGCCGATGAAGTAGGTCTGCCGGGGCTGAACCACCCCGCCCAGCGGCTGCGGCCGCTCGCTGGTCGCGACTGCTTCGAAGCCGACACTGTAGCTGAGCGGCTTCTGGAACAGCAGCGTGGACAGGCGTTCGTAAGTCCCGATCAGCGAGACCGTGCGCGCATCGTAGGCATCGCTGTCAATGGTCGAGGCGAACGCATCGAGGGTCAGCACTTTGTCGCGCCCGCCGAAATTGTTCTTGCGGACGGTAACGCCCAGCAACTGTTCCTGCGTTCCGGCGATCCCGCGCACGCGCAGCATTCCTTCCGGCGGGAAAAGGTTGCGATGTTCCCAACTGGCCTCGACGCGGAAACCTTCGCCGGTGCCATACCCGATCGCGCCGGCGATGGTGCGCAGCTTGGCCTTGGTCATCTCGACATCGAGCACGACGGTACCCGGCTCGTCGGCGGTAGGCGGCGTGACCTCGCGCGGCTTGACGGTGACCGACGACACCAGCCCGGTCGAGATGATCGCCCGCCGCAGGTCGAATTCGAGCGTGCGTTGATAGGTGTCGCCCGGATCGAACCGCGCGATCGTGGCCAGGTGCTTGCCCGACAGGAATCGCGGCATGTTCGATACGATGTCGCCGAACATGTACTTGCCGTTCGGGTGGACCAGCATGGTCAGGTCGCCCTCGGTCCGCGCGTGATCCACCAGCAGCTCGGGAGCGTCGATCGCGGCGAATGGATAGCCGAATTCGCCCAATACGGTGTCGAGGTTGAACTGTTCGCCGACGATCCGGTCGCTCGACATCGGATCACCCGGGCGGATCTCGAACGCGCGGCGCAAGGCGGGGCCGTCGGGCGCGCTGGCGATCTCGCCCAGATCGATCGCGCCAAAGCGATAGCGCGGGCCCGGAATCACGTCGAACCGCACCTCGGGATTGGTGCTGGCGCTTTGGTCGCCCGCCTGGATTCCGGCGACCGAACGGATCACCTGCGCATCGTAATAGCCGTAGACCCTCAACAGCGTGTCGAGCAGCGCCTGGTCTGACTTGGCTCGCGCGGCGAGTTGCGCGACACTGTCCTTGTCGCTGTCGAGTTCGGCGATGGTCGACAGCGCGCCGAAGCGATCGGCGAACTCGGCGCGCTCGGGAAACAGCGTGTCGTCGGGCGGAAAGGCGAGCACCAGCTCATCGGTCACCCGCACCACTTCGGCATCTGCAAAGGCCGTCGCGGCAGACGGGTTGGCCGCGTCTTCCAGGTCGGCGAACTGGACGCTGTCGTCTGGCTCGAGCGGAGCAAGCTGCGGAAGTTCCAGATCGTTCGGCCAGGGCACGTCGATCGCGGGCAGATCGGCCAGCGGCGAATCGGGGTCGACTGGCGCCATCGGCTCGGCATCTGCCGGCTGACCCTGCTGGGCCCATGCTTCCGGATTCTCGACCGCCGAATCGGGAATAAGGTCTTCAAGCGATTGAGTGACGGACAGGTCCGGCCCGGCAGGAACGGGAGAGGTGCCCTCTGCAACGGGCGGCGGAACGGCATCTGCTGCGGGGGGCGGCGCCGAAAGGTCCTGCGCCGCAAGCGGGCCGGCAATCAACGCCGCGAAAGCCGCGGCGAACAGCGCGAACCTACTCGGAAAAATCGAACTGCGGCAGCGAGGCGTCCTTGGCCGGGCTGGAGGCATCGCGGGCCACCCGGGGCGCCCCGACTGCGCTGGCGATAAGGGCATCGTGTTGCTCGGCCGACAAGCGCCGCCAACCGTCGCGGCCGAGCAGCTCGATCGGGCGGTAACGGATCTTGTACTGCATCCGGTCCGATCCCTCGACCCAATAGCCGAGGTAGACATGGCTAAGCCCGTCTTCGCGCGCACGCCGGATGTGGTCGAGGATGATGTAATTGCCAAGACCGGACCGCGCCTCATGTTCCGGGTCGTAGAACGAATAGATCATCGACAACCCATCACCCTGCCGATCGGTGAGGCACGCGCCGACGAGGCGGCCTGGCATCAACCCGTCGGAGGGCTCTCTATATTCAACGACGTAGCTGGTTACCGGCGTATGTTCCACCATATCCGCGTAATCAATTTCATCCATCGCCGCCATGCCGCCACCCGGGTGGCGCAGGCCGAGATACTTACGCAGCAGATCGAACTGTTCGCCGGTCGCCCACGGGCGGCATTCGGTGGTCACCAGGTCCGAATTGCGCTTCAGGTTGCGCTTCTGCGTATTCGAGGGGGCGAAGTCGGCCACCGGCACCCGCACCGACACGCACGCCTGGCATTCGACGCAGCTGGGGCGATAGGCGACCGTCTGGCTGCGGCGAAAACCGATCCGGCCGAGCGCCTCGATCAGCTGGTCCGCGTGCGGGCCCTTCAGTTCGGTGAACACCTTGCGCTCGCTGCGGCCCGGCAAATAGGGGCACGGCGCGGGGCTCGTCACAAAGAACCGGGGAAAGCGAACGGGAGCCGTCACGGTGCTGGCTGGATCCTCTTTTCCCGAAGTTGAACGGTTCGCGTCGCCGCGTGCCCGATATATGCATCGCGCGGGCCGTCGGTAAAAGACCCTTAACCATCTATCGCGGTTAACGGAAACTTAGTTTGCACAGTTGCGAAGTGGTTTAAACGCCCCGCCGGGCCGCAAACTCAGCCCAATTCGACCAGGCTCACCGCGTATCCGCTGGCGCGCAGCGCGCTCACCAGCGCGTCGATCTGTTCCTTGTCGCGCGCTTCGCATTCGATGTCGGTGATCAAGCCCTTGGCCGGCAGCGAGGTGAAGATGCGCTGGTGATAAATCTCGATGATGTTGACGTTATGCGCGTCGAACTCCTTCATCACCTTGTAAAGCGCGCCCGGCCGATCCTGCAGCGTCACCCGCAACCGCGCGAGCCGGCCCGAGCGGGCGAGATCGCGCAGCAGCACGTTGGCGAGCAGCCGCGGATCGATGTTGCCACCGCACAGCACGAGGCCCAACTTCTTGCCCGCGAACCGTTCGGGGTGCGCGAGCACCGCCGCCAGGCCGGCAGCGCCCGCGCCCTCCACCACGGTTTTCTCGATCTGCAGCAACAGGCTGACCGCGCGTTCGAGCTCGGCCTCTTCGACCAGCAGGATGTCGTCGACACGGCTTGCGATCACCCGCGACGTGAATTCGCCGGGTTCCTTGACCGCGATCCCTTCGGCCAGCGTATCGCCGCCGCACGGCATCGGGGTTCCGTTGATCCGGGCGTACATCGACGGAAACAGCGCCGCCTCGACCCCGATCACCTCGATCGGCGGCCGATGGTCCTTGGCGACTGTCGACATGCCGCTGATCAGCCCGCCCCCGCCGATCGGCACGACCAGGCAATCGATTTCGGGCGCATCCTCGAGCATCTCGAGCGCCACAGTACCGGCGCCCGCCGCGACATGCGGATCGTCGAACGGGTGGACGAACGTCAGGCCCAACTCGTGCTCGAGCTCACGCGCGCGGGCATAGGCCTCGTCGAACGTCTCGCCTTCAAGCACCACATTGCCGCCGACGCTCTCGGTCTGCATGATTTTCACGCTCGGCGTGGTGCGCGGCATGACGATCGTTACCGGCACGCCCAGGCGAGTGCCATGATAGCTCAACCCTTGCGAATGGTTGCCGGCCGAGGCCGCGATCACCCCGCGCGCGCGCTGCTCGTCGGTCAACTGCAGCAGCGCGTTGAGGGCGCCGCGCTCTTTGTAGGCCGCGGTGAACTGGAGATTCTCGAACTTGAGCCAGATTTCGGTCCCGACGATGTTCGACAGCGTCTGCGAATGCATCGTCGGGGTGCGCACCACCGCGCCGGCGATCCGCGTGGCGGCGGCGCGGACATCGTCGATCGACAGCGGCAGGTCTGCGCCGTCTGCGGCGGTGGGGCGGGCGGTTGCGGTCTGGTCCATTCCTGCGCGCCCTAGGCCAGTTGCGACGCTAGGGAAACCGGCGAAAATCTACCAGCGGATCAGGCCGTGGCTTGCATCTCGGCGATCAGCTTTGCGTCGATTGCCTTTCCGGCCTTGTAGCCGTCACGGTCCCGAAACCGTGCGGCGTAATCCTCGAAGCTGGCACGGCTGGGGATCGAGCCGAACATGAGGCCCCAATCGACCGCACTGCCGACATAGACATCGGCCATCGTGAACCGATCGCCGCATACGAACGCATGGTCGCTCAGCCAGCCGTCGAGCGCGTCGATGGTGCGGTCGTAGTTGCCGAAACCCGCCATGCCTTCCTTGTCGGCCGGCACCTCCCAACCCATGCTTTTCGCCACGATCGCCTGTTCGAGCGGTCCCGCCGCGAACAGCAGCCAGCGGAAATAATCGGCCTTTTCGTGCTCGCGCGCGAGCATCTCCGGCGCGCTCATTTCTGCAAGGTAGTGGCAGATCGCCGCCGCTTCGGTGATCACGTGATCGTGACCGTCATGGTGGTGGACGATGGTCGGCACCTTTCCCATCGGGTTATGGGTGAGGAGTTCCCCTTTGGCTTGCCAGTCCACCAGCACCTGTTCGTAATCCGCGTTCGCCTCGTGCAGCGCCCAGCGCGCGATCTGGCCGCGGCTCATCGGGTTGGTGTAGAATGTATATTCGGCCATCGATGCTCTCCTGAAGTCGCTCAATCGCGGTCGGGCGCGCCGGGCGGGAAATAGTGTCGAAACGGCCGCGCGTCGTCAACGCAGCGCGCGACTGGCGGCAAGGCCAGCAATTCCGCGCGCAACTGCCTCAGGTTTGGATGATCTTCGGGTATCGGCTCGACCCAATCGGCATAGAACAGCGAAGGCGCGGCGGCGCAGCTGACCAGGCTGACGTGCGGAGGCAGCGCGTTGCTCGTCAACCAGTCTTCAAGCCAGCGGTACACCCGTCGCAACGCTTCCTTGGCGCTGTCGATCTCATCCTGGTCGGGGCTGCCCCCGCCGACGATGTGTGCGACGACCACGCGGTTCATGTGATGCATTACGTAATTATCGAACACCCGGTCGAGCATCCGTGCGACAACCGCATCCGCCGGATCTGTCGGGATCAGCGGGGCAGGGCCGGGGTGATGGACGGCCAGATATTCGACGATCGAGGTGGCCTCCACCACAACGGTCTCACCATCGACCAAGACCGGAAACTTGCCCGCCGGATGTGCCGCGGCGACGAACTTGCCATTCTCGGCCCCCTCGCCCGGATCGACTGACCGGAATTCGAACGGCGTGCCGTTGGCGTAGAGCGGGATCAGTCCCTTCCACGTGTAGGACGAGAACGGGTGGCCATAGAGCTGGAGCATCACCAGGTCCCGGCCGCCATCTTGCGCTGGCGCTCGGCTTCACGCTCGCTTTTGGCGCCGATCGGGCCTTCGGGCGGATAGGGCGGTAGCGCGCCGCCGGGCTTGTAGGTGGCGATCACGGTGCCCTTGTCGGTCACCCGGTGGTCGATCATCTCGAGCGCGCCCACCGGCGTCCCTTCGCCGAACAGGCGCTTGCCCTTCCCCAGCGTGACCGGGAAGGTCATCAGCACCAGCTCGTCGATCAGGCCCGCGGCCAACAGGTCGGGGTAGATCGTGCTCGATCCCTGTATGATGATGTCGGCGCCCTCGCCTGCCTTGATCTTCGCGACGTCGTCAACGCCGGCCAACCGATGGCTGTTCTGCCACTCGAGCGGCTGCTGCCCGCGGGTGAGAACATACTTGTTTGCCCGATCGAATGCTTCGCTCATGGGCTTGTTCTCCGGCTCTTCGGCGTAAGGCCAGTAGGCGGCAAAAATGTCGTAAGTCCGCCGCCCAAGCAGCAGGTCGTAATCGCCTGAGAACAGCGCGCCGAGCGTTTCTTCGATGCCCGGGTCCCAGATCTTGAACATCCAGCCACCCTGGTCGAACCCGCCCTGGGTATCTTCGGTCGGACCGCCGGGCGCCTGCATCACGCCGTCGAGCGAAAGGAATACGCCACCTGTTATCTTGCGCGGCATGATCTCAGTCTCCCCGTCGTGCAGCGTCAATCGCGGCGACGTCGATCTTCTGCATGTCCATCATCACCGCGAACGCGCGCTTGGCCTCATCGCCTCCGGCGGCGAGCGCTTCGGTCAGGGTGCGCGGAGTGATTTGCCAGTTGATCCCCCACTTGTCCTTGCACCAGCCACACTGGCTTTCCGCGCCGCCGTTATCGACGATCGCGTTCCAGTAGCGATCGGTCTCTTCCTGGTCCTCGGTCATAATCTGGAAGCTGAAGGCTTCCGTATGCTTGAACGCGGGGCCGCCGTTGAGGCCCACGCAGGGCACACCGCAGACAGTGAATTCGACCGTCAGTTCGTCGCCTTCGTGGCCGTCGGGGTAATCTCCGGGCGCGCGGTGAACGGCGCCGACGCGGCTGTCGGGAAAGACCGATGCGTAGAACTGGGCCGCTGCGTGCGCACCCTTGTCGTACCAGATGCAGATCGTGTTCTTGTTCACGGCATTACTCCTTGCGCGGACCGACGAGGCCGATTGTGGCACCGCTGGGGTCGTGGGCGTAGACGCTGTACTCGCCGCCCGGGATTTGCTGCGGATCGCCCAGCAGCTTGCCACCGTTGTCGGTCACTGCCGCACTGGCACGGTCGATATCGTCGACGCCCGCGAAATACTGCCAGCGCGCGCCCTCGCCACCCGGCTGCGCTTTGGCGATGGCGCCGATGGCACCGCCGTCCTGCTGGATGAAAAGATAATCGCCCATCGGCCCCATCGGCATCGCACCATCCTGGGTCCACCCACACAGATCGGTGTAGAGCGCGACGGCCGCGGCCTGATCGGTCGTCCACAGCTCGTTCCAGCGGATGTGCTGCGCCTTGGCGTAGTCGAACACATCACTCTTGGCATCGGGATCGTCCGCCGGCGGGGTCGGGGTCATGAGATAGAACTGCGCTCCCTGTCCGTCCGCGACCATCGCCATGCGGCCGACCCCGGGCATGTCCATCGCCGGCATGTGCACTTCGCCGCCCGCCTGCTTGACGCGCTCGATCGCGGCACCGACGTCGGGGTGATGGACATAACCGAGCCACACCGGCTTGCCGCCGTGCGCCTTCATGTCCTCGCTCATGGTCAGCACGCCGCCGGCGTTACCACCGTCGCTGCGCTGGATCATGCGATAGGTCGTGCCGGTCGGTATGGCCTGACCCTCGGCCGGAATCTCCCAGCCGACGACGGCGCGGTAGAAATCGCGCGCCCGGTCGACATCGTCCGTGATCAGCTCGTACCAGATGAAGCTGCCGCGATCGGTGCTCATTGCATGTCTCCCATCACCACCACCGGATCGAACCCGCCGTAGACCATGCGCTGCGGATCGAAGGGCATGTCATCGGGCATCTTCATGTCCGGATCGTTCTGCATCTTCTCGGCCGCCGTGTCGCACACAGCGCGGCTGGGCCAAGCCATGTAGCTGAATACGATCCCTTCACCCGGCTTGGCCTTCACGGCGCGGTAGAAGTCGGTCTGCTTACCGTGCGGAACGTCGTCACCCCAGGCCTCGATCACCCCGTGAGCGCCGTAGCCTTCGAACATTGTCCAGGCCTCGTCAGCCATCTTGCGATAGTCTTCGCGGCGTCCTTCGGGCACTGGGAGGATGAAGCCCTGGACGTAATCGCCGTCCGAAAACGCGCCGTGCGAAACGATCGATTCGAAACCGCCGAAGATCATCCGCGCACCATCAAACGGCACCGGATTGGTTTCGGGGTCGGAACGCTTGTCGCTGCCCATCAGAGCGCTGACTTTCGCCATGCCGGCATCGCGGGTAACCCTGTCGGGCCATTCGACCCAGCTAAACGCGACAGTCTCGTGGTTTTGCGCGGCAACCGCCCTTTGGAAGTCGGTCGTCTTGCCGGGCTTAAGGTCGGCGCCCCAGCACTCGACTACCCGCAGCGCGCCGTTTTCGAGGAACACGCTGTCGATCGTACGGGCGTGGTGGACGAACTTGTCCTTGTCACCCTCTGGCACCGGAATCACGAATCCGTCGAAATAGGTCATCCTGCTTCTCCTTGCCTGTCCGTCCCCATCACCATCCTGGTCGCACGCATCGATCAGGCGCCCTGCACCTGAGGCTGCCCCCCGGTGTAGGCATCGAACGCGGCGAGTTGATCGGCCATCGCCCGCGCGAATGCCGGCCGCGCCATGCCACGCTCGACGTAGGCTTCGAGCGCCGGGTGCCGGCTCATCAAGTCCGTCTTCTCGATCTCGCGCAGGACGGTGACCATCGCGATGTCGGCGATCGAGAACGCATCACACAGCCAATCCTGCCGGCCAAGCCGCTTCTCGAGCGGAACCAGCCGGCGCCCTATCGCATCTTCCAGGCTGGGCCGGCGCAGCTTGGCCCACGCCTGTTCGCGCGCGATCACGTTGACGGTGGCGAATTCGAATATCGCCGGTTCGACCGAGTTGAACGCGGCGAACAGCCATGAGATCGCGTCGGCGCGCGGTTGGCCGTCGGATGGCAACAGCGCGCCGATCTTCTCGCTCAGCCACAGCAATGTCGCGCCGCTTTCGAACAGATGGATATCCCCATCGCGCATCGCGGGGACCTGGCCCCACGGCTGCTCGTCGAAATACCATTCAGGGCGCTTGGAGGCGCTGATCAATCGTACGCGATAGGGCACGCCCGCTTCCTCGCACACCCATCTCGGGCGCAAGTCGCGCACGAAACCGCGGGCGAAATCAGGCACCCATTCGAATGCGGTAATTTCGATGGCCGCCTTGGGATCGATCATCGACATCGCGCTTACCCAGCCGCTGACGCGGCAAAGGCCTCTGGTCCTTGCTCGACCGCGGCCGGGTCCATCCACATCACTTCCCAGTTGTGGCCGTCCGGATCCTCGAAGCTGCGGCCATACATGAAACCATAATCCTGCGGAGGATCGCAATCGGCCTTGCCGCCGGCGGTAGTTACGTCTGCGAGCGTCGCGTCCACATGGTCACGGCTGTCGCGGCTGAGGCACAGCATGACCTGCGCGCTTTCACGCGCATCGGGGATCGCCTTTGACGTGAACGACTTCCACTTGTCGTGGCTCAGCAGCATCACGCAAATTGTGTCCGACAGCTGCATCGCGGCGGCAGTCTCATCGGTGAATTTCGGTTCGTTGGTGAAGCCGATCGCGGAATAGAAAGCCTTCGAAGCGTCAAGGTCGGCCACGGGCAGGTTCACAAAGATCATTTGGGGCACGGCGCGTCTCTCCTTCGCGGCGAATCGGATCCTTGCACCTTCTGGCGCACGATGTTACATAATGCAACTATGACGTTACATAATGAAACTAATCCCGTAGAGCAGCAAGAAAATCAAGGGCATGGCCGGTGGTATTCGGACGCGTGCGGAACTGCTTTCGCGATGGAACTGGTGGGCGAACGCTGGACTTTAATGGTGGTGCGCGAGCTTATGCTGGGCGCGAAAAGATTTTCAGACATTCGCGCCAGCCTGCCCGGGATCAGCGCCAAGACGCTGACCGAGCGGCTGGCCTGGCTTGAACGGAACGGCGTGCTGGTGCGCAGGCAATTGCCGCCGCCGGGCAAGGCGCAGGTCTATGAACTGACCGAATGGGGCTATGCCGCCGAGCCGCTTCTGCAAGAGGCCGGGCGCTGGGCCGCCCAATCCAGCGCTCACGATCCGCTGCTCCCACTGTCACCCGTTTCGCTGATGCTGTCGATGCGGACGATGGTCGACAAGCGTAGCGTGGGGTCGGTCAAGGGTACGGTCGGCTTTGCGATCGGTGAGGAAGCCTTTGTCGCGGAACCCGACCATGGGCGGCTGCCGATCAGGCGCGGTGAGGTGAGCGAAGCTGGCGCGGTGTTCCGCGCGCCGGTCGCGTCAATCGTGGCGGCCGGGCTTTACGCCGGAGTGCCGTGGGACCAACTCGAACGCGAGGCCGGCCTGGTAATCGAGGGCAATCGCCCGTTGGCGCTGCAATTTGCAGCGCTGTTCACGCTGCCCCCGAAGCTAGCCTAGCGCTGTCGAAAGGCCCAGCGCAGCGTTTCCGACATCGTCCGCGTGGCTATCCTGGCCGGGAGCGCCCCGATCGTCGATCGCTCGAGGCCGAGCATCGTCCGCGCATATGGGGGCAACAGGTCGACCGCCGCCGCGGTCAACGCCCGCTGCACGGCAATCGGCGCGCCTGCTGGCCGCTGGATGAGTACCAGCTGCGCCACCTCGCGCGCCGCGTCGCTGGTCGCGAGATCGCCGCGCAATTCGGCGATTAGCGCCTCGGCCTCCGCCCGCGTTTCCGGAACCGGATCGGCGCCGAGCGCATGCGCAATGACCGCGAACTGGCGGAAGTATTCGTCCTGCTCGGCGATCGGCATCGCTGGCCGGACATAGGCCAGATAGGCTTCGAGGAAACTGGTCGCCTCGGCCACGTGGACCCACGCCAGCGTGCGCGGGTCGGTTGCCGAATATCGTCCGCCGCCCGGTAGATCGCCGCTCACCGCGCGGTGGATGCGGTTGACCCGTGCGATGGCTGCCATCGCATCGTCGGCATGCGCAAAGGTGGTCACCGCGATGAACCGTGCGGTGCGGCGCAATCGGCCATGCATGTCGGCGCGAAAGTCCGAATGGTCGAGCACGCCTTGCAAGGCATGTGGGTGAAGCATTTGCAGCAACAGCGAGCGAATGCCGCCGACCATCATCGACACCACGCCCGAATGCACCATGCGGATCGGCGAATCCCGCTCGAACAACGCCTGATCCGACAGCGCCACCGGCTGCTGCCCGCCCGCGACGTCGTTTAGCACCCCGCGCACCTTGCCAACGAGGCGTCGGCGGATCAGATCGGAAGGCGAAGGCGGCAGCATTGCCCGGCTGCTATCGCGGCAAGATAAGTTGCTCGCAAGGACGCTTGCGAGCCAGCGCCCCCGCGTATAGGCGTGCCGGCGCGATGAACGACATGACCGATAGCCCCGATACCGCCCAACGCACCCTGCTCGCCGCGCCCGACATTACCGTCGACGCGCGCGAGATTTTCGGGGTCGACGTCGACTGGAAAGTGCCCGCCTTTTCCAAGGCCGATGCACGCGTGCCCGACATCGATGAAGGCTACGTGTTCGATCCCGACACGACGCTGGCGATCCTTGCCGGCTTCGCGCACGACCGGCGGGTGATGGTCCAGGGCTATCACGGTACCGGCAAGTCGACGCACATCGAACAGGTTGCCGCCCGCCTCAACTGGCCGTGCATCCGCATCAACCTCGATGCTCACATCAGCCGCATCGACCTGGTCGGGCGCGATGCGATCGTGCTGCGCGATGGTTTGCAGGTGACCGAGTTTCGCGAAGGGCTGCTGCCGTGGGCGCTGCAGCACCCGGTGGCACTGGTGTTCGACGAATACGACGCCGGCCGGCCCGATGTGATGTTCGTCATCCAGCGGGTGCTCGAACAACAGGGCAAGCTGACACTGCTCGACCAGAACCGGGTGATCCGGCCCGATCCCAATTTTCGCCTGTTCGCAACCGCCAACACCGTTGGCCTTGGCGACACCAGCGGACTTTATCACGGCACACAGGCGATCAACCAGGGCCAGATGGACCGCTGGAACATCGTCGTCGCGTTGAACTACCTGCCTGCCAAGACCGAGCAGGAAATCGTCGCAGCCAAGGCGCCGGGCACCGATCCCAAGGTGATAGCCGACATGGTGAGGGTGGCCGACATGACCCGCCAGGGCTTCATCGGCGGCGACATCTCGACCGTGATGAGCCCTCGTACGGTGATGACCTGGGCGCAGAACGCAGGCATCTTCGGCGATGTCGGTTTCGCCTTCCGCCTCACCTTCCTCAACAAGTGCGACGAAGCCGAGCGGGTACTGGTGGCCGAATACTATCAACGCGTGTTCGGCGTCGATCTGCCCGAAAGCGTGGTCGGCAAGAACTGACTTCAACCCGCTGTGTTGAAGTGCTAATACACCGCTGATGGCGTTCTGGTCGCGTCCCAAGCAGGTCGAGGACCCCGCCCCGCACGCGGGCTATTTCGCGCTGCACGAAGCCTATGGCGATGATCCGCCGGTCGCCGACAGGATTGAAGACTGGGATCGCCGCCTCGGCGATACCGGACCCGCCAGAGGCGCGTGGCTGGGCCGCCGCCGCCGTTGGTGGGTTGTCCGCGGTATCGCCGCGTTCCTTGCGTTGTTGATGCTGATCGTCGCGTGGCTGGCGGTAACCGCGCCGCTTTCCAAATCGCTCGCCCCCATCGCGGCGCCGCAACTGACCCTGCTCGCCAGCGACGGCACCCCGATCGCCCGCAACGGCGCGGTCATCGGCGAACCGGTTTCGATCAAGAAGCTGCCCGATCACGTTGTCGAGGCATTCATCGCCATCGAGGACCGACGTTTTTACAGCCACTGGGGGATCGATCCGCGGGGCATGGCGCGCGCGGCGTGGACCGGTTACGGCGGCGGCAGCACGATCACCCAGCAACTCGCCAAGTTCACCTTCCTGACTCCCGAGCAGACGCTGACCCGCAAGGGCCGTGAGATGCTGATCGCGTTCTGGCTTGAAGCGTGGCTGACCAAGGACGAGATACTCGAACGCTATCTCTCGAACGCTTATTTCGGCGATAACGTATATGGGCTGCGAGCTGCCAGCCTGCACTATTTCTACCGCCAGCCCGAACGGCTGAAGCCCGATCAGGCGGCGATGCTCGCCGGCCTGGTGCAGGCGCCTTCACGCTATGCACCGACAAAACACTATGACCGCGCGGCCAAGCGCATGAAGTTGGTGGTGGGATCGATGGAAGCTATGGGTTTCCTAACTCACGCCGAGGCGCGCGCGATGCGCCCGCCCCGGCTCGACGTGCGGCCCGACAAGGCGCTGCCGACCGGCACCTATTTCGCCGACTGGGCGCTGCCCCAGGGCCGCCAGCTGGCCGAGGCCGGTTACGGCGGGCAGACGCTTACCACCACGCTCGATTCGCGCTTGCAGGCCATCGCCCGCAGCGCCACCGCGCGGGTACCGGGCCATGCCCAGGTCGCACTGGTCGCGATGCGGCCCAACGGCGAAGTGGTCGCGATGATCGGTGGCAAGGACTATGCCCGCTCGCCATTCAATCGCGTGACCCAGGCCCGGCGGCAGCCCGGGTCGACGTTCAAGCTGTTCGTCTGGCTTGCCGCCTTCCGCAATGGCATGTCGCCCGACGACACAATCGACAATCGCGCGATCACCACCGGCAGCTATCGCCCAAAGAATGCGGCCGGCAATTACAGCGATACGATAACCTTGGAAGACGCCTTCGCCCGCTCGAGCAATGTCGCCGCGGTGCGCCTGTTGCAGAAGGTCGGCAGCGACAAGGTGATCGCCACCGCGCGCGATCTCGGTGTCACCTCTCCGCTCGCACAGGGTGATCCCAGCCTTGCGCTGGGGACGTCCACGATGACCCTGCTCGAGCTCACGAGCGCGTATGCCGGGGTGGCCGCGAACGACTTTCCTGTCCGGGCGCGCGCCTTCGCCACCCCCGATCAGGGCTGGCTCGCGCGCGCATGGGAGTGGAGCAAGCACGAAAGCCTATCGGGCCGCACGCATAGCGAGATCGAGCAGTTGATGCGCTCGGCAGTCAATCGCGGCACCGGGCGTGCCGCCCGCCTTTCGGTGCCAGCGTATGGCAAGACCGGTACCAGTCAGGATTATCGCGACGCACTGTTCGTTGGCTACGCGGGTGATCTGGTCGTGGGAGTATGGGTAGGCAACGATGACAATACACCCTTGGGCGGCATCACGGGCGGGAGTGTGCCGGCGCGAATCTGGCACGATTTCATGATCCGCGCGCTCGGCAAGGCAGCCCCCCGTCCCGCCCCCGAGCCCGGGGCGAGCGAGGATCCTGGCACCCCGGTCGAGCCGATGGACGTGCCGGGGCCCGACGCCATTCCCAACGCCGAGTTCCCGTTCGATGACCGTTCACGCGTACGGATCGGCAACGATGGTGTGACTATATCGACCGATGTCGACGGCGTGCCAATCGACGTCAGGCTGGGCCGCGACGGTTTACGAGTCGATCCGGGCACGGTGCCTACGCCTGGCCCGACGGCCACTCCGACTGGAGGGCCCTAAGCTTTCGGTTCCGCCATCAGGATATTCATCACGGCGCTGGCAATCGGCCGGCCCGGATCATCCTGCCAGGCTTCGACCGCAAGATTGGCGTTGCGCCGCCCGAGACGGACGATGCGCGCCCGCGCATAGCTTGCCTGGGGTCGGCCGGTCGACAGGTACTGGACGGTAATGTTGATCGGCTTGAGAATCGGATCCCGATCTTGCGCCGTCAGTTCGGCGCCCAAGGCGGCATAACCCGCGGTCTCCAGCAAGCCCGCGATCGCGCCACCATGCCACGCGCCGGGACGGCCCTCGAGCTCGTGGCGAAAGTCGAGCTTCAACAGCGGCGCGCCAGCTTCCGCTTCATTGACGATGGCGATGCCCATCGCCCTCGCATAGGCTGTGAGTTCTACGCTCATTTCATTCGTGCCGGATCCAGCGTCATGAACACTCCGGTGACGACCGCGATCGGATCGTGGGGGTCGCCATCGTGTGCCGAGCCGCGGATGAAAGCCGCCGAGCGGGTTCGACGGTAACAGGTCGATCGTCCGACGACCGAGGCCCGCTCGCGCGCTGGACGAATGTAGTCTACCCTGAGGTCGAGCGTCGCCACTGGCTTGAACTCGCCGTTGGCAGCCCAGATCGACATGCCGGCGGCCATGTCCATCAGGCTGATGATCGGCCCCGAAGCGAGCACCGGCTGGCGTTCGTCGCCCACCAGGTCGGCGCGCCATGGCAGCTCCAACTCCACCCAATCTGCGCCGTGGCTGCGATACCGCAACCCCAGCCAGCCAGGATGCGCGCGTGTGAGCACCCAGCGCGACAGCACTTCAGCATCGAACTGGCCCGCGAACATTTCCATCGTTTCCGCGGTGGCCGCGCGGCTGCGATTTAGCAACCGCCGACGCGTTCGCATCGACCGGCCCATCACTGCCCGCGCGCGGAACGCACAAAAAAAGCGGGGCCCGAAGGCCCCGCTTTCATTTGTCTGTCGTCAAAGCTTACGAGCTGACGGGATCGTTGTGATCCTTGGCGGCGATCACGATCGCACCAACGATCAGCGCAAAAGCGATGATCGCGATAACCCACGAGCTAGCGAGCTCGCTGCCCTGTTCGGTCGGAGCGGCGGCGCGCTGCGGAGCGGCCTGTGCGGCGACCGGAGCCGCCACGAGAGTCATTGCTGCGGCGGCAGCGGCGAGATTGCGGAAATTCATACGATGTCTCCTCGAAGGACTTGTCTTTTAAACTGTCTCGGGTGCCCTAAGCCAACGCTTTGAGTCAGGCAACCCCGATTTTGCGGTGTCTGAATGAAATTCTGAGGCGATTGAGCATTCTGTAAGTAACTGCTGCAATTAGGCAACGCACCGATCTGCAGGCGCCGCATTAAGTCCAGTAAGTCCGGAACCATCGTTTGGTTCCCGAACTCGAAAATGAGAATTTTCGCCCGTTCCCAGTGTGCGCGGACGAACCGAGACGGACGCCCTGTCCATGACTGCCAAATAGTTTATTTCCGGTTAACGGCGCTCTGCCTGCGGCCCTTCCGAGCCGACGAGATAAACCCGTTCTCCCCCGACCCAGGTCTGAAGCACCCGAGTTCCTCGCAAGTCCTGGGGCGCCACAAGCAAGGGATCGCGGTCGATGACGATGAAATCGGCACGCAAGCCTGGTTTGAGCTGTCCGAAGCGCGATTCGCCGAAGCCGGCGTAGGCCCCCTGAGCGGTGTAGCCGGCCAGAGCCGCCTCGCGGCCCACGGTCTCGCCCGGCATCCAGCCGCCGAACGGTTGCCCATCCGCCCCGGTGCGGCTGATCGCGGCGGCCATGCCGGCGAAGGGATCGGGCGCCTCGACCGGTGCATCGGACCCGAATGCCAACGGCGCGCCGGTCGCGGCGATCGAGCGCCAGGCGTAGGCACCTGCGAGGCGATTGGGGCCCAACCGCGCCTCGGCCATCAGCCGGTCGGAGGTCTGATGGACCGGTTGCATCGAGGCGACCACCCCGTTCTTGCCGAATCGCGCGATGTCCGCCGGGTCGACGATCTGGACGTGTTCGATTCGCCAGCGCCGATCGCCCTTATAGGTTTCCGACAACTCCTCGACCGCCGACAGCACTTCGGAATTGGCAGCATCGCCGATCGCGTGAACCGCGATCTGGAACTTGTCGAGCGCGGCCCGGCTCATCAGGTTCCTGAGCTGGGTGCCGCTCATCAACGGTAAGCCGGTGTTCTTGGGATCATCGGAATACGGCGCCTTGAGCCACGCACCGCGCGATCCAAGCGCGCCGTCCATGTACAGCTTGATCCCGCCCATGCGCAGTTTGTCGGCGTAGAGCCAGGGGGTCGGGCCCGGCCCGCCGATCAGCTCCATCGCATCGGCGCCCATCGCATAGGACATGATCCGGATGTGCAGCCAGCCAAGGTCGCCCGCGCGGCGAAAACTTTGCCACGCTTCGATCGTGGTGCCCATGTCGGCCGCCGCAGTGACGCCTTTCGCGAGCAGGATTTCCTGCGCCTTGGTCAGCGCAAGGTCGTAGTCGTCGGGCCGCGGCGCGGGGACCGCGCGTTCGGCCAGTTCCTTGGCATTGTCGACCAGCACACCGGCCGGCGTGCGCGAACCGGCGAGCCGCTCGATCCGGCCACCCGCCGGATCGGCGGTTTTCGCGGTGATCTGCGCCGCCGCCAGTGCGGCGCTGTTGGCCCACTGCGCGTGACCGTCAACCCGCGCCAGGAGCACGGGGCGACCGGACACCGCCGCATCGAGTTCGGCGGCGGTAGGAAAACGGCCAAGGCCCCAGGTCTCCTGGTTCCAGCCGCGCCCGAGGATCCATTTCCGATCGGGAAACTTTGCCGCGTACTCACGGATCTTCGCCTGCGCCTCAGCCAGAGAGCGGGTGTCGGTCAGGTCGAGCGTCAGCGCGCCGAAGCCCAGCTCCATGATGTGAAGATGCGAATTGATCAGCCCGGGAATGACCACCGCGCCCTTGCCATCGACCGCGAAATCAGTTCGCGGGGGGCGCTTGTCCTTGCGTTCGAGCAGTTGCTTGACCCGCCCGTCGTCGTCGATCCAGATGCCGGTAAAGCGGGTGACCTTGCCCTCCCGATCGACCGACATCCCCTGGATGTTGTCAACCAGGGTGTCGGCAAACGCCGGGACCGATGCGGTAGCGGCGAGGACAATCGCGGCGAGACGAAAAGCGTTCATGCCGCGCGGGTTACGCGAGCGCGGCGCTCTTCTTCAAGAGCTGATACGCCTCGACTACCTTGCCCAGTCGCGCTTCGTGGCTGCGATCGCCCCCATTGCGATCGGGATGGTAGCGCCGAACCAGCTCGGAATAGCGCCGGCGCAAGGCACCCCGATCCACATCGGCCTTCAGCCCCAGCGCGGCGAGCGCCGAGCGTTCCGGGGGCGTGAAACGCGCTTCGTTCCCCCGCGCCGCCGCGCGCCGCCGGATGTCGCCCGCGCGTGCACCGATCGCTTCGAGCGGATCGTCGAAATCGGACCAGCGCGGGGCGGTGCCGATTCCGGCGTCGGCACGAAACGCGCGGGTGGTGCTCGACGACGCCGCCCAGCCGGCTGCTGGATGCTGCGCGGCGACAATCTCGTCTGCGGTCATGCCGGCGAACCAGTTGTAGGATGAATTGAACGCACGGACGTGATCGAGGCAAAACCAGCGGCAGTTTCCGGGACCGTCGAACCCGGCGGATTGCCCCCCCGGCGCGCGAAATTCGCCCGGCTCTGCGCAGCCTGGCGCTTCACAGACTTGCCCGCTGCTCTCAATCCGGCCATGAAATTTGTAGGGCTTCACAGGTGTTACTTGGCGGCGCAACGCGCCCTTTGCAATCCGCACCGTGGGCCAAATGGAGCGCTGCCCTACAATGTCCGTGACACGATCCAGTCGCCCGGTAGCATGCCGCAAAGTCCATGTGATCGACGGGTTGTTTGATCCGGGGTTCGTCGGCATGCTGGCTACCTGGCTGGAAACGCAGACGTTCGGCCGCACCGACTACGATGCGCCCGGACTTGAAGCCTTTCTTCATTTCAAGCGCGAAATCCCGCTTGATCACCTCGACGATCATCCGCTGTACCGCCAGCTGTCGCGCAGTGTGGTTGCCGAGACGCAGGCACACTACGGCGGATACGCTCCTCGGTTGACCCGAGCCTATATCAACCTGGTCGTATACGGTGACCACCATTCGGCGCATTACGATACCGAGCGGGGCGTGACGGCTATCTATTACGCCAACCGCGAGTGGTCCGACGACTGGCACGGCGAAACCCTGTTCTACGCCGACAAGGAACCCGTCGCGGCGATTGCGCCGCGTCCCGGCAGGATTGCATTGCTGCCGGCCGACATGACGCATCGCGTCGGCAATCTGTCGCGGGTTTGCAACGCCGCGCGGTACACCCTGGCATTCAAGTTCGAAACCGCAGAGGAAGTGGCATGACCGGAACCGTGGCGCAGGAAATGATCGATTTGCTCACCGCGGCGTTCTCGCCCTCCCGGCTCGAAGTGATCAACGACAGCGCGAAGCATCACGGTCACTCGGGCGACGACGGCAGCGGTGAATCGCATTTCACGGTGGTGATCGAGAGCGCCGCGTTCGCCGGAAGGTCGCGGCTCGAACGGCAGCGGATGGTCAATGCCGCGCTGGGCGACATTCCCGGCGACCGGGTCCACGCATTGGCGATCCGCGCCGGTGTCGCAGGCGAATGCTAGCGATCGGGCTGGAAGAACATCACATAAATAAGCCGGCCATTCTGAGCGCTGTCGCCGAACCCCGGGCTCGCCGTATGCCAGAGCCACGGACGCAGAAGGACGAGCCGGTTGAACCGCATCGGCACTTCCATCACCTGTTCCCACGCCGAGGGAATGCGCCCGTCGCGTTCGATCATGTGCGCCTGCATCGCCTTCGCGTCGGGAAAGCCCATCGCTTCACACTCGGCTTGCGTCAGTGGCGCGCGCTCGGTGCCGCTGCGACGATGGCGAAAGAATCGCGTACCGCCGCGACAGTCCTGCGAGCGGGAAAGGTAGAGGATGCCCGACCAGTAACCGGGATCGATATGAACCTGCGCGTCGGCCGGATCGCTTGCCAGGGTCAGGCGGCATTTCATGTGGCTCATCGGCGGATCGAGCGGCTTCAAACGCTCCCCCGTCAGCCCCATGACGGCTTCGGCCAGTCCCGGCAATTCCAGCCGCTGCAGGCTGTTGCGGCCCGGAAAGGGGCCCTGCAAGTGAGGATAGTCGAGTGCCAACGCATCGGATCGCATCCGTTCGGGATGGCTGAGAAAATCGTCCACCACTATAAGCGAGGTTGTCATTCGCAAATCGGTAGGCGAGGCTCGCGACGGTGGCAATTTACAGTGGGAGCAACCGCGTGATCGACCAACTCATCCAGCCGGTCACCCATGATCTGGGCCAGTTCCAGGTTCGCCGCGTGCTGCCGAGCCGAGGGCGGACAATGGTGGGCCCGTTTATCTTCGTCGACGAGTTCGGTCCCGCAACGTTGGATGTCGGAGCGGGGATGGACGTGCGCCCCCACCCGCATATCGATCTGGCCACCGTCACCTGGCTGTTCGAAGGGGCGATCGAGCATCGCGATAGCCTCGGCACATTCGCCACCATCCGTCCCGGGCAAGTCAACCTGATGACCGCGGGGCGCGGGATCGTTCATTCGGAGCGCAGCCCCCAGGCCGAGCGCGCCACCGGCCCCAGGCTCTACGGCATGCAAACCTGGCTCGCGCTGCCTGACGGGCGCGAGGAGATCGACCCGGCGTTCGAAGCCCGGACCGCGCTGCCGGTGGTCGAGGCGGGAGGCGCGAAGGCGATCGTCATCATGGGCGAACTGTGGGGAGCGGCCGCGCCGACCACTTGCCATTCGCACACCATTTACGCCGATATCGCGCTCGACGCCGGCGGCAAGATCCCGATCGACGCCGCAGCGGACGAGCGCGCGGTGATGCTGGTGGGGGGCGAAGCGCGGCTCGATGGCCAGCCGCTCGAACCTTACGTGCTCACCGTGCTGGCACCCGGCGCCGCGATGGCGCTCGCCTCCGACGGCGGCGGGCGCGTCATGCTGCTCGGCGGAGAGGCATTCGCGACCAAGCGCCACGTGTGGTGGAACTTCGTCAGTTCCAGCCGCGAGCGGATCAACCAGGCCAAGGACGACTGGCGCGCAGGCCGTTTCCCGCTGGTGCCCGGAGACGCGCAGGAGTTCATCCCCATCCCCGACCAGCCCAACACGGTGAGCTATCCATGACGTTCGACGGAAAAGTAGCCTGGATCACCGGCGCATCGAGCGGAATCGGCGCGGCCCTGGCGCGCGGCTGGGCGCAGCGCGGCGGGCACGTGATCCTTTCCGGACGCGACGAGGCACGGCTGGGTGAAGTCTCGGCAACGCTCGGCAGCAAAAGCCTCATCCTGCCGTTCGACGTACGCGATGATGCGGCGCTGGTCGCAGCGACCCGCAAGGCGCTGGGGTGGAAAGGCGGCGTCGACCTGGCGGTCGCCAATGCGGGCATCTCGCAGCGGTCGGCCGCGATCGAAACCGATATGGCCGTCTATCGCGAGATCATCGAGGTCGACCTGATCGCACAGATCGCTTTCGCGCAGGGGCTGATCGGGCCCATGACCGAGCGCGGCAGCGGTGCGCTTGCGTTCATCTCGTCGATCGCGGGCAAAGTCGGCGTGCCGATGCGCACGGCCTACTCTGCGGCGAAATTCGGGCTCGCGGGCTACGCCGACGCCTTGCGCGGCGAACTGTCGCAGAGCGGCGTGTCGGTCCATGCGATCTATCCCGGATCGATCCGTACTGACGTCAGCCGCAACGCGCTGACCGCCGACGGACAGAAGCGCGGCCGCAGCGACAAGGTGATCGACGAAGGGATCGACCCCGACGTTGCTGCCGCCGAGATGCTCGATGCGATCGCCGCCGGAGCTCGAGAGATCATCGTTGCGCAGGGTGGCGAAAAGGCAATGGGTGAGGCGCGACGCACACCCGATGCGCTGTTCGACCAGGTCGCGGGGATGGTCGCTGCGGGCTACATCGAACGTATGAAGGGGGAATAGGCATGAAGCGCGTCACGCTTGCCAACGGCATCGAACTCGATGTGGCCGATGAAGGTGCGGCCGACGCGCCGGCCTTGATCTTTCTCCATGGTTTTCCCGAGAACCACCGTACCTGGCGCAATCAGGTCGCGTATTTCTCCGACCGCTATCGCTGTATCGCGCCGGACCAGCGCGGCTATCGCGGGTCATCGAAACCGCCCGAAGTCAGCGACTACACCCCCGACAAGCTGATCGGGGACGTGTTCCTGCTGGCCGATGCGCTGGGCATCGACACTTTTACGGTCCTTGGTCACGACTGGGGCGGTGCGATCGCTTGGGGCACCGCGATCGCCGGACAGATGAACGGGCGTGTAACCCGCGCGGTAATAGCCAACGCGCCACACCCGGCGATCTTCCAGAAACTCCTGTACACCAACCCGCACCAGCGCGAATTGAGCCAATACATGCGCGGTTTCCGCGATACGGCGAACGATGCCCTGGTGCGCGAACATGGACTTGGCGGCATTCTGCTGCAGGAGATCAAGTGGGACAGCGCCGACACGATGGAGCCCGCCGAGCGCGCCGAACTGCTCAACGATTGGCAGGACCGCGATGCCGCGTTCGCGATGCTCAACTGGTACCGCGCGAGCCCGATCGACATTCCGCCAATGGATGCGCCTTACGAAATCCCTGCCGGCTGGGCACCGCCGGCTTTGCCCAACCTGTCGATCCCCACACTTGTGATCTGGGGAATGGACGACCTCGCGCTGCCGCCCGAGAATCTCGAAGGGCTGGACTCGATCATCGACGATCTGACGCTCGTCAAGGTGCCCGGCAGCGGTCACTTCGTGCCGTGGGAAGCGCCACAAGCCGTTAGCGGTGCAATCGACGCATTTCTCGCCCGGACGAGCTAGCCGGGAATTTATCCCGAAAAATCAGGCGCGCCCGATTGTGCGGCGGGTTAACATGAAGTAAGCTCGCCGGCAGGTTCGATCGCAAGGCCTCCAATGAAACAGCTCACCGATTTCGGAAGGGCATATCTGCACTTATGTGCCGCGCTGCGGTTGGCCGACGAGCTCGGCCTGTCGATGGCCGGCGCGCGGATGAGCTCTGCCCTCGATGCAATGGAACGATCGGGCAACGCGCTCGAACCCGATCTGGCGATGTTGCGCCAGCTCGATTGGCCGCCCAGCCCGAACCCTTCGTAAATTCGCGCCGCTAGTCCGGCGTACCGTACCACTTGATCCATGCGCCGTGCGGATGCGCCTCGCCGAGCCGCACCGGCGCATCGCCGCCCGGCCAATAGCGTACCACCAGTTCGTGGCGGTGTGTTTCGCGGTTCGATTCAAGCGCAACCCAAGCCAGCGGCCGGTCGGTCGTGGCGCGGGCGCCCGCGTCCTCGATCGCGCTGGTCACGCGGTCCTGCTGGTCCTTGGGCACGTATTGCCACACGATCGAATGCATCAGTACGCGTGTGGTACCGGCCGGTTGCGGGTTGGCCAGTTCGGCTTCGACGAAATCCGCCGCATTCATCTTGACGAGATTCGGCGCTTTCGTCTCCGCAGTCGCGATCGCCGCATCCATCCGGTCGAAGCGCACCGCGTGTTCGGGCCAGATGTATGCCTTGAGCCGCAATGACTGCTTCGGATCGGTCAGATCGACCGGTGCAACATCGCAGCCCTTGAGGCTGACGATCTCTATCCGGTGTTGTGGCGGTGGATCGCCTCGCCATTCCGGCAGGAACGCCATCACCGGCTTGCCCGGGCCGACGCGCACGCCGCCCAGATCGTAGGCATAGCGGTCGATCATCAAGTTGATCCCGGCGCTGGAACCGATCTCGAAGCATTCGAAGCGCGCCGGCAGCCCCTGCTCCACCAGCCACAGCATTGCCGCGATGAAGTTCGACGAACGCCCCGCCTCATTGGTCTGGGGCGGCCCGGCAAGCCACGCCATCAACGGCGCCTCGTGCCCGGCGATCGCGTCGCGGACGAGTGCAACATCGTCGTTCGCGGCCTCTCCGCGATAAATGGCCCCGAGTTCCGGCTGCGCGCCGGACAGCCACAGGGAATGGATCCCCCCCGCGATCCGCAGCGGCAACGCGTCCGCCAGCGGAGCGCCCTGCCACTTGCGAATGCGGTCGAGCAGTGCGCCGGGCTCCTGGCTGTCGAGCAGTTCGGCGAGCGCCGCCACCACTCGCGCGGTGATCGGTGCCCCCGCCTTGGTGCAATAGGCGACCTGGTTTTCGAATGCCGTCGTCACCGCATCGGGGCCCTGCGAATAGACGTCGATCGGACGATATTCGGCCTTGTCGTCAGCCATCCTGCGTTGCCCTTTCATGCCGTGCGCCCTAAGCGCCGCCGCGATGGCCCAGCCGCTGACTTTCGCCGTCCCCAAGGGACGCATCCTCGACGAGGCGCTGCCGCTGATGGCGCGCGCAGGGGTGGTGCCCGAAGCGGGCTTCCACGACAAGGGTGACCGGCGGCTGGCGTTCGACTGCGAAGATCCGGAATACCGCGTGATCCGAGTGCGCGCTTTCGACGTTGCTACCTTCGTCGCTCATGGCGCCGCGCAAGCCGGCATCGTAGGCTCGGACGTGATCGAGGAGTTCGACTATTCGGATCTCTATGCTCCGGTCGATCTGGGCATCGGCCGCTGCCGGCTGTCTGTTGCAGAGCCGGCTGCCGGGGCTGCCTCGATCGACGGCGCGAGTCATGTCCGCGTGGCCACCAAATACCCCGGCCTGACCCGCCGCCATTTCGAGGCCCAAGGGGTCCAGGCCGAATGCGTCAAGTTGAACGGCGCGATGGAAATCGCCCCTGCGCTCGGCCTTGCGGGGCGGATCGTTGACCTGGTCGAGAGCGGGCGCACGCTGGTCGACAACGGCCTGGTCGAGACCGAGACGATCATGCACGTGACCGCGCGGCTCATCGTCAATCGTGCCGCGCTCAAGACCGACGCGCGTGTCGCCGCGTTGGTCGAGCGCTTCCGGGACATGGCCGCATGAAGCTGCTGCGCACAACCGACAGCGGCTTCGACAAGGCCTTCCGCCGCATTGTCGACGACCGCCGGGAAAGCGGCAGCGACGTCGCCGGCGACGTGGCGACCATCATCGCTCGCGTCAAAGCCAAGGGCGATGCGGCCATCGCCGAGTATACTCACCGGTTCGACGACCACCAGCTGACCGAGGATGGCGACTGGCGGATTCCCCTTTCCGAATGCCGCGCTGCGTTCGACGGCCTCGAGCCGCGGCTGCGCGACGCACTGGTTCTCGCCGCAGACCGGATCCGTGCCTACCATGAGACCCAGCGCCCTGCCGATCGCGACGAAGTCGATAGTGCCGGGGTGCGTCTCGGCGCGCGCTGGCGCCCGGTCGATGCGGCCGGGCTGTATGTCCCGGGTGGAAGGGCCGCCTATCCCTCCTCGCTGTTGATGAATGCGATCCCTGCACGCGTCGCCGGTGTCGAGCGTCTGGTGGTGGTCACCCCCACGCCCAAGGGTGCGACCAACCCACTGGTGCTCGCCGCGGCGCATCTTGCCGGGGTGGACGAGATATGGCGGATCGGCGGAGCGCAAGCGATCGCCGCGCTGGCTTACGGAACCGACCGGATCGCGCGGGTCGATGTCGTCACCGGCCCCGGCAACGCCTGGGTTGCGGAAGCCAAGCGCCAGCTCTTTGGCGTGGTCGGGATCGACATGGTCGCCGGGCCGAGCGAAATCCTGGTTATCGCCGACAACCAGAACGATCCCGACTGGATCGCCGCCGACCTGCTGAGCCAGGCCGAACATGACCCCGATGCGCAATCGATCCTGATCACCGACGACGAGGACTTCGCCGATCAGGTCGCCGACCGGATCGACGTCCAGTGCGCCATGCTCAGCACCCGCCGCACAGCTCAGGCGAGCTGGGACGATCACGGCGTAATGATCGTGGTCGAAGCGCTCGACGATGCCATTCCCCTGGCCAACGCACTGGCCGCCGAGCACGTCGAACTGGCGCTCGACAATGCTGCGCCATTTCTCGACGGCATCCGCCACGCCGGCAGCGTATTCATCGGCCGGATGGCGCCCGAAGCCGTCGGCGATTATGTCGCCGGGCCCAACCACGTTCTGCCCACCGGCCGCCGCGCACGTTTTTCCAGCGGGCTGTCAGTGCTCGACTTCATGAAGCGCACCAGCTTCATCGAGATGGACGACGCCGCGTTCGCGGCAATCGGCCCCGCTGCCGCCGCACTCGCACATGCCGAGGGGCTTCCCGCGCATGCCCAATCGATCGAGGTCCGCCTGAAATGAATACCTCACCCCGCTCGCAGGCCCGCTCGGCCGCGCGGCTCGCCTCGGTTCAGGCGCTCTACCAGCACCACCTTGAGTCCACGCCGACTGCGCGCCTGCTCGACGAGTTCCACCAGCACCGCCTCGGCCACACAATCGACGACGACGAGTTCGTGGACGCGGAAGTCGACTTCTTCGACGATCTGGTGCGCGGCGCAATCGACCGGCGCGGCGAGATCGATGATTTGCTGGCGGCTAAGCTGGCCCAGGGCTGGACCCTTGCGCGACTCGACAAGACCATGCTGCAGATCCTGCGCGCCGGAACCTACGAACTGATCGCCCGCCCCGATGTCCCGGTGGCCGCCGCGATCAGCGAATGGGTCGACGTCGCCAAGGCATTCTTCGACGACCGGGAAGCCAAGTTTGCCAACGGCGTGCTCGATGCGGTGGCGAAAGGCGCCCGCTGAGCGGCGAACTCGCCTTCATCGATTCCCTGCGCCGACTGGCGACCGGCCCGGCTGCACGAAACCTGGACGACGATTGCGCGGTGCTCGATGTCGGCACGGAAACGCTGGTCCTGACGCATGACATGATGGTCGAGGGGGTCCACTGGCTGCCCGGGCAGGACATGGCCGATGTCGCGTGGAAGCTGGTCGCGGTCAATTTGTCCGATCTCGCCGCCAAAGGGGCCGAACCGCTGGGCGTTCTGCTCGGCTTCATGCTCGGCGAGGATGACGAACGGTTCGTTGCGGGGCTGGAGGAGGTCCTGCGCGAATACGATGTGCCGTTGCTCGGCGGAGATACCGTCGCGGGCGATCGATCGCGCACTTTCGGGCTGACGGCAATCGGGCGCGCGAGCCACTACCCGGTCCCGTCGCGCAGCGGCGCGCGGCCAGGCGACGTCGTGTGGATCACGGGCTCGGTCGGCGGGGCCATGGTCGGGCTCGAGGCGCTGCGTGAAGCGAACGGCGAGGACAGCGCGGCCTATCGCCGCCCACGCCCGCTGCTTGCCGAGGGACGCGCGCTCGCACCGCACGTTAGCGCGATGATGGATGTCTCGGACGGGGTGCTGCTCGACGCGGCGCGGATGGCCGCGGCAAGCGGGGTGACGATCGATGTCGCCACCTTCGATGTGCCGATCGCGGCACCCGAAGGCCGCCGGCACGAAGCGCTGCGCTGGGGCGACGACTACCAGTTGCTGTTCACCCTTTCCGCTGGCAGCGTGCCTCCCGTTTCGTCCCAACGGATTGGCGAGGTGCGGTCATTTTCCGGTACGGCGATCCTGCTTGACGGGGTGACGCCTGAAACCGGTGACAGTCTGGGCTACCAGCATCGGACCGACACCCTGCGCTAGGCCGGTAAAACCCGCCGTTTCGCTCTTGCGCACCCGAGTCGCTTCCCTATACCTCGGCGCCTCTTGGCCGCTCGGGAGAGGCGGCGATATTTTCCACTAAGCAGGAGGGGACTTACGTGGACCTCGTAACAATAGCGATAATACTCGGGCTTCTGGCCATTGTGTACGGCTTCGTTACCAGCCGCCAGGTGCTCGGCGCGAGCGCCGGCAACGAACGCATGCAGGAAATTGCGGCGGCGATCCAGGAAGGCGCGCAAGCCTACCTTAAACGCCAGTACACCACGATCGCCATCGTCGGTGTCGTGGTGGCGGTCTTGGTGGCCTACTTCCTTGGCACGGTCTCGGCGACGGGCTTCGTGATCGGCGCGGTCCTCTCGGGCGTGGCCGGGTTCATCGGGATGAACATCTCGGTCCGCTCGAACGTCCGCACCGCTGCTGCCGCGCAAGTCGGGCTGCAGAACGGCCTGACGCTGGCTTTCCGCGCGGGCGCGATCACCGGGATGCTGGTGGCCGGCCTCGCGCTGCTCGCGATCGCGGTGTTCTACTGGTACCTGATCGGGCCCGGCGGCTACACGGTCGGCGGCGATGACCGCACCGTGGTCCAGGCGCTGACCGCGCTGGCCTTTGGCGCGTCGCTGATCTCGATCTTCGCGCGCCTTGGCGGCGGCATCTTCACCAAGGCGGCCGACGTCGGCGCCGACCTCGTCGGCAAGGTCGAGGCCGGCATCCCGGAAGACGATCCGCGCAACCCGGCGGTGATCGCCGACAACGTGGGCGACAACGTCGGCGATTGCGCCGGCATGGCCGCCGACCTGTTCGAGACCTATGTCGTCACCGTGGGCGCCACGATGGTGTTGACCGCGCTGCTGCTCAAGGGCGCGGACAACCTCATGGCGATGATGGCGCTCCCGCTGCTGATCGGCGGCGTGTGCATCGTGACCTCGATCATCGGGACGTATTTCGTTCGCCTCGGCAAGGGCACGAACATCATGGGCGCGATGTACAAGGGTTTCCTTGTCACCGCGGTGCTGTCCGTCCCGGCCATCTGGTGGGCGATCCAGTACGCGCTGGGCGACATGAACGCCCCGCTCGGCGGCCAGGCCTACAGCGGCATGACGCTGTTCTGGTGCGCGCTGCTCGGCCTGGTCATCACCGGCCTGATCATCTGGATCACCGAGTACTACACCGGCACCAACTATCGCCCGGTGCGCTCGATCGCCAAGGCTTCGGAAACGGGCCACGGCACCAACGTGATCCAGGGCCTGGCGATCAGCATGGAAGCGACCGCGCTGCCGACACTGGTGATCTGCGCCGGCATCATCATCGCGTTCAAGCTCGCCGGCCTGATGGGCATCGCCTATGCGGCCACCGCGATGCTGGCGCTGGCCGGCATGGTCGTGGCGCTCGACGCCTACGGTCCGGTCACCGACAACGCGGGCGGCATCGCCGAAATGGCGGGGATGGACGATTCGGTCCGCGAGAAGACCGACGCGCTCGACGCGGTGGGCAACACCACCAAGGCGGTGACCAAGGGGTATGCGATCGGATCGGCCGGCCTTGCCGCGCTGGTGCTGTTCGCCGCCTTCACCGCCGACTTGCGCGAGTTCTTCCCCGGCATCACGGTGAACTTCAGCCTCGAGAACCCCTACGTCATCGTCGGGCTGCTGCTCGGCGCGCTGCTCCCCTACCTGTTCGGGTCGATGGGCATGACGGCGGTGGGCCGCGCGGCGGGCGACGTGGTGAAGGACGTGCGCGAGCAGTTCGCCAGCAACAAGGGCATCATGGAGGGCACATCGAAGCCCGACTACGCCCGCACGGTGGACCTCGTCACCAAGGCGGCGATCAAGGAGATGATCATCCCCTCGCTGCTGCCGGTGCTCGCGCCGATCGTGGTCTACTACGTCATCACCGCGGTCGCCGGCCAGGCCGACGGTTTCGCGGCACTCGGCGCATTGCTTCTCGGCGTGATCGTCGGCGGGCTGTTCGTCGCGGTCTCGATGACCTCGGGCGGCGGCGCGTGGGACAACGCCAAGAAGTACATCGAGGACGGCCATCACGGCGGCAAGGGCTCCGAAGCCCACAAGGCCGCGGTGACCGGCGACACCGTCGGCGATCCCTACAAGGATACCGCCGGTCCGGCCGTCAACCCGATGATCAAGATCACCAACATCGTCGCGCTGCTGCTCCTCGCGGCACTCTACGCAGCCGGTTAACCGGTACGCCCGTTAAGGGTGACCAGGGACCCCGCCCCGTTTCGATACGGGGCGGGGTTTTTGCTGCCCGCGTTAAAGCTTCCTCCAGCCGGTTAGGCTAACCGCGCAGGCGTGGAACAGCCGCTCGCAATCACGGACGTCAACAGCGATCGCGCCGCGCATTTTGCGGTGACGGCATGGCGGGGGTTTACCGACCATGCCGGGTGGGATGCACTGGCCGGTGACGCTGCCGAGCCCAATCCCTTCGCCGAGCGCTGGTACCTCGAAGCAGGCCTGTCGGCGTTCGACGAGGCCGATACGGTGCACCTGGCGACTTTGCACGATAACGGGCGACTGGTCGGTCTGCTGCCGATCGTGCGCAGACTGCGGTACGAGCGATATCCCTTTCCCAACATTGCCAACTGGCTCCACGCCAACGCCTTCGCGGGCACACCGCTGGTGGCCGCCGGCCAAGAACACGCGTTCTGGCGCGAATTGTTCGCATGGTGTGACAAGGAGCCGGGGTTGGCACTGTTCCTGCACATCGAGGCATTGCCGGCCGACGGACCGCTCTACGCCGCACTGCGCGACGTGTGCGCCGTCGAGCGTCGGACGGCAGCGGTGGTGCACCGGATCGACCGCGCGATGCTCGCGTCGGACCTGTCGCCGCAGGATTACTTCGATGCGTCGATGAGCGGCAAAAAGCGCAAGGAACTGCGCCGCCAGCACGCCCGCCTCGCCGAACAGGGCGCACTGGTCTTCGAGCGCCGGCGCGACGACCAGGGGCTTGCCGAATGGAGCGCCTCGTTCCTCGCGCTCGAACGCGCGGGATGGAAGGGCGCTGAAGGTTCGGCACTCGCCTGCGAACCCGCCAAGGCGGTTTTCTTTAACGAAGCGCTGCACGGCGCAGCGCGCCACAACCGCCTCGAGCGGCTGGCGATCACGCTCGACGGCGCACCGATCGCAATGCTGGCAAACTTTGTCACCGCACCCGGCGCCTTCAGCTTCAAGACCACCTACGACGAGCGTTTCGCCCGCTTTTCGCCCGGTGTGCTGCTCCAGCGCGAGAACCTCGACCTGCTGGCGCGCGATGACATCGCGTGGACCGATAGTTGCGCCGCGGCCGATCACCCGATGATCGAACGCATCTGGCGCGAAAAGCGCACGATCGTGCGGGTGAGCGTCGCCATTGGCGGACCGCTGCGCCGCGACGTCGCCTCCGCCATTTTTCGCGCCGAAACGCGTGGCAAGCCGCAAGGACTATAGGATGGACGCCCACACCGGTTTCACCGCGCTCGACGGCGATGTATTCGGGGCAGAGGCGCGCGCCAGGTTCGCGGCGGCCTACCCCGAAACGCCCACGGTCATCGCCCATCAGCTTGCCGCGCATCCGTTGCTGACGCTCGATTCGCTGGCCGCGCTGGCCGGCCAGCTTCCCGAGGCCTCGATCGAGTACAACCGCGGCAACCTGCCGATCGGCGTCGACGGC
This sequence comes from uncultured Alphaproteobacteria bacterium, assembly GCA_963759895.1. Taxonomy (GTDB): domain Bacteria; phylum Pseudomonadota; class Alphaproteobacteria; order Sphingomonadales; family Sphingomonadaceae; genus Tsuneonella. The sequence continues at coordinate 158,855 of CAVXBC010000008.1, read as the reverse complement.
AAGCCCGCACCGACCGGCATCGGTATCGAGGATACCATCCGTCACATCGCCATCAGCGACAGCTGGGCGGTGCTCAAGAACATCGAGCAGGTTCCGGCCTACGAAGCGCTGCTGCTCGCACTGCTGGGCGAACTCAAGCCACAGATCGAGGCGAAGACCGGGGCCATGCTGCGGCCGCAGGGCTTCGTGTTCATCTCCAGTCCCGACGCCGTGACGCCGTACCACTTCGACCCCGAGCACAACATCCTGCTCCAACTCACCGGTTCGAAGGTGATGACCCAATTCCCGGCGGGCGATGCACGCTTCGCGCCCGACTGCACTCACGAAAGCTACCATTCCGGGGGACCACGCGAACTCCACTGGCGCGACGAACTGGAAACGGGAGGGCGCGAATTCGCCCTCGGACCTGGTCAAGCGCTCACCGTACCAGTGATGGCGCCGCACTTCGTGCGCAACGGGCCGCGCAGCTCGATTTCGCTGTCGATCACCTGGCGCAGCGACTGGTCGTTCGCCGAAGCCGACGCGCGTTGCTGGAATGGCCTGCTTCGGAGGGCCGGCCTGCAGCCCGCCCCGCCCCGGCGCTGGCCGCACCGCAATCGCGCCAAGGCGCTCGCCTTCCGCACGTGGCGTCGGCTGTTCGGCGCAAGTTGATCGCGCTCAAGTTGACGGGCGCGTAAGCCTGACGCAATGGCTTCGGCATGACCGATGCACCTTCCGATCAGCAACTGATCGCCGATCTCCTCGCGCTGCTCGACCCGGCGCCGCTGGGCGACGACCGCTTCGAAGGCGCGCGCAAGAAGGGCGGCGTGGGCCGGGTATTCGGCGGGCAGGTGATCGCACAGGCGTTGATCGCGGCCGAACGGACGGTTGACCCCGACCGCGCCGCGCATTCGCTCCACGCCTATTTCCTGCGCGGCGGAAGCGAGGACCACCCGATCCAGTTCAGCGTCGACCGCCAGCTCGATGGCGGGAGCTTCTCCAATCGCCGCGTCGTCGCCAGCCAGCCCAGGACTGACGATGGTGCGGATGGTGCGATGCAGCCGATCCTCAATCTCGCCGCCAGCTTCCAGAAGCATCAGCCCGGGCTTGAACACGAGCGCATCGCGGTCCCGGTCGTTCCTTCCCCGGAAGATCTCGAAAGCGATGAAGTCCTGCGCCTGCAGGTGGCGCAAAAAATGCCCGAGCGCGCGCGCCGGTTCTTTACCGAACCGCGGCCGATCGAGATCAAGGCCGCCACTGGCCGCCACTGGCTGACCGAAGGCCCGCAGGAGCCGGTCCAGAATTCATGGTTCCGCGCCCGCAGCGCCCTGCCCGACGATCCGGTCATCCACCGCGCTGTCCTCGCATACCTCAGCGACATGCAATTGCTGGGCACCAGCATCATGCCGCACGGTCTGTCGTGGATGCGCGGTGAGGTCAAAAGCGCCAGCCTCGATCATGCGATCTGGTTCCATGCTCCGTTCCGGGCCGACCAATGGATGCTGTATCACTGCGAAAGCCCGTGGTCGGGCGGCAGCCGCGGATTCAACACCGGCCAGATCTTCCAGGACGGGCGGCTGATTGCCAGCGTGGCGCAGGAGGGCATGATCCGCCGAAACGAGCCACGCGCACGTCCGACGGACGGCTGAAACTAACCGGGTCTTAACTCTCATCGACGATTCTGGTGGCTGCAGCGCCAACAAGGATTCGCCGGTGACTTTCGAAGCCCGTTTTGACGAAGAAGCCACCACTGACCGGCGCGGCGCCGCGCGGCGCACCTTGCGATTGCCGGTGGAAGGGCGCTTTCCCGCCGGCGGAGAGGGCGCGGTTACCGTGCGCGATATTTCGGCGACCGGGATGCTGATCGAAACCGCGGTCGATCTGCACGAAGGCGACCAGTTCCTGGTCGACCTGCCCGAAGTGGGCGAACAAACCGCACAGGTCGTGTGGGCCAACGCACCGATGTTCGGTTGCCGCCTGAGCGCACCGCTCGGCTCGGCAGCCCTGAGCGCGGCCCAGTTGCGCGGCGATGCCTTCAAGACGCCGATCCCCGAAGCCCCGGAAGACTTCGGCGTCCGGCTGCATCGCCTGCGTGTCGAGCGTGGACTATCGCTGGCTGACATCGCCGCCCGTCTTGGCGTCAGCAAGCCGACCGTGTGGGCGTGGGAGCACGGCAAGTCCCGCCCGGTCGAGAAGCGGCTTTCCGGGCTTGCACAGGCATTGGGCGTGACGCCCGCCGGGCTCGAGCCTGCCGTATCCGGACCGCCCGAGGAACTCGAGCGCAGCCGTCAACGGATTGCCCAGGCCTATGGCGTGGAGCCGATGCGCGTGCGCATCATGATCGAGCTGTAATACAGCCGCACTGTGCAAAACCCCTTGCACAATATTGCGAAATAGCAAAAGACGGTCGTGGTTAACGAATCGCTGTTTTCTGTGAATAAATCAAAGCGTTAGCTCAGGCTAACGGCACGGTTAACTCCATTTCGTTGATCACGGGGAGTATTGTCTCTCCAATGTTTCATATCGCGTTAGGAATCCCTAACGCGACGGGAATTGTATTCTGTCGATTATCTCAAGGGTATTGGCAAGATACTGAAGCGGGGGCAACGCGGTACAATGTGGGGCACGATTTCGCCGAGTGAATGCTCGGCGCTTTACCGGCTTGTGGCGACCAGCCCGACCGACCTTGTCATCAAGACCGACCGGCGTGGCCGGATTGTCCATGCCACCCCCGCCGGAGCCAACATGGGCATGGCGTTCGTCGGCGATCCGGTCGGACGTCACCTGCTGGAACTGGTTCACGAATCGTACGCCGACATCGTGCTGGCCGAACATTGCCTGGCGCTCGCAGGCAGCAGCGGAAGCGGCTGGATCGAACTGCTCGCGGTCACCCAACGCGGCGAACAGCGGTGGATGGAAATGAAGCTGGGCGCGCTACCCGAGCCGACGGGTGTGGTTGGCATCATGCGCTCGATCGAGGACCGCCGCGCGCTCGAGAACCGCCTGTTCGTGGCCGCTATGACCGACCCGCTGACAGGGCTGACCAATCGCAACGCCTTCACCCGAATGCTCGGCCACCTGGTCGAAACCGGCGCCAGCGGACACCTCGCGCTGTTCGATCTCGATCACTTCCGGACCATCAACCTGCGGCACGGCCACAGCGGCGGCGACAAGGTGCTGGTCGCGTTCGCGCGCCTTTTGCGCAGCCTGCTGCGGCCCGACGACATCCTCAGCCGGATAGATGGCGGAACGTTTGGCGTGCTGCTGCCCGAAGCCGATCAACGCCAGGCAACCGGTGCCTGCGAACGTGTGGTGGCAGCGATGGGCGAGATGGGTGTCTCTACCCACCGCGGACACCGGTTGTCCGCCAGCGCTGGAATCGCACCGTTCGTACGCAGCGCCGATGCAACGCTTCGCGAGGCCGAACTGGCGTTGCTTTCCGCCAAATCGCGCGGCCGCGCCCGGGTCGAATGGGCGAGCGGCGGGCTGTTCGGGCGAACCGCCGCTTGAGCTAACCGTCGAGCTTGGCTTTCAGCAGGGCGTTGACCACGCCGGGATTGCCCTTGCCCGCCATCGCCTTCATCGTCTGGCCGACGAAAAAGCCGAACAGCTTGTCCTTGCCGCCGCGATACTCGGCCACCTTGTCAGGGTTGGCTGCGAGGACCTTGTCGATCTCCGCTTCGATCGCGCCGGTATCGGATTGCTGCTTGAGCCCTTCGGTCTGGGCGATTTCATCGGGAGCGCGGCCGGTCTTCAGGACGATTTCGTAAATCTCCTTGGCCTGCCCGCCGCTGATTTCACCTGCCGCCTGCATCTGCAGGATCGCCGCCTGCGCGATGGCGGTTGCGTTGGCGGGATCGGCTTCGGAGCCAAGCGCCTTCATCACTCCGGGCGCGACCGATAACGACCAGTTAGCGACCTGGGTGGCGACCTCGGCTTCGGGCTTGCCCGCGCGCTTTGCGGTTTCTGTGAGCAGGTTCTCGAACCGCGCGAAGGTCTCGACTTCGGCGGTCAGCTCGCGCGCGTTGTAGTCGGTGAGCTTCAGATCCTGAACATAGCGGCGGCGCTTGGCATCGGGCAATTCGGGCAGCGAGGCGCGGCATTCGGCGAGGAATTCATCCTCCAGCACCAGCGGCAGCAGGTCGGGATCGGGAAAATAGCGATAGTCGTGCGCGTCTTCCTTCGACCGCATCGACCGCGTGGTGCCGGTGCCGGGATCGAACAGGCGCGTTTCCTGCACCACGGTGCCGCCATCCTCGATCAAATCGACCTGGCGGCGCGCCTCGTGCTCGATCGTCGCCATGACGAAGCGCACCGAGTTGACGTTCTTGGTCTCGGTGCGGGTGCCGAATTCGTCGCCCGGCTTCCGCACGCTCACGTTGACGTCGGCGCGCATCGAGCCTTCTTCCATGTTGCCGTCGCACGACCCGACATAGCGCAGGATCGCGCGCAGCTTGCGCACATAGGCCCCGGCCTCGGCAGGCGAGCGCATGTCGGGCTTGGAGACGATCTCCATCAGAGCGACGCCGCTGCGGTTGAGGTCGACGTAGGACATGCTCGGATGCTGGTCGTGCATCAGCTTGCCGGCGTCCTGCTCGACATGGATGCGCTCGATGCCGATTACCTTGCCCGCCGGGATACCCGCCTTCTCGTCCGCCTCGATCGTCAGCGAACCCTCACCCACGATCGGGTGGTAGAGCTGGCTGATCTGGTAGCCCTGCGGCAGATCGGCGTAGAAGTAGTTCTTGCGGTCGAACCGGCTCCAGCGGTTGATCTCCGCCTCGATCGCCATTCCGGTGCGCACCGCCTGACGGATGCACTCGGCGTTGGGCACCGGCAACATCCCGGGCATCGCCGCATCGACCAGGCTGACCTGGCTGTTGGGCTCGGCGCCGAAGGTGGTGCTGGCGCCCGAGAACAGCTTGGAGTTCGAGGTGACCTGCGCGTGGACCTCGAGGCCGATCACGACCTCCCACTCGCCCGTGGCGCCCTGGATGCGGTAGCTTGAATCAGTCATTCGAACGTCTCTATCTGCTGCTTCAATGCGCGCTTCGCCGAAATTCTGCGGCGCCTTTTGCGAAGCCCGCCCATCCCGAGGATGACGATCGCAAACGCCGACGCCGAAACGGCCACGCCAAGGAGCGAGGCGATCATTAAATTACCACCACTTCGCCGGGTGCGCGATAAATCCAGCTCGCCGTTCGATGGCGAGCCCAGCGTTGAGCACGCCCTGTTCGTCGAACGCGCGGCCGATGACCTGCAGCCCGAGCGGCAGGCCTTGCGCATTGAGCCCGCACGGCACGCTCATCGCGGGCAGGCCGGCGAGGCTGGCGGGGACGGCGAACACGTCGTTGAGGTACATCGCCAGCGGATCGTCGACCTTGTCGCCGAGCGCGAAACTGGCCGTGGGAGTGGTCGGCGCGAGGATCACGTCGCACTGCTCGAAGGCTTCGTCGAAGTCACGCGCGATCAGGGCGCGCACCCGCTGGGCCTGGTTGTAGTAGGCGTCGTAGAAGCCGGCGCTCAGCACGTAAGTGCCGATGAGGATGCGGCGCTTGACCTCTTCGCCGAAGCCGGCGGCGCGGGTGGCGGCGTACATGTCCTGCAGGTTCGCGCCCTGCGGCAGGTCGCGCAGGCCGTAGCGCACCCCGTCGTAGCGGGCGAGGTTGCTCGAGGCTTCGGCCGGCGCGATGATGTAATAGGCGGGCAGCGCGTACTTGGTGTGCGGCAGGCTGACTTCGACCACTTCGGCGCCCGCGTCCTTGAGCCATTCGATACCGCGGTCCCAGCTGGCGAGGATTTCGGGGTCGGTTCCGTCCATCCGGTATTCGCGCGGGATGCCGACGCGCTTGCCGCGCATGTCGTCGGCCAGGTTCGCCTCCCACTCGGGCACGGGGAGGTCGAGCGAGGTCGAGTCCTTCGGATCGAACCCTGCCATCGCCTCGAGCATGATCGCGCAGTCGGCCACGTCGCGCGCCATCGGCCCGGCCTGGTCGAGGCTGGAGGCGAACGCGACCACGCCCCAGCGGCTGCACCGGCCATACGTCGGCTTGATCCCGCAGATGCCGGTGAAGGCAGCGGGCTGGCGGATCGAGCCGCCGGTATCGGTCCCCGTTGCCGCAGGGCACAACCGCGCCGAGACTGCCGAGGAGCTGCCACCCGACGATCCGCCGGGGGCAAGCGCGGCATTGCTGCCATCGTTGCGCCGCCATGGGCTGATCACGTTGCCGAAATAACTCGTCTCGTTCGACGAGCCCATCGCGAACTGGTCCATGTTGAGCTTGCCGAGCATACCCGCGCCAGCACGCCACAGGTTCGCCGAAACGGTGCTCTCGTACTGCGGCACGAAGCCTTCGAGGATGTGGCTGGCGGCGGTGGTCTGCACGCCTTGGGTGGCGAACAGATCCTTCATGCCGATCGGCACGCCGGCCAGCTTGCCCGGGCTTTCCCCCTTCGCCCGTGCGCTATCGGTCGCGTCGGCCGCTTCGAGCGCCTTTTCGGGGGTGGCGACGATGAATGCATTGAGCGCGTCCTGCGCAGCTGCGACATTGGCATTGAAGCCTTCGGCCACTTCGCGCGCGGAGAAATCGCCCGCGGCGACCCCGTCGCGGATAGCCTTGACGCCCAGGTCGGTCAGATTGGCCATTATTCGATCACCTTGGGCACACCGAAGAAGCCATGTTCGGCGGCGGGCGCGTTGGCCAGTACCGCGTCGCGGATGCCGCCGCCGGTGAGCGGATCGGCGTCGACCACGTCGTCGCGCAGGCGCAAGGTATTCGCGATCACCGCGGTCATCGGCTCTACCCCGCTGGTATCGACTTCGCCCAGTTGCTCGATCCAGTCGAGGATGGCGTTCAGTTCGGGGACCATGCGGTCCAGCGCGGGCTCATCCATGCGGATGCGCGCGAGGCTGGCGATCTTGGCCACGGTTTCGCGGGTTACGGACATGGCCGCGGCGTTAGCGGGGCGGGCTCGCACCTTCAAGCTGTTGCGTTGCAACATCGAGCGGGTCACCAATCGGGTTGCCGTCGATGGTGATGTAGCGTCGTTCGATCGAGCGGATTTCCACCTTGTTTGTCGGAGCCAGCGGCACCGCAGCGGGCGCGGCACGGGGCGCCACGCTGCCCCCGCCCGACCTGGGAAAGCGGATCGTCTGGTAACTGCCACCCGTGACCAGCGCCACATCGCGCGCGCCGTCGGCTGCCGCTCCGAGGTCGAGCGCGACGCAATAGCTGCCGCACTGCCACTGGTTCGCTCGTAGATAGTCGACCAGCCGCGCACGCAGCGCTGGGTCGTCCGGCTGCAACCGCACATTGACCTGATCGGCATCGGCGAAGGGGTGCTCGCGATAGCCGCGCCACGTCCGCTCGGTCTGCGCTGCGGCCAGCCGCGCTAGATCGGCAACGGTTGCGTCTCCGCTCTTCTCAAGCCGAGCGAGCGAACGCCGACCGGCCGCTCCGAAATCCCATCGCAGCGCTTCATAATCGAAGTTCTTCGCGCTCACTCGCCCGCGCTCGAGACGACCGAGTTGCTGCCGCGCACTGATCGCGCCGAAATCGAGGATCGGCAGCGCGAGGAACAGCGCGACACCGCAGATCAACACCGCGAGATGGAGATTCGCGTGCCGCAGCCGGTTGCGCCATTGCCCTGCTCGCCACCCGCGCGCCACCGCGACCAGCCAGGCCAGGCCATACGCGCAGGCCACCGCAATCGCGACGAGACCCCATAGCCGCTCGGGGCTGAGCCCGTGCTGCGCGATCCGCGTGCCGAGCGAGACTGCCGCGAACACCGTTAACGGCAATACCGCGACCGCCAGCACCAGCGCGGCCAGGCGAAGCGCGCGGTTGGCGCTCGTCTCGGAGTCCGCATCGCGCACGATGGCGTTTGCCAGCAGCCACGCACCGGCCGCACACAACAGCAGGACCGGGGTAGCGCTGCGCGTGGCCTGCCACAGCACATCGGGGCCCGAAATGATCATGGCGACCAGGAACAGCGCGAGCCCTGCCGCCAGCGGGACCCCGAGGATGCTCATCACCACCATCACCACGCGTTGCAGCGTACCGATGATCCGGGACTCGTTGCGCAGCACCCCGAGCGCCGCGCCGAACGCCGCACCCGACCATGTCCAGCCGAACCAGCCATCGTCGATCAAGTTCTTGAGCAGATCGATCTTGAGCAGATGGAACAGCTCGCCGAGGACCAGCAGTAACAGCCACGATGCGCCGGTGAACACCAGCGCCCCCGCCGCGCTGATCGCATCGCTCCAGGCGAACCCATGGAGCAGCGGATATGGCGTAGCGAAGCGCGTGCGGTGGAAGCCCGCCTGGAACAGCACCAGCGCCAGCCCGGTCGCGATCACCCCGGCAAAGAAGCCGTATTGCGGAGATGCGTAGGCATCGCCACCTGCCACCGCGTTCCACGCGAGACCGGCCATGACCAGTCCGGCGAGCGCGGCGAATGCAAGCGGTTCCTTCCACCGATCGCGATCGAGCGTAAAAGCCAGTGCAAGCGAGCCGAAGAACGCCAGCGCGGTCAACGCCGAGCGCCACGGGGTCCGAATGTCGGGCGGGCCATTGTCGCCGCTGGTGAAATGGATCGCCAGCCCCGCCGCGCCCAGCAATCCCGCCAGGATCCACGGGCGCGCTGTCCAGTCGTCAGCGGGCTCAGTGTGCGGCGTGTCACTCATTACCGATCCCCTTGCGTCGTGCGACAGGATCTAGCGCCCGCCAGACGCGCGCGCATGAGCGATGCGTGATCTTTCGGTGAAAAAGCCCCGGCGCGCGCTATTGCGGCCCATTGGGGTCGCGCGGCGCACCCGCTGCGCCGGCTGCGCCCTGCTTTTGCTGTTGCTGCTGCATCATTTGCTGCAGCACCTGGAAGCGGCGCTGGGCATCTTCCTCGGTCATGAAGTCGACCAGTTCGACATCGAACACCAGATCGGCATTGGGCGGGATCGGCGAACCCTGCGGCGGGGTCGCGCCATAGGCCTTGTCGGCCGGAATGCTCAGGCGATACTTGCCGCCCTTCTGCATCTGCTGGAGTCCCTCGGCGAAGCCGGGGACGACGCCAGACACCTGCATCGGCATGCCTTCCGGCAACAGGCCGCCGGTCGGGAACGGCAGTTCCTTGGATTGGTCGAACACCGTCCCGTCAGCAAGCTTGCCGGTGTATTTCACGAACACCACGTCCGACGCCCCGGGGTGCGGACCGGTGCCTGCAGTCAGCGTTTCGACATCGACTCCGCGCGGCGCGGCCGCCCAGGCGAGCCCGGCGGCGAGCAGGATCGCGACAGCGATGCCGAGCCACAGCTTGGTCATCGAACCCTTGGCGATCGGTTGGAGCGGTACGCGGTGGATCTCGGTCATCGAAGGGTCCTGCAAATAGCCCCGAAACGGAAAAGGGCGCGGATTTCTCCGCGCCCCGATGCCTTAGTGTCATTCGCTGTGCAAGCGAAGGGCCTACTTGCCCCCGTCGCGCTCGACCCGCTTGCGCTCGAGCTTGCGGGCCCGGCGAACGGCAGCAGCCTTTTCGCGGGCGCGCTTTTCGCTCGGCTTTTCGAAGTGGCGGCGCAGCTTCATTTCGCGATAGACGCCTTCACGCTGCAGCTTCTTCTTGAGCGCGCGCAGGGCCTGGTCGACATTGTTATCGCGAACGATGATCTGCATAAAAGTCCAACACCTGACGTTCAAATGCGCCCGAGCCCGCATATCGGCGGGGATAACGCCTTTGTAAAATAACGAAAAACGCGAGAGCATCCTGCCGGAAGGTCCCGCAACCGGTGGCGCCCTTAGCGCGGCCCTTGCGATTCTGCAAGGCTCGCGATGTACCGGTTGAGCGTGCTTTGCATAAATCGGCGCCGAGGGTAAGGCGCAGCCGATGAACCCTCCCTCTCCCCTTTCGGCGAGCGCCATGGTCTTCGCCGGCGGTGGCGCGGGCGCGGTGCTGCGTTACCAGGCCGGCCGCGCGCTGACCGGCTGGCTCGGCCCGGCCACCGTCACCGCGTTCCCGTGGGCTACGCTAACCGTAAACGTGATCGGCAGCCTGGCGATGGGCCTGCTGGCCGGGTGGCTTGCGCGATACGGCAGCGGCGGCGAACACTGGCGCCTGCTGATCGGGGTCGGCCTGCTCGGCGGGTTCACTACCTTTTCCAGCTTCAGCCTCGAACTGATGCTGCTGATCGAGCGCGGCCAGGGCGGGCTGGCGTTCGCCTATGCTGCTATTTCGGTCCTCGCCGGCTTAACCGGCCTCTATCTCGGCCTCATCATCATGCGGCTCGCGGCATGACCGTTCCCCCATCCTCGAACGACGTTCGCCAGTTCACCGTCCAGCCTGACGACGACGATGTCCGGCTCGACCGATGGTTCAAGCGTCACCTGCCGCAAGTCGGCTTCGCCACAGTCAGTCGGTGGGCGCGCACCGGACAGATCCGGGTCGATGGCAAGCGCGCCAAGCCGGAAGATCGCCTGTCCGCCGGCCAGGTCCTGCGGGTTCCGCCGGGCGGCGACCAGCCGCGCGCCAAGGCGGCCAGGCCGAAGCCCGAACTGAGCGCGGAGCAGATCGCCGAGGCCGAGGCGATGGTGATCGTCAAGACACCCGCCGCGATCGTGCTCAACAAGCCGCCCGGCCTCGCGACTCAGGGCGGAACCAAGACTCACAGCCACGTCGATGGCCTGCTGGACGCTTTCGTCGAGGGTGATGCACCGCGCCCGCGGCTGGTCCATCGGCTCGACAAGGACACCAGCGGCGTACTCCTGATCGCCCGCACGCCGGGCAGCGCGGCATTCTTCTCCCGGCGGTTCTCGGGCCGCTCAGCGAAGAAGGTGTATTGGGCGCTGGTCGCCGGGGTGCCCGATGTGGCGCACGGGATGATCGAGGCGCCGCTCGCCAAGCAGCCGGGCACCGGTGGCGAGAAGATGCACGTCGATGAGGAAGGCGGCCAGCCCGCCAAGACCCGCTACCGCGTGGTCGAGCGCGCCGGCAACGCTGCGGCCTGGGTCGAGCTTGAACCGCTCACCGGCCGCACGCACCAGTTGCGCGCGCATATGGCGGCGATCGGCCATCCGATCGTTGGCGACGGCAAGTATGGCGGTCAGGAAGCGTTCCTGACCGGCAGCATCAGCCGCAAGATGCACCTCCACGCGCGCCGTTTGATCATCGATCATCCGGCCGATGGAAACGGTGGCCGCAAGCTCGACGTCATCGCCCCGCTGCCCGAGCATTTCGCAGCCACGATGGTGCAAATGGGTTTCGACGAGAACCTCAGCGACGCTGCGCCGACCGAGGGCCCACCACCACCGACGCGCGAATCGAAGAAGCAAGCCGCCAAGGCGCACGCCAAGCAACTACGCAAAAGCAAGCCGACCCGCCGCGGACGCAAGGACGTGTCCCCCAAGAGCCCGGGGAAGGGGCCTCCGAAAAAAGCCGGTCCGAAGCCGACCGGCCGGGGCAAGCGCTGATGCATCCCAACCCGCTGTTCCGCAGCGAGGACCGCGCGTTGCTGGAGGCGCTGATCGACGAAATCGGCTTTGGCATGGTGTTCATGACCACGCCCGATGGCCCGCGGGTAGCGCACACCCCCCTGCTGTCGACCGGGGATGGAGCCGTAAAGTTCCACCTCGCGCGCGGTAACGGAATCACCAAATGGCTCGACGGCGGAACCGGCCTGATTACGATCAACGGACCAGACGCCTACGTTTCGCCGCGCTGGTATGCCGACCGGGCGACCGTGCCCACCTGGGATTACGTGTCGCTCGAACTGGAAGGCCGCATGCGGCAGATGGATGTCGACGGACTCGAATCGTTGCTCCACTCGCTGATCGCGCGCCACGAGGCACGGCTCGGGGGCGCACCCTGGAGCGCGGACGAAACCCCGCCCGATGTGTGGCGCAAGCTGATCGGGGGAATTGTCGGGTTCGAGATGGAAGTGCTGGCATGGCGGCCCACCATCAAGCTGTCGCAAAAGAAATCCGCCGATGAGCGCGCCACGATCGCGGCGGGGCACGATGCCGCGGGCGCACCCGCACTGGCGCACCTGATGCGCACGCTCGTGCCGTGATGGGCGGCAGATGAAACTGGCGGTATTCGATTGCGACGGCACGCTGGTCGACGGCCAGGCGGCGGTCTGCGACGCGATGGAGGCGGCCTTCGCCCAAGCTGGCCTTCCCGCGCCAGATCGGGGACAAGTGCGCCGGATCGTCGGCCTGAGCCTGCCGCAAGCAATCCGCTCGCTCGCACCCGATGCCCCGCCCACGCGCCAATCCGCGGCGGTCGAGGCCTACAAGGCCGCGTTCCGCGCCACCCGTGAACAAGGCCTGCTGGAAGAGCCCCTGTTCGATGGTTTGCGCGAATTGCTGAGCGAATTGCATGCGGCAGGCTGGAGTCTCGCGGTCGCCACCGGCAAATCAGATCGTGGGTTGAGAGCCTGCCTGGCGGCTCACGCGATCGATCACCTGTTTTGTTCGCTCCAGACCGCCGACCGGCATCCGTCCAAGCCCGATCCGGCCATGCTCGATGCGGCGCTGCAGGAAGCCGGCGCTCAACCGGATCAGGCAGTGATGATCGGCGACACCAGCTTCGACATGGCGATGGCGCGCGCCGCCGGAGTGCGCGGGATCGGGGTGGCCTGGGGGTATCATTCGCCACAGGAATTGCGCGCGTGCGGTGCCGAAGCGGTCGCCGCGACAGTGGCCGAACTGAAGGGACTGCTCGATGGCTAGTCGCCCGCCCGAAAACCTCCAGCCGGTCTCTCACGATGTCGCGCGGGGCCGCTGGATGACGATCCAGGCGATGCGCATCGCCGGCTTCGCGCTGGTGCTCCTGGGCATTGCGATGGTCCGCAGCGTGGTCGATATCGCGGGCGAATCCAATCGCCTGATCGGGTACGTCTTCGTCGTGGCCGGCCTGCTCGACGGTTTCGTCGTGCCGCGCGTGCTGGCGCGAAAATGGCGCACCCCGCCGGCATGAAACGGTTCTGGAAAGATGTGACCGTCGAAGAGGCGCAAGGGACTTGGCAAGTGGCGCTCGATGGCCGTCGCCTCCGCACCCAAGGCGGGGCGGCGCAGATCGTGCCGACCCGCGCGCTGGCCGATCTGCTCGCCGCCGAATGGAGTGCGCAAGGCGACGAAGTCGACCCCGCCGGGTTCGCGCTGCGCGACATGGCCGATTTCGCAATCGACGTAGTGTCCCGCGATCCCGCCGCGACGATCGCCAAGGTGATGCGCTACGCCGAGACCGATACGCTGTGCTATCGCGCGGACCCCGACGAGCCGCTGCACAAGCGCCAATGGGCGCAGTGGGAACCGATCGTCGCCGCTTTCGAGGCGCGCGAGAGTGTGCATATGGAGCGCGTCAGCGGGGTGATCCACAAGGCACAAAGGCCCGCTACTCTGGACAGGTTGAGGGGCAGGCTCGAAACTCTGGACCCGTTCACGCTCGCCGCGCTGGAAGTCGCGACATCTCTCGCCGCCTCGCTGTGCGTCGGCCTGTCCGCTCTCGAACCGCAGGCAGATGCGCACGCGCTATGGGCGGCCGCCGAGCTGGAGGAAAACTGGCAGGCCGAGCTGTGGGGCTCGGACGCGCTGGCCCAGCAGCGCCGCGAGAAGCGCTACGCCGACTTCCTGAATGCGCTGAGTTTCGCGCGGGCGGCTGCTATCTCATGAGCCGTTCGCGCAATGGTCCGACATCGGTCCTCCGCTCGTTCCTGACCAGCGAGGCGGCGGGCGGCCTCTTGCTGATGGGCGCCGCCGCAATCGCCATGGCCATCGCCAACAGTCCCGCGGCACCAGCCTACTTCACGCTGCTGCATGCCTATCTGGGGCCGCTGTCGGTCTTGCACTGGATCAACGATGCACTGATGGCGGTGTTCTTTCTGCTGGTGGGGCTTGAGATCAAGCGCGAGTTTCTCGACGGCAACCTGTCCACCTGGTCCGATCGCGGCCTGCCGATCATCGCCGCGGCCGCCGGGATGGCGGTGCCAGCCGCCGTCTTCCTGCTGGCCGTCGGCCCGGCATCTCCTCTGGCGCGCGGGTGGGCGATCCCCGCCGCGACGGATATCGCGTTCGCAATCGGCGTGCTTGCCTTGCTCGGCAGCCGGGCGCCTGCCTCGCTCAAATTGTTCCTCACCACGGTGGCAATCGTCGACGACATGGGCGCCGTTATGATCATTGCGCTCGCCTACACCGCCCAGATCGCTGTCGCCGCGCTGGCCGCCGCTGCGGTGATCCTGGCGTTGATGATCGCGCTCAACTGGCGGGGTGAAAAGCGCCTGTGGCCGTACCTGGTGCTGGCCGCTGCGCTTTGGCTGGCGATCCTGCTATCGGGCGTGCACGCGACCATCGCCGGAGTGCTGGCCGCGTTGACCATCCCGATAACCCGCAGTCCCGGCAAGCCAGACAGCATGCAGTCCCCGCTTCATCACCTCGAGCATGCGATCCAGCCGTGGGTGGCGTTCGCGATCGTTCCGTTGTTCGGGTTCGCAAACGCCGGAGTGTCATTGGCAGGCATGAATTGGTCGGCGATCCTTGCGCCTCTGCCGCTTGCGATCTCGACCGCACTGTTCCTGGGCAAGCAACTGGGCGTGTTCGCCGGCGTGGTGATCGCGGTTGCGCTGGGGCTCGGCACCCGCCCCCGCGGCACGAGCTGGCTCCAGGTCTATGGTGTCTCCGCGCTATGCGGGGTCGGCTTCACGATGAGCTTCTTCATCGGCGGGCTGGCCTTCACCGATGCAACGCTCGAATCCGATGTGAAGATCGGCGTGATGGGCGGATCGATCCTGTCGGCGCTGTTCGGCTTCGCGCTGTTGCGCTTCGCGCCCGCCGGCACCAGCCAGAAGCCGGAAGGGTAGTCCTGCCCGCTCGTCGGCGAGGTCAACCGACCCAGTCGGCCACCTGACTGGCGACTTCGTTCGCTGCCTGGTTGAGCGCGGCGCCGACCGGTGCAGCCTCGGCGACCACGCCGGGCACCGTGCTCGAGAACCGCTTGGTCATCACCTGGGTACCGTTGACGTCGCGGATCGCGTCGTAGGTCACCACCGCAGATGACGTGCGCGCGTCGTAGCCGAATTCGAGCAGTGTACCGCGCAACTGCATCTTCGGTGTCAGCGCGGCATCATCGTTGTCGATCACCAGCCGGTTGCCCTTGGCGCGGATCGTTTCGCCCAGCAGTCGGCGGAACAGGCGCGAGGGCTTGTCGACCCAGACCGCGTCCTCGACGTATGCGACCTGGGTGTCATCGATCTGGACGGGTACCCGGGTCACCGCGAGGCGCGCGGGAGTCTCCGGCTCCAGCACGGCGATGGCCTGCGCGACATCGCCATTGATCGCGGTGCCGGTGGCGACGGTGCTTGTGGGCGTCAGGCTGAGCAGGCTCTCGGGCGGCTTGGCGCCGAAGCTGATGCAGCCGGCGAGCGCGCCGCTAAGCGCGAGAGCGAACCCGATCCGTGTGGTCTTCATCGCGGTCATTATTCCTCGCCCTTACTTCGGCTTGTAGTCGGGCAGCTTCTGGCCGCCGATCAGCCCACCGGCGCCTTGGCTTTCGATCTTCTCGGTGACCGCGCGCAGTGCCTTGCTGGTCGCCTTGAGGTCTTGCAGGGTCGCCTCGGCGGCGGGCAGAGTGCTTTCGGACAGCTGGCGCGCCGCGGGGCGGGCATCGTCGAGCGTACTGGACAGCGAATCCGCCGCCGCACTGGCTGACTTGAGCGTTGCGCGCAATTGCGCCGCGAGGCTCTGCCCTTCGTTGTTGAGCAGGTTGTCGGCCGACCCCATTACCTTCTGGAACTGGTCTAGCGATTCGCTCGCCTCGCGAAGGGTAACCTGCAGTTCGGCCATCGTGCGTTCGACCTGCGGGGTCGCATCCGCCAGGTCCGCAGTCATGCGGTTGGTGTTGGCCAGAATGCCCGCAATCGACGCCTGGTTCTTGTCCGACATCAAGATTGTCAGCCGTTCGGTCAGCGTAGCCAGCCGCTCGAGCAGCAACGGCGCGTTGGCGAGAAGTTCGCCGAGCCCGCCGGGCTTGGTCGGGATCACCGGCACGCCTTCAGGGCAGGCGGTCTTGCCAACGCCCTCGCCGGCGCAAGTGAGCGGCGGGGCACCGCGGCGCGCACCGTCGAGCAGAATGGTCGAAACGCCGGTGAACGATCCCTGGATCGTCGCCGTAGTGCCGACCAGGATCGGGGTTTCCTCATCGACCTTGATCCGCACACGGACGAAGCCCGGGTCCTTGGGCCACAGTTCGATCTGCGCGACCTGCCCGGAAGGCACCCCGGCGAACGATACTTCCGATCCCTTGGCAAGACCGGCGACCGATTGCTTGAAAAAGATATCGTATTCGTTCTGCTCGCCCTTGTTGATGCCGGCGAGCCAGACGAAGAAAAGCGCCAGCGCTGCCAGCAGCACAAGGGTCACGGCCCCGACCCACACATGATTGGCGCGCGTTTCCATCGGCGGCTCCTATGCCTTGCCTTCCAACGGCTTGTCCATCGTTTCGGCGCGCGCCTGGCTCGCCTTGGCAGCCCGGCCGCGCGGGCCGTTGAAATATTCGTCGATCCACGGGTGGTCGGTCTTGAGCAGTTCGGGAATCGTGCCGACCGCGATCACCTTGTTATCCGCCAGCACCGCGACCCGGTCGCAGATCTCGTAGAGGGTATCCAGATCGTGCGTGATGAGGAATACCGTCAGTCCCAGCGTTTCCTGCAATTCCTTGGTCAGCCGGTCGAACGCGGCGGCGCCGATCGGATCGAGCCCGGCGGTCGGTTCGTCGAGGAACAGCAGTTCGGGATCGAGCGCGAGCGCGCGGGCGAGACCGGCCCGTTTGCGCATTCCGCCCGACAGTTCGGACGGATATTTCGCCACCGCCTCTTCAGGCAGGCCCGACAGCTTGACCTTGTAACGCGCGATCTCATGCATCAGGCCGTGATCAATGTCGGGGTAGAACTGCTTCAAGGGCACTTCGACGTTTTCGCCCACGGTCAATGTCGAGAACAACGCGCCGCCCTGGAACAGAACGCCCCAGCGATTGCGCACGCCGACCACGTCTTCCGGATCGCCTTCGGTGATCGATCGGCCGAAAACCTCGATATGTCCTTCGTCGGGAGTTTGCAGGCCGATGATCGAACGCATCAGCACCGATTTGCCCGTTCCCGAGCCGCCGACCACACCGATGATTTCGCCCCGCTTGACCTTGAGTGACAGGCCTTCATGGATGACTTGCTCGCCAAAGGAATTCCTGAGGCCTTCGACCACGATCGGGAATTCGCCGCGGAACCGCTCGAACGGACGATTGACGTCCGGATCGCCCATCTGCTCGGCATCGAGCAGGGTCTTTTCGGGGACGACGTCTGCCTGATCGTTGGTTTCCGGCATCACGCCCAGCCGACGTTGGTGAAGAACACAGCGAAGAACGCGTCCAGCACGATCACGGTGAAGATTGCGAACACCACCGCGTTGGTGGTCTTGAGCCCGACCTCCTCCGAGTTGCCCTCGACCTTCATGCCCTGATAGCAGCCGGTCATGCCGACGATCAGGCCGAATACCGGCGCTTTCACCATCCCGACATACAGATCGTAGAGCGGGACCACGTCCTTGATCCGCGACAGGAACGATCCGAACGGGATGCCAAGCGACAGCCCGCCCACTACCGCCCCGCCGATGATCGCCATGCACGACGCATAGAAGCCCAGCAGGATCATCATGAACGTGACCGCCATCACCCGCGGTACCACCAGCGCTTCCATCGGCGAGATGCCGATCGTGCGCATGGCATCGATTTCCTCGGTCAGCTTCATTGTGCCGATCTGCGCAGCGAAGGCCGATCCGGACCGGCCGGCGACCATGATCGCGGTCATCAGCACGCCCAGTTCGCGCAAGGTGATTCGGCCGACCAGGTTGACGGTCAGCGTCTCGGCGCCAAACTGCGCCAGCTGGACCGCGCCCTGCTGCGCGATGACGATTCCGATCAGGAAGCTCATCAACCCGATGATTCCCAGCGCGGCGACCCCGACCAGTTCCATCTGGCGCACGAACGCCTTCATCCGGAATCGCCGGGGATGACGCAGCAACGTCCCCACGGAGATGATGAACTGTCCCACGAAGGCAATCGCGCCGAGCGCGCCGCGGCGTGCAGAGAATACGCGCGTGCCGGTCGCCTCGAACACGCGGGTAAACAGCGGCAGGCGTTCGGGCTCGACCGGGCCGCTGGCCTCGGTATCGCTCAGCGCCTCGATCAGCCGCTCTGCGCGCTCGCTGGCGCCCACCACCTTGGCGCCGGTACTGCGCGACAGGCTGAGCGCGATCCACGCACCCACGGTGTCGATCTCGCGCACCTGCGACAGGTCGATCTCGTCGAGCGGGCCTTCGGTACCCAATAGCTGGGTGTCGATCGGTCCGATCGTCGAGACGAGGTAGTTGCCCGACAGCACAAGCCGCCGGCCGCTTCCCTCTTCGTCGATCGTGAAGTCCGCCCCGTCGCTCATCTGGCTCGAGCGTATGCGGCGAAAAGCGCGGCGCCACAAGCGGATGCGTGAACCGCACAGGTGACCGCGATGCGAACCCGTTGCGCGGGCGCAGGCGCGCTGGCATGGCCGCGCGCGATGACCCGAGAACTCGACAAGACTTTCGACCCCGCCGCGATCGAAGCGCGCTGGTATGCCCATTGGGAGGCAAACGGCCTGTTCCGGCCCGATCGGCCCAGCGCCGCCCCGTTCACGATCGTCAACCCGCCGCCCAACGTCACCGGCAGTCTCCACATCGGTCACGCCCTCGACAACACGCTGCAGGACGTCGTCGTGCGGTACGAGCGGATGCGCGGAAAAGATGCATTGTGGGTGGTTGGCACCGATCACGCGGGGATCGCCACGCAGATGGTGGTCGAGCGGCAGATGGCGCTGAGCCAGGACAAGCGCACCAACTATTCCCGCGAGGCGTTCGTCGACAAAGTGTGGGAGTGGAAGGCCGAAAGCGGCGGCACGATCACCGGGCAACTCCGCCGGCTCGGCTGCTCGATGGACTGGAGCCGCGAACAGTTCACGATGGACCCGCATTTCAGCGCTGCGGTGACCAAGGTATTCGTCGACCTGTACAACCAGGGGCTGATTTACCGCGACAAGCGGCTGGTTAACTGGGACCCCGCGCTCAAGACCGCGATCAGCGACCTCGAGGTCGAAAACCGCGAAGTCGCCGGCCACATGTGGCACTTCAAGTACCCGCTCGCGGGCGGCGAAACCTATACGTACGTCGAGCGCGACGGCGAGGGCAACGTCGTGCTGGAAGAGGAACGTGACTACATCGCGATCGCCACCACCCGGCCCGAGACGATGCTGGGCGATGGCGCGGTAGCGGTCCACCCCGAAGACGCCCGCTACGCCCCGATCGTGGGCAAGCTATGCGAAATCCCGGTGGGCCCGCGCGAACACCGCCGCCAAATACCGATCATCACCGATCTTTATCCCGATCCGGCGTTCGGCTCGGGCGCGGTCAAGATCACCGGGGCGCATGACGAAAACGATTACGGCGTCGCGCAGCGCAACGGCATTCCGATGTACCGCCTGATGGACGAAGTTGCGGCGATGCGGACCGACGGCGCGCCTTATGCCGACGCTTCGGCGCGTGCGCGCGCGATTGCCGGCGGTGCGGCGTTCGACGCCAAGGAGATCGACGGGCTGAACCTTGTCCCCGACGCGTACCGCGGCCTCGACCGCTACGATGCGCGTGCCCGGGTGGTAGCCGACATAGACGCCGACGGGCTCATGATAGGGGTCGAGGACAAGACGATCATGCAGCCGTTCGGCGACCGCGGCGGCGTGGTGATCGAGCCGATGCTGACCGATCAGTGGTACGTCGATGCCGAAACGCTGGCCAAGGCGCCGATGGATGCGGTGCGCGAAGGGCGGATCGAGATCGTCCCCAAAAGCTGGGAGAAGACCTTTTTCAACTGGATGGAAAACATCCAGCCGTGGTGCGTCAGCCGCCAGTTGTGGTGGGGCCACCGGATTCCGGCCTGGTATGACGAGACCGGCAAGCCGTTCGTGGCGGAGAGCGAGGCAAAGGCGCACGCCCTTGCGGGGCCAAACGCCACGCTGACCCGGGATGACGACGTGCTCGACACCTGGTTCTCGTCGGCACTGTGGCCCTTCGCCACGCTCGGCTGGCCGGAAGAGAGCGACCTGCTCGCCCGCCATTACCCCAACGATCTCCTCATCTCGGGCTTCGACATTCTGTTCTTCTGGGATGCGCGGATGGCGATGCAGGGTTTGCACCTGATGAAAGATGTGCCGTGGAAGCGGTTGTATCTGCACGGTTTGGTGCGCGCGGCCGATGGCCAGAAGATGTCGAAATCGAAGGGCAACGTGGTCGATCCGCTGCTGCTGATCGACAAGTTCGGGGCTGACGCATTGCGCTTCTTCATGGCTTCCATGGAGAGCCAGGGCCGCGATGTGAAGATGGATGAAAGCCGGGTCGAAGGCTATCGCAACTTCGCTACCAAGCTGTGGAATGCCACGCGCTTCTGCCAGGCCAACGGGATCGGGGCATCGCAGCAGATTGCCGCGCCGGCCGCCAGCCACGCGGTCAATAAATGGATCATCGGCGAAGTCATCGCCACGCAAACCGCGCTCGACAAGGCGATGGCCGATCTGCGCTTCGACGCTGCCGCTGGCGCGATCTACCGGTTCGCGTGGGACACCTTCTGCGACTGGTATCTCGAACTGATCAAGGGGACCGTCGACGACGAGACCAAGACGGTCGCCGGGTGGGCGCTCGACCAGATTCTCGTGATGCTCCACCCGTTCATGCCCTTCATCACCGAGGAGCTTTGGCACGCGCAAGGCGATCGGCCCTACGAGCTGATCGTCGCCAGTTGGCCCGACCCGCAAGCCAGCGCAGACCCGCAGGCGAGCGCCGAAGTCGAGTGGTTGATCGATCTCACCCGCGCATTGCGCACCGCCAAGAACGAGCTGGGTCTGCCGCCGGGCGCCAGGCTCGAGGCGTGGCTGGCCACCCCCTCGGATACCGCGAGCAAGGTGCTGGCCGGCAACCCTGCGGCGATCGAGCGGGTTGCGCGGCTGTCGGCAGTCAACGTCACCCCTGCCCCTGAGGGCGCGGCGCTGCAGGTGAGTGCGGGAAGCGACCTGCTGGTCATTCCGCTCGAAGGCCTGATCGATGTGGAAGCCGAAAAGGCGCGTCTCGGCAAGGCGCTCGCCGCGTCCGAAAAGGAAGCCGCTTCACTCGCCGGTCGGCTTGGCAACGCCAGTTTCGTCGAACGCGCCAAGCCCGAGGCGGTCGACAAGGCACGTGCCGATCACGCACACCACGCCGCCGAGGCCGAGCGATTGCGCGCTGCGCTGGAGCGGCTGGGCTAGGAGCCGTTTTCCTACTTCAGGCGAATGTGCCATTGGGCGGCGCATGTTCGCGCACCTCGCCCTTTGCCTCCCCGCTCGCGCCGTTCGCGCCGCTCGCGCGCAAGGACGGTTTTTAGCGCCAGGACTGGGGTCCATGCGGTCCATGCGTCCAACAAACGGCACTGACGCGGCCCTATGAATCTGGTCCTGGCCACCGACGATACAGGCTCACCCGAGCTGTTCTCCTCGCTGCAGGGAGAAGGCCCGTCGGCGGGCAAACCCTGCAGCTTCATCCGCCTGTCACGCTGCAACCTCGCCTGCGTATGGTGCGACACCGCCTACACCTGGCACTTTACCGGCGACGAGCGACCTCACCGGAATGCGCTGACGTTTGATCGCAAGGCCAACCAGGTCACGTTGTCCCCGTTCGATGCCGCCCGCGCGATCGACCGGCTTGAACCGCGCCGGCTGGTAGTGACCGGCGGCGAACCGCTGCTGCAGGCAGTGGCGCTGGCTGAACTCGCCGCACTGCTTCCCGACCATGCGATCGAGGTCGAAACCAACGGCACCGTCGAACCGTTGGCGCGCTTCGATGCCTACGTCGACCAATACAACGTCAGCCCCAAGCTCGCCCACAGCGGTAACCCGGCCACGCTTGCGCTGGTCCCCGAACGGCTGCGGCAATGGACAGCCGAGCCGCGCGCGGTGTTCAAGTTCGTGGTCGCCGAACCGGGTGACGTGACCCAGGTGCTCGCGCTCCAGCATGGCTTTGGAATCGCCCCTGACCGCATCTTCCTGATGCCCGAGGGTACCGACAGCGCGACCCTGCGCGCCCGCGAGGCGTGGCTCGCGCCATTGTGCGCCGAACATGGATTCCGCCGTTCGGACCGCTTGCATATTCACCTCTACGGCGACACGCGGGGTACATGAGCGAAGCGACCGCCATTACTGCCGGCCGGCCCGGCATGCGCGACCTGACCGGAGGGCCGGTGCTGAACACGCTCGTGCTGTTCAGCCTGCCGACGCTTGGCTCGAACCTGCTGCAGTCGCTGAACGGGTCGGTCAATTCGATCTGGGTGGGCCGGTTGATCGGCGAAGCCGCGCTGGCCGCGACCGCCAACGCCAACATCGTGATGTTTCTGGTATTCGCCACGGTGTTCGGCTTCGGCATGGCAGCGACCGTCAAGATGGGCCAGGCCTTCGGCGCGGGGGAGCCGGATCTGGCCCGGCGCACGTTCGGCACCGCGCTCGGCTTGTGTATCGGATTGGCGATCATCGTCGCGGTGCTCGGCTGGTTCTTCGCCCCGGCGCTGCTCGACCTGCTGGGCACTCCGGGCGCGTCGTATGGTTTCGCGCTCGATTACCTGCGGATCATCTTCGTAGCCATCCCGGGCAGCATCATGACGGTCATGATCGCTATGGGGCTGCGCGGAGCGGGCGATTCTAAGACCCCGTTCCTGTTCATGGCGATGTCCGTGGTGCTCGACATCGTGCTCAACCCATTGCTGATATCCGGCATCGGCCCCTTCCCCCGCATGGGCATCGCCGGCTCGGCCGCCTCTACCGCGTTCGCGGGCTATGCTTCGTTGCTTGGGCTGGTGATCTACGTTTATGCCCGGGACCTCCCGCTGCGGCTGCGCGGCGCCGAACTGGCGTACCTGATCCCGCGTCGCGCTGAACTTGGCTATATTGTCGGGAAGGGTTTGCCGATGGGCGCCCAGATGCTGTTGATCTCATCCGCGGGACTCGTGATCATCGGGCTGGTCAACCGGGAAGGCCTGATCGCGGCAGCGGCTTATGGCGCGTCGTTGCAGTTGTGGACCTACCTGCAGATGCCGGCGATGGCGATCGGCGCGGGGGTCAGCGCGATGGCCGCGCAGGCGATCGGCGCGCGGCTGCCAGAGCGGATCGACCAGATCAGCCGGGCGGGCATCCTGATCAATCTGGTGATGACCGGTTCGATGGCCGCGCTGCTGCTGCTGTTCGACCGCGCCGCGCTGGTACTGTTTCTGGGGCCCGACAGTCCGGCGGTGCCGCTTGCCAGGCATATCCAGTTTCTCGCCAGCTGGAGCTTCATCCTGTTCGGCGTGACGATCGTGTTGTTCGGCACGATGCGCGCAGGCGGGGTGGTATGGGTGCCGCTGATCGCGCTGGGCGTGTCGATGTTCCCGGCACGGCTGGGGTTCTATTACGGTATGCGCGGCCTGATCGGGCAGGACGCGTTGTGGCTGTGCTTCCCGTTCGGATCGGCGGTTTCGATGGTGATCGCCATTCTGTTCTACCGGCGCAAGGGCTGGCGCACGCAAGGCCGCGCGATCAGCCCCGAACGCGCCGCCGAGGTATCCCACACCGACGGCGATGCCGCCGGCCGCTTCAAGCCGGAGATGTAATCACTTACCCTGGCTGCGCCAGCGCTGGACGATCCGGTGGACCCGTTCCTCCTCGCCGCCGCTCTGGCGCCACAGATCCACGAAGCTGGGGTCTTCCGACGCCGGTCGTTTCTGTTCCTCGAGGTTGTCGAAGCTCACCCGCATCGGGATCGCGACACCTTCGCCGCAGATGATCGCCTCGCGGTTGCGCAGCGCGGGGATCGAATCGAGGAAACCGCGGGCGCCTTCGGGCATCGCGGCCTTGACGAACGCCTGGTCGCGTTCGTTGTTGAGGCGCATCGAAAGGATCGTGCCGCACTGGCTGAGAACACCTTCGGCAAGGTCGGACGGGCGCTGGGTAATCAAGCCCAGGCTGATGCCGTATTTGCGGCCTTCCTTGGCGATCCGGCTGAGGATCTTGCCGACCGACGACCCGTCAGCGTTCTTCTCGCTCGGCACGTAGCGGTGGGCTTCCTCGCACACCAGCAGGATCGGCCGGGTCTGCTCCTCGCGGCCCCAGATTGCAAAGTCGAACACCAACCGGCTCAGCACCGCGACCACCGTGCTGGTGATGTCCGACGGCACGCCCGAAACGTCGACGATAGCGATCGGCTTGCCCGCGCTCGGCATGCGGAAGATCTTGCCGAGGAAATCGGCCATCGTATCGCCGACCAGCATGCCGGAGAACATGAACTGGTAGCGCGGATCGGCCTTGAGCTCGTCGAGCTTGGTCTTGATCCGCATGTACGGCGCGGTGTTGGTCGCCTTGTCGAGCTTGCCCATCTCGTTGGTAATCTCGCTGGCGAGATCGGACAGCAAGTAAGGAATCGGCGAATCGACGGTGATCTTGCCCATCGTTTCGGCAAGCCGGTTCTTGGACCGCGCCTTGAGCAGGCACTTGGCGAGAATGTCCTGATCGGTCTGGCGATCGTTGCCGCTGCTCGACAGCAGGACTTCGCAATGTTCCTCGAAATTCATCAGCCAGTACGGCATCTGCAGATTGGAGACGTCGAGGATCAGCCCGGTGTTGCGGAACGCTGCCGAATATTCGCCGTGCGGATCGATCATCACGATGTGCCCGTCGGGCGCGGCATCGCAGATGCGGTGCAGAATCAGCGCCGCGCTGGTCGATTTACCGGTGCCGGTCGATCCGAGCAGCGCGAAGTGCTTGCCAAGCATCGCATCGATATAGAGCCCGGCACGAATGTCCTTGGTCGGATACACGGTACCGACCTGGATGTTCGAACGCCCGTCGCTAGCGTAGATCTGGCGCAAATCCGCGGTGGTCGCCGGATAGATGAGCGCGCCCGGGACTGGATAACGGGTAACGCCGCGGCGGAAGCCATGGATCCGTCCGGTGAGCTTCTCCTCGCTGCCTTCGCCGAGGAAATCGATATTGGCGATGATCCCGCCGCCGGTGCGCCGGTCCTGTTTCTGGTTGCGCACGCTGGCAAGCAGCCACGCGTTGCCGACCCGGATCTTTATCTGGCTGCCAACCTGACCAGCAAGTGCGATCGACGGATCGTCATCGGCCATGCATTCGTTGAGCCGCTGAAGATCGACCGCGATCTGCGAACCGGATCCGGCTATCTCGAGCACCACACCGATCGGGTGCATCGCATTGTCCACCGGCGTCGCACCGGCACCATTGGCCGGAGCCGGCGGCGCATCGGCCGCGATTCCCTGAAATGTCTGCTTGCCCAATTCGTCCATGTCCGGACACGCCCCTCGATATCTGCGACGAAATCTATCGGCCGAGGCATGCCCTATTCGCGGTTAAGATCGGGTCAACGTGAAGCGGGCACAGGCGTCAGATGAGTGCGAACAAGCGTCCTGCGATCCATCCCATCGCAATCGACAGGCTGACCGCGAGCAGGCCGTACAGGAACCCCTCTCGCTGCGCGAACAGCTCGACGAACCGTTCAAAACCGACCTTCTTCACTTCGACTTCCGAAATCGCCGAAGCCACCACGCGGCGGTTGCTGACCGCGAACGTTTCGGCAGTATACGTGCCGGTTTGCACCCGCGAAGGCAGGGTTATTCGCGCCTGATACAGCACCCCGCCGCGGATCGTCACACCATGCATGTCCTCTTGATAAAGACCCTGGCGGCGCTTCAGATCGACCAAGCCACTAGTGAAGCGAGTCTGTTCCGCAGGATCGATCTCGCCGGTCGGCGAAAGCTGGATGAAATCGGTCCCGAATTCGTAGATCGCCGCGGTCCGTTCATCGACGATGTCCTTTACCGGCCGCGACGATGCCACTGCGAAGAACGACGGGGCAGAGCGAAAATCGGTGCTCGCGGCGTTGAACCACATGCCGCCGACCCGCGATTTCTCGCGCAGCCGGATCGGCTCGCTTGGCCCCTTCAGCACCACCACGACATCGTAACCGCGCGCCGCGCGGGCGCCGGCGGGATCGAGGATCGCACCAAACAGCAGCAGTTCGGTGCCGATGAAGCCCTGGCGCACTCGCACTTCATGCTGGCTGACCTCGGGCACAAGGATCGGATCGCGCGCGGCCGTGAGCGAGACGAATGCCAGCAGCAGCAGCGCCATGCGGATTGCAACGCGTTCGCTCACAACGGGGCTACCGTGTAGATTTCGTCAGGCCGCACCCCAAGGCCCCACAACATCCTGAGCGCGATCAGCAGCACGATCGCGGCAAGAATCAAACGCAGCGTTTCAGGTTTGGCCTTCTGAGCGAGCACCGTACCGAGTTGCGCACCCGACACCGACCCCAACAGCAGCAGCGCCGCAAGGACCAGATCGACCGCCTTGGTCGTCAGCGCGTGCATCATGGTGGTGACCATCGTCACAAACAGGATATTGAACAGGCTGGTGCCGACTACCACGCCCGCGCTCATACCCAGGATATAGAGCATCGCGGGCACCAGGATGAAACCGCCACCGACCCCCATCAGCATCGTCAGTACGCCCACACCCGCGCCGAGCAACAGGGGGGCCAACGGGGAAATGTACAGACCCGAGCGATAGAAGCGCCACCGCCCTGGCAGTGCGGCGACCAGCGGATGATGCCGGCGCTTGGCGGCACGTGGGCGCAGCCCATCCTTTTCGGCCCGCAGCGCGCTCCAGGCTTCGCGGGCCATCAACGTGCCTATCGAGCCAAGCATGACCACGTAGAGAATCGAGATGACCGTGTCGATCTGTCCGATCGACTGGAAAAAACGGAACAGCAGCGCGCCGATTGCGCTGCCGATCATGCCGCCGACAACGGTGACCGTGCCAAGCTTGTAATCGACCCCGCCACGGCGATTGTGCGCCAGCACACCCGAAACGCTCGCGCCCGTCACCTGTGTCGAAGCTGAAGCCGCCGCCACAGTCGGCGGCACGCCGTAGAAAATCAGCAACGGAGTGGTCAGGAACCCGCCGCCGACGCCGAACAGTCCCGATAACAGCCCGGTGAGCACGCCCAGCCCAACGATTACCAGCCCGTTGACCGAAAGGTTTGCGATCGGGAGGTAGACGTCCATCCTTCAGCCCTACCCGCTTGCAAGCCGCGAATGAAGGTGCCGCGCCCTTAAAAACCCGTCGACAGAGTCAGCGCCACTCCATTGCCCGGCGTCGCGTTGCCGGCCACCTGAATGCGGTAATCGAGCGCCAACCGCGCCGCGACCGGACCATGCGCCAGATCGAGTGTCACCGTCGGTCCGATGTCCGCGCGTTCGGCGAACTTCTGCGCCCCGCCCCAGGCGCCCGCGCCGCCGCGAAGGTGCATGCCGCCGATGGTCGCCACCGGGCGGGTCAACCGCGCCTGCCCGTCCGCGAACGCGGTGGCATAGCGCCCGCCGACCCAGCCGGTTTGCGCATAGCCTTCAGCGGTCATGCCGAATGGGAGCGCGATCGGCGCCAGTTCGGTAATTGCCAGCACCGCAGGCCGGACTTCAGTGTGGCCAGCCGTGCTGGTCGCCCGGACTTCCCCCATAACTCGGATGGGCACGCCAATCAGCGGACGGAGCCCAACTCCGGCAGCAAGATCGCCCTGGCGTGGGCGATCAGGCGCGTAAGTGGCCCTCAGATGGAGAGAGGGTTGGTGGCCACCGGTCGCGAGATCGAACCGCGCGATCGCCCCGGCTTGGCTTCCGCCGTAGCTCGGCGCCTGCGGCCCGCTCGCGATTGCCGGCAAGCCGCTTTCCGAACGCCACGCGGCCCAGGCATCAAGATGCCAGCGGCCTTGCGATATCCGGGGGGGACTGGCTCCGGGCTCGACGAGGAGCGGCACGGCGCCTTGAACGCCCGTAAGCCGCAGCGTGGTTGTTACTTCGTCGGGCAGCCACGCAGTCACCGGCGAGGTGACCGGAAGAACGAACGAAGATGCCGCGCCTTGCGTCAAGGAAGATCGTAGGCGGCGGGCGACGAGCGAGCGATGCAACACGGCCGCTTCCGTTGCGATGGCATGCTGGGCGAGCTTTGACCGCGGGCTCAAAAGCTGTGGCGCGGCGGCTGGCGCGGTGACCGCGGCGGTAGCCGAGGGGAAGGCAGGTGCGAAAGGAGACTCCCACAACATCATCCGCGCTGTGGTCCAACCGGCCAACAGCAGCGCGAGCGCAGCAAGAGGCTCGCCTCTGCGGCGGCGCACGCGTCGGCCATCAGTTATCACGCGGTTTCAGCCTCGTGCTCGATTGCCGGGTGGATCGTGTGACGGGTTTTGTCCCAGTTTGGGGTGCGACCGGCGAGTGATGCCACGTATCCCGCGAACGCGCGCCGCCCCGCCATGATCGCGATCACGTTGGCCAGGGGGATTCGCAACACGGCACGTATTCCTTCCGCCCACCCGTACTCGCGCGCGGTGAACGCAAACCGCCATGCGGCGCGCCATGCAAAGCCGACCAAGTTGATCACCAGCAGCGCGACGAGAACGGGCGAGCCATCGGGCGTCAACCGGAAGCCGGCGAGGTGCCCAACCCATCCGAGCGAGACGAGGACCAGCAAGACGTAGGCGACTGCCAGCACCAAGGCGGTGAGCGGCCCGCGTCGATCGCGCAGTCGCATCCACAAGTCCACCGGACGGCGGCTCCAGCCCAGCCGGTCCCACGACTGAAAGGCGATGCCGTGAACCCAGCGCGTCTTCTGACGCACCGCCCAGTCGAGCCGGGCGGGGAAGCAGGCGCGGGTCGCCACAAGGCGCCCATCAGCAGTTCGCCGGCGCACGAAGCGGGCACGTCCGCCGAGCTCCGACACTCCCAGGCCGAGTTCGTAGTCCTCGGTCAGGCACTCTGCGGCAAAGGGACCGTCGGCAGCGCGGCTGCGGTCGAGCTCCGTCAACGCATGGCGGGCAATCGCGCAGCCGACGCCCGCGGTAGGAAGCCCGGCGCGCAAAGCATCGCGCACCACCATCGCTTTGCCGTGTGCCTCGGCAAACTCTTCACAGTAATGCGATGCGATCCAGCGCGAATCGGGCAAGGGATGCGGGAGCACCGGTAGTTGGACGAGATCGGCCTGCCCCACTTCCGCGTCTAGCAGGCTGAGCGCGGCGGGATCGACCATATCCTCGGCATCGTGGACCACCACCATGCGGGCAGCGCTGCCCGCGCGGCGCTCGTCCTCCGTTAGCGCGCGGTAGATACGGTTGAGACAATCGGCCTTGGTGCTGGGACCGTCCCTTCCATGTATCACCAGCCGCAATCGCTGATCGTCTTTGGCTTGCGCGAGAACGGCCTCGATCGTGTCCGGATCATTGCGGTAACAACCCACATAGAGGCGTAGATCGGCATGCGGCCAAGACCGCAGAGCGTGCCGAACCGTCGGGCCGATCACCGCAGCTTCGCGCCATGCGGCAATGAAGACCGCCGCCTGCCCTTCAAGCGGCCGGCTCACCTGATCTTCGACGATGCGCAGCGTCTTCGCGCGCCCGGTAATACGCAGCCATAACCAGATGAGGTCGATCGCCAGTTCGTCGAGCGCGCCGATCAAAAAGAACAGACCGGCGAACAACATCAGTTCATGCTCGACGAGCACGACCCATTGACCAGACGTGAATCCCCCCGCTGGCAAGTGCGACCCTTTGTAATGCCCTGGCTACCTAACTAACGGTTGGCCGCTGTTCTTGCAACGCGCAAGCAAATGCATGCACAAATGAATGTACCTGGCAGAAAAAAGCGATCGTGAGCGGCATAGGCGAGCGGTGGCGGGGTCGTCGGGCGAGCCGCTACATCAGCGGCGAATGGCCGATGACTTCCTGCTGCAGGACGTAAACCGCGGCTCCCGCGAGGTAGCCCAGGGCCGCAAGCAGGGTGAAGCGGCGCAGGTACCACAGGAAATTGATCTTCTCCATTCCCATGGCAGCAACCCCTGCAGCGGATCCGACGATCAGCATCGATCCACCAGTGCCTGCGCAATACGCCATGAATTCCCACAGGAAGCTGTCGGTCGGATGCAGCTCGAGTGGGTACATGCCCATCGCGGCAGCGACCATCGGTACGTTGTCTATCACCGCACTGACCGCCCCGAAAACCAGTACGATCACATCGAGCCGACCGATCACGCGATCAAGCCATTGGGCAAGGCCCGCCAGGATGCCGGCGTGTTCCAGCGTCGCTACCGCCAGCAGAATGCCCACGAAAAAGGTGATCGCGCCCATGTCGATCCGCGTCAGAGCATGCGCAATTGTTACGCGCTCTTTCTCGCGCCACGGCTTGTTGCGGTGAAGGAGGTCGCCGACGGCCCATACGATCCCAAGGCCGAACAGGATGCCGAGGAAGGGCGGCAGGTGAGTCACGCTCTTGAACACCGGCACCATCAGCAGCACCCCGACGCCCAGGGCGAACATCAGGTTGCGCTCGAATGCAGGCAGCTGAACGGGCGAGGCGTCGCCACCCGGATCGATCTCGGCCACCGGCGCGACGATCGGGCGTCCCCGCAATTTGATGCCGACGATCGTCAGCGGTACCAGCGCGTTGACCAGGCTCGGGAGGATCAGCTTGGTGACAATCGCGATAGTCGACACCTGTCCACCGATCCACAGCATGGTCGTGGTGACGTCGCCGATCGGCGACCAGGCCCCGCCGGCATTGGCGCAGATCACGATGATCCCGCACATCACCAATCTGTCATCGCGCTCCTTGAGAAGCTTGCGCACCAGTGAAACCATCACGATCGTGGTTGTCAGGTTGTCGAGCGCCGCGGACAGGAAGAACGCCACCCCGCCAATAAACCACACCAGCGTGCCGAGCGTCGTTGCGCGCAGTCGCGAGGTGATGACCGTAAAGCCGTCGTGAGCGTCGACCACTTCAACCACGGTCATCGCGCCTAGCAGAAAAAAGGCAATCTGCGCCGTGTTGACCAGTGATTCGGCCAGTTCGTGGTCGACCAGTTCTGGCGCGGCGCGGCCCAGCGCGTAGACCGTCCACAACAGTCCCGCGCCAATCAGT
Organism: uncultured Alphaproteobacteria bacterium; assembly: GCA_963759895.1. Classification (GTDB taxonomy): domain Bacteria; phylum Pseudomonadota; class Alphaproteobacteria; order Sphingomonadales; family Sphingomonadaceae; genus Tsuneonella. The sequence goes on along the minus strand of CAVXBC010000008.1, from coordinate 127,790 downwards.
GCTGCGGCCGATTTATTGACCTGCGCCGGCTCCTCCAGAGCGATGAACAGGTAGGCGACGACGAATATAGCAATGAGCGTGACGATCATGCCGAACGCCTTGGCAAACCTGGCTCGCTATGGCCAGTCGAACCAGACGCCTACCAGGTACCCGTATTTGGCATGCTCGCCCACGGCTCCTGTGGCGGCAGGTTGCCCTCCTGCAGCAGTTCGACCGAAATGCCGTCGGGCGATTTAACGAACGCCATATGTCCGTCGCGTGGCGGACGATGGATCACGTGCCCTGCGTCCTGCAGGCGCTGGCAGGTCTGATAGATATCATCCACCCGATAGGCCAAGTGGCCGAAATTACGTCCGCCGTCATAGCTTTGGGCCGGAGTTCCGTCTTCGGGGGGCCAGTTGTAGGTCAGCTCGACTTCGGCCACCCCCGCCTCGCCCGGCGCGGCGAGAAATATGAGGGTGAACCGTCCCTGTTCGCTGTCGAAGCGACGCACTTCTTCCAGTCCGATCAGTCGAAAAAAAGCCACCGTCGCGTCGGGATCGGTCACGCGGATCATCGAATGAAGAAATTTCGTCACCTGCGACTCCGTTCAAAATCGGTTCATCGACAAAAATGCACAACTCATCGTGCGGGTCGTGCCGTGCCAGGAGCCTAGCGATGAATGCCCCGTCCGATCAATCCACGTCGCTCGAACCGGGATTCCCGCGAGACGACAAATCGCTGCGGTGGCTCGGCACGGCGGCCGTCCTGTCGCTCGGTCTGGTCGCAGGCGGCTATCTGTTGGGCAACGGGCTGCTGCGCGCCAAGGAGGCCGAACGCGCGGTGACCGTCCGCGGCCTGGCCGAGCGCAATGTGACCGCCGATCTGGCTACCTGGACGATATCGTACTCCGACACCGGCACCGATCTCGCCGCCGTTCAGGCGAAGGTGCGCGCCGACACGCAAGCAATCGGGCGGTTCTTCGATGAGCTGGGGTTTCCCGACGACGCCCTTCAGCCAACCGCCGCGAACGTATCGACTTACACCGATCAGGGGGTCACGCGCTACACCGTGCGCCAGCGCCTGGCGCTCCGGACAACCGATGTCGAACGCGCGCAGCGTGCGGTGGCGCGCCAGTTCGATCTGGTTAATCGCGGGGTCCTTCTCGAAGAAGGTAGCGGGATCGCCTATACCTTCACCAAGCTCGACACGATCAAGCCGCCAATGGTGGCCGAGGCTACCAAGGACGCCCGTTCCGCGGCGGAGCAGTTTGCCAAGGACAGTGGAACCAGTGTGGGCGCGATCAAGGACGCCACCCAGGGCTATTTCGAGATCACTGCGCGTGACGGTGAAAGCGATGGCGGAAGCTGGGGCGTGTCGGATTCGCCCTACAAGAAGGTCCGCGTGGTCACTACGGTCAGCTTTTCGCTGGGTTAGGCAAGATCGGGGGCCGGCATTTGGCCCGCCCCCGACATTGTCAGAAGCTCGCGCCGATCGAAAACACTACAGCATCGTCGGTGAATCCGTCGATCGAGGGCCCCTCGACTCCCACGTAAGAAACACCGAGCGTCAAGCTGCCGAGCACTGTAGCGCTGGCGCCGAACGACCAGTCGAAGCCGGTATCATCGGCTGTCCCCGCCAGCAGAGGCGGCGCAAGCACGCCGTCGGTGTAACCCAGGTGCGCAGCAAGCGAGACGGGCGTGTTGGGAATGCCCGAGCTCAATTCGGTATGAATGTAGAGGTTATCGTCACCGCCGAGCGAATCCTGTTCCCACGCATAGTTCACGCCGAGTTTGGCCTGGACCGGTCCCAGATCGCCCGAAATGGTAGCGTATGGTTCGAAGTATTCGGCGTCGAAGCCCTTCGCATTGCTCGGATAGGCGTAATACAAAAGGCCCACGTCGAGGCCGACGCCCTCGGTTACCTTGCCGCTCCAGCCGCCGAACAGGTCGACTTCGACGTCGCCATAAACATCGGACCCTCCGTCGTCGATCGACGAGGCCCAGGTGCCGACATAGAACCCGCTGTCATGCGTAACGGTAACGCCTCCCTGAATGGCGGGATCGCCGCCGGAAAGCGAGACCCCGCGGAAGCGGTAGTCGGAGACCAACGCCACATTGCCCGTGACGGTGATCGAGCTTGATGAAGCGGCGTCTTCGTCCTGCGCGAAAGCGGGGGCCGCGGACAGCGCGACGAAGGTCAGTGTTGTTGCTGCGGCAAGGCCGCGGATGGACGTCAGCATGGCAAACTCCTGGTTTGTGCCTCGTCCCGCCTGCGTATCGCCCGATAGCCTCGTCGTATCGCGAGTGCTTTGCCGGTGATGCGCAACTTTCTTGCCTCGCGATGCTGCAGCGCACAAGAAAAATCTGCGAGCCAGGCGCTTCGCCGCCGAAGTGTGGATTTCCGGCATCAGGCCGCGCGGATTAAGCCGGGCGTCATCCATTGCCGCGCACGGCCTGCTTCCCTATGCGGCTGCCCCTGATGTTTGAACCCTTGCGCCAGATCTTCCGACCGCGCGCTGCGCCGCGCCCGCTACCGGCGGTGCCCCCCGGCACGCGTTGGTACGCCGTGGGTGACATCCACGGACGGCTCGATCTGTTTGAGGCGTTGATCGACGCGATCGAGCAGGACGATGCCCGCGCGCCGATCGGGCAGAGTACCGCGGTCCTGCTGGGCGACCTGGTCGATCGCGGACCCGACAGCGCGGGCGTGGTGGCGCGTGCGCGCGCGTGGCAGGCGCAGCGCCGCGTTCGCCTGCTGGCCGGCAATCACGAGGAAATGTTCCTCTGCGCCCTCGACGACGTCGCCGTGCTACGACACTTCCTGCGCCACGGCGGACGCGAAACCGCTCTCAGCTACGGGATCCCGCGGGCCCAATATGACGAGGCCTCGCTCGAAGAGTTGCAGGCGCTGCTGGCGGCCGCGCTGCCGGATGAGGATCGCCGCTTCCTTTCTGCGGCACAGAACTACCTTGTCGCCGGCGACTATCTGTTCGTCCACGCGGGCATTGCGCCGAACGTGCCGATCGACGAGCAGCAAGAGCATCACTTGCGCTGGATCCGCGAGCCCTTTCTCGATCACGCCAGCCCGCATGAACACTTCGTGATCCACGGCCATACCATCACCGAGGCGATCGACGAGCGATCAAACCGCATCGGCATCGATACCGGTGCATATCGCTCGGGTTGCCTGACCGCGCTGGTGCTCGAAGGTACGACGCGGCGCGTGATCCAGGCGGTCGACCGCGGCGGCACGATAGTCATTGATAACGGGAGCACCGGGGCATGAAGATCGCTATGGTGGGTTCGGGCTACGTAGGCCTGGTGTCCGGCGCATGCTTTGCCGATTTCGGTCACCAGGTGGTGTGCATCGACAAGGATGCATCGAAGATCGAGCAGCTCGAAAACGGCGTGATGCCGATCTACGAGCCGGGGCTGGATGCGCTGGTCGACAGCAACGTGAAGGCGGGCCGTCTGTCGTTCACCACAGACCTCGCCGAAGGAATCCGCGGCGCGGGTGCGGTATTCATCGCGGTCGGCACTCCCAGCCGTCGCGGTGACGGCCACGCCGATCTGACGTTCGTCCATGCAGTGGCGCGCGAGGTGGGCGAGACGCTCGAAAACGACGCGGTGGTGGTCACCAAGTCGACCGTGCCGGTCGGCACCGGCGACGAAGTGGAGCGGATCATCGCCGAGGCCGGCTGTAAGCACCGGGTTTCAGTCGTCTCGAACCCCGAATTCCTGCGCGAAGGCGCCGCAATCGGCGATTTCAAACGACCCGACCGGATCGTCATCGGGGCAGAGGACGATTTCGGGCGCGAGGTGATGCGCGAGGTGTATCGTCCGCTGTTCCTCAACGAATCGCCGCTGCTGTTTGTCAGCCGCCGATCGAGCGAGCTGATCAAGTACGCCGCCAATGCCTTCCTTGCGACCAAGATCACTTTCATCAACGAGATGGCCGATCTGTGCGAGAAAGTCGGCGCCAACGTGCAGGACGTTTCACGCGGAATCGGCATGGACAACCGCATCGGGTCAAAGTTCCTCCATGCGGGGCCGGGCTACGGTGGCAGCTGTTTTCCAAAGGACACGCTGGCGCTGCTCAAGACGGCAGAGGATTACGACAGCCCGGTCCGGATCGTCGAAGCGGTGGTCAAGGTCAACGAAAGCCGCAAGCGCGCGATGGGCCGCAAGGTGCTCGAGGCGCTGGGCGGCATTGATATGGCTCGCGGCAAGAAGGTCGCGCTGCTCGGGCTGACGTTCAAGCCCAATACCGACGACATGCGCGATTCGCCCGCAATCGCGATCGCCCAGGCGCTGACTGACGCCGGAGTGACGGTTGCAGCCTACGATCCCGAGGGGATGGAACTGGCCGCGCCGCTGATGCCCGGCGTTCAGATGTGCGCCAGTCCCTACGATGCCATTGGCGATGCCGATGCGATCGCGATCGTAACCGAGTGGGACGCCTTCCGCGCGCTCGACTTTGCCCGCATCAAGAGCATCGCCAAGGCACCCGTGCTGGTCGACTTGCGCAATATCTACCGCCCGGAAGATGTCCGCGCGGCGGGTTTCACATACACCAGCATCGGGCGCGATTGAGCATTCGTTACTCGCCCCGCCGGGTCGGATAGGCCGGGGCGGACTGGCGATCGACCGGAGGGTGGGCCTGCAGGTCCGCCAGGACTTGCGCCACCGCCGCATCGAGCTGGGTGTCGCGCCCTTCCTCCAGCGCCAACTGGTCGAGCTGGACCGGAATGTCGGGCACGGTACCGACGTTTTCGATGATCCACTTGCCGTCCGGCCCGAAAGCGCGGAAATACGGCACCGACAGATTGCCGCCGTCGACCAGCGGCGGATTGACACTGATGCCGATCAGCCCGCCCCATGTCCGCGCGCCCATGAGCCGGCCAAGCCCGGCTTGCTGAAACGCCCACGGCATGAAATCGCCGCCCGATCCAGCGTCCTGGTCAATCAGCATCACCTTTGGGCCATAGATGGCGCCGCCCGGGGTATCGAACACCAGTCCTTCGCGATCCTTCCAGCCCGACAGGCGCTGGCGCGCGAGCACCTCGATGACATAGTTGGCCGCCTGACCACCGCCGTTAGCGCGATCGTCGAGAATCAATGCCGGCTTGTCCGACTGGGCGAAGAACATCCGGTTGAAGAAGGTAAACCCGTCGCCCGCCGTGTTGGGCATGTAGACATATGCGACCTTGCCGCCGCTGGCCTGGTCGACCCTGCGCCGGTTATCCTCGATCCAGCCCCACAGCCGCAGGCGGCTTTCGTCGGCAACCGGTTCGACGACGACATCGCGCCGCCCCGAGCCCGCTGGATCATTCGCCAGCGTGAGCTGGACTTGCCCACCGGCCGATCCTGACAGCAGCTCGAAGATGTTGTCGCGCGCGGTCAGCTCTCGTCCACCGACGGCCAGAACGTATTCGCCCTCGTGCGCCGCAACGCCCGGTGCGGCCAGCGGCGCGCTCAGCTGCGGATTCCACAACCCGCCATCATAGATCCGTGCGATCCGGTAGCGACCGTTCGTGAGCGTGAAGTCCGCTCCCAGCAATCCGGGATGGGCCGAATGGTTGGCGTACAGGTCTCCCCCACCCGCGCGGTTGTGGCCCACCCCAAGCTCGGCGATCATCTGGACAATCAGCGTGTTGAGGTCCTCTCGCCGGCCAACATAGGGGACCAGCGGCGCGTATTTCGCGCGTACGGCGGTCCAATCGACCCCGTGCATGGCGGGATCGTAGAAGAAGTCCCGCTCCATCCGCCAGGCGTCGTTGAAGATCTGCGGCCACTCGATACCCGGATCGACCTTCATCCGCAGACCGGACAGCTCGACCGGCTCCACCTCCAGCTTCTTGCCGGCTTCCGCGATCGCAAGCTTGGAGCCCGGCTTCACGAGCAGCAATTTGTCGCCCGAGGCATCCATCTCGATGCGGAGAACGCCGCGGGTGAGCGTTTCAGATTCGCGCTTGTCGAAATCATAGCGCTGCAGTTCGGCATCGGCTTGCAACGCCTCGAAGTCGTCTTCCGAGGTGCCCCCCGGCTGGACGGAGCGAACGTAGTAGAGCGCGCCGTCCTTGCCCGTCGCCAGCGACGAATAAAACGCCTCGCCCACCGGCAGCGCGACCACCCGGTGGATCAAGTCCGTGGGATCTACCGCGACCGGTTTATCGAGGCCGGCCTTCTTGCCCTTCGCTTTCTTGTCTTCGGTCTTATCGGCTTCGGCGTCGGCGTCGGTCTTTTCACCCTCGTTCGCCAGGATCGGCGCGATGGGCGATTTGCCATCCCGCTCGAGCACCGCGGCATAGATGCCCGAGCGCAGCGGCTGCTCCTGAGTCGTCATGTCGAGCCCGACTTGCGAGGGCCCGGAATTGGTCGATGCGGTGAAAAACAGCAGCCTCCCGTCGCGGCTGAAGGTGGGTGAGGAAACGTCTGCGAAGTCCCCGCTGACAGGGAACGTTTGCCCGGTCGCGAACTGGTAAAGGAACAGGCCGGCGTTGAAATTACGGCCTTCGTTGGTGAACGCAAGCCAACGACCGTCCGGCGAGATCGTCGCTTCGAACTGGCTTCCGTATCCAAACTGGCGGCGTTGCGCGGTTGCGATCAGGGCCGAGCGGCCGCTGGCGACATCGAGCGTGCGAAGCTCCAGCTTGTTGGTCGTGTAGACAATCGTACCCGACTTGCCGCCCCATGTAAGAAGCTGGTTGAAGGCACCGTCCAGCGGCCAGCGCCGCGGCGCGCCGGTGCCGGTCTGGTCTTCGATCACCAGCGTCTGGCGGTTGCCGTCATCATCGATGTAGGCAAGCTGGGTACCCGAAGGGGACCAGATGCCGCTGTAGTTTCGCGCAGCCGGGCTGCTGGAAATATTGCGCACCGCGCCCTGATCGGTCGGGACGGTGAACACTTCCCCTCGCGTGGTCACTGCGACACGCGCGCCGCTGGGAGAAATGTGCGCTTCCTCCATCGTTTCGGCGACATCCTTCCAGCCCGGCTGGCGCTCGGGCAGGTCGGCATTGAGGGTCATAACCAGCGGCACCGCGCGGCCTCCCGCGGCCTCGATGACTTTTAGCCGGCCGCCGGCCTCGTAGACGATCCGGCCGCCTTGCGCGGCGGCGCTGCGGATATCCCAATCGCTCTCGTCGGTCAGCCGGTCGATAGCCTTGGTCGCAGGGTCGTAGCGGAACAGATTATAGGTCTCACCCTCGCGATCCGAGAGAAAATAGAGCTTGCCGTCCATCCACATCGGGTTGCGATTGGTGGTCCGTTCTGCGCCCACCGTCTCAAGCGACTTGCCGACGAAGTCGATGATCTGGATCGGCGGAGTGCTCCCTCCGCGATATCCACGCCATCCAGAGGTACCCCCGTCCATTCCATTATAGCCCGAAGCGAACGGAACGGCGGCGAAGCGCGAACCGTCTTCGTTCCAGGCCCCATCGAACACGCGCGCTTCCGACACCTTGACCGGAAGGCCTCCCGTGAGATCGACCCGATAAAGCTGGCCCGCCCGCCCCGCGCGCCGCTCGCGGGGCGAAACGAACGACACCGACTGGCCGTCAGGCGCCCAGCCGACTACCCGGTCGGCCCCCGGATGCCAGGTCAACCGCCTGGGTTGTCCCCCGGCCGCGGGGATGACGAACACGTCGTAGTTGCCATCGAGGTTTGCCGAATAGGCAATCATGCTGCCGTCGGGCGAAAAGCGTGGGCGCATCTCATCGGCCGGAGCCGACGTAAGCCGTCGCGGATTGGTGCCGTCGCGCTCGGCGATCCAGATGTCACCGGCATATGTGAATGCCATCTGCGTCGCCGACAGGGCCGGATCGCCCACCATCAGCGTTTCGGCTTGCGCGCCATTGGCAGCGACAGCCGCCAGGACCGCGGCCGAAGCGGTCAGTAGAAAACCACGCATTCCTCGAAACTCCCCCCGATTCCGGAGGATTATGGAGCGTGGTTCCGGCCGATGTCGAGCGCTTTCGACACCGGCCGGACGCGGATCACTTGGTGGCCAGTTCCTTCACCAGCGCGGGTGCCGGATAGATCTTTTCGAGCGCTTCCTGCACCGCGTCGGTCGACACTACGACCGTGCGGTTGATTGTACCGTCGTAGCCGTAGTTACCGCCGAGAGAGTTGATGTTGCCGTCGAACGCGGCGCCAATCACCGTGCCCGCGCGATCGATAACAGGCGATCCCGAATTCCCGCCGATTATGTCGTTGGTGGTCACGAAGTCATATGCGGTTGCAGGACTTATCTTGCTCTTGGCCGCGATGAAGCCGGGGGCGGCATCATACGGCGGATTGCCGGTGGCGCGTTCGAAAGTGTCGCCCATCGTAGTCTGGAACGGCACCAGATTGCCGCGCTCGGTCCAGCCCGCGACCTTGCCGTAACTGATCCGCAGCGTGAACGTCGCGTCGGGATAGAGCGTGTCACCATAGGCCGCGAACCGCGCGTCGGCGAGCTGGCCGCCGGCGATCGTCAGCGGTCCGGTATAGGCCGCATCGACTTTTTGCTTCAGCTCGCGCTGGCGATCGGCCAAGCGCAGCGCATAGACGATCATCGGGTCGTCGGACGCCTTGATCGCCTTCATTCCGCCTTCCCACAGCGCCTTGCGGACTGCCGGATCGGCCAGCTTCGAGCCGGAGACGAGCGACTGGGCGAGACCCTCGGGACTCGCCTTGCCGAGCAAAAGCTTGGTGTCCGGATCGTCGGCCCCGAGATATTCGCGCGCCTTCGACAGACTCCATTCGAGGTTGAGCTGGTCGAGCCAGGGATAAACCGGCCGCTCGTCGAGCAGACGCTTTTCAGTCAGCGGCAGAGCGCTGTCGGTGTAGCCGGGCAACCGCTCGCCGTTGGGCTTGCTGCGCTCCTGCGCTGCGAACACCAGCGTCTGGGCGTAGCCATACAGGTCGCTCGAAGGCTGGGTGAAGCGCACGGGCAAGTACAGCGAGCGATATGCGCTGACCGCCGAGTCGACCGTGGTCCACGGGTCTGCGCCATCGGCGCCCTTGGCACGCAAGTCGGTTTCGGCGGCCGCCAGCTTGCCGGTGAACGCCGGATCGTTGAGCGCCTTGACCCGGCCGATATAGACCTTGAGGCTGTTCTCGATCCCGTTGAGTTCGTCGAGCCCCTCGCGCTCGTGTTGCGGATTCTCTTCCATCGCGCGGATCAGACGGCCGCGCAGCTCCGAATAGGTCGCCACCGTGATCGGCAGGCGCACTTCGCGCTCGAAGGCAAGCTGGCTGCCGGTAAACAGGCGACTGGTTGAACCGGGGTTACCCACCACGAACGTCGCCTCGCCTTCCTTTGGCGCGCGCGGGTTCCACTTGAGATGGTTGGGCGTCGCCACTGGCTTGCCATTCTCGTAAGCGCGCAGGAAGCTCGCATCGAGCGAATAGCGCGGAAAGTTGAAATTGTCGGGGTCACCGCCGAACGTAGCTGCGCGATCCTCGGGCGCCCACACCAGGCGAACGTCCGAATATTTGTGATAGGTGTACAGCTTGTACTGGCCGCCGCCGAACAGCGTGACGACCTGGCACCGCATCGTCGCGGTATCGCTGCAGCCGGCTTTCTCGATCTCGGCGATCTTGGCATCCCGGGCCTTGGTCAGCGCCTCGCCGGTCAGCGTTCCGAAGACACCCTTCACATCGCCGGTGACGTCGGCGATTTTAGTCACCACCTCGGCCTGCTGACCCGGGCACTTGAGCTCCAGGTCGCGGCGATCGGCGACATAACCGCGATTGAGGTAATCGCTCGCATCGTTGGAATTATCGAACAGGCAACTGGCCACGCAGTGATGGTTGGTCAGGATCAGGCCCTGACTCGACACGAAGCTCGCCGAGCAGCCTCCAGTGAGGCGCACCGCCGCGTTCTGCACGCGGTCGAGCCAGGCCTGGTCGGGCGCCCAGCCATAATCCGCCTTCATCTTGGCGGCGGGGAAGTTGTCGAATGTCCACATGCCTTCATCGGCGGATGCAGGCGCGGCGGCGAAAGCCAGTGCCGCGGCGGACAGGAATAGGCCGGAACGGATCATAGTGTTTTGCTCCCCAAGGACTCGTTGCGCCGCTCTGTCGTCAACTCATGCAAATCGCAACGAAAGATAGGTGCCAGGAGGCCTGTAAGCCGGGTTCTGTCCCGAACGCGGTATCCTGCACGCAGGACCGGCCGCTCGGGGGCAGCCATTCGTCTAAGCCTTGCGTTGCCGCAAGGTTCAAGCAGCCAACCCGGACCTCTCGGGACGAAACGTCCCTGCCGCCCGCTCTTGCGATCGGGCGAGCGCGAGGCCCCTATTTGGCCTTGCTCCGGGTGGGGTTTGCCGTGCGAGCCCTGTTGCCAGGGCCCCGGTGCGCTCTTGCCGCACCCTTTCACCCTTACCCCGGCCAGGATCCGAAAATCCTGCACGGGGCGGTCTGCTCTCTGTGGCACTGTCCCTGGGGTCACCCCCGGCGGGCGTTACCCGCCACCCTTGTTTCGTGGAGCCCGGACTTTCCTCGTACACCCTAGGGATAACGCGGCTGCCCGGCCTCCTGGCGCGTGCTATCTAGCGTGACCGCGGTCGCGATCCAAGAGCAACTGGAACAGGATCGCGCGTACCTGCCCGTCGATCTGGCCATCGATCTTTTCCGGCCGCCAGCGACGCTGGAATGCCTCGACCACCTTGTGACCGTCGGTGATGTCGTACCCGAACCGTTCGAGCGCGAGATAGAACGCCGCGTCGTTGTCGAACGGATCTCCCTGTTCCAGCTTGCCGGGGCGGGCCAGGCACAGCCCGTATTCGGCCAGCCGGTCCCACGGGAACAGCTCGCCGGGATCGATCTTGCGCGCGGGCGCGACATCCGAATGGCCGACCACGTTGGTTCGCGGAACGTTGTGCTGTTCAACGATCCGCGCGAGCAGCGGGACCAGGGCGGCAAATTGGGCTTCCGAGAAATCGCGATAGCCAAGGGCGTGCCCCGGATGATCAAGCTCGATCCCGATACTCGCAGAATTCACGTCCGGATGCCCTCGCCAGTAACTCAGGCCGGCGTGCCACGCGCGTTTGTCCTCGTCGACCAGCCGGATCACCTCGCCGGCATCGCTGATCAGGTAATGTGCGCTGACTTTCGCCTCGGGGTCGGTCAGCCGCGCGAGCGCATCCTCGGCGCTCGCCATCTCGGTGTAGTGCAGCACGACCATGCTGATCGGCAGCGCGCGCTCGTCCCAGTTGGGCGAGGACACCGTGCGATGGACGAGTTCGTCCACGGTCAGCCTTCCGGCAGCACCGCGCCAAGCACCAGCGCGCCGTCGGACAGCATGTATTGCAATCCCCCGCCCGCCTGCTCGGCCAGCAGCGACAACATGTGCGCGGCCGAAGTGCGGCTGGTCAGCTCTCCGGCAGCCAATTTGCCCTCGAGCGCGCGGCCGATCACTTCGTCGAACGCGATCCGCGGGCCGCTCGCCCGCACGACGATTTCGCTCGCGCCGCCCCGGCTCTCGGCCCCGACGTCGAGCGTCCCGCCGCGCACCAGTGCCTCGAGGCCGATCTGCGCGAAGTTGAGCAGGACCTTGACCGCTCCCTTGGGCAACCGGTCGGCGGACAGCGCCCAGTTGAGCTCGACGCGCTTGGCCGTGCCGACCAGCGCCTCGGTAACCGACTTCGCCTCGTCGACCGGGACGCTTTCGCCGAAGCCCCCGGCCGCACCGAACGCGAGCCGGAAGAACTTCAACTTGTCGGCGCTGACCTTCGCGCTCTGCTCAAGCAGCTCGAAACACCGCTGGCGCATGTCCGGGTCACGCTCGTCGGACAGCAGCTCAAGCCCGTTGGTCAGCGCGCCGACCGGTGACAGCAGGTCGTGGCACAGGCGCGAACAGAGTAGGCTGGCGAGGTCGAGCTGGTCGTTGTTGTTCATATTGGGGGATAGTTTCCTGAATCGTGGCCCACATGGCCCACAGTCCTGATGTCAACAGTCGGGCGTGGCCTGCCTCGCCCATTGAAACGAGGAAAGAATGGGCAGAGCAGACGTCATGACTGCGGCACTAGCCGTCGGCTGCAGCGTAGGAAAGTGCCACGAAGCCTTCAATTTCGTCCCGCCACAAGCCGACCTTCCCTTCGCCGACAATAGCCCACAGCATGCCGTCGTGCGTGGCGTACGCACGGTCGGTTGCGGAAGGAGCGGGCGGGCCGGTGGGATGCGAATGATAATACCCGACGACACGCGGCCCGCCGGCACGTGCCGCGCGGTGGGCTGCGATCAATGCGGTCGAGTCGATCTCGAAGTGGGTTTCGGGCTGAGGGTGGACGTTGGCACAAGGGTGAACGCGCATTGCCGCATCCTCTCCCAGCAGGAGCCCGCACGCCTCACGGGGATGCGCCGCTGCCGCCTCGGCGAGCAAGGACGCGATCAGCGCGCTTGAGACTTCGATGGTCATCGCCCATCTTTCTAGCATGGGGGACACCGCACAGCAGGGCGAAATCATCTCTGGCCAGCTGATCGCCGCAGGACGGCTCGACAAGGCGCTGGCCGACGCGAGCGGATTGTCGCGCGAACGAATCAAGGCGCTGATCGGTGAGGGTGCGGTCACGCTGGCCGGGCACGCGGCGAACAATGCGTCGGCCAAAGTGCAGGGCGGCGAGGAATTCGCCCTTTTCCTGCCCCCACCTGCCCCGCTCGACGCGGTGGCGCAGGACATTCCGCTGACAATCGTGTTCGAAGACGATGATCTGATCGTGGTCGACAAGCCCGCCGGGCTGGTGGTGCACCCGGCGGCGGGCAATCTCGATGGAACGCTGGTCAACGCGCTGCTGCACCACTGTGCGGGGCGCCTGTCGGGCATCAACGGCACGTTGCGCCCGGGCATCGTCCACCGGATCGACAAGGACACCTCGGGCTTGCTGGTGGTCGCCAAAAGCGACGCTGCGCACGAGGGACTGGCGCGGCAATTCGCCGACCATTCAATCGAGCGGACGTACCTCGCGGTCTGCGTAGGCCAGCCGCGCCCGGCCGAGGGCACGGTCGACGCTCGAGTGGGTCGCTCCGATGCCAACCGAAAGAAGATGGCGGTGCTGCCCGACCAGTCTTCGCGCGGGAAGCGCGCGGTGACGCATTACCGCTCGCTCCGCACCCTCGATGGATGCACCTTGATCGAATGCCGGCTGGAGACCGGGCGCACGCACCAGGTGCGGGTTCACCTTGCATCAATCGGCCATCCGCTAGTGGGGGATCCTGTCTATGGACGCGATCCCAAGGCGCTTCGTTCGCTTCTCGCCGGACTCGGCTTCGCCCGCCAGGCGCTCCACGCCGCGAGCCTCGGCTTTGTTCATCCGGTCACCGGGAATCGACTCGCCTTCGCCGCGCCACTGCCTGTCGACATGCAGGAACTTATCGACCAAACCGCACATTGAGATCGACGAAACGCGCTGCACAGGAGCGCAAAAACCTCTATATATGAACCAGCGTACCCCATCCAAAGGATGCCCATCAGGGGTCCCGATAACGAGGGTGATGCGATGAAAGGTCAGGGTAAAGTGAGTACTTCCAAGAAATTGTCGGTCCCCGCGTTGGGCGGTGAGCAAAGCCTCAACCGCTATCTCGCCGAGATCAAGAAATTCCCCATTCTGAAGCCCGAGCAGGAATACATGCTCGCCAAGCGTTACGCCGAGCACGAGGATTCCGAGGCCGCGGCGCAGCTCGTCACCAGCCACCTGCGGCTCGTGGCGAAGATCGCGATGGGCTATCGCGGCTATGGCTTGCCGGTGAGCGATCTCATTTCCGAGGGCAACGTCGGGCTGATGCAGGGCGTCAAGAAATTCGAGCCCGATCGTGGCTTCCGCCTCGCGACTTACGCGATGTGGTGGATCAAGGCTTCGATCCAGGAGTTCATCCTGCGCTCGTGGAGCCTCGTCAAGATGGGCACCACCGCGGCCCAGAAGAAGCTGTTCTTCAACCTTCGCCGGATGAAGAAGGAGCTGGAGGCGTACGAGGATTCGGACCTCCACCCTGAAGACGTGACCAAGATCGCGACTACCCTCGGCGTGCCCGAGCAGGAAGTGATCAACATGAACCGGCGCATGATGATGGGCGGCGACGGGTCGCTCAACGTCAGCATGCGAGGCGGCGAGGAAGGCGCGGGCGAATGGCAGGACTGGCTGAAGGACGATCGCCCTTTGCAGGACGAGACCACCGCCGAAGCCGAGGAAGCCCACGTCCGGCATGAAATGCTGGTCGAGGCAATGGACAGCCTGAACGAGCGCGAGAAGCACATTCTCACCGAACGCCGGCTGACCGACGACCCGCAGACGCTCGAGGAGCTTTCGCAGGTCTATGACGTCAGTCGCGAGCGCATCCGCCAGATCGAGGTGCGGGCGTTCGAAAAGCTGCAGAAGGCGATGCAGCGCATCGCCGGCGAGCGGCTTGCGCCCGCGGGCAGCATCGCCGCGTTGGCGGCGAGCTAGCAATACGCGCCATTCCCCGCTCCAGCGGAGCGGGGAATGGTTGTGCGCTGGCGTCCGGTCAGCCGATTGCCCTATAGGCCGGGCGATGAACCAGATCGCAAAGCTTGCGACCGCTTGCGCCGCGGTTGTCCTGCTATCGGGCAACGGCCCGCTGGATGACGATTCGCGCGCCTGGTGGGCGCTGACGACCGACCTTTCGAATGATTCGATGGAGGGGCGCGACGCCGGATCGGGCGGCTACGAGCGCGCCGCTCGGCTGGTCGCGGAACGGCTCGCGGCTGCGGGCCTCCAACCGCTCGGCGATGACGGTGGCTGGTATCAGCGCGTTCCGTTCGAAGAGCTGGCGATCACCGATGCCACCCTGGTGGGCCCGGGCGGCGCGCTTGCCTTTCTCGACGAATTCACCGCCACTCCCAATCCCGCCCTGCCCCGCTCGATCGAGTTGCCTATCGTCTATCGTGGCTATTGCGGAGCGGCGGCGCTGGGCGACGTGCGCGGGAAGCTGGTGATTTGCCATGGCACACGCCGCGAGGGATTGCCGACCGGGTCCGAACGCGATGCGGCGCTTCGCGCGGCCGGAGCTGCCGGGATCGCCGAGATAGCCGACCCGGGTTACACGATAGAGCCGCCGCGCTGGCCTTTTGCCTACGCGCGCTCTGTCCGCCGGGCCGGACAGGCGCCGATCGAGCCAGAGAGTTTTATCGACATCGTGCTCAACGCCGATGCGCTGGGCAGGCTGGTCGATCCCAAGCGTGCCGCGACGTTGATTGCAGACGGTGCGGCAGGCCGTCCACTCCCCGCTTTCGACGGCGGTACCGCGCGGATGACATTCACAACGCGCACGGCCAGCTACTCGGCGCCTAACATCCTAGGTATGCTGCCTGGCACCGATCCGGCACTCACGGACGAGGCGATCGTGCTGGGCGCACACCTCGACGGTTATGGTTTCGGTCGCGCGGTGGACGGCGATGCAATCTACAACGGCACGCTCGACGATGCAGCGTACGTCGCACTGATCGTGCACCTGATGGAGATGCGGAAAGGCAAGGGTTATCACCGCCCTGTCATCGTCGGCATCTGGACCGGCGAGGAGAAGGGGCTTCACGGATCACGCTGGTTCGTCGAGCACCCGACCCGGCCGCTCAAGCAAATTGCAGCCAACATCAACCTCGACCAGTTGCGCCCGATCTTCCCGCTCGAGCGGCTGACCATCCATGCGCGCGAAGATTCAACACTGGGGCAGGATGCCAGTTCGACTGCACAGGCGATGGGCATCGTCCCACAGGATGATCCCGAGCCCGACCGCAACCTGCTACGCCGTACCGACCACTGGCCGTTCATTCAGGCGGGAATACCGGCGGTCAACTTCGTCTTCGGATTCGAACCCGGCAGTCCGAGCGAGGCGACCTATCGCCAATGGTACCGCACCGGTTATCACAAGCCGCAGGACGACGTGAACCAGTTGATGGACTGGCAGGCCGCGGCCGATTTCAACCGCTTCTTCTATACGCTCGTCCAGCGGACGGCTGACCAGCAGCGCGCGCCCGCCTGGCTGCCGGACAGCGCGCTCGCGCCTGAAACAGCCAATTGAACCCATCGCCCATGTGCGACATGGGCTCGGCCTTCGCCGAAGCCGACTGTCTGCGCCACAAGCGGGATGGCGGGCTGATCGTACCCCCGCCTGACGGCCGAAGTTTCGCGGCTCATGTATTTTGGCTACTCCGCCGTGGTCGGGTCGATCACGGTTCGCACCTCGGAAATGCTGTTAGCGGGGAATCCGGCGCTCTCGGCGTGCTGGCGGATCATGTCTTCGCTCGGGGCACGGTAGATGCAGTAGATCTTGTCGTCGGTGACGTAGCTGTGAACCCACTGGATTTCGGGACCCATGGCCTTGAGCACGCTGCAGGATTGTTGCGAAGCGCCTTGCAGTTCGCCGCCAGACAGGCTGCCGGCGCCGGGCATTTCACGTTCGATCACGAATTGTGGCATGGGCGTTCTCCTCGCACGACCCGCACCGGTTGTGCGCCGCTTGCCCTGGCGAGTCGATACCCTTAGCGAGACTGCGATGTTCCGCTTTGCAAAGCTCCTCGCCAAGCTGGTGGTCGGCTTCATCCTGCTGAGCCTGGCGCTGGTGATCGTCTTCCGCTTCGTGCCCGTCCCTGTCACCGCGACGATGCTGATGGATAGCCGCGGAATCACCAAGGACTGGGAATCGCTCGCCAATATTGACCGCAACCTGGTCGACGCGGCCATCGCGGGGGAAGACGGAAAGTTCTGCACTCACGCCGGTTTCGACCAGGAGGCGATCGAAAAGGCCATCCAGCGCAACATGGAGGGTGGGCGCATCCGGGGTGGCTCCACCATCAGCCAGCAGACCGCCAAGAACGTGTTCCTGTGGCAAGGCGGCGGTTATTTTCGCAAGGGGCTGGAGGCCTGGTTCACGTTCCTGATCGAGAACCTGTGGGGCAAGCGGCGGATCATGGAAGTGTACCTCAACGTGGCCGAGACCGGGATCGGAACCTACGGCGCCGAGGCCGGGGCGCAGCGCTATTATCGGCACTCTGCGGCGCGCCTGACGCGGATTGAAGCCGCGCGCATGGCAGCCGCGTTACCGCTTCCCAAGGAGCGCTCGGTTGTCAGCCCGTCGGGGTTCACTCGTCGTCACGGCAACACCATCGCCGCGCGGATCGGCGTGGTGCGGCGTGACGGCCTCGATTCCTGCGTCTACGAGTAGGACGATGGGCGCAGGACATTCTCACGACCACGGGCACGGCCATGCGCCCGCCGATCATGGCTCCGCGTTCGCGATCGGGGTCACGCTCAACCTGGCGTTCGTGGGGGTGGAAGCGAGCTACGGCTTCATCTCGGGCTCGATGGCGCTGGTGGCCGACGCGGGGCACAATCTCAGCGATGTGCTCAGCCTGGCGCTGGCGTGGGGCGCCAGCGTGCTCGCCAAGCGGCCGCCGGGCGGGCGGTTCACCTATGGCTTCAAAAGCTCGACCATCCTTGCCGCGCTGGCGAACGCGGGGCTGCTGCTGATTGCCATCGGCGGGATCGCGTTCGAGACGGTGAATCGCATCGCCGCACCTCCGGAGGTCGAGGGGCGCACGATGATGTGGGTTGCCGGGCTCGGCATCGTCATCAACGCCGCCACCGCGCTGCTGTTCGCGCGCGGGCGCAAGCACGATATCAACATCCGCGGTGCGTTCCTGCACATGGCGGCGGATGCGCTGGTCAGCCTGGGCGTGGTGGTCGCCGGCGGCGCGATCCTGCTGACCGGTGCACGGTGGATCGATCCGGTGACCAGCTTGGTCATTGTGCTGGTGATCGCCTGGGGCACCTGGGGCTTGCTCAAGGACAGCGTCAAACTGGGCCTCAACGCCGTGCCCGAGCATATCGACGAAGCCGCCGTGCGTCGGCACCTCGCCGCCCTCCCCGGCGTGACCGCGGTGCACGATCTCCACATCTGGCCAATGAGCACCACCGAAGCCGCGTTGACCGCGCATCTGGTGATGCCGGCAGGGTGCCCGGGCGATGAATTTCTGCGCGCGCTAGCGTATGACCTGGAACACGACTTCGCTATCGGCCACACGACCGTCCAAATTGAAACCGGTATCGACGAAGCATGCCAACTGGCGCCCACTACCCGCGTGTAGCGGGTCGCCCGAAAGGAGTGGCCCCTAAGCCGCTTCTTCCTTGCCCTTTTTGGCCTCGACCACGCGGACCGGGTCCTTGCGGCCTTCGACCACGTCCTTGTCGACCACGATCTCGGTCACCCCGTCCATGTCGGGCAAGTCGAACATCGTGTCGAGCAGGATGCCTTCGACGATCGAACGCAGGCCGCGGGCACCGGTCTTGCGCTGGATCGCGCGCTCGGCAACCGCACGCAGGGCATCGTCGGTGAAAGTAAGTTCGACATCCTCGAGTTCGAACAGCTTGGCGTACTGCTTGGCGAGCGCGTTCTTGGGCTCGCTCAGGATTTGCACCAGCGCGGCGACGTCGAGGTCGTTCAATGTGGCGATCACCGGCAGGCGGCCGACGAATTCGGGGATCAGCCCGAACTTGAGCAGATCTTCCGGCTCGCACTTCTGCAACAGCTCGCCCACCCGGCGCTTGTCGGGATCGGCGACGTGTGCACCGAAACCGATCGAGCGCTTCTGCAGGCGGTCGGCGATGATCTTGTCGAGGCCCGCAAACGCGCCGCCGCAGATGAACAGGATGTTCGTGGTGTCGACCTGCAGGAATTCCTGCTGCGGATGTTTTCGACCGCCCTGCGGCGGAACCGAGGCGGTGGTGCCCTCCATCAGCTTGAGCAGGGCCTGCTGCACACCTTCGCCCGACACGTCGCGGGTGATCGAGGGATTTTCCGCCTTGCGGGTGATCTTGTCGATCTCGTCGATGTAGACGATGCCGTGCTGCGCCTTCTCGACGTTGTAGTCCGACGCCTGCAGCAGCTTCAGGATGATATTCTCGACGTCCTCGCCCACGTAGCCGGCTTCGGTCAACGTGGTCGCATCGGCCATCGTGAACGGCACGTCGAACGTGCGCGCCAGCGTCTGCGCGAGCAAAGTCTTGCCGCAGCCGGTGGGGCCGACGAGCAGGATGTTCGATTTGGCGAGCTCGACATCGCCCGCCTTGCCGCCGTGCTTAAGCCGCTTGTAGTGGTTGTGTACCGCGACCGAGAGCACGCGCTTGGCGCGGTCCTGGCCGATCACATAGTCGTTGAGCGTGGCGAAGATATCGTGCGGCGTCGGGACGTCGCCTTCTTTACGGCCGGCGATGCCCGCCTTTGTCTCTTCGCGGATAATGTCGTTGCACAGCTCGACGCATTCATCGCAGATGAACACCGTGGGGCCGGCAATGAGCTTGCGCACTTCGTGCTGCGACTTCCCGCAGAAGCTGCAGTAAAGAGTGCTTTTGGAATCCGATCCGCTCAACTTCGTCATGTCCTGTGCCTCGACCCCATGAGGGAGTCGTTCGACCGTAAGGCCGGAATTGCGATAATCAACCGGTAGCGCTTACCACACAGCGTCTTGCGCCAAGCTGAAGCGGCAGGGTTGCCGAAATGCTACGCAACCGACCCGGAACGGAGCGGTCGGCGATCAAGGCGTTACTCCGGCGCGCCGCCCGAACCTTCGGAATCGGCGGTCACTTCGCTTTCGGGACGGGTCTCGAACACCTTGTCGACGATGCCGAATGCCATAGCCTCGTCGGCTTCCAGGAAGGTATCGCGGTCCATCGCCTTCTCGATATCCTCGAGCGATTTGCCGGTGTACTTGGCATAGAGATCGTTCAGACGCTTGCGCATCCGCAGGATCTCGCGCGCCTGGATCTCGATGTCCGAGGCCATCCCGCGCGCGCCGCCGGAGGGCTGGTGGACCATGATCCGCGCATTGGGCAAAGCGATGCGCATGCCCGGCTCACCCGCAGCAAGCAGGAAGCTGCCCATCGACGCGGCCTGCCCGACGCAGACGGTCGAAACGCGTGGCTTGATGTACTGCATCGTGTCGTGGATCGCCATGCCGGCGGTCACCACGCCGCCGGGTGAATTGATGTACATGCTGATCGGCTTCGACGGGTTTTCGCTCTCGAGGAACAGCAGCTGCGCCACGATAAGCGAGGCCATGTTGTCTTCCACCTGATCGGTCACGAAAACGATCCGTTCGCGCAGCAGGCGGCTGAAGATGTCGAAGCTGCGTTCGCCCCGGCTGGTTTGCTCGACCACCACCGGCACCAGTGCGCCGGTCACGGGGTCGCGGGCGAACTTGCCCTGGGAGCCATAGGTGTCGTGCAAACCGCCGAACACGTCGATCATGGAAAATCCGTCCTCTTGTATTATTCGGCAAGCTATGTCGCGAGTGCGCGCGCGGAGTTCAAGGGGCTTAACCTTCCCCGTGCACGGGGTTGTCATTCACAGATGTAGTTAGTCGGCGGATGGCCGCCGTTGGTCGAACCAACGACGACCCTGGCGTGCTACTTCAGCAATACACCGATTGTAATGGTTTTGGGGAGTACGCCGGGTGAGGTCTGTCGGGACGAAATGTTTGCTGTTGGCTGCCTCGTTTCTCGGCACGGGAACCCCGGGGCTGGCGCAGGATGTGCCCAGCGGAGACGCGCCGCCGCCGGAAGCTTCGCCTGCGCCGGCGGACGAGGGACGCAAAAGCTACGTCGCAGCGGACTTTGCGCGGTTTTCGCCCAAGAGCGCGCTCGACATGCTGCGCAATGTGCCCGGATTTCAGATCCGCGGAGGTGACGACGGGAGCCGGGGACTGGGCCAGGCGACCGAAAATGTCCTCGTCAACGGTCAGCGGCTGGCGTCGAAATCCGACGACGTGTTCGCCCAACTGTCCCGAATTCCAGCGTCGAACATCGTCCGCATAGACATCGTCGACGGCGCCACGCTGTCGATCCCCGGGCTTTCGGGCCAGGTCGCCGACGTGATTACCCAGGCCGATGCGCTGTCGGGTCAGTTCAACTGGAAAGGCGACTGGCGCCCGCATTATTCTCACCCCGGCTATCTCAACGCCGATGTGTCGATCAAGGGAAGCGCCGGCGAGGTCGAATATACGTTGGCGCTGGCCAACGACGAGGGACGCGGTGCGTTCGGCGGTCCCTATCGCATCCTCAACGCCGACGGATCGCTGCGTGAGGCGCGCGACGGTCGGCTGTGGTCCGACTACGATGCGCCGAAGGCGAGCGCGAGCTTCACCTGGAACCGCCCGGGCGGCGATATCGGACACGCCAACGGCTCCTATCGACGGGTCTACAGCACCTTCGACGAGAACGAAGATCGCATCCCCGCAGCCGGCCTTGCGCGCAACCGCGATCTTTACGGCCGCCAGCGCGATTATGACTACGAAATCGGCGGCGATTATGCGTTCGACCTTGCCGGCGGGCGCCTGAAGTTGATCGCTCTCGATCGTTACAAGCACGGCACCTACGGTGAGAACGCCATCCTCACATTCGCCGACGGCAGCACCCCGGTCGGCGGGCGCTATGCCCAGGTCACCGATAGCGGCGAGGTCATCGGCCGGGCCGAATACGGCTGGAAGTGGGGCAAGGCCGACTGGCAGATCGCCGGCGAGGCTGCGTTCAACAGGTACGACAAGGATGCCAGTCTTTTCGACCTCGATCCCAGCGGGGCCTTCGTCGAGACGCCGTTTCCCGGCGGTGACGGCGGCGTTCGCGAGGACCGCTACGAAGCGATCCTCAGTTATGGCCGGCCGCTTACCAGCAAGCTGACGATGCAACTGTCGGCCGGCGCGGAAAACTCGACCATCAGCCAGACGGGCGCGAACACGTTGTCGCGCACCTTTACCCGGCCCAAGGGCACTGCGAGCTTTGCGTGGATGCCGCGCAAGGGACTCGACGTGTCGCTCAAGATCGAGCGCGCGGTGGGCCAGCTCGAGTTCGGCGATTTTCTCGCGCGGGCGTTCCTCGACCAGGGCAATCAGAACACCAACAACGCCGAACTGGTCCCCACGCAAAGCTGGAACGCAGAACTCACCATCAAGAAAGACCTGGGTCCGTGGGGCAGCACCAACCTGCGCCTGTTCGACCGGCGGTTCGAGGATTTCATCGACATCGTACCGCTGCCCGGTGGCGGCGAAGGCCGCGGCAACATCGATCGGGCGCATCGCTATGGCTTCGAGTGGACCAGCACCTTCAAGCTCGAGCCCATCGGGTTCAAGGGTGCCAAGCTCGACACCAACCTGATCCTGCAAACTTCGAACCTGCGCGATCCGCTGACCGGTCAAAAGCGCCAGATCAGCTACGTAAGCTTGCGCCACGTCGAGGTGAACCTGCGTCACGACGTACCCGGAACCGACTGGGCGTGGGGCGCGGGGTTCGAGAATAACAAGGTGTCGAGATACTACCGGATTTTCGAAACCGGGCTCGATACCGAAGGACCGGTGTTCGATTTCTACTTCATCGAGCACAAGGACGTACTGGGGATGACCGTGCGACTGGAAGCCATCAACCTCGCCAACGCGCGGCACCGGCTCTACCGGACGGTCTATGACGGCCCGCGCGACAGCGCGCCGGTCGCGTTTTACGAAGATCGCGCGCAATTGATCGGACCGATCTTCCGCGTCAGCCTCAAGGGTAATTTCTAGCCTGCGCTTGCTTTGACCGCGCGCCATGGCAGGTTGGCTCGATGAAACTAGCCACCGTGTGTTCCGCCGCCGCCACGCTCCTGATCGCGGGCTGCGCCACCGTGCCGGATAACCGCGATCGCTCGACCGAAGGCGCCACCCGCGCCTACGCAGAGCGCATCGCGGCGATCGACGATGCCGGCCCAGTGCTCAACGCGGTGATCGCCTACGATCCGGATGCCTGGAAGCAGAGCGCGGTGCTGGCAGGCGGCAGCACTCCGCTCGCCGGCCGGGCGGTGCTGGTCAAGGACAACATCGAAACTCGCGAGTGGCCCACAACAGCCGGCAGCCTCGCGCTCGCCGGCAACGTGACCGGACGCGATGCGCCGCTGATCGCGCGGCTGCGCGCGGCGGGCGGCGTGGTGCTGGGCAAGACCAATCTCAGCGAATGGGCGAACATCCGCAGCCCCCATTCGACCAGCGGATGGAGCGCGGTCGGCGGACTGACGAAGAACCCGCATGCGACCGATCGCAACGCCTGTGGATCGTCCTCCGGCAGCGGCGCGGCGGTTGCGGCGGGGCTTGCGTGGGCGGCGATCGGGACCGAGACTGACGGATCGATCACTTGTCCTGCGAGCGTAAACGGAGTGGTCGGGTTCAAGCCCACCGTGGGCCTCGTCAGCCGTACTCACGTGGTCCCTATCAGCGTGACGCAGGACACAGCCGGGCCGATGGCGCGCAGCGTGGCCGACGCCGCGCTGCTGCTTGACGCAATTGCCGGAAGCGACCCGGCCGATCCCGCTACCGCCGAGGCAGATCGATACGCCGGGCACTTCGCCGGAGGCCTTGCGGGCGCCTCGCTGAAGGGGCCTGCGGATCGGCGTGATGCGCAACCAGAGCGGCAAGCGAGCCGACGTCACCGCGCTGTTCCAGCGCGCGCTGGCCGACATGAAGGCGGCCGGTGCCGAACTGGTTGAGGTCGACTACACCGAGCCCGACGGCATGTACGATGCCGAAGGAACGGTGCTGTACTATGAATTCCGCGAGGGACTCGAGACCTACCTCGCCGGCTCGCCTGCCGCGATCCCAGTGCGCTCGCTGGACGAGGTGATCGCGTTCAACAACGCGCACGCGGAGAAGGAAATGCGCTGGTTCGGGCAGGAATCGTTCGAAAAGGCACGCATGACCACCGATCGCGCCGCATACGACAAGGCGCGGGTCGAGGGCCCGAGGATGGCGGGACGTGACGGCATCGATCGCTTGCTCAAGGCGCAGAACCTGGCGGTGCTGGTTGCGCCGACCACCGGGCCCGCGTGGCCGAGCGACCTGTTCTACGGCGACAACTTTCCTGGCGGAATCGGTATCGGCAGCCTGGCCGCAATCGCCGGCTATCCGCACCTGACCGTGCCAATGGGCGCGGTCGAGCGGCTACCCGTGGGGTTGAGCTTCATCGGGGGCAAGTGGGACGATCTCACCGTGCTGCGCGCCGGCGCGGCTTACGAAGCGGCGCGTTCGGCGGCGCTGCCGACACCCTCTCTGAATCCCTGGTCGCCGGACTGATCGCCCCGGCGTGCCTGCGCCGCATCGATCTCGCGCTGTAGGAAGAAATTGAGCCCGGTGCGGATCGCGGCGATCGCGGCGAGTTGGCCAATCTCCGACCATGTCGGCGCGACAGCGGTGCGCAGGATGTCGGCCCCGAGCAACAATTCAAGCGCGAGCGCGAGCCAGCGGCCCAGTCGCAGGCGTATATCTTCCTTGAGACTATGCGAAACCTCGACCCGCGTCGCACCGCTGTGGCGCGGGATCGACAGAACCAGACGCCCGATCGCCTCCACCACCGCATAAGCGACGATCAACGCCGAGACACCTTCGACCACCAGCGAGGTGGTGAAGGTGATCTCGCGAATCCAGTCTTCGAGCATGGACGATCAACCGGCGCGGGCGCCGGGCGGTTCCATGCGGGGGCCCGTATTACTTTTTGGACGCCGCTTTCTTGGCGGCGGGCTTCTTCGCTTTGGCGTCCTTGGCCGCAACGTCCTCGGCCGGCTTTTCGGCGGCCTTCTTGGCCGGCGCCTTCTTCGCGGCGGGCTTGGCTTCAGGCTCGGCCTTGACGGCCGAAGCCTTCTTTCCAGACGGCTTGTCGTCGACTGCCTTGTCGTCGGCCTTGGCGGCCTTCTTCGGAGCGTCCTTCTTCGCCGGAGCCTTTTTCTTGGAGGGCGCGGGTGCGGGGGTCTCGTCGGCTTCGATCGCCGCCTGCAGCTCATCGCGAGTCACTTCGCGCTCGCTCACTTCGGCCTTGTCGAACAGGAAATCGACGACCTTGTCCTCGTACAGCGGTGCACGAAGCTGCGCGGCCGCCATGTCGTTGCTGCGGATCAGGTCCATGAACCGGTCGCGGTCTTCGGGACGGTACTGCTGGGCGGCCTGCTGGATAAGCATGCTCATTTCCTGCTGGCTCACCTGAACGCCGTTTGCCTGGCCGATTTCCGACAGCAGCAGGCCGAGCCGCACGCGGCGCTCGGCGATCGCACGGTAATCGTCCTTCTCGGCCTCAATTTCCTTGAGCGCGGCAGCGGGATCTTCCTCGCCGGCCGCTTCCTGCTCGAGCTGGGCCCAGATCTGTTCGAACTCCGCATCGACCATGCCCTGCGGCACCGCAAAATCATGGCCCGAGGCGAGGGTATCGAGAAGCTGGCGCTTCATCGCCGTGCGTGTCAGGCCACCCAGTTCCTGCTCAAGCTGGCCCTTGAGCAATCCGCGCAGCTGATCGAGGCTCTCGAGACCCAGGGACTTGGCGAATTCCTCATCGACGGTGGTCGTGTCCTCAACCTGCACCTTGTGGACGTGGATCGCGAACTGGGCATCCTTGCCGGCCAGCTCGGCCGCCGGATAGTCAGCCGGGAAGGTGACGGTGATGGTCTTGTCGTCACCCGCCTTGACCCCGGTGAGCTGTTCCTCGAACCCGGGAATGAAGCGACCCGCACCGAGCAGCAACGGAGTCTCTTCCGCCTTACCGCCTTCGAATTCGACACCGTCGATCGACCCGGTAAAGTCGATAACCAGCTGGTCGCCATCGGCGGCCTTCTTGGTCTTGGGAGCGTCCTTCCAGCTCTTCTGCTGGCTGGCGATGTTGGTCACCGCCTCATCGACTTCGGAATCGCTGACCGGCACCATCAGCCGCTCGAGCTTGATACCCTCGAGCGAGGGGGTCTCGATTTCGGGCAGCACCTCGAGGTCGACCGTCAGCGTGGCGTCCTTGCCTTGCTCATAGCCGTCACCGAATTGGACTTGCGGCTGCATCGCGGGACGCAGCTTCTTCTCGCGCATCAGCGAATCGACCGCGCCGGTGATCTGTTCATTGACCACCTGGCCGTGGATCGCCTCGCCGTGCATCTTGCGCACGAGGTTGGCGGGCACCTTGCCGGGGCGGAAGCCGGGCATGCGCACTTGCGGAGCGATCTTCTTCACCTCGGCTTCGACCGCGGCGTCGATGTCCTTGGCGGGGATCGTCAGCGCATAGGCGCGGCGCAGGCCTTCGTTGGTCTTCTCTTCGATCTTCATGGGAGGTCAAAAGCCTTTTTAAATCAATCCGTTATCACGCGTTCGATCGTGCGCGGCGGGTGGTGCGGGCGAAGGGACTCGAACCCCCACATCTTTCGATACTGGTACCTAAAACCAGCGCGTCTACCAATTCCGCCACGCCCGCATTCCCGAACGCGCAGGTCCCGCGGGCGAGTGGGCCCGCCCGCGAACAGGGGTGCGCCGTTACAGCGGAGCGGCCCAAAGGGCAAGCGTGCGGAACAGGGTGACAGGCCCCGGCGTTGTAGCGGCAAGAAGAAAGGACCTGCCCCATGGCCTCGAACCCCGAAATCCGCCCCGATCCCGGCCCCGACCGGATCGACCCGCAGTCACCGCCCGAGACTCAGCCATCGCAGACCCCCTCGGAAGACCCGATGCGCCAGCCCGACGAAATCGAGGCGCCCAGTCCGGACACGGTTCAACCGAGCCAGCAGCCTAGCGAGATGCCGCCTCCAAATTGAGCCAATCCGCTTGAGAGCAGGCAATCGGCGGATGTCGACTGATCTTGCCGCATGTCTTGCTGTTGCAGCGCCACGCGCCTAGGGCGCGGCCCCATGAGCGACGAGACCCCGCAGACCCCGCCCGACCGACTGTCGGTCAATCCCAAAAGTCCGCATTTCGACGCGGGCGCACTGGAACGCGGGATCGGAATCCGCTTCAAGGACCGCGTGCGCACCGATGTCGAGGAGTATTGCATCTCCGAGGGCTGGATTCGCGTGCAGGCCGGCAAATCGATGGATCGCAAGGGCCAGCCTCTGACGCTCAAGCTCAGCGGTCCGGTCGAAGCATGGTTCGAGGATCTGGGCGACGACCCGCCGGTGGCGAAAGCCTGAGCCGACGCGAGGTTCAGCGATCGTAGCGGGCGATTGCCTGCGCGATCGGATCACGGGATGACGGCGCCGGCAGCGTGGTCACAGCGACCCGCCGGGCGGGCGCGGCCGCCGGTCGGGCCGCTGGGCGCGGCGCCGAACCGGCCAGCGCCGCGAACGCATCGGCAAATCGCTTCGACGGCTTGGGTGACACGACCTGGGCCGGAGCCTCATAGACGGCGTTTGCCAGCACACGCGCACCGCCGAGCGATTCGTCGCCTCTCTCCCGGTCGTCACGCTCGTTGTAGATGAAGCCGGCCACCGGCCATGCAGTGGTGCCCAGAGCCTGCAGCGGATCGTACCACACGCGAACCTGGCTCCAGTCGTTGGCGGGAGATACGTCGACCGCCTTGACCCCGCGCTCGATCTGGCCGCGACGACCGTCGATCGGCGACCAGTTGGCGTGATCGAGCAGGACCGTGCGGCTGTCGATTACCTTCGCGACCGCGGCGACATGACCCAGCGTCATGCCGCCTGACGGGCGAAACGCCATCACCGCGCCCGGCCTTGGCCGACTGCCGCGCTTGTAGCGGCCCGCCGCCTGGTCCCACCAGGTCAGCGCGTCGCCGTATATCCTCACACCCGAACGCTCGCGCGCATACGGTACGCATTGGAGATAGGGCGGCAGCTCGCGCTGCGCCTGCAGGCCGCTGTCGAAATCGCCCGATGCGTCGGCCAGGGCGACGCCGGGAGATCCCAGCGCCAATGCCGCGGCGAAAATCTGCAGTGCACCCCTCATCCGGCCAAGCTGCCGCGACAAGGTTAAGATCGTCCTACCACGCGCCGACTTGCCATTCGCGCCGCAAGCGGCCACCTGCAGCCGCTCAGGAAAACCCCACATGAAACCGCAAGTCATCATCATCGGCCGACCCAACGTCGGCAAGTCGACGCTGTTCAACCGGCTGGTCGGCAAGAAGATCGCGCTGGTCGACGACCAACCGGGGGTGACCCGCGATCGGCGGATGGGCGATGCCTCGCTCGCCGGGCTCGAATTCACGATCGTGGATACCGCCGGGTGGGAAGACGATGACGAAGAGACCCTGCCCGGCCGGATGCGCAAGCAGACCGAAGTCAGCGTAGAAGACGCCGACGCCGCGTTGTTTGTGATCGATGCTCGTGCCGGCCTGACCCCGCTCGACGAAGAAATCGCCCGTTGGCTGCGGACTCAGGAAATTCCGGTGGTCGCAGTCGCCAACAAGGCCGAAGGGCGCGCGGGCGATGCTGGTCTGTTCGAGGCGTTCGCATTGGGATTCGGTGAGCCCGTTGCGCTGAGCGCCGAGCACGGCGAAGGTGTCGCCGACCTGTTTGACGCGCTGTGGCCTCTGATCCGCGACAAGTCCGAGGCGCACGAGGACGCGGAGGCCGAAGACGAGGCCACCAACGGCCCGCTCAAGCTGGCGATCGTCGGCCGTCCCAACGCGGGCAAGTCCACCCTGATCAACCGCCTGCTCGGCGAAGACAGGCTGCTGACCGGCCCCGAAGCCGGGATCACCCGCGATTCGATCGCGGTCGACTGGCTGTGGACCGACCGCACCGAAGGGCCCGATGCCGAACCGCGCGCGATACGGCTGATCGACACAGCCGGGATGCGCAAGCGGGCGCAAGTGGTCGAAAAGCTGGAAAAGCTGTCGGTCGCCGATGCCAAGCGGGCGGTCGATTTTGCCGAAGTGGTGGTGTTGCTGCTCGACGCCACCCGCGGGCTAGAGCACCAGGACCTCAAGATCGCGGCCCATGTGATCGAGGAAGGCCGCGCGCTGATGATCGCGATCAACAAATGGGACATCGCCGAAAACGCCAGCAGCCTGTTCAATGGCATCAAGGGTGCTCTCGAGGACGGGCTGTCGCAGGTCAAAGGCCTGCCGGTGTTTGCGGTCAGCGCCAAGACCGGCAAGGGTCTCGACACGATGCTCAAGGCCGCGTTCGAAATTCGCGAGGCTTGGTCGAAACGGGTGCCGACCGCCGCACTCAATCGCTGGTTCGACGACGCGCTCGAAGCCAATCCGCCACCCGCGCCCAAGGGCAAACGGATCAAGCTGCGCTACATCACCCAGGCGAGCACCCGCCCGCCGCGGTTCGTGGTGTTCGGCACCCGGCTGGATATGCTGCCGGCCAGCTATGAACGATACCTCGTCAATTCGATCCGCAAGGCACTCGGGTTCGAAGGGGTGCCGGTTCGGATCGTGCTCAAAAGCCCGAAGAACCCGTTTTCCAAGGACTAGGCACGCAAACGCACCAGCCGGCCATAGGTCAGGCAGCGCCACAGCCATTCGAGCGGACCATAGCGAAAGTGTGCCAGCCACGGCTTCGACCATACGAGCATGCCCAGCCACATCGCCAGCATGACCAGGTAAAGCTGGGGCCGGCCGAGGGCGCCGAACAGTCCGAAGCCCCAACCTGCGAAGACGATACAGCATTATCATCGACGTGCCGAGGTAGTTCGAAAACGCCATTCGACCTGCTGCGGTCACGCGCTGCCCAGCCATCCGCCCAGCGCGCGGCCCCCACAACGCGAGCAATGCAGCAACCCGATCACGACCGGCAACCGCGTGAACGCCTGTGGGCCGAGGAACGCAAACATCGTGCCGGTATAGCTGAGCCCGTCCGCCAGCGCCCATAGCGCCAGTGCGAAAGTCAGCGCGGTTCCCACCCCCACACCCCACCAGCCCCACCTGGCTTGCTCACGCGGATCGAGCCGCCCGTCGAACAAGCCCGCGCGGTAGAGCGCCATACCGATCAGCATCAATGGCAGCGTCTCGAGGACGTTGTGAGTGAACAAGTCGATCCAGTCCCAGCGATGGGCCTCCACCGCATGACAGACATAGTCGAAGTAACTGCCGCGAATGTTTATCGCGGTTTCGCGCACGGCATCCGCGCGCTGGCTCTCGAGCATGGCGCGGGTCTCCCGCACGACCGTGGCGTAGCCAGGCGACCGGCCCAGCCCGGTCGAGTTGGCGGCCCACATCAATCCGAACTGTGCGCTCGTCCACAGCGCGCCAAACAGATAGACCGTCAGTCCAACCGATGCCTGATGGATCGGCGACCAGCGCAGCGCGACCAGCGCGAGCAGGCCACACAAGGCATAAAGCGTGAGGATGTCGCCGCGCCATAGCAGGAAGTAATGCGCCAGCCCGAAAACGAACAGCCAGCCGAGGCGTCGGGCCTGAAGCCATTGTCCTGCTCCTCGCGCAGTTGCGCGATCGGCGAACAACGCCAGCCCGGCGCCGAACAGCAGCGTGAACAACCCGCGCATCTTGCCGTCGATGAGTACGAATTGCGCGACCCACAGCCAGTCGGTCCATGGTTCTTGCTGAGTCACGAAGCCGCCGGGCCACATGTAGGCCAGGTACGGTTGACCGAATGCGACGATATTGGCGCCCAGGATACCCATCACTGCAACGCCGCGGGTGAAGTCGAGGCTCACCAATCGCTCGCCAGCCCCAGTTGGCGCGATCATGGCGGGAGCTGGAACGGGTTCGGTCACTGCGCGCTGTTAGGGCGGGCGGGCGCCGCGCTCAACGGGTGACGATGCACCCCTGCCCGGCCGCTTCGAGCGAGGCGCACGCGGCCTGCGCCGAGGCAGAGCTGGGCCAGCCCGCCGCGAGCAGGCGGGTCAGGCGACCGCTTGTTACGGTCTGCTTGACCTTGCCGGCTAGCGCCGGTTTGCCAGCAAGCTGCTGCCACATCCGATCGGCCCCACCCGCGACCGAAAAAGCGCCCAGCTGGAGCTTCCACGGCCCGCTGGACGAAGGTGCGCTCGCGGACGCGGCGGCGGTGCGTTGCGGTACGGGGGGCGTTGCAGGGCGATCACGGCTACCGGCGAGCCGGGGGCGCGCGAAGTCGGCACCAGCGCTGGCAGGGCTCTCGGTCCCCGTCGCACGCATCGCCTCGGCGACCGCGGCCTCAGCGGAAACGACCGACGACGGCGGAACAGCGACGCTGGCTACGGCCTGTGGCACCCGCGCGCCTGGCAGAGGCGTGGCGGCGGCAACCATCGCAGGTCCGGCGTCAAGGTCGGCGGCCGCCATCTGAGCCGACCGTCTGGCATCGGCATCCGCGCGCAAACGGATGGCAAGGGCCTGCGCTTCCTGCCTCTGCGCAAGCGGCACGAAGCCATCCATCTCTTGAAGCGCAGGAGCGGCCTGCGGCAGGCCGGCCCCGCTGGCGAGCGTCAGCAAGGCATAGGCCCGCACGTAATCGCGCGGAACAAGGTCGCCGTTGAAACAGGCTATGCCGAGCAGGTATTGCGCGCGTGGATCGCCGCGATCGGCGGCCGCGGAAACGTAGGGCATTGCCTGTTCGCGGCGGCCGTCCTGAAACAGCAGGAGCCCGTAGTTGTCGGCAGCCTTGATGTGTCCCTTGGCAGCGGCGCGCGCGTAAAGGGTTTCGGCCAGTTTGAGGTCTTCAGGCACGCCGCGTCCGAGGCGATAGGCCTGTGCGAGGTTGAACATCGCATCGGCGTCACCCTTGTCCGCGGGACCCTTCCATTCGCTGACCGCGCGCGCGAAGTCGCCCGCCGCCCACGCGTCCACCCCGGCCTTGACGTCGGCCAGCGCAGGAGCCGCGCCGGAGAGCGCGAGCCCGGCCAGAAGGACGGCGGCGAAGACAGGCCTCAAGCGCATGGCAAGTATCGATTCTACCCCTCAAGACCCGCCGAGGCGGGCGCGTTGACGAACCTGACATAGTGAACTGGCCGTTAGCAAAGGGTTTCTTTTCGCATGACTTTCCTGTTCATCGATGGGGCTCCGCTGGGCACCACCGTTAACGGTAAATTAGGGGTATGCTGCGATCCCCCAGTCCGAAGGGTGCATGGGTGCACTCTGGCAACGGGTTTTTCAGGGGGACCAGCCTTGCGGGTACTGGCATTGGCTTCGCAGAAGGGCGGATCGGGCAAGACAACCTTGTCCGGCCACATGGCGGTGCAGGCGCAACGCGCCGGCGCCGGACCGGTGGTGCTGATCGACATCGACCCGCAAGGGTCGCTGGCCGACTGGTGGAACGAGCGTGAGGCCGAGTATCCGGCGTTCGCCCAGACCACTGTCGCACGCCTCGCCGCCGACTTGCAGGTGTTGCGCCAGCAGGGCTTCAAGCTGGCGGTTATCGATACTCCGCCAGCGATCACCATGGCGATCCAGTCGGTCATCGGCGTAGCCGAACTGATCGTGGTTCCTACGCGTCCTTCCCCGCACGATCTGCGCGCCGTCGGCGCCACCGTCGATCTGTGCGAACGGGCCGGCAAACCGCTGATCTTCGTGGTCAACGGTGCCACGCCCAAGGCCAAGATCACCTCGGAGGCTGCAGTCGCGCTAAGCCAGCATGGCACGGTCGCACCGATAACGCTGCATCACCGGACGGATTTCGCCGCTTCCATGATCGACGGCCGGACAGTGATGGAAGTCGACCCCGAAGGCCGCTCGGCGGCCGAGGTCACCGCGCTGTGGAACTATGTGTCCGACCGGCTCGAGAAGAATTTTCGTCGCACCGTGTTTGCCGCGCCGAATTCCGCGGCTGCGGTTCCCGGTGTGCATCGCCAGCAAGGCGGCTTCGGCCGCCGCGTCGCGCAGTAAGCGGCGGACAGGGGGCCGATCGCAGTGGCCGATATTTCCTTCGCCTCGCTCAGCCCGTCGCTGCTCGCGCGCAAGGGCGGCGCCAAGCCCGCCATGCGTCCACAGCACGCCGCACTCGCGTCGATGCAAAGCACCGGACCGATCTCCGAGCCTGAGCCCGAAGCGCTTGAGGACCTCGGCTGGAATGACATGGGCGATGGCGAGCACGCCAGCGCCGACGTGATCCAGCTAACTCCAATGCCGCGCGCGCCTGAAACCGACAGCGAATTCGTGCAGGAGTCCCAGGCCACCGCCAAGCGTCCGGCCGTACACGATCAGCAGCAGGAAATCGCCGAGCGGCTGGTCGCTCCCAGCCCGATCCGGCGCACAGCGCGCGAACGCGGAGGCCGGGCGGCATTCACGCTCCGGCTTGACGCCACCCGCCATCTCAAGCTGCGGCTCGCTACCACCATCCGGGGAGTCAGCGCGCAATCGCTGGTGACCGATGCGCTCGACGCGCTGCTGGGCGACATGCCCGAACTCGATACACTCGCCGCGCAGGTCAAGCGGCGCTGAACGGGACCACAGGGGAACGAACCATGATGACCCGCACCAACCGTACCGCCCGCATGCTGACGCTCGCTGCCGGCACCGCGCTCGCATCGGCCAGCCTCGCGGGTTGCGCGACCAAGGCCGCTCCGCGCGCCGATCTGTCGGCCGGACGCGCCGAAGTTGCGCTTGCCAAAGGCAATTCTGGTGATGCGATCCACAACGCCGAAGCCGCAGTCCTGGGCGATCCGCGCAACGCGACCTATCGCACGATGCTCGGCGCCGCATACATGGCCGCCGGCCGCTTCGCCTCTGCGCGCACCAGTTTCGACGATGCGATGAAGCTTGGCGACACTACCTCGCGCACCGCGCTGGGTTATGCGCTCGCCTCGGTCGCTGCTGGCGACAAGTCGGACGCTTTGCGCGTGCTGAGCGACTGGCGTGATGATATTCCTGCGGCCGATCTCGGCCTGGCGCTGGCTCTGGCTGGTGAACCGCAACAGGGCGTGTTTGTCCTGTCGAACGCGATTCGCAGCGGCGACAACACGCCCAAGACCCGCCAGAACCTCGCCTACGCAATGGCCCTCAACGGTACCTGGGTCGGCGCACGGATCATGGCCGCCGAAGATGTTCCGGCAGATCAGCTCGACGCACGCCTTGCTGAATGGGCGTCTCTCGCACAACCCGATCAGAGCACCAACCGGGTCGCCGCCCTGCTAGGGACGCACGCGGTCGCCGATACCGGGCAACCTGTCGAGCTCGCGCTCGCCAACCACCGGAGCAACGAACAGCTGGCAGCCGAGGCCTCGGCTTACGCCCCGCCGGGCGCCGATGCCGCGCCGGCGCAGGACCTTGCCTATTCCGGCGGTGAACTGCCCGCGACGGGATACACGCCGATGGCGGTCAACCTTCCGGTCGATAGCGTTCCTGTCGAGCCCGCACCCGCCCTTGCAGTTGCCGGCCCCACCGGCCGCGATGACGGACGATTTCGCCAATGCCTTCGCCGCGCCTGCTCCGAGCGGTGCGACGCCGGCACAGATGCTGGCTGCCGCCGTCGAGTTCGTGTCGCAGCCGGTGGTGCAGCAGACCCCAACCCGAATGGGCGCCGCAGAGCCGGTCTCCGCGCCGCGCCGCGCTGCCGTCCGGCAGGCGTCGGTCGACCATTCGGGTGACCACCTGGTCCAGCTGGGCTCTTTCTCGTCAGAGCAGGGCGCGCGGCGCGCGTGGGGCATCTACGCCAGGCAGTTCCCGCAGCTATCGAGCTTCGAGATGGTCATCACCAAAGCGGTCGTGCGGGGCAAGACTTACTACCGGGTCAACGCCGGTGGCCTGCAGCGTGCCGAAGCGGGCACGATGTGTTCGTCGGTCCGCAAGCAGGGCCAGGGATGCCTCGCCTGGGCGCAGGGCCGTCCATTGCCCGGCGCGTCCGTTAGCGAAACCCGCGTGGCTACGCGCTAAACCACTTCTCACCAGCCACCGAGCGAAGGCCTCTCCCGCACCCGCGGGGGAGGCCTTTTTCGATGGGAACGCTGGCCGCGTATCGGATGTTGGCTGGGAGACAGGAGTTGCCTTATGCCGCCCGCCAGTGCCGAACTTGCCGCCTTGCGCCAACCGTTTCCGGGAGAAAGTGCCGCTTACTCGAAAGCGCGCACCGAGCTGCTGGCCGACGAGATCGCCCTTCAACGTCGGATCGACGCAATCGCCGCCAAACGCGCCGCTCTGCCGGCCGGCCCCGCGATTGAGGAACAATACCGCTTCCACGACATGAACGGCGAGACCGTGACGCTGGCCGAGCTGTTCGGTCCGCACGATACGCTGATAACGTATTTCTGGATGTACGGGCCCGAACGCGAGCGGCCCTGCCCAATGTGCACCAACCTGCTCGGCCCGCTCGACGCCAACGCCGACGACATCGCACAACGCGCAGCGCTGGTGGTAATCGGCCGCAGCCCGGTCGAACGCCAATTGGCTTTCGCGCACGAGCGCGGGTGGCGACACCTGCGCTTCGTCCAGTGCGACGGCGACACCTATCCGCTCGATTTCGGCGGGTGGGACGCGAACAACCGATGGGAATTCCCGATCCTGGCCGTATTCCAGAAGGACCGCAATCAGGTCCGTCTGTTCTGGAAGGGCGAGATGACCAAGGACATGGCCGATCCCGGCAAGGATCCGCGTGGGGGGATTGATCTCGCGCCATTGTGGCCAGTGCTCGACCTGACGCCTGCCGGACGCGGGACCGACTGGTATCCCAAACTCACGTACTGACTAATGCGCGACCCCGCCCTTCCAGAGCGCGGTAACGCGTCCTTGGGTGGGCTGGCGATCGAATGGGGTGTTGCCGGCAGTCGCGGCCATCTCGCGGCTGTCGATAATCCACGGCCGATCGGTATCGATCAGCACTACGTCGGCTTCCCACCCGGCGTTCAACGCACCTGCTTCAACCCCAAGGATGCGCGCCGGGGCGCCGGCAACCAGATCGAATGCGCGCGGCAGGTCAATCAGGCCGTCGCGCACCAGCGTCAGTGTCATCGCCAGCAAGGTTTCGGCGCCCGCCATGCCAGGCGCGGCATCGGCGAAAGGCTGGCGCTTGTCTTCGGGGCCACGCGGATCGTGTCCGCTGGCAATCACCTCGATCGTCCCGTCGGCGAGCGCCTCGCGCACCGCCTGCCGGTCGTCCTCGCAACGCAAGGGAGGCGAGAGCCGGGCGAACGTGCGAAAATCCATCGTCGCAAGGTCCGACAGCATGAAATGTGCCGGTGTCACGCCCGCGGTCACCGCAACGCCCCGCGCCTTGGCGGCCCGCACCAGCGCAAGCGCGGCACGCGTGGTGACCTGGCGAAAGTGGAGCCGTGCGCCGCTCATCTCGGCAAGCGCAAGGTCGCGCGCGACCGCCAGCGCCTCGGCTTCGGCGGGTGCGCTCGGCAGCCCGAGACGGGTTGCCATTTCGCCCGCGGTCGCCGCCGCCTTGCCGGCCAGTGCGGCATCCTCGGCGTGGCTCACCACCACCAGATCGAGCATCGCGGCATACTGCAGCAGGCGCAGCATCACCCCCGAATCGCCGATCCAATATCGACCGGTCGCGATGGCGCGCGCGCCGGCCTCACGCATCAGGGCGATCTCGGCCAGTTCGAGCCCCTCTAACCCGACCGTGGCCGCCGCCAGCGGGTGAACCCACAAGTCGGGCTTGCCGCTCTTGGCGATGAAGTTGACTCGCGCGGGGTAGTCGAGCGGCGGGCTCTGATCGGGCATCAGCGCCGCGCGGGTAATCCCGCCAAAGCGGAACGCGGGCTTGTCGATCGCGAACACTCCGAGGTCGACCAGGCCCGGAGCGACCAGTTGGCCCTTAGCCTCGACGATCTCGTCGCCGTCCTCCGGTTCGCCGAAGCCCGCGATCTGGCCGCCGGCCAACCGCAAGGTTCGCTTGCTTTCGGTCCCCGGCGTGATCAGCCGGCCGCCGACTATCGCGATGGGCCGCTGCTGCTTCATGCGCTCCACCCCTCGATACCGCGCCGGCGGCGGGTGAGCACGTCGAGACAGGTCATGCGGATCGCGACGCCCATCTCCACCTGGCGGGTGATGATCGAGCGATCGAGTAAATCCGCGACATCGCTGTCGATCTCCACCCCGCGGTTCATTGGGCCGGGATGCATCACCAGTGCGTCGGGCGCGGCGATCGCCAGGCGCTTGCGGGTGAGTCCATAAAGGTGATGGTACTCGCGCGGCGAAGGCACGAACTGCCCACTCATGCGCTCGGTCTGCAGCCGCAGCATCATCACCACGTCGGCGCCCTCCAGCGCGCGGTCGAAGCTGGTGAACGAAGTCACGCCCATCGCCTCGACATGGCTCGGCATCAGCGACGGCGGCGCGCATACCTGCACGCTTGCTCCCAGCGCCTGGAGGCACAGGATATTGGAGCGCGCCACGCGGCTGTGGAGGACATCGCCGCAGATCGTCACCGTCAGTCCGGTGAAGTCTTCGCTCGCTTCACCCCGTGCGCGCAAAGCATGACGCAGCGCTAGGGCGTCGAGCAGGCCCTGCGTCGGGTGTTCATGCTGCCCGTCGCCGGCGTTTATGACCGGACAATCGACCTTGTCGGCTATCAAAGCCGTAGCTCCGCTCGATCCATGGCGGATGACGATCGCATCGGGTCGCATGGCATTGAGCGTGATCGCGGTGTCGATCAGCGTCTCGCCCTTCTTCACGCTGCTTTGCGCCGCATGCATGTTGACCACGTCGGCCCCCAGCCGCTTGCCGGCGATCTCGAAGCTTAACAGCGTGCGGGTGGAGTTTTCGAAGAACGCGTTGATCACCGTCAGGCCGGCAAGCAGATTGCGATGCTTGGCCGCACCGCGGTTCAATTCGACCCACTGTTCCGCCTCGTCGAGCAGGTACAGGATCTCATGGCGTTCGAGCTGCGCGATCGCCAGCAGATCGCGATGCGGGAACGCGCGCGCGCCTGCAGGATAGCGACCGGCCGAGGGGCCCGATCCGCTGGTGTTTTCCGCCGATGTCATTGAAGCCATGCCCTTGGTCGAACGCCATGGGCCGGTCAAGCGCATTCGGGTGGCCAAGCGCCACGCAGGGCCGTAAACCGCCCCGATACTTCGATTTACGGGAATTCCATTCGCATGTCTTTCGCCCGCAAGGTCTGGCACCTGATCGTCGCCGTCAAGGACGGCCTCAGTCTGGTATTCCTGATGCTGTTCTTCTTCGCGATTTACGCGATCCTGACCGCCCGGCCGAGCCCTGCGGCGGTTCGCGAGGGCGCGTTGTTGCTCCAGCTTGACGGCACCATCGTCGAAGAAAAGAGCCAGACCAGCCTGTTGCAGACGCTGGTATCGGGCCAGGCACCGGCTGCTGAATACGACGTGCAAGAGCTGGTCCATGCGATCGACACGGCAGCTACGGACGATCGGATCAAAGCCGTGGTGCTCGACCTGTCGCGTTTCGTCGGTGGTGGCCAGGTCCATATCGAGGACGTCGGTGCTGCGCTCGACAGGGTGCGCGCGGCGAAAAAGCCGGTGCTCGCCTGGGCGGTGGCCTATGCCGACGACGGCGTCATGCTGGCGAGCCACGCGAGCGAGGTGTGGGTCGACCCACTCGGCGGCGCGGCGGTGGTGGGCCCGGGCGGCAACCACTTGTATTACGGCGAGCTGCTCAAAAACCTCGACGTCAACGCGCGGGTCTACAAGGTGGGCACCTACAAGAGCGCGGTCGAGCCCTACATCCGCGACGACATGTCGGAGCCCGCGCGCGAGAACTACACCCAGCTCTATGGATCGTTGTGGAGCGAGTGGCAGGCCAACGTCAAAAAGGCCCGTCCGCAAGCCAACCTCGCGCTGGTTGCGAGCGATCCCGTCGGTTGGTTCAAGGCGGCCGGCGGAGACGCCGCGACTGCGGCGAAGAACGCCGGACTGGTCGACCGGCTCGGCGACAAGGTCGCTTTCGGCAAGCGAGTGGCCCAGATCGCCGGGTCAGACAAATGGGATAAAATGCCCGGCGCCTATGCCAAGACAGAACTCGATCCGTGGCTGGCCGACAACGATGCTGACGACAGCGGCAAGGCTATCGGCGTAATCACCATTGCCGGCGAGATCGTCGATGGCGACGCTGGCCCCGGCAGCGCAGGCGGCGACCGGATCGCCCGGGTGCTCGACGAAGCGCTCGACGACGATCTTGCCGGGCTCGTCGTGCGGGTTGATTCACCCGGCGGATCGGTGTTGGCAAGCGAACAGATCCGCCGCGCGATCCTGCGTCACAAGGCCATGGGTATTCCGATCGCGGTATCGATGGGCAACCTGGCGGCGAGCGGCGGATACTGGGTATCTACCCCTGGACAGCGCATCTTCGCAGAACCCGATACAATCACCGGATCGATCGGCATCTTCGCGGTCGTGCCCACGTTCGAAAAGGCGGCCGCCAAGTGGGGCCTCCATTCGGACGGGGTCAAGACCACCGCGCTTTCGGGCCAGCCGGATCTGGTTGCGGGCTTCCCACCGGAAGCCGATGCGCTGCTTCAGGGCTATATCGAAGATGGTTATGGCGATTTCGTCCGCCGGGTGGCTGCATCGCGCAAGATGACGCCCGCGCAAGTGGACGCGATCGGCCAGGGCCGGGTGTGGGACGGCGGCACCGCGCGCCAGATTGGCCTGGTGGATCAATATGGCGGGCTCGACGATGCCCTTGCATGGGTCGCAAAGCAGGCCAAGCTGGGCAATGGCGACTGGCACGCCGAATACCTCGGCGAGGAAGGTCGTTCGACAGACACACTGCTGCGCCGGCTGGTGATCGGCGACAGCGCACAGCGTGGCACCGCGACGGACCTGTTTGGCGTGCTCGCTGGACGCCAGCAGGCCTTGTTGCAGCAACTCGGCGCCGACGCCGAGCGACTGACGAAAGTTGCGGGGATGCAGGCTTACTGCCTCGAATGTGCCGGCTCCGCGCCCGCGCCCCGCTCGACTCCGCTCTCAGGATGGCTGGCGCGGCTGCTGTCGCTGCTGGGATAGGCTTGCCAAGCACCGCGACGGGTGGCAAAGGCGCGCGCCTGTCCGGCCGCCGCCTCCAAGCGGAGATCCAGACGGGCGCGTAGCTCAGCGGTAGAGCACACCCTTCACACGGGTGGGGTCACAGGTTCAATCCCTGTCGCGCCCACCATGATTTCAGCGAGCCTGATTTGGCGGCGCAGAATTTCATGGCATGATCACTGAACAGGTTGGTGGCATCCTGGCCCGAGTCTGGCCTTCTTCGGCCCGGCATGACTGTTCTGCACCGTTTGCGCTGATGGCCACGAGCCCAAGAGCCCCTGTGATGCGATCGCTCGCCTGACGCCGCGAGCCTCAGTAGCTGACCAACTTCCAACTGGACATTTCGCGGCCGAGACACCTCGGCCTGACGATCCCACTTCCATTCAAAACTTCAGAAATACTGTCCTCCGTTTCGCAAATTCATCGCTTTAGACGAAAGTTGAAAACCGTGACGTAAATGAACAAAATTCGTCATATATTCGTCACGACAGTTCAAACGTGAGCTTGTCACTAAACTGTCACTCCCCCTCCCTAGCCGATGGTCCGTCACCCGCGTGCGAACGCAATGATTCTAGGGCTTTTGAGG
Organism: uncultured Alphaproteobacteria bacterium; assembly: GCA_963759895.1. Taxonomy (GTDB): domain Bacteria; phylum Pseudomonadota; class Alphaproteobacteria; order Sphingomonadales; family Sphingomonadaceae; genus Tsuneonella. Next base: position 87,637 of record CAVXBC010000008.1, on the reverse strand, counting down.
GGACCGTTCTCGTGAATACCATCCAACGCACCATCGTACTCGGCTGCGGCTTGGCGATCCTGACGGGTTGCGGCGCGGACGACATTGCATCGCCCGGTACCGGCGGCGATGTGTCGATCGTCATTCCCAGCCCCCCGCCCCCACCTCCGCCGCCGCCGACCGCGGCAACGGCCACCCCGGCCGGCGCCTGTCCGACGCTGACCAACGATGGCAGCGTCAACCTGATCGACCGCGGCACGATAGCGGGCCCGACCGGTAGCTACCGTGTGTGCGAACTGCCCAGTTTGGTGGCCAAGAGCGTCACTCTCCCCAGGATTTCGGGACTGCTCTACGCCATGAACGGGCGCGTCGACGTCGGGTGCGACGGCGGCTTCAGCGCACCGACCGCTCAAAAACTATTCGAGACGACCACGGTCGGGTGCTCGACCAACAGCTATCTTCAAACCCAGGCGAAGCTCGAAGTCGCGGACCCGGCAGACGGCGGCAAGTTCAAGCTCAATGCCGATACGAACGTTACCCTCACGATCGAACCCGGCGTGGTTCTTTACGCTCGCACGGGCCAATCGTGGATCGCGGTCAACCGCGGCAACAAGATCAACGCGGTGGGCAACGCCGCGGCGCCGATCGTGTTTACCAGCCAGGATAATGTCGCCGGACTCAATTCCGACAGTTCTATAGGCCAGTGGGGCGGCGTTGTGTTGCTTGGCCGTGGCACCGTCACCGACTGCACAAACGGCGGATCTACTGCCGCGGGCAACTGCGAACGGGACACCGAAGGCGCGGTCAACCTGGCGCGATTTGGTGGCAACGACGACACCTACAATGCCGGCACGATGAGCTACGTCCAGATCCGCTACTCGGGCTTCGTGCTCAGCGCGGACAAGGAACTGCAGTCGCTCACCGGAGAAGCGATCGGGTCGGGCACGACCATCGATCACTTTCAGTCGTTCAACAGCTCCGACGACGGGTCGGAGTGGTTCGGCGGCGTTCCCAAGATCAAGTACTATGTTGCGACGGGTGCCGACGACGACAGCCTCGACGTTGACACGGGTGCGCGGATGAGCGTCCAGTACGCGCTTCTGCTGCAGCGCCCCGGCGAAGGCGACGCGCTGTTTGAGATCGATTCGAACGGCAATGAAACCGACACACCGAGGACCAACCTCAAGGTGGCGAACTTCACGGCAGTTCAGCCGCTGGCCAGCAGCCAGAACAACACCACCGGGGACAAGGCTTCTGCCATGTTCCGCGGCAACTCTGACACCACGCTCTACGATGGCTTGATCATCACGCCGAACAACGAATGCATTCGCATGACCTCGAATACGGACAGCGCCAACCGTGCGACTTTGACCCTCAAATCGGTTGCGCTGCAATGTTCGGGCGCCGGCGACGCCAAGTATATCGGCGACGGCTCAGGTTCATCGCCATTTACCGCCGCCCAGGTGCGCGCATTCGTCACCGGTGATCCATCGAACAGCGAAGCGTTCATCAACACGCTGACAATGACGTTCGTCAACGGTGCCAACGAGAATGCGTTTGCACCGACCGACCCCAGCGGCCTCGTCACCGGCACGGTGATACCTGCCGGGTTTTTCAGCGCGATGCCGGCCCCATACCACGTCGGCGCTGCCTATACCGGCAACACCAGCTGGTACACCGGTTGGACCTGCAACAGCTCGTACGCCGCTCTTGGCGGTGCAAGCGCCTGCACCTCACTGCCGATCATCTAACGGCGGCTGCCCGATCGCAGGGGGCGGCTGCCAAACGAGCGGCCGCCCCCTGGCATGCATTTGACGTCCGCATCCAGGACCCGGAGGGGAATTTTCGATGTCCACCAAGCTTCGGCTTGCCGGCGCGCTGCTGGTCACCAGCGCGCTTACTGCGCCCCAATGCGCCTACGCACAATCCGATACTGCGCCAGCGCCTGTACCCCCCAGTGGCGAGGAAGTGGGCGACCCGCAGCCTTTAACACCAATCGCGAACGAGCCCGGGCCCGATCAGGCAAGCGGCGAACAGGCCACAGAGGAAGTTGAGGTATCGATCCCGGGCGGCGCGGGTGAAATTATTGTCTCCGGCCGTCGCGAGCGGAACCTTGAGCGCAGTTCGGCCCAGGTCGTCTCGGTCCTCGGTTCTGCGGAAATCGCGCGCACCGGCGAAGGCAACATCGCCGGCGCTCTGTCGCGCGTCACCGGGCTTAGCGTGGTCGGTAACGGGTTCGTCTATGTCCGCGGCCTGGGCGACCGTTACAGCCTGGCGTTGCTCAACGGATCTCCGCTGCCGAGCCCCGAGCCGTTGAAAAGGGTCGTCCCGCTCGATCTTTTTCCGACCGGAGTTGTCGCGTCGTCGCTCGTCCAGAAGAGCTATTCGGTTAATTATCCCGGCGAGTTCGGCGGCGGAGTGATCAATCTCACCACCAAGGCGACGCCGAATGAACCGTTCATCAGCATTGGCTTTGGTGTTTCTGGAGATACCGAGACCACGTTCAACCTCGGCTACACTTACTACGGCAGCAAGACCGACTGGCTGGGCTATGATAATGGCAACCGCGACGTGCCCCCGGCGCTTCAGGCCTACTTCGACAGTGGACAACTGATCGGCACCGATCCGGTCGATTCGACCGCTATTGCGCGTCAACTTGTCACCTCGCGCAATGCAGTGGTGCAGCGCGATCGCGACATACCAGCTAACTTTTCTGCATCATTTTCGGCTGGCAAAACGTTTCCGCTGGGCGCCACAGACCTTGGCGTCATTGCTGCGGCTGGATACAGCAACAAATGGCTCACTAAGGACATTGTCCAGCAAAATTCGTCGAGTTTCGACCTGACCTCGATTGAACGCGACTTTCGTACGGTCAACACGGATCAGCGTATTCTCGTCAATGGACTACTGGGATTCGGGTTGGAGTTCGGTGACAACAAGATCCGTTGGACCAATCTTTACATCCACGACACAATCAAGAAGGCGGCTCTTTCGCTCGGTCAGAAGCCGGCTCAAAGCGGCACCGACACTGACTTTCTTCGCCAGCGTACTTCGTGGTTCGAACGCCAGCTGATCGACACCCAACTGGTCGGCGAATTCAAGTTAACCCCCACAATCTCGGCGGAACTGCGTGGCGGTTATGCCAACACCAAGCGCAAGGCCCCCTCAGACCTGTTTTTCGAATACGTGCGCGGGGGATCGGGTAGCGGGCCTTTCGGCGACCTTTTCGTCAATCGTCTCAACAACGGGAACGGCGGCGACGGTGACGTGACCTACTCCGATCTCAACGAGGACCTGTGGTCGGGCGGCGCCGATTTGTCCTGGCGGGTCTTGCCGACATTCTCGGTAACGGCAGGCGGCGCCTACAGCGACACCCGGCGCACCAGCACGCGGCGCAATTTCCTGTTCCTCGCGCCCAACAATTTTCGCGGCAACAGCATCGTCATCAGCGGGCTGGGCCTGCAGCGGATCGATAAACTGGTGGCAACACTAACAGATCCCGATTTTGTTGCCGCAAACACGCCCGGCTCGGGGGGCCTGACCCTGATCGAAACCGACCCGGGCACGCCTGCATTTGACGCGCAACTGGAGATCAAGGCGGGCTATTTGAAAGGCAATCTTGCCCTCGGACCGCTGTCGATCGACGGCGGCGTGCGGTACGAAGACGCCGTTCAATCCACCACGCCGCTGCAGGTCTTCACGGCAGTTCCCCCGTCGATTCCCGGGACAGTTCTCAAGCGTTCGTACTGGCTCCCCGCAGCCACGATCACTTTTGATCTCCAGGAAGGGATGCAACTGCGTCTCAACGCCTCCAAGACGATTGCCCGGCCGCAGTTTCGCGAGCTGATCGCCCAGCCGTACTATGATCCGGACGATAACCGATCCTATCGTGGCAATCCCCTGTTGGTTGACAGCCAGTTATACAACGCGGAAGCGCGCCTCGAATACTACTTCGCACCCGAACAACGGGTCTCCGCCTCGCTATTCTACAAGATGCTCGATCACCCCATCGAAGCATATGTGGTCAATCTCAGTGGCGACTTCACGACCTCCTACGCCAACGCTCCGAAGGCCAGTCTGTACGGAGCGGAACTGGAATTGGTTAAGTACTTCGGACTAGACGGTCTTGGAGGAAGTTTCTTTGCCCCCCGTCGCCTGGTGACGATCGCCAATTATACGTATTCCAAATCCGAGCTGAGTGTCAGTCCGACCGATACGGTGGCGGTGTTCGGTTCGGCGGCGACCAATGCGGATAGCTATTTCCGCGACGGGTCTGCGTTGACCGGCCAGTCCGACCACATCGTCAACCTGCAGCTAGGGCTGGAAGACACCGACCGCCTGTCCCAACAGACGATTCTGTTGTCCTATGCCAGCAATCGGGTGGTGAGCCGCGGCCTCAATGGCACGCCGCCTCAGCCCGATGTCATCGAAAGCCCTGGCGTGCAGCTGGATTTCGTCTGGCGCGAAGGATTCGACCTGTTGGGCACCGAAGTCGAGGCCAAATTCGAGGCGCGAAACATTCTCGGCCGAAGTCACCGCGAATTCCAGCAGGCCGGATCCAACCGCATACAAACCAACTCGTACGATGTGGGGACCACGCTGGCATTTTCGCTGGGGATCAAGATGTAAGCTCAGTACGCCGGGCGCTGCTTTGCACTTCAGAGCGTGTCGAGCACGTAGCCGATCGAGCGGACTGTACGCAGGGCGTTGCGGGCGCCTGCTGCGCTGAGCCCACGCCGCAACCGTCCGATCCAGACGTCCACGGTACGCTCATCTACCGGCGCGCTGTCCTTGCCCAACCCGGCGATGACTTCCGCCCGTGTCAGAACCTGGTTGGGGTTGTCTGCAAAGAAGCGCAGGAGCCGAAACTCATTGGGCGGCAACTGGACGGGTCGTCCATCCCATCGCGCACGCATTGCCCGCAAATCAATGTTGAGCTGGCCGATGGTAACGTCCGACCGCCAGCTGCGCGACGATTGGGACATCTGATATGCAACGACACGATCGATAGCTGCAGTCTTATCGAGCGGACCGGTCATGTAGTCGTCAGCGCCCGCCTGAAGCGATCGGCGTTGGGCCTCTACATCAGGTTCATCCAGGACCATGGTAACGTGGGAATGGCGCAGCTGCGCATCGGCGCGAATTCGGCGGCACATTTCCATCCCGGCCAGGTCGGCCATCAGCCACTCTACGAAGATCCAGACCGGCCCGTTGATGGGCACCATCTTATCCGTCTGGAGCAGTTCAAAAGTATATCGAGTACCGGACCGAACGACGTCTCCCGAACCAATCAGTCCGGTGGTGAAAATGTGACATGTGTCCATCCGGGCCAGTCCCTCCTGCCATCAGGGACTGCCTCAGGAATATGACGCGTGCGTGACGGCGCGAGCGGCGCGGCGCAGAGGGGGTAGCTCGCCATCGATCGAGACGCCAAAACGCTCGATGTACCCCGCCATCTGTTCGAGCACCTCGCCTTCATTGAGGTGGAATTCGGCCAGGCTGTAACGGTGCGGATGGCGCTTGAGCGCGCGGCTGCGGCGGATGTAGCGTTCCATTCCCGGCACTGCGCTGTCCATCTCGAGACCGAGGAACCGATAGATTTGCGCCATCGTGCCGCGCCAATCGCGGTCCATGTCGGCGTATTGCACGTCAATGAAGCGCTCGCTCGGTAATGTTCGGCGCGCTTCCATCATGCGTTCGACCTGCAAAACACTCTTCCGCAGCCATTCGCGTCCGATGGTGCGTGGATCAGCATGGTCGGAATAGATGATCGTCTGATTCCACGCGAGCGAGGCGGCGCTGCCGACGAACGCCCGTGGGTCTCGGTGACTGAAGATCAATCGCGCATCGGGAAACACTTTCAACAATGCGGGCAGGTCGAGCATGTGCTGCGGGGTCTTGAGGATCCACGGGCGCAGGCTGCTTTCCTGCTGCGACCAGCCGATCAGGCGCAGCAGGTTGGCCATGTGCTGGTAGGCCGGCGTCGCATCCTGGCCCTCGCACCAACGGCCATAGCCGGGCACGGTCCACTGCGCTTCGTGTTTCATCCCCCACATGCTGGCGACCAGCAGGCCGAGTTCTTCCTCGGGCTCACAGGGGCCGGTCGGGTGAATCGACAGCGTGCGCGGATTGGCGAGGCGCGCGACCTTCATGATGCGGGACGCCAGCTTGGGCCGGAAATCGGCTTTGCGCCCTGCGAGCACGTCTTCGAAATCCGGCCGGGGGACCGGGCTGATCGTCTCAAAGCTGCGCATGTGCGCGAAGCGGCGATCGGCAGACAGCAACCGATGCAGCCGGGTGGTGCCCGATCGCATCGGCCCGACGATGACCACGGGATGCGGGATCGGCCGGGCGAGAATTTCAGGATGGCGCTTGAACCACATCTGGGTCCACAATCGGTCGCGCAGAACATGGTGAAACTGCTGCCGCGCGGCCCAGTCACCCGCCGCGTTGAGCCTCGCTTCGCCATGAATTGAATCGAGCAGGACCTCAAGCGGGCGTTCGAACCAGCGATCGCCGAAATCGTCCAGTCCCGCATCCTCGGCGGCGCGGGCGAGCATGGCGCCTTTGTCGAGGTCAGCAGGTGCTATTAGGCCCAACTTGCGGCCGGCTCGCAATGTGGCGTCGAGCGCACCGATGAACGGCGTGCGATGTGGCGGTTGAATGATCCGATCGTGCAAAAATTGCCCCTGTAGCCGCCCCCGTCCTTCGCCAAACTACCACTCGCCGCACGGCTGGTTCCCGCATTGCGCGCTGCCACCGGCGCGGGCATAGGCGACCCCATGCACGATATCCGGCTGATCCGCGAAAACCCCCAAGCGTTCGACGCCGCACTCGCGCGGCGCGGATTCGAGGCATCGTCGGGCGCCATCATTACGCTCGACGAGCGGCGGCGCGCGGCGGCCACCAAGGCGCAGGATCTGCTCGCGCGGCGCAACGAAGCGTCCAGGGCGATCGGCGCGGCGATGGGCCGCGGCGATACCGACGCGGCCGAAGCGCTCAAGTCCGAAGTCGCCGCGATCAAGACCGACTTGCCAGCGCTGGAGGACGAGGAGCGACAGACCGGCACGGAACTCGACGACCTGCTCGCGCGCCTTCCGAACCTGCCGGCCAACGACGTGCCCGAAGGTGAGGACGAGGCGGGCAACGTCGAGGTGGCACGCTGGGGCGACCAGCGCGATTTCGCTTTCACCGCACAGGAACACGCCGACTTCGGCCCCGCGCTTGGCCTCGATTTCGAAACCGGGGTCGCCATCGCCGGCGCACGGTTCACGTTCCTGCGCGGGCAAATGGCCCGCCTCCAGCGCGCACTCGCGCAATTCATGCTCGATGTGCAGACCGGGGAGCATGGCTTCACCGAATGCGCCACGCCGCTGCTGGTGCGCGAAGAGGCGATGTTCGGCACCGGCCAGTTGCCCAAGTTCGCCGAGGACAGCTTTGCGACCACCGACGGCCGCTGGCTGATCCCGACCAGCGAGGTCAGCCTGACCAACTCGGTGCGCGAGCAGATCATCGATCTGCCCCAGGCGCTGCGGCTGACCGCGCTGACCCCCTGCTTCCGCTCCGAAGCCGGATCGGCGGGGCGAGATACCCGGGGCTACATCCGCCAGCACCAGTTCGACAAAGTCGAACTCGTCTCGATCTGCCGCCCCGAAGAGGCGCAAGGCGAGCACGATCACATGCTGCGCTCGGCGCAAGTGATCCTCGAACGGCTCGGCCTGCCCTATCGCACGATGCTGCTGTGCGCGGGCGACATGGGGTTCGGGGCGAAGAAGACCTTCGATCTCGAAGTGTGGCTGCCCGGCCAGAGTGCGTACCGCGAGATCAGCTCGATCAGCTGGTGCGGCGATTTCCAGGCGCGCCGGATGAACGCGCGCTACCGCGCCGACAACGGCAAGCCGGCTTTCGTCCACACGCTCAACGGATCGGGCCTGGCGGTCGGGCGCACGCTGGTGGCGGTACTGGAGAACTACCAGCAGCAGGATGGATCGGTATTGGTGCCCGAAGCGCTGAAGCCGTGGGCGGGCGGGCTCGAACGGTTGGTCCCGGCCACATGAAGATCCTCCTCACCAACGACGACGGCATCCATGCCCCCGGCCTGAAGGTGCTCGAACAGATCGCGTCCGCGATATCGGATGACGTGTGGATCTGCGCGCCGAGCGAGGAGCAATCGGGGGCCGGCCATTCGCTCACTCTCACTCGCCCGGTGCGGATGCGCCAGCACGATGCGCGGCGCTTTTCGGTCAGCGGTACCCCGACCGATGCAGTGACCATGGGATTGCGAAAGGCGATGGACGGGCCGCCCGACGTGATCCTGTCGGGCGTCAACCGCGGCGCCAACCTGGCCGACGACATCACCTATTCGGGCACCGTGTCGGCCGCGATCGAGGGCGCGCTGGCGGGCATCCGTTCGATCGCGCTGAGCCAGGTCTATGCCGGCGAAGGGATGGGCGACGCGGTGCCGTTCGACGCCGCGCTGGCATGGGGCGCGAAAGTGCTCGCGCCGCTGCTCGACGTACCGCTGCCCAGGCGCACGCTGGTCAACGTCAACTTCCCCGCACTGCCCGCCGATGCGATCAAGGGCATCCGCGTGGTCCGACAGGGCTTCCACGATTATTCGCGCGGGACCGTGGTCGAGAGCCGCGATCCGCGTGGATATCCCTATTACTGGTTCGGCCTCGAGGCGATCGAGCACACGCTCGACCACGGGACCGATCTGGAAGCGATTTCGGAAGGGTACATCGCGGTTACACCGCTGCAACTCGACCTTACTCACCACGCCTCTCTCGGCGAACTGGCCGAGCGGTTCGCCTAAGGTGAGGCAGGTCCCCTAGTGCGGCCCAAGCGCGTCCAGACCGGATACCATCCGCTGCGCCGATCGGTTGGGCTGCCGGTGTGGGCCGACGTGTTCATCCGTATCGGGCTGGCGATCGGGCTGGTGGCGATCGTGGTGGTAATCCACTGGGCAGATCGCGATGGCCTGGTCGACAATCACGACGGCCACGTCAGCCTGCTCGACGTGATCTATTTCACGATGATTTCGATCACCACCACGGGCTTTGGCGATATCGCCCCGGTATCCGACCGCGCGCGGATGGTGGAGGCGATCATCGTCACCCCGATCCGCTTCGCGGTGCTGTTCATCTTCGTGGGCGCCGCCTACGATTTCGTTATCCGCAAAGGCTGGGAGAAATGGCGCATGAAGCGCATTCAGGAACGGCTGACCGGCCACGTGGTGGTGCTCGGCTTTGGCGTCTCGGGCTCCGAAGCGGTCCACGAGCTGATCGAACGGGGGACAGATCCACGGTGCATCGTGGTCATGGACACCAGCGAAGAGCGGCTCGCTGAAGCGGAGGCGCTGGGTTGTAATATTATTGCCGCCGATGCGACGCGCGATGAAAACCTGGTCGCCGTGCGGGTCGAGACCGCTCGTACCGTGCTGGTTTCGGCGGGGCGTGACGACAGCTCGATCCTGATCGTGCTGACGGTTCGACATCTGGCACCCAAGGTGCCGATCAGCGTGGTGGTGCGCGCCGACGATAACGAACTGCTGGCGCGGCAGGCGGGTGCGGACAACGTGATCAATCCGGTGCGCTTCACCGGACTGCTCCTTGCCGGCAGCGCGCAGGGTTCACACGTCGCCGATTACATGGTCGATCTGGCCTCGGTCGGCGGCCGGGTCCAGCTGGTCGAGCGGCCGATACTGGCCGAGGAAGTCGGTGGGACACTCGACAATCTCGCCAGCGGAGGACGGGGGCTGCGCATTTACCGCGGGACGCGCGAGATCGGCTTCTGGGAAAGCATTCCGCTCGAAGCGGGCGACGTCGTCGTCGAAATTCGGCCAACCGGATCGGCTGGTTAGGCAAGCAGGTAGAATACCAGCCCCATCGTCAGGTACGCCGCCAGCCAGTAGCCCGCATCGATCAGCGCGACACGCGTCGGCACCCGGATGTGGCTGAAACTGATCCACAGCGCCGGAATCACGAACGCGACCGCCAGTCCGCCGCTCATCATGAAATAAAGCCACGGCTTCGCGCCGAGCGTCTCGGCACCGACGCGCGCGAAAAAGTGGCCGAGCATCGTCGCCGTCACCAGCAGAAGGAACCCGGTGAGCGCGGCGACCCGCACCGGTCGCGTGCGCGACATCACGCGGCCGGCGGCGACCTTGCGCGTCTTGGCCCGGCCGAACGCGGGTCCGTACCAGCCGAGCGCCAACGCGCCCGCGGCAAACGCGGCGAGGATGACGGCGATCCAGTTGACGGCCCCCAAGGCGAACCTCTCACTTGTCTTAAGTTTGCGTCGTAGCCCAATCGCTCAACGAACGGTAGGCTTTCAGCCGGGCCAATCGAGCGCCAGCCGATCGCCCACCGGCAGCGCCGACCATTCCCGCGCGAATGCCCGGATGGCATCGCGGATCGCGCCGATCACTTCGTGGTCGAGGAGGAGCGGCGGAACGTGCGACGCCCCCCATCCGGCATGCGCCATCATGCGGATACCGTCATCGTCGGCCGACCCGCTCCAGCTCTCGGCCTCGAAGCATTCGACCAGTCGTTCGGCCTGCAGCAGTTCGACAATCGATCGATCGGGCACCTCGGCCCGCTTGGCGCTGGCATGGCCGCCGGCGGCCGCCATCGCGCCGATGTCCGCGGGCTCGCTGCCCATGGCGACCAGCCCCCAGAATCCGCCCGCCAGACCAAGTTCGCGCTCGACGAACAGGTGGATCGCATCGTGCGGAGTAGGACCCTTGTGCGGGAATCGAAATGCGGAGGACGTGCCATCGTTGCGGATCAGCGAGACCTCGTCGCTTCGCTCCCCCTTGGTGAACACGATCCGCATGGCCAGCGCGCTATAGCGTGACGGCGGCGTGTGGTGTAGGGGCGCGCGCGTCATGACATCTTCCGTAACCGCGATCCCCGACCAGAAGAAGGTCGGGATGGTCAGCCTCGGCTGTCCCAAGGCGCTCGTCGATTCCGAACGCATCCTGACGGCGCTGCGCGCCGATGGCTACGCGATGAGCCCGGACTATTCAGGCGCCGACGTGGTGCTGGTCAACACGTGCGGTTTCCTCGATTCGGCCAAGGAAGAGAGCCTCGAAGCGATCGGCGAAGCGATCGCCGAGAACGGTCGCGTGATCGTGACCGGCTGTATGGGCGACGAAGCCGAGGCAATCCGCGCACGCTTCCCCGCCGTTCTCGCGGTCACTGGCGCGCATCAGTACGAAGCGGTCATCGATGCCGTTCGCGAAGCGGCACCGGCAAGCCAGGGGCCCTACATCGATCTCGTCCCGCAGGTGTACGCCGACGACGGCGGCATAAAACTCACCCCGCGCCATTACAGCTACCTCAAGATTTCGGAGGGCTGCAACCACTCATGCGCGTTCTGCATCATTCCGTCGCTGCGCGGCAAGCTTGCCAGCCGGCGGATCGACGCGGTCTTGCGCGAGGCGGAAAAGCTGGTCGCCGCGGGGACCAAGGAACTGCTGGTGATCAGCCAGGACACCAGCGCATATGGCGTCGACACCCGCCACGAGACGCGCATGTGGCATGGGCACGAGGTGCGCGCGCACATGACCGATCTGGCGCGCGAGCTCGGCCAGCTTCGCACGCCGGAGGGCGATACGCCGTGGGTGCGGCTGCACTACGTCTACCCCTACCCGCACGTAGACCGGGTAATCCCGCTGATGGCGGAAGGGCTGCTGACGCCGTACCTCGACATCCCGTTCCAGCACGCCAGCCCCACGGTGCTGCGGGCAATGAAGCGCCCTGCGAACGAGGCACGGGTGCTTGAACGGATCAAGGCGTGGCGCGCGATCGCGCCCGATCTCACGATCCGGTCGAGCTTCGTGGTCGGGTTTCCAGGCGAGACCGAGGACGATTTTGCCTATCTGATCGACTGGCTGGAGGAAGCCCAGCTCGACCGGGTCGGCGCTTTCCGTTTCGAGCCGGTCGCCGGGGCGCAGGCCAACGACCTGCCCGACCCCGTGCCCGAAGCGATCAAGGAAGAGCGCTATGCCCGCCTGATGGAAGTGACCGAGCGGATCAGCGCGGCGAAACTCGCCGCCAAGATTGGCCGCACTCTGCCGGTGATCGTCGACGAAGTCGGCGAACCGGACGAGGATGGCGACATCGGTGCGACCGCGCGGAGCCAGGCTGACGCACCCGAGATCGACGGACAGGTGTTCCTGCGCAACGTGCCAGCGAGCCTGAAGCCCGGCGACTTCGCCTCCGCGACGATCGAGGACGCCGATGCGCACGACATGTTCGGGGTTATAGCCCCCGCGGCTTGAGCGTGCGGAAAGTAACGCTGCGACGAGTAAGGTCCATCGGCGCGATCGAGTGTTCCCACTGTTCCCTGACCTCGCCGCTGAGCAGGTAAAGCGAGCGTTGGGGCAAGACCACCGAACGACGCTCGAACCCGTCCGGCAGCCGCCGTCTCAAGCGCAGCGTGGCCGGCGCGCTGAGCGAAAGACCGATCACGTCGCCATATTGCGGCCGGTCGCGGTGCCAACCGATGCCTGCACCCGGATCGTAGCGGATCAGCAGCGCCTGCACGAAATCTTGCAATTCGCGGCCAACCTGTGGGGCAAGCTTCGCGCGCAGATCGGCCACCCAAGCGGGCATCGGAGGGGCGGGAACAGGACGGGCACGCTGGTAATCGTAGGCCGAGCCGAAGTTGGCGGTCAGGCGCCTGCCCCGCCACTGCCCGAACTGGAAAGGCGCCAGGGACGTCGCATCGATCCGATCGGTCAACTCGGCCTCGAGCACACTCGAAACCGCCTCGGGCACCAGCAACAGACCCGGCACGAGAGGAGGTACAGGATCGTCGAACAAGGCCATTTGACGTGACACTGGCCCCAGATGGGGAGCGCGGACCGTACGGCAACGCTGTTAGAAGCAGCCCCCCAAGCGCATCGAGAACACCCGTGTGCGGGTGACGATGAGGTGATCGATCAACGTCAGTTCAAGCGCCTCGGTTATCTGCGCGAGGCGGCGGGTGCCGTCGATGTCCTCGGCACTCGGGCGGCAGCGGCCCGACGGATGGTTGTGCGCCAGAAGGATGCCCGCCGCCCCCAGCGACAGCGCGCGTTCGACCAGCGGGCGCACCCGCGCCTCGATGCGAGTGGCGGAACCCACCACCACCGGCTCGTCGGCCAGGTAGCCGCAGGCGCGGTCGGCGAATATCGCGTGCAGCCGCTCTTGCTCCGCACCGCCGATGCGGGCTTGGAGGAACCGATGGACCGCCGGATCGGAACCGTCGACCGGCGCGCCCACCAGTTCCTCTCCCAACGCCGCCTCGACCAGCTTGCGCGCCCCGAAGATCGCCTCGACCGCCTCGTCGCAGTCACCGGCTGCGGCGCGCAACTGTGGCAGGCTGGCGTCCAGAATGCGCGACAGACTGCCGAACCGGGTAATCAGCCGTTCGGCCAGCTCCTCGGCCCTGGTTCCGGCGAACGGGGCGAAAAGCTCCGCCATGACCGATAGGGACCGAACCGGCGCACGCGGCGGCGATGGCGCCAAACTCCCCACGCAAGGATGGCTATCTGCAAATACGAAGGCGCGATGAACATGATCGCGTAGACGACCGGCAGTATTTCGACCGCCATGGCCCGGGCCAGGTGTGCAAAGACAGCGAGGAGTTGAACAGCGGCAAACCATAGCGGGTAAATCCGATTGGCATGGAGAGCGACCGCGAAAGCCGCCACGCAGGCGACCAGATCGATCAGCGCATGCGCGAGATCGACATTGGTGAGTTGCAGCGAAGCTGCGAAAATACCGTGGTACGCCCAGTCGGCGACCCGGAACCAGACCAGCACGGCCGCGAGCGCCCGCTCCGGCCCCGCGCCCCACCGCCAGGCGGCAAGGGCCAGGAGCACGAAGGCGAGCGTCTGCGCATCGACCCGGTATGCTTGGATAAGTTCGAGCACACCGTTGCGTTAGCCGCGCTCAGGCAGCCTGCAAAGCAGGCGTTTCCTCGGCGATGGCGCTGGGTTTGATATCGGTGTTTTCGTCACCACCCATCGTCTCGCGGCCGATCTTGCTGAGTTCGTCGTGCACACGCAGCAAGCTGGTCGACATCGCCAGCGCCTGGGTTTCGGCCTGGTTGAGACGCATCAGCGCGCGCTGGCCGGCGTCGACTTCAATCGCAGGATTCTGGCGCGCGCGCACCATCGCCTGCTTGAGCCGGGCGCAGGCGATCATCGCTTCGTCGGTTACGGCTTCGGCTTCGCGGATCAGCTTGCGGATTGCGAGGGCATCTTCACGGATGGTGGCGGGCATTGAGTGAACTCCGGCGGATGCCCCGCCGGCGCTCACCCGGCAGGGGCCGTTTTGGGTTCGGGGGCGGCCCCCGTCCCTCCCAGCGCTTCGCTCAAGGTGAGCGATGCCGTCACTACCAGCACGATTGCGGCTATAAGGCCGAACGCGAGACCGATGATCAGGGCGAGGCGCAGAAGGACGGCGTTGTCACCGTCGAGCATCCCGGGGACTACCCGGGGCTCAATCCTCGTCATCCACGGCGCCTCGATCGCAAGTGGCGCGGCATCGGCGAGAACGAATTCCCCGGGTGCGACCCGGCTCTCGACATCGCCGTTGTCATCGTGGCGGGGAACCTGCTGAATTCTCCATGCAGAATTTCTATAGGGCTGTTCTGTTGCAATATCAGTATCTTGCGTGCGCCACGCATCGACAAGATCGGGCAGGTTATGCACCCCGTACCGTTCTTTGAGCGCGCGGATGTGCTGATTGATCCGCGATTCAGAAACGCCCAGCTCGGCCGCGACCGCCTTCAATGGCAGCCGCCGATCGACACCGTCGAGCACGGCACGTTCGCGATCGGTCAATCCGCGCTGGTTAACGACGGGCATGGCGGCGATTCAGGCTCCGGAAAATGGCAGAAATGGTCATACGTGAAAGGTTACCTAACGACAACGTAACTCCTTGGGTTCCGTAGCGTCAGGCGGCAGCACCGGTGTTGACCCCGATCGACTGGAACCAGCGGCGGACATTGCGTGCGGCCTGGCGCAGGCGCTGCTCGTTTTCAACCAGTGCGATGCGCACGAACCCCTCGCCATCCTCGCCGTATCCGACACCGGGGGCCACCGCGACTTCCGCGTGAAGCAACATCTGCTTGGAAAATTCGAGGCTGCCCATGTGCGCCAGCGCAGGCGGAAGCGGCGCCCATGCGAACATGCTCGCGCGTGGCGGCGGGATGTCCCATCCCGCGCGGCCGAACACCTCAACCAGCACATCGCGCCGCTTGTGATACAGCGCGCGGTTCTTTTCGACGATGTCCTGCGGGCCGTTGAGGGCCGCACAGGCGGCTGCCTGGATCGGAGTAAAGGCGCCGTAATCGAGATAGGACTTCACCCGCGTCATCGCCGCGATCAGCTGCCGGTTGCCCACTGCAAAGCCGATCCGCCAGCCGGCCATCGAATAGGTCTTCGACAGCGAGGTGAACTCGACCGCGATGTCCTTTGCCCCCGGCACCTGGAGGATCGAGACCGTCGGGTTGCCGTCATAGTAAAGCTCCGAATAGGCGAGATCGGAGATCAGCCAAACCCGGTTCTCCTTCGCCCACGTCACCAGCCGCTCATAAAACGCCAGGTCGACCGTCTCGGCGGTCGGGTTCGACGGGTAATTGACCACCAGGATGCTCGGTCGCGGTACCGTGAAGGCCATCGCGCGCTCGAGGCTGCGAAAATAGTTCTCGTCCGGTGTCGTCGGCACGCTGCGGATGGTCGCCCCGGCGATAATGAAGCCGAAGGTATGGATCGGGTAGCTGGGATTGGGTGCCAGCACCACGTCACCCGGCGCAGTGATGGCGGTGGCGAGGCTGGCCAGCCCCTCCTTCGATCCCATCGTCACCACCACCTCGTTCTCCGGGTCGAGATCGACCCCGAAACGGCGGGCGTAATAATTGGCTTGGGCGCGTCGCAGGCCCGGAATGCCCTTGGACTGCGAATAGCCGTGTGCGTCGGGCTTCTGGGCGACTTCGACCAGCTTTTCGATCACGTGCGGCGGCGGCGGCAGGTCCGGGTTGCCCATGCCGAGATCGATGATGTCGCGGCCCGATGCACGCGCGGCCGCGCGCATGCCGTTCACTTCGGCTATGACGTAGGGCGGCAGGCGCTTCATGCGGTAAAATTCTTCGGTCATCGGTCCCGATCGTTGGAGCAGGGTGCGTCGCGAGACGTTTGCCTGTAAGCGAATAACACCGACGGTGAAACCGCCAAGCGTAACCGGAGCGCCCCGATGACCGACAACGATAGCAGCATGCCCAATCCATTCGCTGCATTTCTCGACAACCAGGGCGAAGCGATGCGCGAAATGTGGGGCCAGTTCATGCCAGCGGCCGCTCCCTCTGCTGTCCGGGACTGGAGCGAGATTGGCGCGTGGGCCGAAACTGCGGGCAAGCTGCAGACGATGTGGCTGGAATTCGTGGGCAGTCGCACGCTTGCCAGCGGAGACGCCGCCCATGCGCTCGACCCCGCACAGTTCATGCTGATGAGCCAGGGCTGGCAGGCAGCAGCGCAGCAGGGGTTGGCCGCGTCGCATGGCATGGTCGAAGAGGGTATGAAGCTGTGGCAGAGCGTCGCCGCGGGTGCGATCGGAGCAGGCGCCGCAGAGCCCCAGCTTCCGCGTACGGACAAGCGTTTCTCGGACCCCGCATGGCGCAGCCACCCGGCTTTCGCGCTGCTGCACCAAACGTACCTGATGGTCGCCGAATACATGGTGAATGCGGCCGAACAGGTTCAGGGTGTCGACGCCGAGAAGAAGGAACAGCTGACCTTTGCCACCCGTGCGCTGGTCGAATCGATGAGCCCCGACAACTTTCTCGCCACCAATCCGGTCGTCCTTCAGCGCACGATCGACAGCAAGGGCGCCAATCTGGTCAAGGGCATGGCGCACCTGATCAAGGATCTCGAACGCGGCCAGCTGACTCATACTGATGCCGACGCCTTCAAGCTGGGCGAGAACATCGCCACCACCCCCGGCAAGGTGGTCCACCAAGCGCCACTGTACCAGTTGATCCAGTATTCACCCTCGACCGACATGGTGCTGGAGACGCCGCTGGTGATCTTCCCGCCGTGGATCAACCGTTTCTACATCCTGGACCTCACGCCGAAGAAAAGCTTCATCAAGTGGGCGGTCGACCAGGGCCTGACCGTGTTCGTGGTCAGCTGGAAATCGGCCGACGCGAGCATGAAGGACGTGGTATGGGACGATTACATCCGCGCCCAGATCGAGGCGATCGACTTCATTCGTGAGCGGCTCGCAGTCAAATCGGTCCATGCCATCGGCTATTGCGTTGCCGGCACCACATTGGCGGCCACCCTGGCGATCCAGGCGCGCCGGGGCGAGCCGGACAAAGTCGCGAGCGCAACCTTTTTCACCGCCCAGGTCGACTTCGAGAAGGCCGGCGAGCTCAAGCACTTCATCGACGATGGCCAGCTCGAAATGATCGGCAATGTCTCGAAGGATGGCTACCTCGACGGGCGCTATCTGGCGGCGACGTTTAATCTGTTGCGCGGCCGCGACCTGATCTGGAACTACGTGGTCAACAACTACCTGCTGGGAGAGGATTACCCGGCGTTCGACCTGCTCCACTGGAACGGCGACGTCACCAACTTGCCCGCCAAGTGGCACGGCGATTATCTGCGTGACCTGTATCGGGGCAACAAGCTGGTGGTACCCGATGCGATGGAGGCCGACGGCACCCCGATCGACCTCACCCGCATCCAGACACCAATCTACATCCAGGCGGGCAAGGAAGACCACATCGCCCCCGCCGAGAGCGTGTGGCGCATGACCCGCCACGTGCGCGGGCCGACTATCTTCGTGCTGGCCGGATCGGGTCATATCGCCGGAGTGGTCAACCATCCCGACGCCGGGAAGTACCAATACTGGACGGGCGACAGCAGCGCGTCCTCGCTCGACGAGTTCGTCGCCGGCGCGACCGAGCACAAGGGCAGCTGGTGGCCTCACTGGCGGGCGTGGATCGAGGCGCTGGGCGGCAAAGCGGTTGCCGCCACCGGCAAGCGCATTCCCGGCGGCAAGGGTGATCACGTGATCGAAGATGCACCCGGAAGATACGTGGCGACGCGCTAACTAACTGATTTTTCACACTGTAGCCGGTTATGCTGCAGTGCACAAAAACGTCTTGACTTCGCGCTTGCAATGCCTATTTTGTGCACTGCAACATTCAGGAGCGAAGTTTCGATGGCTACCACTGCCGCTGATCAAGGGACCAAGGGCGAAGCCGCCACCGAGCGGGCATACGCTGCTGCCGCTGGCGAAACCGCCGTGAACAAGCCGGTTGCAGCCGCTGCACCCGCCCAAGCCCCTGCCAAGCAGGCAGAAGCGCCGGCCAAACCGGTGCCGGCGAAGATCGACAGCGCCGTCGCCGAAGTGAAAGCGGCGCCGAAAAAGGCGCCTGTCGCCAAGAAGAACACTGCCAGGAAGCCCGCCGCCAAGAAGGTCGCGGCTAAGAAGGCCCGGATCGTCAAGGCGAAGCCGGCCTCTCAGCAAGTTGCCAAGGGCAAGGCCAAGGCCACGCCAAAGGCTGCCAAGGCTCGCCTCGCAGCTCCCAAGCTTTCCATTCCCACAGTTTCGCAATTGAAGGACAAGATCATGGCCACCACCAAGACCACCGATTTCACCAAGACCGCCAAGGACGCCGCTGCCGACGTGCAGACCCGTGCCAAGGCTGCCTACGACAAGCTCCAGGCCTACGCCGGCGAGATGACCGAGTTCACCAAGGGCAACGTCGAAGCGATCGTCGAATTGGGCAAGATCCTGGGCGCCGGCGTGCAGGAACTCGCTCGCGGTGAAGTCGCGGCTGCCAAGGGCGCGTTCGAAACCGTCACTGCCGACGTCAAGGCGATGGTTGCGGTCAAGAGCCCGACCGAATTGTTCAAGCTTCAGGGCGAAATCGCCCGTCGCAACTTCGACGCCGCGGTTGCTCGCGCTTCGAAGAACGCCGAAGTCTCGATGAAGCTCGCCAATGACGCATTCGCGCCGATCTCGAGCCGCATGAGCCTGGCCGCCGAAAAGGTTTCGAAGGCCGCCTGAGCGATCTTTTACACTACGCTCAACGGGTCGGACGGTGCATGCCGTCCGGCCCGTTGTCGTTTTGGGAACCCACCCGCGACCAAAACAGCAGTCGCCCATCTTGCGGCCCAGCCGTTCGTTACGATATTGCGACCCCGATGACCGATCGCTTTCCCGCCCCCATCGCTCCCCTGCGCTCAGCAGGTCGAGACGAAGACAGCGACACCGGGGACCAGCTGGGGGTCGCCACCAAGACCCGCGCCAAGCCCAAGAAGCCGAGTCAGTACAAAGTGCTCATGCTCAACGACGATTACACTCCGATGGAATTCGTGGTGATCGTGTTGAAGCGCTTCTTCCGGATGGACATGGAACAGGCCACACGCGTGATGCTTCACGTACATCAGCGCGGGGTGGGGGTATGCGGCGTGTTTCCGTACGAGGTCGCCGAAACCAAGGTGAACCAGGTGATGGATTTCGCCCGCCAGAACCAGCACCCGCTCCAGTGCACGCTGGAGAAGGCGTAACCCGTCGAGAAACCGCATCAAGACAGGGCATGACCAGGCGCGGCTTTGCCGCTAGGGCGAGCCGACACAGCGAAAAGACCGCGCCCTTTGTTCAAGTTCCTCCCCGCCATCGACCGATACATACTGCGCTTGACAGTGGTGCCGATGCTGGGCGTGTTTGCTCTCGCCGCATCGCTGCTGATCCTCGACAAGATGCTTCGCCTGCTCGATTTCGTGGCGACGGAGGGCGGCCCGATCGGCGTCGTGTTCAAAATGCTGGCGACGATGATGCCGGAATACGCCAGCCTGGCGATCCCGCTCGGGCTGCTGCTGGGCGTGCTGTTCGCCTTCCGCAAGCTGGCCACCTCGAGCGAGCTCGACATCCTGCGAGCGGTCGGGCTGGGCTATAACCGCCTGTTGCGCGTCCCCTACGCGATCGCGACCATCCTGATCGCGTTCAACATCGCGCTGGTGTTCTACATCCAGCCGGTGAGCCGCTACTGGTACGAACGGCTCGATTACGAACTGCGCTCGGGTGCACTGGGCGCATCGATCAAGGTCGGTGAGTTCACTACGCTCAAGGATCGCATGGCGCTCCGGATCGAGCGCAGCGAGGACAACGGCCGGCGACTGATGGGCATCTTCGCGCGCGTTGCCAACGACAAGGGCCAGGTCCTGTCGATCTCGGCCAAGGAAGGTGCCTTCCTCGCGACGAACGACAGTCCCGACACGATCATCCTGCGCCTGTCCGATGGTATCATCGTGCAGGACATGGGGACCGCATCGGGCCCGCGAGTGCTCAGCTTCACCCGCCACGACCTGCCGATCGACCTGCCCGCGATCGCCAAGTTCCGTTCACGCGGCGATGCCGAGCGCGAATACATCCTGCCCGAACTGCTCCGAATCGGCTGGGGCGAACGACAGACTACCGAAGGTCAGCGCGACGGCAGCCAGGCGAGCTTCAACTTCCGCCTGGTCGAAGTGATCATGATGCTGCTGATGCCGCTGTTGGCGGTGGCGCTGGCGATTCCGCCCAAGCGATCGACCAGTGCGCTGGGAGTGTTCGTGTCGATCGTGATGGTGGTCGCCTATCACAAGATCAATCAATACGCCGAAGATGTCGCAACGCTTGGCCGAATCGATCCGACAATCGCGTTGTGGACGCCGTTCGCGCTGTTCGCCGCGCTGATCGTGTGGATGTACTGGCGGGTCGCTTTCGTGCCCGGCGGGCAAGCCATTGGCGCGCTCGAGACGTTCTTCGCCAAACTGGGAAAACGGATTCGCGTGCTGCTGCGCCGGCGTCGGCGCCAGCCGTCGCTGCAGCCGGCGGCAGCCGAGTAAGCCGCCATGCAGTTCGATTTCTTTCCCTCGCGCACGCTGACGCTGTACCTGGCGAAGCTGTTCGTGGTCCGCATTCTGGCGGTTCTGGTTATGCTCGTTCTCGTCCTGCTGATGCTCGACCTGCTGTCGAGCACGGGCAAGATTCTGGCGGTGCCAGGCAATGGCCAGGGAGAAATCTGGACTTATGCAATGCTCCGCGCGCCGCAACTGGTGGCGCGGTTCCTGCCCTATTCGGTACTGCTGGCGACGATCATCACGCTGGTCGGCCTGAACCAGAACAGCGAAGTCATCTCGATGAAGGCGGCCGGCCTATCGGCGCACCAGATCCTCGCGCCGCTGTTGCTGACCGCGTTGGCCATCGGGCTGGTCAGCTTCGCATTCAACGAACGGGTGGTCACCCGCGCGAGCGCGACGCTGAAGGCGTGGGACGCCAATGAATTTCGCAAGGTGCCGGCCGATTCGGGCGTTCGGACCAACGTCTTCCTGACCGATGGCGTCGACATTCTTTCGGCCGCCACCGTCGCTGGTGTTGGCAATGCGACAACGATGTCCGGTGTCACCTGGTATCGCCGCGCGCCGAGTGGCGCGATCGCCGATCAGGTCCGTGCCGCCAGCGCGACCTATGCCAATCCGGGCTGGCGGCTGACCGACGCGACACGATTCGATGTCGCCGGCGCCCGCAGCGAAAAGCTGTCGGGCATCGTCGTCGCGCCAAAGATCACCCCTGAGCAGGTCGCGCTCGGCAGCGTCGATCCCGATGCGCAGTCGTTCTGGCAGTTGCGCCGTTCGATCGCGGACTTCGACGCTGCCGGTCGCAGAACCGCCGAATTCAAGGCCAAGTGGTGGCACAAACTGGCCGGCCCGCTGTCGTCGGTATTGATGCCGTTGCTTGGCGCGGTCGCGGCCTTCGGCCTCGCGCGGTCGGGCCAGGTCCTTGTGCGCGCGGCAATCGGTATGGCGTTGGGATTCGCCTACTTCGTGGTCGACAACGCGGCGCTCGCGATGGGCAACTTTGGCGGCTACCCACCGCTACTCGCCGCTTGGGCCCCGTTCCTGCTATTCGCGCTGATCGGCGAAACTGTCCTTGTCCGGACCGAGGAATAGCAAAGCGAAAATTCCAATTGTGGCGTAATCGTGTCCATATTATAGGGGCTGCGGCAGGCCTGTCTGCCCAGGAGATTACCAGATGAAGAAGATCGTCCTTCCGGCCCTCGCGGTCGTTCTCTCGCTCGCCGCTTGCGACAAGGCTCCGGAAGCCACCACCGATGCCACCGCGACCGACGCTGCGATGGCTGACGCCGCCGCCAGCGATGCCGCGACCGATGCCGCGATGGCCGGTGACGCTGCCGCCACCGCGACCGACGCCGCCGCCATGGCGACCGACGCCCCGATGGCTGACGCTTCGGCGACTCCGGCTGCGACCGACACGCCCGCCGCTCAGTAATTTGCCGCACGGCCCGCTCCGCATTCTTGCGGGCGGCCCAAGCGAACGAATTGCGAAAAATCGGCCGCTTCCTCGATCGGGAAGCGGCCCTTTTTTTGTCACAATTGGGAACACGCAACGTCGAGGTCGGTTCAAGCGGTTAGTTCAGCTTTCGGAGAATCCTGCCATGAAGAAATTCGTTATCCCGGCTCTCGCCGCTCTCGCCCTCGCCGGTTGCGACAGTACCCCGGCCGATGACGCCGCAACCGACGCAGCGACCGACACCACGATGACCGAGCCGATGGCAACTGACACTGCCATGGCGGGCGACGCGATGGCGACTGATTCGAGCATGGCTGGCGACGCAATGGCAACTCCCGCCCCCAGCGGCACGATGACAGACGACATGACTGCCTCGCCCACGCCGAGCTCATCCGCGTCGCCGATGTGATCGGCCTGGACAGGATCGTACCGATGAAGACGATTGCCTATGCCGCGATGGCAGCTGCGTTCGCGTTGACTGCTTGTGACTCGGCCCCCGATGCCGACGATGCCGTGGCAACCGAAACCGCCGCCGCCGGCGCTGACACGACGGTCGTTGTGCCGGCAGCCACCGAAACCACGGTGGTGACCACCCCCGGCGAGACTTCCACTTCGACCGGCGACCGGGTCAGCGTGGGTCCCAATGGCGTAAGCGCCGATGTCGGCAATGGCGACACCCGCGTGCGGGTGAACACCGATGACCCGACCTTAACGGTCGAGAAGCACTAGGCAGCCAATTGTAATCGTCACGCCTGCTCCGGCTGGCGCTCATGGGGGCCGTCTCTGTCGAGGCGGCCCCTTTGCTGTGTGCTAACCGCTGAATCGCTCCTGGCCTGACGCGCCCGCATGGTGCTGCCCGCGATGCGTCCGACGAGTGGCGCCATGCCGCGATAATTGGCCTGCAGGTAGGTTCCCTGCGCCTCGGCATGATCTGCCAACCGCCGATGCGCTTCACCCAGCGAGTGATAAGGCAGCGACGGCAACAGGTGATGCAGCGCGTGGTAGCGAAGCCCCACCGGCGCCCATAGCGCGGCGATCATACCCGGCGGAGGTACGTTGACGGTATCGAGATACTGCGCCGTGACGCTCATCGGTTCACCCTCGTTTTCCCACAAGTGCGCGACCAACGTGCGCAACTGGTTGAGCACCGCGACGGCCGAGAACACCGCCAGCGCGACCGTTAGTGGACGCCAGCCCACCACCACGATGCTGGCGATCAGGGCTATGCCCCAGATCGCGGCTCCCGCTTCGAGCAGCGCGAATCGCAGCCGGTTCTGCGGATCGGCCGGACGACGGCGGAAATCAGGATTGATCGCCAGGGTCGAGAAACGTGCCCAGTTGAGCCGGCGCAAGGGCGGGATTACCAAGCCCAACGGCGCAAGCACGCCGTATCGAAGGATCAGCGCCGGCGGAGCCAGCAGCGCAACCAACAGGAAGACCGGCAAGCTCCACGGCTTCATCAGCGCCAACGGCAGGTACTCGGGATCGTCTGGTGTGCCGTAACGCTTGCGCGAATGATGGATGGTGTGGCCATCCTCGTACATGAACGAGGGGGTCAGCATCGGAATGCCCACCAGCAGGTTCCACGTCGTGCGGAAGCCGGGAAGCGCATCGCGGTGCAAATGCGTCAGTTCGTGGATGAACAGCAACGCGCGGTACAGCGCGAGGGTCGATACGATCCCCAGCATCACGGTCAGCCAGATATTCTGTGACACGATCGCCCCGGCCAATGCAGAATAGCCGACCAGCGCCGATCCCAACAGGTCGCTCCAATAGATCGACCCTTTTGCGGTCGACAGGTCGCGGGTCAGATCGACCGCGGCACGCAACATCGCCTTGTCGTCCTGCACGCGCCCCGTCGGCGTACCCTGAATGGGCGTCCGCGCCGCTTGCGCGGCTTCAGGGCGGTTGGGGTCAGCGATCATAATCTGCTTTTCCGATTGGGGAGCGCGGCGTATCCGGCCTTCGAAGGGGTGCCAATCGTATTCGCTAGCCCACCAGCGCTCGCTGCAAAATGAACGAGGTTTAAAATAGCTCGATGAGCAAGATAGAGATGGCGCCGGTGACGAACAAGCGCGAGCGGCGCGAATTCGTCGATATCGCTTATCGCCTCAACGCCTCCGATCCCAACTGGGTCGCGCCGCTCAGGTCAGAAGCGATCGAGCTGGTCACTCCGGGCAAAAATCCGTTTTTCGAGCATGCATCCGTTTCGCAAGTCATCGCACGGATTGAAGGTCGTCCGGTCGGCCGCATCTCAGCCCACATCGACCGCCTTGCGCTGACACAGCCGCCCGAACAGGGAATGGGGCCGGGAACCGGCAACTGGGGCCTGCTCGAAGCCGAGAGCGAGGATATCGCGCACGCACTGATCGCCTGGGCCGAAGACTGGCTGCGCGAACAGGGCATGGCCCGGGTGCTCGCCCCGCTCAGCATGTCGATCTGGGAAGAGCCCGGGCAGCTTACGCTCGGTCACGATCACCCGCCCACCGTGATGATGGGCCACCAGCCCCAGCGCTATGCAGACTGGATCGCCAGTGCCGGTTACGCGCCGGCCAAGAAGCTGGTCACATACGAACTCGACATTACCCGGCCCTTCCCTGCGCTGATCCAGCGGGTGATCGCGGCCGGCGAGAAGAACCCGCGGATCCGCATCCGCAAGGTGGACAAATCGCGCTTCGACGAAGAAGCCCGGCTGATACTCGAAATCCTCAACGATGCCTGGTCGGACAATTGGGGCTTCGTCCCGTTCACCGAATCTGAAATCGAATATGCCGGCAAGAAATTCCGGCCGATCGTATTCGAGGATCTGATCATGGTCGCCGAATACGACGGTGAGCCGGTGGCGTTCATGATGACCCTTCCCGATCTCAATGAAGCGCTCGCGCCGCTGAAGGGCCGCTTGTTTCCGTTCGGCTGGGCCAAGATATTGATGTGGCTGCGCAAGCCCAGGGTACGCACGATGCGCGTGCCGTTGATGGGGGTGCGCAAGCGGCTTCAGTCGTCACGCATGGCGAGCCAGCTCGCCTTCATGCTGATCGAGACCATCCGTCAGCATTCGGTCGACAATTATGGGGCTACCCGGGGCGAGATCGGCTGGATCCTCGAGGACAATCAGGGGATGGTGGCGATCGCCGACGCGCTCGAAACGAAAATCAACCGCGAATATATGATCTATCAGAAGCCGCTTTAGTGGCGCGTGCGCCACGGGGCGGCGCAAACGGTAGTGCGAGCGGGAACGCGCAGCCCGTCCCTCCGTTCGCGCTTTCAGGAAGATCGGGCCCCGCGCCTGGGTCGCAATGGGGAGTAGCGTGCAGGTGGCAAGACGACCGGCCCAGAAACCAAAAGGCACGCTCGGCTCGGTCTTGCTCGTCGAGGATGATGCATTGATCGCGCTGGCGATCGAGCAAGCTTTGCTCGACGCGGGTGCGAACGCGGTGACCATCTGCAGCAGCACCGCAGAAGCGCTCGCGGCGTTACGAGAAAACCCGCCCGACGGTCTCGTGCTCGACGTGCATCTGTCCGACCGCGATGATGGCTGGGCGCTCGCCGAATTGGTCAACTCAGTCGGACCCAATCCGCCGCGGATCGTGTTCTCGACCGGGGCGCCACAGGACATTCCCGCAGAAATCGCCGAACTGGGGCCGGTTCTCACGAAGCCCTATGATCCGGCCGACTTGATCGCCGCCCTGAGCCAGCCACCCCGCCCGGGTTTGCTTGGCCGGCTCAAGCAGGCGCTCGCCTAAAACCACTGATCGAATTGTGTCCCGGGTCCACTCGTGCGCCAACGCTCTGGCAGGCTACGGCGACCTCGAAAAAAAGGCCTCCGCTCGTTGAGAGCGGAGGCCCTTCGGGATCGTATCACCAGCCGCTTGGACGGGAGGGGGGGTCTCGGCGGTGACAATGGTAGAATGCCCCACTCGAATGGGCGTTCCCGGACCACTCAAAATTTTTTGGATGCCCGATCCTTTTTTCGCAACCCAATGAAATATTGGCATCTTTTCGCGCTTTTGGGGACTGTCGCAGCGGCCATTAGGCGCCCTGTTCCCCGAGCAAGGGCAGGCCGGAGGCAGCCGATGCCAAGCCATCGCACCTGCCCGCAACTGGACCTGCGCGACTGTGCTTGCCAAATTCGCGACGGAACCATAGCGAGGCGATCGCGTTAAGGGCGCGACACTTACGGGAAGGGAATGCATGTCGCTCGGGGATCAAGTCGCCGCCAATTTGCCATATCTACGCCGCTATGCGCGGGCCCTCACAGGTTCGCAGCAGACCGGCGACGCGTTCGTTCGCGCCACGCTCGAAGCCGCGCTTGCCGATGACGACCTGAAGGCTTCGCTGTCTGGCGGCCGGGTGCCGCTCTATCGCGCATTCAATAAAGTGTGGTCCAGCGCCTATCTCGAAGTCGCCAACGATCGAGACGTGGGCGCGACCGGACACGAGACCGCCGCACAGGATCGTCTGCGGGCAATCACGCCGCTGAACCGGCAAGCGCTGTTGCTGACCACGCTCGAGGATTTCTCCGTGCCCGAGGCGGCCGAGGTGATGGACATGGATCCGGCCGACGTCGAAACGATGGTGCAGGAAGCGGTCGACGAGATAGATCGCGAATCGGCGACCAGCGTGCTGATCATCGAGGACGAGCCGCTCATCTCGATGCAGCTCGAAGACCTCGTCCGTTCGCTCGGCCACGAGATTTGCGGGACCGCGGCCACCCGCACCCAAGCGCAGCAGGTTGTCGCTGAGCAGACCCCCGGGCTCGTGCTGGCCGACATACAGCTTGCCGATGGTTCTTCCGGTCTCGACGCGGTGGACGATATTCTCGCGATCGACAGCGTGCCGGTGATCTTCATCACCGCCTATCCAGAGCGTCTGCTGACCGGTGATCGGCCCGAGCCGACTTATCTGGTGACCAAGCCCTTCCAGGAATCGACCGTCCGCGCGGCAATCAGCCAAGCGCTGTTCTTCGGATCGAGCCGCCCGCTCGGCTAAGCCGGGCACGCTAGAAGATCACTGCAAATGTGTCGGCGAGTAGACGTCGCGGCCTAACGGCGCGGCGTCTCCGCACGCTGGCGGGTGCGCATTTCGAACTCGCTGCGCAAACGTACCGGCACCCAAAGCGTGCACGATACTCCGTCCGGCAGGAAGTTGAGATCGACCGGGTGGCGCAGTTCGTGTGCGACGATCTTCTCGATCAGGTCGGTCCCGAAACCGCGGGGTCGCTCGGACGCGACCGGCGGCCCGCCGCTCTCTACCCACCGCACGCTCGCGAGGTCTTCGCGGTCGAGCGCCCAGGTGACCCGCACTTTGCCCTCGGCGGTCGACAGGGCGCCATACTTCGCCGCGTTGGTCGCCAATTCGTGGATCGCCAAACCCAGCGATAGGGCATCGTTGGGTGCCAGCTCGACCGTGGGACCTGCCAGTTCGAGCGAGCCCTCGGAACGCGAGTACGGGGCCAGTTCAGCCTCGATTACGGAGCGGATCGGTGTGGTGCCCCAGTCCGACTGGGTGAGCAGGTCGTGAGTGGCGGAAAGCGCCCGGATCCGCCCGTCAAGGCCCTCGGCGAATTCATCGAGGTTGTGCGCGCGCCGGCGGGTCAGGCTGACGATCGACAATACGTTTGCGAGCGTATTCTTGACCCGGTGATTGAGTTCGCGGGTCAGCGTGTCGCGGATCGAGTTCTGTTCCTCGAGCCATTCGAGCGAGGCTTGGTCCTCGATTGCCTGTTGAGTGAGCAACCGCGCAACCACCATCAGCAGACTGGCGACCAGCAGGCCGAACAGCAACGTCAGCATCGACAACATCGACAGCGTCGGGCCCCTGCTCGATTCCACCTCGAGCAGCATCGGCCGATTGGCGATGACCACCCGCTCGACCATGGTTCGGCCGGTCCGTTCGGCCGGCGCGATCTCGGCGAGCAGGCTCCTGCGGTCGACTGCGCCGTCATACAGCCGGATGCCCATCCCGTTGCGTGTTTCAAGCTGAAGCGCGGAGGCGAGGAAATCGCGCGCATTGAAAGGGCTATAAAGGAATCCCTTGAGTCGCCGCGCCTCCGAAACCTGATCGAACACCGGCATGTAGATGAGAAAGCCGGGAAATTCCTGCCCGGCTTCCTGCACCAGGGTCACTCGTCCACTGGCAGTCGGGCGAACCGAACGTTCGGCCTCGTCCATCGCCGTGCGGCGGACGCTTTCAGAATACATGTCGAACCCGATCGCGCGTCGGTTCCGTTCGGTATCGGGCAGCAGGTACGTCACCGGCGTGAGTTGCCCCCGCGCCCCTTTCGGACGCGGCCGTACGGGATTTGCCCCGGGCACTTCTCTGGCGATCCGCTGTTCATACGCCGGCAGGTCTTGCGGCGAGATCGCCTCTGCCCAACCGATGCCTTCCGCCCCTCGATAATCGGCGTCGAGCCGTAGCTCGCTGACGAAACGGCGGAACAGGTTGGGCGGGACAGTCTTGACCGTGCCGAACAGCGCGGCTCCTGCGCGCAGGTACGCCGACGAGGTGTTGCCGCGCCGCTCGATAGCCGACGAGATCGCCTTGCCGGTCTCGCTCAATCGCGCTTCTTCGCGGCGATATTCGCCGCGCTCGATGGCGAATACGCTGAGCGCAGTAATCGAGGCAATCAGGAGGAAGATCGCGAGCGGTGTTGCGCGTGGATAGGATGCCAGCCACCGCCGGGTCCGGCGTGAGTGGAAATCGGTCTTGTCCAATTACTCGCCCCGCCCCACTTGTGCACTCGCGCGATGTAACTACCGCATAGCGATCATGGGAAGGGAACAAAGCCACGGGCGCTTCGTTCCCCGGTGATTATAACGCTATTTTCGGCGTACGCGCAGCGTTCGCCGCGTGTTTGCGTTGCGAATGAGATTTGGCCGGGGACGGGGCAGAAATTTGACAAAAGCATCAACGGACGGAGCGCACCGCGCGGGGGGCAAGGGCAAGAAGGCCGTGAAACACACTAAACCTTCCGACAACCCCGGTTGGGCATCGGGCTTGCGCCAACTCTACGATTCCGTGGTTGATGAGCCTTTGCCTGACTCGTTTGCCGACTTGCTATCGAAGCTGGACCGCAAACCCTGATGTCAGACGAACAGCGGACGGCCTCGGAGCAGGCCGACTTCAAACGCGAACTGACCGGTGTGGTCCCTCACCTTCGTGCATTCGCGCGCGGGTTGTGCGGCCGGCCCGACATGGCCGACGACCTAGTGCAGGAAACCTTGCTCAAGGCCTGGGCCGCGCAGCAAAGGTTCGAGCCTGGCACCAGCATGCGCGCGTGGACGTTCGTCATCCTCCGCAATGCCTATCTCACCGACATGCGGCGCAATCGCTTCCGCGGCGATTACGACGAGACGGTTGCCGAGCGCATCCTGACCGCGCCAGCCGGGCAGGAAGAACCGATCCATCTCAGCGACATGCGCCGCGCGCTGCTGACGCTCCCCCCCGAGCGGCGTGAGGCGCTGTTGCTTGTTGGCGCCGGTGGGTTCTCTTACGAGGAAGCGGCGCAGATCTGCGGTTGTGCGGTGGGTACGATCAAGAGCCGTGTGGGACGCGCGCGTGCCGCGCTTACCGCGATGCTCGAAGACGGGGACGTGCCGAAGCGCGCGATCGATGACGTCAATGCGCATCGCGCCTTGCTCGAGGAACTCGACAAGGTCGCCGCCGGGGATGGCGTCAGCGAACCTACTCGCTAAGTTCGCTTGATCACGACCCCTGCCGCGCGCAAAACCGGGGCCGGGATCCGTTGAGGAATTTGAGGGCATGATCCAGGCGTCGTCAGCCGAGACCGAGGCGCCACCGGCTGTTCCGGCGAGCCGGAGCGCGCGCACCACGCGGATGACGTTCGCAGCGCAGGAACTGCGACTGATATCGGCACTGGTCCTGATTCTCGGCCTCGGACTATTCCTTGCGCTGCCGTTCGTGCTGTCGATCGGATCCGTGGTGTTCCTGCCGCTTGTCACCGCGCTGATTCTGACGATCGTTCTATCGCCACTGGCCGATAAGCTCGCCGGCTGGGGACTGCCCAATGTCGCCGCCTCGCTGATCGCGCTGCTCGCATTATTGGCGGCGCTGGTGCTTGCCGGCCTGCTGATCCTCCAGCCGGCGATCGTCCTGTTCGAAACCTTGCCCACGATCGTCGACCAGATCGGCCAGCGCTTTGGCGAACTGCGCGACCAGTTCGGCTGGGTGACCACCGCCAGTAAGCGATTGTCCGAATTGACCGGTCATTCGGGTAACGAGGTGGTTGTCGCCTCGCCCTCGGTGCTCGAACAGTTCGCCTACGCCACCCCCAGCGTGGTTCTGGAGACCCTGCTCACCTTGCTGATGACCTTCTTCATGGTGGAGGCACGTGTGCGCATGCGGCGACGGCTGCTGCTCGAGCGAGCGGATTTCGGTGCCAGCCTGAAGGCCGCGCGGGTGATCCGTGACGTGCAGGACCGGGTGGCGGCCTACATCCTTACTGTCAGCTGGATCAACGGCTGCGTCGGGGTGATCGTCGGCCTAGCCGCATGGGCGTTCGGGCTCGAGGCGCCGGTAATGTGGGGCGGGCTTGCCGCGATCCTCAACTTCCTG
Organism: uncultured Alphaproteobacteria bacterium; assembly: GCA_963759895.1. Lineage (GTDB taxonomy): Bacteria > Pseudomonadota > Alphaproteobacteria > Sphingomonadales > Sphingomonadaceae > Tsuneonella. Next base: position 56,726 of record CAVXBC010000008.1, on the reverse strand, counting down.
CCCTATATCGGCCCGTTGACGATGACCGCGATCCTCGCGCTCTACGGGGTAGGAACCGCCGAAACCGCTTTGATCGGGGTAATCCCGGCGGCCGCCTATCTTGGGCTGCACGCTGTCGAATCGAATGCCATCACGCCGTCTATTCTGGGCGCGAGGTTTACTATGAATCCCGTGCTGATCCTGATCGCCTTAAGCTACTTCTCATGGATCTGGGGCGTGTTCGGCGCGCTGCTGTCGGTGCCGATCCTGCTGACCCTGACGGCGTTCTTCGACCATGTCGGCCGCCCCAATCTGATCGGCTTCATCTTCGGCGAGCCGCTGTTTCCGGTGGAACCGCTCGATGAGGCTCCCGAGCCCGATAGAGCTGCTCAGCAGGCTCCCTGACAGCGAACGACCCGCCCCTTTGTAGGGAGCGGGTCGCATATTCTGACCGAACTCAGTTGGTTAGCAGGGATACTTCCAGGTCGTACCACGCATCAGATTTTCCGCTGCGAAGCCCCAGTTCAACTTTCCGTCGACCACTGCGTCGAGATACTTGGGCCGCAGGTTTTGGTGGTCGAGATAATAGGCGTGCTCCCACAGGTCGATGACCAGCAGCGGGTTGCAGTCCTGATCGGCCATCGTGTCGCCGTCGTGAGTTTCGGCAATCTCGAGCTTTCCGCCCTTTTCAACGAGCCACACCCAGCCGTTCGAGAAATGGCCTACGCCCCGTTCCTTGAGCTGCTTTGCCAGGTCGTCCGCAGATCCGAAGGCATCGTCGATCATGCTCTGCAGTTCGTCCGACGGATTGCCCGACGACGCGCACATCGACTGCCAATAGAAACCGTGGTTCCAGCTCTGCGCGGAGTTGTTGAACAACCCCTTGTTGCCGCCGCGCGCCTTCTTGATGATCGTTTCCAGGTCGTCACCTGCCATGTCGGTGCCTTCGATCGCGGCGTTGGTCTTGTCGATGTAGGCCTTGTGATGCTTGCCGTGGTGGAAGCTCAGCGTTTCGGCGCTGATCGCGGGCTCAAGCGCGGTATCGTCGTAAGGCAGCGGCGTGACTTCAAAGGCCATGGTTGTCTCCCGTGGTCGGACATTGGAGTGGAGCGAAGGTTCGTTACACCAATGCGCGGGCCGCGCTAGGGTTGCATCGCAGCGCCTTTTTTACGATCGACCGCGGCGGCGAGCGCGGTGTCCATCGTCACGTTGCCGATCGTGCGCATGATGTCGGGCATCATCTCGACAGCAACCAGTAGCGCCAGAGGCCCGATCGGCACCCCCATCGCCAGTGCGATCGGTCCGACCGAGACTACGAAGCTGATAGTGCCCGGCAGGCTGACCGATCCGAGCGAGATGATGAACGCCACCGCCACGCCGGCCAGCAGGCTCAGCGGAGTCAGCGTCACCCCTGCCAGGTGGGCGACATAGATCGCCACCGCCAGGTTCATGGCCGGGCTGGTGGCACGAAATATCGCGACGCTGAGCGGCAAGACGAACTCGGAGGTCTCCTCGCTCAATTCCATCTTTCGCGCGCTGACCAGCATCGCCGGCAGGCTGGCGAGCGAACTTTGGGTCGACAGGGCGACCGCCTGCGCGGGCAGGATCGCTCGGGCAAATCGCAGGGGCGAGATACCTCCCGCCAGCCATGCGAGGAGGTACCCGCCGATCAACAGGGTGGTCCCTACCGCGACAACCGTCAGAATGTAGTGCGCCAGCGTGGCGAACGCCGCGCCGCCGCTGGCCGCGCCTACGCTCATCGCCAGGGCGAACACGCCGATCGGTGCGACCCACAGCACCCATCCAATGATCAACAGCATCGTGTTGGCGAGCGCGCGAAACAGGCCGAGCATCGATTCCCGCTGGTCGTCGGGCAGGCGCACCAGCGCGAGCGCGAAGGCGGCGAAGAACAGCGTCAACGGAAGCATCGCGGTCTCGGCTGCGGCGGCGATGATATTGGGCGCGATCAGCGACTGGATGAAGGCCCCGATCTCGGGCACTTCTTGTGGTGCGCCGGCGGCCGAGAGCACCGCCGCCGCGGTCGCGGGCGGAGGAAACAGGTCGAGCAGCAGCGGGGTCAGCAGCGCCGAGATCACGCCCGAAAGCAGCAGCACCAACACGACCCAAGCGAGCATCCGGCGTGCCGCCGCGCCAGCCCGCGCGGCCAGCGCCATCTGCGAAATCCCGAGCACCAGAAGCGCTGCAACCAGCGGTACGATGGTGACCTGCAAGGCCCGTAGCCACAACGCACCGACCGGCCCCGCGAACGCCAGCGTGGGCTCGGCCACGCTTGTCCGGGCCAGCAGCAGGCCCGCGGAAAGCCCCGCGATCAGGCCGAAAAGCGTCCATCCCGCCGGAATGCGTACTGTCACCAACTGCCGCGCGGCACTTTGGCGCGCATCGTCCCCTGTATCGCTCATGTCGACGACGATAGCGGGTTTGCGCCGAGGTGCCAGTCACATCATGGCGTGGCATCATGGGGTGACATCGCAAGGTCTTCAGGCCAAAGCGGCGCGGCACAAAAACGACTGGGTCCTCGCAGACAATGGCACGCAAATTCTTCGGTACCGACGGCATCAGAGGGCGCACCAACGCCGGAGTGATGACCGCCGCAACGGCTATAAAAGTGGGCCAGGCCGCCGGTCGCCATTTCCTGCGCGGCGACCACCGCCACCGCGTGGTAATCGGCAAGGACACCCGGCTGTCGGGCTACATGATGGAAAGTGCGCTGGTTGCAGGGTTCACGTCGGTGGGGATGGACGTGATCATGACGGGCCCCCTGCCCACTCCCGCGATCGCGCTGCTCACGCGCGAAATGCGCGCAGACCTGGGGGTGATGATTAGCGCCAGCCACAACCCTTACGAAGACAACGGCATCAAGCTGTTCGGGCCTGACGGGTTCAAGCTATCCGACACCGACGAGTTGGCGATCGAGGGCCTGCTCGAGGCCGAACCCGAATTGGCCGACGCCGCGCATATCGGTCGCGCGCGGCGGATCGACGACGCGGCCGGGCGCTACATACATGCGGTCAAACAATCAGTCGCCAGTGACATCCGCTTCGACGGGCTCAAAATCGTGGTCGATTGCGCTAACGGCGCGGCCTATCAGGTGGCACCCAGCGCGATCTGGGAACTCGGCGCCGAGGTAATTGCGATCGGAGTCAATCCCAACGGCACCAACATTAACCGCGATGTCGGTTCAACCTCGCTCGCCGCGCTGCAGGCCAAGGTGGTAGAGGAAGGTGCGGACATTGGCATCGCGCTGGACGGCGACGCGGACCGGTTGATCGTGGTCGATGAGAAGGGCCATGCGGTCGACGGCGACCAGATCATGGCACTGATCGCGCTTCGCATGCGCGACAAGAGTGCGCTGAAGGGCGGCGGGGTGGTCGCCACCGTCATGTCCAACCTGGGGCTCGAACGCTTCCTCGAAGGCCACGGTCTTTCGCTGGAACGCACGCAAGTGGGCGATCGCTACGTCCTCGAACGGATGCGACAGGGCGGCTTCAACGTCGGTGGAGAACAATCGGGCCACATGATTCTGCTCGATCATGGTACCACCGGCGATGGCACGGTCGCGGCGCTGCGTGTACTCGCCAGCCTGGTCCGTTCGGGCAAGCCTGCGAGCGAGTTGCTGCACCAGTTCGAGACTGTGCCGCAGCTGCTCAAGAATGTGCGGTATGCAGGCGGGGCACCGTTGGAAAACGCTGCGGTAAAAACCGCGATCGTCGATGCGGAGGCCGAGCTTTCCGGTCGAGGGCGCCTTGTCATCCGCCCATCGGGCACCGAGCCGCTGATCCGGGTGATGGCGGAAGGCGACGATGCAGCACAGGTCGAACGGGTCGTCGACGCGATCTGCGACGCTGTGCGGGCCGCTGTCTGATGCTCGAAATGCGGCCCGACTGCGAGCGCTGCGGCGCGGACTTGCCGGCCGATGCGCCGGGCGGGTTCATCTGCAGCTTCGAGTGCACGTTCTGCGCGGACTGTGCCGAGGCGCTTGACGATCGCTGCCCCAATTGCGGCGGCGAACTGATGGACCGGCCGACACGGGCGAAAAAACTGCACCCCCAATTTCCCCCGAGCGCGGAACGAAAGTTCAAGGGGTGACCGACGCGCCCCAGACCGCCCAGCGCATCCCCCCACGCGTACTGGCGATCGCCGGCTCGGACAGCTCCGGCGGGGCCGGCATTCAGGCCGACATCAAGACCATCGCGATGCTGGGCGGTTACGCGATGACCGCGGTGACCGCCGTGACGGCGCAAAACAGCCTGGGTGTGCAGGCGATTGCCCCGATCAGCGGCGAGATGGTTCTTGAACAGATCGCCTCGTGCGTCGACGATATCGGGGTCGATGCGATCAAGATCGGCATGTTGCACGATAGCGAGATCGTCCGATCGGTAGCCGCGGCACTGGTCGCCGCACCCGAGATTGCCGCCCGTTCGCGGGCCGGACACATGCGCAAGGATGCACCTGCGGGCGTCGAGCGCTTTCCGATCGTGCTCGATCCGGTGATGCTGGCGACATCGGGTGCACCGTTGATCGCCGAAGAGGCAATCGCTTCGATGAAGGCCCGATTGTTCCCGCTCGCGACCCTGATCACGCCAAACCTGCCTGAGCTTGCGCACCTTGTCGGACGAACATTGCGCGACTCCGATGAAGTGGCCGGGGCCGCATTCGAGCTGGCGGAGCAGTATCAGTGCCACGTCCTGGCCAAGGGCGGTCACGCTGAAGGAGGCCGGGTGATCGATCTGCTGGTGGGACCAGGCGATGCGCGCGCAGCGTCGTTCGGGGATCCCCGGATCGACACCCGTCACACCCACGGCACGGGGTGTACCTTATCGGCCGCTATCGCGACTCTGCTTGGCCACGGACAGTCGCTCGAGCACGCAGTCCGGCTGGGCCGTCAGTTCGTGCGGCGCGCGATCGAGAAGGCCCCCGGCTTCGGGCTTGGTAGCGGCCCTCTCGGCCACCACGCCGTCCGCTCGAGCTGAATCGGACGCTAGTCGCCGAGTTCGTAGAATGCGGCGAGGTGGCCCCACGCTTCTTCAGCCGTCTCGCACCAGCGGAACAGGTCGAGATCCGTCTTCGAAATCACGCCTTCTTCGGCAAAGGCGTCCCAATCGATAATGCGAGTCCAGAAGTCCTTGCCGAACAACAGGATCGGCATCGGCTTCATCTTGCCGGTCTGGATCAGCGTCAGCAGTTCGAAAAATTCATCGAACGTACCGAACCCGCCGGGAAACACCGCGACCGCCTTGGCACGCAGCAGGAAGTGCATTTTCCTGAGTGCAAAATAGTGGAACTGGAAGCTGAGGTAAGGCGTGACATACTGGTTCGGCGCCTGCTCGTGCGGCAGTACGATGTTGAGCCCGATCGATTCAGCGCCGGCATCGCTCGCGCCTTTGTTGGCCGCTTCCATGATCGATGGGCCGCCGCCCGAGCAGATCACGAACTGGCGCTTGCCGTCTTCGACGATCCCGCGCTCGCTGACCATCTTCGCCAACTTATAGGCCTCGTCGTAGTATTTCGCCTTTTCAGCCAGCTGTTTGGCCACGCCCTGGTTTTCAGGGGTAGCGTTTTTCAGGAGTGCTTCGGCGTGGTCGGGGGAAGGAATCCGCGCCGAGCCGTACATCACCAAGGTCGAACCCACTCCGGCCTCGTCGAGCAGCATCTCGGGCTTGAGCAGCTCGAGCTGAAACCGTACCGGGCGCAATTCCTCACGCAGCAGGAAATCGACGTCCCGATACGCCAACTTGTACGCCGGGTTGCGGGTTTGCGGAGTGTCGGGGGACGCCTTGTCGGAAAAGGCGGCTTCCTGCTCGGCGCGGTAAAACTTGCGACGCTTGAGGTCGCGCTCGTCTCTATTGGTCATTGCGCCGCCGATAGGGCCCGCACCGCCGGTGCACAATCGTCAATCCGCGTGGACATCCGCTGCTACAGCCGCCGCCACTCTCCCGGCGCGATATCGGCAAGGGTCCAATCGCCGATTGACCAGCGCACCAGGCGCAGCGTGGGATAGCCGACCGCGGCGGTCATCCTGCGGACCTGACGGTTGCGCCCTTGCGAGATGGTCAGCCGCAGCCAAGAATCGGGCACGCTCTTACGGAAGCGAACCGGCGGATCGCGCGGCCAAAGCTGGGGCGGCCCGATCCGCTCGGCTCCGGCTGGGCGGGTCGGTCCGTCCTTCAGGATCAACCCGCCACGCAGCTTGTCGAGGGCAGCCTCATCGGGCTCGCCTTCCACCTGCACGAGATAGGTCTTGGCGAGCTTGAAGCGAGGGTCCGAAATGCGCGCCTGCAGCCGCCCGTCGTCGGTCAGCAGCAGCAGTCCTTCGCTGTCGGAATCGAGCCGGCCCGCCGGATAAAAGCCAGGCAGGTCGATGAAATCCGACAGTGTTGCTCGCTCTCCCGCATGCCCTCGATCGGTGAATTGCGAGAGGACGCCGTGCGGCTTGTTGAACCCGATCAGACCCATATCAAAACCTCATCGCGATTGCGCAACTGCGTCACGCCCAACGCCCTCCGGGCGACTGTCGCAACCGGAACCCCAGCCGTTAATCAGCATTGTCGCTTCCAAACCCTCTTTTGAAAACAACCATGCGGCACGATCACGTCCTCGACCCCGTCATTCGTAAACTGAACCTGCTCCATCGCCTTAATGAGGACGATCGGGCCGCGTTGCTCGGTTTGCCGCACACAGTGTTGGCGAAGGCGGCGGGCACGTTCCTGATCGACGAAGGAACCAGGCCGGACACCTTCTATGCATTGCTCGAAGGGTTCGCCTACCGATCCAAGTCGCTCCCCGATGGCAATCTGCAGATTGTCTCTTTCCATATGCCGGGCGACCTGTTCGACTTGCGCCAGTTGCTGGGAGACCGGGTCGATACCAATGTCGTGACGCTCGGTCCCGCGGTCGTCGCCGAGATTCCGCTCGGCGCTTTGCGTGTTTTGCGCGAGTCCAGCGGCCGTATCGCGGATGCGCTGTGGCAGGATACAATGCTCGATTCGGCCATCTATCGCGAATGGGTTGTCAATGTCGGCCAGCGCGACGCACGGGCGCGCATCGCCCATATGCTCGCCGAATTCGCCCAGCGGCTCGAAACAGCCTTGCCCGGCTCAAGCGAGGCATTCGTGGTGCCGATGACCCAGCAGCAGATTTCGGCCGCCACGGGACTGAGCGCGGTTCACGTCAACCGGGTGGTCAAGCAGCTCGCGCTCGATGGGGTATTCACCAAACGCGGGGGCCGGCTGGTGGTTGGCGACCGTTCGGCGCTCCAGCAAGTGGCGCAATTTCGAACCCAGCTATCTTGACCCCCTGCACTTGGCAGCCTCGGGCGAAGATTACGCACCCACGATCATGTGATCGGCCTGCTCACCGGAAAACCGTGGCTACGAACTGACTAGGGGCCTGTAATGCGTTATTTTTTTAACATCGCGGGCGCTGTTAGCGATCCCGACGACGAAGGCCTCGAGCTCGATAGCCTGTCGACTGCCCGGATCGAAGCGGTGCGCTTCGCTGGCGAGTACTTGCGCGAGCGGCCCGAAGTGGTGTGGCTGGGCGACGAGTTCCGTGTCGAAGTCACCAATACGGATGACCTGATATTGTTTACCTTCATTGCGATTGGGGTGGACGCTCCTGCGGGCATGGGGAAGAACTAGTCCAGTTTGGGGGCAGCACCGGGCACTGGTCAACTGCCGAGCGTTCAGACGTTTGCGGCAATCAGTTCCCCGATGTCCACAATGGCGAGGCCGTGTTCGGCCACCAGCGCAACGATGTCATCGACCCGCGCCATCTCGCCGTCGTCCCGCATGACCGAACAGATGACCGCTGCATCGCCAGCACCGGCCCTGCGACACAATTCGATAGACGCTTCTGCCGCGGCAGGACGCTCGGCTACCCCCCCTTCCGCGGAGATCAGCGGGAATACGTGGCCGGGAGAGATCAAGTCCTGAGCGGACGCGGTGTCGCTCACCGCGACCGCGATCGTGCGCGCGCGGTCCGCTGCGCTGATCCCGGTGTCGATCCCTTCTGCGGCCTCGATAGACCGACCGTAAGGCCGGCCGGACGGACTATCCTGCCCCGGATTGATCAGCTCGATGCCCAGCCATTGCGCGCGCGCGGGGGTCAGCGACAGGCAAATGAGCCCGCGCCCGTGCGTGGCCATGAAGTTCACCGACTGCGGCGTGACATGACGGGCGGCGAGGCAAAGGTCGATGTCGCCGCCGCGCAGCCGGTCGCCAGTAATAACAATGATGCGCCCCGATCCCAGCGCATCCAGCGCGGCCTGCAACCGGTCGCTCATCGCGCCGAATCCCGGCTCGATAGGGCCACCGCACCGCGGAACGTCTGCTGGCCGACCAGTTCCAGCTGCAACCGGGCGCGATCCTCGAGGCATTCGCCGTCGGGCGAAAACAGGCCCTGGTAAACGCGCACGGTCGCCCCCATCGGAGTTGGCCATCCCCGCAGAGCGTGCACCACACTGCGCAGCGTAAACAGCGTACTTGCGGTCGCCTGGTCTCCGTAAGCCGTGGCGATCAGTCCCACCGCGCGTCCGTCGAGATAAGGCCGCTCGTCCTGGGCAAGATCCTCCAGGTAATCGAGCGCGTTCTTCACCAGACCGGACATCGATCCATGATAGCCAGGCGCGGATATGATCAACCCGTCGGCGCAGCGAACCGCCTCGACCAGGTCCGCGCCATCCTTTTTGCCATAGCCTTCGCCGCGGTAGTGCGGCAGCGCGCGGAGATAATCGGAACCGAACACGGTCACCTCGGCGCCAAGATCCTGCGCCGTGGACGTCGCAAGGCGCAGCGCCTGCTCGGTCGAGCTGTCGCGGTTCACGGTGCTGCCGATCCCCACGATGCGGATGGTCATTGTGCAATCTCCCAGAGAAACTCGTAGTGCGCCGCGCAGCCCGAACCAACGCGAAATCGCCGGAGAATTGCAAGGGGCCGCCCCGGTGACCTCGCTTAAAACGCAAACGCTTGTTTTAACTGAAAAAATGGATGCCCCGCAAGGATTCGAACCTTGATTGACGGAGTCAGAGTCCGCTCTCTTACCGTTAGAGGACGGGGCATCGGCGAGCAGCACTGCAGCGCCGCATCGCAAGGGGTGCGCACTTAGTTTCGCCGTGACCCTAGGTCAACCCGCGACAAGGCCGCCCAGCCCACACGACTAGCGATCCGTCGCGCCAGCGCGCTTGCCGACCGGTGCTCGCGCGGCTAGCATCCCTGGCAGGTCCCCGTGCCACGCCTGTCAGGCCACCACGGGAGGAACAGAAAGCGTTAAAATGGCGGGTTTTTCTCCGCCGGACAAAGTAAGGAATGCGCGCGAAAGGGCAGGCGGCAAAAGGGGCGGACCGTCCGGCAAGGTAGCCGATTTCCGCTACAAGCGTCCCTCGCCGTCCGAACCGCGCAAACAGGGTGAAGCGTCCGCGCGTGGAGGCCAGCCCGGCGAACACGAAGTGCGCCGTCAGGCTTATGCCGCGCTGGATCTGGGCACAAACAATTGCCGCCTGCTGATCGCCCGTCCGTCGGGCGAGAACTTCACCGTGATTGATGCCTTCAGCCGCGTCGTTCGTCTTGGCGAGGGCCTCGCCGCGAGCGGGCGGTTGAGCGACGCAGCGATGGACCGCGCGCTCGCCGCACTCCATGTCTGCGCTGAAAAGCTGAAGCGCCGCAACGTATCGCTGGCCCGATCGGTCGCCACCGAGGCGTGTCGACGCGCAACCAACGGGGCCGACTTCATCGAACGCGTCCGCACCGAAACCGGCATCGCGCTCGACATTATCACGGCCCAGGAAGAAGCCCGCCTGGCCGTCCTTGGATGCCACATCCTGCTCGAACAGGGACACGGCCCCGCAGTCATCTTCGACATCGGCGGCGGTTCGACCGAGTTGGTGTTGATCGAGCCCGGCGAGCGGGTGCCGCGGATCATCGACTGGGCGAGCGTGCCGTGGGGTGTCGTTTCGCTGACCGATACCGTGGCGCATGACGACGGCGATGCCCTTGACGATGGAGGCGGCGCGGGCTCCTCACTGCTCGATCGCTATAACCGGATGCGAAAGCTCGTGTCGGACAGCTTCGCACCCTTTGCCGAGCGGGTGGCGCAGGCTTCCAGGTCTGACGATATCCGCCTCCTCGGCACCAGCGGAACGGTCACCACGCTCGCCAGTCTCCACCTCAATTTGCCGCAGTACGATCGGCGCGCGGTCGATGGGCTGATTGTGCCATCGCAGGCCATGCGGGCGATCAGCGAGCGTCTGTCGATCATGACGATCGAGGACCGGCGTACCCTGCCGTGCATCGGCCCCGACCGCGCTGAACTGGTAGTGGCGGGCTGCGCGATTCTCGAATCCATTCTCGACATCTGGCCGGCCGACCGGCTGGGGGTGGCTGATCGCGGGATCCGCGAGGGGATCTTGCGCAGCCTGATGGCGGGCACACCCGCGCCAGCACGGCAAAGCGCATGACTCGCGGAAGCGGCGATACCAGCAAGCGGGTAAAGACCGCTCGCGGACGAACCGCCTCGTCGAATCGCTGGCTGTCGCGGCAGCTCAACGATCCCTATGTCCGTCAGGCCAAGGCCGAAGGCTATCGCAGCCGCGCGGCCTACAAACTGATCGAGCTCGACGAGAAATTCGCCGTGCTCAAGGGCGTCCACCGGGTAATCGATCTCGGGATCGCGCCGGGCGGGTGGAGCCAGGTGGTGCGCAAACTGCGCCCGAAGGCAACGATAGTCGGCATCGACCTGCTCGAAGTCGAGCCGCTCGAAGGCGTGGTTATCCTGCAGATGGATTTCATGGCTGACGCTGCCCCGGCCGCGCTGGCAGAGGCGCTAGGTGGCAAGGCCGACCTGATCCTGTCCGACATGGCCGCCAACACCGTCGGTCACAAGCAGACCGATCACTTGCGCACTATGGGGCTGGTCGAGGCGGCGGCGTGGTTCGCAGTCGACAACCTCGAGCTCAACGGGACATTCATCGCCAAAGTCCTCGCCGGGGGGACCGACGCCGATCTGCTGGCGTTTCTCAAGAAGCACTTCCGAACGGTCAAGCACGCCAAACCGCCCGCGAGCCGAAAGGGTTCGAGCGAATGGTACGTGATCGCGCAAGGATTCAAGAGCAGCGAACTGACGCCCGCTCGCTAGAGAAGCCTTTCGTCGCCCGCTTGCAGCGGACGACCAAGCTTTTACGCCTATTCGCCCTTGTTGGTATTTGCAGGGCCGTCGCCCGCCGGAGCCGCGACCGCGCCTGCCGCCTCGGCACCGGGCTTTTCGGCCGGGCCAGCGGTGGCGGTCTGATCGCCCGCCGCAGCTTTGTCGGCGCCATCGCCGGCGGGTGCCGCTTCAGGCGTCGGCAGCGCCGGGCCGCCGCCCTGCTGCTTCAGATAGAGAATGATGTTGGCGCGGTCCTGGCCATTGGACAGGCCGGCGAAGCTCATCTTGGTGCCCGACGCGAAGGCCTTCGGGCTGGTCAGCCAGGCATCGAGATTCTCGTAGCTCCACTCCCCGCCATGACCCGACAACGCGCTGGAGAACGCGAAGCCCGCCTTGCCCTTGCCGATCGGCTCGCCGACCGTGGCCCACAAGTTGGGGCCTTGCTTGACGCCGCCGCCCTGGTCGAACGTGTGGCAGGTGCCGCAGCGGCCGGTGGCTGCCTTTTCGCCCGCGGCGACATCGCCCGTAGCGAGTCGTTCGGCCAGGCTCGGTCCCGCTTCCGCGCCGCCTGCGCCTTCTTCGACCACACCCTCGATCGGAAAACCCATGTGATGGGGGCGGTGCGGCTTGTCGGCCATGAAGTACTTTGCGCTCACGCTCGAAAGGCCGAGCGCGACGATGCCGGAGAACAGGACCCAGCCGGCGGCGGTGTTGAAGCGGTCTTGCATGTGACGCGTGATCCGAGAAATGAGGGACTTGGCTTTGCGCCGCGCTCTAGTCAGGCGGCCGCGCGCGCGCAAGAGGGCGCTTGAACCGCGATGCGGCTTGCCCGGGCGAAGGCGCACAGGTAGCGCCAGCGGCTGATGGACAGCAGTCAGTCTTCATTCCCCGGTCCGGCCCGCGCAATGGTCGAGGCGATGCGGTCCGCCGCCGCCGCGGATCCCGCGCGCGCGGTCGCCTTTGCTGGCGCACCCGGCGCCAATTCGCACCGCGCGGCGATCGAGATGGCGCCCGGGTGCCTCGCGCTGCCGTGCTTTTCGTTCGAAGACGCGATCGATGCGGTGAAGGCCGGTCGCGCAGGGGCGGCGGCGATCCCGGTCGAGAACAGTCAGCATGGCAGGGTGGCGGACATCCATTTCCTGCTGCCCGAAAGCGGCCTGGCCATCGTCGCCGAGCATTTCCTGCGTATCAATCACGCGCTGATGGCCACCGGAGACGGTCCCTTCGAAGCCGCCTACAGCCACCCGCAGGCACTCGGCCAATCGCGCAAGTTCTTGAGAGAGCGCGGGATCGTGCCGCTCAGTTATGCCGACACCGCGGGTGCCGCGGCACATGTGGCCGAGCGGGGCGACCCGGCGATCGCCGCGATCGCCCCGCCTCACGCGGCCGAGCTTTACGGGCTCAAGATCATCGAGAGCGACGTCGAAGACGCCTCCGATAATACCACGCGGTTCCTGTTGCTTGCGAATGAAGCGCTTGAGCCGGCCCCGAACAGCACTGAAACAGCGGTTACAACGTTCGTGTTCGAGGTGAAGAACATTCCCGCTGCGCTGTACAAGGCGATGGGCGGCTTCGCCACCAACGGCGTCAACATGACCAAGCTCGAAAGCTATCAGGCCGGTGCGAGCTTTTCGGCGACGATGTTCTACGCCGACATTATCGGCGCCCCGGGGCAACCCGCGGTCGACCGCGCGCTTGAGGAACTTGCCTTCCATTGCAAGGAATTGCGCATCCTCGGGACATACCGTCAGGAACGCGCCCGCGGTTAGTTGCGCTGGTGGCGGCTCCGTGCCACCACTATCAGCGTGGCGGGGACGGGGCACATCGAGCAAGCCGGCAAGGCGTGGAAAGCGGTGCGCGCCGATGAGGCGATCCAGTTCGCTCCCATAAATGTCCCCAAGCAAGCACCGCCCGAGCCCGGCTGGCTCGATGCCGTGTTTCGTTGGCTCGCTCATGCGCTGGAGCCGCTCGGCCGCGCCCTCGGCATGAGCTGGCCGGTGTTCCGCTGGGTCCTGCTCGCGCTGCTGGTCGCGGCGCTGGCGTTGCTCGCATGGCGCATGCTGGCGCCCGCGCTATCATGGCGGCCGCGCCGTGCGCCCGATCCGCAGGACGAAGCCTGGGCGCCCGCGACCGGCGAAGCGCTCGCACTGCTTGAAGATGCCGACCGGTTGGCCGCGCAAGGGCGGTACGACGAAGCGACTCACCTCCTGCTCAAGCGCAGCGTGGGGCAGATCGCCGCGGTCCGCCCCGACCTGGTCGATCCGGCGACCACCGCCCGCGAACTGTCCGCCATCGGTGCGCTGCCCGATGCCGCGCGCGCAGCCTTCGCCGCGATCGCCACCCAGGTCGAACGCAGCCTGTTCGCACTGCAGGCACTCGGGGCCGACGACTGGCAGGCGGCCCGCACCGCCTACGCCGATTTCGCGCTCGCGCGGCTGGTCGCGCGGACATGAACGCGTTTAACCCGCGCGCGGTGCTCGCAATGGTCGTGTTCGGGGCGCTCGCATTCGTCGCCCTGCTGTGGTTCATCGGCCGTGGCGACACCGGTCCGGGGCCCGACAACGGCGGGGCTCATGCACAGGGACATGGCCTGGCAGGGTATGCCGGGCTGGTGGCGATGCTGCAGGGCGAGGGTTACGACGTTTCGGTCTCCCGCAGCCCGGGCCGGCTCGACGACGAATCGCTGCTCATCCTCACGCCTTCGGCATGGACCGACCCGGACGACATCTCGCGCATCATCGATGAGCGCCGCTATTCCGGTGCAACCCTGCTGATCCTGCCCAAGTGGCTGGCGATGCCTGTGCCGGGCAAGGTCAAGGGGTCCAGAAAGGGCTGGGTCCAGTTGCTCGGCGCCAGCGCGCCTGACTGGACTGGCAAGCTGCTCGACGATCAACCGATGGATGTCGAGATCGCCAAGCTGAACGGCGGCGCGCCCGACTGGCATGGGCTCGGGCTTACCGGCCGCCTCCCCGATCGGTCGCGCGTTCTCGGTCTGGCGAACGGCCCGTGGACAAGCCTGGTGCGCGATTCGAAGGGCCGCGATCTGATCGCCTACGCCGATGACCACGGCTGCTACCCGGTGCTTGATGCGGCCAGCGGCCAGACGGCGCCCGACGCCGAGTGTGACGGCGACAAATGGAACCTGACCGTCGTGTTCGAGCCCGACCTGCTCAACAACTACGGGCTCGCCGACCGCGACCGGGCGCTGCTCGCCGCGCGAGTGATCGAGCTCGCGCGCGAGGGGCAGGACGTGCCGGTGGTTTTCGATCTCACGCTCAACGGCTTCGGCGCGACCAAGAACCTGTTGACGCTGGCGTTCCAGCCGCCGTTCCTGGCCGCCACGCTGTGCCTGATCATCGCGCTGATGGTGGTCGGCTGGCGTGCATTCGGCCGGTTTGGGCCGCCGCTGGCGGAAGCGCGTGCGATTGCGTTCGGCAAGGCTCGGCTGGCGTCCAACGCGGCCGGATTTATCCGCCGTAGCGGGCGCTTGCATCTGCTGGGCGCGCCTTACGCAAATCTCGTCGCGCGGCGGCTTGCAAGCGCGCTCGGCCTGCGCCGCGCCGCGCCAGGCGACATCGACGCCGCGCTGGCCCGTCGCGACCCGCAGGCACCGAGGTATTCGGATCTGGCCGCCCGCCTGGAAACGGCGCGCGGCCCATCGCAAACACTGCGCGCCGCGCATGCCCTCAAATCCCTCGAAAGGACGCTGACCCAATGATCATGACGCTCGACCAGGTGCGCGACCTCGCCGGGGCCATACGCGCCGAAGTGGGCAAGGCCATCGTGGGGCAGGAGGAAGCAGTCGAGCATCTGCTGGTCGCGCTCCTCGCGCAAGGCCACGTGCTGATCGAAGGGCCGCCGGGCACCGCCAAGACGTTCCTGGCGCAGTGCTTCGCGGCTTCGCTCGGGCTTGACTTCGGCCGTATCCAGTTCACCCCCGATCTGCTGCCGGGGGACATCCTTGGCTCCAACCTGTTCAACTTCCAGACCAGCCAGTTCACCCTCACCCGCGGGCCGATCTTCTGCGACCTGCTGCTGGCGGACGAGATCAACCGCACCCCGCCCAAGACGCAGGCCGCGCTGCTCGAAGCGATGCAGGAACGGCGCGTCACGCTCGACGGCGAGACTCATGCGCTGCCCGCCAGTTTCATGGTGGTTGCCACCCAGAACCCGATCGAGAGCCAGGGCGTCTATCCGCTGCCCGAAGCCCAGCTCGATCGCTTCCTGTTCAAGCTGCTGGTGCCCTATCCCTCGATCGACGAGGAAGCCCGCATCGTTACCCGTTTCGGCCAACGGCAGGGCCCCGCCCGCCCCGGCGGATTTCGCCATCGAGGCGGTGTGCGATCCCTCGCGGCTGGCAGCCGCCGCCGGCGCATTGGACCAGGTGACGGTGGCGGAAGGGATCATCGACTACGTTGTGCGGCTGGTTCGCGCCACCCGCGAAACGAGCGAACTGTCGACCGGGGCCAGCCCGCGCGCGGCGGTGAGCCTGGCCAACGCGGCCCGGGCGCGCGCCGCGCTCGAGGGGCGCGACTATGTGGTGCCCGACGACGTCAAGGCGCTCGCCACGGCGGTCTTGCGCCACCGCCTCACTCTCAGCCCGGCGGCCGAAATCGACGGCCGCCTAGTCGAACAACTGGTCGCCGAACTGGTCGAGCGGACGGAAGCGCCCCGTTGATCCTGCCCACGCCCCGCGCGGCGTGGATCGCGGCGCTCGGCGCACCGGTGGCGTTGCTGATCGCCGCCGCGGCGCCCGGCGCGTGGGTGCTTGCGCCCGCGGCGGGCGTGGTGCTGGTCGCGCTGGTCATGCTCGATGCCCTTCTGGCCGGACGGCTGGTCGATTGGCGCCTGATCGGGCCCGATGACGTCGAGATCGGCGAACCGTTCGGGATTTCCGTGCTGGCCGACATCGAGCACGGAATTACCGCCACTGTAGAGGCGGCGGTGGCATGCGACCCACGGCTCGATCCGGCGGGTCGCGTGCGCGTGACGCTCTCAAAGGCCGGCGATTCCTGGCACGGTGAAGCATCGCTGGCCGCCAACCGTCGTGGCACGGCGCCGCTGACGCGCGTGTGGCTGCGCTGGAACGGTCCACTGGGCCTTGGCGCGCGGCAGACGTCAGCGGCGTTCAATCGCGCCGTGCGAATATGGCCAGACTTGTCACCGGTGCGCAGCCCGGCGTTGCAGCACTTCCTGCGCGATGCGCAATTTGGCCTGATCGCCCGGCGCATTCGCGGCGAAGGCACCCAGTTCGAGGCGCTCAGCGAATACGAACCGGGCATGGACCGGCGCCGGATCGACTGGAAGACCAGCAGCCGCCACACCCGGCTCTATGCGCGTGAGAACGAGAGCGAGCGCAACAACCAGATCGTGTTCGCGTTTGATTGCGGGCAGGCGATGTGCGAGCCGGTCGACGGGTTGCCGCGGATCGACCGCGCGGTGTCCGCCGCGCTGACCGCGGCCTACGTGGCGATGAAGGGGGGCGACCGGGTGGCGCTGTTCGGTTTCGCCCGCCGCCCGCAAGTATTCACCCCCTTCTTTGGCGAAACTCGCCGCTTTCACCGCCTCCAGACCGCTGCCGCCGGGCTCGACTATCACGCCGAGGAGCCCAATTTCACACTCGCACTGGCGACCCTGGCTCAGCGGCTCGCGCGGCGCAGCATGATCGTGCTGTTCTCCGATTTCACCGACCCGACCAGCGCCGAACTGATGGTCGAGAGCCTCGGTCGCCTGGTCGAGCGTCACCTGGTGCTGTTCGTCACCATCGAGGACAGCGAACTGGCCGAATTGCAGGGCGCCGAACCGGACAGCATCGATACCCTCGCCACCGCGGTCGCGGCCGATACGCTGGCCCGCCAGCGCGCGTTGGTACTCCTGCGGCTGCGGCAGCTGGGAGTGGATGTGATCGAGGCGCCGTGGTCTGCGATCGGATACCGGCTGATCGACCGTTATCTCGACATCAAGCGCAAGGGAGCGATCGGGTGAACGCCACCGTTGTTCCGTCGGCTGCGAGCGAGATCGAGGCCGCCACCCTGCGATCGGATCGCTTTCGCCTTGCCCGCGAGGCCGACTGGCGGCGGCTGGAGGCAATTGTGCGCTGCATGGAATCGGGCCGCTTGCGCAAGCTGTCGGACGAGGACGTACTCGCCCTTCCCGCGCTTTATCGCACTGCGGCATCGAGCCTGGCGGTGGCGCGCGAGACGTCGCTCGACGCGGCAACGATCGGCTACCTCGAAGGACTGGTGCGGCGCGCGTGGTTCCAGGTCTACGGCCCGCGCCAGGGTTTTGCGCGCTGGTTTGCCGGCTTCCTGGGTGGAGGATGGAGCCAGGCGGTACGGGCGATCTGGCTCGACATCGCGATTGCGCTGGCAGTGATGATCGCCGGGGTCGTGACCGGGTGGCTGCTGGTGAGCCAGGACCAGGAATGGTATTGGAGCCTGGTCCCCAGCCAGTTCGCCGATACCCGGGTGCCCGGCGCGAGCCGCGCGGTTCTCCTGAAAGCGCTCGGGACCGAAGATGGCGCCGCCGGCTTGTCCGGCTTTGCGGCGTTTCTGTTCCAGAATAACGCCGGAGTCTCGATCCTCGCCTTTGCGCTGGGCTTTGCGTTCGGCGTGCCGACGTTGTTGCTGCTGCTCAAGGAGATGGCGACGCTGGGTGCCATGCTGTGGCTGTTCGCCGGCCAGGGGCTCACGCTCGAATTTACCGCCTGGCTGTCGGTTCACGGCACGACCGAGCTGTTCGCGATCCTGCTGGCCGGGGCGGCTGGGCTTCACGTCGGGCGAGCGATGGCATTTCCCGGCGACCGGGCAATCCTGGTCGCGACCGCCGAGGCAGGACGCCGGGCGGCGTCTGTGATGGCGGGTGTGGTGCTGATGCTGGTGGTGGCCGCGGTGCTCGAATTGTTTGCCCGCCAGCTGGTCGGCGGCGTGTGGGATCGGCTGCTGATCGGTGGTGCGATGCTTGCCTTCTGGCTCGCCTATTTCTTCGCTTTCCGCCGCCGTCCCGCGGGGTACGCCGCGTGACCGGGGTGGTCGTGCCCTACGATAGCAAGCGCCGGCGCGAGGTGGTGACCCCCGAAGGCATCGCCCTGACGTTCGTGGTCGCCACCCGCGCCGCACGGTTCGGCGCATTTTTCCTCGATTATGTGATCCTGCTGATCGGGACGATCGGCTTCACGATGCTGATGGCGTGGATAGCAGGTGGCCTTGGCGCGATGGACCGCACGCAAACCGGCGCCGGCGAGTTTCTCGGCGTGCTGTGGACCCTGGTCTGGTTCCTCGCGTGGAACGGTTACTTCATGGCGTTCGAACTCGGTCCGCGGGGCGCCACTCCGGGCAAGCGGCTCGCCGGCATCCGCGTCGCTGCCCGGGCGGGTGCGGGCGAAGGGGCAGCGCGGCTGACCGCCGAGGCGGTGATCGCCCGCAACCTGCTGCGCGACATCGAACTGTTCCTGCCGCTGGTCCTGTTGCTGGTCGCTCCCACCGGAGAGACCGGGTCGGCGGGCTATGCCGGCCTGCTGTGGTTCCTCGTCTTCATGCTGTTCCCGTTCTTCAACAAGGACGCCTTGCGGGCGGGCGACGTGGTGGCGGGAACCTGGGTGGTCGAGGCGCCCCGGGCCAAGCTTCCGGGCACCCTGTCGACCGACGGCGCGGCACGCGGACCGAGCGCGGTGACCGGCACCAGCTATCGCTTCAGCGACGCTGAACTGGCAGTCTATGGCGAGTACGAACTGCAGATGCTCGAGCGGGTCCTGCGCGACAATCGACCCGATGGCATCACCGCGGTGCACGAAGCGATCTGCCGCAAGATCGGCTGGAACCCCGGTGCCGGCGACGAACGCGCGTTTCTTGAGGCTTACTATGCCCAGCTGCGCGCGCGGCTTGAGGGCGGGATGCGATTTGGCCGGCGCAAGGCCGACAAGTTTACGGGAGAGGACCGGCCCCTCCCGTAAACGCGTGCCAAGGCGGCGTTACTTGGGCTTGAGAACCTGCAGCAGCTGGCTGCCCATGATGTGGCGGAACTTGGCGCGGTCGCCAGAGGCGGCTTCCATCTGCGCATCGCTCATTTTCACTTCGGCGCGAATCTTCGCGGCGCGCTTTTCGCCTTCGGCGCCATCGGGCAAATCGCGATAGCGGCGGACCAGATAGAGATCGGGTTCGCCGGCGCG
Organism: uncultured Alphaproteobacteria bacterium; assembly: GCA_963759895.1. Taxonomy (GTDB): domain Bacteria; phylum Pseudomonadota; class Alphaproteobacteria; order Sphingomonadales; family Sphingomonadaceae; genus Tsuneonella. The sequence continues at coordinate 37,423 of CAVXBC010000008.1, read as the reverse complement.
CTTGTGGACGTTGGCGAGCAGTTCCCACCCGGTTTGCCAGCCCTGCTTGATCGCGAACTGCTCCTGCGCCTTGTAGTAGCCGGAGAGAAAGCTGGCGTAGTCCATATAGTGCCCGTCATCGACCGTGACACCGGTCACCTCGACATAGTCGCCGCCGGTGAAGGGATCATCCTGCGCAGCAGCAGCCTGCGGCAGGACAAACGCGAGTGCCACCGCGCCGAGCGCGGTCATTCCCAATGTTTTCATGTAGACAACTCCCCAATAGCCGGCCGGCGCGAAAGTGCGCCCCGGCATGGCTCTGGAGTTGGGCGACCCGAATGATTACCCCTGTGGGCCGGCCCCTCGGCAGTGCGAAACTACGCCGATGATTTGCAGAGTCGAGTCGGATTCGCGCCGCTCACTCGTCGGCGAAAATCGCCACTTCGTTGACGCCCCCGGCGGTGGCACGGCCTCGATACATGCCCGGCGTGTTGAGCACGAACGCAGGGTCCCCGTCACGGCCGACGACGATCACTCCGCCGTCACCCCCCATCACGCCCACTTCGGCCATCACCCTCTGCGCGGCAACGTCGACGCTCTCTCCCGCAAGCAGGACCCGATCGCAGATCGCATGCGCCACGTTGGCCCGGATGAAGTATTCGCCCGAGCCCGTCGCGCTGACCGCGCAGCTGCGGTCGTCGGCATACGTCCCCGCCCCGATGATCGGTGAATCGCCGATCCGGCCCCAGCGCTTGCCGGTCATTCCTCCGGTAGAGGTGCCCGCTGCAAGATGGCCGGCGCGGTCGCGCGCTACCGCGCCGACAGTCCCGTACTTGAATTCGACATCGAGCGCGGAGAGGTTTTCCGCCTTGAGCTTTTCAAGCTGCGCCTTGCGTTGGTCGGTCGCGAAGTATTCCGGCGGGACGATCTCGAGCCCGTGCTCGCCCGCGAATTGCTCGGCGCCCGTGCCCGACAGCATCACGTGGCGCCCGTCATCCATCACCTGGCGTGCCAGCAGGATCGGGTGGCGCACGGTGTGGACCCCCGCGACTGCGCCCGCGCGGCGCCCGTTCCCGTCCATGATCGCGGAATCGAGTTCGTTGATCCCATCCCAGGTGAACACCGCACCGCGCCCGGCGTTGAACTTGGGGTCGTCTTCCAGGATGGTGATCGCGGCGGTGACTGCATCGAGCGCACTGCCGCCGTCCTTGAGTACTTTTGCGCCGGCATCGAGCGCGGTCTGCAACGCGGTCTTGTAATCGGTCTGTTGCTCGGCGCTCATCCTCGATCGTTCGAGCGTTCCAGCGCCGCCGTGGATCGCGAACGACCAGTTCGGCGTGGCAGTGGAATCATCTGCGATTGCGGGAGAGGCCATCAACATTGCGATGGCGACGAGCAGCAGCCGGCGCAAGGTCAGAACGCCATCTCGACGCTTGCTCCGCCCCCCGTGCTGTCGATCCAGGGCGCCACCGCCATGCGCTTGTTGGCCAGCGGATGAGTCAGCAACAGGCCCGAACCCGTGCCAATGGCAGCGCCGGCGACTGCATCGTACCAGTGGTGCTTGTGCGCTTCGACACGCGCGACGCCGACGAAACTGGCGAGTGCGAAAGCAGCGATGCCTTCGGTCGCGCCGCGTCGTTCGTAGATGCTGGCGGCCGCGCCAAACGCGGCCGCGGTGTGGCCCGACGGAAAGCTGCGGTCGTCGCTGAGATCGGGCCGCAGTTCGGGAAATAATTCCTTGAGGCCGGTGGCAACGCCGTAAGACACGCCAATCGACCCGGCCGCCTGCAGCGCGCCCGTGCCGTCGCCGGTGACCGCCGGGACGCCGATCGACCACGCGGCGAGCGCGCCGGTGCCGATCGTGCTGGCGGTGTCCCAATCCTTGTCCGACGCAGTGGCGGGAGTCGCGATTGTCGCGAAGGCGAGGGCCGATGCGGCGAGCATGGCGGAGGGCGCAAAACGCATGGTGCTTTGTACTCCCACCTCTCCGATCAGCGAAGGAAAATGTTATCCACCGCGCGATTTGCAGCGCTGGTGGGCGCGCGGTAAGACTTTCGCCTGTCAATCCGCTTCAAACGCGGTCGCAAGCAGACTAGGGGCGCGGGACCATGATCCTGCGCCCCGCTTTCCCCGAAGATGTCGATACCATCGTCGCGTTTGCACGACAGGCGTTCATCGACGCTTTCGGACACCTCTACGCGCCGCACGATCTTGCTGCCTTTCTTGACGAGTACCGGTCGCCCGACCGCTATGCCGCCGCGATCACCGATGCCGCCGCGCTGGTCTTGCTGGCCGAAGACGGCGGAGTGTTGTTGGGTTACTGCACAGTTACCTTTGGTGACCAGTTCGACGAGCGGCCCCAACCGCACCCGTCCTGCCCCTGCGTGCTGGGCCAGCTGTATTGCGCCGCCGAGGCGACCGGCAGGGGAGTCGGCGCCGCGATGATCCAACACGCGATCGGCCAAGCCCGGGCGCGCGGCTGCGATGCGATTCAGCTATCGGTCTACAGCGAGAACTTCGGTGCGCAGCGGTTCTACCGACGTCATGGCTTCAAGCATGTGGCCGATATCGACTTCTGGGTCGGCAGCCACCGCGACGACGAGTTCCTGTTGGAACTCCCGCTTTAGGCAACCAGCGCCAGTGCAGGCGCGCTCGGTGCTTCCGCGCGGGACTGCCAGCGGCGCTTTTCGGCGTCGTAGAACGCCACGACCATCAGGAACGTCAGGTTGATGAAGGCGAATTCTCCGCCGTCTTCGAGCCAGGCCCTGAAGTCGGTCTGAGCGATCGAGTGCGTCCCCCAAGAGGTGAACATGTCGACGAACACCCCGAAAACCGCAGCCATTCCGATGCCGCCGGCGACATAGAGACTGTGCACCGCCGCCTTGGGCCGGGCTGAGACCAGCGCGCTTGCCAGGCCGGACAGCCATACCGCTCCCACCATGCCGAAGAACAGCATCTCGCCGATGTCGTTGGCGTGAACCGGCGAGCTAGCCGACACGGGGATCATTGGGGCGATCCAGTGACCGAACGCCTCGTGGAATTCAGCCGCGTTGTCGATCGTCAGCCAGACCATCATCACCGCGTTGGCAAGGTAGGCAAACCCGCCCAGCCGCCGCCACATCGCGAACAGCATGACCGCGCAGCTCAGTGTCAGCGAGTATTCGAGGTATTCGCCGAAGCTGTGGTCTTGCGAGATGAACAGCTGGACCGGCAGCGCGGCGCCGGTCGCGTCGCCGTAGTGCGCGGCCATATCCATCCCCACGATCACACCGGCCCATGGCCAGATGAGCAGCATCGCGGTTCGAACCGCCTTGCTGGTCAGACAGGTGCGCCCCGCGTCGAGCGCCTCGGCGGTGAGTGAGGATAGCCAGGACATGAGCGCGCGGGACATTCGGCCAGCCTTTCGGAAGTGATCTGACCATGCCGATACGCCGGTGCGCGGCAGTTGTCGGTTAACCGGAATGCCTAACATTGCGCGCGTCCCGCAGCGGAACAATTGCCCGCCAGGCCTTTACCTCACAGCCATTTCCAGCGCCGGAACAGCCACACTGTCAGTAATGCGAAGATCGCGCACAGCGCGGTCACCCACCAGAAACCCAGCGGGTGGCCGGGTATTTGCGCCCACGGCATTCCGCCCACGTTGATCCCGAAAAGGCCGACCAGGAAACTGAGCGGCAGGAAGACCGTGGCCACCAGCGTCAGGCGGCGATTGGTCTTCTCGGATTGTGCCAGGGCACGGCTGCGCAGTTCGTCCATTAGCACCACCGCGCTTTCCTTGCTGACGTCGATATCGTCCAGGAAGCGGCGCAGCAGCGCGATCGTTTCGCCGATTTCGCGCCGGTCATGCTTTTCGAACCAGTCAGGCGCATCCCGGCTGATGGATTCGAGTGCCACGTGCATCGGCCCCATGTGGCGCTGAAGCGCCAGGCAGTTTCGGCGGATGACCGAGATCTTGGCGAGCAAAGCCTCGTTGTCCTCCTCAGCGAAATCGAGTTCCTCAAGCCGATCGATCTCGTCGTTCATGTCGACGATCGCGCGATTCATGCGCCGGACCAGATGCTCGATCAGGTCGGTCACCAGCGCCCCGGCATCGGTCGGCCCTTTGCCGCCGTCGACTTCGGCAAGGACGTCGCGCGGGGTCTGCAAGGGCAGGCGCCGCAAAGTGATTACCCGCGCGCCGTCGCTCCACAGCTGCATCGAAACCATGTCCTCGGGCTCGGCGCCCGGATTGAAATTGATTCCCCGCAAGGTGGCGGCGAGCGTCTCGGCATCGTCGCGCAGGGCGCGCGGCCTGGTCGCTTCGCTGGTCAACAACTCCGCGGTCGGCTCGGGAATGCCCAACTCGCTCTCGAGCCACTCGGCCACCCCTTGCGCGGTCCGGTCGAGATGGAGCCACAGGAACTCGCCCTCGGTTTTCGGATGCCACCCCTGCGCCGGCTCCCACGCGATGGGCTGGCCCCCGCCGCGCCCGTCCAGCACCCGCCCGAACAGCAGCGGCCCGCCGGCACTGGAATCGTCGGTGGGATCGCGCGCAAGGTCCATGGACACGCCATGCCTCAACCGGCGGGCGCTGTCATTGCTCCTTCATCCGCGGTCGCCTATATCGCGCGCCATGTCCTCGATCCGTCCGTGGCGCGATATTGCGCGCCGACAGTCCCGCCAGATCATGGTCGGCAAGGTGCCGGTCGGCGGCGACGCGCCGATCTCCGTGCAGACAATGACCAACACGCCGACCGAAGACGTCGCCGCGACGATCGACCAGATCCGCCGCTGCGAGGACGCCGGCGCGGATATCGTGCGGGTATCCTGCCCCACCGCCGAGAGCACCGCGCGCTTTGGCGAGATCGTGCGCGCGGCCAACGTGCCGATCGTCGCCGACATCCACTTCCACTACAAGCGCGCGCTCGAGGCGGCCGACGCGGGCGCGGCGTGCCTGCGCATCAACCCCGGCAATATCGGATCGAGCGAGCGAGTGGCCGAAGTGGTCCGCGCGGCCAAGGCCAACGGCTGCGCGATCCGCATCGGGGTCAACGCGGGCAGCCTGGAGAAGGACCTGCTCGAAAAGTACGGCGAGCCCTGCCCCGAAGCGCTGGTCGAAAGCGCTCTCGACCACATCAAGCTGTTGCAGGACCACGATTTTCACGAATTCAAGGTGGCCGTGAAGGCGAGCGACGTCTTCCTTGCAGTGGCCGCCTACATGCAATTAGCCGATGCGGTCGATTGCCCCCTCCACCTTGGCATTACCGAGGCCGGAGGGCTGATCGGCGGCACGGTGAAATCCTCGATCGGCATGGGCAACCTGCTGTGGGCCGGCATCGGCGACACCATTCGCGTGTCGCTGTCTGCCGAGCCCGAGCAGGAAGTGCGCGTCGGGTTCGAGATCCTGAAGTCGCTTGGCCTGCGCACCCGCGGCGTGCGGATCGTCTCGCTGCCCCTCGTGCTCGCGCCAGGGGTTCGACGTGATCCGCACGGTCGAAGCGCTGGAAAAGCGGCTCGAACACATCAAGACGCCGCTGTCGCTCTCGGTGCTCGGCTGCGTGGTCAATGGCCCGGGCGAAGCGCGCGAGACCGACATCGGCCTGACCGGCGGCGGCGCGGGCAAGCACATGGTCTACCTGTCGGGCGTGACCGACCACCATGTGCAGAGCGAGACGATGCTCGACCACATCGTCGGCCTGGTCGAGGCCAAGGCGGCCGAGATCGAGGCCGGAATGGCGCCGGCCGAGGCGGCGGAGTGAGGTTCAGCACATCGTTAGAATTGCCGCGCTAGGCTTGGCAGCATGAAACGGCGCGACATACTCAAGGGCACGCTAGCCGCCGGGGCCGCGCTGGCGGTAAGCACGGCGCGCGCGCAAGTTCCCGCAGTCCCCGCCGCGCTGAGCTCCCGCGATCGCAAGCTGTTCGCCATCGCGCAGGAACAGCTCGCCAAGCACGGCGAAGGGCTATGGGCGCGCGACGTGGTCGGCATCGCCGATTTCGGCCTGCGTTCGTCCGAACCGCGGCTGCACTTCGTCGATTTCGAGCGCGGGGCGGTCGATTCGTACCGCGTGGCGCACGGCATGGGTTCCGATCCCGAACACGACGGCTGGCTCAACTGGTTCTCCAACGTCCATGAGTCGTGGTGCACCAGCAAGGGCGCCTACATGACCTTCGGTTGGTACACCGGAAAGTACGGCACCTCGATCCGGCTGGAAGGCCGCGAGCCGACCAACTCGAATGCGCTCGACCGAGCGATCGTCATGCACCGCGCAAGCTACTGCGAACCTGAACACCTTGCCCAATACGGCAAGCTGGGCCGGTCGAACGGCTGCTTCGCGATGAGCGACGCGGACTTCAAGCTTGCGCTGTTGCGTCTGGCCGGTGGGCGCCTGCTATACGCCGACAAGCTCGGCATCGGGCCGGGCGGCGAGACGGTCAGCGAACCGCCAAAGGACCTGCAACTGCTGGTGCCCGAAGGCGCCCCGCGACCACCTCTGGTGCCGGGCGCCTTCTAGCGCCGCATCACGTGGTCTGCAGATCGTCGACGATCTCGACCACGTCCTCACTGGTCGAACGTGCGCGGTTGGCTTCGCGCGGGGCGTCGAAGCTCGCGAGCACCGGTGCATCGCGACCGTAAATGTCGCTGAACTGGCGCAGCTTGCCGGTGATGTCGCGACCCATCGTGAAGTACGTGATGTAGACCGGCATCGTCTTCTGAATCGGCACGCGGGTGTATGTGCCCGAAGTGCTGATCGCGACCGCCTCGTCCGCCGCAGCCTTGCGGGTTTCCGGGGTGTTGGCCAGGTTGCCGAGGATCGCCAGCGTGATCGCCAGTTCCTGCGCGCGCTCAGTGCGGATGCAACCATGGCTGAGCGCGCGATTGTCTTGCGCGAACAGATTTCGGCTCGGAGTATCGTGCAGGAAGATCGCGTGCGGGTTGGGCATGTCGAGCTTCATCAGGCCGAGCGAGTTACTCGGGCCCGGTTGCTGGACAACGCTGATCGTACCGTCAGCCAGCTTGGTCGCCTTGTAACCGGCACGAGGCGAGCGCAGCAGCGAGGCACCGAGGCCTTCGCCCTTCACGATCGACTGCGGCACCGTCCAGGTCGGGTTGAAGATCACCCCTTCGACGGTTTCGGCGAGCTGCGGGGTCGCGGTACGGCCCGGCTTGCCGACGATCGTGCGATAGGTGCTGATGATCTTGTCGTTGACCGTCAGGCGCAGCTGATACTCGGGCACGTTGGTAATCAGGTACTGATTGCCCAAGTCCTTCGCCAGCCAGCGCCAGCGGTCCATGTTGGCGCGGATCAGCTTGCGCTGCGCGCCGTCCTTGGTGTTGGCGAGCGCGGCCTTGAGGACCTCATAGTCGGGATGCTCGGGGTTGAGGGCGGCGAGCGACGTGGCGATCGAATGGCTCGACAGCGCCTGAGCCATCACGTCGGCGGTCCGGTAGCGATCGGGATCGGGATCGACCACGAACCACTGTCGGCGTGCCTCCATCGGGGTGCGACCGTCGCGCAGATCCTCGACCAGCCACGCGAAGCTGCGGCTTGCGGCCTGGTCGAGCGCGTCGCCCGCCCCACCGGACAGCGCTGCCTTGAGCTCGGCCAGCTGATAATCCTTCGGATCGAGCCCTTCGGTGCCGATGCCGGCGATCACCCCGGCGAGCGCTTGCGCATCGGCGACGTTCCAACGTTGTACATCGGGCGCAAGCGGCTGCACGGTCGCGGCCTTGGCCGCCCGCACGGGTGCCGCCTGGGACGGGGTGGTGACCTCGTCGTTGCCTAGCGGAACCGTCGCCGGAACGACCGTCGGCGGATCCGGCGGCAATAGATTTTCCGGCGCCCTGGCTTGTGCAATTGCCGTCGCGGGCAACGCCGCAACCGCCACACTCACCAACAATGTGCCTATCAAACCCTTGCTCACCGTTTCAGCCCCTTGATTCACTGCACCGCTCGATCGCGGCAGACCTTTGCTTGCGGTAACATCATAGCGCCCAAGCCCCTTGCCCTTCAACGGTCGCGCCTGAAGCCACGCTGAATCCGGCTTGACCGGTGGCACGAATGCCACGAACCGCCGCAATACCATGTCCAAAGCCGATCATCCGCTTCTGCCGATCCTGGCGGCGATCGCCGCGATCGGCCTGCTGAGCTGGATGGACGCCTTCATGAAGAATGCCGCGCTCGCGGTCGGCGCCTACAGCGCGCTGTTGCTGAGGGCGCCGATCGGCCTGGCCATCGCCGGGCCGGCGTGGCGGCTCAGCGGCGGATCCTGGCCTGCTCGGGCCGTGCTGCGCATCCACCTGATCCGCGGCGTCGTGGTGGTGGCGATGGCGTTCCTGTTTTTCTTCTCGCTCACCGTGCTTCCGCTGGCGCAGGCCATTGCGATCAGCTTCATCGCCCCGCTCGTCGCGTTGTTTCTGGCTAGCGTGCTGCTTGGCGAGAACATCAGCCGGCGCGCGATCATAGGCGCGCTGCTGGGCCTTGCGGGAGTGGCGGTCATCGTTGCCGGCAAGATCTGGCGCGAAGCCATGCCGCACGGCGCGCTGCTGGGCATCGGCGCGGTGCTCGCTTCGGCGATGTTCTACGCCTGGAATCTCGTCCTCACCCGCCAGCAGGCGCTGGTCGCCAAGCCGCTCGAGGTGGCCGCATTCCAGAATGCTATCACCGTTATGGTCCTGATCGGCTTTGCTCCGTGGTTCGCGACGATTCCCGAGGGTAGCGAATGGCGCGATATCGTGATCAGCGCGCTGCTCTCGCTTTCGGGAGCGATGCTGTTCACCTGGGGCTATGCAAGGGCGGAGACCCAGCGGCTGGCACCGCTCGAATACAGCGGGTTTTTGTGGGCAGCACTGTTCGGCTGGCTATTCTTCCGCGAACCCGTTCCCGCAGCGACGATCGCCGGAGCCGTGTTGATCGTGGCCGGCTGCTGGATTGCCACCCGCGGAAAGACTTCGGCGCCCGAGCAGGCGGCCGCCTAGCCGGCTTGGCACTTGGTGCAGGGCAACTATTCCTGCCCTGCCCCACCCTTGACCTGACAGCGGCGAACGCGCAGTTGCGCTGGCAGTTTCCCGCCGCTCCCGCCGGCCAGGCGGTGCAGCGGCCAACCCGTAAAAGGATTGATGCACGCATGACCCAGGTCGGCAAGGACTCGCTCGCAACCCGCAGCACATTGACCGTCGGCGGCAAGGACTACGCCTACTACTCGCTCAAGAAAGCGAGTGAGAAAATCGGCGATGTCAGCCGCCTGCCGTTCAGCATGAAGGTGCTGCTGGAAAACCTGTTGCGGTTCGAGGACGCCGGTTTCACCGTCTCGGTCGGACACATCCAGGCGCTGGCCGACTGGCAGAAGAACCCCGCGACCGGCGGCGAGATCCAGTATCGCCCGGCGCGGGTGCTGATGCAGGATTTCACCGGCGTGCCGTGCGTGGTCGACTTGGCCGCAATGCGCGATGCCATCGCCAAGCTCGGCGGCGACACCAAGAAGATCAACCCTCTGGTTCCGGTCCACCTGGTAATCGACCACTCGGTTATGGTCGATGAATTCGGCACGCCCAAGGCGTTCGAGAACAACATGGCGCTCGAATATCAGCGCAATGCCGAACGCTACGACTTCCTCAAGTGGGGATCGAAGAGCCTCGACAACTTCAAGGCGGTCCCTCCCGGCACGGGTATCTGCCATCAGGTCAATCTTGAGAACATCGCGCAGTGCGTGTGGACCAGCATGGACGATAGCGGCACGGCGGTCGCGTATCCCGACACGTGCGTAGGCACTGATAGCCACACGACGATGGTCAACGGCCTCGGCGTGCTTGGTTGGGGCGTGGGCGGGATCGAGGCCGAAGCCGCTATGCTGGGCCAGCCCGTGTCGATGCTAATCCCCGAAGTTGTCGGCTTCCGCATGACCGGCAAGCTGGCCGAAGGCGTGACTGCGACCGACCTGGTGCTGACCTGCACCCAGATGCTGCGTTCGCGCGGCGTGGTCGGCCGGTTCGTCGAATATTTCGGCGAAGGACTGTCGTCGCTCAGCCTCGCCGACCGCGCGACACTGGCCAACATGGCGCCCGAGTACGGCGCGACCTGCGGCTTCTTCGGGATCGACGACAAGACGCTCGAATACCTGCGCCTGACCGGCCGCGACGAGGAGCAGATCGCGCTGGTCGAGGCCTATTCGAAGGAACAGGGCCTGTGGATCGATCCCAAGGCTGAGGAGCCTGTGTTCACCGACACGCTCGAGCTCGATCTGTCGACCGTCGTGCCTAGCCTGGCGGGCCCCAAGCGGCCTCAGGACAAGGTCGCGCTGCCCGATGTCGACAACCTGTTCAACGATCAGTTGAAGGACATCTACGGCAAATCGGCGCCCAAGCGCTGCGCGGTCGACGGTGCGGGCCATGATGTCGGCGATGGAGACGTGGTGATCGCGGCGATCACCAGCTGCACCAACACCTCCAATCCCGATGTGCTGATCGCCGCCGGCCTTGTCGCGCAGAAAGCCAACGCGCGCGGCCTGAAGCCCAAGCCGTGGGTGAAGACCAGCCTCGCGCCGGGATCGCAGGTGGTCACCGACTATCTGATCAAGGCCGGGCTGCAGAAGGACCTCGACGCGCTCGGGTTCGACCTGGTCGGCTATGGCTGCACGACGTGCATCGGGAACTCCGGCCCGCTGGCCGAGCCGATCTCTGCCGCGATCAACAACAATGACATCGTCGCTGCCAGCGTCCTGTCAGGCAACCGCAACTTTGAAGGCCGGGTGTCGCCCGACGTGCGCGCCAATTTCCTCGCTTCCCCGCCGCTGGTGGTCGCTTACGCGCTCAAGGGCACGGTGACCGAGGACATGATCGAAACCCCGATCGGCACCGGGAGCGACGGCGTCGATGTTTACCTGAAGGACATCTGGCCGACCAACGACGAAGTCGCCAAGCTCCGCGCCAGCGCGATCGACCGGACCATGTTCACCGCCCGCTATGCCGACGTCTACAAGGGCGATGCGCACTGGCAGGCGATCGACGTGACCGGCTCGGACACCTACTCGTGGCGCGCGGGATCGACTTACGTCGCCAACCCGCCGTATTTCGAAGGCATGACGATGACGCCTGCGCCGGTGACGGACATCGTCGAGGCGATGCCGCTGGCGATCCTGGGCGATTCGGTCACCACCGATCACATCAGCCCCGCCGGATCGATCAAGGCCAGCAGCCCGGCCGGCACCTATCTGCAGGAGCATCAGGTCGCCAAGGCGGATTTCAACTCCTACGGCAGCCGGCGCGGCAATCACGAGGTGATGATGCGCGGCACTTTCGCCAACATCCGCATCAAGAACGAGATGGTCCCCGGCGTCGAGGGCGGGATGACCCGCTACAACGGCGAGACCATGGCGATCTACGATGCCGCGATGAAGCACAAGGCGGACGGCACGCCGCTGGTGGTCGTCGCGGGCAAGGAATACGGCACCGGATCGAGCCGCGACTGGGCGGCCAAGGGCACCAACCTGCTCGGCGTGCGCGCTGTGATTGTCGAAAGCTTCGAGCGCATCCACCGCTCGAACCTGGTCGGGATGGGCGTGCTGCCGTTGCAGTTCCAGGAGGGCCATACTCGTACATCGCTCGGGCTTACCGGCGATGACCGCTTCACCATCCGCGGGCTGGCGGAAATCAAGCCGCAGCAGGATGTCGAAGTCGAAGTGACCAAGGCCGATGGTTCGACTAGCACCTTTGTTGCCAAGTGCCGGATCGATACCGCCAACGAGCTAGAATACTTCGTCAATGGCGGCATCCTGCATTACGTGCTGCGCAAACTGGCGGCCTGACCAGCGGGACGGCGGCATAGAAAAGGGGCGGCTCCCTCGCGGGGGCCGCCCCTTCGCGTAGGGCGGATCGCTTCGAGGCTCAGTCCGCCTTTTCGCCTTTACGCTTGCGCCGGCCGAGCACGGCCGCGGCAGCCGCGCCGAACAGGATCATCATCGGCGGCGCGGGCACCGGGGTGCCGCTGCTCGAACCGTGCCAACCGCTGGAGCCCGAAGACGAGCTCGATGAAGAGCTGCTGGTCGAGCTCGAAGAACTGGTCGACGAGCTGCTCGAGGTCGACGAGGACGTCGATGTGCTGCTGGTTACGTTCCCCGAGGTCGACGAGCTGGTCGACACGTTGCCCGACGAACTCGACGTGCTGGTGACGTTGCCCGAGCTCGACGTGGTGGTGCTGGTGATCCCGCCGGTCGATGTCGAGGTGGAGGTCGAACCGTTGTTCTGGTTCTGATTCTGGCTCTGGTTGTTGTTGTTGGTGTTCGAGTTGTTGGCGCTGTTGTCGTTGTTGTTGTTGTTGATGATGGTGACGTCCTGGCCCTGGCTCCCGCTCGAGGTCGTCGTGGAACTGACCACCACGCTGCCGCCGCTCGACCCGCCACCGAAGAACCCGCCGAAGAATCCGCCGCCAAAACCGCCGCCGAAGCCGCCGCTTCCTCCAACCACGGTCACTCCGCCGCCGCCGCCGCTGACCGGCACCGCCGGGGGCGGAAGCGGCACGGGGGCGAGCACCATCTGGTAGACCGGGGGGCAGGCGTTGTCGGCCAGCGCCGGTTGCGGACCCGCGACATAGCCGCCTGCGCCGGGCGCAGCCGGAACGCACTCGACTTCGCGGCGCACGATCCGGCGCTTGCGATGGACCGTCTTGGGAACGTGCCGCTGCGCGACGTGGCGCGGCTTGGTGTAGCGCACCGTCTGCGGCTTGGTCTGCTTGACGCTGGTGGGGTTGGCGCGCGGCTTTTCAGCCATGTGCACCGCACCGCCCGCGAGCAGCACCGTACCTGCCGCGGTAGCGGACAGTTTCGCGAGGGCCATTTTTACCGACATGGGCTTGTCTCTCGTTGTCTTGTCGGGGGAATTCCTGCCGGCGGGTCCGGCCGGGACATGCCCCTGTTCGATCAGCAAACGGCACCGGCGCCCGGGCGACAATTGAATTAACCACGAAAATGGCCGTGTCCGTGCGAATTCCGGTCCGGTGACAGCCCCTCCGGGCAACAGTGTCCCAATGCGGAACCGTTAACGGGCGACGGTTAAGCCTAAGCTTGACGAATGTAACGCAAAGGTTACACAGGCTTCCGACATCACACCGAGGGGGCCCTGATGAACGACACCGCCGAATCCCGCGCCGACGCCGCCGACCGCATGTCACGCCGGCGCGCGCGGATGTTCTTTGTCCTGGCATTCCTGGTGCTGTTGCAGCAGATCGAATTCTTCCGTCACGATGGCCCGGATCGACTGGTCGACCACGTTCGCTTCGGCGCGTGGGTGGTCATGGCCGCCGCCACGCTGTTCGCCTTGACCACCGGCGGGTTTTTCCTGCGTGGGCGCGGACTGCGCGATCTGATGAACGACGAGGTGACCCGCGCCAACCGGGGCGATGCGCTGGGCTGGGGCTTCATCCTGGCGATGATCGTCGGCATCGCCCTTTACCCATTCGTGGGCATGCTGGAACTGACCGCGCCTGACAGCCTGCGGCTGGTCGTCACCACCGGGCTGGTCGCAGGGCTGATGCGGTTCGCCAGGCTGGAGCGGCGCGCGCTTGGCTGATACGCTCGCCAACCGGGTACGCGAGGCGCGCGAAGCGAAAGGCTGGACGCAGGCCGAGCTTGCGACGCGCATCGGGGTCAGCCGCAAGACGGTCAACACGGTGGAGAACAACGTGTTCGTCCCGTCCACGGTGATTGCGCTGAAGATGGCGTCAGTGCTGGGCGAGCCCGTCGAAAGTCTATTTTCCCTCATCGAATAGGCCGGTCTGCGACCCCTTTGGCGGGGCGATGTCGAGGTGCACCCAGCCGGCATCGTTGAGGCATCGGCCCCGCGCGGTGCGCGCCACCAGCCCGAGCTGGATCAGGTACGGCTCGACCACTTCCTCGACCGTGTCGCGCGGCTCGGCGAGGCCGGCGGCGAGCGTCTCGACCCCCACCGGACCGCCTTTGTAGATGTCGGCGATCATCCGCAGATAGCGCCGGTCCATCGCATCGAGCCCGAGCCTGTCGATCTCGAGCCGGGTCAGCGCCTTGTCGGCCACCGCCGCCGTGACAGTCGCATCCCCCGCCGCATGAGCGAAATCGCGCACCCGCCGCAGCAGTCGCCCCGCCACCCTCGGCGTACCGCGACTGACGCCGGGCGATCTCGCGCGCGCCGCCGGCATCGAGCGGCAGCCCGAGCAGCCGCGCGCCGCGCGTGACCACGCGTTCCAGTTCGTCGACGGTGTAGAAGTTCAACCGCACCGGAATCCCGAACCGGTCGCGCAGCGGCGTCGTCAGCAGCCCCTGCCGGGTGGTCGCGCCGATCAGCGTGAACGGCGGCAAGTCGATCCGCACCGATCGCGCCGAGGGCCCTTCCCCGATGATCAGGTCGAGCGCGCGGTCCTCCATCGCCGGATAGAGCACTTCCTCGACCACCGGATTGAGCCGGTGGATTTCGTCGATGAACAGCACATCGTTGGCTTCGAGGTTGGTCAGCAGCGCGGCCAGGTCGCCGGCCTTGCCGATCACCGGCCCGCTGGTGGCGCGGAAGCCCACCCCGAGCTCCTTGGCGACGATCTGCGCCAGCGTGGTCTTGCCGAGCCCCGGCGGGCCGAAGAACAGCACGTGATCCATCGCCTCGCCGCGCGCCTTCGCCGCATCGACGAACACCCTGAGGTTCTCGCGCGCCGCCTCCTGCCCGACGAACTCGCCGAGCGACTTGGGCCGCAGCGCGGCGTCGGGGTCGTCGGGGAGGCGCTGGGGGGTGAGAGAGGGGTTATCGGTCATGGCGTGGATGCATGCGGCCAAGTGGATGCTGAAACGAGTTCAGCATGACGAAGTAGCTCCAATCCCGTCCCTTCATCGTCACCCTGAACTTGTTTCAGGGTCCATTTCGCCCCACGCAATGCGCCATGCGGCAAGAACGCAACCCCTGCGTCTACATCCTTGCGAGTGGGCACTACGGCACGCTCTACATCGGCGTCACAAGCAACCTCGAACAGCGTCTCGTCCAGCATCGCGACGGCCTGCTGCCCGGCTTCACCAGCCGCTACAAAGTCCGCCGCCTCGTTCATTTCGAAATGTTCGGCGACATGGAGCGCGCGATCCTGCGGGAGAAGCAGCTCAAGCGCTGGCACCGCCAGTGGAAGATCAACATGATCGAGCCGAGGCCAATCCGCATTGGGCGGACCTGGCGGTGGGCCTGGGATTCACTCCGCTCGCTCCGGATGCGGGGCAAAATGGATCCTGAAACGAGTTCAGGATGACGATGGGGGGCATGTCGACGATCACTTTGACTTCCTGCGGACACCGCAGGTTCGCAAAACGCCGTCCGTGTAGCACCGCCAATCCAAGTGCCGCCACTCCCCACGCATTCCAGCGCGGTCTGATACATGATGACCAGCCCGATGATCAGGATCGCGCCCAATACAGCCACCGGCCACCAAACTCGCACCAACCCCTTCACCCCGCCGCCCTCTTCAGCGCCACGCGGATCAGGTCGCCCTCCGCCGCTCCCTCGCCAAGCTCCTCGATCGCGCGGCAACCGCGGCGGCGGCGATGGCGGGCTTGAAGCCGAGGTTCTGCAGCGCGCTGACCGCGTCGGCGCTCGCCCCGCCCTTCGGCACTGCAGCGGCGCCGGGCGAAGCCGGCAGCGCGCCGGCCTTGTCGGCCAGTTCGTTGACGATGCGGCTGGCAAGCTTCGGCCCCACGCCTTGTGCACGGGCGATGGTGGCGGCGTCGCCGCTCGAGCACGCGCGCTGGACGTCTTCGGTGCTCAGTGCGGAAAGGATCGCCAGCGCCACCTTGCTGCCCACCCCCTGGACCTGGGTCAGCAAACGGAACCAGTCGCGTTCGCCCGCGGTGGCGAAACCGAGCAGGCGCATGTCGTTTTCGCTCACCTGCAGGTCGGTGAACAGCGTGCACGCCTCACCCGTCTCGCCCAGCGCGGCGAGGGTCTTTGACGAGCAGTGGACGAGGTAGCCCACGCCCGCGACGTCGATCACCGCCCAGTCGGCGCCGGTTTCGTCGAGCAGGCCCCGAAGTTTCGCAATCATATGGCGCGCTTGGCAATCATGCTTTGTTCCTGCCCGCCCGCGTTCGATTTGGAAAGGGCCGCCCGTCAAGCGTCCCCGCCAAAGTTCACTCAAAGTCCACTCAAAATCCGGTTTCTCACGATGGCGTCCAGTCGCCGCATTCAGACCGCGTGCCCCTGGGCGGCGGCTGCGGTCTGGCATGGCCGCTCGCATGTAGGAAAGCGATACTTGCTTCCCTTTGCCTGGCCTGCGGGGCAAGCACGCGCCCATGAGCTGGAACACCTTCGGGCGCGTGTTGCGGATGACCACCTGGGGCGAGAGCCACGGGCCGGCGCTGGGCGCGGTGGTCGACGGGTGTCCGCCGGGGCTGGCGCTGACGGAGGCCGACATCCAGCCGTGGCTCGACGCGCGTCGGCCGGGGCAGAACAAGTTCACCACCCAGCGGCAGGAGCCCGACGCGGTGCGCGTGCTGTCGGGCGTGTTCGAGGCCAGGGACGGAATACAACGCACCACCGGCACCCCGATCAGCCTGATGATCGAAAACGTCGACCAGCGGTCGAAGGACTATTCGGAAGTCGCCAAGGCCTATCGCCCGGGCCACGCCGACTATGCCTACGACGCCAAGTACGGTTTCCGCGACTATCGCGGCGGCGGGCGCAGTTCTGCTCGCGAAACCGCCGCGCGCGTGGCGGCGGGCGCGGTGGCGCGGCTGGTGATCCCCGAAGTGACGATCGAGGCCTATGTGGTCGAGATCGGCGGCGACAGCATCGACCGGGCGGCGATGGACATGGCCGAAGTCGGCAACAACCCGTTCTGGTGCCCCGATCCCGCTGCAGCCAAGCGTTGGGAAGCGCTGGTCGATGATGCGCGCAAGGCCGGCTCAAGCCTGGGCGCGGTGGTCGAGTGCATCGCGCACGGCGTCCCCGCTGGCTGGGGCGCGCCGATCTACGCCAAGCTCGACGCCGACCTGGCGGGCGCGATGATGGGGATCAACGCGGTCAAGGCAGTCGAGATCGGCGATGGTTTCGCCGCCGCGCGCCTGACCGGGCGAGCAGAACGCCGACGCAATGCGTCCGGGTAATGACGGGCCCCGCTTCGAAGCGAACCACGCGGGCGGCATCGCCGGCGGAATCAGCACCGGCCAGCCGGTGGTCTGCCGCGTGGCGTTCAAGCCGACCAGCTCGATCCTCACACCGGTCGACACCATCGACCGTGAGGGCAATGCCACCGAAATCCGCACCAAGGGTCGCCACGACCCGTGCGTCGGCATCCGCGGCACGCCGGTGGTCGCGGCGATGATGGCGCTGGTGCTGGCCGACCACAAGCTGCTCCACCGCGCGCAGTGTGGGTGAAAGCGGACTGTCCGCTAACGACCCCATTGCGGACGCTCGTCGCGCCGAATCATGCCTCCGTCGCATGGTGAACGGCATTGCGCGTCCTGCAGACTGGCAACACTGCTGTGAGGCTTAGTGGCGGTCTATGACTTCGAGACCTGAGTGGCTGTCAGGAAAGCGCTGACGTCGAAGCATTCGGTATGCCGGGGTTCATCCCGGGCTATAATGACACGCGACGCCGACCAGTCAGCAAGCCGACGAGCCGCAAGTCGCAGCACACGGTCCGAACTGGCCACATCTCTCAGGGCTGGAAGCTTCGTTATGTCGGCGCGTGCATGGAAACGCACCGAAATTGTCAGCATTGAATGCTATGCCATGCTCATGCCAGAGCCGAGAGCACGTTGCAGAAGCACGAGGAAGGCGACAATGGTCGCACCGCGCCGGTTCATGAGCAACAGAGACCATACGAGCTGTTGAGCTATCCCATGCGATCAGTGTCAGCTTTCCACCCCATATCCGGCCATTCCACCCCACCACCCCGCTAATCGCTCCACTCGCTCAATCCGCGCTGATTGATTTATCCGCTCAACCTTATCGGACTATCGCGTTTCCCCTCCGCCCCGGCGGTTGCTAGGGCTGCGTCATCATTTCCGCGCGGCATGAGTCGCGCCCATTCCAGACGCTGAGGAGAGCATATCATGGACGCCAAGACCGGATCGATCGACGGGGGCTGCCCCCTAGGCGTAATGGGCGAAGGCGGCGTGCGTAGCCTGCTGGGCCGGACCAACAAGGATTGGTGGCCGGAAATGCTGGCGACCGAGGTGCTCAACCCCAACGGTGCTTCGAACCCGATGGGCGAGGATTTCGACTATGCCGAGGCGTTCAACGCGCTCGATTACAACGCGCTGAAGTCCGATCTCACCGCGCTGATGACCGACAGCCAGCCGTGGTGGCCGGCGGATTACGGCCACTACGGCCCGTTTTTCATCCGCATGGCGTGGCACGCGGCGGGCACCTACCGCACTGCCGACGGCCGCGGCGGCGCCAACAGCGGGCAGCAGCGCTTCGCCCCGCTCGACAGCTGGCCCGATAACGGCAACCTCGACAAGGCGCGCCGCCTGCTGTGGCCGATCAAGCAGAAGTATGGCCAGAACATCAGCTGGGCGGACTTGTTCATCCTGGCCGGCAACGTCGCCATCGAGAGCATGGGCGGGCCGGTGTTCGGCTTCGGCGGCGGCCGCGCCGACGTGTTCGAGCCCGAGCGCGACATCTACTGGGGCAGCGAGGACAAGTGGGTCAACCAGGGCGTCCAGACCCGCATCAGCCCCGAGCACGGGATGCATGAGCTGGAAGGCCCGCTGGCGGCGATCCAGATGGGGCTGATCTACGTCAACCCCGAGGGTCCGCAGCGGCGATCCGCACAACGACGAGGGCATGGCGCGCGACATGAAGGAAACCTTCGCGCGAATGGCGATGGACCACGAGGAGACGGTGGCGCTGACCGCTGGCGGCCACACCTTCGGCAAGGCGCACGGCAACGGCGATGCATCGCTGCTGGGCGCGGCGCCTTCGGGCGGCGATCTGGCCGCGCAGGGCTTCGGTTGGGTCTCGAGCCACGAGAGCGGCGGTATCGGCGAGCACACCGTGACCAGCGGTATCGAGGGTTCGTGGGTCAACACCCCGGACAAGTGGAGCGAGAACTATTTCCGCCTGCTGCTCGATTACGAATACGAACTGGTGAAATCGCCCGCGGGCGCCAACCAGTGGCAGCCGATCAACCAGAAGGAAGAGGACATGGCCCCGGCGGCGTGGGATCCGTCGATCAAGGTGCCGACGATGATGACCACCGCCGACATGGCGCTGAAGCGCGATCCCGAATTCCGCAAGATCAGCGAGAAGTTCCGCAACGACCACGAAGCGTTCAAGGACGCCTTTGCCCGCGCGTGGTTCAAGCTGACCCACCGCGACATGGGGCCCAAGGCGCGCTATCTTGGACCCGAAGTTCCTGCCGAGGACCTGATCTGGCAGGATCCGGTCCCGGCCGGCAACGCGGCCTCCGATGCCGACGTGGCGGCGGTCAAGGCCAAGATCGCGGCCAGCGACCTTTCGGTCAGCCAGCTGATCAAGGCGGCGTGGGCTTCGGCCAGCACCTATCGCAAGTCCGACCACCGCGGCGGCGCCAACGGTGCGCGCGTGGCGCTGAGCCCGCAGAAGGACTGGGAGGTCAACGAGCCGGCTTCGCTCGCCAAGGTGATCGACACCCTCAACGGCCTTCGCGGTTCGATGAGCCTGGCCGACGCGATCGTGCTCGGCGGGGTGGTGGCGCTCGAAAAGGCCGGCGCGGGCAAGGTGCCCTTCACCGGCGGGCGCGGCGATGCCACGCAGGAGCAGACCGACGCCGACAGCTTTGCGGTGATGGAGCCCGAAGCCGATGCCTTCCGCAACTATGTCGGCAAGAAGAAGCTGGCGATCAAGACCGAGGAAGTGATGCTCGACCGGGCATCGCTGCTCGGCCTGTCGGTGCCCGAAATGGTGGTCCTGATCGGCGGCCTGCGCGTGCTGGGTGCCAACCACGGTGAACGCGGCCACGGCCACTTCACCCATCGGTCGGGCCAACTCACCAACGACTTCTTCGTCAACCTGTACGACATGACCAACGTGTGGAAGTCGGTCGAAGGTTCGAACGATGAGGAATACGTCGCGACCGACCGCAAGGAAGGCGGCGAGAAGTGGCACGCCACCCGGGCGGACCTGATCTTCGGATCGAATTCCGAATTGCGCGCGGTGGGCGAAGTCTATGCCCAGAAGGGCGGCCAGGAAAAGCTGGTGGCGGACTTCGTCAAGGCCTGGACCAAGGTGATGAACGCCGACCGGTTTGACCTGACCTACGCCAAGTACGCCCGGTAACCAGGTCGTCCGCGACCGACTTACGAGCCACCAAGGGGCCTCCGGCAGCGATCGCTGTCGGGGGCCCTTTCGTATCCGGCTCGACTTGGCCCGCCTTCCATGAGACACCCCGCGGGGGAGCGCTACGGCGGGGGAATGCCGGTGGAAGAACAGACCGAACCCGGCGCGCCCCGCAGGGCGAGCCGCGCACAGATCGGTTCGGTTGCGCTGGGCAATGCGCTCGAGTTTTACGACTTTCTCATCTTCAGCATATTCGCGGTGCAGATCGGGCAGGCATTTTTTCCTGCGACGGATCCGGTCAACAGCCTGCTCGCGGCGCTGGCGACGTTCGGGGCGGGGTTCGTGACGCGGCCTCTGGGGGCATGGGTGTTCGGGCGCTACGCCGACCGGCGCGGACGGCGCCCGGCGATGGTCGCTTCGTTCACGGTGCTGGGCCTGTCGAGCCTCGCGCTCGCGCTGGTGCCGTCTTACGCCACCATCGGTGCGGCCGCCCCGATCATGGCGATCGTCGCACGCCTGGTGCAGGGGTTGGCGCTGGGCGGCGAAGTCGGGCCGAGCAGCGCGTTCCTCGCCGAGATCGCCCCGCCCGAAAGGCGCGGGCTGTACGTTTCGCTGCAATTTGCCTCGCAGAATGCAGCGGTGCTGGTCGCGGGACTGGTCGGCGTAGGGCTGGCGGCGGTGATGAGCGCAACCGAACTCAGCACGTGGGGCTGGCGGATCGCGCTGGTGTTCGGGGCGGCAATCGTGCCGGTGGGGTTGATCCTGCGCCGATCGTTGCCCGAGACGATGGAGTTGCCCGTTGCCGGCGTGCCCGCCCGCGCGGTGCCGCGTTATCGCCATATCGCAGTCGCCGCACTCGCCACGATCGCGTCGGCGACTGTGATCAACTATGTGCTGACCTATCTCAGCACTTTCGCGCAGAGCGATCTCGGGTTGAGCCCGGGCAAGGCGTTCGGCGCGACGGTCGCAGTCGGCGTGGGCGGGACCATCGGCGCGATTGCCGGCGGGAAACTGAGCGACCACTTTGGTCGCCGTCCGGTTATGCTGATACCGATCGTGCTGACGGTGATCATGATCATGCCGGCGTTCCTGCTGTTGCGCGCTTACC
The DNA here is from genome assembly GCA_963759895.1 of uncultured Alphaproteobacteria bacterium. Lineage (GTDB taxonomy): Bacteria > Pseudomonadota > Alphaproteobacteria > Sphingomonadales > Sphingomonadaceae > Tsuneonella. The sequence goes on along the minus strand of CAVXBC010000008.1, from coordinate 16,097 downwards.
CCGTGGCGCTGGCGCTCTATGCGGTGGCGCTGATCGCTTCGGTTCGTCTCGGCGCTGGCGGCCACGTCGGCGTTCGTGGCGGTGTCGGAGGCGTTCCCGACTGCCGTCCGCTCGACCGCGCTGGGCCTGACATACTCGCTGTCGGTATCGACTTTCGGCGGAACGACCCAGTTTGCGGTCGCCGGGCTGACCAAGGTCACGGGCAGCGGCCTGGTGCCCGCGTGGTACATGCTGGGCTTCGCGATCGTCGGCCTGGTGGCGATGGCCATGCTGCGCGAAACCGCGCCGAAATTCACCGCGAACGCTTGAGCACCACGTAGAGCGCGCCGTCGCCGCCGTGGCGAATGTGGGCCTTGCGGATCGATGCGATCGCCGTGCCGTGCGAACTGGCCGCCAGCCAGTCGAGCACCTTGGCGCGGATCGCCCCCCGCTTGACGCCGCGATCGGCCGCCTCGACCGGGCGCGGCTTGCCGGTGATCAGCAACACCACCCGCGCGCCCATTGCCCGTGCCTGCGCGATCCCGTCGATCAACCGCCCGTGCGCCTGGTCGAGCGTATGGCCGTGCAGGTCGAGCGTGAAATCGGGTGCGAGCGTCCCGCGCGATAGCTTGCGATCCCATCCGCCATCGAGCCCGGCATCGTGTACCGGCGCGACGCGCGAGGGCGCTGGCGGGGCGGGCTTCGGCGCGCGCTTCGGCGAGGCGGGAATGGCAGCGGGCACCGTCGCACGAGCCACCACCGACGCGATGTCAGCCCGCACCACCTTGCGCGGCGCCAGTGGCCTGACGGTGGACGCGACCTGCGCCCAGGCCGACGCCTCCTCGTCGCTCAGACCCCGTGGGGGTTTCACTTCGCCGTAAGCCGGGCGACCGTTCCCTTGGGCAGCAGGATCAGCGCGGTACCGCGCGTGCTCATGCCGCCGGCGATCGTTCGCGCGTCGGCGCCCGCGCCCCAGAACGTGTCGAACCGGTTGGCGCCCTTGATCGCGCCGCCGGTGTCTTGCGCGATCCACAATCCGTCGGCCTCGGGCCGGTCCATGTCGAGCCACACCGGCGCGCCGAGCGGCACAAATGCAGGGTCGGTCGCGACCGAGCTTTCCCGCCGTACCGGCACGCCGAGCGCGCCGAGTGGTCCGTCGCCGACCAGTTCCTTGAAGAACACCCAGCTCTGGTTGAGTTCCATGATCGCGCGCCCTTCGTCGGGGTTCGCGCGCAAATAACCCATCAGCCCCTGCATCGAGGTGGGATAGCCGGTCCCGCTTCCGATCAGCCCGCGTTCGCGCATGACGCTGCCGATGCCGGTGTATTCGCGTCCGTTCTGGCCCGCGTAACCGATGCGCATGACCGATCCGTCAGGCGCCACCAGCCGTCCCGAACCCTGGATCTGGAGGAAGAAGAATTCCACCGGATCGGCCGCCCAGGCAATCTCCAGCCCGCGATTGGCAAGCGCCCCGGCATCGATCTCGGCACGGGTGTAGAACGGGACGAATTTGCCCGAGGCATCCATCCGACCAAGCGGGGGCCGGCCGGTACGCTCGGTCATCGGCACATCATCGGGCCAACCGCGCACCAGTTCGGGCGGCAGTGCATAGACCGGCACGTCGTAGCCCGGAATGTGCGTGCGGCTGCCGGCGATATCGGGTTCGTAGTAGCCGGTCGCAAACGCGGCTCCTTCGCCCACCCGGGCGGTTTCGAAATAGCGTTCGAAGAAGGCGCTCGCGTCAGCCGAATTCCAGCCGCGCGCCGCAGTGCACGCCGGCTCCCACTGCGATCCGGTGGTCAGCCCGCTGGTGTCGGCCCGCGACAGCAATTGCGGGCAGCTTTCGCGAAATCCCGCGAGCGCGCCGAGGGCATCCGCCGGCCGCATCCCCAGCGACGCGATCGCCGGCCCCGCCCGCAAGCCCGCGGCCAGTGCGTTGGCAGGAGTGGCGACCGGAGGCGCGGGGACGGAAGGCACTTCGGATGACGGGACCAGCCGGCAACCAGCCAGCGCGATCGTCAGCAGCGCCATCGTTGCCGCCAGCCTCGGACCCACGTCAGTTCCCCTATTCCGGCCTTACGTGTCTTGCGTTCGGCATCTCCGGCGCGAAACGGCAAGCCCCGAAGGCTAACCCTCGTCGGTCTCGTCGAGCAGCCAGTGCGGTTCGGCGTCGCGCACGTCGCGCTTGAAAATCCACAAGTCACGGGTTTCGATCGCATCGTCGAGCGATCCCGCGATGACGGTGCCGTCCTTGTCGCGGGTGACGGCGGCGATATCGGCCACGAACCGCACGGTCACGCGGGCCGTCTTGCCGACCAGTTCAGCGGCGTCGATCTTGGCATCCTCGATCCGGACGAGCCGGTTTTCGAGCGATTCGCCTGCCTTCTCACGCGCGGTGATGGCGGAATCAAACCCGGCGTAGACATCGTCATCGCACAGTTCGCGCAAGGTTTCCCGGTCGCCCTTCCAGAAGGCTTCCAGGACCATCGCATAGGCGGCCTTGGCACCTTCGACGAAGCCCGAGATGTCGAACCGGCGATCCGCGGCGGCAATCTCGCGCACGCCGCGCTCGACCGCGGGGAGCACGCCTTCCAGGCTTTCCGGACGGGCCGCCTGGGGGGAACGCGGCTGCGGCAGCGCGGTGCGCTGGGCGGCGGCGTCGACCTGATCGAACCTGGTCGGCACCGGCTCCTCCTCATGCTCGGCGCGCCGGCCCAGCACCGAGTAGAGGCGCAGGCCGAGGAACGCGGCGATCATGGCAAGAATGACAATCTGAAGTATCACGGTTGCAACGCGTCTTTCATCTGATGCGGACCGGCGTCGGCATCCGCCGTCCGCAAGGGAGTTAACAAGTGCCCTAGATAGGGGCGAAACACAAACGAACAACGCACGAAGGCGCCAATCGGGTGCGCCGTTGCGGCGGGTCGCGAGCGGTGCTAGGCGCGCGTCCGATCAAGCGCGGCAATCCATACCGCGCGCCCACCTGCAGGATACCCGATTACATGGCCGACGAAGGCGACGTGCTGACCGATCTCAACCTTGACCCCGCTGCGAGCGGCAATGGCGCCGACAACCAGCCGGTCGCCGGAATCCTCCAGCAGTACGTGAAGGATCTCTCGGTCGAGAATCCCAACGCCCCGGCAAGCTTCCAGTGGCAGTCTGCGCCCAACATCGATGTGCAGTTCAATATCGCCGCACAGCAGATCAACGAGGAAGTCCACGAGGTCGAGCTCAAGCTCAAGGTTACCGCGAAGGTCGCCGAGGGCGATCAGTTCCTGGTCGAGCTGGCTTACTGCGGCCTGGTCGGCCTGCGCAACCTGCCCGAAGAACACGCGCACGCGTTCCTCTATTCGGAAGCGCCCCGCATCCTGTTCCCGTTCGCCCGCCGGGTGATCGCCGACGCGACGCGCGACCTGGGCTTCCAGCCGCTGATGATCGACCCGGTCGATTTCAATGGGCTGTACCTCCAGCAACTGCAACGCCGCGCCGACGAAGATGCGGCAGCCGCCGGCCCGCCGATGGGCGAGGCCTGATCGCGCCACCCGCCCTCATCCTACCGGTGGGCGGGAGCAAGCGGGCGTGACCAGCCTGGTACGCAGCGTCGGCACGATCGGCGGGCTCACCGCGGTCAGCCGGGTATTCGGTTTCGTGCGCGACATGTTGCTGTCCCGCGTGCTCGGCGCGGGACTGGCTGCGGACGCGTGGCAACTGGCCTTTACCCTGCCCAACACGTTTCGCCGGCTGTTTGCGGAAGGGGCGTTCAGCGTCGCCTTCGTGCCGATGTACGCCCGAACGCTCCACTCGGACGGCGGCGCGGCGGCGGCCGACGAGTTCGCCGGCGATGTGCTCAGCGTGTTCGTGTGGGTGCTGCTGGCCTTCAGCGCGCTGTGCATGGTCGCGATGCCGGGAATTGTGTGGCTGCTCGCCCGCGAATACGGGACTGTTCCGGGCAAGTTCGAACTGTCGGTCTGGCTCAGCCGGGTGACATTCCCCTATCTCGCACTGGTCAGCCTGGTTGCGATGCTGTCGGGCGTGCTCAACGCACGCAGCCGGTTCGCGCCGGGGGCATTCGTGCCGGTGTTCCTCAACCTGGTGATGATCGCTGGCATTATCACTGGCTGGTACCTGCGCGGGCCCGGCGGGAACGACACCGTGGTGGCGTGGGCGCTGGCGATTTCGCTCACCGTTTCGGGGGTGGTCCAGCTTGGCTACATGGCCTGGGCCTCGCGGCGGGCGGGCGTTCGGCTCAAGCTGCGCGCGCCCCGGTTTACGCCCGAAGTCCGCCGGCTCGGTCTGCTGATCCTGCCCGCCACCTTCGGAGCCGGCATCTACCAGATCAGCCAGCTGGTCGACACGTTCTTCGCCACCAGCCTGCCGCAGGGATCGCTGACGCTGCTCAAGCTGGCCGACCGATTGAACCAGATGCCGCTTGGCATTTTCGGAATCGCGCTGGGCACCGCGATCCTGCCGATGCTCGCGCGGCACATCCAGACCGGCGACAAGGCCGAAGCGCAGCGGCTGCAGGCCAATGCGGTCGAAGTCGGCACACTGCTTACCCTGCCCGCGGCCGCCGCGCTGGCGATCTGCGCCCCGGCGTTCGTCACCGCATTTTTCGTGGGCGGCAAGATGACCCCGGCGGACGGCGCGATCATGTCCGATATCGTCATCGCGCTGGTCTGCGGCCTGCCCGCCTATGTCCTGGTCAAGGTGTTCCAGCCGGCCTTCTTCAGCCGCGAGGACACGCGCACCCCGGTGCTGGTCGCCGCCGGCGCGCTGACGATCAACATCGCGCTCAACTTCTACGTCGTGCCGCGCTACGGCATCGTCGGGCTGGCGGCGGCGACCGCGTTCACCGCATCGCTCAACGTGCTGACGCTCTACACCTTGCTGCAGACGCGCGGGTGGTTCCATCTGACAACGCGACTTGCATCGCGCATCGTGCGCCAGATCGGCGCGACCGCGCTGATGGCGGCGCTGCTGTGGTGGCTGGTGCCGCTTCTTTCCGACCGGTTCGCAGGAAGCGTGTTCGAACGCGTCTGGTCGCTCGGGCTGCTGGTGCTGACCGGCGCGGCGGTTTTCTTCGCCGCCGCATTCGTGCTCGGCGCGCTCGACAAGGACCTGATCGGACAGCTACGGCGCCGGCGTCCCGCTCAAGCGGTCAATCTTTCGGAATAAGCAATGCGCCCAAGCACCATGAGAGTCGTCTCAGGCATCCAGCCCACGGGCAACCTGCACCTCGGCAATTACCTGGGCGCGATCCGCAACTGGGTGCGGATGCAGGATGACCTCGCACCCGCCCGCGCTCAGGCAGGCGCAGGCGACAACCAGTGCCTGTTCTTCCTGGCCGACCTGCACGCTATCAGCCAGCCGCACGACCCGGCCGAACTGAAGCGCGCGACGCTGGAGATGGCCGCCGCGCTTGTCGCCTGCGGCATCGACCCGGCGCGTTCGATCCTGTTCAACCAGGCGCAGGTGCCCGCGCACGCCGAACTCCAGTGGCTGCTCAACGGCACCGCGCGGATGGGCTGGCTCAACCGCATGACCCAGTGGAAGGACAAGGCGGGCAAGAACCGCGAAGGCCAGTCAGTCGCGCTGTTCGCCTACCCCGTTCTCCAGGCGGCCGACGTGTTGCTCTACCAGGCCACGCACGTTCCGGTGGGCGAAGACCAGAAGCAGCACCTCGAACTGGCGCGCGACATCGCGCAGAAGTTCAACAACGATTTCGGCCAAGGTGGCGAGGTGTTCACCCTCCCCGAGCCGATCGTCCCGCCGGGGGCTGCGCGGATCATGTCGTTGCGCGACGGCGCGTCAAAGATGAGCAAGTCCGATCCGAGCGACATGAGCCGGATCAATCTGGTCGATGAGCCCGATCTGGTGATGCAGAAGATCAAGAAGGCCAAGACCGACCCCGAGCCACTACCGTCTGAATCGGCGGGGCTTGCGGGCCGGCTCGAGGCGATCAACCTGGTGTCGATCTATGCCGCCCTTGCCGGCGAGAGCCCTGACACCGTGCTGTCGCGGTTTGGTGGCCAGGGCTTCGGCGCGTTCAAGCCCGCCCTCGGCGAGCTGCTGGTTGAGACCTTGCGGCCAATCTCCGCGCGCTTGCGCGAACTGCTCGACGACCGCGAGGAACTCGACGCGATCCTCGCCCGCGGCAGTGCCCGCGCCCGCGAAATCGGCCGCCCGACGCTCGATGCAACGTACGCCGCGCTGGGCCTGGTTCGGTAGCGACAGGATCGACTGGCATAACCTTTGCTAAGGTCCCCATTCAAATTCGGTTCACCGCGCTTACTTTACACCCTGCCGCATAGATGACAGCTTGATCCATCTTCGGGGACTCGGAAAAGCTGCGTCGTGCACTCACACTGAAGGGTTTCGCATCATGTCCATCCTGACCAATTGGGGTCGCACGCTGAAGCGGATTGCCGTGCCACTGGCGCTCGGCGCGCTCGCGGCATGCGCGACGCCGTTCAACGCCAATGTCCAGCGCTACCAGAGCGCGCTGCCCGCTCCGCAGGGCCAGACCTTCACTGTCGTGGCCGAAGATCCGGCGCTCGCCGGCGGTCTCGAATTTGCGCAATACGCCAGCGCGGTCGCCGACCGCATGGCCGCGCTCGGCTATCGCCCGGTCAACAGCGTCGACCAGGCGGACCTGCTGGTTCGCTTCGATTATGGTGTCGACAGGGGCCGCGAACGCGTCCGCCAGACCGGTTTCAGCGATCCGTTCTATAGCCCGTGGTACGGGTACGGCCGTGGCGGGTTCGGTTACAGCCGGTTCGGTTACAGCCGCTTCGGCTATGGCGGCTTCGGTCGCGGCGGTTGGGGCGGGCGTCCGTGGAGCTATGGGTTCTACGATCCGTTCTTCGATAACGGGCTAGACGTCTACACCGTCTATACCAGCGGCATCGACATGAAGATCGACCGTCGCGCCACCGGCGAACGGCTGTTCGAAGGCAAGGCCGAAGCGGTTTCGACTTCGAACCGCCTGCAGTACCTGGTGCCCAATCTGGTGCAGGCGCTGTTTACCGACTTCCCGGGCCGCAGCGGCGAGACGGTGCGTATCTCGGTCGCACCGGAAAACCAGCCGGTCCAGCGCCGCTAGGCCAAGGCATTCCCCTGTGGGGATATCGAGCGGGCGGGTTGCAGCGATGCGGCCCGCCCGCTTTGCGTTGCCTCAGGTCGACAGGGGCCCGTTCGCAAAGCTTGCCCGGTCGATCTCGTAGATCACGTGCTTCGCGGGGCCACCCGGCAGCTGGGTGATGTCGATTCGATCGGTCAGCCGGCCGCCGATTTTTTCCATCGCCCCGCGCGAACGCAGGTTTGTCTCGCCGACCCGAAACACCACCCGCGCCACGCTTTCCAGCGCATGCCCGATCATCAACCGCTTCATCTCGCGATTGAAACGCCCTCCCCAGTGCGACCGCGCGAGAAAGGTCCAGCCGATCTCGACCGATCCGCCATCGGCGGGATCATGGTTCTGGAACCGTGACGAGCCGATGATCGCTCCGTCACGCCGGTCGATGACCGCCAGTGCGCCGCCCTGTGCGAGCGCGTCGTCGAAATAGTCGCGGAACACCGGCTCCTGCCAGCGATCGTGGGCCGGGTGGACTTCCCATATCAGTCGATCGGACGCGACCGCGTAAGTCGCGTCCCAGTCGTCCGCCCGCAGCGGTCGCAGCCGCAACAGGGCGCCTTCGAGCGTCGGCTGCCTATCCACGGCAGGCGGCCTGCTCAGCCGGCGACATCGGCCAGCGCCGCGATGAACCGGTCGATGTTGCCCTGCGTCAGTCCAGCGACGTTGATCCGCCCCGATCCGGCCATGTAGACCCCATGGTCCGCGCGCAGCCGGGCGACCTGGTCCTTGTCGAGCGCGAGCATCGAGAACAGCCCGTTCTGCGTTGCGAGCGGCGCCAGGTTCAAGCTGCCCACCTGACCGGCGGCAGCCAGCCTGTCGCGCACCTGGCGCATGCGGGTGCGCATGGTGTCGAGCTCGTCGAGCCATTGCGCGGTCAATTGCGGATCGGTCAGCACGATACGCACTGCCGCCGCGCCATGATCGGGCGGCATCGACCAGTTGGCCCGTGCCAACGCGGCCGCGTTGGACATGATCGTCGGCAGGTCGCCTGGGTCACGCGCCATGACATAGAACGCACCCACCCGGTCGCGGTAGAGCCCGAAGTTCTTGTCGCAACTATAGGCGACCAGCGCTTCGGGAACCGCGGCGAGAACCTTGCGCATGCCTGCGACATCTTCTTCCATCCCGTGGCCAAGGCCCTGGTAGGCGATATCGATGATCGGCAGTGCCTTGCTGGCCGCCAACGCGGCGGCGATCGCGTCCCACTGCGGGGCGGTATAATCGATCCCGGTCGGGTTATGGCAGCAGCCGTGCAACAGCACCGCTTCGCCCTCCTGCGCATGCTCGATGATCGTGAGCAGCGCATCAAGGTTTGCCGTTCCGTCATCGCAATCGTGATCGAAGGCGGCCATCTCGAGCGGCAAATCGGCGAGGATCTGCGCGTGGTTGGGCCAGCTCGGCACGCCCATATGCACGCGGGTCACCCCGGCCGCCTTGGCCAGCGCGACCGCCAGCCGTACGGCGCCGGTGCCGCCGGGGGTCTGCATCCCCTGCACCCGCCCGCCCTTTGTCGGGTCGTCCGCGCCGAACACGTACGGCATCAACGCCTCGACGAAGCCCATGTCGCCCTCGGGACCAAGGTAAGCCTTGGAATCCTGGCTCTCGACCAGCCGCGCCTCGGCCGCCTTGATCGCGCCGAACACCGGTGTCGCGCCCTGCCCTGTGCTATAGACCCCCACGCCAAGGTCGATCTTGTCGGCCCGGCCGTCGGCGGCGTGGAGCTTGATCAGCGCGAGCAGCGCGTCGGGTGCGGCGGGGGCAAGACGTTCGAGCATGGCGCGCTTCTACCGCATGCGCGAAGGGCCGCAACAGACTAGCTGCGGCGACCCATGCGCATGACCGGCAGAAATTCTTCGTGCGTCAGAACGGCAGCCAGCGCTGCTTCTTGGAAAACTTCATGTAGCCGGCATTGACGCCGAGCCGCAGACCGGCGCCGACGCGGATCGGGATCAGCACCACGTCGCCCTTGCGCATGTACGATGCATTGAGACCGCCGATCACATACGCCGCGCCCTCGCCCGCCGGATAGCGCTCGAACAGCTCCTCACTGTCGTAGAGGTTGTAGACCAGCACGAACGTGTTGCCCGCGTTGGCGCCGACGTCGAAGCCGACCGAGGGGCCGGTCCAGTAAACCGGCTTTTGCCCTTCGACCTTGTGATACAGCGTGCCCGAACCATAGCGCGCGCCGAGCACGAACGCCCCGCCAGCTTCGCGACCCACGATGTAGGCATTGGGTTCGCCCTGTTTGGCGAGCAGGTCCTCGATCATCCGCGCGACGCCCTCGGCGCCCTTGCCGAACACGCCTTCGGCGGCGCCGATCAGATCGTCCTTTTTGTAAGTGTCACCTTGCGCCGCGGCCGCTGCCGGGTCGGCGGCGGCCTGGCTCGCGGCGGCCGATGGATCGCTGCTGGTGACCACCGGATCGGCCCAGTCGGACGCGACTTCGGCCGGAGCACCGGCGGGCGGTGTCGGGGTATACGTCGTGGCGTTGTCGTACGGCGCCGGCTCACCGGGGGCCTCGGCCGGCTGAGCAAGGTCGGCGTCGATCGCACTATTGGGATCGACCGACTGGATTTGTGCCAGCGCAGGCGACGCGGCTAACGATGCGGCCCCCGCCACCGTCAGAACGGCGGCGATCAAGCCGCGTCGAACCGAGCGTGTGAAATTGCCCATGATTGTCCCTCCGTCCCCCGCGCGGGGATTTGTCCAGCCGCCAAGAGAGTCCCGCCCGCGTGAAGCGGCAATGAATGCGCGACGAAGCGAATCCGATTTGCGGCGAACCGAGTCCACAATCGGCCGTTCCAACCCCTTGCCGCTCCCGGGACGCCTCGCTATAGGCCCCGCTCGCCGCTGCGATCCGGAGACGTGGGTGAGTGGCTGAAACCAACGGTTTGCTAAACCGTCGTACTGGTAAATCCGGTACCGAGGGTTCGAATCCCTCCGTCTCCGCCAAGGGCTGTTCTCAGCTGTTCCTGCCGGATTTTCCAGGCCCCCTGGCCATCGCGGCCTAGAGGGACGCCGTTCGCAGCGGTGTCTGGTTGTTCGCCCCAAGCAAGCTAAGGAATTAGGGTTGGAATTAGGGTCAGGTTTGCGGTGTCAGGATCTCGCTCTCAGTTGACGTCAAACAGAACTCAGCCCACGCGTTCATGAGGTCGCGGCGCCTCGCGAATGAGTTGCCGCGGCGGTAGGCACGCTCGACCGCGCTTCCGATCTGATGAGCCAGTGCCATCTCGGCTATCTCTCTCGGGAAATCCGTCGCCTCGCCTGCCCAGTCGCGGAATGAGGAACGAAAGCCGTGAACGGTGTACTGATCCTGCCCCATGCGCCGCAGGCACATTTCCATGGCCATATTGGATAGGGGTTTGCCTTCGACCTGCCCGGGAAAGACATGATCCGCGGGCGTGGGGAGCGCGTTCAGGAGCTCAACGGCGGCCGGCGACAGCGGCACGCGATGTTCGCGGCCTGCTTTCATACGGCTTGCTGGGACCGTCCAAGTGGTGCCCGGTAGATCGAATTCCGACCAGCTTGCTTGTAGCACTTCTGAGGTGCGAGCGGCTGTCAGGATGGTGAGTTCAAGGGCTCTTGCTGATAGACCCTGGGCCGCTCGAAGCTTCCCGAAAAATTTCGGGACCTCCACAATCGGCATCGCAGGGTGATGCCGCTTCGGTCCCTTCTTCCGCGCAGGGAGGAGCAGCGCGAGGTTCCCACGCCAGGTGGCGGGGTTCTCGCCGCTACGCAGGCCGCGAACCTTGGCCGCGTCAAGCACGCTTTCGATGCGCCCGCGCACGCGGCTCGCGGTTTCCGGCTTGGTTGACCAGATGGGCTTGAGGATGGCCATAATGTCATCGACTGTGATCTGGTCTACCCGGGTGTCCCACAACGACGAGGCATAGGTCGAGAGTGTGTTGCGCCATTGCTGGCGGTGTTTCGCGTTCTTCCACGCCGGCTCGTGAGCCTCGATGTGCTCGGTGGCGACTGCGCCGAAATTCGGGTTCTTCGCGGGGTGCTGACTGGACCAAGCCTTCTTGGGATCGGCACCCTCCTGAAGCAGCTTACGTGCCTCAGCGGCCCTTTCCCGAGCCTTGGCAAGGGAAACGGTTGGATACGAGCCAATGCCCAGCTCGACGCGCTTACCGTGCCGAACATAGACGATCCGCCAAGACTTTCGGCCATTCGCGCCCAAGTTCAGGTAGAGGCTTCCGCCGTCAGAGTGCAGTCCTGGCTTCGCAAGGTTCTTAACATCCAAGGCGGTGAGGCGATGTAGCGATCGCGACATGATCACGCGGCGCGCTTGCGATCGACGAGAGCTTCGAGATCGGCGTGCCGAAGAAGCGTGCGGGTCCCGATCTTCACCGGGGTCAGTTCGCCATCCTTGATGAGGGCATACAGGGTGGTCCGGCTGATGCCGGTGGCAGCAGTCGCTTCCTTCATGGTGTAGGTGATCTTTGCGTTCATGTGGGTCCTCATGGTTGATGAGGACCCCTTAGGTCGGCGAGGTCGGTAACCGCGACAAGCGGCAGTGAAGTGACGAAGTCACATGCAGCGAAAAGGTGCGGCTCAATACTCGGCGTCGGTTTTCGCCACCTCGATCTCCCGCGCAATGCGGTGGAGATCGCGAAGAATTTGCACATAGACGGTGCCGCCGCCGACGGTTTCAAAGCGCTCGTCTTCCCAGAGCAATTCCAGCTTACGGATTACGCCATAGATGTTGGGCGCAGGCAATTCGAACAGAACGCCGGCAGAGTAATCCATAGCGTTCACGATTTCGATGGCCTCGCGGCCCGCCCATCGGGACGAGGGTCCTTCGACGAAGAGCTCTTCCTGTTCCTTGTAATCCGCCAGAGTTGATTGCCATACAGCGAGCTGCCTCGCAGCTTCCTCCGGTGAGCGCCCAGATGCCTCGATTTCCCTCGCGCCAACCACTTCGAGCTCGAGGCGCGCCAGGTCGCCGATGATGATGCGGTTGACGCTGCTTTCGTTGCTCTCGCCGTAGAGCTCTTCGCCCCACCAGATCGACAGCTTGGTCTTCACGGCCCCGAGGGTCGGCGAGGGGGTCGAAAAAACCTCGGCCTGAGCTTCGAGCGCGGCTCGCGCTACCTTGCCGCGGGCAATGCAGTCATCCTCTCCGGCGACAGCCAGGCCTTGCTCGCGACGGAATGGTTGAACAGCGCGCTGGTCCAAGGCGTGTTTTCAGGTGTATGGGTCGAGTTAGCCATTAGTCGTCTCTCCTAAAGACGGTTGATTGGTTAGAACCGGCGCGAGGGTTGCCGCCCTTGGCCGGTTCGCAGCGCGCATTTAGCGATAGCGGGAATTAGTTCAATAGTTGATAGCGAAAAAAAGCGTGGCCGAGGCCGTCCTCCCACGGGTATCGGCCCGAGCATCGGTTTGCGTCTGCACCCAGACCTCCACGCAGCCCTTGAGTGCTGGATCGCCGAACAGCCAGCTCCTAAGCCGTCGAAGCCGGAGGCGATCCGGCACTTATTACGGCAAGCACTTTGCTACGATGGAGAGCGCTGCGAATGACCCGACGGTACGCTTCCTGCAGGTGAGGGGACCGGGTTGCCGGCCAGTCCCCTCTCGAAGGGGAAGCCTAAATGAACGCATCCCAGTATTTGGCCGCGTCCGAAGACGCGGCCGTTGGACATCATGACGCGGATGGATTTCAGGTCGTCGCCCGAGGCCACGAAGTGGTCCCCAACCTCCAGGTATTTCCACGGGTAGAGCGCGGGCCGGCCGCGGCCGGTGTGGAGAGGCGGGGTGACTTTCGAGCCGTCGGGCTTGATTACGGGGTACATGTGGCAGTGGCTCCGAGTGTTGGAGCCGATGTTATAGAAGCCGTGTGGCCGCGATTGCTCGGGCTGCGGCGCGAGTGACTAGGTCACTTGGTCAGGGGTGGGGTCCACTCCTTCTATTAGGGTTTTTTCTTCTATAAATTACTTCTAGGGATAGGGAGTCGGATGAAGTAAAAAGATATAGAAAGAAAAACCCTATAGGAGGAAGTGGGGGTGCCAAAGGCGGTGTCGCTAATGACCAATGTAACCTTTGGGTTACTGTGCTATGCTTAATCAACCCAAATCCAGTTCTGACGAGCAACGCACGGAAGACCGGCTCACGATAGGACAACCGGGTTAAAACCGAGCGCCGTGCAACCCCTTGGTCCCGTTCGATCTAGAATTTGGTCTCGTACGTATTCACACATGGGCCCCGCGTTGTCCGCGCACGTATTTCGGGGCCGAGGTTTGTTTTGCTCATCGTGAAGCAGGGGTGGGCCGTGACGGGCAGAATATCCTTGTCACCGCCTGCACAGCCTGTTGCCTGAATTTCCCGCACACACCGGCATTGGACTGCGCGCGACATCAAAGTCGGAGCCTACGTCCCGATGGGCGGCGATTGGCGTCAGTGCTGACCTCGCTCACGGAAGCGGTGCCTAGCTTACGTCATCCACTTAGCGACCCGAATCCAGCTTCCGAGCGCGTCCCTGTTGTACGCAACCACGCTCAACCACGCCTAGCTTCGCGTCGACTATCCGCATCGTCGGCACCTATGTGAGCCGCATGTTCGAACCGCTTCCCTCGTCGCTCTCTCGCCTCCGGCTGGCATTAAAACGCCTCTTTGCGGGGCTGGCGTGGTCAGCCGTCTGGCTGGCGGCCTGGTGCGTGAGGTGGCAGGGCGCCGGTGCGAGGCAGCTGATCGACAACCTTGGCAGGGTCCGTGAGCCAAGTTGCTGGTATCGGCAGTCCTCGACCGGCGCTCATCCTGGCGCCGGGGCCGATGAGCGGCATGCGTAGATGAATTCGATGTTAGCTGGTATTGCTGTCGGCAGCTCGGGCGGGGACGAAGAGGAAGACGGTCAGTCGCAGCGGCTCGATCGACGACGCGCGTTTGATCTTGGCTGTAAAAGATCAGGATATTTTCGTCGAGCCCGATATTGGGCGGTTGATGGTCCTGCGCTCGATGCGTTGGATGCCGGCGCGCGGGAGAAAGTGCGGCTGAGGCTCAGAAGGGTACCACCTTATAGGGCATGGAAAACGCGCGATGAGGGCGATCACCCGGCCTAACTGCCGCCGGAATTTCCACAATTTCTAACCCACAAGAGTGAGCGTGTTCACGTCCGCTTCGCGCCCCCTATCGGCCGTTCCAGCAGTTAAAAACACCGCCTCAAAGCGGACTTACTAGGATGAGGTGCGGCCGGCAGTCATCGCCCGAACTTGAGGCCGAGTGTCACTCCCCCTCCTACCTCGGGCGCGCCATCGCTGAGCCCACGCGAGCTATACACGCCCACGGCCAGACTCTTGCCTACGCCGGCGTTTACCCCTCCTACGATGCGCTGGTCATCCTCACCTGCCTTAAGCGGGCTTTGTGCATAAGCGTAGCCTAGCTGCGCGGTCGCTGACTTACCTAGGCGAAGCGCGGCACCAGCCTGCCCCGAGAACGAGTTGCGCAAGTCGAACCCGTGAGGATCGCCCGCCACGGTGTAAGTCACGCCTGCGAAAGGAGTCACCGCGCCGAGCGACTTGGCGAGGTCGGCACCTACGGCGTAGTCGACCTTGCCGGTGCCAAGCCCTTTTTTCGTCGAAGCGGTCGGCAGCTTGGCGCCCGTGCGCACGCTGGCGAAGAAGCCCTGGACAGGTAGATCGTAGGCGGCTCCAACGCGCAAGTCGCCGAGACCCTGCCGAGTGCTCTGGCTGGCGGGCCGGCTCGGATCGATTAGGATGGGTAAGCCAAGGGGGCCAGTCGGAGCGATTACATTTGCGGGGGCGGTGACGCGGACCCACGGTAGCTGCGCGCTGGCCCGCACGCGGCTTTTTGCTACGCCTACAGTTAGTGGTATCGTGGTTTTCTCGATATTCGAGTGCGTGCCGAAGTCGCCGCGTTCGAAATCGACCGCCAGTGGAGATCTCGAGGTGTGATGGCTTTTCGCCCGTCCCGGGCGCGCGGTCGGTCGGCTCTTGTGCAAGTGCGGGCGCTGAAAAGAAAATGGCGATAAGGGCAAGGGAATAGCGCACAGGTGATCTCCTGGTTCGTCGGTCACGATGCAAACGAGTGAACTCTCCGGATTAATCCTCCATTGTGGGGAAAATTTGCATCGCTAACGCCAGCCGCTCTTACGCGCGCTGCTCTCTTGGCGGCATCGAGTGCCGCCCCGGCTGCCATCGCCTGCGCTTGTTCGAGCAACTCGGCCGAGGAGTTGCCTGCCATGCGATACTCGCGCTTCTCTGCCTTCGCCCCGGTTCCGGCTCGCTCGAGCCGCCACCCGTCGCTTCACGACAGGCGATCCCCCCCTGTTCTCGCGAGGTAAACGCGCGGCAGTATTCGCCAGCCTGGTTGCGGAAACTCAACAGGATGCGCTGCGGCGCATCGGGCTGCTTGGGCGGATACCAGTTGCTGATCGAGGACTGCCGCGAGCTCGCCTTGGACCAACTCGCCCTGACCCTGGCGCGGCATGAACAAGGCGAGCGCGAGCGACGCCGCGAGGGCCGGACCGACCACCCAGCCCCACCGCGGGAAGCTGCGCGAGCCATTGGCTTCCCGCTTGGCACGGACGTCGGCCAGGTTGACGACCGCGTCCGCTCGGTCGAGCGGGCGAGCCAGCCGCTCGGGCAAAGGAGCCGCCATGATCGGCTCGAAGTGCGACGAAAGTCGATCACGCAACGAGCGATGGGCGCTGACTTGCGCTGCCAGTTGGGGATCGGCTGCGATGGCAGCGGCAACTGCGGCGCGGCGGGTGTCGTCCAGCTCGCCGTCGGCAAACGCGGCGAGCTCTTCGCGCGAGGGATTCATGCGGCTTCTCCCAAATGCCCCATCAGCGCATCGCGCCCCCGCACGAGCCGCGAGTTGAGCGTGCCGACCGGACAACCGACGATCTCGGCTGCTTCCTTGTACGAATAGCCTTCGACCATCACCAGCAACACGGCCTCGCGCTGTTCGTCGGGCAGCAGGCGCAGCGCGCGGTCGATATCGCTTAGAGCAGCAGCTTCCTCCT
>CAVXBC010000007.1:0-52862 GCA_963759895.1 uncultured Alphaproteobacteria bacterium | reverse complement strand
TGACGAATAGCCGTAGCGGCACCTGGGTGCTGGCCGTGTTGGGGCGGATGTCGAGTTCATCCGACCGCAGCAGGGCAAACGATTCGTTGCGGGCAGCGCCGATGTTGCGCGACGAGGTGCCGCTCCGCCATTCGACTTCGGGCCCCGCACTGACCCCGACCCTCTGGCCGTTAGTGTCCTCGTCAAGGATCTGATAAGTCACGTGGATCTTGCCATTGCCGACGCCCGAGCGCCGAAAGGTCAGCGACACAGGCTGCACGATCTGAGCAGCCCCGGTGACATCAAGCGGGTCGACGCGCACGTCGGGCACGATCACCGGATCGACGCTGGCGCACTGCGCCGCGGCCTCGGTGCTCATTGCGGCCAGCCACATGGCCGTTCCGGCAATTATCGCTGTTCTCGTCACGCCGCTTACCTTTCCTCGACCTGGTTGAGATCGCCGACACGCACGATCCCGTCTTCCGTCTGCGGTACTTCGAATTCGTATACCAACGGCGGGTTGCCGCTCATCTCGATCCGCCAGCGACCCGGCCTTAGACCGCTCACCCCGAACTTGCCCTGGCGATTGGTGAACAGTTCCACCCGCCGTCCGTCGCCGCCGATCTCGGTCGCATATCCGACCTTCAGTGCGAGCGGTTCGCCGTCATTTTTGAGAGCGCCCACCACCATCGCATTATAGTCCGAACCGACGGTGGCAACGTAGCCTGCGCGATACGGCGCATACGTGCGCAGCGATCCGGTTCCGATGTCGAGCCCGGCAGAAGCATTGGGTACGTCATACGTAAGGTTGCGCGGGGAATACGAGCCGATCTGGCCGTATAGCGCCGGCCCCAGGATGCCCGATCGCGCCTGATAACTGCCTTGCGAAGGCTCAACCTCGATCGTCAGGTCGTCACCGCCCTTGTAGCGGCGCATGATGGCGAAGCTGTCGCTGATCGGCCGCCCGATAGCGAATGCCCCGCCGGCATAGGCAAAAGCCGAAGCGACCCGGAACGAAGTTCGCTGATCGACGATCGCGTTGGTCTTGTCCGAATAGGCGGTGATGTGGGCGACCCCGATGTCGGCCCGGTTCGCCACGTAATTGCCGCTCAAATTGAGGTTGTACTGGCCCTGGCCCCCGTCGACGTTTGCGGTCCCGCTCCACGCACCGACCCCGTATCCACCCGAGCTTTGGAGACCCAGGCGAACCCGGTCGCCCGCGCTGTCGTATTCGGCCCGCGCCGAAGTGCGGGTACCGAAACGCCGCACCAGCGACACGCGGAAGCTCTTGTCGTCGCCGCGAACGCCCTTGCTCCACTCGCCGTCGACCACGACGTTGGTCAGGTGATCGATCCGGTGTCCCACGCTGGCCCGCACCGAACGCTCATCGGAAAACGTGCCCCGTCCCTTGGCGTAGCGCAGTTGCGCCCCGGCGAACGAATTGCGGCCCAGCGCCCGGCTGTAGCTGAGGTTGAGATTGAGGCTGTAGGGATTGTCGGGCACCAGCTGACTGACCGCTCCGAACCGCCGGCTGCGCGCTTCGACCGTGGCGATCAGCGACGATCCGCCGTTGGCCCCCTGGGTGACCCGCTCGATCGAGAAATTGGTCGCCCAACCGTTGCCGCTGCCCGGTATGTGACTGATCGCGACGTCGCCGCCGATCGTGCCCCAGGCGGTGCCCAGCACCGCTTCGCCTCCGACCAGATAAGCCTTGTTGGCGTACTGGAAGTTGCCCCCGAGCGTAAGATTCTCGCTCATGCCGCGGCGATAGAAGCCCGAGATCGCAGGATCTCCGCTGTAATCGATCCCATCTACCTGGCGAGTGAGCGCGCCGATCTGGAGGTTGTATTCCGACAACCCCTGGCCGAGCTGGCTGCGTTCGATGAAGGTGGTGAACGAGATGACGTCGCGTCGCCCGGTATCGTCGACGATGACCAGTTCCACCTCGTTGCCGCCCTGCGCGAAGGGAAAGTCGCTGACATTGTAGGTGCCGGGCTGAAGTCGCAGAACGCGCACCGTGCGTCCGTTGACGATCGCCTCGACGGTCGAATTGCGGTCGAGCGAAAACGTGCGCCCGCCGCGCGGGGCGACATTGCGTTGCGGATCGAGCAGCGCATAAGTGCGCGAAATGCCGACGCCGGCGATATCGACGGCGCCCTGGAAGCCCCGGCTTTCAGGTATGAGGTCGCCCGCGCTCCACCGGGCCAGCCGCTTCTGGTCGTCGTACACCAATCGCGTGCCGCGGCGGCGAAAGCTGCTGTTCTGCCCGTTGTATTCACCTTCCGATTCAAGAACGACGCCGGCAAAGCGCGCGGCACCGTCGAACAGCAGGAACGGGTCACCCACCCCTGGCAGGCTGCCCTTATGAACGTAGTCGATCGATCCCCGCACGTTGACGTAGGCCGAGAAATCCTCGGGTGCCTGGAATTGCCCGATCGTGTCGGGGTTGCTGTCGCTCAGCGCGATCGTGCGGAGCGCGCGGTCGGCGGTGGCGATAGCGAGCGTCAGCTCGAGCGTCCGCTTGTCGAATGACAGTGGCAGCGCCCGCTGCGCGAATTCGCCGATTGGCGCGAAGCCCTGTTCGCTTGGCGTCGCCCGCAGCGAGCTTAGCCGCGCAGTGTCGAGCCGCGGGCCGACCAACTCGATCAGCCGGTCGATCGAGACGAGGATCGCGTCGTCGGGGGTGATCTGGATGTCGACGTCGCCGAGATAGTTCGCGCCGTCCTTGAGCGGCACGACGATCGTCATGGTACGGTCGGTGGTGTTCAGACGCGGCTCTGCCGCTGGATCGGGCGTAGCGGAAGGAGGGATGGCAGCGGCCGGAGCGGCGCCGTCAGTCGCGGCTGGCGCGCCGCCGTCCTGCGTCAGGCCTCCGGCCAGGTCGGATTGCCACTGGTGCGCCACGAACCGAGGCGCCCACGATGCGCAGCATGGCGCCGTGCGCATATCTTCGCCCGCCCCCGCCGATGACCAGCAGGCAAGCCCGGTCATCAGCGCAAGCGACGACGCCCGAAGATGAAGTGTGCCCCCGTTCCCCCCGTGCACGGCATAATTACCGTGAGTTGCCGGACAGCTTCACTTCGGCCGTGCCATCGGGATTTTCGAGGTCGATCGGAGCCACGAACGTGCGGCTCGTTTCCGGACCGACGAGGCCGAAGCCGATCATCTGTTGGACGTCGCTGCTGTTGAGGTTGCGATGGAAGATTTCCTCACCCGCAGCGTTGCGCTGGGTCAGGTTGACCGATCCGTTGCTCAAATAACCGTAATTGTCGCCCGCGTTGTGCACGGTGAACGCGATGCGCGCAGGTGCATCGGGGGTCGCGCGGACGATCTGCGCGCCTTCGATCGTCAGCACCGGGGGGCTGGCGGTAGCCGAGGCGACGTTGACCATCGCCTGGAAGTTGTACAGCACCTGGATGGTCGATTGTCCGCCCGGCACCTCGACCGGCTGCTGCGCGACTTCGGCGTAGAAATGCCGGCTCATCGGCACTTCGGGATCGCCGATATACTGCACGCGGAACGCCTGCGTCGCGCCCGGCGGAATGATCGCCTGCGACGGAATCGCGATCAGATCGTCGGTCACGTGGTCCGACGCCTTGACTGTATCGGGCAACAGTTCCGCGTCGAGCAGGCGAACCTCGACCGGGAGCGGCGTGGTGCCGGTGTTCTCGACCCGGATCTGGCCCCCGGTGTCGCGCCCAAGGGTCTTGAGATCGAGGATGACCGGCTGGACCGTCATGGCGGCCTGTGCGGCGGCCGAACAGAGGCCGAGCGCGGCCGCGGTGACAAGTGCGAGCGATTTGATTGTGTTCATGATGCTTCCCAATGCGCCGTCATGGCCGCGCAACGCCTGTTAGCGGCGAAAACCTGAACAAAGTCCAAGTGTTCGCCGCCGTTGGATAATATCGCCCTACCTATCGACCAGTCGCGCTTTCACCCCGGGATCGAGACCGTGACCGTGAGCTGGTCGGTGTAGGTACCCGCCAGCATCGGCGCGTTGGTGGGATCGCGTAGCAGCCCCATGCGCACGTCGAATTCACGGTTGCCCGGGGGCACTGTTGCGCCGTGGTTGTAGACTTTGCTGTCGCCTTCGGAAGCGGGGATGAAGTTGAACACACCCCAGCTCTGGTCGCGCCAGTTGGCGTTGTAGGTCATCCGGCGCTTGGTCTCGAATCCGTTGGGCGGCGTGCTGCCTGCTGCGACCGCCTTGAGACCGCCATTGGCGCTGGTGACAGTGATCGTGTGAGTGGTGTTGCAAGCCGCCTGGCCGCGAATGCGGATCGCCACTTCAGCCGTCGACTGCACCGCGTTGCCCGAGGTATCGGCGAACAGGTTGCCGGGGATGGACCAGGTGTGCCCGCTGAACTGCGAGGCGGTGACGTTGTTGGTCGACGAGGCGACTTGCCACGTGCTCGGCAGGCTGCAGAACGCCTCGGCGGTGCCGATGATGGCGACTTCGGTGCTGTCGGTCGGGCTGCTGTCGTCGGCGCTGGCGGCCGTCGAAAGCGTGGCGAACGCGGCGGCGCCGATGATTGCGATAGTGGATTTCATGACGGAGGTCCCCCCACGGAGATCGGAAAGGTGAAAGCGCGGCAACACGATCAGTTCGCCACTGCCAGGGTGATTGTGACCGTCCCGCGATAGTTACCCGGCTCGAGCATCAGGTTGGCCTGCTCCACGCTCGCTGCGGTGAGCGTCTCGAGCTTGGATATCTGCAACTGCAAGCCCGGTGACGGTGCGGCATAGGCCCCCGCAACCGGACCGATCGATGCGAAGTCACCGCCGCCGTGCGGCCGCGAAGTGAAGCCGGTCGTCCAGCCCACCAGCCGCGCGTTGAATGTGACCCGGCGCGACAGGTAGTTGGGCTGCGCGTACGGCGGGGTGTGCTGGAGCGCCATCGGGTACGATGTCATCGACAGCTCGTGCGCGGTGTTGCACCAGGCATCTGCGATTGTCGCAGTCGCCAGCACGGTGTTGGTCTTCTTCGCCGCGTCGAGCAGGCCGTCCGGCCCCGTGAGGTCGTGCAGGTCGAGCACGGTCAGATCGGGCGTCCCGACCCCGCACGCGCCGTCCACGGTCGAGCTCAGATCGATCTCACCGGTGGCGGCCTGCGCCATTCCCGGCACGGCCACCAGTGCGGCTCCGGCGATCGCCAGTTTGAGGCGGAAAATCATGTGGTCACTCCCAAACATGGCCGGTGTCACTGCGCGAGCGCGACGGTGAGGTGGATTTGCCCGGCATAGTCACCGGCGACGGGGCGCTTGTTGTTGGCCACCGTCGGATCGGACAGCTTGATCTTCATCGGGCCGATATTGGCCTGTGCGACGTCGATCTGCTGGCCTGCGCTTTCGACGCTGCTGTCGTTGCCCTGGACATCGTCCCACAACAGCGTGGCGACATAATCGACCCGGTTGGTGAACGAGGTCGAGTCCGAGACGATCGGTACGCCGGAATTTTGCAGCGGCCCGGCGGTGAGCGTCACCGTCGAGGGGGCGTTGCAATAGAAGCTCGCCGCCAGTTCGCGCTCGCTTTCGGTCGCGCCGCCGAAGTCGTTGACCAGCTGGCCTTCGGCGCCGGTCAGGCTGCCCAGGTTCATCGGTACCGAACTGATGGTCATTTCGGAGCAGAACGGCACCACGGTGGTCTGGACGCCGAAGGTCTCGCTATCCTGCGCCAGGGCGGGAACGGCGACCAGTCCGGCGCCCAGCACGAACGCGCGAAGTAGAGTGGATTTCACGGTCTTCTCCTGAAGTCGTCCGCAGTGCGGAATAGTCTTGCCGGCGTTCGAGCAGCCGAGCGGTGCGTAAGGGGCAGTCATGAATTCACCGACAGTACGATCACGATCGTATCGCGGTAGCGGCCGAGCGCCGGCTGCGCGGCTTGCTGCGGATCGCTCCACCGCAAGCCCAGCGTTCCGCTCTTGTTGATCGCGACCGCGTGGTCCGACGACCAGCCGCCGCCCTTGCCGAACGGGCAATGCGCGCGCGCGGTATCGGCCAGTTGTTCGGCGCTGCACCAGCCGAGCGGGCGGGTGCCCTGATCGGTGCCGACGGTGAAGGCGACGTCATACGGCACCACCTGGGCGATGCCCTCGCGGATCGATTCGGCCTGCATGCCGCCGTGATCCGACTGCACCCGCATCCGGAAGGGCGCGTTGCAATCGAGCGTGAAACTGGTCTGGGTTTCGCCGCCACCATTGAGATTGAGCGGCGCGGGCACCGGCGCATCGGCCATGCGGCAGCGCGGGTTGACCTTGCCGACGAGCGCGATCCGCAGCTCGCTCGGCGCGCCCAGCGGGGCATCGAAAGAGGTATAGCCCGGACCGAGCGCGGCGACGTTCGCATCGCTCGCCAGCGCGGCACCCGGCGCGGCCAGTCCTGCAAGCAGGAGCAGCGCGGCACAAGTCCGTGGCAAGGTGATGGTCAGTCCGCGCATGGGATGATCCGGTTCAAAGCAAAAGCGAAGCCCCCGCCCGACCCGCCACCGCGCCAAGGCGCGATGACGGGCGAGCGGGGAAATCGATCAGCTCGCGGTCGCGGTGAAGCGAATGTAGCCGCTGTAGTTGCCGGCAACCGGGCGCTTGTTGAGGCCGTTCTTCGAGCACCTTGATCGAATTCGCGCCGCCGAAACGACTGCAGGCCGGTCTCGAACGCGCCGCGGAGTACCGGCCGGTGAGCGCGAAGTCAGCACCGTTGCGTGGTCGTGCTGAGCAGCTAGTCCTGGCCGCGCGCCGACATAGACGCCAGCGTCGGTGATCGACCTGGATGTCGAACGCGTTGGTGAACGAGCTCGGTGTCGTAGACCGCTGACCGTAGCTCTTCAGCGCGCCGACTTCCAGCGTGACGGCAGCAGGAGCGTTGCACCAGACGTTGCCGAAGCTGCGGTTGGTGTACTCGGCGCCGGCGAACTGGCCGTTGGCATCAGCGAGAGTGACGGTGATGTCCGACTGGTCCCAACCCGGGTCAGCAGCGGCGCCCGACAGGTGGTTGCCCACGCCGCACGCCTTAGCGACGGTCGCGTTGAGAGCGATTCTCGCCGTCGTAGCAGCCATGGCGGGAGCCGAAGCGAGCAGGCCGATGGCCGAAGCGGCAACAAGAAGAGTTCTTCATTTCACATTCTCCGTTCAAGTTTTCCCGGCGCATGCCGGCATTCCTTCCACAAGACCGGCCCCTGGATGGCAGGACCGGTCCCACTTCACGCCGCGATTGCGCGCGGCGCATCGACAGGTCCGCGCCGGGATTGGACACGATCCTGCAGCGAGGTCTTGCGACCTCATTTCAAAACTCGCCCGTTGGACGAGATCACAGATTGTCAGGGGAAACGGATGCCCGTTTCGATTGACCCCCTCCGGAAGCTGCGAACCCTTCGCTTCCATCTTTCGTTGTCAGCCATGCGACCAGTTGATCGCCCCGTCGGCCTCCCGAAAGTTAGCCACTTGTTAGTCTCCGCTTTTTCGATTCGCATCCCCCAACCGGGGGAGAAACGACGAATATTCCCGCGAACGGCCGAACCTGTTTCGGAATGAAACAATTTGACGCCGAATCTGCCGATGACGATGCCTAACGAAAGATAGTGCGTTAGCTAACGTCAAAGCGCTCGAACCTGACCTCCCCGAGGGGTGGTCCCGGCAAGCGGCCGCTGTCGACAACAACCATTGTGACTCGGCCCAATGCCTGCAAAATCCCGCCTGAAACACGAGTTCGATTGTCGGACCACGGCGGGCAGCCGGGAGCATCACACCGCCTGGTTGGCGCAGGAATACAGGCGCAAAGCGGCGGAGTTCATGAGCCGTCCCGCGCACCGGGGCGTCACCGTCTCGCGATCGTTGGGAAGGACTGGTGCCCCAGGGCGGCCGAAGATGGGCACTCAGATCATTGGTCGATTCGTGTCACGCGGGCGCGCTAAGCGAGATCTCGACCCTAAAGGCTGCTGACATCGCAATGCACACCAGAGTAATCGTCGACGGACTCGATATCTCCGGCGACGAACTCACTGGGATCGACCCATTCGCCACCCAAGGCGCAATCGATTTGTGGGAGGAACCGTCGAGCTTCCGTCCCGGGGACTTGCCCCGGTCAGGCGGGGCGGCTGCCGATCAGACCGGTAGCCTCCGCAAGTAGGCGATACTTTTCTCCAGCGCCTCGAGCGGCGGCTCGGTGAACGGCGGTTCCTGCTCGACGAAGTAGCTGTGGATCGGCGCGCGTTCGGCGGCTCGAAACACCGCGGGCCAGTCGATCGTCCCTTCGCCGATCGGCGTTGTGCGCGCGTCTGACACCATCTTCCCGGGCGTCCGCTCGCTCGTCGCCAAATCCTTCACATGGAGCAGGTGGATGCGCTGTGCGTAGCGCTCGATCATCGCGACCGGGTCCAGGCCAGCGCCGGCCACCCAGCCGAGGTCGAGTTCGAGCACTACGTTCGCCGGATCGGTCAGGCGGACAATCTCGTCGAGCGGCATGAAGCCGTCGTAGTCGAGAAACTCGCCGACGTGGTTGTGGTAGCCAAACAGCAGGCCCATCGAGCGGGCTCGCTCGCCGATCCGGTCGAGCGCCGCCGCGTTGGCGCGCCAGTCGGCCAGCGTCATCGCTTCGGCAATGGCGAGCGGCCATGGCTTGGTCGAATCGAGCGGCCTGCTGGGTGCGGGGGAGGACGCGACCACATATGTCACGCCCACCTCGCGCGCGAACGCCAACCGACTTTCTACATCCTGAAGCAGGTCGGGCAGGCTATAGTGCGCCGAAACACAATCCAGACCCGCTGCCTTGGCCGCGCCGCGGAACTGCGCAGCGGTCCGTCCATGCCACCCGGCTGCCTCTATCCGACGGAACCCCAGTGCGGCGAGCCCCGCGAGGGTTCCGGCGAAATCGCGGGCCAGTTCGTCGTTCACCGTCCACAGCTGGACACCGGGCGTGAAGCCGGGCCGGTAACCCGGCGGTCGCCCGAGGAGCGGGGCTTTGGCCAGGGTTGCGCTTGCAGCAAATACCGCAGCACTTGTGATCATTGTCCGGCGCGAAATCGTCACGGTCATTTTCCTGGCGAGATGGGGCGGCGGCCCCGATGCTCGGCGGCAAAGGCAGCCGCGGCGCCGTACAGGCCGGCCTGGGAATGAGTGATGAGCTTGACCGGAAGCTTGGCCAGCAATGGTGCAAAGCGCCCCTTCGCCTGGAAGCGGTTGGCGAATCCGGAATCCTGCAGCGTATCGCAAATGCGCTGGCCCACGCCGCCCGCGATCACCACGCCCGTGGCACCCTGAGCCAGAGCCATATCGCCCGCTACCGATCCGAGCGAAAGGCAAAACCGGTCGACCGCCGCTGCGGCCAGGCTGTCCTCGCCCGAGGCGCCGCGCTCCCAGATGGTCCGGTCGTCGAGCGCCTGAATGGATCGTCCTTCGATCATCGCCAGCGTTTCATAAATGTCGACGATTGCCGGCCCGGACACGACCCGCTCGACCGAAACGCGCCGATAGCGACCGCGCAAGCGGGCGAGCAGCGCGTCCTCGATGCTGTCGAGCGGGGCGAAGTCGATGTGGCCACCCTCGGTTGCCTGGACCCGGTAGTAGCCCCTGCCATTTCGCCAGACGTGCGCCACCCCCAGTCCGGTGCCGGGCCCGAGCACGCTGAGTGTCCCCATTGCCGGCAGTTCAATTTCCGGTCCCGCCAGGTGCGCAAAGAACTCCGGCCCGGCGCGCGCGACCGCGTGCCCGACCGCCTCGAAATCGTTGATTACGGTCCACCGCGGAGTGCCGAGCTTTTCGGGGATCAGGTTGGGCCGGATAACCCACGGGTTGTTGGTGAAGCGGATCAGCTCGGCGTCGACCGGGCCGGCGACCGCGATGGCTACCGCGTCGGGCAGCGGCTCGCCGACGTGGCGCGCGAATGCCTGCCACGCGGTCTGGAAGCTCGCATGGTCGCTGGTCCGCAAGGTCAGCGGTTCGCCCAACGTGATACTGCCATCGGTCGCGAGCTGGGCGATCGCGAAGCGCGCGTTGGTGCCGCCGACGTCGATCGTTACCAGGCGGTCGGGCATCTCAACCGTCGGGCTCGCTGAATTCGTCAATGCGCGCTCCCGCCGACGGCCCCAACGCCGAGTTCGGACCGAATCCGCTGGGCTTCGTAAGCGGCACGGTCGATCGCTGCGCGAGGGCTATGGTCGAGTACCGAGACCAACCAGATGACGAAAAAGGCAAGCGGCATCGAGAAAATCGTCGGTGAGCTGAACGGGAAAATCGGCTCTGCATGGCCGAGCGCGGTGACCCACACCGCGGGTGACAGGATGTTCAGAACCAGCGCGACGACGAGGCCGACCGATCCGCCCGACACCAGCCCGCGCGTCGTGCATCCGCGCCAGAGGATCGACAGCACCAGCACCGGAAAGTTTGCCGACGCTGCAAGGGCGAAGGCGAGGCTGACCATGAAAGCAACGTTCTGCGTCTCGAACAGGATGCCCAGCAGGATCGCGATGATCGCCAATACCCCGACGGTCCACCGCGACACGCGCAGTTCCTCCTCGGAAGTCGCCTGCCCCTTGCGGATCACACTTGCATAAAGGTCGTGGCTGATGGCCGACGCGCCCGACAATGCGAGTCCGGCGACCACCGCCAGGATCGTCGCGAACGCCACCGCCGAAACAAAGCCGAGGAACACATTGCCGCCGATCGCCTGCGCGAGATGGACCGCCGCCATATTGCCCCCGCCCCGCAGCGTACCATCTCGCTCCAGAAACGCAGGGTCCGCCGCGACCATAACGATCGCGCCGAAGCCGATGATGAAAGTGAGAATATAGAAATAGCCAATCCAGCCGGTCGCCCACAGCACCGATTTGCGCGCGGCTTGCGCGTCGGGAACTGTAAAGAAGCGCATCAGGATATGCGGCAGCCCCGCGGTGCCGAACATCAGCGCCATCCCGAACGAGATCGCCGAGATCGGATCCTTGATAAAGTTGCCCGGGCCCATGATCGATCGGCCGCGCTCGGCCGCCTCGCCTGCTGGCGCGCCAGAGGCGAGCGCAAGGCTGGTTTTTACCGCAACCGCCTTGGCGAACAGAGCGTCGAACGAGAAGCCGACGCTGGCCATCACCGCAAACGCCATGACTGTCGCGCAGCCAAGCAGCAAAACCGCCTTGATGATCTGAACCCAGGTAGTCGCGATCATCCCGCCGAACAGGACATAACAGGTCATAAGTACGCCGACGATCATTACGGCATAGGTATAGGGCAGGCCGAACAGCAGTTTGATCAGCTGCCCGGCGCCGACCATCTGCGCGATGAGGTAGAACAACACGACCGCGATCGTGCTCAGCGCCGCGAAAATGCGAACCGGCGCCTGCGCGAAGCGGAACGAGGCGACGTCAGCGAAGGTGTAGCGGCCGAGATTGCGCAGGCGCTCGGCAAGCAGGAACAGCAGGATCGGCCAGCCGACCAGGAAGCCGGTGGAGTAGATCAATCCGTCATACCCGTCAGCGAATATCTGCGCTGAAATGCCAAGGAACGAGGCCGCGCTCATGTAATCGCCCGCGACCGCCAGGCCGTTCTGAAAGCCGGTGATCCCGCCGCCCGCGGTGTAGAAATCGGAGGTAGTGCGCACCCTCCGGGCGGCCCAGGCGGTCACCCCGAGGGTAAGCACCACGAACGCGGCGAAGATCAGGATCGCGGGCCAGTTGATTGCCTGCTGCGCGGCTTGGCCCGTCAGCGCGTCGGCCAACGCGGCCGAAGGCAGGCCGACGGCGATGATCCCGAGCGCCATCCGGGGCGTAAGCCGCACGGTCATCGGCTGGCATCCTCGACGATTGCCCGCTGGAGCCGATCAAACTCGCGGTTGGCCCGCCAGACGTAGATACCGGTAAGCGCGACGCCGGCGAGGATCACGCCGATGCCGACCGGTATGCCGAGCGAGGTCGTGCCCCCGAAAATCGGCTGCGCGAGCAGCGCCTTGTCGAACGCGATCAGCAGGATGTAGGCGAAGAACACCGCGAGCATGATCGCGGTCAGCAACCACCCGAAGCGCGATCGGCGACGTACCAGCACCGCGTAACGCGGATCGGCCGCGCAAGCGCGCAACACACGGGTGTTCGGGCTATCGGTTCCGTCCAGGTCGCTCACGTGCTCGCTCCTGTGATGGTCATTCAGCTCAGTCATGCTTCGAGCTCGCGCAAGCTGCGGCCGCGCGTCTCCCGCCCCGCCCACGCCAAGAGCCCGCCTGATGCGGTGATCGGAATCAGCAGCGCGAACGCGGCCCCGCCGAGCGTCGGGATCAGGCCGACCAGGGCGAGGAGCTGCACCGCGACCCCGCCGAACTTGCTGCTCGCCGCAACCAACCCGGTTCCGCGGCCGCGCATACCCAGCGGATAGTTTTCCGCGGTGTAGGGCAGCAGGACCGCGATCATCCCGTTCGTGCCGACGATCAACGTCGTGATCACCGCCAGCAGCAGCGGCGGCCACGCCAGCATCGGCGCCGGGAGCAGCGCGCCGAGCAGCCCAGCGAGCGTCAGGGCGATCGTGCCGACAAGGGTCCACTTGCTGCTCCAGCGGCTGTAAAACCAGGCGGCGAGCATCACGGTCGGCAAGGCGAGTAGCGCGGAGCTGGCGATGATTTCGCTCGCCAGCGCGGCCGAGTACCCGCGCGCCTGCAGGTCGCTCGGCAGCCACAGCAGCAGCCCGAAATTGATGAAGCTCCACGACAGCGCAGCGACGGCCAACGCCAACGTCAACCGGCCGTGGCGCTCGCGCGCGGCCGGAGCGTCATCCGGCGTCTCGCTGGGCGGACGCGGCGCGATGCCGAACCGCTCGTGCATCTGCGCCAACTCCGCCTCGCGTCCCTGCTCGGCGAGGAAACGTGGCGATTCGGGAATGAAGCGCGCCAGCGCCAGCAGTAGAAGGCCGGTCGGGAACCCCTGGAGCCACAGCGAGCGCCACCCATAGACCGGCTCGAACGCGTGTGCCGCCGAACTTGCCGCCAAGTAGCCGCCGACCAGCCCGGCCCCGCCCACCAGTACCAGCACCCAGCTGCGATGGCGCGGCGGCATGACTTCGGCTAGCAGCGTGTACACCACCGGCAGCATCCCTCCGGCAGACGCGCCCATCAGGAAGCACATGACGAGGTTCCACTCGAACGCCGGCATCGCCCCGCAGATCGAGGTCGAAACGAACAGGATTGTCGACAGCAGGATCGAAACGCGCCGGCCATATATGTCCGCCAGCCAGCCCCAGATGAATGAGCCGACGGTGGTGCCGATCAGCGCAACCAGCGGCAGCAGTGCTGAAGTCGCCGAAGTGATGCCGTATTCGCTGCGTATCCCCGGCAGCACGAAGCCGAGCGTGGCAGGCTTCATGGTGTCGATCACCAGCCCGAGCGTGAGGACCAGCAGCACACTGGCATGCCATCTGTTGAGGGGGGTGGAGTCCGGCGCTTCGTAGCTGGTCCGGGCGTGATCAGAATGGCGCGGCTTGCGCTTGGGAAACGCGCCGTAGCATGCCAGCGGAACGCCGAGCGCAATCAGCGCCATGCCGAGGTACATAGACGGGTCCATTGGCATGCCAGCTAGATGGTTGCCCATCGCATGAGCTTCGGCGAGCATGGGCAGATGGAGCGCCACGCCCGCGCTGATCGCCGCGCACCCCGCCCAGAACCATGCCGCTCGTTCGCCGACAACCGATTCAGGACGGCTGCGCGCCTTACCCATGCGCCGGGGCGTAAGGGGGGCAGTCAGCGCTTTCAACGAATTTCCCTCTCGCCAGCCCGAACCTTGTTGGCCTTGGGCAAGGCGGTGGTAGCGCTCCCAATTGTCTGAGTCCACCACCTCACTAGACAGCCTGGCCATCGTTTTTTCTTGCAGTCCCGATTTCAGTCTTCATGGTAGCGCTCACACGCACCTTTGCAGAAGCAAGGGGCACGAGGGAGAGAACATGTTGGTCCACCGCTTTGCATCGATGTGTCTGCCGGCGGCCCTGCTCTGCGGATGCGCCACTGCTCCGATGGCGACGGCGCCGACAGACAGCGCAGTGCCAGCAATTGCTGGCGCGCCGTCACAAGAGGCGGGCGTGGCGCATCCCGCGATGTGGCCGACGTACAGCTATCCGGTGAAGGTCCCCGCCGCCGATGGCCAACGAATCGCCGGCTTGCTCGCTCGTATGACGCTTGAGGAGAAGATCGGCCAACTGGTCCAGGCCGACCTGTGCTGTGTCACTCCTGAAGACGTGAAGCGCTACAAGCTCGGCTCGATCCTGGTGGGCGGCAACAGCGGTCCCTACGGCGACGACTTTGCACCTGCGCCGCAGTGGCTGAAGGCGGCCGACGAGTTCTATGCCGCCTCGGTCGACCGCTCGGACGGCGGCGTGGGCATACCCGTGATCTGGGGCATCGACGCGGTCCACGGCAATTCGAACATCATCGGCGCGACTCTCTTCCCGCACAACGTGGGCCTTGGCGCGATGCGCGATCCGGCGCTGATCGAGAAGATCGGCCGCGCGACGGCGGAGGAAGTCCGCGTCACCGGGCAGGAATGGACCTTTGCCCCCACCGTCACCGTGCCGCAGGATTGGCGCTGGGGCCGCGCCTACGAGGGCTATTCGTCCGACCCGGCGCTGGTCGCTTCCTATGTCGGCGCAATGGTGCGCGGGCTGCAAGGCGGCCCAAACAGCTACAACCTGCTCCAGGGTCCCTCGGTCATCGCCTCGACCAAGCACTTCCTCGCCGATGGCGGGACGGAGAACGGAACCGACCAGGGCGATGCCAAGATCAGCGAACAAGAACTGCGCGATATCCACGGTGCGCCGTACGGTCCGGCGATCGAGAACGGCGTCGCGACCGTCATGGTCAGCTTTTCGAGCTGGCAAGGCCGCAAGATGACCGGCAACCGTAGCCTGGTGACCGACGTGCTCAGAGACCGGATGGGTTTCGGCGGTTTCGTCGTCAGCGACTGGAACGCGCACGGCCAGGTCGAAGGCTGCAGCAACGAAAGCTGCCCGCAGGCGCTGATGGCGGGGGTCGACATGTACATGGCCCCCGATACCTGGAAGCCGATCTACGCCGACTTGCTGGCCAAGGCGCGCGCGGGCGCCATCCCGATGAGCCGGATCGACGAGGCGGTGACCCGTATCCTCGAAGTGAAGGCGCGGCTCGGCGTGTTCGAGGCGGGCAAGCCCTCTTCGCGTCCATACTCGGGCGAATGGAACCGGCTCGGCTCGGCCGACCACCGCGCGCTTGCCCGAGAGGCGGTGCGCAAGTCGCTGGTGCTGCTCAAGAACGATGGCGTGCTGCCACTCAAGCCGGGTGGCCGGCTGCTGGTGGCCGGTGAAGGCGCTGACGATATCGCGCGACAGTCGGGCGGATGGACGCTGACCTGGCAGGGCACCGGGCTCGACAACGCCAAGTTTCCCGGCGCGACGTCGCTGTGGACGGGTCTCAAGCAAGCGGTCGAGGCCGGCGGCGGTAGTGCGCAGCTATCGCCCGATGGCAGCTTCGACCGCAAGCCCGATGCCGCGGTCGTGATCTTCGGCGAGACACCCTACGCCGAATTCCAAGGCGATCGCGCGACGCTCGCTCTCGATCCGGAGCGTACGGGCCCGTTCGAGACGATGCGCAAGCTGAAGGCGCAAGGCATCCCTGTGGTCGCGGTTATGGTCACGGGTCGGCCGCTGTATGCCAGCCCGGCGCTCAATACAGCGGATGCGTTCGTTACCGCGTGGCTCCCCGGAAGCGAGGGCGGCGGGCTCGCCGACGTGCTGGTTGGCGACCGTGCAGGAAAGCCGCGGTTCGATTTCTCCGGCAAGCTGCCGGTGGCGTGGCCGCGCACTGCAGCGATGGCCGACGGCGCGCTGTTCGATTTCGGCTACGGGCTCACTTACGCCTCGCCGCACCGGGCGTGGGCCCCGCTACCCGAACTGGACCAAAGCCAGCTCGCGGGGGACAGCCGCCTGTGGTTCACTGGAGGCAATCCGGCAGCGCGCTGGTCGCTGATTGCCGGCGGGGCGGGCGAAGCAGAGCAAACTCGCATCACTACTACGCCAGCCCAAGCCGCCGGTGGACGTTTAAGTGTAACGGCGGAAAACTACCGGGTGCAGGAAGGCGCGCGACGGTTCTCCGTCAGCGGAGGCCCGGCGACGGTGGCGCTCCGCAATTTCGAACCGGTTGATCTCGACCGCGAGACGAACGCGGATGTGCTGTTACTGGTGACCATGCGGGTGTGGCATGCACCAGACACCGCCGCGATCGGGGCGCGTGGCGAGGGCGCTTTCGGCCGCATTCCAGTCACGCTGCCCGTAACCGCCGACTACGTGCGCTACGGTATTCCGCTGCGCTGCCTGCGCGAAAGGGGCGCCAACATGCGAGCGCTGACCGAACCGTTCGTGATCGAGACCCAGGGGACCGCGGATTTCGCGATTGGCGAAGTGCGACTGGGAACCGATGCTGCGGTGGTGCTGCCATGCGGCTGATCGGTCGCATACGATAAAGCGCGAGTGATGCAGCCCATCGAGGAACTTGCCGCGCCGGACCGGCTCACGTTCGAGCGCGAACTGCGTCCGCTCTACCGACCATTCGTGTTCCGTGGATTGGCCTGTGATTGGCCGCTGGTCCAGGCCGGCCGCGAGACCACCGACGGCGCGCTGGACTATATCGAGCGGCTCAATTCGGGTGCGCCGACCGATCTGATGGTCGCCGCGCCGCAGGAACATGGGCGTTTCTTCTATGGTCCCGACATGCGCGGGCTCAACTTTCAGCGGCACCGGGGCACCCTCACCCAGCTTGCCCAGCGCTTGCGAGCGATCGAAGCCGATGCGGAGCCGCCGGGTATATATGCCGGGGCCACGCCAACCGGTTCTCACCTGCCCGGGTTCGACGCCGCCAATCGGCTGCCGCTCGCCGACGAGGATGCGCACGCCCGCGCCCGCATCTGGCTTGGCAACGCAACCCAGATTGCCACCCACTTTGATCTTTCCGACAACTTCGCGGTGGTCGCGCTAGGGCAGCGGCGGTTCACACTGTTCCCGCCGCAAGCGGTCGCCGACCTTTACGTCGGGCCGCTGGACGTCACCCTGGCCGGGCAACCGGTTAGCATGGTTGATCCGCTTGCCCCGGATTTGGATCTCTATCCGCGCTTCGCGGAGGCGCGCAAACAGGCGCTAACCGCGGAACTGGAGCCAGGGGACGCGCTGTATATTCCCACTTTGTGGTGGCACCATGTCGCGGCGCGCTCGCCGATCAACATCCTGGTCAACTATTGGCACAACGACTCCCCTCAAGGCGGCGGATTTCTGGCACTGGTGCATGCGATCCTTGCGATCCGCGATCGGCCCGAGGCCGAGCGCGAGGCGTGGCGTGGCTGGTTCGATCATATGGTGTTCGGCCCTGACGCGCCGCACAGCGCCGATCACATTCCCGCGCACGCCCGCGGAGTGACCGGACCCCCGTCGCCAGGCCGCGACGCCATGATGCGGCAGTTCATCGCCCGGGTTCTGTCTACCCGATGATCAAGACAACCCGACCCGACTTGCTGCAGGCCAAGCGTTGGTGGTAACGCTACCATACAAGGGGAAAAGAGCATGAACCGATGGATAACTGCCTTCGTAACCGGCATGGCCGTACTGGGAAGCCCGGTCTCCGCGCATGATCGTGCATTGCCCGTTGGACCCTGCATCAACATCGGCAACACGCTCGAAGTGGGCAAGAAAGTCACGCTTGGGAGCCAGGCCGTGACCGCGGCCGATTTCCGGCGCATCCGCGCGGCCGGCTTCGAAACCGTGCGCCTGCCGGTGCGGTGGGACGATCGCAGCCAGAGCGAGGCCGCCTATACCATCGATCCGGCCTGGATGGACCAGGTCAATCGCACGGTGGATGAGGCGCTGGCCGCTGGTCTGAAAGTCATCCTGAACAGCCACCACTTCAATCCGATCTACGAAAATCCGGTCGCGATGCAGCCGTGGCACACTGCGGTTTGGCGTCAGATTGCAACCCGTTTCAAGGATTACCCGACCGACCAGTTATGGTTCGAGCTCGAGAACGAACCGCACGACAAATTCACCAACGCCAATCTCAATCAGGTGCTTGCTCCCGCGCTGGCTGCGGTGCGCGAAACGAACCCCGACCGCACGGTCATCATCGGTGGCGAGAACTGGAGCGGCATCGATTCGCTGGCAACGCTTGACCTGCCCGACGATCCGCACGTGATTCCGACGTTCCACTATTACGAGCCGTTCGAATTCACCCACCAGGGGGCATCGTGGGTCAGCCCCGAGCCGCCCAAGCCGGGCCGGGTGTACGGCGGCGAGCCCGATTCTGCACGCCTCGTCGGGGATGTTGCCAAGGTAAGGGCGTACATCAAACGGACCGGCTTGGTTCCGTTCATGGGCGAAAGCGGCGCGTACGAACTGCATATTCCGCTGGTACAACGGGCGCAGTATCACCGCGCGGTGCGCGAGGCATTCGCGCCCGCCGGCGTCGATATGTGTGTGTGGGCTTACGCTAACACTTTCCCGTTCTACGATCGGAAGACCGGTCACTGGCTGCCCGGCATGCGGGCGGCGCTTGGTTTGAAAGAGGATTGAGCAGCAACTGGCAATCGGGAGAATATCGATGATCGGCCGTGTTAAATTCGCGGTTTCCGCAGCCGCGCTCGCGGTGACATGTGTGGGCGCAGTGGCGTTCGCCGACGCGCTCCCCCCCGAGTTGCAGAAGCTCGACGCGGAACTGCCGGGCGAACTGATAAACGACCCCACCCGGGTCGACTGGACGGGCTACGGCACCGACTACGAAAGTAAGGGTATTCAGGACCCCTCCATTCCCGGCGGCGGCGCAGCGCGGCGCTTCACCATCAAGAGCAAGGGGGCGGAGACTTATTCGGTCGCCTCGAACGTGCCGCTGCTTGCCGACATCAAACGCGGCGACGTAGTGACCGTGGGCTTTCATGCCCGCGCGCTGTCGGCCGAAACCACCGACGGGAATGGTCTTATCGGCGTGCGCTTCCAGCAAAACGCCGCTCCCTACGGCGGATTCGGCGACAAGATCGTGTCGGTCGGCCCGGAGTGGCAGTGGTACGAAGTCACCGCTACCGCCGACCGTGCCATCCGCAAGAGCGAGGCAATCGTCTCGTTCCAACTCTCGGGCGCAAAGCAGACGCTCGAGATCGGCCAGACAATCGTGGTAAAGGGATCACCCACGATCGTGTCTGCTACCACCGTCACCAAGGCCGGTCCGCCAGAGCCCGACCTGCCCCCGCAGCTTCAGGGCGTCGGCCAGCTTCTGAACCAGCCAGCTAGTCGCAACTGGGGCAACTCGGGGACCGGCGGTACGTGGACCGAGCGCCCCGACCCGAAGATTTGGCTCGGCCAGGCGACCCGCTTCACAACAACGGTCGCCGGCGCCAATCCGTGGGACCTCGGCACCGCGATCCCGATTGCCGAGCCTATCGCGGAAGGCGACAAGTTGCTGATCGCGATCGCCGCGCGAACTGAAAGCGCATCGACCACCGATGGCAAGGCGATCGTGGGGCTGCGCGTGCAGGACAAACAGCCGCCATACGAGGGATTCGCCGCGAACACCTTCTCGGTTGGCCCCAACTGGCAGCTCATCCGTATCCGGACCACCGCGACCAGGAGCTTTGCGGCGGGACAGGCGCAGCTGGCGCTGCACTTCGCCGGCGCCGCCCAAGCGGTCGATATCGGACCGGTTTATATCCTCAAGACGCCCTGATCAGGGCGCCGCGACGGCATAGGGTCCGACCACGAGGCCCGTGAACAATCCCGCGTGGACCGAGGCGAGCGGCTCGACGTCGACCCCATCCGCGAGTGGACGCCACCTGCTTTCGCCGACGGAACGCCATGCGAAGTCGGCGCGTCCGCCGTCGAGCGTCATGCGTAAGTCAATCGGTCCTTCGCTGATGCGCCCGGCCTGCGCGATCACCGCCCCGCGCTCCTCCTGGGCGGCCGAGGTGCGGCGGCGCACGGTAAGCTTGCCGCTCTCGATCCCCGCGGCGATGAAGTGGGATTCGTCCATGAACGCGAGCAGCCCCGCGAAGTCGCCCTCGCGCTCGGGCATAAACTTCACTCGCGTGACGAACTCGGCGTGGTGGTGGCGCAACCGTCGGCCGATGAAGGCAGGCTTGCCAAGCCCACCAGCGGTGTCGGCAACGGGTATCAGCTCGAGCGCCCCCTTTTCGCGCACCACACGCTGTACCGCACCCGGCGTGCGCGGAGCTATCCATTCGGGTGACAGCGGCCCGTCGAATTCGTCGCGCCACTGCCGCCAATCCGTCTCTGGTGAGGCGGGCAGCTCGGGAACGGCAGCGGTCAGCGGCACTGGCGCCCCCGGATCCAGAAAGCGTGGCCAGCCGTCCACCCAGCGAACCGGGAGCAGGAATGTCTCGCGCCCCATCAGGGTCGATTGTCCCGCGAAGGGCCGAGTCCCAAGGAAGACTCCCCACCATGTGCCGTCGTCGAGTTGCACGAGATCGGCGTGGCCCGTCGCCTCGACGCGATCAGGCCGCGAGGGATCGAGATCGCGCTGGGTCAGGATCGGGTTGACCGGCCCGGGTTCATAGGGCCCGGTCACCGCTCGCGAACGATAGATGGTCTGCGAATGACGTTCCGCCGTGCCGCCCTCAGCCGCCATCAGGTAGTACCATTCGCCCACCTTGTAGATGTGCGGGCCTTCGGCCCACACCGGCTTGGCGGCGAGATCGACCCCGCCGTTCACCAGCAGCGTCCGGCCCGGCAAGACCCGCATCGCCTGGGGGTCGAAGCGTTGAAGCCATAGCGCGCGATGGCCTTCGTATTGGGGTTCTCCGGGCGGGGCATCGTTGTAGACGATCCACCCCGAACCATCGTGATCGAAGAACAACGACGGATCGATCCCACCGAAATCGAGCCACGCCGGCTTGCTCCATGGCCCCTCCGCCTTGTCGGCGGTCATCACGAAGTTGCCGCCGCAGTCGATGCACGTGTTGACGATCCAGAAGCGCCCGTCATGGTGAGTGATGGCCGGCGCGAACAAGCCGCGATTGGTGCCCAGACCGGAAAAATCGAAGTCTCCCGGGCGCTCGACGGCGTGGCCGACAAGCGTCCAGTTCACCAAGTCGGTACTGTGGTACACCGGCAACCCCGGAAACCACGCAAACGTGGAATTGACGAGGTAGAAATCGGAGCCGACTTTGACGATGGAGGGATCGGGCTGGAAGCCCGGCAGGATCGGATTGCGGAATTGGTTCGGCCCCACCGCCGGGACCTCACCCAGCGCCCGATACTCGACATAGTCGAACATGGCGGTCGGCGCCGCCTGCGCGGGCACCGTCATGGCAGCGCACAGGACCGCTGCGACGTAACGCGCTATTTGCATTGGCTCTCTCCCTCGGACTTTCGTCGCGACGACCTTAGCCCTTGCCGAAGGATAGCCGCACTCATATGGTAGCGCTATCACTTGGGAGAGCAAGCGGCACCATGAAGGCCGACCTGACCACGATATTACCGGCCGACTGCGTCGCGGGTCTCTTCCTCGGCCGTGCGGCGACCCCGCGAGGCCCGTGCGTGATCGCGATCCGTGGAGGCACAGTGTTCGATCTGACCGAAGAGGTGGCGAGCGTATCGGGGGCTATCGCGCGCAAGGCGTTCGACGGCGGCCGCGCAATCGGCTCGGTCGCTGACGGCCTGCCCGATGGCTGGTCGCTGCTCTCTCCGATCGATCTTCAGTGCATCAAGGCGGCCGGCGTCACGTTTGCGGTCTCTGCGATCGAACGGGTGATAGAGGAACGCGCTCGCGGCGATGCCAGCCGGGCCGCGAATATTCGGTCGCAGTTGGAGGACAAGGTCGGCGCGGGCATCCGCGCAGTGGTCCCCGGTAGTGCCGAGGCGGCGCAGCTCAAGGCAGCTTTGATCGAAGAAGGGATGTGGTCGCAGTACCTCGAAGTCGCGATTGGCCCGGATGCGGAGATTTTCTCCAAGTCGCCAGTGCTGTCTTCGGTCGGCGCCGGCGCGCCGATCGGCGTTCGGTCCGATTCGAACTGGAACAATCCCGAGCCCGAAGTGGTCCTTGCGTGCGATCCACAAGGGGAGATCGTCGGCGCCACGCTCGGCAACGACGTCAACTTGCGCGATTTCGAAGGCCGCTCGGCGCTCCTGCTGTCCAAAGCCAAGGACAACACCGCGAGCTGCTCGATCGGCCCTTTCATCCGCCTGTTCGACGGCAGCTTTACGCTCGACGACGTCCGCTGCGCTCAAGTCGACCTGACAATCGAGGGCGAGGACGGCTACCGGCTCGAAGGAACCAACCGGATGGCCGAGATCAGCCGCGATCCACATGACCTCGTCGGCCAGTGCCTGTCGGAACATCACTACCCCGACGGCTTCGTAT
The DNA here is from genome assembly GCA_963759895.1 of uncultured Alphaproteobacteria bacterium. GTDB lineage: Bacteria > Pseudomonadota > Alphaproteobacteria > Sphingomonadales > Sphingomonadaceae > Tsuneonella. Next base: position 30,552 of record CAVXBC010000007.1, on the reverse strand, counting down.
TGTTCTGCGGCACGCTGTTCGCCCCAACGCAGGACCGCGACGAGCCGGGCGCGGGCTTTACCCACAGGCTGGGCGACACCGTGACCATCCGTTCGCGAACGGATCGGCACGCTTACCAACGTCGTCACTACCTCGCGAGACGCCCCTGCCTGGACGATGGGCATCGCTGGCTTTGCCAAGAACCTGGCCGAACGCGGCCTCATCGACCGGATTTGAACTGATGCCGAGAAGCCTTGGTCACTACATCGGCGGCGCTTTCACCGGCGCCACTGACGCGCTCGAGAGCACCAACCCGTCCGACACCGGCGACATCGTCGCTCGCTTCCCCGATGGCGGCGCGGACGACGTCGATACCGCCGTCACCGCGGCGCAGGAGGCGCAGGGCGCCTGGGCCGCGGCTTCGCCTGAAGTGCGTGCCGACCTGCTCGAAAAAGTCGCCGTGCAGCTGTTCGCACGCGCCGCCGAGATTGGCGAACTGCTGGCGCGGGAGGAAGGCAAGACCCGCGCCGAAGGCATGGGCGAGACGCTACGCGCGGCGCGGATCTTCCGCTACTTCGGCGCCGAGGCTTTGCGCCGTCATGGATTTACCCTCGAATCCACCCGCCCGGGGCTCGACGTCGCGACTTATCGCGAAGCGCTCGGCGTGGTCGGGCTGATAACCCCGTGGAATTTCCCGATCGCGATCCCCGCATGGAAGGCCGCCCCCGCGCTGGCCTTCGGCAACGCCGTGGTGCTCAAACCCGCCAACATCACCCCGGCGGTTGCTCACGCGCTGGCAGAGATCATCGATGCTGCGGGCTTCCCGGCGGGAGTCTTCAACATGGTGCTGGGCCGAGGTGACGTCGGCCGAGCGCTGGTGGAGCATGCCGGCGTGGACGCGGTCAGCTTCACCGGCTCGCAGTCCGTCGGCGCCGAAGTCGGCAAGAACGCGATGCGCACGGGCAAGCGGGTGCAGATGGAAATGGGCGGCAAGAACCCGCTGGTCATCCTGCGCGACGCCGATCTCGACAAGGCGGCGCTGATAGCCGCCGATGGGGGGTTCTTCCAGACCGGGCAGCGCTGCACCGCGTCGAGCCGGGTGATCGTCGAGGATGCAGTCCACGATGCCTTTGTCGAGAAGCTGGCCGCGCGCGCGCGCGGCCTCAAGGTCGGGTCGGCGCTCGCGGATGACACCCAGGTCGGTCCGGCGAGCAGCGACAGCCAGTTCGAGCAGAATATGCGCTACATCGACATCGCGCGGGGCGAAGGCGGCCGGGTAGCCGCTGGCGGAGACAAGCTCACGCTCGATACGCCCGGCTTCTACATGCAGCCAACCATCATCGCCGACACGGATCCAGCAATGCGCATCAACAATGAGGAAGTGTTCGGTCCCGTCGTCTCCACTGTGCGGGTCCAGGATTACGAGGAGGCGCTGGCGATCGCCAACCGCGGCGATTTTGGCCTGTCGGCCGGGATCGTCTCGAACGATGCCGCGCGCATCCGCGACTTCCGCAAAAAAGTGCGCGCCGGGATGGTCATGGTCAATCTGCCCACAGCAGGGGTCGATTACCACGTGCCGTTCGGCGGCACCCGATCATCGAGCTATGGCCCGCGCGAGCAAGGGTTTGCCGCGGTCGAGTTCTACACGCAGATTAAAACAGTTTACACAGGGGATTGAGCCGAATGGCGGACGGGATGACGAAGCCGATCGCAACAGCGACGGTCTACCCAAGCCTGCAAGGAAAGCGGGTGATCGTGAGTGGCGGCGGTTCAGGAATCGGAGAAGGAATCGTCGAAGGCTTCGTACGCCAGGGTGCGGCAGTGGCATTCGTGGACGTGCAGGACGAAGCTAGCGCAGCCATTGTCGCGCGCCTTCAGGACGCAGAGATCGCGCCGCTGTTCATCCACTGCGACATCACCGACGCGGCCGATTACGGCGCGAAGATCGAGCGGATCATCACCCGTCTGGGCGGCTGCGACGTGCTGATCAACAACGCCGCCAATGACGACCGGCATAAGGTCGAAGAGGTGACGCCCGCTTACTGGGACGAGCGCATGGCGGTGAACCTGAAGCACCAGTTTTTCGCCGCCAAGGCGGTGATACCGGCGATGCGCGAGTCTGGTGGCGGCAGCATAATAAACTTGGGGTCGATCAGCTGGCATTTGGGCTTACCCGACCTGACGATCTACCAGACCGCGAAGGCGGCGATCGAGGGACTGACACGCAGTCTTGCGCGCGAGCTGGGCCGCGACAACATCCGCGTGAATGCTGTCATTCCGGGCAACGTCAAAACCCCGCGGCAGGAGCGCTGGTATACCCCCGAAGGCGAGGCCGAGATCGTGTCCCAGCAGTGCCTCGATGGGCGTATTCAGCCGAGCGATATCGCCGCCATGGCGATGTTCCTGGCCAGCGACGACGCGCGCTTTTGCACCGCGCACAATTATTGGGTCGACGCCGGGTGGCGGTGAACCGCCACGTCCGCACCCTGCTCCGCGCCGAGGCGGCGCTGGGCGAAGGTGCGGTGTGGGACGCGGGACGCCAAATCCTCTGGTTCGTCGACATCAAGCGCCAGCGACTGTGGCATTACGATCCCGCGACCGGCAGCAACGCCCATGTCGATGCGCCGGAACAGATCGGCTGGGCGCTGCCCGCGGAAAACGGTCTGCTCATATGCGGTCTGAAGGACGGACTTTACCTGTTCGATCCGGAGGCACGCCGGTTCGACAAGCTGATGGCGGTTCCCGGCGAGCCGGGCGGCAACCGCCTCAATGATGCCTGCACCGACCCGTGGGGGCGCGTGTGGTTCGGCTCGATGGACGACGGAGAAGGTGATGCCACCGGCCGCTTCTACGTGTTCGACCGTGGCGAGATAAGGGCCGCCGGCCCGGCAAACATCGCCATTACCAACGGCCCAGCGGTCAATGCCGCGGGCGACCGGATCTACTTCACCGACACGCTGGACAAGCGGATCATGGTCGCCGACCTCGGCCCGGCGGGCGTCGGCGATGCGCGACCGTTTGCACACACGGCCGAAGACTTTCCGAATGCATTTCCCGATGGCCCGGTAGTCGACGCCGAAGGCCACGTATGGACCGGTCTTTATCTTGGCGGCCAAGTCGCCCGCTATTCGCCCGACGGCGTGCTGGTCGATCGCATCGCTATCCCGGCGCGCGACGTCACCAAGATGGCATTCGGGGGTCCTGACTTCGCCACCGCCTACGTCACCACCGCCATGAAAGACATGAAGGCCGAGGATATGCACCCCTACCCAGATGCCGGGAGCCTGTTCGATTTCGCCGCGCCCGCCCGGGGCTTCGCGCAAGCGCGGGTGAAGCTCGGGTGATCCGCAAGGTTCTCGCGCTCGCGACGATGCTTTCATCCTCCGGGGCGATCGCAGCGCCGACGCTATCGCCGGTGTGGATCGATCATGCGGTGATCCAGCGCGGCGCGCCGGTAGTGATCGAGGGTCATACTGCCGCAGGTTTGACCGTGACCGGCACGCTGGGCGGCCAGACTGCGCGGGCAAGAGCGCAAGCCGACGGGCAATTCGTACTCACTTTCCCCGCACGCACCGCCTCGGCCGAGCCGATCGCGTTGACGGTCTCCGACAAGAGCGGCGCTGCCAATGTCTCCGACATCGTGGTGGGAGACGTGTGGCTGTGCTCGGGCCAGTCCAACATGGCGCTGACGGTCTCGGCGGCGCTCAACGCGACCAACAATATCGCCGATTCCGCCGATCCGCTGCTGCGAATGCTGACAGTCCCGCTCGACACCTCTGCCAAGCCCGTGCGGGAGTTCGGCGGAAAGGTGGCTTGGCAAAGCGCCACGCCCGAAACCACCGGCGGGTTCTCCGCAGCGTGCTACTATATGCTGAAGGACTTGCGCGCCAAGCTCGGTATCCCGGTGGGCGCGATCCATTCGAGCTGGGGCGGCTCACAAGCGCGGACCTGGCTTTCACCCGAGGCGGGCAAGGCGATCTATGGCGCCGAGCAGATGGCGCTGCTCGACACGTTCAGCAAGGACCAACTCGCGGCGGTCACGGCGTTCGCGCCAACCTGGGAAAACTGGTGGCGCACCGAGACGGGAAAGGAGCCATGGACGAATCCGTCCGCGATGAATTGGCAGCCGGTGCCGAGAATCTCTCCCTGGACGTCATGGGGCGAAGGCGCGCCTCCGGCATTCGGCAACGTGTGGTTCCGCCGCACGATCGAGCTGACGCCTGAGCAGGCGTCTGCTGGCGGCGAGCTCAACATTGGCATTATCGACGATCTCGACGCGACCTGGGTCAACGGCCACGCGGTCGGCATGACTCACGGCTGGAGCAACGAGCGCGTGTACCGCGTTCCGGCCGACTACCTGCGCGCAGGCGCTAACGAGATCGTCTTCAGCGCCAACAATACCTACGGTGCGGGCGGCATGCAGAGCGCACCCGAGCGGCTGTCGTTCACCACCGGGGGCCAGCGGATCGCGCTGGGTGAAGGATGGCTATACGCAGCGGGCGAAGCGTCCGGCACACCGCCCCGTGCGCCGTGGGATGCCAATGCCGGTATCGGCTTGATGCACAACCGCATGATCGCCCCGATCGGCCACTTCGCGATGGCCGGGGCGGTGTGGTACCAGGGCGAGAGCGATGTCGGCAGTCCAGGCTACGAGATCCGCCTGCGCGAATTGTTCGCCGGGTGGCGTCGCCAATTCGGAGACCAGATCCCGATGCTAGTGGTCCAGCTCGCCGGTTACGGCGCCACGCCTTCGACACCGTCGCCCTCGGGCTGGGGCGAACTGCGCGACAAGCAGCGCATCGCGGTGGCCTCTGATGCCAACGCTGCGCTCATCAGCGCGATCGATCTGGGCGAAGCAAGCGATATCCACCCGGCCAACAAGGTGGACCTCGGCAAGCGGCTCGCAATGGCAGCGGAAGGCCATGCCATGCCGATGCCGCAGACGGCGCGGATAGAAGGGCGCGCGATCGCAGTGCGCTTCAGCGGGGTCGAGGGTGGCCTTGCACGCGCTTAGCGGGCCGAACCCCCTGGGTGTCGAGCTTTGCGCAGAAAGCCAGGACAGCTGCCGATATGCCCTCGCGACGACCGACGGCGACCGCATTCTGATCGGCGCCGACGGCAAGCCGGCGACGCGCGTACGCTACGCCTGGGCCGACGCGCCCATCGTCAATCTCTACGACGCGCGCGGTTTGCCGGTGCCTGGCTTCGAGTTGCCAATTACCCCGTGATCGATCTGTCCGCAGGTCTTTGGCACGCCGCGCTGCGGCCGGCGGTTGGCGGTTGCCTGGCATCGCTGAGCCACGATGAGGTGCCGGTCTTGCGGGCGATGGCCGCGGGCGCTGACCACCCGCTGCAATCGGCGTGCTTCCCGTTGGTGCCGTATTGCAATCGCATCGCCGAAGGCTGCTTCACTTTCGGCGGCAGCGCGGTGCGGATCGCGCCCAACCTCAACCCGCAGCGCCATCCGCTGCATGGGACCGGCTGGCTGCGGCCTTGGCGAGTAGTGCGCTGCGATGCGGGCAGCGCGCTGCTCGAGGACGATTACGCCGGCGACGGTGAGTGGCCATGGGCATACACCGCGCACCAACATATCGCGCTCGACGAGACCGGGCTTACCATCCGCCTGCTGGTCGAGAACCGGGCGGCCGATCCCGCGCCGATCGGCTTGGGCTTACATCCCTACTTTCGCCGCTCGCCCGACACTGTGGTGACTTTCTCGGCACGGGCCATGCTAGGCATCGACGGAGCCTTCTTGCCCGACGGCACGCGTAAGGCCGCCGACACTTTCGCGCCGTGGAACAAGGGCGCCACGTTACCAGATACGCTGGTCGACCATTGCTTCACCGGATGGGACGGCCGGGCCACGATCCAGGACAGCCACGGCGCGATCGCGGTTCGTGGTTTCGGCGCGCCGTATTGCCATGTCTACGCTTCGCCCGGGGGGACCGAGCTGTGCGTCGAGCCGGTGAGCCACACGCCCGATGCGCTCAACCGCGCGCCGGGGCAGATGGCCGTGCTTCCGCCTGGCGCCGCGGCCGCCGTTGCTTTGCGGATCGAGGTCGCCTGAGCACCTCGCCCGCAGATTCAGTGATTGTGGCGCGGAAGCTTGCGTGCGGTGGCGCGATACTTGAGGGAAAACTCCATCACCGCGCCCTCGCCCAATTGGCCGGTCTTCTCGCGGTAAAGTTCCTCCCAGGGCGTGTTGCTCGGCGGCACAGTTGGTGCGGGATCTTCCGCGATGCGGCGGGCGATCTCGGCTTCTTCGACCTGCGCGTCGCATGTGCCGGCGTTGAGATCGATGCGGATCACGTCCCCGGTGCGCAGCCACGCGAGCCCGCCTCCCGCGGCGCTCTCGGGCGAGGCGTTGAGGATCGAAGGGCTGTCACTGGTCCCCGATTGGCGCCCGTCTCCCAAAGTTGGAAGCCACTGGCTGCCCCGCTGGATCATCGCGTCGGGAGGTTGCATGTTGACCACCTCGGCGCTGCCCGGCCAGCCGAGCACACCCGCCCCCCGGATGACCAGGATCGAGTTCTCGTCGATCGCCAGATCGGCATCGTTGATCCGGTGATGGTAATCGTCCGACCCGTCAAACACCACCGCGCGTGCTTCGAACACCCCTTCGGCGCCCGGTCGGCTGAGATAGCGCTGCCGGAACTCCTGCGAGATGACCGAGGTCTTCATGATCGCGAAGTCGAACAGGTTGCCCCGGAACACCTTGAAGCCCGCTTTTTCCTGCAAGGGCTCGGCGAACGGGCGGATCATCTCGCGGTCCTGGCTGCTGCGCCCCGAGAGGTTCTCGGCCAGTGTTTTCCCGGTGCAGGTCACGCAATCGCCGTGGAGAAGCCCGGCCTGGAGCAGCTCCCACATCGCGGCGGGTACGCCCCCTGCGCGGTGAAACCGTTCGCCAAGGTACTTCCCCGCCGGCTGCATGTTGACCAGCAGCGGCAGATCGTAGCCCGTGGTCTCCCACACTTCGGACTCGAGCTCGACCCCGGCATGGCGCGCCATTGCGACGATGTGCGGCTGCGCGTTCGATGATCCGCCGCACACGCTGACGGTCGCGATCGCATTGAGGAACGCCTCACGCGTCAGGATGTCGGACGGTTTTAGATCGTCGTGGACCATTTCCACGATCCGGCGGCCGGTGCGATAGGCCATCTGCCCCCGCTCGCGATATGGCGCCGGAATCGCAGCGCAGCCGGTCAGCGACATGCCGAGCGCTTCGGCCACCGCATTCATCGTGCTCGCGGTACCCATGGAATTGCAGTGCCCGGCCGATGGAGCACTGCTGGTCGCGCGGTCGAGAAATTCGTCCTCGTCGATCTCGCCCGCGGCTAGCAAGCGACGGCTGCGCCAGATCACCGTGCCCGAACCGACCAGCTCCCCGTCGTGCCATCCGTCGAGCATCGGTCCGCCCGACAGCACTATCGCCGGAATGTCGACGGTGCTCGCCGCCATGACCTGGCTTGGGGTGGTCTTGTCGCAGCCAGTGGTCAGCACCACCCCGTCGATCGGGTAGCCGTTGAGCAGCTCGACCAAGCCCAGATACAGCAAGTTGCGGTCGAGGGCGGCGGTCGGCCGGCGGCAATTCTCGAAGATCGGATGGACCGGGAATTCGAGCGGGATGCCGCCCGCATCGCGGATGCCGTCGCGCACACGCTGCGCGAGGTCGAGGTGGATGCGGTTGCAAGGGGACAAGTCGCTGCCCGATTGGGCGATGCCGATGATCGGCTTGCCGCTGCGCAGTTCTTCCGGCGTAATCCCGTAGTTCATGAACCGCTCGAGATAGAGCGCGGTCATGTCCATCCGCTCGACATTGGCGAACCAGTCGCGCGAGCGCAGTTGCCGGGTGCTTTCTTGAGTCATCAGGTGCGAACGCGCGGCGCGCGGCCGGCCAGGGTTGGCGCGGCATCGGATTCACGGCGCACCAGTTCATAATCGAGCGTCACGTGGCGTGGCACAGCCTTGCGTCCGCTCCGCCGGGCCTTCAGTTCGCGCGCGAGCAGATCGATTGCGCCCATCGACATTTCGCGGATCGGCTGTCGAATTGTCGTAAGCTCGGGCCAGATCGTGCTGGCGATGGCAGTGTCGTCGAACCCGCACACCGAAATATCCGCCGGCACATCAAGGTGGCGGCGATGCGCAACCGCCACGGTCGCGGCCGCCATGTCATCGTTAGACGCGAAGATCGCTGTCGGCAGTTCGGCAAGCGACAGCAGCCGCTCCGCCGCTGCCAGCCCCGAGCGATAACTGAAGCGCCCTTGCGCGATCAGTTCGTCGGGCACCGAAAGGTTCGCCTCGGCCATCGCCGCGCGATAGCCGGCGAGCCGCAGCGCGCTGGCGGTCTGCTGTGGATTGCCAATGATGAAGCCGATCCGCCGGTGGCCGAGCGAGATGATGTGGCGGGTCATGTCGAACGCCGCCTGGTATTCGTCGATCCGCACCGAACCGTGATCGGGCGGGTCATCGCCCGCACCGACCGCAACTGCCAGCGCGCCGAGCTCCGACAAGTGATCGAGCAGCGCCTGCTCGTCGCACAGCGGCGATGGAAGCACGAAGCCCTCGATCCCGCCAGCGACCAGCCGCTCGACGACCGCAAACTCATCCTTGTCGAATTCGCAGCTCTCGACCACCAGGTGCACATCGCTGATGCTCGCCTGCTCCAGCGCGCCCATCAGCAACTCGCTCAGGTACGAAGCAGACGGGTTCGAATAGAGCAGGGATATCCGCATCTGGTCGCCGCCCGCCAGGCTGCGTGCGGCGCGATTGGGCGAATAGTTGAGCTGCCGGATCGCCTCGAGCACCTGGTCGCGGGTTTTCTCGCGCACGTTGCCTTCACCGTTGATCACGCGGCTGACGGTCATCGGCGAACAGCGCGCCTCACGCGCGACATCGGCGATGGTCGGCGCGCCGCCGCTGCGCCGTGAAATACGGCCCTTGCGGCCGCTGCCGGATGAGGCATCGCTTACCATCGGCTCCTGCCATAGACTCCCGCCATGCACGGCGGCAAGCGACCGGTCATTGGCCTGGCGCCTCGGGATAGGAGAGCGAGCGGTAGTATCCAAGCTCGTGCGCCGGAGCGGCATGGCCCGCTGGGAGCGGAAGCCCGTTGAGCGACTGCCAATAGGCGATGGATGCATCGCGCCACCAGCGCGCTTCGGTTTGCTGAACTGCAAGGAAATCCGCAGTCCGGCGGTGGCGCTCGGCATCCACGTAGGGCGTCAGATCGACCCACGTCGCGGCCATGTTATCGACGGTCGCGGTTCCGCGATCGTAGCGGGCCACGAGTTCGTCCCACAGCGAGCGGCCGGACTGCATGCGGTGATCCCAGCGGACGTGGTGGAACCACAGCAGCAAATCTTCGTCGCCACTTTCGGCTGACGACCATCTCGCGGCGACGGCAGGTGCGTATTGAGCCAGTGCGTTGCTGCCGCTGGCCGTGCGATCGAAGCCGATTCCCTGCTGGTCGGCGCGGTGATAGTAGCAAGGGTTCCACTCGGGCCGCGCGAGGTCGCACACCCAGGGCGCGGGCCCGTAATGATGCCCGGTCGCCATCTGATGCGCGAGGCCAAGCGGGGTCATGTAATCGACCACCGCCTGGCGGCTTTCGAGCATCATCGGCACCGCGCGGGCAAGGAACTTCGGGTCGCGACTGAATGTTTGCGTCGACCATTCGCGCGCCACTTCCGCGCTGGTGGTCGCCGGGTCCCATGCCAGCCGGCCGAAAGCGTACCAGTTCGCCTGATCGAAGTCCGAACCGGTCCAGTTGCGATCGGAACCCACATTGGCGACCCCCGCCATCCCTGCACTGGCAATCGTTTGCGCGACCGACCCGCTGCGGCCGGTATCGGCATCAAGTACTTCCTTCCAAATCGGCGCGAGGAACGCGAGGTGAGTGGCGAAGCCGAGATATTCCTTGGTGATCTGCGTTTCCAGCATCAGCCGCGTTTTCGGCATCGCCCCGAACAGCGGGTGGAACGGTTCGCGTGGCTGGAAATCAATCGGCCCGTTCTTGACCTGGACGATCACGTTGTCCGCGAACTTGCCGTCGAGCGGTACGAACTCGGCGTAAGCCTGCTTGGCGCGATCGGTCTCGTCCTCGTCCGAATAGACGAAGGCGCGCCAGATGACAGTGCCGCGCTCGCCGATCGCGGCCGCAAGCATGTTGGCCCCATCGGCATGGGTACGGCCGTATTCCTGCGGTCCCGGCTGGCCTTCCGAATTGGCCTTGACCAGAAAGCCGCCGAAGTCAGGGATTTGCGCGTAGAACTCGTCCGCCTTCGCCTTCCACCATGCCTGCACCGCCGGATCCAGTGGGTCCGCCGTGGTGAGCCCGCCAATATCGCGCGGCGCGCTGAACCGGGCAGAGACGTAGAGCCGGATGCCATAGGGGCGCCAGGCGTCGGCCAGCCGCTTGAGCTTGGGCAAATAGCGGTCTGTGAGGAAGAGCGGACTAGCGTTGACGTTGTTGACCACCACACCGTTGATGCCGATCGATGCGTTCGCACGCGCGTAGTCGATCATCCGCTCGTCGAGATGGTCCGGCAGATGCCACCAGTCAAAGATCGAGCGGCCTGCGTAGCCGCGCTCGACGTGGCCATCGGGATTGTCCCAATGGTTGAGCATGCGCAGCGGCATTGCCGGATTGCCGACCCCTCCCACCGGTGGCTCGCCATCGACCTGCAGCTCGCGCAAAAGGGTGAAAACGCCATAGAGCAGACCAATGTCGCTGGACGAGGCGACCAGCGTACGGCCATCGCCCAGCCGCCCGATCCGGTACGAGCCGTTCGCGGCGCCACTGATGGGCGAGCCTGCGGACTGCCCAATACGACCTCCTTCGCGCGCGAGAACGATCCCCGGGCCGCTTGCCGCCTCCTCTCCCAGCATACCGTCCAGTCCGCGACGGAGCTCGTCTTGCGCCGCGAGGACGGTGGGGGTCGGCTCAACCTGCAGTTCGATCGGGCCGCCCAGAACGTGGCCCGCTGCAGCGGCCTGTATCCTGTCCAGCGGCGCATAACGCAGCCACAGGGCATAGCCGTCCTCGGCGCTGGCAGGGCTCAGCGCCAGCAATGCCGAAAGCAGCGCAGCAAGCGCGGCAAGCCGGTTGACAAGCTGGATGCCCCTCATCATGGTAGCGCTACCACAAGGCACCGGGCAGTCAAGGTCTGGGTCACGGAGAGGAACCGCCGGATGCATCTCACAAAGCGCTTGAGCATGTTTGCCGGTGTCGGCCTGCTGGCTCTGACCGGTCCCTTGCCGCTTCCGGCGGCCGCAAAACCCACAACTGCCGCGCACCCAATGCCCGACGCCGCGTACTGGAATGCGGCGCTTCCGGTAGAGCAGCGCGTCGCCGACCTTCTCCAGCGCATGACGCTGGAGGAGAAAGTCGCGCAGATCGTGACCGTGTGGAACGACAAACCACAGATTCAGGACGAAGATTTCACTTTTGATCCGGTGAAGGCGAGTTCGAAATACCCCAACGGGCTCGGCTTTTACGCCCGGCCGTCCGACACCAAGGGCCCTGGCAGCCCGCGCGAGACCGCGCCGCGCACCATCGAGCAGAGCGTCGCTTATGTGAACGCCGTGCAGAAATGGGCGCGCGAAGGGACCCGGCTCGGCATCCCGGTACTGTTCCACGAGGAATCCCTCCACGGTCTCGCCGCGCGGGACGCCACCAGCTTCCCTATCCCGATCGGGCTCGCTTCGACCTGGAATCCGGACCTGATCCGCGATGCCAACCGGTTGATCGCGGGCGAGGTGCGGGCGCGCGGCGTCCACCAGGTTCTCTCCCCGGTCGTGGACGTCGCTCGCGACCCTCGCTGGGGTCGGATCGAGGAGACTTTCGGCGAGGATCCGTACCTGGTCGGCGAGATGGGCGTCGCCGCAGTCGAGGGGCTGCAGGGGGTCGGGAAAGATCCGAAGCTCGCGCCGGGGCACGTGCTCGCCACGCTCAAGCACATGACCGGTCACGGCCAGCCCGAAAGCGGCACCAACATCGGCCCCGCGCCGATCGGCGAGCGTACGCTGCGCGAGATGTTTTTCCCGCCGTTCGAGCAGGTGGTCAATCGCACCGCGGTAGCGTCGGTGATGGCGAGCTACAACGAGATCGACGGCATCCCCAGCCATTCGAACAAGTGGCTGCTGACCGACGTGCTGCGCGGCGAGTGGGGCTACAAGGGCGCCGTGGTATCCGACTACTACGCGATCGAGGAAATGGCCTCGCGCCACAAGATGGCCGCGGACGTTCCCGAAGCGGCGCGGTTCGCGCTGGCCGCCGGCGTCGACGTCGATCTGCCAAGCGGTGTTGCCTACTCAACGCTGACCGAGCAGGTAAAATCGGGCGCGGTGTCGATGGCGGCGATCGACCGCGCGGTTACTCATGCGCTGACGATGAAGTTCAACGCAGGCCTGTTCGAACATCCGTACGTCGCCAGCCCGAAAGCCGCGCTGGCATCCGATGGACCGGCGGCGCGCGCGCTGGCGCGCAAGGCGGCGGCGCAATCGCTGGTACTGCTCAAGAACGACGGCGCGCTGCCGCTGGCGCTGCCGGCGGGCGTGAAGCCCACGATCGCGGTGATCGGCCCAAATGCCGATGTCGCCCGGCTGGGCGGCTATTACGGCATCCCGCGCGATACGGTGACCCCGCTCGAAGGCATCCGTGAGGCTGGTCGGAACGCGCGCCAACGTGATCCATTCTCGCCGGCGTCGTGATCACCAAGGACGACGACTGGTGGGCCGATAAAGTCGACCTCGGCGATCCCGCCGCCAACCGGCAGATGATCGCCGCAGGCGGTCGAGGCTGCGCGCGGGGCCGATACCATCGTGCTGTTCATCGGCGACACCGAGCAGACCAGCCGCGAAGGCTGGGGCGACGAGCATCTCGGCGACCGCACCGATCTCGACCTCGTCGGTCGAGCAAAACGAGTTGTTCACTGCGCTGAAGGCGCTCGGCAAGCCGATCGTCGCGGTGCTGGTGAACGGCCGTCCGCCGAGCTACCCGGCCATCGCTGAGGGCGCCGACGCAGTGCTCGAGACCTGGTACGCGGGCGAGCAGCAGGGCAACGCAATCGCCGATGCGCTGTTCGGACGGATCAATCCCGGCGGCAAGCTGCCCGTCACCGTCGCGCGCAACGTCGGCCAGGTGCCGGTGTTCTACAACCACAAGCCGAGCGCGCGGCGCGGCTATCTGTTCAGCGATGTCACGCCGCTTTACCCGTTCGGTTTCGGGCTGTCCTACACCACCTTCGAGATGGGCACGCCAAGCCTGTCCAGCGCCACCATTCGCGCGGGCGAAGGGGTGACTGTCCGCGTCCCCGTCACCAACACCGGCAAGATGGCTGGCGACGAAGTGGTGCAGGTCTATCTGCGCGACGACTTCAGCTCGGTCACCCGTCCGGTAAAGGAACTGGCCGGCTTCAGCCGAGTCACCTTGCAGCCCGGCGAGACGCGCCAGGTTGAAGTGACCATTCGTCCCGATGCATTCGCGCTTTGGAACCGCGAGATGAAGCGGGTTACCGAGCCCGGCACCTTCACGATCATGGCCGGCCCGAACTCGCGCGATGTCAAGGACACAAAGCTGACCGTGACCCCCTGAGATGAATCGGCGGGCCGCGCTCAGACTGCTGGCGGGGGGCAGCCTCGCCGCACTCGCTTGCGCGCAGGTGCCGGCCACGCTGGCAGCAGCAGATCCGCTCTACAAGAACCCGGGGGCGCCGATCCCCGCCCGCGTGGCCGACCTCATGAAGCGGATGACGCTGCGCGAAAAGATCGCCCAACTGCGCGCCGCGTGGGCTCAGAAGTCCGAAATGATCGACGGCCTCGCGTTCGACCCCGCCAAGGCGAGCCAGGCATTCCCCGACGGTATCGGCCATGTGACCCGCCCCTCCGACAAGCGCGGCGTGCCGGGGATCACCGGTGCGGCCGGGGGTACGGCCGCGCGCTGGCGCACACCTGCGCAGACTGTCGAGTTCATCAACGCGCTGCAGCGCTGGGCACTGATGGAGACCCGGCTCGGCATCCCGGTGCTGCTCCATGAGGAGTCCCTCCACGGATACATGGCCACCGAGGCGACGATGTTCCCGCAAGCGATCGGGCTTGCCGGCTCATTCGATCCCGACCTGATGCGGCGGGTGCAGTCGGTCGTCGCCCGCGAAGTACGGGCGCGCGGCGTGCCGCTGGTACTCTCTCCCGTCGTCGACATCGCGCGCGATCCGCGCTGGGGGCGGATCGAGGAAACCTGGGGCGAGGATCCGTACTTGTGCGCCGAGATGGGTGTCGCGGCGATCGAGGGCCTGCAGGGGCCCGGCCACTTCGAGAAGCTGGCTCCCGGCAAGGTTTTCGCCACCCTCAAGCACATGACTGGCCACGGCGAGCCTGAGGCCGGCAACAATGTCGCCCCGGCAATGACCGCCGAACGAGCCTTGCGCGAAGCGTTTTTCCCCCCTTTCCGCGAAGTGGTCCGCCGCACCTCGGTCGGCGCGGTGATGCCAAGCTACAACGAAATCGACGGGGTGCCGAGCCACGCCAATACCTGGCTGCTGGGCGAAGTTCTGCGCGGTGAATGGGGCTTCGATGGGTTGATCGTCAGCGACTACGGCGCGGTCCATGAGCTGGCGACGCTGCATCATGTTGCGCTCGACGAAGCCGATGCTGCGCTCCAGGCATTGCGCGCGGGGGTCGATAGCGAACTGCCCGACGGCCAGGCTTACGCCACGCTCGAAGCATCGGTCGCGGCGGGCAGCGTGCCGGTCGAGCTGATCGACCGCGCATGCGCGCGCATGCTGACATTCAAGATGCGCGCCGGCCTGTTCGAGAACCCGTATGGTGACGCTCGGCTCGCGGCGCGGATCACCGGCAACGCAGAGGCGCGCGCGGTGGCCCTCGAGGCCGCGCGCAAGTCGATCTGCCTGCTCAAGAACGAGCGCGCCACGCTGCCTCTGGACCCCGCCCGCGTGGGCCGAGTGGCAGTCATCGGCCCCAACCACGCAATTGCCCGGCTCGGCGGATATTCGAGCGTGCCGAAGCAGACGGTCAGCCTGATCGAGGGCCTGCGGACGCTCGCGCCGCGCGGGGAATTCGTCACCGCGCAAGGCGTGTTCATCACCACCAACGAAGACCGTTCCTCCGATGCCGTTGAACTCGCGCCGAGTGGTCGCAATTTCGAGCTGATCGCCGAAGCCGTGCAAGTGGCCAAGAGCGCCGACACGATCGTGCTCGCGATCGGTGACACGGAGCAGACCAGCCGTGAAGGCTTTGCCAGGACTCACCTTGGCGACCGCACCTCGCTCGATCTGGTCGGCGAGCAGAACGCCCTCGTCACCGCGCTGGCTGCGCTCGGCAAGCCGCTGGTGATCGTCGCGATCAACGGCCGCCCGCCGAGCTGGCCCAGCGCGGTGGAGGCAGCTGATGCAGTGCTCGAATGCTGGTATCCGGGTCAAGAAGGCGGCACAGCGATGGCCGAAGCGCTGCTCGGGCGCGTAAATCCAGGCGCCAAGCTGCCGGTGACCGTAGTGCGCGATGCCGGCCAGGTGCCAGCGTACTACAACCACAAACCAAGCGCGCGACGCGGCTACCTGTTCGCTGACAAGGCGCCGCTGTTCCCCTTCGGCCACGGGCTGAGCTACACGACATTCACGATCTCCCCGCCGCGGCCGTCGGCGGCAAGCTATCGGCGTGACGAGGCGCTGGTGGTCGAGGCGGATGTCGCCAACACCGGCGCTCGTACGGGCGACGAAGTGGTCCAGCTCTATATCACGCGCGAGAATGTTTCGGTCACCCAGCCGGTGCTCGAACTTAAAGGGTTCGAGCGAATTACGCTTGGCCCCGGCGAGCGGCGGACGGTGCGTTTCACGGTCGAACCGCGACAGCTGGCGATCTGGAACCGCGAAATGAATGAAGTGAACGAGCCCGGGCCAGTCACACTCTGGGTCGGCCAAAGCAGTGCGGCGCTCGCATCGGTGAAAGTGGAGATTGTTTGATGGAATCGCGCTTCAGGTTCAACCGCCGAGCCGCCATCGCGGGCTTAGCCGCCCTGCCGCTGGTCGGCTGCGCCGGCCGGCTCGGCCAATTGGTGAGCGCTGACGTACCTTCCGGCCCGAGCCTCGACGCGCTCGCACAGCGGCGCGGCCGACGCTTCGGCAGTTCGATTGCCTCGACCCCAGGCCAGACGATTGCCGGCTCCATCCAGAACCCGGACTATGCCGCAATCGTCAAAGCCGAATGCGGCCTGGTGGTGCCCGAGAACGAACTAAAGTGGCAGGCCACGCGGCCCGGTCCAGAGACGTTCGACTTCCGGCGAATGGACCAGATCGTCGGCATGGGCGAAGGCCAACGCGCTCGAACTCCGCGGGCACACCCTGCTGTGGCATCGCGCGCAATGGTTTCCCGAGTGGCTCAACGCTTACGATTTCGGGGCCAGCCCGGCACGCGAGGCGGAACGGCTCATCACCACTCACATTCGCACGGTGACCGACCGTTACCGGGGACAGATCCACAGTTACGACGTCGTCAACGAAGCGATCGACCACGACCGCAACGCCCCCATCGAGACCAGCCTCAGCCGGGCGATGGGCAGCCCGGAGGCCGTGCTCGACCTTGCTTTCCATACCGCGCGTGACCAGCTTCCGAGCGAGCAGTTGGTCTACAACGATTACATGAGCTGGGAGCCGCAGCACCAGAAGCACTGCGCCGACGTGCTGCGCTTGCTCGAAGGGTTCCGCAAGCGCGGGACGCCTGTCGACGCACTGGGCATCCAGTCGCACATCGAGATCTTCGCGCTCGATCCCGCGACCGGCGTTGGTCCTTATGCCGAACGGCAGTGGCGCGCATTCCTCGATGAAGTAACCGGCATGGGCTATCGGTTGCTGATCACCGAGTTCGACGTCAAGGACCGCGAGCTGCCGGCAGATATCGCCATCCGCGACGCAAAGGTTGCGGACTACGCGAGGCGGTATTTCGATCTGATGCTCGAATACGACAAGCACCTCGACGACATCCTCGCCTGGGGCATGGTGGATCGGTTCAACTGGTTGCAGGCTTTCAAGCCGGCCGCCCGCGCCGACGGACTAGAAGTGCGCGGCGCGCCCTACGATTCGCACTACCGGGCCAAGCCGCTGCGTGCGGCGATTGCCCAAGCCTTCGCCGCCGCCTGAGCGCCCCGGGCTCGCGGCCCGTCGTCGTCGTCGATTTACCGATGCGCACAGGGCCGTCTCGCTGCGGCCCAAGGCACACATGCACGTGCGAGCTTCGCCGGTTTCAGTTCAGACCGAGGCTCCCCTGAGGCGCGCTCGCCGCTAACCTCTCGCGTTCGGCATGCCCAAACAAAAGGGCCGCCCCACTAAGCGAGGCGGCCCCAGCAAGCTCTTGAGTCGATTCCGATCCTAGAAGTTGCCTCGCAGGATGAGCGAGAAGCGCCGGTCATTCATGAAGTAGGACCGCGGCGCGAGATCCTTTGGATCACCGGTGTAAGCCTGCGTCGTCTTGGTGACCTCGTTGAGGAGGTTCACTCCCTGGACCCCGACCCTGATCTGCTTAGTCAGGTTAAGGAAGATCGACGCGTCGAGCTGTCCGGTCGGCTCATTGAAGATCGAGTAGTACGGAAAGATCACGTCCGACGCGGTGAGCAGGAATCGCGAGCGCCAGTTGTAAGCCGCCCGCAGCGAGATCGGGCCCTTCTCGTAGAATGCCGCGACGTTGTAGTTGTGCTTGGACAGCTGCTCCAACGGCAGGTTTCCGGGCGGGATGGTCGAACCGGTCACCGGGACACCGCCATTGAGGAACGTGTTCGGCAAGCCAGAGCTCTGGATGTAGGTATAGTTGGCTTGGATGCCGAAACCGTCAAACGGTGCTGGCAGGAAGTCATACGTCTGCTGGTATGCAACTTCGAAGCCTTTGACCTTGCCAGTGCCGTCAAAGTTATCCGGCCCGCGCACCGTGACGTTGCGCGTCTCGCCGCTTGCATTGCTGATCGTTTCGCTGCGCACAGACTGGAAGAAGAAGTTGTCGATGGATTTGTAAAAAGCGTTGAACGTCAACGATCCGACCGGCGCGAAGTACCACTCGAGACTGGCGTCGAATTGCCACGCGGTCGCCGGGACAAGATTGGGATTGCCCGCCGTTCCGGTGAAGTTGCCCGACGTATCGATGCTCGAGGTGAAGTAATTGCGAATGTACGAGTTCTCGGGTCGGCTCAACACCTTGGACGCGGCCAAGCGGAAGAGCAGGTCGTCCGATAGGCCGAACTTCAGGTTCACGCTGGGCAAGAGATAGCTGTAGCTATTGTTGACCGATTGATACGTGAAGCTGCCGTCAGCGAAGTTCTGCAGCGCGTTGTACGCCGCTTCGCCGATATTGCAGATTCCGCCCGGACGCGCCGTTCCGCCACCGGCCTCGGGAGGCCGGTTTCGCGGCGCGCAGCGTACCGAGTACGGATCGGCGATGTTGAGCGACGCGGTCGAACCGGGTCCGCGCGAACTGGCCGAGCGGATGTCGCTCGACACGTAGCGCAGGCCCGCGTTGCCCGAAAACCGGATGTTGCCGAACAAGTTGTCGCTGCCGAAGCTGACCATCGCGTAGGCCGCGTAGTCGTCCTGGTCGACGTCCTGGATGTCGGACGGCAGATAAGGCGTCCCGGGTATCACGCCCGGCCGGGCCGCAAGGGGATTCCAGGTCGGCGAGGCCCCAAGCGCGCGGGCGCGACCCTGGATCGACTGGAAATAGGATACCGCTTCGTCGTAACCGTCGATCATATCGCCAGCATAGTAGAAGGCGCCCGGTGGCGGATTTACCTGGCCACGGAAGAAGTTGGGAAGTTCGTACCGTTCCTGGTTCCCGTCACCGGCGGTGTCGCCGAAGTTGACCGGCCGCGACCCAGACCAGACTTCGCTCAGCATGCCCCAGTTATAGGTCGTGTAGCGAACTGTCTCTTGGCGCGTTTGGAACCGCGCGCCAAACTTGGCCTGGCGAAGGAAGGAATCGTCGGCAAAGTCGTAATCGAAATCGGCCTTGAAGGCGAACTGTTCGCCATCCGACTCTTCCTGGTGATCCATCGCCGCGCGCCAGAATTCGAAGCGCGGATCGGTGAAATACTGCTCGTCGGTTGCGCCGGCCAGAGGCGCACTGGGTGCGGACCACGTGTAGCCAAGGTACTGCGGTTTGTGCAGCACGGACTGCGGATAGTCGCCCGAAATGTCGAGTTCGCTGTCAGCGAAAATCGAGCCGAAAACGCTGAAATCGAGGTTCTGGCGGTGTGACGTCGCATACTGCGCGTCGAGCGTAAGGTGCGCCCGATCGCTGAACTCGTGTTGCAGGTTCAGGCTGTAGTCGGTGTTGGTGGTCTCGTCGCTGACCTGCTTCCGGGCCAGCGAGTATTGTGAACCGCCGATCGGCACGAAAGGTGAAGTCCCGTCATGTACCGCACCGCGCCAACCGTTGCTGACATCGACGATATAGCCGGACTGGAACAGTCCGTTGGCGTCGTACACGTAGTCTGTGAATCCGTTGATCGGGCACTGTGCCCGAGGCGGCGTTTCATCGTTGGGATCGATCGTGCCGTTGCTGTCGCGAACGGCCGGGCCGCCGGCGTTCTGCTGGCAGCCGCGCGGGAAGGTCGAGTACTCGGACAGGTCTGGCGCGGCCTCGAACGTATGCTCGTTCGAATCCTGCGTGGTGTGTGAACGGATGAACTCGGCGGTGATGTTCGTTGCGCCGTCGGTGCTTTCCCACTGGGTCGACACCGCGATGCCGTCGCGCTTGCGGTTGAATTCCTGAGTGCGGAACTGCGGGCCAACGGGGGCGACCCGGAAATCCGCATAATCGGCGAAACCATCGGCGCCAGCGGTGCCCAGATCGCCGCACGCGGATCCGCCCGGCGGAAGTGTCATCGTATCGGTTGGCTGAGGAAGCCGGGTGCGGCAGATAAACCGATCGGTGGTGTTCGCAGCAGCGACGAGCTGGCCGTCGCGCGTCTGGTAGTTGGCGACCTGGATGCCGTCCGCGCGCGTCTTGATCTGCGAGATACGCCCCGCTGACGAGTACCCCGAACTTGCCGATGCCGGTGTCCCAGGTGTTGCTGACCAGGGCAGAGAGGTTCGGCGTCCACTCCTTGGCGAAATCGCTGTAGTTCGCCTCGGCACTGAAGCCGAGGTGGAAGCCCGAACGATCGAACGGCTTGCGGGTGTTGAGATTGACCGTGCCGGCGAGACCGCCCTCGATCATCTCGGCGGTCGAGTTCTTGCTGACGATCACCGACCCGAGCAATTCCGACGGAACGTCGGCGAAGTTGAGCGCCTGGCCGCCAACGCCGGCCGCAAACGCGGTGCGCCCGTTGAATTCGGAGCGGACGAAGTTGAGACCGCGCACGACTACGCCCGAACCCTCGACCGAGAAGTGATCGGGGTCGTTCGAGCCGGCGAATCGATTGATCGCGATGCCCGGAACGCGCTGCAGCGCCTCGGTCACCGACCGGTCAGGAAGCGCGCCGATGTCTTCAGCGGTGATCGCGTCGACTACCGTATCTGCGTCGCGCTTGATATCCTGCGACTTCATCAACGACTGGCGGATGCCGGAAACGACAATCACATCATCGCCCACATTCGCAGGCTCCGCGCCCTGGTTTGCTTCGCCCGAAGTTTCGGTTTCGGTGGTCTGCGGCGCATCCTGAGCAGCGGCCATCTGGCTGGCCAGAAGCACGCCGAGTGCGCAGGCAGACGCCCCGCCCCGCAACAGCGCGCGCAGGTGGCGCACATTGCTCGCGTCAGAAATGATTTGCACGTCAGCTGCCTGAGACACCCGGTTTCCTCCCATGTTAGCGCTACCATTCCGGAGCGCGGCGCCTTTCTCGGCGCTTGTGAGCCACAGCTATCGGCGCGATCATAACTTTGCAAGAGACTTTGTGACGGTTTACGCCACTATAAGGGCCGTATTCAGCGGGCGACGCGGGGAGGCCGTGAATGGATGATAACGGTAACACGGCGGTTGTCATCGTCGGCGGCGGCACCGCTGGCTGGATGGCAGCGGCCGCTTTGTCGCGCTATTTCAACGACGGCAGGAGGTCGGTTACCCTTGTCGAGTCCGATGCCATCGGCATCGTCGGCGTCGGCGAGGCTACGATTCCGCCGATTCGCAGTTTCAACGCGATGCTCGACATCCCCGAGAACGAATTTCTGCGAGAGACCCGGGGGACCTTCAAGCTCGGCATCGACTTCGTCGGCTGGGGTAAACCGGGCGAACGCTATTTCCACCCATTCGGAGGCCACGGGCAGGATCTGCACGGGATCGCCTTCCATCAACTGTTCCTGCGCGCAGCCGCGAGCGGCGGTGGCCGCGAGATCGACGACTATTCGATGAGCGCCGCCGCCGCCGCCGCCCGAGCCTTCGCCCGCCCGGGTCCGGGCGCCAAAGCTCCGCTCAACGAGATCCTTTACGCATTCCATTTCGATGCCAGCCTTTATGCCGCGTACTTGCGCAAGCTGGCCGAGCGGCAGGGTACCATCCGCCGCGAGGGCCGAATCGTGCACGTCCACCGCGACGCCGAGAGCGGCGACGTCACCGCGGTCGAAATGGAAGATGGCTCTCGCGTCGAAGGCCAATTGTTCCTCGACTGCTCGGGTTTCCGCTCGCTCCTGCTCGGCGAGACGCTGGGGGTAGAGTTCGACGACTGGGGCCACTGGCTGCCAATGGACCGCGCGCTGGCGATGCCCACCACGGGCGCGCCCACGCCCGACCCGTTCACCCGTTGCACCGCGCACGGCGCCGGGTGGCAGTGGCGCATCCCGCTCCAGCACCGGACCGGCAACGGGCACGTGTTCTCCAGCGCCTACATGGAAGCCGACGAGGCCGAGCGCATTCTGCGCGCCAACGTGGAGGGCGATGTACTCGCCGAACCGCGCCTGCTGAAATTCAAAGCCGGCAACAGAAAGCAGTGCTGGTCGCACAACGTCGTCGCGCTGGGCCTGTCGTCCGGTTTTATCGAACCGCTCGAATCGACCAGCATCCACCTGATCCAGAACGGCATCCAGCGGCTGTTCGCGCTGTTTCCCGACAAGAAGGTCAACCCGCTGGAGCGCGACGAATACAACCGCGGCATGCGCGAGCTGTATGACGATGTCCGCGACTTCGTGATCCTTCACTACAAGGCCACTCAGCGCGACGACACGCCCTTCTGGCGCTACGTGCGCGATATGGACGTGCCTGACAGCCTTGCGCGCAAGATCGAGCTGTGGCGGTTGCACGGACGGATATTCCGCGAGAACGCGGAGCTATTTACCCTGCCGAGCTGGGTGGCGGTGATGCTGGGACAGAACATCTGGCCGGAACGGTATGATCCGATCGCCGACACGCTCGATCCGGCCAAGGTCGCGCATGCGATGACGCAGATGCGCGCCACCTATCGCGCGGCCGCACAGGCGCTCCCCAATCAGGAAGCTTTCCTGCGCCAGGCTGGCGCGTGGCATGAAGCGGGCGCGACGATGTCGCAGAGGGCCAGCGGAGGCTCCCGATGAGCGGAAAGCCGATCCAGCGCATCGTGGTGGTCGGCGGCGGCACCGCCGGGTGGATGGCCGCCGCGGCAATCTCGCGGATCATCGGCGCGTTTCCGGGTTTGTCGATCAGCCTGGTCGAAAGCGAGGCGATCGGTACCGTCGGCGTGGGCGAGGCGACGATCCCGCAGATCGTCGGATTCAACCGCCTGCTCGGAATCGACGAAGCTGAATTCGTCCGCGAGACCCACGCCACCTACAAGCTGGGGATCGAATTCGTCGATTGGGTGCGAATAGGCCACCGCTATATCCATCCCTTCGGCGCCTATGGCCAGGACATGCTGGGGATCGAATTCCACCACTTCTGGCTGCGCGCGCGCGCAGCGGGTGACGAGACCCCGCTCGATGCGTTCTCTATTGCGGCGATGGCCGCCAAGTCAGGCAAGATGGACTGGCCGCGGCTCGATAACCCGAATTCCCCGCTGTCGAAGCTGTCGTATGCATTTCAATTCGACGCCAGCCGCTACGCCCGGTTCCTGCGCCGCCGCGCCGAAGCGCAAGGGGTGGCGCGCATCGAAGGTCGGATCGTGGAGGTTCTCCAGGGGGCTGAGCGCGGTTTCGTCACCGGAGTGCGGCTCGAAGACGGCTCGCTCGTCGAGGGTGAGTTGTTCATCGACTGCTCGGGCTTTCGTTCGCTGCTGCTCGGCCAGACCCTGGGCGTGCCCTTCGTCGACTGGAGAGAATGGCTTCCGTGCGACCGCGCGATCGCGGTCCCCTGTGAGCTCGCCGGCGAGCGCGAGCCGGTCACCCGGTCCACAGCCCGCCCCGCGGGCTGGCAGTGGCGCATTCCGCTTCAGCACCGCATTGGCAACGGGCACGTCTATTCTTCGGGGCACACCGATGATCAGGCGGCGCTCGACCTGCTGCTTGCCAACCTCGACGGCCGCCCCCTCGCCGAGCCCAACCGACTGCAGTTTGCCGCGGGCCACCGCGCGCGGTTGTGGGAGAAGAACGTGGTCGCGCTCGGTCTGGCGGGAGGGTTTCTCGAGCCGCTCGAATCGACCGCGATCCACCTCGTTCAGTCGGGCATCGCGCGGTTGATGACGCTGTTTCCGACGACTGCGTTCGGTCAGGCCGAGATCGACCGCTTCAATCGCGAGAGCATACAGGAGTACATCGACATCCGCGATTTCCTGGTGCTCCATTACCTGGCGACCGAGCGCGACGATTCGGAATTCTGGCGCCATTGCGGGTCAGTGGCGCCACCCGATAGCCTCGCGGCCAAACTCGAGATGTTTGTCAGTTCGGGGAGGGTCATCCGCGATCACAACGAACTGTTTACCGAGGCGAGTTGGCTCGCTGTGATGGTCGGCCAGGGGATCGAGCCGGGCGGGCACCACCCGATCGCGGCTCTGCTGGGCGATGAGGAACTCCGCCACCGCCTCGGGCACATCAGGGAGGTGATCGCCGCCAATGTGAGCCAGATGCCGTCGCAAGACCAATTTCTGGCCCGGAACGGCAGCGCAATCGATCCGGCCAAGCGTGCCGTCGCATGAACGGCCTCGCCCCGGCAGCCCCGCTGGCCGAAGTCGCCGGTCCGATCGGCGGTGACCAACTGGCTGCCATTCGCGCCGCCGGCCTGCCGGTGGTCGTGCGCGAACAGGTTGCCGACTGGCCGCTGGTTGCAGCCGCGCGGCAGGGTGACGAGGCGTTGGTCGCCTACCTCCTGCGACAACCGTCCGCGCGCCCGGTGCGGGCGATCGCCGCGCCGGCCGGCGAAGGCGGCCGTTTCTTCTACAATGCAGACCTCACCGGGTTTAATTTCCAGTCGGGTCAGGGACGGCTCGAAGTGTTTCTGCAGGATCTTCTAAGGGCCAGAGCGCTTGCCGATCCACCCGCGATGGCGGTGCAGTCGGAAGACCTGACCGATTTGTTGCCGCACGTTGCGCACGACAACCGGCTCGACCTGCTTCCCGGCGTCCGGCAGCGCATCTGGCTCGGCAACCGCATCCGGGTCGCCCCGCACTACGACGCGAAGGAGAACATTGCCTGCTGCGTTGCCGGGCAGCGACGATTCACGCTGTTCCCGCCCCACCAGATCGTCAATCTCTATCCCGGACCGTTGGAACTCACGCCCGCAGGAACTCCGGTGAGCATGGTCGATCCCGCCGACCCCGACCTCGCCGCTTACCCTCGTTTCGCGCAGGCATGGGACCACGCACTCGTCGGCACGCTCGGCCCCGGCGACGCCATCTACATTCCCTACGGCTGGTGGCACGGCGTCGAATCGCTCGGGCCGCTCAATGTGCTGGTCAATTATTGGTGGAACGATGGGCAGCATGGCGGCATCGGCGGCGGCTACGACGCCCTGCTCCATGCCTTGCTGGCGTTTCGCCACCTGCCGTCAGACCAGCGGGAGGTCTGGCGCGGGATGCTCGACTACTACGTGTTCGAAACGTCTGGCGATCCCGCGGCGCATCTGCCGACCCAGGCGAAGGGAGTACTGGGCCCGCCCAGCCCCGGTCTGTTCGCACAGATGCAGCAGATCATTCGTGAAGCGCTGGCCCGCCCCTGAGCGTCGCAGCCATCCATTCGTCGTAGCGCGGCGCCAGAGCCACCACCTGCTGCGCCCGCGCGGCGAACGCCCGCGCCGCCTCATCCGCAGGTCCTGAACCCATTGCGAGCACCTGTGGGCTGGTGCCCTGCCGAAAGCCCAGCGCTGCAAGCAGGCTCTGGAACTCACCTGATAGCAGCGGCGCTTCCTCGCGGAACGGCATCCGCCCGCGCCGCTCGAACTGGTCGAGCGCGAGCGACAGTTCAGCCGATTGCGGCAAGCTTCCGAACACCGCGCGCGCCGCGGGCGCGGCGTAGTGCGCGCCCAGCGTGTCGCGCACCGCGTCCATCATCAGGCCGGAGCGGCGGTTGTATTCGGACCTCTCGAGCGGTTCGATCGCGGTGCCCGGCAGCATCTCGAGCAAAAGATCCAACTGGCGGTGCGCGAGGTCGAGATTGAGGAAGCCGAGCGGCTCGAACCGCGCCGCGGCGTCTCCGAGCGCGATGACGTTCCCCAACCACGGCGCTGCCGCGCGACCAGCGGCGACCGGCAACGCGATCATCGGCTCCGCGCCGAGTGCGAAGAGCGCCGCGTCCTGGGTGGCCTCCGGCGAGAGCCCTAGCGCAACCTGAAGCCCGTCACGTCCCGCAAATTCGGCGCGCCAGCCCTGTGGCAGGAGAGTGTTCCGGTCCTCCACGGCCAGCATCGCCTGGCCAGGCTTGGCCAAGGCCACCTCCCGCACCGGAAGCACCGCGCTCCAGTCGTGAATCCGATAAGCAGGCAAGGCGGACAGCAGACGCGCCTTGGGACCGCTGCAGTCGAGGAACAAGTCCGCCTCGATCGGCTCGGCGCCGTCAATCGACAGGGCCGCGATACCGCCTGCCCCATCGGGCTGGATCCCGGCGATCTCTCCAGTCACGTGGCTGATCCCGATCTGTCGCGCCACGTGGATCAGGAGATCGCGGTAAGCGGCCGGGTGCCAGCGCAGCGCGTAGTCGATTTCAGCCAACGGTCCCGGCTCGTCGCCCGCCGGTACCGCGAAGCGCCCCGCATCGGCGAGCACCTCGGCCAGCGAACCAGGTGCCCTTGCTCCAGTCGCGTTTTTCGGCCCCGCGCCCCAGGCGCGTGCAAAACCGGTTCGCAGCGATGGATCGACAACGGCGCCATACGCCATCGCACCGATCTGTCCGGCGCCGCCCCACCCGAGGTAGCGCGTGACCAGCCGGTGACTGCCACCGGCCGATTGCACGATCGCGGCCTCGTCGATCCCCAGGCGGCTGTGCAGCAGGTTCGTGAACGGCAACGCCGTGCCGGCGAAATCGGCAAATGCGGCGCGGTCGGGCCGCAGAGCGATCACCAGCACCTCGCATCGCGGGAGTGCGCGTTTCATTCCGATCGCGGCTAGGATGCCGAGTTGTCCCCCCCCGGCGACCACAATCCGGCGCATTGGCGTGTGCGGCACGCTCATTCCGCGTCTGCCAGTCGCGCCGCTTCGCTCCTCAGGTAAACCTCGTGGCTGGGCATCGCCTCGACTTCGCTGCGAACCGCGCTGCGTAGTCGATCGAGCGCCGCCTTCACCCGCGCCGGATCGACCTGCGCGGCCCGCGCGTCATGCCGCTCCGGCAGCAACCCCTGCCCGATATAGACCGCAATCCAGCTTGCATCGTAGAACAACCCGTCGGAATACTTCTCGATGCGGCCCGCACGGCGCCACAGCTCGAGCTTGTCGGCGAGGCTGTCGGGGACTTCCATCGTGCGGACGTGGTTCCAGAAGTCCGAATCGTCGCGCGTGGTGGCGTGGTAGTGCAGGATCAGGAAGTCGCGCACCCGGTCGTATTCCATGTCGACCAGCCGGTTGAATTCGTCGCGGTCGCGCGGGTTTATCGCGCCGGGAGCTTCTCCCGAACCCCCATCGCCCAGGCCCAGCGGAAACAGTTCGATCAAATACGTGATCGCCATCTGCGCAAGATAGATCGAGGTCGATTCGAGCGGCTCGAGGAATCCGCTGGCGAGCCCCACTCCGACCACGTTGTGCGACCACGCTTGCTCCGCCGACCGGCGCCGGAAACGCAGGACGCGCGGCTCGGCGAGCGGCTTGCCCTACGGCCGCGGCGCGGATCGCATCGCATGCCTGATCTTCCGACACGTGGCTGCTTGAAAAGACATAGCCGTTGCCCATCCGATGCTGGAGGGGAATTTCGCCAGCGCCATCCCCCAGGCATGCCGATGACGCCGGTGTAGGGCTTGAGCGGCGCGCCAGGCACGTGTTCGCATGGCATCGCCGCAGCGCGGTCGCACGGCAGCCAATGAGACCAGTCCTCCCATTCCACGCCGAGTTCCTGCCCCAGCAGGAGCGATCGAAAGCCCGAGCAGTCAACGAACAAGTCGCCTTCGATCCGGCGGCCATCCTTCAGGATCAGGGCGCGCACGTCGCCGCATTGTCGGGTCCCGCTCGACTTCCACCACCATGCCTTCATGACGAGTGACGCCGGCGCCCACGCCGAAATCACGCATGAAGGGACCGAACAGCGTGGCATCGAACTGATAGGCGTAGCCGTAAGTCGAGGCGAGGTTCTGCGTCCTGCGCGGGCGGCGCAAAGCGGTTGTCCAGCGCGGCCGCCACCGCCAGCGAATAGTCGCCGAGCGGCCCCGCCTGGCCCTGCCGCGCCAGCTCGAGCCAGTAGTGATGGAAGCCGACGTCGCCGACCGTCTCGCCAAAGCTGCCGAACGGATGGACGTAGCTTTCGCCGATGCGGCCGAAGTCGCGGAAGTCGATGCCCAGCTTGTAGGTGGCGTGGGTCGCCTTCATGAACGCGGCTTCGTCGATCCCGAGTTTCTCGACGAAGCCCCGGATATGCGGCAGCGTGGCCTCGCCAACCCCGACGATGCCGATATCCTCGCTCTCGATCAGCTGCACCGACGCGAGCGACGGAAGCAGGGACGCGAGCCCCGCCGCGGTCATCCACCCGGCGGTTCCCCCGCCAAGGACCACCACACGAACGGGGCTCGGGCTTCCTTGTGTCATCCGGCTAATCTCTCACCCTACGTCCGCAGGAGGAGAAATGCTCAGCCGACCATCTCCTCGAGTTCCTTGCCCTTGGTTTCGGCGATGAAGGACTTCACCAGGAAGATACTGATCACGGCCGCAACCGTATAGAGCGCGTACGTGGCCGCCAGCCCCAGCCCGTCGGCCATGGCGGGGAAGCTTTGCACCACCAGGTAGTTGGCGCCCCACTGCGCGAGGCCGGCTACCGCCAGCGCCGAACCGCGCATCTGGTTGGGGAACATCTCGCCCAGCATGACCCACATGACCGGGCCCCAGCTGAAGTTGAAGAAGATGACGTAAAGGTTCGCCGCGATCAGAGCGATGTAGCCGGTGGTTTCGCCCAGCATCAGGTTGCCGGCGGCGTCCTGCTGCGCGCCGCTGAACGCCCACGCCATCGCCCCGAGCGTTATCGCCATACCGGTCGAACCGATCAATAGCAGAGGCTTGCGGCCGACCTTGTCGATCACCGCGAGCGCCGCGAGGACGGCCGCGATGGATACGACGCCCGAGATGATGTTGCGTTCGAGTGCGACTTCTTCGGAGATCCCGGCCATCTTCCACAGCGTCTCGCCGTAATAGAAGATGATGTTGATGCCGACGAACTGCTGGAACGTCGCGAGCATGATACCCGCCCACACGATCGGCCGGAAACCGGTACCGGGCGCGGTAACGTCCCGGAAGCTGGGCCGGTGGTCGGCGGAAAACGTCTTGCGGATTTCGGCCACGCGCCGATCGGCATCGCCGGCTCCGAACAGGCGTGAGAGCACCGTGGTGGCATCTTGCTCACGCTTGCGCCCCACCAGGTAGCGCGGGCTTTCAGGTATGAAGAACAGCGCCACAAGGAACACCACCGCCGGCACCGCCTGCGCAAGGTACATCCAGCGCCAGGCCCTGATACCGCCGACTTCACCAAGCGAACTTCCAGCCGCCTGGGCCAGGAAGTAATTGACCACGAACGCTGCCGTCAGCCCGAGGATGATCATCACCTGTTGTACGGTAGCGAGCCGCCCGCGGATATGGGCCGGAGCGACTTCGGAGATGTACAGCGGTGACAGCACACTCGCCGCACCGACCGCCATGCCGCCGCAGAAGCGGGCGATGACGAACAGCGTGTGCGAACTGGTGGTGCCCTGCACCAGCGCCCCGGCGACGAACAGGACCGCCGCGATGATCATAACCGTGCGGCGACCGAAGACGTCGGCCAGGCGGGCGGCGAAAAACGCACCGACTGCACAACCGATCAACAGCGATCCGACCGTAAATCCAAGGCCGGCGCTGGACAGGTGAAACTCAGCCGTCAATCCGGTCTGGGTTCCGTTTACCGCCCCGCTATCATAGCCGAACAGCAACCCGCCGATCGTCGCGACCGCGACGATGGCGGAAATCAGCGCCATGTTGGTGCGCCCCTCGGTGGCGTTCATGCAATCTCTCCCGTGCGACAGCCGCGCCGTCTTGTTTTTTGGTAGCGCTACCTTATTCGCGATATCGCGTGCCCGCGCAAGTGTGTAGAGTCGATCGGTCCACGGCGCTACGTGGGCTGTAAAACGTGGGGCTTGTCGATTGTCATCTTGGCCACCAGCCTTACCCGCCGACGGCACCAAGAAGTTGCCTGAGCCGAGGGCTTCCAGGGTGCCCTCTCACAGGGACCGGACTTGCCCAACCTATCGGATCGAAAATTTCGGCCGCGAGCGCGAACCGGTCATCGTTATCGACGACTTCAGCGGGATCATCGGCGAACTGGCCGCCGCCGGACGCACTGCACGCTATTCTCCTGCCCAGGGCTACCCGGGCATGCGCAGTCCGGTGGATGCGGGATACCTCGCCCTGGGTGAGCCCCTGCTCGGGCAACTGCTCGCGAAGCATTTCGGCCTGACCAAGCGGTTCCAGGCGGAAAGCTGTTCGTGGAGCGTGGTGAGCGTCTCGCCTGACCAGCTTGCCCCCGCCCAGCGCCGGCCGCACTACGACGCACCGCAAGCGAACGTGATTGCGATTGTCCACTACACACAAGGCGCCGGCAGCGGCGGCACGGCTTTTTACCGTCACCGCCGGACCGGTTTTGAGGCGGTCAACTCGGGCCGGGTGGCCGCATATGAAGAAGCGGTGCGGCAAGACGATGCGGAGTTTGGCCCGCTTCCCGCTGGCTATTACTATGGTGATAGCGAGCGGTACGAGCTGATCGGCGAAATCGAGCCCCGCCCTGACCGGCTCGTCGCCTATCGCGGGCGCCAACTGCATTCGGGAGTGATCCCGGTTCCGCCAGACGGCACCACCCACAATGGATCGGCCCGATTGACGATCAACACGTTTCTCATCGGGGAAGTTTAGCTGATTGCGGCGATCTGCGTGGGCAGGCTGCGATGGGGGAGGATTGAATGAGGCCACTGCTACTAGGCGTCGCGGCGCTTTTCCTGACCAATGCGCCGATGGTGCATGCGGCACCGCCGAAGCGCTCCTCACAGGAAGCCGCATCCGTCGTGATCAGTCCTGCCAGGATCGAC
>CAVXBC010000006.1:0-15881 GCA_963759895.1 uncultured Alphaproteobacteria bacterium | reverse complement strand
CGGCCGGCTTGCACCCGCGTGGCAACAGCGATCGACCCCCGAGACAACCTCGATCGACCCGCGTGACAACGGCGATTGACCCCAAGACAACCTCGATCGATCAGGCTGACACCATCGAGACAACAATGGTTCGCACGAGCAAGACAATTCCCCCAGGCGGATTTGAACCAAGAGCTATGCGCGAGCCGCCGGCGTCCCGGCAAGCAAGCGCCGTGCTAGCGCTCCACGCAGTCGAGCAGGGCGCGCATGGCGCGATCCCGCTGACCGCGGAATCGGCGTTGGTACCGGCTCATACGGCCAAGCTGCTGTAGCAGCGCCTCCACCTCTCGATGGCTCATCGCGTCCGCGCAAATCAAGTCGTCCAACTGGTCGTTGAGGTGGACGATGATGGCCGTCGCCTGGGCCAGGCGCGCCGCTGCCTCGATGGCATGAACGATTCGCAGACTACCGCCAGGCCCGGGCTCGAGCGTAGCGAGCGCGTCAGCCACCCGGCGCGCATCGGGCGAGCCGCGCCAGTCGGCGGGGCCGCTGCTGAACAGCCCATGCTTCCGGGCGTTGATAGCCGCCTTGGCCTTTCCTGCTGCGCTGAGCGGGCCGTTGCTGCGCGCGCCGTTGCGACGGCTCGCTTGCGCGGCCGCCTCCGAGCGCCTGGGCCCGGGACTACGCGCCGCGCTCAGCGCAGGACCGCTCCGCGTCGGCGCGACCAGCTGCCGCCTGTCAGGTCATCGGTGGAGGCCCCGTCCCGGGATGTCCCGCTTCGCCCGCTTCGTCCGCTTCGCCCTCGTTGCCCGCAATGATGAGGTCGAGGTCGTGGAACCCGTCCTCCGGTCCGGCGCCTTCGATCGCGATGCCGCATCCGCTTGCGTCCGGCTCGCCCGCCGCCCGGGCCCGTCGGCGCGCTTCGCTGCGTTCGATAGCGGCCCGCATGGCCTCGCGCCGTCGGCGGTCGATCTGGTTGATGATCCGGTCGCGCTCGCGCGTCTGGAGGTCCAGGTCCTGCCTGAGCATCCGCAGGACCGCCATGTCTCTGGCGGCCAGCGAACCGAGCAGCGAGGCAAAGGCCTCGCTCTCCAGCAGCGTCCCGGGCACCCGCGCCCGGAACCCCGACGCTGCATAGTCGTCCATCTCGGCCCGCAGTTCGGCCGGGTAGGCGGCCTCGTCGAACCGCGGCGGGGTCACCTTGTCGCCCGGGATGTGCAACGGTTCGGGAGCGCTGATCGCTTGATAGGTCTTTCGCAGCGCGAGGTGGTGGAGCGCGGCGATCTGGGCCCGTTTGTGCTCGATCGCCGCCATGCAGTAAGCGATGTCGCCGACCCAGATCGCTTCGATTCGGTTGGCCGGGGCGAAATCGGCGATCAGCTCCGCGCGGAGCAGTTCTTCGCGCAAGTGGTGATGTCCGGGCAGCGCCATGCGCGGGCCCGCGAGCTGGTTGGTCTTGCGCGTGATCCGGCCCTTCGCCGTTGCAGCGTTCTTGTCGATCATGATTGCCCCCTTCGAGTGCGTGTTTCTCACGGGCAAGGGTGGCGTCACGACCTGAAGACGGCAAAGGAATAACAGAAAGTCTGTTATTTATCAATTGTTTGTAGATTTAGGTTCATCTGCGGCAGGTTTGTCACGACGTCAAGATAGCAAGCCCTCACGCATGCAATCGTCGCACGATTATCCCAAGCCAATCGGCCCAACGCACCGCCAAAAAAAAGTGCAAAACGAACCCGGGACACGCTGCTGCAAGCCCGCCGCATCCAGCCGCGGTGCTTCCCACCGCTCGACGACGGCCTGGTCGTGAAGTCATTTATAAAAGGTGCAATTCGCGGCCCCGGGCGGCCACCAACGGCGCGCGCCTCTATTTGGGCGTAAGAGCCTGCCCGATAACGTCAATTGTCGGGAAACCTCCCGCCAAAGCCGCCAGGGCCCAAATCCTCAATTGCGTGCCCGCCAGCATTACGAAAGGCGACGATTTCTCACGACCCACCAACAAAATAACAGCTTGAACTAGCTTCATGTGTGCTTCGTGCACAACAAATCAGCATCGATTGAGGACCAGCTCGCCGCGGACTCGTCGACCTTCCGATTCTGCACGGGCGCCAGGCAAAGCACGTCAGGCACGCAGGGTCTGTCGGTATCAAAAACCGATTTGCCGCTAACACCCGTCGCTCGCAGAGAACGCCCCAGAATGTACCGGGAGAAGCTGGCGAATTCCAAACATCAATACCAAATTCGCAAACCTCAGGCGGGCTGATCCGACAATCACGAATGCGTCAACCGTGTGAACTCGCAGCCGCCGTCATTCGGCAAGGAAATCTACGATCTTGGCGCTAGCATGCCCGTCGCCGTACGGATTGTGCGCCCGCGCCATTGCCGCGTAGGCGACTGGATCGTCGAGTAAGCGGGTGGCTTCCGCAACAATGCGATCGGGATCGTTACCGACCAGCCGAGCGGTTCCGGCCTTAATTCCCTCAAGACGCTCGGTTGTCTCGCGCATGACCAGCACCGGCTTGCCGAGCGCGGGCGCTTCTTCTTGCACCCCGCCACTGTCGCTCAGGATCAACGTGCAGATATCCAACAATCGCGCGAAATGCGGGTAGTCGAGCGGCTCGATCAGCGCGACGTTGCGTAGCCCGGCGAGCCGTTCGTTCATCACCGCACGCACGTTCGGGTTGAGATGAACGGGAAAGATAACCGCCACATCGTCGCGCGCGGCGAGTCGGATCACCGCGTCGGCTATGCCCTGCATCCCGGCGCCGAAGTTCTCGCGCCGATGGCTGGTCATGCCGATGATCCGCTTGCCGGCGAAACGCCGTTCGAGGTCGGCCAGTCCCCCCGCAAGCTGCGGCTGAGCGGCGATCTGGGCGGTCACCCAGTGCAATGCGTCGATCACGGTGTTACCGGTGACGTGGATCGTGCCGGGCGTGACATTCTCGCGCCGGAGGGCCTCGGCGGCAGTTTCGGTCGGCGCGAAATGAAGCGCGGCGAAGCTGCCGACGATCTTGCGGTTGACCTCTTCGGGCCAGGGGTGGTGAATGTCGCCGCTCCTGAGCCCCGCTTCGACATGGGCGACGGGTATCTTGCGAAAATACGCGGCCAGAGCGCCCGCCATCGCGGTCGCGGTGTCGCCCTGGACTACCACCCAGTCGGGCTGTTCGGCGTCTAACACCGCTCCGATATTGGTAAGGAGAGCAGCCGTCAGCGCATCGAGCGACTGGTCGGGGCGCATCAGATCAAGATCATGATGCGGGCGTATACCGGCGATCTCGAGCACTTGATCCAGCATCCCTCGGTGCTGCCCAGACACGCATACCCGGGCAGCGCAGCGATCGTCGGCGTCGAGCGCGTGGATCAGCGGGAACAGCTTGATCGCTTCGGGCCGGGTGCCGAAGACGGTGAGGATCTTGCGCGGGCTCATCCAGCGCGCATACCTCGGAAAGTTTAAGGCTGTGCTTAGCGTTGCGGTGTCTGTGGAGGAGTCGGGGTATCGCTCTGCTCGCCGGGAAGCGCGCCTTCACGTTCCTTCTCGAGCTTGTCCATATACTGTTTTTCGAGGCTTTCGACCCGGGCCTGGGTTTCTGCCGCGTCTTCGTCGATGGTTGAGAGCCGTTCAGCGCGGGCCGCTGCAATAAGCTGCGCGAAGCGCGGATCGCTGCCGTTTCGCTTGTCGGCATAGGCGGCGTCGATCAGTTGCTGGGTGCAGCCGGTAAACCCGCCGAGGCCCGTGGTCGAACACGAATTGGTCCCGAACTTGCCAATCAAATCAAGCTTTTCGACCCGGCGTGCCCACGCCATGTTGGCCGGATCGTCGCTGAACCGGAGCGTCTCTGGAATGCGATAGCGATCGCTTTCGGGCAGATGTGCGACGACGACGATCTCGTCGCCCTGGGGCGGTGGCACGCTGTCGTTGCCGTAAACGATCACCATCCGCACCTTGTCGCCCGCGCTGTCCTGTGCGGCGGCGGGAACGGAGAGCGTAGCGAGGGCCATCAGCGGGAGCGCGAACAGGCGGCGGATCATCGATCTATCCTTGTCAAAAGCGGTACCCATTTGGTGCAACTTGCACTGAACACCTGCTGAAGCGCGCCAGGCGGTCTGCAAGTTCCTCAAATCCGTGTCGCCAGCCGGATCGCAACACGGCATCCCAGCCTGATTGCACCCGACAGCAAGGGATAGGCCGGCGCGCGTTCGGCACCGGCGGCGATCGCGGCGGCGTGGTGCTCGCGCTCGTCCTCGCGGAATTCGGCGACCATCGCGGTCAGTTCGGGATCGTCGCCCGATCGCTCGAGCTCGGCAAGCTGGTCGGAATAGTGCTTGTCGATTTCCTCCTCGACCGCGGCGGTGCACGCCATCGCGGCTTCGGGCCCGATCAGCGCGGTCGCCGCGCCAAGCGCGAAGCCGGCGACCGACCAGAACGGCTGGAGCGCTGTCGGACGCACGCTGCGATCCGCCATCAGCGCGTCGAACCGCGCCTTGTGCACCGCTTCCTGTCGCGCCATCGCAGCGATCTCGCCCGCGTGCGGCGCACGGTCCCCCATCACCGCAAGCTGGCCGGCGTAGATCCGGGTCGCACCGAATTCGCCCGCCTGGTCGACGCGGATCATGCGGTGCGTGGCGGGGCTGGTCATATTGGCTTTCTGCGCAGCAACAGCAGGATCGCTATCCCGGCAACGCTCGAGATCAGGAAGTTCCACCCGGCGAGCGAAATGCCGAACAGGCTCCACTGCACTTCGTCACAGCGCACCAGCGGTGCGTTCATGATCGCTTCGAGCGGATCGCCGCCGCCGAGGTTCGGGGTGCTGCAGGCCGTCAGTCCTTCCCACCAGCCGTACTCGACCCCGGCATGAAGCCCGCCGATCGCGCCCGTGATCAGGATTGCCAGCGCGGCGAGCGCGATCCACATTCGCTTGGGCGCGGCAACCGTGGACAGCATCGCCAGTGCCACCGCCGCGAAATGTCCGTAACGCTGCCACCAGCACATCTCGCACGGGGCAAGGCCGAAGCCGTATTGCGACAGGTACGCCCCGCCCAGTAACAGCGCTGGAACCCCGAGCGCGAGCCGCTGGGCTAGCTTATCCGACGAACCCAACACTCTCAGCGGCGCGCCATCGCGTTCGGCGCGGTGCGGCGCAGGGTTTCCAACGCGTAATTGAGCTGGAAATCCTCAATTCCCTTGGCCTTCAACTCGGCGGCCGTGAGCTGGAATTGCGGATCGTCCTTGCGATCCTTTTCCAGGTCCTCGTCCTTCAAGGCTGCCTCGTTGACCAAGTGGCCCCGCAAATCCGATTCGCGCAGGCGGAACTTGTCGCGCTTGGCGAGATCCGGATCGCTCAACTGCGGCACCGCGATATCGGGTTCGATCCCGCCTTCCTGCACCGAATGGCCCGAAGGCGTGTAGTAGCGCGCGGTGGTCAGCTTGAGCGCGGCGGTCTGACCCAGCGGCAACAGCGTCTGCACGCTGCCCTTGCCGAAGCTGCGTTCGCCCATCACCAGCGCGCGGCGGTGGTCCTGCAAGGCGCCGGCGACAATCTCGCTGGCGCTGGCGGACCCGGCGTCGATCAGAACCACCAAGGGCACCCCGCCGGCCATGTCGCCCTTGAACACGCTCTCGGCGTCGTAAACCAGCGATTCGCCCTTGGCGCGACCGCGCTGTGAAACGATCTGGCCCTTGTCGAGGAACAGGTCGGACAGCGCGACGGCCTCATCAAGCGAGCCGCCCGGGTTCTGTCGCAGGTCGAGCACCAGCCCGCCCATCCGCCCGCCGGCCTCGCGCTTCATCGCCTGCCAGGCGGCGAACACGTCGGAGCCCACATCGCGGCTGAACTCATTGACCGAAATGTAGCCGATGTTGCCCGCTTCGAGCTTGTGGGTGACCGGTTCGAGATCGATCACCCCGCGCGTCACGGTGACATCGAACGGCTCGTCGCGGCCCGCTCGGAAAATAGTCAAGCGGATCGAACTGCCCGCCGGCCCGCGCATCTTGGCGACCGCATCGTCGAGATCGCCGCCGTAGACCAGGTTGCCATCGATGTGAGTGATATAGTCGCCCGCCTTGATGCCCATCTTGTCGGCCGGGCTGCCCTTGAACGGCGAGACCACCTTGACCGCTCCGTCATCCAGCACGACCGAAAGGCCGAGGCCCGAATAGTTGCCGTCGATCATCGTCTCCAATCGCTGGAGATCGCCGCCGTCGAGGTAGGCCGAGTGCGGATCGAGGCTCGCGAGCATGCCGTCGATCGCGCCGCGGATCAGCTTGTCGTCGTCGACCGGCTCGACATAGCTCGCCTTGATCCGCTGGTAGACCGCGAACAGCTTGGCGAATTCAGGGCCCGCGCGGCCATCGACCTGGGCCAGCCCCGCGGTGGTCGCAGGTAGCAACGCGACGGCGCTGACCAGCGCGGCGGAACGGACCAGGGATGCAAAACGGCTGGCGGCGAGCTTCATGACATGGTGATCCTGTTGGCTTTGGTACAGGTTCTATCGCGCGCCGGGCGTTAACGCCAGATGAGGTGTGGCGCAGATTGCTGTCGCGCCGCCTCAGCGAAGATATTCGAGCGGGTTGACCGGATCGCCCGCGCGACGCAACTCGAAGCCGATTAGAGGGCGGGCGCCTCCCGCCACCCCCAGGGGCCCGCCCGCGACCAGTTCTTGCCCCACGCCGACGTCGACCCGCGCCATCCCGGTGACCAGGCTGGTGAAGCCTCCCGCGTGTTCGATGATGACGATCCGGTCGAATCCCGCGAACGGGCCCGCGAAGGCCACCCGCCCGGCCGCCGGGGCCACCACCTGCGCGCCGCCGGCCGGCGATAGCAGCAGGCCGCGCGCACGGCCGCCATCGTCCCGCGCCTCGCCGAACCCGTTCACCGTGCGACCGGCGACCGGCAGCAGGAATGAAGGGATGCCGGTCGAAGGGGCGACCGCCTCGGGGCCGGTGTCGACCACCTCGCTCGCACCCGGCCGGGGTGGCCGCAGTAACGGTCCCGGCAGCGCAGCGAGCTGGCGGCGCAGTGTTCCCGCCTGATCGAGCTGGCCGACCAGGGAATCGAGATCGCGCGCTTCTTCCGCCAGCGCGAGCGCGCGTTCGGACTCGCGCGCGGCAGCCCCGGTGGCAGCGCGGCTGACGAGCCGCTGGCGCGATTCGAGCGCGGCGAGCGCACCACGGCGTTCGCTGAGCGTCCGATTGCTGGACGCGAGCGAGGCCAGCGCGGCGCGGGCCTCGTCCTCGATCCGCTGGCCGCGAGCGATCTCCCCGCGCAAGGCGGCGGTCCGGCGGCGAACTTCGGGAAGGGTGCTTTCGAGCATCGCGCGCAGGTAGACCGTGTCGCGCAGCGAGCCGGGCTTGAGCACCGCCAGCGCCAGCGGCCGGCGAGCAAGCTTCTGCAGCCCCGCGGTCAGCCGGATCAGTGGGCCACGCCGCTCCGCGAGCCTGCGGTCGAGCGCCGTCCGCTCGCGCTCCGCCAGCGCGATGCGCGCGCGGGCGACCCCGATGCCCGCCTCGGCTTCCTGAATGCGGGCGGCGAGCGCTGCGGCTTGGCTGGCGGTCTTTTCGGCCGACGCCTGCGCGCCCCGCGCCGCCTGTTCGAGCCGGCTTGCCCGCCCGGCGGCGGCGCGCCCGTCGGCCTGCGCGCGGGCCAGCGCCGTCCGGGTCTCGTCGACGCTGGCGTAGCTCGCGCTGCGCTGCGCCTCGGCTGCCTGCGTGAACAAGGTCACAGCGAGCGCCAGC
This sequence comes from uncultured Alphaproteobacteria bacterium, assembly GCA_963759895.1. Classification (GTDB taxonomy): domain Bacteria; phylum Pseudomonadota; class Alphaproteobacteria; order Sphingomonadales; family Sphingomonadaceae; genus Tsuneonella. Next base: position 8,173 of record CAVXBC010000006.1, on the reverse strand, counting down.
GGGGCGAGCACGGCAAGGGCGATCCGACGCGCAGTCATCGGCCTCCTCTTAGCGCGTTCACCCGCTGCGATGATAGGGATGTCCGGCAAGGATGGTGGTCGCCCGGTAAAGCTGTTCGGCGAGCATCGCGCGCGCGAGCAAGTGAGGCCAAGTCAACGCACCCATCGCCAGCAACAGGTCAGCCTGGTCGCGTTCGTCATCCGAATGCCCATCGGCCGCGCCAAGCACGAAGCGCGCCTCGCGCACCCCGTCATCGCGCCAGCGGCCGAGGATCGCTGCCAGTTCTTCCGACGACAGCGGGCGCCCGCGCTCGTCGAGCAGGACGGTGCGGGTGGGCGCCAGCGGATCGGGCGCCTTGCCGCCGGTATCGGGCAGTTCGGTCAGGCGGAACGGCCAGGTCAGCCGTTTTTCGTAGCGCGCGACCAGTTCGGCCTCGGGCGACCGGCCAATCTTTCCGCGGGCCATGATGTGCAGAAGCATGGGTACTAGCTAGAGGCGAGGACCAGTCGACCGCAAGGGCATGACCAAAGTGGCCGCAAGGCGATAGCCTGCCGGACACTCGCGCGGCGGTTGCTCCACAGCGAAACCCAATGAAACGACATCAGGGACGCGCGCCCGAACGGCGCACGAGAGGCAGCTTATGCGGTCCCGCCGGCCACGTCTTTCTCGTCGCCGAAGCCCCACATGCGCTCCAGGCTGTAGAAGCTGCGAACCTCGGGGCGGAACAAATGTATGACCACGTCGCCGGCGTCGATCAGCACCCAGTCGGCGGCCGGCAGCCCTTCGATCCGGGCATTGCCGAAGCCGTTCTGCTTGATCTTCTCACCCAGCTTGCTGGCCATCGCGGCCACCTGGCGCGTCGAACGGCCCGAGGCGATCACCATGTGATCGGCGATGCTCGATTTGCCCGCCAGCGGGATGGTTACCAGGTCTTGCGCCTGATCGTCGTCGAGTTGCTCGAGCACGAGCGCGTGGAGACGGTCCGCAGCGGTCTCGCCGGACCGGTCACTCTGGGGCATGGAAGCCCGGGTTGTGCCGGCGGCGGCCGGCAGCGGTTGCGCCTGATTCATAGGCGGTTGTCGTGCTCCTGTGAGGAAGGGCGGGATGGACAGCTATGGTCACGGCGAAAACAACGCGCATCATCGCGCGACGGTTTCCTCTGATGCGATGAACTGGTGCGTAACCTCGTCGCGCGGCCTGGCGGCGGATACGTGCAAAGCCCGTTGCGGATCGGCGCGGCGGATGGCCGGGACCGAAATCGGATCGGGATCGTATCGCAGGTACGTCAGGGCCGGTGCGCTCCATCTGCCCGGATGCTTGAGGCTGACGGCGGACGCCCGATAGCGCCGGAGCCAGGCCACGGCGGGCTCGCCGCGGCGCATCCCGTATACCTCACCCGCGTCGCCTCCGCAACGCGCGATCTGGAGATGGTGACAGCCGTCGCACTTCGAGTTTCGTAGTGCGAAGGGCTGAGGCTTGGCGGCGGTATCGGGTCGAGGGGTTTCTTCTTGCGCAAAGGCATCATCCTGGCGGGCGGTTCGGGCACTCGGCTCTATCCGCTGACCAAGGCTGTCTCGAAGCAGTTGATGCCGGTCTACGACAAGCCGATGAGCCACTATCCGCTGTCTGTGCTGATCATGAGCGGCATCCGCGAGGTGCTGATCATCACCACCCCCGCAGACCGTCCGGCGTTCGAGACGCTGCTGGGAGACGGCAGCGAACTGGGCATGCACATCGCCTATGCCGTGCAGCCCGATCCCGAGGGGTTGGCGCAAGCCTATCGCATCGGGGCAGACTTCGTCGGCACCAGCCCGTCGACACTGATACTGGGCGACAACATCTTTTACGGACATGGCCTGACGGCGATGCTGTCGGTCGCCTCCGCACGCGCCGTGGGAGCGACGGTGTTCGGCTATCATGTCGATCGCCCCGAGGCATACGGCGTCGTCTCGTTCGACGCTGAGGGCCGTGCCGAAACAATCGAGGAAAAGCCCGCCCGGCCAAAATCGAACTACGCGGTGAAGGGCCTCTATTTCTACGATGGCCGCGCCGTCGAACTGGCGGCGGGGATCAGCCCTTCGGCACGCGGCGAATACGAGATCACCGATCTCAACCGCCGCTATCTCGAAGCCGGCCAGCTCAAAGTGGAACTGCTGGGCCGGGGGTTTGCCTGGCTCGATACCGGCACTCACGCCTCGCTGATCGATGCGGCCAACTACGTGCGCATCGCCGAAGAGCGCCAGGGCCTCAAGATCTGCTGCCCGGAGGAACTTGCCTGGCGGATGGGCCTCATCGACGATGCCCAGTTGGAACGGATCGCCCAGCCGCTGCGCAAATCGGGTTACGGCGAATACCTGCTCCGCCTGCTCGAGCGGGGCGACCGGTGGAAGTAACCCCGACGCCGCTGGCGGGTGCCTCAATCATCGAACCGACGGTTTTCGGCGACGACCGCGGCTTTTTCCTCGAAAGGTGGAATGCGGCGCGGTTCGCGGAGTCGGGCATCGATGCCCGCTTCGTGCAGGACAATCACTCGCGCTCGATGAAAGGCGTTCTGAGGGGCATGCACTTCCAGAAGCCCGGTCCGCAGGCCAAGCTGGTGCGCGTGGTGACGGGCGCTGTGTTCGACGTGATCGTCGATCTGCGCCGGTCATCGGCCACATTCGGGCGGTGGTTCGGCATCGAGCTGTCGGCGGCCAACAAGCGGATGCTGTGGGTGCCGGAAGGCTTTGCCCATGGCTTCCTGACGCTTCAGGACGGCACCGATTTCCTGTACAAGTGTACCGCTCCCTACGCGCCAGCCGATGAGCACACGCTGGCGTGGGACGATCCGGCGGTCGGAATCGAATGGCCGGTCGCGGGTACGCCGGAACTGTCGCGGAAAGACGCCGCTGGCGCGCCGCTGTCAGCGGTCCCGGTGTTCGCCTGATGGCGCAGTTACTGGTCACCGGCGGCGCGGGCTTCATCGGCGCCAACTTCGTGCATCACTGGCGCGATCGCCATCCCGCCGATGGAATAGTCGTGCTCGACCTGCTGACGTATACGGGCAACCGCGCGAACCTCGATGGCATCGACGGGGTCGAGTTGGTGGTGGGCGATATCGCCGACACCGCGCTGGTCGAACGACTGTTGGACGATCGCGCGATCGATACGATCGTCCACTTTGCCGCCGAGAGCCACGTCGACCGCTCGATCACCGGCCCCGATGCCTTTATCGCCACCAATGTGGTCGGCACGCACAGCCTGCTCAAGGCGGCGCGCACGTGCTGGCTCGATGCGGGCAGCGGACGGCCGCACCGGTTTCATCACGTGTCGACCGACGAAGTCTATGGCTCGCTTGCGGCGAACGATCCAGCGTTCAGCGAAACCACGCCTTACGCTCCCAACTCGCCCTATTCGGCGTCAAAGGCGGCGTCGGATCACCTCGTGCGCGCCCACCACCACACGTATGGGCTCGAGACAACCACCAGCAACTGCTCGAACAATTATGGGCCCTATCAATTTCCCGAGAAGTTGATCCCGCTGTTCCTGCTCAACTGCCTGCACGACCGCACGCTGCCGATCTACGGCGACGGCATGAACGTGCGCGACTGGCTGCACGTCGCCGACCACTGTGCCGGGATCGAGGCGGTGATCAGGCGCTGACGGATCGGCGAGATCTACAACATCGGCGGCGGCGAGGATCTGCCCAACATGGCGGTGATCGACCGGGTCTGTGCGATCGTCGACCGGGCATTCGCCGACGATCCCGCACTGGCGGCCCGTTTCCCCGATGCACCCGCTGCGCGGGGTGAACCGACCGCGTCGCTCAAGACGTTCGTTGCCGACCGCGCGGGGCATGACCGGCGCTATGCGATCGACGCGTCCAAGGCCCGCGAGGAACTGGGTTACGCGGCGCAGCGCAGCTTCGACGACGGTCTGGCGCAGACGCTCGGCTGGTATCTCGCCAACGAGGATTGGTGGCGCCCGCTGCTCAGCCGATGACGCGGCCCGTCACCCCGTCACGCGGCGCGGCGTTGGCGTAACGGTCGGCCCAGCCCGGATCGGCCTGCCGCAGAGCGGTGGCGGAGATCGGATCGGGATCGAAATCGATCCACGCGATCTGCGGCAACTCTCGATCGCCCAGCCGACCGATCGGCACCCGGTATCGCCGCAGCCAGGCCATGGCGGGGCTGGCAAAGGCTCGGGCGGCGTATCCCGGCCGAGCGAACACGATGATTGGCATCGTCCGCGCGATGCCGCGCCAGGCCCTCCACCGATGGAACTGCGCGAGATTGTCGGCCCCCATGATCCACACGAAGCGACGGCGCGGGAAACGGCGCTGGAGGGCCCGCAGGGTATCGACGGTGTAACGGGTGCCGAGCGCGCGTTCGATCGCGGTCACCCGAATGGGCGCGCGTTTGGCCATCGCCCGCGCCGAGGCGACCCGCGCCGCCAGCGGCGCCATTCCGGCGGCCGGCTTGAGCGGATTGCCCGGCGAAACCAGCCACCACACCTCGTCCAGCCCGAGTTCGCGCAGCGCCGCGAGACTGATCGCGCGGTGCGCCCGGTGCGCGGGGTTGAAACTCCCGCCCAGAAGACCGGTGCGGGGGCCGGAGCGTTTACCGGTACCGGCCATGCCTCAAATGGGTTTGCGGCGCGGCGAGACCTTGTCGCCGCGATAGCCACCCTGCATCGCGAACATCCAGCCAGGGTATTCGCGCGGCAATCGGCTCAGCTTGTCGAGCTCGTCCCATTCGGCCTGCGTGAAGGTCACCTCGCAAGCGCCAATGTTGTCGTCCAGCTGGTCGGCGCGCTTGGCCCCCACGATCACGGTCGAGACCGCCGGGCGGTGAAGCAGCCAGGCGAGCGCGATCTGCGCAACGGTCTTGCCCTTCGCTTGCGCCATCGCCTTCATCGCGTCGATTACGTCGTACGCGCGGTCCATCGCCACCGGCGGGAAATCGAACGCCGCACGTCGCCCCTCGCCCTGGCTGCGATCGTCGTCGCCGCGGGTGTACTTGCCGCTGAGCAAGCCGCCGGCGAGCGGCGACCAGACCATCAGGCCGACCCCTTCGGATTCCAGCATCGGCACGATCTCGCGCTCCAGATCGCGCCCGGCAACGGTGTAATAGGCCTGCAGCGAAGCAAACTTCTCCAGCCCCAGCCGCTCACTGATGCCGAGCGCTTTCATGATCTGCCACGCAGCCCAATTCGACACCCCGATGTAGCGCGCGCGGCCGCTGGTCACGATATCGTCGAGCGCGCGCAGCGCTTCGTCCATCGGGGTTTGCGAATCCCATCCGTGGATCTGGTACAGGTCGACATGGTCGAGCCCCAGCCGCTCGAGGCTGGCGTCGATCTGGTGCATCAGGTGATAACGGCTGACCCCGGCGTCGTTGGGCCCTTCGCCCATCGCGCCCATCGCCTTGGTCGCGATCACCACGTCCGACCGTGCGAGGCCCAGATCCTTCAGTGCCTGCCCGACGAAACGTTCGGACTGACCGCGGGTGTAGACGTTGGCAGTATCGATGAAATTGATGCCCGCATCGAACGCTTGCTTGACCATCGCGGTCGAGGCGGACTGGTCCATCCCCGCGATGTTGGCGAAGCGCCCCGGATCGGTGCCGAAGGTCATCGCGCCGAGGCACAGTTCCGACACGATCAGCCCGGTCGAGCCGAGCCGGTTGTAGCGCATGGTCATTTGCCTTCCTCGAGGAGCTGCTTGATCTGTTCGCGGTAGAGAAGCGAACCGGCGGTACACGCTGCCGTTCCCGTCGCCATCCCAGCGAGGAAGCCAACCGCGGCCCCAGGGCCCAGCGCCGCCGTGCCGATCGCGCCCGCTCCACCCAGTGCGAGTCCCGAAGTCCTGGCGCAACGTTTGGCCAAGTCAAAGATCGATTGCTGCTCGTCGTACGAGTAGAATCCCAGCTTGACGATTTCCTTTTGGAACGAGCGAAAATCCACGTCTGCCATCTGATACCCCTGCGATTGCGATTACGCAGGCTTGGTTAGCCTCCGCGCGTTGTCAAGCGGGCGGGGTCAGCCGCGGACTTGGCCGGTGCCGCGCACGAGCCACTTGTAGGTCGTCAGTCCTTCGAGCGCGACCGGCCCGCGCGCGTGCAACCGCCCGGTGGCGATGCCGATCTCGGCGCCCAGCCCGAACTCGCCGCCATCGGCGAACTGCGACGAGGCGTTGTGCATCACGATCGCCGAATCGACTTCGGCGAGGAAGCGCGCAGCGACAGCGGCGTCCTCGGTCACGATCGCTTCGGTGTGCTGCGATCCGTGCGCGGCGATATGCGCCAGCGCCGCGCCCAGACCGTCGACCACCGCGACCGACAGCACTGCGTCGAGGTATTCCGTGTCCCAGTCCTGCGCGTTCGCGGGCATGACCCGCGGATCGACCGCCTGCGCCCGGGCATCGCCGCGCACCTGGCAGCCCGCGTCGACCAGCGCGGCGACCAGCGCCGGCGTATCGGAATACGCGGCATCGACCAGCAGTGTTTCCATCGCTCCGCACACGCCGGGGCGCCGCAGCTTGGCGTCGAGCGCGATGGCGCGCGCCTTGGCCGGATCCGCCGCCGCGTGGACATAGGTGTGGTTGATCCCGTCGAGATGCGCCAGCACCGGCACCCGCGCATCGGCCTGGACCCGCGCGACCAGCCCCTTGCCCCCGCGCGGAACGATCATGTCGATCAGCCCCGCCGCCCCCAGCATCGCGCCCACGACCGCGCGATCCTGCGTCGGGGCAAGCTGGACCGCGGCTGCCGGAATCGCGTGTTTCGCCAGTCCGCGCACGAATGCTGCATGGAGCGCAGCGTTCGATCGGGCCGCCTCGCTCCCGCCGCGCAGCAGCACCGCGTTGCCCGCGCGCAGGCACAGCGCTGCGGCATCGACGGTAACGTTGGGCCGGCTTTCGTAGACGATGCCGATCAGTCCGATCGGAATCCGCACCCGTTCCAGCACCAGCCCGTTGGGCCGGATATCGCGCGAGATCACCGCGTCGAGTGGACCGGGCAGCCCGGCGATCGCGTCGACCGCACGGGCTATCCCCGCCAACCGGGCAGGATCGAGCCGCAGCCGGTCGAGCAGCGCGGACGGAAGCCCGGCGGCCTGTGCGGCGCGCATGTCGAGATCGTTGGCGTCGAGAATGGCGGCCTGGTCATCGCGCAACGCCTGCGCCGCGGCGCGCAGGGCATCGGCCCGCACCGCGTCATCGAGGCGGGCGAGCACGGCCTGCGCCGCGCGCCCGTCACGCGCGAGCGCCGCGACGAGCGCAACCGGATCAAACGTGGGTTCGGCGTCCGCCATGGCGTCATAGCGCCTAGCAGGGGGAGGCTGGGCTGTCAGGCGACAATCACCGCTGTCGGGATCGCCGCGCATACATTCGAGCGATAGATTGGTTCCCGTGTTGATTTCCGCGCGGCCGTCGTGTCGCCGGTACCGCGTCGCGCACTGGCCAAGGCGATCAGCGCCTCGGCTTCGATGTACGGGTAAGCGCCACGGGCGATCGTGAGGCAGTCCTCGATCCACCCGATGGCAGCGGTGGCGTCGCCGAGCGTGAGGTGTGCCGCTGCCACGGTCGCCGCGGTCTGGGCCAGGGCCTTTCTGGTCGCGGACGACGACCGCGAGCTGGTGTGCCCGCAGTGCTGACGCCAGCGCGGCCGCCCCGTCTCCGCGCTGGCTGTACAACCGGGACCACTCGTCCAGCGTGGACACTTCGCCGCGAAGGTGCGAGCGGCGCTGGTAGGCAGCCAGTACGTCGCTCAGCAAGTCCGCCGCCTGGTCGACCGCGCCCAACTGCCTCAGGGCGCTCGCCAGGTTGCCGCGGGTGGCGAGCGCCGGCGCGTCCTGGCCGGTCTCGTTGCTCTGCAGCGCTGAGTCGAACAGGTCGGCAGCCTCCCGCAGCTCGCCCTGGTACAGGCGCGTCATTCCGAGACGGTCGAGCGCGATGAACGCGGACATGGCCGCGCTGATCGTCTTCGGCGAGCTCCAGGGCGCGGCGCATCCACAGTTCGGCGTCGTCGAGACTGCCACGCTCCAGTTGAAGCCACCCGATCAGGTGAGCCAGGTAGGCAGCTGCTGCGGTCCAGCCGATGGCCACCGTGAGGGCATGGCCGGCGAGACCGACGGACAGCGCCTCTTCTTCCTGGCCGACCGCTCCCAATGCCTGGCTGTGGTTGATCAGCATCGC
>CAVXBC010000005.1:0-413162 GCA_963759895.1 uncultured Alphaproteobacteria bacterium | reverse complement strand
TGATCGATTCGGTCGAAGGCTATCAGAAGGCCGCTGCCGACACGAACAACACCCGCTTCGCAGAGATGTTCAACAAGCGCGCACAGGAACGCCAGTCCGCGGTCACCAAGCTGCAGGCGGCGGTCGCTCAGATGGGCGGCAATCCGGAAGACGACGGCACCACCGCCGGTGCCGTCCATCGCGGATGGATCAACCTCAAGGAAGCGGTCCTTGGCCGCGATGACGAAGCGATCGTCAATTCGGTCGAAAGCGGTGAGGATTATCTCAAGGAAAAATTCGAAGCCGCAATCAAGAACGTCGATCTGCCCGCCAACGCGCGCGCGGCGGTTGAGGAAGCATGGACATCGGTGAAGGCCGGCCATGATGAAATGAGCCAGCTGAAGCACGCGATCGACTGATCGGTCTCACACAAGTCGAACTGGGCGGCGCTCTCCCTTGGAGGCGTCGCCCTTTTCTTGTTCTCACCAGGTACGCCGTCAGCCCGAGACGATCGGCCGGCGTCGCAAGGGGACCACTTTCGGCAAGGGTACGGGCGTCGCGGTCAGCTTGATTGTTTCGAGCTGTTGGTCAGCAAGCGGTGCATCGAAGGCAACCCCCGCACTTCCGCGCTTGGCCCACCGCAGCTTTCCGGTGAACGGGCCCAATGCACCCAGCCATAGCTGCAGTGTGTCGGTCTTGGTGACGGCCGCTGTGACACCCTTGATCCGGCACCCACGCGGGTCCAGATCGAGCACGGCAATCGGCTCGACCGCGCCGTTCCCGACGCTGCAGCGACCCTCGAGCGATACGAAATCGCGGTTTCCCGCGCGCGGCCCCGCATAATGAGTCGCGAGCTTGGGTCGATTGAATTTGGCCATGGGGCCAAAGTGCGCAGACCAGGGTTAAGGTTCGCCTGCCATCGGCGCGTTAATGCGATAAACCGAAAATCAGCCGACCATGCCCGCCGCGGCAAGTACCGCCAGCGTCAGGACATCAGGCGCCAGTGCGGTCATCGGGGCGATCTGAACCGGCTTCTCCATCCCGACCATCATCGGCCCGATGGTGGTGGCACCGGCGAGCTCGCGCAACAGCTTGGCGGAAAGGTTGGCCGATTGCAGTCCCGGCATGATGAGCACGTTGGCGGGGGCCGACAGCCGGCTGAACGGATACATCTCCATCACCTTGGGATTGAGCGCGGCATCGGGGGCCAGTTCGCCTTCGTATTCGAAGTTCGGCTGCTGCGCGTCGAGGATGGCGACGGCATCGCGAATATTGGCCAACCACCGGCCCGGCGGATTGCCGAAAGTCGAGTAGGACAGAAATGCCACTCGCGGCTCGTGGCCGAGCCTGCGCGCGACGGCAGCGGTTTCGGTGGCGATATGGGCCAACTGGTCAGCGGTAGGCCGTTCGTTGATGGTGGTGTCGGCCAGAAACACGGTCGAATTCTTGCCGATCATCAGATGGATGCCGAACGGCACGGCTCCGGGCTTGGCGTCGAGCACCAGGCTCACCTCGCGCATGCTTTGCGCGAACGTGCGCGTCAGGCCCGAAATCATCGCATCTCCATGGCCGAGCGCGACCAGAAGCGCGGCGAACACGTTGCGCTCCTGGTTGACCATCCGGCGCACGTCGCGCTCGGTCCGGCCGCGCCGCTGGAGCCGCTGGTACAGATAATCGACCATCTGCGGCACCAGCGCGCTGTCGACCGAGTTCTGGATTTCGAAGCTTCCCGGATCGCTCGCGCCGAGCATGTGCAACTTGTCGACCACGGCCTTGGTCCGTCCGACCAGGATCGGGGTACCGTAGCCGAAATCGCGGAACTGGATCGCCGCGCGCAGCACGACATCCTCCTCGGCCTCGGCGAACACCACCCGCTTGGGATTGGCCTTGGCATCCTCATAAACCCGCGACAGCACCGATGTGGTCGGGTTGAGCCGCCCCTTGAGGCGCAGGCGATAGGCTTCGAAATCGTCGATCGGCGCCTTGGCCACGCCGGTATCCATCGCCGCCTTGGCCACCGCGGACGAGACGACTTCCATCAACCGTGGATCGAACGGGGCGGGGATGATGTAGTCGGTGCCGAACTTGTGATTGACGCCATAGGCCGCGGCGACTTCGTCGGGTACCCGTTCGCGGGCCAGCGATGCGATCGCTTCGGCCGCGGCAATCTTCATCTCTTCGTTGATCGCGGTCGCCTGGACATCGAGCGCGCCGCGGAAAATGAATGGAAAACCGAGCACGTTGTTGACCTGGTTGGGATAGTCCGAACGACCGGTGGCGATGATCGCGTCGGGGCGCACGGCCTTGGCATCGTCAGGCGTGATCTCGGGATCGGGGTTGGCCATCGCAAAGATGATCGGCTGCGGAGCCATCTTCTCAACCCAGGCGGGCTTGAGCGCCCCGGCCGCCGACAGTCCGAGGAACACGTCGGCACCCACCAGTGCCTCTTCCAGCGAACGCGCGTCGGTTTCCACCGCATGCGCGCTTTTCCACTGGTCGACGCCATCGCGGCCCGGATAGATCGGGCCCTTGCGGTCGCACACGATGACGTTCTCGTGACGCACGCCCATCGACTTGATCAAGGCGGTGCAGGCGAGTGCGGAAGCGCCCGCGCCGTTGACCACCATGCGCACGTCCTTGAGTGCGCGCCCGGTCAGGTAGCAAGCATTGATCAGGCCTGCGGTGGCGATGATCGCGGTGCCGTGCTGGTCGTCATGCATGACCGGAATGTTCATTCGCTCGCGCAGCGCCTGCTCGATGATGAAGCATTCAGGAGCGGCGATATCTTCGAGATTGATGCCGCCGAAGCTCGGTTCCATCAGCGCGACCGCTTCGATGAATTTGTCCGGGTCTTCGGTGTCGAGCTCGATGTCGATCGAATCGACATCGGCAAAGCGTTTGAACAGAACCGCCTTGCCTTCCATCACCGGCTTCGACGCAAGCGCGCCCAGGTTGCCCATGCCGAGAATCGCGGTGCCGTTGGTGATCACCGCCACCAGGTTGGCGCGTGCGGTGTACCGGGCCGCGTTGGCGGGATCGTCAGCGATCGCCTGCACCGGCGCGGCGACACCGGGAGAATAGGCCAGCGACAAATCGCGCTGGGTCGCCATCGGCTTGGACGCAATGATCTCGATCTTACCCGGACGGATCGTCTCGTGATAGAACAGCGCCTCGCGCGCGGTGAAGGCGGTGGGCTTGTCGTCGGCCAATGGGCACCCTTTCGTCTGTCGTTCGGCCTTGCCCTAACGGAAGTTGAGCGGCGGCAACAGGGGCAACCGGGGAAAGCCCGTGCAAGCGCCGTTCCGAATCGCTCGGCGCGCGGCTAACCGTCAGCCGTGGCGGGCAGCGCAACTCCGATGATGGCGCAGTATCTCGCGCTCAAGGCACAGGCAGAAGGCTGCCTGCTGTTCTACCGGATGGGCGATTTCTTCGAATTGTTCTTCGACGACGCGAGGATCGCGGCCCAAGTGCTCGACATCGCGCTTACCAGCCGCGGCGAGCACGACGGCGCACCAATTCCCATGTGCGGGGTGCCGGTGCATGCGGCCGAAGGCTATCTCGCGCGGCTTATCCGCGCCGGACAGCGGGTGGCGATCGCCGAACAGGTAGAAACGCCGGAACAGGCCAAGGCCCGCGCAAAGCGCGAGGGCACACCGTCGTCGAAAGCGCTGGTGGCGCGCGACATCGTTCGGTTCGTAACTGCCGGGACGCTGACCGAAGAGGCTCTGCTGGAACCGCGCCGCGCCAACGTGCTCGCCGCGGTATGCGAAGTGCGCGGATCGTGCGGCATTGCCAGCGTCGATATCTCGACCGGCCGGATGGAGCTCGAGGAATGCCCCGCCGCAGACGCCGCTGCCGCACTCGCGCGGTTCGCCGCCAGCGAAATCGTCTTACCTGACGATTGGCATGAAACGCTGGGTGGCGCGATCGCTCGACCACGGGGAGAGTTTTCGAGCGACGCCGGCAGCAGTCGCCTGCGCAAGATTCACGCGGTCGCGACGCTCGACGGATTTGGCACGTTAAGCCGGGCAATGCTCGCTGCGGCGGGCGGGCTGATCGCCTACCTTGACCATGTCGGGCGGGGCAACTTGCCGCTGATGCTGCCCCCGATTGTCAGGACAGCGGGTGCCACCTTGGCAATGGACGCGGCGACCCGCGCAAGCCTCGAAATCGTCGAGAGCAGTCAGGGCGGTAGGAAAGGCTCACTGCTCGCGGCAATCGACCGCTGCTCGACTGGTGCTGGCGCGCGCCAACTGGCCGAAGACCTTTCGGCACCGCTGACCGACGGGGAGGCCATCGAAGCGCGGCTCGCGCTGGTCGCCAGGCTGCACGACGACCCGCTGCTCCGCGGTGATTTGCGCGCGGCCCTGCGCGCACTGCCCGACATCGGGCGCGCGCTCGGCAGAGTGGTGGCGGGGCGTGGATCCCCGCGCGATCTCGGACAATTGCGCGACGGTCTGGGCGAGGCGCGCCGGATACGCGATCACTTGTCCGCCATGTCCGACAGGCCCGCGCTGGTCGAGGCGCTCATGCCCGATCTCGGCGGACACGGCGCGCTCACCGACTTGCTCGGCCGGGCGCTGGTGCCCGCCCCGCCGACCGAGCGCGGCCAAGGGGGCTTCATCGCCGAAGGATATGACGCCGCACTCGACGATCTGCGCCGCACCTCGGGCCATTCGCGTCGGGCGATCGCGGCGCTGGAAGCGAAATACCGCGCGGAGACCGGCGTCGCAGCGCTCAAGATCCGCCACAACGGTGTGCTCGGCTACTTCATCGAGGTGCCGGCTCGATCGGCCGATCCGCTGATGGCGCCCGACAGCGGCTTTACCCATCGCCAGACGATGGCTGGCGCGGTGCGCTTCAATTCGCTGGTGCTGCATGAGGAAGCGAACCGCATCGCGGAAGCGGGCGGCCATGCCTTGGTGGCCGAGGAAGCCCATTTCGAAAAACTGGTAGGCGAAGTGGCGGCCGCCCGTCTGGCAATCGCCCGCACCGCTGCCGCGCTGGCCCGGATCGATGTTGCCGCGAGCCACGCCGAGCGCTCTGCCGAGGGCGGGTGGGCACGGCCCCAGATTTCCCACGAACCGGTGTTGCGGGTCGAAGGTGGGCGGCACCCCGTGGTCGAAGAGGCGTTGGCGGCCAATTCCCGTTCGGGTTCGGGTGAGCGCTTCGTCGCCAACGACTGCGCCCTCGCCCAGGATGACCGCTTGTGGCTGATCGGCGGTCCCAACATGGGCGGCAAGTCGACGTTTTTGCGCCAGAACGCGCTTATCGTACTGCTCGCGCAGGCGGGGTCCTTCGTGCCCGCAGCGAGCGCGGTAGTCGGCCTCACTGATCGCCTTTTCAGCCGCGTGGGGGCGAGCGACAACCTGGCCCGCGGACGGTCCACCTTCATGGTGGAAATGGTCGAGACGGCCGCGATCCTGTCGCAGGCGACCGAACGATCGTTCGTGATTCTCGACGAAGTCGGTCGGGGCACTTCGACATACGATGGGCTCGCGCTGGCATGGGCGGTCGCCGAGGCGGTGCACGAAACCAACCGCAGCCGTTGCCTGTTCGCGTCTCATTATCACGAGCTCGCGCGGCTGGCGGAGACGTGCGAGGCGTTGTCTCTTCACCACGTTCGCGCACGCGAATGGAAAGGCGATCTGGTGCTGCTGCACGAACTGGCGAGCGGCCCGGCAGACCGTAGCTATGGCCTTGCGGTAGCGCGATTGGCGGGGGTGCCCCCAGCAGTCGTGTCGCGCGCCAAGGCTGTACTCGACAAGCTCGAGAAGGGCCGCGCGCAGACGGGTGGGCTGGCTGCGGGACTAGGCGATCTGCCGCTATTCGCCGCCGCTGCCGCAGTCGAGGAAGAGCAATGCGACAACTTGCGTGACCGGTTGCAGGCGCTTGATCTGGACGCGCTGTCGCCGCGCGATGCGCTGGACATCCTATACGATCTCAAGCGTGAAGCGGGATCAAGCGACGCTTAACAATTGCGCGCTAAATGCGTTGTCATGCGCGGGTACATGTTTCGCAATAGATGGGGTGCGCTGTTCTTCGTCGGCCTGACGCTGGCGGGCGTAACTACGCTCGTGGGCACCGACAAGGAAGACGGCGCGCTGCAGCAAGCGACCGACCAGATCGCTTTACAGAAGGCGCAGGCCGATCAGCTCATGGCAGGCCCGGGAGCGATGATGGAAACCGGCACGCCGAGCGCAGCGGCCGTCCTGGTGCCCGAGGAGGAACTGATCGATCAGGCGCTGGGTGAAGACCCGACGCCAATCGACGAGTTCGCAACCGCCCACCCGGACGAAGATGTCCCGGCGGATGGGGATACGGTAATCATCGTATCACGCGATGGCGCAGGTGGGCAGACGCCGGTGGCAACCCTACCGCAGCAATAACGGATTTCGCGGCACGCTTTACGCGCGTTTTGGCCAGAGTTCAGGAACCGTCACCGGGCAAATCGGGATCGGGCTTCTTGTCCTCCCCATATGCGTCCTCGTTGTCGTCCATGGTCTCTTCGCCTTCGAAGGCGCCCATGTCGATCCGGCCCGAGCTTTCCATGTCCCGCATGTGGTCGACCAGGTCCTGGGTGTCCCCGCCGCCCACCTTGGTGCTGGAAGTGGGATCGCCCTTGCGCAGCGCGCGCGCCTGATCGGCCACGGATTGGGCCTGTGACTGTTCGTCGTCCTGTTCGGAATTATGCGTTTCTGGTGCAAGATCGGGATCAGTGGCCATCGGTTCGAACTCCTTTTGCTCGATGAACCCCGCGCCGCCCCGTCTCGTTCCCGCGACCGCTGCCGCTTGACAGGCGGAGGCTGCAAGAGGAGCCTGTCCTGCGGGGTCGTACAGCAGGGGGAACCACCCATGGCTACGGCTGTGCGCTTCGCCGCATACGATCCACGCGACCGCAACTTCTTCGCGGGCTTCCTTTGCATCGCATGGTTGGGGGTGATCGCCGGCTTCCTCCCGCCAAGTTGGGCGCGGTTCCATGGCCAGGCGGACTATGCAGCGCCGCTGGTGCTGCAGATACATGCCGCCTTGTTCACCCTTTGGATGGTGCTGCTGACCGCGCAGGTCGTACTGATCCGCACGGGTCGCCCGGCGATCCACCGACGTCTCGGGATGACCGCCGCGGCGATGATCCCGGCGATGGTCCTGAGCGGATTTTTCGCCGAGGCGTACAGCCAACGCTATTATCTCGGCCATCCGCCCGACAGTCAGGCGTTTTTCATAATCCCGATCTTCTACGTTGCCGCGTTCGGGTCGGTCGCGACAATGGCGCTGCTCCGGCGGCGCGACCCGGCGGCGCACAAGCGACTGATCTATATCGCCACCAGTATCATCGTTGGTGCTGCATGGACCCGGACGATCGGCGCTCCGCTCGCCGCCCTGGCGGGTGACGGATACGCCGGGATGATCGTCAACACGTTCACCAGCACCAACCTGCTGCTGGCTGCGCTGTTGCTGTTCGACTGGCGCACCCGCCGCCAGTTGCACCCCGTGGCGTGGACCGTGGTCCCGGCGATTGTCGCGTGCGAACTGGTCGTTTCGTGGATCTACCACGCGCCGCAATGGCTTCCCGTCGCGCGCGCGATCGTTACACCGCTGCCCGGCCCGGCGTTCTAGCGCGTGGGAACGGGCACCTCGCCCGAATAATCGTAGAACCCCTTGCCGGTCTTGCGACCGAGCCAGCCGGCTTCGACGTATTTCATCAGCAGCGGGGCGGGGCGATACTTGCTGTCGCCGGTGGTGGTGTAGAGCACCCGGACAATATCGAGACAGGTGTCCAGGCCGATGAAATCGGCCAGTTCGAGCGGGCCCATCGGGTGGTTGAGGCCAATCCGGCAACCTTTGTCGATATCGGCGATGCTGGCAGTGCCCTGGCCGAGCACGAATACGGCCTCATTGAGCATGGGGATCAGGATCCGGTTGACCACGAAGCCGGGTTCGTCCTGAACTTCGACCACTTCCTTGCCCAGGCTTTCCGCCAGTGCGCGAGTGCGGGCGATCGTTCCGGACGAAGTCGCCAGTCCCGGGATCACCTCGATCAGGCCCATTACCGGCACCGGGTTGAAGAAGTGCAGACCGATGAATCGCGCAGGATCGGGCGACCAGTTGGCCATGCGGGTGATCGGGATCGAGCTCGTGTTGCTGGCCATCACGGCATCGGACCCAAGGACCCTTCCGGCTGCTTCGAAGATCGCCTTCTTGACCGATTCGTTCTCGGTCGCGGCCTCGATCACGAAGCTGGCGGCGGCCATCGGCGCGAGTTCGGCGACCGGTTCGATACGAGCGAGCACGGCTTCGGCCTGGTCGGCTTCGAGCTTGCCCCGGCCGACCAGCCGGGCCAGCGCCTTGTCGACGGCAGCCTTGCCGCGCTCGGCGGCGGCAAGATCAACATCCGATAGGATTACCCGCATTCCGTGCTGGGCGATCGTCTGGGCGATTCCCGCGCCCATCTGTCCTGCGCCGATGACGCCGATCGTATCCATGCCCGCGTCATCCTTCGCACTTGCAGCAAAAGCGGGCGGTTAGCGCGGCGCGGTAGGTTTGGCTAGCTAACGATTGGCGCCAGGCACCCATGTGACGTCGGAGCGGCCGGCATCGTTGAGCACGCGGGCGAGCTGGAAGAGAAAATCCGACAGTCGGTTGACGTAGGCCAGCGCTGCCGGATTGACCGGCTCGTCGCTCGCCAGCGCGGTCATCGCCCGTTCGGCCCGGCGCACCGCTGCGCGCGCCAGGTGCGTGCGTGCAGCGCCCTCGCTCCCGCCGGGAAGGACGAAGCTGGTCAACGGCGCTAGCCGTTCTCCCGCCGCGTCGATCCGCGCTTCGAGCCAGTCGGTTTGCGCAGGCACGATCCGCAAGACCATCTCGGACGGCGCGAAATCGTCGCCCGGCGTGGCGAGGTCCGCACCCAGATCGAACAAGTCGTTCTGGATGCGCGTGACGTCGGCCCGCGAATCGCCCGACAGCGCGACCGCTGCGAAGCCGAGCGCGGAGTTGGCCTCGTCGATCGCGCCGATCGCCTCGATCCGCGCCGAATGCTTCGACCGGCGAGATCCATCGACCAGGCCGGTGCTGCCGTCATCGCCGGTGCGGGTGTAGATCTTGTTGAGCTTGACCATGGTCAGTCGGACAGCGGAGCCGGCGGAGCTGCCGTCAGCGCGCGATCATCATGATCAGCGCGACCACCACGATCGCCAGCGCCTGGTACTTGATGCGGTTGAACATCATCTTGTTCTGCAGCAGCTGCATGTCGCGCTGCCGTTCCGAGCCTGCCTCGATGTCGGCCTTGTGCGACTGGAGGAACGCGACGATCCCGCGCACCAGCGAATAGACGACAAGCGCCATGAGGACGACGAGGACGATGACGAGGAAAGTGGTCATGCCGCCAATCTAGGCATCGCCAAGCGAAATGCCAGCAGGGAAACGCCCTCGCCGCAGCGCCTGAGCCAATTCGATTCCATCTTCTCCCGCCAGCCTCCGTTCGCTGATCCCGAAACCGGCCGCTCCCGATCCGCGCCGCTTGGCCAGCTTGCGCCCGTTTGCGTCGAGCAGCAGCGCATGGTGGTGCCAGCGCGGCACCGGCAGATCGAGCAACGCCTGCAGCAAGCGGTGAACATGCGTGGCCGCGAACAGGTCGCGACCACGGGTGACCAGCGTCACGCCGTCATCGGCATCGTCGAGCGTGACGGCGAGGTGGTAGCTGGCTGGCGCGTCCTTGCGGACCAGCACCACGTCGCCAAACAGCTCGGGACGTGCCTGCTGCGAGCCGGCCAGCTCGTCGTGCCACGTCAGGCTGCCGACCAGGCGGGCCGCGCGCGCGACATCGAGCCGCCACGCCGTCTGGCCAGGACGGCCCGTCAGCCTGCGGCAGGTGCCCGGATAGATCGGCCCTTCGGGGCCGTGGCGCGTCGCGTTGGCGGCGATTTCGGCGCGGGTGCAGGTGCAGGGATAGAGCAGGCCCTTGGCTCGCAGTTGTGCCGCCGCGGCATCGTAACGCGCCAGCCGCGTCGATTGGGCGGCAACCTCGATCGCTTCCAGACCGAGCCACCCCAGGTCGGCGCGAAATTCATCGGCCAGTTCGGGCCGGCTGCGCGCGCCGTCGATATCCTCGATCCGCAGCAGGAAGCGGCCCTCGCGCTGGCGCGCAAGATCGTGCGACACGATTGCCGACCACGCGTGGCCCAGATGCAACGGGCCGTTCGGGCTGGGGGCGAAGCGGGTGATCTCCATCGGGTTTTGGCCCTAGCGCAGGGGGATGCCCGGCCCAATCGTTGTGGATGGAGCGCCTGTCACGGGGTTGACGCATGAATCGGCAAATGCTTGCCTGCGGTCAATCGGAGGGACGCGAGCGAAGTGTTCAAGGCCGAACTGATCGAGCGGACCGCGCGCTTCCGGCTTGCCGAGGATGACCCGGCGCGTGCGCTCGATAGCTGCCCCGCGCTGGTGCTCAACGCCGACTATACGCCGCTGTCGTATTATCCCTTGAGCCTGTGGCCATGGCAGACCGCGATCAAGGCGGTGTTCCTCGAACGGGTCGATATCGTCGCCAGTTACGAACGCTGCGTCCATTCGCCCAACCTCGACATGCAGATCCCCAGCGTGATCGCGCTGCGGCAATACGTCCGCACGTCGGAATTTCCTGCCTTCACGCGCTTCAACCTGTTCCTGCGCGATCGCTTCGCATGCCAGTACTGCGGCAGCGAGAAAGACCTGACGTTCGACCACGTGATGCCGCGCCGGCTTGGCGGACGGACCACGTGGGAAAACATCGCCACCGCGTGTGCCCCGTGCAACATGAAGAAGGGCGGCCGCACTCCCGCCCAGGCGCACATGAACCTTGTCCGCCCGATCCGCCCGACCAGCTGGCAGCTCCACCAGCACGGCAGGGCCTTCCCGCCCGGCTACCTGCACGAAACGTGGCGCGACTGGCTCTACTGGGACATCGAGCTCGAGGCCTGAGGCGGCGCGTGGACCACCGATGTGGGGTGGATCAAAAACTCCCGCGACTTCATTTTTCCTGCGCGCTGAACGGCTTGCAGCGAGATTTTGCGCGAGCTGTGTCACTTCCCGGAATCGCAAGTATGTGAGCGGAGGCGGGACATGGAAAGGCCATTTCCACATCGGTAGCCGTGTAGGACAGCGGAAAAGCGGGCTCGTGCGCGAGCTGGTGACTTGGGCTAACTAGCGACTGCCGAACGGAGCGTGCATTGAGGTCCCGCCGAAATGCTTCATTTCTGGCGTTTGCCACCTATCGTCAACACCGTAGGATGTGTTTCGCGGCGAGCTCGACGCTCCTACGGCTAGCCAAATCTGAGGCTTTCCCAAATGCCCTGCTTAGTTTGTAAGAACTCAGAGATGGCGCGCTCGCATATTTTCCCGCGAGCCCTAGTTCACGAAATGAAGGACGGGGGACCTATCGTTTTAGGAATCGAACGCGCTAGACGCGGCTCCACTTACTACCAATCCGGTCCTTGGGAGCCCGATATACTCTGCCAAGGCTGTGAAGCAAAATTATCGAAATGCGATGACTACGCTGTTGATTGGATAAGAACAGTTGAGGACCAGGCGACTACTCTGTTAGACGGTCGAGTCTGGACAATACCTAATCGAAAACCCGCTCTGCTCGTTCAATTTGCAGCGGCAGTCCTTTGGCGCGCCGCAGTCGCTCGCCGACTGGTTCAGTCTGACCTAGAACTCGGTCCGTGGGAACCCTGGCTGCGCGCTGCTGTGTTTGGAGGCAGCATTTCGCAGCCGAGAGTCTTCTTGGCTCGAAGACGATATGTAACCAACGGTCAATTTCATGGACCGATAATCTCGCACCCTTATCGTGCTCCGAACTGGGGACGCCGCGCATATAGTTTTGAAATAGCGATTTTGCTGTGGGGCGTGAAGCTCGACAATAGGAGTGGCGCAGAGTCTCTTTTTGACGGTCCCTTCTGCATAAACGACAAAGAAACCGTGACAATTTTGAATCTCAGGGGGATGCTGAAATATCAGGACAGCGAGACCTGATGGAAATTTACGCCGCTGCGGAGGGTCTCAGATTCTCGCCAGAGGATTAAGCTAAATCGCCGTTCGCACGCTCAGCAGCTCCGGAAAGAACACCTGCTTGAGCACGCCTTCGAGGTACGGCACACCCGCCGTCCCGCCGGTGCCGCGCTTGAAGCCGATGATGCGTTCGACGGTCTTGAGGTGCCCGAACCGCCAGCGCTGGAAGTGGTATTCGAGGTCGACCAGCTTCTCGGCCAGCTCGTAGAGGTCCCAGTGCGCCTCGGGATCGCGGTAAATTTCGGCCCAGGCCGCTTCGACTTCGGGCGAGGGCGTCCAACCGCCGCGGTGGTCGCGTTCGAGCACGCTGCCGGGAATTGCGAAACCGCGCCGCGCGAGCAGCCGCACCGCCTCGTCATACAGGCTGGGACGGTCGAGCTCGGCGCGCAGGGCCGCCGCCACCTCGGGCACCGCCTCGTGCATTGTCACATGATCGGGATTGCGCCCGCCGAGGAGGAATTCCATCAGCCGGTACTGCGCGCTCTGAAAGCCGCTCGAACTGGCGAGGTGCGGGCGGACCTGCGAATAATCGGCCGGGGTCATCGTGCTGAGCACGTCCCACGAGCTGATCAGCTGGTTCTGCGCCCGCGCCACCCGGGCGAGCATCTTGAACGCCGGGCGCAGGTCGTCGGCGACGATCTCGGCCCGCGCGGCGTTCAGTTCGTGCAGGCACAGCTTGAGCCACAGCTCGCTCGCCTGGTGGACGATGATGAACAGCATCTCGTCGTGCGCGGCGCTCGCGGGGTGCTGCGCCGACAGGATCCTGTCGAGGTCGAGATAGCTTGAATAGGTGACGTCGCTGGGCATGGGGCGGGACTACGCCAACTCGCCCACCTCGTCATCCCCGCTAAGGGACTGACGATCGGGGCGGCTAGCCCTCGATCGTCCGGGTCGCCGGATGGTGCTTGTCGAGGTGACGCTTGATCACCTTCAGGTTCTTCGTGTTGGAGCGGAACAGGAAGTCGAAAGCGTCGCCGACCACCGGAATCGCCCCCACCGCGGTGTCGAACGCGACGTTGCCGGTCATCCGCCACAGCTTCCACTTGGGCAGGCCGAGGTTCCTTGCCTCCCACACCAGCCACATGCCCATCACCGCAGTGATGAAATCACCCACCACCGGCACCAGCCCGACGATCGAATCGAGCCCGACCCGGTAGTTGACCCCGGGGAGGGTGAAGCTGTTCTCGAGCAATTGCTCCATCGCCTCGATCCGCCGGCGCACCGCTGCCGCATCGGCGCCAAGCGGCAGGTCCAGCCCCATCGGGCCGGGCTTCAGTTGGCGTGCGCGGTTGGGCTCGTCCACGGGCAATCTCCTTCACACGCTCATGTGGGCCCGAGCGCGAGCGGCAGCAAGGGATGCAGGCCCCAGCGATTTTCCGAGAAGCCGTCGATATCGCCGCGCACCAGCGACCAGCGCACCGGCGCGCCCAGCGGAATGAAGGTGCCCTGCGCGGTCAGTCTTGCTTCGGCTTCGGCCAGCATTGTCGCCCGCGCGACGGGATCGGCCTCGTGCGCAGCGCTTTTGACCAGTTCATCGGCCTCGGGCAGGCACAGCGCGCGGCGCACCACGCAGGCGAACTGGTCGAGGTACCACGCCCGCCCGCCGAGCCGCGCGAGCGCATCGACGAATTCGAGGTCGGCCGTCTTGCCTTCGGCCGCCCGCACCGCGGTGACACCGATTTCGGCCCAGTCGGCCGCCAGTTCCTTGAACAGCAGGTCCGAGCCGGGGCCAGCCGGAAGCGCGACCCGCACGCGCGCCTTGTCGGGTGCTCCGAACGCCGCAATCCGGCGGCGGGCTTCGGCGCGGCGCTGCTCGATCGACTGGGTCACCCAGCGTTCGGGGGCGTTGCCGGCAACCGCGGAGGGCACCAGCCGCGTGCTGGGCGACCACCCGGCGATGTTGAACGGGGCCAGCAGGGCCTCGCGCTCGATCGCCATCGACAGCGCCTCGCGCCGCGCGGGGTCGGCCAGCAGGCCGTCGTCGTTTAGCACCCGCAGGCCCATGATCCCTTGCGCGGCATCGAGCCGGACGGTGCCACGCGACAGCGGCCCGGTATCGGCCAGCGGCAGGCTGGCGAGCCGGCCGTCGAGTACCAGCTCGACTTCGCCGTTGCGAAACGCGGCGACCGCCTGCGATCCCGGCATCGCGCGCACTGCCAGCAACCGCGTCCCCTCGCGCCAGCCGGCCCGCATCGGCAGCCCGCGCGCCTCGGGCGGCAGGAGCGCGAGCCGGGCGACCGCGCGATCGCGGGACAGCTCCATCGGGCCCGCGCCCGCTCCGCGGTGGAGCACCCCCACCTCGGGCTGCGCGAGCAACTGCAGGAAGTCGGGCATCGGGCTCGCCAGCCGGATCTCGATCACTCGACCGGTCATCGCGCGCACTTCGGATACCGGCGCGAAATCGAGCCCGAGTGATGTTCCGCGAAGCGCGCGGATGGTGCTCCTGAGCGCGTTGCGCACCTCGTCGGCTTCGATCGGTTCGCCGTCGGACCAGTTGGAGTTGCGCAGGCGGAAGATGTAGCTGAGACCGTCCTCGGTCACGATCCAGCGTTCGGCCAGCGCCGGGACCACTTCGCCCTGCGCGTCGAGCCGGACCAATCCTTCGGCGGTCGCGGCGCGGATTTGCTGGGCGGGCGCGGACAGGCGCAGGCCGTGCTCGAACGGCTCGTCCGGCGATCCGATGAACGCGATCTGCAGCGCCTTGCCGTCGTTGTTCGAACCGCACGCGGCCAGCAGCGCAATGGCCGGGAACAGCCCTGCCCGGGAAACGATACGGCGTAATCGGCAAACCATTGCCGCACCGCTAGCAGGTCGGCGTCAGCGCGTCAGCGACGATCGACGATCACGCGCGCGTTAACGTGCCCGATCAGAGCTTGCGCAGGGTTCCGATCTCGACAGCCGACCCGTTGGGAAGGATCGATGCCGGGCGCACGTAACGGGGGGTCGAGATATCGCCCTTGCCCACCGCCGTACGCGGCGCCTTGGGATCGATCTCGTGGGCAAAGGCAATGCCGAAGCGGTTGTCCTGCACCCACGCCACGCTGCCTTCCACCGGTGGAAGGTTGCGCAGTTCCACCGTCACCCGCGCACCGCGCATGACCTGCACTTCGCCTTCGGCCATCATGCCGCCGGCCGAAAGGTTGCGCACCTTGACGCGATTGCCCGCCGAATCGCCCTCGACCCGCACATCGGCGGCGAGGAACAGGCTGTCCCGATTGATATGACGCGTGTCGACGCCGGTCATGTCGCAGGCCAATCCCTTTTCAAGCACCCGTCGCGCCGTCAGTGGCAGCGCGGTTAACGGGCAGGCGATACGCCGGACCGACTAAGGAAAGTTTAAGTGCAGCCCTATTGATCGGCTAACGCTCAGTCGTCGCGAGAGATTTTTTCTCGCCGCTCGTGCGCTTCCTGGGCCTCGACGGTCATCGTCGCCACCGGACGTGCGATCAGGCGCTTGAGGCCGATCGGATCGCCGGTCACCTCGCAATAGCCGTATTCGCCCGCGTCGATCCGACGCAGCGCGGAATCGATCTTGGCGATCAGCTTGCGCTGGCGGTCGCGGGTCCTGAGCTCGATGCCCCAGTCGGTCTCGCTCGATGCGCGGTCGTTGAGATCGGCGTCACGGATCGGGCCGTCCTGCAGCGATTGCAGCGTGGCGTTGGCCGCCGTCAGGATCGAACGCTTCCATTCGAGCAGCAGGAGCCGGAAATAATCCTGCTGGCTGGCACTCATGTACTCTTCGTCATCCGAAGGGGCATAGTCCTCCGCAAGCGCGCGCCGCGCTTTTTCCAGTACCTCGATGTCGCTAGCCGCAGTGGCCATCGATGTCCTCTCAAACCGCCTCAAGACCGACCGTCGCCCCGGGTTTTATCCGGTGACGCCGCCGCCTTTTGCCGACGCTGGCGCGCCTATAGAGATGCCTCCCGACAGGCACAAGCATGCTTTCCGGGTGGCGCCGGTTAGACGACGGAAACTTAAGCTGCGCCGAACGCGCCGGAATTTTTTGCCTGCGTCGTTAACGGTTTGTTGACCATGCCGGGGCGACTTTCGCTTCGACGGCGGCACAGGGGGCTCGCCGACATGGGGGGATACGTCGATGGAACTGATCGGGATCGAAGGGGGAGCCGCGCTGCCCCAATCTCATCGCAACGCCGATACGCTGGTGGCGCGCTGCCTGGCGGCGGCATCGCAGGGCGACACTTCGGCCTACTACGACCTGGGGGTCGCGTTTTCGACCGGCAGCCACGGGGTCGCCTGCGACCTGATCGAGGCGCACAAGTGGTTCAACCTTGCCGCGGCCAAGGGGCATGAGGAAGCTTCGTGGTGCCGGGCCGATATTTCGGAAGAGATGACCGCCCGCGAAATCGCCGAAGCCCAGCGCCGGGCGCGCCAGTGGCTCTCGGCCGGCGACCGCCGCGCCGCCTAACTTTTCTTGAACGGGGTGGTCTCGCCGAGCCATTCGGCGTCGACCGCGACCCCTTGGCGTTCGCGGATAAGGAAATCGGCGATCGCCTTGCGAAAACCGGGATCGGCGATCCAGTGGGCGGACGTGGTCTGGACCGGTTCATAGCCGCGGGCGATCTTGTGCTGGCCCTGCGCACCGGCCTCCACCCGCGAGAGACCCAGTTCGATCGCCGCTTCGATCGCCTGGTAATAGCACAGTTCGAAATGGAGGAAGCGCCGGTCTTCGGTGCAACCCCAATAGCGGCCATAGAGCGCTTCCGGGCCGATGAAGTTCAGCGCGCCGGCGATCGGCCGCGCACCATCGTAAGCCATCACCAGCAGTATCCGGTCGGCCATTCGCTCGCCCAGCAGGTCGAATGCCGCGCGGGTCAGGTACGGGCTGCCCCATTTCCGGCTGCCGGTATCCTGATAGAACACCCAGAAAGCATCCCAGTGTTCGGGGCGCAGTTCGGACCCGATCAGGCGCTTGATCGATACGCCATCCTGCGCGGCGGCGCGTTCCTTGCGGATCGCCTTGCGCTTGCGGCTGGCGAGCGCGTCCAGGAAATCGTCGAACGTGGCATAGCCGCGATTGGTCCAGTGGAACTGGAGATCGTGCCGCAGCAGCCAGCCGGCGGCCTCGAACAGCGGAACCTGATCAGGCTCTAGAAACGTCGCGTGGATCGACGAGAGCGCGTTGGCCGCGGCAAATCGTTCGGCAAAGTCGAGCAGCGGGGCAGCGAGCGCGGGCTGGCGAGTGAGCACGCGCGGGCCGCTCGCGGGGGTGAACGGAACGGCGATCTGCAGTTTGGGGTAATAGCGTCCTCCGGCTCGCTCCCACGCATCGGCCCAGGCGTGGTCGAACACATACTCGCCCTGGCTGTGGCCCTTGAGATAGGCCGGCAGCGCGGCCACCAGCGCTCCATCGTCCTCGATCACCAGCGGAGCGGGTTGCCACCCGCTGCCGGGACCGACGCTTTCCGAATCCTCGAGTGCGGACAGGAATGCGTGGCTCACGAACGGATTGCCGTTCCCTGCCAGTGCATCCCATTCGCCCGCCGGCAGTTCGCCGACCCCGTTCGCCATCCGCGCGATCAGTTCGCTCACGCCAACCCTGCTCCTTCGGCGATCGGGGCATCGGCCAGATGCGCCGCGCGTTCGCGCAGCAACGGCGAGCGGACGGTCCAGGTCAGCAGAGGCAATCCGCGTGCGCGCTGGGCCGCGGCGAACCGGCTTGGAAGGTCGCGCACGTCGTAGGCGAGGAAATCGGGACGGGCGTGCCACAACGCCAGATGACGCCTGAGCCGGCCGCCAATTCCGCGCGCGCCCTCCTCGGTCGCGACCAGTCCGCGAATTGTGCCGGGAGAATGGGCGGCGAACCATTTTGGCACTCGCGGGTCAAAACTCATCACCGCAACTGCACCTGGATAGCCTTCAAGCGCTCGCCTCACAGCAAGGCACAGCGGGATCGGATTGCGCTGTCGCTTCGATTTGACCTCGATCAGCAGCGGGACCCGTCCGCTCACCTGAGACAGAAGGCGATCGAGCGTCGGGATACGGTCCGCGGTGCCCGCCAGGACCACTTGTTCAAGTTCCGCCGAATCGCGTGCCGCGACCGCCCCCTCTAGTCCGGTCAGCCGGTCGAGGTCCCAGTCGTGGAACACCATCGCCCGCCCGTCGCGGCTCTTCTGGACGTCGCACTCGATGCCCATCCCGCGCGCGATCGCCTCGGCGAAAGCGGCGGGCGAATTTTCCGCCACGCCGCCATCGTGCACCCCGCGGTGAGCGTAGGTCCATTGGCGCAACCAGTTCACCCGCCCCGGATCGGGCGCAGGCGAGAACAGCGCGTCAATCGGCGCGAATGGCGACAATCGCATCGACCTCGACCGCTGCGCCCAGTGGCAGGACCGGGACCCCGACCGCGCTACGGGCGTGCTTCCCGGCATCGCCGAATACTTGCGCCATAAGCTCGCTCGCGCCGTTGGCGATGCGCGGCTGATCGACGAATTCGGCGGTCGAATTGATAAACGCGCCTAGCTTGATGACCTGCTCGACCCGGTCGAGCGAGCCGAGCGCGGCCTTGAGCTGGGCCAGGATCATCAGGCCGCAGGCGCGTGCTGCGTCGATCCCGTCCTGCAACGGCACGCTCTCGCCCAGCCGGCCCTTGACCAGTTCCCCGTTCAAAAACGGCAACTGGCCCGAGACGTAGGCGCGGCGGCCGTCGATCACGACCGGCACATAGGCCGCCACCGGTGCGGCGGCTTGCGGCAGGGTAATCCCGAGCTCGTTCAGGCGGTCGTCGATGCTCATGCTGTCTCCGTTTCTTTCTTCACTTCGTTCAGCAGCCAGGGCAGCGCCTGGTCCCAGCTGTCGATCCGTGCGTGGGCATCGCCCGCCTTGTGCGCGCAGGCGATCCGCGAGGCGAGCGTGGGCTCACCGCAAAGGTGCAGTCGGCGCAAGTGCGGCACGCTGTCGGCGGCCGACTTGTGGTGCTGCGCCAGGTCGTCGATGAACACCGCGCGGCTGGGCGCGTATTCGTCGACGATCGCCTTCAAGGCCGGCCCCTTGGGCCCCTGGTTGGTGAACACCCGCGCGTGGATGCCGTGGTTGGCCAGTTGCTCGCTACGCATGTCGCGGTGGCGGTCGGTCAGGTTGGTCAGGATCACCACGTCGGCGTGCTGGCTGAGCGCGTTGATCCCCTCGACCGCGCCGGGAATGGGGTTTTGCCGGCCCATTTCGGTATCGAAGAAGCCGCGCAGCAGACGCCAGATTTCCGCCGGCTCGACCAGCTCGTCGCTGCCCTGCCAGCGCATCGATTCGGCGAAGTCGTTGCCGACCAGGTTGAAGTTGACCCCCTGGCCTTCCTCGAGCCAGTCCTTGAAGTGCGCCACCATGTACAGCAGCACTTCGTCGCAGTCCGAAATGATCAGCGGCCGGCTCATGCGCGGGCGCTGCCGGCGGACAATTCGGCGTGCGCGCGCACCAGCGTTTCGGGCGGTACGTTGAGCGCGTCGGCAGCCAGCAGCAGGTCGGGCTCATGCCCGGCAAGGTATTCGAGAACCGCCGACAGCGTCGACCGCTCGGTCAGCCGGTCGCGCAGGATTTCGGGCGTGAGCCCGGTCAACGCCAGCAGGCGTTCGGCGCGATCCTGATCGGCGAGCACCCAGCCGAGCGCCGACAACGCCAGCGTATCGGCGTCTCCGGAATGATGAGTGGTATCGGCGGTGATTGTCAGCGTCCTCGATGAACCCTAAGCGCGAAGCCCTCGCGCATTTCAGGAGCGGCCCCAGTGGCAAAGAGAATTCTTGTTGTCGAGGACAACGACCTCAACCGCAAGTTGTTCTGCGACGTGCTGCGCGCGAGCGGGTTCGAGGTCGAGCCGGTTGCCGATGGCGAGCTGGTGATGAACGCGGCGCGCGCGTTCGCGCCCGATCTGGTGATCATGGATATCCAGCTGGGCACCGTCTCGGGCGTCGATTTGATCATGGCCATGCGCCGCGACGCGACGCTCAACGACACGCCTGTGCTGGCGGTGACCGCTTATGCCGGCAAGGGTGACGAGGACCGGATCCGCGATGCCGGAGCCACCGGGTACCTGTCGAAACCGGTATCGATCGGGCCGTTCATGGCGGCGGTGCGCGGGCTGCTGCCGGCCTAGGCCATCGTCAGTTCGGCCACGAACGACACCAGCGTGATGATCAGCCCGAACACGAAGATGCGATAGGCGATCCCCAGGAAACGGTACTTCTTGCGCTGCAGCACGGTGCCGTTCTGGTAG
Organism: uncultured Alphaproteobacteria bacterium; assembly: GCA_963759895.1. Lineage (GTDB taxonomy): Bacteria > Pseudomonadota > Alphaproteobacteria > Sphingomonadales > Sphingomonadaceae > Tsuneonella. The sequence continues at coordinate 392,917 of CAVXBC010000005.1, read as the reverse complement.
ATATCGTGCAGCATCGTGCGAAACACCGTCTCGTCGTTCTTGAGCTGATCGAGCACGTCGGCGGTCCATTCGGCTTCGTCGCGGCCCGCGAAATGGCCGAAGAACAGCCGGTTGGCGCTCTGCGGCCCTTTCCTGAGCGATACCGACGGCAGCACCGCGACCACCGCGCACAGCGAGCTCAGGAACGCGAACATGGCGAGGATCGCCAGGCTGACCGGCAGGTGCCCGGCGAACGCACGGCTGACCGCGATCGAGAACACCAGGAAGCTGGCGCCCATCAGGATCGAGGCCTTCTGGTCGGCCATCTGCGACAGTTGGAGCGTCTGGATCTGGGTGTTGCGGACGAGGTGGATCGCATGCAGCGAATAGACCGGCACGGCGCTGTCGGGCGCACCGGGTTCCGGCTCGGAATCGAATTTCATGCGCATCCCTCCTCGGCGGCGAGGCTTGCCAGTGCCGCGCAAACTTGACAAGCGCGGGGCCAGGCCGCTTTTGCACCGCATTGCCGTGGCAGATGCGCAACCGTCCGGCAGCGCACCGGCATGTCAGGATAGCACAACACCCATGGACCGAGCCCCCCGATGAACCGAGATGAAGTCGACGCCCGCATCCGCACGCTGGTCGAACCGTTCAACAAGAAAGCCGCCGCGATCGACGAGGATTCGACCTTTGCCGGCGATCTGGAATTCGACAGCCTGACGGTGATGGATTTCGTCGCCGCGATCGAGGATGAATTCGACATCATCATCTCGATGAACCAGCAGGCCGAGATCGAGACCTGGGGCAACCTGGTCGACGCGGTCACCGAAATGCAGGCCGCGTGAGCGCTTCCCGGTGAGCGAAGGCATCGACGAGCCGGACCGGCCGGTGGCACGCGAAGGGCACGCGCCGGCTGCCAATGGCGACCTGTTTTCGAAATTCGACGACCTGATCGCGATGCGCGAAGGGCTGCTCGCCGGGGGGCAGGAGGATCCCTTCAACCTGGTGATGGAAAAAGTGCTCTCGCCCACCCGCGCGATCTGCAACGGGCGCGACACGATCCTGCTCGGCACCTACAACTACATGGGCATGACGTTCGATGCCGACGTGATCGCGGCGGGCAAGCAGGCGCTCGACGATTTCGGCAGCGGGACCACGGGCAGCCGCGTGCTCAACGGCACCTATCGCGGCCACCGCGAGTGCGAGGACGCGCTCAAGGAATTCTACGGGATGGACCACGCGATGGTCTTTTCCACCGGCTACCAGGCCAATCTCGGCATCATCAGCACGATCGCGGGCAAGGGCGACTACATCGTGCTCGACATCGACAGCCACGCCAGCATCTGGGACGGCTGCAAGCTGGGCTATGCCGAAGTGGTGCCGTTCAAGCACAACGACATCGAGGCGATGGACAAGCGGCTCGGGCGCATCCCGGAGGCGCCGGCAAGCTGGTGATCCTCGAGGGCGTCTATTCGATGCTGGGCGACATCGCGCCATTGAAGGAAATGATCGCGGTCGCGAAAAAGCATGGCGCGATGGTGCTGGTCGACGAGGCGCACTCGATGGGCTTCATCGGCGAGCACGGGCGCGGGGTGGCCGAGGACCAGGGCTGCCTGGACGACGTCGATTTCGTGATCGGGACTTTTTCCAAGAGCGTCGGCACGGTCGGCGGGTTCTGCGTGTCCAACCATCCCAAGTTCGAGATCATGCGGCTGGTGTGCCGGCCTTATGTGTTCACCGCCAGCCTGCCGCCGAGCGTGGTGGCGACCGCTGCCACCTCGATCCGCAAGCTGATGCACGGTTCCAACAAGCGCGCGCACTTGTGGGAAAATTCCAAGCGGCTGCACGCCGGGCTCACCGGCCTGGGATTCCAGCTCGGCACCGCCACCCCCCAGAGCGCGATCGTGGCGGTGATCATGCCCGATCTGGAACGCGGCGCGATGATGTGGGAAGCGCTGCTGAAGGAAGGTCTCTACGTCAATCTGGCGCGGCCTCCGGCGACCCCGGCCAACATGACGCTGCTGCGCTGTTCGCTGTGCGCCGAGCACACGGCCGAGGAAGTCGAGACCATCCTGGGCATGTTCGAACGCGCCGGGAAAGCGACGGGAATTATCTGACGGGCTAAACAATCGGGGGGATTGCGGAATGCGCTGGGCTGCAGGATTGACGATTTCGCTGGCGGCGCTGGCCACGGCGATGGCCACGCCCGCGCTGGGTCAGGCGGGTCCGGCCACACCCGAACCGGCCGACCACGCGATGGAACCGTCCGCCCCGCCGGCCGCTACCGGCAGCGACCATCAGGGCCACGCCGATATGATGGTACCCAAGGTGGCGACGCTGCTGCCCGGCTATGGCGACGGCGGGTTCGCGATCACGACGCAAGTGCCGCAGGCGCAGGCGTTCTTTTCCAACGGCATGGAACTGGGCGCGGCGTTCGCGCACAAGGCTGCAGTCGCGGCGATGGAAGAGGCGGGGCGGCTCGATCCCGCCTGCGCGATGTGCCTGTGGGGCCAGGCGTTGGTGACAGCGCCGACGATCAACTTCGGCGCCGACGAAGGCCAGCGTGCCGAGCTGCTGCCGGTTGCGACCAAGGCACGGACATTGGCGGCGCGCAGTGGGACAGCGAAGGAACAGGCGCTTACTCGCGCACTTGTCACGCGCTTTCGCAGGGGCGATCCGGTCAAGCGCGATGCCGCCTATGCCCGGGCGATGGACAAAGTCCGCCTCGCCTACCCGGCCGACGACGCGATCGCGGTGCTGTCCGCCGACGCGACGATGGTGGCATCGTTTGCGCAGGGTTCCGATCCCGACCTGAACCGCCTGCGCACCGCAATCCCGGTGCTCGAGACGGTGCTCGCCCGCTCGCCCGATTTCACGCCGGCGATCCACTTCTACATCCACGCGACCGAGGTGCTGGGCGAACCGGCCAAGGCAGTGCCTTATGCCGAAAAGCTGGCCGCGCTGGCGCCGCACGCCAGCCACCTGGTGCACATGCCGGCGCACACCTTCTACTGGGTAGGCCGGTACCAGGAGACGGCCGAGACCAATCGCCGCGCGGTCGAGATCGGCAAGGACAATGCCCGGCGACTGGGCCTCGAAGGGCCGGACGGGGTGTTCGGACTGCCTTATCATGGGCACAACATCATCTACGGCCTTGGCGGCGCGCTGATGGCGGGCGATTCGGCTATTGCGCTCGATCTGGCGCGGCCCCTTGTCGCGCGATCCGCCATGCAAGACGAAGCCCCTGCCGTCGTTCAGCTCCTCAGCGCGTCGGGTTACTTCGCGCTGGCACGGTTCGACCCAGCATCGGTGGTTGCCTTGCCGGAACCGAAGCTGCCTTATCTCAAGGCGGCATGGCATTATGCGCGCGGCGAGGCGGCGGCCTGGTCGGGAGATCGCCCCGCGATCGATGCCGAGATGGCTGCCATTCCCGAGAAGATCGCCGACGATCCGGCCGCCGACGAGGTGCGCGCGGCGGAGACCATGCTGGGAGTGACGCGCAACGTTCTGGCGGGGCGCGCGGCGATGTTGGCGGGCGATCATCCGGCAGCGGTGGCCGCGTTCACGCGCGCAGCCGAGCTCGAGGAAACCCCGGCGTTCGGCGATTTCACCGATCCGCCGGCGTTCTGGTATCCAGTGCGCCGCGATGTCGCCGCCGCGCTGCTTGCGTCCGGCGATGCGGCCGGTGCCAAGGCGGCCGCCGAGGCGTCGCTCAAGATGCGGATGAAGGATCCGGTGGCCGAGGCGCTGCTGGCGCGCGCCCAGGCGCAACTGGGCGAGTCACCGGCGCTGGCGGCGAATTGACGGCGGTCGGGCGCGGGCCTGGAACCGAGCGCGCCGCCCAACCGTCTCGTCGGTGAAGGAGATACGGCACATGGCGATCGTGAAATCGGGCAGCGCGCGTTACGAAGGACTGGGCAAGGAGGGCAAGGGCCACGTCAGCACCCAGTCGGGCGCGCTCAGCGAACAGCCCTATGGCTTCAACACCCGGTTCGAGGACGCCCCGGGCACCAATCCCGAAGAACTGATCGCCGCCGCCCACGCCAGTTGCTTCACGATGGCGTTGAGCTTCGCACTGGCCAAGGCCGGGCACACCGATGGCACGCTGGAGACGACCGCCAAGGTGACGCTGGAAAAGGACGGCGACGGCTTCACCGTGACCCGTTCGGACCTGACCCTGACCGGCGCGGTCCCCGGCATCGGCGAGGACGAGTTCACCGCCCTGGCCAACGATGCCAAGGCCAACTGCCCGATCTCGAAACTGCTCAACGCCGAAATCACGCTGGAAACCGCGTTCGGGCGCTGATCGGGCGGCAGAGGCAGGCCGGTATGGCGGCCGGGACCTTGCGATCCACGGCCGCCCGCCGCCCGGGTAGATCAGGCGGCTCTTGCGGCCGGTTCCTCTCCCGCGGATGGGATGCGCTTGTTCTCCGGAAAGACCGGCCACATCAACTGCTGGCCAAGCGAGGCCGGGGCGAGGTTTTCGACCCCGTAGCTCGTGGGGTAGGTCCGGGTGATCTTCGCGGTGCCGAAAAGCACGTCCCAGAAGAACAGCAGGTTGCCGAAGTTGCCCTTGTAGTGGACTGCCGGGTCGTCGGCGTGGCGTCCGTGGTGCGCGTGGTGCGTCGCCGGGGTCGAGATCGTCCGCTCGACCACCCACATCACCGGGCTCAGCCATTTGATGCGGTAGAGCGGGGCGTCCCACGCGACATCCGAGTGCGCGCCGATGATCACCGCCATCTTGACCACCAGGTACCCGGCGTAGATCCAGCCGAGCCCGAGGTACACCAGCAGCCCGCCGATCCACAGGCTGGGCATCATCGCATAGTAGAACAGGTTGTTGCGGTAGACGAGCCGCACCGACATGTACTGGCCGTTGTGATGCGCGCGGTGGAGGTTGTAGAGCCATGGCGTCGAATGGCTCGCGCGGTGCCACCAGTACTGCATCATGTCCTCGCCGACGAGGAATAGCGCGATCCCCGCGAACACGTTCAGGCCCCCCAGCGCGCCCGCCCATTGCGGCGCGATCCAGCCCGCCAGCGCGGCTGCGGCGAGGACCACGGCGGGCTGGGTGACGCCAAGCAGCATCGCCATGCTGACGCCTTCGACGATCCCGTCGTCGCGCGTTTGCCCGGGCTTGGCGAACAGGTTCGACCGCGTAAACTCGAGCGCGGCGAAGCCGAGATAGATTCCCACGATCGCGATGGTTGACGCCGGCATGGCACCTCTCCTTTTCCCGCCGCCGCTTTAGCGCTATCCGATCCGGCGAAATGTCTAGAATTCGACAATTGCCGTCGCGCCGTTCGCTCGTGGTGCCGATGCTGTTCGATGCGCTGCCACCGGGAATGCGCGCCGCGCTCGTCGCCGCCGCGCCGGCGCGGCGGTTTGCCGACGGGCAGATCATCCAGCAAAAGGGCGAGGAAGCGGACGGGTTCTGGCTGATCGCCGATGGAGCGGTGTCGGTCGGGCAATTCACCGCCGACGGCGAGTTCCGCGGCGTCGCGCTGCTCGGCACGGGCGATTCGTATGGCGAGCTCGCGGTCCTATCGGGCCGTCCCCGGGTCGTCGACGCGGTGGCGCGCGGTCCCGCAGGGCTGCGGTGGATCGCAGCAGCGGCGTTCGAGCGCGCGTTGGCGGCCGATCCGGCGGCGATGCGCGCGCTGCTGGGGGCGCTGTGCGCGCAGTTGCAGGAGACGCTCGACCTCCTCGCGGGCCTTCGCCACGGATCGGCCACCGCGCGGGCGGCCTCGCTGATCGCCAACCTGACGGGCGGCACGGCGCGGTCGGTGAACGTGACCCAGCAGGAGCTTGCCGACTTGCTCGGCGTCACCCGCGCAACTGCCAACGGCGCGCTCGGCCAGCTCGAGGCGGCCGGGCTGATCCGGCGCGGCTACGGCACGATCGATGTGCCCGATCCGGCGCGCCTGCGCCTGGCGGCGCTTGCCTGAGCGGATTCCTAACCGGCGGTCTCGCCGCCCACCTTGTGCATCACCGGCCTGACCGGGATGCGCAGGTAGCTGACCCCGTTGTCTTCCGCCGGGGGCATGCGGCCGGCGCGGATGTTCACCTGGACCGAAGGCAACAGCAGGCGCGGCACCGGCAGGCTGGCGTCGCGCGCTTCGCGCATGGCGACGAATTCGTCCTCGCTCACGCCGTCGTGCACATGGACCGAGGTGGCGCGCTGCTCGGCCACGGTGGTTTCCCACGCGTAGCTGTCGCGGCCCGGCGCCTTGTAGTCATGGCACAGGAACAGGCGGGTATCGCCCGGCAGGCTCAGCAGCTTGCGGATCGAACGGTACAGCTGGCGCGCGTCGCCGCCGGGAAAGTCGGCCCGCGCGGTGCCAAAGTCGGGCATGAACAGCGTATCGCCGACAAACACCGCATCGCCGATGCGGTACGCGACGTCGGCGGGGGTGTGGCCGGGGACGTGCAACACCTCCACCGCCAGCTCGCCGAGAGCGAAGGTCTCGCCATCGGCGAACAGGTGGTCGAAATCGGAGCCATCGGTCTTGAGATCGCCGGCGTCGAACATCGGGCGGAATATCTTCTGCACGTCGCGAATGTGTTCGCCGATGCCGATCTGCGCGCCGGTCTCGGCCTTGATGAACGGCGCGGCCGAAAGGTGATCGGCATGAGCGTGCGTTTCGAGCACCCACTCGATCGTCAGGCCCTGCGCGGCGGCGGCCGCGACAATCGCCTGGGCGGAGCGGACATCGGCCTCGCCGCTGGCAAGATCGAAATCGAGCACCGGGTCGATCACCGCGGCGCGGCGGGTGACCGGGTCCGACACGAGATAGCTGACCGTGTTGGTCGGCGGATCGAAAAAGGCGTGGATCTGGGCGGCTGGCATGACGGCGTTCCTTCCTGGCCTTGACATATATAAGCATATGCTTATTTAGCAAGCTCTAATGAAGAAGCTTGCCCAGATGGACCTCGCGTCTTTCACCGCACACGCCGCTTCGGTGGCCGATCTCTTGCGCGCGCTCGGGAACGGGCGCCGGCTGATGATCATGTGCAAGCTGGCCGAGCGCGGCGAGACCACCGTTGGCGACCTGGCAACCGAAGTCGGCCTGTCGCAGTCGGCGCTGTCGCAACATCTGGCCAAGCTGCGTGCCGCGGACCTGGTGACCTTCCGGCGCGCGTCGCAGACGCTCTGGTACCGGATCGCCGATCCGCGCTGCGAGACGCTGCTGGCAACCCTCTATGAACTTTACTGCAAGGACGAAGATTGATGCCCCTCCCCCGGATATCCCCGCTCGATGCGCAGCGCCTCGTGAGCAAGGGTGCGCGCGTGATCGACATCCGCGCCGCCGACGAATTCGCGCGCTCGCACATCGCAGGCGCGACCAACCGGCCGCTCGACGGCTTGCGCGCGATCGATGGCACCGGGCCGGTGATCTTCACCTGCCGCAGCGGCATGCGAACCGCAACCAATGTCGGCCGGCTGGCGAATGCGTGCGTCGAGGGATACCTGCTTGAAGGCGGTCTCGACGGCTGGCGCGGTGCCGGGCTGCCGATCGAAATCGACCGCGCCCGCCCGATCGAGATCATGCGGCAGGTCCAGATTGCCGCGGGGACGCTGGTGCTGATCGGCGTGCTGCTGGGCCTGGCCGTCGCGCCCGGCTGGTTCGCGCTGTCGGCGTTCGTCGGCGCGGGCCTGGTCTTTGCCGGGACGACCGGCTGGTGCGGCATGGCGAGCCTGCTGACCCTGATGCCGTGGAATCGCGCACAGCAGGCACCGTCGCCAGGCTGAGCCGGTGGACCCCGCCACCATCGCCCTTGCGCTGCTCAGCGGCGCGCTGATCGGGTTCGTGCTCGGCCTGGTGGGCGGGGGCGGGTCGATCCTCGCGGTGCCGCTGCTGGTCTATGTCGTAGGCGTCGAGAGTGCGCACGCGGCGATCGGGACCGCGGCGGTCGCGGTGGCGCTCAACGCCGCGACCGGACTTGCGGGGCACGCCCGCAACCACAACGTCAAGTGGCCCTGCGCGCTGACGTTCGCCGGCGCGGGCGTGCTGGGCGCGGCGGTCGGCGCGGAAATCGGCAAGGCGGTCGATGGGCAGGCGCTGCTCGCCGCGTTCGGCGCCCTGATGGTGGTGGTCGGCGCGCTGATGCTGCGCGGGCGCAAGTCGGGCGGCAATCCCGACGTGCGCCTCAACGCCGCAAGCGCCCCCCACCTGCTGCCGCGCCTTGCCGCCTATGGTCTGGGGGTGGGGCTGCTCGCCGGGTTCTTCGGCATCGGCGGCGGCTTCCTGATCGTGCCGGGCATGATCGCGGCCACCGCGATGCCGATCACGCTCGCCATCGGCAGTTCGCTGGTGGTGGTGACCGCGCTCGGCACGACGACCGCGGCGTCCTATGCCCTGTCGGGCTATGTCGACTGGATGCTGGTTGTGTGGCTGGTAGCCGGCGGGCTGGCGGGCAGCATGATCGGGCTGCTGCTGGGCAAGCGCCTGTCCAGCCGGAAGAAATTGCTCGAACGCGGGTTCGCGGCGGTGGTGATCGCGGTCGGGCTGTTCGTGGTGTGGAGTTCGCTCTAGGCCGCCACCTGCGCCGCTGCCGAGCATTTGTCGCTCGCTTGCCGGCCGCCGCCCGACAGCATGGTGACCGCGATGAACCCGCCCACCACCAGCACCACGAAGCCGATCGTGACGAGTCCCAGGTACTTGTCGATGAAGCGCTTGATCGGGGCACCGAACAGGCGGAACAATACGCCCACGATCATGAAGCTGATCGTGCGGCTGACCACGCTGGCCAGGATGAACGGCCCCAGTGGCATGGCGATAAAGCCGGCGGTGATCGTCAGCAGCTTGAACGGGATCGGGGTGGCGCCCTTGATCATGATGATCTCGCTGCCGTATTCGCGCAGATAGCACGCCGCCTTGGGGAAGCTGTCGTGCATTCCCAGCGCGTCGATCAGCTGCTGGCCCACGGTATCGTACAGCGCATAGCCGATCGCGTAGCCCAGCAATCCGCCGAGCACCGAGGCGACGGTGGCGATCGCTGCGTAGCGGATCGCCTTCTTCGGTTCGGCCAGGCACATCAGGCCGAGCAGCGGGTGCGGCGGGACCGGGAAAAAGCTCGCCTCGACGAACGCGAACAGCGCCAGCCACCACACCGCATGGCGGTGCGCGGCCTTTTCCATCGTCCAGTTATAGAGGCTGCGCAGCATCGATCGCGTCCCTTCGCAAGCGTCGCGCGCCTCTAGGCGAGCACGGCGCGCGGCACAATCCGCTGGCAGCATTTAACCCATCTGGCACTTTATGATTGACATCGTGACGCTCCTTGGTTAGAGAAGCGGAACATCGCGATCATGTGATTCGAACCGGGCGGGCTGCATCAGCGGCGCCGCCCGTTTTCGCGTCCGCTGTCGCCGCGCGCCTTTACGGCCGGACACCATCAGACAACGAGGGCTGTTTCAATGGAGAAGAACATGGCTCCCCGCAAATGGGAGCAAGCGGTGCTGGCCGCCCTGCGTGCGGGTGAAACCCTCGCCGGCGCGGCACGGACGGCGGGCATCCACCGCACGACGATATCCCTGCACAGGCGGCAGAACGCTCGCTTCGCCGCCGAACTCGACGCCGCACGGTCGGGCCCCCGGACGAGGAATTCCTCCGCTCCGTCACCCCCGCGCAGGATCGGCAGCAAGTTGGAACTGTTCCTGACGCGACTTGCCGAGACGTCGAATGTATCGGCGGCGGCCGACGAGGCCGAGCTGACGACGGCGACCGTCTACGCGAAGCGGCGCACCGATCCGGACTTCGCGCGCCGGTGGTACGCGGCACTGGCCGAAGGGTACGACAACCTCGAGATGGAGCTGCTGGCGCACTTGCGCTCAGGCGGCGAGACGGGTGAATCTCCGAAGGCCAGGTTCGACACCGCCGCCGCGCTGCGATCGCTGACCGCACACCGCGAAAGCGTGGCGCGCGAAAAGGGCCGCCGCACGCTGGCCGACGAAGCCGCGACGATCGCCAGCATCAACGCCAAGATCGATGCGATGCGCCAGCGGGCCAGGGACAGCGACGCCGCGATCCGCGCCGCGCGCAAGGCAATTGCCGACAGGACCGGGCCCGATGGCAAGAAGTAGGCGCGCACCCACCCGCGGCGCGTGGCTGCGCCGCCCGGGGCCCGCCGCCGATGCCGAGCGCGAAGAACTGGCGCGCATGCTCGCCCCGCACGAACTCGCCGCATTGGGCAGCTATTACTGGGAAGGCTGGGCGCGCGATGCGCAGCTGGCCCCGCGCGAGGCATGGCGCACCTGGCTGATTTGCGCGGGGCGCGGCTTCGGCAAGACCCGCGCGGGTGCCGAATGGGTGCGCGACGTCGCGCGCCACGACGGCAATGCGCGGATCGCACTGGTCGGCGCGTCGCTTGACCGAGGTGCGCAACGTGATGGTCGAGGGCGACAGCGGGGTGCTCGCCGCCGCGCCGGGCGCGCTGGCCCCGGTGTTCGAGCCCAGCTTGCGCAAGCTCTCGTGGGAAAACGGCGCGATCGCCTGGCTCTATTCGGCCGGCGAGCCGGAAAGCTTGCGCGGGCCCCAGCACAGCCACGCCTGGTGCGACGAGATCGCCAAATGGGAGAATGCGAACGACCGCGCGATGGCCGCGTGGGACAACCTGCAGCTGACCATGCGGCTGGGCGAAGTGCCCCGCGTGCTCGCCACCACCACCCCGCGCCTCGCGCCGCTGATGCATCGCCTGATGGACGAGGCGAAGCGCGGCAAGGTGGTCGTGGCCAGGGGCCGCACGACCGACAACGCCGACGTGCTGCCGGCGGATTATCTCGCCTCGATGATCGAGCAGTTCGCCGGCTCGCGCTTCGGGCGGCAGGAGCTCGACGGCGAACTGGTCGAAGATGTCGAAGGCGCGCTGTGGAGCCGCGCGCTGCTCGAGCGATGCCGCGAGGTGATGCCGCATTGCCAGCGCGTCCGCACCGTGGTCGCGGTCGATCCCCCGGCGGGCGAGAAAGGCGATGCCTGCGGGATCGTCGTCGCCGCCTTGCTGGAAGACGGCAACGCGGTGGTGCTGGCCGATGCCAGCGTGGAAAAGGCCAGCCCCGAACGCTGGGCCCGCGCGGTGGCCGGCGCGGCGCGCGACTGGGGCGCCGACCGCGTGGTGGCCGAGGCCAACCAGGGCGGCGCGATGGTCAAGGCCGTGCTGCGCGCCGCCGACCACGTGCTGCCGCTGACGCTGGTCCACGCCAGCAAGGGCAAGGTCGCCCGCGCCGAGCCGGTCGCCGCGCTCTACGAGAGCGGCCGGGTGAGCCACGCCGGGATGTTCGCGAAGCTGGAAGACCAGATGTGCGGACTGATGGCGGCGGGACGGTATCAGGGCCCGGGGCGGTCGCCCGGACCGCGCCGATGCGCTGGTGTGGGCGCTGAGCGAGCTGATGCTGGGGCAGAAGGCAAAGCCGCGGGTGCGGGGATTGTGAGCAGTGGAAGCACCGCCCCCGGAACAAGTCCGGGATGACATGGTCAGGCGAGGTGACATCATGAGAGTCAGGTTGCACCCCAAACTGTCACCCCGGACTTGTTCCGGGGCGGTGCTTACTTCAACCTCGGACCATGCGGACGTTCCTGCCGACGGTTTACATCCTCGCCGACCGCTTCGCGGATGCCGGCACAGGACGTCTGCTTATCGTCCGTGATACACCAGTCGCAGGCCTGGACGTGCCGTCGTATCACGCGCCGCAGAATGCACGTGTGTCGTGGCTCGAAGCACCCGGTCGGACTCAGAGATCGAGCGCGATGCGACTCCGCTTCGAGTTTGTGTCCGAAGGTACCGCGGGCGGCAGACGATCCACGATGGTGTCGAACCCAGCCGCTGGCGCTTGTCGAAGCATTGACCGGATTCCTGCGATTGGGCCGGTGCGCAACCGCGTCGGATCAGAGCGCCATGCGCCGTCAGTCACGTCGCATATAGACGTCAGGTTTCTCGCGTCGGCACCGGATCATCCATGACCGCGCTTTTGTTCACGAAAGGAACGGCGATGTCCTTCCTCACCACTATCGCTTCCGCCTTCAAGGGCGGGGGCGGCACCCGTGTGCCTATCGCGCGCGGCTTCGTCACCCCCTGGGCCATCTTCGGCGACAGCCTACGACAGCGGGTCGCCGCCGTTCGAGTACGGACGCAGCGTGCGCGGCGCCTATCTCGACAACCCGGTGGCGCAGCGCAGCGTGCGGATGGTGGCCGAAGGGGTCGGCGCGGCGCCGCTGATGCCGACCGATCCGAAGCTGCCGCGCTGGTGAGCGCCGACCAGCGCCGGGCAGTCGCTGCTCGAGACGCTCGCCGCGCAGCTGCTGCTGCACGGCAATGCGCTATGTCCAGGTGCTCAAGGATGCCGGCGGCAGGCCGGTCGAGCTGTTCGCGCTGCGACCCGAGCGGATGAGCGTGGTCGCCGGCGCCGGACGGCTGGCCGGCCGCCTTCGCCTACAAGCGTCGGCGAGCAGCGCTGACGATCCCGCTGGAGGACGAGGACGGCTGGCCCAACCTGATCCACCTCCAGGGCTTCCACCCGGCCGACGATCACTACGGCGCGGGGTGCCTCGCGGCGGCCGAGCAGGCCGTGGCGATCCACAACGCGGCGTCGCGCGTGGAACCGCGCGCTGCTCGAAAACGCGGCGCGGCCGTCGGGCGCGCTGGTCTACGACACCGGCGACGGCGGCGGGCTGAGCCGCCGACCAGTTCGACCGGCTGAAGGCCGAGCTTGCCGGCGCCTATGCCGGGGCGGGCAACGCCGGGCGGCCGATGCTGCTCGAAGGCGGGCTGAAATGGCAGTCGATGGCGCTGACGCCCGGCGGACATGGATTTCGCCGACGCTGAAAGCCGCCGCGGCGCGCGACATCGCGCTGGCCTTCGGGGTGCCGCCGATGCTGCTCGGCCTGCCGGGCGACAACACCTACGCCAACTACCGCGAGGCCAACCGCGCGCTGTGGCGGCTGACGCTGCTGCCGCTGGCGGGCAAGATCCTCGGCGGGCTGGCCGAAGGGCTCGGCGCCGTGGTTCCCGGACGCGGCAGCTCAGCGTCGATCTCGACCGGGTGCCCGCGCTGGCCGAGGACCGCGAGCGACTGTGGGCGCAGGTCATCGGCGGCCGATTTCCTCAGCGACGGACGAAAAGCGCGCGCTGCTCGGGCTAGCGGGAGAGCGACGGATGACCCCATGAACAGAGAAGACATGCTCGCCCGGCTGATCGCGCAGGCGGCGCAGCGAAGGCGGCGAACTGGTTACGCTGCGCGCGATCGTCGAGGAGGCGAGCGAGCTCGGCGCGGCGCGCGTGCTCGGCCGGCTCGGCCTGAGCGACAAGAGCGCGCAGGACGACATCGACGAACTGCGCGAGCTGCTCGCGCGCGTGGCGGGATGCCAAGGCCAGCGCGTGGAAGGCGACGGTCGAGTGGCTGGTGCGCGGGCTCCTCGCGCTGTTGCTGATCGGCATCGCGGTGCGCACTCGGCGCGCGGAGCTGCTCAAGTGATCGCGCTTCGCCGGCTATGCCGCGCTGTTCGGCCGCGCCGATGCCGCGCGCGACGTCATCCGCCCGGGCGCCTTCGCGCGCACGCTGGCCGAGCGCAAGACGCCGCTGCCGCTGTTCTGGCAGCACCGTCCCGAGCAGCGCATCGGCTGGGTCGAGCGCGCCGCCGAAGACACGCGCGGGCTGCGGGTGATCGCCGGCGATCGACAACCCCGATGGCCGCGCGGCCGCGATGCTGCGTGCCAAATCGGTTAGCGGGCTGAGCTTCGGCTACCGCGCGCGGATCGCCCGCCAGGCGCCCGAGGGCCGCGTCCTGGAAGATGTCGACCTGTTCGAAGTCAGCCTCGTCACCGACCCGCTGCAACACGGCGCGCGGGTCCATTTCGTCGATCCCCTGAAGCCCCCAGCGAAAGGCACATTACTATGGATATCGTCGTCACCCCCACGCCCGCCCCGACCGACCCGCTCGACGCCGAGCTTCGACATCGTCGCCCGCCAGGACGCCTGCCGACAGCGCGATCGGGGCGCTGCGCAGCGATGTCGACGAGGTGAAGGCCCGGCTCGACCGCGTCAGCCGCGCCGCGCCGCGCCCGGCGCTTTCGGCGCGACAACGCCAGCCCCGAGGTCGAAGAGCTTCGTCGATGGCTACTTGCGCACCGGGCCGCGAGACCGAGCTCAAGTCGCTCTCCGGCGCGGTCGCCGCCGACGGCGGCTATGCGGTCCCGCGCGAGATCGACGCGCTGATCGCCCGCGAGCTGACCGAGATCAGCCCGATCCGCTCGATCGCGCAAGTCGTCCAGACCGGCACCGCCGGCTATCGCAAGCTCGTCACCACCGGCGGCACCGCATCGGGCTGGGTCAGCGAGACCGCCGGCCGGCCCGAGACCGACGACGCCGCAGCTTCGCCGAGATCGCCCCGCCTTCGGGCGAGCTCTACGCCAACCCGGCGGCGAGCCAGGCGATGCTCGACGACGCGGCGTTCGACCTCGAAAGCTGGCTGGCGAGCGAGATCGCGATGGAATTCGCCCGCGCCGAAGGCGCCGCGTTCGTCAACGGCAGCGGGATCAACCAGCCCAAGGGCTTCCTCGACCGCGCCGATCTCAGCCCTGGGCGACGGCGGCCGCGCGTTCGGCACGCTGCAGTACATCGGCACCGGCGACGCCGCCGGCTTCGGCGCCTCGCCCGAAGGCAAGCTGATCGACCTGGTCCACGCGCTGAAGGCCGGGCACCGCCAGGGCGCGAGCTGGGTGATGAACTCGGCCACGCTGGCGAAGTGCGCAAGCTCAAGACCGCCGACGGCGCGTTCCTGTGGCAGCCGGGCCTGGTCGAGGGCCAGCCCGACCGGCTGCTCGGCTACCCGGTGGTCGAGGCCGAGGACATGCCCGATGTCGCCGCGGGACGCCTTCCCGATCGCGTTCGGCAACTTCCGGGCCGGCTACCTGATCGCCGAACGCAGCGCGACCAGCATCCTGCGCGACCCGTTCACGCACAAGCCGTTCGTCCACTTCTACGCCACCAAGCGCATCGGCGGACAAGTGCTCGACAGCGCGGCGATCAAGCTGCTGCGGATCGAAGCGTAAGCTTCGTCGCCTCGCCCGCGCCGGGTTTCCCCCTTCCCGGCGCGGGCACCCCTTTTTCAGCCAGATTTGAACGGAGTCACCCTCCATGCAGCGGACTATCGTCGCAGCGGCGGAGCTGCCGGAGGCGGCGCTCGACCAATTGAAGCAGTGGCTGGCGATCCGGTCATCGACTGATGACGCCGCGCTTGTCGATCTCCTGCGCGCCGCGCTGGAGATGTGCGAGGCGTTCACCGGGACGATGCCGATCACCTGCACCTGCGAGGAGATTCATCCCGCGAGCGGAGAGTGGCAGGCGCTTTCCACCCGCCCGGTCCAGTCGATCGCGGGCATCGAGGGCATTCCGGCCGAAGGCGCGCGGTTCGCGCTGGAGCCCGAAGCCTATGCGATCGACCTTGCGGCCGACGGCACCGGGCTGGTCCGGGTCGCCCGGCCAAATGCATTCGGGGCCGATGCGGGCCGGGTCGCGGTGCGCTTCGTCGCCGGGCTTGCCCCGGCGTGGGAGAATTTGCCCGAGGGCCTGCGCCACGGGATCGTCCGGCTCGCCGCGCATCATTGGCGGATGCGCGACAGCGCCGCCGACGCCGGCCCGCCGGCCGCGGTCGCCGCGCTGTGGCGTCCCTGGCGGAGGATGCGGCTGTGACCGGCCGGACGATCCGCGCGCAGGCGAAGCCGGCACCACCGGCATTCGTCGCGCGGCTCGCGGCCCAGGCGCGGGTCCTGGCCCAGGCGCGTGATCGCCGCGCGCCGCGACGAGCACCGCTGGCACAACCCCGCGCTGCTGTGGCCGCTGTTCGGAGACCGATGATGGAAGCCAACTTGCGCGCCGCGCTGATCGACTGGCTGCGCGCCGGTCCCCCGCCGATCGACGCTCTATCGTCGATCGAGGAGGAAGCGCCTGCGCGCGCCACCCCGCCGTGGCTGGCGATCGCCGCCAGCGCGAGCGCCGACTGGAGCACCAAGGACCGCGCCGGACGCGAGGTGCGCGTCGCGTTCGAACTGCACGATCGCGGCGACGACGCGACCGCCGGCGCCGCGCTGGTCAGCGCGATCGAGGCCCGCATCGTTGCGCTGCCTCGCGACCAGGAGGGGTTCGACATCGCCTCGATCCAGTTCCTGCGGGCCCGTACCGAGCGCCGCGCCAACGCCGCGCGGGCCACCCTGATCGAATATCGCTTCCGCTGCCTGGCAGCCTAACCGGAGAACCGCCAATGACCGCTCAAAGAGGCGCCGCATTCCTGCTCAAGATCGGCGACGGGGCGCAGCCGCCCAACAATTATTACACCGTCGCCGGGCTGCGCACGACGCAGATGTCGATCAACGGCGACACCGTAGTCGTCACTCACAAGGGCAGCGGCGGCTGGCGGGAACTGCTGTCGGGCGCGGGCACCCGTTCGGTCTCGGTTTCGGCGAGCGGTATCTTCCTTGGCAGCGAGGAAGAGCGCGTGGTGCGCAATCAAGCGCTGGCCGGAACGCTCGAAGCCTACCAGCTGGCGTTCGAGGACGGCACCAGCGTGGCCGGCTATTTCCTGGTCCAGCGGCTCGATTATGCGGGCGATTTCAATGCCGAGCGCACCTATACCATGCAGCTCGAAAGCTCTGGCGCGGTGGTGGCGACATGAGCACACCCCTTGCGCGGCGAGGCGAGCATCGTCGTCGCCGGCGAGGCGCGCGTGCTGCGACCGACGTTCACCGCGCTGGTCGCGGCCGAGGACGAACTCGGCCCGCTGTTCGCGCTGGTCGAGCGGGCGGGCGAGGGCCAGCTACGGCTGGGCGAGCTGGCGGCCTTGTTCTGGCACTGCCTGGCCGAGCGCGGCGCGATCACCCGCGACGCGGTGGGCGAAGCGGTGATGGAGCAAGGCCTGGCAGCCAGCGCCCGGCCGCTGCGGACGCTGCTCGGCGCGATCCTGCAGGGGCGCGGGTGAGCGCGCGCTTCGGCGCCTGTGCTGTCTCCCTGTGCTCGATCGCCGCGCGCGCGCTCGGCTGGCGGCCGGCCGAGTTCTGGGCGGCGACCCCGGCCGAACTGGCTGCCTGTCTCGCCGACCCTGCGCCGAACCTTGGCGCGCCCGTCGCACCGCTGGCGCGCGGCGATATCGAACGAATGATGGCTCGAACGAATGATGGAAGGTGATCCCCATGGCCGGAACGATTGATGCCGTCGACGAACTGCTGGTCGAAGTCCGCGCCAGCACCCAGGGATTCTCGCAGGACGTGGCGCAGATGCGCGCCAGCTTCGACGGCACGCTGGTCGATGGCTTCGCGCGCGCGGGAAGCGTGCTCGAACGCGGGTTGCTGTCGGCGATCCGCAACGGCGGTGCCGGGTTCGAGGATCTCCAGCGCATGGCGCTGTCGGCGTTCGACCAGATCGCCGCGCAGGCCCTGCACCTGGGGCTCGACAAGATTTTCGGCGGCGCGGGATCGTCCGGCGGCGGGCTTGGCGGCGGGCTGCTCGGCGGCGCGCTGGGAGCCCTCATCGGCCTGCCCGGTCGCGCCACCGGCGGCCCGGTCAGTCCCGGGCGCGGCTACATGGTCGGCGAGCGCGGACCCGAGATGTTTGTTCCCACCAGCGCGGGGCGGATCGAGACAGGCCTGCCGGGCGGCCAACCGCGCGAGGTGCGGGTGTCGATCAATCTTGCGTCCCCGCGCGGCGCCAGCGCCCCGACCGCGATGCAGCGTTCGAGCCGCCAGGTGGCGAGCGCGGTGCGCAGGGCGCTGTCTGTCTAGCCTCGCTTGAGGAGTGAAAAAATGGCATTTTGGCTCGCCCGCGAACGCCGCGGGCAGGATTTGGATTGGATCCAGCGGTTCGATCCGCGCTTCTGGACGGTCAATTTCCCGCGCCCGATGATGGCTTCGGTGGTCACCACCGGACCGGCTTCGCTGCGCGTCGAATGCGAGTTTCACCATGCGGGCGAGCTGGCCGGGCTGATCTGGGCCAGCGCAGACACCCTCGACCATCCGCTCGCCGCTTACGCCACGGACCGTGATTATGCGCGCACCACGCTCGCGTTCCGCTGGCGGTCGTCGGGGGTGATCGCACTCGATGCGGTCAACGGCCCCACCTTGACGATCGAGGGCCGCGACGCGGCGGGCAACGCGCGCAGCTGGTACGTGCGGCTGTGGAACTATGCCGTGGGCACCCCCGAGGACGCGGTCGTGACGCTGCCGTTTTCCGCGCTCGAGAGCGGCTTCGCGCTGCCGGGCGAGCCCGTCCACCCGGCCGACATCGATCGTGTTTTCATCAGCCTGGCGCCGCCGGGATATGTCGAGGGCAGCCCCGAACCGCTGCCGGCGCGGGCCAATGGCTGGGTGGAACTGAGCGAGATCGATTGCGATGGCGAACGCGCGCTGATCGAGATCGGCGATGTCCTGCTGCCGCCGCACGGGGTCGGCATTGCGACCGCATACGACGACGCTTTCGACCAGACGCCCGCGCGGCTGCTGCGGTCGGCCCAGGCATTGGGCTATCGCGGCCCGCTGGTGCACTATCTGGGCATGAGCCACTTCTTCCGGCTCGGCAGCGACGGACTGGCGCTGGCCGACGGGACGCTGTGCGCTCCGGCAGAAGCGTGGCACCGTTCGTTCTTCGCCGAGTGCGGGGCGCACGGGTTCGAGGCGATCGCTTCGCTCAGTTTCGAGCTGCTCGCGCAGCATTGCCCCGACGGATGGCAACAGCGCGCCGCCGACGGCACCCCCGCGCGCACCGCGTGGATGCCGCCGTCTGCGCTGCTGTCGCCCGCCAATCCGCAAGCGATGGCCTGGCTGTGCGCGGTGGCGGAAAGGTTGGTCGCGCTGATGGTGGAGAGCGGCGCGCAAGTGCGCTTCCAGATCGGTGAGCCGTGGTGGTGGATCCTGCCTGACGGACGGCCGTGCCTGTACGATGACACGGCCAGCGCGCGGCGCTGGGCGGCGATCCGCCGGTGATCGCCGATATGCGCGGCGCGCTCGACCAGTCGCGGCTCGACCTGCTCGACGCGGCCGGCGCTCTGCTGGCGCAAGCGACGCAGGGCATCGCAGATGCGGTGAGGGCGGCGTGGTCGGGCGGAGCCGAGGTGTTGCTGCTGGTGTTCACTCCGACGGTGCTCGACCCCACGATGCCCGATGCACGCCGCGCCAACCTGCCGCCGGGCTGGGCGTGGCCCGCGTTCGACCGGCTGCAGGTGGAAGATTACGACTGGCTCACCGGCGGCGCCGAGGCTTGCGCCGTGCGGCATACCAGGCGCTCGACCAGCGGCTGGGCTACCCGCTCGATGCGCAAGACTATCTCGCCGGGTTCGTGCTCGACGCGGGCGATGCCGAAGCCTTGTGGCCGCGGATCGACGCCGGGATCGACCAGGCGAGCGAGCGCGGGGTCGCACGCACTTTCGTGTGGGCCGCGCCGCAGGTGTCGCGCGACGGCTACACCCGGTTCGCCACCCCTCAGGAGGATACGATGCAAGCGTTCGATGATGTGCCCTATCCGCTCGCGCTGGGGCGCGATGCGGGGGTGAGCCCGGAATTCTCGACCAGCGTGGCGGTCACCGCCTCGGGCCACGAGCGGCGCAACGCGCTGTGGTCCGACGCGCGGCTGCGGTTCGATGTCGGCCCCGGCATCCGTTCCGAAGCCGAACTCGGCGTACTGATCGCGTTTTACCGCGCGCGCCGCGGGCCGGCGCGGGGCTTTCGCCTGTCCGATCCGTTCGATCACAGCTCGAACGGGATGACCGGCACCCCCGGCCCGTTCGACCAGCTGATCGGGATCGGCAATGGGATGACGGCGACCTTCCAGCTCGCCAAGGCCTATGGCGACGGCGACGATCCGCAAATCCGCCCGATCACCCGCCCGCGTCGCGAACAGCGTGCGGATCAGCGTCGACGGGATCGAGACCGCCGCATTCACGATCGCGCCGGGCGGCACGATCCTGCTGTCGGCCGCACCCGCGGTGGACAGCGAAGTGCGCGCGGGCTTCCTGTTCGACGTGCCGGTGCGCTTTGCCGAAGACCGGCTGGACGTGACCGGCGCCGCATTCGCCGCCGGCGAGGCGCCCTCGGTCCCGCTGGTCGAAGTGCGCGAGGCCGCATGAGCCCTCGGCAAACAGGGTTTTCTTCGCCACCGAGCTCGAAGGCGTGGCGACCTTCTGGCGCATCCACCGCAAGGACGGGGTCACGTTGGGCTTCGTCAGCCACGACCGCGACATCGTGTTCGGCGGCATCCGGCATCGCGCCGCGCCGGGCATGTTGCCGAGCGCGGTCCGTCGCACCGCGGGCTTGCCGGCGACAGCGCCGAGATGGCCGGGGCGCTGGCGCACGATTCGATTGCCGAGGACGACCTGGCGGCAGGCCGGTTCGACGGGGCGCGGGTCGAAGTGGGCGCGGTCGACTGGGAAACCCGCGAACACGCGGTGCTCTACAACGGCACCGTCGGCGAGGTGAGCCGCGAGGACGGCGGCTTTTCGGCCGAGCTGCGATCGGCCAAGGCCGCGCTCGACGTCGATCCGTCCCGCGCACCAGCCCGACATGCCGCGCCGCAGTTCTGCGGCCCCGGCTGCGGGCTTTCGGGCGCACGGTTCACTCACCGCGCGACGCTGATCTCATCCGATGCCGAGGCGGGACGGGTGACCCTGGACTGGGCCGCCGTCAGACTCGCTCGGTGGCCGGCAGCCTGCGCTGGCTGGATGGACCACACGCCGGGATCGCGATGGATGATGGTCGCGGCCGATGGCGCGGCGCTGGTGCGTCGACGCCGCGCTGTCCGACGCGCTCGCCCCCGGCACCCGTGTGCTGGTGCGCGAAGGCTGCGACCGGACGCTGGCGACCTGCGCCGCGCGCTTTGCCAACGCGGCAAACTTTCGCGGCGAGCCGTTCCTGCCGGGCAACGACCTGCTCACCCGCTACCCGAGCCCGGCATGAGCGGGCGCGACCTGGCCGCCGCCGCCGAGGCGCTGGTGGGCACGCCGTTCCGGCTCCACGGACGCGACCCGGCGACCGGGCTGGACTGTGTGGGTGTGGTGGTCGCCGCGCTCACCGCGATCGGCCGCGCGGTCGAATTCGATGCGGCGTACGCCTTGCGCAACCGCTCGATCGTTGGGCTGCTCGAACTGGCCGAGGCGAACGGCCTCACCGATACTCGCGCGCCGCTGGCGCCGGGCGACCTGGTGCTGGTCCGCCCCGGGCCCGGCCAGCATCACCTGCTGGTGGCGGCCGGGCCCGCACTGTTCATCCACGCCCACGCGGGTCTTCGCCGCGTGGTCATCCAGCCGGGACCGTTGCCCTGGCCGATCGAGCGCCGCTGGCGGCTCGCAACCGGAGAATCCGAACCATGGCCACGCTCGTCCTGTCCGCAGTCGGCAACCTGGTCGGCGGGCCCGTCGGTGGTGCGATCGGCGCGCTCGTCGGCCGTTCGATCGACGGCGCGGTGTTCGGCGCCGGGAAGCGCGAGGGACCGCGCCTGCGCGAGCTGGCGGTCACCACTTCCAGCTACGGGCAGCCGATCCCGCGCCAGCACGGCCGGATGCGCGCGGCCGGAACGGTCATCTGGGCGACCGACCTGGTCGAACACAAGGACAAGAGCGGGGGCAAGAAGGGCCAGCCTTCGGTCACCAGCTTTGCCTACACCACGTCGTTCGCGGTGGCCCTGTCGAGCCGCCCGATCATCGGCGTCGAACGGGTGTGGGCCGACGGCAATCTGCTGCGCGGCGCGGCGGGCGATCTCAAGTCCGCCGGGACGATGCGGGTGCACACCGGGCGCGGCGACCAGATGCCCGATCCGCTGATTGCGGCCGATAAGGGAATCGCCGGCTGCCCCGCGTTCCGCGGTTGCGCATATGTCGTATTCGAGGATCTCGCGCTCGAGGACTTCGGCAATCGCATTCCCGCGTTGACGTTCGAGGTCGTCGCCGATGTCGGCGCCATCGGACTGGCGGATCTGGCCGATCCGATCGGCACCGGTGCGGTCGGCGGCGCTACCCTCGATGCCCTGGCCGGATATGCCAACGAGGGCGGCCCGCTTTCGGCCACGCTCGACACCATCGACACCCTGTTCCCGCTGACAATCGAGGCCGGCGGCACGCGCCTGACGATCGATCCCACGGCGGGGCCCGTCGGTCCCGCGATGACCCTCCCGTCTCCGGCGCGCGCGTGGGATGAGGACGACTTCGGCGTGGGCGAGGGCCGGCGGCAAGACCGCGACGCCGGCAATCGCGAACGCATCGACGCGCTGCGCTATTACGATGTCGCCCGCGATTTCCAGCCGGGGGTTCAGCGGCCTTCGATCCAGCAGCCGGGCGGGCGGGGCGACGGCGCGCAACGGACCATCGAATTCCCCGGCGCGCTCGCCGCCGACGATGCCCGCGCGCTCGCCGAATTCGGCGGCACGCCGCAGCGGCTGGCGACGCGAGTCCCTGCAATGGCGCGTGGCCGAGCTCGATCCCGCGCTCGCGCCCGGTGCCGACGTGCGCGTTCCGGGGAAACCCGGCGTGTGGCGGATCGAGAGCTGGGAATGGCGCGAACGAGGGATCGAACTGGCGTTGGTTCGGCGCCACCCGGGCGCCCTGACGGCGAGCGCGGGTGATTCCGGCGCTATTCAACCGCCGCCCGACCTGCCGATCGGCCCGACCATTCTGCGCGCCTTCGATTTGCCGCCCGAAAATACCGACACTGCCCACCCCACGGTGTTCGCAGCGGCGTCCGGATCCGCGGGCTGGGCTGGCGCCGCGCTCTATCTCGATCGTGCGGGCGAACTGGTGCCGCTAGGGCTGTCCGCCCGGGCGAGCGCGACCATCGGCGTGCTTTCCGTGCCGCTCGGCAGATCGACCTCGATGCTTTTTGAACCGCACTCGGCGCTCGACATCGTCCTGGTAGCGGAAGGCGGAGGCTTCGCTCCCGCGACGCTGGCGGGCTTGTTGATGGGCGCCAACCGGCTACTGGTGGGCGGAGAGATCGTCCAGTTCGCCCGGGCCGATCAGACCGGGCCATTTTCGTGGCGGCTCACCGGGCTGTTGCGGGGGCGTGGGGGAACCGAAGCCGCCGCGCTCGCAGGCCACCCGGAGAATACCGAAGCGGTTCTGATCGACCAGGCGCTGGTCGCCCTCGATCCCGCGCTGGTGCCGATCGATCCGGCGACGATACTCGCAGCGATCGGGCGCAAGGATGGCGTGCCGGTCTACGCCGCGCTCGCCAACGCCGGCCGCGGTCGCACGCCGCTGGCTCCCGTCCACCCCCGCTGCGCCGAACGCGAGGATGGCGGGTTGCTGTTCGGCTGGACCCGCCGCGCCCGCGGGGCGTGGGAGTGGGCAGACGGGGTCGAGGTGCCGCTGGTCGAGGAAAGCGAACTCTACCGAATCGGCTATGGCCCTGCCGAAGCCCCGTTGGCCGAATGGACTGCCATCGAACCGGCTTTCGTGCTCGACGGCGCAGTGCGCGCCAACCTGGTTGCGTCACACCCGGGGCACCCGCTGTGGGTGCGCCAGGCCGGCAGTTACGCCCAGTCGGATGCGCTGCTGCTCGCCCTCAATGTGTGATTCGCGCCTGCTTATACCTCAATCGGAGATAGCCCATGACCGATCCGCTCGTGTTTCCATCCACCACTCCGCGGCACGGCTTGCCGATGCTGTTCGCCGGCCAGTCGCAGAAGGAAGTATCGGTCAACGGCGCGCACGTGCTGGCCGACATGCTGCTGCATCCCGCGATCGAAGGCGAGGCCGCCGCACCGCCCGCCGCCCCGACCGACGGCGAATGCTGGCTTGTCGGCGCGCCGGCCACCGGTGCATTCGCCGGTCAGGAAGAAGCGCTCGCGAGTTTCCAGGCCGGAAGCTGGCTGTTTGCCCGCCCGCGCGACGGGATGCGGATATTTGAGCGGACAACCGGGAGATTCGTCCTATACGCGGA
Source organism: uncultured Alphaproteobacteria bacterium (assembly GCA_963759895.1). Lineage (GTDB taxonomy): Bacteria > Pseudomonadota > Alphaproteobacteria > Sphingomonadales > Sphingomonadaceae > Tsuneonella. The sequence goes on along the minus strand of CAVXBC010000005.1, from coordinate 369,034 downwards.
TGGCTGGCGGCGGGCGGCAGCGCCACCCGAACCCACGGGAGGGACCACCGTCGACCAGGAAGCGCGTGATACTATTGCCACACTTATCGCGGCATTGCGTAGCCAGGGTTTGTTCGCAGCCGAATGACGGGAACGATCCACATGAAGGGACGTTCGGGCCGCATCAGGAGGGCTTGAGGGACTAATTTTTTGATGTTTGAAACCCAAACGAGGCGTTCATGCAACAGTTTGGTCTCAAAGCCCGCTTGCCTCGCCGGTGGGGAAAAGTTACTAATCGGGCCGCTCGATGGCTCTAAATTCGCTAAAAAGGGGAATAATATAATGCGGAAACTCGTCATTGGCATGGCGATGGCGTCGACTGCCATTGCATCGCCAGTCCTCGCACGCGACGGTGCGTGGTATGTCGAACTCGATGGCGGTCCGATGATCGTCGAAGATATCCAGTTCGATCTGCCCGGCGCCAACAACGCGGTTAAGGTCGATCATCACACCGGGTACGACTTCGGTGGTGTGGTTGGTTACGACTTCGGCTTCATCCGCCTCGAAGCGGAAGGCAGCTATCGTTCGGCTGACATCCAGCAGCTCCAGATCGGTTCTGTCGCTGTGCCGAGCCTCGGCGCAAGCACCGTCACCGGCAGGTCGCTGGCCGCCGATGGCGACAGCAGCGTCCTGAGCTTCATGGTCAACGGCCTGGCCGATTTCGGTCCCGATGATGGCCTGCAGGGCTTTGTCGGCGGTGGCGTCGGCGTCGCACGCACGAAGTTCGATGGTGTTTCCATCAACACTTCGGGTCCGGGCTTCCTCGACGATTCGGACAGCGGCTTCGCTTGGCAGATTCTTGCCGGTGTTCGCGCTCCGCTGACCGACAACATCGACGTCGGCATCAAGTATCGTTTCTTCAACGCTGACAACATCGACACGGTCGACAGCTTGGGCCGTGATGCCAGCACGCGTTGGCGCTCGCATTCGCTGCTCGGCACCATCGGGTTCAACTTCGGCGGCGCACCTGCCCCGATGCAGACCTGCTACGATGGAACGGTGCTGCCGATGGATGCGACTTGCCCGTCTCGTCCGCTTCCGCCGCCCCCGCCGCCGCCGCCGGTCCAGGCGCCTGTTGTTCAGTGCAACAAGGGCCCGTACATTGTCTTCTTCGATTGGGACAAGTCGGACATCACCCCGGAAGCTGCGACGATCCTCAACAACGCCGTTTCGGCCTACGCCAACTGCGGTTCCGCCGCGGTCATGCTGGCCGGTCACGCGGACCGTTCGGGCTCGACTCAGTACAACGTCGGCCTGTCGCAACGTCGTGCCGATGCGGTGCGTTCGTACATGACCGCTCGCGGCGTGCCGGACACCCGTATCTCCAGCGAAGCGTTCGGCGAATCGCAGCCGCGCGTTCCGACTGCGGACGGCGTTCGCGAACTCCAGAACCGTCGGGTGGAAATCACCTACGGTCCGGGTTCGGGCATGTAATCTCGGCATCAGCCGAATACAGATTGAGGGGCCGGAGCGATCCGGCCCCTTTTTCGTTGGAGTTGGACATGCATCAGTCGTCGAAAATTTCGCCACCGGCCCGGTTTGCAGTGGCCATTGCAGTAGCGTCACTCCTGCTCACAGGTTGCGGCACAGTCGGTGAGCTGCCGGCTCGGCGGCTGGGCAGCGCTACGCTGACGCTCGCCAGCGGACAGCCGGCAGGATCGGCGCAGATCCTCATAAAGGGCAGTACCGTCATGCTGACGGTCGGCCTGACCGGAATTGCCCCGGGCGCGCACGGCATTCACCTTCACACGACGGGCGATTGCCACGGCCCAGACTTCGCCTCAGCGGGCGGGCATCTCAATCCGCTCGGCCGCCATCACGGGTCGCTGGCATCGGACGGGATGCACGAAGGCGACCTGCCGAACGTCACCATCCGGCCGGGCGGTAGCGGAACACTGAACGCCGATCTGACGGGTACGCCCGAGGACATCGCCGCCTGGCTGTTCGATGCCGACGGGACCGCGATCGTGCTTCACGCCGCACCGGACGACTACCGCACCGATCCGTCGGGCAACGCGGGGGCGCGGATCGCGTGCGGCGTAATCAGGCCGGGGTGAGGCTGGCCTCTCCCGCGGCCTGGGCGCGCGCGGTCAGGGTCCGGGCCGCTTCGGGTACGAGGCGGATCGCCGCAAGCAGGCACACGAACCCGATTGGAGCGCCCCACAGGATCGATCGTACGCCGATCGAGATGTCACCCCCATGCTGGGCCGAAACCCAACCTGCCAGGAATGGTCCGAGCGCGAGGCCGACCAGCGTGGTGGCAAGAAAGAAGGTCGCGGTAGCCACACCGCGCATGCGTGGAAGCACGAGCGCCTGGCTGGTCGCGGCAGCCGCACCCAAGGCACTGGCGGCGAAGAACTGACTGAGGCTCGCGAGCACGAAGAAGATCGTGCGATCTCCCGTGGTGAACATCAACCAGACCACTGGTAGCGGAGCGAGCAGGCCGAACATCACCACGAACAGCCGTCCCGCCGGATGACGCACGAACAGCCAGTCGGCAATGCGTCCGCCGGCAATGACGCCCAGGAATCCGGCCACCGCGGCGGGGGCGCCGAGAAACCAGCCGATCTGGGTCTTGGGAATCGCGAACGCGACCTCGCCGTACGGCGCCGCGAAGAACGAACTGGAGTACGACATGAACGAGACCATCCCGTACCCCAGAATGGTCGACAGGAATGCGGGCGATCCCCAGGTGAGGCGGAACGTTGGCAGGTCGCGCGAACGCAGCGCGCTCGCCCAGCTGAACACCGCGTAGTAGCCCACCCCCAGGAACAGCCACTGGTCGGACACCGCGGGAATGATCTTGCCCGGTCCCGCATAGACCCATCTGGTAAGTAGCATCGCCAGGATCGCGAAGCCGATCGCGGCTGCGATGTTGATCGCCAACGCGCCCACGCCGCGCCGCAGCGCGCCCAGGAATGTGAACGGCGGTATGATGAGCATCAATTCATCGAGGAAACCGCGGAAAGGGGCCGGATCCTCGTCTGTCGGCAGCCCGTCGATGAGCCCGCGCACCGGCTCGCGCAAGGTAAGCACCCACACCGCGAGCAGCAGGCCGGGTATGCCGACCCATACGAACGCGGCCTGCCAACCGACCAGTCCCAGCGGCCCGCCGCCGGGGTAGGCCTTGTTCCAGCTTTCGACGATCAGTCCCCCGATCAGCAGCGATACGCCGCCGCCGAAATACAGCCCAGAGGAATAGATCGCGAGCGCGGTGGCCCGCAATCGCGCGGGAAACCAGTCGGAGATCAACGAGTACGCGGATGGGCTTGCCGTCGCCTCGCCCACGCCCACGCCGATCCGCGCACCGGTCAGCATCGCGCCGTTGCGGGCAAAGCCCGAAAACGCGGTCATCACCGACCACAGCGCGAGCCCCACGCTCATCAGCCGCACCCGCTTCCAGCTATCGGCCAGTTTGCCGAGCGGGATGCCGAACAGCGCGTAGAAAATCGCAAAGGCCGTGCCGTAGAGGAAGCCGAGGAACGCATCGTCGACGTGCAGGTCGGCCTTGATGTCGTTCGCGAGGATCGACAGGATCTGCCGGTCGACGAAGTTGAGCACATAGACCAGCACCAACACACTCAGCGCGTACCAGCTGTACGCCGGTACCGGGGCATCGTGCGCAGCGACCGGTGCGGCCTCGCTCGGTTCGTTCAAAAGGTCTCTCCTGGAGATGCCGGTCGGCTGCCGGCGTAGGCTACCCTATCCGTCAATCCCGCTTCGGCGAAGCCTTTTTGCCGCAAACGGCAACTGTCGCATTCGCCGCACGCCAGGCTTGCGGGTGTGGGGTCGTAGCAGGACCACGACAGGCCAGGGTCGAGCGCGAGACGCGCGGCCTCGCGGGCGATGTCGGCCTTGGTCATGTGCTGCAGCGGCGCATGGATCGTAAACGGCCGGCCTTCGATCCCTTCGCGAGTGCCGAGGCGAGCTGTCTCGGCAAAACTGGCGATGAATTCGGGCCGGCAATCAGGATAGCCCGAATAGTCGAGGGCGTTGACCCCGATGAACACGTCATGCGCGCCGCTCGCTTCAGCGAACGCGATCGTCAATGCCAGGAATACCAGATTGCGGGCCGGGACATAGGTTACCGGGATATCATCTGCGGCGCCGGCGCCGGCGCCAGGACCGGTCTTGGGCACCGCGATGTCCGCGGTCAGCGCCGAACCGCCGAACTGGCGCAAGTCGAGCGGCAACACCACGTGCCGGGTCACACCGATCGCGTGCGCGACGGCTTGCGCGGACGTGAGCTCGCGCCGGTGACGCTGGCCGTAGTCGATCGTCAGCGCGTGGATCGCGAAACCCTGTTCGCGAGCCAGGCCGGACGCGACCATCGAATCGAGACCGCCGGACAACAGGACGACGGCGGCTTTGGGCTGGGAATTCATGGCGCCCCGCTAGTCCGGAGGCGTCGATCGGGCAACCCGGTCAGCGGCAGGCACCGACCTTGCGCGCTTCAGCCGAGAACTGGAACGGCAGCCCTCCAGCGATTCCCTGGCTGTCGATTTGCACAAGGCTCGACGTCTCGCGCCGGACGCTGGTGCGGCCGTAGCCGTTGCCCCGGCAGGTGTATTGCACCGTGACCGCCTTGTCCCCGTCCTCGACCACGAACCGGCTGCATCCGCTATCGGAATGCTGCAGCTGGATCAGCTCAAGGCCAGAGCGCACGCACACCCGGCGAGATGGCGCACCGTCGCGAAAGCGAACTTCCCACTGACCGTCATCGAGCGCGCTCAACATCGCGAGCGATGGCGCCTGCGCGACAGCGGGCGACAACAGGCCGGTTGCGTAAAAACCGGCAGCGACCACTGCGGATCGCAAACCGGCGACAATCTTCCATTGCATGTACGATAAACTCCACCGTGCGCCCGCGAAGTTTTCAGCTGACGCGCGTTATACCACAAAACCGCATTGGCGATAAAGTGTTCCGTAGTAGCGATGAACCGCTAGTCCCGGATCGGGAAGGTTCGCGAACAGAATTCGCAATTGACGACGATCAGCCCTTCGTCGTTGCGCATGGCGGCGCGCTCGTCTTCGGGAAACCCCGAGATGACCGACCGGTAGTGCTCCTCCGAACAGCGACATCCGCGCGAAACGTGGCGTGACGGTTCAACGCGCACCTCATCTTCTTCATGAAACAGCCGCCAGACCAGCGCCTCGAGCGAGAGCGCCGGATCGAGCAGCTCGTCGTGGCGGGTGCTCCCGGCTAGCACCGCGACATGCTCCCACTCGGGGTGATCCATCCGCACGTGGAGGCGCTCGCGGCCTTCTTCACCCTCCGCCAGGTGCTGGACGAGAATGCCGCCCGCCATCGTGCCCGATGCGCTCGAGCTGACCGCAGTGCGGATCAGCGTGGGCAACTGCTCCGACTGGCTGAAATAACTCTCGCACGCCTCGGCCAGCGATTCGCCCTCAAGTGGAACGATCCCCTGGTAGCGGCCTTCGCCGTTGGGAAGATCGAACGTCACGCCGAGATAGCCTTTGCCAAACAGCGCGAAGAGCGAAGGGTTCGCACCGAGCGCCGCGAGCCGATCGCGGTCGAAATCGACATATCCGCGGAGCGCACCGGCACGCCAGTCGCACACCAGCAGGCGCACCACGCCGCCTTCCGTCTGCGCCTGCATGGTCAACTGGCCACCGGTTTCCTCGTCAGCGCCGGCCTTGAGCAGACCTCCCAGCAGAGTCGCCAGCACCAGCGCTTCGGCCAGCAGGTGAGTGATCGCCGGCGGGTAAGCGTGGGCCGAGAGGATTTCGTTGAGGGGACCATCGAGCCGCACGGCGCGGCCACGCGCATGGCGCGAGGGAATTGAAAAGCCCAGCAGGCGATCGGCGTAGGTTTCCGGAGTTTCGTTCATCGCCGGCCATATGGGGTCGGCGCGGCGGAGCGCAATCTAGCGGGTCACAACCGTTCGAAACACCACAGCAGAACCGACTTCTGCGCGTGGATGCGGTTTTCCGCTTCGTCGAACACCACTGACCGTTCGCCTTGGAATACGTCCTCGGTCACTTCCTCGCCCACGTGCGCGGGAAGGCAATGAAGGAAACGCGCATCGGCCTTGGCGTTTGCCATCAGCGCCGCGTTGACCTGAAACGGTGCCATCGCCGCAAGCTTGTTATGTGCATGGTCCTGGCCCATCGACACCCAGGTATCGGTGACCACGATATCCGCCCCGCGCGCCGCTTCGGCCGCATCGCCGGTCAGCGTCACGGTTGCTCCGCCGCTCCGCGCCATCTCCACGAATTCCCCGTGTGGTTCGTAGCCCTGCGGCGTCCCCACTCGAACGTTGAAGCCGAACAAGCCCGCTGCTTCGAGGATCGAGTGGAGGACATTGTTACCATCGCCCAGCCACGCGAGTTCGAGCCCTTTGAGCGGCTTGCCGTGTTCCTCGATCGTCAGCAGATCGGCCATGATCTGGCACGGATGCGATCGATCGGTCAGGCCGTTGATCACCGGCACGGTGGCATGATGCGCCAGTTCTTCGATCTTGGCGTGATCGTCGGTCCGGATCATGATCGCGTCGACCATCCGGCTCAGCACCCGGGCGGTATCGGCCAATGATTCACCGCGACCGAGCTGGGTGCTGCCCGCATCCATGACCAGCGACGTTCCGCCCAGCTGGCGCATCGCCATGTCGAAGCTGACGCGGGTGCGGGTCGAGTTCTTCTCGAAGATCATCGCCAGCACGTGGCCCGCGAGCGGGGCGTCCGCATCCGGCTTGCCCTTGGGCCACTCGCGCCGGACCGCCTTGCGCGCGTGCGCATCGGCCAGCATGGCCTGCAGCGCCTCGCTCCCCGCATCGCTCAGATCGAGGAAATGGCGGCGCGCCATCAAGCGGCCTGCGGCGGCTGGTAGTCGGCTGCGCCGGCCGACAGCTTGTCGAAGAACTCGTCGAATTCGGCGTCACCCGCCACCAGCGGCGGGAGCACGCGCAAGGTGTTGTCGCCCGCAGCAACGGTCAGCAGCTGGTGGTTGTCGCGCAAGTGCGCGTAAAACGGGCGGCTTTCGGACTTCATTCGAAGCCCGAGCATCAGCCCGCGCCCGCGCACGCAATCGAACAGCTCGGGATAGTTGCCGATGAATTGTTCGAGCCGACTGCGCAGCCGCTCGCCCTTGTCGCGCACCTCGGCCAGGAAATCCTCATCGCCCACCACCTCGAGCACAGCTGCGCCCGCCGCCATGGCCAACGGGTTGCCGCCATAGGTCGATCCGTGCGCGCCGATGACCATTCCGCGCGCCGCGTTTTCGGTGGCGAGGCATGCACCGAGTGGAAACCCGCCGCCGATGCCCTTGGCGGTGGCGAGAATGTCGGGCTCGATGCCGTATTGCTCATAGGCATAAAGCGTGCCGCTCCGCGCGACTCCGCACTGGACCTCGTCGAGCACCAACATCAGGTCATGTTCGTCGCACAGCGCACGCAGGCCCTGCATGAACGCATCCGATGCCGGCCGGATGCCGCCTTCGCCCTGAATCGGCTCGACCAGAAAGCCTGCGGTATTGGGACCCATCAGCGCCTTGGCGCTCTCGAGATCGTCGAACTCGGCATACTTGAAACCGGCCAGCAGCGGCATGAAGCCCTTGTGCATCTTGTCCTGGTTGGATGCGCTGATGGTCGCCATCGTGCGCCCGTGGAAGGCATTCTTGAATGTGATCAGTTCGTACTTGTCATCATTGCCTACGTGCTGGTGATAGGCGCGCGCCGTCTTGATCGCGCACTCGACTGCTTCCGCGCCCGAGTTGGTGAAGAACACCGTGTCGGCGAACGTCAGGTCGACCAGCTTCTGCGCCAGTTCCTCGCCCTGCGGGCTGCCGTAGAGGTTGGACACATGCATCAGTGTCGCCGCCTGACGCTGGATTGCGCCGATCAGCCCTTCATGGCTGTGGCCCAGCAGATTGACCGCGATGCCGCTGGCGAAATCGAGGTAGCGCGTGCCGTCCTCGTCGATAAGGTGGCAGTGCTCGCCGCGGACCGGTCGCACGCCGCACCGGGGGTAAACGGGCATCAGGGGCGTGATCGACATCGGCGGATCCTCGAAACAAGATATTCTGGAAAACGAAACGACAAATGGCGGCCCCCAGCCTGAGCATGGGAGGCCGCCATTGGCCGTCTAATGGTGGGCGCATCCCCGGTCAAACGACCGGCGATCCGCCGACGGATCAGCCCTGGACGGGCACCAGGTTGACCGCCGAGTGCTTGCCTCGTCGGTCTACCTCGAGATCGAATTCGTACTTTTCGCCTTCGTTGAGACCGCTCAGGCCCGAACGCTCGACCGCGCTGATGTGGACGAATGCATCCGGCTGGCCATCGTCGCGCACGAGGAAGCCGAAGCCCTTCATCGAATTGAAGAACTTGACCGTCCCGGTCGCCTTTTCACCAGTCAGTTCGCGCCGGGGAGCACCTGCCCCTGCGCCTGCGCCTGCGCCGCCGAATCCACCGCGTTCACCGCGATCTTCACGCGGCGGGCCGCGATCTGTCACCGGGACCACATCGCCTACGATCTGGAGATCCTGCGCCGAAACCTTGCCGCCGCGGTCGACCAGATTGAATGCCAGTTCCTGGCCTTCACCCAAGCCGGCGAGGCCCGCGCGCTCGACCGCGCTGATGTGCACGAACACATCCTCGCCGCCGCCATCCTGCGCGATGAAGCCGAAGCCCTTCTGCCCGTTGAAGAATTTGACAGTGCCCTTGCCGGCACCAACGACTTGCGGGGGCATCCGGTTGAATCCGCCGCCGCCACCGCCACCGCCAGCACCGCCGCGATCGCCGCCGCCGAAGCCGCCACTGCGCTGGCCGCCACCAAAGCCGCCGCTACGCTGGCCGCCGCCGAAGCCGCCGCCACCGCCGCCGAATCCACCGCGGTCACCGCCGCCGCCGAAGCTTTCGCGCGGGGCGAAATCGCCGCCACCACCGCCATTGCCGCCAAACGGATCGAAGCTGTCTTCGCCGAAGCCGTCGCGCTTGTCCTTGCCCCGACGACGCCCTTTATCGTAACCCATGTCTTGAAACGTACCTTCGCCTGCCTCGCCGCCCGTTGCGCTTTCCCGGGGACGCGGACGGAGCGCACCGGGGCGGGGCGAGCGGCGGTATAACGGCCGACCTCCCCGTCGATTAAGCGGCTTTCATAGCGCAAGAGTTGCCTTGGCGCGAATGTTTTAACCGCGTGGTTCCTGATGGCGCACTTTTGTTGCATTTCGGCAAACGGCCGCCCGCTTGCCTCGCGCCGCGGCTGGCGGCATGAGGCCGTCGATGGACATTCTCGCACTTCTTAACGATCCGGCCGCATGGCTCGCGTTGTTCACCCTCGTCGCGCTCGAGGTGGTGCTCGGAATCGACAATCTCGTATTCATTGCGATCCTGTCCAACAAGCTACCCGCGCATCAGCAGACCAGCGCGCGCCGCATCGGCCTCAGCCTTGCGCTGATCATGCGAATCGCCTTGCTGATGCTGATCGGCTGGCTGGTCACGCTGCAGGCTCCGCTGATCGACCTTGGGCTGACCGGACCTGTGGGCGCGCACGGGGAGCCGCACTTCGAAACCGCGTTTTCAGGTCGCGACCTGATCCTGCTGGCTGGCGGCCTGTTCCTGTTGTGGAAGGCGACCAAGGAGATCCACCATGCGGTCTCGCCCGAGGAAGACAGCGGCGACCTGCTCGACAAGACCAAGGGCCCTGCGCAGATCATGTTCGGGGCGGCGATCGCACAGATCATCGCGCTCGATATCGTGTTCTCGGTGGATTCGATCCTCACCGCGGTGGGCATGACCGACGACGTGCCGATCATGATCGCGGCGGTGATCATCACTGTGACGATCATGCTGTTCGCGGCTGATCCGCTCGCTCGCTTCATCGAGCACAATCCGACTTTGGTGATGCTGGCGCTGGCGTTCCTGGTGATGATCGGCTTCGTACTGATCGCCGATGCGTTCGGGTTCCACGTCCCCAAGGGTTACATTTACGCCGCCATGGGTTTTTCAGTCGCAGTTGAGGGACTCAATATCTTCCAGCGCAAGCGCCGAGCCAAAGGGAACCGCGAATGAGCGACTTCCGCCGCCTGTCCGACACGATGTTGGCCAGCCCCCAGATCACGGTCGAAGATATCGCGGCGGCGAAAGCTGCGGGCGTGTCGCTGATCGTCAACAACCGTCCCGAAGGCGAAAGCGATGACCAGACGCCCGGCGCCGAGATCGAGAAGGCGGCGCGCGACGCGGGGATCGACTATCTAGCGATCCCCATCACCCATGCCGGATTCAGCCACCCGCAAGTCGCCCGATTGGCAGAGGCGCTCGAGCAGACCAGCGGGACGGTGCTCGGTTATTGCCGTTCGGGCACCCGATCGACGCTGCTGTGGGCGCTCGCGAAGGCGAGCATGGGTGACGAGCCCGAAGCACTGGCCGCCGCCGCTGCGAGCGCCGGGTATGATGTGGCACCGGTGCGACCGGCAATGGACGCGCTTGCCGCCGCGAAATGACCGCCCAAGCGCTGCAGTTCGGCGGCTCGCTGGTCGCCATTCTCGTACTCGCCGGCGTTGCACACTGGTTGCGCTTGGGCGGTGACACCCGCATCCGCGACGAAGCCCATTTGCGCGCGCTGGCCGAGGAAGCGGCGTATGGCTTCGATCCGGCCGACATTGCGATCGACCGCGCCGGCTACGCCGCCCTCGCCCGCGACGCTGACGGTCGCGTGATGGTGTTGCGGCGGCACGGCGCGCATTTTGCCGCGCGACTGCTCGACGGTCACGCGCACGTCCGGCTCGATCGCAATTTCCTGGTGGTTGGCACCGGCGACAAGCGCTTCGGCGAGGTGACGCTCGATCTCGGTGATGAAGCGCAGGCTTGGGCTGCGAGCCTGCGCCGGTTATAAGCGCCCGCGATGCCGCATTTCTCGCCCACCGACTACGCCGTCCCCGGCTTCGTCCTGCTCGTACTGATCGAGATGGTCTGGGCGCGAAAACTGCGGCGCGAGGCTTACGAGCCGCGCGATACCCTCACCAGCCTGGCATTCGGGCTGGGCAGCACCGTGGCGGGGCTGCTGACGGGCGGAGTGTTCCTCGCGCTGTTCCTGTGGACGTGGCAGTTCCGCCTGTTCGATCTGGGCTGGGCCTGGTGGGCCTGGCCGGTGTGCTTCGTGCTCGACGACCTGGCGTATTACTGGATCCACCGTTTCGGGCACCGGGTGCGGTGGTTCTGGGCGAGCCACGTCAACCATCATTCCAGCCAGCACTACAATCTCAGCACCGCTTTGCGGCAGACCTGGACCGGGTTCCTGACACTGGGCTTCGCGTTCAAGCTGCCACTGGTTCTTCTCGGCTTCCACCCCGTGATGATCGCCATCGTCGGCGGGTTCAACCTGATCTACCAGTTCTGGATCCACACCGAGGCGATCGGCCGCATGCCACGCTGGTTCGAAGCGGTGATGAATACGCCCAGCCACCACCGTGTTCACCATGCGACCAACCCGCGCTATCTCGATCGCAACTATGCCGGTGTTTTCATCGTGTGGGACAAGCTGTTCGGCACATTCGAGCGCGAGGCGGACGCAGCGGTCGATGACGAACGTATCCGCTATGGGATCGTCAAGCAGCTAGGCAGCTTCAACTTGCTCCATTCGGTATTTCATGAATGGATCGGCATTGCGCAGGACGTGTGGCGCGCGCCCTGGCGTCACAAGCTGAACTACCTGATCCGCGAACCCGGCTGGAGCCATGATGGTAGCCGCGAGACCAGCGGCATGATCCGCGCGCGGTGGGAAGCGCGGCGCAATTCGGTTGCGACAGAAAACCCGATTGCGGAGCCACGCGAGGCCGCTTAACCCTTCCGTAAAGGAGAGGTTGGGTCATGCAGGAATTCGACGTCATCGTGATCGGCGGCGGCAGCGCTGGCAGCGCGGCGGCCGGACGGTTGGCTGAAGACGGCAAGTTGTCGGTCTGTCTGGTCGAAGCCGGCGGCCCCAACACTCACGTGTTCACCCGCACTCCGGGCTTGCTGGCATTGATGCCCGAAAAATCGATGTTCAAGTACGATACCGAGCCGATGGACGGGCTCGGCGGACGGATCGGATACCAGCCGCGCGGCAAGGGCCTGGGCGGTTCGAGCGCGGTCAACGGGATGGTCTACATTCGCGGCAACGCGTGGGATTACGATAACTGGGCCGCGCTCGGCTGCCACGGCTGGAGCTGGAATGACGTGCTGCCGGTGTTCAAGCGGCAGGAAGACAATGCGCGCGGAGCAGACTCCTGTCACGGCAAGGGCGGGCCGCTCCACGTCAGCGATCAGATCGCGCCGAGCCCGGTCGGAGAAGCGTTCGTCGAGGCGGCCAGCCGGCTCCAGTTCCCGGTCAACGACGACTTCAACGGACCGCGCCAGGAAGGCTTCGGGCTCTATCAGGTAACCCAGCATAACGGCGAGCGGTGGAGCGCCGCTCGCGCCTTCATTGATCCGGTCGCGAGCCGGCCCAATTTCACCAGCCGGACCGACGCGCTGGTCGAGCGGATCGAGATCGAAAACGGCCGTGCCACGGGGGTGACGATCCGCGACAACGGCAAAGTCGAAACGCTGCGCGCACGGGGCGGGGTGGTGTTGAGCGCGGGCGCGTTCGGCAGCCCGCAGATCCTGATGCTGTCGGGCATTGGCCCGGGAGCGGAACTGCAGCGCCACGGCATCGCGGTGAAATGTGACAAAGCGGCGGTGGGCGCGGATTTGCAGGATCACTGCGATTACCTGGTCGGCTACGAGCTTGATGACCTGTCGCTGTTCGGTGGGACCGCTCGCGGGATGTGGCAACTGGCAAAGGCGTTCGTTGAGCATCGGTTCAAGCGCACGGGTATGCTGACCACCAATTTTGCCGAGAGCGGCGGGTTCGTCACCATTCGGCCCGACGCCCCAGCGCCCGACATCCAGTACCATTTCATCCGCGCGATCATCCAGAACCACGGGCGCGATCGGCTCAAGGTTCACGGCTTTTCGCTCCACGCGTGCGTGCTGCGACCCGAAAGCCGCGGCTGGGTCAGGCTGGCCAGCCCCGACGCGGCAGTGGCACCGCTGATCAACCCCAATTTCCTGTCGGACGAGCGGGACCTGCACCTGCTGCGCGACGGAGCGCGGCTGATGCACCGCATCGCCGCTACTCCGCCGATGTCCGAGCTGGGCGCGAAAGAGCGCAACCCGGTCGATTTCGAGAACGACGCCGCGCTCGATGCGCGCATCCGCGAGGTGTCGGACACGATCTACCATCCGGTTGGCACTTGCCGCATGGGCGCGGACGATGACGCGGTGGTCGATCCGACTCTCAAGGCGCGCGGGATCGACAACCTGTGGGTGGCCGATGCATCGATCATGCCGCGGCTGGTGTCGGGCAACACCAATGCCCCCAGCATCATGATCGGCGAACGCTGCGCCGATTTCGTCAAGGCTGCTCTGGCCGGATAAGAACTGGCCCGAATAAAAAAAGGCCGGAGCGGTAAGCCCCGGCCTTTGAAGGCGGTGTTCGCAGGAGGAACATCGGGAGGCGGGACCGGAGAAGGAGAGGAGACTCCGATCCCGCCAAGTCGGTATTCTTGTCTGGTCGTATCGCGAAGGGCGAAAACGGTGCCCGTTTTTGGCGCGATACTCCCAATCAGTTGTAGGCGCGTTCTCCGTGCTCGCCGATGTCGAGACCGTCGTATTCGACTTCGGGGGTGACGCGCAGGCCGGTGACCAGCTTGGCGACGGTGATGGCGATGGCGGTGCCAACCGCGGCCCACACGATCGTGGCCGCGACCGCCTCGACCTGGACCAGCGTCTGCGCGCCCATCGTCACCGAGCCGTCGCCCGGCCCTCCGAAGAACGGATCGTGCAGGATACCGGTGCCGATCGCGCCGATCATGCCGCCAATGCCGTGGATGCCGAAGGCGTCGAGCGCGTCATCGTACCCCATCATCGGCTTGAGCTTGGAGACCGCGAAGAAGCAGACCACCGAGGCGATCGCACCGAGCACGATCGCGCCGAACACGCCGACGTTGCCGGCTGCGGGGGTCACCGCCACGAGGCCCGCCACGATGCCAGAACAGAAGCCCAGCGCCGATCCCTTGTGGCCCATCGCCCGCTCGGTCAGCATCCAGAACAGCGCGGCCGAGGCGGTGGCGACGAAGGTATTGATCATTGCCAGGCCGGCGGTGCCGTCGGCTTCGAGCTCGGAACCGGCGTTGAAACCGAACCAGCCCACCCACAGCAGGCCGGTGCCGACCATCGTCAGCGTCAGGCTGTGCGGCGGCATCGGCTCCGCAGGATAGCCTTTGCGGCGCCCAAGGATCAGTGCAGCGACCAGAGCCGAGACGCCGGCATTGATATGCACCACGGTGCCGCCGGCAAAATCGAGCGCGCCCATCTCGAAGAACAGGCCGCCACTCGCCCACACCATGTGCGCGATGGGAAAATAGACGATCGTCAGCCAGATCAGACCGAAGACCATCACCGCGGAAAACTTGATCCGCTCGACCGTGGAGCCGAGCACCAGCGCAGCGGTGATCGCCGCGAACGTCATCTGGAAGCAGATGAACACGTATTCGCTGATCACCTCGTCCGAGAAAGTCGCGGAGGTGCTGTCCGACGTGACGCCCGCGAGGAAGAATTTGCCCCACGAAACGAACGCGTTTCCTTCCGGTCCGAAAGCCATGCCATAGCCCCACATGACCCACACCAGCATCGCGAGGCACGCTATCGCGCCAATCTGGGTCATCGTCGAAAGCATGTTCTTCGATCGGGTCAGGCCGCCATAGAACAATGCAAGACCCGGCAGGATCATCATCAGCACCAGGATGGTGGACGTCATCATCCAGGCGTTGTTGCCTGGATTGGCCACCTTGACGGCTTCGGCTGCAGCGGGAGCCGCCTCTTGCGCCGCGGCCGCGGCGGCCATGACGAACGCGCCGCCCGCGACCAACGCGGAAGTCAGGATTTTGCGGATCATGTGAATTTCCCTCGGGAGCGTCCAGGTCATAGTGCGGTGTCGCCGGTTTCGCCGGTGCGGATGCGGGTGGCGGAGGCGAGGTCGAGGACGAAGATCTTGCCGTCGCCGATCGCCTCGGTGCGGGCGACCGCTGAAATGGCCTCGATCACTTGCGGCGCGAGCGCATCGCTGGTGGCGATCTCGATCTTCACCTTCGGCAGCATGTTGGTGGAATATTCAGCGCCGCGATAAATCTCGGTCTGGCCCTTTTGCCGACCGAAACCCTTGACCTCGGTAACGGTCATTCCGGCGATTCCGATCGCCGAGAGCGCCTCGCGCACCTCGTCGAGCTTGAACGGCTTGATCACGGCGATGATGAATTTCATGCCTGGCCCCTGCTGTGCGCCGGACAATCACCGGCTTCGCACATGCAGCAAAACCCGTGCCAATCGGGCGATGAGCCATCGCGCTGGGGTAAACTTCACCGTGGATAGAGGTATTGATGCCTGCCTTGCGGGCACCTGCCCAATTTTAGGGCAGCTCCAGACGCGCCCAGACGGGAAGGTGATCTGAAGCCCGCGCCGCCAGCGCGCTGTGGTGAACGCCTTGCGCCACCACGCGCCACTTATCGCAGGCGACAATTCGATCCAGCTGGGCGACTGGGTTGTGGCTCGGAAAGCTCCGTCCGGGGATCAGCGAATGCCAGCTGGTAGACAGCTCGCGCATCGCACCGCTTCCCGCGCCCCACTGGTTGAAATCGCCCATCAGAACGGTCGGGCATCGATCCGCGCAGCCGTCGACATGCTTGAGCACTGCACGAATCTGCTCGCGGCGACGCAGGCCCGACAAATCGAGGTGCACCCCGACCGCGCGAAGCCGGACTCCGTCGACCAGGAAATCGCCGCGCACCGCGCCGCGCGGCTCGAGCCGCGGCAGGTCGACCGCGTGCGCCTCGAGATGTTCGAAACTTTTGCGCACGAGCAGGGCGTTGCCATGCCAGCCGAGGCTGTGCGGACGCCGCGCGACAGGCATCGCATGCCAGGGCGTCTCATCCAGTGCGGCCAGCGAGATCACGCTCTCGCGCGCGCCGAATCGACGGTCGCATTCCTGCAACGCGATCACGTCGGCATCGAGTTCGCGCAGAACGGCGAGCACGCGCTCGGGATCGCGCTTGCCGTCGTTTCCGACACCCTTGTGGATATTGTAACTGGCGAACGTCAGCTGCACTTGGGAGAAGGAACGCCGGTCAGCCGCGAACGGTCCCGGGCGCGCCCGGAATATAGCGATCGGGCGGGCGCACCGCCAATCCGTCGATGCTGACGGTCCTCTGCGCCATCTTGGCCTCCCACGCGGCGGGATCGGCCTGCGCGTGGTATTTGACCAGCGTCGCGCGATCGCGCTCGTGGCTCATCAGCGGAACGCCCCAGCCGCAACTGGTCTGCACGCTGTCGATTTCGATGTCGAAGATCTGGCGAGTTCCGGGCAAGAGCGTGAAGTGCGCGGCCAGTTCGTCCCACGCGGCGTCCTGCGCGAGGACTGGTTTGCCGCGACCATACATGCGCAGGATCAGCGCCGGCTGCTGGAAGTTGCACACCATCAGCGTGATACGCCCGCAATCGGCCTGATCCGCCAGCAGGTGCGCGTTGGTCTCGTTGCCCGAACCGCCGAGATCGAGATAGGCGACCCGCTTGGGCGACAGCACCTTGAGCGTCTCGTCGAGACCTTTCGGGCTCAGGTTTATCCGTCCATCGCCGGCCGCCGTGGCGACGAAAAACATCGGCTGGGCGGCGATCATCTCGACGTGATCGTCAGTCAATGCGTCATAAAAGTCGGCCATCCCGCGCCTCCTAGCGCATCAGTCCACCAACGAGATTGCGCACGAATCGCCCCGCAAACGGCCCCGCCACACTGGTCGCCAGCGATCCCGCAGCCGAAGTCGCGGCATTGCGCATCGGGTTCGAGCGCGATTTCTTGCCCAGCATCGCGTTGGCCGCGATCGTTGCGGCCGAGCCGACGGCGGCGCCTGTGGCCGCCTTGGTCGCGCGGCCGAAGATACCGCCCCACAGGCTAGTGCTCTTGCGCTCACGCTGGCCGACTTCCTCGCGGCTGGTGGCGGCGACTTCCTCGGCGGTCGAGGCGGCATCGGCGGCCTTGGCCGCGAGCACTTCGGCGGCACTCTCGCGATCGACCCGCGCATCGTACTTGCCCGAGAACGGGCTGATCGACTGGATGATCGCCCGCTCCTTGGCGTCGATCGGACCCAGTCGGCTGCGCGGCGGCTTGACGAGCGTGCGCTGGACGATCGAGGGCGCGCCGTCCTCCATCAGGGTCGAGACCAGCGCCTCGCCGGTCTTCAACTCGGTGATCGCCTGCGCCACGTCGAGCTTGGGGTTGATGCGGAATGTTTCGGCTGCGGCGCGGATCGCCTTCTGGTCGCGCGGGGTATAGGCGCGCAGCGCGTGCTGGACCCGGTTGCCCAGCTGTCCAGCGACTTTTTCGGGAATGTCGATCGGGTTCTGGGTAACGAAGTAGACGCCGACCCCCTTCGAACGGATCAGGCGGACGACCTGCTCGATCTTGTCTTCGAGCGCCTTGGGTGCCTCGTCGAACAGCAGGTGCGCCTCGTCGAAGAAAAACACCAGTTTGGGTTTTTCGGGATCCCCTACCTCGGGCAAGACCTCGAACAGTTCGGCCAGCAGCCAGAGCAGGAACGTCGCGTAGAGCTTGGGGCTCTGCATCAGCCGATCGGCGGCGAGTACGTTGATCACCCCGCGGCCTTTTTCGTCGGTGCGGATGAAATCGGCGATTTCGAGTGCCGGCTCGCCGAAGAATTCGGCCCCTCCCTGGCTGTCGAGGCTGAGCACCTGACGCTGGATCGTGCCGACGCTGGGCTTGGTGACGTTGCCGTAACGCGCGGATAGTTCGCTCGAGTGCTCGCTGACGTGAGTGAGCATGGCCTGCAGGTCCGCCAGGTCGAGCAGCAACAGTCCCTGCTCGTCGGCAACGCGGAAGACGATGTCGAGCACGCCCTGCTGCGTATCGTTGAGGTCGAGCAGCCGGCCCAGCAGCAGGGGCCCCATTTCCGAGATGGTGGTGCGGATCGGGTGTCCCTGCTGGCCATAGAGATCCCAGAACACCACCGGATTATCGGAATAGGCGTAGTCGGTCATGCCGATCTCGCGCGCCCGGCTCTCGAGCGCGGCCGCGTTCTTGAACGCCGGTGAACCCGGCATCGAGATGCCCGACAGATCACCCTTCACGTCGGCCAGGAACACCGGAACGCCCTCTGCCGAGAAGCTTTCCGCCAGGCCCTGCAGCGTGACCGTCTTGCCGGTACCGGTCGCGCCGGCGACCAGTCCGTGGCGATTGGCCCGTGAAAGTTCGAGCACTTGCCGCTCTCCGTTGTCGGCAAGGCCGATGAAGATCTGGCCCATCGCTTGAATTCTCCCGCAGTGCAGCCTTCCGTGTGCTGAGCCGCCGCGCGGCGGTCAAGCTCCCTCGACACGCCAACCGAAGCCGCTAAGGCGATAGCGATGGCCGGGCGACCTCCTTTCGTACTGCTCGACGATGCGCGGACCACCGGCGCGGCCGATGCGCATCTGTTCGAAAACCCGGCGCGGGTGTTTGTCGCGCACCGGCCTGGCGAGGTGGAAGCCGTGCTCGGTGCGGCCGAGGAAGCGCGCGGCCAAGGCGGCACGCTGGCCGGTTATATCGCCTACGAAGCAGGCCTCGCGCTCGAAGCGAAACTGGCGCCGCGCGCCGCCTACCCGTACCGGAGCGTCAGGACCGCTGGTCTGGCTCGGCTTGTTCGAGGAGCCCGGACATCATCCCTGCGGACGAGGTCGCGCGCTGGCTCGCCGACCGCGCCGAAGGTCAGGCGTCGCTGGGGCCGCTGGTGCCGCAGCTGTCACCGGGAAGTTACGTCGAGGCATTCGCCGCCTTGCAGGAGGCAATCCGCGCGGGCGATGTCTACCAGGCCAACCTCACGCTTCCGCTTGCGGGCAGCTTTCGCGGCGACCCGATGGCGCTTTACGCGGCGCTGCGCGATCACGCGCGTGCGGGCTATGGTGGTGTGGTGTTCGACGGCCAACACTGGCTGCTGAGCCTGTCGCCCGAATTGTTCGTCAGCTTGAAGGGCGGCGAAGCCAAGGCCAAGCCGATGAAGGGCACGCGGCCCCGTGCTGCCGACGAAGCGGTTGATCGCGCGATGGTCGATGAGCTGGCCAGTTCGGTCAAGGACAAGGCCGAAAACCTGATGATCGTCGACTTGATGCGCAACGACCTGTCGCGGGTGGCCGAGCCCGGCACCGTGCGCGTGGAGGCGCCGTTCGCGGTCGAGACATATCCGACAGTGCACCAGATGGTGACGACCGTGCACGCGCGGCTGGCGCAAGGCACCGGGGCGATGGAACTGGTGCGCGCGCTGTTTCCCTGCGGTTCGATCACCGGCGCACCCAAGATCCGCGCGATGGAGCTGATAGACGAACTCGAACGCGATGCGCGCGGAGCGTACTGCGGGGCGATCGGGCGCATCGGCCCTGATGGCGATGCCGCGTTCAACGTCGCGATCCGCACTCTGCGGTTGACCGAGATCGAGAATGCACAAGGTTCGGCGATACTTGGTGTGGGCGCGGCAATCGTGGCGGATAGTGAGGCGCTTCCCGAATGGCGCGAGAGCCTGCTCAAGGCCGATTTCGCCCGCCGCGCCGCACCGGGCTTCGACCTTGTCGAAACGATGCGCTTCGATCCCCGCGACGGCGTGCCTCTGCTCGAAATGCATCTGGAACGGATCAAGGCGAGCGCGGCCGAACTGGGCTTTGCGTTCGACCGCCATACAGCGCGCAATCGCATCCAGGCGCTGTGCTTCGATCTGGAAGCGCCGGCGCGCCTGCGGCTGCTTGCGTCCCGTCGCGGAGAACTCGCGCTCGAAGCCGCACCGCTGCCTGAGCCACCGGGGGAACCGGTCGCCTGCATCGCTCTGCCACTGCCGGTCGACAGCGGCGACTGGCGATTGCGGCACAAGACAACCGATCGCGATTTCTACGATCTTGCGCGCGAGGCGGCTGCAGATGCGGGGGCATTCGAAGCTCTGCTGGTGCGCGACGATGGGCTGGTCACCGAAGGCAGCTTCACCAACCTGTTCGTCGAGCGCGAAGGCACTCTTGTCACTCCGCCAGCCACCTTGGGCTTGCTGCCCGGCGTGCTGCGGCATTCGCTGATCGCGCAGGACCTTGCACGGGAGCAGGAATTGACTCTTGATGATCTGGCCGACGGGTTCCTGGTCGGCAACGCCCTGCGCGGCCTGATGCGGGCGCGACTGCTGTGATTTCGATCCTGTTCGAGGATGGCGAAGCGCTGGTGATCGACAAGCCCGCCGGCCTGCCGGTCGACCGGCCGCGCGCAGGTGGGCGTGCGCTGGCTGATCATCTCGACGATTTGCGTCTGGGCTTCCAGCGCGAGCCCTCACCCGTCCATCGGCTCGACACCGACACTTCGGGCTGCCTGCTGCTGGCGCGCAACCCCAAGGCGCTGGTCCGCTTCGCAAAGGCGTTCGAGGAGCGCGCGGTGGAAAAGCGCTATCTCGGCATTCTGGCGGGTGAACTCGCCCATGACGAAGGCACCATTGCGCTGTCGTTGTCCAAGATCAGCTCGGCCGAAAAGGGCTGGCGGATGATCGCTGCCAAGAAGGGCAAGCCGTCGATCACGCATTGGCGCAAGCTGGCGGTGGCTGGTGGGCGCACGCTGGTCGAGTTCCGGCCCGAGACCGGACGCACGCACCAGATCCGTATTCATGCCCTGGCCGGACTTGGCATACCGCTGGCGGGCGACCCGATCTATGGCGACAAGCGTTCGGGCCCGCGCACGATGCTCCACGCGGCCGAACTGATCGTGCCCCGCGCGGCCAAGTCGCCGATTGTCGCGCATGCACCGCTGCCCGCCGATTTCACGGCTCTGGGTTTTGCCGATGGCTGATGCCGACGAGGTGATCGAGCGCGCGCTGGGTGCGGCGCGCGAGAGTTTCCTCGCAGCGACCGGGCCCGGGGGGCAGAATGTCAACAAGGTCGCCAGCGCGGTGCAATTGCGGGTCGATGTATATGCCCTCGGCCTTGCCCCCGACGTTTTCGCCCGGTTGAAGTCGCTCGCGGGCAACCGGATGACTATTGCCGGCGAGATCATCCTGGCTGCCCGCCGCTATCGCACGCAAGAGGCCAACCGCGCCGACGCGCGCCAACGCCTGGCCGAGCTGATCCGCCAAGCACATGATCGCCCGACCCCACGCGCCAAGAGCCGGCTCAACCGGGTGGGCAAGGAAGCGCGGATCAAGGGCAAGAAATCGCGCGGCACCATCAAGGCCAATCGCGGCAAGGTGGAGTGGTAGCGGCACCGGCCGCGCTTGACTTTGACCCCCGATTGCACCAATGGCCGCGCCCGACGGGCGGCGCACGTGTGCCGCCCTTGGTATTTCGGGCCGCGATTCGGTAATTCGGACGCGGCCGGACAGCGAATCAGGAAACCGCCATGGCGAAGTCTGCAACCGTCAAGATCCGGCTGGTCTCGACCGCCGACACCGGCTTCTTCTACGTCACCAAGAAGAATCCGCGCAACCACTCGGAAAAGTTCACCTTCCGCAAGTACGATCCCGTCGCGCGCAAGCACGTCGAGTTCAAGGAAGCCAAGATCAAGTGATCTTCCTGAACCGCCGGAACCGTCGGGGTTCAGTGGCGGTTCAATGCTCCAACGCCAATTGCCGGAGCATGTTGACCTTGATCAGATTCCCGAAGTTGTCCCTGCGCGCCGCGATTGCCGGTGCGCTGTCCGTTTCCGTACCGGCGACGATGCTGGCGGTGCCGATGGCCCCGGCCGCCGCGCAGGCCAGCCAGCTCGACCAGGCGGTCGCGGCGTTACGCGGCATCTCGACGATGACGGCGAATTTCACGCAGACCGATCGCAAGGGCCAGACCCTGTCCGGCGTGCTGACCTTGAAGCGCCCGGGCAAGATCCGCTTCCAGTACGAGAAGAGCGCCAACATGCTGGTCGTCTCGAACGGCAAGTCGCTTTATCTGATCGACTACGAGGTTAACCAGGTCCAGCGCTGGCCGATCGGCAATTCACCGCTCGGCGCACTGCTCGATCCCAATCGCGACGTGAAGAAGTATGGCAGGCTGATCCCGTCGGGGACCGACAATGTCGTCACCGTCGAGGTCAAGGATTCCAAGCACCCCGAATACGGCGTCATCACGCTGATCTTCGTGCGCAACGCGTCTGCACCAGGCGGCCTGCAGCTGACCAACTGGGTCGCGCTCGATGCACAGAACGGGCGGACCACCGTCCGGCTGAGCAACCAGCGTTACGGCGGGGCCGTGGCTGACAGCGCGTTCACCTTCAAGGATCCACGCCGCTCGGCTGGTCGCCGCTAGATAACGCTTGGCCGGAACGCCGTTCGGCGTCTGCGACGATCTGCCACCAGGCGTTCATGCGCCCGCAAGCCCACCGCGCGTAAACCATGACTTGCAGGACGGTCTGAGGCGGGTTTCCCCCCTGTTGCCCTGGCCTCATCAAGGGCCGCCTGTACAAGCGTGACGAACGCTACAAGGAACCCTCGCACCAATGCCCCCGGTGCGAGGGTTTTTTGTTGTGGTTGCGGCGCACGGGCGCGCTCCCTATCCGCAATCCATGATCTCGATCGCCTCATGGAACATCAATTCGGTCCGGCTGCGGATAGAGCAGGTTGCGCGGATGCTGCGCGAACAGGACGTCGACGTCCTGTGCCTGCAGGAAATCAAGTGCCAGGAGCACCAGTTCCCAGCCCAGGCGCTGGCGGACCTGGGCTATGTCCACCAGGCGGTGCATGGCCAGAAGGGCTACCACGGCGTCGCCACCGTCAGCCGATTGCCGATCCGCGAACTCCATCGGCATGACTGGCAGGACAACGGTGAGGCACGCCACGTCGGGGTGGAGTTGACCGGGCCGGGTGCAGGGCAGGGTGCCGGCCTGGTGATCGAGAATGTCTATATCCCCGCCGGCGGCGACCTGCCCGACCGCGAGGCGAACCCCAAGTTCGGCCAGAAGCTCGACTTCCTCGAACGGATGACCCGCTGGGCCGATGCGCTCGACCGTCCGACGCTGATCGTCGGCGATTTCAACGTCGCTCCGCTCGATTGCGATGTCTACGATCACAAGGCGCTGCTCAAGGTGGTCAGCCATACTCCGATCGAGGTGGAGGCTTTGACCCGCTTCGGCGACGCGCACGGTTGGGTCGATCTGGGCCGTCAGTTTATCCCCGCGCCCGAACGAAATTATTCGTGGTGGTCGTATCGCAGCTTCTGGCGGGAAAAGGACCAGGGCCGTCGCCTCGACCACATGTGGGCCAGCCCCGATCTTGCTCGCCAGGCGACTAGCCACAGGTTGGTCGAGGTAACCCGCCGGTGGGACGCGCCAAGCGACCACGTGCCCTTGGTGACGGAGTTCGACCTCTGAGCGGGGATGGCCCCGGATCTGGCGTCAGTCCCTCGCGCCGGGCGGCGCAGGCGATCGACGCCGTGCGCCACGGCTGGGCGATCGCGCTCGATCGCGGGCCGCTGCTGCTGCCGGCGGAAACGGCCATCGCCGCTGGGGCCACGGCACCGCGGATGCTGATCTCCGCAGCGCGCGCGGAAACGCTGAAGCTGGTAAATCAGCGCGAAGCGGCCGAGCCCCATGCGCCGGTGCTGATCCGTGCCGCCGAGCCATTCGATCTGATGGCGGCGCGCGCGCTGGCCGATCCGGCGCTCGACCTGACTTACCCCCTCAAAGGCCCGTTCAAGGCCGAGCCGATCGATTGGGCGGCCGGCGCGTCCGCCGCGCTTGAGTTGGCGCGGATCGCGGGCGTCCTTCCGGCGTTCCTGGTCCAGCCCATTGGTGCCGGCGAGGCGCAGGCGTTCGCCCCGACGGACCTTGCAGCGCTGGGCGATCCGTCCCGCCTGATCGTCGCAGCGCGAGCGCACCTGCCGGTGAGCGCGAGCGAGCAGTGTGAGATTGTCGCCTTTCGCAGCGTCGACGACTTGCGCGAGCATGTCGCGCTGGTGTTCGGCGATGCGCGGAGCGATCGCGCGCCGCTCGTCCGGCTCCATTCCGAATGCCTGACCGGCGACGTCCTGGGCAGCCTCAAGTGCGATTGCGGGCCGCAACTCGATGCCGCGCTCCATGCCGCGGCGGGCGAGGCGCAGGCGGGCGGGTGGGGCGTGGTGCTCTATTTGCGGCAGGAAGGGCGTGGGATCGGGCTGATCAACAAGCTGCGCGCCTATCGGCTGCAAGACCAGGGTTTCGACACGGTGGAGGCGAACCAGCGCCTGGGCCTGCCCGACGAGGCGCGCGACTTCCCCATCGCGGCGCGGATGCTGGAAATGCTCGGCGCGCGCCGTATCCGGCTGATGACCAACAACCCGGCCAAAGTGTCCGCGCTCGAAGCGGCCGGAGTCGAAGTGACCGAGCGGGTGCCGCACCAGTTGCCCGACAACCCGCACAATGCGCGATACCTTGCCACCAAACGGGATCGGGCGGGGCACTTGTTGCGCTAGAGGCGGCGACCGATCGCTTCGCCCATCCGCACCGAGACACCAGATGCCAGGTTGGGCAACCATTCGATGCGCGACGGTTCGAACAGCAGCACCACGGTGGAACCGAGGTAGAACCGTCCCATCTCGTCTCCGGCGGCAAGTGTCGGCTCGCCCGTGAAAGCGCGCGTTTGAACCGCATCACCATGCGGGGCCACGCGCCCCTCCCACACGGTTGCGATGCCCGCGACGATCATCGCGCCAACCATCACGCTGGCCACTGCGCCAACGGGTGTGTCGAAAAGGCAGGCGAGACGTTCATTACGCGCGAACAGGCGATCGACCCCATCCGCGGTCACCGCATTCACCGAAAACAGGTCGCCCGGGATGTAACAGGTCGAGCGAAGGGCACCGTCGATCGGCATGTGCACGCGGTGATAATCCCGGGGTGATAGATAGATGGTCACGAACCGCCCGCCCTCGAAGCGCGCCGCATCGTCCGGTTTGCCGCCGAGCAGTTCTGCCACCGAATAATCGCGGCCCTTGGCCTGAACGATCCGTCCTAGCCGGATCTCGCCCACTTGGCTCACCGCGCCGTCGGCCGGGCTCAGCACGAACTGCGCCGCGTCGCCCAGCGGC
Source organism: uncultured Alphaproteobacteria bacterium (assembly GCA_963759895.1). Classification (GTDB taxonomy): domain Bacteria; phylum Pseudomonadota; class Alphaproteobacteria; order Sphingomonadales; family Sphingomonadaceae; genus Tsuneonella. The sequence goes on along the minus strand of CAVXBC010000005.1, from coordinate 343,907 downwards.
CGGGCACCAGGTTTGAGCGCGCGGGTGAAGAAGGCGTTGAAGCTTGGGTAAGCGTCGGCGGGCTCGGCCGCCTCGGCCATATCGACATTGTAGGTGTCGATGAAGCGCTCGATCAGGCGCCGTTTCAGCCACGGAACACGGCTGTCGGCAAACCGTCCCGTCAATTTGGACAGGAAGTGTTGCGGAGCAAGATGCTGGGCCCGGATGAAAAGTGCGCTCATCTGTTCGCGATGGGCAGCGCGGCGGCGTTCGTCAACGCAGCTGGCTGTCCTTGCTGCCACGGCGATTGATCGTGGAATGCTGCACGGCGCGATCACGTTCGGCCTGACACGTCACGCACGTGCGCACACCGGCCAACGCGGTCCGGCGGCGTTCGGGAATTGGCTCCCCACAATCATCGCAGAATTCGGCGCTCGGGCCACGTGCCATGCGTGCGCGCGCGGCCTCGACCGCATCTTTGACCGTATCGTCGATTTGATCCTGGACCGCACCGTCGCGGGTCCAACCGCCTGCCATGCTTGCACTCCTCGCCGTATCAACCGGCGAGAAGCCGTGCGGTTTCCGTCAACGCTTCTCGAACGGTTTCAGGCCGACCCCGAGCGCGTTGGCCCCGAGCGCCAGCTTGTCGCCCGACCAGTCGGCGACGAACGCGCTCGACCGTCGCACATCGGGCGCGAAGCGGGCATCGTTGCCGGCGATCGTCAGGCCGTCGGCGCTGTGCGAATGATGCTCGGCCGCAACCGCGATGAACGCCGAGTAGTTCTCCTTGTCGCGGCCCTGGACGAACCAGTTATTGGTGATCTGGCCCGCCGATCCTTCGGGCAGGTCGATCATGTAATTGGTCGCGCGCCCCGCCGAATCGTCGAAGCTGTTGGCGGCGATCTCGACCCGCCGGGCGCGCGCTTTCAGGTAGTGTCCGCCAGTCCCGCGTTCGAACCGGGAGCGGGTGACCCGCAGGCTGCCATAGTCGCCGACATAGATCGAATGCGCGCAGCCCGATGCATCCTCGCAATTGCCAAGGCCCGAGAAAGTGCTTTTGTCGATCACGATCGTGCCGCGCGGGTCGTTGGCGGTGAGTATGCCCTGCTGGCTGTCGGTGAACCAGCTTTGCACCACGGTCAGGTCGCCTTGTTCCAGGCGAATTCCCGCCCCGTTGTGATCGGGCACCGCCATGCCGCGGAAGGTCAATCCCGACATGCGCGCGGCCTGGCCCCGCAGCACCAGCGCCGCCTTGCCTTCGCAAGTGGTCGAATCGAAAATCGCGCTACCCGGTTGCTGGGCGAGATACGTGATAACTCCACCCTGTTGCACAGCGCACTGGCGATAGGTGCCGGGCGCGATCGAGATCGAGCCTTCGCCATCGCCGATCGCGTCGACCGCCTGCTGCAGCGTGCCGTATCCGCGGCCGGTTTCCACAACCGTGAACGACGGCCCCGCGGTCTGCGCAAGCAACGCGGCAATCGGTATCGCCGCAACCGCCAGCGCGGCGAACGCGCAGACCAGCAGGGCCGAGGGGCGGGCGGGCTTGGCGCGGACAGGGTGAGGCATGACACCCGGGTTACCGGGAAATGGTTAACTTGGAGCTAAGCTTTCGGCGGCCGGCCCCGTCGCGGCGGTGCGGCGGGTGTCACCGCGCGGCCGCGTGCCTCCAACGCCTCGCGCAGAAGCATCTCGATCTGTGCGTTGGCGCTGCGCAATTCGGCCGCCGCCAGCCGCTCGACCGCGGCATGGACGGCCGGGTCGAGACGGAGGGCAAAGGCCTTCTTTGGCGGCGCGGTCATCGGTTCGGCTATTGGTACAGCGTTCCGGCGTTGACGACCGGCTGGGTGTCGCGTTCGCTGCACAGCACGACCATCAGGTTGGAGACCATCGCCGCACGGCGCTCGTCGTCCAGCTCGACCACGTTCTTCTCGCTCAGCAGCGCGAGCGCCATCTCGACCATTCCCACGGCGCCTTCCACCAGCGTCGTCCGTGCCGCGACTACCGCCTCGGCTTGCTGGCGGCGGAGCATCGCGCCGGCGATCTCCTGCGCGTAGGCCAGGTGCGTGAAGCCGCATTCGTCGACCGTGATGCCGGCCTGCTGCAACCGCGCGATCAGTTCTGTGCGCAACTCGGCGCCCACCTGGTCGTGATGCCCGCGCAAGGTGACTTCGGCGTGCGCGAAGTCGTCGTACGGATAGCGCGCGCCGATGGTGCGCACCGCCGCCTCGATCTGGACGTTCACGAACGCCTTGTAATCGTCGACGTCGTACAGCGCCTGCGCGGTGTCGACCACGCGCCAGACCACTTGCGCGGCCATCTCGATGGGGTTGCCGCGCAGGTCGTTGACCTTGATCCGTTCGGAAATGAGATTGTTGGCGCGGGCCGAGATCTTGCGCTTGCCCATCCATGGCCACACCCAGCGCAGGCCTTGCGTCCGGTCGGTGCCGGCATAGGCGCCGAACAGCGACAATACTGCCGCCTGGTTGGGCTGGACCATGTAAAACCCGATCGCGACTATCAGCGCGATCACGAACGAGGCGACGAGCTTGCCTACGAAGGCGATCTTCACGGCCTTGGTTGCGCCATCGGGCGGAAGTCCGCCCGACATCAGCCACACGCCCAGCGCGATCGCCGCGAGCAGCACCAGCAGCATGAGATAGCCGTTGAACGCGGTGGCGGGCCGTTCCTGGCTGCGCACCATTCCCTGTTGTTCGATCGACATGACGAATCACTCCCAATAAAGTGATATCATATTTATATCAGCCTGAGGTTGCGTCAACAGGATTTGGCGGTCCGCTCCCCTGTCAGTAGCGGGCGCGGATCGCGTTGACGAACTCCTGACCATAGGCCTCGAGCTTGCGTGCGCCGACGCCGCCGATCTCGGCCAGTTCGCGCAGGTTTTGGGGCTTGAGCGCCGCCATCTCGCGCAGGGTCGCGTCGTGAAAGATGACATAAGGGGGCAAGCCGGCGGTGCGGGCGAGATCGCGGCGTACTTCGCGCAAGGCCTCGAACAGCGGATCGCCGACAGGGTTCGCTTCGGTGCCGCGCCGGCGGGCGCGACGGGCCGAAGGTGGCGGGACCACGATCTCGACGCTTTTGTCGCCAACGAGGATCGCCTTGGCGTCGCCGCCGAGTTGCAGGCCGCCATGCTCGGTCGCCAGCAGGCTGCCGCGTGCCTGCAACGCCCGCGCGACCGGCTGGATCAGCCGCGCCTCGTCCCCGTCGACGATTCCGAACACGCTGAGGCGATCGTGCCCGCGCTGGACGATCCGGTCGTCGGTGGAACCAGTGAGAACTTTCTGGAGGTGGCCGAGGCCGAAGCTCTGCCCGGTGCGGTAAGCGGCGCTGAGCAGCTTTCGGGCCACCTCGGTGACGTCGGTCACTCCTGGCGCTTCGAGGCAGTTGTCGCAGTTGCCGCAGGTTTCCGGCGGATCCTCGCCAAAATGCCGCAGCAGGACCGCGCGCCGGCACCCGGCGGTCTCGACCAGCCCGGCCAGCGCGTCGAGCCGGGTGCGTTCGGAGGCGCGCCGGTCTTCGGGCACTTCGCCCAGACGCTGGCGGGCCTGCGCGAAATCGCCGGCGCTCCACAGCATCAGCGTCTGCGCGGGATCGCCATCGCGGCCGGCCCGCCCGGTTTCCTGGTAGAACGCCTCGATAGACTTGGGCACGCCGGCGTGGGCGACAAAGCGGACATCGGGCTTGTCGATCCCCATCCCGAACGCGATCGTGGCGACGATCACCATGTCCTCCGACGCGACGAAGGCGGCCTGGTTGGCGGCGCGGACCGCGGGCTCGAGCCCGGCGTGATAGGGGCGCACCGCCCGCCCGCTGGCGGTGGCAAGTTGCTCGGCGAGCTTCTCGACCTTGGCGCGGGTCGGCGCATAGACGATCCCCGGCCCGGGCTCGGCGCGCATCAACTCGGCGATCTGCCGCACGGCCGTGTCGCGGTGGCGGATCGCATAGCGGATGTTCGGCCGGTCGAATCCGGCCACTATCAGCCCTTCGTCGGGAATGCCGAGCTGGAGCAGGATATCGGCCCGCGTGTGCGCGTCCGCCGTCGCCGTCAGCGCCAGCCGCGGAACGTTCGGAAAGGCATCCATCAGCGGACGCAGCAGGCGATAGTCGGGGCGGAAATCGTGGCCCCATTCGGACACGCAATGCGCTTCGTCGATCGCGAACAAGGCGATCCGCGCGGACGAAAGCAGTTCGCGGAAATTGAGCTGGCTGGCGCGCTCGGGGGCGACGTAGAGCAAGTCGAGCTGCCCGGCCCTGAATGCGTCGATCGTCTCGCGCCAGTCGGCATCGGCGCTGGTCAGGGTAGCGGCGGCGATCCCGTTGGCACGCGCCGACCGCAGCTGGTCGTGCATCAGCGCGATCAGCGGGCTGACCACCACGCACGTTCCTGGCAGCATCGTAGCGGGGAGCTGGTAGGTGAGCGACTTGCCCGCGCCGGTCGGCATCACCGCCAGGGTCGAGCGCCCCGCCAGCACGCGATCGACCACAGTCGACTGGACCCCGCGGAAATCGTCGAACCCGAACACTTCGCGCAAGCGTCCGCGCGCGGCACCGAGGGTGTATGCTTCGTTCGCGACCGTCGCCATCCCGCGCCATTGGCACAAGCCGAGGCGCGAGGAAAATGCACCCATGTGGACAGCGCACGATTGCGGCCCGATTGTGGCGCGGGTAGAGGCGGTCAGCCCCACCCTGGAGAATTTTCATGAAGAAGCTTGCCCTCGTCCTCGCCCCGCTGACTTTCGCACTCACCGCCTGCGGCAGCACCGAAGACGCCTCGACCGAAGCGCAGGCCGATACGGTTGAAATGCCCGCCGACGAGGCGATGGCTGGCGTCACCGCCGAACCGGCGATCGACCCGAACGCCAACGCGACTGCCGATGCAGCCGCTGCGCCGACCGACACCGCCAGCGCGACCGCTGCCGAGGCCGGTGCCAACGCCGCCGACGTTGCAGCCCGCGCGCAGGCGGCCGCCGCCGCCGCTGATGCCGCGACTGACCCGGCTCCGCAGTAAGCCCTTCGGCTTCCTGAAACCGGCAAGGCGGGCGGATCGCGGGAGCGATTCGCCCGCTTTTCCTTTTTCGTGGACAAGGTATGGCTGACGCATGCGCCATCTTGCCTTGCTCGCCCCGGCCCTGCTTCCGCTTGCTCTGCTCGCGGCGTGCTCCCCTTCGGATAGCGATCCGGGCCCCGGCGGGGTGACGGTGGGTGAGGCCAAGGCGCTCGACGATGCGGCCGAGATGCTCGAGCAGCGCCGCCTGCCGCCCAAGGCCATTGCCCCAACGGCACCGGGCGCCGGTCCATCCCCCTCCGCCAGTGCCACGGGAGCAACCAAGTGACCGGTATGGATCCCGAACTGTTCGAACAGTTCATCGACCAGCTCGAACGCTATGTGCGCGAGCGGTTGATTCCCGCCGAACGCGAGGTGATCGAGGCCGATCGCATTCCCGACGAAATCGTGCAGGAAATGCGCGACATGGGCCTGTTTGGGCTGACCGTGCCGGAGGAATACGGCGGCGCGGGCCTCAGCACCTCGCAGTACGCGCGGGTGGTCAAGACGATGGCCTACGCGGCGCCCGCGTATCGTTCGATCTTCTCGATCAACGTCGGCATGTTCAACTCGGCGATCAAGAACGGTGGTACCGAGGCCCAGAAGGCGGAATGGTGGCCGCGGGTGGCCGCCGGCGAGATCGCCTGCTTCGGCCTGACCGAGCCGGGCTCGGGATCGGACAGCGCGGCCATGGCGACCACCGCGCGTCCCGATCCCGGCGGCAACGGCTGGATCCTCAACGGCACCAAGCGCTACATCACCAACGCGCCGCACGCCGCGGTCGGGCTGATCATGGCGCGCACCGAGAAGGAGGCGCTGCCCAAGAACGCGCACGTTTCCGCCTTCATCGTGCCGATGGACACGCCCGGCGTCACCGTCGGCAGCCCGGACCACAAGATGGGCCAGGCCGGCAGCCACATCGCCGACGTGATCCTGGAAGACGTCCACGTCCCGGGCGAGGCGCTGCTCGGCGGCGAGACCGGCAAGGGTTTCGTGTTCGCGATGCGAAGCCTCGACAACGGGCGTATCTCGGTTGGCGCAGCCGCCACCGGTTATGCCCGCCGAGCGCTCGATAGCGCGCTGCGCTACGCGACCGAGCGCAAGGCCTTCGGCGAGCCGATTGCCAACTTCCAGTTGATCCAGGCGATGCTGGCCGACAGCGAGACCGAGATCTACGCCGCCGAATGCATGATGACCGACGTGACCGCGCGCGCCGACGCGGGCGAGAACATCCTGCGCAAGGCGGCCGCGTTCAAGGTGTTCGCTTCCGAGATGTGCGGCCGGGTGGTCGACCGGGTGGTGCAGATCTACGGCGGAGCGGGCTATCTGGCGGAATATGACGCCGAGCGGTTTTTCCGCGATGCGCGGATCTATCGAATCTACGAAGGAACCACGCAGATCCTTCAGCTGCAGATCGCCAAGCACATGCTGCGCGATTTCCAGTCGCAGGCCTAGATGTACCAGCTGCTTAGCGACCTCTCGATCATCGAAGTCTCGAGCTTCGTCGCTTCGCCCACCGTCGGGCTCTATTGCGCGCAGATGGGCGCCGAGGTCATCCGGGTCGACCAGATCGGCGGCGGGCTCGACTACGATCGCTACATGCAGACGACCGAGGGCCGCAGCCTGTCGTGGGAGAACCTCAACCGCGCCAAGAAGTCGGTCGCGCTCGATCTGAGAAGCGACGAGGGCCGCGAGCTGTGCGTCGAGCTTGCCAGGGCCACCGGACAGCTGGTCACCAACCTGCCCGAAAAGAGCTTCCTCAGCCACGCCGCAGTGAGCGAGGGGCGTCCCGACATGATCAGCGTCCGCATCATGGGGTGGCACGACGGGCGCCAGGCGATGGACTTCACCGTCAACGCGGCGAGCGGCTACCCCTTGATGACCGGGCCGGCCGAGTGGGACCAGGACGGCGCCCCGCCGATCAACCAGGTGCTGCCAGCGTGGGACTTCATCACCGGCGCCTACTGCGCGTTCGCACTGATGGCGGCACTGCATAACCGTGCCGCCACCGGCGAGGGCGCCGAAGTGCGCGTGCCGCTGGGCGATGTGGCGATCGGCACGGTCGCCAATTCGGGCGCGATGGCGGAAATGCTCTATCGCGGCGGCGATCGCCCGCGCCTGGGCAACGCCATCTGGGGCGCGCTCGGCCGCGACTTCGAAAGCCGCGACGGCAAGCGCTTCATGGTCGCGGTGCTGACGCCCAACCAGTGGAACGCGATGGTCGCCGCGCTCGACATCTCCCAACCGGTTTCCGCGCTGGAACGCGAAGCCGGCGTGGAATTCGCGCGCTCCGACCACAACCGCTTCGTCCACCGCGAAGCGCTGTTCGCGATCGTGCAGGATGCGGCCGGCCGGCTCGACTATGCCGATCTTGCTGAACGGCTGACCAAAGCGGGCGCCACGTTCGAACGCTATCGCACGATGTTCGAAGCGGCCAACGATCCTGTTCTGGTGGCGGGCAATCCGCTGTTCGGCCCTTCGCCCGCCAATCCCAGCGGCCTCGAATACCCGGCGGCGAGGAGCTTCGCCCACCTTGGCGGCCACGAGCGCGCCGACCCGGCGCCCGCCCCGTATTTGGGGCAGGACAGTGAACAGGTGCTTGGCGACCGGCTCGGGCTGGCCTCGGGCACCATCGCCGACCTGATCGACCGGGGTGTCGTGGCGCCCAGTGACCGAGCCAATTTCAGGAAGAAAGCATGACCAATTCACCCACCAAACGCCGCGCCGCCATCGTCAGCCCGCTGCGCACCGCCGGTGGGCAAGTTCCTCGGCACGCTCGCACCACTCGATGCCGGCCGGCTGGGCGCGGTGATCCTCAAGGCGCTGGTGGAACGCAGCGGGATCGATCCTTCGCGGGTGGACGACGTGGTGTTCAGCCAGGGCTATGGCAACGCCGAGGCGCCCGCGATCGGGCACTGGAGCTGGCTCGCCGCCGGCCTGCCGCTCGAGGTGCCCGGCTACCAGCTCGACCGGCGCTGCGGATCGGGCCTGCAGGCGGTGGTCAACGCGGCGATGATGATCGAGGCGGGGCACGCCGACGTGGTCGTCGCGGGCGGATGCGAAAGCATGTCCAACGTCGAACATTACACCACCGCGCTGCGCGGCGGCGTGAAGGCGGGCAACGTCGAGCTGTGGGATCGGCTGACGCGCGGACGCCTGCTGAGCCAGCCGGTCGAGCGCTTCGGGGTGATTACCGGCATGATCGAGACCGCCGAGAACCTCGCCAAGGATTATGCCATCACTCGCGAGCAGGCCGATGCCTTTGCGGTCCGCAGCCACCGGAACGCCGCCGCGGCATGGGAAGCCGGCAAGTTCGACGCGCAGCTTGTCCCCGTGCCCGTGCCCCAGCGCAAGGGCGATCCGGTGTTGTTCGATCGCGACGAAGGCTTTCGTGCCGATGCCAGCATGGATAGCCTCGGCAAGCTGCGCGCGCTGGAAGGCGGCGTGGTAACCGCGGGCAACGCCAGCCAGCAGAACGATGCCGCCGCCGCCTGCCTGGTGGTGGCGGAAGACAAGCTCGAGGAGCTGGGCCTTGAACCGATGCTGTGGTTCACCGGTTACGCCGCGGCCGGCTGCGACCCGAGCCGGATGGGGATCGGCCCGGTGCCGGCGGTCGAGCGGCTGTTCGCGCGCACCGGCATGACCTGGGACCAGATCGACCTGGTCGAACTCAACGAGGCGTTCGCCCCGCAGGTGCTCGCCGTGCTCAAGGGCTGGGGCTGGTCGGAAGACGACAGCCGGCGCGACATTCTCAACGTCAACGGTTCGGGCATCAGCCTCGGCCACCCGATCGGTGCGACCGGGGGACGTATCCTGGCCGACATGGCGCACGAGATGCATCGGCGCGGCAGTCGGTACGGGCTCGAGACGATGTGCATCGGCGGCGGGCAGGGTATCGCCGCGGTGTTCGAGCGCGCGGCCTGATGCCGGAAGCTGGCGAAGACTGGTCGGACTGGGTCGGACGCGAGGAGCGGCGCACCGACCACGTCACACCCGCGTTGGCCGCACGATGGCTGGCGACATTCGACCGCTCGGCGCAGAGCGAGGGCGCGCTGCCGCAGGGCATCCACTTCGCGCTGTGCACGCCCGACGCACCGACCGGCGCGCTGGGCGAGGATGGCCACCCCGCGCGCGATGCCGATGCTGCGGGGTTCCTGCCGCCGGTCCCGTTACCGCGCCGGATGTGGGCGGCCAGTGCGATCGAGTTCGCCGCTCCGATCGTTCCCGGCGCGGCGATCGAACGGGTGTCGCGGGTGGCGTCGATCACCCCCAAGTCGGGCAAGAGCGGCGCGATGGTGTTCGTCGAAGTCACGCACGAAACTCATGCCGACGGGGCGCTGGCGGTGCGTGAGACGCAAACGCTGGTTTATAGGGAGGCCGCCGCCGGTGGTGCTCCCCTGCAGCCGCCGCCGGCTGCCGAAGGGCGGTTCGAGCCTGCGCCGTGGCCGGGTCATCGCATGATCGTGCCCAGCGAGACGCTGCTGTTCCGCTTTTCGGCGCTGACCTTCAACAGCCATCGCATTCATTACGACCTGCCCTATGCGCGAGAGATCGAACGTTATCGCGGGCTGGTCGTCCACGGCCCGCTGATGGCTAGCGCGCTGCTGCAGCTCGCGGGCGATCATTGCGGCCCGCTCAGCCGGTTCGCCTTCCGCGCGCTCAGCCCGGCGATCGCCGGCGAGCCGCTTCACCTGGTCCTGCGCCGGCAGGACGAGGGCATGGTGCTGGGCGCGTTCGCGGATGACGGGCGGCAGGTGGTCAGCGCCAAGGCTGCGCTCTAGGCCAATTGCCGAGCGTCGGCGCCGGTGATAGAGGTTTCAATTGCAACCATGACCACGCTCGCTTCGCCCGATACCGACTTTGCAGCGCTGCCGGACATGCCGGCGGACGTGTTCACCGCGCCGTTGCAGAAGCCCGCCCATCTTGGCGAGGACTGGCTCGAGCCCAAGCAGGCCGATTATTCGAGCGATGACGATGCGATCTGGAACGACCTGTTCGCGCGCCAGATGGATGTGCTCCCGGGCCGTGCGGCGGGCGCGTTCATGGCCGGCCTGCAGAAGCTCAACCTCAACCGCGGGGGGGTGCCCGAGTTCGGCAAGCTGAGCGAGGACCTCGGCCACCTGACCGGATGGTCGGTGGTTCCGGTGCCGATGCTGATCCCCGATCATGTGTTCTTCTGGCACCTGGCAAACCGGCGCTTCCCGGCGGGCAATTTCATCCGCACCCGCGAGACGTTCGATTACATCCAGGAACCCGACGTATTCCACGACGTGTTCGGGCACGTGCCGATGCTGACCGATCCGGTATTCGCCGACTATATGCAGGAATACGGCCGCGCCGGGTGGAAGGCGATGCGCGCCAACCGGCTGAAGGCATTGGGCGCGCTGTACTGGTACACGGTCGAATTCGGCCTGATCGCCGAAAGCGGGGGGATCAAGGCCTACGGAGCGGGCATCCTGTCGGGCCCGTCCGAGGTGATCTATGCCACCGAGGCGGCCAGCCCCAACCGGATCATGCTCAACGTCGACCGGGTGATGCGCACCGATTACGTGATCAGCGATCTGCAACCGACCTATTTCGTGATCGAGAGTTTCGAGGACCTGTACCGGCAGACGGTCGAGCGGGATTTCGACCGGCTCTATCGTTCGCTCGATCCCGGTTTCACCTATGCCAACAGCGCGGTGATCGATCTCGACAACGTGCTCAACCGCGGAACGCAGGAATACCTGCTGCGCGGCGGCCGCGGCAGCGGAGCGGCCGCCGTCTGAGATCAGGCACAGATGCAAAAACGGCCCCGGATCGCTCCGGGGCCGTTTGCGTATTTCGCGATTTGCGAAGGCTCAGGTCGGGCTCTTGGCGGCCGCAGTACCTTCGTCCATCTCTTCGCCCTTTTCTTCCATGGCGTCGGCCTTGTCTTCGGCCTTGTCGGTCATGGCATCGGCCTGATCGTCGGTGATCTGGCCGGCGTCGGCAGCGGCTTCAGCCGATGCATTGACGGCTTCGGCGTTCTGTTCGCCGGCGTCTTCCATCGCGTTTTCCTTCGGGCCGTCGCAAGCGGCGACGGTCAGGCCGAGGGCGAGCGCCGACGACAGAGCAATGATCTTCTTCATTTCAGTCTTCCCCTTTTTGGATGGGGCGCCTGCATAACAAGGCCAACCCCGAGTGGTAAGCAAATAATTCCGTTATACTATCGGCCGAGCGAGGCACGCGCCATGTTGAAGCCGCCAAGCAAAACCGCCGCACCCAGAAGCGCGAGCAACAGCGCGCTGCCCGATAATCCGATCAGCAGCGAACCCTCGCTGGCAAGCGCTCCGACGACCAGTGCACCGATCACGCCCACGCCGATGTTGAGCGCAATTCCACGGCCGTCGTCGGTGCGGCTGAGAATGGAGGCGAGCCATCCGAGGATGCCGCCCACAGCGATCAATACGACGAAACCCATGTTAATTTCTAATATCCTTTGCCGCCACAATCGCCCGGCGGCGGCGTAAGTTCCGCGAAATGATTTAAAAGACGGCGCCGCCTAGCGCAGTGTCAGCCACGCGACAGCCGCTGCACCCACCGCGATGCGGTACCACGCGAACGGCGCGAAACCGCGGCGCGAGACATATGCCACGAAGGCGCGGATGACGATCAGCGCGACCACGAAAGCGACCGCGAAGCCGATTCCGACTTCGGTCCAGCCGACTCCGGCGCCGCTGGCCAGTTCGTCGCGCTTGTCGATCAGGCTCAGCGCGCTGGCGCCGAGCATCGTCGGGATCGCGAGGAAGAACGAGAATTCTGCCGCCGTCTTGCGCCCCACACCCAGCGCGAGCGCCCCCATGATGGTCGCGCCCGACCGGCTCACGCCAGGCACCAGGGCGAGGCACTGGGCGATGCCGACGCCGAGCGCCTGGCGCACCGGCAAGTCGGCCACGCCGCGCTCCTCGCCCGGGGTGACGGTGCGCTCGACCGCGAGGATCGCGATGCCACCGGCGATCAGCGCCCAGGCGACGATCGTGGGGCTTTCGAGCATATCGTAGATGTAACCGCGCAGCGCGAAACCGAGCGCGGCCGAGGGCAGGAAGCCGAGCAGGATGTTGCGCAGGAAACGCAGGCCTTCGGGCTCGAGATGCAGCAGGCTCATCCCCTCTTTCCAGAAGGTCCGCCAGTACTGCACCACCACAGCCAGGATCGCGCCCAGCTGGATGACGACGTTGAACAATTCCCACTGCGCCGCGTCGTAGCCGAACAGCTCCGTCGCGAGGATCAGGTGCCCGGTCGAGGAAACCGGAATGAATTCGGTGAGGCCCTCGACGATGCCGAGGAGGATGGCGGTGAGGATCAGACCCATCGGCCGCCCATGAACGAAGGCCGGGGCAAGTCAAGCGACTGCCCCGGCCTCGATGCCTCCAGACCCGGATTTACCAGATGCGGATGCGCTGCTCCGGCGGCAGGTACAGCGCATCGTCGGGCGTGACGTTGAACGCCTTGTACCACTCGTCGAAATTGCGGACGATGCCGTTGGTGCGGTACTGTTCGGGGCTGTGCGGATCGGTCCGCAGGCGCTGGGCGGCGGCTTCCGGCCGCTGCTGCGAGCGCCAGACCTGCGCCCAGGCGAGGAAGAACCGCTGGTCGCCGGTCAGCCCGTCGATCACCGGCGCCGGCTTGCCGTTCAGCGACATGTGATAGGCGCGATAGGCCACTGACAGTCCGCCCAGATCGCCGATATTCTCGCCCAGCGTCAGGCGCCCGTTGACGCAGGTCTTGCCGTCGTCGAGCGGGCAGAACTGGTTGTACTGCTCGACCAGCGCGCTGGTCCGCTTGTCGAACGCGGCGCGGTCGGCGTCGGTCCACCAGTTGCGCAGCATCCCGGTGCCGTCGGACTTGGACCCCTGATCGTCGAACCCGTGGCCCATTTCATGGCCGATCACCGCGCCGATGCCGCCGTAGTTCACCGCCGGATCGGCGCTGATGCCGAAGAACGGCTGCTGCAGGATTCCGGCCGGGAACACGATCTCGTTCTTGGTCGGATTGTAATACGCGTTGACCGTCTCGGGCAGCATGCCCCACTCGGTCCGGTCGATCGGGCCGCCCAGCTTGGACAGCATGTCCTGGTACTGCCACTCTGCCGCCGCCATGCGGTTGGCGAGCGGCTGGCCCGGGGTGATCACCAGGCCGGGATAGGTCTCCAGGTTGTCGCGGTAGCCGATCTTGGGATCGAACGCGTCGAGCTTGGCGATCGCTTCCTTCTTGGTCGCGGCACTCATCCAGGTGTTCTCCTGGATGCTGATGCCGAGCGACTTGCGCAAGTTGGCGACCAGATCGACCATCGCGGCCTTGTTGGCGGGCGGGAAATAGCGCTTCACGTAGGCCGCGCCGACCAATTCGCCGAGCAGGCCTTCGCCTTCGCCGATCGCGCGCTTCCAGCGGGGGCGCTGTTCGGGCGTGCCACCCAGGGTCTTGCCGTAGAAGTCGAACTGCGCCTGGTCGATGTCGCTCGGCAGGGCCGATGCGTTCGAGCTCAGGAAGCCCTTGATCATCCATGCCTGCAACACCTCGACCGGGGTGGCTTCGACCAGCTTCATCATGGCCGGAGTGCCGCCGCCGATCTTGGCCAGAGTCGCCTCGTCGAGCCCGAGCTCGGCAGCCCGTTCCGGGGTCGGCGGCAGGTCGCCGACGACGAAGCGGTCGGTCTCTCCGAAGCCCGAAGCCGCCATCAGCGCAGCGGTCGGGAAGGCCGGGTCGAGCGCGCCCAGTTCGGCCGGGGTCAGCGCGTTGTAGGTCAGGTCGCGATTGCGCCGGGTGGCACGGTCCCAGCTGACCTTGCGGGCCACGCTGTCTTCGAATGCGTAGACCTTGGCAGCCATCCCTGCGGCGTCTTCGTAGCCGCCCTTGCCGAGCAGGAATGCGACGTAGTCGCGGTACTTGGCCTGGATGGCCTTACCCTTGTCGGTCTCGTCGAGGTAATAATCGCGATCGGGCAGGCCGAGGCCGCCTGAACCGACATAGACCGAATACCGGGTCGGCTCCTTGGCATCGACCGTCACCCCGCCGCCGATCGGCGAGGGGTAGCCGACCGTGCCCCACAGCGTGGCCATTTTCGCCAGCGTGTCGGCGTCCTTGATCTTGTCCAGATAGGGCTGCGCCGGAGCAAGGCCGGCGGCATCGATCGCGGCGGTATCGAAATAGGAATTGTAGGCGTCGACGATGCGCTTCTCATCGGCCGACAGCGTCGCGGGGTCCTTCGCAACCAGTTCGTCGACCAGTGCCTTGACGTCGCTGGTCGATTTTTCGGCCAGCAGGTTGAATGCGCCGAAGCGGCTGAATTCGGGCGGCAGCGGGTTGGCCTTGAGCCACTTGTCGTTGGCATAGGCGAAGAAGTCGTCGCCCGGATCGATCGAGGTATCGATCGCCGAGGGATCGAAGCCCCAGGTGCCGAACGTCATCGTCGGCAGCGGGGCGGGGGCGGGCGCCGCGGGCGCAGCGGGGGTGGCAGGCGCGTCGGCGGCCAGCGCGGGGGTGGCGACGGCGAGCGCGAGCGCGCTGGCGCCGAAGGCGAAAATGGAACGCAACGTCATGGCGATTTTCCCTGTCTGACGGGCGACCCTTCGCCCGCGTATCCTTGATCCAAGCAGCCGCATACGCAGCCGCCGTCAACCCATTTCGTTAGAAACGATACCAGTTGCTTGCCCTACCGAAGGTTAGGCCCGGCTGAACGGCTCAAAACCCGACCGCCGGTCACGCCGCTTCGGTGGCCCCGAACTGAAGCGCGGCGAGCCGGGAATAGAGTCCTCCGCCCTCGGCGAGTACCCCGTGGCTGCCCTGCTCGACGATCCGGCCGTCATCCATCACCACGATCCGATCGGCCGCGCGCACCGTCGCCAGGCGGTGGGCGATCACCAGCGTGGTGCGATCCTCCATCAGGTGGTCGAGCGCGTCCTGCACCAGCCGCTCGCTCTCGGCATCCAGCGCGCTGGTCGCTTCGTCGAGCAACAGGATCGGTGCGTTGCGCAGGATCGCGCGGGCAATCGCGACGCGCTGGCGCTGGCCGCCCGACAGTTGCGTGCCGTTCTCGCCCAGGAAGGTGTCGAGGCCCTTGGGCAGCGCGCGCAGGAAGCCGTCGGCATTGGCGGCGCGGGCGGCGTGCCAGATTTGTTCGTCGGTCGCGTCCCAGTTGCCATAGCGCAGATTGTCGCGCGCATCGGCGCTGAACAGCACACCCTCCTGCGGCACGAACGCGATGCGCTTGCGCACTTCGGCCGGATCGGCGCTGGTCAGGGGTACGCCGTCGAGCCGGATGGTGCCTGCCTGCGGATCGTAGAATCGCTCGACCAGCTGGAAGATGGTGCTCTTGCCTGCGCCTGACGGGCCGACGATCGCGACCGTCTCGCCGGGCTGCACTTCGAGCGTGAAATCGCGCAGCGCCGGGCTTTCGAGCCGGGTCGGATAACGGAAGCTGACATTGCGGAACGACAGCGATCCGCGCGGCGGCTGGGGCAGCGCTTCGGGGCGGGCCGGGGGCGCGATGGCGGGCTTTTCTGCCAGCAGCTCGGCCAGCCGGCTGGCCGCACCCGCGCCGCGCAGCAGGTCGCCGTACACCTCGGTCAGCGCGCCGAACGCGCCCGCGACCAGCCCGGCGGTGATCACTACCGCGGCGATCGTGCCGCCCGATATGCTCCCGCTGGCGACGCCCAGGGCGCCGCGGTACATCAACAGCACGATCGAGCCGAACACCACCATGATGATCAGCGATGTCATCATCGAGCGGATCAGGATGCGGCGGCGCGCGACGGCGAACGTGCGCTCGACAGCGTCGCTGAAACGCTGGCGCTCTCGCGCTTCCTGATTGAACGCCTGGACGATCTTCATCGCGCCCAGCACTTCGGCGGTCATCGCACCGATATCGGCCACCCGATCCTGGCTGGTTCGCGAAACGTTGCGCAGCCTTCGGCCGAATACCGTCATCGGGATCACCACCGCGGGGATCACCAGGATCATCCACATCGTCAATTGCGGGACCAGCCAGAACAGATACGCGGTGCCGCCGGTCGCCATCAGCAGGTTTCGCAGGGCCACCGAAACGGTGGTGCCGACGACCTGTTCGATCAGCGTGGTGTCGCTGGTCATCCGGCTGGAAATTTCCTTGGGGCTGTTCTCCTCGTAGAACGACGGGGCCAGCCGCAGCAGGTTGTCCTGCACCTTCTGGCGAATATCGGCGACCACCCGCTCGCCCAGCCAGCTGACGAAGTAGAACCGCATCGCGGTGCCCAGCGCCAGAACCACCACCACCAGCGCCATCAGCTCGAAGGCATGGGTGATGCGGGCCATGTCACCGCCCTTGCTGAAGCCTTCGTCGATGATCAGCTTGAAATAGGCCGGGATCGCCAGCGTCGCGGAGGCGGTGATGGTCAGCGCGATCAGCGCGAGCACCACGCGGCCGGGGTATTGGCCGGCCTGGCGCCAGATCATGATCAGCGGGCGGACGGTGCGCGCGGCGTCGGGATCGCGCGGCTTGCGGCGGAACAGCCCGCGACGCTGGGTTGCGGGGTTCGGGTCCTGCGGGTCGCTCTCGTCCATCGCCTGCGCACATAAGGTGGCGCGGGGGCGAAATCCACAGGACCTTGGCGCGTGCTGGACCCTTGACGGCTTTTGTGCGTTGCACAAGATTCCGAACACGGGCACGATGGGGCATACCGAGCGCTCTAAAAATCGCGCCAGCAGGGGAACCGCATTGCTCTACCACGCCCACGAATTGCA
The DNA here is from genome assembly GCA_963759895.1 of uncultured Alphaproteobacteria bacterium. GTDB lineage: Bacteria > Pseudomonadota > Alphaproteobacteria > Sphingomonadales > Sphingomonadaceae > Tsuneonella. Next base: position 327,124 of record CAVXBC010000005.1, on the reverse strand, counting down.
GCGCGCATGGCTCACCAGCGCGAGCGCCTGGGCCTCGATCGGGGCCGAAATGCTGTCCAATCCGCGGCTTCCGATGGGCTATCTGGGCCTCGGGCCGATGGCCGCGAGCGCGCTCGAGGTGTTCGCTCATGCGACCCAGCCACGCGGGAAGCCGAACTTCGACATCGAAAAGGTAGTTGTCGACGGCAAGGCGCGGGCGGTGACCGAGGCGATCGTCTACAACAAGCCGTTCGGCGATCTGCGCCGCTTCACCCGCGAGGGCCTGTCGCCCGACGCGCCCAAAGTGCTGATCGTCGCGCCGATGAGCGGGCACTACGCCACCCTGCTGCGCGGCACGGTCGAGCGGATGGCGGAAAACAGCGACGTGTATATCACCGACTGGTCCGATGCGCGCGACGTGCCGACCAGCGCGGGGCGCTTCGATCTCGATGACTACATCGATTACCTGGTCGAATTCCTCGCCTTCATCGGCCCCGATACCCACGTCATCGCGGTGTGCCAGCCCTCGGTCCCCGCGCTCGCTGCGACAGCGGTGATGAACGCCCACCGTCACCCCGCGCGCCCCGCGACGTTGACCATGATGGGCGGACCGATCGACACTCGCTGTTCGCCCACTTCGGTCAACGACATGGCGATGGACCGGCCGATCGAATGGTTTCGCCACAACGTGATCGCCACCGTGCCGATGCAGTACCGCGGCGGCGGGCGGCAAGTGTATCCCGGCTTCCTCCAGCTCGCCAGTTTCATGAGCATGAACCTGGGTAATCACATGATGAGCCATTACGAGATGTACAAACATCTCACCGCCGGCGACGAGGCGAGCGCCGACGCGACCAAGGCGTTCTACGACGAATACCGCAGCGTGTGCGACATGACGGCCGAATTCTATCTCCAGACGGTCGAGGAAGTGTTCCAGAAACACTCGCTGCCCAATGGCACGTTCCGGCATCGCGGCGAGTTGGTCGATCTGGGCGCGATCCGCGATACCGCCATCCTCGCGATCGAGGGCGAGCGCGACGATATCTCGGGGATCGGCCAGACCAAGGCCGCGCTCGACCTCGCGACCGGGCTCGCCAAGGGCAAGAAGCGCTACCTCCTGGCCGAGGGAGCGGGCCACTACGGCATCTTCAACGGCAGCCGCTGGCGTGACAAGATCGCCCCGGTGGTGGAGGATTTTATCGTCCGCCACGGCTCGCAAAAGCTGAAGGCGGCGGCCTAGCGCTCGGCGTTCGGCGGCGCTGCGGGTTTGGGACGACCGAACAATCGCCGCAGCACCCGCCGGGCGAGCAACAGCAGCGACACGGTGAGCGCGAGCAGCACCACCGCGATGCCGCCGGCGACGAACGGGTGCGCGTAAGCCAGCCACAATAGTCCGGCGCTGGCGACGTCCTCGGTGGTCGAGACGACCATGTTGCTGAACGGTTCGGGGCTGGCGTTGACCACCGCGCGCGCGCCCGCCTTGCCGCCGTGCGCCGCCAGCGCCGCCCCGCCGCCGAGGATGAACGCCACTGCCTGCGTCGCCGGATCGCCCGGGTCGACGATCGCCAGCGCCAGCATCGCGCCGCCGATCGGGCGCACGAAGGTGTGCACCGCGTCCCACGCGCTATCGAGCCAGGCCACCTTGTCGGCGAAGAATTCCGCCAGCGCGGCGACCCCGGCGACACCCATCACCCACGGGTTGGCCAGCACGTCGAGCGAATGGAGGTGCTCGGGCAAGGGCAGCGCGCCGACCCGCATGGCGATGCCGGTCGCCAGGATCGCCAGGTAAAGCCGCCATCCCGCGAGCAGGCTGACACTGCCGGCCAGACCCAGTACTTCGACGATGCCCATCCGCGCGCTCCTTTGCGGGTTCTCATGTGCCTGTGCGGGCCTAACGCGCAATCGGCCGATGCGGGCCCTAGCCGATGCGTGCGCCCTGGCCGCCATCGACCGGAAGCAGCACGCCGGTAACGAAGCGCGCCTCGTCGCTGGCGAGGAACAGCGCCGCGTTGGCGACATCCCACGCGCTGCCCATGCCGCCTTTCAACGGGACCATTGCATCGCGCGCGGCGCGCTGATCGGCCAGTTGGCGGCCATCGCGCGCGGCGGTCCCGCCGACCCCCATCGGCGTGTCGATCAGCCCCGGCAGGATCGCGTTGCAGCGCACCCCGCGCCTGGCCGAACCCAGAGCGGTGGCGATCGCCAGCCGGTTCAGCGCCGCCTTGGAAACCTCGTAGGCGACCATGTTCGCGCCGGCGGTCGAGGCGAGCGAGCTGACCAGCACGATCGAACCGCCGCCCGCATCGCGCATCGGCGCCAGCACCGCCTTCACCAGCCGCCGGGCGCCGGTAAAGTTGACCGCGAACACCGTCTCGAACGCGTCGTCGTCGTGCGCGTGTGCCGGCCCGTCGCCGCGGTGGCCGATGCCCACGTTGTCGACGCAGACGTCGATCCGTCCCCAGCGATCGAGCGCGGTGGCGACGATGTGGTCCGCCTGGGTCACGATATCGGCGGCCAGCGCGAACGCGGTTCCGCCCGCCTGGCCGATCGCATCGACCGTGGCCTGCGCGCGCGCCGCATCGCGATCGACGCACAGCACCCCGGCACCCTCGCGCGCAAAAGTCAGCGCGATCGCCTTGCCGTTGCCGATTGTCTCGCCTGGCTGCTGGCCCGCGCCGACGACGATCGCCGTCTTGCCCGCAAGCCGCCCCGTCATTCTTAAGCGCTCACCTGAGGTCGAGCTCGGGGTTGAGCTGGCTTACATCTTCCAACTGCACCCCGAAGCTGTTCAGCATCATCGAAACCTGGGTGTACTGGCCGACCGTGAACACCAGATCCATCCGACCCTTGTCGCCGAGCGGCTCGAGCGCCGCCCAGGTGGCATCGGACACGAAATGGTCGCGCACCAGCTCGTCGCAGGCCGTCACGATCGCGCGGTCGAGATCGTCCCAGCAATGCGCGTGCGGGCCCTCCATGGTAGCCGCCACATCGGCCTCGCTCATGCCCGAGGCGAGGCCGATCCGCTCGTGTTGCGCAAATTCGTATCCCGAGCGGCAATTCCAGCCCGTGCGCAGGATGGCGATCTCGCGTCGCCGCGGATCGAGCGCGTTCCTGCGGCTGAGGATGTAATTCCCCCACTGCAGGAAGCGCGTCAGTGCATCGGGCGCGCGGGCGAAGGTGAGGAAGATGTTGAGCGGCCGGGCACCCTCGCGCGTTACCGGAGCCAGCGCGTCGGCCTGCTCATCGCTGAGCGCAGCCGGGTCGAGCGGGGCGATGCGCGGGGTGCGCAGGCGCATTTTACATCGGCCTCGAGTAGCGCAGCGGTAGGCCGACCATCAAAGCACCTCGAACAGGCCCGCTGCGCCCATGCCGCCGCCGACGCACATCGTCACCACGACATACTTCACGCCCTGGCGCTTGCCCTCGATCAGCGCGTGGCCGACGCAGCGCGCGCCGGTCATGCCGAACGGGTGCCCGATCGACACCGACCCGCCGTTGACGTTGAGCCTGTCGTTCGGAATGCCGAGCTGGTCGCGGCAGTAGATCACCTGCACCGCGAATGCCTCGTTCAGCTCCCACAGCCCGATGTCGTCCATCTTGAGGTCGAAACGCTCGAGCAGCTTGGGGATCGCGAAGACCGGGCCGATGCCCATCTCGTCGGGCTTGGTGCCGGCCACGGCCATGCCGACATAACGGCCCAGCGGGGTCAGCCCGCGTGCCTTGGCGACTTCGGCCTCCATCAGCACCGATGCGGCCGAACCATCGGCCAGCTGGCTGGCGTTGCCCGCGGTGATCGTGAAGCCTTCGCCCATGACCGGCTTGAGCGAGGCCAGCCCTTCCAGCGTGGTATCGGGACGATTGCAGTCGTCCATCGAGATGGTGACTTCCTTCTGGCTGACCTCACCGGTTGCCTTGTCGGTCACGTTCATCGTCGCGGTGACGGGGATGATCTCATCGTCGAGCTTGCCGGCGGCCTGCGCGGCAGCTGTGCGCTTTTGCGATTCGAGCGAATATTCGTCCTGCGCCTCGCGGCCGATGCCATAGCGTTTGGCGACCGTTTCGGCGGTGCCGATCATCGGCATGTAGATATCGGGATGCAGCTTGAGCAGCGCCTCGCTCTGAACCAGGCCGCCACCGCCCGCGCGCATGCCGGAGATCGATTCGAGCCCGCCGGCCACGCAGATGTCCATCCGGTCGACGATGATCTGCTTGGCGGCGGTGGCGATGCTCATCAGCCCGCTCGAGCACTGGCGGTCCATCGACATGCCCGAGACCGATGTCGGCAAGCCGGCCATCAGCGCGACCTGGCGGCCCACGTTCATGCCCTGCATGCCGGTTTGGCTGGCCGCGCCGATGATGCAATCGTCGATTTCGGCCCCTTCAAGACCGGCGCGCTCGACCGCCGCCTTGACCGAGAATGCGCCCAGCTCAACCGCGTGGGTAGCGTTGAAAGCGCCGCGTCCGGCTTTGGACAGCGGGGTGCGGGCGGTGGAAACGATGACGGCGTCACGCATGGTCAATTCCTGTAGCTAGCAATAAACTGGTCCGCTCCCGGGGCCTGGTCTGCCTTGGGGAGGGAAGATTCAGACGAAGAACTGCATAATCCATTCGGTGATCAGCGCGGGCTTGTCCTCGCCCTCGATCTCGATGGTGATTTCGTGTGTCTGCTGCCACTGGCCGGGGCGTTTTTCCTCCAGCTCGATCAGCTTCCAGTGGCCGCGGATGCGCTTGCCCGAGCGGACCGGCGAGATGAAGCGGGTTTTGTTGCCGCCATAGTTCACGCCCATCTTGACGCCATCGACGCGTGGCAGGTCCGAATTGGCGCTGAGGTACGGGATCATCGACAGCGTCAGGAAGCCATGCGCGATGGTCCCGCCGAACGGGGTCAGCTTGGCCTTTTCGACGTCGAGGTGAATGAACTGGTGATCACCGGTCGCCTCGGCGAACTGGTTGATCCGTTCCTGGCTCATCACCACCCATTCGCTGGTGCCGACATTCTGGCCGACTTGAGCTTTTACTTCCTGCGGGGTCATGCGCCTCTCCCTTGCGTTTGAATCCGGGGTATGCCGGCTTCATGGCGCATGAGAAAGCCTAGCGCAACGGCGCAGCCTCTGCCGTTACGGCAACCGGAGGTGCGGTTTTGCGGGCACGGCCCCGGCGCGGCGAATCGGCCAGCCGGCACCAGCTCCACAGCGCGCACTGCACGCCCAGCAGGGTAAGGATGAACGGCTGGTAGGCGATGCCCTGGAACAGCGAGCCCACGAGGTAGACGATCTGAGCCAGCTGCAGCGCGCCGGCGAGCGGCGCCTGCCATTGCTCACGTTCTCCCGTCCGGGCCCGCCAGCGGCGGCGGATGCGCTCCATCTGCCACAGGCCGAGCGCATGGATCCACAGCCACAGCCCAAGGCCGGGCCAGCCTTGTTCGCCCAGCATCTCGAAGATCGCCGAGTGATAGGCGCGCGCCTTGTCGGTCACGTCCTTGTAGCGCACCGCCGAGGTATTGCCGCCGTTCTCCACCCGCTCGGGCAATTTGTAGGTGAACGAATTGCCGCGGTAGGCGTCGAACCCGCCGCCCATCGGGTGGCTGTTGGCGTAGTCGATCGTCCATTCCCACACCGCCACCCGGGTACTGGCAGACTTGTCCTCGTCGTGGTTCTCGAGCGTCGACATGCGCTCATAATAGCTTGCCGGGAGGAACGGCAGCGCCATGAGGCCAAGCAGCGCCGCGCCGCCGATATAGAGGAACCGCCGCTTCACATCGCGCAGCATGAGCGCGCCGAGCACGCCGAGGCACAGCAGCCCGGTGCGCGCCTCGGTCCCGATCGGGATCAACACGCAAGCGAAGATCAGCGCATAGCCGAAGGTCCGCACCCGCCAGTCGGGCGGGAATACCGTGCCGTGTTTGATCGCCCACAGCACCAGCGGGATGATCGCAATCGCGACCGTCGCGATGGTGGAGCTTTCGTACATGCCGGTGTTGTTCTGCACGAACAAATACAGCACGCCGTAGCCGCCGCCGCCGGTCGCGGTCTTGATGCCGCCGTCGATCACGATCGCCCCGGCGGTCAGCACCATCGTCAGGATCACCGCTTCGAAGCGCAGCCGCGTGGTCAGCGTCAACGGCACGAACATGGCGAACACCAGCGCCTTCCACACCCAGCTCCATTTCATCGCCGCCTGGACCGGAAAGTCGGCATTCATCGTGGTCATCGCGCACCACGCCAGCAGCGCCAGCAGCAGCCACTGGCGAAACGCGAATCGCGCGCCGTGCTTGGGGTCGGCCAGCAGCCAGCCGCCGAACGCCGCGCAGAATGCGATCAGTGATACCGGCAGCGAGGCCACGATCCGCCAGCCGATGTCCTGCGGCGCGAGCGTGTCGATGTAGATATAGGTCAGCACCCAGACGAACGGCCGCCGCAGCCCGAGCGTGAGAAACGCGGCAATGAACGCGAACAGGGCAAGATCGATCACGGTGCCTCGCCACCGGGCGCGGGCGGATCGGAATCGAGATCGTCGCGACTGATCAGCCGCACCGCCATCAGCAGCAGCAGTCCGTGCGACAGGGCAAGGGCGAACAGGTCGATCATCGGCATGTCTGCGCTAGCAGCGCGCGGTTGACGCGCCGTTAAGCCTATCGTGCGACACATTGGCATCATGACCCGCGTGCTGCATGTCCTCGACCATTCGCTGCCGCTTCACAGCGGCTACACCTTCCGCACCCGCGCGATCATGACCGCGCAGGCGGCGAGCGGGCTGGAGGTGCGCGGGGTCACCGGCCAGCGCCATTCGGCCGGCAGCAAGGGCGAGGGCGGTCCGGCCGCCGAAGTCGCCGACGGGCTGTTGTTCCACCGCACACCTGGCGCCACGAGTGGCCCCGCGGGCCTTCGCGAATGGCGCGAGATCGCCCGCCTGGCGGAACAAATCCAGAGAATCGCCGCCGACTGGCGCCCCGACGTGCTCCATGCGCATTCGCCGGCGTTGTGCGGCCACGCCGCGATCCGGGCCGGCCGCGCGCTGGGCATCCCGGTGGTCTATGAAATCCGCGCGTTCTGGGAGGATGCCGCGGTCGGCAACGGCACCGGGCGCGCCGGTTCGGTCAAATATCGGCTGACCCGGGCGCTCGAGGATCGGGCGGTGGCCGAGGCGGACGCGGTGTTCACTATTTGCCACGGCTTGCGCGACGACCTGGTGGCGCGTGGGCACAACGCGGGCAAGATCGGCCTGTCTCCCAACGGAGTCGATTTCGCGCTGTTCGGCGAGCCGCCCGTGCGCGACACGGAGCTCGCGGCCGAGCTCGGCATGGCTGATGGCCCGGTGATCGGCTTCATCGGCAGCTTCTATGATTACGAAGGCCTCGATTTGCTTGTCGCCGCGCTCCCGATGCTGCGTACGCGGCATCCGGCTGCCTCGCTGTTGCTGGTGGGCGGCGGCCCGATGGACGCCGCGCTCCGGCGCCAGGCGGCTGGGATCGAGGGCATCCGTTTCACCGGGCGGGTGGGGCATGGCGAGGTCGAGCGATATTATTCGCTGATCGACGTGCTCGCCTATCCGCGCAAGGCGAGCCGGCTGACCGAGCTGGTCACACCCCTCAAGCCCCTCGAGGCGATGGCGCAGCGGCGGATCGTCGCTGCCAGCGACGTTGGCGGCCACCGCGAGCTGATCGCCGACGGCGTCACCGGCGCGCTGTTCGCGCCCGACGATCCGGCGGCCTGCGCCGAAGCGTTAGCCGACCTGCTCGACAGCGCCGCCGATTGGCCCGCGATGCGCGAACGCGCGCTGGCGCACGTGCGTTACCGGCACGACTGGGCGCACAACATTCGTCGTTATCAGGACGTTTACCAGCATCTGCTAGCCCGTCACCCGAACGGAGAGCTGTCTGCCGCTGCCTGAACCGGTCCGGCAGACTCACGGCTCTCGCGACAATGGGTGACAGTGTGAGCGAAAGTCCCAGGCACAAGCACTCCGGCCAGCCGCCGGTCAGCACGCATCCGGCGTTTCCGGTGATCGTCGCGTTGTGGTTTGCCGCGCTGCTCGGGATCGGCAGCATGGTCTTGCCGATAGACCTGTTCGAACGGTTCGCGGTCGCGAGCGGGCTGGCGGACATCTTCCAGGCCGCGCAGCCTCCGCTCGGCGCGACCGCGCGGATCGTGGTGGCGATGGTTGCAGGTGTGATCGGCGCGATCGCGGGAACGTTGGTAGCCGGCCGGATCCGCGCCGCCAATGCGCCCCGCACCGCCACTCGCCACGCCGCCGCGCAGCGCCCGGCAGACGAAAGCCATGCGCTGTCAGCCAAGCAGCCAATATCCGCGCACGAGGAATTGGGCGAAGGCGGCCTCGACGCCGACCCCGACGCCCCTGGTGAAGGCAGCGTCGACGCCGATCTCGACACGGTTGTCGAGCGAGGGCCGCTTGCCAGCCCCCGCCGCGAACTGGTGATGACCGATGATGACGCTCCAAGCGAATTCCTCGATGTCGCACCGCTGCCCGGGCACCGCGCCGCCGCGTTCGGCCAGCAGTTCGGCGAGCCACTCGAACAACCGCTCGATCTGGACGCTTTCGGCGCTGCAGAAACCGAACCCGTTTCCGAAACGAGCGAGCGATTCGAGCCATCGTCCCATACGGCAGACTTCGAAGAGCCCGCCGCCGCGGTCCCGCTCGGCGAGCGTGCGATTGGCGATCTGGGCCTGGTCGAACTGGTCGAGCGCTTCGCGTCCGCGCTCCAGCGCCACCGCGAACAGACCGCGCGACCGGCGGAACCGCCGCTGGCCGGTGCCCGTGCCAGTGCCCATTCCGACGCGCCTGACGATATTGAGTGGCCGACACCCGCCGCCCTCCCGTCGGCGCTGCGCCCGATCGGGTACGACGATGACGGCGAAGACGATGAAGCCGAGTTGGCGCCGCCGTTCGACCTGCCCACGGCGTTCGCCCAAGGGCGCGGTGCATTCGATCACGACGCGGACCCGGAAGCGGACGAACTGGAAGACGTCGCGGAGGAGGAATACACCTCGCTGCTCGCGATGAAGTCCCCGCTGGGCCTGTCGCGCGAGCCGCTGCGGTTCGAGGACGATGATGCTGATGACGAGCCGGTGGCGATTTTCCCCGGCCAGGCCAACCGCCCCGCCGCAGCCCACCCCGCGAGCTCGGACCCGATCGCGGAGTCGCGCCCGTTCGATGCCCCGCTGGCCCGCGCCGAACAGGCCGGACAACCAGCGGTGTTCAAACCCGCGAACACCGGCGCCACCGAGCACGCCTTGCGCGAAGCGCTGGAAAGGCTCCAGAAATTGAGCGGCGCCGCCTGACTCCGGCCGCGTACGCGAAAGCGGTGCTTTAGCCTCCTCAACCCTCCGCGCGGTTGATCAACCGCGTTCGTTTCGTCAAAGCCAGCGCTCGCGATAGTTTTGCTGCGTCCGGCGGTAGGGTGAATCGCGCTTCGTTGCCGAAGCGCCGCTTACGGTGCGTCGGCCGTAGACGGGTTCGAAGGCACGATGGACTTTCCGCCGCCCCCAGGTTTTCCAGTAAACCAGGGTTTGTACGATCAGCGCAACGAGCACGATTCGTGCGGCGTGGGGCTGCTCGCGCACATCAAGGGCGAAAAAAGCCACGACATCGTCACCCGCGCGCTCGAAATCCTGGCCAACCTCGATCACCGCGGGGCGGTTGGTGCCGACCCGCTGCTGGGCGATGGCGCGGGCATCCTGATCCAGATCCCCGATCCGCTGTTCCGCAAGTGGGCGTCGGCCAACGGGCATGAGTTGCCCGCGCCGGGCGAATATGCGGTCGCGCAAGTGATGATGCCGCAGGACCAGCGCGCTCGCGCGCACGTGACCGAGCAGCTTGAGAAATTCATCATCAAGGAAGGCCAGCGGCTGGTCGGCTGGCGCGAAGTGCCGACCACGCTCGATGGGCTGGGCAAGGCGGTGATCGAACGCATGCCGGTCATGCGCCAGTGCGTCATCGCGCGCGGAGACAATTGCGCCGACCAGGACGCGTTCGAGCGCAAGCTGATCGTGATCCGCAAGCAGGCGCAAAACCCCTTGCGCAAGCAGGAGGAAAAGCTCGGCATCGCCGGGCTGACCGATCTCTACATCCCCAGCTTTTCAAGCCGGACGATCGTCTACAAGGGGCTGCTGCTGGCGACCCAGGTGGGCAGTTTCTACGACGACCTGCGCGATCCGGACTGCATCTCGGCACTGGGGCTGGTGCACCAGCGATTCAGTACCAACACCTTCCCCAGCTGGCGGCTGGCGCACCCCTATCGGTTCATGGCGCATAACGGTGAGATCAACACCGTGCGCGGCAACGTCAACTGGATGAACGCGCGCCGGCGGACGATGGAATCGCCGCTGTTGGGCGCCGATCTCGACAAGCTGTGGCCGATAATCCCGCACGGGCAGAGCGACACCGCGTGCCTCGACAACGCGTTGGAGCTGTTGCTGCTCGGCGGTTACGACCTCGCGCACGCGATGATGATCCTGATGCCGGAAGCGTGGGCCAAGAACCCGCTGATGGATGCCGACCGGCGCGCATTCTACGAATACCACGCCGCGCTGATGGAGCCGTGGGACGGCCCGGCCGCGGTCTGCTTTACCGATGGCCGCCAGATCGGCGCGACGCTCGATCGAAACGGCCTGCGTCCCGCGCGTTACTGCGTGACCAAAGACGATCTCATCTGCCTGGCGAGCGAGAGCGGCGTGCTGCCATTCGCCGAAGCCGATATCGTGCGCAAATGGCGGCTGCAGCCGGGCAAGATGCTGCTGGTTGACCTGGAACAGGGCCGGATCATCGAGGACGAGGAGCTCAAGGCCACTCTCGCCAGCGCCGAGCCCTACGCCAAGTGGCTCGACGCCGCGCAGTACAAGCTCGAAGACCTCGACCACATCGAGCCCGAGCTTTCCGCCGTGCCCGAGCCCGCGACCGACCTGTTGGAGCGCCAGCAGGCGTTCGGCTACACCCAGGAGGACATTTCGAAGTTCCTCGAGCCGATGGCGCAGGCGGGCGACGATCCGATCGGATCGATGGGCACCGATACGCCGATCGCGGTGCTGTCTGATCGGCCGCGCCTGCTGTTCGACTATTTCAAGCAGAACTTCGCGCAAGTGACCAATCCGCCGATCGACCCGATCCGCGAGGATCTGGTGATGAGCCTGCTGTCGATGATCGGCCCGCGCCCCAACCTGCTCGGGCGCGATGCCGGCACGCACAAGCGGCTCGAGGTCAGCCAGCCGATCCTGACCAACGAGGACCTTGCCAAGATCCGCTCGGTCGAGGCCGCGCTCGACGGAGCGTTCCGTTGCGAGACGATCGACATTTGCTGGGACGTCGCCGAGGGCGTCGACGGCATCGAGCTGGCGATCAAGGAGATGTGCTGGGCGGCGACCGAAGCGGTGCTGGCCGATCACAATATCCTGGTGTTGAGCGACCGCGCGCAGGGGCCCGACCGGATAGCGATCCCGGCGCTGCTGGCGACCGCGGCGGTCCACCATCACCTCGTCCGACAGGGCCTGCGAATGCAGACCGGGTTGGTGGTCGAGACCGGCGAAGCACGCGAAGTGCACCACTTCTGTGCGCTGGCGGGCTATGGCGCCGAAGCGATCAATCCCTACGTCGCGTTCGAGACGCTGGAGGATATCCGCCAGACCCGCCTTCCCCACCTGACTTCCGTCGACGTGGCGAAGAACTACGTCAAGGCGATCGGCAAGGGCATCCTCAAGGTCATGTCGAAGATGGGCATCTCGACCTACCAGTCATACTGCGGGGCGCAGATTTTCGACGCGGTCGGGCTGTCTTCGGCATTCGTCGACAAATATTTCACCGGCACGGCCACCACCATCGAGGGCGTGGGGCTGGCCGAAGTGGCCGACGAGGCCTGCCGCCGCCACGGCCAGGCCTACGGCAACAGCCCTGTGCTCGAGCACATGCTCGACGTCGGCGGGATCTACCAGTTCCGCCTGCGCGGCGAGGACCACGCGTGGACCCCCTCCACCGTCGCGGATTTGCAGCATGCGGTGCGCGGCAACAGCCAGGATCGCTACGACGAGTTCGCCGCCGCGATCAACGCGCAGTCCGAACGGCTGCTGACGATTCGCGGACTGATGGAATTGAAGCCCGCCGAAACCCCCATACCGATCGACGAGGTCGAACCGGCGGCCGAAATCGTCAAACGCTTCTCGACCGGGGCGATGAGCTATGGCTCGATCTCCAGGGAAGCGCATACGACGCTGGCGATTGCGATGAACCGCATCGGCGCCCGCTCGAACACCGGCGAGGGCGGAGAGGAACCAGATCGCTTCAAGTCGCTGCCCAACGGCGATACGATGCGCTCGAAGATCAAGCAGGTTGCCAGCGGCCGGTTCGGGGTGACCACCGAATACCTGGTCAATTCTGACGATATCCAGATCAAGATGGCGCAGGGCGCCAAGCCGGGCGAGGGTGGCCAGCTGCCGGGTCACAAGGTCGACAAGGTGATCGGCAAGGTCCGCCATTCGACCCCAGGCGTTGGGCTGATCTCGCCCCCGCCGCACCACGACATCTATTCGATCGAAGACCTGGCGCAGCTGATTCACGATCTCAAGAACGTCAACCAGGCCGCGCGCATATCGGTCAAGCTGGTGAGCGAAGTGGGCGTCGGCACGGTTGCCGCGGGGGTCGCCAAGTGTAAGGCCGACCACGTCACCATCTCGGGCTACGAGGGCGGCACCGGCGCATCGCCGCTGACCAGCCTTACTCACGCAGGCAGTCCGTGGGAAATCGGCCTCGCCGAAACCCAGCAGACCTTGCTGCTCAACGACCTGCGCAGCCGGATCGCGGTGCAGGTCGATGGCGGCCTGCGCACCGGACGCGACGTGGCGATCGGCGCGTTGCTGGGCGCAGACGAGTTCGGCTTCGCCACCGCCCCGCTGATCGCGGCGGGCTGCATCATGATGCGCAAGTGCCACCTCAACACCTGTCCTGTCGGCGTCGCCACGCAGGACCCGGTGTTGCGCAAGCGGTTCACCGGCACGCCCGAGCACGTGATCAACTATTTCTTCTTCGTCGCCGAGGAACTGCGCGCGATTATGGCCGAGGCCGGCTTCCGCACGCTGCGGGAAATGGTCGGTCGGGTCGACCGGATCGATACCACGCGCGCGCTGCGGCACTGGAAGGCGCAAGGGGTGGACCTGTCTCGCCTGCTGCACCAGGTCACCCCGGTCGCAGGCGCTACGCCGTTCCAGTCGCAGGAGCAGGATCACGGGCTTGGCGGGGTGATGGACGTCGAACTGATTGATGCGTGCCGTTCGGCGATCGAACAGGGTGTTCCGGTGCGGATCGAGCGCTCCATCGGCAACGCCAATCGCGCGACCGGCGCGATGTTGTCGGGCGAGATCGCCCGGGCGCACGGCCACGCGGGCCTGGCGCCGGACAGCATCCGCATCGATTTCACCGGCGTCGCGGGGCAGAGTTTCGGCGCCTGGCTGGCGCATGGTGTCACGCTCAGCCTGACCGGCGACGCCAACGATTACGTCGGCAAGGGCCTGTCGGGCGGCCGCATCATCGTCCACCCGCCCGCGGGCGTGGATCGAGACCCGCGCCAGAACATCATCGTCGGCAACACCGTCCTCTACGGCGCGATCGCGGGCGAGGCGTACCTGGGCGGGGTCGCCGGCGAACGGTTCGCGGTGCGCAATTCGGGCGCGGTCGCGGTGGTCGAGGGCTGCGGCGATCATGGCTGCGAATACATGACCGGCGGCGTGGTGGTGGTGCTCGGCAAGACCGGGCGCAACTTCGCCGCGGGAATGAGCGGCGGGGTCGCCTATGTCTACGATCAGGACGGCACTTTCGCGCGGCTGTGCAACACCGCGCAGGTCGAGTTGCTGCCGGTCTCGGCCGGGCGCGACGAGCAGGACGGCACCGGCCGCCCGCTCCATCGTGCGCGCGCGGTCGACGACGCGGGCCTCGGCGACATGCTGCGCCACGATGCCGAACGGCTGCGCGTGCTGGTCGAGCGGCACAAGCTCCACACGGGCAGCGCCGCGGCGGCCGAACTGCTGGCCGATTGGGATGAAGCGGTGACGCGGTTCGTCAAGGTCATGCCGATCGACTACGCCCGCGCGCTGCGCCAGCTCGAAGCCGAGCGCGCCGACGCCGAACTGGAGGCGGCCGAATAATGGGCAAGGTCACCGGTTTCCTCGAACACGAACGCCAGGACCGCACCTATGCGGACCCGCAGGAACGCGTCCGGCACTACAAGGAATTCATCGTCCCCCCGGCCGAACCCGACCTGCGCCTGCAGGCGGCGCGGTGCATGGATTGCGGGATCCCGTTTTGCCACACCGGCTGCCCGGTCAACAACCTGATCCCCGACTGGAACCACCTGGTCTACGAGGCCGACTGGAAGGATGCCCTGGGGGCGCTCCATTCGACCAATAACTTCCCCGAATTTACCGGCCGCGTATGCCCCGCCCCGTGCGAGGCGGCGTGCACCCTGAACATCATCGACCAGCCGGTGACCATCAAATCGATCGAATGCGCGATCGCCGACCGCGGCTGGCGCGAAGGCTGGATCGTGCCCGAACCGCCAACGCGCAAGACCGGCAAGCGCGTGGCGGTGGTAGGCAGCGGGCCTGCGGGCATGGCTTGCGCCCAGCAGCTTGCGCGGGCGGGCCATTCGGTGACCGTGTTCGAGAAAAGCGACCGCGTCGGCGGGCTGCTGCGCTACGGCATCCCCGACTTCAAGATGGAGAAACACCTCGTCAACCGGCGCGCGGTGCAGATGGAGGCCGAAGGGGTCACCTTCCGCACCTCGACCGAAGTCGGCGTGGACATCTCGTTCGCTTCGCTGAAAGAGAATTTCGACGCGGTGGTGCTGGCGGGCGGGGCCGAGGAACCGCGCCAGCTGATGATCCCCGGCGCCGAACTGCCCGGCGTGCGGCTGGCCATGGAATTCCTCACCCAGCAAAACAAGCGCAACGCGGGCGACGACGAAGTGCGCGCCGCGCCGCGCGGCAGCCTGGTCGCTACCGGCAAGAACGTGGTGGTGATCGGCGGTGGCGACACCGGCTCGGACTGCGTTGGCACGTCCAACCGCCAGGGCGCCGCCAGCGTGGTCCAGCTCGAAATCATGCCGCGTCCCCCGGAAAAGGAGGACAAGGCGCTGACTTGGCCGCACTGGCCGTTGAAAATGCGCACCTCGTCGAGCCACGAGGAAGGCGCAGAGCGCGACTGGGCGGTGCTGACCAAGCGCGTGGTCGGCGAAGGCGGCGAGGTCACCGGCCTCGAGTGCGTGCGGGTCGAATGGCGCGGGCATCAGATGGAGGAAATCGCGGGCAGCGAGTTCACCATTCCCGCCGACCTGATCCTGCTGGCGATGGGCTTCACCGGCCCGCGCAAGGGCGGCCTGCTCGAACAGACGGGCACCGCGCTCGACGGCCGCGGCAACGTCGCCGCCGATACCGTGTCCTACGCCACCAGCGAGGCGGGCGTGTTCGCCTGCGGCGACATGCGTCGCGGACAGAGCCTGATCGTGTGGGCGATCCGCGAGGGCCGCCAGGCCGCACGCGCGGTCGACGAGGCGCTGATGGGGGTCAGCGAACTGCCGAGGTGATCGGCAGGCGCTCGATCGCAGCCCCGGTCGGGCGTTCGCTGCGATAATAGCTGAACGTCAGCCATAGCGAGAGTGCGCCCAGAAGGTGCCAGGCCGCGTGGCCCTGCACCAGGCTGTGTGGCGCGCACACCACGCCGGTCTGATCGAGGATCCAGATTGCGAATGCGACCGAGGTGGCGAGTATGCCACCGAGATAGAGCGCCACACGCGCCCCAGAGCGAAGCCTTCGGGCGAAGCCGAGTTCGGCCACGATCGCGACGATGAGCAACACTGCGAACAGCCAGCGGCGGACTTCGGGCATCACGATCAGGACCGTGATCAATACCGCGCACAGCGCCGCGTACATCGCCATCGCCGTGCCATCTGGAATGCGGCGCCAGCGCGAAGTCGCCGATATCAGGAAAAACGAGCCGACCAGGTACATTCCGACCACGTCGAAGAACTGGCCCCACAGCGTCAGGGTGGCGTGCAGCAGACCCGACCCCACACCCACGACAATCGCGGTAATGCCGAGCGCGCGCGCAGGCAGCGCTCGCAGCGCGGAGCCCGCCGCGCGCCCATGCCGGATGACCAGCATCAAATAGCCGATAAAAACGTATCCGAACGACGACCAGGTGTTGGCCGGCTGAACGACCAACCTGGCGACACGCGGTGCTTCGCAGAAACAGCGTGTCGCAGTGCATGTGGCCGGCGCGTACCGGGACCACTCCGGGCCGAGCATAGACAGCGCCACAATAAACCCGACACCGCTCAGCGCGGTGAATAACAGTGCGACCAGCGCCGATCGCATAGAGACTGCCTGCA
This sequence comes from uncultured Alphaproteobacteria bacterium, assembly GCA_963759895.1. Taxonomy (GTDB): domain Bacteria; phylum Pseudomonadota; class Alphaproteobacteria; order Sphingomonadales; family Sphingomonadaceae; genus Tsuneonella. The sequence continues at coordinate 310,761 of CAVXBC010000005.1, read as the reverse complement.
TGTTCCACCCCGTTTCGATCGGGGTTAGCGGGTTTTGCAGTGATCGCAACGGCGCGGGCGGAAGGTTCTATTTCTGCGCGAGGGCCGCAGCCTCGGCCAGGCAATTTGCTGGCGGCGAAACACCGCCAATCACCTTCGCCTCCGCCTGCGCCTTGGCAAGATCGTCGCGGAACGTCGGGTCCGACTGCAGCCGCGCGAACGTCGCCGATGCGAAGTCGCGGCCGGCTTCGACGTCGCTTTCCCAGTGGACGTTGCACACCCGGCGGCTTTCGCCGAATTCGATCCCGCGGCGGGTGAGCGCGGCCGCGCGGTCGGGGAACACCGCCGCCAGCAGCAGCCCCGCGCCGTAGCCGATCGCGCTGTGGCCCGATGGGTAGGAACCGTTGGTGCGCAATGCCTCTTCGGACGCCGGATCGCAGGTCGGCTGGTGGTTGACCGTGAACGGCCGCGCGCGGTTGTAGCGGGCCTTGACCCCGCTGGTTGAGGTGCCGAAATCGGCGGTCGCCCGGCGCAACACGTGCATGATCGCCGGCGTCCCTGCGTCCGAAATCGCTACCCCGGCGGCGCACGAAAACGCGCCCGGCACCGCGCCGGGGCCAAGATCGGCATCGCGCCCGGCGAGCTTGAACCGGTCCGATCCGTAGAGCGCGAGGCCCGCGGCACTCAGCGTCTCGTCCCGCGCCATCGCGGGCGTGCCGGCCGCTGGCGGCGCGCCGACCAGCGTCTCGCCGGCGGGAAGCGGGCCGGGAAAATAAGCCGGCCCCATATCGAACATCGCCCGTTGCTGAGGCATCGCCGCCGCAGCGGTCGCGGTGGGTGCGGGTGCACTGACGATATCGGGCGCGGCAACGGCGGCGGTGCAACCAGCGAGAACGAGTGCAAGCGAACTGGCGAGATAGCGATTCATGCGACGGAACTCCGGGTGGGTTGCAGGGGACTGCTATCGCCCGCGGTGATCGCCTGAAAGCATTTTCCTGCAGCCAGCGCGGCGTGCTTGATCGAACGACATGTCCCGCCACACGCCTCCTCCGCCAACCGAATGCACGGCCGTTTTCAGGAAAGTTCACACATCCGGCGCATTTTCGGGCCGCAACGCATTGAAAATTCAGCTAGATCGGCGATCCGGGAATTATTGTTCGACCCGGGGTCAGTGGTCCACGCGCCAGTCAATCATGCCGCGGCCATGAGAATCGAGGAACGCGTTCGCTCGGCTGAACGGCCGCGAACCGAAGAACCCGCGATAGGCCGACAGCGGGCTGGGATGCGGACTGCGAATGACCAGGTGACGGGTCTCGCCCTGCAACGCCGGAATGCGCGCCGCCTTCGATTGCGCGTGGCTGCCCCACAGGATGAACACCGAAGGCTCGGCTCGTTCGGCAACCGCTGCCACGCAGGCGTCGGTGATTGCCTCCCACCCGCGTCCCGCGTGGCTGCCGGCCTTGCCGTGCTCGACCGTCAGGCTGGTGTTGAGCAGCAGCACGCCTTGCCTGGCCCAATGCGACAGGTCGCCGTGGACTGGACGGGGCAGGCCCAGGTCGCTTTCCAGTTCCTTGTAGATGTTGGCGAGGCTCGGCGGCACCGCCACGCCCTCGGGCACCGCGAAGCACAGTCCCATCGCTTGGTCCGGCCCGTGGTACGGGTCCTGCCCCAGGATCACCACCCGCACGCTGTCGAGCGGGGTCAGCGCCAGGGCCTTCAGCCGGCACCCGCGCGGGGGGTAGATCGTCTTGCCGGCGGTTTCCTCTGCGGCAAGCCAGCCGCCGAGCCGGCGCGCTTCGGGTGCGGCGAGCACCGGATCGAGCGCCGGCCGCCAGCTTTCGGGGATCGCATCGCAAGTCATCATGGTTGGCTACGCTCGCGGCCGTGCGCCCGCTAGCGCCCCTTTCCCTCTATCCCCATTCGGCCTAAGGCGCGGACCACATGACAGTCCATTTCCATGAAGAAGACCTGCCCGACGGGCTCGCGTTCGCCGACGGCCCGATCGCCATCGATACCGAGACGATGGGGCTGATCACCCATCGCGACCGGCTGTGCGTGGTTCAGCTCAGCGACGGGCACGGCGACGAGCACCTGGTGCGTTTCAGTCCCGGCAGCCGTTATGATGCGCCCAATCTCAAGGCGCTGGTCGGCGATCCGAACCGCCTGAAGCTCTATCATTACGCTCGGTTCGATCTGGCCGCGATGTACTTCTACCTCGGGGTGATGGCCGCGCCCGTGTTCTGCACCAAGATCGCCAGCAAACTGGTGCGCACGTACACCGATCGCCACGGGCTCAAGAACCTCGTCTCCGAACTGCTCGTCGCCGACATCTCCAAGGCCCAGCAGCTCAGCGACTGGGGCGGTCCTGAACTCAACGATGCGCAGCGTGAATATGCCGCGTCGGACGTGCGTTTCCTCCATCGCCTGCGCGAAGTGCTGATGGTGCGGCTCGAGCGCGAACAGCGCACCGAGATCGCCCAGGCGTGCTTCGATTTCCTGCCCACCCGCGCGCGGCTGGATCTGGCCGGCTGGGCGGACCGCGACATATTCAGCCACGATTGAGGCGGGAGCGCGCAAGGCAACCCGATGGCCACCCACCAGCGTATCGAAACCCAAGAGGCCAAGGCGCTCCGCAGCAAGCGCCAGCGCTTCGCCGCGCCCGGCGGATCGCATGATCGCGTGGTGTCGCTGCTCGCCAAAGTCCTGCCGATGGGGGTGGGGGTGATCGCCGCGTTGATGGTGGTGACGCCGCTCAGCCCACGCGGCGAGATCAGTTTCCTGCTCGACCGGACCAAGGTGGCGGTCATCAACGAACGGCTCAGCGTCGACAACGCGATGTATCGCGGAGCCGACAACCAGGGGCGGCCGTTCTCGTTGACCGCGGGCGAAGCGGTGCAAAAGTCAGGGCGCGAAGGAATCGTGCGTATGAGTGACCTGGTCGCCCGCATCCTTTTGCAGGATGGGCCCGCCAGTGTGCGCGCAGGGGCCGGACAGTACGATATCCGCGACGAGGTGATCAGCGTGCCCGATGGCGTGGTCGTGACCGCCGCCGACGGCTACCGGATGACCGCTAACGGGGTCAGCGTCGATCTGCCCGGAAAGACGCTGGTCGGCGCGGGCGGGGTGTCGGGGGCGATCCCGGCGGGCACCTTTTCCGCCAACAGTCTCCACGCCGATCTCAACGCCCGCACGGTGTCGCTGGACGGCAACGCGCGATTGCGCATGGTGCCCGGCAAGCTGAGGATGCCCTGATGAAACATGCCCACACCATTGGCCGCTGGAGCCTTGCGGGGTTCACCCTCACCCTCGTCGCCATGGCGGGAATACAGGTCGCGGCCCAAGCGATCGCCGGCCACAATTCCGACGCTCCGGTCAACTACGCGGCCGACCGGATCGAACTGCAGGACCGGCAGAACCGGGTCGTGCTGTCGGGCCACGTCGATATCACCCAAGCCGGCCTGCGGCTGCAGGCGGCGCGCACCCAGGTCAACTATACCGACGCCGGCAGCCTCAAGATCCAGCGCATCCTCGCCACCGGCGGAGTAACCGTCACGCGCGGCTCCGAACGCGCGGCGGGCGATGTCGCGGTGTACGATTTCAACCGCCGGGTGATCACCATGGCGGGGAACGTGCGGCTCAATCGCAGCGGCGACACGCTCAACGGCGGGCGGCTGGTGATTGACCTCAAGAGCGGGGTGTCGAGCGTCGACGGCCGCGCCAACGGATCATCTTCGGTCACCGGCGCGGTGCAGGGCAGCGGCAGCGGGCGCGTGAGCGGCTCGTTCAGCGTTCCCAAGAATCAGTAACGCGGCAGCACTCGCAAAAAGAGCCGGCCTAGAACGCCTGACGGTGCATCAGCACGCCAAGCGTCTTCATCACGATCATCGCATCGCGCCACGGGCTCCAGTCGCGGATGTACTCGAGATCGGCGTCGAGCCGGTTTTGCAGGTCGGCTTCCCGTTCAGTCGCACCGCGATAGCCGCGGATTTGCGCGAGCCCGGTAACCCCGGGCTTGAGCGAGTGGCGGCTCCAGTATGCGTTGTCGATACGCCAGAACAGCTTTTCGCCGGCGTAGCTGCCGATCGCGTGCGGCCGGGGCCCGACCATGCTCATCTCGCCGCGCAGCACGTTGACCAGCTGGGGCAGCTCGTCGATGCTGGTGCGACGGATCAAGCGGCCCAGCCGGGTCACCCGCTCGTCATCGCGTGACGCCGACCGGGCCCCGTCGGCGTCGCTCCGCTCGACCCGCATCGAGCGGAACTTGTACATCCCGAAGAAGCGGTTGCCGCGGCCCAGTCGCCGCTGGACGAACAGCACCGGGCCGCCGTCGTCGAACTTGATCAGCAGCGCAACGATCAGCATCAGCGGTGACAATACGATCAGCCCGCCGAGCGACAGAGTGACATCGAACACGCGCTTGAGAATTCGCTGGCGCAGCCCGAGAGGCCCGGTCGAGATCACCAGCCCCCGCCAGTCCTTCTCCACCACCAGCCCGATCGGCTGCAGCTCGTCCAGCCCGTCGGTGACCAACTCTCCGCGCACGCCCGCCGCGCGCAGGATATACGCCCAGGCGGTACGTTGGTCGTCGCGGCAACTGACGACTACCCGGTCCATGTTGAGCATATAGCGCCCGACCCGGTCGAGTGCGTCAGGATCGTCGACGTCGGCGACCAGGCCGTGCTGCCTGGCGTCGAGATGGATCGCGTGCTCGAGACGAACTGGCGGCCCCCCGGCATCGATGTGTAGCACGTTGATCACGTTCGCACCCAGCCAGCGGTCGACGATGTTTTCCAGCATCACCCGACTCAAGGCGAGGAACGCGGCGCCGGTTATGATGCCGCCGGTAAAGACCACGCGGGAAAACTGTGCGCTGCTCTTGGTGTAGAAAGTGACGAACAGCAGCAGCGCGGCTGCCAGCGCGAGTGCCCCCAGCGCACGTACGATCGCAAATCGCCGATCCTGCAGTGCGTGGATCGAATAGGTCCGCTGATAGAGCGCGAGAGTCAGGTAGAGCGGCAACAGAAGCTGCGCCTGGAGGAACGCGAACTTGAGCGGTCGATAATCGAGATAGAATGTGCCGACGAAGCTGAATGCAGCGAGGATCAAGATCACGTCGACCAAGACCATCGCGAGATAGATGCGCACACGACGGCGTTCGAGCGACGGTGCCAGAGGGTTGATCGTCAGACGTGGGGTAACAGGGGCATTCATCCACACGGCTCCGCGATCGCAAGTTCGATCCAGTACGGTGCTTATTTGTGCATTGCAAAATTTTCGAGGCGTCGCGCCCGCTAAAAGCGGGCCCTTTGCAGATTATCGTGCTGCGGCACGGGTCAGGCCGGCAAGTGCCTGAGCGAGCATGATTTCCCCCGCTGCGCTGTTGGCGAGAAGCTCGCGGTGAAGCTCCACCAGGCGAGCGACCAGGCGCGCCATCCGGGCGCCGCGCCACAGCCCGAGCTGGTGCGCAAGATCCTTCTCATCTTTCCAGAACACCCGCCGCGCGCGGGCTTCGGCGCTGACCAGCGCTGCGGCATCGTCGCGTGGGCCGAGCCGGGCGTTGAGCTGAGCCAGCTGCGCCACGCGCCGCTCGAACGCCAACAGCAGACCGACCGGGTTGAGAGACAGCTCGCGCATCCGGTGCAACTCGCCCGAAAGCCGCGCGGTGCGGCCGCCGAGCACCGCGTTGACCACCGGCATGAAGCCGTCGTCCTCGGTCCGCGCGCCGATCGCGTCGAACGCTTGTGTGTCGGCCGCTACCGGCGACGACGGCTGGGCATCGAGATAAGTCGCCAGTTTGGTCACTTCGGACTGCGCGAGGCGCACGTCGAGCCCCGCCGCGCGGGCGATGCGGTCAGCCATCTCTCCCGACAGCTTGAGCCCGAGTTCGTCCCCCATCGTGCGTACGGTGTCGCGGACTTGCGCAAGATCCGGGGGCCAGAACATCGCCACCAGGGCGTCGTCGCGCTTCTCGAGCAGCTTGGCCGTGCGCGACTTGTCAGTCGCCGAACTGGCGACGACCAGCACCGCGCACGCGGCGCCTTCGTCCCCGTCGATCGCGGCAAGATGATTGGCGAGCGCGTCATGCGCCTCGTCGCCGCTTGCGCGGACCAGGATATGGCGCGCTTCGGCGAACAGGGAGCTGGATCGCGCTTCGTCGGCCAGCAGCACCGGATCGCGCCGGAGGTCGGCGCCCGACAGCTCGATCCGCTCGCCGGGATCGTCGATCATCGCGGCAATGCGCTGGGCGGCGGCGGCGGCTCCGGCCTCGTCGGGACCGCAAAAGAAAAACACCCGGGCCTGGCGCGCCGCGCGCGGGGCGACCGCCAGAAAGTCCTTCTGGGTCGCCTTCATTGCTTCTCGCGCAGGGCCAGCGCGAGCCGAGTGGTGATCTGCGCGGCGACTTCGCGCGATAGGTTCTCGAGCGCGGTCTGTTCGGCGGCGATGGTGGCATATTCGCTCGACACGACGTCGATCCCCGCATCGGAACCCGCGGTCGCATCAATCAGGATCGCGCCATCGGCCAGATCGACCAGCTGATAGCGCGCGCGCAGCGTGCGGCGTTCACGGCCGATGGTATCGTCGGACAGTACGCCCAATCCTTCGAGTTTGTCGTCGAGCCGCACGTCGAGACGGTACTGGGCGCCGGCGCCGGGTGCCGCACCGAGCCGGTCGATCAGCGCGTTGCGCACCAGCCAGCCCGATTGCCCTTCGATCGCGGGCACCTCGATCGCGCCCAGCCCCCGCGCGACGACGCCGTTGCCGCCCCCTGCGTACATCGGTTGCAAGCCACATCCGGCAAGAACGAACGCGAGTGCGAGAGGGGCGAGGGCGCGGATCATGCGACGATATTCACCAAACGGTCGGGCACCACGATCACCTTGCGCACTTGAGCCCCATCGAGCGAACGCTGAACCTTCTCCGACGCCAGCGCAAGCGCCTCGAGTTCCGGGCCCGGAAGCCCGCGGACGACGGTCAGCGTGTCGCGCAGCTTGCCTTTGACCTGGACCGCGATGGTCACGTCGTCGTCGATCAGCAACGCCGGGTCGACGGCGGGCCAATCGGCCTCGACCACCAGCCCGGTCCCCCCGATCCGAGCCCACGCCTCTTCAGCGAGGTGGGGCATCATCGGCGCGGCGAGCAGTACCAGCGTGCGAATCGCTTCGTTGCGGCTGGCCGACGGCGCCGCCTTGTCGATCGCCGAGGCCAGTTCGTAAATCCGCGCGACCGCCTTGTTGAACGACAGCGCTTCGATGTCCGCGCCCACGCCGGCGATCGCCTTGTGAACCTGTCGATCAAGCGCTTGATCGGTCTCCTGAACATCCTGATTACTGGCGCTGAACGAACCGAACAGCCGCCACAACCGCTGCACGAAACGGCCGCAGCCCTCGATGCCCGCCTCGGACCACGGCAGGTCGCGTTCGGGCGGGCTATCGGACAGCATGAACCAGCGCACCGCGTCGGCGCCGAACCGGTCGACCATCGCATCGGGATCGACCACGTTCTTCTTGGACTTCGACATCTTGACGACTTTGCCGATCGTCACCGGTGCACCGTCGGCCGTGAGAATCGCGCTGCCCTTGCCACGGTCGACTTCCTCGGGCCCGAACCAAACCTCTCGGCCGTTCAAGTCACGCGAATACGTCTCGTGCGTCACCATCCCCTGGGTGAACAGCGATGCGAACGGCTCGGCAAAATCGATCATGCCGAGGTGATTCAGCGCCCGCGTCCAGAAGCGGGCGTAGAGCAAGTGCAGGATCGCATGCTCGATGCCGCCGATGTACTGTTCCACCGGCAGCCACTTGGCGACTTCGGCCGGATCGAACGGCTTGTCGGCCGGCTGGCTGGCGAAGCGCAGGAAATACCAGCTCGAATCGACGAACGTGTCGAGGGTATCGGTCTCGCGCGTCGCGGGCGCCCCGCACGTGGGGCAAGTGGTGTGTTTCCAGGTCGGATGCCGCTCCAGCGGGTTGCCGGGGGTTTTGAAGTCGACGTCCTCGGGCAGCACCACTGGCAGCTGGTCCTCCGGTACGGGGACGATGCCGCAGGTGCCGCAGTGGATGAACGGGATTGGCGTGCCCCAGTAGCGCTGGCGGCTGACGCCCCAGTCGCGCAGTCGCCAGACAGTCTGGCCGCTGCCCTGGCCATCGGCTTCGAGGCGGGCGATCACTTCGCGTTTGGCGTCTTCGACGGTCATTCCGTTGAGGAAATCCGAATTGACCAGCACACCTTCACCGGCCTCGGCCTCGCCCGCGAAGGGTTTGTCTGCGTCGGCGGCGCTGGCGGCGACGACGCGCGGGATCGGCAATCCGTATTTGGTGGCGAATTCGAAATCGCGCTGGTCGTGCCCGGGCACCGCCATGATCGCGCCGGTGCCGTAATCCATCAGCACGAAGTTGGCGATGAAGACAGGCAGGTGCGCGCCGGTAAACGGATGCCGGGCGCCGATGCCGGTGTCGAAACCCAGCTTCTCGGCCGTTTCCACTTCCGCAGCGGTGGTCCCGCCACGCTTGCACGCTTCGATGAACTTGCCCGCGTCGCAGTTCTGCGCCGCGACGGCCCGTGCCAGCGGATGATCGGGTGCGACTGCCACGAACGTCGCCCCGAAGATGGTGTCGGGTCGGGTGGTGTAGACAGGCAGCGTATCGCCATTGGACAATTCGAACGCGAACTGCAGCCCCTGGCTTTTGCCGATCCAGTTTTCCTGCATCAGCCGGACTTTGTCGGGCCACTGGTCGAGCTTGCCTAGGCCGTCCAACAACTCCTCGGCGAACTGGGTGATCTTGAGGAACCACTGGCTGAGCTTGCGCCGCTCGATCACCGCCCCGGAACGCCAGCCCTTGCCGTCGATCACCTGCTCGTTCGCAAGGACGGTCATGTCGACCGGGTCCCAGTTGACCTCGCTCTCCTTGCGATAAACCAGGCCGGCTTGGTGAAGCTTCAAGAACAGTGCCTGCTCGTGCCCGTAGTATTCGGGGTCGCAGGTGGCGAACTCGCGGCTCCAGTCGAGCGCGAAGCCAAGACGCTTCAGTTGCGATTTCATGTGCGCGATATTGGCCCGGGTCCATCCGCCGGGATGGACGCCCTTTTCCATCGCCGCGTTCTCGGCCGGCATCCCGAACGCGTCCCACCCCATCGGGTGGAGCACTTCGTGGCCGGTCATCCGCTTGTAGCGCGCGAGCACGTCGCCCATCGTGTAGTTGCGCACGTGGCCGACGTGGATGCGCCCCGAGGGATAGGGGAACATCTCGAGCACGTAGCTCTTGGGCTTGTTGCTGGCGCTATCGGCGCGGAAGCTCGCCGCCTCGTCCCACGCGCGCTGCCAGCGCCCGTCCGCCGACGACGGATCGAAGCGCTGATCTGTCATGTGAAACTCTCCGAAAGGATCAGCCGGCGACGGCCTGGCGACGAAGTTCGCGTGCCTTGGTCAGGATGATGTCTTCCAGCTTCTGCACGGTGGCGGCCTGGACCGGGGCATCAACCCACTGCCCGGCCTGCGCGACCTGCCGGCTGGCGGCGACGCGCACGGCGTCGGCACGAAGATCCTGGTCGAGGATCGATACAGTCATCTTGACCCGCTCGTTGGGATTGCGCGGGTTGGTGTACCAGTCGGTCACGATGACACCCCCGTTGCTGTCCGACTGTAGTAGTGGAGCAAAGCTGACCGTTTCGACTGCGGCGCGCCAGAGATAGGCGTTGACGCCGATGGTGGTAACCTGGCTGGCGGCGAGATCGGCCTTGGGCCGGTCCTTCTGCCCCCCGCAAGCGGTCAGCGCCGCGACCGCGGCAACGACCGTGACGGCACGGATCAAACGAATGGGGCGCGAAGTGGCGGTCATGCTCGTGGCAACGTCCTTAGGCAGTGTCTGTCCTGCCCTCTAGTCGGGCGGCGCGGCGCGGGCAAGCATCGCGCTTGCCCCGGCCTTACTCAGTGCCTTTCCGCCGTGAACCGTCGCTTAATCCCATTCTCCAGCGGCGATTGTGGGATGCGTGCAACAGTTGGTGCCGGGCTGGGACGGACTCTGTGGAAAAGCTGGCCAAGTCCTTGTCGGGGCCATATCTTCTCACACTTGGATAAAGCCGCAGGGCGAGTTGGTTGCGTGTGAAACCGGATCGCTCAGTGAGCGTTCATGAGGGGATGGCCAGATCGCGCGCGACCTGGCTTTTGAAGGGAGCGTAAGGTGGTACGCGTGGGCAAATCGGCAAGCGGGAAGAAGGGGCAGGAGCGGATCGCTCCCGCGCTGCTAGCCGCGACTGTTGTGCTCGCCGCCATTCCGTCGGCCGGCCTTGCGGTCACGGCGATCAATTCCCCGATGGCGCACGTCTCGGCAGCAGTGTTCACGCCCGCCAATGTCGATCCCGCGGTGACCCGGCGGCTGGCCGCCAAGATCGCTGCGCGCGGTCAGGAAATGCGCTTCACTCCCGCCGGCACCTCGCGCGATCGCGATCGAACGGTAACCGTCGCGATTCGCATCGATGCCCAGGACGCGCACGCCATCTCGGTCCGCAGTGCGATCGCCGCTGCGACCGCCGATGCCGGGACGGCGCCCTCGATCGCGAGCCTGGCGCCTGCACGGGTCAACCTGGGCGTTTCGCGCGGCTACCAGACTTTCGCCAAGCCGGCCGTATCCGGATTGGGACTGAAGTCGGTCGAAATGCCCGATCTGGCGAGCTTCCGGCCTCGCGAAGGCGTGAAGGAAACCCCCAGCCGGCTGCAACCGCGTATCGCGCTCGAGTCGGAAAGCCGCACGGGCCGCAGCCCGCGCACGCTCGAAGGGGCGGGGGAACAGGCGGTCGATCTTGGCGCCGGTTATCGCCTCTCGCGCAATCTCAACGTGACCGCCGGTGTGCGCCTGTCGCAGGATCGCGATCGGCTGGCCCCGCTGACCGATGCGGTGCGCGATGATCAGGCGGTCTACGTGGGCACCCAGTTCCGCTTCTGACGTTACGGAAATGTGGCTTGGAACCCCGCCTCGGCGGGGTTTTTCTTTGCGCGCGTGCGGCGTTCGCCTAGTCAGGCCACAAACCAGAAACGTCACGAGAGGATCTGAAAATGGCACGCGTAGCGATTGTTACCGGGGGTACCCGAGGTATCGGCGAGGCGATCAGCCTCGCCCTGAAGGCGCAGGGCCGCACGGTGGTGGCCAACTACGCCGGCAACGACGAAAAGGCCAAGGCCTTTGCCGAGGCGCATGGCATCCATGTCTACAGGTGGGACGTCGGCGATCATCAGGCCTGCCTCGACGGCTGCGCGCGGATAACCGAGGAGGTCGGCCCGGTCGATATCGTGGTCAACAACGCCGGGATCACCCGCGACGGAACGCTGGCGCGGATGAGTTACGACGATTGGAACGATGTCATGCGGGTCAATCTCGGCGGCTGCTTCAACATGGCCAAGGCGTGCTTCGGGGGAATGGTCGAGCGCGGGTGGGGCCGGATCGTCAACATCGGCTCGATCAACGGGCAGGCGGGCCAGTATGGCCAGGTCAACTACGCCGCCGCAAAGAGCGGAATCCACGGCTTCACCAAGGCGCTGGCGCAGGAAGGCGCCAAGAAGGGCGTGACAGTCAACGCGATCGCGCCGGGCTACATCGACACCGACATGGTGGCGGCCGTGCCCCCGCCGGTGCTCGAAAAGATCGTCGCCAAGATCCCTGTCGGTCGCCTGGGCCAGGCCGACGAGATCGCCCGCGGGGTGGCCTTCCTGTGCTCCGATGACGGCGGCTTCGTCACCGGCTCGACGATGAGCATCAACGGCGGCCAGCATATGTACTGACGCGAGCGGGAACCCCGCGCGCTACTTCCAGGCGAACACCAGCCGCCCGGGCCCAAGCGAATCGAGCACGTCGCCGATCATATTCTCAGCGACTGCGAAACAGCCTTGGCTGCGACCGATCAGCCCCTGCGATGCTGCCATATCGCGGTTCACGTAGCCAGCCGCGTGGATCACGATCCCGCGGCTTTCGGCCAAGTCGTTGTCGGGGTCGAGCCCAAGCAGCCTGCGCGAACGCCCGTGCTTGCCGACATATTCGGGCCCGGTGACGAACGCGCCGCGCGATGATGCATTCGAATCGGGCTGGTTGGAGAACCGCTGGAGCCAGCCGCTGCGCGCGGGATCGGAGCCGCTTCCGTGCGAGACAAGGAGCGATTGCACCGTCCCGCCGGCAAGATCGACCAGGTGCAGGCGTGTCTCGCGCGAGGGTTGCGAGAAATCGACAATCCCAATTCGGTCGCGCAGCGGGATTCGCGCACCATGCGCGTCGAGCGCCGCCATTGCGCGAGGGAACAAGCGCGGCCTGGTCAGATCAGGAGCCGTCGGCACGGGTGCCGACGAAGCGGGCGGGATCGCCACGGGTTGTATCCGCAGCGCGCTCGAGGCGAGCGGCACGGCGAGGCCCGCAGCCGCAGCGCCCGCGCCGATGAGGAGCCCGCGCCGGCTCGCCAGCGGGTTGATGGACGACCCTTCCATGCCGCTCGCAATAGCAGTCGGGGCCTTTCGCTGGCCTGTATCGCACGGTTCGGGATCCGAAATGGTGGCGGAACAAGCGGGCGACACGGTAACCTCGCCGCGATATGGGACGGCGATGCCCGCGCCCTATCACCCGCCGGTCAAACGCTCGGTCGAAATCGCCGGGCATAAGACGTCGATCAGCCTCGAGCCGGTGTTCTGGGACATGCTGCGTGCAGCCGCCGCGCGCGAAGCCGTGCCGGTCAACGCGCTGGTCGGACGGATCGACGAGGAGCGGATCGCTTCGCCCACGCCCTGCGGGCTGGCCGGGGCGGTGCGGCTTTGGCTTGTTGAAAACGGCCCATCGTGCGCGGACGACGCTCACCGCCGATAAAAGCGGGCGGAACCCGTCTGGAGTTCCGCCCGCCTCTTCGCCCCGTCAGGAGCGATCCAGTCCCGTTGCTCCTTTAATAGGTCGCCGGGGGATCGCTGGCGGGGAAGCTCTCATCACTGGCCTGGTCCGCTTTGTCCCAGTCTCGTGCCGTATCGTCTCGCATCGCATCCGGGCCGGCCGAACGTACCTGATGCGTATTGCCGCGGCTGCCTTCATCGCCCGCGAAAGCAGCGCGACCCTGGTGCGCGAAGTTCTTCTGGTAGTATTGATAACCGACGTAGCCAAGCGTTCCGAGCGCGGCGAGCTTCAGCAGTGCCATGGGGGATTCTCCTTTTGCTGCCTCAACGCAGGAGGAACCCCTCGGTATCCCGACAAAGCGACTCTATTCGTCGCCAACCCGCTCCACCTGGGCACCGACCAGCGCGAGCTTTTCTTCCAACCGCTCGTAACCGCGATCGAGGTGATAGAGCCGGCGCACTTCGGTCTGCCCTTCAGCGGCGAGGCCGGCGATCACCAGGCTCATCGAAGCGCGCAGATCGGTGGCCATCACTTCGGCCCCGGTAAGCTTGCTCACCCCATGGACGATCGCGGTGCGGCCACTGGTTTCGATGTGCGCCCCCATGCGGTTCAACTCGGGCACGTGCATGTAACGGTTCTCGAAGATCGTCTCGTTCAGCACGCTGGTTCCCTCGGCCACGGTCAGCAGCGCCATCAGCTGCGCCTGCATGTCGGTGGCGAGTCCGGGATAAGGCGCGGTTGACAGATTGACCCCGCGCAACTTGCCTTCGGCCGCGACCCGCACGCCCTTTTTCTCCGCCACTGCCGATACCCCGATGTTGCGCAGCGCATGGAGCGTAGCGGACATGTCGTGCACATCGGCGCCGTCGAGCAGCACTTCTCCACCGGTGATCGCTGCGGCGCAGGCGTAGGAGCCGGCCTCGATCCGGTCGGCCATCACGCGGTATGTGGCCCCGTGCAGCCGGTTGACACCGTGGATCGTGATATCCGACGTGCCGATGCCTTCGATCTCGGCGCCCATCGCCACCAGCAGGTTGCACAAGTCGACGATTTCGGGCTCGCGCGCGGCATTGAACAGCCGGCAGGTACCCGAAGCCAGCACGCCCGCCATCAGCGCGTTTTCCGTCGCGCCGACCGAAACCACGGGAAAATCGAACTCGCCGCCCGGCAAGCCGCCGTCAGGCGCGTGCGCGCGGACATAGCCCTGGGCGAGTTCGATGGTGGCACCAAACGCTTCGAGCGCCTTCAGGTGCAAGTCGATGGGGCGATTGCCGATCGCGCAGCCGCCGGGAAGCGAAACGGTCGCCTCGCCCATCCGCGCGAGCATCGGACCGAGCACCAGGATCGAGGCGCGCATCTTGCGCACCAGGTCGTACGGCGCGGTGGTGCCGGTGATCCGGGTGGCTTCCAGCGTCATAACCCGTCCGAAATCTTCCGGCCGGTTGCCCTGGATCACGGTCGTCACGCCGAACTGGTTCATCAGGTGCTGGAACCCGTCGATATCGGCCAGCCGCGGAAGGTTGCGCAGCGTCACCGGCTCGTCGGTCAGCAACGCGCATGGGATCAGCGTGAGTGCGGCGTTCTTGGCACCGGAGATCGGGATGGTACCACTAAGGCGCTTGCCGCCCTCGACGATGATCTTGTCCATCGCGCCGCACTAGCGCGATTTGCAGCCCTCGCAAGCACGCCATTGCACGGTGTCCCGGCGCTGCTATCCCCGCCGCCATGAGCAGCCGCAAACCGATCCGCAAAGCCGTCTTCCCCGTCGCCGGGCTCGGCACCCGCTTCCTGCCCGCGACCAAGGCGATCCCCAAGGAAATGCTGCCGATCGTCGACCGACCGTTGATCCAGTACGCGGTGGACGAGGCGCGTGCGGCGGGCATCGAGCAGATGGTGTTCGTCACCGGGCGCGGCAAAAGCGCGATCGAGGATCATTTCGACATCGCCTTCGAGCTCGAAAAGACGATGTCGGAACGCGGCAAGGATTTGTCGGTGCTCGGCCCCACCCGGCTGGGTCCGGGCAATTGCGCCTATGTCCGCCAGCAGGAGCCATTGGGGCTTGGCCACGCGATCTGGTGCGCGCGCGATATCATCGGCGATGAACCGTTCGCGATTCTTCTGCCGGACGAACTGATGTACGGGCGCCCCGGCTGCATGGCACAGATGGTCGCCGCGTATGAAGAAGTCGGCGGAAACCTGATCAGCGTGCTCGACGTGCCGCGCGAAGATGTGCCGAACTACGGCGTGATTGCGCCGGGCGCCGCCGTTTCGGATACTTTGACTGAAGTCACCGGGCTGGTCGAAAAGCCACCGGTCGATGAGGCCCCGTCGAACAAGATCATTTCTGGTCGGTACATTCTCCAGCCCGAAGTCATGCGCACTCTGGAAGCGCAGGAAAAGGGCGCTGGCGGCGAAATACAACTGACCGACGCGATGGCCCGGATGATCGGAAGCCAGCCGTTCCACGCGGTGACGTTCGCAGGGCGGCGGTTCGATTGCGGTAGCAAGGTTGGCTTTGTCGAGGCGACGCTGGCGCTGGCGCTCGAACGCGACGACATGGGTGCCGAAGTGCGCGCGATGGCCGAGCGACTCCTCGCCGGCTAGAGCCCCCAAACTGCCGCGATCAGCGGGGTGCCGACCACGATCACTACCACCGACAGCGGCAACCCGAGCCGCCAATAGTCGCCGAACCGGTAACCGCCGGGTCCCCGCACCAGCGTGTTGCACTGATGCCCGATGGGGGTGAGGAAATCCGAGCCGGCGCCGGTTGCCACAGCCATCAGGAATGCGTCGGCCGACAGCCCCAGCCGGTGCGCCAGCGTTACGCCGATCGGCGCCAACACCAGCACCGTTGGCGCGTTGTGCAGGAACGGCGCGGTCAGCATCGCCGCCAGCATCATCCCGCCCAATACCAACATCGGCGAATAACCCGAAAGGACATCGCCGAGCACCTGGCCGATTACCGCTGTGCCGCCGTTGGCCTGGACCGCGTGCGAAAGCGGGGTGAGCGCGCCGATCAGCACCAGCACTTCGGGCTCAAGCGAAGCATAGGCCTCGCGCATGGTCAGCGATCCGCTCATCACGATCAGCACCGCAGCGGCGAAAAAGCCGATCGCGACGGTCAGCACCTGCATCGCCACCAGCACGATCGCGGCGCCCAGGATCAGTGCCGGAAGGTATCGCTTGCGCGCATCGCCGATGGTGACTTCGCGTTCGGCCAGCGGCAGGAAGCCCAGTTCCTGCAACCCTTCGGCAAGGTTCTCATCGCTCGCCTGCAGCAGCAGCAGGTCGCCTGCCTTCAAGCGCGCATCACCCAGTTGCTCGCGAATCCGCTCACCAGGGCGCGCGATCGCCAGCAGCTTGATCCCGTGCCGGGCCTGCAAATAAAGCGCCCGCGCGGTGCGACCGACGGCGCGCGAATGGGGCTCGACCACCACTTCCAGCCCGCGCAAGGGCTCTGCCGGGTCTTCGCGGTCGATCACCTGGCCTTCGCGCACATGCTCTAGCACTGTGTCGGCGAATATGCCGCCAAGGCTGTTTTCCTGACCTTCCAGCACCAGCCGCAACCCGGGCTCGAGCCGCGCGTCGGGCAACGGAGTACGCTGGCGGCCGCCGGGACCGACGATGCTGACCAGCCGTACGCCGCGGGTCGCCAGTTCGAGGTCGGCGACCGTCTCCAGGCCCTCGGGCAGGTCGTCGGGAACCCGAGCCTCGCTCATATAGAGCGTCTCGGCCGTCATCTCGCCCATGCCGATCTTGGGGCTTCGGTCCTTGGGGATCAGCCGCCAGCCAAAGCTCACGAACAGAAGCCCGATGGCGGTCAGCGCGAGGCCGACGGGCGCGAAATCGAACATCCGGAACGGCTCGCCAAGCGTCTGTTCGCGCACATCGCTGACGATGATATTGGTCGACGTACCGACCAGTGTCACAAGCCCACCGAGTAGCGACATGAACGCCATCGGCATGAGCAACGCCGAGACCGAGCTGTCCTTGCTTCGCCCCAGCCTGGTCGCAACCGGCATCAGGGTCGCGAGCGCGCCGACGTTCTTGGTCACCATCGCGAACACAGCAGTCGCCCCGGCCAATACGGGCACCTGGGTTGCAGGCCGCTTGAACCGCGCGGCGAGCGGGCGGACGAGCGGCTCGATCACTCCAGACCGGCTGATTGCCGCGCTGATGACCAGCGCAGACGCAATGATGATGACGACATCGCTGGTGAACCCGTCGAACGCTTCGTCCGGCTTCACATCGCCGATCAGCACCGCGAGAAGGAGCACACCAAGCGAGATCAGGTCGTAGCGGAACCGGCCCCAGACGAACATCGCGACAGCCAGGCCGATCAGGCCGATCGAAATAATCTGTTCCTGGTTCACGCGCGCACCTCCAGCGAGGGCACGTCAGCGATCAGCGCGCCTACGCGCGAAAGTGCCCCCGAGTTCATCCCCGCCCAATGCGCCAGCAGGAGCTTGGTGCCGAAGCTGCGAATTGTTACGCTGCGCCGATCCGCAGCGGGAGCGTCTTGAGGCCGCCGACGAAAGTCGAATTGGATCGCCGCGCTGCGCCCGCCAGTTCGACGGTGTCGATCCGGTCGAGCAATTCCTCGAACAGAATCCGCATCTCCAGCCGTGCGAGATGGAGACCGAGGCACTGATGCGCCCCGGCGCCGAAGGCGAGGTGCCGATTGGGGCTCCTCGCGGCATCGAATTTGCGCGGCTCAATGAATTGCGCAGGATCATGGTTGGCGGCCACGTAGTTGATCATCAGCCATTCGCCCGCCTTGATGGGCTGCCCGCCCACTTCCGTATCCTGTGCCGCGGTGCGCATGAAATGCTGCACCGGGCTGGTCCAGCGGATCGCCTCCTCGACAATTCCCGCCAACAGCGAGCGGTCGGCCTTCACCCGTGCCCACTGATCCGGATCCTGTGCCAGCGCCAGCATCGCCCCGGCAGTCGAGGCGCTGGTGGTATCGTGCCCGGCGGCGGCGACGATGATGTAGTACCCCATCATGTCGCGGTCGTTGAGCGGCTCGCCGTCGACGGTGGCGTTGGCGATGGTGCTCGCGACATCCCCAGTGGGATGGGCACGCTTTTCGGCTGTTAACTTGGCGAAGTAGGCTTCGAAGTCCTTGACCGCGCCGGCGACGATCTGGGTGATCATCTCGGGCGGTAGATCCTTCATACCCGACTGGTTGAGGTCTTCGTCCTGCCCGCCGAACATCTGCTGGGTGAGTGTGAGCATGCGCTGCTCGTCGTCTTCGGGAACGCCGAGGATCTGCATGACGACATGCAACGGATAGGGCGCGGCGACGGCCTTGACGAAATCGACCTCGGTCGCGCCGCCGTCGGCGCCGGCCAGCAACCGGTCAACCGCCGACCGGGCGATTTCGCGCACTTCGTCTTCGATGGTGCGCAGATTCTTGGGCATGAACCATTCCTGGGTCAGCTTGCGGTACTTCATGTGAATCGGCGCATCGAAGGTGACCAGGCTGGCCACCATGTGTTCGCTGCCTCCGGAAAATGCCTTGGCGAAATCGATCCCGTCGGTGGTGCTGAATACTACCGTTCGCGGGTTGTTGAGGAAAGTGGCGTTGTCCTTCGAGATTCGCATCACGTCTTCGTAGCGGGTGACCAGCCAGAACGGCGGATGGAGAGCCGCGGGCTCCGGTTCGATCCGCGCGACCGGCATGTGTTCTCGCAGCCAGTCGAATGTGTCGAGCAGGTGGTCCCAACCGCCATAGGCCTTTGGGTCGATCACTTCGCGGGCGATGTCCGCTGGGGCGACACTGGTCTTGGTTTGAGTGGCCATGGTTTATGCCCCCTCGGTCGCGCGGTGGCGGTACTCGTCCTTGAGCTTGCGCTTGTAGAGCTTGCCGTTCGCCTCGCGCGGAAGCTCGGCGCGGAAATCGATCTCGCGCGGCAGCTTGAGCCGCGCGAGCTTGCTGCCGAGATAGTCGAGCAGTTCGGCCTTTAGACCCTCGCCCGCCGCACTCATGTCGGCGGGTTGGACCACCGCGACAACGCGTTCGCCCATGTCGGGATCGGGCGCGCCGATCACCGCCGCGTCGATCACCTTGGGATGGGTGATCAGCAAGTTCTCGATCTCCTGCGGGTAGATGTTTACGCCGCCGGATATGATCATGTTGCTGCGCCGGTCGGTCAGGTAAAGGAACCCGTCTTCGTCGAGCTTGCCGATGTCGCCCAACGTGGTCCAGCCCTTCGCGTGGGTCGCCTCGGCCGTCTTGTCCGGATCGTTATGATAGGCGAACTGGTTTTCGTTCTCGAAGAACACCACGCCTTCCTCGCCCACCAGCGACTTCGTTGCCGTCGGCATCGCAGATGTGCGGCACGCCCATCACCGCGCGGCCGACCGAGCCGGGGTGCGACAGCCAGTTTTCCGAGCCGATGAAGGTCATGCCGTTACCTTCCGATCCGGCGTAGTATTCGAGCAGGATCGGCCCCCACCACTCGATCATCGCGCGCTTGACGTCGACCGGGCACGGCGCCGCGGCGTGGATCGCGCGGCCGTGAGTCGAAAGGTCGTACTTCGTGCGCACGTCGTCGGGCAGCTTGAGCATTCGGACGAAGTGGGTGGGCACCCACTGGCTGTCGGTGACCTTGTATTTCTCCACCGCGGCAAGCGCGGCCTCGGCGTCGAACTTTTCCATGATCACGACGGTGCCGCCCAAGCTGTGCGCGGTCATCGTCCAGCGGAACGGCGCGGCGTGATACAGCGGGCCGGGCGACAGATAGACGACGCTGCCGTCGGTCGCCCAACCGAAGGCGTGCGCGGCGAGCATCAATAGCGGAGAGACCGCCATGTGATCGGGATCGGGCGGGCTGACCGGCTTGATGCCCTTCGGTCGCCCGGTCGTGCCCGAGCTATAGAGCATCGCCAGGCCGAGTTGCTCGTCATCGACCGGACGAGCCGGCATTGCTGCCAGCGCTGCGGCCGCCTCGGGCTCGCCCTCGAAGACCAATTGTTCCACCTTCGGTACCAGCTGGCGCAGTTCGGCGAGGCGGGGAGCGAAGTAGCTGGAACTGATCAACAGCTTGGTGCCGCTGTCCTGCAGAATATACGCCACTTCGTCGGCAGTCAGGTGAGTCGAAATCGGCACCAGGACCGTTCCGGCCCGCTGGTTGCCCCACGCGATCTCGAGATATTCGGACCGGTTCTCGAGCCACAGCCCGACCGTGTCGCCCGGCTCCACTCCGCGGCTCCGGAACAGTTGTGCCACGCGATTGGCGGCGGCGTCCATCTCGCCGTACGTCACGACCTTGCCGCTAGCGGCCATGATGATCGCCGGATGATCGGGCCTGGATTTGGCATGAGTTGTCGGATGCATCGTTTTCTCCCGGCCAAGAGACTAGTTTCGTATCGCAACCGGGCAAGCGAAAAGGGGCGGCGGGTTTTGCACCCACCGCCCCTTTTTTCGGCACCCTCCCGAAGGGCCTCGCCCGCCGTTTTCGGCGGACGGTAATTCGTCGATCAGCGAGCGGCGAGCGCCGTCCCGCCGGCAGCGCCGGTCTCCGCCATGTAGGGGATCGGATTGACCGCTTCGCCCGAAACGCGGACTTCGTAGTGCAGGTGCGGGCCGGTCGAGCGGCCGGTGGTGCCGACGTAGCCGATCACTTCACCCTTGTGGACGTGCTCGCCGGCGGCAACCGCCAGTCGGCTCATGTGAGCATAGCGGGTTTCCAGATCGCTGCCGTGCTCGATCGCGACGTAGAGGCCGTAGCTGGAGAACCAGTCGGCGCGTTCGACAGTGCCAT
The DNA here is from genome assembly GCA_963759895.1 of uncultured Alphaproteobacteria bacterium. Classification (GTDB taxonomy): domain Bacteria; phylum Pseudomonadota; class Alphaproteobacteria; order Sphingomonadales; family Sphingomonadaceae; genus Tsuneonella. Next base: position 290,156 of record CAVXBC010000005.1, on the reverse strand, counting down.
CTGCAGTGGCATAGACCGGCGTGCCGACCGGCGCGGCCAGGTCGATGCCCTTGTGCGCCTTCATGCCGCCGAGGACCGGATGCTCACGCATGCCGTAGCTGCTGGTGGTGGTCGATGCCGCTAGTGGAGCGCGCGAAGGGATCGAAACACCGAAAGTTGGCGCAACGGGGGTCGAAATAGAGGTGGGGCCGCCCTGGTCGAGCGATTGCCAGGTGGAAAAGAGCTGCTTGAACTGCTCGTCCGAACCCGACACGCCCGAAGCCTTGGCATCGCGCACCGGGGCAGCGATATCGGCGGCAGCGGCGCTGGAGTTGGCGTAAGCAGGCGAAGCGCCGATCGTGAACAATGCGCCGACTGCGGCGAGAGCGACAACGACCTGACGCTGAAAGAGGCTTGCGACCAAAATACCCGTCCTTTAACTGGCGACACCCCCCGGTGCCGCAGCGAACCCATTGCGAAGTGACGATAAAACGCCCTCGCAAACTTTTTTGAGACTGATCGGAACCCCCCGCCGTCTCGTGGATTATGGACTAACCCCGGGAAAGTTTACGAAGCAAGAGCAGCACATGCTCTGAGCGATAAACCGGCTGTCGAACGCGCTGAGTCGTTGAACGGAGGCTTCAGGCCTCCTCCAAAATTCCTGCGCACAAGCGAAATCCAGAGATTTTCGGGATCCTCGCCGCGGCTACGGGCGCATTCATCGAAGTGCGTGACACCGATCCGGACATGGCGAATCTCGTCCTCGAATATTCGCTCAAGGATACGCGCGCCGCGCTCATCGCCGCGCTCACGCGCTCGATCGATCATTGCGGGCGTGACGTCGAGCCCACGCGCCTCCAGCACCATCGGCACCACTGCGAGGCGCGCCGCGACATCGTACGCGGTCTGCTCGGCTGCCTGCCACAAACCCTCGTGCGCCGGCAACGCGCCATAGTGGCTGCCTAGCGTGGCCAGATGCCGGTCGAGCAGCACGAAGTGCATTGCTTCGTCAGCCGCGACTGACAGGAAGTCAGATACGAAACCCGGCCCCATGCCGGCGCCGAACCGGCCGGCCATGTCCAGCGCCAGATCGATCGCGACAAATTCGATGTGTGCTAGCGCATGCCACAGCGCCGTACGCCCCCGCTCGGATCCGCCGCGCCTGCGCTTGGGCATGCGATTGGGCGGCAGCAGTTCGGGTGAGTCAGGCCGCGCCGGACTTGCCGGCATCGGCTCGTCGAAGGCGAATGTAAGTCTACCGAGCCGCCAGTCACGCGCCACTTCGCGCGCCGCCATCGCCTTGGCCTTGGGATCGGCGGTCAGCAACGCCGCGCGGATCGCTGCGCCGACGGTCCGTTCGGCAGCGTGGATAGCGGTCTTCACAGGCTCCGGGCCGTCTCCAGCACTTCGGCAGCGTGTCCCTTTACTTTCACTTTGTCCCACACCCGCGCGATACGGCCTTGGGGATCAAGCAGGTAGGTGGTGCGAACCATGCCGATGAACTTCTTTCCGTAGAGCTGCTTTTCGGTCCAGATGCCAAGCGCGTCCGATAATCCGCCATCCACCGCGTCGGTGGCGAGGGGCACCGTCAGACCCTGCTTGTCGATGAAGTTGCGGTGCTTCTGCGGGGAATCCTTCGACACCCCGAGCAGGGCCACGCCCGCCTTGGCGAAATCGCTCGCGAGCGCGGAAAAATCCTTCGCCTCGATCGTGCAGCCTGGCGTGTTATCCTTCGGGTAGAACCAGATGACCGCCGGTTGTCCCGCAAAGTCCGACGGGCGCACGCTGCTGCCATCTGGGCTTTCGAGAGCGATATCGGGCATCGGATCGCCCACGGAAGGCTTGGTCATTGGTCAGGTCTCCAGCGGTTCGCCGAACGAATCGCTCCAGGTGGCTGCCACCTCCTGCCGCGCCAACGCGAACGCACGCAAGAGCGCCGGCAGATCGGTGTGGCCACAAGCCTCGGCCAGCGCTGCGGCCGCGGCGGGATTAGGCCCGTCCAGGTCGGGGGCGAGCAGGCGACTGGCGATCAGCAATCGCGTCATCAACGCCAGGGCATCCCGCAAGCCCGGCCGGACCAATCCCGCTGTGGACAGGGCGTCGACCGCATGTCCCATGTCGGCATCGAAGCCGATCCGCTCGCGCAATTGCAGAAAGTGGACCAGGAATTCGAGATCGACCAGTCCGCCGCGCATCAGCTTGGCGTCCAGCGGGCCGCGCGGTGGCTTGTGCGCGGCCATTTCGGCCCGCATGCGCAAGACGTCGGCGCGCAGCACCGCCGCGTCGCGTGGTCGGTCGAGCACGCTTTCGATGATGCCCAGCAGTTCGCCACGAGCGGCGTCTGATCCTGTCAATGGCCGTGCCCGGGCGAGGGCCATGTGCTCCCAGGTCCACGCATCCTCGCGCTGGTAGCGTGCAAAACTGTCTAAGCTGACCGCAAGCGGCCCCTGCGCGCCTTGCGGCCGAAGTCGGGTGTCGACTTCGTACAACGCGCCCTCGGCGGTCGGCACGCTGAGGCCGGCGGTCACTCTCTGGGCCAGACGATTGAAATAGTGCGTCACGCCGAGCGGGCGACGGCCATCCGATCCGCCTCCCAAATCGCCGGTGAAAAGATAAATGACGTCGAGGTCGGACGCATGGGTGAGGGTCCCGCCGCCCAGTCGGCCGAGGCCAAGCACCACCAGTTCGCTGCCCGGCACCTGCCCGTGGACCGCCTCGAATTCGCGTACCGCCGCGTTCTGCACCGTGGTGAGGGCAGCCTCGGCAGTGCGCGAGAGCGCGGTGCCGATATCCAGCGGATCGTGCACCGCGGCGATCGTCTGCAATCCGAGCGCAAAGCGCAGTTCCCCGGTTACCCGGCGGACACGATCGAGCCGGTGCTCGTAATCGTCGCGTTCCTCGCCCTTGGACATGCGTGCAACGATCTCGGCGGCAGTGCCCGGCAGGTCGAGCGCGCGACGGTCGATCAAGGTGTCGAGCAGTTCGGGCCGCCGCCCAAGTTCGTCGGCAAGCGTGGGCGCCAGCACCAGAATGCGAACCAATTGATCGAGCAATGCCGGACGCTGGATAAGCAGATTGAACAGGTTGATCGCGCTCGGACAGGCCGACAGCACGCGCTCCCATCGGTTGAGCGCCTGATCCGGTTCCGGTGCCGCTGCAAGCCGCTCGAGCAGCGACGGCAGCAGGGTCTCGAAGGCGGCGCGCGCGGCGTCGGAGCGAAGCGCGCGGATGCGCCCGTCGCTCCATTCCCCGATGCGCTCGGCGATTCGCTCGGGCGCGGGAAAGCCGAGCTCCTCGAGCCGCGCAGTAAGCGTGTCTCCGTGTGTGGGAATCGAGGCGGGTGCGGCCGCGTCATCGTCGATCAGCGCGTCGTAGCGGGTGGCCACCGCATCGGTGATGACGCGCAACTCGGCGATCAGCGTCGCCGCGTCGGTTAGCCCGTCGAGCCGCGCGACGTTGTCGAGCGCATCGCCTGCCGGAAGCACGTGGGTCTGCTGGTCGCCGACCATCTGCAACCGGTGCTCGAGGACGCGCAGACGGTCATATGCTTCGCCCAGTGCGTGCGCGTCAGTCGCCTTGATGATCCCCGCCGACGCGAGCGCGTCGAGCGCGGCGCGGGTACCGCGAACGCGCAGGGACGGGTCACGTCCGCCATGGATCAACTGGTGCGTCTGCGCGAAGAATTCGACTTCGCGAATTCCGCCGCGCCCGAGCTTGAGGTTGAAACCTGGACCGGGATCGCGCGGGCCGGCGTGACTCGCCCGGATGCGTGAGGTGAGCCGGCGAATCTCGCCGATCGCGCCGAAATCGAGACTGCGCCGCCACACGAACGGCCGGATCGCAGACAGGAAACGTTCGCCCGCCGCCACGTCTCCGGCCGCCGAACGGGCGCGGATGAAAGCCGCGCGTTCCCATGCAAGCGCCGAGCTTTCGTAGTGTGTCAGCGCGCCTCCGAGGGGGATCGCCAGGGGACTGACTTCCGAGGCTGGCCGCAAGCGAAGATCGACCCGGAACACGAAGCCTTCGGGCGTCACTTCGCTCAAAGTGCGAACGATTTCGCGCGCGTAGCGCTGGGCGGCCTCTGCGGGGTCGTCGCGTTCGCGGCGCGGCAAGGTCGCCGGATCGTAGAGCAGGATCGGATCGATGTCCGAGCTATAGTTGAGCTCGCCTGCACCATGTTTGCCGAGCGCGAGTGCAATCATTCCGGCGGGTTCGGCATCCGGCACCCTGCTCGCGATGGCAGCACGAATGGCCTGGTCGAGCGCACGGTCTGCCAGCGCCGAAAGCGTTTCCATCACGCGGCTCAGCGGAAAGACGCCGACCAGATCCCCCACCGCCAGCGCGGTCGAAAACGCCAATCGTTCGCGCCGCAAGGCCCGCCCGACATCGTCAATTCCGGTTCCCGCGGAGGCGGCCCAGGCGAGCGCATCCTCGCCATTGCCCGCTTCGAGCAGCGCGGCGAGTTCGGGCAGGCGTTCGAGCGCACGGGCGAGGAACGGCGCATGCGTCCGCGCGCGATCGAGCGCTCCTTTCCAGTCGGCCTCCATCCTCGCCTACAAGCCGATGCGCGCCGCCGGTGCAAGCGTGGCCGGGTTGTGCCCTGCAATTGCGCGTGGCAGGGCGTAGTCAGCAAAAGCCAGGAAACTCCGGAGGTCGCCCTTGCCGCATCATCTGCCTTACCGCACGCTCACCGCCGTCGCATTCGCATCGCTCGCGCTTGGCGCTTGCGCCACGGTTCCCAGCGCCGAAACGCCCTCGTCGGTCAGTGCGGAGGCCGCGGTCGCGCCCTCGATTCCCCTCATGCAGCAGGTGGTCAAGCGGCTGTCGGCCGACGATTTCGAAGGTCGCGGCCCGAGTACCGCGGTCGAGCCGAAGGTGCTCGATTATATCGTTGCGCAGTTCAAGCAGGCGGGCCTGCAGCCGGGTAATCACGGCAAATGGCTGCAAGACGTGCCGACAGCCGAAATCACCGGCGAACATTTCACGCCGCTGACCATCAACGGAGGGGCCAAGCCGATGTCGTTCTCCTTCGGCGACCAGTACGTCGCGGCGAGCTATCGGGTGACGCCGCAGACCCGGGTCGAAAACAGCCCGCTGGTATTCGTCGGCTACGGCATCAATGCGCCCGAACTTGGCTGGAACGACTATGCCGGGGTCGACATGCACGGCAAGACCGCGGTGATTCTGGTCAACGATCCCGACTACGCGATGGAAAGTCAGGACGGCCTCTTCAAGGGGCGGCGGATGACCTACTACGGACGATGGACCTACAAGTTCGAGGAAGCCGCGCGTCAGGGCGCGACGGCGGCGATCATCGTCCACGACACGTTCCCCGCCGCGTACGGCTGGAACGTGGTTAATTCGAGTTGGACCGGCGCGCAGTATTACGTCCAGACCGCCAACGACGGGATGGACCAGACGCTCGCCAACGGCTGGGTGCAAAAGCCGGTGGCCGAAGCGATCATGGGAGCGGCAGGCAAGGATCTCGCCACGCTGACGGCGGCGGCTCAACGCAAGGGCTTCAAGGCGGTCCCGCTGGGCTTGACCGCCAATTTCGGCTTCGACAACGCGATCCGTAAGTCGAACTCGCACAACGTGGTCGGCATCCTGCCAGGCACAACCCGCAAGGACGAGTACGTGCTCTATTCGGGCCATTGGGATCACCTGGGCCATTGCACCCCCGATGCGACCGGCGACGATATCTGCAACGGGGCGGTCGACAACGCGACCGGCGTGGGCGCGATCACCGCGCTCGCCGACGCCAATCGGCGGGCAGGCCCCACCGCACGCAGCCAGGTGTTCATCGCGTTGACGCTCGAGGAATCGGGCCTGCTCGGTTCGGAATACTACGCGCAGAACCCGGTCTATCCGCTGTCGCAGACGGTCGGCGGGGTCAACATCGACGCGCTCCAGCCAGGCGGACGCGCGCGCAGCTACGCGATGACCGGCGGCGACAAGTCCGATCTCAACGATCTGTTCCGGCAGGTGTTGGGTGAACAGGGTTACACCGAAGCAGCCGAAGATACGCCCGAGAAGGGCCACTACTATCGCTCGGACCACTTCAGTTTCGCCAAGCGCGGCGTTCCCATGTTCGACCTTGGTCGCGGGACCGATCTTGTTAACGGCGGCAGCGCGGCGGGCAAGGCGGCGGCGGAAGACTATACCAGCAATCGCTATCACCAGCCCAGCGACGAATGGTCGGATGATTGGGACTGGAGCGGCATGACCGCGGACCTAGCGCTCTATTACCGGCTGGGCCGTCTTCTGGCGGATGGCACCACCTGGCCCAACTGGCGTAGCAGCGACGAATTCCGCGCCGTTCGGGACAAGGACTGCGCCCCCGCGGGCGGTTGCTGATCCAGCTATGACCGCGCGCATGCCGCCCGAATGGGCGCCGCAGGACTGGCTGTGGATTGGCTTCCCGCACGACGCCGACGAATGGCCCGAAGTGCTCGAACGGGCGCAGGTACAGATCGCGGCATTTGCCAACGCGGTGGCGGATAGCGGGCAGGAAGTGCGCCTGTTGGTGCGCGATGCGGGCAACGAAGCGCGGGCTCGCAGCCTGGTGTCGACCGCCGTGACGATCGAGCGCCGCACCTATGGCGACGTGTGGTTGCGCGACACCGGCCCTCTGGTGCTCAGCGACGGGAGCGCGCTGCGGTGCCGGTTTAATGGCTGGGGCGGCAAGTACCTGATGGCAGGCGACCAGACGATCGGGTCTGAACTGGCGCGCGATGCCGGTCTGACGGTTGCCGAAGAAGACTGGGTTCTCGAGGGCGGCGCGATCGATGGCGACGGCACCGGGCTGGTCGCGACCACCGAACAGTGCCTGCTCAATCCCAACCGCAACCCGCAACTCTCACGCGACGATGTCGAGACCCGGCTGACCAGAGATCTTGGATTCGACCGGGTGCTGTGGCTTGGCGATGGACTGATCAACGATCACACCGATGGACACGTCGACAACCTGGCCCGGTTCGTCGGCCCCAATCGCCTGGCCGTTCCGCGCGCGACCGGAACGGGCGATCCCAATGCCGCGATCTATGCCGACGCCAAACGCCGCGCAGAGGCCATCGGGGTCGAGGTGATCGAGATTCCCTCGCCGGGCCTGATCACGCGCGCGAACTTCGTCGAGCCGGCAAGCTATGCCAACTTCGCGATCACGACGAACCTGGTGGTGGTGCCGACGTTCGGTTCGATTCACGACGGTGACGGCGTTGCTGCGATCGCCGGGCTGTTTCCCGACCGCCCGACGATCGGGCTTGCCGCCGACGCGGTGCTGGCAGGCGGGGGCGGATTTCACTGCGCCAGCCAGCAAATGCCGGCGTTAACTTCGCATTAGGCCTTCGCGCGCACGATGCGCGCATGTCCAGAGCAGTCGCCCGGATCATGACCGACGAGTCGCCCGTATGCGAGGTGCTACGATTCGTGATCGCCACCGGTTGCCCGCTGGCCCTGATCTTCGCCGGCCGCGTGCTGCCGTTTTAGGCGGCCGCCAGCTTCAGAACCGCCCCGCCGGCTGCCAGGCCGAGCACACCACCGGCGATCCAGCGCCAGGCCCGCGGATCGATCCGCCCGAATGCGCGGCCTCCCGCCCAGTTGCCGATGAACACCGCCGGATATAGGCCGAGGGCAATGGCCGCCTCGCGCCACGTCGCCACCCCCAGCAATATTGCGGTCAGCGCGCCCGCCCCCTGCGTGACCATGAACACCGACATCATCGATGCGCGCGCAGTCGTCGGCGCGATCGGGCGGCGCAGATAGAATGGCACGACCGGCGGGCCCGGCATCCCGGCAAAGCCGGTCAGGATTCCGGACACGATCCCCGTCGCGACGGTCTCGCCGCGCGCGGGACGCTCGTGCGGGCGGGGTGGTAGCAGCATCGCGACGAACGCGGCGAGGGCAACGCCCGCGATCAGCAGCCGTGCGACTGCCGGAGTGACCGCCGACAGGGCGAGCACGCCAAGCGGGATGGCTATCAGCGCGGCGCCCGCGATGACCCAGGCCGATTGTTCGGTATCGGCAACCTGCTTCTTCAGGCTGACCAGGCTGATCGCGAAGCCAAGCCAGTTGGCCGCCACCACCGCCTCGACCGGAGGTATCGCCAGCCCCAGGACGGGGACCAGCAGGATTGCCATTCCGAACCCGGCCAGCCCCCGCACGAATCCCGCGATCAATGCCGCCGCGATTCCGGTCGCGATCGCCGCCGCGGTCAGTCCGAGGATCAAGCGGCGGCGAGATCCGGCGGGGTCGCCTCGCGCGTCAGCAACGCGATCGCGTCGGCAATCGGCATGACCTTCTGGTGCTCGGCCCCCAGGGTCCGGACCGCGACCGTGCCTTCCTCGGCCTCGCGCTTGCCGACCACGAGAAGGTGGGGGACCTTCGCCAAAGAGTGTTCTCTTACCTTGTAATTGATCTTCTCGTTGCGAAGATCGGTGTCGACCCGGATTCCGGCAGCTTCCAGTTGCCGCGTGACATCGCGCGCATAGTCGTCGGCGTCCGACACGATCGTCGCCACCACCGCTTGCGTGGGCGCGAGCCAGACCGGCAGCTTGCCGGCGAAATGTTCGATCAGGATGCCGATAAAGCGCTCGTACGAACCGAAGATCGCCCGGTGCAGCATGACCGGCCGGTGTTTGTCACCGTCTTCGCCGATGTAGGATGCATCGAGCCGTTCGGGCAGCACGCGATCCGACTGGATCGTGCCGACCTGCCAGGTGCGGCCGATCGCGTCGGTCAGATGCCATTCGAGCTTGGGGGCATAGAACGCACCTTCGCCCGGCAGTTCTTCCCAGCCGTATTCTTCCGTCGCGAGCCCCGCATCCACCACCGCCTGCCGCAGTTCGGCCTCGGCCTTGTCCCAGTCCGCGTCCGAGCCGTACCGCTGGTCGGGCCGCAGGGCGAGCTTGACCGCATAGGTGAACCCGAAATCGCGGTAGATACCGTCGGCCAGTTCGCAGAACTTGCGCGTTTCCTCGACCACCTGATCTTCGGTGCAAAAGATGTGGGCATCGTCCTGCGTAAACTGGCGCACCCGCATCAGCCCATGGAGCGCGCCGTGCGGCTCGTTGCGGTGGCAACAGCCGTTCTCGTAGATCCGCAGCGGCAGGTCGCGGTAACTCTTGAGCCCCTGGCGAAAGATCAGCACGTGCGCCGGGCAGTTCATCGGCTTCAAGGCCATCCACTGCGCCTCGTCCGACACCAGCGGGCCTTCGTCTTCGGTGTTGGGCACCTCGTCGGGGATGACGAACATGTTTTCGCGATACTTGCCCCAGTGGCCCGATTGCTCCCACTGGCGCGCGTCCATCACCTGCGGGGTCTTGACCTCGCGGTAGCCGGCCGCGTCGATCTTGCGGCGCATATAGGCTTCGAGCTCGCGCCAGATCCTGTAGCCCTGCGGATGCCAGAACACGCTGCCGTGCGCCTCTTCCTGCAGGTGGAACAGGTCCATTTCGCGGCCCAGCTTGCGGTGGTCGCGCTTGGCGGCTTCCTCCAGCCGGTGAAGGTGCGCGTCGAGCTGCTTCTTGTTGAGCCAGCCGGTGCCGTAGATGCGCGTAAGCTGGGCATTGTTCTGGTCGCCGCGCCAGTATGCGCCCGCGACCCGCATCAGCTTGAACGCGGCGGGATCGAGCTTGCCGGTCGAGGCGAGGTGCGGCCCACGACACATGTCGAGCCAGGCGCCCTCGCTGCCCGGCTGGCCCGAGTGATAGACCGTCAGCTCTTCGTTCTCGGGCAACTCGGCCGCCCATTCGGCCTTGAAGCTTTCACCATCGGCGCGCCACTTGTCGATCAGCGCCTGCCGGCTCCACACCTCGCGCACGAGCGGTTTGTCGGCGCGGATGATCGCGCGCATCTTGTCCTCGATCGCCGGCAGATCGTCGACCGAGAACGGCTCGCGCGATGCGGGCGCCATGACATCGTAATAGAAACCGTCGTCGGTCGCCGGGCCGAACGTGATCTGGGTGCCAGGCCACAGCGCCTGAATCGCTTCGGCGAGCACGTGGGCATAATCGTGGCGGGCCAGTTCGAGCGCATCGGCCTCGTCGCGCGTGGTGACCAGCGCAACGTTCGCGTCGCCTTCGAACGGGCGGTTGAGATCGCGCAATTCCCCGTCGACGCGCGCTGCGAGCGCGGCCTTGGCGAGGCCCGGGCCAATCGCGGCGGCGACATCCGCCGGGGTGCTGCCCCGCGGCATCTCGCGGACCGATCCATCGGGCAGGCTGATCTTGAGAAGCTGGCTCATACTATCCGTCCGTCGTTTGGCGCGCCCATGGCAGAAAGCCCCGCGCGCCGCAAAGGCGTCAGATCAAGAAACCGGTTTCGGGAGAATGACGCCGTGTCGCCCGGAACCGGGCGGCGGCAAAACGCGAGACTAGGCCGCGCTGCCGGACACCCGTGGTCGCCCCCGGAAACCCGGGGTGGTGGTAGTGCTGGTCAGGGCTCGAGCGCGCGTCACCGGCCTCATATAGGCGACATGGGCAGCGTTGTCACGAAGCACGCTGCGGCGGCCCCGGTGGCACCGTGTCAATGACGCTTGACACAGGCCGGGGAATAGTCAATTGTCCTTGACAACATATCAAGGAGATTTGTCATGAAAGCACTTTCAAGCGGCCTTTTCTGGGCCTTGGTAATCCTGGTGGTCGCACTTCTTTCACGTGCCGGCGCGCTGCCTGCCGACGGTGGGGTCCGTCGCAATTTTGGGGGTCGCCGCGATGTCGGCGGTCGTCACCGGTGCTGCCGGACAGCGGCGTGCCGCCTGCCGCAAGGGTGAAGCGTGATGAGCGGGCGAGGCAATTCAGCGTATCGGCGCTATCTTTTTCGAATGGCCATTTCGGCGCTGGCGTATCTTGGATCGATCGCGCTTGCCTCCGTCATGCTTCAGGCAAAGGCGCCCGTCACCGCCTGGTCAATCATCCTGGCCATCCTTCCGGGTATTGCGGTGGTGGGGATGATCGTGGCGATCGGGCGTCTTCTGGTCGAGCTCGAGGACGAATACCTGCGCATGCTCGAAGTGCGAAAGATGATCGTCGGCGCCGGGGTCGCGCTGTCGGTTGCCAGCGTATGGGGCACGCTTGAGATGTTCACCCTGGTGCCGCCGTTGCCGGTCGTGTGGATGTTTCCGGTCTGGTCGGCCGGGATCGCGCTGGGCGCGTTGTGGAACAAGCTGACGCTTGGCGATGCGGGGTGTGCGTGAACAACCGGATCAAGGTCCTTCGCGCCGAGCGCGATTGGAGCCAGGCCGATCTTGCGCAGCGACTGGGGGTAAGCCGCCAGTCGGTCAATGCGATCGAGACCGGCAAGTACGATCCCTCGCTCCCGCTCGCATTCCGGATCGGCGAGGTGTTCGATCTCGCGATCGAGGCGATCTTCCTGCCGGGCTAAGCGGGAGCCAGGGCGCGCTGGCCATACGCCGTGCTCATGCGGCGGGTATCGGTGTGCTTGGCATCACGCCGCTTGACGGTGTCGGCAAAACGCCATTCGCAGGCCGCGCTGGCCGGCGTCAGTTCCACCGCCATGTAGCCACGGCGGGAAGTGTCGCACCATTTGAGCGCATCGTTGGCCCCCACCAGCGCGCGCGCCAGCACCGTCGGCTTGACGAACTGGAGGTAGTTTTCCGCCCCCGGCGAGGTCACTGAGGATCCGCCGAATTCGACCCCTGCACCGCCCAGGTCGAACGCCCACGCATTATGGCTGTCGCCCGACAGCACCACCAGGTTGGCGTCGGCGTTACGTGCCGAATCGAGCAGTCGCCTGCGCGCGGCCGGATAGCCGTCCCACGAATCCATGTTGAACGGGATCCCGGCAGTGGTCGCGGCCAGCAGGCCGGCCATCCGCGACGCGGCGAGCTTGGCCATCTCGGGATCGAGTTCCAGCGACACGGTCGGTGGCAGCAGCAGCGATCCCATGACCACCTGCTGGACCAGCACCTGCCATTTACGGCCCGATTTGACCGATGCCTTCATAGCCTTCGCCAGCCACTGTTCCTGCGTCGCGCCCATCAACTGCCGGCGACTGTCCATGTACGCGCCATCGTGAAAGGCATGCAGCGCCGCCTGCGCCTGATCGGGCGCCAGGCCCTTGACCACGCCGCTCAGGTCGAACTGCTTGTCGCGCGCGGTCAGCCGCGTTTCGAGCCGGAACAGCGTGGCGAGGTCGCCAATGTCATAGCGCGCGTACGTTTCGTCGCTGATCGGCATCCATTCGGAGCGGGCCTGCATCGCCGCTTTCTTGCGCGCGACCCAGGTTCCCTCGGTCGCCGGATCGTGATTTTCCGCGCCGCCCTTCCACGAATCGTTGGCCGTCTCGTGATCGTCGAACACGGCGATCATCGGATAGAGCTGGTGCAGCCGCAGCAGGTCGGGATCGCTGCGATAGCTGGAATAACGCAGGCGATAATCGGCCAGGTGGATCGCTTCGTTCAACGGTTGCGGCGTGCGCCCGGCGATGCGTTGCTGTTCGGTGGGATAGTGATCGTGATCGTATTCGTAGAGGTAGTCGCCCAGATGGACCGCCAGCTCGAAGGCATCCTCTTGGGCCGCGTGCCCATAGGAATTGAAATATCCGAAGCCCAGGTTGGCGCAACTGAACACCGCCATCCGAAACCGGTCGGTGGGTCCATCGGGCAGAGTTCGTGTGCGACCGACGACGGACATCGAACCGTCGGGCGCGATGAAGCGATAATGGTACCATGTGCCCGGCCTCAGTCCCTTGGCGACCGACTTGGCGCACCAGTCGCGGGCCGGGGAGGCGGCCACCGTGCCGCCGCTGACGATCCGCGCGAAATCGGCCGATTGCGACACTTCCCATCGCAGCCTGGCATCCTGGCCGGCAGCGTAGCGCGTCCACAACAGCATCGAATGCGCGGTCGGTTCGCCACTGGCGACACCGTGAGTGAACCCTTGCGCGGTCTGTGCGCGAAGCGGTGCGGCGATCAGACCCAGCCCCAGCAGGCCACCGGCCAGCAGTCCACGGCGATCGACGGCAAGCGGGCTTGGCGGGGGCGGTGCTGGGGGCATGGTTGCGACGATCTCCTATGCGTGGAGCGATATGTGGCGCGGGTTGCAGTCCGGTGACAAGGACCAATTGGCGTGTTGGATAGAGCGGCACACATTTGATAAGGCGCGGTGCCGCCGCATCGCAACCAAACCGGGGACCCGCCATGTTCAACCGCCTGTTCGTCGATCACCCGCGCGCGGTCGACGAAAGTTACATCGAACACTTCGGGGTCGCCGGCCGCTTTGGCCTGACGATGATCCGTGGCGGGTTGTGCGCACTGGTTCACGCGCTGGTGCCGGGCCTGTTCGTCACTGCGGGGAGCGACACGATCCAACGGCTCAACCGGATCATGGTCGTCCAGCGTCGCGCGAAGGGGCAGGCGGTGATCGAATTGCAGACGGTCGACTGGATCATCTGAAGCCGCCGATGGACGCGCCTTCGTATCACGTGATGCCCGACGGGCGACGGATCGCCTTTCGCCACTGCCGCGGTGCCGGCCCGGCGATCGTGTTCCTGCCGGGCTACATGAGCGACATGGCCGGCGGAAAGGCGGGCGCGGTATTCGGCTGGGCGCAGGCTCACGGGCGCGAGTGCCTGCTGCTCGACTATTCGGGTTGCGGTCAATCGACCGGCCGGTTTGCCGACGGCACGCTGTCGCGCTGGCGCGACGAAGTGCTGGCGTTGATCGAAGCACGGGTCAGCGGGTCCGTCATTATAGTCGGATCGTCGATGGGCGGGTGGCTGATGCTGCTGGCAGGCGAGCGACTGGGTGCACGCCTTCATGGCCTGGTGGGAATCGCCTCGGCACCGGATTTTACCGAATGGGGCCGTTCGGATGACGACAAGGCGCGGCTGACGGCGGGCGAGCCGGTCTATGATGCCAATCCGTATGGACCCGAGCCGACGCCGCTGCATCCCGGGTTCTGGGGCGATGGGCAGGCAAACCGCCGTCTCGACGACGTGATCGCGCTCGATTGCCCGGTGCGGCTGATCCACGGGATGGACGATACCGATGTCCCGTGGGAGGTTTCGCTGCGGTTGTCGGCGGCGCTGCGTTCGCCGACGGTTCACCTGACGCTGGTCAAGGACGGGGACCACCGGTTGAGCCGTGACGAGGATATCGCCTTGTTGCTGGGCATCCTCGCCACCATCTGAAAGCCGTTCCCATGCTGTCCATCCTCGTCCCGCTCATCATGCAGGTCGGTATCGCGCCGACATCGTCGCCGATTAGCGCAGTTCCACCAGAGCTGCGCGACCGGCCGACCCGCAATGCGCCGATGATCGACCGGGTCGCCGCACCACCCGCGATCGAAGTGTGCCTTGAAACCGCGCGCAGCGATCCCGCCAAGGCGCGCGCGCTGGCCGAGGAATGGGTCTCGCGCACAACCGGGCTTCAGCGTGCGGCTGGGCGCCATTGCCTCGGCGTCGCGGCCGGCAACGCGGGCGACTGGACCGTGGCCGCGCAGGCTTTCCTGGCCGCGCGCGACGAGGCGGAAGACGCCGGTTTCCGCGCCAGGATGAGTTCGCTCGCCGCCAGCGCCCTGCTCGCCGAGGGCAAACCGGCCGAAGCGCTCGGCGCGCTCGAAGTCGCGGATGCAGCGGGCGACGCGGACCTGACCGGCGCAATCGCGCTCGACCGGGCCAGTGCGCTGGTCGCGCTTGGGCGCACCGACGATGCGGCGACCGCGCTGGCGGCGGCCCGCGCCGCGGTGCCGAACGATCCACAGGCGTGGCTGTTGTCGGCCACCCTTGCCCGCCGGACCGGCGATCTCGCCAGCGCACAGACGCAGATCGAACGGGCGGCCGCGCTCGATCCGCGCGATCCGGCGATCGGGCTGGAAGCGGGAGTCATCGCCGCGCTCGACGGGCGTGACGACGCGGCGCGGAAATCGTTCGAATCGGTCGTCGCTGCCGCGCCCCAGTCGCCGCAGGCCACGGCCGCGAGCCAGTACCTCAAGCAGCTTTCAGGCGAATGATCCCACTTTCGATCCTCGACCTCGTCCCGGTGCGCGAAGGGGGCTCGCTGGGCGAAGCCTATGCCGCGACCGCAAGCCTGGCCCAGGCTGCCGAGCGGCATGGCTACCAGCGCTTCTGGGTCGCCGAGCATCACGCGATGGACGGGATTGCCGGCGGCGCGACGTCGGTGGTGCTGGCGCACGTAGGACACGCGACCTCGACTATCCGCATCGGTTCGGGCGGGATTATGTTGCCCAACCACAATCCGTTCGTGATCGCCGAGCAGTTCGGCACGCTCGATGCGCTGTTCCCCGGCCGGATCGACCTCGGGCTCGGCCGTGCTCCGGGTGCGGGGCCCGAATTGCAGCGGGCCTTGCGCAAGAACCTCAACCAGGCTGCCGAGTTCTTCCCGCAGGATGTGGTCGAGCTGCGCGCGCTGCTGACCGGCGAACCGGCCGTGCCGATCCGCGCCACGCCGGGCTTCGGCTCCAAGGTCGAGATGTGGATGCTGGGATCGAGCCTGTTCGGCGCCAACCTGGCTGCGCAGCTCGGCATGCCGTACGCCTTCGCATCGCACTTCGCGCCCGATCACCTCGATGCCGCGCTGGCGCTCTACCGCGAGCGATTCCGGCCATCGCAATGGCTCGATCATCCGCACGTGATGGCGGCGATGACGGTGTTCGCGGCGGAGACCGATGCCGAGGCCGAGCTGATCGCGACATCGCAGCAGCAAAGCTTCGTGCGCCTGCGCACCGGCAATCCCGGGATGCTGCCGCCGCCGATCGCAGGCTACCGCGACACGCTGCCCTTCCAGGCGCAGAGCTTGCTCGCGCATATCGGTCAGGCGAGCGCGATCGGCGCGCCCGCCACCGTGCGCGAGGCGATCGGGCGGTTCGTCGAACGCACCGGGGCCGACGAGATCATGGTTTCGGGCGCGACATTCGATCCGGCGGCACGTGAACGCTCGCTCGAATTGACGATCGAGGCGCTGGCCGGATAACCGGGCGCTGCCGCGCGTTGGAATGCGAGCAGGGCGGCTTGCGGGCCGGACAGCAAAGTCCTATCGCGCCACATTGCTGCAACAGGTAGCAACAATATAACACGGGCACGCGCCTCTCCCGGACCAGGCGACGAGCCCACGGAGCACGCAGGATGGCCGCCAAAGCCGCTGATACGATTCGCAAGTCTCCTCGCAAGAGCGGGGGCGACGGCAGGCTGGCCGATGCCCTTGCGTCGCGGATTTCCAAGTCGCTGCTGCCCGGAGACATCGCGTTCGCGCCCGATCACCTGCGCGAGGCGACCGGGTTCCTGCTCGATGCGGCCGCGAAGCGCACGCCCTGCGAACCGGTCATCGCGATCGCGTCGGCGGCGGAAGGGCGGCGGTTCATGCGCATTGCGCTGGTCAACGACGACATGCCGTTCCTGGTCGATTCGATCGCCGCCACGGTTGCCGCCCAGGGGCTTGCGATCGATCGACTTGTCCACCCGGTGGTGCCTGTCGAACGGGACGCCAAGGGTGTGCTGAAAGCCATTCCCGACCCGGAAGTGGGCACTCCCCGGGAATCGATGATCTACATCGAGACTCCGCGGCTTGACGCCAAGGAGCGTCGCAAGCTTGAAAAGGATCTAGCCGCCACGCTGGCCGACGTCCGCGCCGCGGTGACCGACTGGCCAAAAATGCGCGAAGTCCTGGTCTCCGATGCCGAGCGGCTGGGTGATAGCGAAGGTGGCGCCTTGCTCCGTTGGCTCGAGAGCGGGATGCTGACCCAGCTCGGCCACCTGACCCGCCACCGCGACGGCAGCCATTCGAACATGCTCGGCATCTGCCGCAAGAGCGCGCGCGCGATCCTGGCGGATCCCTCGTACGAACGCGCCTTCGCGTGGTTTTCTGATAATGGCGGCGACGGGAGCGGCCGCGCGCCGCTGATCGTCAAGGCCAACCGCCTGTCCAACGTGCATCGCCGCGTTCCGCTCGACCTGTTCATCGTCCCGCGCCACGAGAAGGGCAAGCTGACCGCCCTTTCGATTCACGCCGGGGTGTGGACCAGCGCGTCGCTTGCGACCCCGCCGGCGCAAGTGCCGCGGCTGCGCGCCCAGCTCGCCCACCTCAACACCAAGTTCGGTTTCGAGCCGAGTAGCCACACCGGCAAGGCGCTTGTCCATGCGCTCACCGCGCTGCCGCACGATCTCGTGATCGGTTTCTCCGACGCCGATATCGAACGCGTCGCGACTACCATGATGAGCCTGGTCGACCGCCCGCGCCCGCGGCTGGTGCTGGTGGAAGCGCCCCTATCGCGGCACCTGTTCGCATTCGTCTGGATGCCGCGGGACATGGTTTCGACCCAGGTACGGCTGCGGATCGAGGACCTGCTCGAACAGGGCGCCGACGCCAAGGCGCTCGACTGGAGCCTCGAGGTCGAAGGCGGCCATCTCGCATTGCTGCGCTATGTGCTCGATTATCGCGACAGCCATGGCACGCCTGACGAGCAGGCGATCGAGCGCGAGATCCAGACCCTGCTGCGCGGTTGGGGCGAAGCGGTCGAAAGCGAACTTGCGGTCGACGAGGAGCCGGTTCGCGCTGCCGCCTTGGCAACCCGCTATGCCGACGCCTTCCCCACGGCCTACCGCACCGCGTACGGTGCCGCCGAGGCAAGCCGCGACATCCGCTGCCTGCGGCGCCTGGCGTCAGGCGAGGGTGACGGCGGCGGATTGCCCGGTTCACGCGGGGTGCGCCTGTACCGGTTCGAGGGCGATGCGGCGGACCGGCTGCGGCTCAAGGTCTATCAACACAACGGCACGCTGACGCTGTCGGATGCGGTTCCAGCGCTGGAGAATTTCGGATTTCAGGTGATCGAGGAGCTCGCCACCGCGCTCGATCAGGGGCAGCTCGGCACGATTCACGATTTCGTGCTGACGTTCGTCGATGGCGATGGGATCGACCAGCTGCTCGAACGCAGCGGGGCGATCGAGGAGGCGATCGCGGCCGTGCTCAACGGCAATGCCGAGGACGACCCGTTCAACCGGCTGGTGGTCGGGACCGCGCTCACCGCACGCGAGGCGGACTGGCTGCGCGCGTTCTATCGCTACCTGCGCCAGGCGGGAATCGGCTTTACCATCCAGACTGTGGTCGACGCTCTGCGCCGCGCACCGCAGGTGACGCGTCCGCTGGTGGCGTTGTTCGCCGCGCGTCACGATCCGGCGTTCACCGGTGACCGTAAACAAGCCGCGGACAGCGCGGGCCAGGCCATCCGGCGCGGGCTCAGCCAGGTCGCCGCGATCAACGACGATCGACTGCTGCGGCTTTACCACGCGACGATCGACGCCATCTTGCGGACCAACGCGTTCGCCCCTGCCGCGCGCGAGGCGCTTGCATTCAAGCTCGATTCCTCGCTTGTGCCAGGCCTGCCCAAGCCGCTGCCCTGGCGCGAGATTTTCGTGTATTCGCGGCGGGTCGAAGGCATCCACTTGCGCGCCGGTCCGGTCGCGCGTGGGGGTCTGCGATGGTCCGACCGGCGCGACGATTTCCGCACCGAGGTGCTGGGCCTGATGAAGGCGCAGAGGGTCAAGAACGCGGTCATCGTGCCGACCGGCGCGAAGGGCGGTTTCTACCCCAAGCAGTTGCCCGACATGTCTCGTGACCGCGATGCGTGGGCGGCCGAAGGACTGGCAAGCTATCAGGCGTTTATCCGCACGCTGCTGTCGGTGACCGACAACATCGTCGACGACAAGATCGTGCATCCCGACGACGTGGTGATCCACGACGGCGACGATCCCTATTTCGTGGTCGCTGCCGACAAGGGAACCGCAGCCTTTTCCGACGTCGCCAACGCCATCGCCGAAAGCCGGGATTTCTGGCTCGACGATGCTTTCGCGAGCGGCGGTTCGAACGGCTACGATCACAAGGCCATGGGCATCACCGCCAAGGGCGCGTGGGTGTCGGTCCAGCGCCACTTCCTCGAGATGGGCGTCGACGTGCAGGCCGATCCGGTCCGGGTCGCGGGTTGCGGCGACATGTCCGGCGACGTGTTCGGCAACGGGATGCTGCTGTCGAAATCGATCAAGCTGGTCGCCGCGTTCGATCACCGGCACATCTTCCTCGATCCCGATCCCGATCCGGCGGCAAGCTGGAAAGAACGCAAGCGCATGTTCGGCCTGACGCGGTCGAGCTGGGAAGATTATTCCACTGCGCTGATCAGCAAGGGCGGGGGTGTGTTTGCGCGCAGTCTCAAGACCGTGCCCTTGTCGAAGGAAATCCGCGCCGCGCTCGATATCGATGCCACCGAGCTCGAGCCCGAGGCGCTGATCGTGGCGATCCTCAAAAGCCCGGTCGACCTGATGTGGTTCGGCGGCATCGGCACCTACATCAAGGCCGCTGCCGAGAATAACGCGCAAGTCGGCGATCCGGCGAACGATTCGCTGCGGGTCGACGCGGCCGATGTCAGGGCGAAAGTGATCGGGGAGGGCGCCAACCTGGGCCTGACCCAGGCCGGCCGAATTGAATTCGCGCTGGGCGGCGGGCGGATCAACACCGATTTCATCGACAATTCGGCCGGGGTGAACTGCTCCGACAACGAGGTGAACATCAAGATCGCCCTGGCGGCTGCGAAGCGTGCGGGCAGGCTGACCGAACCCAAGCGCGTCAAACTGCTGGAATCGATGACCGACGAGGTGGCCCAGCTGGTGCTGGAGAACAACCGCCTCCAGGCACTGGCGCTGTCGATCGCGAAAGCGGGCGGCGCACCGGCGGTCGCGGCGCAACTGCACCTGATCGAGGCGCTCGAGGAACGCGGCGCGCTTGATCGCCAGACCGAAGGGCTCGCCACCGGCGAAGCGCTGGCCCGCCGAGCCGGCGACGGGATCGGCCTGACCCGCCCCGAGCTCGCCGTGCTCCTGTCTTCCACCAAGCTGGTGCTGCAGGACGCGATCGAGAATTCCCCGCTACCCGACGATCCGGCGCTTACCGACCTCCTGATCGGTTACTTCCCGTCGGCGATGCACAAGACCTACCGGCGCGAGATCGAGGGGCACCAGTTGCGCCGCGCGATCGTGGCCACCGCACTGGCCAACCTGATCGTCAATCGGATGGGAATCGTCCACCCGTTCGAATTGTCCGAGGAAGAGGGCGTGGGCCTCGCCAACATCTGTGCGGCGTTCGTCGCAGCGGAAAAGCTGTTTGGTGCAGCGGCGCTGTGGGCCGAGATCGAAACAGCCAGGATGCCGGAAGATGCGCGGATCTACCTGTTCCGTCACACCGCCGGCGCGTTGCGCAGCCAGATGGCCGATTTGATCCGGGCCGGGGCCAGCACCGCGATGCCAAGCAAGGTGATCGAGGCGCTCGACACGCGCGTGCAGCAGCTCTCGGCCTCGACGGGCAAGCTGCTGACGATGGCATCGCGCGAGCAGTCGGCGCGGCTGGTTGCCGAATTCGTCGACCTGGGGGCACCCGAAAACCTCGCCGAAAAGGTAGCCCACCTCTATGACATCGACGGGTCGGTCGGCCTGGCCGCGCTGTCGAAAGACGCCGAGATCGATGCGCGAGCTCTGACCGCCGCGTTTACCGACCTGGGCCAGCGCCTGGGACTCGACTGGGCGCAGAGCACGGCGGCGATGATGAACCCGTCGGATGTCTGGGAGCGGCTGCTGGTCTCGGGCCTGTCGCGCGATTTCCAGCAAATGCGGCTTGAGTTCCTGCAGCGCCTGTCGCGGCGAAAGGGCGCCAAGGATGATCCGACAGCGGCGGTCGCGAACTGGTCCGACGAGCATGCCCCGGCGATCCGCCAGTTCCGCTCGATGATCGGCCGGGCCCAGGGCCAAAGCCCGGTCGCTCCCGCGATGCTGGCGCAGATCGCCAGCCAGGCGCGCAACCTGCTCGGCCGGTAGCACGCCCGCTTGACGGGGCTTGCCATTCCGGCAAGTCCGCCGGGATGGACCGGGCAGACGTTATTATTGTGGGCAGCGGGCATGGCGGGGCACAGGCCGCGATCGCCTTGCGTCAGCAGGGCTTTACCGGCTCGGTGATGATGATCGGCCGGGATCCCCTGCCGCCCTATGAACGCCCGCCGCTGTCGAAGGAGTACCTGGCCCGCGACAAGCCGTTCGAACGAATCATGATCCGCCCCGAAGCATTCTGGGCTGAACGCGACGTCATCTTGCGGCCCGCAACTGCGGTGGTCGGGGTCGATCCGGCGGCGCACACGGTGAAGCTCTTGTCGGGCAGTGAGGCCGGATACGGCAAGTTGATCTGGTCGGCCGGCGGCGATCCGCGGCGATTGTCGTGCGCCGGTGCCGACTTGTCCGGCATTCATGCGGTGCGCGACAAGGCCGATGTGGACCGGATCATGGCTGAACTCGATAACGGCGCAAAGCGGGTGGCGGTGATCGGCGGTGGCTATATCGGGCTCGAGGCGGCGGCGGTGCTGACGAAGCTCGGCTGCCAGGTCACCTTGCTCGAGGCGCTTCCAAGGGTGCTTGCACGGGTCGCGGCCGAGCCGCTGAGCGACTTCTACCAGAACTATCACCGCGCGCGCGGCGTGGATCTGCGGCTGGACGCCAAGGTGGAGCGGCTCGAGGGCGAGAACGGCTGGGTCCGGCGCGTGTTGCTCGAAGGCGGCGAAGCGATCGCGTGCGATATCGTGGTGGTCGGCATCGGTATCGTCCCTGCCGCCGGGCCGCTGGTCGCCGCAGGTGCCGCTGGCGCCAACGGGATCGACGTCGACGAATTCTGCCGCACCTCGATCGACGACATCTATGCGATCGGCGACTGCGCGGCCCATGCCAGCGCCTGGGCGGCGGGCGCGGTGATCCGGGTGGAATCAGTCCAGAACGCGCACGACATGGCGACCACTGTCGCCAAGCACATGGTTGGCGTGAACGAACCCTATCGCGCTTTCCCGTGGTTCTGGTCCAACCAGTACGATCTCAAGCTGCAGACCGCAGGCCTGTCGATCGGGTACGACGACGTCGTGGTGCGCGGCGATCCGGATGAGGCCAGGTTCTCGGTGATCTATCTCAAGGAAGGCCATGTGATCGCGCTGGACTGCGTCAATGCGACGAAGGACTATGTACAGGGCCGCAAGCTGGTCGAAGCAAAGGCGGCTCCAGACCGCGCCTTGCTGGCCGATGCGAGCGTACCACTGAAGGAATTGCTTTAAGCGATCAGTCGAGCACGCGCCCACTGCGCGGCCTCGGCGACGACCGGATCGGCATCGTCCAGCAGTCCCTCGACCGGCGGCACCAGCGCATTATCGCCGCTGTTGCCCGCCGCGATCAGGCAGTTGCGCACGAACCGGTTGCGTCCGATCCGCTTGATCGGGCTGCCCGAAAAAAGCGCCCGGAAGCCGACATCATCGAGCGCGAGCAGTTCGGCCAGGCGCGGCGCGACAAGCTCGGCCCGTGGCATGAAACGCCTTGTTGGTCGCGGCGGCGCTGGCGAATGAATTCCACGGGCACACCGCCAGGCAATCGTCACAGCCATAGATCCGGTTGCCGATCGCCGCGCGGAATTCGTGCGGGATGGGGCCGGCGTGCTCGATCGTCAGGTAGGAAATGCAGCGGCGTGCATCGAGCCGATACGGTGCGGGAAAGGCATCGGTCGGGCATGCTGACTGGCACGCGGTGCACGATCCGCAGCGATCGGCGTGGCTGCTGTCGGGAGTAAAAGTCGATCGTGGTGTAGATCGCACCGAGGAACAGCCACGACCCGTGCGCCCGGCTGACGAGGTTGGTATGCTTGCCCTGCCAGCCCAGCCCCGCCGCCTGCCCGAGCGGTTTTTCCATCACTGGCGCGGTATCGACGAATACCTTCACCTGTTCACCCGGAGCCTCGGCCACTAGCCAGCGCGCAAGTCGCTTGAGCGCCTTCTTGACCGTGTCGTGATAGTCGCGCCCTTGGGCATAGACCGAGATACGCCCTCGGTCGCCGGCATCCGCGAGAGCCAGGGGATCGGATTGCGGCGCATAGCTCATGCCGAGGGCGATCACACTGCGGGCATCGGGCCAAAGCCCATGCGGCGAGGCGCGCTCGGCCATGCGGTTGGCCATCCAGTCCATCGAACCGTGCTGCCCGCTGTCGATCCACTGGCCCAGGCGCTCGGCGCGCACGGGGTCGGGCCCGGCCGAGGCGAACCCGACCGCGGCGAACCCCTCGGCTTGCGCCTGCGCGATCAGGCGCGCGCGCAAGGTGTCGCTGGCCGGCCCGTTAACCAATCTTGGGGTTGCTCCCGTTCATGCCCGACGGTTAACGCCGTGCGCATGAACGCTCCGCTAAGCGCATCGCTCGACAGGGGCAACTCGGCGCCATTGTCCCAACGCCCGTTGGCGATCGAGGCGATCGGCCTGGTTAAGCGCTTCGAAGGAACGACCGCGGTCGATGGCGTCGACCTCGCAGTGCCCGAGGGCGCGATCTACGGCGTGCTCGGCCCCAACGGCGCAGGCAAGACCACTACCTTGCGCATGCTGCTCGGCATCATCGACCCGGATGAAGGCATTCGCCGCGTGTTCGGCCACGAGCGGCCGCACGATATCGCGCGTTTGATCGGTTACCTGCCCGAAGAGCGCGGGCTCTATCCATCGATGAAGGCGGACGAGGCGATTGCGTTTCTCGCAGCCTTGCGCGGCGTGCCGCTGGCGGAAGGGCGCCGGCGGGGGCGCGAATTGCTCGAAGAACACGGCATGGCGCACGCGGCGGACCGGACGATCCGCCAGCTTTCGAAAGGCATGGCACAGACCGTGCAATTGCTGGGAACACTGATCCACCGGCCGCGCCTGGTGATCCTTGATGAACCGTTCAGCGGTCTCGACGCGATCAACCAGGGCAAGCTCGAAGGCCTGATCCGCCGCCTCGCGGCCGATGGCACGACGGTGATCTTCTCGACTCACGTGATCGCGCATGCCGAGCGCCTGTGCGAGGGGGTGGCGATCATCGCCGGGGGCAAGGTGCCCTACGCCGGAAGTGTCGATGCTGCGCGTGACCGCATCCCGGCCCAGGTGCGGCTGGAGACCGCCCAACCCGACGGGGCGTGGCGGGCCGCGCTACCCGGCGATGCCCGCAACGAGGGACGTTACTGGCTGTTTTCGTTGCCCGAAAGCGGCATCGAGCCGCTCTTGCGCGCATTGATCGAGGGCGACGCGGGGATCTTGTCGCTGTCGATTGAGCGCGCGGGCCTGCACGATGCATTCGTCCATATCGCCGGCGAGGCGGCCGCACGCGCCTTGCAGGAAGCCAGCCCGGTGGAGCAGGCTCGATGAGCGAACGTTCCGCCAATTCGCGCCTGTCGCTTGCGCAAGCTGCTTTTGTCGTCGCGCGTCGTGATTTCCGCGCGATCCTGTTCTCCAAGGCCTTCGTGTTCTTTTTGATCGGCCCGGTGTTCTTCGGCTTGATCAGCCTGGGTGGAGCGTCGATCGGCCGCAAGGCGGCCGAGAACCGCAATCCACCGGTGCTGGCCGTAGCGATGGCAACGGCGGACGCCGAGGCTGTGGTCGCGGCGCGCGAGCGGCTTGCACCGATGATCGAGCTGCCCCCTATGGAGCGGGTCGCACCGAACGAACCGGCGACGATACTGGCCGACTCGGGCCGGAACTATGGCGCGGTCTTATCCGGTACGCTCGATGCGCCGCGCCTGATCGGCACACCCGAGCGGATCGAGCGCTGGCGCGGCGGAGCGGCGCTCGTCGCCGCTGCCGCCAGTGGCCGCGCGGCGAGCTATCCCACGGTGTCTCTCCAACCCACCGCGACCAGCGGGGCGAGTGCGAAAAGTGCGCGCGCCGGCACCGCGACCGCCGCCCAGACATTGCTGTTCCTGCTGACCATGCTGCTGGCGGGTATGGTCATGTCGAACCTGGTCGAGGAAAAAGCCAACAAGATCATCGAGATTTTAGCCGCTGCGATCCCGATGGACGCGGTGTTCCTGGGCAAGCTTGTCGCCATGCTGGGGGTGAGCTTTGTCGGCATCGCGGTGTGGGGCGGGATCGGGGTCCTGATCATGGTCGCCGGAGGAACCGGATTCGTGCTGCCCGCCCCGGCCGTCGGCTGGCCGCTGTTCGGCGCGTTTTTCCTGATCTATTTCGCGATGGCTTACCTGCTGATCGGCTCGATTTTCCTGACCATCGGCGCGATGGCGCCGACGGTGCGCGACGTTCAGACCCTGTCGATGCCGGCCACCATTCTCCAGCTGGGAGTGTATTTCCTGGCCACGTATTCGGCCAATGATATCGGTTCACCGGTCGAGCTGGCCTCGCTCGCATTTCCGCTGAGTTCACCGTACGCGATGATCGGTCGCGCGGCGCAGGAACCGGCACTGTGGCCGCACCTCGTCGCGCTGGCGTGGCAGGCACTGTGGGTGAGCCTGTTCGTTCGCTTCGGAGCGCGGCTGTTCCGCCGTCGGGTGATGAAGTCTGGCCCGCAGGTCCCGCGCAAGAAGCGCTTCGTACGCCGAGCGGCTGAGGCAGCCGGACAGTTCCCGGGCGCCTGATCGGTCGCATTTCGCAACGCACTATTGACACTGCGGTAAGCAAGGGCAGGATACTCGCCAAACGAGGCGGCAATCGGAGTCGCCCAGCAGGAGAGTTTTGCGATGGCGACCCAGCCCGCCGATGCCCCGTTCAAGTGGACCAGCGAACCGCGCGCGGTGGATGCGCTCGACAAGGCGCTGCGGGAGAACCCGCAAGTCATGCCCGAACACACCGAAAAGTGGGACGTCAGCCGTTCCGACATCTACGTCGAGGACCGGTGGCAACCGATTTTTGCCGAGATGCGCGCCGCGGGCGACCTGCACAAGGTCGAAGACAGCCCGTTCGGTTCGCACTGGAACGTGGTGTCGCACCGGGCGATCCAGCATATCGAGGCCTTGCCCGAACTCTATTCATCGGCTGGTGGCATCACCATCCTCGAGGCGATGAGCGACGAGAAACTGGCAGAGCTCGGTCGCGAACGGTTCGAGCTGCCCATGTTCATCGCGATGGATCGGCCCAAGCACACCGGACAGCGGCGCACCGTCGCACCCAAGTTCACGCCGTCCAACATGACCGACATGGAAGCCGACATCCGCCAACGCACCGGTGAACTGCTCGACACCCTGCCGCGCGGCGAGGTGTTCGACTGGGTCGATACGGTTTCGATCGAGCTGACCACCGGTATGCTCGCGCTGCTGTTCGATTTTCCTTGGGAAGACCGCCGGTTGTTGACCTTCTGGTCCGACTGGGCCGGCGACACAGAGATCGCGCTGGTGCGTGAACTCGATGTGCAGCGGCAGAACATCCTGCGTGAAATGGGCGCCTATTTCATGCAGTTGTGGCACGACCGGGCAAACAAGGAGCCGACCGGCGACCTGATCTCGATGATGATCCATTCGCCGGCGATGAACCAGATGAGCCCGGAAGAATTCATGGGCAATCTGGTGCTTCTGATCGTCGGCGGCAACGACACCACGCGCAACACCATGAGCGGTATCATCCACGCGTTCGACAAGTTCCCCGACCAGCGCAAGCTGTTCGAGAACGATCCGTCACTGATCCCCAACGCGGTGCAGGAATGCCTGCGTTACCAGACACCGCTGGCGCACATGCGCCGGGTGGCGACGGCAGACAGCGAACTGTTCGGGCAGACGGTGAAGGAAGGCGAGCGGCTGGTGCTGTGGTACATCTCGGCCAACCGCGACGAGGCGGTATTCGCCGATGCCGACAAGCTCGACATCACGCGCGAGAACGCGCGACGCAACTTGGCGTTTGGGTATGGCATCCACCGATGCGTCGGTGCTCGCCTGGCCGAATTGCAACTGCGGGTGCTGCTCGAAGAGATGCACAAACGCCGCATGCGGGTACATGTCGCGGGCGATGTCGAACGGGTGCGGGCAAACTTCGTCCACGGGTTCCGCAAGCTCGAAGTCGAGATCACCGACTTCTAGGCATCGTTCAGGCTAGGTTGGGGCGAGATACGGGAAGTGAAAGCATGAACATTGCCAACACCCGTCGCTCGTTCCTGTCGTGGCTTGGCGCCACGGCGGCTGTCCCCGTGCTTGCCGCTTGTGGCGGAGCCCCAGCACAAGCCCGTGCCTGGCCCAAGGGCATGACCGACGCGCAGTGGAAGGCCAAGCTGACCAAGGTCCAGTATGGTATCCTGCGTGAGGCCGATACCGAGCGGCCGGGCGCTTCGCCGCTGAACAATGAACACCGCAAGGGCACGTTCTACTGCGCGGCTTGTGCCAACGCGCTCTATTCGTCGTCGACCAAGTTCGACAGCGGAACCGGTTGGCCGAGTTTCTGGCAGCCGCTGGCCGGCGCGGTCGTAACCGACACCGATTACAAGATCGGCGTGCCGCGAACCGAAGTTTTATGCGCCGATTGCGGCGGGCATCTGGGCCACGTGTTCAACGACGGCCCCAAGCCGACGGGCAAGCGCTATTGCATGAATGGCGGCGCGATGACCTTCCGCGCGGCGTAGGTTTCTGGTGCTGCCGCGCTGCGCGCCACTCGAGCGCGGGGCGGCCGGATCGACCGCGCTGACTGCGAACAAAAAAGGCGGCGAAGGCACGTGCCCTCGCCGCCGTTTTTGTAGTGCAATTCTCGTCGGTTAGCGGACGCGTCCGCGCTGGACGAGGTTGGCAATCGCCAGGAGGACGATGGCGCCAACGATGGCGACCAGGAATCCGGGCAGATTGAACGACTGGATCGTGGTGTCGATCCCGAACAGCGGACCGGCGAGCAGATTGCCGATGATCGCGCCGACGATGCCGACGATGATGTTCATGACAATGCCCATCGACGCATCGCGCGCCATGACCATGCTCGCAAGCCAGCCGGCTACACCACCGACGATAATAGCAATAATCCAACCCATAACGGCATTCCTCCTGTTACAGCGCCCTTCGTGCGCAGGTTACGCCGCATTAAACGGCGCGCTGCGCAGAGCGTTCCCCGGCCTCGTTGAACCGGTGAGTGGAGGTTTAACCCAGACGAATCGAAAAACCTAATCGCAACCCGCGCACGCGCGGGCGTGGAAGCGATCTCAGTACTTGAGCTGGCGCTCGTACAAGTCGCGGTAGTGCTGGATGCGGGTCACCCGCAGCCCCTGCATGCCGGACCGATCGACCGCCCGCTGCCACGAAGCGAACTCTTCGAGCGTGAGGCTGTAGCGTTCGCACACTTCATCGATCGACAGCAGCCCGCCGTTGACCGCGGCGACCACTTCGGCCTTGCGACGCACTACCCAGCGCTGGGTGTTCGGCGGCGGCAGATCGGCAATGCTCAACGGTTCGCCGAGCGGGCCGATTACCTGTGCCGGACGGATTTTCTGGTTCTCAATCATCAGTTATCCCGGTCACCGTCGCCCATCGGTCGGGCAGCGGCGGCTATTGTGACGTCTGCCCATTTGCCAGTGGCTAAAGCAGCAAGGTTAATACCGGGTTCGTCTGCCGGCCGCGCCGCGATTCCGCTGGCCGCGTGTGGCACGAAACCCCCTCCGGAAACCACCGGGCGGGCGAACAGGGCTCGCAAATCGCGCGTGGCTGCCAGCCGGGCGACGATTTCGGCCCAGTCGATCGCCCGCAGGGAGCCTGCGGCCCCTGTTTCCGCGGTTTGGGAGGCGATGGCACTTTCGAACATGCCGCCGTGTTAGACCCCATCGGTCAAGAACCGGTAAAGCGCCCGTTTACGTGCGGTTAGGACCTCGGCTGCATCCACTGGCCTGCACCGCCGCCGCCGTGTATGGGCGGCGCGCCGTGAATGCTCCCGCCGCCCTGTCCCCTGCCATCGACCGCGATTTCGCCGCCGGGCTATTCGACCTGCCACGCGCCGCAGCCGAATGCCGGATCGTGGTGGCGATGTCGGGGGGCGTCGATTCCTCGGTGGTTGCCGCGCTCGCCGCCGCCAGCGGAGCCGAAACGATCGGTATCACGCTGCAGCTCTACGATTACGGCGCGGCGACAGGGCGCAAGGGCGCTTGCTGCGCGGGCGACGACATCCGCGACGCGCGCAACGTGGCGGACAGCCTCGGCATCGCGCACTACGTGTTCAATCACGAAAGCGCGTTTCGCGAAGAAGTGGTCGAACGGTTCGCCGACGATTATCTTGTCGGCCGCACCCCGGTTCCATGCATTCGCTGCAACATGGGGCCCAAGTTCACCGATCTGCTGGCGATGGCGCGCGAGCTGGGCGCGGATTGTCTCGCCACCGGGCATTACGTCCGCCGCGTCTCCGGGGCGGCCGGGCCGGAGCTGCATCGCGCGATCGACCCGGCGCGTGACCAGTCGTATTTTCTGTACGCCACCACCGAAGCCCAGCTCGATTTCCTGCGCTTTCCCCTGGGCGGCCTCGAGAAGACCGAAGTACGCCGCCTCGCCGCCGCGACGGGCCTGCGCAACGCGGCCAAGCCCGACAGCCAGGACATCTGCTTCGTGCCTGATGGCAACTATGCCCGGATCGTGGAGAAACTCCGCCCCGCCGGTGCTCGCGCCGGCGCGATTGTCCACGCGACCACCGGCGAGACGCTCGGAACCCACAAGGGCGTGATCCACTTCACCGTCGGGCAGCGGCGCGGCCTCGACATCGGCGGCCAACCGGCACCGCTGTATGTCGTGGGGATCGACGCCGAGCGGGCCGAAGTGCGCGTAGGCCCCAGGAAGTTGCTGGCGGTTTCGGCCGCCCGGCTAATCGAAACCAACCGCATCGGCCCGCTGCCGACCGATGCGCTGACGGCCAAGGTACGCTCGCTGTCGAAGCCGGTGCCGGTGACGCTGGACGGTGCCCCAGGCGATGGCGCACCGGCGACGATCCGCTTCGCTTCGCCCGAGTATGGCGTAGCGCCGGGGCAGGCCGCGGTGCTCTATGCGGGTGACCGCGTGGTCGGCGGGGGCTGGATCGACATTACCGAGGGCGCCGCCTGATCAGCGGTCCCAGCGGTCCAGTATGCAGCCCCATCCTTCACGATAAGTCGCGGTCTCGCTCGCCAGCACGAGCATCCGCGCCGTGACGCTCTTGGCGTCCTCGTCATCCGACAGCGTGACCAGTTCCATCCCGGCGAGCTTGTCCTTGGCGCAATCGTCGAGGCTGCGGCCAGCGACGAAGCGGCACGAACAGGCCACCCGCGCACCATAGGCCGTGCCGGCGCGCGCGTAGCCCAGCGCAGCCGATCCGAACGCCGCCCATAAGGCGAGCAGCACCACGACCACGCCGGCGGTCCACAACAACCGGTTCGATCTGCGCGGACCCGATCGCGTGCCCGAGCCTTTCTTTGCCGTTGCCAAGCGGGAATCCTCCATGCGAATGCGCTCAGCTTGCCGATGCGCTTCTTCACCCGCCTTATCGCCGCACTCGCGGTGCTGCCAGCCCTGGCGGCCTGTTCGTCGCGGCCAGATGCCCCTCCGCCGCTCAGCCAGGAGGCGCTCGCCGCAGTGGCCAAGGAACCAGGTGCGCCGACCGAGGAGCTCGCACGGCAGGTCGACGACCTGTTCACCCAAGACGGGATCGGCGAGACCCGCGCGCTGGTGGTGATGCACGGCGGGTATATCGCGGCCGAGCGCTATGCGCCGGGGTACGGACCCAAGACCCGCTTCGTCAGCTGGTCGATGGCCAAGACGGTGACCGCGGTGATGATCGGCATGCTGATTGCCGACGGGCGGCTGCGGCTCGACGAATCGCCGCCGATCCCGCGCTGGCAGCGTCCGGGCGACCCGCGCGGCGAGATCACCTTGCGCCAGTTGCTTCAGATGCGCAGCGGGTTGCGCCACTCGGAGTCGAGCGACCCGCCGTATCAATCGGGCGAAGTGCGCATGCTGTTCCTCGATGGGCGCGACGACATGGCCGACTTCGCGGAGAGCCAGCCGCTCGAAGCCGAGCCTGGCGCGAAGTTCGAGTATTCGAGCAACACCTCGGTCATCCTGGCGGATATCGCGGCGCGGGTGCTGACCCGGAGCACCGACCCCGATGCGCGCCGCCGAGCAGTGCTCGATTATCTCGAGAGCCGCCTGTTCAAGCCGCTGGGCATGACCTCGATGGTGCCCGAATTCGACCGCTCGGGCACGTTGATCGGCGGCAGCCTGATCGACGGCACCGCGCGCGACTGGGCCCGGTTCGGGGATTTCCTGCGCAACAAGGGCTCGTATCGCGGGGTGCAGCTGGTCCCGCGGCGTTGGATCGAGTTCATGACCACGCCGTCCCCCAGGCGCGGCAACTACGGCGCGCAGACCTGGCTCAACCGCGGCGCACCCGAAGACGACGATCCGCTGTTCGGCGCGCGCGGGCCCAAGAGCCTGTTCGCCATGATCGGCCACTTGGGCCAATTCGTGCTGATCGCGCCCGATCGCCAGCTGGTGGTCGTGCGGCTCGGCCAGTCGGACGGGACGATCCCGCCGATGGTCCAGCAACTGGCCGATATCGTGGAACTTTATCCGGGCAGGTAGAAGGTTCCTTCGACCACTGTCACGCACGGCCCGCCGAGCCAAGCCCGCTCGCCCTCGAGCCGGCAGGTGAGATCGCCCCCGCGCCGCGATGCCTGGTGCGCGGTAAAGTCCGCCCGGCCCAGTCGGGCTGCCCAGAAGGGGGTCAGCGCCGCGTGCGCGGAGCCAGTGACCGAATCCTCGTCCACCCCGCCGCCGGGCACGAACACCCGGCTGACCACGTCGACATCGCGGCCGGGCGCGGTGCAGATATACTGGTGATCGCCGAGCGCGCCGAGGCCGCGCAGGTCGGGCCGCAGCGCGCGAACGTCGTCTTCGCTGGCGAACAGGTAGATGCCGTAGCGATCCTCGCTCAGCCAGGTTTCCCGCGGTTCGGCGCCGAGCAGCGCAACTGCTTCGGCGAATTCGCCCCGTTCGGTCGGGATCGCCGGCAGCGCCAGTTCGTAGCCCGCGCCGCTGCGGCGAACCTCGAGATTGCCCGCCTTGCGGGTCCTGAACGTCACTCGCTCACCGCCTCCGAAACCGTTGGCGCGCTGCAACAGCACATGCCCGCTGGCGAGCGTCGCATGGCCGCACAGGCGGATCTCGGTAGTGGGCGTGAACCAGCGCAATTCCCAGTCGCATTCGCCGGTGGCATCGCGCACCACGAAGGCGGTTTCGGCGAAATTGTTCTCCTCCCCGATCGCCTGCAGCGTGGCATCGGGCAGCCATGCTTCGAGCGGCATGACCGCGGCCTGGTTGCCCGCGAAAGGGCGGGCGGCAAAGGCATCTACGTGCCAGTACGGCAGCTTCATCAGGCGTCCTTTTCGAGGCGCGCGAATTCGTCGCGCTCGACCAGCGGATTGTCGGGCTCGTCGACATGGCCTTCCGGATCGATGTGGATCAACAGTTCCATACCGGGGAAGTGGCTGCACAGGTCCTGCTCGACCCGCTCGATCACCGTGTGCGCCTGCTCGACGGTGATGTGGCCTGGCAGGTCGACGTGGAACTGGACGAAATCGTGCGCCCCGCTGGTCCGGGTGCGCAGATCGTGCAGGTTGCTGAGCTCGGGGTGGCGAGCGGCGATCTCGACGAACTTCTGGCGCTTTTCCTCGGGCCATTCACGGTCGAGGAGCTGGTCGATCGCCTCGCTCGCGGCACGCCAGGCACCCCACATCAGCCAGGCGGCGATGGCGATGCCGAACAGCGGGTCGGCCTTGGCGAAGCCGAGGTACTGGTCGAGCACCAGCGCCGCGATCACCGCCAGATTGAGCAACAAATCGGATTGGTAGTGCACGTTGTCGGTCTTGATCGCGATGCTGCCCGTCCGCGCGATCACCCGGCGTTGCCACCACAGCAGCGCGAACGTCGCGGCGATCGCGATCAGCGACACCGCGATGCCGTCGCCCGCCGAAGCGGTCTCGGCGCCCGCGGCCAGCCGCGCGATCGCGCGGAACAGGATGGCCGAAGCCGACACCACGATCAGCATGACCTGGAAGATCGCCGCCAGCGCCTCGCCCTTGCCGTGTCCGAAACGGTGCTCGGCATCGGCCGGCTGGGCGGCGAACCACACGCCCCACAGCGTCGCCAGGCTGGCGACCAGATCGAGCGCGGTATCCGCCAGGCTGCCGAGCATCGCGGTCGAGCCTGTCCGCGAGGTCGCCCACACCTTCAGCCCCAGCAGGAACAACGCCATCGCGATCGAGGCGTAGGCGGCGCTGCGCGTGAGCCTTGCCCGCTCAGGCGCGCTGGGAACCGCCCCGCTCATGGATAGAGCAACGTGCTGGTCCAGCCGCCGTCCGCCGCACGGGTGAACCGGCGGCGGTCGTGAAGCCGGTTGGGCCGGTCGAGCCAGAATTCGATCGCTTGCGGATCGAGTGTGAAGCCGGTCCAGTACGACGGGCGCGGCACTTCGCCGGCGGCCTTGCAGGCGTCTTCGAGCGCTTCGACGCGGGCGATATAGGTCGCCCGATCAGCTAGCGGACGCGACTGGTCAGATGCGGCCGAGGCGGCCTGGCTCACGAATGCGCGGCTGTGGAAGTAATCGTCGGCCTGCGCTGGCGAGACCTCGCTCAAGCTACCCTCGATCCGCACCTGGCGGCGCAGGCTCTTCCAGTGAAAAAGCAGCGCGGCCCGCGGATTGGCGAGAATCTCGGTGCCCTTGCGGCTCTGGGCGTTGGTGTAGAACGTGAACCCGGCCTGCCCGTGTTCCTTGAGCAGCACCATCCGTACCGACGGCGCGCCATCGGCAGTCGCGGTCGCCAGCGCCATGGCATTGGCATCGTTCGGCTCGCTGCCGCTTGCATCGGCAAACCAGGTGGCGAACAGCCCGAGCGGGTCCGTTCCGGCCAGCATGCTCGCCTCATCGTCCATGGTGCGGACCCCCGGGCGTTGCCCCTGTTACATTGATTTGGCCAAATGCCGGAAGCGAAACCTGGCCTGCAAGATGTGACTGCTGGCGGCCCGAATGCGTCACATTAGCGGTGAGAACCGTCGCCTTGCGCGAAGGAACCGCCAAGCTTGAGGGGCCGCGTTGCGGAAAGCGGGCGGGAGCGGCGATCGATCTCATTCGTCACGTCCTACCCATGCTCGTCGCCGTAGGAAAGTCTCGCTGCTTGCGTGGGGCGACTGCCTCACCTAGCTAACACGCCTGATGGCGACCAAATCATCCGATCCGTATTCCATCCTGGGTGTCGCGCGCGGCGCGACCGAGAAGGACATCAAGAGCGCATACCGCAAGCTGGCGAAGGAACTGCATCCCGATCGCAATGCCGACAATCCCAAGGCGGCCGAGAAATTTTCCGTGGTCACCCGCGCTTATGACCTTCTGTCCGACAAGGACAAGCGAGCGCAGTTCGACCGCGGCGAGATCGATGGCGAAGGCAACCCGGCCAATCCGTTCGCGGGCCATGGCGGTTTTGGGGGCGGCGGCTTTGGTGGTGGCGGTTTCGGCGGGCGGGGCGGGGGCGGCTTCCGGCCTGAGGACCTGCAGGGAATGAGCGGTGCCGAGGGCGTCGATCTGGGCGACCTGTTCGAGGGCCTGTTCGGTGGCGGCGGTGCGCGCTCGGCTCGCTCCGGCCCGTTCGGTGGCGCAGGTCCCGGCGGATTTGGCCAACAGCAGCGCCGCCCGCCCCCGCCGCAAAAGGGCGCAGACATCGCCTATCGCCTGCGCGTGCCGTTCGTCGATGCCGCGCGCCGCGCTGATCAGCGGATCACGCTGGCCGACGGCAAGACGATCGACCTCAAGCTGCCCGCCGGGCTTGAGGATGGCACCCAGATGCGGCTGAAGGGCAAGGGCCAGGGCGGAGCTGGCGGCGCGGGCGACGGCCTGGTGACGATCACGGTCGATAGCCACGCGTACTTTCGGCGCGAGGGCGATAACGTGCGGCTCGACCTGCCGATCACGCTCGACGAGGCGGTCAACGGCGGCAAGGTCAAGGTGCCCACGGTCGATGGGCCGGTCATGCTGACGGTCAAGCCAGGTACCAGCAGCGGCACTACCATGCGGCTGGGCGGCAAGGGATTTTCCAGGAAGGACGGAAAGCGCGGCGATCAGTTGGTCACGCTCGAGATCGACCTGCCTGACGATGTCGCGGAACTGGCCAAGCGGCTCGAGGGTTGGCAGGACGATCGCAACCCTCGCGCGAAGCTCGGGGTTTGAGCGCGACCGGCGTCAAGTAGCATGGGCCGACAGAAGTCCTCTGGCCTCAAGTAGCGAGCGGTAGGCCGAAAAAAACCTGCATGAGCGAAGAAATCCTGCCCCCTCCCGAGGAACGCGCGCTCCACACGCTGTCGCCCGAGGAACGGCGCCTTGACGCCATCCAGCACCACCCTGGCTTTCGCAGCCGGGTTCTCAGCGAAGTCGGCCCCGGGACGCGTGCGTGGGAAATCGCCAAGCGCGTCCTCATCGGCGCGTACAACGACGGCTTCATTCATGCCGGCAATCTTGCCTACATGTCGATACTGGCGATCTTCCCGTTCTTCATCCTGGGTGCGGCGGTGTTCTCGCTCCTCGGCGAGGAAGGCGAGCGCGCGGCCAGCATCAACGCGGTGCTTTATGCCCTGCCGCCACTGGTCGGCAACGTAATCGGTCCAGTCGCGCGCAGTGTGGTGGAGGAACGCAGCGGCTGGTTCCTGTGGCTGGGCGGACTGGTGGGGCTGTGGACCGTTTCCAGCCTGATCGAGACCATCCGCGACATCCTGCGCCGCGCCTATGGCACCCAGCCGACGCACGCATTCTGGAAATACCGGCTGTTTTCGGCCGGGGTGATCTTCGGCGCGGTGATCCTGCTGATGATCAGCCTGTTGGCGCAAGTCGTCATCGGCACCGCGCAGGAATTCATCGATGCCTATCTGCCCAGCCTCAGCCATGCGGTTGCCGAACTGCGATTGAGCCGCATCGTGCCGGCCTTTGGCCTGTTCGGATCGCTCTACCTGCTGTTCTACACGCTGACGCCCGGCACGTACCGCAACCGCCGGTATCCCAAGTGGCCCGGCGCGCTGGCGACCTCGCTATGGTGGATCGCGGTCACCGTACTTCTGCCGCCCGCGATCCGCGGCCTGTTCAGCTATGACGCAACCTACGGCAGCCTGGCGGGCATCATGATCGCGCTTTTCTTTTTCTATCTCGTGGGCTTAGGGATGGTGATCGGGGCAGAACTCAACGCGGCGCTGGCCGAGACCCCGGAAGAGGCGAACAACCGGATCGGTCAGGCCGACGATCGAGCCCGAGCGGCGGTTGCGCGCGAACTGGAACGAATGCAGGAAAAGGGTATCGGATGAGCGGTCTGATGGCAGGTAAGCGGGGCCTCATCATGGGCCTCGCCAACGACAAGTCGCTGGCCTGGGGTATCGCCCGGAAACTGGCCGAGCACGGCGCGGAACTGGCATTTTCGTACCAGGGCGATTCGCTCGCCAAGCGGGTGGTGCCGCTCGCCAGCCAGCTCGGCAGCGATTTCTGCTTCGATTGCGACGTGTCCGACATGGCCGCGCTCGACGCTGCGTTCGACACGCTCAAGCAGCGCTGGGACAGCCTCGATTTTGTTGTCCACGCAATCGGTTTTTCGGACAAGAACGAGCTGCGCGGCAAGTACCTCGACACCAGTCTCGACAACTTCCTGATGACGATGAACATCTCGGCCTACAGCCTGGTCGCGGTCGCCCAGCGCGCGGCGGCGATGATGAGCGCGGGCGGAAGCATGATCACGCTGAGCTATTACGGCGCGGAAAAAGTTGTGCCCCACTACAACGTGATGGGCGTCGCCAAGGCCGCGTTGGAGGCGAGCGTGAAATACCTCGCCAACGATCTGGGGCCCGACGGCATCCGTATCAACGCGCTCAGCGCCGGGCCGATCAAGACCCTGGCGGCCAGCGGGATCGGTGATTTTCGCTACATCCTCAAGTGGAACGAACTGAACGCGCCGCTCCGCCGCAACGTCACGATCGAGGACGTCGGCGGCGCCGGGCTGTACCTGCTGTCCGACCTGTCCAGCGGGGTGACGGGCGAAGTCCACCACGTCGATGCCGGTTATCACCTGGTGGGCATGAAGCAGGAAGACGCGCCCGACATCGCGCTCAGCTGAGCTGTTCCACCTCGGCCGCCAGCGCGGCCCAACTGGCGTGGCCGGTGACCGGGGTCACGCGTTCCGCCCACGCGGCGTCGATCCGGTCGGCGACGGAAGCGGGCAGCGTCGCGGCGTCGCTGGCGGTTTCCTGCACCTTGGTCGAATCGCTGTCGGCCGGCACCCCGATGCGGCGTTCGAGCGCGGCGCAGACCATCGCATCGTCGAACCGGTCCTTGTGCGCGAACATGAACCCGCGCGACGTCATCCGATCGACTTCGGCAACCATCGCATCGGTGGCGTCGATCCCGATGAACGCGGCCAGCCGCCGGATCATCGCCGGCTTGTCCCTCACCGCGCGGGCGTAGGTGGCAAGCAGCGTATCGCGTTCGTGCCGGCGGGCGTACCAGCTGAGCAGATGGGTGAAATAGTCGCACCCGTTGGGCCCGCCGCCCAGCCACAGCGGATAGTATTCCTCGAGCGTCAGCGCGCCGCGTTCGATGTGCCAGCCATCGAAGAAGCGATAGAACGAACAATAGGTGTCCTTGGGATCGCGCAGCGTGACGACATAGCGCATCCCGGCGGGCAGCCGCTCGTATTCGCGGTGGGACTTGAACCCGCGCGGGCTGGCGCGCTGGGGGCCGTTGATGTCGTGATCGATCAGCGGGGCTGAATCCTCCCACGGGACGACCCGGCTGATGTCGTCGAAATCCATCTCGCCCGCGCCGGTCGCGGCGATCGTGCGCAGCTGGTGGAACATCTGCTGCATCATGGTGGTGCCGCTCTTGGCCCAGCAGGTGATGAACACGTCGCCCGGCTCGTTCTCGAGCGGGCGGAAATGATGCAGCGGTTCGGCCATCATCGCGCCGACGTTGATGCCGAATTCCTCGACGCTGCGCGCGCGCCGTCCCAATCCCACGGTCGTCCGGCCCACGGTCATGCAAACCTCTCTCCCTGAGAGGCGACCCCGGCGGGAATATGGCACGAATGACGGCGGCGATAAATCGGTTCGGTTGGCGGAACGTTCAGCCGGTGAGAAACCATGTCGCCGCTGCGGCAATCCCTGCCAGCTGGAGCACGAGGATATTGAACAGCCGGTTGGAAAACGGCTGCTTGCGGGTCTTGTGACGGAAGATCCAGCGACCGGCATAAGCCCCGGCGGTTCCACCGATCAGCGCGAGCGTCAGCAGGGTATCTTCGGTGATGCGCCAGTCTCCCGCTTCGGCGCGGCGCTTGTCGATACCGAACGCAGCGAAGGCGATCAGGTTGACGACGGCGAAAGCGAGCGCGACGAGAATCGCGATTGAGGCGAGCACGGGGTCCACAGCGGCCAGATCACCGCGCATCGGTTTCAACCCGGTAAACGGCGCGGCGCTGGCACACCGCGCCGCCCGTCACCGGTTGTCGAGCTGCGCGCGCACCGCGCTGAGCCCCTGGCGCGTGATCGCGTAGGGGCGGCCGTTGCGGCTGGCGATCAGCCCGCGCTGCTTGAGCCGCCGGAACACCGCGATGGTGCAATCGGTCAGCACCAGGCC
Organism: uncultured Alphaproteobacteria bacterium; assembly: GCA_963759895.1. Classification (GTDB taxonomy): domain Bacteria; phylum Pseudomonadota; class Alphaproteobacteria; order Sphingomonadales; family Sphingomonadaceae; genus Tsuneonella. The sequence goes on along the minus strand of CAVXBC010000005.1, from coordinate 251,762 downwards.
GTCGCGGGTGAAGCAGTCGGCCGCAACGATGCGGCCCTGGTCGTCGCGCACGTGGCGGATCGCGCCGCCCTGTGCCAGCGCGTGCAGCACGCGCTGTTCGTATTTCGATACGTTCACTGGAAATTGCCCCTGCTGGCAAAGCAACAGCACCCGCCCGCGCCGCCACGGCGCGGGAGACGTGCGGCTCGACACCCAGGGACCTCAGGGTCCCGGCGTCGGCTCAGCGGGCGGCAGTTTCCTTCATGTTCGCTCTTTCGCAGCGGTTAGGGGGAGAAAATACCGGCGGCGCGCCGCTGCTGTCAACCGGGCGGGGCGCGCGCCAAAGTTCATCCAAAGGTCACCCGGAATCCACCGCCGCGCGGTAAGCGGCCTCGCCCTTCTTGGCGGCTTCGAGCAGCCGCTCGAACGCGGGGTCGGGCGGCGGCGGTGGCGCGGCATCGCCGGATCCGCGCAGCCAGTGCGGCAGCTCGCCATCGAGAATATCGGCCACCTCCAGCGCGCCTTCGAGCTCGTCGGCGGGCAGCAGCTTGTGCGGTTCGCACGGCATGACCGGCGCCAGGCTGCCGAGCACCTCGTCCATCGGCGCGGGCACCGGCGGCAGCGCTTCATCAGGCGCCCGCCAGTCGCGGTGCGCATGGCGGAACCGCTCGGGCATGTAAGCCCGCAGGAGGAACATCAGCAGCCGATCGTTCTGGCGGTGCCGCGTGCCGACCCGGTTTCCTTCACGGTCGAATACCGGCTCGGTGGAACCGTTAAAGGCGCGCTCGAACGCGGTGTCGAGCAGCACCCGCGCGGCGTGCTGCAACGCCACGTCCCACGCGGCGGAGAACTGTTCGGCCCCCGGCGAGCGGCGCAGGCGGAAGGCCGACGACGGGCTCATCTGAACCTCCATCGCGGCGCGTTCGACCGATCCGGTCGCGGCCAGCGCGCCGATGAATTCCTGCTGTCGCTGCGGCGTCCACCCGTCCTTGCGCGGCTTGCGCCTGACCGGGAGCCATTTGTACTCCGCCGGGTCGAAGCCGTGCGCATCGAGCGGCGGCAGGCCGGGCGCATCTGCGGTCACGGGCGGGGATGCGCCGTCCGCGGCCGGCACCAGCGGGGTGTCGGCAGCGCCATGCCGGGGCACGAGGTCGCTCGGCGCCTCGCGGGCGGGGGCGGCGGTGCGGATGTCGGCGGCGGAGACGGCGGCCGAGGGGATGGCGGCCGAGGGATGGCGGCCGAGGGATGGCGGCCGGGGGATGGGATCGTGCTTCATCGGGCAGGATGGAGCAGAAATCGCGCGTGTAGGAAAATGATTTGGCAGCGGGCTTGGGTGCCCAGTAGATCGGCCCATGCCCCGCGGCCCACGCAATCCCCGGCCCCCGTCGAAGCGAAAGCCCGTCGACCAAGGTCGTGCGCTTCCGCAAGCGCAGCCGGTGGAGCAAGCCCGCGGCCTATGGCGTGAAGCCCGCGCGCTTCCGCCGCCCGGCCCAGAGGCGGGGCAAGACCTGGCGGCAGGCGTGGTTCGAGATGCGGCCGATCCTGTTCCTCATCGCGCTGGTGACGCTGAGCGTGATCTACCAGACCCCCGGCCTCTACGAACCGCCCGGCTTCATGCAGAGCGCGCCCGACACGGTCGAGGGCCAGTTCACCCGCTGCGGGCGCGGGCCGCGGGGCGTTCTGCGTGATCGACGGCGACACCTTCAAGCTGGGCGACACCAAGTACCGCGTGACCGGGATCGACACCGCCGAAGTCCACGCCGCCTGCCCCGCCGAGGCGGCGCAGGCCGAAGCCTCGACCGCCGCGCTGCAAGGCTGGCTCAACCGCGGCGCGTTCCAGATCACCACCCGGCTCGACGAGCCCACCGACCGATATGGCCGCACGCTGGGAATCGTGAAGCGGGTAAAGGCGGACGGGAGCGAGGACCGGCTGGCCGACTGGATGACCGAACACGGCGGCGCGCGGGGGTATGATGGCGGTTTTCGCGGCGGCTGGTGCTGACCCGGCGGAACGAACCGGGCCCCCCGCGACTTGGGGGCGGCATGGAACCGCGCATCATCATCGCCTACGCCCTCATCGCCCTCATGATCGTGTGCACCGCCGCCGCGATCGGCTATGCCCGCCACAACACCCGCGACCGCAAAGTCGCGCGCCGCCGCGCCCGCCAAGCGGCGCGGTTGGGGCAGCGGTAGAGGCAGCGGCAGGGCCTTTCGCCCTAGTCAGTAGCGATGGGGCTCGCAGGCGATGCCGTCGCCGTCGCCATCCATGTCGGGCCTGTAGCCGGGCTGGCCGGCGTAGAGCGGCGCCTTGCCGAGCAGCCGCACCTCGTTGCACCCGGCATAATGGACGCTGGCCTCGACCGCCGCGCGCTCCTGCGCATGGGACTCCAGTGCTGCGGAAAGCCTGGGTAGCTGTGCCCACAGAATGCCGCCCACCGTCCCCGCAAGGCCGGCGAGGCCGAGAATTGCGCCGCTCTTCATCGCCCAATCATGCAATCGCCATGATTACGAAGCCGTAAAAGCGCGGTGTGAGCGCCGGCGCGCGTAAAGGCGGCAAGGTTGATTTCCGCCTATAGCCACCAATACCTGCAACATCAGCAGCGTTGGAGCGAACGGGTTATCCCTGCCTCTGTAATGTCACGGTGATCTTACCACGGCGTTGAGAAGGCGGGGCTGAAGCAACGTTCCGCAACACCGTCCGCGCCCGCAGCTGCGCCTTGAGTTCCACCGAACAACGATCTAGGTAGACGCTCCCGAATGTCTGGGGCGCGGTAACGCCCCAGACGACCCATTTCGGGGAGCCAGCCCGGGCAGCCTATAGGCTGCTCGGGCCATCCTCCCATATCGAAGCGCTGCTTTCTTGCAAGCAGTTTCGGGACTTTCTCCACAGCGAATAGACTTTGTTCATCCGGTCCGTTGGAGGTCTAGCGTTCCGTTCTGCTGCTCTCCGAGAGTGATCACGCGCTAGCGCGAAGCGGATTTTCTGTTAAGCGGGGCTCACAACAGACTTGGCGTGTCCAGTCTAAAAGGAGAAGTTAAATGGTTTCCAAGGCGCGGAGCCCGAGGTATCCGAGAATTTCTCTTGTTGATGCAATCATTTATGCTCGAAGGCTATATGATGAGGCGCACCGATCTAGGGTAGATGCGGACACCGCCGCGCGGCTTATGGGCTTCGCAGGGAAGAGCGGGGCGAGTGCTGTCGCGCTCGGAGCGATACGCCAGTACGGGTTGGTAGACGGTCTCAGAGGGGACCTTCAGATAAGTGATCTTGCGCTGAAGATCTTACAGCCTCTTTCAAAGGAAGAAGAGGTTCAGGCGAAGCATGAGGCTGCCTTCAAGCCGGAAGTATTTGACCTTCTATCCGCACACTTTGAGGGATCTTTTCCGAGATCTGATGAACCCATCAAGGCTCATCTCATTCGGTCCATGGGATTTTCGCAGGCGGGCGCAAATGATTGCGTCGCAAGCCTTCGGAAGACGGTTGAAGAGCTTGAGCGCGACGACTCCTACTTATCGGCCCAAGCACCATCCCCGGTGCCCTCCGAGCCATCGGAGAGTCCGCAAGTCGTTCCTGCACAAGGGGCAGAAGGATTGGCGCAAACTTCAGGTGTTGCAGTCTCAGGTGTTGCAGTCTGAGTTGGTTAGGATCCCGCTCTCAAAGGGGTGCACAGCTGAACTTCAACTTCATTGGTGATATTGACCAAGCGGCCATCGATCGCTTGGTGCAGTACATCCAGCTAATGCGAGGAGTGTGGGCGGACTGAATTCACTCCGCCGCCACAGCCCCAGCATCATCCCCAAACAACCCCGGCTCGCTCGCGGCGATCTCGGCCACGTCGTTCGCGCCGTCGCCGGCCTTCGCCTTGCGGCGCGAGTCGAAGCTCGACCACACGTCGCCCCAGTTGCCCTTGGTCGCGGCCTTCGAATATTCGGTGGCGCGGGTTTCGAAGAAGTTGGCGTGCTCCACGCCGTTCAACAGCGGGGCGAGCCAGGGGAGGGGGTGGTCCTCGACCATGTAGATCGGCTTGAAGCCCAGCTGCCCCAGCCGCCAGTCGGCGATGTAGCGGATGTAGCGCTTGATCTCGTTCGGGCTCATCCCCGGGACCGGGCCCTGTTCGAACGCCAGGTCGATGAAGGCGTCTTCCAGCCGCACGGTCTTCTGGCACATGTCCATGATGTCCTCGCGCACCGCCTTGGTCAGGCACTGGCGCTCGGCGCAGAAGGCGTGGAACAGCCGGGTGATGCCTTCGCAGTGCAGGCTCTCGTCGCGGACCGACCAGGAAACGATCTGGCCCATGCCCTTCATCTTGTTGAAGCGCGGGAAGTTCATCAGCATCGCGAAGCTGGCGAACAGCTGCAGCCCTTCGGTAAAGCCGCCGAACATCGCCAGCGTGCGGGCGATATCCTCGTCGCTGTCGACGCCGAATTCCTGCAGGTAATCGTGCTTGGCGCGCATCTCCTCGTATTCGAGGAACATGCCGTATTCGCTTTCGGGCATGCCGATGGTGTCGAGCAAATGGGAGTAGGCCGCGATGTGGACCGTCTCCATGTTGGAAAACGCCGCCAGCATCATCTTGATCTCGACCGGCTTGAACACCCGGCCGTATTTCTCGTGGTAGCAATCCTGCACCTCGATATCGGCCTGCGTGAAGAAGCGGAAGATCTGCGTGAGCAGGTTGCGCTCGTGATCCGACAGCTTCTGCGCCCAGTCGCGGCAGTCCTCGCCCAGCGGCACTTCTTCGGGCAGCCAGTGGACCTGCTGCTGGCGCTTCCAGAAATCGTAGGCCCACGGATATTCGAAGGGCTTGTAGGTCTTGCGGGCTTCGAGCAACGACATGTTGTGGCTCCGGGGCTTTCTGGGAGAATTTCTGCGAACCCCCAGCATAGGCGATTCGGCCCTCGATTCGAAGGCAATTCTCAAGATTGATGCGGGGATAAGCGGGGCGCGGACCCGCCGGAACCGGCCGCGCGGCGGGTGCGTTGGGACGGGGAAAGGAACTTCCCATGTCCGAACTCGAACCCGACGATTCGCGCGACGTCACCAACACCCAGGCCCGCGCGCCCGGCGAACCGCCGCGTACCGGCCCGCGCGAGGGCCAGGCCCGTGCCGACGCCGGCCAGCAGGGTACCGCCGGCCAGGCAGCCGCCCCGCAAGCCGCACCGGAAGCCGCCCCGAAAGCGGACGGGGGCTTTGCGACCGAAGGCGACGCGCCGAACCACCCCGACCGCTTCAGCGGCAAGGCGGCCAACGCCGATGACGCTGACGACGACCGCTGGAAGGCCAAGGCCGAAAACAGCGGCGCGGTGCCCGAAGGCAAGTAATCCGGCCCCCCCTCGCCTGACCGGCTGGTCCCTTGACCGGCCGGCGGCGAACGGGTCTAGAGCACGCGAGCCGGGCACCCCTTTTTTCGCGCGTTTGTCGTGGGTTGGAGACATCGACGTTGCGAGACCTGATTTCCAACCGCTTTCGCCATCGGCGCAATGCCGCGCTGCGCGATCTCATCGTGCGCTGCCGCCGCCGCGGCAAGACGCTGACGATCCTCGATGTCGGCGGCAGGCTGTCGTACTGGCGGCGGGTCGGCTTCGATTTCCTGCAGGCGCACGACGTGCGCATCACGCTCGCCAACATTTCCGAACGCGAGTTCGAGCCGCTCGATGGCGCGCCGCCCATCTTCGACAACCTGACCGCCAACGGCTGCGACCTGCCGTTCGACGACCTGGCGTTCGACCTGTGCCATTCGAACTCGGTGATCGAGCACGTCGGCGGATGGCGCGATTTCACCGCCTTCGCCCGCGAGACCCGCCGGGTAGCGGCCAGTTACTTCGTCCAGACGCCCAGCTTCTGGTTTCCCGTCGACCCGCACTTCTGGGCGCTGCCGTTCTACCACTGGTTGCCCGGGCCGGTGCGGGCGGGCCTGCTCCGCTTGCTGCCGCTGGCGTCGAGCGGCCGCGCGACCGACTTCGGCCATGCCTATGCGATGGTCGACAGCTCACGCCTGCTGACCCGCGGCCAGATGGCGGTCCTGTTTCCCGATGCCACCTTGCGCGCCGAACGGGTTGTGGGGCTGGCCAAATCGTACACCGCCGAACGGATCGCGGTGGGGACCGAGGGAGCCTCCTAGCCGTCGCGCCCGAACGCGAGGGCTCGTGCCTCCGGAGCGATTTGCGCGCGGACACTTGCGGGCGGCGGCGCGCCGGCGATCCCGGCCAGCACGCCGTGCGCCTCAGCCCACGCGCCTTTCAGCGCCAGCTGCGCCGCCTTGGCCAACCCGTAGGCTAGCGCGAGCGGTACGCGGGCAGGCGCAAACCGGCGCATGAAGCGGATGCGGTTGCGATAATTGAAGTAGTTCGCGAACGCGCTCGGCCTCCGGCCCGGGACGCCCGAACCGATGGTCGCCCCACCGACGTGGCGCACCACGGCCTCGGGTGCATGGCGCAGCGGGAGATCGCCGCGGCGCAGCGCCCAGTCGACTTCCTCGTAATACAGGAAGTAATCCTCGCGCATCAGCCCGGTGGTCTCGATGAACCGGCGCGAAATGACGCAGCACGCCCCGCTGACGAAATCGACCGCGGCGGCCGCGGGCGGGGGGGTATCGAGCGGCTGGCCCATGTTGATCAGGCTGCAGGTTCCGGTGTACCGCGAAACGCGTCCGCCGTCGCACTGCACCCGGCCGGGGTTGTCGAGATAGACGATCCGGCCCCCCATCAGCGAAAACGCCTGGTCCGCGCCCGCCGTGACAAAGCGGGCCGCGGTGTCGGGCAGTACCGTGCAGTCGGGGTTGAGCATCCACAGCAGGCTTAGCGCCGGATCCGCCAGCAGCACTTCGAGCCCGCGGTTGCTGGCGTAGGCGAAGCCGCCGTTGAGGCTGGAGCGCAGCAGGGTCAGGTCCGCCTCGGCCCGGTCGATTTCGCCGACGGCGCCCTCGGCAAACCCCACTTGCGGATGGGCGATCGCCCACTGGCGCACCGCATCCACCGTCCCGTCCGGGCTGGCGTTGTCGACCACCACCGCGCGCACCCGCGCCCCGTGCGAGGCGAACAGGCTGTCGAGGCAATCGCCGATGAAGCCCGCGGCCCGAAACGCCACGATCGCGACGCCGATGTCGGCGCTACGCAGGTCGCGCGCGCCTACTGGCAGGCGAGACACTCGTCGTAATCGGTCGTAGGCAGCTCGTACTTGGCCGTTTCGGAGGTGTTGTCGGCCTCCACCCCGCCGGCGAACCCGGCCCGCTGGACCGATTTCGAGCGGAGATAATAGAGGCTCTTGATGCCCTTCTCCCACGCCTGGAAGTGCAGCATCGCCAGATCCCACTTGTCGACATCGGCCGGGATGAACAGGTTCAGGCTCTGCGCCTGGTCGATGAACGGCGTGCGGTCGGCGGCGAATTCGAGCAGCCAGCGCTGGTCGATCTCGAAGCTGGTCTTGTAGACCGCCTTTTCCTCCGGCGTCAGGAAGTCGAGGTGCTGGACCGAACCACCCTTCTCGAGGATCGAGTTCCACACGTTGGTGGAATTCTTCGACTTCTTCTCGAGCAGTTTTTCCAGGTACGGGTTCTTGACGATGAAGCTGCCCGACAGCGTCTTGTGGGTGTAGATGTTGGCCGGGATCGGCTCGATGCACGCGCTGGTCCCGCCGCAGATGATGCTGATCGACGCGGTCGGCGCGATCGCCATCTTGCAGGAAAAGCGCTCCATCGCGCCGGCGTCGGCGGCATCGGGGCAGGGGCCGCGTTCCTCGGCCAGAACCATGCTGGCTTCTTCGGCACGCGCGGCGACGTGCTTGAACATTTTCAGGTTCCACACTTTGGCCATCGGGCTTTCAAAGCCGATGCCCTTCATCTGCAGGAACGAATGGAAGCCCATCACCCCCATGCCCACGCTGCGCTCGCGCATCGCGGAATACTTGGCCCGGGCCATCTCTTCGGGCGCACGGTCGATGTAATCCTGCAGCACGTTGTCGAGGAAGCGCATCACGTCCTCGACGAAGTTGCGCTCGCCTTCCCACTCGTCCCAGGTTTCCAGGTTGAGCGACGACAGGCAGCAGACCGCGGTGCGATCGTTGCCGAGATGGTCGATCCCGGTCGGCAGGGTGATTTCCGAACACAGGTTCGAGGTCGAGACCTTGAGCCCCAGCTCGCGGTGATGACGCGGCATCATCCGGTTCACCGTGTCGGAGAACACGATGTACGGCTCACCGGTGGCAAGGCGGGTTTCGACCAGTTTCTGGAACAGGCTGCGTGCATCGACGGTCGCGCGCACTTCACCGGTCTTGGGGCTGGTGAGGTCCCACTTTTCGCCCGCGCGAACCGCTTCCATGAACGCGTCCGACAGCAGCACGCCGTGGTGCAGGTTCAGCGCCTTGCGGTTGAAATCGCCGCTCGGTTTGCGGATCTCGAGGAATTCCTCGATCTCGGGGTGCGACACGTCGAGGTAGCACGCGGCTGATCCGCGCCGCAGCGAACCCTGGCTGATCGCCAGCGTCAGGCTGTCCATCACGCGGACGAACGGGATGATCCCGCTGGTCTTGCCGTTGAGGCCGACCGGCTCGCCGATCCCGCGCACGTTGCCCCAATAGGTGCCGATCCCGCCGCCCTTGCTGGCCAGCCAGACGTTCTCGTTCCAGGTATTGACGATCCCGTCGAGGCTGTCCGACACCGAGTTGAGATAGCAGCTGATCGGCAGCCCGCGATTGGTGCCGCCGTTCGACAGCACCGGGGTAGCCGGCATGAACCACAGCTTCGAGATGTAGTCGTACAACCGCTGCGCGTGATCCTGGTCGTCGGCGTAGGCATCGGCCACGCGGGCGAACAGGTCCTGGTAGTTTTCGCCCGGCAGCAGGTAGCGATCGTCCAGGGTTTCCTTGCCGAAATCGGTCAGCAGCGCATCGCGCGCGCTGTCGGTGACGATCTTGAAACGCCGATCGGCGATCTTCTTGCTGTCCTCGTCGTCGGGCTTGCCGGCCTTCGCCGCGCTGGCAACGGCCTGGGCCATTGCGCCCACCGTCATCTCGGCGAGCAAGGCCTCGCTGCCCGTGTCCTGCTTGTCCATGCTTACCACCGGTTGTTTGGGCGTTTGCCTGGGCGCGTTGCTGGCCGAATCAGCGTGTGCCGGGTTGTCGATCGCATCCGTAGTCGCCTCATCGAGCCCCATTGCCGCCTCGTTTCCAGTCCTGAAATCCATCGTGTCCCCGCCCGTCATACCGTTTCGCAACATCCGGCCTCGCGCCCAATGTTCCGCATGTGTTCGATTCGGCGAGACCCCTCCCGCCTACCATTTCCTCAGGCTCCAAGGGGGATAAACTTTTCCCCAGCTTGTCCCCGGCGGGCCGTTCGAGCACCTTTCAAGACGAAGTTTCCGGTGCCCTCGCGATATGGTGATCGCGAGAACCGAAAACTAGGTCTTGTGGGTCCCCCGTTTGCCCGTCGCTAGTGCTTGTGAATCAAGCGTTGGCCTGGCGCAATAGGGTCAATCGCTGATTAACCATGCGAACGGCGATTTCAGCGCGGTGTATTAGCCGGTTGCAACGCCGCGACGCACGAGAACCCGTGGGGTCGCGCGGAGCGCAAGAGTCAAAATGACTTCTCCAAAAATATTTTTGTCCCCGACGCCCTTTGAATCGATTGAATCAAGCGCGGCAATTTTAGGTCTCGAAAGCGCAATCGCGGTGCGCGCTTCTGTATCCGGCATAGAACACCCGGCGAATCGCGCAGCGGGCAAGGCAGCAGCGCACCGGCCGGAATGCTATGGTGTCGCCTCGCGAGGCAGGCAGCTTGGCGAACTGTCGGCCGCCGCGCGCGCCTGCTGGTTCTGGCGCGGCCCGGGCGCCACCCGCGCGACGAGGCAAGGCGAGGGCGCGAGCCGCACAACCAGCAGGTACGCGGTCTCGGGTGCCGGGTAGGGTTGCTCGGCCACCCGATAGCGAACGATCAACGCGTCGGGCCTGAAGCCATCGCCCGCCGGTCCGCGCCACTCGGCGGTATCTCCGAAATTGCTGAACCCGCCGCCGCCGATGCGGTCGACCGGGATCGCATATGGCGCGCCTTGCGGCGTGATCAGCGTCATCCGCTGGCGTGCATCGGAATCCGATATGCGGACCATGAACGGGCCGGGCCCGCCGCACTCGGTTTCGATCAGGGGCATCTCTGTGCGCTGATCTCGCACGGTCCGACAGTCCTTGAGCGAAGTGTATCGATACTGCCGGCCCGGCGCCTTGGCGTCGGTTGCGGTGTCGGCCCGTCCGGCAACATTGGCGGGCGAGGCGGCAGGTCCCGCCGCGACGGTGGCCGCGTCGTCCGAAGATGCGGGTTCGGCCGGCGGCGTGGGCGATTGCTGCGAGCAGCCGGCCACCAGACACAGCGAGGTTATCAAGAGCGAACGCATGTCCGCTCAACGAGCTTGCGGAGGGGCCGGTTCCGGATCACAACCAGCGCGAACGAGAGGAAGGCCGGGCCTCATGATGAATATCATCGTCGCTATCATCGTCGGTTTCGTCACCGGCGTGCTCGCGCGCTTCTTCTATCCCGGCGCGGTCGAGATGGGGTTCTTGTGGACGACGATCCTGGGCGTTGCCGGATCGGTCCTGGCCGGCTTCGTGGTCAGCCGGGGCACCACGGGCTTTCACCGCGCGGGTTTCCTGGCGTCGATCGTCGGGGGGATGGTGCTGATCTTCCTCGGGCGACTGCTCCACATCGGCGGCTGACCGGCGTGCGCCGCGAGGCCCCAACCCCATGACCGACACCGTGGCGCCGGCGCGCGAGGCCGAGCTGTTCGGCCACCCGCGCGGGCTGACCGTGCTCGCCACCACCGAAATGTGGGAGCGCTTCTCGTTCTACGGAATGCAGGCGCTGCTGCTGTTGTACATGACCAAGTACCTGTTGCTGCCGGCGCATGCGGGCAACGTGCTGGGTCTGGCGGCGTTTCGCAGCGGGGTGGAAAGCGTGACCGGCCCGCTCACCGACCTTGCGTTCGCGGCGCAGACGTACGGGCTCTATTCGGCGCTGATCTATCTGACCCCGATCGGCGGTGCGTGGATCGGCGACCGCCTGCTGGGGCGCACCCGCACGGTGACGATCGGCTGCGTGCTGATGGCGATGGGGCACCTGGCGATGGCGTTCGAGCCGCTGTTCCTTACCGCGCTCACGCTGCTGATCCTGGGCGCCGGGTGCCTGCTGGGCAACATGGCCGCGCAAGTCGGCGCGCTCTACGCGCCCGAAGACGATCGCCGCACCCGTGCGTTCGGCATCTACCTGATCACGCTCAACATCGGTGCGCTCGCCGCCCCGCTGGTGGTGGGCACGCTGGGCGAGAAAGTCAGCTGGCACCTCGGCTTCGGCGCGGCCGGTATCGGCATGCTGGTGGCCCTGGCGACCTATCTGGCCGGGCGGCGCCATCTTCCGCCGGACAACTTCGCGCGCAAGGCGGATCGTGCGCCGCGCACGCATCTGACCGCACCCGAATGGCGGCGGGTGGGGGTGATCCTGCTGCTGCTCTACGGCCCCTACATGATCTACACCATCGCGGCGTTCCAGTCGTACGGGATCATGTACGTGTGGGCGGACACCCGGGTCGACCGGGTGATCGGCGGGTTCGAGGTGCCGGTGACGTGGATCGGCATATTCGACGGATTGGCGACGATCGCCGGGGTGTGGCTGGGCAACCGGCTGTCGCTCGCACTGATCCGGCGGCGCGGGCGCGACCTGGGCGATGTGACCAAGATCGGTCTCGGCATGGCGGGGGTGGCGCTGGCATGGCTGTTCGCCGCCGCGATCGCGGGACCGCTGGTGACCCCGGTGGTGTTGTGGCTGGCGTTCTATGTGCTGCAGGACTTCAGCTACGGCGCCTTCATCGAACCGCAGATGAGCGCGCTGGTCAGCCGCGATTCGCCGCCATCGGTGGTGTCGACGATGATGGCGCTGCTCAAGGCGTCGAGCGCGATTTCGTACCTGCTGGCAGGCTGGCTGGTGCGGTATTACGAGCCGCTCGGCCCGCAGCGGTTCTGGTTGCTCAACGCCGCGCTGGCAGCGTTTGCCGCCGCGATAATGATCCTGGCCCACCGCTGGTGGGTGCGCAAGCTCGGCCCGGTGGAGGCGGCACTCGAAGGCTAGGCGGCAACCGCCGTGGTGGTCGCAGCCTTGGCGTGATCGGCGATCGCGTCGGCGATCTCGTCGACCAGTTCCAGCGGCAGGTCGTGACCCATCCCGGGGATGGTCTTGAGCCGCGCGCCCTTGATGTGCGCGGCGGTGTCCTGCCCGCCCGGCAACGGCACCAGCGGGTCGGCCTCGCCGTGGATCACCAGGGTCGGCGCCTGCACCGATTGCAGCCGTTCACGCCGGTCGCCATCGGCGACGATCGCGGCGAACTGGCGCGGCATCCCCTGCGGATAGAAACTGCGCTTGATCAGCGCGCGGCTGCGTTCGCGCAGCTTGTCGACGTCCGGACGATAGCCGGGGCTGCCGATCGCGTGGGCCACCTTGATGCCGTGTTCGACCAGCACGTCCTCGTCCATCGATGCGGGGCGCTTGGTCAGCACCCCGATCGCCTCGCGGCTGCCGCCGGGCAGCTTGCGGTGGCCGGTGGTCGACATGATCGAGGTCAGCGAGAGCACGCGCCCGGGATGCGAGAACGCCATGTGCTGCGCGATCATCCCGCCCATGCTGGCGCCGACGATGTGCGCCTTGTCGATCCCCAGCGCATCGAGCAGCCCGATCCCGTCGTCGGCCATGTCGGCCAGCGTGTAGGGCACCTTGGGCTTGAAGCCGAACTTGCTGAGCAGCAGCAGCTTGACCATGCCGGGCGCCTTGGCGCCCTCGAACTTGTGGGACAGGCCGATATCGCGATTGTCGTAGCGGATGACCCGGAAACCCTTGGCCACCAGCGCGTCGACCAGCTCCATGGGCCACAGCGTCATCTGCGCGCCGAGCCCCATCACCAGCAGGATCGGCGGATCGGCCGGACCGCCGTGCTCGTCGTATTCAAGTCGGATGCCGTTGGCGGTGATCTGTGTCATGGGCGAATCTTCCTGCGCAATTTCTGCCGAAGCTTCAATGGACGTTGGCGGTAGGATGCTTGTCGAATTCGACACCGAACATCTGGCTTTTGCTAGAGTCGAACACGGTCAGGCCTTTTGACACTTCCAGAGCGCAGCGGTTGATTTCGCCGTCGCTCAGCCCGGGGATGAAATATTGGAAGAAGGGCGCGTCGATTGCCTTCGTCGGGCGATACATTTCTTCTCGCCGCACCATGCCGTGGGGGTAAGCGACGCGAGAACCCTTCTGCTGATAGGACTCGCCCGAATATGCCCAAAGGTCTGCGCGAGTGACCACCTTGACAAGGTGAGTCATCGCACTGAAGCTGTGAAGCACGACACACAGGATGCGCGCCGCGTACGGAAAATCCAGCTTATTTAGGAGCGGCAAATTCCTTGATCTGGGCGTACTGGCTTTCGCCGAACCACCAGCTACCCTGAGCGGCTTGCCGCTCGCTGCTGCCGAACCGGTACAGCGTGGTGCCCGCGGGAACCAAGACCAGATGCGGGACTTCGATCCCGTTTAGCGCATGATCCAGCGCCGCGTAGTTCAGGTGTTGTTCGTTCAACAGGCCGTGATGCATGTCAGACTTCCCTTTTGGAAGAATTGACTGCCAATCGAACCGCGCTGTCAAGGCACCAAGCACCGTATCGCGCGCTTCGGGCAATGTCGCCGGATAATCGAGGATGTAGTGCAGCCCGCGGCTCTCGTGGCGTTTCAGGGCGCTGCGGACGATCAGGTCGGCGCACTGGTGCAGGTTCCTGAGCTCGATCAGGTCGGTGGTGACGCGGAAGGACCCGTAATAGTCCTCGATTTCCTGGCCCAGCGTGCGGATGCGGTGCGCGGCGCGCTCGAGCCGCTTGGTGGTCCGCACGATGCCGACGTAGTTCCACATGAACCGGCGGATCTCGGTCCAGTTCTGCTTGATGACGACTTCCTCATCCGAATCAGTGACCCGGCTGGCGTCCCACTCCCTGATCGCTGGCGGCTCGTCCATTTCGTCCCATGCGGCGAGGATGTCCTTCGCCGCCGCTTCGCCGAACACGAAGCATTCGAGCAGCGAATTGGAGGCCAGCCGATTGGCGCCGTGGAGGCCGCTCTCGGTCACTTCGCCCGCCGCCCACAGGCCGGGCAGGTCGGTGCGCGCATCGAGCCCGATCAATACCCCGCCGCACGTATAGTGCTGCGCGGGCACCACCGGGATCGGCCCGGTGGTCATGTCGATGCCGAGGCCGAGCAGCTTTTCATGGATGGTCGGGAAGTGGTGTTTCACGAACTCGGGCGGCTTGTCGCTGATATCGAGGTGAACGTAGTCGAGCCCGTCGCGCTTGATCTCGCTGTCGTTGGCGCGGGCGACGATATCGCGCGGGGCGAGCTCGGCGCGTTCATCGTAATCGGGCATGTACCGGTGCCCGGTCTTGGGGTTGAGCAGCAGCCCGCCTTCGCCGCGGACCGCCTCGGTGATCAGGAAATTCTTGACGTCGAGATTGTACAGGCAGGTCGGGTGGAATTGCATCATCTCCATGTTGGAGACGCGCGCGCCCGCGCGCCAGGCCATCGCGATCCCGTCGCCGGTCGCGCCGCGCGGGGCGGTGCTGAACTGGTAGACCCGGCCCGCCCCGCCGGTGGCCAGGATCGTCGCGCGGGCCACATGCGCCTCGACCTTCCCCGTCGCCTCGTCGAGCGCGTAGACGCCCCACACGCGGCCCGAGCCCGAATAGCGTTCGCCATTGCGACCGGTGATGAGATCGATGCACGCGCGGCCCGGCAACAGGGTGATATTGGGATTGGCGGTGGCGGCGTTGAGCAGCGCCTCCTGCACCGCCCATCCGGTGGCATCGTCGACATGGACGATCCGGCGCTGCGAGTGTCCGCCCTCGCGGGTCAGGTGGAGCGCGCCCTCTTCCTTGTTGAACGGCACGCCCAGGTCGATCAGCCGGTCGATCGCGGCGGGCGCGTGTTCGATCACGAACTCGACCGTCTCGATCCGGTTGAGGCCCGCCCCGGCGACCATCGTGTCGCGGATATGCTCCTCGAAGGTGTCGCCCGCCGCCAGCACCGCGGCGATCCCGCCTTGCGCCCAGGCGGTACTGCCGCCGGTCAGCGTTCCCTTGGCCAGCACCAGCACGCGCCGGCTCTCGGCCAGCGCCAGCGCCGCAGTAAGGCCGGCGGCGCCCGATCCGATGACGATCACGTCGTGTTGCGGCAAGCTCATGGTGGTTCTTCAACACGTCGCAGGGCCATGGCGCAAGGCTGCTACTTGCGCGGGGAACCCCGCTCCGTGTAAAACGGGGTGGGGATCGTAAGGGACGGACATGACATCTCAATCGGACGAAGCCGCTCTGAAGCGCAAGCTCGCGCTCGCCGAAGACGAAAAGGAAGCGCTGCAGGGCATGTTGCGCGGCGCCGCTTCGGAGCTTGAGCACATCGTCGTCTCGAACTGCTCGGGCGCGTCGAAGAAGGAAGCGCTCGACGCCGCCAGCCGGCTGCGCCGCGCCGCCGCCCGCTAGGACACAACCGCCCGCCGCCCTCCGGACGACCGGGCAACCAGCCGCACCATCGGTATGCGGCAGGAATCGAACGGTTCGGCGCTCGCCTGTTTCACTCTGCTCTCCCCGAAGTATTCCCGTCGTTGACGGGGGTCGTGGTTCGGGAAGGGTCGTATCAATGTTGAAACTAGCGCATCTGTCGTGCGCGCTTGGCCGGCATAGCGTCGACCAGGGTGGTGTCCGGCGCGTGCATGGAGGGCAGGTCGGCCGTTGCCGCCATTGTTCCACGCCGCTGGAAGAAAGCATGCCTTACACCTGGACCCCGCTGCGGGTCCGCGATGCCGAGCTGGGTGGGCGGTTCTAGGGCAGGCGTTCAACCCGCGCGCGAGACCACCAGACAGTATCCCGCGTCGCAGGTTTCCTGATCGAGCAGGTGGCCATAGCGCGCCTCCCAGGCGCCGCTATCCAGATCGGCCGCCAATCGCGCGAAGCCCGCTTCTGCGCCCTCGATCTTCCAGAATGACGAGATCGCCTTGCGCACCGCAGGATCGAGATAGGCGTGGGGGCGGCGCCAGTAGGCATAGAGAAAGCCGTCGGTGCAATCGTGCGGGATCGGCACCGGGATGATCTCGACCGGGCCGAGCGTGTCGCCGTACAAGGCGAGCGGCGGCATGTGCGCGGCGTCGAGTTCGGCGAGCTGGGGCCAGTAATCGAGCAGCCAGGCGACCCGGTTGGCCGGATCGAAGGTCAACAGCACCACCGGTCCGCGCGCCACGCGGCGCATCTCGGCCAGGCCTTTGCGCGGATCGGCCCAGTGATGGACGGTGAGCACCCCCATCGCCGCATCGAAACTGTCGTCGGCAAACGGCAGGGCTTCGGCAAAACCCTGCACCACCGGCGCCGACGAGGCAGGGCGCTGCGCGATCATCTCGGCTGACGGTTCGAGCGCGGTCACCGCGCGTCCGTCCGGTTCATAGTTCCCCGTCCCCGCGCCGACATTGAGCACGCTGCGGGCATCGCCCAGCGCCTGCTCGATGGCCGCTGCTATCCGCCGGTCGGGCCGGCGCAAGTTGGCGTAATCGATCCCGATCGTGTCGTAGAGCGCGCCCGTCACGCGTTGCTGGTCAGGCTGACGAACACATCCTCGAGGTCTGCCTCGCGGGTGGTGACGTCCTCGATCGCGAAGCCCTGCGCCTGGACCAGGCCGAGCACCTGGCCGGCGGTGATCTTGTCCTTGTCATAGGTGATCGCGACGGTGCGATCGCCCTTCTTCTCGGATTTCTTGAACGCCGCGTGCACCGGGGGCGCGGCCATGTCGCGGTCGACGGTGATCTCGACCACCTTCTCGGCCATCATACCGACCAGCTCGCGGGTCGGCTTGTCGGTGATCAGCTCGCCGTGGTTGATGATCGCGATGCGGTCGCACAGTTGCTCGGCTTCCTCGAGGTAGTGAGTGGTGAGCACCACCGTCACCCCTTCGCGGTTCAGCCGCGTGACCAGCTCCCACAACTGCCGCCGCAGTTCGACGTCGACCCCGGCGGTGGGCTCGTCGAGCACCAGGATCGGCGGCGCGTGGACCATCGCCTTGGCCACCAGCAGCCGCCGCTTCATCCCGCCCGACAGGGTGCGGGCATAGGCATCGCGCTTGTCCGACAGATCGCACCGCTTCCAGCAGCGCCTCGGACTGGCGCAGCGCCTTGGGCACGCCGTAGAACCCGGCCTGGTTCTCGAGCACCTCGAACGGGGTGAAAAACGGGTCGAACACGATTTCCTGCGGCACGATACCGATCGACCGCTTGGCGTTGCGCGGATTGGCGTCGATGTCGAAGCCCCAGATCTCGGCCGATCCGGAGGTCTTCATCACCAGGCCGGCAAGGATGTTGATCAGGGTCGACTTGCCCGCGCCATTGGGGCCGAGCAGGCCGAAGATCTGCCCCTCGGGCACATCGAAACTGACACCTTTCAAGGCCAGCTTGCCTTCTTCGCCCTTTATGCCGGCGTAGCGTTTGACGAGGTCGCGGATGCGGATTGCGGGTTCGGTCGACATGGCAGGCGCACTAGGGCCGTTGCACGCCCCTCGCAATGCCGGTATCGGCGCGGCTCATGAGCATCCCCCCGCCCGAAGTCACCAAGGTCGATCAACGCCGGGTCGCCTGCGACGGCGCCGAAGCGATTCGCGGCGGACCGGGTTATGTGCCGAGCGCGCTGGGCCATCCCCGGGTGTGGCTCGAGATCGACGAGCACGGCTATGTCGATTGCGGCTATTGCGACCGCCGCTTCGTGCTCACCGGCGGGCCGGCTGACGGGATCGACCAGGGCGACCTCAACGACATCTCGTCGGGCGCGACCCCCTAGCGCCGCGCGCGTGGCGCGCCCATATCGGGCGCATGACACCTGACCCGCACGCCCTGCTCTACGCCGACGGCAAGCTGACCCCGGACGAGGCACGCGCGATCACCGCCGAAGCCCTGCGCAGTTGCGATGACGGCGAACTGTACCTGCAATTCGCCGCGACCGAGGCGTTCTCGTTCGACGACGGCCGGCTCAAGGTTGCCAACTATTCGCGCGATGCCGGGTTCGGCCTGCGCGGCGTGTCGGGCGAGATGACCGGGTTCGCGCACGCCAACGAGATTTCCGCCCCCGCCATTCGTCGCGCGGGCGAAACCTTGCGCTTGCTCGATCCTTCCACCGCGGCGCGGCCCGCGCCGCCGCCGCGCAGCAATCGCCACCTCTACACCGATGCCAGCCCGCTCGACGCGGTGCCGTTCGCGGCGAAAGTGGCGCTGCTCGAGCAGATCGACGCCGCCGCCCGCGCGCGCGATCCGCGGGTGGCGCAGGTCACCGCCAGTCTCGCCGCATCGTGGAGCGCGATCGAGATCGTCCGCCCCGATGGCTTTACCGCACGCGACATCCGTCCGCTGGTGCGGCTCAACGTGTCAGTGGTCGCCGAGGCCAACGGCCGGCGCGAAACCGGATCGTTCGGCATGGGCGGGCGCTATCTCTACGATGCGCTGTTCGAAGAGGCCAACTGGTCGCGCGCGATCGACGAGGCGGTGGCGCAGGCGCTGACCAATCTGGGCAGCGTGGCCGCGCCCGCCGGCGAGATGACCGTTCTGTTGGGCCCCGGCTGGCCGGGGGTGCTGCTGCACGAGGCGGTCGGCCACGGGCTCGAAGGCGATTTCAACCGCAAGGGCACCAGCGCGTTTTCCGGCCGCATCGGCACCCGGGTCGCCGCGCCGGGAGTCACCATCGTCGATGACGGCAGCATCGCGGACCGGCGCGGATCGCTGTCGATCGACGATGAAGGCACGCCGACGCAGGAAAACGTGCTTGATCGAGGACGGCATCCTCAAGGGATACATGCAGGACCGGCTCAATGCCCGGCTGATGGGCGTGGCCGCGACCGGCAACGGGCGGCGCGAAAGCTATTCCCATGCCCCCATGCCGCGGATGACCAACACCTTCATGCGCGGGGGCAACGACGATCCGGCCGAGCTGCTCAGCCGCGTCAAGACCGGCATCTTCGCCAAGAGCTTCGGCGGCGGGCAGGTCGACATCGTCAGCGGCAAGTTCACCTTCAGCTGCACCGAGGCCTACCGGATCGAGAACGGCAAGCTGGGCGCTCCGATCAAGGGCGCGACGCTGATCGGCGACGGGCCAAGCGTGCTGACCAAGGTGACCGGGATCGGCAACGACATGGCGCTCGACGAAGGCGTGGGCATGTGCGGCAAGGGCGGGCAGAGCATCCCCGCCGGAGTCGGGCAGCCAACCTTGCTGGTCGAAGGCCTGACCGTGGGCGGAACCGCCTGAAGCCAGCGGCCGGGGTCAGCGACGGTTCATTTGTAGTGTGCTAATGGTGTGGTTCAAACCAAGGAGATGACCGATGAAGCGGATTGCAGTTACCCTCGCAGCCCTCGCCGGCGTCGCGCTGGTCACCGGTCCCGCGGTCGCCCGTGAACGCCTGAGCGGCGATCAGAAGCTCGCCAAGTTGCTCGAAGGACGGGTGGCGGGCACGCCGAAGAGCTGCATCAACACCCGGGTGAACCAGGATTCGCAGGTGATCGATGGCACCGCACTGGTCTATGGCCACGGGCGCACGATCTGGGTCAACGTTCCCTACAACGCGCGCGATCTCGACGATAACGACGCGCTGCTGACCCGCCAGTACAGCTCCAACCTGTGCCGGCAGGATATCGTCACCACCTTCGATCCCCATGGCGGTTTCTATACCGGCAACGTGTTCCTGGGTGATTTCGTGCCTTACACCCGGACGGACTGACGATTCCCCAGCGATGACAGTCGCCCCGCGCCGCTGGGCGGCCGACTTGCTCCACTTCTGGTTTCACGAACTCGGGCCTGCCGATTGGTGGGGCGGGTCCGCTGCGGTCGATGCGATGGTCCGCGCGCGTTTCGCCGGCGACCTGGCGGCACTGCGCACACGCCCGGCGCGCGAATTCCTGCGCGATCCGCTGATCGCGCGCGCCGCGATACTCCTGTTCGACCAGGTGCCGCGCAACGTCTTTCGCAAGGATGCGCGCGCATTCGCCACCGATGCGCTCGCGCTGCAGATCGCACGGGGCTTCATCGCTCGCGGCTGGCATCGCCGGTTGCCGCGCGATGCGCGGTCATTCGCGGGCATGCCGCTGATGCACAGCGAAGCGATCGCCGATCAGCGCGCTAGCCTGGCCTATTTCCGCGGCACCCCCGGCAACTTCGCGTTCGCGCGCCAGCATTACCGGATGATCGCGCGGTTCGGGCGCTTTCCCCACCGCAACGCCGTGCTGGGCCGGCAGTCTTCGCCAGCCGAGCGTGCGGCGGTCGCGGCGGGGAACGCCTGGTAGGTCGTCAGTCGGTCAGCTGACCGCGGATCGCGCCGTTGGGATAGGCGGTGGTGTGGACGTTGACGTAGAAGTCGGCCGGGTTGCCCTGCAGCCGGTTCTCGGTCCACTCCTTGCCGTCCTTGCAGCCCTGCCAGCGGCCTTCGTTCGACTGGGTCAGCGTCAGCACCGGGGGCCCGTTGACGCCCGCGCGGCCGAAGTGGATGTGGGCGGCGGTGATCGCGTCCAGCCCACGCAGATCCTTGATCTCGTAGCAGACCTGGTTGAACGCATCGGTCACCGATACTTCCGCCCGGCCATAGCCATCGGGATCGCCGCCGCCGACTTCGTTGGCGCCGGTCAGCACGGCATGATACGTATCCGAAGTGGCGTCGACCGCCTCTTCTTCCAGCGTCGCACAACCGGCCAGAGCAACAGCTCCGGCGAGGCCCGCGATCGCGAGCACGTGTGTCCTGTTCATGGCATAACTCTCCTGTTGGCGGCGCCGTGTCCCGCGGGCCGCATGGTGAGATAACCAAGGTTAGCGCAGGAAGTTTCCCTCCCTCACCCATTTGCGATACTTCCGGGATTCAATTCAGGAGGCCAATCGTCATGCCCAGCCCGCAACAACCGGTCGGATCGCCGTTCGGATACCGCTCCACGGCCGCCGAAGTGGTCGACGGGATCGACTTGTCGGGCAAGCGCGTGCTGGTGACCGGCGGCTATTCGGGCATCGGCACCGAGACCGTTCGCGCGCTGGCCGGGGCGGGGGCCGAGGTGATCGTCGGCGCGCGGCGGACCGACCTTGCCCAGGACGTTGTGGGCGGAATGAAGGGATCGATCGCGGTTCTCTCGCTCGACTTGTCCGACCCAGGTTCGATCGACGCTTTTGCCAACACCGTCGCGGAGCGTTGGGACCGGATCGACATCCTGATCAACAACGCCGCGGTCATGGCCAGCCCGCTGTCGCGCGATGCGCGCGGCTACGAACGCCAGTTCGCGACCAACCACCTGGGCCATTTCCAGCTGACCGCGCGGCTGTGGCCGCTGCTCAAGGCCGCGCACGGCGCGCGGGTGGTGGCGCTGTCATCGATCGGGCATCGGCTGAACGGACTCGACCTCGACGATCCCGGCTTCGACCGGCGTGATTACGACAAGTGGACCGCTTACGGGCAGGCCAAGAGCGCCAACGCGCTGTTCGCGCTGCAGCTCGACACGCTGGGCGCGTCCCACGGTGTTCGCGCGTTTTCGGTTCATCCCGGCGGGATCATGACCCCGCTGCAACGGCACCTGTCGAACGAGGAGCAGGTGGCGATGGGCTGGGTCGATGCCGAGGGCAACGTCAACGAGCGCTTCAAGAGCACCAGCGAAGGGGCCTCGACCACCGTGTGGGCGGCCACGTCACCGCTGCTCGACGGCAAGGGCGGGGTGTACCTCGAGAATTGCGAGGTCGCCGAACCGGCCAGCGCGGACAACCCGATGGGCGGCGTGCACCCCCACGTGCGCGACGAGGCGCTGGCGCGGGCGGCTATGGGCCAAGTCCGAAGACATGACCGGGGTCACTTTCGCTCCGTGACAAGTGCGGCGTAATACTCGCACAGGTCATTGACCGGGCATATTTCGCACTTCGGCGCGCGCGCATGGCAGATCAGCTTGCCGTGCTGGATCAGCCAGAAGTGTCCATCGTGAAGCGCCCAGCGGGGAGCGCGCTGTTCGAGCTGGATCGCGGTCCGCTCGGCCGTCGCGGCCTCGGTCAGGCCGATGCGGTTGCAAACGCGGTGGACGTGGGTGTCGACCGCGATCACGTCCTCGCCGAACGTGAAGCTCATCACGATATCGGCGCACTTTCGGCCGATCCCGGGCAGCGCCATCAGTTCTGCGCGGGTTCGCGGGACGATGCCGTCGTGCCGTTCCAGCAGCGCCGCACAGAAGGCGCGCACGTTGCGCGCCTTGGTGTTGTAGAGCCCGCACGGCTTGATGGCCTGGGCGATCGCCGCTTCGTCGAGTGCGAGGATGCCCTGAGGCGTCTTGGCCAGTGCAAACAGGGCGGCGCTGGCGACGGCGGTGCGCTGGTCGCGCGACTGGGCCGACAGGATACACGACACCGTGCTGCGAAAGGCGTCCGCCTGCCCCTTGGGGCCCTTTGCCCCGGGAGTGCGCCCGGGCATCGCCTCGCGCAGGCGCTCGAAGACTGTCTCGACCTGAGCTTCGTCCAGCATCAGGCCATTAACGTCATTCCCATTCGATCGTGCCGGGCGGCTTGCTGGTGTAATCGTAGACCACCCGGTTGACGCCCTTGACCTCGTTGACGATTCGCGTGGCCACCCGGCTCAGGAAAGCGGCGTCGAACGGATAGATGTCGGCGGTCATGCCATCGGTGCTGGTCACCGCGCGCAGGGCGAGAACGTAGTCGTAGGTGCGAAAATCGCCCATCACCCCCACGGTCCGCACCGGCAGCAGCACCGCGAACGCCTGCCAGATCGCGTCGTAGAGCCCGGCGGCGCGGATCTCCTCCAGATAGACCGCGTCGGCCTTGCGCAGGATGTCGCAGCGTTCCTTGGTCACTTCGCCCGGGATGCGGATCGCAAGGCCGGGGCCGGGGAAGGGGTGGCGGCCGACGAACACCTCGGGCAGGCCGAGCTCCCGCCCCAGTTCGCGCACTTCGTCCTTGAACAGTTCGCGCAAGGGCTCGACCAGCGCCATGTTCATCCGTTCGGGCAGGCCGCCGACGTTGTGGTGGCTCTTGATCGTCACCGAAGGCCCGCCGGTGAACGAAACGCTCTCGATCACGTCCGGATAGAGCGTCCCTTGCGCGAGGAAATCGGCCCCGCCGACCTTGTTCGCCTCGGCCTCGAACAGGTCGATGAAGGCCCCGCCGATGAACTTGCGCTTCTTTTCGGGGTCGGTCTCGCCCGCGAGGCCGGACAGGAACATCTCTTCGGCGCGGACGTGGACCAGCGGGATGTTATAATGATCGCGGAACAGGGTGACGACCTGGTCGGCCTCGTTCAGCCGCATCAGCCCGTGATCGACGAACACGCAGGTCAGCTGCTCGCCGATCGCCTCGTGGATCAGCACCGCCGCGACCGCGCTGTCGACGCCGCCACTCAGGCCACAGATCACCCGGCCCTTGCCCACCTGCGCGCGGATCTCGGCGATCTTGGTCTTGCGGAATTCGGCCATCGTCCAGTCGCCCGCCAGCCCGCAGACGTGGCGCACGAAGTTGGCGATCAACCGTCCACCGTCGGGGGTGTGGACCACCTCGGGATGGAATTGGGTTCCGTAATACTTGCGGCTCTCGTCGGCGATTACCGCGAACGGGGCGCCGTCGCTGGTGGCGACGATCTCGAAGCCCTCGGCGAAGCGCGTGACCTTGTCGCCGTGGCTCATCCACACCTGGTGGCGCTCGCCTTGCGACCACAGGCCGTCAAACAGCGCGCACGGCTTGGTGACGGTGAGGAACGCGCGGCCGAATTCGCCCCCTTCACCCGTCTCATGCCCCGGCCGCACCTCGCCGCCCAGCTGGTGGGTCATCACCTGCTGGCCGTAGCAGATGCCCAGGATCGGCAGCCCGCTGTCGAACACGATCTGCGGCGCGCGAGGGCTTCCCTCCTCAGGCACGCCGGCGGGCGAACCCGACAGGATGATGCCCTTGGGCTGCAACCGGTGGAATGCCTCCTCGGCTGTGGTGAACGGGGCGATTTCCGAATAGACCCCTGCCTCGCGCACGCGGCGGGCGATGAGCTGGGTCACCTGGCTGCCGAAATCGACGATCAGGATCGAATCCGGCAGGGTGGCATCCGGCAGGGTGGAATTGGGTAGTTGCGCGCTGTCCATCCCGCGCCGTTACGGCCTTGCCCGCCACGCTGTCCAGTAAGCGCGATTGCTCCGCCCACGGCAGCACGATAGACCGGCCGCGGGTACGAGGGGGAGACGGGCAATGCAGCAGCGCAAGGTCCTGTGGTTCCTGTTCGCGGTCGTGTTGGTCGACATGATCGGCTTCGGCATCGTCATGCCGGTGCTGCCGCAGCTGATCATGCACCTGGGCGACATGCCGGTCGATCGCGCCGCGCTGTGGGCGGGATGGCTCGGCGCGGGTTACGCGGCGATGCAATTCGTGTTCGCGCCCATCATCGGCAGCCTTTCGGACCGTTTCGGGCGGCGGCCGGTCCTGCTCGCGTGCCTGGCCGGCTTCGGGCTCGACTACCTTCTGCAGGGCCTCGCACCCAGCCTCGGCTGGCTGATCGCCGGGCGGATCATCGCCGGGCTGACCGGCGCCAGCTACACCGCCGCTTATGCCTATATCGCCGACGTTACCCCGCCCGAAAAGCGCGCGGCCAGTTTCGGGTTGATGGGGATGGCGTTCGGCTTCGGCTTCATCATCGGCCCCGCGCTCGGGGGCTTGCTGGGCACATTCGGGCCACGAGTGCCCTTTTTCGCGGCCGCGGCGCTCGCGCTGGCGAACGTCCTGTTCGGCTTCTTCGTGCTCAAGGAAAGCCTGCCGGTCGAAAGCCGGCGTCCGTTCAGTCTCAAGCGATCGAACGCGGTCTCGTCCCTGCGCGCGCTCAGGCAGCAAAGCCCGACGGTTCTGTGGTTCGTCGCGGCGATCGGGGTGTGGCAACTGGCGCACGTGGTCTACCCGTCGATCTGGGCCTACTTCACGATCGAAGCGTACGGCTGGGATACCTTCCAGATCGGGCTGTCGCTGGCAGCGGTGGGAATCGGCAGCGCGCTGGTGCAGGGGGTCCTGCTCGGCCGGCTGGTGCCGCGGATCGGCGAGGTCGGGGCGGTCCTGGTGGGATTGGCCGCGGTGCTCACCGCCACCGCGCTGTTCGCCTTCGCGCGATCGGAGCCGGTGATCTACGCCGCGATCCTGGTCAATGGCCTGCAAGGGCTGATCTACCCGTCGCTCAACGCGCTCAACAGCCGTGCGGTCGACGCCTCGAGCCAGGGCGCGCTGCAGGGGGCGACCCAGTCGATCGGGGCGATCGCCCAGATTGTCGGCCCGCCGATGTATGCGATCGTATTCGCGCGCTTTTCGGGACCCGGCTCGATCGCCCAGTTCCCCGCCATGCCGCTGGTGCTGGCAGCGGGCATCGCCACGGTCGCGGTCACGCTGTTCATGATGGGCGTGCGCCGCAACCGCGCTTAGTTGCATCGTTTGCAACACATGGCGCGGTTAACTCATTTGAGAAAAGCGCTGAGTAATTATATTACCGTGCGCATACCGGGCGACGCCAGTCCTCTCCCCCGAAAACGGCGCGCCCGGCCAGCGCCTGCGACCCATCCCCCCGGGTCCCAGAAGCGCGCTTCGCCCCCGCCGGAAGACGGCGGCCCGCGATTTGATGCGGAGCGGCGGCCTCTCTCTCCTCATGGCCGCCGCTCCGTTTTCATCCCATCCTCATGAGCGCCGCGCAAGAGTCCGCAACTCGCTGACCGGCAGGCGCGGGAGCATTCGGGGTTGTCCGAACGTCATTGGGGATCAATGGCTTGACGCCAGGCTGAAGCGCCCGCGATCCAGTTGCGCCGGACGCAACACACTCCGCGTTCTTCTCATTTGTGGAAAGTGCGGCGTAATATTATTTCAGCCACAGCACCGGGGTCGGCGGCCTGTCCGCCTGCCGGATACACGGGGCACACACACTCGATATGAAAGACACTCCCATGCGTATCGCATCGCACATCCTGGCGTTTCTCGCCGCAGCCGTGATCAGTGGCATCACGCTCGGCGCAACCATCGCCTGACACGCAAGGCCCGGGAATTTCCTGGGCCTTTTGCGTTGGCGGTCAGTCGATCGTCAACAACCCGGCGGCCCGTTCGCGCAACTCGCTCTTGAGCAACTTGCCGATGTGGCTGCGCGGCATCTCGTCGATCGCCAGCAGCGCCGCCAACCGCTGGGTCTTGCCCAGCTTGCCGTTGGTTTCGGCCATGATCGAGGTGACGGCCTCTTCCGGGGTTTCGGGGTGCAGACGCACGAAGCCGACCGGGGTTTCGCCCCATCGCCGGCTCGGCATCCCCACCACCGCCGCCTCGGCAACGCGCGAATCGGCCTCGAGCACCGTTTCCAGGTCGCTCGGGAAGATGTTGAACCCGCCCGAGATGATCATGTCCTTGGCGCGTCCGACCAGTTCGACGAAGCCGTCGGCGTCGACCCGCCCGATATCCCCCATGCGCTGCCACACCTCGCCGGTGTCGGGATCGGTCCAATAGCCGTCCTGCGTTTTGCCGGGCTGGTTCTTGTAACCGCTCATCATCGTCATGCTGCGGCCCACCAGGTTGCCCGGGGTTCCCGGCGCTACCGGCCGGTCCTCGTCGTCGAGCACCTTCAGCTCGCTCCCCGGCGCGGGGCGGCCCACGGTGTGCAGCTTGTCGGGAAATTCGTGCGCGGCCAGGATGCACACCACGCCGCCTTCGGTCATCGAATAGATTTCGGCCAGCGCGCCGGGCATCCGCCGCAGCACCTCGCGCTTCAACTCGGCCGAGAACGGCGCCGAGGTGCAGTATTTGATCCTGAGCGCCGACAGGTCGAAATCGTCGAACGAAGGCTCGTCCATCAGCCGCTGGTATTGCACCGGCACCAGCATGGTCACCGCGGTGCGATCGGCCGCGGCATGTGCCAGCCAGCGTCGGCAATCGAACTTGCCCATCACCCGCACGGTGCCACCCGCCAGCAACGGGGCCAGAAACGCGACCATCGTGGTGTTCGAATAGAGCGGGGTCGACGCCAGGCTGATCACCTCGAGCCCTTGCGCGTGGAAACTGGCCGCGGTGGCGGCAAACTGGCGCCAGCGCATCTGGTGCGAATGGACGATGCCCTTGGGGATGCCGGTGGTGCCGGACGAATAGATGATGTTGAACGGGTCGCTCGGCTGCGGATCGAACTGTTCGGCGCGCGTCCCCGATTGTTCCATCCACTGATCGAGCGCTTCATCGATCACGATCCTGGTCATTCCGGGCATGAAATCGTCGCCCAGCTCGGTCAGCTTTGCGCGGTCGATGAACAAGTGCTTCGCGCCGCTGTCGGCCGCCATCCCGGCCAGCTGGTCGGCGCTGGCGCTGGTGGTCAACGGCGCCGCCACCCCGCCGGCGCGCACCGCCCCGAGGAAGGCCAGCGCATAGGCAACCGTCGAAGTGCCCAGGATCGCCACCGACTGTCCGCGCTCCAGGCCGTCGCGCTGCAGCCTGGCCGCAATCCGCTCGACCTTGTCGCCCAGCTCGCCCCAGGTCAGCTCGGAGCTCTCGTCGCGCAGCGCGATCGCATCGGGCCGGACCGCCGCCCAGTCGGCGATCGTCTGCGGAAACGAACCGAACGGTTCGGCGAGTCGGGCGACGATGTCTTGCGCCGTCACTTGCTCGACAGCTCCTTGACCAGGTCGAACAGGTAGTCCCGCGCAGTATAGACCGCCTTGACCTCGACCCGTTCGTTGAGCCCGTGCGTGCCGTTGCCGTCTGGATCGCCCCATACGCTCGGCACGCCATAAGTCGGGATGCCCGCTCCGCCGGTGTAGACCCCGTCGGTGGCGCCGGTGGACATCGACGGAATCACCGGCACGCCGGGAAAGTACTTGGCGGCGAGCTTTTCCATCGGGCCAATCAGCGCGGGATCGAGCGGCGGGCTCTTGGCGAGCGGCTTGTCGTCGCGCCGGAAGGCGATGTCGATCTTGGGATCGCCCATCACCGACGCCAGCTGGCCCTTGATTTCCGCTGGCGTGTGCCCGGGGAAAATGCGGCAATTGACGTTCGCCTCGACCCGCTGCGGCAGCGCGTTCAGCGCGTGCCCGCCATCGATCATCGTCGCCACGCAGGTCGTCCGCAGCATCGAGTGAAGCGACTTGTCCTGGTTGACCAGCGCCATCGCGTCCGCGTCGTTCAGGTCCTTGGTCAGCGCGATCATCGCCTTGCCGGTGTCGTCGGGCCGCAGCGCGCCGGCCTTGGCGAAGAATACCCGGGTGGTGTCGTTGAACTCGGCCGGAAACTCGTGCGCCGAAATCTTGTCGAGCGCGCGGGCCATGGCATAGATCGCGTTGTCGGGCACCGGAGCGGAGCTGTGCCCGCCCGGGTTGGTCGCGGTCAGCTTGAAGTCCTGGTAGACCTTTTCTCCCACCTGGACCGATTCCACCAGCAAGTGTCCCTTGCCGTCGGTCCGGCCGCCGCCGCCTTCGTTCAGCGCGAATGCCGCATCGATCAGGTCGCGCTTCTCGGTAGAAAGGTACTGCGCGCCGTTGAACGCGGTATCGGTTTCCTCGCCGCAGGTGAGCGCCATCTTGATCGTGCGCTTGGGCTTGGTGCCGCCCTGCCTGAGCCGGATCAGGGTATCGGCCCAGGTCGAGGCCATGAACTTGTCGTCGAGGATGCCGCGAGCGTAGTAATACCCGTTCTCTTCGACCAGCTTGAAGGGATCGCGCACCCAGTCTTCCCGCTTGGCGGCGACCACGTCGATATGCGCCAGCAGCAGCATCGGCTTGAGTGTCTTGGACGTCCCGGGCAGGATCGCGACCAGTCCGCCGTCATCGGGATGCTCGGCCACCGAGAACGGTATCAATTCGTCGTCGGTGAAGCCGGCCGCCTTCATGCGAGTGGCGATCTGCGCGGCGGCCTTGGTGCAGCTGCCGACGCCGACCGAGGTGTTGGTCTCGACCAGTTCCTTGTACAGGTCGAAATACTGCTGCTGGTCGGGCCGCAGCGGGCCCATCGTGCCTGTGGCCACCTGGGCCATTGCCGAACTTGCCAGAAGGGAAGCTGCGACCGCTCCCAAAACCATCTTTTTCATCGTCTTCTCCCCATCGAGTCGGCGGGGACTTATGCAGGAAACGATTGTGGATGGAAGGGCCCTGCGCGGGTTCCCCAATGCCCGCTTGATGCCTATATAATCGGCATGGACGATAGCATTCAGAACAACGCTTCCGGCAACACCGGCAACAATGCCTATGGCGCCGACAGCATCAAGGTCCTCAAGGGCCTCGACGCGGTGCGCAAGCGCCCCGGCATGTACATCGGTGATACCGACGACGGTTCGGGCCTCCACCACATGGTTTTCGAAGTGTCCGACAACGCGATCGACGAGGCGCTGGCCGGGCACTGCGATCTGGTGCTGATCGAGCTCAACCCCGATGGATCGGTTTCGGTCGAGGACAACGGACGCGGCATTCCGGTCGATATGCACAAGGAAGAAGGCGTCTCGGCGGCCGAGGTCATCATGACCCAGCTTCACGCGGGCGGAAAGTTCGAGAACACCTCGGACGACAATGCCTACAAGGTCTCCGGCGGACTCCACGGGGTCGGCGTCTCGGTGGTCAACGCGCTCAGCGAATGGCTCGAGCTGACCATCTGGCGCGACGGCAAGGAGCACTGGATGCGCTTCGAGCATGGCGATGCTGTGGGGCCGCTGATCGTCAAGGGCGAGGGCCGCGAGCGCAATGGCACCCGCGTCACCTTCATGCACTCCAACGACACCTTCAAGAACGTCACCGAGTACGATTTCGACAAGCTCGAGCATCGTTATCGCGAACTCGCGTTCCTCAATTCGGGCGTGCGGATCAAGCTGCGCGACCTGCGCCACGAAGAACCGCTCGAACATGACCTGTTCTATGAAGGCGGGATCGCCGCGTTCGTGAAGTACCTCGACCGCAACAAGCAGGCGCTGGTGCCCGAGCCGATCTCGGTTTCGGCCAACAAGGACGGCATCGGCATCGACGTCGCGCTCGAATGGAACGATTCGTACTACGAGAACGTGCTGTGCTTCACCAACAACATACCCCAGCGTGACGGCGGCACGCACCTCGCCGCTTTCCGCGCCGCGCTGACGCGGACGATCAACAGCTATGCCGAACGCTCGGGCCTGCTGAAGAAGGAAAAGGTCTCGCTGTCGGGCGAGGACATGCGCGAAGGCCTGACCGCGATCGTGTCGGTCAAGCTGCCCGACCCCAAGTTCGGCTCGCAGACCAAGGACAAGCTGGTTTCGTCCGAAGTGCGCCAGCCGCTCGAATCGCTGATGAGCGAAAAGATGTCCGAGTGGCTGGAGGAAAACCCGGCCGACGCGAAGACCATCATCCAGAAGATCGTCGACGCGGCCGCCGCCCGCGAAGCCGCCCGCCGCGCCCGCGAGATGAGCCGCAAGGGCGCGATGAGCGTCGCCTCGCTGCCGGGCAAGCTCAGCGATTGCCGCGAGCGCGATCCCGCCAAGTGCGAGCTGTTCCTGGTCGAGGGCGACAGCGCCGGCGGTTCGGCCAAGTCGGGCCGCGACAGCAAGTACCAGGCGATCCTGCCGCTGCGGGGCAAGATCCTCAACGTCGAGCGCGCCCGGTTTGACCGGATCATCTCGTCGAAGGAAGTCGGCACGCTGATCCAGGCGATGGGCACCGGCCTGCGCGACGAGTTCAATCTCGAAAAGCTGCGCTACCACAAGATCGTCATCATGACCGACGCCGATGTCGACGGCGCGCACATCCGCACGCTGCTGCTGACGTTCTTCCACCGGCAGATGCCCGAGATCGTCAAGGCGGGGCACCTGTTCATCGCCCAGCCGCCGTTGTTCAAGGTGAGCAAGGGGCGCAGCGAAGTCTACCTCAAGGATCAGGCCGCGCTCGACCGCTACCTGGTCGAGGCGGGGGTCGCCGGGCGCACGCTCGAAACGGCGGAAGGCGCGCGTTCCGGCGCGGACCTTGCCGCGCTGGTCGAATACGCGCTGCGCATTCGCAGCCTGCTCGGCTTCGTGCCGCGCAAGTACGATCCGGCGATTATCGAACAAATGGCGCTGGCCGGCGCGTTCGAGCCGGGGCTCGATGCTAACGCGCGAATGGCTGCGCTGGACCGGGCTGCAGGTCTGCTCGGCCGAGGCGATCCCGAGGCGAAATGGAGCGTCGTCCGCCGCGAGGACGGATCGATCGCATTCGCCCGCGCCTGGCGCGGCGTGACCGACGCGCACGAGATCGAAGGCAAGTTCCTGGACAGCGCGGAAGCGCGCAAGCTGCACCGGCTGGCCGAGGAGCACGCCAGCGCCTTCGCCCAGCCGAGCCGGTTCACCAAGACGTCGTCCGACGCCGAGCCCGAGCCCGAACCGGCGCCCGAGGAAGACGTGGCCGAAGTCGAGGGCGGCCAGCAGGGTCAGCCTGCGCCGGTCGCGTTCGACGGGGCCATCACCCGGCCGTCGCAACTGCTCGACGCGGTCCTTGCGGCGGGCCGCAAGGGTCTGTCGATCAGCCGCTACAAGGGGCTGGGCGAGATGAACGCCGAACAGCTGTGGGAGACCACGCTCGATCCGGAAAACCGCGCGCTGCTGCAGGTCAAGGTCGAGGACGCCGACGTTACCGACGAAATCTTCACCCGCCTGATGGGCGACGTGGTCGAACCGCGCCGCGAATTCATCCAGGACAACGCCCTGAATGTCGCCAATCTTGACGTTTAGGCAGGACTGACGCCGGTCTAGGCGGCGGGTGCGGCCACCTCGGTATGTTTCGCGGGCAGGCCCGTCCGCCGTCTCCGCGTCGCTGGTGAGTTCGCCGAACAGTGCTTCGTAGTGGATCATCGCCTGGCGCAGATCCTCGGTCGACGCCTTGTTGTCGCGCTGCCTGACCGCGATGTCGTGGCCCGCGCGATAGTGCCGCGCGACGTTGGCGTGGTCGACGGTCAGGCTTTCGAAGCGCGCGTCAAAATCGTCGACCGGATAGCCGCGCGCTTCCATTACCGCGCCCAGCACCCCGTCCGCATCAGTGACCGCGACGGCCGGATCGTCGACGAAGCGCGCCTTGGCCTGGCTCCATTTTTCGGAAAAGCGCAGATGCTCGGCTGATGTCAGCGGCCGCACAGCCAACTCGGCCACGCGCTTCTGGCGGTCGATCAGGTCGGCCTCGGCCTTGGCGCGTGCGCCGTGGCGTTCCAGCGTGCGGTCGTATTCGGTTGCACCGAAGCGATCGCGCAGGCCCGACGTGCGGCGCGAACGGTATAGCCACCAGAGCACCAGCGCCGCGACCAGCAACAGGGCCAGCATGGCGGCGAGTGCGATCGGATCGAGCAACATGGCGGGGTTCCTGGTTTGGCCCTCCCGCACCTTGGGACTCTCGAACGCCGGGATAACCGGCGGGTTCCGTGCGATGGCGTCTAAATGGCGGATTCCCGCTGATTTCCCATGCCCTGGAGGCGCCTGTCGAGAATGCCCTTGAAGCGATGCCCGCGTCGGTGCAGTTCGCGTTTCCATGATCCGCAAGTCCCGCGTCGCCGCGCTCGCCGTCCCCCTGCTGATGGGCCTCTCCGCCTGCGCCACCATGCCGCGCGCCGCACCCGAACCGGTTACCGTGCGGATCGTCGGGCTCAACGATTTCCACGGCAATATCGAACCGATCAAGCGGCCAATCGTGCTCGAGGACGGGCAGGGAGGGAAGCAGGAAGTCTACGCCGGTGGCGCGGCGTGGTTCGCCAGTTCGGTGGCCAGGATCAGGGCGCAGAACCCTTACAACATGGCGATCGCAGCGGGCGACCTGATCAGCGCCAGCCCGCTGGCGAGCTCGCTGTTCCTCGATGAGCCCACCGTCGGGGTGATGAACCGGGTCCACCTCGATTTCACCAGCGTCGGCAACCACGAATTCGATCGCGGCTGGAAAGAGCTGAAGCGGCTGCGCGAAGGCGGCTGCGAGAAGTTCACCCTGCGCGAACCGTGCGCCGTGGAACCTGACTACAAGGGCACCGCCTACCCGATCCTGGCGGCCAACGTGCGCACGCCCGATGGAACCACGCTGTTTCCCGGCTACGGCATCAGGCGCTTCGGCACTGGCAATAACGCGGTCGCGGTCGGCGTGATCGGTCTGACCTTAAAAGGCACCGCGCAGATCGTCTCGCCGAGCGGAATCGAAGGGCTGACGTTCGAGGACGAGGCGGCTTCGATCAATGCGCTGGTTCCCAAGGTCCTGGCCGAGGGTGCCGACGCGGTGGTGGTGGCGATCCACCAGGGCCTCGTCCCCGAGCCCGGCGACAGCTACACCGGGTGTGGATCGATGGCGGGCGACTTGCGCGATATCCTCGCCAAGCTCGATCCGCGGATCGACCTGGTCATCTCGGGCCACACCCACCGCGCGTATATCTGCGACTTTTCGAAGGTCGATCCGACGCGGCGCTTCACCGTCACCAGCGCGGGCTATGGCGGCACGATGCTGACCGATATCGCGCTGACGATCGACCCGCGGGTGCACGACGTGACCGCGATCAGCGCGAAGAACGTGCCGGTGCAAAGCGCAGGCGAGGGCCGTCCGGTCAATTCCGCTTTCGAGGCGCTCGCCCCCGATCCCGAAGTGGCCGCCTACGTCGCCCGCTACACCGCCGCTGCGGCCGAGGTGTCGAACCGGCCGGTCGGCCGCATATCGGGCCCGGCCCTCAGGAAGTCACCCGAGAGCCCGCTCGGCAATCTGGTTGCCGATGCGCAGCTCGCGTCGACCCGCGACGCCGGAGCACAGTTCGCGCTGATGAATCCCGGGGGGATCCGCTCCGACCTGGTCGCGCGCGAGAACGGGGTGGTGACTTTCGGCGACATCTATTCGGTTCAGCCGTTCGGCAACACGCTGGTGACGATGACGTACACCGGGGCACAAGTGCTGCAGATTCTGGAAGAGCAGTTCGCCAACATGAACGATCGCAATGTGCTGTCGGTGAGCCAAGGCTTCACGATGACGCTCGATCCTTCGAAGCCGGCGGGACAAAGGGTGATTGCGGCCGCCCTGAACGGCACGCCGATCGATCCGGCGGCGAGTTACCGGGTGACGCTCAACAATTTCATCGCCGCCGGTGGCGACGGGTTCGTGACCTTCAAACAGGGCACCAACCCGCAAGTCGGACCCCTCGACCTCAATTCGATGGAGGCCTACCTGCGCGGGCAAGACATCGTGCAGGTGCCGCCGCTGGGGCGGGTGACCGTGCTCGGAGGCTAGGCCAAAAAGGTCAGGCCGCGCGCAAGCCCCGCACGCCGCGGGCGCCGCGATCGACCGCCGACAGTCCGGCGAACAGCGTATCGACGATGGACCCCAGCTTCTCCTCGCTCAGCCGCTCGTCCATATAGGTCATCGCCTCGGCCATCGTATAAGGCAGCACCATCTGGTTGATCAGGCTCAGGGCCCGATCGATCGCTAGCCCTTCGAACGCACCGTCGGCCTGAGCCTGCGCGATCAGTTCGCACAGGTAATGATCGGCCAGGTCGACATAGCTGCGCACCCGCTCGAATTGCGCCGCGCCCAACTCGCAATAGGCTTTGTACGCTGCCGGGTCTGCGCGATAGCGCTCGCGGTGAAGCCGGAACCGCCGGGCGAAAAACTCGTAGATCTTGCGGTTGGGCGGAAGGTCGCTCGCAACCACCTCTTCCATGATCGCCACGTGGTCGATGAACCAGCTTTCGACGACTGCGTCGAACAGCGCATCTTCATCGGGAAACACGGCTTCGATACGCGCGCGCGGAACCCCGGCAAAGGCGGCCAGCGCCCCGCGGCTGATCGCGTCGCCGCGCTCCTCGATCATTTTTTCGGCCAGGCGAAGCAGTCGCGCTCGCTCGGAATCGGGCCCAACCCCGTCGCTCACCATCAATGCCTCCCGTCGGCTCGTATCGCGTCATTTAGGCAGGCGAAGGTATAGCGAAAAGGGCAAGGGCCCGCAAAATCGCAGCAGGCGCTCGATTTATCGCGTTTTGGCGCGTGCCCGCGGCGGCCACGGAAAGAAACCCGAAGTGCGCTGGATATACGCGGCATAGCCCGGCCGGCGCTTCGCGAGCCGCGCCTCGAGCAGCGGCTTTCCCGACCAGCGGGTGAGGGTGAAAGTCAGGAACAGCGGCCCAGCGATTGTCCACGCTGCGACCCACCATCCCGCGCTGGCGGCGGCGAGCCAAATTCCCCACCACGCGCATACATCGCCGAAATAGTTGGGGTGGCGGGTGTAACGCCATAGCCCCTTGTCCATCACCTGGCCCTTGTTCGCCGGATCTGCCCGAAAGCGCGCCAGCTGCCAGTCGCCGACCCATTCGAAGAACACGCCCACCAGCCACAACGCCAGCCCGCACAGCGCCAGCCCGCTGATCGGTTGCGCGCTGCCGGCGGCCAGGATGCCGACCTGTGCCGGGCTGCAAACCAGGAACAGCAGGATTGCCTGGCCGAGGAAAACCTTGGTCAGCGCGGCACTGGCGAACTTGCCCTGTTCGCGCGCCTTGCCGAGCATGTGTGCGTAACGCGGGTCCTCGCCGTCATGCCGCCAACGGCGAAACAAATGAACCGCGAGCCGCGCGCCCCACACAACGGCCATCGTCGCGATCAGGCTCGCCAGCGGCCCGGGTTGCGACAGCCGTAACCAGCTGATCACCGCGAGGAGAGCCATGCCCCCGCCCCAGAAGGCATCGATGAACGACACATCGTTGATCCGCACCGCCACCACCCACAGCAGCAGCACCGCACCCAGCAGCATGGCTGCGTTGCCGATCAGTGCTTCGATCATCCGTTCGTCTCCCCCATTTGCCGCGCCGACATCTCGAGCACGGCGAAGCGCGCGCAATCGGGCATGACCGAACGGTAAAAACCGGCCAGCCGCACAAGATCGGCGGCCAGATCGTCGCTCGGCCATAGCGGTGGTCCGATCCCGCCGCGCATCGTCCGGTGGTCGACCCACGCCGGCACGATCGGCACGTTCGCGGCCCGCGCGATATGCCAGAACCCCGATCGCCACGCGCCATCCGAGCTGCGGCTGCCTTCGGGGGCGACTACCAGCGCCAGTTCGTCGCGGCGGGCGAATTCGGCGGCGATCTGTTGAACGTAGTGCGATCCGCGCTGCGACCGATCGACCGAGACCCCGCCCATGTCCTGCATGAACCGGGTCAGTGGCCACTTGAACAGGGTGTGCTTGCCCATGAAGCTGGGGCGAATGCCGATCTGGTGCGTCGCGCCGATGAAGAACACGAAGTCCCAGTTGGATGTGTGCGGCGCGCCGGTGATGACGAACTTGTCGACCCCGGGATGTCCGCCTTCCAGCCGCCAGCCCTTCCAGCGGTAGAGCGCGATCAGCACTCGCCGGACGAAGCGGGACAGCAACGAGGCATCGCTGTTCGCCAGTGATGCGCTGCGCGTGCCGACGTCGCTTCTCCCCCGCCGGCATTCTCGCACGGAGCCCGGCGGGCGGCAAGCGCGCTGCTACATCCGAAACACGCCAAAGGCGGGGCGTTCGGGGATGGGCGCCTCGAGCGTGGCGGCCAGGGCGAGGCCGAGCACGTCACGGGTCTGCGCGGGGTCGATCACGCCGTCATCCCACAGCCGCGCGGTGGCGTAGTAGGGATTGCCCTCGTCCTCGTATTTCTGGCGAATCGGCGCCTTGAAATCCTCCGCCTCTTCGGGGGTCCATTTGTCAGCGTCGCGGTGGACCGTGGCCAGCACCGATGCCGCCTGCTCGCCGCCCATCACCGATATCCGCGCGTTGGGCCAGCTGAACAGGAAGCGCGGGGAATAGGCGCGGCCCGCCATGCCGTAGTTGCCCGCCCCGAAGCTGCCGCCGATCAACACCGTGATCTTGGGCACGGTGGCGGTGGCAACCGCGGTGACGAGCTTGGCCCCGTGCTTGGCGATGCCTTCCGCCTCATATTTCCCACCGACCATGAAGCCACTGATGTTCTGCAGGAACAACAGCGGGATGCGCCGCTGGCAGGCCAGCTCGATGAAATGCGCGCCCTTCACCGCGCTTTCGCTGAACAGCACCCCGTTGTTGGCAAGGATCGCCACCGGCATCCCCCAGATGTGCGCAAACCCGCACACCAAAGTGGAGCCATAGAGCGCCTTGAACTCGTGGAATTCGCTGCCGTCGACCAGCCGCGCGATCACTTCGTGCACGTCGTAGGGCGCGCGGACATCGTCGGGGATCAGGGCGTAGAGGTCCTCGGCGTCGAATTTCGGCGCTCTGGGCGCGATGATTTCGACGTTTTGTGCCGCTGAATTGTTCGCGCCGAGATGGCTGACGATGTCGCGCACGATGGTCAACGCGTGCTCGTCGCTTTCCGCGAGGTGATCGACCACGCCCGACTTCTTCGCGTGAAGGTCGCCGCCGCCAAGGTCCTCGGCCGAGATCTCCTCGCCCGTCGCGGCCTTCACCAGCGGCGGGCCGGCGAGGAAAATCGTACCCTGCTCGCGCACGATCACGCTCTCGTCGCTCATCGCCGGCACATAGGCGCCGCCCGCGGTGCAGCTGCCCATCACGCAGGCGATTTGCGGGATGCCGAGCGCCGACATCTGCGCCTGGTTGAAGAATATGCGCCCGAAATGCTCGCGGTCGGGGAACACCTCGGACTGATAGGGCAGGTTGGCGCCGCCGCTGTCGACCAGATAGACGCACGGCAACCGGTTCTCCTGCGCGATCTCCTGCGCGCGGAGGTGCTTCTTGACCGTCATGGGGTAGTAGGAGCCGCCCTTCACCGTGGGATCGTTGGCGACGATCATTACCTGCCGCCCACTGACCCGGCCGATGCCGCAGATCATCGAGGCGCCCGAAACGTCGCCTTCGTACATTCCGTTCGCCGCGAGCTGTCCGATCTCGAGGAACGGCGAACCTGGATCGAGCAGGCGTTCTACCCGCTCGCGCGGAAGCAACTTGCCGCGCGACACGTGCCGCTCGCGATGCTTCTCCGATCCGCCCAGCGCCGCCTCGGCCACCCTGGCACGCAGATCGTCGGCGAGCCCCTTGTTATGCGCGAACCGCGCCTTGGCTTCAGCGCTTTCGCGATCGAGCTTCGAGACCAGGGCCGGGCCGCTCACCCCGCCGCCCCGATCAGTTCGCGGCCGATCAGCATGCGCCGGATCTCGTTCGTCCCCGCGCCGATGTCGAGCAGCTTGGCATCGCGCAGGTAGCGCTCCACCGGCCAGTCCTTGGTATAGCCCGCACCGCCCAGCGCCTGGACCGCTTCCCCGGCGACCTTGAACGCGTTCTCGCTGCTGAGCAGGATCGCGCCGGCGGCGTCGAAGCGGGTGGTCTGGCCGGCGTCGCAGCTCTTGGCGACGGCATAAGTGTAGGCGCGCGCCGATTGCAGCGCGACGTACATGTCGGCGACCTTGGCCTGGATCAGCTGGAACGCACCGATCGGCTTGCCGAACTGCTTGCGCTCGCGGACGTAGGGGATGACCGTATCGAGGCAGGCCTGCATGATGCCGAGCTGGAGCCCGGCCAGCACCACGCGCTCGTAATCGAGCCCACTCATCAACACACCCACGCCGCCGTTGACCGGGCCCATGACATTCTCGTCCGGCACTTCGCAGTCGTCGAACACCAGTTCGGCCGTGGGCGAGCCGCGCATGCCCATCTTGTCGATCTTCTGGCCGATCGAAAACCCGGGCATATCCTTCTCGATCAGGAACGCGGTGATCCCGCGCGATCCGGCGTGGCCGTCGGTCTTGGCATAGACCACCAGGGTATCGGCGGCGGTGGCGTTGGTGATCCAGAACTTTGTGCCGTTGAGCACGTAGCCGCCGTTGCCGGTGGCATCGGCCTTGAGCTTCATCGAGACCACGTCCGATCCGGCGGAGGCTTCGCTCATCGCCAGGCTGCCCACGTGCTCGCCCGAAATCAGCTTCGGGAGGTATTTCGCTTTCTGCTGATCGTTACCCCAGCGGCGGATCTGGTTGACGCACAAGTTCGAATGCGCGCCGTAGCTGAGACCCACACTGGCGCTCGCACGGCTGATCTCCTCGACCGCGATGACGTGCTCGAGATAGCCCAGGCCGAGCCCGCCATCGGCTTCGTCGACGGTAATCCCATGCAGTCCCAGTTCACCCATCGCCGGCCACAGCGCGCGCGGAAACCAGTCTTCGCGGTCAATCTTGTCGGCCAGCGGAGCGATCTGTTCGTCTGCGAAGCGCGCCGTCGCCTCGCGAATCATTTCGGCGCTGTCGCCAAGCTGGAAATCGAAATCTGGGGTCGCGCGCAAGAACTCTCTCCATCAAGTGCGACGC
Source organism: uncultured Alphaproteobacteria bacterium (assembly GCA_963759895.1). GTDB lineage: Bacteria > Pseudomonadota > Alphaproteobacteria > Sphingomonadales > Sphingomonadaceae > Tsuneonella. The sequence continues at coordinate 212,507 of CAVXBC010000005.1, read as the reverse complement.
GCATAGCCGAGGGCCAAGGTGACAAGCAAACGCTTCGATTCCAGCACTTTGCACGCAGGTTAGTTTCATCTTGCAAATGCTTTGAAGTTATCGCCTTTTTCGACTAGAGTGAGGTCCAGGATCGCACCTACCGTGAAGCAACCAGACGCCACTCCAAGGGCATCGCGTGCCCCCGTCTCCGTTGCGTATTGCGACGAGGGTGAACGCGCCACCGTGCTGGCCGGGTTCGGCCTCGATGCGCTCGATGACGATCCCGAACTGGCTGGAATCGCGCAATTCGCCGCGCAGCTGTGCCGCACCCCCGTCGCTTTGGTCAGCGTGGTCGAGACCGAACGGCAACGCTTCCTCGCCCGCAGCGGCCTGGATGCGCGCGAGACGCCGCGCTCGCAAAGCTTCTGCGCGCATGCGATGCTCGGGCGCGACGCGATGGTCGTCCCCGATGCCACCGTCGATCCGCGATTCGCCGATAACCCGCTGGTCACCGGCGAACCGCATATCCGGTTTTACGCCGGCGCGCCGCTGATCTCCGATGACGGGGTGCCGCTCGGCGCACTGTGTGTGATCGATACCAAGATCCGCCCGGAAGGCCTGAGTGCGCTCGAGCAGCAGGGTCTGGCCGTGCTGGCGACGGCGGTCATGCGCCGGCTGGGCGCGGAACGCTTCGGCCTTGCAACGACCATGCAGGCCAACGAGAGCGCCCGCGCGATGCGCGAAGTCGCCGACATGGTGCCCGGGATCGTCTGGTCGGCTGATGGCGACGGGCAATTCGATTTCTTCAACAGCCGCTGGGAAATGACAACCGGGACCGAGAAGCCGAAAGTGGCCGACGACTGGCGCCCGCTGATCCACGACGATGACAGCGCTTCCGCGTTCGGCGCGTGGGAATCGAGCTTTGCGGCGGGCAAGCCTTTCGAAAGCGAATATCGCCTGAAGCAGTCGGACGGCGGCTGGCGCTGGACACTGTCGCGCGCACTGCCGGTGCACGACGCACAGGGACGGGTCATCAGATGGTATGGCACCCTGACCGATATCGATGACGGTCACCGGCGGTCGGAAGGGCGCGACCTGCTCGCGCGTGAGCTGTCGCACCGGATCAAGAACATCTTCGCGGTGGTCGCCGGACTTGTCTCGCTGCGCGCGCGGCGCGCGCCCGAAGCCAGCGATTTCGCGCAGGATCTGATCGGCACGATCCGGGCGCTTGGCCGCGCGCACGATTTCGTCCGGCCGATGGAGGGGATCAAGGGCGGCAGCTTGCAGGGCCTCCTGACCGAGCTGATGGCACCCTACGCGGACAACGATGGCAGGATCGAGATCGTGGGCGACGATTGCCCGATCGGCCCCGGCGCGGCGACCCCGCTGGCGCTGACGTTCCACGAACTGGCGACCAATTCCGCCAAGTACGGCGCCCTGTCGGCTCCGGGCGGATCGGTTTCGATCACGCTCGATTGCGACCGCAGCGATGGTGCTGCGCGGATTACATGGATCGAACGCGATGGTCCGCCGGTTACCGAACCGGCCGAGGAGGGCTTCGGTTCGCGCCTCATTCGCAGTTCGATGGAGGGGCAGTTGCGCGGCGCGTTCGACCGCCGGTTTGCGAAAAACGGCCTGGAAATCGACCTCACAATTCCGCTCGCCTCGATCAAGAGCTAGCGCACTCGCCAGGCGCGCACGGTGCCGCTACCCTGTCAGCGGATGCTTCGGTTCGATCAGGTCAGCAAACGGTTCGCGAGCGTCACCGCGGTGGACGCGGTCTCGCTCGAAGTCCCGCGTGGCCAGTTCATGGCGCTGGTCGGCCAGTCGGGATCGGGCAAATCAACTCTGTTGCGGATGGCCAACCGGCTGATCGAGCCGAGCAGCGGCACCGTCGCATTCGATGGTGACGATGTCGGCACCGTCGCCGCGCCGCACTTGCGACGCAGGATCGGGTACGTGTTCCAGTCGATCGGGCTGTTCCCGCATATGGACGTCGCGGCCAACATCGGGATCGGACCACGCCTCGCCGGCCGGCCCTTGTCCGAAACGCGCATCGCCGCGCTGCTCGAGCTGGTGGAACTCGATCCCGCAGTCGCCGCGCGGCTGCCCGATGCCCTGTCGGGCGGCCAGCGCCAGCGCGTGGGGGTTGCGCGCGCGATCGCCGCCGAGCCGTCGCTGTTGCTGATGGACGAACCGTTCGGCGCGCTCGACCCGGTCACCCGCGACGCGCTCGGCAAGCGGGTGCGCGAACTGCATGACCGGCTCGGGCTGACGACGGTGATGGTGACGCACGACATGGCCGAGGCGCTGCTGCTCGCCGATCGGGTGGTGGTGATGGAGGCGGGCCGGATCGTCGCCGACGAGGTTCCGCGCGCCTTGCTCGCCGGTGCCGGCGGCGCGGTCGCCCAGGCGCTGGTGGCGGTTCCGCGCGCCCAGGCGACGGCACTGGCGGCGCTGACGACGTGAGCGAGACCTGGGCCACTCTGCTGACGCTTGGCGACAAGCTGGCCGCGCACGTGTTGCTCTCGGCCGCCGCGCTGGCATTGGGGATCGTGGTGGCGGTGCCGCTGGCGGTGTGGGCCGTGCGCTCGCGCACCGTCGCGCGGGCGTCGCTCGGCTTTGCCAGCCTGGTGCAGACCGTTCCCGCGCTGGCGCTGCTGGCGCTGTTCTTTCCGGTATTGCTCAGTTTGCGCGCGGTGTTCGGCCAGGGCCTGCCGACGCTCGGGTTCTTGCCCGCGCTGCTGGCGCTGGCGCTCTATGCGCTGCTGCCGATCCTGCGCAACGCGGTTACCGCGCGCGCCGAGATGGACCCCGGCGTGATCGAAGCGGCCGACGCAGTGGGGATGACCGCGTGGCAAAAGCTGCGGCTGGTCGAGGCGCCGCTGGCCGCGCCGTTCGTGATGGCGGGCATCCGCACCGCCGCGGTGTGGACGATCGGGGCAGCGACGCTGTCGACCACGGTCGGCCAGCCAAGTCTGGGCGATCCGATCTTCGCCGGGCTGCAGACGCAGAACTGGCCGCTGGTGCTTGCCGGGTGTTTCGCCGCGGCGGGGCTGGCGCTGGCCGCCGACGGAATGCTGGCGCTGGTCGAACGCGGGCTCAAGACACGGCGGCCGGCGCTTGCGTGGATCGGGCTCGCGCTGCTTGTCGCCGGGCTGCTGGCGGCGGCCTCGACCGGCACAAGCCGGGACCGCGAGACCGTGGTGATCGGGGCGAAGAACTTTTCCGAACAGTATATCCTGGCACGGGTGATCGGGCAGCGGCTCGAACAGGCCGGCTACGCGGTGACCTATCGCGAAGGGCTTGGCTCGGCGGTGATCCACCGGGCGCTCACTTCCGGCCAGATCGACGTCTATGTCGATTATTCGGGCACCGTCTGGGCCAATGAGATGAAGCGGACCGCTGCGGTGGACCGTGCCGCCATGCTGCAGGGGATCGCCGAGTGGGAACAGCAATCGAACGGCGCGCGGATGCTCGGCGCGCTCGGATTCGAGAACGCCTATGCCTTCGCCATGAAGGGCACCCGGGCGCGGGCACTCGGTATCGCCTCGCTCGAAGACCTGTCCACCAAGGGGCGCGACCTGACGTTGGGCGGCGATCTTGAATTCTTCCGCCGCCCCGAATGGCGCGGCGTCGATGCGGCCTATGGCCTGGGGGCGCTGCGACAGAAGAGCTTCGCGCCGACATTCATGTACGATGCGCTGGCGAGCGGCGATGCCGACGTGATCAGCGCGTTTTCATCCGACGGACGGATCGCGGCCGACCGGCTGGTGGTGCTCGCCGATCCCAAGAGCGCGCTCCCCGCCTACGACGCCATGCTGCTGGTCGCGCCGGGCAAGGCGGACGACGCGCGCTTCCTCGCCGCGCTCAAGCCGCTGGTCGGCGCGATCCCGGTGGCGACCATGCAACAGGCCAATTTCATGGTCGATCGCCCGGCCGACAAGAAGTCGCCCGAGCAGGCGGCGCGCTGGCTGGCCAGCCGGATCGAGCGCCAGGCCGCGCGCTAGTCGGCCTTGCGCCACACCTGCGTCTGGCAGAACGGCCCGATGCAGCCCTTTACCTCGAGCCGGTCGGAACCCAGCCGCCGGATGATCGAGCGGTACGATTTGCCCGCCTTGGGATCGTAGATGGTCCCGCGCCAGACCGCGCCGTCGGCATGAAAATCGGTCAGGATCGCCATGCCGAGCAGCTTGCGGCTGCGCAGCCTGGCGTCCGGATTGTGCACGTCGCGCTGATCGGCGCCTTGCGGTGGCACGACCAGGAACCGCGCGAGCCGCCCGCATACCGCCGTACCGCACGGCGCGATCCGCACCACGCCATCGCGCGAAGCGGTGGTCCACGCGCCGTCGACCGGCTCGGCCGCGGCCAGCGGTCCAGCACCGATCATCGCCACGGCGGCAAGGCAGGAAAGTCTGAAAGTCATGGTCATTTGTCCTCGAATCCTACGCCGCGCGGCCAGCCGGGTGCGGCCAACCCCATGACCTTGAACAGCAGCCCCATCTGGTCGTCTGCGATCAGGCGGTCGCGTGCCGCATTGAGTTCGGCGCGGAGGTGCGGTGCGCGCATGGCAAGCGCCTCGGTGCGGGTTTCGATCCCGAGCCCGCGCAGCCATTCGCCCTGCTGCACCGTGCCCATCCACTCGATCCCGCGCGACCGTGCGATGCGCGATAGCGTTGCGAAATCGACGTGCGCGGTCAGGTCCGCTTCCCCCGGGGCGGCGAACGGATCGACCTTGGTGTGCGACTTGACCGCCTGAAAGGTCGATCCGCCCCGGCTGTCGGTGTGGCCGTAATCGATCAGCAGCGCAGCGCCGCCCTGGCTCGCAAGCCGGCCGGCGATCTCGTCGGTGACCGATGCCGCCGCGGGAGAAGTCTCGATGATCGCGCCCTGGCGCGCCTCGCGCCATTCGGGAGGCACCGCCGCGTCCATCGGCATCGCGCCGGTCACGTAGACGAACCGGTCGCCGTCGAGCCCGACCATCCGTTCGCGCCAGCCCTCGGCCGATCGGACCAGCTGGCGCACCGGCAGCGCGTCGAGGAATTCGTTGGCGACGACCAGCAGCCGCCCGACCGTCGGCACGCTCGACAGGTCGTCGTGAAAGCGCGCGTGGGGGACCGCTTCCGCCTGGAGCGTGCGCAAGGCTGGCGAAGTCTCGACCAGATGCACTTCGGGCTCGAGATCATAGCGCTTCATCGTGCGCAGGGCATCTTTCGCCAGCGTCCCGCGGCCGGCGCCCAGCTCGACGTAGTGAACCGGCCGTTCGCGGCCCGCGCGGATCCACAGGTCGGCCAGCCACAGACCGATCAGCTCGCCGAACATCTGGCTGATCTCGGGTGCGGTGACGAAATCGCCCGCGCTGCCGAGCGGGTCCTTCGCTGCATAGTAGCGCGCGTTGGATTCGCCCATGAACTGCGCCAGGCTGATCGGCCCGGTGTTCCGGATCAGGCGGCGGAAAACGTCCGCCTGCGACATCGTGCCATCGCTCATGCCGCGGCGGGCTGGGCCGCCTGGGTTCCGAGCGGCGCGCGGACGAGCGCGCGGATCGCCAGCGCGGCGCCGATGATCATCAGCGGGATCGTCAGCCACTGCCCCATCGACAGACCCGTCTGGCGGGCGAACTCGGCCAGTTGCGAATCGGGCTCGCGGAAGAATTCGACGGTGAAGCGGGCGAGCGCGATGCCGCGGTGAACACGCCCACCAGCAGGCCCGGCCGCCAGCGCGCGCGGGTCTTCCAGAACAGCAGCAGCATGATCACGATCAGCAGCGCGCCTTCGAGGCCCGCTTCGTAAAGCTGGCTGGGGTGGCGCGGCAGTTGCAGCGGATCGGTCGGGAAGATCATCGCCCACGGAACGTCGGCCGGGCGGCCCCACAGCTCGCCGTTGACGAAGTTCGCCAGGCGCCCGAACATCATCCCGAACGGCACGTTGACCGCGATGTAGTCGGCGGTTCGCAGGAAGCTGATCTGGCCGCGCCGGCATACCCAGGTAATCGCGCACAGCACCCCGAGCACGCCGCCGTGGAAGCTCATCCCGCCATCCCACAGACGCAGCAGGTCCCAACTGGGGAACTCGCCGGAGGTGAAGTGCGTGAACATCGACGGGATCCCGGTCTCGCCGCCTGTATAGAACGCCGCGTAACCGAGCCGCCCGCCGATGATGATCCCGAGCGTGCAATAGAAGAACAGGTCATCGGCATGGCGCTGCGCCATCGGGCTGCCCGGCGCCTTGACCATCCTGGTCAGGTGCCAATAGCCGAGCACGATGCCGGCGAGGTAGGCGAGCGAATAGAACCGCAGCTGGAAGAAGCCGAGGTCGATGCCCTTCCGGAGGCCGAGATCCTCGAAATGGAAAGCGCCGCCCGACGCCTGAACGCTCTCGGCGAGTAGTGACAGCAGCACGAATGATCCTTAATCCTGCGCGTACCCGACTGGGCCGCGCGGGGGCTATTGCCATAGCGCGCGGGCTAGGGAAAGCCGCCCGGGACACATGCAAGAGAGGACCCTGCGCCAATGGCAACCGAGCTCGACGATGCGCTCAACCGGATCATGGACACGCTGGTCGCGCCGGGCGCGCCGTTCGAGACCGAGCCGTTCGCGCGCTTCGGAATCGAGCTGCCCGCATTCAAGAACGCCCCGCCCAGCCTGGCGCATTATTTCGCGCATTATTGCGAGCTCAACCGCGACAACGATTTCCTGGTCGACGGCGACACGCGGCTGACGTTCGGGCAGACCTACGACGCCGCCCGCTCAGTCGCCGCCGGTCTGATCACGCGCCACGGGGTAAGCCGAGGCGACCGGATCGGCATCGCGGCGCGCAATTCGGCCAACTGGATCATCGCCTATATGGGCATCGTGATGGCGGGCGGTTGTGCGACCCTGCTCAACGGGTTCTGGACCGGGGACGAGCTGGCCTACGGGGTCGAACTTGCCGAATGCAAGCTGATCCTCGCCGATGCCCAGCGCGCCGCCCGGCTCGAGGGTGCGACGCACGCAGCCGAGGTGATCGTGTTCGGACACGGCGGCCAGCCCGCCGAGGGCCTGGCGCCGGTGTGGAGCGATCCGGCAAACGTGACGCTACCCGATATCGCACCCGACGATGTCGCCACCATCCTCTACACCTCGGGCTCGACCGGCAGCTCGAAAGGCGCCTGGTGCGATCACCGCTCGGTGGTCCACGGGGTGATGAGCTACATCGCGCAAAGCGCCATGGCCGCGCTGCTGATGGCCGAGCGCGGCGATGACGCGGGCGCCACCCAGCCGGTCGCGCTGGTCGCGGTTCCGCTGTTCCACGTGACCGGCGAGGTGCCGCTGTTCCTCCAGAGCTTTGCGATCAATCGCAAGCTGGTGCTGATGCCCAAGTGGAGCGCCGAACAGGCGATGCAGCTGATGCAGGACGAAGGCGTGACCTATTTCGTCGGCGTGCCGCTGATGAGCTACGAGATCGCCACGCACCCGGATCGCGGAAGCTACGATCTCACCGCCTGCAAAAGCTTTGCCGGTGGCGGCGCGCCGCGGCCGGTCGAGCACGTCGACAAGATCAAGGCGGCCTTCCCGGACAGTTTCCCCCTGCTGGGCTATGGCCTGACCGAAACCAACGGCGTCGGCTGCGGCAACTTCAACGAGAATTACCTGGCCAAGCCCGGCAGCACCGGGCGCGCGAGCCGGCCGATCGTCGAAATCGCGATCATCGATGATGCCGGCACACCCTTGCCGCAGGGCGCCACCGGCGAGGTGGCCTTCCGTTCGGTCGCCAACTTCAACGGCTACTGGAAGAATGACGAGGCAACCCGCGCCGCGTTCACCAGCGACGGCTGGTTCCGCACCGGCGACCTGGGGTATCTCGACGCGGACGAATACCTGTTCATCGTCGACCGCAAGAAGGACATCATCATCCGCGGCGGCGAGAACATTTCCTGCATCGAGGTGGAACAGGAAATCTACGCGCATCCCGATATCGCCGAATGCTCGGTCTTCGGCCTGCCCGACGAACGTTACGGCGAGCTTCCGGCGGCGGTTTACATGGTCAAGGATCACGCCTCGGTCGAGGCCGACGACCTCAAGGAATTCCTCGCCGAGCGGCTCGCCAGGTTCAAGATTCCGCAATACCTGTGGCAGGTGACCGACGCGCTGCCGCGGCTGGGGACCGAAAAAATCGACAAGCGCGCACTGCGCACCAAGTACACGGCGCTGGTAGAGGCCGCCTGACCTGGCCGAGCGACATCCCGGCCCGATTTTCGCGTTTCCTACAGCCCGCCCGCGGGTCTAGCGTGTCGTGATGATCGATCCGGCCCCCGTTTTACCGCGCATCGCGTCTTTCGCGTTCGGATACCGGTCCGTGGTCCATGCAGGGGGCGGCAAGTGAGCGAGCCGCGGGTTCCCAACCAGCGCCGGGTGATCGACCGCCGGATGCTCGCCGAACAGATCGCCGCGCTGGCGGCCGACAGCGACGGGTCCGCGCGGCCGGCGATCGTCGAGGCGCTCAAGGCCGCGCTCGACAGCGGACGCACCGAGCTCGAGCAGCGGCTGGTCGAAAAGCCGTCCGCCGGGCACGAGATCACCGCGGGCTATGCGTTTCTGGTCGACCAGGTGGTGCGGACGATCCACGATCACGTGATCGCCGACGTCTATCCGTCGGCCAACCGGTCGTCGGGAGAGCGGTTGGCGTTGATCGCGGTCGGTGGCTACGGCCGTTCCGAGATGGCGCCGCATTCGGACGTCGACATCGCCTTCATCCATCCCACGCGTCATGCACCGTGGTGCGAACAGGTGATCGAGGCGATCCTTTATTACTTGTGGGATCTGGGCCTCAAGGTGGGCCATTCGAGCCGCTCGGTCGACGAGACGATCCGCATGGCCCGGTCCGATCTGACCATCCGCACCGCCTTGCTCGAAGGCCGTTTCGTGTGGGGCGACCGGCCGCTGTACGACGAGGCAACGCGGCGCTTTGCCGATGAAGTGGTCAAGGGCACCGAAAAGCAGTTCGTCACCGAGAAACTGGAAGAGCGCAACGCGCGCCACAAGCGGATGGGCGACAGCCGCTACGTGGTCGAACCCAACGTCAAGGACGGCAAGGGCGGCCTGCGCGATCTGCAGACGCTCTACTGGATCGGCAAGTATATCCACAAAGTGCGGGTCGCCGCAGAGCTGGTCGATGTCGGCCTGTTCACGCCCGAGGAATACCGCAGCTTCCGCCGCGCCGAGGGGTTCATGCTGGCGGTGCGGTGCCACCTCCACACCATCACCGGGAGGGCCGAGGACCGGCTGACGTTCGACCTGCAGCGTGCAGTGGCCGCGCGGATGAACTTCGCCGATCGCCCGGGCAAGAGCGCGGTCGAACGGTTCATGCAGTTCTATTTCCTGCAGGCCAAGCGCGTGGGATCGCTGACCGGCGTGTTCCTGGCGCACATCGACGAACAGTTCGCCAAAAGCCGCGCGCGCAAGGGCCTGCTGGCCAGTTTCACCCCGCGGGCGCGCGAGCTGAAGGGTTACCGGGTGTTCGGCGGACGCATCGCGGCGCCGTCGGACGACTGGTTCCGCAAGGACCCGGTGCGGCTGATCGAGGTGTTCCAGCTGGCCGAGGCGAACAGCCTCGAGGTTCATCCCGAAACGATGCGCCAGGCCGCCCGCGATGCCGGGCTGATCAAGGCCGCTGAGCGTGACGATCCGCGCGCCAACGCGCTGTTCCTCGACGTTCTGGCTGGCCGCAACGACCCCGAAGGTGTGCTGCGCTGGATGAACGAGGCGGGGGTGTTCGGCCGCTTCGTGCCCGATTTCGCGCGGGTCAACGCGCAGATGCAGTTCGACATGTACCACCACTATACCGTCGACGAGCACACCATCCGCGCGATCGGGCTGCTCAACCGGATCGAGAAGGGCGAGCTTGCCGGTGACCATCCGCGCTCCACACGCCTGATCCACGAAGTCGCCAGCCGGCGCGCGGCCTACGTGGCGGTGTTGTTGCACGATATCGCCAAGGGCCGCGGCGGCGATCACTCGGTGCTCGGCGGCGAAGTGGCCGAGCAGCTGTGCCCCCGCTTCGGACTCGACGCCAACGAGACCGCGCTGGTCGCCTGGCTGGTCAGGCAGCACCTGTTGATGAGCCGCACCGCGTTCAAGCGGGACCTGACCGACCCCAAGACGATCGAGGACTTCGTCACCGAGGTCCAGCGGCTCGAGCGGTTGCGCCAGCTCATGCTGCTGACCGCGGTCGATATCCGCGCGGTCGGGCCCGGGACGTGGAATTCCTGGAAGGGCCAGTTGCTGGGCGAACTGTACGACGCGGCCGAGGAACGGCTGCGGCTCGGCCACATGAAACACGGCCGCAAGGACCGGGTCCTGGCCAAGAAAGCCGCGGTCGAGGTGCTGTTGGGCGACAAGGCCGGCCTGCTCAAGCTTTACGCCGACCGGTTCGACGACAGTTACTGGATCGCCGAGCCCGACGACATCATCGCGCTCAACATGATCCAGTACGGCGTCAGTCACGAGGACAAGGATCGCCTGGCGGTCCACTGCGAAGTCTACCCTGCGCGTGGTGCCACGCTGGTGACGGTCATCGCGGCCGACCATCCGGGGCTGTTCTACCGCATCGCCGGCGGCATCCACCTGGCCGGCGCAAGCATCATCGACGCGCGCATCCACACCACGCGGTCGGGCTGGGCGGTCGATAACTTCCTGGTCCAGGATCCGCACGGCGCGCCGTTCAGCGAGCCCGCCCAGCTCAAGCGGATCGAGCAGGCGATCGGCGACGCGCTGGCCAACCGCACCGCGCTGGTGCCGCAGCTCGCCCGGCGCCCGCTGCCGCACAGCCGCGCCAGGGCGTTCGACGTGCGCCCGGTGGTCAGCTTCGACAACCAGGCATCGGGCCGGTTCACCGTGGTCGAGGTCAATGCGCGCGACCGTGCCGCGCTGCTCAATCGCCTCGCCCGCGCGCTGTTCGAAAGCCGCCTGCTGGTGTTCAGCGCGCACATCACCAATTACGGCGAACGCGCTGCGGATACGTTCTACGTGACCGACCTGACGGGCGGCAAAATCACCGCGCCCGCGCGGCTCAAATCGATCGAGACGGCGCTGCTCGATGCCGCCAGCGACCAACGGCAGGCCGAACTGGAGAGCGCCTGAGGCAGCGCCGCTACCGATTCGGGTTCAGCGCAGTTTCTGCTTCGGCCATATACCCGCGCGTCAGCGGCACGGCGCGGCGGTCGCGGATGTACTGGATCTGGTAGTTGCACATGCCGCCGTGCTCGAAACTGGCTGTCGCCCCCGCCAGATAGAACGTCCACATGCGGAAAAAGCGCTCGTCATAGGCCGCCACGATCGCCTCGCGATGCGCCATGCAGTTGGCGTACCAAGCGCGCAGGGTCTTGGCATAATGCAGCCGCAACATTTCGGTATCGGCGGCGATCAGGCGAAATTTCTCCGAAGCGGCGACCGTCTCGGACAGTGCGGGAATGTAGCCGCCCGGGAAGATGTATTTGCGGGTGAACGCGTCGGTGGATCCGGGCCCGCCAATCCGCCCGATCGTGTGGAGCAGCATCACCCCGTCGTCGGCCAGCAAGTTGGCGGCGGACTTGAAGAACGTCTCGAACTGCGGGCGGCCAACGTGTTCGAACATGCCGACCGAGACGATCCGGTCGAACCGCGCGCCGCGCGCGGGCAGGTCGCGATAGTCGGCCAGCTCGAAAGTCACCCGGTCGGCCACACCGGCCTCTTGGGCGCGGGTCTGCGCGAGCGCGATCTGCTCGCGCGACAGAGTGATGCCGGTCACCCGCACGTCGAACTTCCGAGCGAGGTAGATCGCCATCCCGCCCCAGCCGCACCCGATGTCGAGCACGGTGTGGCCGTCAGCCAGCGCCAGCTTGGCGGCGATATGCGCCAGCTTCGCGGTCTGCGCTTCGCCCAACGTCGTGACCCCGTCGGGCCAGTAGGCACAGCTGTACTGCATGTGCTCGCCATCGAGCATCATGCGATACAGATCGTTGCCGATATCGTAGTGATGCGACACGTTGCGCCGGGCGCCGACGCGGTCATTGACCGCCTCGCGCGCGAACCCGATCCGGTTGCGGATTTGGCGGAGCAGGCTGGGGCCACCTATCGATCCGCCCCGGTCCCACGGCGCATTCGCGCGCAGCAGTTCGACCAGTTCCATGATCCCGCCGCCCTGGAGCACCAGTCGGCCGTCCATGTAGGCCTCCGCCGCGCCCAGGCGGGGGTCGAGGATGATGTCGCGCGGCACTTTGCTGTCCGCAAAGCGAATGGCGACATCGGGAAAACCGGTGGCGGGCGAACCGAAGGTCCGCTGTTCGCCGTCCGCGAACGTGACCGCGAGCGTGCCGCGCTTGACGATGGAAGACAGGTAGCGGCCGATCAATGCTGTGCTCATCGAGGGTTAGTTACTGATCAGGCAATCGGTTGCCAACGTCTCAAATGCCGCCTGCGATGGGTGAAGGGGGCTTCAACCGCGTTCCCCGAACAGCGCGGTCCCAACCCGTACGTGCGTTGCGCCGAGCATGATCGCGGTCTCGAAATCGCCGCTCATTCCCATGCTGAGGCCCCAGCTTCCATCCCCGGGTCCGTGGTCGCGTGCCAGTTTGTCGAGCAAGGCGAAAAACGGCGCGGGCTCGATTGTGGCCGGGGGCACGCACATCAGGCCGATAACCGGGACATCCGCGTCGCGAGCCTGTGCCAGAAGCGCGGGCAACTCCTTGACCGGACAGCCGCCTTTCTGGGGCTCCTCGCCGACGTCGACCTGGATGAAGCATGGCACCCGGCGACCCGTCTTGTCGAACGCCTTGGCCAGCGCGGTGACCAGGCTGATGCGATCCAGCGAATGGATGCAGTCGAACAGGCGGGCGGCGTCCTCGGCCTTGTTGGATTGCAGCCGGCCGATCAGGTGCAGCTTCACGTCGGGCGTGCGCTCGCGCAATTCGGGCCACTTGGCCTGCGCTTCCTGCACCCGGTTCTCCCCGAACAGGCGCTGACCGGCCTCGATCAGGGGTGCGATCTCGTCTGCGGCGTGAGTCTTGCTGACGGCGATCAGCGACACATCGGCCGGCTCTCGCCGCGCGATCTTGCACGCGCGGGCAACGCGATCGTGGACTTCCTCAAGGCGCAAGGCTGCATTCATGGCGGGTGTGCGCTATAGCGAAGGTATGGGACTGCACCAGTCACTGCCCGATCTTTGGCTCCTGTCGGATGCCCGCAACGATGAATTGCTGCCGCGCGCGCTGCGCGGATTGCCGCGCGGATCGGCTTTCGTCTTCCGCCATTACCACCTCGATCCCCGCAGTCGTCGCGAACGGTTCGACGAATTGCTGCCGCTGGTGCGCCAAGGCAATCACCTGGCGATCCTGTCCGGTAGTGACGATCAGGCGCTCGCGTGGGGCGCGGCGGGATCCTATGGCCCACCTGAGGCGGTCGGCGATGCGCCCGAACTGCTGCGCATCGTCACGGTGCACGATGCCAACGAAATCGCTCACGCCAACGCAGCGGGGGCCGATGCGGCGATGATCTCGCCGGTGTTCGCCACCCGTACCCATCCCGGCATCGCTCCGCTCGGCGCGGAGAAATTCCATGCCCTTGCCGCGCTCGCCGAAATGCCGGTGATCGCGCTCGGCGGAATGACCTTCGAGCGAGCGCAGGAGCTCGGCTGGTCGCGCTGGGCGGCGATCGACGGGCTTGCGCTCAAGCAGGATTCCTGACGCCACAATTCAATGACGCCAAGGTTTCTTGACGCCGGACTCCCGCGCCTGCGATAATGCGCACCGGACGAGTACCGGACGAGTTAGGGGAAGCAGGCATGGCAACACGCGCTATCGGGACGGGTGTGGGCAGAACGCCCGCGGCCGACTGGCGTGCGGCATTCCGTCGCAGCCTGCGCCGTGCATCGCAGATGGTGGGCGCCACCGCGCTGTTTGCCGCGATGCTGTTCCTCGGGCTGGCGCTTGCCAGCTATACGCAAACCGATCCGAGCGCCTCGACTGCGGCCGCGGGTGACGATGTGCGCAACTGGATGGGGCCGGCGGGCGCGTGGTTCGCCGAGCGGACCTATTTCCTGTTCGGCGCCACCGGCGTGCTGCTGTTGCCGCTTCTCTATGTCTTCGCGCGCAAGCTGTGGCGCGATGTAGAAGAGGAAGACAGCGACGCGCATACCCGTTGGTGGCGGCCGACCGGTCTGCTGCTGCTGTCGATGGCCCTGATCGGCACGGTGCTCGCGCTCGCGTTCGATCGCCCCGGCGGCACGCTGCCCGCGTCGCTCGGCGGGATTACCGGATTGCTCGGTGCCGATGCGGTGACGGCGGTCGCCGGGCGGCTGGGCGAGGGGATCGCCGGATGGGTGATTCTGGCGCTCGCGTTGGTGGCGCTGGCGGGCGGGGTCGCCGGGGTGACCCGCGTGTTCGCGCTCGACTGGGCCCAGTTGCTCACGCTCCCGCGTTTTATCTGGCAACCCAGGGCGCTTCCCGAAGGTGACCTGCCGCTCGTCGCCAAGGCGCGAGCCCGTAAGCGTGAGCCCGCGAGCGATGAGCCGCCGCAGTTCGCCGAGCGCCGCGCGCCCGAGATTGCCGAGCCGACGCTTACCCCGCGCCCTGCCGCAAAGCCGGCGGGCAAGACTGCGCAGAAGGATCTGTTTGCCAGCTATCAGCTCCCCAGCATCGATCTGCTGACCGATCCGCCCGCGCACACCGTGCCCAAGCTCGACAAGCTGGCCTTGGAACGCAACGCGCGCTTGCTCGAGACGGTGCTCGACGATTTCAACGTCAAGGGCGAGATTACCGCCGTGCGGACCGGGCCCGTGGTGACGATGTACGAGCTCGAGCCCGCGCCGGGCATCAAGGCCAGCCGGGTGATCGGCCTGGCCGAAGACATCGCCCGCAACATGAGCGCGATCAGCGCGCGGGTATCGTCGATCCCGGGCAAGACGGTGATGGGCATCGAACTGCCCAACGCCGACCGTCAGACGATCGCCTTCAAGGAACTCGCCGGCTGCGATGCGTTCGTCAACGCCAAGGGAACGCTGCCGATCGTTCTGGGCAAGGACATCGCCGGCGAGCCGATCGTCGCCGATCTGGCCGCGATGCCGCACCTGCTGGTCGCGGGCACGACCGGTTCGGGCAAGTCGGTTGGCCTCAACTGCATTTTGCTCAGCCTGTTGTACCGCTTCACGCCTGACGACTGCCGGTTGATCCTGATCGATCCCAAGGTGCTCGAACTCAAGAGCTATGACGACATCCCCCACCTGCTTTCGCCGGTGGTGACCGAGCCGTCCAAGGCGGTCCGCGCCTTGAAATGGGCGGTCGAGGAGATGGAGCGGCGCTATCGCTGGATGAGTTCGATCGGCGCGCGCAACATTGCCGGTTTCAACGAACGCGTGCGCACCGCCGCCGCCAAGGGAAAGCCGCTGGGCAGGCGAGTCCAGACGGGCTTCGATCCCGACACCGGCGAGGAACTGTTCGAGGAAGAGCAGCTCGAATACGCCGCATTGCCGCAGATTGTGCTGATCGTCGACGAACTGGCCGACCTGATGGTCACTGTCGGCAAGGAGATCGAAGTTCTGATCCAGCGACTGAGCCAGAAGAGCCGCGCGGCGGGCATCCACCTGATCATGGCCACCCAGCGTCCTTCGGTTGACGTGATCACCGGCGTCATCAAGGCCAACCTGCCGACCCGCATCAGCTTCAACGTCACCAGCCGGATCGACAGCCGCACCATTCTTGGCGAACAGGGGGCCGAACAGCTGCTGGGCAAGGGCGACATGCTTTACAAGCCCTCGACCGGCGCGCTGGTTCGCGTCCACGGACCGTTCGTGTCGGATGAGGAAGTCGAGCAAGTGGCCGAGCATTGGCGCGGCCAGGGCAAGCCCGACTACGTCGACGCGGTGACCGAAGAGCCGGAGGACAGCTTTGGGTTCGGCTTCGACGACGAGCTAACCGCCTCCGACAACCCGGAGGAACGCAAGTATCGCCAGGCCTGCCAGATCGTCTTCGAGCACCAGAAGGCCTCGGGATCGTGGCTACAGCGGCAGATGGGGGTGGGCTACAACACCGCCGCCAAGTGGATCGAGCGGATGGAGGAAGATGGCCTCGTCGGCCCGGCGAACCATGTCGGACGGCGCGACATCTACCGTGACAAGGATGGCAACGTCCTTTGACACGGTGCCCGTTCGCCTGCCCGGCGAGCGCACGGCGTGTTACGCAAGCGCAACAGCGGTGCACAATCGGTCGTTGATTGGCACAATTCATGCTGCCTGGCGGCATTCCCCTGTTATTTCCTGACTCAACAGGGAGTTCAAACCAATGCTAAATTTCCGCTTTTCGCTGCTCGGCACGACTGCCGCATTGATCGTTGCCGCAGCTGCGCAACCGGTGCTGGCCCAGGACGTTCCGGGCGAGAGCGCCGCGTCGGAACAAGGTGACGCCACACCGCAGGAACAGATCATCGTGACCGGCACCCGCCGGACCGACCGTACCGTCGCCGACAGTACCGTGCCGATCGATGTCATCTCGAATGATGCGCTGCTCAACCAGGGGTCGACCGAGACCAACCGGTTGCTCAACAACCTCGTCCCCTCGTTCAACTTCCCGCAGCCGTCGCTGACCGACGGGACCGACTCGCTGCGCCCGGCGACGTTGCGCGGCCTCGCGCCCGATCAGGTGCTGGTGCTGGTCAACGGCAAGCGCCGCCACCTTTCGTCGCTGCTCAACCTGAACGGTTCGGTCGGCCGCGGTTCGGCCGGCGTCGACATGAACACGATCCCGCCGCTGGCGATCGACCGGATCGAGGTGCTGCGCGACGGTGCCGCCTCGCAGTACGGCTCGGACGCGATCGCGGGGGTCATCAACATCCAGCTCAAGCGCCGCCCCGGCGGGCGCGCGCAGGCGACGTACGGCAAGTACGTCACCACCCTGAACGACGTGTACGACGTTGCCAGCGTCTCGCCGACCACCGCGGCGACCGGCGATCCGGCGATTGTCTATGAGAACCAGGAAGCCAAGCGGCGCGACGGCGAGACCTTCACGTTCGCCGCCAACATCGGCGTGCCGGTGGGTGAAACCGGTTATTTCAACGTCACCGCCGAGTACAAGGATCGCAAGCCGACGAACCGGTCGGGCCCGGATCCGCGCCGCCAGTATTCGGGCATCGGCGATCCGCGCGAAACAACGATCGACCGGATCAACCACCGGTACGGCGACGGCCAGTCGCAGGATTACAACTTTGTCATCAACGCCGGCGCCGACCTGTGGGACACCGGGTTCGAATTGTACGAGTTCGGCACGTACGGGGTGCGCGACGGCAATGGCGCCGGGTTCTTCCGTCGTTCGAACGATGCGCGCAACATCGACTACGCCAATGGCGGCAAACCATACTATCCCGATGGCTTCCTGCCGCTCATCGTCAGCGAGATCACCGATATTGCGGGCGTCATCGGCGTGCGCGGCGAGACCGCGGGCTGGAACCTCGACTTGTCGGCCAACTACGGCTCGAACCGGCTCAACTACTCGGTCGAGAACAGCTTCAACGTCTCGCTCGGCGGCATCGCGAGCCCGCGCAAGTTCATCGCGGGTGGATTGCGGTCGGGCCAGACCTCGATCAACTTCGACGCGCAGCGCGATCTCAACCTGGGCTTCGGCGATACCTCGCTCGCAGTGGGCGGGGAATATCGTAACGAGAACTACAAGATCGTCCCCGGCCAGAGCGCGAGCTACATTGCAGGGCCCTATGCCTTTTCCAATGGCGCGGCTCCGGGCTCGCAGGTCTTCCCCGGCTTTTCGCCCACCACTGCGATCGACAAGACGCGCGATAGTTACGCCGCCTATGCCGAGCTCGACAGCGACCTGACCGACGCGCTCAACGTCCAGATTGCTGGCCGTTATGAGCACTTCTCGGACTTTGGCGGGACGCTCAACGGCAAGGTTGCCGCACGCTTCGAGCCGATCGACGGCATCGCGGTGCGCGGTTCGGCATCGACCGGCTTCCGTGCGCCGGGCATGGCGCAGCAGTTCTTTTCCACCACCTCGACCAACAACGTCGGCGGCCAGCTGATCGAGATCGGCACCTTCCCGGTCAGCTCGCCGATCGCGATCGCATTGGGCGCGCAGCCGCTCGAACCCGAAAAGTCGGTCAACCTCGGCGGCGGCGTGGTCTTCACCATGGTGCCCGGGCTCAACGTCACGGTCGATTATTACAACATCAAGATCAACGACCGGATCGTGCTGACCGAGAACCTGCAAGGGGCCGACGTGGTTGCGCTGCTCAAGGCAGCGAATGTTGTCGGCACCTCGGCGCGGTTCTTCATCAATGGGATCGATACCCGCACGCAGGGCATCGATGTCGTCGCCAGCTATCGAGTACCCGAGTTCGGCGCGGGCAATTTCCGCCTCAACGCCGGCTACAACCGCAACAACACCAAGATCACCGATCGCCGTTCGTTCTCGGCCTTCACCACCCAGCGGCTGTTCGCCCGTCAGGAGAGCTTCCGCCTGATCGAGGGGCAGCCGAGCAACAAGATCAACCTGGGGCTTACCTGGGACCTCGGCGCCTTCGGGATGACGGTCAACGCCAACCGCTTCGGCAGCGTGCTGCTGCCCGACAGCGTGACCACGGTGGCTGCCAACGGCCAGCCGGTCACCGCGACCAACCCCGCCATCCGCGACGATATCAACGTTGCCGCGGGCACCGCTCCGGGCGACATTACACTGTCGCCCAAGTGGGTGGTGGACCTTGAAGCACGGTTCAAGCCGATCCCCAGCCTGGAACTGGCGGTGGGCGCCAACAACCTGCTCGACGAGTATCCCGATCGCCTGCCGTTCGGCACCGTCAACGGCGTCAACTACGGCGGCAACGCGGCATTCCTGCCCTATTCCTCGCAGTCGCCGTTCGGCTTCAGCGGGCGGTTCCTTTACGGACGGGTGAGCTGGGACTTCTAGTTCCGCTAGCGCTAGCCAGAAAAAAGGCCCCGCCGGTTTGCGCCGGCGGGGCCTTTTTTTGTCCCGACTTTCGCGATCAGAAGTCGATCTGCGCGCGCATTCCCAAGGCATCGACCGAGTAATCACGGTCACCGCCCGCCGCCGGAATCGCGGCATCGCCGTAGACCACGTGGCCATAGCTGAGCAGGAAGCGGGTGTATTCGGTCGGCACCCACACCAAGCCAAGGTCGTATCCGTTCTGCTTGCCGCCGATCACCCCGCCATCAATCAGGTCGAGGTAGTCGTAGCGCAGGTTGATCTGCAGCGCCCCAAACCCTCCTTGTCCGACGGGATGCTTCGGCTTCACGCGGTCGAACGTACCGTTCTTGTAGCCGCGGGCATCGCCGCGGGTAAGGAACATGCCGACTTCGGCATAGCCGCCGAAGAAAGTCGGATCGGTCAGCGCACCGGGGCGATTGACACGCTGCCAGTGCGCCTCGCCCGTCGCGTGGAAAGGCCCCTGCAGGTAAGCGGTCTCCAACCCGTAGCCGAGTTCGCTGGTCGCGCCGAGATTGCCGGTGTCGATGAAGCGCACGTCGGGCGTATGGATGAACGGCCGGACGCGGTACCGCACGCTGGTGGCTGCATCGCCCTGATCGTGCCAGTGGACTGAGCCGCCGATGTGCAGCTGGCCAGTGCCCACCTTGGGCATGAACACCGCGCGCCCGTCGAGCGACACCGAATTGTTCTCGTCGTTGTTGAGATCGGCGACGTTGTCGGTGAACGCGCCGCCCTGCACCAGCACGGGTCCGCTTGTGTATGTCGCGCTGGCGCCCAGGCGTCGCTCATAACCGAACGCGGTGTTGACCGCCGCACGTTCGGTGAAGCTGGTAAACAGGTCGCTGGTCAACTCCTCCAGACCCCAGAACGGCTTGTGCTGGCCAACGGTGAATCCGAGCTGCTTGGATGCCTGGTAGGTCAGGTAAAGATCGGTCACCTCGACCGCACTGGCGGCGACGTCGATTTCGGCGCGATAGCCGAAGCCACCGGGAATCTTGCCGTCGAACCCGATGTAGGCGCGGCGCAGCTCGCTGCCGAAACCGGTGCTTGCATCGGCGATTCCGGCGGGACTGCTGACTGTGCCCGCATCGACCTGAAGGCGGCCGCGCGGCTTGAAGCTCCAGCCGCCGTCAGAGGTCAGCTCAGGGGCACCTTTCCACGCGATCCTGGTCTTGCTGTCATTCTCGGCCGCGCTCGCCACCGCCGCCACGGCGCTGGAGGCCGATTCGGTCGCGGCACTGGCGGCGTTCCCGGCCGCTTTGGCTTCGGCCTTCGCTGCGGCGAGTTCGCTCTCAAGCGCATCGATCCGGGTCGTCATGGCGGACATTTGCGCGCGCATGGCCGCCAGCTCCTGCGCTACGGCGGCGTCCTGGGCGCTCGCAGGCGAGGCCCAGACGACGACCAGGGCGAGCGCAGCGGCTGAAAGCGAAAGTCGGTTGGTGGTCACTGGAACGGTCCCCTGATCAAGACGGATATTGACGCTTCGGTGGCGGTCTTATGGTGCTTGTGTGACAACTGCATGACGCCCGTGCGACTGCCTGTCCGATCGCGCTTGCCGCCGATTGGTTGCAACTGTAACTGCGCGCTCAAGAAGGAGACCCCGCGATGCGCATCGGCTGCCCCAGGGAAATCAAGAATCACGAATACCGTGTCGGACTGGCGCCCGAAAGCGTGCGCGAATTGATGACTCACGGTCACGAGGTGTGGGTCGAAACCGGGGCCGGGCTGGGCATCGGTGCTGACGACGGGCAGTACCGGCAGGCGGGCGCGGTCATCAAGGACGGGCCCGAGCCGATCTTCGCCGAATGCGAGATGGTTGTGAAGGTCAAGGAACCGCAGGCGGTCGAGCGCGCCCGCCTACGCGAGGGCCAGGTGCTCTATACCTACCTGCACCTGGCGCCCGACCGCGAACAGACCGCTGACCTGATCAAGTCTGGCGTGACCGCGATCGCTTACGAGACGGTCACGGGGCCCGGCAATACCCTGCCGCTGCTCAAGCCGATGAGCCAGGTGGCCGGGCGCATGAGCATCCAGGCCGGTGCGACCGCTCTCGAAAAGGCGCACGGCGGGCGCGGCGTGTTGCTTGGCGGCGTGCCCGGCGTCCTGCCTGGAAAGGTCATGGTGATCGGCGGCGGCGTGGTCGGCTTCAATGCGGCACAGATGGCGGTCGGCCTGGGTGCGGACGTGACCATCCTGGACCGCGATCCCGAGGTCCTCGAAAAGCTCGGCATTCATTTCGAAAGCCGCGCCAAGACGCGCTTTTCCAACCGCGCCAATATCGAACAGATGCTGTGCGAGGCCGATCTGGTGATCGGCGCGGTGCTGATACCGGGCGCGGCTGCGCCCAAGCTGGTCACTCGCGAGATGCTCAAATGCATGAAGCCGGGCGCGGTGCTGGTCGATGTCGCGATCGACCAGGGTGGCTGCTTCGAGACCAGCCACGCTACCACCCATGCAGAGCCGACCTATGTGGTCGACGGAATCGTCCACTACTGCGTGGCCAACATGCCCGGCGCGGTCGCACGGACGAGCACGTATGCGCTCAACAACGTGACCTTGCCGCACGCCCTGCGCATCGCCGATCTGGGGTGGCGTGCTGCGCTGCTGGAAAATCCGCACCTGGCCGCTGGCCTCAACGTTCACGCCGGGAAGGTCACCTACCAGGCCGTGGCGGAAGAGCTGGGCTATCCGTATGTGCCAGTGGCGGATGTGCTCGCAGAAGCCTGAGTAATCAATTCGGCTTCCAGCCGATCTCGGCGAACTTGGCCGAGCGAGGCACGTCGGTCACCGCCTCGTTGATCGTCACCGTCTCGCCGGGGGCGAGGCGAGGTTTCGGCGGAGCGATCTCCCAGCTGTAGACGATCCGTTCGCGCGCATCGCGCAGCACGATCAGGATCGACGGCACGGTGCGCGTCTCGCGTCCGACGTTCTTGACTGTGCCGCTGGCACCGAAATACTCGGTGCCGTTAGGCAAGGTGCGCCGTTCCTGCTGGGCTCGGGGAAAATCGAGCACCAGATCAGGTTGGCCAAGCGCGAATGTCGGCCGGCTGATCGGTACCCAGTCGGGCAGTCCCCAATAGCTGACGGCAGCGACCGTGGCGAGCGCGAGGAACGCGAACAGCGCCGCCGCCACGGTCCATATCTTGAGCATGTTGCGCCGCGGGCGGAACGGCGGGGCGTAATCGAATTGCGAGATTTCCTCGCCATATTCGGGCTCCGGATCGGGCGCGGCCGCGGCCTCCACCACCGTGGGTGCCGGGGACTCGTCCCACGCCGGCGCGCTGCCGAACGCGTGCTCGACCGGCGGGTTTTCAACAGCGCTCGCGACCGCAGGCGCCTCGCTGGCAATCGGTGCCTGGCGGTGAGGTGGTGGAGGGGGCGCCGGTTGTCGCTGCTCGACCGGCTCAACCTCGGCCGGCTCATCGTCGAACGGCTCATGCTCGACTGGATCGGGCTCGGCCGGGGCACGATCCGGGGCACGATCGACCGGAGCACGATCGATCGGGACCTGTTGCTCCTCGACCTGTACTGTTCGTGAGGCCGGTGGGGCTTCGGCCATTTCGAGTGCCGGCCCATCCTGATACCAGCTATGGCGGCACTTGGCGCAACGCACTGTCCGTCCCTCTGCGCCGATGGCGCTGTCCGGCACGACATAGCGCGTCGCGCAGGCGGGGCAGGCGATGATCATAGTAAATGAATCTGGCGCAGTCGCGCGCCGCGCACAAGAGTCGCTGTCGTGCATCCTGTTGGCAGGCGGCTTTTTTCCACATCGAAGCCGAGCTATAGCGCCCGCGTCGATGCGATCCTTGCGATATTCTCTGACTTGCCCGGGCCTCTCGTGGTGAACGCCGACAGCGGCGAGGTCGTGACGTTCGACAACGTCGGACTGCGCTATGGGACCGACCGCGAGATTCTGAGCGACCTGTCGTTCACGCTCCATCCGGGGGGGTTCTACTTCCTCACCGGCGCGAGCGGGGCCGGCAAGACCTCGATGCTCAAGCTGCTCTATCTTGCGCAGCGACCTTCGCGCGGCGCGATCCGCATGTTCGGGACCGACGTCATCACTCTCCCCCGCGACCGATTGCCCGCGTTTCGCCGGCGGCTGGGCGTGGTGTTCCAGGATTTCCGCCTGGTTTCGCACCTTTCGGCGTTCGACAACGTCGCGCTGCCGCTCCGGGTGTCGGGGGTGAGCGAGGCCGAACTGCGCAAGCCGGTCACCGACATGCTCGACTGGGTTGGCCTGTCGCACCGGTCCGAAGCGCGGCCGGCGACACTGTCGGGCGGCGAACAGCAGCGTGTTGCGATTGCCCGTGCAGTCATCGGCCGGCCCGATATGCTGGTCGCCGATGAACCGACCGGCAACGTCGATCCCGAGATGGCGTTGAAGCTGCTGCGCCTGTTCGAGGCATTGAACCGCCTCGGCACAACCGTGGTGGTGGCGACGCACGACGTCCATTTGCTGCGCAAGGTACCCGATTCGCTGATCATGCGGATCGACAAGGGCCGCCTGAGTGACCCGACCGGCGCGCTGCGCTTCCCGCCCAGGCGCGAGCCGCGCCCGCAGGCGTTGGCGTGAAGCGCCCTCCGGTCCTCGCTCGCGCGGTCGCCCGCAGCCTGGTCCCGTTCGGCGGCGAACGCGCAGCGGCATTGGTGCCCCACGCGCGGCTCGCCGGGCCGATGCCGTGGGTGATCGCGATCATGGTGGCGTTGACGGTGATCGCCGGCGCAGGCGGGCTTGCCCTCAGCAACCTGGCGGACAGCGCCCGCGGTGAATTGTCCGGCGCCGCGACCGTGCAGATCGTGGAGCCGCTGCCGATCGAGCGCGACCGCCAGACCCGTGCGGCCGAGGCGGCCCTCAAGCGTTTGCCCGAAGTCGCCGGCCTGCGGGTGGTGCCGCAGGACGAACTCGATGCGCTGCTCGATCCGTGGCTCGGCGGGGCGGGTGAAGAAGCCGTCCCGGTGCCGGCGCTGATCGATGTCGAGTTGCGTGGACCTGCCAATCGGGCGCGGCTGGCCGCGTTGAGCAGTGCGCTCCGGCCGGCCGCACCGGCCGCGCGGGTCGATGCACAGTCGTCATGGCTGGGGCCGGTGTTCGCCGCGATCTCGTCGCTCCAATGGCTGGCGATCGCGCTGGTGGTCCTGCTCGCGCTGACCAGTGCGGCAGCGGTGTGGCTCGCGGCGCGCAGCGCGCTGGGCGGGAATCGCGCAACGATCGAGATTGTCCACCTGCTGGGCGGTAGCGACGCGCAGATCGCGCGCATCTTCCAGCGTTCGGTCGGGTTCGACGCGGCCGCCGGGGGCATGGTCGGCCTGGCGCTTGGGACCGCCGCGGTCGTGGTACTCGGGCGCCAGTTCGCGGCGCTGGGATCGGGGATGGTCGCGGGCGGCGGGCTGGCGACCATCGACTGGCTGATGATCGCCGCCATCCCCATCATTGGCGTGGTCATCGCGATCCTGACCGCGCGGCTGACCGTACTCAGCGCTTTGCGGCGAATGCTGTGATCCAGCGCGCGTTGTCTTTCGCCGTCATGCTCTATGCGTTCGGCTTCCTGTGGTTCGCTGCCGCGCTGCCGCAACCGGTCGACGGGGTTCGAACCGATGCTATCGTGGTGCCCACCGGTGGGCCCGGCCGGATCGCTCGCGGTCTGGAGCTGCTGGCAGAGCGCAAGGCTGCCGCGATGCTGGTCACCGGGGTCGATCCAGAGGTCAAACCGAAAGAGTTCGCCGCCGAGTACCACGTGCCCACGCGCGTCATGCAATGCTGCGTGACGCTGGGGTTCGCCGCGGTCGATACCCGCGGCAACGCCAGTGAGACGGCCCAGTGGATCGCGCGCCGCCATTATCATTCGCTGCGATTGGTGACCACCGACTGGCATATGCGCCGCGCGTCGGGGGAACTCGCAGCCGCGCTTCCGCCGGGAGTAACGATCGTGCGCGATGCCGTCCCCTCGCGCCCGCGGCTTGGCATCCTGTTCCTCGAATACAACAAGCTGATCGCCAGTACGCTTGCGCGGCTGCTGCCGCAGGGATCCTGACCATGGCGTTGTTGCGCAGCCTGGCGTTCTATCTCGTATTCTACGTCGGCTCGATCGGGTTCAGCACGGCCGCTTTGATGGTTGCATCGTTCAGCCCGCTGACCTTGCGCAAGGTCGTGCGATCGTGGTCGCGATACCATCGCGGATGCGCGCGGGTGCTGCTGGGAATTCGCGTCCAGATCGAGGGCGATGCGCCGCGCGGGGCGGCATTTTACGTGCTCAAGCACGAAAGCTTCTTCGAGGCGATCGACCAGCCCGCGCTGCTTGAAAGCCCTGCGGTGTTCGCCAAGGAAGAACTGTTCTCCGTCCCGCTATGGGGCCCTGCGGCACGCGCGTACGGCCTGGTGCCGGTAGCGCGAGATCAAGGACCCAAGGCTTTGCGCACAATGCTGACGGCGGCCAAGTCACTGGTGGCTTCGGGGCGGCCGCTGTCACTGTTTCCCGAAGGCACACGTGTGCCGCACGGAAGCCAACCCGCACTGCAGGCGGGCTTTGCCGGACTGTACAAGCTGCTGGGGCTGCCGGTGGTCCCTGTCGCGGTCGACAGCGGCCCGCTGTATCACCGCTTCATCAAGCGGTCGGGCACGATGACTTACCGCTTCGGCGAACCGGTCCCGCCGGGCCTCAAGCGCGAGGAGGCCGAAGCGCGCGTCCTGGCCGCGATCAACGCGCTGAACGGCTAGGTTTCGTGGTCGCCGCGCCCGAAGTCGGGGCGTGCATCGTCCTGCCCTTGCTCGACGATCGAGCGGCGGATGTCGCGGGTGCGAGTGAACAGGTCGAACAGGGCCTCCCCGTCACCCCGGCGGATCGCGCGCTGTAGCGCGGTCAAGTCCTCGGTGAAGCGGCCCAGCATCTCCAGCACCGCTTCGCGGTTGGTCAGGAAGACGTCGCGCCACATGATCGGATCGCTTGCGGCGATACGGGTGAAATCGCGGAAACCCCCGGCCGAATACTTGATCACCTCGCTGCGGGTGACCTGTTCCAGATCGGACGCGGTGCCGACGATCGTATAGGCGATGAGGTGCGGAATATGGCTGGTCACCGCGAGCACCAGATCGTGATGCGCGGCGTCCATCAGCTCGACGTTGGCGCCGAGCGCCTCCCAGAATTGCGACAGGCGCGCGATTGCCCGGGGGTCCGCGTCATCGGTGGGGGTGAGGATGCACCAGCGGTGGCGGAACAGTTGCGCGAAGCCCGCGTCGGGCCCGCTGCGCTCGGTGCCGGCAACCGGGTGCGCGGGAATGACCACCGCCCGCGGCAGCGCCTTGCGCAGCACATCTCCGACCGCAGCCTTCGAGGAGCCGACGTCGCTGACGATCGCCCCGTCGGGCAGTGCTTCGGCGATCTCGACCGCAGCCTCGCCCATGGCGCCAACCGGTACGCAAAAGATGACCAGGTCCGCACCCCGGACCGCCTCGGCAGCGGTATCACACACCTGGCCCACCAACCCGCGTTCCGCCGCGCGGCGGCGCACCACGGGATCGCTGTCGAAGCCGGTAGTGACACAGCCGGGCAGATTGTCGGCAATCGCCAACCCCACCGAACCGCCCAGCAGCCCCAATCCGATCACCGCAACCCGATTGATGGTCATGCCGCGTATTCCGCCGCGCGGGCGATGGCGCGGGCGACCATGTCCATGTCGGCGGGCAAGCCGATCGTGATGCGCAAGGCTTGCGGCAGCCCCTGCCCTGGCAGGTGGCGCACCGCGTATCCGGCGTCGGCGATCGCGGTCATCGCAACCTCGGCGCTCAGCGCGCCTTCGAACAACACCAGCACGAAATTCCCTTCGCTCGGCAGCGCGCGGATGCCGTGATTGCCGAGCGCATCGAGCGCGGCGACGAAACGCGCGCGCTCTTCCGCATTCTCGGTTCGCGATCGCTCGACCCAAGCCGCGTCGCCCAGAGCGGCGAGCGCACCGGCCTGGCCGTGATTGGTGACGTTGAACGGCCCCCGAATGCGGTTGAGCTCGCCGATCAGACCGGGTGCTCCGGTCGCCCATCCGATCCGCTCGCCGGCGAGGCCGTGTATTTTCGAAAACGTGCGCGTGACGAGAACGTTGGCGTGCCCTGCCGCCAGTGCCAGTCCACCGTCGTCGTCATCCGGGGCGAGGTATTCGGCATAGGCCTGGTCGAGCACGAACAGCACGTCTCCGGGCAAACCGGCGTGGAGCCGCGTGACGTCATGGCGGGGAAGGAAGCTTCCGGTGGGATTGTTGGGATTGGCGATCAGAACCACCCGGGTGCGCGGCGTCACCGCGGCCAACAGCGCATCGACGTCGCAACCGAAGTCGTCGTCCGCCGACTCAATCGGCGTGGCCCCGCACCGCCGCGCGGCGATGTCATAGACCGCGAAGCTGTACCGCGGGAACAGCACTTCGTCGCCCGGACCGGCAAAGGCCTGAACCGAGAGGTTGAGCAGTTCATCCGATCCGGTCCCGCAGACAATCCGCGCGGGATCGATACCGTGCTTCGCGCCGAGCGCGTTCCGCAGGGCTGCGCTGTCGGGATCAGGATAGCGGCTGGGCGGGGCCGCGGTGCGCATCGCTTCCAACACCGCGGGAGAAGTGCCGAGCGGATTCTCGTTCGCAGACAGCTTGATCAGCGGCTTTGCCGCCCGGCCCGCTCGCCCTGCCCGGTACGTAGCCGTGGATTTCCGCGATCCAGGGCTTGGGGGTTGGGCGGTCAGTCATCCGGCGGACGCATAGCGGGCAGGCCGGTCCAAGCGAACAAAATCCTGCTTGCCCGGCGCGGTCCGAGACTTGTTGACAGCGTGCGGCGGTTGCCGCCAAGCGGCCCCGCCATGGCCGCGCTCGATGCACACACCTTTGCCCTCACCGACCCGCTTCCGCTCGATTGCGGACAGGCGCTCGAGAGCGTGGTGGTTGCCTATCAGACTTATGGCCAACTGGCGCCGGGCAAGGACAACGCGATCCTCGTGTGTCACGCGCTGACCGGCGACCAGTACGTCGCCAGCGCGCATCCGGTGACCGGCAAGCCCGGCTGGTGGGCGCGGATGGTGGGGCCGGGCAAGCCGATCGACACCGACCGCTTCCACGTGATCTGCGCCAACGTCATTGGCGGGTGCATGGGCTCGACCGGTCCGGCGAGCCCGGCGCCCGATGGCAATCCATGGGCCATGCGTTTTCCTGTAATCACCATCCGCGACATGGTCCGCGCCCAGATCGCGCTGCTCGATGGACTGGGGATCGTTTCGCTGCACGCGGTGGTCGGCGGATCGATGGGCGGGATGCAGGCCCTGAGCCTCGCGGCCAATTTCCCCGACCGCGCCAGGCGCGTGCTGGCGGTCGCGACCACCGCGCGTCATTCGGCGCAGAACATCGCCTTCCACGAAGTCGGGCGGCAGGCCGTGATGGCCGATCCCGACTGGCAAGGCGGCGACTATTACGAGAGCGGCCGCGCACCCGACAAAGGCTTGTCGGTCGCGCGGATGGCGGCGCACATCACCTACCTGTCCGAAAGCGGGCTGACCGAGAAATTCGGCCGGAACCTGCAGGACCGGCCCGATGGCAGCAAGGGCGCCAAGAGTTTTGGCTTCGACGCCGACTTCCAGGTCGAAAGCTATCTGCGCTACCAGGGGAGCGGGTTTACCCAGCGCTTCGATGCCAATTCCTATCTCTATATCACCCGTGCGATGGACTATTTCGATCTGACCGAGGAGTTCGGGGCCGAAGATCACGGCGGCAAGCTCGCCGATGCCTTTGCCGGTACGCAGGCGCGCTTCTGCCTCGTCAGCTTCGATAGCGACTGGCTCTACCCCACCGCCGAGAGCCGCCACGTGGTTCATGCCCTGAACGCAGCCGGTGCGGCGGTGAGCTTCGTCGAACTGTCGGCGCCGCACGGGCACGACAGCTTCCTGCTCGATCACGCCGCGCTCGACCGGGTTATCGGCGGGTTCATCGAATGACCGCACTCCACGCCGGTTTACGCCCCGACCTCGCGGTGATCGCCAGCCATGTGCGCCAGGGCGCGCGGGTGCTCGATATCGGCTGCGGCGATGGCGCGCTGATGGCGGCCCTGCAATCGGAGCGCGGCTGCGACGCACGCGGCATGGAGATCGATCCCGATCTGGTCGAACGGTCGGTGTCGCGCGGTTTGTCGGTGGTGCAGGGCGATGCCGATCGCGATCTGGCCGATTATCCCGACAAGGCGTTCGATTATGCGATCCTCAGCCAGACGCTGCAGACCGCGGCCCGGCCCGATCGGATGCTCGATGAACTGCTGCGCGTCGGGCGGCAGGCGTTCGTCAGCTTTCCCAATTTCGGGCATTGGCGGATGCGCGGCGCACTGATGTTCAAGGGTCGGATGCCGGTGACGCGGCAGCTGCCGGTCAGCTGGTACGAAACGCAAAACATCCATCACCTCACCGTCGCCGACTTCCGCGAACTTCTCGCCGACAAGCGCGTTCGCTGCGAAGGCGCGTGGTTCTTCGCCGGGGATCGCTCGATAGGCTCTGCGCTGGCCAACCTGCGCGCGGAGCACGCGGTGTTCGAGCTCAGCCGATGACCGTCACCCGCTTCGCTCCCTCGCCGACCGGTTTGCTCCACGTGGGCAACATCCGCATGGCGCTTCACAACTGGCTGTTGGCCAAAAGAGGCGGCGGCCGGTTTCTGTTGCGGATCGACGATACCGATGCGTCCCGCAGCCGCGAGGAATACGTCGATGCGATCCGCGGCGATCTCGCGTGGTTGGGGATCGCACCCGACGGCGAGGAACGGCAGTCGGCGCGCCTGGCGATCTACGAAGATGCCTTCGAACGGCTGCGCGACGCGGGGCGGGTTTACCGCTGCTACGAAACCGCGCAGGAACTCGAACTCAAGCGCAAGGTGCTGCTTGGGCGCGGGTTGCCGCCGATCTACGATCGCGCCGCGCTGGAGCTGGGCGAAGCCGATCACGCACGCCTGGCAGGCGAGGGCGTCGCGCCGCACTGGCGCTTCAAGCTGGACCACGGTGAGCCGATCGAGTGGCAGGACGGTGTCCGCGGGCGCCAGCATTTCGAGCCTTCGCAGTTGTCCGATCCGGTCGTCCGCCGCGCAGACGGATCGTGGTTGTATATGCTGCCCAGCGCGATCGACGATATCGAAATGGGAATCACCGACGTGCTCCGCGGCGAGGACCATGTGAGCAATACTGCCGCGCAAATTCAGATGTTTACCGCACTTCATGCTGCAGGCTTCGGCGCAGCAAAAACGCTGCCGCGCTTTGCCCACGAAGCCCTGCTGGTCGGCAGCGAGGGCAAGCTGTCGAAGCGCCTGGGCTCGCTCGGCTCGGACGCGTTTCGGACCCGCGGCATCGAGCCCGAGGCGATCGTGGCGCTGCTCGCGCGGCTGGGCACCTCGCTCCCGGTCGAGCCGATCGCGGACCGCGAAGTGCTTGTCGCAGGCTTCGATCTCGGCACCTTCGGCCGTGCCCCGGCCCGGTTCGACGAGACTGAGCTCGATCGCCTAAACCAGGCGATCGTGCACCAGATGGATTACGCAGCGGTCGCCGCCCGGCTGCCCGCAGCGATGGACGAAGCCGCCTGGCTCGCGGTCCGGCCCAATCTGTCGACCGTAGCGGACGCGATTGATTGGTGGGCGGTGATCAGCGGTCCGATCGACCCGCCCGCGCTGGCCGACGAAGATCGCGCCTTTATCGCCGAGGCGGCCGAACGGCTGAAATGGAGCGACGATCCGTGGGCCGCGCTGACCACCGCGCTCAAGGACGCCACCGGCCGCAAGGGCAAGCCGCTGTTCATGCCCTTGCGGCTGGCGCTGACCGGCCGCGATCACGGCCCCGACATGCGCACGCTCTTGCCGCTGATCGGCGAGGATGAAGCGCATCGCCGGCTGGTGCGTGCGGCCAGCGGCTAGCCCTCGTTACGCTCCAGCTCGTTGCCCGTGACGGTCACCACATGGAGCAGGTTGGTGCTTCCAGGTGTGCCGAACGGAACCCCGGCGAGCGCGATCAGTTTGCCTCCCGCTTGTGCGAAGCCGTGGCGCAGGGCCATTCGCTTGCCCTTGGCAATCATCTCTTCGAAACTGCCGATGTCCTTGGTGACCACCGGGTGCGAGCCCCACAGCAGCGCGATCCGGCGCGCGGTCTTGGTCGAAGGGGTGAGCGCCAGCATAGGCACGCTGGGCCGCTCGCGCGCCACCCGGCGCGCTGTGCTGCCCGATCCGGTAAACACCACGATCCCGTCGATCGCGACCGTATCGGCGATGGTCATGCACGCGTGGCTCAAGGCGTCGGCGGTGGTCCGGTCGGGCGGCGTATCCAGAAACCGCACCCGGGCAAGGTAAGCCTCGTCGCGTTCGACCTGGATCGCGATGCGGTCCATGATCGCGACCGCTTCGACCGGCCAGTCTCCCGCCGCAGTCTCCGCGCTGAGCATCACCGCGTCGGCCCCGTCATACACCGCGTTGGCGACGTCGGACACCTCGGCGCGGGTCGGCGTCGGGCTTTCGATCATCGATTCGAGCATCTGAGTGGCGACGATCACCGGCTTGCCCGCGGTCCGCGCGCAGTTGACGATGCGTTTCTGCAGCGGCGGGACTTCCTCGGGATCGAGTTCCACCCCAAGGTCGCCGCGCGCGACCATGATTCCGTCGCTGAGTTCGATGATCTCGTCCAACCGGCGGACTGCCATCGGCTTTTCGATCTTGGCACACAGGGCGCCGTAACCACCCATCAGCCGGCGCGCTTCGGCCAGGTCTTCGGGACGCTGGACGAACGACAGGCCAATCCAGTCGACGCCCTGGCTGACCGCGAACGCCAGGTCCTTGCGATCCTTGTCGGTCAGCGCCGGGATCGGCACTTCGGCGTCGGGCACGTTGACGCCCTTGCGATCGGAAATCACACCGCCGACTTCAGCCGAACACAGCACGCTGTCAGGCTCGGCCTTGATCACCCGCAGGCGGATCTTGCCGTCGTTGATCAGCAGCCGCTGGCCCTTGTGCAGCACCGCGAACAGTTCGGGATGGGGAAGTTCGACCCGGGTTTCGTCGCCCGGTTCGGGATTGCGATCGAGCGTGAAATGGCCCGAATGGCGGATCACCGCCTGTCCGTCCTTGAACACCC
Source organism: uncultured Alphaproteobacteria bacterium (assembly GCA_963759895.1). GTDB lineage: Bacteria > Pseudomonadota > Alphaproteobacteria > Sphingomonadales > Sphingomonadaceae > Tsuneonella. The sequence continues at coordinate 180,466 of CAVXBC010000005.1, read as the reverse complement.
CGACGCGGAGCTTGGGCCCCTGCAGGTCGGCGAGGATCGCGATCGGCCGGCCCGAGCTCTTTTCGAGATCGCGGATCGCCTTGATGGTCGCGGCGTGCGTTGCGTGATCGCCGTGGCTCATGTTGACGCGGAAGGCGTCGGCGCCCGCGCGTAGCAGCTTGCCCAGCATCTCGGGCGATTTGCTGGCCGGGCCGACGGTTGCCAGGACCTTGACCTTGCGCTTGCGCGGTTCGAGCTTTTGCATCCGCGCCGCCTAGGGCAGGGTGAGCCGGCAACACAAGGATTGTTAGCACGTGATGGACGACAGAAACCAGGATCCGCTGGATGCGCTTCCCGACGAGCAGGCCGCCGCGGCCTTTCGCCGGCTGGTGCGCCACCTGCGCCACCGGAGCGATGCACAGAACATCGATCTGATGGGTCTGTCCGGTTTTTGCCGGAATTGCCTTGCCGACTGGATTTTGGAAGCCGGCTATCCGGGAGACAAGGCGGCCGCGCGGGCTCTGATCCACGGGATGCCGGCTGCCGAGTGGAAAGCGCGGCACCAGTCCGATGCGACCCCCGAGCAGCTTGCGCGCATGGAAGCCAGCCTCAAACTGAACGAGACGCGCTAGAGAAGTTTTCCACGCGTCTTCGCTGCGGGCTTCAAACCGCCGGGCACGCTGGCTATCGAGCCGGCAACCGATTCTCACACTTCACCGGAGCTTTACCCACATGGCCGATGCCACCGACGACCGCCTGCGCCTGCTGATCGAGCGGATCGAGCGACTCGAGGAGGAAAAGAAGGGCATCGCTGACGATATCCGCGATGTTTACGCCGAGGCCAAGGCAGTCGGTTACGACGCCAAGATCATGCGCCAGGTCGTGCGCCTCAGGAAGATGAAGCCCGATGACCGGGCCGAGATGGAAACCATCCTCGAAGTCTACAAGAACGCGCTCGGGCTCGGCTGACGCGGAACGCGGGCGGGTTCTCGGTCATTGGCTCCTTGAACGAATTCAAGGAGTCGCAGACATGACCGATACTACTGAAACCGTCGACAAGGCGTTCGTCGAGGAAACCGGCGAACAGCCCAAGATGCCGGGTCACGAGACCCAGATGACGGACAAACCCGAGTGGGAGCCGCGCTATCCGGGATCGGATCGTCTGAAGGGCAAGGTCGCGATCGTGACCGGTGGCGACAGCGGGATCGGCCGGGCGACCGCGGTGCTGTTCGCGCGTGAAGGCGCCAAGGTCGCGATCGCTTATCTCGAGGAAGACGACGACGCCAGGATAACCGCCAAGGCGATCGAGGACGAGGGTAGCGAGGCGCTGCTCCACCCCGGCGACCTGGGCGATCCCGAAGTCGGCCAGGCGCTGGTCAAGGCAGTGATCGACAAGTGGGGGCGGCTCGATGTGCTGGTGAACAACGCCGGCGAGCAGCACCCCGACAAGGACATCCGCGACATCACCGTCGAACAGCTGCAGCGCACCTTCCAGACCAATATCTTCTCGATGTTCTACCTCGTGCAGGCGGCACGGCCGCATCTCAAGAAGGGCGCGGCGATCGTCAACTGCACCAGCATCACGATGTACCAGGGCAGCAAGGAACTGCTCGATTACAGCGCGACCAAGGGCGCGATCACTGCGTTCACCCGCTCGCTGTCCGAAAACCTGATCGGCGACGGAATTCGCGTGAACGGCGTCGCACCGGGGCCGATCTGGACCCCGCTCAACCCGTTCGGCGGTTCGTCGAAGGAAAAGATGAAGACCTTCGGCGAGAAAACTCCGATCGGCCGCCCCGGCCAGCCCAACGAGGTGGCGCCGGCATTCCTGTTCCTCGCATGCGAGGATTCAAGCTACATGTCGGGCCAGGTACTGCATCCCAACGGCGGGACGATCGTCAACGGTTAGGCGCCAACGTAAAGGCGTCGACCGTCAGGACGCGCCTGCGAGCATCAGGCCCGCGAACACGGCGTTGTGCAACATGTGCAACGCCGCCCCCGTAAGCAGCCCGCGATTGACGCGCAGGTAGCCGAGGATCAGCGCCAGAACGAATTGCGGCAGCACCAGCGGCAACAGCGCAGGTGACGCGCCGCCAGCGGCGAAGTTGGTCAGGTGCATCGCGGCGAACATCAGTGCGGCGGCGTAGTAGAACCAGCGGAAGTGCCGCTGGAACCAGCCCAGCGCATCGCGTCCACGCAGGAAATAGAGAGCCGCCAATGCCGCTACGATTCCGCCGCCCATTCCGCCAAGCTTGACCGTCGATCCGCTGCCGAAAACCAGCGCGGCGCCCCCCGCCAGCAGTGCAAGGACCGCCAGGATGTGCCCCGGCCGGCCCGACAGCCAGCCCCGGAATACGATTTCTTCGCCCAGCGGCGCGCCGACCACGATCAGGCCGATGAGGGCGGGGCTCAACTTCAATTCGTTGAGCACGTGTTCGGGAAGCTGGAGGCCGAGCGCGGTCGCTAGCCCGATGCCGCCGAGCACGATTGCCATCAGCGCCATGTCGAGCGCGAACAGCGGCGGCAGCGCGCGCGCCGAACGTTTCAGCGAAAGTTCGGCCCGATCGGGCAGAACGGGATTGCGCAGGAACGCGGCGAATCCCCGCCATTCGGCCAGCGCGTGCGCCAACAGCCCACCCGTCGTCGCTTCCGGCGACCGGCCGGCTCTTGTCGGTTGCCCGCTCATGCGGCTAATGCGCCCTTCTTTCACGTATCACTGGTCAAGAACGGACTTATGGCAGGCCATTCCAAATTCAAAAATATTATGCACCGCAAGGGCGCACAGGACAAGAAGCGCTCGGCGCAGTTCTCGAAGCTGAGCCGAGAGATCACCGTCGCGGCGAAGAGCGGCATGCCCGATCCGGACATGAACCCGCGCCTGCGGCTGGCGGTCAACAATGCCAAGGCGCTGTCGATGCCCAAGGACAACATCCAGCGCGCGATCGACAAGGCCAGTGCCAACGAAGGCGATGACTACGAAGAGATCCGCTATGAAGGCTATGGCCCGGGCGGGGTGGCGCTGATCGTCGAGGCCCTGACCGACAACCGCAACCGTACCGCGACCAACGTGCGTACCGCCTTCGCCAAGAACGGCGGCAACCTGGGCGCGACCGGAGCGGTCAGCCACGGCTTCGAGCGCAAGGGCCTGATCGAATACCCCGCCGGCGCGGGTGACGAGGAAAAAGTCCTCGAAGCCGCGATCGAGGCCGGCGCCGATGATGTCGAAAGCGGCGACGATGGACACACCGTGTGGACCGACATGGAATCCTTGCACGAAGTGGCGGGCGCGCTCGAAAAAGCACTCGGTGAGGCCGAAGCGGTCAAGCTGGCGTGGAAGCCTAACCTGACGGTCGATGTCGCCGAAGGTGACGTGCAGACGCTGTTCAAACTGATCGATGCGCTGGAAGACGACGACGATGTGCAGACCGTGTGGGGCAACTACACCGTCAGCGACGAGGTGATGGACACGCTGTCCTGATGTCCGCTGCGGCATGGGGAGCAGTGGGGTGACCTGGGCGCTCCTCGCCAGGGCGCTGCTCGCCGGGGCGATGATCGCGGCGATATCCGAGATCGGCCGGAGGCTGCCGGCAACTGCGGCGGTCGTCGCGTCGCTGCCGCTGGTGTCGGTGCTGGGGATGATCTTCCTGTGGCATCAGCGGCCCGATGCCGAGAACATGGCCGTCCATTCGGCGGCCACGTTCTGGTACGTGCTGCCCAGCCTGCCGATGTTCCTGCTCATCCCCGCGCTGCTGCGTGGAGGCGTAAGCTTCTGGGTCGCACTGGCCATTGGCTGCGTGCTGACGGTGCTGCTGTACCTCGCGATGATGCAGCTCGGCCCAAAGCTCGGCCTGCGTCTTTGATCATCCTCGGTCTCGATCCCTCTCTAAGCTGCACGGGTTGGGGGCTTGTACGGAGCGAAGGATCGCGGCTTACCCATATTGCCAACGGACAGGTGCCGACCGACGCCAGGGCGCCGATGGCGGAACGCTTGCACCATCTGCACGATGCGGTCGCCGCGTTGATCGCGGTTCACGCACCCGACCGGGTGGCGGTGGAAGAGGTATTCGCCAACAAGAACCCGCAATCGACCTTGAAGCTGGCCCAGGCGCGCGGCGCAGTGCTCGCCGCATGCGGTCGCGCGGGCGTGCCCGTCAACGAACACGCTGCGCGGCTGGTCAAGAAAGCGGTGGTAGGCACCGGCGCAGCCGAGAAGAGCCAGGTGCAGGCGATGCTCAAGGTCCTGCTTCCCGGCGCAACGGTGGCCGGAGCCGACGCCGCCGATGCGCTCGCGGTGGCGATCGCCGATGCGCACCTGGGGTGATTTTCCTACTCGGCGCCACTCTGCTAACCGCTGCGGGATGACCGTTCGTTCCGTCCGCATTGCTCGCCTGGAATGGTGTCCGAGCGGGGCGAAATATCCCGCGCCAGGACACCGTGACAAGTGTGACAGGCGTGAGAACTTTCGGAGCGCCGCCTGATGTTCCTGGTCGTGTTCCGCAATCGCAAACGCGCCGATATCGATGCCGCCGCCTACGATGCCGATGCCCACGCGATGGCCGCGATGGCCGCCGCGCAGCCCGGCTATCGGGCCTTCAAGTCCTACACCGCCGACGATGGCGAGGTGGTCGCGATCAGCGAATGGGACGATGAAGCATCGGCCCGCGCGTGGGGACGGCTTGCCGAACATCGCGCGGTCCAGCACAAGGGGCGGCAGGAATACTACAACGATTACACGCTGTTCGCCTGTTCCGAACCGCGCATTCATCACTTTGGCGGGCCACACGAATGACGATCCAGATCTACGGTATCCCCAACTGCGACAGCGTGAAGAAGGCGCGCGCATGGCTCGAGGCCAAGGGGATCGACTACCAGTTCCACGATTTCAAGAAGGACGGCGCCGACCAGGACCTGGTGCGCGCGTGGGTGCACTCCGTCGGCTGGGAAGCCCTGCTCAATCGCAAGGGCACCACCTTTCGCTCCCTCGAGGCCGAGCAGAAGGAAAACCTCGACGGCGAAAAGGCGATCCGGTTGATGGTGGCCCGGCCGACCACCATCAAGCGCCCGGTGATCGAGCACGCGGATGGCGTGCTGGTTGGGTTCGCCGCGGACCAGTGGGAAGGCACGCTGGGCTGATACCGTGAGCCCGCTGGAAATCGCCGGGACGATCCTCGGCTTCCTCAACATCGTGCTGCTGATCCGCCGATCGGTGTGGAACTTTCCCGCCGCGATGGCGATGGTGACCTGCATCGGCATCGTGCTGGCCGAGGCGAAGCTATATGCCGAAGCCGGACTGCAAGTGTTCTTCTTCGTCGTCAACGCGTGGGGTTGGTGGCTTTGGACCCGCGCGCGGCAACGTGAAGGGGGCGCCGATCACGCGGTCGCGGTGGGCTGGCTCGGCTGGCCCGCACGGATCGCCTGGGCGCTGGCCACCGCAGTGGGCAGCGTCGCGCTCGGCCTTACATTGTCTCGCTGGACCGACGCCGCGCTGCCGATGGCCGATAGCGCGGTGACCGGGATGAGCGTAGCCGCGCAGCTCCTGCTCAGCTTCCGCCGGATCGAGAACTGGGTGATGTGGATCGTCATCGACGCGGTCTCGATCGCACTCTACGTGATCCGCGATCTGCACCTGCTGGCGGTGCTCTATGTCGCTTTCCTCGTGCTGTCGGTGATCGGCTTGCGCGAATGGACCCGCGCAGGAGGCGCGCAATCCGCATGATCAGAGTCTGTTTCCACGGCGCCGAAAGCACCGGCAAATCCACCCTGGCGCAGACGCTGGCCAGCGAATGGCAGTGCCCGCTGGTGACCGAATACGGCCGCACGTACGCCGAGACGGTGACCACCAAATTCGCGATGAACGATCTGCTGACGATCGCCGGCGCGCAGGACCGTTTGATGCGGGCGACCTGCGCCGGCGATCCGCCGCTGGTCCTGCTCGACACCGACCCATTGATGACTGCCGCGTGGGCGCAGATGCTGTTCGGCACCGTGCCCGATGAACTGCTGGCCTATGAGAAGGCCGAACTGTACCTGCTGTTCGCGCCCGACGTTCCGTGGGTGTTCGATGGCACGCGCTTCTTCGGTCTGGAGGAGGCGCGGAGCGAATTTGCGCAGATCGCGGAAGACATCCTGCGGGAGGCCGGGGTGCGGTTCGAACACATCTCGGGCGACTGGTCGGCGCGCGAGGCACAAGCGCGCAGCGCGATCGGTACGGCGCTCGGCTGATGTTCAGCATCGCCTGGCCAACAGCGTTCCCTATGCGAATCCTGATTGCCCTTGCCGCGTTTGCGTTCTCACTGCCCGTGCACGCCCAGTTGATCATCGCGCATCGGGGCGCGAGCGGCGAACGGCCCGAGCACACGCTCGCCGCCTACGAACGCGCGATCGACGAAGGCGCCGATTTTATCGAGCCCGACCTGGTTCCGACCAAGGATCTGGTACTTGTCGCCCGGCATGAGAACGAACTGTCCGACACCACCGATGTCGGCGCGCACGAGGAATTCGCCGACCGCCGCCGGTCGAAGGAAATCGACGGCAAACTGATCAACGGCTGGTTCGTCGAGGATTTCACCCTGGCCGAACTGCGCACCTTGCGGGCGAAGGAGCGCGTCCCCGACATTCGCCCCGGCAACGCGCGCTACGACGGGCTGTACCAGGTTCCCACGTTGGCCGAAGTGCTCTCGCTGGTCCGCGCCAAGCAAGCCGAAACCGGGCGCACGATCGGCCTCTATCCCGAACTCAAGCATCCGGCCTTCCTGCTGAGCGAGGGGATCGACACCGTCGACCTGTTGGTCGCCGCGCTGAAAAAGGAAGGCCTGGACCGCGCGGATGCGGCGATCTTCATCCAGTGCTTCGAAGTCGCTCCGCTTATCCGGTTGAACAAGCTGACCGACGCGCGGCTGGTGCAGCTGGTCTCGCCCGACGGCGGTCCGGCCGACGAGCCGGCGATGGCTTATGCCGAGATGATCACCCCGAGCGGGCTGGCAGCGATCGCCGCGTATGCCGACGCGGTCGGGCCCGATGTGCGCCAACTTGTGGGCGAGGACGGCAAACCGAGCGGGCTGGTTGCGGCGGCACATTCGGCGGGGTTGAAGGTCCACGGTTGGACTCTGCGCAAGGAGAACGCGTTCCTCCCCGCGCCCCTCAGGAAAGGGTCGGATCCGGCGGCGACCGGCAACTATGCTGCGGCGTGGGGCTTGCTTGCTTCGACCGGAGTCGACGCGCTGTTCACCGACGACCCGGCGCTGGCAGTGGCGCTCAGGCGCTCGGCGCGGCCGTGACGATGTAGTTCAGTGCCAGGTCCGCCGACAAGTGCAGGCCTTTCGTGGGCGAGAAGGCGATACCGGTCGGATCGCTCATCGTCAGCCCGGCCTCGGCCAGCAGTTCGCGCAGTTCGTCGGGGGTGACGAAGTCGTCCCAATGATGCGTGCCGCGGGGGACCATTCCGATCGCCTCGGCCGCGCCAACCAGCAGCAATTGCGATCGCGCGGTGCGGTTGGGGGTGGACAGAATCATCAACCCGCCCGGCGCGAGGCGGTCCGCCAGTCGGGCGATGAATGCGCGTTTGTCGGCGACGTGCTCGATCACTTCCATCGAGGTCACGAGATCGAACCGACCCGCGCCGAGCGCACCCAGCTCACCGGCGCGGTAATCGATCGCCAGCCCGGCGCCTTGCGCGTGCGCGATGGCGGCGGCGATGTTCTCGGGTGCGGCATCGATCCCGGTCACCTTTGCCCCGAGCCGGGCGAGCGGCTCGCACAGCAGGCCCGCCCCGCAACCGACGTCGAGCGCGGTCTTGCCAGCAGCGGATGCCGGTCATCGGCGCCCGCGCGCCAGTGCCGCTCGATCGCCGCACGAATGAAGCCCAGCCGTACCGGATTGAGCCGGTGCAGCATCGCCGAAGATCCCTTGGGATCCCACCACTCGCGTGCCAGCTTGCCGAAATGCGCCGCCTCATCATCGCGGATCGTTGGCGCGCTCCAAGAATTGGTATCGGAAGCGTGTGTTGCATCGACCATGCCGCACCCGTAACAGCGCCGCCGTAACGCATCCAGCGGGAGTCGTGCACAATTGGCGCGCATCGTGATGAAATTCGGCGGCACCTCGATGGCGGGGACCGAGCGCATCCGCCGGGTGGCGAATATCGTCCGCAAGCAGGCCGCGCGGGGTAACGAAGTCGCGGTGGTGGTGAGCGCGATGGCGGGCGAAACCGACCGGCTGGTCAATTTCTGCCGCGAGGCCAACCCGCTCTACGATCCGGCCGAATACGACGTGGTCGTGGCATCGGGCGAGCAAGTCACAAGCGGGCTGCTTGCGCTGACGTTGCAGGCGCTGGGCTGCAAGGCGCGCTCGTGGCTGGGGTGGCAGCTGCCGATTCATACGATCGAGGCCCATGCCAAGGCGCGGATCGAGGACGTCGACAGCGCGGCGCTGCTCGCCAGCATGGCGGCAGGCGAGATCGCGGTTATCCCCGGGTTCCAGGGCGTGGGGGATGACGGGCGGATCACCACGCTGGGGCGCGGCGGGTCGGATACTTCGGCGGTCGCGGTCGCCGCGGCAATCGGGGCCGACCGGTGCGACATCTACACCGACGTCGATGGCGTCTATACCACCGACCCGCGGATCGTGGCCAAGGCGCGCAAGCTGAAGGCGGTGACCTACGAAGAAATGCTCGAGCTGGCGAGCGTCGGCGCCAAGGTGCTGCAGACCCGCTCGGTCGGTTTGGCGATGAAGGAGGGCGTGCGGGTGCAGGTGCTCTCCAGCTTCATCGGCGACGATGCGGTTCCGGCCGACGAGATACCGGGCACGATGATCGTCTCGGAAAGCGAGATGAACGAGATATTGGAGAGAGGCGAAATGGAACGCCAGCACGTCACCGGCATCGCGCACGACAAGAACGAGGCCAAGATCATTCTCACCCGGGTGCCCGACAAGCCGGGCGCGGTGGCGCACATTTTCGAGCCGCTCGCCTCGGCCAGCATCAACGTCGACATGATCATTCAGAACGTCGGCCGCGACAAGGGCGAGACCGACGTCACCTTCACCGTGCCGATGGCCGATCTGGCGCGAGCCCAGGCGCTGCTCGAGGACCGCCGGGGGGACATCGGCTATAACCGGATCATCACCGACAGCCGGATCGCCAAGATCAGCGTGGTCGGCGTGGGCATGAAGAGCCACGCGGGCGTCGCCGCGACGATGTTCAAGGCACTCGCCGAGCGCGGGATCAACATCCAGGCGATCTCGACATCGGAGATCAAGGTGTCGGTCCTGATCGACGAGGACGAGACCGAGCTTGCCGTGCGCGTTCTGCACACCGCTTATGGGCTCGACGCGACGGACGAGGCTGCTTGAGCCACACCGCGACGATCCTGTTGCTCGGTTCGGGCGAGCTGGGGCGCGAGTTCGTCATCTCGGCCAAGCGTCTAGGGGCGCGGGTGATCGCGTGCGACGCGTATGACAACGCACCCGCGATGCAGCTGGCCGACGCGCGCGAAGTGTTCTCGATGCTCGACGGGGCGGCGCTGCGCGCGGTGGTCGAGAAGCACCGGCCGGACGTCATCGTCCCTGAAATCGAGGCGATCCGGACCGAAGTGCTGGTCGATCTGGAGGCCGAAGGGTTCCATGTCGTCCCATCGGCGCGAGCGACGCAGTTGACGATGAACCGCGACGCGATTCGCGATCTCGCGGCGGACAAGCTGGGTCTCACCACCTCGCGCTACCGTTATGCCGAAAGCCTGCAAGACGTGCGGACCGCGGCGGATTTCACCGGCTTTCCGTGCGTCATCAAGCCGGTCATGTCGTCGAGCGGCAAGGGCCAATCGACCGTTCGCAATGCGGCCGAGCTGGTGGCGGCGTGGGACTATGCCGTCGCCGGAATGCGTGGCGACCGGGCGCGGGTGATCGTCGAGGCGTTCGTCGACTTCGATTACGAAATCACCTTGCTGACCGTGCGCCACGCGGGCGGAGTGAGCTTCTGCCCCCCGATCGGGCATGTGCAAGAGCGAGGCGACTACCGCGAAAGCTGGCAGCCGGCGGCGATGAGCCCGGCTGCGTTGGCCTCGGCGCACGACATGGCGCGCAGGGTGGTCGACGATCTCGGCGGCCACGGTCTCTACGGCGTCGAATTCTTCGTCGCGGGCGAGCAGGTGATCTTTTCCGAGCTTTCACCCCGACCGCACGACACCGGGATGGTCACGCTCGCGAGCCAGAACCTGTCGGAATTCGATCTCCACGCCCGGGCGGTCATGGGCCTCCCGGTGCCCGACGTAATCCGCGCGCGGCCCGCAGCATCCGCGGTGATCCTGGCCGATCGCGATAGCGAGACGTTGCGCTACTCCGGGCTCGCCGAGGCGCTCGCCGAGGATGGCACGGACGTGCGCATCTTCGCCAAGCCGACCAGCCGCCCCTATCGCCGCATGGGCATCGCACTAGCGACCGGCGCGAATGTCGACGAAGCGCGCCGGAAAGCGCGCGATGCCGCTGCGAAAGTGCGCATCGGCTACGGCGCGTGACGCTTGCCGCCCCGCGCCTGCCCGCTTAAGCGGCGCGCATGAACCAGTATTCCAGGACCCAGGCGCTGATGGCGCGGGGGCGCGATTTCCTCGGCACCGATACCGCGATCCTGTGCGGTGCGATGAGCTGGGTATCCGAACGCCACCTCGTCTCGGCGATCAGCAACGCGGGCGGCTTTGGCGTGATCGCGTGCGGCGCGATGACGCCCGATCTGCTCGATGCCGAGATCGCGGCGACCCGCGCGCTGACCGACAAGCCGTTCGGGGTGAACCTTATCACCATGCACCCGCAGCTGTTCGACCTGATCGAGGTCTGCGGCAGGCACAGGGTGGGCCACGTGGTGCTAGCGGGCGGCATTCCCCCAAAGGGCAGCGTCGAGGCGATCAAGCAGTTCGGCGCCAAGGTGGTGGTGTTCGCCCCCACACTGGCGCTGGCCAAGAAGCTCCTGCGCAGCGGCGGGGATGCGCTGGTGATCGAAGGGATGGAGGCCGGTGGCCACATCGGGCCGGTTTCGACCAGCGTGCTGGCTCAGGAAATGCTGCCCGAGTTGGCGGAAGACAACCTGGTCTTCGTCGCCGGCGGGATCGGCCGCGGCGAGGCGATCGCCGGATACCTCGAAATGGGCGCCGTCGGGGTCCAGCTCGGCACCCGTTTCGCGTGCGCCAGCGAAAGCATCGCGCACCCCGATTTCAAGAAGGCGTTCTTTCGTGCCAGCGCGCGTGAGGCGGTCGCCAGCGTACAGGTCGATCCGCGGCTGCCGGTGATCCCGGTCCGCGCACTCAGGAACAAGGGCTCAGAGCTGTTCACCGCCAAGCAGCGCGAGGTGGCCGCGCTACTCGACAGCGAAGCGGTCGAGATGGGCGAGGCGCAGCTCCAGATCGAGCATTACTGGGCAGGCGCGCTGCGCCGCGCGGTGATCGATGGCGATATCGAGAACGGCAGCCTGATGGCGGGCCAGTCGGTCGGCATGGTCAAGACCGAAGAACCGGTAGCCGCGATCATCGCCCAGCTGATGGCCGAGAGCGAGGCTGCGCTGGCGCGTCGATAATCGCGCCGAGTTGCATTTTAGGAAACATGTTGGTCTGTCGGCGTTGATCGGGTGACTCCCACTCGATCGACAGGCTTCCTTATGTCAGAACGCATCACTCCCAAGGCGACGATTGGCGGTGTGCCGATCCACGCCATGCTGGTTCCGTTTCCGATCGTCTGTTTCGTCGGCGCGATGCTGACGGACATTGCCTATGCCAAGAGCGCGAATATCCAGTGGTCGAATTTCTCGGCCTGGCTGTTGGCGTTCGGCACCCTGTTCGCGGGGCTTGCCGCGCTGTTCGGGCTGATCGATTTCTTCGCCGGTAACCGGGGCGACCGGCCGACGATTGGCTGGGTCCACCTGGTGGGCAACGCCTTGATCTTCGTGATCGCGCTGTTCAACAATTTCGTCCACGCGCGCGACGGCTGGACCTCGGTCGTCCCCACCGGCCTGACACTGTCGGTCATCACCGTGCTGTTGCTGGTGGTCACCGGCTTCCTGGGCCACCGGATGGCCTACACCTCGGTTCGGGAGATCAGGGCATGAACGTGCGGCTTCTGATCGGCGCGGGCCTCGCCGCGCTCACCCTCGCCGGATGCTCGAAAGAGATCATCGATCCTTCGCGCCAGATCGGGGCCAACCCGTTTCTGCCCGAACCCAAGCAATTCCTGTTCCCGCCGATGGGCATCGCCAATATTGTCGGCTGGAAGGATGGCCAGATGCCCACGGTGCCGGCCGGCTTCACGATCACGCCGTTCGCTACCGATCTGGCGGGCCCGCGCCGGGTGCTCGGATTACCCAACGGTGATGTCCTGGTGGTAGAATCGGGCGGTCCCGGACTGGAAGGAATCTCCCGGCCCAAGGACATCGTCTTCGGCATCGTCATCGGCGCCGCGCACAGCGACAAGAAGCCGGCCAACGATCTGCTGCTGCTTCGCGACACCGACGGTGATGGCAAGGCTGACCAGAAGACGGTGCTCGCGACCAAGCTCGATTCGCCGTTCGGCATCGTCGTTCACGGCGGCTACCTCTATGTCGCCGAGACCGGCGCTATCCTGCGGTGGGATTTCACCCCAGGGCAGACCAAGCTCGGCAGGCCGGTCAAGCTGACCGATCTCCCCAAGGGCACGATCGATCACCACTGGACCAAGGACCTGGCAATCAGCCCCGACGGCAGCCGCCTGTATGCCGGGGTCGGTTCGAATTCGAACATCGTCGAGAACGGGCTCGAGGCCGAGGAAGGACGCGCGGCGATCTGGGAAATTCATCCCGAGGACGGCGCCAAGCACTTGTTCGCTACCGGCCTGCGCAATCCCAACGGGCTGACCTTCAATCCGGACAGCGGCGAGCTGTGGACCGTGGTCAACGAGCGCGACGAACTCGGAAACGACCTGGTGCCCGATTACATGACTCACGTGCAACGCGGCGCGTTCTACGGCTGGCCCTACAGCTACTACGGCCAGCACGTCGACAAGCGGGTCCGGCCGCAACGCCCGGACATGGTCAAGAAGGCTATCCCGGCCGATTATGCGCTGTCGTCGCACGTTGCGGCGCTGGGCCTGACGTTCGATGACGGCGCAGGCTTTCCCGCACAGTACAAGGGCGGGGCGTTCGTCGGAGAGCATGGCAGCTGGGACCGCCAGAAGCCCAACGGCTACCAGGTGGTCTTCGTACCGTTCAGCGGCGGCAAGCCGAGCGGGAAGGCGCAGCCATTCGTGAGCGGCTTCACCGATAAGGATTTCACCGTGCGCGGACGGCCGGTCGGGGTCGATTTCGATGCCAGCGGGGCGCTGCTGATCGCCGACGATGGCGGCAACGTGGTGTGGCGGGTCGCGGCCAAGGCGCCGGCTGCGCGAACGACGCCGGCCGGTTAGCCCGTCGGTCCGGTCTCCCGCCCGGCCACCGGGCCTCAAGCCATGGGCTTGGGTTCCCACAGCTCGATCTTGCGCCCGTCGGGATCCATGATGTGTGCAAAGTGGCCGTTGGCCTCATCCGGCATGTGCAGGATCGGCTCAACCCCGTGGCTGGCGCAACGCGTCAGCATCGCGGCCAGGTCGTCGACCATCAGGTTGATCATGAAACGTTCGTCGGATGGCGCGAAATAGTCGCTCGCGGTCTCGAACGGGCTGAACACCGTCCCCGCGCCCGGATGCGCTGCAGCCGCTTCAGGCCGGAACACCACGCCGCCCCAGCCTTCGAATTCGATGCCAAGGACACGTGAATACCAGTCGCGTGTCGCCTGCGGGTCGTCCGCCTTGAAGAACACCCCTCCGACACCGATCACTTGCGCCATTCACGCCTCCCGTGCTGCTTCGTGATTTTCCATACGCGATTGGCGCGGCGCGGCTAGCGGAACCAGCCCTTCCGGCGCCTGGCCTGCGGCAGTCGTTCGGAAATCGAATAGAGGTAGTTGGCCAGGACGACTGCCTGGTTCTTGGTCATGAAATAACGGAACTCGTCCACCGGCGTGTTGACGCCAAGGTCGGATTTGCGCGTGCTCTGCAGCTTGAGCATCAGGCGTTCGCCCAGGTTCTCGTGCTCCCAACCGACCAGCGCGCCGAAGTCGGGTGAAATGCCATCGCGGTCGGTCATCGTTTTCTCTCCCCGGCGCGATGGTACACGCACTGCGCCGGGGAGGGAATTGCGATCCGATGCCGCGTTCAGGCGAACGCGTCTTTCTTGACCGTGATCACTTGCGAGTAGGTGAATTCCTTCAGGCCTTCGATGCCGTACTCGGCGCCGAACCCCGACTGCTTGTGTCCGCCGAACGGGGCGAACGGCGACAAGTGGAGGTATTCGTTGACCCACACGGTGCCGGTCTCGAGCTGTTCGGCCACCGCGACGCCCTTGTCGGTGTCACCGGTCCACACTGCGCCGGCGAGGCCGTATTCGGAATTGTTGGCGCGCGCGATCGCCTCTTCGGTGGTCGAGAACTTCATCAGCGGCATGACCGGTCCGAACTGCTCCTCGGCCACGATCCGGGCATCCTCGGGCGGATTGTCGAGGATCGTGATCGGAACGTAATAGCCCGAGCCCGAGGGATCGACGTCGCCGCCGACAAGGAACTTGTAGCCGTTGTCCTTGGCGTCAGCGATCAGCTCGCAGACGCGGTCGAACTGTTTCTTGTTCTGGATCGGGCCCACCCCGGTGCCCTGCTGGGCTCCGTCGCCGACGGTGACGTTCCTGGCATATTCGGCGATCGCCTGGCTGAGCTCGTCGTAGATATCCTCGTGGATGTAGATCCGCTTGGCCGCGACGCAGATCTGCCCGGCGTTGGAAAAGCTGGACCAGAACAGCTGCTCGGCAACCTTGGCAACGTCGGCATCGGGCAGCACGATCGAGGCGTCGTTGCCGCCCAGTTCCAGCGTGATGCGCTTCAAATCCTTGCTGGCGCCTTCCATGATTTTCTTGCCGGTCGCGGTGGAGCCGGTGAAGGTGATCTTGTCGATGTCCGGGTGCTCGGTCATCAACGGGCCTAAGGTGTCCTCGCCGGTGATCACGTTGACCGTGCCGGCGGGCACCACATCCTTGATCAGCGCGGCGATGCGCAGCGTGGTCAGGGGCGTGAAGGGCGACGTCTTGAGCACGATCGTGCAGCCCGACAGCAGCGCCGGGACGATCTTCTGGATCGCCATCATGACAGGGAAGTTCCACGGCACGATCCCGCCGACCACACCCACCGGCACGCGGCGCGTACGGCTGAGGCGCTGGTCGCTGTCTTCGTTGATCACTTCGTCGAGGTTGAGCGTCGATTGCGCGGCGGCCATTCCTGCAGCGCCGTAGATTTCCATCTGCGCCTGGGCGTGGGGCTTGCCCTGTTCGGTGGTAAGCAGGCGGAACAGTTCGTCGGCGTTGTCCTTGATCGCGGCGGCGATGCCGGTGATGACCTGGCGACGTTCCTCGATCGGCGTCTTTTTCCAGCTCTGGAAGGCGCGGCGGGCAGCGGCGACCGCGCGGTCCAGCTCATCCTTGCCGCACGCCGGGACGAGCGCGATGACCTGCTCGTTTGCCGGGTTGACGACTTCCATCGTCGCCGCGGTGGTGACGAGTTCGCCGTCGATCAGGTTGGGATAGGTCTCGGGCATCGGTCTCTCCATGACATTGCGATTCGGTCTTTGGCTGCAACCTACCATGCCGCTCGCTCGCGCCTACCGGCAATGCGCTAGGGCGGCTGGTAGGTGCGCTATTTGCGGCTTCTAGGGCCCCCTTCGAGCGCGCTATCTTCGTTGGCGCGCTTGATCAGGTACTGGCGGATCGCCTCGGCATCGTCCGGGCGCAGCGCGCTGGCGAAGCTCACCATCCCGTTGTGCTGCAGCGCGCCGTCGATCACCACCGACTTCATGGTGTCGGGAAAACCGATCGCGGCAGAGTGCCTGAGGTCGGGCACCAGCGCTCCGGCGATTGCGGCGTCGCCGTGGCAGACCGAGCAATAGCGGCCGAACAGGTCGCCGCCGTGAGCGACTTGCTGGGCGGTGCCGGTGAACGGCGGCGGGTCGAGCACCTGCTTGGCCATCGCGGGCGCGGCGGGCAGTTTGCCGGTGCCGCCCAGCTTGAATACCAGCAACCGGCTGATGTTGCGCACGGGGCCCGACTTGTCGGCCACCACCCCGGCGGCAAGATCGTACACCCCGCCCCAACCCGCGAGCACCGCGACGTATTGCTGGCCGCCGATCGAATAGGTCATCGGGGCGGCGATCACGCCGGTCTGGGTCGGGAAGGACCACAACTTGCCGCCGCTCTTGGCGTTGTAGGCGATAAACTGGCCAGTCGCGGTGCCCTGGAACACCAGGTTGCCCGCAGTCGCCAGCGTGCCGCCGTTCCACGGACCGGGATATTCCACGCTCCACGCCTTGGCCTGGCGGACCGGATCCCACGCCAGCAGCGCGCCGGTGGTCGCGGCCTTGGCCGCGGCGCGGGCGCCCTTGTCGGCCGGCACTGCGGTCTTGCCGCTGTCGAGCCCGACCTGGAAACCGATATCGCTTTCCTTCCACCCCTGGGCTGCAAGATAAGCCGCGGCCACCTGGTTGGTCGGGATGTAGACCAGCCCGGTCTGGCCGCTCCGGCTCATCGGCTGCCATGAATGCGCGCCCATTGCGGACGGCAGCGAGATGAACGGCTTGCCGGTCACCTCGTAGCGCGCATCGGGGCTGATGGCGGGCTTGCCGGTTACGGAATCGATGCCGGTGGTCCAGTTCTGCGTCGCGAACGGCTTGGCGTTGAGGAACTTCCCGGTCTTCGCATCGAGCACGTAGAAGTAACCGTTCTTGGGCGCGTGCATCGCCACGTGGCGCTGCTGGCCATCGATCTCGAGATCGGCGAGCATGATCTGGGCGTCGCTGTCGAAGTCCCACCGGTCCTCGGGCGTTTCCTGGAAGTGCCAGCGGTACTGGCCGGTATCGGCGTCGACCGCGACGATGGAGGCGGTGTAGAGCGCATCGCCCGTGCCGCGGTCCACCGCTTTGGGGTTCCACGGTTCGGCGTTGCCGGTGCCGAACAGCACGAGGTTGGTCTGCGGGTCGTAGACGATTGAATCCCACACCGTGCCGCCACCGCCGAGCTTCCACCACTCGCCGCCCCAGGTCTTCGCCGCGGCTTCCATCGCCTGCGCGTTGATCGCCGTCCTTGTCGAACCCGTCGGCCGGGTTGCCGGGCACGGTGTTGAAGCGCCATACCTCCTTGCCGGTCGCCCAGTCGTAGGCGGCGAGATAGCCGCGCGCCTTGTATTCCGATCCGCCGCTGCCGATCAGGATCAGTCCTTTGGCCGCGCGCGGGGCGCCGGTGATCGTGTAGTTATCCTGATCGGGCACCGCGAGCTTCGACCACGCGACGCTGCCATCCTTCTGATTGAGCGCGATCAGCCGCCCGTCGAGCGCTGCGACATAAACCTTGTCGCCGTACAGCGCGACGCCGCGGTTGACCGCGTCGCAGCACGCGCGAACCAGCGTTTCGCGCGGCACCTTGGGATCGTACGACCACTTGAGCTGGCCGGTCGCCGCGTCGAACGCGTAGACCTTGCTCCACGCGCTGGTCACGTAAAGCACCCCGTCGTGCATCAGCGGCGTCGCTTCCTGACCGCGCGCGGTGTCGAGATCGGCGAACCAGGCCAGGCCGAGCTTGCCGACCGACGCGTCATCGACCTGGGTGAGCGGCGAAAAGCGCTGCTCGGCGTAATCGCGACCATAAGTCAGCCATTCGCCCCCATCGGCAGCGGCGATCATCGCGTCGGTCACGCCCTCGGTCGGCGGGGTCACCGCGCTGCCGGCATCGGCGGTTCTGGTGGCCGGATTGCAGCCCGCAACCATGAGCGCGGCCGCGACGATCAGTGCAAAACGCATAACCTCTCCATAGCGGTGCCGGATCTTGCCGGTCTGTGCCGTTGGCCCTCTCTTGCACGTGCGCGCGGGGCTAGACCAGTCCCGAATCGCGACCGGCTTCTGGACCGCGGCGGCAGCGCTGCTAAGCTGGCGGTCCACCCATCAAGGAGACCCGCGACCATGTGCGACCAGACCGACCTCGACGCGTTTTCCGGCCGCGGGCTCAGCCGCCGCCAATTCGCCGCCACCGGCGCACTCGCCGGGCTGGCTGCCTGCACGTCGATGGAAGGCGGCACGAGCGGGTCCGAGCTCACCGAATCGATGGTCTCGATCCCGACCAGCGACGGGACGATGGACGCCTTCTTCGTCCATCCGCGCAAACCGGCCCCGGCAGTGATCCTGTGGCCCGACATCGCGGGCCTGCGCGAAGTGAAGAAAGCGATGGCGCGGCGCCTGGCGGGCGAGGGGTACGCGGTCCTCGTCGCCAACCCGTACTATCGCGACGTCGCTGCACCACAGTTTGCCGACTTTGCAGATTTCATGAAGACCAATGGATTCGAGAAGGTGGGCCCGTGGCGCGCCAAGGCCACGCCCGAGGCGATTATCCGCGACGGCAAGGCGCTGGTCGCATGGCTCGACGGCCAGCGCGCGGTCGATACCAAGCGCGGCATCGGCAACCAGGGGTACTGCATGGGCGGCCCTTACACGGTCTACACCGCGGCCGGAACGCCCTCGCGGGTGCTGGCGGCGGGCAGCTTCCACGGCGGCGGCCTCGTCACCGACGCGCCGACCAGCCCGCACCTGATGCTGCAATCGAACACCCATTACCTGTTCGCGATCGGCCAGAACGACGACGCCAAGCAGCCGCAAGCCAAGGACGCGCTGCGCAAGGCGGCCGATGCGGCGGGAGCCAAAGCGGAGATCGAGGTCTATCCGGCCGACCACGGCTGGTGCGTGCCCGACAGCCCGGTCTACAACGCTGCGCAAGCCGAGCGCGCGTGGGCACGGCTTCTCGCGCTCTATTCCGGCGCGCTCTAGACTATGCGGGAGCGATCGGGGCGAAATCCTCGGTATCGACGGTGGCCTGCGCGGCGGGGGAATAGCGCGGGCCACTGACGGCGGCGTGGTTGATCAGCGTGCCCGCGCGATCGAGCAGCGCGGCCGGGAGATCGAGCGACAGCGCGGCGAAGTTCTCCTCCAGGTGCGCTATGCTGGTGGTGCCCGGAATGACGTGAACGTGCGGGCCCTGCGCCAGCAGCCACGCGAGCGCCAGTTGCGCCGGGGCGATGCCTGCTTCTGCGGCCAGCGCATCGAAGCGTTCGATCAGCGCCAGGTTGCGCGGCCAGTTTGCGGCATCGAAGCGCGGCATGGTGCGCCGCAGGTCCTTGTCCGACAGCGTGGCGGGATCGCGCAGTTCGCCGCCCAGCGCCCCGCGCCCGACCGGCGAGAACGCCACCAGCGCGATGCCCAGTTCGCGGGTGGTCTCGAGCACTGCGATCTCGGGATTGCGGGTCCACAACGAATATTCGGTCTGCACCGCCGCCATCGGATGGACCGCGTGCGCCTCGCGGATATGCGCGGCGCCCCATTCGGATACGCCATACGCGCCGATCTTGCCCGCCTCGATTGCCCGTGACAGCGCGCCGATCATCTCGGCGACCGGCACCTTGGGATCGAACCGGTGCATGTAGAACAGGTCGATCCGCTCGGTCTTCAGCCGCGCGAGGCTTTCGTCGAGCGAGGCAAGCATCGCCGCGGGCCGGCAATCGATCCCGCGGGCCGGGCCTTCCACGATGATCCCGGTCTTGCTCGCCAGCAGGAAGTCCGCGCGCCGGTGCATGATCGCCTCGCCCAGCAGGCTTTCGTTGCGGCCCAGGCCATAGACGTTGGCGGTATCGAAATGATCGTAGCCCAGCTCGAGCGCGCGCTCGAGCAGCGCGATCTTCTGCGCGTGGGGCGGCGGATCGCCATAGGCCCACGACAGGTTCATGCAGCCCAGCCCCACGGGGTGGACCTTGCGGCCGGCGAGTTCGCGTTTTTCCATGCGCGGGCCCTACTGCCCGTCTCGCAGCTGCGGAAGGGCTAGAAGTTGCCGCGCACCGAAAGCGTGAAGATCGGCCCGATCAGCCGGTTGCGATCTTCGACGAACGCGATCGGCGTCACCCCGCGCAAACCGGTGTAGACCGTCCGGTCGCGCCGCGAACGCGCGTTGAGCAGATTCCCGGCATCCGCCCGCACGGTCAGACCGAACACGTCCTTGTTCTCGACGAACAGACTGGCGAACCACGGTCCCTCCCATGTGCGGTCGACCGAGTTGCTGCGATAGCGCGGCTGGTTGTGGCTGTAGCTGGCTTCGCCGCCCCAGGCCCAGTCGGACGCCGGTATGTCGTGCCGCAGGGTCAGGTACAGCTGCTGATCGGTGAACCCGCTCCACTGGCGCTTTTCGCCGGTGAACGGATCGCGCAGGCGCGATGTCTGCAATACCCCGGTGACATCGAGCTTCACGCCCTTCAGGCCGGCGGGATCGAACTTGATCGTGCTGGTCGACACGATCGCCGCGGCCCACGAATGGTCGATATTGCCGATCGATTCGCCGCCCGCCACCGGGATGATATCGACGTAGTCCTCGACCGCGCGATAGACGAAGCGGAACTGCTGCGAGCCCCACGGCCCCAGCTTCTTGTTGATCTCGCCCTCGTAACTCCAGTCCTGCTGAGGACGCAGCTCGTTGTTGCCCGCGTTGGCGTTACCGTCGTTGAGGAAGGCGCGGGCGAGGAAGTTGTAGAAATCGAGCTGCAGCACGCGCCGCCTGATCTTGAGCGCCATGTCGAAATCGTCGCTTGGCTTCCACGCCAGCGACAGCGTGCCCTTGGGCCGGAAGAAACTGCGGGTCAGGCCATTGGCGCCGGTTTGCGCGATGGTCGACGTTTCGGCCCCGCCGACGATCTGGACCGACAGCGTATTGGTCAGTTTGTGGCCGAAGCTCAGCAGCGCTTCGTAACGGTCCTCCTTCACCCCGCCGGTCCCTTCGGGATAGGGGATCTCGGTGAACGTGCCCGACGGATCGAGCGTGAACAGTCCCGATACGTTGTCCAGCGTGTTGTACGCAGCCTCGCCCGACAGCTGCCAGTCACCGCCGAACATCTTCCAGCTGTATTCGCCGCGCGCGATCGTCTCGCCAAGATTGCCGGTCTGGGTAAAGCGGTCGCCGATGTCGGCGCTGCCGTCGGCGAACGCGGTGACGGTTTCCTGCAGGTAGGGCTCGTGGCTGAAGCGCCGCAGGCCGATCGCCTTGAGCCGCCCCGGGCCGAGCCTGAATTCGTAATCGCCGCCCAGCTCGTAATTCCAGGTATCGTTGCGTTCGATGAAGCTGCGCAACCGGTCGGGCACGCCAGGCGAAACGCGCTCACCCAGTTCGTTGTAGTGCGAATAGGTCCGCTGATACGCGGCATTGGCGTGCGCCACGTTGCCGTTGGCGCCGGTCCAGGTGCCCTTTCCCGACAGCTTGGGGGCATCGTAATTGCTGGTCCAGATATCCGAGCGAGCTTCGATCAGGCTGCCGCTGCCGTCGAGGATCCGGGTCGGCCCCCCGGCAGCGCTCCGTCCGGCGTTGCTGTTGTCCAGCCCCAGTTCGTATTCGAACGCGCCGCTGCGCCCGCTGACCGAGGCGCTGGCGCGGGTGAACAGCGGATCGGCATAGTGCGCACGCACCTGACCGGTCCACGCAAACTGGCCTGACAGCGCGGCAGACTGGTACACGATGTTGGCGACCTGGCCCGACAGGCCCGGAATATCGAGCGTGGCACCGTCGACGATCTCGATCCGCTCGACGGTGCTGGCGGGAATCCGGGTGAGCAGGTCGTACAGCGAGTCCGACTTGATCGACGATCGCTTGCCGTTGAACAGAACGTTGCCGGTCGCCTGACCCAGTCCGCGCAGTTGTTCGCTCTCGCGGACCTGGAATCCCGGCACCTGCTGGATCATGTCGGCGGCGGTCTTGGGCGCGTAGCGCGCGAAATCGGCCGGAGTGTATACCTGCCGGCCTGCAGGCGCCTCCGACGGCACGGGCACTTCGGTCGGCTGGGGTGCCGGCGCGTCCCCGGTCGGCGCTTCCTGCGCCAGCACCGGCGGTGCGAACGCGGCCCCGGCAAGCAGCGCTGCAAGCGTGGCGGATTTCATGCGATGCGTCTCCCTCGTCCAGGTCGCCCGGGCGGCCCGATTGTTTCTTATGTTGACGGTCGTAATCGCAATCGGCGGACGGCCGCGTGCCGTAGTCGACGAGCGTCGGCTCGGGTTCGACAAGATGCACGACCGACTAACCGCTTTCCTACTCGCCGCTGCCGCTCTCTAGTGGGTCGATGACACTGGAATCGTGCCGCTTCGCGCCGTTTGCCAAAGTCATGCCGCAGGGACACGAAGCGCCTGATTTGCCGAGGGTGGGGGTGGTAAGTGGAGTTATTAGAAACCGTGGGTTGTGTGGTCCATCGCCCTTGCCGGTTTTGCTTGCGGGCCGTCCCGCGCTCGCTACGATAAGGGCTTACCAAGGAACCTGAAATGAGCCTGATACTGATCCTGATCGTTGCCGTACTGGTCATCTTCCTGATGACCGGTGTGCGGGTCGTGCGGCAGGGATACGTCTATACGATCGAACGGTTTGGGAAATTCACCAAGGCCGCCGATCCGGGGCTGCACATCATCACGCCGTTCGTCGATCGCGTGGGCCAGAAGGTCAACATGATGGAGCAGGTGCTCGACATCCCGGGGCAGGAAATCATCACCCGCGACAACGCGATGGTGGGGGTCGACGCGGTGGTCTTCTTCCAGGTGCTCGACGCCGGCAAGGCCGCGTACGAGGTGCATAACCTTTACGGCGCGATCATGGCGATCACGACCACCAACTTGCGCACCGTGATGGGCTCGATGGACCTCGACGAGACGTTGTCGAAGCGTGACGAGATCAACGCGCGCCTGTTGGGCGTGGTGGACCACGCCACCTCGCCATGGGGACTCAAGATCACCCGCGTCGAGATCAAGGACATCCGTCCGCCGATCGATATTTCCGAGGCCATGGCGCGGCAGATGAAGGCCGAACGGTTGAAGCGCGCCGAAATCCTCGAGGCCGAGGGCGAGCGCGCCAGCCGCATCCTGCGGGCCGAGGGCGAGAAGCAGTCCGCGATCCTGTCGGCCGAGGGCAAGAAGGAAGCGGCCTTCCGGGACGCCGAGGCGCGCGAGCGCGCGGCCGAGGCAGAGGCGCAGGCGACCCGTTCGGTCAGTGACGCCATCGCCCAGTCGGGCAACCAGGCGATCAACTATTTCATCGCGCAGGAATACACCAAGGCGATCGGCAAGTTCGCCACCAGCCCTAACGCCAAGACCATCCTGTTTCCGGTCGAAGCGACCCAGCTGATCGGGTCGCTGGGCGGGATCGGCGAACTGGTGCGCGAGATCGCCAAGCCGGGCGAAGGCGCCCGGTCACCGGGCGCCGACAGTGGCACGCCGTTGCCGTCTCCGCGGACCCGCACTCCGGTGCCCCGTGCCGCGGTGCCGCGCACCGGGTCCGACGATAGCTGATGGAATGGTGGACCGATCTCGATGCCGCGTGGGCGTGGATCGCGCTGGGCCTGACGCTGGCCGCGCTCGAGATGATCGTGCCCGGGGTGTACCTGATCTGGCTGGCAGTCGCGGCGCTGGCGACTGGCGCGCTGACCTTCGTGTTCGATTTCGGCGTGCCGCTGCAGGTCATCGACTTCGTGTTCCTGTCGCTGATCGCGGTGTACACCGCGCGGCGGGTGTTCAGCGAGCAGCCGATCCACTCCAGCGATCCGCTGCTGAACAACCGGGTCGGCCGGCTGGTCGGGCAGACCGGAACGGTCACCGTCGCGATCGAGCACGGCGAAGGCCGCATCCATCAGGGCGATAGCGACTGGACCGTGCGCGGGCCCGAACTGCCCGCCGGCGCACGCGTGCGGATCATCGGCTTCGACGGCGCGACGCTGATCGTCGAGCCGCTCACGCTGATCGCCGACGAAGGAACCGCGCCGCCGGCCGAGGCGCGCTAGGTACAGGCGTTAGCCGGCAACGCTTTCATTAAAGCGGCCGTATTTGCGGTAGCGGGTCATCCAGCGGTCGAGGAACAGGCCGAGAGGGCGCGGCGCGATGCCGAGTTCCTTGAGCCCCGGCAGCGCGCCCGAGGGCCGGTTGCCTTGCTTGAGCAGCGTCCACTGGTCGGTATTCATCGGCGTACCCGGCAGCATGGCGAACAGCGCCGAAAGCCCGTCGGGCATTTCGATGAAGGCCCGCTTGCGGTTCTGGCTCGCCGAGATCCGCTGGTTGAGTTCGAGCATCGTCACACTCTCCGGCCCGGCGATTTCGTAAATCTTGCCGCCGTGCCTCGCCGGATCGGCCAGCGCCGCAGCAACTGCCGCCGCCGCGTCGTCGACGAACAGCGGTTGCAGCACGGCTTGGGGCGCGAACACGGGTAGCACCGGCAGGCTCGCGATGAGTCCGGCGAACATCTGCACGAACTGATCGTCCTCGCCGAACAGCACGCCGGGCCGCAGGACCGTCGCACTTGGGAAGGCCTGTAGCACGGCCGTCTCGCTTTCGGCCTTGGCGCGCGCGTACTCTGCCGTCGATCCGGCATCCGCCCCGATCGCGCTGACGTGCACCAGCGCCGCGCATTCGGCCGCGGTCGCGGCCTCGGCGAGGTTCTGCGCGCTGCCGCAGATCGTCCCCATCACATCGCCGCTGAAGGTGCCCACCAGATTGACCACCGCGTCCGCCCCGGCGATCGCGGCGGCTGCGCTCTCCTTGCGCGTGGCGTCGCATGCCACGAACTGGATCTGCCCAAGCTGCGCGAGCGTCCGCAACCGATAGGCCTTGTGCGGCTGACGGCTGGCGATCCGCACGCGCATGCCCCGCGACAGCAACGCTTGCGCGACGTGATCGCCCAAGAAGCCGCTGCCACCCACGATTGTGACCAGCTTGCCGTTCAGCGGATCGCGCCGTGCCATGTCTCTTGCCTCGCCGAGTGAATTGAACGGTCGCCCTGCCGCAAACGCGATGCACCCGCAACCGGATTGGTGGCCACGCGCGAGTTGACAAGCAAGCCCACCCCCCGCTATCGGCCCGCGCCTACCCGGCAACCGGAAAAGATCACCGGCGGCCAAACGTGTGCCCAGATGGCGGAATTGGTAGACGCACCAGCTTCAGGTGCTGGCGCTCGCAAGGGCGTGGAGGTTCGAGTCCTCTTCTGGGCACCAGATACTCGCAAAACACGGAAAACCTTGGAAAATCGTCGGTAAGACGGTCTTCCAAGCGTGTTTGCTACGGAAATCTGCTACGGGACTTGCCGAAAGGCGTGCTTCGACGGGGCCAAAAGCTCCATTATCGGCGCACCAACCCTGCGGGTGTCCAGCGCCTTCTGAACCGGGTGAGCCGCGCGCCGACGAGCCGCTCGATGGGTTCGTCGATGTAGGCCTCAAGATGCAGCGGGCCGACGTCGGCGCGGCGATAACCCAGCGCGGCCCCCGCGGATGAGATCATGTAGTGAGGGAAAGTCGAGATGCCGGTCGCATCGTGGACATACCGATAACGTTCAGCGACGAAAGCGCGAACGCAATCCGGGTCCAATTGAGAGCGCTTGCCGTCCACAAACGCAGGACGACACGAGGCGCGTGCTACCTCAGTTGCGCCGCGCGCTTTTTTTCGACCCAAAGGCTTACTCGACCCAGAGTGGGGCAACCGAAATCGCTTGGCAGCGTCGATCCTTGAATGTCTGTCTTGCGGGGTCTCCCGCCAAAAATCGGACAGTCAGCTTACGGCCCAAGAACCGCCACTGCTTGGCAAGAGCGCACTGGGAATCTGCGAGAAATTTCGCGCCAGTCGAACTTCGAGCAGAAACTCTGCGGAACGTGTGCCTCAGGCCAACATGCGGACTTTGGGCTCCCGATCCCAATGTCTGGCCGGGGCTATCGCCGCAAAATCGGCATTGGGAATGACGCCGGCGTCAATCTCGAGTCCCAGCTTGTCGAGGATGTATTCCTTGGTGGCCGGGCAGTAGCCGATCGTCTTGCAGTGGCTATATGCGTCCATGAACCACTGAAGCGCGGCCCCGTCCTGCGCCAGCAGCTTGGCCTGATCTGGCATGATCGCGCACGCCACCGCGTCGAACAGGAACGAGGGCGATCCGGCGAGCTGGCCGTCGGCCTTCATCTTTCCGCCCTTGAGCGCCAACTCACCCACTTTGGGCGCAACGAAGAACACGCTCCCGCCGTCGCCCTCGATCGCCTTCTTCAAGGCGTTGAGGGCGGCCTTGTCCGACCCTTCGGCGAACAACACGCCGACCTTGCGGCCCTTCATCGGCGGCTGGCCTTGTTTGACGATCGACAACTTATCGGACGGTGCAAGGTCTTGCGCCACAACCGCAGTCTTCGCGGCGGCCGGCAGCGGCATCGCGAGGCCATCGGCGACGCGTTTGGCGAGCGCCTCGTCGACGTTGCGCAGGTTCGACAGCATCCGCAAACGCACATGCTCGAGTTCCACCTTCGACAGCTCGAACACGAACGCCGAGGCGATATGCGCCTGCTCGATTTCAGTCTGCGAGGCGAAGAACATGCGCGCCTGACTGAAGTGATCGGCGAAGCTGTCAGGACGAATGCGCAGCTTCTCGGACGCATCGTTGTCCTCGCCCGATCCTCGGAAGCTGGTGAAGCCGATCTCCGCAGACTCGCGCGGCCCTCCGTCCTCGCCGGCGTCGGCCAAGCTGTTGGGCTCGTAGTTGGCGCGGCCTTTGGGGACCATCGTCTGCATCGTGCCGTCGCGGTTCATGTTGGCGAACGGGCAGCGCGGCTGGTTGATCGGGATCTGGAAGAAATTGGTCGTCCCCAGCCGCGATTTCTGGGTGTCGAGATAGCTGAACAGGCGGCCCTGCAGCAGCGGATCGTTGGTGAAGTCGATCCCTGGAACGACATTGTGAGGCAGGAATGCGACCTGCTCGGTCTCGGCGAAGAAATTGTCCGGCCAGCGGTTGAGGACCATCTTCCCGATGACCTGCAACGGGACCAGTTCTTCCGGGATCAGCTTGCTGGAATCGAGTACGTCGAACGGCAGCGACTGCGCGGTTTCGAGGTCGAATGCCTGGATCGCGAACTCCCATTCGGGAAAATCGCCCTTGTCGATCGCTTCCCACAGGTCGCGGCGCAGGAAATCGGGATCGGCGCCCGAGATCTTCACCGCCTCGTCCCAGGTGGTCGACTGGGTGCCTTGTGCCGGCCGCCAGTGGAACTTCACGAATGTCGATTCGCCGGCGTCGTTGACCAGCCGGAACGTGTGGACCCCGAAGCCCTGCATCGTGCGGAACGAGCGCGGCAGGGCGAAGTCCGACATCGCCCACATCAACATGTGAGTCGATTCCGGCATCAGCGACACGAAATCCCAGAACGTGTCGTGGGCGGACGCCGCTTGCGGGAACATCCGGTCCGCCTCCGGCTTCACGGCGTGGATCAGGTCGGGAAACTTGATCGCGTCCTGGATGAAGAAGACCGGGATGTTGTTGCCGACCAGGTCCCAGTTTCCTTCGTCGGTATAGAATTTGACCGCGAAGCCGCGCACGTCGCGCGGCGTATCCTTCGACCCCTTCGAACCGGCGACGGTCGAGAACCGGACGAACACTTCGGTTTCCTTGCCTTCCTCGGCGAACAGGCCCGCGCGGGTGAGCTCAGGGATCGCCTTGGTGCAAGTGAACACACCGTGCGCGCCGGAACCGCGCGCATGCACGATCCGCTCGGGAATTCGCTCGTGATCGAAATGGAAGATTTTCTCGCGGAGGTGGAAGTCTTCGAGAAGCACCGGGCCGCGCGCCCCCGCCTTCAAGGAATTCTGGTTATCGGAGATGGCAACGCCGTGATTGGTGGTCAGAACGTCCGCCGCGCTCGAAGCCGACTGATGCGTCTCACCGCCATTCGCGGCGACCTGGGGCGCGCGCGAACCGCGCGTAGTCTTTGCGGCTTTGGCCATCTTCGAAGTCCTCTGGAAGGGAAATAGGCGACCGGAGCTGGTCTCTTCCCCCTCCAAACGAGCCCTTGAGCACGACGTTCCGGCTTCACCTACCCAAACGCGGCTCGGATCGTCTGCTACCAGGAAATCGAGCTACGGTCCTGCCTGTCCGCTCACGACCCACCACCGGGCGTTGACGCTCGTTCGGGATGAGCGACATCAACTGCGCCGATAGCAGACAGACCGCTCTCGAGCAAAAAGGTGAAAGCCAGCCGTACACCATCTGGAGAATTCGTTCGCTCACGCCACTTTGCGTTGATCGACGGCCATTCTCCCGCCGACAATGGCCAGCACTCCGGATGCGGGCACTGGCTTACTGAAAAGGAAACCCTGGATATGGCCGCAGCCTTCCGCGCGCAGGACGTCGAGCTGCTCTTGCATTTCGACGCCCTCCGCCAGGGTCTCCATGCCGAGTGCTTCTGCGAGGGTGGTGATCGCCCGAATGACCGCATGCGCGTTGCCGCCCTTGCCCAGGTCTTCGACAAAGCTGCGGTCAATCTTGACCTTGTCGAACGGAAACGAGCGCAAGTAACTCAGCGACGAATAGCCGGTCCCGAAATCATCAAGGGCGATGCGTACTCCTAGATTGCGAAGCCCATGGAGGGTCGAAAGCGTCTTCTCGACGTTTGCGATGAAAATGCTCTCGGTGATTTCAACCTCGAGCCGTTCCGGTGGAAGGCCAGTCGTTGCTAGCGCCTGCAGGATGGTCTGCGACAGGCCCGGGAGGCCGAACTGCTTGGGCGACACATTGACCGCCACCGAAAGATTATCCGGCCACCCGGCCGCTTCCCGGCACGCTTCCCGGATGACCCAATCGCCGATCGGCAAGATAAGGCCAGTCTCTTCCGCCAAAGGGATAAACTCGGCAGGGCTGATGAGGCCCTCTACCGGATGGGCCCAGCGGATCAGCGCCTCGAACCCCTCCAAACTGTCTTCGGCGAGGCTGTAGAGGGGCTGGTAATGCAACTCGAAATGGCCATCACGCAGGGCAATCCGCAGGTCTAGCTCCATCTGTCGCCGGCGCCGCGCTTGCTCGTCCAGCTCCGGTTCGAAAAAGTGGTAGGTGGCCTTGCCCTCGCTCTTGGCACGATAGAGCGCGAGGTCGGCGTTTTTCATCAGGATGGTTCCGTCAGACCCGTCACCTGGCGCCACCGCAATGCCGAGGCTTGCCGAACAGTCGACCTGCTGCCCGTCGATGGATATCGCGCGTTGGAAGCAGGCCAGGATCCGTTCGGCAATGGCGACGACATTATCGTCGGGTTCGATGTCCTGCATCATGATGGCAAACTCATCCCCACCCAGCCGTGCGATACACGCGTCGGACAGGTCCTCTCGCAGGTGCCGCGCCAAGTCGCGCAGAAGCGCGTCGCCCGAGGGGTGTCCCAGCGTGTCGTTGACGACCTTGAAATCGTCCAGATCGACGTAGACGATCATCAGCCGCTCGGTGGCAGACAACCGGCGAAGCGCGTCGTCCAATTGCTCGACGAACAACTTGCGGTTCGGCAGATTGGTCAGGCCATCGTGAAGCCCGACGTGAAGGATCCGTTGCTCGCGCTCGTCGATCGCGGCGACCATCGTCGTAAAGCTGGCGGCCAATCGACCAATCTCATCGCTGGTGTCGATCTTCAGGTCGACCACCCGGCCCTGACCGATCATTCGCGTCGCCTCGTCCAGCTTTTGCAACGGGCTTGTAACGCTGCGGGCGACCCGCCAGCTAATCGCGACGACCAGCACGATCCCGCCGAGCGTCAGCGAGATGAGGAGCCACTTGAAGCTCGAATACTGGGCCAGTGAAGCCGCCAGCGAGTGGCGCAGGATGAGGCGCGGCTCGAGCCCCTGCTCAAGCGCCGGGATCGCTGATAGCTGGTAAAGATAGCGTTCGTCGCCTTGCGGCTCAAACACCGCGCCTATCTTTGCGGTCCTGATTGAAGGGGCCAAATCTTGGGCCGTCGAGACGTCGGCCTGAAGGTCAATTGCCGCTAGCTGCACCAGGCGGTCGAGCTCCGCTCGGTCGAGGGGTTGAGCCAGTACCAGCCAGCCCATCAAATCAGGCGCTTCGATTGGTGAAGCGGCCGCCAGCGCGAGCTTGCCGCCGATCCGGATGATGCCCTTTTGCCGTCCCTGGTCGAGGGGGGCCCACAACGCTTTGGGCGACGATACCCGGGCATCGCCTGAAGCGAGCAATGCGCCATCCAGGCTGACTACAAAGGCTGCCTCAGTGTGAGAACGGCTCTTCAGGCTGGCGAGCGCGCTGTCGATAGTTTGGCTGTCCTGCGTCGCCACCGCCTCGCGGAAGCCGAAATCGCGCGACAGCACGTCGGCGGAACCGCGCATCTGTCGCGCCCGCATGTCGAGCAGTTCGTCGAATACGCGCGCATTGGCCGCTAGGTCACGGGCCGCGTTTGCCTCTCCGAAACGGAACAAGCCGGTGACGGCGATGACGATGATCGCCCCGAGCACCAGCGCGAATAATCCCGCGTAGAGCACAGCAATCCGAACCTTGAGTGAACCGAAGCGCAGCGCGAGGATTTTGCCGAGTCCAGTGTTCATCGCACGCGGATCGCAATTTTCCGGCTAGCGTTGCCGGGGCCGATCGCGAGCGTCTGCACGATCTCGTTTTTCGGCGCGCGCAGTGCTGGATGCCACACGGTGAGCTTAGCCGTGCCCGCAGGCAGGGCGGCCAGCGTTACGATCCCGTTGCCATCTGTCTTACCGGCGTAGGGGGTATCGACCACACGAATATAGCCGCGCATCTGATCGTGGATGTTGCATCCGATCGAGACACTGCCCGCGATAGGAAAACCTTGCGAGCGGGTCTGGTCGCGCCCGTAGAGGTCGATCGAGAATTTTGCGGGCTTGGAAAAGCTGTAAATCGAATGGCGAACCTGATCGAGATTGGGAAACGCCACCGTACTGCCCTTCGGCACAATCAGCGTTCCGGGGGCGAACTGCAGGTCCTTTTGCGCCATCGCCAGTCGCCACGGAAAGCGGATGGGGCCCGAACTTGGCGCGCTCGTATCGAGTTCCACAACGACGTCGCGCATGGGCGCGCCGCGCTCGTCGACGACCTGAACGCGTAGGCTGTTTGCGGGCGCAGCATGCACGCCGATCGCCCCTAGCGCGGCGAGGCCCAGCGCAACGATTGGTAAGTGCCGCGATTTCATTCGACGCGCCTAATCGAGAACGATTAATAAGATATCGGAGCGGAATTAGCGCGGCGGTAACCATCTTCAGCCTATTGCCGTGGCCATGCGCTTTGCATCTCTGATTCACCTGGTAAGTGCCGGCGTGCTGGCCTCTCAACCGGCATACGCCGAAGATGCGACATGGCTGCCGGGAGGCAAACTCGTCTTGACGGACGGGGTGGCCTCTGTCGAAGGTTCGAGCGGAGGCGGCATCGCCACATGGAGCACGATCGCGGGCCGCGAAGCCGACCATGGCATTGGCATCTCCGGCCATGCGACGATCGTGGAGCTCCCGGACTTTGGGCTTGAAAGCCACGGAATCGCGATCGGCATCGCCAATCGGGTAGAGCTTTCCTACGCCCGCCAGAATTTCGATACCCGCACTGTGGGTGCGGCACTCGGCCTCGGTCGGGGATTTACTCTCAACCAGGACGTCTACGGCGCCAAAGTGCGATTGTTCGGCGATGTCGTGTACGGCGAGGCCGTGCTTCCGCAGGTCAGTGCGGGGGTGCAGTACAAGCGCAACCTCGACCGGCCGGTGGCTCTTGCGGTCGGCGCGGCCGACAACGATGGGGTCGACTTTACGTTGAGCGCGACCAAGCTGTTTCTAGCTCGCAGCCTTCTGGTCAACACGACGGCGCGTGCGACCCAAGGCAACCAGCTTGGCCTGCTAGGATTTGGCGGACCTGCGGGCAAAGGCCGGTCGATTCAGTTCGAGGGCTCGGCCGCTTACCAGCTATCAAGGCGGGCAGTCGTGGGGGTGGAAGCGCGAACCAAGCCCGACAACCTGGGCTTGGGCGAAGACGACTGGACCGACCTGTTCGCCGCTTACGCTGTCACCGACAACATTACTGTGACCGCTGCGTATGTCGACCTCGGCTCGATCGCGACGTTCGAAGACCAGCGCGGCGCGTTCCTTTCCGCCCAAGTTTCCTTTTGAGGTCCAGGCCATGTTTCTCGTCGCTGCCGCCATCCTACTTATGCAGGAAGCCCCGGCTGAGGCCGTAGATTGGGATAGGGAGTTCGGCGTCGAGGAACGGGTGCGCGATCCTCAAACCGGCGAGTTTCCGGTCGAGGCGTACGAACAAGAAAACGCCAACGCAGGAGCCGATCCTTTCGCGACCAGCAAGCTAGCCGTCGTATTCGGAGGCCAACAGGGGATTAAGGCAATCGCTGATCGAACCGTCAGCCTCAGCGAAGGTGATCCTCGCATTTCGGCGATCTTCGTTTCGCACGATACCGTGCGCCTACGACGAACGCTGTTCGAGCAGTTCTGCTACATCCTCGGAGCCGGTTGCAATTACAGCGGACGGGACATGGCTGAGGCGCACAAGGGCATGGGCTTGGGGCCCGCCGACCTAAATGCGCTAGTCGAGAACCTCCAGCGGGCCATGCGCGAGCGAGATATTCCATTCGGGGCGCAGAACCGCTTGCTGTCTAAGCTCGCCCCGATGTCAGAGCACGTCTTGGCTCGCTGAGACCAGCGCCGAATCATTCCTTCGAGGAAGTAGTTGAGCAACTCATCGCGGCCGTCAGCTTCGGGGTCGTTTGCTGAAAGTCTGCTATCATGGTCATGGCGCCCAGAAGCGGACAAACCGCAAACGACCCCATTGCCGACGTCATACGGGCTGTTAAGTTTGCTCCGATGATACGCTTCATTGCACATTGACTGGTAGACGCGATTTTTGCTGAACGCGCTTCCATCGATGGTCAGAGACGGCGACAGGACAATGGCTAAATGAAGACGTCCATCGCTTACGAAGTATCGTTAGCTCTTGTCGATGTCGTTCTGATATTCGTTGCTACACCGGACTATCGCTTCCACCCCTGTGAGCCGTTCGCGCCGATGGCAGCGCAGCCTGAAAGCGGACCAGCCACAAACGGCCCATTGCGGTCATTCGAGATCAGCGGAGTACAAGCCGGCGGTTGATCGGACGGTGGCACCTCCCGTGGTCAGAGCCCATGCTCAACGTCAGTGGCGGACTGGACAGATACGACAGGCAACGCCTACTTTGCCGAAAAATGAGCTACTTAAGCGAGCGAGCGATTACCCCATCCGCCTCGCATTCTGGAAGGACTTGATATGCGCAGCATATTGTTGGTGATCGCCGCCTGCTCAGCCTCGGCGTGCGTGCAAACGCCGCCGCCGGTGGCCGATGTTCCAGCCGCACCGATTGCTGTCAGCGAGGACGCGCGCCTGACGGGCTTCCTCGATGACGAGTTCGCCGAGGAACTCAAGCTATCGCCCGAGCTGGCGACTTACCTCGGTAGAGAGGAAGGCAAGGACCGGTTTTCCGACATCAGCGACGCGGGCCAACTCAAAGCTCTCGAGGCTCAGCGAGCGAGCGTTGCGCGGATGGAGGCGCAATTTGACCGGGCGACGCTCTCTGCGAGCGGCCGCACCAACTACGACATCTGGAAGAACCGGCTCGAACGATCGGAACTGGCCTACGAGTACCGCCGGTTCACCCCTCCTTTCTACTCGTTCCTCGACTCGCTGCACTCCGACGTGCCGAATTTTCTGATCAACGTGCACGATGTTCAAAATGCTGCGGACATGCGGGCGTATAACAGCCGTGTCCGCGCGATACCGGCTCTCGTTGACACTGCGCTGGCGCAGACGCGGCTTTCCGAAGCGCAAGGCATATTCGCTCCACGCTTCCAGATCGAACGGGTCATCAGCGGCAGCAAGGCCATCGTTTCTGGCGCCCCTTTCACCACCGACAATGCGGACTCTCCGCTGTGGGCCGATGCAAAGGCAAAAGTTGCCAAGCTCGAATCCGACAACAAGATCACCGCGACCGAGGCGGCCAATCTGCTTGCGGACTCGCGCACGTCGTTGCTGACGATCCAACCTGCCTATCAGAGGATCATTGGTTGGGCCGAGAGCGCGCTGGCCACCGCGCCGTCTGGGCGGGTTGGCGCGGTCTCGCTGCCGGGCGGGACCGAATGGTACGCCGCAGCGCTCAAGATGAACACGACGCTGGACCTTTCGGCGGACGAGATTCACCGCATCGGCCTTGCGGAGGTGACGCGGATCCAGGGCGAGCAGAACAAGCTGGCACGTGAAGCGGGCTTTGCCGACCGCGACGCCTTCTATGCCGACCGCAAGAAGCGTTTCCCGCCTCAGCCATGGACCGACGCGATGCGGGAAGACTACCTGGCCCGGGCGAACGCCACCATCGCCCGCAACCGATCGCTCCTGCCCGCTCGCTTCAACCGTTTCCCGGAATATCGGATGGAGGTGATCCGCGAGCCTTCATTCAGCGAAGTGGCAGGCGGTGCGGCGCACGCTGCCGGGCCGAGCGCCGATGGACAGCGGCCGGGCCGGGTTTACGTACACATGCTGGGCGTTGCTCCGGACCCCGCACTCCTCACCGATTTGATGTGCCACGAGGGCGTGCCCGGGACACGTGATGGCGGGCGACATTCAGGTTCGCCAGACCGGGACACCGCTGTTCCGCCGGGCGGGAGGCTACGTTTCGTTTGGCGAAGGCTGGGCGCTGTACGCCGAGCAGCTTTGCAAGGAGATGGGCGCGTATCCAGACATTGCGTCCGACTTCATGCACCTCGATCAGGAGCTGTGGCGTGCAGCGCGGCTGGTGGTCGATACCGGCATCCATGCGCAAGGATGGACTGAGGAGGAGGCGTATCAGTACCTGGTCGATACCGCGCACCTGGCACCCAATCAGGCGCGCTCGGAGACGCGCCGATACATCACCTACGCGGGGCAGGCGACCGGATATAAGATCGGCATGATCAAGATCATGGAACTTCGCCACAAGGCGGAGGAGGCGCTCGGCCCCAAGTTCGACGTCAAGCAATTCGACGATCTTGTCATCAGCGACGGTTCCCAGCCGCTCTCGATCCTTGAGCGGCGCGTGGAGGAATGGATCGACTCCAAGCGCTGATCCGCAGGCCGAGGGGGCGTTCGCCGAACCCTTTTCTGCGCCAGATCGCCGAAGCAGCAGCGTTGGTGGCCAGGGTGAGACGGCCGACTGGCATCGACGGGTATTGCCGGTAGCCCATCGCCTTTGTCCGCAGCCGCAATGTCAAAGAGCAGGCGGACCGTCGGTCAGCTATCCGTTCATCCTGGCCGACCAGCGCACCAGACCGGCGATTGCGCGATTTGCGCATCTGCTCCCGTGTTATGCCGAATTTAACCTTACGCACACCATCGAGGCGGTATCCGGTTTGTATGAGAGCATCTCCAATCGTGCTTATTGCAGACGACGAGCCGCTGCTGACCGAGCTGCTCGAATTTCGCCTGGGCGCACGCGGGTATCAAACCGTGATGGCCCACGACGGACGCGAGGCCTGGGCCAAGTTTGAAGCGGAACGTCCCGATGCGGTGGTGCTTGATTTGATGATGCCGGTTCATGACGGGCTCGAGGTCCTCCGTCGCATTCGCGCGAGTGCAGAGCGCGCCGATACTCCGGTGATCATGCTGACTGCCCGCCGCGGCGAAGCTGATGTAGTCGGTGCGCTCGAACTGGGCGCGGACGATTACCTCGTGAAGCCGTTCCTGCCCGAGGAACTGCTGGTCAGACTTGCCCGGCTGCTGGCAGGCAAAAAGGCGTGAGGTTTCTTTCCGGAGCAGTCTCACTGGCACTCGCATTGACTTCGGCGGCCGTGAACGCGCAGGTTCAGAACGATTACGAAGCCGGCGTCGCGGCAAGGCAGAGCGGCAATCCAGGCGTAGCGAGGCGCCTGCTGCAGGCTTGGCTTGCGGCACACCCGGACGATCTCGATGCAAGACTGCAACTCGCCTACGCCGACCTGTCGCTCGGCCTGCTAGACGATGCCGAGACGGGGTTTGCCGCCGTGGTCCGCCAGGCACCCGACTACCGCGATGCTCAAGAAGGACTTGCCCTGGTCGCAGCCCGTCGCACGGCGACGCGGAACGAGCGTACCGGCCAATTCCTGATCGAGGGCGCGATCAGCGATCTTTCGGCGGGTTCCGATTGGACCGAGGCCAGCGCGGACGTGACGCTGCCGGCAGGTGCACGCACCACTTTGGGTGGACGGGCCTCGTACTACCGCCGGTTCGGGCTTGACGATGTCGAACTGATCGGCCGGCTGGACCGGCGGGCAGGTGACGATACCTGGCTTCGCGCACATCTTGGCGGAACTCTTCACGCAGACTTTCGCCCGAAGATATCGCTCGGAGCCGGGGTCGACCGCCGGCTGACGGACAGGAAGACCGTTCTTACACTTGACGGCAGTTACGAGCGTTTCCCGCTGCAGGACGTGGTCACAGTCAGTCCGGGATTGGTGCGATATGTATCCAATGGGCGAGGCTGGTTCACCCTGCGCGGGATTGGCACCATCGCCGACGGCGGACGGCTGGAAGTTGGCGGATTGCTCCGCGGGGATTTCATGCCGGCAGAGGGATGGCGCGTGTTCGCGGGAGCCGCGACCGGTCCCGATACGGACCTGGGCGTTGTCACGCGCGTCAAAAGCCTGTTCGGCGGGGTCGAAACGCCGGTGACCAAGCTCTTCAGCATCACCGGGTCTGTCGCGCGCGAGTGGCGCCAGACGGGTGCAGACCGCACCGAATTCCGGCTCGGGATCAAGACCGGCTTTTGAGCACTCTGGCGTCCTTGTGGGATTTCTCGCTGCTGCTGTGCGCGGTGGCGCTGCTCGCCATCGCGGCGCTGCTGCTCGCGCGCGCGGTCAGCGGCTCCAACGCCCGACAGCGCGAAGACATGCGGCGCAAGCTGCTGCCGGCTATGCTGCGCGGGGACGCCGTTACCGCAGATTCGCGCCTGGGCCGCAAGGTAGTGGCCGAACTCACGCTGGAATTGGCCGAACTGGTGCGGGGTTCCGATCGCGATGCGTTGATTTCTTCCGCGCGTTCTTCCGGCGCGCTCCGCGAGCTGCGCCGAGGCCTGCGATCGCACTCGTCGCAAAATCGCCTGATGGCGGCCGAGGCGCTGGCCCTTTTTCCTGAGTATGCAGACGAGTTGAGCGCAACCGTATTCACCGACCCCGACCGCACGGTCCGTCTTGGCACCGCGCTGGCTCTCGCGCAGGAAGGGCACGCTCCGCCCGTGGGCCAGCTGGTTCGCGGCCTGGGGATCGGGAGCACCGAGAACTCGCTACTGGTGGTTTCGTTGATGCGAGATCTGGTCAAGACCGATCCGCACGCGGTCGAAGCACTGCTTTACGATCTTGAACTGCCCGACGCGGCCAAGCTCGCTGCGACAGACGCGCTGGCTGAAAGCGGCACGGTCGATCATGCGCCGCTGGTTGCGTGGATGGCCGAGGCGGCGGGGGATGACAGCGATCTGCAGCCGCGCATTTTTCGCGCGCTCGGCCGGCTTGGCCACCCGGCAGGACACGATGCGATCATGGCCGGGATGGATAATCCCGTGTGGCAAGTTCGAGCCGCGGCGGCCGAGGCCGCGGGTCGCTCGAGACTCAAGAGCGCGGCCGATCGCATCGCAGAGCTCCTCGACGATGACGAATGGTGGGTGCGGTTCCGTGCAGGGGAGGCGCTTTCTCGTTTAGGCAGTGCTGGACGGTTGCTGCTGCAGCGCACCGCGCTGGACGATGCGCCGATCGCCCGCGCCGCCGCCAAGGCGACCATGCGCGAGCGGGGGCTTGCATGAACGGGACTTTGCCGTGGGCAGAGTGGTGGATGGTCGCCGGCGCTGAGACCATCGCGACAGTGGTGATCGCCACCGGACTGCTGCAAGTCTGCTTCTACCTGCTCCAGCTGCTGTTTGCGGCGATTGCCCTGTCGAGTCGTCCGCCGGTGCCGCGTGGTGCGACGCTGTGGCGTCGCTATTCAGACCAGGCGCCGCCGATATCCGTGCTCGCTCCGGCTTTCAACGAGGAGCTGACGGTGGTCGAAAGCGTACGCTCGTTGCTCGCCTTGCAATATCCCGACTTCGAAGTGCTGCTCATCAACGACGGATCGCGCGACGAGACGCTCGCACGGATCATAGCCGAATTCGGGCTCCACCGCGTCGAGCGCTTCGTCGACAATCGCCTCCGGCACGCGGCCATCCGCGGCTTCTACGCCAATCCGGCAGTGCCGCGCTTGCTGGTGATCGACAAGGACAACGGCGGAAAGGCCGATGCGCTAAACGCCGCCATCAACGCTTGCCGCACCTCCCTGTTCTGCGCGATCGACGCGGACTCTATCCTTGAGACGGACGCCTTGCTGCGCGTCGTGCGTCCCTTCATCGACGAGCCCTTACTGACCATCGCTGCGGGCGGTACGATCCGCATCGCAAACGGCTGCACGATCGATTCCGGGCGGGTCACGGACGTACGGCTGCCGCGCAACTTCTTCGCGCTGGTGCAGATCATGGAATACCTGCGCGCCTTCCTGATGGCGCGC
Source organism: uncultured Alphaproteobacteria bacterium (assembly GCA_963759895.1). GTDB lineage: Bacteria > Pseudomonadota > Alphaproteobacteria > Sphingomonadales > Sphingomonadaceae > Tsuneonella. Next base: position 142,042 of record CAVXBC010000005.1, on the reverse strand, counting down.
CTGGCGCTCGGCAAGATGCAAGTGCTGACGGTGATTTCGGGCGCGTTCGGTCTGTTCAAGCGCGAGCACGTGGTCGAAGTCGGCGGTTACAGCCACGCGACCGTGGGTGAGGATATGGAGCTGGTGCTCAAGCTTCACCGGTTGATGCGCGACCGCAAGCAGCCCTACCGCATCGAATTCATCGCCGAACCGGTTTGCTGGACTGAGTGCCCAGAGGACGCGAAAACTCTCGGCCGCCAGCGAAGCCGGTGGCAGCGCGGCGCGCTCGAGTGTTTCGCCAAGCACAAGGATATGTGCTTCAACCCGAAATACGGCCGGATCGGGTTTCTGGGTTTCGGTCAGATCCTGCTGGTCGACGTCGTCGGGCCGCTGATCGAAGTGCTCGGATACATTCTCGTACCGCTACTCTACGTTCTGGGACTGCTCGCCCTTCCGTGGCTGCTCGCGTTCCTCGCAGTGACCTTCATGTTCGGGGTCTTCGTCAGCATTGCCACGTTGATCCTCGAGGAAGTGCAACTTCGTCGCTTCCCGCGCGCGCGGGACCTTGCGCTGCTCGCGCTCGTGGCGGTGGTGGAGAACTTCGGCTACCGGCAACTGTCCAACTTCTGGCGTCTGCAGGGCTGGTGGCAATTCATCCGCAAGCAGCAAAGCTGGGGCACCATGACCCGCAAAGGTTTCGGCGGCGCCAGCGCCGGCTAAAGCGCGGACAGCAAGGCAAGCAGCCGCTCGGCGGGCTCGTGCATGTCGGCATTGGTCTCGGCGGCCTGCTCAAGTTCGAGCGCCACACTGCCGATCTGTGCGAAGCCGAACATCCCCGCGATGCCGGCGAGCTTGTGCGCAAGATCGGCCACTGCCAGCCGATCGTTCGTCGCTACCGCGCTCGCAAGTGATGCGTGATCCTCCGACGCACGTTGGCGAAAACGCGCGGCCAACTCGGCCAGCTTGGAAGCAAGCGCTTCGCTCACATCAACGCCCGCACGTGCGCCGCAAGTGAGATGGGATCGAATGGCTTGGCGATCACCCCGACCGCATCGAGCGTCGCGAAATTCTGGATCTCGCTGCGCTGCGCGCGCGCCGTGACGAAGGCCACCGGCAGCGCCGCGGTAGCCGGGTCGGCACGAAGGCGCGCCAACACCGCTGGCCCGTCCATTCCCGGCATCATCACGTCGAGCAGGATGAAATCGGGATACCAGGTTGCGATCTGGGCCAACGCGTCCTCACCACTGACCGCAGTGCGCACCTCGAAGTCGGGATCCAGCGACAGCGACATCTCGGCGATTTCGCGGATATCGGGTTCGTCATCGACATAAAGCACACGGGTCATGCGGTTTCCCTTGCGGCGCGGGTGACCAGAGCCAGGGTGGTTTCGACCAGAGTATCGAATGAAGTGCGGCTCTTGACCAGCATGACGTCGACGCCGGGCTGGGCTTGTACATCGTCGAGCGCGGAGAAGATCACGATCGGCAGGCCCGGTGCCGCTTCGCGCAGTCCCGCCACGAGTTCCAGGCCGCTATCGGGTGGGAGCATCAGATCGACGATCGCGCCCGTAAACCGGTGGCCTTCCAGCGCCTCGCGCGCCTCGGCCAGCGAAGTGACCGACAGCAGGCGCGCACGTCCGGCGAAGGCGTTGGCGACCACGGTAAGGCAATCGCGGTCGTCATCGACATGCAACAACAGCGGCAGCGAGACGTCCTGTGCGGTCTCGGCGCGGCTGTCCTCGCATTCGGCGAGCGGCAGCCCGAAAAAGAAGACCGAACCGCCACCGTCACGATCGCGAAAGCCAACTTCGCCGCCATGCCGCTCGGCGATTTCGCGAGCGATCGCCAGCCCCAGGCCCGTGCCGCCCTTGGCCCGGTTGTCCGAACCGTCGGCCATGGCGAACTTGCCGAAGATGCGTTCGCGGAAAGCCGCCGGCACCCCCGGTCCACGGTCGAGCACTTCGACGCAGGCACGGTTGCTCTCGGTCGACACCCGGACGGCGACCGTCCCTTGCGCTGGAGAGTGCTTGATCGCGTTGGAAACCAGGTTGGTCAGCAATTGTTCGAGCCGGTCGGGATCGCCCATGACGGTCACCGGCCACGGGGGCATTTCGACGGTTATCCCCACAGAGTGCCGCTCGGCGAAGCCGCGATTGGCCTCGACGGTGCGTTCGACCAGGGGACCCAGCGGCATGCGACGGAGATCGAACTGCATCTTTCCGGATTCGATCTTCTCGATGTCGAGGATGTCGTTGATCAGTCGGATCAGCCGCTGGCAGTTGCTGTGAGCGATCCTGACCAGGCGCGCGGCCTTTTCATTGAGCGGCCCGACAGCACCTGCCTCCAGCAGACCGAGCGAACCGCCGATCGACGTCAGAGGGGTGCGCAGCTCATGGCTGACAGTAGAGACGAACTCGGTCTTCATCTGCTCGATGCGTTTGCGTTCGGTGACGTCGCGGATGGTGGCAACGTAGAGGTGTTCAGAGCCGGACTGAAAGCGGCTGATGGCCACGTCGGTCTCGAAGGTTACCCCGTCCTTGCGCAGGCCAGTGAATTCTTCGCGCCGACCGGCGCCGCGACGGCCGGCGCTGCCGACGCTCTTGAGCCACGCCATGCTGTCGGCCATCGTCGGCGGATCGGCCATCAGAAAGGTGTTGTGCCGGCCGATCAGCTCGTCCTCGGTGTAGCCGAACAATCGCTGGATACTGGGATTGAGCTCGCAAATGTCGCCTTGCTCGTCGAGCAAGAGCATGCCGTCGACGGCTCCGTTCAGGATCGCCAGGTGGCGGTCGGTCAAGTCTTTTGCGCGCGCGATTTGCCGCTGCCGTTCCTGGATGGACCGCACGATGATGATCCCCACCGCGGCCAGCAAAAGTGTAAAGGCCGCGAACAGGCCGTAAGTGGTCCGCTCGACCCGGCGGCGAGATATGTCGCGGGACCAGGTTATGGCGCTCAGCTTGTCCTGCTCCAGGCCATCGAGGTGGGTGATCTCTTGGCGGATGGAGTCCATCAGGCGCTTGCCGCGGCCGCTGGCCACCATCGCCCGCGCAGCGCCGAATTCGCCACGCTTGGCGAGCGCGATCGTCGTATCGGCAAAGGCGATCTTGGCCTCGGTGAGCTTGCGCAGTCGCGCTACACCCTCCGACAGGTCGGGTTCGTCGCTTGCGTGCCGTTCGAGTGAACCGAATGCAGCGCCGATTTCCCTCTCGCCTGCTGCGTGCGGCTCGAGAAATTCCCGGTTGCCGGTCAGAAGATAGCCCCGCTGGCCGGTCTCGATGTCGACGTACAGCGACAGCAGGTCAGCAAGGTCCGCACGTGTTTCGAGTGACTGGTCAACCAGACGGCGCAATTCGCGGTTGTCGCGAAATTCGTTCTGCATCAGCAGGAACATGCCCAGCATCGCCAGCGGGATGGCTGATAGCAATGCAAGGAGAAGCGGGCGCCGAAGGAGCATGTGACCGCACGCTCCCTAGCGCTTCTGCTCGCCAAGCACAGTAGTTCATGTGCTCTACGTGCGACAAATGGCTGATGGGGTCTAACGCGCCCGGGGTGGCGGAAGAGCGGGCTGAACGGGCGCGGTCCCCTCAACCTCATCTTTGTTGCCGTTCGATCGAACGCGATTGCGGAGCGCCCCCGCCGATGTCACACACACGGAAGGGGGATGTCACATGCGTAAGATTCTTTTTGCCGCGGTTCTCGTTTTGGGATGTCAGGCGCTCGTCGCCGCACCACTGATGGCAGAGCCGGCCAAGAAAGAAGACCTGCTGGCGGCCCCGGCCGACGCGCGCCACTACACCATTACCTCGAGCGGGGGAAAGCACGGCGACATCTGGCAATGGACCATGTCCGACGGCCGTATCGCCTACCGCATGTCGATGAACCTGCGTGGCTGGATCACCGAAACCGACCAGATCACGACGCTCGGGCCCGACCATCGGCCGACCAGGATCGCAATCCGCGGCTTCACCGATACCGGTGATGCCACCGAAGACTTCTTTGTCGACGGGACGGGCATCGCACACTGGAAGACGGCGGTCGATGAGGGCTCGGCACCGCTCGGGGCCAAGCGGTATTCCACTTATGGCGGCCCCTGGCTCGCAGGCGAACAGGACATCGCCGCGCTGGTGTCGGCCGGCGACGACGGGATCGAGATGCTGCCTTCGGGCCGCGCCCGCATCACCATCGGCGAGCCGGTCGAGGTGGCCGGGCCGAACGGGACCGAAACCGTTCGCCTCGCATTTGTGCGCGGGATGGGTTTCACGCCGCAACCGCTGTGGCTCGATGCGGACAATCGCTTTTTCGGCTTTGCCGGCGGCATGGCGATGCTTCCCGAAGGTTATGAGGCCAATCGCGAAAAGCTGAAGAACATCCAGGACGCCGCGACCTCGGCAATGCTCAAGGACGTTTCGCATGGCTTCCTCGTGGAAGCCAACAAGACGCCCACGCTGGTCGACCACGTGATGGTGTTCGATTCGCTTGCTGGTACGTACTTGCCCGACCGCGCCGTGCTGGTTTCCAACGGCAAGGTGGCACAGGTCGCCGCGGCCGGTTCGATCGGGGTTCCGGCGGGCGCGACTGTGATCGACGGGCGCGGCAAGACGCTGCTGCCTGGACTTTGGGACGCCCACCGCCACACTGGCGGGCCTGACTGGAACCTGATCCAGAACCTCGCCACTGGAATGACCAATTTCCGGAGCCCGGGCTCGGAAATCGACGAGACGCTCGAGATGACCAAGGCCCGCGCCGCTGGCGATTTGCTGGCGCCCGAGGGCAAGGTTTCGGTCATCATCGACCGCAAGGACCCGCTGGCGGCACAAGGTGCGCTGACTGTGTCCTCGTTGGAGGAGACGCTCGCGGCGGTTCACAAGATCAAGGATGCCGGCCTCTGGGGCGTGAAGTTCTACACCTCGATGAAGCCCGAATGGATCGCCCCGGCCGCGGCCGAGGCGCACAAGCTGGGCTTGCATGTGCACGGCCATATTCCCGCCGGGATGCGCCCCCTGGATGCGGTGCGCGCAGGTTACGACGAGGTCACCCACATCAATTTCATCATGATGCAGGCGATGCCGCAGGAGGTGGTGGACAAGGCCAACACCGCCGCGCGGCTGGAAGGGCCCGCGAAATACGGCAAGGATGTCGATCTCGATTCGGCCGAGATGCGGGCGTTTTACGCCGAGCTCGGCAAGCGCGGCACCTATATCGATCCCACCCTGACGGTGTGGGAGCCGCTGTTGACTTCCGACGGCAGCACACTGCCCCCTGAATACGCACCCTTTGCCAACGTGGCGCCTCCGGGCGTGGTGCGCGGCTGGAAGATCGCCGGATATCCATTGTTCGATGGGCTGACCCGCGCCGATTTCCGCCAGAGCTTCGACAAGATGGCTGAACTGGTTGCGAGGCTTCACCACGCCGGCGCCCCGATTGTGGCCGGGACCGACGGTTGGGGGCTCGAACTGGTGCGCGAACTGGAGTTGTATCAGAAAATCGGGATGACGAACGCCGAGGCAATCCAGAGCGCCACGATCGTGCCAGCGCGACTGACAGGCATGGACAAGGAATTCGGTTCGGTCACGACCGGCAAGATTGCGAATTTGATCCTGGTTGACGGGGACGTCTCCAAGTCGCTCGAGAATCTGTATCGGGTCCGAACCGTATTCCTCGACGGTTACCGCCTGGACGCGGACAAGCTGCGCGAAGCCAGCGGTCTTTCAGGAATGCCGCAACCGGCAGGCGACTGAGAACTCAGTCTAACCGGCATCAGCGACCTGCTGCAGTACGGGCGGTGGCAGTCGCACGCCTGAAGGTGGTCGGTGAAGGCCCGGGCGAGTGCGGCGACGAACCCGCAAGTGCGGTATGCTGCCAAGCCGCTTGTCATCATCCGGTGCAGCGAACATTGACGGACAAGTGACCCCCCCAGCTAAATCTCCCTCCGCCCTCCAAGTTGAGTGGGCACCAGAAGTTCGCGACGAAGACCATCTTGCCCTGGCCGCTGCATGCGACCTGGGCGCGGGATTGTGCACGATTGTCGGCATCGATGGCAGCTTTTCCCGCAGCATTGGCGCGCAACTGGCCGTTCGCGCTGACGGGAGCATCGCCGGACATTTGTCGGACGGTTGTCTGGAGCAGCAACTGGTGCGCGATTGCGCGGAGGCGGCTGGCCCTGTCGTTCACCGTTACGGGCGAGGGTCTTCGGCAATCGACTTCCGCCTGCCATGCGGCGGAGGTCTGGATATCCTGATCGATCCCGAGCCTGACAGAGCGGCCTGCCGGGCGGCGATCGACTCGCTGCAGAAGCGACAGCCGGCCACGCTCGCTTTGCCCGGGAGCGGCCAGCTCAAGCGACGCACCTACCTCCCATCGCTGGCGGTGACTGCATTCGGCGACGGGCCGGAACTGGCGACTTTCACCGCGATCGCGCGCGCGGCCGGGATAGCCGTCGACGCCGTCGACAAAGGTGCGTTGTCGATCGGACGCCCGAGCGGCCGGGCGCAAGCCGATCCGTGGACCGCAGTGGTCATGTTGTTCCACGATCACGAATGGGAATTCGCCTTGCTCGAAGAGGCGTTGGCGGGGCCTGCTTTCTACATCGGCGCCCAAGGTGGGGCACAAGCGCGGGCGGAACGACTGGCCGAATTGCGGCGGATGGGCCCAGGAGTTGGCGACCTGTCGCGCCTACGCAGTCCGATCGGCATACCTCGAGGAAGCCGAACCCCGCAGGCATTGGCGCTGGCGGTGCTGGCCGAGATCACGAGTGAATACGAGCTCCTCCGCCCGCTTGCCTGACCCGCAGACGGCTTTCGCCCTGCTGGCAGCGGGAAGCGGACAGAGGTTCGGCGGGCGAAAGCTGACCGCCGATCTTGGTGGCAAACCGCTGTGGCGCTGGGCTGCCGACAGCGCGGTGTCGGCCGGCTTGCGGGAATTACATGTAGTGACCAACGATTTGCAGATTGCCCGTAAGGCTGCTGCAATCGGCTGGACTGTCCACTCCAACGACGCGGTGGACGAGGGAGTTGCCTCGTCGATACGAATCGCTGTCCGCGCGGCTGCATCTGCGTCGTCCCTGGTCGTCGCACTGGCCGACATGCCATTTATCGAGCCTGCTCACTTCTTGCGCCTTGCCAGCACCACTGGCGTGGCGTTTACCGCCCAGCCCGACGGCCGCGCCGGGGTGCCGGCGGCCTTCTCATCGATAAACTACGCTAAGCTCGCCGCGCTGACGGGCAATCGAGGTGCAGCCGGCCTGGGCTGGCCAGGCTCAACAATCCTGCCGGCAGCATCGCCCGACAGCGTATTCGATGTCGATACCGCCGCCGACCTCGCGCAGGCGCGCGCTATCGCGCTCAGGCTACAGCGGGAAGCTTCTCGATAAGCTTGTCGAGGGTGATGGGATAATCTCGCACGCGCACGCCGGTCGCGTTGTAAACCGCATTGGCGATCGCCGCGCCCGGGCCGCAGATGCCCAGTTCACCCACGCCCTTTGCCTTGAGTGGGCTGATTTTGTCGTCCAGCGTGTCGAGAAATATCACTTCCTGATGCGGAATGTCGGCGTGAACCGGGACTTCGTAGCCAGCCAGGTCATGGTTGACGAAAAAGCCGAACCTCTTGTCGATCACCAGTTCTTCCATCAGCGCCGCGCCGGCAGACATGACCATGGCTCCGATCACCTGGCTCCGCGCGGACAGCGGGTTGAGGATGCGCCCTGCATCGCACACCGCGAGCATTCGCCGGATGCGCACTTCGCCGGTGTAGGCATCGACACCTACTTCCGCGAAATGGCCGGCATACGTGCCCATGTCGTAGTCTTTCTGGAAATCGCCGTAATCCATTGCACCCTCGGCCGCTAACGGACCAGCCGCGGCGAGCTTCTTCGACTTCGATCCGGCGCGCACTCGTCCGTCGGCGAACGTCGTCGTCTCGGGATCGAAACCGAACGTCTCGGCAACCTTTCGGCGCAGTTCGACGCAGGCAGCGTAAACTCCTGCGGTAGAGCTGGCCGCACCCCACTGACCGCCCGAACCCGATGAGACTGGAGAACGCGAATCCCCGAGATTGACGCTGACATCCTTGAGCGGCACCCCCATGCACTCTGCTGCAGTTTGCGCGATGATCGTGTAGCTGCCCGTGCCGATGTCGGTCATGTCAGTAGCGACCGATATCTTGCCCTTGTCGTCAATCTCCACACGTGCGGCGGACTTGGTTATCGGCGCGCCGCGATAGCCGGCGGCGACGCCCATCCCGACCAGCCAGCGCCCATCGCGCACCGAAGCGGGCTTGGCGGTGCGCTGGGTCCAGTTGAAACGCTTGGCGCCCTCGCGCAGGCATTCGATCAGATGCCGATCCGAAAAGCGCTTCGATGGATCGCCGGGCGAAGTCTTCGGCTCATTCAGCACCCGTAGCTCGATGGGATCCATGCCCAATTTCTCGGCCAGTTCGTCCATCGCTACCTCGAGCGCCAGATGGCCCGGCGCCTCGCCGGGCGCGCGCATGGCATTTCCTTCAGGCAAGTCGAGTTCGGAGATATAGCTTGCGGTCAGGTTGTCGGCGCCGGCGTAGAGAGAGCGGGTCTGGGCGCTGCCGTTTTCCGCGTCACCGCCCGGCAAGTTACCCGACCAGCACTCGTGTGCCATCGCCGCGATCCGGCCGTCCTTGCCGGCGCCGATGCGGATACGCTGTATGGTCGCCGGTCGATGCGTCGAATTGTTGAACATCAGCGGCCGCTGCATCGCGATTTTGACCGGACGCTTTGCAGCCTTGGCGGCCAGCGCGGCCATCACCGCATCGGCGCGAATGAACAGCTTGCCGCCGAAGCCGCCGCCTATGAAGGGAGAATCGAGCCGGATGTTGTCTTTCGGTATGCGCAAGATGCTGGCCAGCGCACTGCGACCCCAGGCGATCATCTGGTTACTGGTCCATAGCTGAAGCTTATCGCCTTCCCATGCCGCGATAGTCGCAAACGGCTCCATCATCGCGTGGCTCTCGTCGGGTGTGGTATACGTATGATCGAGAGTTACCGAGGCGTCGGCGAACGCGCGCTCAAAGTTGCCGTTTTTCTTGACGTCTTCAGGTACGCCCCATCCACGGGCGATCTTTGCGCCGTCCTTGGCCTTGTCGAGCTCGTAGCGCCCCTTCTGCCGGTCATAGGTCGTGCGGATCAGCGCGGCGGCCGCCCGAGCTTGTTCGAAAGTCTCGGCCACCACGCAGGCGATTGCCTGGTGATAGTGCGCGATATCGCGCCCGCCAAACAGCGGCGCGGCATTGAAATCGCTGGTCCCGACCGGATCGCTTTCAGTGGCCGCGACGATGGCAATGACGCCGGGCGCTGATTTAGCTGCAGCAAGATCCATCGATACGATCTTGCCCTTGGCGATCGCCGAACCGACGATATAGCCATACGCTTGTCCAGACGCGATATCGTGCCGCTCATATGCGTAAGGCGCGGTGCCGGTGGTTTTGCGGGGCCCGTCGATCCGCTGGGTCGATTTGCCGATGATCTTCGGGTTGTCGACCAGCGTGACAGTGGCAGGGGCTTCAAACTTCATCGGCTCAGCTCCTTGCTTCGGCCAGGACGCCAGCAAGCGTCCGCTCCGCAAGCGTGATCTTGAACGCGTTGTCGTCGCGCGGGGTCGCCCCGGCAAAAGCCTTGGCCGCCACCGCAGCCGCGCCTTGCGGAAGCGCTGCGTCTGCCGCGGCGCTACGCCACGGCTTGGGCGCGACTCCGCCAAACGCCACGCGCCCTCGGCCGTCGGGCGCAATCACCGCTGCGACCGACACCAATGCAAAGGCGTAGGACGCACGGTCACGTACCTTGCGGTAGATATGCCTGCCGCCAAGCGGCTTGGGCAGAACCACGGCAGTGATCATTTCACCATGTTCAAGAGCAGTCTCGATTTCGGGCGTGTCACCCCACAAGCGGTGAAAGTCTGAAATCGGGATCGCGCGCGTCGTGCCGTCGGGTTTGACCGTCTCGACCGCCGCATCGAGTACGGAGAGTGCATTCGCCATGTCGCCGGGATAAGTCGCTATACAGGCGTGGGACACGCCTACGACACCGAGCTGGCGTGAAAAGCCGCCGATGGCCGCGCAGCCGCTGCCCGGACTGCGCTTGTTGCACGGCATGTTGGTATCGTAAAAATAGGGGCAGCGCGTGCGCTGAAGCAGATTGCCGCCGGTGGTTGCCTTGTTGCGCAGCTGCGCGCTCGCTCCGGCCTGGATCGCGCGGGTCAGCACCGCATAATCGCGCATCACGCGGGGATGCGCGGACAAGGCGGTATTGCTGACGAAAGTTCCGATCCGCAGCCCGCCATCGACGGTATCCTCGATGCTGGCGAGATCGAGATCCTGCACGTCGACCAGATGGGTCGGCGCTTCAATCTCCAGCTTCATCAGATCGAGCAGGTTGGTACCGCCGGCAATAAACTTGGCGCCTTGTTGGCCGGCGACAGCAGCTGCCGCCTGCTGCGGGCTAGTGGCGCGTTCATAGGTAAAGCTGCGCATGGTTCAGGCCCCCGCCACTTCGGTGATCGCCTCGGCGATGTTGGAATAGGCACCGCAGCGACAGATGTTGCCACTCATGCGCTCCCGGATCTCGTCATTGGACGCGGCCACCTTCTTGCCAAGATCTCCGGTGACATGGCTGGGAATACCGCGCTTGATTTCTCCCAGCATGGCGACCGCCGAACAAATCTGTCCCGGGGTGCAATATCCGCACTGATAGCCGTCGTGCTTGACGAAGGCAGCCTGCATCGGATGCAGATCGCCCGGGTTGCCAAGACCCTCGATCGTCGTCACTTCGTCGCCGGCATGCTGGACGGCAAGGGTGAGGCAGGAATTGATCCGCTGGCCGTTGACGATAACCGTGCAAGCTCCGCACTGTCCGTGATCGCAACCCTTCTTGGTGCCGGTCAACTTGACGTGTTCGCGAAGCGCATCGAGCAGTGTGGTTCGCGGATCGAGGGTCAGCAGCCGCTCGGCTCCATTGATCTTCAGGGTGATGGGCATGCCCATCGACGCGGCGTCAGCGGCAACGTTCCCCGCAACTGCCCGAGAGACTGGTGCCAGCGCCAACGACGCAGCCGAAGTGGCCAGAAGGCCTCGCCTTGTGACGGGTAGATTCCGGTCGCTCATCGATGCTCTCCCCGGGAAGAATGACTGCGTTCGATCATGCGGGCTCCGCAGGGGGATCGCAAGAACTCAGGATAGTTGCGACCATCTGGCCAACATGATCAGGGCCTGATGTCATCCACTTAACGAGCCGCGGGTGGTGTGGCCGGCTGGGATACGGTTTTATCCTGCATCAGACCTGGCCATTATATGATGGCCAGGTGCCGATTGCTGAAGTCGTGCGGATAATCGGCCTTCGCTTTTACCTTGCGCTCTACTGCGGCGATGATCGGTTCCGAGAAATCGACGCCCGCCATTTCCGAACAGCTGACGAGGTTGCCGGGGGAGAAGACGTTTACCTCGAGGATCTTGTCGCCCACGATGTCGATTCCAACCAGGAACATGCCGTCGGCGATCAGCTTGGGGCGGATCAGTTCGGCGACCCTCAGCTCGCGCTCGGTAATCTCGACTGCCTTCGCCTTGCCTCCGGCGTGGATGTTCGAGCGGATATCGTCTTTCGCCTGTTCACGGCGCAAGGCGCAGTACCTGCCATCGACCTCCAACGGACTGCCGTTGAGCATGAACAGGCGGATGTCGCCCTTCTTGGCTGCATCGACGTATTCCTGCGCGATTACGTAGCCGTCGCGCCCGATCGCTTCGATCATCTGGTTCAGGTTCGATTTGTTGCCGGCATCGACCTTGAACACGCCCGACCCGCCCGAACCCTGCAGCGGCTTGAGGATGATCTCGCTTTTGTGCTTCTTGGCGAACGCCTTGATGTCGTCACCGTTGCGGGTGATTATCGTTTCTGCGCGAGCCTCTTCGGGGAAGCTCTGGAAGTAGAGCTTGTTGGTCGCACGGCCCAGGGTGTCGGGATCGTTCAGCACGATCACCCCACGCTTGACCGCCTCCCGTCCGAACAGGATACCGCTCTCGGCCGCCCATGGACGATCCTGGGCATCGTTGGCCGGATCGTTGCGCAGCAACAGAACGTCGATCTGGGACATGTCGACGGTTTCCTGCCTGGATTTATCCGAGCGCAGCACCTCGAAAAATTCGCGGTGATCGGCCGACTTTCCCTTGGGCACCGCGCGGCAGTGGGCCTGCAGGCTCTCGTCTGCCTGAAGCACCCAGTCGTCGGGCGTGACGTAAAACACCTCATGGCCGCGCTGTCGCGCCTGCCACGCGAGCATTGTGGTTGCGTAGTTGGCGAACTCGGTGGCGAGATCGTTGACGAAAAAGGCGATGCGCATTGGGAATGTTACTCCGCGTCGAATAGGAGGGAGATCGAGGGCTTGCTCACGTAATGGTCGATGCGGTGCAAAGTGCTGTCGCGTTGCATGAATTCGGGGATCAGGCGGGCTTCATGGAGCAGACCGCGTTCGAACAGCTGTTCCATCACCGGCACATGAACCAGGGCGATTTTGGCGCGCCAGAACGGGGCCATGTCGCCTCCGTCGGCCAGCCATTCCATCACCCGGAAAAAGCCGCGCAGGTAAATGGCGTCCTTGGCCAATCCGCCCGAGCGAAAAACCCGGGCGGCGATGCCAAAAGCGCGCCGCGGGCGGATGCCGCAGTCATGGTGCAAGAGCCGGTAGCATTCCAGGAAGTCGGCGCCCGCCAGCAGCGCGTGGACTGCCACCACGCGGCCCGCGAGCAGTCGCAGACGCGGCGTAGTGAGCCCGCCGACCGCCCACTCGGCAAACACTCCGAGCCCTTCCTGGATCTCCTCGTAGCCGGCGAGGCCCGTGGAGAAGATCGACAGGCCCTGCTGTGCTCCGTTGAACCCCGTCAACAGGTGAACGCTGACTTCGTGACTGAGCAGCGGATCGACCCGTTGCTCGCTGATCTTAGCCGAATCGTCGATCATCAGCTTGGGATATGAGACGAGCATCCCGGCAACGTCCCCTCGCATTTCGATTACTGGGTCAAATCGCGGGTCATGGCTTCGATAGTGGCCGACCAGTATCTCGGCGCGGCGCTTGATCTCGGCCGCACCGACGGTCTGCTGTCGGCCCATGTGCGGCTGCTTGGCGGCGAGGATCTCTTTCGCTGCAGCGAGCAGTTCGTCGGATACCGAACCGTAGAGCGTCTGCGAGTGTTCGCAGAATCCCGCCTCGCCCCGGCATTCGAGCATGTGCAACTGGGTATCGAGCTCGCGCCGCTTTTCGAGGAGCAGTCCCTCGATCAGTGGCTCGTGCAGGCGGCTGAAGTCGATTTTTTGAAGCCGGTTGCGGAGACTTCTGGGATCGAGACCGAGCGGCCGATAGACGAACTCAGGGGTCGTTTCGGCGTGGCCCTTCAGGAATGTGACCATCGCTTCGTTGGTGTTGACCGGCGAGACCGCGAGGAGGAAATCAAACGCTCCGGCGATTGCGTTCAGTTCGGCGTCAGCCGCATTGCACGCCTCAACCAGCGCGTCGTGGTCGGCGTGCGCGGGGACGGATTTGCGCGCTGGCGTGGCGGTCACGCGGCGCACAGGATTGCAGTGGCAGTATCGGCGATGTGCTTGAGTAGACCCCGCATCGCGGGGAGAGCGTCAGGATCGGGCGCGCCGGTCCACTCGTCCATGTAGAATTTCTTGAATTCAAACGCGATCGCGCAGCCGCGCCCGGGATAGCGATCATGAACGAAGCGCGTTTGCTCGCCCTTGCCCTGAAACGCGACATTCTCGCGCACGTCGAGCTTGCGGCCAGCGAAGTCGTAGTTCCGCATCTCGTCGATCAATGGGTCGAGCAGGAATCCCCAATCCGCGCGCGGCATCGAGAACGTGCCGATGTTGATATCGGGCGCGTCGGCTTGCGGGGTGGGCGCGGACCCGGGTCCATCGCGGCGGTGATTGTAACTGTGGACGTCGAGCAGCACGAATTTCTCGTGCCGTGACGCCACGTCGTCCAGCACCGCGGCGATGTGCGCGTAGTAGGCATCGTAATAGGCGAGTGCGTCACGGCAGACCGCATCGGACGGCTCCGACTGCCATACCCGCAGCCCCCAGCTTTGTTCAGGCCTGCGATAAATCGCGGTTTCGCGGGGGCGATTGAGGTCGATCTCAAAGCGTGACCGGCAGGCAATGGTATAAGTCGGCAGGTCTTTTAGCGCCTCGCCGGTGAAGGGGTCCTCCTCGCGCAAACGTCCGGCGTCGTCGAGCGCCATTTCGGCCAGCACGCCGGCGGGGACGAGGTGACCATCGTGGATAGCCGTTGCAACTACGGGGCCGGGGCCGCGTCTATGAAACCACCACCCATCATCATTTGTCATGCCCGTACTACCTACCAGCGGCCCGTTTGTTTCGCGGCGATCTTCTCGTGACGAGAGTTACATCGATCCCGCGCGCTCGATCAGACGGCGCTGCGGCGCATCCAGTCGGGCTGGATCAGTACCGTTCGCGACCGAAGCGGTGCGCTCTGCATCGAAGTGCCGACGGCTACTTTTCGGGCGCGGCAATCGTTACGATGCGAGCCGTTCGATGAAGTGCGCAAGGTTCGCCGCTTCGACGGAGCTCATTCGCAGGCCCAGCTTGGTCCTCCGCCACAGCACGTCGTCAGCCGATCGCGCCCATTCATGGTCGACCAGGTGGCGAACCTCGCGCTCGAACAGTCCGTGGCCGAAATCGCGCCCACAGTCCTGTGCCGAGTGTGCGCCGTCGAAAATCTCGAATGCCGTCGTGCCGTAGGCGCGGATCATGCGATCGGCCGATGCGGCCAGGAATGGCCAACGGGCGCGTAGGTCGTGAGCCAGCGTGTCGGCCCCGTCGATTGGAAAGTTCCCTCCGGGGAGCGGCGCACTGGCCGTCCACGATGGTGCGCGAAGAGTCACCAGGCGATCAGCCAGACAGTCGACCGCCTCTTCGGCCAGGTGGCGATAGGTGGTAATCTTTCCACCATAGACTGTCAGCAGCGGCGCACCTTCGTCGGTATCAGACAGGTCCAGTTGGTAGCCCCGTGTAGCCGCCTCCGGCCGTCCGGTCCCGTCATCGATCAGCGGCCGCACGCCCGAATAGGTCCAGACCACATCGTCCGGGCTGATCTGCTGGCGGAAGAAGCCGTTCGCCCCATCGCACAAATAGGCGATCTCTGCGGGGCTGGCGGAGATAGGGCCGCCGTCGTGATCGATATCGGTGGTGCCGATGAGGGTGAAATCGCGCTCATACGGAATGGCGAAGAAGATCCGTTCGTCGGGCAGCTGGAAAAAATACGCAAACGGATGGTCGAACAACTTCGGCACGACGATGTGCGATCCGCGCACCAGTCGCATCGACCGCGCCGCTGGTAGATCGTTGTCGTGGAGCAGATCGAGGACAGAGGGCCCTGCTGCATTGACCACCGCGCGCGCGAAGAAAGTCCGTCCACCAGCCTCGATCGTCCACGCGCCGTTCTCTCGGCGCAGGCGGGTAACAGGGCAGCGCGTGCGTACGTCCGCGCCTCGGTTGGCCGCGTCGCGCGCGTTGAGGATGACCAGCCGTGCGTCGTCCACCCAGCAGTCCGAGTAGGCGAACGCACGGGAAAATTCCGGTTTGAGGGGCGCGCCGGCGACATGGCGCGACAGGTCGATCGAACTGGTCGCCGGCAGACGCTTGCGGCCGCCGATATGGTCGTAAAGGAACAGTCCGGCGCGCACGAGCCAGCGCGGACGCAGCCCGGGAACGTGCGGCAGCACGAACCGCAACGGCCACGCGATGTGAGGCGCGATTGCCAGCAACCGCTCGCGCTCCGAAAGGCTTTCGCGCACCAACCCGAATTCATAATGCTCGAGATAGCGCAATCCGCCATGGATCAGCTTGGTCGAGGCCGAGGAGGTCCCGCTAGCAAGGTCTCCGGCCTCAAGCAGCAGCACCCGCGCCGCGCGCCCGGCGGCGTCGCGGGCGATACCGCACCCGTTCACGCCGCCCCCGATAACGGCCAGGTCGAACGGCACATCGGACGCGGGCATCACGGTTGCAAGAACGCTGGGACGAACGGCGGGCATGTTTTGGCTGTGCCGCGAGGCAGCATTATAAGAACTGCGCCGATCCCACTCGCTTTCAGGGCGCCAAAGCGGCAGCACCGAGAGGGCCCGGTTGGGGATGGGTCAAGCATGGTCGAAGCGTTATCGCACGAGCAGCGCGCCTGTCACGGCTAACCGTTGCGGCGGAATGCGAAATGCGCGGGCGCTTAGGGCGCTACCGCGGGCCATCGCGGAAAAGGTCTCCGATCGAACGGGCAAAATGCGATTCCATCGCCGCGCGCGCGAGATCCGGATTGCGATCGGCAATTGCCCGCGCGACTTCGCGGTGAAGATCGAGCGTCTCCTCGCGCTCCTCCTCTGTCGTGCGGCCCGCCCACGCTTTGGGGATGGCGATCATCATCATCTGTTCGAACGAGCGTACGATCTGGAAGAACAGGGGATTGCCGCTCGCGAGCGCGATGGTCTGGTGGAACGCGGCGTCGGCAGCGGTGCGAGTGGTTTCGTCGCGGCTTACCGCGAGCGTGTGCGCGGCGGCGAGAATGGTGTCCGCCTGGCGATCGGTGCGGTTGCGCGCGGCGAGTTCGGCGGTGCGCAGCTCGAGCGTGCGCCGCACGTCCCACACATCGGACAGCGAAACTTGCGCGGTATTGACTGCGTGCCCGATCGAGGCGGCCATCACGGAGCCGTCGATCGCCCCCACGCGCGCGCGCCTTCCGTTGCCTACATCGATCATCTTCAACGCGCCGAGCGCATGGAAAGCCTCGCGCATGACCGGCCGGCTAACGCCGATGTCGGCTGCGAAGCTGCCTTCGCTCGGGAGTACGTCACCAACCTTGAGTCCGTTGGCGCGAATGTGCTCGCACACCGCCTCGGTCGCGGTCTCCACCAGTGTGCCCTTGGAGGGGCCGGAGTTGGCGATGTTCATGCGGCGACTCCGGTGCGGCGCAGTTCGGTCGGGGCGACGCCGAAGCGGCGCGCGAACGCGCGGGTGAAACTGGCATTGTTGAGATAGGAGCATCGATAAGCGACAGTGGCTACGGGCAGGTCGCTCGCCAAGAGCATCCGGCGCGCCTCGGTCAGTCGTCGTTCGCTCAGCACTTCGGCTATCGTGTCGCCGTAGAGACCCCGAAATCCGCGTACCAGCTTGTCGCGATTGATCCCGGCCGACCGCGCGAGGTCGGCGATCGTCAGCTTTTCGTGCCACCGTTGATCGATCACCCGACGCGCTGCGGCGATCCGGGCCGCGTCAAACTCGGTCAGCGCGCCATCGCCGCCCATCCTGACCAGCGTGCCGTCCGCCAACGCGGCGTGAATCTGGCACAGCAGTTCGATGCTGCGCGCAAGGCGCAAGGTCGCGCGTGCCTCGCCCTCGACCTCACAGGCGATGATCGACAGTGCGAGGTCGATCAGTGTGCTGGGGAGGTGCCATTTGGCGGTTCCGTCGGGCAGAGCCTTGAAGAGACGGCGGCACGCAGCGCGGCTGACAATCAGGGTGAGCGGCACGAGTTCAAGACCGGTGAAATCGAGCCCTTCGCGGTAGGAGAGGGCGGGCGAGCCGCGCTCTCCCAAGCCATCGCACAGGAACAGGACGGGTTCGCAAGGTATGGCCGTGTCGGGCCACGGCCCATGCCCGACCAGCGTGGTCATTTCATGCGAGACGATCACTGCCTGCTTCATCGCCCTCTCCTCGGCTAAGGCGATGGATACAAGCTATAAGACAGGTGTGCAACAGCTATCTGACAGGTTGCGGAACGTGCCTTCTTGCCAGCATGAACCCTGCGCATCCGATTGCGCTCACCACGAAGCCGACGATTGCGAGCGATTGGGCGAGCATCGCTTCCCCGCCCAGCAGCGCGCTGATGCCGGTCACAATCGATGGCGCCAGGCCAAAAGCGATCAGGCCGCCTACGGCCAGGAACACGCCGATCGAAAGGCCACGCAGTTCGTTGGGCAGGATGACGGCCAGCGCGGTGGCGGTGACCAGGCCGGTGACCGTCCCACCCAGCAACAGAATGAAAAGGCTGCCGGCGAAAACCGGGATGCTCGGAGAGAGCGGAAACGCCGCTGCGGGCAGGGCGATGATCGAGGCGACGATAGCGCCTATCAGGATGCCGCCGGGCCTGGCGGATTTGTGCCCGGCATCAGCAGCTATTCCTCCCACGACCGCGCCCACGATGCCGGCGCCAAACACCACCGCGCCCATCCAGCCGCCGAATTCCTGTGGGCTCAGGCCATAGCTTCGAGACAGCACCGGTGCGGCCCAGATCGCCGCCGCGGCATCGGCCATCAGCACGCCGATCTGTCCGACGAACAGGGGGATCAGGAAGGCGCGATATTCCGCGAGTTCGCGGAACGTCTGACCGACCGACGCCTGCGGCTCGATACGCTTCTCAAGCCGCGCCGGCTCGCGCAGGAAGGCCAATGCGATGACAACCACCAGGCTGGCCAATCCAAGCACTAGGTGGATGCTGCGCCAAGGCGAGAGGCCGGCGATGCCGCCACGGGCGATGAACAGTCCCAGCAACCCGCCACCCAGCGCAAACGCCAGCCCGGTGCCGGCGTATTTACCGATGGTGAGAAGAAGCAGCGCGCGCCCGCGCCGCTCCGGCCGACACAGATCGGCCGCCAGCGAAATGGCGATTGTGGTCGACACATTCGCACCCACGCCGCCGAGCATGCGCGCGACGAACAGGAGCGGCAGCGATTGCGCGATCGCCGTGAGCAGGGTTCCCGCGGTCCAGGCGACGGCGGTCCACATCAGCATTCGCACGCGGACCGCACGGTCGACCATCAGCCCGACCGGGATCGCCAGTGCGGCGAGCGGTATCGACACCGCCAGCCCGTTGAGCAGGCTCATCTGGAAGTCGCTGAAGCGGAGTTCGGCCTTGGCCTGTTCCTGCACCGCACTGAACACACCCAGCATCACGTTGCCGGTCGTCATTGCGAGCGCGAGCAGCAGCAGGATCGCCAGTGCCATCTTGCGCGACACGGGCGGATTGGCATCGACGGCGCTCACAAGGCGAAGATCTTGCCCGGATTCATGATGTTCTGCGGATCGAACGCGCGCTTGACCATCCGCATCTGTTCGACTGCTTCACCCAGTTCGGCGACCAGCCAGTCCTGCTTGCCAAGACCGATGCCGTGTTCTCCGGTGCAGGTGCCGTCCATCGCCAGCGCCCGCTCGACCAACCGCGCATTGATCGCCGACACTTCCGCCAGCTCAGTGGCCGAATGGGGATCGATCGAGAACACCACGTGGAAGTTGCCATCCCCGACATGGCCCAGGATGGTCGCCGGCATGCTCGCCCCCGCGAGATCTGCCTGTGTCTCGGTGATGCATTCGGCGAGCCGGCTCATCGGCACGCACACGTCGGTGGCCCAGCCCACCGCGCCTTCGCGCAAGTTGACCGCGGCGTAATAGGCTTCGTGCCGCGCGCGCCAAAGCTTGCTGCGTTCCTCGGGCAGGTTGGACCACGCAAACTCGCCGCCGCCGTTGGCCTGGGCCAGCGCCCTGACCGTCTCGACCTGCTCGGCGACGTGGCTGTTGCTTCCGTGAAATTCAAAAAACAGCGTCGGCGCCTCGGGATAGTCGAGCTTCGACCAGCGATTGACCGCACGCATTTGCAGCGCGTCGAGAATCTCCACGCGGGCGAGCGGAACCCCGCACTGGATCGATTGCACCACCGTGTCCACCGCTCCCGCGAGCGTATCGAAGCCGCAAACGGCCGACGAAATCGCCTCGGGGATCGGATGGAGCCGCAAGGTGATCTGCGTGATGATCCCGAGCGTGCCTTCCGAGCCCACGTAAAGCCGGGTGAGATCGTAACCCGCCGCCGACTTGCGGGCGCGGCGAGCGGTGCGGATCACCTTGCCCTGCGGCGTCACCACTTCGAGACTGAGCACGGCATCCTTCATCGTGCCGTAGCGCACCGCGTTGGTGCCGCTCGCGCGGGTGGAAGCCATCCCCCCGAGCGTGGCGTTGGCGCCGGGATCGATCGGAAAGAACAGGCCCTGGTCGCGCAGGTGAAGATTGAGCTCTTCGCGCCGCACACCAGGCTCGACGATGCAGTCGAAATCGTCTGCATTGACGGCGACGATCGCATCCATCCGGGTCATGTCGAGCGAGACTCCGCCCAGGGCAGCGGCGGCGTTGCCCTCGATCGAGGTGCCCGCGCCGAACGGCACGATCGGCACGCTTGCATCGGCACACAGGTTCACCAGTGCGACGACATCTTCGGTGCTGGTCGCGAATACCACCGCGTCGGGCAGCATCGCCTCGTAGTGCGACTCGCTCGAGCCGTGTTGCTCCAGCACCGCGGCCCCGGTCTGGAGGTTGGCGCCGAAGCGGTCCTCCAGACGGTCGAGGAAGCCAGCGGGTAGAGGCGCCCGCGCGACCGGGTGAGCGGGTGCCGACATGGGATCAGAACTTCAGGCTTGCGCGCACGCCATAGCGACGGCCGTCACCCTGAATGCCGAGATCCGACGCCGGAAGACCGGCAAGTTGCAGCGTGGTCTTCTCGATGTAGCTTTCCCAGTAATTTCCTTGAACGCATTGGTGACGAAGGCCGATACCTCGACCGGTCCGGTGCGATAGGTGACCGATCCGCCCGCCAGCCAGTAGCTGTCGAGAAAGGTCGGGGTCGTCTGGTTGAGCGTCGCGGCAAGGCGCTTGCCCTTGCCCGACACGTTGGCGCTCAATACCAGCTCGCCGCCGCCGAGATCGAAGGTGTAATCGGTCGCCAGGCTGGCGGTCCAGTCGGGCTGGAAGGTCAGGTGATCGGACGACAGCCGGCGCCCGGTGGTCGCGAAATAGGCGTCGTCGTTGTCGAGCCTTGCGTGCATCAGAGCGACACCGCCACTGATCGACCACGCCGGAACCGGCTTGAAATATCCTTCCAGCTCCACGCCGTAGCTGGTCACGTCGCCGGTGTTGAGATCCACCGTCACCAGCCCGCCGCCGGCAGCCGGGGCGATCGAGTTGAGGCCGATATAATCCTTGTAATCGTTATAGAACACATCGCCCGACAGGCTGAATCGGCGATCGTCCGACGCATACTTGGCGCCGAGTTCATAAGTCCACGCGCTGTCGCCGGTGTAAGTGCGGGTGGGCGCGGTCGGCGCGTTGAAGCCGCCTCCTCGATAGCCACGGGCGACTGAAGCGTACGTCATCAACTCGGGCGACCAGTTGCGTTTGACGGTCAGCTTGGGCTGCAGTTCGTTGGATTTGATCTGCGCCTGCGGAAGCGGTCCACCGCTGGTGCCGAGCGGGCCAAGCGCGGTCAGGACCGAGCCGTTGGCAACCCGGTTCTCGTGATCGTAGCGCAGGCCGAGCGCGATTTCCCAATCAGAGGATGGGTTCCAGAACACCGTCCCGAATGCAGCGTAAGTGTCCGCACGGGTCTGGTTGGTGGTGGTGCGCACGATGTTGAACGGCAGGCCGGAAAATGCGGGCAGCAGCGTGGTAAAGTCGATCGCATCGGCATTTTCGCGGCTGTAGAACAGCCCGAACAGGCTCGAAAGCGTGTCCGACCAATTGCTGTCGAGGCGCAACTCGGCGGTCTTGGTGCGCAGCTTGTCGCCGCCGGTAGCGCGCGCGAAATCGCCGGGGCCGAAGTCCACGTCCTGGTCAAGATTGGCCGAATTGCGTGCGTCGTATGCGCCGATCAGCGAGAGCGTGCTGTCGATGCTGTCGATGGGGACCGCCAGCCGCGCGTTCAGTCCGCGATACCGGTAGTTGGCGCGATTGAGCGCGTTGAAGGTCAGGTCGCGCGAATAGTCCTGCGGCCCGGTTACGCGAGCGTAAGGAATGTTCACCGACTTGATCCAGTCGTAGTAACCGTTGACTGTCAGTTCGACAGGGCCCGGCGTGAAACGGACCGTTCCGTTGAGCGATTCGCTGTTGAGCGGCGTGCCCGGCTTGTTCAGCAGGACATTACGCGAGAACCCGTCCTGTTCCTGGTGCGAGGCAGCGAATCGCACAGCCAGAGTGTCTTCGATGATCGGAGCAGAAAGCGAGCCAGCGACGATGAACTGGTCGTCCGGCCCGGCAAAACTTGCGCTTGCGCGGCCTTCGAACTGGTTGCCCGGCTGGCGGGTGATCACGTTGATCGCGCCGCCCAAGGTGTTTTTGCCGTAGAGCGTCCCCTGCGGTCCGCGCAGGACCTCGATCCGCTCGACGTCAAGCAGCGGGTTGTTGAGATAGGCCGTGTTCGGCCGGTAGATGCCGTCGACGAACAGGCCGACGCCCGGCTGGACAGATTGGACCAGCGTTACGCCGACGCCGCGGATGGCGACGAACGCGCGGCCCGCGCCGTCGCTGTTGATGTTGAGGCCCGGTGCCAGCACCGCCGCTTCGCGGACCGAATTGATCCCGCGCGAGGCCAGGGTGTCGCCGCTGATCGCGGTCACCGCAATCGGCACGTCCTGCAGCGTTTCCGCGCGTTTGCGGGCGGTAACCACGATAGTACCCGAATCCGCCAGGTCGCCCGCATTGGGATCGTTGGTTTGCTCGTTGGTGGTGGAACCGTCCTCGAGCGCGGTCTGCGCGTGCACCGCCGGAGCAAGCGCAAAGACAGCAACGCCGGCCAGAAATGCGTGACGAATGCGAATCATGATCAGGTCCTCTCCCGGGGTCGTTGCCCTAAGGAGACCTGTATTACAGCTCAATGACCTATCTGAAAGGTGCCAAGACTGTGCCGATCGTCAGAACGGCTTTGCCGATCGGCCTACCAGCAGGTGTAGCCGCCATCGACAGGCACGATGCTGCCGGTCATCAGCGACGCCATGTCTGATGCCAGGAATAGCACGACCGAGGCGACCTCTTCCGGTTTACCCAGCCGCCCCTGCGGGGTGCCGTCGATCCACCGGCGGTACATCTCGCCGGTCTTGTCGGCGAAGGCGTTGAGGGGGGTCGCGATGTAGGTTGGCGCGACCGCATTCACCCGCACCCCGCGCCTTGCCCATTCTGCCGCGAGGCTCTTGGTCAGCTGGTGCACAGCCGCCTTCGAGGCGTTGTAATAGCTTTGCGGTTGCGGCCGGTTGACGATGAGCCCGCTCATCGAGCCCACGTTGACGATGCTCCCGCTGCCGGCCGCCAGCATATGCCGCCCAAATGCGCGGGCGCACCAGAAACTGCCGTTGAGGTTCACGTCGAGCACGTTGAGCCAATGCTCGTCGGCAACGTCCTCGGCGGCCGTCTCGCTGCGCGCGATGCCGGCGTTGTTGATCAAGATGTCGATCCGGCCTTCGGTATCCATCATCGTCTGGGCTGCGCCGTCGACCGCGCGTGAATCGGTCACGTCAAGCGCGATGGTCCGGCAAGCGATGCCCGCCCGGGCCAACAGGTCGTGCGCATGCTCGAGCGCCGCCTCGTCCCGGTCAGCGATCGTGATCCGCGCTCCCGCTTCGCCGAGCGCGTTCGCACAGGCGAACCCGATGCCCTGTGCGCCGCCGGTGACGATTGCGGTGCGGCCGTCGAGACGCAGCTTTTCAAGGTACATCGGGCAGGCGCCTTCAGGCCGGCAGGAAGTCGGCGGCAGGCATGCGCGGTTCGAAGGCGGTCTCGCTGCGTTCGAGCTGGTAAACCAGGCGATCGCCGTTCCACCGTTGCCAAGGAAGCGCTCCCTCGCGAGCAAAGCCGAGCCACAGGGCGTGAACCCGTTCGGCGAGATCGATCGGCGGATTCTCACCGAGAAGCCCGCGCGCGCCGGTTGCGCAATCGAGCGTCTTGAACACGAACGGCAGCTCAATCCCGTGGCACGCACCAAGCTCGCCGCCACACGCCGGCGAGCGCCAGTCCATTTCGTACACCCATGTTCTGCCCTGGTGCGCGCTTGCGAACTGGCGAGCGGGCCAGCGGAACACCAGATCGGTGAGCGCACGGGTCATCGCATCGCCGGGGCGCACGCCTTTCTGTCCCAAGCCATAAGCCTTGAGCGCGCGCCTCGCACCCGGCTGCGCGCGCGATACCAGCCACCAGGCGAGCAGGCCGGGGATCTTCGAACGCACGCCGCTGGGAACGAAGTAGAGGTTCATTTCCTCGGCATTGGTTCCGATCAGCACATCGATATCCTTGCCGGCGCCGTCGCGAAGTGCGTCGATCGGCTTTGTCGGCAGGACGTCGTCACCCCACACCGGGACGAACCGGCTGATGCCGTAGACTGGTTCGAAACCATCCCGATCGCGCAAGTCGACTGCCCCGGGCCGCGCGATCTTCTCGATTGCATCCGCCGCGGCGTCGGTGCCTACTGCCCGGAAGCCCGCGAGGTCGGGAGTGATGCGCAACACTTTGGCGAGCTTGCGCACGAGCCGCTGGGCGACCCGGATATCGCGCACCATTGCACCGTGCCCGCTCTGGATGATTGCGCGGCGGAACAGGCCTGTCGCCAGCGGCGACGTGACCAGGTCTGCGATCGCCATTGCGCCCGCGCTTTCGCCGAACGCGGTGACGTTGGCGGGGTCACCGCCGAACGCGGCGATATTGTCCTGCACCCATCGGAGTGCGAACAGAATGTCGCGCAGGCCCAGGTTGGTCGGCGCGCCGGGCACCGGCAGGAACCCGTCGATCCCCAGACGGTAGTTGATCGCCACGCATACCACGCCCGATCGGGCGAGTTCGGTCCCGTCCTGAACCGGCGCGTCCTTGCTGCCGACCACGAAGCCCCCGCCGTGCACCCACACCATCACCGGCGCGCCGTTGGCGTCCTCGGGCGCCCAGACATTGAGCCTCAGGTAATCGCCATCGCCGCCGTCGCTTCCGCTGCCGACCAACGGGATTGCGTCGATCGCGTCCAGTTCGCGGATCCGGTGCGGTGCGGCCGGCCCGGGGGTGACCGCGTCCAACACCCCGCTCCATGGTTCACGCATGGCCGGCGCGACGAACCGTTCGGGAGGGGCTGCGTAGGGAATGCCAAGAAAGCGCCGCACGCCGTTTGCATGAATGCCGCGGACGCGGCCCGAGCGGATTTCGATGGTCGGGGTCGGATTGTCGCCTTGCATCGCCGCACGCTGGGGCTTGCAAGCCGCCAAGTCACGCACGGGCTTTGTGCCGGACCGCAGAAATACTGTGCGTGTCTGCGTCTTTCCCGCGAATTGGGAAACAGGCATAGGGCCCGACCTGTACCCGACCGGCTCCCACAATCTAGCGCAAGGCATATCGATGACTCACCCGCAACCCAACGGAGCGCGCATGACCGGCGGGCAGATACTCATCCGCGAGCTGATCGCCCGGGGGGTGGATACGGTGTTCTGCGTGCCGGGCGAAAGCTATCTCGCCGCGCTAGACGCGATCTACGAGGCGGGGGATGCGATCCGGCTTGTGGTGTGCCGGCACGAGGCGGGGGCGGCCAACATGGCCGAGGCATGGGGCAAGCTGACCGGGCGGCCGGGCATTTGCTTCGTCACCCGCGGGCCCGGCGCATGCCACGCAAGTATCGGGATCCATACGGCAAAGCACGATAGCACGCCGATGATCCTGTTTGTCGGGCAAGTGCCGCGCGACCAGATCGGGCGCGGCGCATTCCAAGAGGTCGACTATCCGGCGACCTTCGGCGACCTGGCCAAATGGGCGTGCCAGATAGACGATGCCGGGCGCATTCCGGAATTCATTTCAAGAGCTTACGCCATCGCACTGGGCGGCCGGCCGGGGCCGGTGGTGATCGCGCTGCCGGAAGACATGCTGAGCGAACAGGTCGCCGAACCTGCGCCGTCAACCACTTCCGAACGGTTCGCGGGCACACCCGACGACACGTCAATGAAGCGTTTGATCGAGCTGCTGAACAGCGCCGAACGCCCGCTGCTGGTGCTCGGCGGATCGGGCTGGACCGGCCAGGGTCTCGCCGACCTCACCAAATTCGCCGAAGCCGCCGGCCTGCCGGTGACCTGCGGCTTCCGCCGGCAAGACCTGTTCGACAACCGCCATCCCAACTACGTCGGCGAATCGGCGCTGGGCATCAATCCCAGGCTCAAGGCGCGCTGGCGCGAGGCCGACCTGATCGTCGCGGTGGGCACCCGGCTGGGCGAGATCGTCACCGACAGCTATACCAACCTCGATGCGCCCAACCCGCAAGCCCGGCTGATTCACGTCTATCCGGAGGCGGCCGAGCTGGGCCGCGTCTACCAGCCCACCCTGGGAATTGCCGCCGACGTCAACGCCTTCGCCCAGGCCGCCGCCGATGGTTTCGCGGGAGAGCGTCGGTGGGACGAATGGCGCACTTCGGCGCGCACCGACTACGAAGCCTGGCAGCAGCCGCCCGCCGCAGTCGGTCCGGTCGACATGGCCAAGATCGTCGGCTGGCTCAGCGATACGCTGCCCGACGAAGCGATCCTGACCAATGGCGCGGGGAACTACGCGATCTGGCTCCACCGGTTCTTCCGCTACAAGCAGGCCGGCACGCAACTGGCGCCGACCAGCGGGGCGATGGGCTATGGCCTGCCCGCCGCGATCGCAGCCGGGGTCCGCCACCCGGACCGCCCGGTGGTGTGCTTCGCGGGCGACGGGTGCTTCATGATGGCCAGCACCGAACTGGCGACGATCGTGCGCCACCGGGTGCCGGTGATCGTGGTGGTGGTGAACAACGGCGCGTTCGGCACCATCCGGATGCACCAGGAACGCCGCTATCCGGGCCACGTAGTCGGGACCGAGCTGGTCAACCCCGACTTCTCCGCGCTGGCGCAAAGCTATGGCATCGGCGGCTGGCGGGTCGAAAAGACCGAGGACTTCGCGCCCGCGTTCAAGGCGGCGCGCAGCAGCGGCGAGGCGGCGCTGATCGAGATCGTTCTGCCGACCGCCGAACTGTCGCCGACGATGAAGCTCAAGAGCTAGAACGCCAGAGCCCGGACCGTTTCGCCAGCCGCCAACGCGGCTTGCCCTGGAGGACAGCGGATCAGCCAGTCGGCGTCAGCAAGCGGGCTTTGCGCACCGCTGTCCTGATTGCCGAGCGGGGTCAGCCCGGCCTCGTCCCAGCGGGCGCGCACGAACGTCTCGCGGTCGCCGGTCGCGGGCAGGGGGCCGGCGAGGGGCAGGGTTCGCCATAGCGGCATCGCCTTGCCGCCCTGCAGCCGGGCGAGCAGCGGGCGCAGGAACAGCGCGGCGGTGACCATCGCCGATGTCGGGTTGCCCGGCAGGCCGAGGACATGGCGGTCCCCCGCGCGGCCGAACCACACCGGCTTGCCCGGCTTGATCGCCACTTTCTCGAATTCGAGCGTGACAGGCCGTGCGCGGCGAAAGTGGACTTGGCGAAGTCCCGCTCGCCGACCGAGGCCCCGCCGGTCACCACCACCAGATCGGCGATCTCCAGCAGCTCGCCCGCCACTTTGCGCAAGCGATCGGGTTCGTCGGCGCACATGTCGAGCGCGACGATATCCGCACCGGCCTCGCGTGCGAGCGCCGCCACCGCGAGCCCGATCGTTTCGGGAATGGCATCGGCGCGCGCGTGGGCGTCGCCGGGCCGGGCCAACTCGTCACCGGTGGAAAGGATCGCGATCCGCGGCCGCAGGGCGACCGTCACCTCGGCGTGATCGGCCGCGGCTGCGGTGACCAGCGCGCGCGGGACAAGCCGGGTGCCCGCCGCCAGCAGCGTATCGCCCGCCGCGAAATCGCTGCCCGCGGCGCGAATGTAGCTGGCCGGGCCATAGCCGGGGGTGAAGCGCACGCGCGAGCCATCGCGCTCCGCGTGCTCCTGGATGATCACTCGCGCCGCACCCGCCGGAACCGCCGCCCCGGTGAATATGCGCGCCGCCTGACCTGCTTCGAGCGGGCCCGCCCACGAAGCGCCCGCGCGCGATTCGCCGACCACCTCGAGCCACCGGTCCGCTGTGGTCGCGTCACCCGACACCGCGTAGCCATCCATCGTCGAGACCGCCGCACGAGGGGACTGGCGGCGGGCGACCAGGTCTGCGGCCAGCGTTCGCCCCGCCGCGTCGGCGAGCGCAATCGTCTCGCTGCCCAGTGGGTGGACCTGGGCGATCAGCGCCAGAGCCGCGTCGAAGGCGATCGGCGCGCTCATGCTCGGCCCATCGAAGCGGCCGGTCAGGCGGGCGCGCGGTCCAGCCGCCGTGCGAGGCCGACGGCGAGCGCGATCAGAGGCGGGACCAGTACGAGGCTCAGCACCACCTTGGCCAACATCTGCCCCAGCAACAGGTCGGCGATCGGGCGCACGCCGTAGAACGACACGGTGATGAAGATCAGCGTATCGACGATCTGCGACAGCGCCGCGGCGATGAAGCCGCGAATGCTCGCCCCGAGCGTGGACGTGCCCGCTGCGCCGCGCAGCCGGTCGAACAGCCAGATGTTCATCGTCACCGACACGCCATACGCCACGACGCCGGCCGCCATCATCCGCCACGACTGGCCGACGATGATCGGGAACGCCTCCTTGGCCGGCGGGTACATGCCCGGATCGGTCGGCAGTTGCAGCACCAGCAGCGCGAGCAGGATGGCGATCACCAGCGGGACGAAGCCGAACCGCACCAGCTTGTCGGCGGTCGGCTTGCCATAAGCCTCGGCCACCGCGCTCGAAACCGCGACCAGAGACAGGAACGGGAAGATCCCCGCCTCCACCGCAAGCGGCCCGAGAGCCACCTGCTTGGCGCCCAGGAATCCGCCCAGCGGGACCATGCCGCCGTAGAAGATGGCGAGCAGGAACAGGCCGCGCGGGATGGCGGTGGAGGTGCTGATTGGTAGGGGTTCGCTCATGCGCTGGAGGATTGGCACCGGATGCGCGAAAAGAAAAGCACGGCCGGCAAGTTCCCCCCGAGGCGCCCCGAAACGGGAGGTCAGCTAGGCCGTCTGCAACCGCAAAAGCTGCCAGTCCGCTTTCGACGCCATTGCTGCCGTCCGTCGAAGTCCTCACGCGCAGGCTTTGGCGGACAGGCGTGGCGTACTTACAATCGCGGCGCCGCGACCCCATGTTGCAAGGACCATCTTCGATCGATGGCTGAGAGACAATGGCCGTGCTCCCCTCACGTAGCGGAGTAACGAATGCCTTTGAACCAGCTCTATCACGATCATGGCGTAGCGCGGACGCGGGCGCAGCACGCTGTCACCGCGGACTTGCGGGCCGAGAATGCCGCGAAGGCTCGGCAGGTGGATCATCACATTCGTCGAAAGCGCGCGGACAGTACTCCGGTTGCGGCAGCTTCTGCTGACAGCTTCGAGGTATTTCGCGCTGACGAGGTGCAGCTCACCTCGACCCAGTACTCGGGGGGCGACTGGCGCTGGCGTCTCGTCGACCTCGATGATGTTACGCTGGTCGAAGGAGGTGGATATCGGTCGGAACGAGCATGCCAGGCCGCTGTCTCACTTCTCAGGAACCGCGCGAGCGCTGCGAGCTGATCATGGGCAATCGCACGAGCCTTTTGTGCCTTGCATTACCCATCATCTTGGCCGGGTGCGAAGTGACTCCTCCAGACAGCACGCCGGCGAGCCACTCACAAGCTGGCTTGATCAAAACAGGGTCTGCGGCGTGGCGCGGCCTCAAATTTGCCCGGAACAGGTGCTCTGACTGCCATGCAGTCGAATTCGGGCCAGACTGTGTCGGCCAATTCCAAGGCGCCCACCTTCGTCGTGGTTTCCAACACCCCGGGTTTGACGAAAACATCTCTGAACCATTGGCTGCGAACCTACAGCAATCATCCGCGCGAAATGTATTTCGAAATTCCCGAAGAGCATATCGACGACCTCGTCGCGTACATGCTCACCCTGCGCACGAACGACCACCGGCCCATTCATTAAAGTCCCCAGTGCTGGGTCAGTTTCAAAGGTTCCGCGGCACCTGGCCGACGCTGCCTGACCCGCCCAGGAGGGTGTGAGCCGCTTCCTGAAGGATCGCGGCGGAGCGGCGCAGTCGGTCCATCTCTTCGCCCGAAAGAGAGGGGGTCAAAACCCTTTCTACGCCCATCGCCCCGAGCACACACGGCAGGCTAAGATATATGCCCTCAACGCCGAGCTGGCCTGTCAGATAAGTCGAAACCGGCAAGACTGCCTTTTCATCTCGACCGATAGCCTCGCAGAGCCGGACGATGGCAGTCGCGATACCGAACGAGGTGTATCCTTTGCCTCCAATGATCTGGTAAGCGGCCTGGCGCACCTTTTCCGCCATCTGCCGTGGATCGGGGGCTTGGTCGGGATACGCAAAGCTCGTCATATCGAGTCCAGCGATGCGCAAGGTAGAGAACGCCACCACCTCGCTGTCGCCGTGCTCTCCCAGAACCATGCCATCTACCGCGCCGCTTGCGGCTCCAAGTGCGCTTGCGAGCTCCTTCCTGAGGCGGCTGGTATCAAGAAGGGTTCCCGTTCCGATGACCCGCGAGTGGTCAAGCCCCGATGTCCGAAAGGCCACCAACGACATCAGGTCAACCGGGTTTGACGCCACCAAAATGATGCCTACGAAGCCTGACGCCATAACCTGAGCCACGCTCGCTTTGACGATCTCGGCATTCGTGGCTGCAAGCGATAGGCGGCTTTGCGTTTCGTGAGTGGCGCTGCCAGCGGTGACAACTGCAATGCTGGCGGTGGCTGCGTCGGCGAAAGACCCCGCCCAAATTCTGGCCGGCCGCGCCATTGCGTTGGCGTCCTGAAGATCTTCGGCTTGTGCTTTTGCCAGTTCCTCGTTGCTGTCGATCAAGACGATTTCACGCACAATGGCACGAAGCATCAAGGCATAGGCGGCTGTTGCGCCGACGTGGCCTGCGCCAATGATGGCAATCCGGCTGAATGAGGGCACCACGACCATCGCAACAGCTAGCGTCGCTTCCGGTGGCCAATGCAAGGAGCATTGCCGCGTAAATGTCCTTTCTGCCCGATATCGGGTCGCAGCCGATCGATTCCGCGACACTTGAAAGCAGACGTTGAGGGGTTACCCTGATGCTCGACCAGACCGAGTGACTTTAGGCGTCACCCGGGTTCCGCTGTTGCTGCGGAACGCCTGCTGCTTGCCTGTGCCGGGGAGCCGATCAAAACCAGTTTCCTACCTAACCGCTTCCGGCTAACGCGATCGGCGATGTCACCAATCCTCACCAGCCTGCTCGGGATCGTCGCGATCCTGGCGATCGCCTTCCTGCTGTCGAGCGCCAGGCGCCGCATACGTTTGCGGGTGGTCGGCGCGGCCTTTGCCCTGCAGGCGGTGATCGCGTTCATCGTCTTGCGCACCCCGTGGGGAGTGGCGGGGATCAAGGGGATGTCGAACGGGGTGGCTGCGCTGCTGTCCTATGCCAACGAAGGCACTGCGTTCCTGTTCGGGGCGGACAACCCGCTCAAGAACACCTTTGCCCTGGGCGCGCTGCCGGTGATCGTGTTCTTCGCCGCGCTGGTGTCGATCCTCTACCACTTGCGGATCATGCAGAAGGTGGTCCGCTGGGTCGGCGGGGCGATTGGCTGGGTGACCGGCATCAGCCGGGTCGAATCGCTGGGTGCCGCGGCCAACATCTTTGTCGGTCAATCCGAAAGCCCGCTGGTGGTGCGGCCCTATCTCGCGGCGCTGACGCCGAGTGCGCTGTTCACGCTGATGACCGTCGGCATGGCGGGCGTCGCGGGCACGATCCTGGCCGCCTACGCGGGACTGCTGGGCGAACGCTACTTGCCGTTCCTGCTCGCAGCGGCATTCATGTCGGCGCCTGGCGGGATCCTGATGGCCAAGATCATAATGCCCGATCCGGCCGATGGTGAGCCCGAGGCCGACGGGCCGATCGCGCTGCCCGACGCGCGCATCAGCGCCGAAGGGCCGGGCGCGCTGGTTGAGGGCGGCAAGCCGCACGAGGTCGAACTCGCCGAGACGTTCGAGGAAGGGCAGAAGCCCGCCAACGTGATCGAGGCCGCCGCGCAAGGCGCGCAGACCGGGGTCAAGCTGGCGGTCGCGGTCGGTGCGATGGTGCTGGCGTTCGTCGCGCTGGTCGCGCTGGCCAACGGCGTGCTCGGCTGGTTCGGCGGTCTGCTGGGGTTCGAGAACTGGAGTTTCCAGGCGGCGCTCGGCGTGGTGTTCTCGCCGGTGATGTTCCTGATCGGGGTCCCGTGGGACCAGGCGCAGACCGCGGGCGGGCTGTTCGGCACCAAGATCGTGCTCAACGAATTCGTCGCCTTCATCGATCTTGGGCAGATGGACGCGGCCACGTTGTCCGATCGCAGCCGCGCGATCGTGACGTTTGCGCTGTGCGGGTTCGCCAACTTCTCGTCGATCGCGATCCAGATGGCGGTGACCGGCGGGCTCGCCCCCAACCAGCGCCCGGTGATCGCGCGCCTGGGCTTGAAGGCGCTCGCCGCCGGATCGCTGTCCAACCTGATGAGCGCCGCGCTGGCCGGCCTGTTCCTTCCCTACTAAGAGTTGCATTTCCATGTCGCAGATCGCTTCCGTCTCCATCGCCCGCCCATTGAATGAAGTGGCCGACGAGTTGGGCCGCAGTTTCCGCGAATACGGATTCGCGGTAATCCGCGACCACGGCATCCCGGCGGACTTGATCGCGCGGGCCGAGGCGCTGTCGAAAGAATTCTTCGCGCTGCCCGAAGCGACCAAGAAGGCTTACAAGATCGAAGGCGGCGGCGGCGCGCGGGGCTACACCCCGTTCGGGGTCGAGCGCGCCAAGGACGCCGAAATCCACGATCTCAAGGAATTCTGGCACGTCGGCCGCGAACTGCCCGCCGGGCACCCGCTGGCGCAATACATGGCCGACAACGTCTGGCCGGATGAAGTCGAGGGCTTCCGCGACACCTTCAGCGAACTGTACGCGGCATTCGAGAAGGCCGGCGACCGGGTGCTCGAGGCGATCGCGCTGCACCTCGGGCTGGAGCGCGGTTACTTCAAGCCGACGGTCGAAGACGGCAATTCCGTGATGCGGCTGCTGCACTATCCGCCGCTCGAGGGCGCTCATGCCGAAGGCGCCATCCGTGCCGCCGCCCATGGCGATATCAACACCATCACCCTGCTGCTGGGAGCCGAGGAAGCCGGGCTCGAACTGCTCAACGCCAAGGGCGAGTGGCAGGCGATCGACACCCCGCCAGGCGCGCTGGTGGTCAACATCGGCGACATGCTCGACCGGCTTACCAATCACCGGCTGAAGTCGACCCAGCACCGGGTGGTCAATCCCAAGGGGCCGGCGGCGTACCGGTCGCGTTATTCGATGCCGTTCTTCCTCCACTTCCGGCCCGATTTCGATATCGTTACGCTCGACAGCTGCATCGACCCGGCGAATCCGTCGGATCATCCGGCGCCGATCTCGAGCCACGAGTTCCTCCAGCAGCGGCTGCGCGAGATCAACCTGGCCTGATTCGCGGAGGGCGCCCGGGCAGCATCCCGTCCGGCCGAATCCCGAACGGTTCCCGACCGCGACTCTTTTCTTATCGTTGTTGCATTGCGGCAACACGAGAAAATCGCCGATTATCAGATAGTTATTTCTCGCGCGGGGCGATGTGGATAACTCTGGGCACGGTTGTCATGCAGAAGTAACACAAGATACTTTTGGGGGCGCAAGGAAGCTCCTATCGGGCCCCCGCCTCCTCTCGTCACGCTATCGAATGCAAGGGATCGTCATTCCATGAAGCTCAAGTACCTGCTGGCCGCCAGCGTCGTCAGCCTGTCCGCCGCCGCCATCCTGCCGGCGCCCGTTATGGCGCAGCAGATCACCACCGGCATCGAAGGCACGGTCAGCGATGCCGACGGCAACCCGCTCGCGGGTGCCACGGTCACGATCACCGACACCCGCACCGGCGCGACCCGCACGCTCACCACCGGCACCGACGGCCAGTTCCGCGCGGATAACCTGGTCACCGGCGGCCCCTACACCGTCAGCGCTAACGCCGGCGGCTTCGAAGGGCAGACCGTCTCGGACGTCAACACCAGCCTGCAGGGCAACACCAGCCTGACCTTCGCGCTCACCTCGGGCAGTGGCGAAATCGTCGTCACCGGCAGCCGGGTGCAGGTCACCCAGCTCGCAGTCGGCCCGGGCACCTCGTTCTCGACCGAAGTGTTGGCCAGCGCGCCCAGCTTCAACCGCGACGTGCGCGACATCATCCGCCTCGACCCGCGCGTCAGCCTCGACCGCGACGATGGCGGTTCGGGCCAGGATCGCATCAGCTGCTTGGGCGGCAACGATCGTGGCAACTCGTTTACCGTCGACGGTATCGCCCAGGGCGACGTCTACGGCCTCAACGACACCGGCTTCTCGTCGCGTTCGTCGACCCCGCTGCCGTACGACGCGGTGCGCGAGACGCAGGTGCAGTTCGCGCCGTTCGACGTCGACTACGGCAACTTCACCGGCTGCGCGATCAACGTCGTCACCAAGTCGGGCACCAACGACTACCACCTCGGCGCCTTCTACGAATATTCCGACAACGGCATGCGCGGTGACAAGGTCGCCGGTGTTCCCGTCGCGCCGATCAAGCCCGACAAGCGCTGGGGCGTCTACCTCGGCGGCCCGGTTATCAAGGATCGCCTGTTCCTGTTCGGCGCCTACGAGCACCAGGAAGCCGGCCAGTCGCAGGACGACGGCCCGGTCGGCGGCGGCTATGCCAACGAACAGACCGGCATCACGGTCGCCCAGTTCAACGAGATCAGCGACGTCTTGAGCTCGGTCTACGGGATCGAGACCGGCCCGCTGGTCACAAACCGTCCGTTCTCCAACGACCGCTACTTCGCGCGCGGCGATCTCCAGATCACCGACAACCACCGGCTCGAGGTGACGTATCAGCGCCTCGTCGAAGGCTCGACCCGTCCCGACGACCTGTTCACCGGCACCTCGCCGCAGGCGGTCGGCCTCAACACCTTCCTGATCAGCGGCACGAAGTCGAACTATTACTCGGGCCGCCTGTACTCGCAGTGGACCGACAACTTCTCGACCGAGTTGCGCTATTCGCGTTCGGAAGTGCGTGACCGGCAGGATCCCGTCGGCGGCGGCGAAGCGCAGTCGGACAACCCGATCCCGCGCATCATCGTCGGCATCGACAACCCCACCGGCATCGACGGCACCGTGCTGGCAGGCCCCGGCAACTCGCGTTCGGCGAACGACCTGCGCACCAACATCGACCAGTATCGCTTCGCGGCGATCCTCAACGCCGGCCGGCATACTTTCAAGTTCGGCGGCGAGATGAACAACGCCGACCTGTTCAACCTGTTCGTCCAGAACGCCACCGGCACGCTGGTGTTCAAGAACATCAACGACCTGCGCAACGGCCTGTTGTCGCCGGGCACCGGCAACAACCAAACCAGCACCACCCCGGTCAACGTCGTCAGCGGCGCGACCGAAGGTGCATTCGGCAACTTCTCTGCCACCGGCAACGTCAATGACGCCGCCGCCCAGTTCACGCGCACGATCTACACCGCGTTCGCGCAGGACGAATGGGAAGTGACCGACCGGCTCAAGACCGTGCTCGGCGTGCGAGTCGACTGGTACGACGGAGGCCACCCGGCCTACAACCCGCGGTTCGCCGCGCGCTACGGCTATGGCAACTCGACCGGGTTCAGCAACCTGGAACCGCTGGTCATGCCGCGCCTTGCGGCGACCTACGACCTCGGCGATTTCGCGGTCTTCTCGCGCTCCACGCTGCGCGCCGGCGTCGGCATCTTCTCGGGCGGCGATCCGCTGGTGTGGTTCGGCAACGCGTTCCAGAACGACGGCCGCGGATTCTCGCAGGGCACCACCCAGGACGCCGCGTGCGGCCTGGCGGCCGGCCAGCAGCTCGACGTGGTGGTCAACGGACAGTTCACCGGCGTGCCCACCTGCTTCCAGCAGTCGGCTTCGGCGTCGGCCGCGCAGGGCCTTGGCGATACCCAGTCGGTCAACCCGGACATCAAGCAGCCTTCCGTGCTGCGCGCCAACATCGGGTTCACCTCGGGCCTCGATTTCGCGCCGAGCGGGATCCTGAGCAACTGGAACCTGACGCTCGATTACATCTACAGCCACTACAAGAACCCGCTCACGCTGGTCGACCTGTCGCAGACGGTCGATCCGCGCATCGGGCTCAGCGGCTTCGCGATCGACGGCCGTCCGATCTACCGGGCGATCGACCCCACCGTCGCGGGCTGCACCGCGAAGCTGGTCGGCCAGAACCCGGGGCCAGTGTACCAGAACGTCAACACCGCTTGCTTCAACACCAGCCGCGACGACGAACTGCAGCTGACCAACGCGGGCAGCTTCGACAGCCACATCGCCTCGATCATCCTGTCGAAGACGTTCGAGGGCGGGCTGTTCACGCAGGCCGGAAACGTCGATTTCAACATCGGCTATTCGTACACCGACGCGCACGATCGCCGGAACATGTACAACTCGACCGCGGGCTCGAACTACGATCTCACCGCGGCGTTCGACCGGCAGAACCCGGCCGAATCGCGCGGCTTCTATTCGAGCAAGCACAACATCTCGACCCGGCTGGCCTTCCGTGAAGAATTCTTCACGGACCTGTCGACCCGCCTGGCCTTCACGTTCGTGGCGCGTTCGGGCCGTCCGTACAGCCTGACCTTCGGCGGCAGCGGTTCGTACAACGACAGCGTCTCGGGTAGCGACAACACGCTCGCCTACCTGCCGACGGGCGTGGGTGACCCCAACGTTTCGCCGTCTTCGAACATGACCGCGGTGGCCGACCTGGCTGCGTGGGCAGCGTCTTACGGTTGTGCGAAGGGCTATGTCGGGACCAGCATCCCGCGCAACACCTGCTCGAACGACTGGTATTACGACATGGATCTGTCGTTCTCGCAGGAGATCCCGGGACCGGGCCGCTTCTTCGGGCGCGACGACAAGATCAAGCTCTACGCCACGGTCGACAACTTCCTGAACCTGCTCGACAGCGACTGGAACGTCCAGCACCGCCGGAACTTCGCCGGGCTGCAGGATGTCGCCACCAGCTCGGGCGTCGATTCGCAGGGCCGCTACATCATCACCGGCTTCAACGGTGCGCAGAGCATCGCCGATGACAACGGCATCAACATCAGTTCGTCGGTGTGGCGCCTGAAGGTCGGCATCAGCTACGACTTTTGATCGCTCATCGAACCTGATGACGGCGGCGGCGCTCCCTTGCGGGGGCGCCGCCGTTCGTTTGTGCGGGCGGAACGCAGCCGCCGTGCGCATCGTTGAAACCGCGCATGGCGACTGACGGCAATTTCTCCACCACCTCGCGCCGGCCCCGACCGCTGGCGCTTGCAGGCATCG
Source organism: uncultured Alphaproteobacteria bacterium (assembly GCA_963759895.1). Taxonomy (GTDB): domain Bacteria; phylum Pseudomonadota; class Alphaproteobacteria; order Sphingomonadales; family Sphingomonadaceae; genus Tsuneonella. The sequence continues at coordinate 104,891 of CAVXBC010000005.1, read as the reverse complement.
TGCTGCTGCACCTGCTGGCGATCTACGCGCTTGCCAGGGCCTTTGCACCGGGCGCGACCGCTTCGGTAGAGCGGGCGGTGCTGTCGAGCTTCACGGTCACCGTCGACATTCCCAAGCCGCCTCCTCCGCCGCCCGAGCCTGCGCCCGATAGCGGCTCGTCGGGCGAGGAAGGGCGTAAGGCGGTGCCCAAGGCGGTGGTCGCCCCCGTGCCCAAGGTGGTGGTCAAGCCCGCGCCGCCCGCGCCGCGGGCCAGCTCCACTGGCGCGGCGAATACTTCGGGGGCAAATGACAGCGGTGCCGGCACCGGGGCTGGGGGCGCGGGGAATGGCACCGGCAACGGAAATGGCGGATCTGGTCAGGGCGGCGGCATTGCGAGCAAGCCGGTGTGGATTGGCGGGGCGATCAACAACGCGCGCGATTATCCGGTCCCCCCCGGCGGGCGCCAGGTGCGCATCGGAACCGAAGTGATCGTCAAGGTTACCGTGGGCACCGACGGGCGCGCGTCGGACTGCAGTGTTTTACGGCCGAGCCCTGATGCCCAAGCTGACGCGATCACCTGCCGGCTGGTGGTCAGCCGGCTGCGGTTCAGGCCGGCCACCGATTCGGCCGGCAACCCGGTGGCGGCGCCATATTACTGGCGCCAACGCTGGTTCTGATCGCCCCCTCGCACCTGCAGCATTGCCGTTGCGATGCAAAATATATCAATTGATAAGAACGCGTTGAGTTGCTTCATAAAGGCGACGAGCGATCGCATTTTGTAATAAAATTGTGCAACGCAGCGGAACCAGTTACGGTTTGCGCCGTTACCTTCCTGCCAAGCTCAAGCACGAGTTTCGAAATACGACCTTTCCAACCACGAGATATGGGGATCGCATCCAGTGGACGCACGCCGCGCTGACAGCTTCCTGATTTCTCGCGAACGCGATGATGCCGATACCGGCCTGATCGCGTTCCGCTCGCAACGGCCCGCACGCCGGATCGCGCTGGTGGGGAATTATATTCCGCGCAAGTGTGGCATCGCCACTTTCACCGCCGACCTGACCGAGCAGTTGGGCCGCTTCCGCCCCGATGTCTCGGTCGATGTGTGGGCGCTTGACGATGCCGACGACCGGCTCGCCTATCGCAATGTCGCCGGTACGATCGACCGGGCCGACCCCGCCGCCTATGCGCGCGCCGCCGAGGCGATCAACACCAGCGGCGTCGACGCCGTGTGGCTGCAGCACGAATACGGCATCTTCGGCGGGCCCGACGGCGCGATGGTGTGCGATTTCGTCGACCGGATCGCGGCGCCGCTGATCGTCACCTGCCACACCGTGCTGACCGATCCTTCGCCCAGCCAGCGCCGCATCCTCGAGCATCTGGTTCATCGGGCATCGCGCATGATGGTCATGTCGCACCGGTCGCGAGACCTGCTGATGGCGCGTTACGGCGCCCCGGCCGAGGTGGTGGAAGTGATCGAGCACGGCGCGCCTGACCGCCCGTTCGGGCGCGAGGACGAATTCAAGGCCCGTCGCGGCCTGGCCGGCCGTACGGTGCTGACCACCTTCGGGCTACTGGGTCCCGGCAAGGGGCTGGAAAAGGTCATCGAGGCGCTGCCGGCGATCCGTGCGCGCCATCCCGAGGTGCTCTATCGCATCGTCGGCGCCACGCACCCCAAACTGGTCGCACGGGATGGTGAAAGCTATCGCGAAGGGCTCAAGGCCTGCGCCGAGCAGCTGGGCGTGGCCGACGCGATCGAGTGGGACGAAAGCTTCGTCGAGACCGACGAGCTGCTCGATCAGCTCGAAGCCTGCGACATTTACCTGACGCCGTATCCCGGCCTCCAGCAATCGACCAGCGGCACGCTCAGCTACGCGGTCGCGCTGGGCAAGGCCGTGGTGTCGACGCCCTATGTCCACGCGCGCGAATTGCTGGCCGACGGGGTGGGCGTGCTGATCGAGCCCGGATCGTCTGCCGCCATCGCCGATGCGGTGTGCCGCCTGCTCGACGATCCTGCCGAGCTGACGGCGATCAAGGCGCGTGCCTATGCCCGTGGCCGCGAGACGATCTGGCCGCGCTTTGCAGCAGCGGCCGCGGCGCTGATCGAGCGCGCGGTGGCCGTCCGCCCGAGCGGAGCGCCGCGGACACGTCCTTCGTTTCGCGCTGTCCGCGCGATGTGCGACGGGACCGGCATGTTCCAGCACGCGATCGGCATCATACCCGATCGCCGCCACGGTTACTGCCTCGACGACAACGTGCGCGCGCTGATGCTTGTCAACCAGGCGGACGGGCTCGATCCGGACGAGCGCCACTCGCTGGCAGTCACGTACGCCGCGTTTATTCAGGATGCGTGGAATCCCGACAAGCAGGGCTATCGCAATTTCATGCGGTTCGACCGCACCTGGTGCGAGGACCTGGGCTCGGAAGATTCCAATGGCCGGACCATCTGGGCGCTCGGCCGTACCGCGCAGGATACTGCCGACGAGGACATTCGCGCGTGGGCGGTGCAGCTATACGACCGCACGCTTCCGGCAATCGCAACTAGCGAGAGCCCGCGGACTGTCGCGTTCGTCATGCTGGGAGCGGCGGCGATGCTGCGTGCACGGCCGCACGCCGAATTGGCCGAAGTGCTCGAAAAGGGGGCAAACTTCCTCGAACGCCTGTTGGGCGGCGCGCGCCGGCCGGACTGGGCATGGTTCGAAGCCGTGCTGGGTTATGACAACCCGCGCCTGCCGCAGGCGCTGATCGAAGCGGGCGAGACACTCGGCCGACCCGACTGGACCGCGATCGGTATCGAGACGCTGGCGTGGATCGCCGAGCGCCAGACCGCCACTGAAGGCCATTTCCGGCCGATCGGTTCGGAGACCTTCGGCCGCGACTATGGCCAGCTGCCGTTCGACCAGCAGCCATTGGAAGCACACGCAGCGATCGACGCCTCGCTCAGCGCCTGGCGCGCCACCGGGGATGCGTATTGGCAGGACCACGGAACCGCCGCCTGGCGCTGGTTCTTCGGCGCCAACGATCGCGGCGCCGTGCTGGCCGACTTGGCCACCGGACGCTGTCGCGACGGCGTCACACCGCGCGGTGCCAACCAGAATTGCGGGGCCGAATCGATCCTCGCATTTCAACTGGGTCACTATTCCATGCTAGCGCTCGCCCCGCACGTTGCCGATGATTCGAAGTTCGGCAATTTCACGGCGGGCGCTTCGGGGAAGTTGGTTGAAGACCGAACAAAGGACGGCCAACGGCCCCTTGCATATACTTGATATCCGGCTGCACGCCGACCCCTCGCGGGTCGTGCTGAGGCCGTTCCACCTTGGCTGGCAAGCGACGCACGCGCAGACAAGCCGCGCCGGTCGCCTGATCGACGACATCGCCGCGCTCAGCGAAAGCCGCGTGCGCGAGGAGTATCGCAAGGTGCTCAACGACTTCAAGGAACGCCACTGGCAGACCGAGGCGATGTTCACGGATCGTTTCGACGAGCTCGAAACGACGATGGGCCTCGAGGGGCGCGATTTCTCGCCGACGCGCCGCAAGCTGATCGGTGCCTATTTCTGCCACGAATATACCTATTCGGCCGCGGCGCTGATGAACCCTTCGATCGTCCCGCACCCAGACCAGTCGGGCTGCAAGCAAGGCGCGGTTCGCTTCGTGATGTCCTTACGCGCGGTAGGCGAAGGGCACATCAGCTCGATCGTCTTCCGCGAGGGCATCGCCCACGCCGATGGCCGGTTCGAGCTGTGGCCGCAGAGCGCGTTCGCGACCTCGGTCGAACTTGACGATGCCAGCATGTCCGATGCCGACAGCGCGGTTACGGTGCACCGCCACGCCGAATCCTCGCTGTCGAACACGGTGATCTTTCCGATCACCGAGCAGCAGCGCAACGGGCTGGAGGATCTGCGCCTGGTGCGGTTCGAGCACGGCAACGGTGACGGCGCGCGCGAATACGAATGGATCGGCACTTACACCGCCTATTCGGGCAAGACGATCCGATCGGAGCTGCTGCGCACGACCGACTTCAGGCGCTTCCTGCTCGAACCGATCGAGGGGCGGGCCGGCCGCAACAAGGGCATGGCGCTGTTCCCCCGCAAGTGCGGCGGATATTACACGATGGTCGGGCGGCAGGACGGTAAGAACCTCTACCTGCTGCGCTCGCGTCGGATCGATCGCTGGGACAGCGAGGGCGTGTTGCTGATGGAGCCGGAATTCCCGTGGGAATTCATCCAGATCGGCAACTGCGGCAGCCCGATCGAGACCGAGCACGGCTGGCTGCTGTTCACGCACGGAGTGGGCGCGATGCGCAAGTACGCGCTCGGCTGCGCGCTGCTCGACCTCGACGATCCGTCGAAGGTCATCGGTCGCACAAAAGAGCCGGTGCTGACCGCCGAGAACGCCGACCGGTCCGGCTACGTGCCCAACGTGGTCTACACCTGCGGCGCGCTGCGGGTGGAGGACCGGTTGTTCGTGCCCTATGGCATTTCAGACAGCTCGGTCGGTTTCGCGACCGTGAAAATCGATGACCTGCTGCAACTGATGGTGTGACCGGTGCGTTGATGGGCCTGAAATGAACGAACCCCTGAACGAACTCACGATCCACCCTGTCATCCTGTGCGGCGGCAGCGGCACGCGGCTGTGGCCGCGCAGCCGCAAGGCCAAGCCCAAGCCGTTCCTGCCGCTGGTAGGCGACCGCACGCTGTTCGAAGCGACGCTCGACCGCTGGCTGGACGAGGACGCCTTCGCCGAACCGGTGATCGTTGCGGGCGCCGCGCACATTGGTCATATCGCGGAGCAGGCGGGCCACGGGGCGACCGTGATTGTCGAACCCGAAGCCAAGAACACCGCCCCCGCGATCGGCCTTGCCGCCGCGCTGTTGCCGGCCGAATCGATACTGCTGGTATGCCCGAGCGATCACCACATCGCCGATAGCGCCGCGTTCACCGCTGCCGCGCGCGCCGCTGCCAAGCTGGCGGCCCAGGACTGGATGGTCGCCTTCGGGATTGCGGCCGACCGACCCGAGACCGGCTACGGCTATATCCGCACCGGCGAAGCGATCGACGGTTCGCTTGGGGGCAGCCACCGGGTGGACCGGTTCGTCGAGAAGCCTGACCGTGAAACGGCCGAACGCTTCCTGGCGGAAGGCGGCCACGCATGGAACGGCGGCATCTTCGCATTCCGCGCGGGCGCCTTCATGGACGAGTTGGAGCGCCACCGGCCGGCGATGGCCGAGGCACTGCGCAAGGCGGTCGCCGGAGGGCGATACGAGGGGCAGGAATTCCACCCCGCCGCCGGGCCGTTTGCTGCGATTACCGGGGAATCGGTCGATTACGCGGTGATGGAGAACACCGATCGCGCTGCAGTCGTCGCCGCCGACATGGGCTGGTCCGACATCGGTAACTGGGAAGCCTTGCGCGACGTGCGGCCTGCAGACGATGCGGGCAATCGCACATCGGGCCCGGTCGAACTGGTCGAATGCCGCAACGTGCTGGTCGAAACCGATGGGCCGCGGGTGTCGGTGATCGGGCTCGAAGACGTGATCGTGGTGGTCGACGGCGGCGAGGTGCTGGTCACCACCGCCGCTGGCGCACAGCTGGTCGGCAAGCTGTCAGGGGCTGCAAATCAATGAGCCGGGCGCTGAATACCAAGTCGGTCGCCAAGCCGTGGGGACAGGACAAGCTGCCGCCCCCGTTCAAGGCGCCGGAGGGCGAACGGATCGGTGAAATCTGGTTCGAGCCGCCGCCCGAATTGCCGCAGTTGCTGGTCAAATACCTGTTCACCAGCGAGGCGCTGTCGGTGCAGGTCCATCCCTCGGACGATGAGGCGCCCGAGGGCAGCCGGGGCAAGGAGGAATGCTGGCTGGTGCTGTCGGCCGAACCGGGCGCACGGCTGGCGGTAGGCTTCAGGGAGCCGGTTTCGGCGGAACAGATGCACGCCGCCGCGCTCGATGGGTCGATCGAGAATCTCCTGGCGTGGCACGCCGTGACGCCGGGCGATTTCATCTATCTTGCCGCAGGGACTGTCCACGCCATAGGGGCGGGGCTGTCGCTGATCGAGGTGCAGCAGAATTCCGACGTGACTTATCGCCTCTACGATTATGGCCGCCCACGTGAACTGCACCTCGATGCCGGCGTCGCGGTCGCCGATGGCGGGCCGCACGATCCGACAATGAGGCGGCACCTGCCCCAGACGGGATCCGTTTCGCTGGTCGATGGCCCGCACTTCCGGCTCGATCGTCTCGACGGACCGCCTGACGCTGCCACTCGCTCGCGCTATGGCGATCGGCCGCTGCTGGTGATCCCGGTCGATGCGTCGGTCACGCTGGCCGGGGAGACGCTGGCTCCGGGTGGCTGCGGGCTGGCGGACGGCATCGACGCGATCGGGTTTGCAGACGGCCGGACGCTGGTGGCCCAGCCGGTATAGCCTGCGCTTGACGCCGGCCTGATAGCAGGGAAGGTTGCCCCCCGGTCGCAGCGGGGAGGGGCTCCATGCGAAGTGTACTATATCTGCTCTGTGCGGCCGGGCTTCTGACCGGTCTGGCAGCGTGCGACATGACGGTGACGGGCGGCGGATCGAGCGCGGCCGCCAGTGGTGACGGGACGGGCACCGTGCCGGTCGCCCAGTATCCCGAGCGGGTGCTGTGGGGCGATACGCACCTCCACACCGACAATTCGATCGACGCCTTCGGCTTCGGCACCCGGCTGGACCCCGAGCAGGCGCTGCGGTTTGCCCGCGGCGAGAAAGTCACCGCTACCACGGGGACGCCGGCGCAACTCGCGCGGCCGCTCGATTTCCTGGTCATCGCCGACCATTCCGACGGTCTTGGCGCTACCAAGCGACTGTACGATGCGCCGCGGCTGCTGATCCGCGATGCCACCCTGCGCCGCTGGCACGACATGATGCACGAAGGCCCGCAAGGATCGCAGCGCGCGGTAGCCGAACTGATCACCGCGGCGGCCAACGGTTCGCTCCCCGCCGCACTGCGCGATCCGGAGCGCCAGGCCAAGGCGACCGAGGAGATCTGGCAAGAGCACCTGAAGACGATCGACCGGTTCAATGAACCCGGCAAGTTCACCGCGCTGGCGGGATTCGAATACACCCTGATGCCTGACGGCAACAACCTGCACCGGGTGGTCCTGTTTCGCGACGGCATTGCCAAGACCAGCCAGGTGCGCCCGTTCCCCGGGCTCGGCGGCCAGGTCGACCAGTTGTGGGACTACATGGACGCCTACCAGAAGAAGACCGGTGGGCAGGTGCTGGCGATCCCGCACAACTCCAACGTGTCGAACGGGCTCATGTTCGAGCTGACCGTCCCCGGCGGCGGCCCGATGACCGCCGACTATGCCCGGCGCCGCGCGGCGCACGAGCCGGTGGTCGAGGCGACCCAAATCAAAGGCGACAGCGAGGCGCACAAGTTCCTTTCGCCCAACGACGAGTTCGCCAGTTTCGGCGTCGCTGGGTGGGAACTGGGCAATCTGCCGCTGACCCGCCGCTCGACGCCCGACATGTTCGGCGGCAATTACGTGCGCGAAGCTCTGAAGCGCGGGCTGACGATCGAGGCGCGCACCGGGGTGAACCCGTACCGCTTCGGCCTGGTCGGATCGACCGACAGTCACACCGGACTGGCGACGGCGGACGAGGACAACTTCTTCGGCAAGCACACCGGCAACGAGCCGAGCCCCACGCGGGTGATGAGTCCGCAGAACCTGGGCACGGAGCAGGGGCGGTTCGGTTATCACTACCTCGCCGGCGGCTATGCGGGCGTATGGGCGAAGGCCAATACGCGGGCGGAAATCTTCGACGCGCTCAAACGGCGCGAAGTCTATGCCACCACCGGCCCGCGAATGACCGTGCGGATGTTCGGCGGTTTCGATTTCACTGCGCAGGACTTTGGCAGCCAGAACTGGGTGCGTACGGGCTACACGCGCGGGGTGCCGATGGGCGGCGAACTGGCCGACGGCGGCAAAGCCCCGGTCTTCATGATCGAGGCCTTGAAGGACCCCATCGGTGCCAATCTCGATCGGGTGCAGGTGATCAAGGGCTGGGTCGACGCAGGGGGCGTCTCCCACGAAAAAGTGTTCGACGTGGTCTGGTCCGATGCCGACAAGCGGCGGACCAGCGGCGGAAAAGTGCCCGCGGTTGGCGATACGGTCGACCGGGCGCGAGCGAGCTACACCAACTCGATCGGCGCCAGGCAACTGCGCAGCCTGTGGCGCGATCCCGAATACCGCAAAGGGCAGTCGGCCTTCTACTATGTGCGGGTGATCGAAATCCCGACCCCGCGGTGGGTGCTGTTCGATGCGCTGCGCTACCACCTCACCCTGACGGCGGAAGCGATGAAGGATGCGGTGGCACAGGAACGCGCCTATTCCTCGCCGATATGGCTGATTCCGCACCAGACATGAGGGATCGATTTCGGCGGTTCCTGCGCGCGCCGCTGGTACACTTCCTGATCGCCGGGCTGGCGATTTTCATCGTTCTGTCGTGGCGCACGCCGGCCGACGATCCGGCGAGCCGCCAAATCCACCTGACCCGCGAGGACCAGGCGCGGCTGTCGGTCAACTATGCCGAGATCATGGGCCGGCCGCCGACCCAGACGGAGCTGGCCGGACTGATCGACCGCTGGGTGCGCGAAGAAGTGCTTTACCGCGAGGCGCTGCGCCTCGGTCTCGACGACGGCGATGCGGTGATCCGCAAGCGCCTGGTGCAGAAGATGGACGTCATCGCGGCGAGCGCGACCGACGCCGAGACGCCGGATACCGCGACGCTTGAAAAGTGGTTGCGCGCGCACCCCGATCGCTTCGCGCAGGACCTGAAGCTGACGTTCGACCAGCTCTATTTCACGTCCCGTGGCCGGGCGAACGTGGCGCGCGCGCTGATCACGGGCGGGGCCGACTGGAGCAAGGTGGGCGATCCGGTGTCGCTCCCGGCTCATTTCGAAGACGCCAGCCGCAAGACCGTGAGCGACGAGATGGGGCCCGAATTCGCGCGCGCGGTCGAGGCGCTCACCCCGTCGAAGGATTGGCGCGGGCCGGTCGAGAGCGCGCTCGGCTGGCATCTCGTGCGATTGGCCGCCCGGCGACCCGGCGTTCTGCCGCCGCTGTCGGCCATCCGCGCGCGGGTTGAGGACGATTGGCGCGCGGAGACCGGCCGTGCGCGTCAAGGCGCCGCCTACCAGGCGCTGCGCGAGGCCTACACGGTGAAGATCGACAAGTGAGGTTGCCCATCGCGTCGCTGTTCGCGCTGGTCTGGCTGCTGTGCGCCGCGGCGGCTTCGGCCGACGAACTGCGGCCCGGTTTCGTCGAGCTGCGGCAACGCGACGCCGCGCACTGGTCGCTCGGCTGGAAGCAGCCGCTGACGTCCGCCGGCGCGCCGCAACTGGTGGTCCCGCTGATCCCGGACAACTGCCGCGTCGTCGACGGCCCGCACCACCGGGTGGCCGCGCTGGCGCTGGTGGGCAGCGCCGGGCTGGAGTGCAGCGGTCCGCTCGCCGGGCACCGCGCAGGCTATCGCGAGGTGCTGGGCGGCGGCGACGTGCTGCTGCGGATCGCCCCGATCGGTGCCCGCGTGCAGAGCTATCGCCTGGTTCCTGAGGCACCGTCAGCCATTCTCGCGGCCACGCCATCGTCGCTGCAGGTATGGCGCACTTACGGTGTGCTGGGGGTGACGCATATCCTGGGCGGGTGGGATCACCTGCTGTTCGTCATCGCACTGGTGTTGCTGGTGCGACGCGGATGGGCAGTGGCGAAGGCGGTAACCGCGTTCACCGTCGCGCACTCGCTGACGCTGGCCGGGGTCACGCTCGGCCTGGTCGGGCTTCCCCAAGCGCCGGTCGAGGCTTTGATTGCACTGTCGATCGTGTTCCTGGCGGCCGAGCTGGTCCAGCCGAGTCCGGGCGTAACGCTGCGCTATCCGTGGGCCATCGCCTTCGCATTCGGGCTGGTTCACGGGTTCGGCTTTGCCGGCGCGCTCAAGGAAATCGGCCTGCCTGAAGGCGAAGTGCCGGCCGCGTTGCTGGCATTCAACCTGGGGGTGGAGGCGGGCCAGCTTGCGGTGGTGCTCGGTGTCATCGCCATGCTCGCGTTGATCGCACGGCTTGCCCGCCCGGCGCTCGGGCCGGCGGTGCGGATCGCCGCTTACGGCATCGGTATCACCGCGTCATACTGGCTGATCGACCGGATGATCGTTTAGCGGGCCCGGTTATCTTGCCATTCACCCTCCGGTGCCTACATTCGCACGGGAAAGGACGGCTCATCCGATGAACGACGACAAGGATCCGCAAGGCCAGGGACCGGGAGGTCCCAACCCCTGGATCAAGAGCCTGCTGGTGTGGGGCGGGATTTTCCTCGCGCTGCTGCTGGTGGTGTCGATGTTCGGCCAGGCCGCGCAGGCGCCGGGCCAGGCGATCCGCTATTCCGAATTCCGCGACCGGGTCGCCGCCGGCACCGTCAAGGACGTGTCGATCGCGCAGGACCGGATCACCGGCACGATGAAGAACGGCGATACGTTCGCCACCGTGCCCGTGTTCGGTGACACCGAACTTCCCAAGCTGCTCGATGCGAGCGGCGTGTCCTATTCGGGCAAGGAAGTCGAACAGCCGAACGTGTTCCTCTACCTGCTGATCCAGTCGCTGCCGTTCGTCCTCATCCTCGGCATCGCGTTCTTCGCGCTGCGCCAGGTGCAGAAGGGCGGCGGCGCGGGCGGCGCGATGGGCTTCGGCAAGTCGAAGGCCAAGATGCTGACCGAAAAGCAGGGCCGGGTGACGTTTGCCGACGTGGCGGGCATCGACGAAGCACGCGAGGAGCTGGAGGAAATCGTCGAGTTCCTCAAGGATCCGGGTCGCTTCTCCAAGCTCGGCGGCCAGATTCCCAAGGGCGCGCTGCTGGTCGGCAGCCCCGGCACCGGCAAGACCCTGCTCGCCCGCGCGATCGCGGGTGAGGCGGGCGTGCCGTTCTTCACCATCTCGGGCTCCGACTTCGTCGAGATGTTCGTGGGCGTCGGCGCCAGCCGCGTGCGCGACATGTTCGAACAGGCCAAGAAGAACGCGCCGTGCATCGTCTTCATCGATGAAATCGACGCGGTCGGCCGCCATCGTGGCCACGGCTTGGGCAATTCGAACGACGAGCGCGAGCAGACCCTGAACCAGCTGCTTGTCGAGATGGATGGCTTCGAGGCCAATGAAGGCATCATCATCATCGCAGCGACCAACCGGCCCGACGTGCTCGATCCGGCGCTGCTGCGACCGGGCCGCTTCGATCGCCAGGTGGTGGTGCCGATCCCCGACATCGAAGGCCGCGAAAAGATCCTGTCGGTTCACATGAAGAAGGTGCCGCTGGCGCCCGACGTCAACCCGCGCACGATCGCGCGCGGCACGCCCGGCTTCTCCGGCGCGGACCTCGCCAACCTGGTCAACGAGGCGGCACTGCTGGCCGCCCGGCGTAACAAGCGCCTGGTCGCGATGCAGGAATTCGAAGACGCCAAGGACAAGGTCATGATGGGCTCCGAACGCCGGAGCATGGTGATGACCGACGACGAGAAGAAGATGACCGCCTATCACGAGGCTGGCCATGCGCTCGTGTCGATGCACGAGCCGGCATCAGACCCGATCCACAAGGCGACGATCATCCCGCGCGGCCGCGCATTGGGCATGGTCATGCGCCTGCCCGAGCGTGACAACTATTCGTACCACCGCGACAAGATGCACGCCGACCTTGCGGTGAGCATGGGCGGACGCGTGGCGGAAGAACTGATTTTCGGGCACGACAAGGTGTCGAGCGGCGCCTCGTCGGACATCCAGTACGCCACCAAGCTGGCACGCAACATGGTCACCAAGTGGGGCATGAGCGACAAGCTCGGTCCGCTGCAGTACGAGGAAAGCCAGGAAGGCTATCTCGGAATGGGCCAGACCGCGCGCACGATGGGATCCGCCGAGACCAACAAGCTGATCGATTCGGAGATCAAGGCACTGGTCGAAGGTGCACACGCCCGCGCCACCGATATCCTCAAGACGCAGGAGGAAAAGCTCCATCTGCTCGCTCAGGCGATGCTGGAGTACGAGACGCTGAACGGCGACGAGATCAAGCAGCTGCTCGACAGCGGCTCGATCGACCGGCCCGACGCGCCGTCTGCGCCGACGGTCAAGCCGGTGCGCGGCTCGGCCATTCCCAAGGCGGGGCGACGGTTCGGCGGCGAGGCGCCACAGGGCGCCTGACGCAGGAGATTAGCGCCGCACGCCGAGTTGGCTGGCGGCCTGTTCCAGCTCGGTCTTGCGCGTGGGATTGGCGGCGACGGCGCTTGCCAGCGCCTTGGCTGCCGCTGCGTCCTGTCCCAGTGTCTTGCGGCTGCGCATCAGCATGATCCACCCGTCGACGTTGGCCGGGTCGGCCGCGAGCTTCGATTCCAGGTTGGCGACCATTCCTTCGGCCATCGCGCGCTGCTCGCCCGGGGGAATGCTCCCCGCCGCGGCGATCTGGTCCTGGCTCGGCCCCGGAATCGCCCCGAACGCCGGGTGAGTCGCGGCTGGTCGCTTGCCCGCGGTTGCGGCGATCCGGTCCGCGACGTCGATCTTGTTGATCTTGCCGACTTGTTCGATCGTCCGCTTGAGATCGGCTTCCCACGGCGCGCCGGCCGGCGTTTCGCCGAGCAGGGTCAGCCAGTCGTTGATCGCGCCCGCATGATCGCCGCCCAGGTCGCGGTTCACGGCCAGGAAATAGCGCGTCCGCGGGTCTTTGGGATCAAGCGCGCTCGCCTTGCGGAAAGCGGCCAGTGCGCGGGGCGGCATCGGACTGTCGGCGCTCGCCATGACCAGCGCCTCGCCCAGGCTCGACCACAAGACCGCGTTGCCCGGTGCCGCGTCGGTCGCCTTGGCGTAAACCTCTGCCGCATCGGAGAAACGTCCCGCGTCGAAATAGGCAAATCCCAATCGCTGCCAGCCGGCAGCGTCGCGCGGATTGGCCTTGGCATCGGCTTCGAGCGCGGCGAGCGGATCGGCGGTGCCGGGCGCAACTTCCTCGCGCGCGCTGGGGTCGTACGCCAACCGCCAGCTGATCGTGCCGGCCGCCAATGCCACCGCCGCCAGCGCGATCCACGCCCCCTTGCCGACCGGTTTGCGCAATTGAGTTCCCCTCTTCAATGAAGGCGTCGAATAGCAGTGCTGCGATTTCGCGGCAAACGCGCTAGCTATCTGCGTTCGGCCGCCTAATATGCGTGCCGACCTGAGGGGGTGGGCGTGTCGGCATCGGACGGCAGCATTGTCGATGTGGCGATTGTGGGATCCGGTCCCGCCGGGCTGAGCGCGGCTGCGCGCGCGGCTGCCAAGGGCATGAGCCACGTCCTGCTCGAGAAGACCGACCACCTCTCCGATACGATTTACAAATACCAGAAGGGCAAGCACGTGATGGCCACCCCGGCCCATCTGGTGCTGCGCGCCGAACTGGATTTCGATGCCGGCAAGCGCGAGGTGATTCTCGATACCTGGAACCGCCAGATCGCCGAGGGCAAGATTTCGGTCATGGTCGATGCGGAAGTAACTGCGATCGAGGGCGAGAAAGGGAATTTCACCCTCGGCCTGAAGAACGGCCGGTCGGTCCGCGCGAAGTCGGTGGTGATGGCGATCGGCACGCAGGGAAATCCCAACCTGCTGCGCATGCCCGGGGGCGATCTGCCGCACGTCCAGTACCAGCTCGACGATCCGGGCGAGTACGTCGACGAGCACATCACCGTGATCGGATCGGGCGATGCAGGGATTGAGAACGCGCTCGGCCTGGCCGCCGACGCGGCGCAGGGCAACGTTGTCACCCTGCTCAACCGCGGGACCGATTTCGCCCGTGCCAAGGCAGCCAACGTCAAGCTGCTGCTTGCGGCCGAAAGCGAGGGGCGGCTGTTCATCCGGCGCGAGAGCGCGCCGGCCGAAGTGCGCCCCGGCGAGCTGGTGCTCGACACCCGCGACGGGCAGGAAACGATCCGCTGCGACCGGATTATCGCGCGCACCGGGTCAAAGCCCCCGCGAGGTTTCATCGAAGGTTGCGGGGTCGATTTCAGCGGACCCGACCAGGGCGCGTTCCCGAGCCTGTCGCCCTCGTTCGAATCGACCAAGCCCGGAATCTACGTCATCGGCGCGCTGGCGGGTTACCCGCTGATCAAGCACTGCATGAACCAGGGCTACGATGTCATCGAGTTCCTGTCCGGCAACACCGACCTGAAGCCCGCCGACGAGCCCATTCTGGAAGAGAAATTTTCCGGCCTGCCGGGCAACCGGTCGGTGGATGAATGGCTGCAGCTGTTCGGCCGCAACGTTGTCATCCTGCAGGAACTGTCGGTGCTTCAGCTGCGCGAGCTGATGCTTGAAAGCACCGCTCGCGCATTCCGCAAGGGCGAGGTGATCTTCACCCGCAACGACCCCGGTTCCTCGATGTTCGCGATCGCGCAAGGATCGGTCGCGGTCGAGGTCAATCCGAAGGACAGCTCGATCACAGTGCCGATCGGCGAAGGTTCGATCTTTGGCGAAGTCGGGCTGATTTCGGGCCGCCGCCGCGGCGCCACGATCCGCGCGACAGAACCGACCGTGGCGCTCGAATTCTCGCGCAACGCGGCGCTCAAGTTGCTCGCCACCACGCCCAGCGCCGCGCGCGCGGTCAATCGCATCTCGATCGAGCGGCAACTGCTGCAGATGTTCGGTTCCGGCCTGACACCGGACGATCTCGCCGAGATTACCGAGGCGGCGGTGGTGGAGGACAAGCGCGCGGGCGAGGTGATAATCGAGGAAGGCGCCGACGATAAGGACGTGTTCGTAATCCGCCGCGGATCGGTGGTGGTCGAAAAGAACATCGGCGGTCACCCGGTATTCCTGTCGTACCTTCCGGCCGGATCGTACTTCGGCGAGATGGCGGTGATCGACGGATCGAAACGCACCGCCAGCGTCAAGGCCGCGGTCAAGAGCCAGGTCGTGCGCTTTCCGGGCGCGGCATTCATGGCCTTGCTCGAACGCAAGCCCGCGTTGCGCGAAAAGGCGATGGCCGACATGGCCGGGCGGCGCGAGGTCAACGCCTTCGTCGAAAGCCGCAAGGACAGCTTCGGCGATGCGGCCGACTATTATTCGCAGACCGCGCAGTTCCTGGTCGACAATGGCATCGGTGAAGCGACCGACGTGCTTCTGATCGACGAGACGTTGTGCATCGGGTGCGACAACTGCGAGAAGGCCTGCGCCGACAGCCATGACGGGCTTTCGCGGCTCGACCGCGAGGCGGGGCGGACTTACGCGCACCTCCACGTGCCGACATCGTGCCGGCATTGCGAACACCCGCACTGCATGGCCGATTGCCCGCCCAACGCGATCAAGCGCGGTCCCGACGGGGAGGTGTTCATCGACGAGACCTGCATCGGCTGCGGCAATTGCCAGCGCAATTGCCCCTATGGCGTGATCCGGATGGACGCCAAGCCGCCGAAGAAGCCCGGCCTGTTGTCGTGGATGTTCCTCGGGCTCGGCCCCGGTCCCGGCGAAGCGAGCTATTCGTGGCGCAAGAAGAAGGCCGAAGCGTCGGGCAAGGAAACGCCCAAGGTGGCGATCAAGTGCGACATGTGTTCCGGCATCGAGGGCGGGCCGGCGTGCGTGCGCGCATGCCCCACCGGCGCGGCGATCCGCGTCGGGCCTGAGAAATTCCTGGCGGTAAGCCAGCTGGACCGCGCCGGCTGATGGCGACATTGGCGCCGGACAAGGCCGGGCGGCCGACCGATCACGAGAGTTTCCTCGTCCACAAGAGCTTTCGCTGGCTGTGGATCGCGCTGGTGCTGTGCATCGCCGCGGCGGTTGGATACGCTTACGCCGATGTCACCCCGCGGCCCGGTGGCGGGACGTGGTATGGCTATACGCTGGGCACGATCGGCGTGCTCCTGATCATCTGGCTGTCGCTGCTGGGGGTGCGCAAGCGCGCGATGACCGAAGGACGCTGGTCGCTCAAGGCGTGGACCTCGGCGCACGTGTATCTTGGTCTGTCCTTGATCGTGATCGCCACGCTGCACACCGGGTTCCAGCTCGGCTGGAACGTCCACACGCTGGCCTATGCGCTGATGATGCTGGTGATCCTATCAGGGCTCTACGGCATCACGGTCTATGCGCGGCTGCCCGAGAAGCTCAGCAACAACCGTGGCGAGATGTCGAAACGGCAGATGGTCGAAAGCCTTGCCGCGATCGATCGCCAGCTCGATGCCGCCGCGCAGCCGCTGGCGCGTGAGGAATCGGACCGGATCATCGCCGCGCTCGAACAGGATCCGTTCAAGGCCGGGCTGCTCGCGCGGCTCGCCAACAGCTACCCCGGCTGCCGCACCCGGCGCGCGCTGGCGGGCTTCACTGCCGATCGCGAGCGCGACGCCCACGAAGACCGGGTGCTCGCGCTGCTCGACAAACGATCGGCCCAACTCGCGCAGATCCGCGGACAGATGCACCTGCGCGCGATGCTCGACGTGTGGCTATACGTGCATATTCCGGCAACGGTCGCGCTGCTCGGAGCGCTGACAGCGCACATCGTCAGCGTGTTCTACTACTGGTAGCGCGGCGATGAGCTTCCGCATCCGCCAGATCGACACCACCGCCACCGGGCGCGAGATCGTCCGCGAGCGGATGGTCTACGGCACCACGCTGGCTATCGGGCGTTCGGCCGAAAACGACATTGCCATCCCCGATCTCGCGGTCGAGCAACACCATGTGAAGGTGACCGCGGGCGACGACCGCGCGATGACGTTTGAAGCGGTCGGCACCCTCGGCTTCACGCTCGACGGCCGCACCCGCAAGCTGGAAACAGTCGATGATGGCGGCGCGGAACTGGTGCTCGGCGCGTACCGGATCGACTTTGTCGCCGGTCCGGACGGAGAGTACGGCGTCACCGTCCGCCGCCGCGAAGAGCGCGAGGGCGGCGAAGGCGCAGGGCTGCACGGGTTCACGCTGGCAAGCGCGCTCCCCGGCAAGCGTCCGCTCGCGTGGATCGCGCTCGCGCTGATTTTCCTGGCCTTTCTCGCGATCCCGATCTGGTCGAATCTCACCCGTGAACGGATCAAGCCCGATCCCGACAAGCCGGGTCAGGTGCTGATGGATGCCAGCTGGTCTCCCGGTCCGCTGAGCACCGCGCACCACACCCTCGAGGGCAGTTGCGAATCGTGCCACGTCGACGCCTTCGTCGCGGTGCGCGATACCACCTGTCTTTCCTGTCATGAAAACATCGGGGACCACGCGGCGCACCCGCGCCTCAACCTCGCGCGGGGGCCGATGTCGTGGGGCGACAAGATCCAGCGCCGCGTGGCGGATGTCTTCCATAAGCCCGAAGCGGGCGCGTGCACCGATTGCCATACCGAGCATCAGGGGGAAGGGCGGATGAAGCCGCCCGCGCAGAAGTTCTGCGCCGATTGCCACGGATCGATGGACAAGCGCCTGGCCGACACCCGGATCGCCAATGCGGCCGATTTCGGCACCGTCCATCCTGGGTTTCAGGTCGCTCTGCTCAGCACGCCCGGCCAGGACAAGCCGCAGCGCGTGGCGCTGAGCGCGCATCCCAAGCAGTTCAACGGGATCAAGTTTCCGCACGCGCTGCATCTGCGCCCTGGCGGCGGGCCGTCGCAAATGGCGCTGCGGCTGGGCGCCGGACGCGGTTACGGCAAGAACCTCGAGTGCGCGTCATGCCACAAGCCGACCAAGGACGGCGTGCGCTTCCAGCCGGTGGTGATGGAGACCAGTTGCGGCGCCTGCCACAGCCTCGTCTACGATCGCGCAGGGGGCAATTTCCGCACGCTCCCCCACGGCGATGTCGGCAGGATGCGCGCCGCGCTGGCCGGAGCCGACCGCGCTCCACGACGGCCGATCGCGAGCGGCCGCCGGCGGCCGGGGGAGTTTGCGCCGGGGGGGCTCTATTATGGCAATTTCGCGCCGCCGCAGCGTAGTTCGGTCCCGTTGTCCTCGCGCATGCTGTCGCTCGGCGGGGTGTGCAGCGAGTGCCATTATCCGGGCGGCAAGGACGGCGTGATGCCGGTCACCCAGCCGGCCCGCTACATGGCGAACGGCTGGTTCGACCATGCCGATCATAAGAAAGAAAAGTGCGCTACTTGTCACGCAGCGTCGCAATCCAATGCCGCCGCCGACGTCTTGCTGCCGGACATCAAGACCTGCCGCACCTGCCATCTGGGCGAAGATGCGGCCAAGCCCAAAATCGCGTCGAGCTGTGCGATGTGCCACAGCTATCACCCGCGCGGCGCGCTACCCCCGGTCAACGTAGGGAATACGCAAAGAAAAGTCGTTATGAAGGCGGTGCCTCGGCGGGATACGCCATGACGTCGAAGGCGCGGACGCGAGGGGGATGGGGGCGATGCTGATCGCGCAGATGACCGATATCCATATCGGTTTCGCGCCCGACGACGGGCCGGAGGAACTCAACCGGCACCGCTTCCGCGCGGCGCTCGATCGCTTGCTGACGGGGCCCAACCAGCCCGACATGCTGATCCTGTCGGGCGATATCACCGACAGCGGCGAGTTCGACGATTTCGCCGACGTCGCCGCGCTGGTCGGGCAATGCTCGTACCCGGTGTGGCCGATGGTCGGCAACCACGACGAGCGCGCCAACCTGCTGCGCGCTTTTCCGCAGGCTCGCTGCGAAGATGGCTTCCTCCACTATGTCGTCGAAGCCGAAGGGCTGAGAGTGATCCTGCTCGACACGCTCGAGGAGGGGCGCCACGGCGGCGCATTCTGCGAAGCGCGGGCTGCGTGGCTGACCGCGCAACTCGATGCCGCGCCCGATACGCCGACGTTGATCTTCATGCATCATCCGCCGGTGGTGACCGGTGTCGACTGGATGGACCCCGCGCCATCGGAGGACTGGATCGCGCGTTTCGGCGCGGTGGTCGAAGGTCGCGAGCAGATCGTGTCGATCCAGTGCGGCCACCTCCATCGCCCGATCCAGACCATGTTTCGCGGGATTCCGCTTGGGGTGACCGCCTCGATCGCCCCGCGGGTCGCACTCGACCTGCGCCCCGTCGATGCGCATCATCCCGATGGGCGCGACCTGATCACCACTGAGCCGCCGGCCTATGCGCTGCACCGGTGGGACGGCCAGACGTTGGTTACCCATTACGAGGACGTCAGTGGCTGGCATGTGCTGGCGCATTTCACCGACCAGCTCCAGCCGATGATCCACGATATGTTCGGCGAGCGCGAGTAGCCTAGCGTTCGGCCACCACCGGCCCCGCGCCCGGCACCCAACGGTTCATGTCCGGGATGTCGCTGACTTTCCACGGTACGCCCTTGGCTGTCAGGAACAGCGTTTCCATCTCGCTGCGGTTGAACGGGCGCGAGCCCATCCGGCCGAACACCGCGATCTGGCCGCCGGTTTCGTCGACCGCACGATCGCGATCGAGGCCCTTCGACATCGCCAGCGCGGGCGAGGGTGTCTTCGCCCATGCGATCAGTTCAGGCACGGGAGCCGGGCTGAAACCGTAATAGTTGGGCTGGCTGTCCGGGCTGGTCAGCTG
Organism: uncultured Alphaproteobacteria bacterium; assembly: GCA_963759895.1. Taxonomy (GTDB): domain Bacteria; phylum Pseudomonadota; class Alphaproteobacteria; order Sphingomonadales; family Sphingomonadaceae; genus Tsuneonella. The sequence goes on along the minus strand of CAVXBC010000005.1, from coordinate 85,412 downwards.
GACCACCTTCATCCCGTTCACCCCGTCGGCGACATAGGCGAACAACGAGGCATTGGTTGATCCGACCACCACGTCTTCCACGTCGTTCATCCGGCCGCCGAAGGTTTCCTTGCGGTACACCGAGGGCCGGGTGGGGTTGGTCACGTCCAGAATCACCAAGCCATCGGCCTTGGCCGCCACATAGGCGTGGGTGCGCGCGATGTAGACCCTGCGCGCATCGGCCAGCGGCACGGTCGCCTCGGGGATTGCAACGGGCTGGCGCATGTCGGTGACGTCGAACAGCTTGACCCCGTCCGCGTCGGTCACCCACAGATAGCGAAACTGCACGGCGCTCGCTCGCGCATCGTTGAGCGGCACCACCGAGGCAAGCGCCGGATGGAGCGGATCCTTGAGGTCGACCGTCACCAGCCCCTGCTTTGCTGCGATATAGGCGACCTCGCCCGCCAGCACGATGTGGCGCGCGCCGTCAAGAACGCCATCCGGGTTCCAGGTGACCGCGCGCTTGAGCTTGTTGTTACGGAATTCGCCGTCGGCCATCGTGGTGACGTTGACCAGGATCAGTCCTTCCTCGGCATCGGTCACGGCGGCGTAGCTGTAGATCGGCAGGAAGTCCTGCTCCTGGTTCATCGCGCGCATCTCGGGAGTATTGCGCAAGGGGTTGATCGGCTGGTTGGTCGGCAGCGCCATGCAGGTGGCGTTCTTGCTCTTGACTTGCGCGTTCTGGCCGAGCGGCGAGAATGGCGCGGTGATGATCCGTTCGGAAAAGCCCTTGTTGGCGATCGAGGCGACGTCGTAGACGCGGAAACCCCCTTTGCCTTCGGCAACGTACATGTACTCGCCGCGCAGTTGCAGACAGCCGACCTTGTCGCCGGTCCCCTCGACTACGTTGGCGAAGCGTTCGAATCCCTCGGGCTCGCCCGACAGCTTGCCGTCGAAGGTCTTGCCGCGGGTCCAGTCCTTGAGCTCGCGGCCCTGTCCATCGACGAACTGGCGGTAAAAATCGGGGTAGGCATATTTGTGAAGGTAGCTGCCGAGCACCGCCTGGGGTTCATCCCATTCGGTCACTCGCACCGCCTCGAAGCCGCCTTCGAGCCCGGTCCAGGCGTTGAGGCCGACGAAGTTCACGTAGTTGGTCCCGAGCAGCAGCAACTGCGCCATGATCGCGTTGTTGTCGTCTTTGTCCGACAGGTGGCAATCGGAACAGGTCTTGGTCTCGGTGGTGCGCACGGTGTGCGGGAAGTGCGGGGCGAATGCCTGGCTGGAAAACCCGATCGCGCTGATCGGCGGCTGCTGGATGTAAATTCGCTCGCGGTTGAGATTGGTCGACGACAGAACCAGCGCCGAACTCGATCGCACCGGCGCGACTTCACCGCCCTTGGTGGTCATGTGCTTGCCGAGCTGGAACGCATCGTCGCGCGCGACTTGCGGGTTGTAGGTGGCGAAGTTGCGGGTGGTTTCGCCTTCGTCCTTGTGGCTTTCGGTCTTCCAGTTGGCCTCGATCGGCAAGTGGCAGCCGCCGCAGCTGGTGGTCCACGACAGATGGCAGGTGAAGCACGCCATCTCGCCGTCCCGATGAGCGCGGTTCTGCGGTGCGATCCCGGGACCGAAGGCAAATTGCCCGTCCTCGGCGCCGGCCTTGCTCATCAGCTTGGCGCGCGCGGCCTTGGCGTTGAAGTGCGGGTTGCCGGGATCGACGCTGTCCTTGACCAGGCTCACCCGCCATTCGAGCTTGGGATCGACGATCGAGCGTTGGATCAATTGCTGGCGCCCCTGGCTGTCATAAGTCCACTCGAACCGCCGCTGGCCATCGGGGTTGCGCAACAGCGACAGGTTGTTCCCGCGCGGCGGCGCCGCCGGGCCACTGGTGAACAGCGTCGGATAAGCGTCGGCCGAGCCGTGGCAGTCCTTGCAGCCGATCTCGACCGCGTTGGCGACCTCACCGTAGATCAACCCGTTGCCGTGATTGTCCTGCGCGAAGTGGCAATCGGCGCACTGCATGCCCTTTTCGGCATGGATATCCATCAGGTGGACCGTCTTGCCGGGATTGACGCCCGGCTGCACGAACTTGCCCTCGCCCTCCTTGCGCCACTTTTCCGGATCGTCAGGGCTGACAACGTTACCCTGCGCATCGAGCAGGTTGCCCGCCCGGTCGCGCTTGAACACTCCACGGAAATTCCATCCGTGGCCGTGATAGTCGGCAAACTGGGTGTCCTTGAGGCCGGGGTTGAGATCGTAGACGTTGCGCAGGAAATCCTCGTCGGCCCATTTACCGCGTGGTGCAGCGCCTTCCGGATTGCGTTTGGCGACCTCGCGGATCTCCGCCGAGGTGGGGTACTTTTGCGCTTCGGGCCACATCGCCGGGGCGTCGGATTCGTAGTCCCACATCGTGTAACCGAGGAAGGAATTCAGGAACACGTTGGGCTGGTGCATGTGGCAACTCATGCACTGCGCCGTGGGGATCGAGCGGGTGAATACGTGCTGGAGCGGATGACCCTTTTCGCGGTCGTCTGAAGCGTTTTCGTCGAGTTCTGCTTCGTCGCCCTCGTGCCCGGTCTTGAGCATGCCGTGTTCGCGCTTGTCGGCGATGGTCGGATCGGCGGTGATCGTCTGCCCATCACGGCCATACGGCGCATAAGTCAGCGAATGGCGCGGCTCGCGGTCGTTGGCGTAGACCACGTGGCAGGTCGAACAGCCCGAATGGCGATAGTCGCCGGGCTGGTCGTTGGTCCCCATGAACCAGGTCAACGGATCGTTGAGCCGGGTCTTGTGAATGTTGAGCACCGGGATCGCCACGCGCAATCCGGTGCCAGGCCCGCGGTTGGACTGCTTCAGATCGGGCCGGCCCGGCTCGTCCAGCCGCTGGATCGATCCGGTCACGTTGGGCAGGCCGGTTTCGGGGAAAGTCGGGTTGATCACCCGCCCGCCGCGTTCGAACACGCGGAAGATGTCGCCCGGCGGCGTGACCTGCCACGTCGGTAGCGGATAGAGTTCGGCAAGCGCGCCGCGGTTTTTCTGCCGTTCGGTCAGGGTGCCCGGTGGATCGCCGGCCGAGACGATCTTGGCCGGCTCGCCGTCGCGGGTATAGGCTTCCCCGAAGATGTAGTTCTTATACGGCACGATTCCGTTGTTGTACGACGCGCCGCCGAACAGCATCGCACCGGTGCCCATGATCGAGCGTTCGGCCGCCTCGATCACCGGCATGTGGCACGCTCCGCACGCCTCGCGGGCGACGCGGTAATCGCTCGGATTGACGAAGCGGACGAACTCGGGCGCCTCGCGATTGAGCAGCGCATAGCTTTGCTTCGGGTTCGCCGACGAAGGGTAGTGCCAGCTTTCCGGAAAACGCGGCAGCACGTGCGCCTTTTCGCGCGCGGCAACATAGGCCGGGTCATCTCGCGCAAGCTGCGGGTTTCCGATCACCGCCGCGTCCCCGCCGTGGCAGTCGGTGCAGCCAAGGCGCACCGCGGTTGAGGTGTGCATCGTGGGCGCATCGCTGGCCACGTGGCACGATGTGCAGCCGTCGGACTTGAGCCCCATGTCCTCGATCGACTGGGTAACGGGCGCGGCGGGGAAAGCCGGATAGTGGCGCTCGACCGGCTTCTCGCCCTCCGAGGCCCGACTGGTCGACCATGCGGTCGCGAGTGCCAGAACCAGCGCGGCAAAAACGGCAAGGAGGCGGTCAGGGCGCATCAGAAGCTCAGGATCACGTTGGCGAGGACCGAGTAGTAATTGCGGTTACGGTCGAAGTTGTCGAACAGATCGCGAAATCCGCTGCCTGGCAACAATGCGGCGGCAGACAGCCGCACAACCATGTTCTGGGTCGCCTTGGGCCGCCAGATCGCCGCCGCCGACAAGTCCCACCCGATCGACCGCGGGATCGAGCCCTCGTTGCGCAGCGCCTCCAGCGACGAGGTGTTCTCAAACCACAAGTGATTGGCGTTGGTCGACAGGCGGAACGTGGGCGTCAGATCGAAGTCGCCGCCCGCTCCGGCGAGCATCAATCCTGGGTTGTTGAAATTCGACTGGCCATTCTCTTTCGACGACCGAAGGTTGTTGAGGATACCGTTGCGGGTGTTCAGAAAAATCGCACGCCCTCCGCCCGCGAACGGGATCGATTGGCGAATCCAGTAGCTGGTGTCGGCCCCCGCGAAGACCGGGTTCTCGAACACCGAGTCAAATCCGGTTTCGGTGTCGTCATAGGGATCGTGATCGCCGCTCGCCCACGCGCCCGACGCACGCAGCCGCAACCAGTCGCGATCGTAGCTCGCCTCCAGCGCACTGAAGAACGATCGGATCTTCGCGCTACGGCTGGTAAAAAAGCTGTAGCGATCCTCGCCGAACGCGCCGTAAGCGCTAGCGGTCAGGTTGATCCGCCCGATCCGTCCGTCGGCGTTATAACCGGCATAGACCACGTCGTAATTGCGCGGGCGCAGGTCTCCCAGCAGTGCGGGGCGGGCGGGAAAGCCGTTGTCGTCGATGTAAAACCTGTCGCCTTCGCGGTTGCGGTTGTAGGCGACAGTGATCTGGCTGGTCAGCGCCGGGATCAGAAAGTCCTGGCGATAGAGGTTAGCGACAAAGAAGAAATCGTCGCGCGGGCGCTGAACGACCGAATTGAGCCCGGAATTGGTATCTTTCTCGAGCCGCCAGAACGCCGCCAGGTTGTATTGGAAGCGATTGCCGTCGCGATTTCCGAACAGCCGTATGCCCAGCTGCTGGTCGTTGAACAGGAAACCGCGGAAATCGGCCTGGAACGGCTGGATGCCCACCCGGATCGAATCGAAATCGTACCGGTCGGACACGTTGCGAATGTGGTAATCGACGAAGGCTTCCTGCACCCCCACGAAGTGATCGAACCGGTGGCTCGGCGCGCTTGGCTCGACCAGCAGAACGCGCCGCTCCGGCACGTTGGCGTAGTTGGCGTTGAACGCCAGCGCGATCCGGTATTCGATCTCGGGCGGTTTGAACGCGGTTGAGCCCTTGGTCAGTGCAGCGCCGACGATGAACGTCTGCGCCAGAACGTAACTGGCGTCCTTGCCGAAGATGTCGAGGCTGTCGGGCCGGGTGGTAGTCTGTGATCCGACCGGAATCGGGAACGTGCGCGGTTCGATAATCGTGTCGCTGACCACGCTCGCGGTGAAGAACCAATCGTCGCCGGTGATCAGCGGCCACTTGTCAGCCTTGAGCGGTCGGTCACCTTTCAGCGTGTTCTGGTGATAGGGATCGAACCACCGTTCCTTGACCACACCAAGCGACTCGATCAGCCGCCATTTGTCGGGGATGGGTATCTGGTCGGTAGGAAACGCCTCGGGCGGGGGCGCGCGCACCGCGCCCGGGTTGTCCTGCGTAACCCGGCTGGGCAATTCGCCTTCGTAGCCGGGGCGGCGGCGGCCATCGATCGTGCCGTTATCGACCGGCGGCGGCTGACTGTCATCCTCATCTGAGGCAGGCGCGCTGGCCGATTCGCCCTGCTCGACGGCAGGGTGAGTTTGCCTGCATGGCGAACGCCAAGGCAGGCAGAAACGTCAGCGCTGCAGCCATTCCCCAGCTCTACCTCCCCCACCGGCTCCGAAAAGTGCGTAAAATTGGCACAAATTGCAATTGCGAACTTGCGCATTCGCTCTGCGAGGAGAAAATGGCCCCAGCCAGGGCGCGGGTGCGATGGAGTCGGACGGGGAGGCAATCGTCATGCCAAGGTGGTCGAGAATCCTATGGGGTGGCGCCGCGCTCGCCGTCGACGGCGGGCGCAGCGGTGCTGGTGCCGGGCGCAGCAAACCGCGCAGCCGATCATCTCGATCCACCCACCCGAACCGACCCTTCGGTCGACTCGACGCCCGACCTAGCGGCTGATATCGCAGACGTTTTTGTCTGGCAGAGCGACGGAATCGTGAGGATCGGGCAAACCTTTGGTGGCCCAAACAATCCCAACGCGCCGGCGTTTTACGACCGCGATGTGTTGTACAAGGTGATGGTCTCCACCGCGCCGCCTGACGATACGGCCGAAGTGACGATCAGGGTGCGTTTTGGTCCGGGATCGCGTCCCAATGAACATGGGGTCCGCTTTGAAGGGGTGCCCGGTGTGAATGGGGTGATCGAGGGCCCGGTGGAAACAGAGCTGGTCAAGGACGGAGTACGCGCCCGCGCCGGCCTGCACGACGACCCCTTTTTCTTCGATTCGCAAGGCTTGCGCGAATCGCGCCAGACCGGCCAGATCCGCTTCAACAACACCCGCGATTTCTTCGGCGGGCAGAACGATACCGCGTTCATTCTCGAGATTCCCCAGTCTCGATTTGCTGGCGGGAACGGCATCATAAAGGTCTGGGCGACCACCTCGCGCTTGGGAGGCCAGTTGTGAATCGCCTACTGAAGCTCGCCGGTGCGGCCGCCACGCTCGCTCTGCTTACCGGTTGCGGCGGCGGCGACAGCCCCGCGCCGACCGCAACCCCCAGTCCCGCGCCCACGGTCGCCGGCGGTGGTGGCCAAACCGCTTTCAGCTACGATGTCGAGCCGTGCTTCACGCAGATCGTGCCAAATACCGGCGGACTGACGGTGCGCCAGTTTATCGCACCTGATGCGGTGACGCTCGACTTGTCGCGAGCGGCGGATTTTCCCAATGGGCGCAAGCTGGCCGATCCAACGGTCGACATCACTGTGGCCTACCTGTTTCTGGACTTGACCGAATCCGGCCAGAGCTTGCGGACGTTCGTCAACTTGCCGTTGGGCCCACCCCGCAGCGACCGCGCGCCGTTGACGGTTTTCCCGTTCTTCGCCCCCCCGCAGGGTAATCCACCGATTGCCGCGACCACCGGGACAGTGTTCGATATCCGTACCGATCCTGATTCTGCCTACACCTCGGTGGACCGGATGGGACTGCCCGCGATTGCTCCGGTGCTGATCGGCGGCCCCACGCGGATACCCTATAACGACGCTCCCCAAACTGCCGACGCGGCAGGCACGTTCCGGGCCGAGGAATCTCTTCAACTGACCAATCTGATGAACGCGATCGGCGACGATCTCACAACACTCGGCTTGACGATCTGCGCCAAGCGCATCTGACCGAAAAACGGCGCCGCACGTCGGCGTCGGCTATTTGCCTTCACAGGCGTTTTGTTCGTTGCTGTCGAGGAACGGCGCGAACGGGCAATTGACGTAGCGAAGCCGCACCCCCGCGCCGACCGGGATGACGATTTTGTCGGCCCGGATATCGATGGGGGCATTGCCGATCGTGCCTGCCCGGATCCCGCCGATAGTGCGCGCCGAGGAAGCTGATCATGTCATCCTGATCGATGCCGTCGCCCGAAACTCCGATTGCGCCCACCAGCGTTCCGCCTCGATAGATCGGAACCGCGCCCGAAAAAATCTGCATCCCATTGGCGAGGCGCCGTTGTCCGGTCGGAGCGGGCGGCACCAGCGTACACTGCTGCGGAGTGTCAGTGAACGGCGCGCCCTGCACGAATAGCGCGTGCTGGAGGAGGTTCGATTTGACCATCGCGATCTGCAGTCCAGTGGCGAACGGATTGAAATCCTCAAGCGGTCGGCCGAACGGGCCCTCGTCGCGCGCGGCCTCGCCATCAGGAAAATGCGGGCGAGAAATGTTGCCGATCGACCGCGCTCCGAAAGCGGTCTTGCCGGTCAGAACCATGGGATCGTTGAAGAACGTTCGCGCGCGTTGAAGGAAATCGGGTATCTCGCCGTCGGGATCGTCGAGCAGTTGCTGTGCGGCGACCGGGTTCGAGAAAAACGCCACCGTGCGCGCCTTTTGCAGCGACACGTCGGTGCCGAAGATCGGCGCATCGGGCGCGCGAACGATGCCGAGCACGGCGCCGTAGGTATCGACCAAACTAATGGTTACTTGCGCGCGGCTGTCGAGCGGTCGGCGGATCTGACCGCGCGCGTGGCTCATCACGCGGAAGGCTTCCTCCAGCACTATGCGGGTTTCGGTTGCCGACAACGGCTGGCTAACCGCCGCCGCGTCGGTCCCGCCGCGGATCGGGAAGCGGTTCGCGCCGCTGCCGTTGGAGAGCACGAACGCATCGGGAAAGGCGAATTCCCCGCCCGCCGCGGGGCGGAAGCCGCTTGCCTCGGTGCCGTAAGGCGTGCCTGCGATGATCGGCCCGCTGGTGTAGCCGGTGACCGCCACAAGCAGACCGATCGAGCCGTTGATCGCGCCAAAATCGGTCTTGAGCGGCGATAGGTCTGCCGGCCGCATGTCGGAAAAGCGCAGGGCCGTGCCGTCAACAGTGATCTTCTCGCCGGTGATCGCGTCGGGCGGGGCGAAGCCCTGGATGCCGGCAAGTGCGATAGCTTCCTCGTCGTCGACCTGAAGATCGGTGACGTTGGTATCGAAGGCATAGTCGCCATCGGCCATGACCCCGATCGCGCCGACCAGTACGCCGTTCTTGTACAACGGGAAGCCACCTGGATCGGCCGCCAGGCCCAAGGGTGCGCGCTTGGGGCCGATGAACGCCGCTGGGCCGCCGCCGGCCATGAACCGGGTGTTGAGATCGGAACACGGGAGCTGGCTGAACTGCACGCCCGAGAGTGGGCCGCTTTCAAGCCCCACGGTGCCCGGCGAGGGCGGAAAATTGGCCTGCACGATCATGCTCGCCGTGCGGGTTGAAAAGGCGTTGCCGCCGCTTGATAAATAGGCGCCGGTGATCGCCTTGGAGATCGCCCCGATGGTCGACACCACGTCCAGTCCCCTGCGCATCGACATCGACATCGTTGAGCACGCCGGTGCCGGTCAGCCGGCTGGTCAGCATCTTGCCGCGCGCGCCGTTCATGACGAATACGCCGAGCACGTTACCGACCCGGTCAATCACCGCGATCACCGCCGGTAGCTTGCGCGCCGAGGCCTCGCCGGCGGCCTGCGCGATGACGCGCTGGACTTCGGCGACGCTCAGCGACTTCAAGCGCCGGCACCGCGTATACGGCGACCGGCGAAGCGGTAGGGGTTGGCCCGGGGGTGCCGGTGTTGCCGCCTACACTAGTGCTTCCTCCCGCCGCCGCCGCATGAGGACAGCAACAGTGCGATCGTCAGCGCGGCAACGCGCGGGCTCGCTTTCATCGCAGCGCGCCGATGCTGCGCGATGCTTGTCCGAGCGCGGCGCGGAAATTGGTCGGATTGTAGCTCTCGGGGCTCTCGACCGCGGCATAGGCGCGATTGATCGCCGCGCGGATGCCTGCCGCGGCGCCGACGGTGATGCGGCCCTCCCGGACCATCGCATTGAGCAGCGTATCGAGTGCCATCACCGCCTGGGCCGATCCGGCATAGTCGGTGAAGCGCGGAGCGGTCGCCTTGTCGGATATCGCGGCGACGACCCGGAACGCATCGTCGCCCCCATATCCGCGCGCGTCGAGTGCGGACCCCAGCGCGCCGGCCGCGGCCTCCAGCCTTTGCGCCGCCACCACCGCCTCGCCCCGGCCTTCGCCCATCGCGCGGTGGAACGCCGCAGTGGCGCTGTCGAACGCCACGGCCTGGCCAGGGGCCAGCACGCTGGCGACGGCCGAGAGCATGATCATGTTCTCGTCGTTATAAGGCGGGGTGGCGAAAATGATCGGCCGGCCGGGATTGGTCTCAAAAGTCAGCTTGCGCTGCGGGCCATCGGTGATCTGGCGATGGCAGCTGTGGCAATCGTAGAACGTGAATTCGGGGAAGACCCCCTGGGTGCCGAACTGCGGCTGGCGGAACAGCGCCAGCGATCGGCGCACCGCTTCGGCCTGACCGACTGCCCACAGGCGCACGCTGCTCGGCGTACCCTTGCGCTGTGCGTAGTCGGCATCGGCGTCGTGGTGCTGCTGGAGCGCCGAGAACAGATCGAGCTCGAACGAAATCCGCGGATGGCCGGCGGCCATGATCCGGTGGCTGACGAACTGTCCGGCATCGCTGCTGCCGTAATGGCAATCGAGACACACTTTCGCCCGGACGGATGGCCGCTCGAGCGGGGCCAGCCCGGCCGCAACATTGGCCGCGTGACTGCCGCCTGCGGTGAAGTGAGTCGGCAGCCAGCCGCCCGCTGCGCCGTGACACGATTCGCAGCCGACCCCGTCGGAAAGCTGGAACGCTGGCCCGCGCGTGCCGCCGGTGGTGGCATGGCAGCCGAGGCATTCGGTCGCCGAAGTCGGCTCGATGCCCAGAGTGGCTCCGATCTGCCGCCCGCGCAGCGTGGTAAGCGCGGCATAGGCGCGGCTGTGCGCGCCGGTCGGTGAACTGGGTTCCTGCCAGCTGGCGATTTCATCCTGACGGACGACCGCGCCGTTGCCTTCTGCCCGGCCGTGACAGGTCGAACCGGCACAACTCGCCACGCCCATCAGTTGTCCACCGGGAGCACCGCTGGCCGCTCCTGCAGCCAACAGCGCCAGTGCAACCGCGAATGCGGCGACGATTTTCGAAAGCGGCCCTTGCGGCCTTGCTGCCCTCACTCCTCGCCCCCCTGCGTCGGACAATTGCTCTTATCGCCTTCCGGGGTGCATTTCACCTGCCAAAGATCATCGTTTCCGACGCCGGTGATCGGTTCGTCGACCATCGGCGGCGTAATCAGCGGTTGATTGTCCTGCACCTGGACAAGCTGGCCGGCGGGTCCACTCTTCCCATCGTCCGCAGTGGTCACCACTTCCTTGAGTTCATCGCTCGATGGCCCGCTGAGTTCGAACTCGGGTGCCCGGCCGCACCCGGCCGGCGCGCAGCCGTTGATCGTCACGCTCGCGGAGGTCGGCAGGGTGATGGCGAACGCACCATTGATCGACACCGCACTGGCGGTCATTTCGCCGAACAAATCTCCAAGTCCGGTGCGGATGACGCCGTTGATGGCAATTTGCGGATTGCTCGCATCGCTCTCGATATTAAGCGCATTGGCAAGGAAGCCGCGACGATCGTTGTACTCGGTCGTGGCTCCGCCGTTCTGGATATAGAGTGCATCGTCGACGATCAGGTTGATGGTTCCCGCCTGAAGATAGCCGCCCTGCGGTCCAGATGGACCCGGTGTGTCGAGCGCGCTGCTGATCGCCGCAAAATCGCTGAGCGAACCGATTGCACCCAGCGTCGCCTGGTCCGCGACCGCAATCGTCCCGGCCTGAAGCTCAAGCACGCCCTGTACGGCACCCGAGGCGTTCTGCATCACGATGGATCCAGCACCCGCGATCACGTTGATGCGGTCGGGGTCGATCGAGAATGCGTCGGTATCCGACACGGTGGTCAGGGCGATTGCGCCGTTCACCGTGACCAGGCCATCGGCATCCACCTTGAGCAGTCCGCCCGCCCCCAGGTTCGCCTGGCCGCCGAACGCCAGCGCCAGGTCCCCGATGTTGACGTCCCCGCCAACCCCTTCGCCGCCGCGAGCGACGAAACTGATCTGCTGATCTCCGAACAGCCGGGCCGCTTCCGACTTGTCGAGGCTGAACTGGCCCTGCGTTCCGGTGCCTCCGATGTTCATCGGACCGCCCGCGAGATTGCGCAACACGATCGACTGGGTCACTCCGCGACTGCCCAGGCGGCCGGTGGCGCCGATCGCGATATCGCCGGTGTTGACGGCAATCGTGCCGCCGGCTGCCAGGCCATTGAGCGTGAACAGCTGGTTGGCGCTGATGCCCAGATTGCCGGTGGCGTTGACCTGACCCCCCACCGTAATGGTGTTACCGGTGAGCTGCACGCCCGCGGCGTTCACCGAGCCCGTGCTGCGCAAGTCCCCGCCGGCGCTCATCGTCGCGTTGCCCGAGGCCGACGCGTTGGCGACCGTCAGCGTCTGCGCTGCCTGCAAATTAAGGTTGCCGGCGGTAGCTGCTGCGGAACTGACTGTCAGAGACCCGGGCGAACGCAAGTCCACCGAGCGGCCCGTCGCGGTGACCGCCCCGGCTGACGTGAGCGCGTTCACCCCGACCGCGCCATTCGCAGCATTCAACGTCGTGACTCCCCCGCTGGTCGCCGAAGCCAGGGTGACGCCGCTGTTTCCAGCCACGCCCAGGTTGCCACCCGCGTTGACCGCGCCCGTCGCGGAAACCGCGCCGCCTGTGCTGGTCAAGCTGGCTGCGCCAGTCGCGTCGACGGTGGCGAGCGCAAGATTGCCCGCAGTTTGCACGGCGATATTGCCAGCCGTCGCGTCGAGATCGGCAAAGGTGAGCGCGCCGCTCGATCCGATGCTGACCGATCTCCCGCTGGCGGTGACCGCGCCGACTGAGTTGAGGTTGGTCACCCCGATGGCGCCGTTGGCGCTGATCAGCGAGGTGGTCCCGCCACTGCTCGCCGTGCCCAGCGTGACGCCGCTGTTGCCCGATACAGCCAGGTTGCCGCCCGCGTTGATCGCGCCCGTCGCGGAAACCGCGCCGCCGGTGCTTGTCAGGCTGACCGACCCCGTAGCATCGACCGGCCCGAGCGCCAGATTGCCAGCAGTGGTAACCGCTGCATTGCCGGCGGTCGCGTCGAGATCCGCGAAGGTCAGCGCGCCCGACGAGTTGACGGTGACCGAACGCCCGCTGGCAGTGACGGGGCCGGCCGAGGCCAGGTTGGTTACCGCTATCGCGCCGTTGGCCGATGCCAGATTGGTGGTGCCGCCGCTGTTGGCGCTGCCAAGCGCTATACCGCTGTCGCCCGATACCGTCAGGGTACCGCCTGAGTCGATCAGGCCGGCCGCTGAAACTGATCCGTTGGTGCTGATCAGGGTGATCGCTCCGGGAGTGCTGAGTGGGTTATCCAACTGCAGGTTGGCGAACGAACTCAGCGCGATGCCGTTGCCGACGAGCGCGCCACTGGCGTTCAACGCTCCACCGGTGCTGGTGAGCGTGATCGAACCGGTCGCGTCGACCGTGTTGACTGCCAGGTTGCCAGTTGTTTGTACTGCAACATTGCCCGCGGTTGCGTCGATATCGTCGAATGCCAGCGCGCCTGATGATCCGATACCGATTGCCGTGCCGCCCGCGGTGACGAGGCCGGCCGAATTGAGGTTGGTGACTGTAACCGCACCACCGGCGCTTGAAAGATCGGTCGTTCCGCCGCTGGTCAATGTACCCAGGGCGATGCCGGTATCGCCCGACACGGTAACATTGCCGCCCGCCACGATCGGACCGGAGCCCGATACGCTCCCATCGGTGCTGATCAGCGTCAAATCGCCGCTCGCCCCACCCTGCGCCACGGCCAGGTTGCCTGCGGTGTTGAGATCAAGGTCGCCCGCGATTGCCTGCGCGCTGGCAAAGCTCAATGCGCCCGGGGAGGCGATAGAGACCGATTGTCCCAGCGCCGTGACAAGGCCGGGGGATGTCAGGCTGCCGACCGATACCGCGCCGTCAGTCGCCTGTAGCGACGTCGTGCCACCTGAAACCACGGCCGTCAGCGCCATGCCGAGGTCCGCCGACAAGCTGACGTCGCCCACTGCGGAGACTGTTCCGGGCGCGCTGAACGTGCCGCCCGCGTCGACCGTCAGCGCGCCGCCCGATGCGAGCGTCGTGTCTGACGTGACGTCCCCCGCGGCGACATATGTGATACCCACGCCGTTGACCGCGCCGGTATTGCGGATCGATCCCGCGTTGCTGGTCAAGGTGACCGCGCCGGTTGCATCCGCGGTCGCCAGCAGCAGGTCGTTCTCGGTCTCGATCGACAGGTCGCCGCCGGTGGCGTCAGCGTCCGCGAACGTCAGTCCGCCAAGCGAAACAATCGATACCGACTGCCCAAGCGCGGTAACCGCGCCGGCCGAGCGCAAATCGTGCGAAACCACCACCGGTCCGAACGAGTTCAAGAAAGTCAGGCCGCCGACTGACAGGTCGGTCATCGAGATGCCCGCGTCGCCGCGCACATAGGCACTGCCAGCCGCGGAGATCGCGCCGCTGGAGGTGAACGTCCGATCCACCCCAACGTCAAGATCGCCGCCCGCGTTCAGGGCACCCGGTGCGGCAATTGTCAGAATCGCGTCGCGCGGGGTGATGATGGAGACCTCGCCGCCGACGGTCACCGGCGCACCCGAGATTGCCCCGGTGAAGCCGAAGCCGGCCGGTCCGCTCGCGCCATAGGCGTACAGCGACAGGTCGTTGGCGATCGTCAGCGCGGATCCGGCGTTTGCGACCTGTGCGGTGAAAGCGGTGCTGCCGCCAACCGATGCGGCCCCCGCTCCGGCATAGCTGGCGCCATTGAGGCTGAGGTTGTCGATCGTGCGCGGCGAGGCGGTCGCGCCCAGCGAATCGATCAGACTGAATGCCGCGTCACCACCGGTCGCATCGCCCCCGATGGACCCGCTGCCAGGCGCGCCGAATGCATCGATCTGTACCTGCCCGAAAGTGAACGGGATATCCGCCAGCGCCATCGTTGCGCTTCCACCGGTCGCGCTGCCGCCGTTGCCTTCCTCTTCGGTCACCGAACCGCTGGCGCCGCCGCCGAATGCCGAAGCATCGACGCGAATGTCGTCTTCGATGCCGAGCGACGCCGTGCTGCCTGCGGGCGCGCTGAACAGCGCTGTGCCGCCGAACGCGTCGCCGCCGTTACCGCCCGGTCCGCCGTTGGGATTGAATGCCCCCTGTCCGCCGAAGCCGGCGGCCTGGATCGATATGCCACCAGCGTCCGCCAGCATACCGCCCGAGGCGCTGAACTGCGCGGTTCCGCCGGTTCCAGCGCCCGCCAGCGATGGGATTGCGCCCTGGCTCTCGCCCTGTCCCGAGGCGCCGACGCCTTGCGCCGTCACGCTTACCTCGGCCGTGTCGACCGAGCCGCCCGAGATAGCGAAAGTGGCGGTCCCGCCATTTCCATTGCCGGATGAGAATGCCGGGCCGCCTGCCAAATTCTCGCCCGCGACACCGCCCATGCCATCGGCATTGACGATGATCCCGCCGGTGACGAGGGCTCCTTGGCCCACATCGAGCGTGGCGATTCCCCCGGTACCGATCCCGCCGTTGCCCTGGACAGGAGGATAGTAGTTGTACTCCCCATCCGGCAGGCCGCGCGCGTTGATCGTCAACGAGGGCGCGTTGATAGCGCCGCCGCCGCTCCCGCCCGTCCGCATCTCGACGCTGGCGGTCCCGCCGGTTGCGTTGAAACCGTTGGCGGGCGTGCCGGAATAGGCGAACGAACCGGCAAAATCGCCGGCTGTGGCATCGGCATTGATGACGATGTCGCTGATCGACGAGATCGCGCCGCCCGCGGTATAGAGCGTCGCGGTACCGCCGGTGGCATTGGCTGCCGACGGACCTTCGGCGCCGAGGCCCTGGGCTTCGATCCGCAGTCCGCCGAATTCGCTGAAGGCGGCCTCGGTCAGGGCCTGACCCTGGCCGCCATCGATTATGTCGATCAATCCGCCCTCGGACGCGCCCACCGTGGCGGTGCCACCGATCGCGGTTCCCGCACTGGTCAGTGCGCCGCCGGTCATTCCGTTGGCGACCACTTCGAGGAACGGGGTGGTGATCGTGCCTGTGTCCGCCACCGCGGACGCGGCACCGCCGTGCGCGTTGGGGGTGGAATTGAACCCGTCCGAACTGCGCTCATCATACCCCAGCGCGCCGTTGGCGTTGATGCCGATGCTGCCAGTGGTGAGAGTCGCCAGACTGTCGACCAGCAAGCTGGCCGAGCCGCCGATTGCCTCGTTCCCGTCGCCATCGGCAAACGCGGTGCCGCGTGCGTCGAGCGCGAGATAACCGAGCGTCATGTCGGCCCCGCCGCCGAGATGGAAATTGAGCCCGTCGACCGAACCGTAACCCGATCCCGCAAGCGAGCCTTCGCCGTAGGACGACGCACCGTCACCGGTGCCGTCGATGTAGGATCCGTACCAGCTGTGCGTGCCGCCAATGACATCGATTTGCGCGCTGCCGCCGAAGCCGTCGCCGCCGGTGCCAAGGTAGGTCGGGGCGCCTTGCCCATGGGCGTACACGCTGAGATCGAAGTTGTTGAAGCTGGCGTCGGCGTCTGAGATCAGCGTGAAACGCCCGCCAGTCCCATCTCCACCGTCGCCCTCGATGTAGGTGAAGCCGCCGGAACCGCCGGCATAGGCGTAAAGTGAGTTGGTGAGCGTGCCACCCAGCACCCGCACATTTATCGCGCCACCGGTGCCTGAACCACCGGCATAGTCCGCGTCGCCGCCTTGGCCGCTTGCGTCGGCATAAACGCTGGTGGCGATTGTTCCGCCCAGCGCATCGATCGCAATGATGCCGCCCTGTCCGGTGACACCAATTTCCTGGCTGCTTTGAGAAGAACCGTATTCGGCGCCCGCGTAAAGGTTGATCGATCCTCCGTCGGCCGAAATGATACCGCCGGATTCGGCCGCCAGCGTGATGTCGCCTCCGGTTACCAGGTTGGCCGATCCGCCTCCGGTGCCATATCCTTCGACGTCGACGGAAATATAGCCATCGCCGAATTCCGAAACTTGGTAGCCACCTTCGGAAAGCGCGAGCCCACCTTGTGAAAGTCCAGACCCTACCGCCGAGATCGATCCGCCGTTTGCCGCTCGAACGGTTGCGCTTCCGCCGTGCGCGATCCCCGCGCTGGCGCTCGCGCCAACGTTGTAAGCGCTCGCTTCAAGGTTGATGTTGCCCGCCTGGAAGGTGCCGTTATCGGCTACCAGCGACACGGTCCCGCCGGTCAGGTCGGGCGAACTGTCCGCAGTGGCGTAGTAATAATACGACGCATCGGCGTTCGCTCTCAGTTGCACCGAACCGTTGACGAACATCGAGGCGCCGTCGGTCACCGACAGGTCGATCGTACCGCCGCGCCCGACCGCGCCAGCCGGGCTGTTGATGCTCGCCTGGATGCCCGCGTCGAGATAGAGGCTGTCGAGACTGAAGGTGACGCCGCCACCGGCTTTCAATGTGATCGTGCCTCCCAGCGGATCCTGCGCTCCGCTGTCGCCATCGACCGCACGGGCGTATCCATCGAGATAGCTGAACGACTGCTTCTGCCGGTCGACGGTGAGATCGATGGTGCCGCCAAACGCGTCGCCGCCGAGGCCCGAGGCGGAATTCAGCGAATTGCCTCCGATCGCCGAGGCATCGAGATAGACGCCGCTGAAACCGAGCAAGCCGCCGTTCGGGTCGACGTCGATCGCGCCGGTGCTGTCGGCGATGGTGATCGCGCCGCCACGTCCTACACCGCCCTGGCCGCCGACGGGAAAATCGTCGACGAATTCGTAGCTGCCGCCGCCGTCACCCCGGGCAGAGACCGACACGTAACCCGCGCTGATCGCCCCGCCGAGCCCGGCCTGTATGTCGACCGATCCGCCCTGGCCATCGCCCCCCGCCTGGCTGCCGAAACCACCATACGCGGAGGCGTCGACGTAAAGGTAGTCGGCGTTGATCTGGCCGCCCTTGGCGGCCAGCGTGATGGTTCCGCCCTGGGCGTCGAGGCCGGTAGTCCCGTCCGCGCTCGTGTCGCCATAGTGATATGCATAGGCACCAAGCCCGCCTGTGATGTCGATCTGGCCCGCGGGGGTCAATGCGTCCCCGGCCAAGGCTTCGATTGAAATCGTGCCGCCGCCGGCCGCGCTGTCGGAGTAAAGATTCAGGCTGTTGAATGCCTGGATGGCGGTCTGCGCCGCAGCGTTCACGTGGACCGACTTGTCCCCGCTCAGCGTGGCATAATCTTCGAAGGTCGTGACCCCGAGGCTCTGCGATCCTACCGGGGGAGAAGGCGGGGCCACGGTGATGTCGCCGGTGGCGTGAGCGTATAGCTGGTTCCTGAAGTCGGTCGCGCCGATCGCGATATTGCCATCGGGCGACCCGTCGGCA
Source organism: uncultured Alphaproteobacteria bacterium (assembly GCA_963759895.1). GTDB lineage: Bacteria > Pseudomonadota > Alphaproteobacteria > Sphingomonadales > Sphingomonadaceae > Tsuneonella. The sequence continues at coordinate 67,727 of CAVXBC010000005.1, read as the reverse complement.
CCGGCGGTCAGGACGATCGCGCCCCCGTCGCTGAAGCCGGATCCGGCGGGGATATAGCCGATTTCGCCGGACAGCAGCATCGTCAACGCGGTGTTTTTGGGCACCGCCACGAATTGCATTGTCTTCTGGCCCAGGCCCGATGTGGGATTTCCGGCGGTCACACCGTCGTGAACGATCCCGTTCGCGTCGGTCGTGCCCTGGCCGACAACGATGTCGAAATTGCCGGCATTGATCTTGAGGTCGACCTGTTCAGCCGCGACATACCCGACCGGTCCGGAAGCGCTGACGTTTCCGCTCTGCACGACGCGGGGCGCGATCAGCGCGAGGTAGGAACCCGAACTGATCGAACCGCTGTTGATGATCGACGCTTTCGATCCATCGGGACCTCGAAAGTTGATCGCTCCGTTGGCGTCGTAGAAATTGGCTTCGCCCGATTGCGGGTCGATCGAATAAGTGATGTCGTTGGTGGTCATCACCAACCCGCCGACCTGGATCGTGGCCGATTTGCCGATCACGAACCCGTTGGGAGTGTAGAACCACACGTTGCCGCCGGCGCTCTGGCCATCGCCATTGCTGACCGAACTGGTGATGTTGCCGTTGATCCCGATCGTCGCTGTTCCGCCAGGCAGAATGCGGTTGAGCACCGTGTAGTCGCCGAGCGAAGACGAGGTGAATGCCGCGCCGTATCCGCCCGGCAGGAAATCGATCGTCCCGCTTGTCGCGGGATCGTCCGGGGTCCAGGTGATCACCGTCTGCGCCGCGTTGACGTCGATCTGGGTGAACTTGCTGCCGGTTCCGCCGGTGAACACGTCGGCACTTCCGGCGTTGACGGTGTGCGCGCCCTGGAAACCCTTGTCGGCATCCTGCGCGCACGCTGCTTGCGGAGACGCGGCGAGCGCCAGACCGAGCGCGCAACTTGCCAAGAGCGCCGCTTGACGACGGCGGCCGCGGCCCGAAGGCGATGTGCCAGTGCGATCCATCAGCGGTCTCCCCAAGGCAGCAGGCGCGCGGAAATGGTGAACAGCACGCGCGGATCGCTCCGCTCGAGCTGGTAACCCGCGCGCTTCAACGGCGCTGCAAACGTCAGTCCCATGTCGAAATGATCGCCCCACCGGGCGCGGACCCCGGCCCCGGTGGTCAGCACGTCGCGCGGATCGGGATTGAGACGATCGTCATCGATCCAGGCCTTGGCCCAATCGACGAAGACAAACGGCTCGAAAGCGAAACCGCCCCGCGCATCGGGATAGCGCGATCCGGCGCGCACCTCGAACGAGGCGCCGACCGCATCGTCGCCGACTACCACGCCAGGGTCCAGCCCGCGACCGATCGTGTAGTTGCCCAGGCTGGCCTGCTCGTACGGCAGCAGCGCATTGTCAGCCACCTGCACCAGCGGCGACAGGGCAACGGTCACGTGGTGCGCGGGCCGGTATTCGACCGTGCCTTCGATGCGCGCGACGAATGCGCGCGGATCGGCGAGCGTATTGCTGATCGGCACATTGGGCGGCAGACAATCGGCGAGTATCGAGCAGTCGTCGCTCGCGCCGAACAGGCCGATGCCCTTGCGCACTTCGAACGACATGGCGCTGCGCCACTTGGGCTCGCGTGGCGAATAGCCTGCCGCACCCGCCGCGCTGCCGCTATCGATCATCGCATGATCAAGCCGCAGAAATGCGACCGTCAGTTCGTCGTTACTCAGCTGGGTCCCGCCGAACTGCAACTCCTGGTCGACGATTTCGAGCCCGCCGGTGAGCGCCAGAGAGCTTGCCTGCCTGCGCTGGAGCACCGCGCGCAAGTGACCTTCGGCAGAGAACGTATCGGTCTTGAAGCCGCCGCCCGCCAGGCTCGGCTCGCTGCGCCCGAACAGGACGCTGCCACCCAACCGCACACCGTTGGCGCCGAGGGCGATTTCCTCGCCAAAACGGATGATGCGCTGTTCGTCCCAGTCGACGGTGTTGTAGATGCTCGCCGTGGTGCGATCGCCGATGCCGAGCAGGCCGTTGAGCGCCAGCTCGGCAAACAGACCCTCGCGCCCCGTGGCCTTGGCGCCGAGATTCTGCCCCCCGACGACAAGCTCGACCGGAGTGTAATCGACCGCAATGTCGCCCACCACTTCGCCCGGTGCGCGGCCGGCCGATCGCAGTGTCAGCCGCGCATCATAGCCGGGCAGGTCGCGCAGCAGCAGAAGGTTTCGCTCCGCGTCGTTTGTGTTGAACCACGCCTGCCGGGTGAGCGGTTCGAGATGCCCGGCAATAAGCCCCTCGGCCGCGCCCGCGTCGCCGCGGACCTGCAGCTCGACCAGCTTGGCGGCGAGCACGTCCATTCGCGCGACCCCGCCCTTTTCGATCCGCTGCGGGGGAATCTGCACCGCCGCAAGAAAGCCGCGCGCGCGCAGCATCGTCGCAGCCCGGTCGCGCACTTCGCACAGCGCGGTAATAGGCAGGTCGCGATTGGCGAATTCGCTCCACGCAGGCGCCAGGTCGGCCGCCGGGATGCCCGGCAGGCCCGTGAATTCCACCGCAGAGAATGTCACGCGCGCATCGGCGAACGCCGGTTCGGCAAGCGGGCAGGGGCCCCGCTCGATATTGTCGTCTACCGTCAGTCGGGTGGCGGGCGGCGGCGCGGAATCGCGGCCGACCGAAAGATCGTCGCGCGATGGAACCGGGCCGACTTGCGCGAACGCGGGCGCGAACGGCACAAGTGCCATGGCGCTGCCGAGCGCGAGGGCGGCGCGCCCCCAGCGCGTCGCAGGCACAAGGCTACCGGCACGAACGGCCATCCGATCCTCCTCCTTTCCCGGCCCATGCGATCGATCGCGGGCGGGATGTCCCTGATTGCTTCGGTGGGGATCGTTGCCCCGATGGCGACCTCGTCGGTGCGGTTGCGCCCGCGTAAGTTCAGCCGTCTGCGGTCGTCATCGCCGTCGACAGCACGTTGAGTTGCGCAGTGCAGCCCATCTCGATCAGCTTGAGCGCCAGATCTTCGGGGTCGACGGGCACGGCATCGAGCACGCGGAACGTAATTTCACTTGGCGTGCCGTCGGCACCGGCAACGACGTACTTCGCACCATCGGCGACCGGAGCCTGCGACAGATCCCACACAGTCAGCATCTCGCCATCGCTGAAGGCGGCCTTGCTGGTTGCCTTGGCACCATCGGGACCGATCGCGTAGAGCGCCTCGCCGGTGGTCGCTGGACGCCACAAGCGCACCTCGGCGGGATTGGCGAGGCACATCGGGCCGGATTCGCGCACGTCGACGTACCACAAGTTAGGCCGGGTGACCGGGCCGGCGTCCTCGCCGCGCACGGCCCCCGTACGGACCCGCTGCGCCGAGCGCTGGCGGGTGAGCAGCGCAAACGTGCCGCTACGATCCGCGCCGGTCTTGGCCGAAAGTGGAAACGAACCTTCTCCCCTGAGGACTCGGGTGCCCTTTTCGTCGAGCACCGTCAGCGTGTCCCCAGCCTTGAGCACAACCGTGTCGTTGGGGCCCAGCTTCTTGCCCACGGGGTAGGTTTTTGCCGACGGTCCGCTCGCGGCGACTACTACGCCCGCCTGCACCTGGGCCAGCGGGACCGCGGCGCCGGCCAACAGTGCGAGCGCCATGATCGAACGGCGATTAAGATACGACATAAGCCCCTTCCTCATCCAGGGATCGAGTCCGCTTTAGCAAATTCTGCAGCGCGCTGTCAGCGGGATAGCGTTCAAGCAGTGCTTTTATTTTCGCCATCGACCTTTGAGTATCGTCGGTCTCGACCGCTTCGGCAAGCGCGGCGCGGTCCTCGGCGGGCCAGTCGGGCGCGATGCCGAACACGTCGACCGGCTTGGCACGGCCGCGCAGGACCACCCGTCCCATCGCTCGCCACCAGTCGAGCCCACTGCGGTCAACCAACTCGCGGCTAGCCAATACGCTGGAATCAAGTGACTTGTTAGCTGATTCCAGCCGGGCCGCGGTGTTCATGCTGTCACCCAGCGCGGTGTACTGAATCCGGTTTTCGCCGCCGAAGTTGCCGACCACCGCTTCGCCCCAGTGCATACCCACCCGAGTCTTGCCGATCGGCGGCAGCGACGGATCCATCCGTGCGACTTCCTCGCGAAACGATTCGCCCGCCTGCCACAGCGCATAGCCGGCCCTTGCGGCGCGCTCGCCGTCGTCGGGTTTGGCGATCGGCGCGCCCCAGAACGCCACCACCGCATCACCGATGAACTTGTCGAGCACCCCTCCGTGATCGAGCACCACTTTGCTCAGCATCGACAGGTAGCGGTTGACCAGCTTGGCGACTTGTTCGGGCTCGAGCGCGTGGCTCATCTTGGTGAAGCCCTCAAGATCGCTGAAAATGACGAAGATGTCCTTCTTCTCGCCATGAAGCGCGAGGAGCTCGGGCCGCTCGATGATCTCCCGCGCCATTTCCTGCGGCAGATATTTGCCCAGCGCGCCTTGCGCGAAATTGCGCTGAACCGCACCCGCGGTGCGGGCGGCCGAGGTGACCGCGGTGAATGCCAGGATCCATCCCAGGACCCAGCCGACCGCGGGGAGGCCATAGGTATCGACCCCGACCAGTTGAAGGGCGAAGGGAATGCCAAGCATGACCGTGAACTGGGCGGCCAGCAGCACGTAGATACGCCAGCTGCCCCATTCGAGCAGGCCGGTCAGGACGGCCATGGTCACGAACAGCAATGCGAAGGCCCACAATGTGATGCTGACGGGCCGCGGAAGCGCCTTGCCGTCGAGCATTTGCGCAATCATCTCGGCGTGGACCAGCAGCCCCGGTGGCTGCGGTGTTCCTGCGGTTTCGCTCAAAGGAGTTGCAACGCGGTCGGTATCGACGATGTCTCCGCCGATCAGGACATAACGCCCGGCCACCGCGGGCGTGAGGTATTCGGCCACCGCCGGGTCGGCGAATGTCTCGATCGGCAACGAAGACACCACCGGCCTGGTCGGATCGGCAGGCAGGCGAAATCTGATCGCGCCGGTGTATCCCGGCAGTATCGCGCCTCCTTCACCCGATTCCGCGAGCATGCGCCGGCCGAGGACCGGAGGCAGGTCGGCACGAATTTCGGGCCACACGCGCGTGACCCCGAACTGATCGCTCAGTCGAACGCTGGCGGGCTTGGCGTTGCTGCCGCCGAGCCGCGCGAGGAACGAACGCAGGTACTTTTCCTGGTCGTAGCCGATGCTGCCGGCGTTGGTCGCGACGTTTGCGAAGCCTACCGCTACCGGAGTCTTCATCGCCCGCAAGGCGGCAACCAACTGGTCGTCTTCGTCTTGCGGCTGGTCGAACAGGATATCGAGCCCGATCGCCTTGGCGCCCATCGCGTCCAGATTGGTCAGCGCCCTGGCCAGCAGTCCGCGGTCGAGCGGGGATCGCTTGCGCACCTGCGCCAGTGTCTGGTCGTTATAGACCACCATCACCACCCGCTGATCCTGATCGACCCGCTCGCGGTCGGCCATCATATAGCTGCGGAAATCGTACATTGCCCGTTCGGCGGGGCTGACCCCGGGCAGCTCGCTTCCGGGGGTCAGTCCCCAGCCATAACGGGCGATGACCACCGCGAGGATGATCAAGACGCCAGTCAGCACCAGCCGTCGAGGACCGGCTTCGCGCACGTTGCGCCAGCCGCGGCGCACCAGCCCTCCTGCAAATCCCCCGCTCATCCGTCTTGATCCCGGCTCAATTCCCGTGGAACAGTGGACGCTCGCCGTCGCCGATCAGCGCGAATCCCGCCCAGTAGAATGGATGCGAGGTTTCGGCCTGGTCCATCAGCTGGGTCTCTGCGGCGAGCAGCGCTTCGCCGGTGCCGACGGACTGGGGTGCAGAAAAGAAGCTTTCGAACAGGTGCCGCGTTGCCTGGTACTCGTCGGGCGCGGGCCAATGGCTGGCGATCACCTGTCGTCCGCCGGCACCGATGAAGGCGCGCACCAACCCGTCAAGAGCCTGACCGCCGCCGCCTTCGACCCCAGCCGCCTGGGTTGCCTCAAGGCCAGCCAGGCTGGCGGTGTTGCACGCCGACAGGATGACGAGGTCGGCGTCGAGGTTGAGGTCGAAGATCTCGCCGAATTGCAGCAGCCCATCCGATCCCTGTCCACCGAACGAAGTCAGCAGCGCCGGGTTGACCGGGCAAGACGCCTTGGGCGCGGTGACGATTCCGTGGGTGGCGAAGTGGACGATACGGTAATTGGCAAGGTCCGGCCGGCTTTCGACAGCGGTATCGGTGAACGCCGCGCCGGTGATCAGCGCCGAACGGCTGGCGCCGATCTCTTTGCTCGCGAAGACAAGTTCGTCTGCAGAGATCGGGCGGTTCCAGGCCGCCAGCGGCACCTGGCAACCGGCCTCGCCTGTGTCAGCGCTACGCACCAGCGAAGCTTGCGTCACCGGCCCGATCGGCTGGTTCTGGCCCAGCCCCAGGTAGAGAGATCCGGCATTCGAGGGCGGCGCCTTGCGCGCGTCGCGGAAGCTCGCCGGCGACAGCGCGGTGCTGATCGCACGGTCGCGGCCGAGCCAGGCAATATTGCGGAAATCGTACTCGTCACCGCCCGCCGCTACCTTCTGGTGATAGGCGTCGACTGCCGACTGGTCGGCGATCAGCAGGTTGGGAGGAAGCTCCATCAGCGCGCCGTCGGGCTCGAATACCAGATGCTTGACGCCAGCCAGATCGCCCGCGACCGGCCCCATCACCGCGTTGAACAGGGTGCGTGCCGCGTCGACGTCGAAGGGATAGGTTGCGTTGACCCCGCCCACAGTGACCGCGATCGAATCGCGCAACTGGTGCACCAGGGTGCGAACCTCGCCCGCACTGGCGCCGACCTTCCACCCGGTCGACCGTTGCGGCGAGAGATACACGGCATACATCGCGTTGCCGATCTCGACCAGTTCGAGGTAGGCCTCACCAGGACCGAGCAGCCCGCGCAGGTCGTCAGCCGACAGATAATCGTGTGCAAGCGAGCGATAGGCCGGGTATTTGGCGAGCGCCGAAAGCAACTCGAGCTGCGAGGCGGCCAATCTCGCCCGGCGCGCTTCCAGATCGGCAAGGGCCGCGGGATCGGGCGCCGCCGCGCCTGGCGCCTGGTACTGCGCCAGCGTCAGATCGGTCCGGTTAAGTTCGCGTCGGATCGCGCCTTCGCGGCGGAACAGGTCCGATGCCTGTCCGTCACCCGCCGCCAGCCGGCGGGCGAGTTGACCAAGCGTTTGCGCCGCGCCCGGGCGCTCGATCAACTGCGCAGCGGCGAACATGTCGGACACCAGCGACGGTTGCTGGGGAATGCCCGCCACGAGAATGTCGAAATAAGGAGAGAGTTGATTCTCCAACCCGACCAGCGCGCTCTTGTCGCCCTGGGTCCTGGCGACGATCGCGCGATACAGCTCCATCGCCTGGCCCTGTTCGCCATGGCGGGTGAGGTACGCGGCCAGGCGCGCCTTGGCCGCGCTGACCGCCGCGGTCTCGGGGTAGCGCAGCTCGGTCAATGCGAGCGCATCGCGAAGCAGCGATGCCGCTTGGTCGTCGTTGCCGAGCGCCTCGTTGGCCAGGGCCATCTCGCTCATCAACTGGGCCTCGAGCCGCGCTGCCGAGACCACCCGGCCTTCGCGGATCGCACCGATCTGCTGACGCGCCCGCGTGAGCGCCGCCAGCGCATCGGCAGGCTTGCCTTCGAGCCGGTCGGCAGTGGCCGATAATTGCAGCGCTTGCGCATCGATGATCGCCGCCCGTTCCGGGGTGGTGAGACGGGTTTCCTGCGCCACCGCATCGCTCAGGCTGGCGGCGAGGCCGGAATTGAGGCCGTTCGACAATTCCCGGTCGATCGCCACCGAACCGTCAGTGGTGGCCACGGGGTCGACCAGTTCGGGCACGCGGCGGGCAAGGATCGTTCGCGCCTCGCCGAGCTGGCCGCGGTTGAGCGCGTCGATCGCCTCGAAATTCCGCAGCAGCCGCGACTGGATCGGATCGCGCAGGCCCATCGCGCGCGCTTCTTCGAAAACTCGCGCCGATTCCTGGTAGCGGCCCATGTTGGACAACTGGAGCGCGCGGTTGACCATCACCTCGTGCCGGCTGGTGGCGAGTTCGGCGGAATTGGCCACCCCGCTCGCCGCGCCGACGAGGTCAGGCCGAAAATACTCCTCCGCCTCGCTGAAATCGCCGGCGTTGTTTTGCCGGTAGCCCTGGCCGATCAGCAGGCTCGCCTCGCCAAGGCTTGCGCGCGCCTGCGCCAGCGAACCGCTGCCGCCAGTGGTGACGATGTCCACGGTCCCGCGCACCGGCTGGTCAGCGGCGATGCTGGCGAGTGCGAGCCGCAGCGCGCTATCGTAGGCGGCGATCCCTTCGACCACCGTCGTGCGCCCCTTGCCCGACGTGGTGTAGACCAGCCACTCGAGCCCGTCCGCACCCTCGCGGCAGCGGCTGACCACAGTTCCCGGCGGCAGGCCCTGGGCGGGCGAAGCCGCCTCGCACGCAAGGGGCGTGGTTCGGTCACCCGCGGCCCGATCGAGCGCCCCTGGCGTCCGCCAGCTGTAGGCGGTCCCGACGGGGCGGTTCACATCCCGGCAGATCAGCGCCCATTTGCGATCAAAAATGGAAGTCCGCGCCTCGCCGAGACGAACGCCTTGCGCCTCGCAAACGGCGCCTGCATCACCAATCGCAAAGCTTTCGCCGGCAAGCGGGGACGGCGCATCGGCCCATGCCGGGACCCACGCGGGAGCAGCAACCGCGGCCATGCTGACGATCGCCAACAGCCGGAACAAATTGAACCGCATGGTACCCTCCTAGGTCGCGACTCCGAAGGGGCGCTGGCCAGCCTGCCTCAAGCAGCCTGCGGGAGCAAGGCGTCAAACCGGGTCGCAAGGCAGCACCTTGCCAAGTTCGCGCGTTCTGCGATGAATTCTCGCCAAAAAAACGGGCCCTGCGAGTCGCGACCAACAGGGGAGGATATCAATGGCCGTTTCCGATCACGTCGATTTTCCGACATTCATGGATGGCGTGAAGCGCCGCAATCCTGGGCAACCCGAGTTCGTCCAGGCGGTGCAGGAGGTGGCGCAGGACATCTTTGAATTCATCGGCGACAAGGAAGATTACCACCGCGCGCAGATCTTGCGCCGGATCGCCGAGCCTGATCGGATCATCAGCTTCCGGGTGTGTTGGGAAGACGACAACGGCGGCGTGCGGGTCCAACGCGGATACCGGGTCCAAAACAACAACGCGATCGGCCCTTACAAAGGGGGCATCCGCTTCCATCCGAGCGTGACCGAGAGCGTCTTGAAGTTCCTAGCGTTCGAGCAGACGTTCAAGAACGCGCTCACCGGCCTGCCGATGGGCGGCGGCAAGGGCGGATCGAACTTCAACCCCAAGGGCAAGAGCGACCGCGAAGTGATGCGCTTCTGCCAGTCGTTCATGACCGAACTCTATCGCCACATCGGTGCCGACATCGATGTGCCGGCGGGCGATATCGGCGTGGGCGGCCGGGAAATCGGCTACATGTTTGGCCAGTACAAGCGGATCACAAACCAGTTCACCGGGGTGCTTACCGGCAAGGGGCTTGAATACGGCGGGTCGATGATCCGGCCCGAGGCGACCGGCTATGGCGCGGTCTATTTCCTTGAGAATATGCTGAAGCACAAAGGTGAGGGACTCGAAGGGCGAACCGCAGTGGTCTCGGGCTCGGGCAACGTCGCCACCCACGCGGCCGAAAAGCTGGTGCAGCTCGGCGCGAGGCCAGTGACGCTGTCGGATTCGGGCGGCTTCATCCACGATCCCGACGGTTTCACCCAGGACAAGATCGACTGGGTCAAGGCGCACAAGACGCACCGGCGCGGCCGGATCGAGGATTATTGCAAGGAGTTCACTGGCGCGACATTCCACGCCGGCAAGACTCCGTGGAACGTGCCGTGCGACGTCGCGCTGCCGTGCGCGACCCAGAACGAACTGTTGATCGACGACGCCAAGGCGCTGATCGCCAACGGCTGCGTGGCTGTGTCCGAAGGCGCCAATATGCCGACCACCCTCGAAGGGGTTCACGCGTTCAAGGACGCCCGGATCCTGTTCGCGCCGGGCAAGGCGGCCAACGCGGGTGGAGTGGCCGTGTCAGGCCTCGAGATGAGCCAGAACTCCGAGCGGCGCAGCTGGAAGGTGGAAGAACTGCAGGGCATGCTGCACGACATCATGGACGGCATCCACGGCCGCTGCCTCGAATACGGCGAGCGCGACGGATATGTCGACTACGTCAAGGGCGCCAACATTGCCGGGTTCAAGAAGGTGGCTGACGCGATGCTGGCGTTCGGCGTGGTCTGACCGGCCTGCGGGATGGCGAGCGGGGCTAGTGCCCCATCGCCATCCACGCGATGAGTCCCGCGAACAGGCCGATCGCAACCCATGCGAACGCGCTCAGCGCAAGCATGCGCCACATTGCACCGAACCGGCTGACACCATACGTGCCTCGCAGCTGGCGGTACATGTGGAGCGGCGCGTAGAACAGCGCGAGCCCGCCGATCGCGCCCAGGCCGAGGTAGATCAACAAACTGGCGAGCGCGACGAGCGCGATCATGAAAGTGATCGAATACGTCACGAACACGGTGTGGTCATACCCGCGAAACCGGCGGCTGAAGGGAAACAGCAGCCACACGAACGGCACGCTCAGCGGGATCAGCATCCAGCTGTACTTGTAAGCGCTGGTCTGCGCCTTGTAGATCATCAACTGCGGGTTATCGCGGACGGTCGCGATGGTTCTGGCTAGCCTGCTGTCCTTGGGGATCGGGTTTTTCGTGAAGCCGTCCTTGAAATCTCTCGTGAAGTCCTCCTGCACTTCGCCAAGCACCATGCCGAGGTTCTGCTGATCCTGCTTGAGCGAGCGGATGCGGTCTTCGATTCCCTTGCGTTCCTTGGGGTCTGCTTTTGCCAGCGAGGCCTCCAGCTGATCGATGGTGGCATCGTTCTGGGCGTAGGCCGCACGCATCTTGTCGAGGTCGCCCGGGTTGGCATTGAGGCTTTCGGGCCCACCCAGCATGCTGAACAGCGCGAAGCTGAGAAACACCACGAACAGGAACAGCGCGATCGGGCTGACATAACGCGCCCGTTTGCCGTCGATATATTCGCGCGTCAGCTGGCCCGGTCTCCAGGCCAGCAAGGGCAGGGTGCGCCAGGTCCGCCCTTCGAAATGGAGCACGCCATGGAGCAGGTCGTGAAAGAACGCTGCCAGCGTGCGGTGGACGTGCGCGCGTTGGCCGCAGGCATGGCAATACGGACCGCGGAGAGCCGCGCCGCAGTTGAGACACGCGCCTTCATGGGTATGACCCCCGTCGCCGCCGCCACGTTCGCCTTCGATCGCGCCCGCAACCGCCGCGCCGGTGCCGATGTCGGCGAGGCCGCCGGCGATCGCTTCGATATCCCCCGTCATTGCCCCGTTCTGCCTCAACCCTGCAGGCAGCGCCAGCGGGAACAAATGCGGAACCTTGCGGGTTTCAGGGGCAGATCAGGAGCAATGCAATGACCATCCAGAAACCGTCCGAACACCCCAAGAGCGAGCCGGTATCGAACGCCGAGAAAGACCCCGCCGATTGGGTGACCGGCGATGAGCCGATGACCGGCGCCCAGGCGAGCTACCTCAAGACGCTAAGCGAGGAAGCCCACAGGCCGGACGCCTATGATAACGAATTGACCAAGGCCGAGGCGTCCGAACGGATCGATGCGCTGCAGGACGATACGGGGCGCGGCGCCTGAACGAAAAAGGGCCGCTCTCGCGAGCGGCCCTCAACGTGTTCGTGAGCGGCTGGTATCAGCCTTCGTAATCGCCGCCGACGCTGGTCGAGCGAACCGGAGCTGCGGCGGTGATCCGCAGCGCCTCGGCCGACTGACTGAGCGATCCGATCTCGTCTGCCTCGTCCTCGTCGTCAGGCAGGATCTTCTGCAAACCGACGACGACCGATTCGTGCAGTTCCTTCGGGCGCACTGTCTCGTCGGCGATTTCGCGCAGGGCCACGACCGGGTTCTTGTCGCGATCGCGTTCGATGGTCAGTTCTGCCCCGCCCGAAATCTCGCGCGCGCGCTGAGCGGCCATCAGCACCAGATCGAACCGGTTGGGAATCTTGTCGACGCAATCTTCGACGGTAACGCGCGCCATCGTGCACTCCGGTAATTCAGGGTGTCGGGAAAGCGCGCCAACTAGGCCACGGGCGTCGCCAAGTCAAGAAAATGCGCTTAGGGCTGGCGGTCGATGGACTATGCCGACCCCGCTCCGTTCGAAATCGAAGCGCAGGGGCAAAAGCTGATTTTTTATCCTGCGGGCAAAGATCGGCTGTCCGCACTGATAAACCTGATCGCCGGCGCGCGGCGCTCGATCAGAATGTGCTTCTACATATTCGCCGAAGACGCTGCCGGGGTCATGGTGCGCGACGCGCTGGCAGCGGCGGCCAAACGCGGAGTGGCGGTAAACTTGATCCTGGACGGATTCGGGGCCGACGCGCGCAAGGCGTTCTTCGCCCCGATGTGCGATGCGGGCGGCACGTTCTGCTGCTTTTCGCCGCGATGGAGTCAGCGCTACCTGATCCGCAACCACCAGAAGATCGTGATTGCCGATGGCCGCGCTGCGATGATCGGCGGCTTCAACGTCGAGGACAGCTATTTCGCACCGCCGGAAGCCAACGGATGGAACGACCTGGGGATCGTCATCGAAGGTTCGGCCGTCGATGATTTGTCACGCTGGTTCGACCAGCTCGACCAGTGGACCAGCAACCCGCATGCCAACTGGCGCGCGATCCGGCGAATGGTGCGAACGTGGCAGCCGGGTGAAGGCCCGGTGCGAGTGCTCATCGGTGGGCCGACACGCGGCCTGTCGAGTTGGGCCAAGTGCGTGCGCAGCGATCTGACCGGCGCCAAGCGGCTCGATATGCTGATGGCTTATTTCTCGCCGTCGAACCGATCGCTGCGGGCGATCGCCAAGGTCGCATGCCGTGAAGGCGCGCGCCTGGTCATGGCCGGCAAAAGCGACAATGGCGCGACCATCGGGGCAACCCGCTCGCTGTATGATTACCTGCTCAAGCGCCGTGCGAAAATCTGGGAATTCGAGGCGTGCAAGCTGCATACCAAGCTTATCGTGATCGACGACAAGAGCTTCTTCGGCAGCGCCAATTTCGACATGCGGAGCCTGTATCTCAATCTCGAGGTGATGCTGCGAATCGAAGACCAGGCGCTGGCTGACCGATTGTCCGACTACATCGATCAGCATCTCACCGCCTCGCTGGCAATCACGCCCACCGTGCACAAGCAGCGCGCGAGCGTGCTGACGCGGGTGCGCTGGAACCTCTCCTGGTTCCTCGTCGCAGTGGTCGATTACACGGTAAGCCGACGGCTCAACCTGGGTCTCTAAGACATCCCGGAAAGCGCTATTTGGCAGGAAAGTCAGTCGTAGCCGTAGCTTCGCTCTTCAGTCGCGAGGTCGCTGAAGCGGGTGATCTTGGCCTCGAACCGCAAGCGCACCTTGCCGGTCGAACCGTGGCGCTGCTTGGCGATGATCAGTTCGGCAAGGCCAAAAACCGGGTCCATCTTGCGGGCCCAAGCCTCGTGCGCGTCGTGCACTTCATGCGAATCTTCGGGCCCCGGACGCTTGGGCTCGGAAGCGGCAATGTAGTAATCTTCGCGGAAGATGAACCACACCATGTCGGCGTCCTGTTCGATCGATCCTGATTCGCGCAGGTCCGACAGGATCGGTCGCTTGTCCTCGCGGCTTTCCACCGCGCGGCTGAGCTGCGACAGGGCGATGACCGGTACGTCGAGCTCTTTGGCAAGCGTCTTCAACCCGCGGCTGATCTCGGAGATTTCGGTCACGCGGTTGTCGCTCGCGCGGCCGCTGCCCTGCAGAAGCTGGAGGTAATCGACCACGATCACCCCAATGTCGTGCTTGCGCTTCAAGCGCCGCGCACGGGTGCGTAGCGCTGCGATGGTCAGCGCGGGAGTATCGTCTATGTAAAGCGGCAGTTCGGACAGACGCTGGCTGGCGAACGACAGTTTCTGGAATTCGTCGCGGCTCAGCTTGCCCATTCGCAGCATCTCGCTGGAAATCTCGGCCTGCTCGGCAAGAATACGCGTGGCGAGCTGGTCGGCGCTCATCTCGAGGCTGAACAGAGCGACCCCGCCGCCAACCGAATCCTTGTCGGCGATCCCGTCGCGGCGATCACGCAAGAGCCGCTCGGCGCAGTTGAAGGCGATGTTGGTGGCGAGCGAACTCTTGCCCATGCCAGGGCGACCCGCGACGATGATCAAGTCCGAATTGTGCAGCCCGCCGCACTTGTCGTTGATCGAGGCGAAGCCAGTGGTCTTGCCCGAGACGTGCCCGCCCGATCCGATCGCCTTTTCGATCATCCCGAGCGCCTTCTTGGTCGCCATTCCGAAACTCGCCGCCTCGGTCGCGGTGGCGGCGCCTTCGGCGACTTCGAACAGCGCCGCCTCGGCCTGTTCGATCTGCGTCATCGGGGCGACGCTGTCGCTGGTGTCGAGCGCGCCCTCGACCAGGTTGCGGCCGACCGTCACCAACTCACGCAGAAGCGCCAGGTCATAGATCTGTTCGGCCAGTTCGCGCGGCGCCAGCAAGCCCTGGCCATCGGCAGTCAGCCGCGCGAGATAGGTGATCCCGCCCAGTTCCTTCAACGCTTCGTCGGCCTCGAAATAGGGTTTGAGCGTTACCGGGGTAACCACGGCGTTGCGGTCGAGCAGCGTCAGGATCCGCTCGTACACACGCTGGTGAACCGGCTCGAAGAAATGCTGCGGGCGCAGGGGCGTAGGCAGCTCCTCGAGTACCCGGTTGTCGATCAGCACCGCGCCAAGGAACGCGGCCTCGGCCTCGATATTGGCAGGCAGCGCGCGAACGGCAGGCGAATCGTTGGCGGGCGCGGGGCGCTGGAGAAGTTCTGTCTGGGCCATGCGCGCTTCATGGTCGAAGCGGGCGTCGCGGGAAAGCGGCTTTGCCAAGCGAAGCGCGCATAGCCCTGTGGAAAGGGCATGGCGCGGTTAAGGCCTTGCCGCATCCCCTTCGCATCTGCGAAAGCGTTGCCGATGGCCGCGTTCAACGACACCTGGCGGATCGCGAAGATATCGCTCGACGAGGACACCATCCTCTGGCGCAACGCCGACGTCGAACAGGAACGGCGGGTGGCAATCTATGATCTGATCGAGGACAACTGCTTCAAGCCCCAGCGCGCGGTCGAAGCCGGGCACCACGGTCCGTTCGACCTGACGCTCGCGGTCCACGAAGGGCGGCTGGTTCTGGTCATTCGCCAGGCCGGGGTCGACGAGCCGATCGAGACGTTGGTCCTGGGGCTGGCACGATTCCGCCGACCGATCCGCGATTACTTCGCGATCTGCGACAGCTATTACCAGGCGATCCGCAAGGCGACTCCCGCGGAAATCGAGACGATCGACATGGCCCGCCGGGCAATCCACAACGATGCGGCCGAGCTTTTGCTCGAACGGCTGGCGGGGAAGGTCGAAACCGATCACCCCACCGCACGCCGCTTGTTCACCCTCGTCTGCGTGCTCCATATCCGCGGCTGACAAGGGGGCGGGGCGTGATTCGTGGCAGGTAGGAAAAGAGCCATCGGCTGGCGCGCGCGCGTCGCTCGGCGCGCTGTTGCTGGCGGCGTTGCTGGCGGGAGCGTGGGGTTGGTGGCGGTTGCAGCACTGGATGCCCGACACTGCCGACTACCCCGACCAAGGCGCGGAAATCTCCTCTGCCGACGGACCGATCCGGTTTGCCACCCTGCGGGCCGTGGGCGCACGATTCGTTTATCTCGACGCGAGTGACGGTGCCCGGATCGAAGACACTGCTTTTGCCGCCAACCTTGCCGCGGCGCGCAAGGCGGGGTTGCAGGTGGGCGCGGTCCATACGTTCGATCCATGCGCGATGGCCGACGGGCAATCGGCTAATTTCGTCGTTCTCGTGCCGCGTATGCGCGATCTGCTGTCTCCGGCGATCGCGCTCGACCGGACCGCCGACGATTGCCCCACGCCGATCGGCGACGCGGCGGTCGAGAGCGAACTGATGACGCTAATCAACCAGATCGAAGCGCATGCCGGTCGGCCGGTGATCCTGCAGGTGTCGAAGGCTTTCGAGGATCGCTATCGCCTCGCCAGTCGGATCGAGCGCAATTTGTGGGTGGTCGGTACCTGGCGCCGACCGACTTACGCAGGCCGTCCGTGGTTGATGTGGACCGCCAACACCGCGCTCGCGACCGAGGCCGGCGACGAGCCGCTGCGGTGGGTTGTCGTGCGACAATGAGCCGGGCTCGGCCATGCCGAGTAAGGCCAAGGTTATAACGCCGCTGCAACTGCCCTCTGCGGCGGGTCCCGCGGCCGCCCGGGAAGGGCTTGGACAAGCGCGGGATGAACGGGTTAGGGGAAATGCGATGACCGATGAACAGCTGATCTCGGCCGCCCGCCAGGCTGCCTCCCATTCCTACTCACCCTATTCGAATTTCGCGGTCGGCGCGGCGCTGCTGTTCGCGGACGGCAGCGTGGTGACCGGCACCAATATCGAGAATGCGAGCTATGGCCTTGCGCTGTGCGCCGAGACGGTCGCGGTCAGCAAGGCGATGGCCGAGGGCGTACGCGGCGGGCTCCAGAAAGTGGCGGTCACGGGGCCCGGCGCCGACGCGATCACGCCCTGCGGCCGCTGTCGCCAGGTGCTCAACGAACTCGCGCAACTGGGCGGGACCGATCCTGAAGTGCTGTGCGTCGGGCCTGACGAGATCCACCGCGCTGCACTGAGCGCGCTGTTGCCGCAGGCGTTCGGCCCGGCCAGCCTGACATGATCGACCGGCGCAGCGCGCTCGCCGGTCTCGGCACGCTGGCCGCGGCTGCCGCGCTGCCATCAGCCGCCGATGCGCGAGCGCGCCGCAAGCCCGCGTTCCTCAACCCGGGCGATACGGTTGGCATCGTCGCACCGGCCAGCGCGGTCAGCTCGGATGATGGCCTCGATCGTGCCGAATGGTGGATTCGCGGGATGGGGTTGGTGCCCCGGTTCGGGCCGCATGCTGACGATCGCGACGGCTATCTCGCGGGCACCGATGCAAACCGCGCGGCCGATATCAACGCGATGTATCATGATCCCGAAGTGCGTGCGGTGTTCGCGGTACGCGGCGGATGGGGCGGGGCACGTATCCTGCCGTTGCTCGACTGGGACGCGATCCGCGCACACCCCAAGCTGTTCATCGGCTTCAGCGACGTGACCGCGATCCACCTCGCGTTCGCGCGCCACGCCGGGTACTCCACGATCCACGGCGGTAATGCGTCGAGCAATTGGTTGAAGCAGAGCTGGGAAAGCCTGTGGCGCCTCGCGTTCGCGGGGGACACCCCGGTGCTCGGCGGTCCGGTCACCGAGGCGGAAACCGGCAGGGCAGGCCGCACGATCCACGGCGGTACTGCCCAGGGCCGACTGCTGGGCGGCAACCTCACCATCATATCGACCCTGATGGGAACCGGCTGGCTGCCAGATTTCAAGGGTGCGATCCTGTTTGCCGAAGACACCAACGAGGCGGAATACCGCATCGACCGGATGCTGCAGCAATTGCGGCTGGCGGGGGTTCTGGGCGAAGTGGCGGGGGTGGTGTTCGGCCAATGCACCGGCTGCCGAACCCAGGAGCCCGATTACCGCGGTTTCACACTGGATCAGGTGATCGATCAGTACCTCGCGCCGCTCGGCATTCCCGCTTTCACCGGCGGCGACATCGGCCACATCTCGAACCAGCTCAGCCTGCCTTCGGGAGCGCGAGTCGAGCTCGATGCAGATGCCCGGACGATCCGTCTGCTGGAACCGATCGTGGGGTAACGGGAAACGGGCGCGGTCTTCCGTCGTATTGATCAGGGGCGCGGTGCCTCGGCGATTGAGGAGCAGCCATTGTTTGTCGAAAACACCGCCGTCGATGCAGTCGCTCGCGGGGCGATCCTGGCGGTCGCGGCGCTGGCGTGGGTGGTTTTGCTGGTCAGGATCGTCGGCCTGCGGTCGTTCTCCAAAATGACCAGCTTCGACTTCGTGATGACTGTCGCGATGGGATCGCTCGTAGGAGGCGCATCGCAATCGGAGCGCTGGTTGCCGTTCTGGCAGACCATTTCGGCTATGGCCGCCTTGTTTGCCGCGCAATTCGCTGTGTCGTACCTGCGCAAGCGCTCCGAGGCGGTCGCCGCGCTGATCCAGAACGAGCCGCTGCTGCTGATGCGCGATGGCAAGATGATCGACAACGCCCTTGCCAAGAGCCGCGTCACAAAGAGCGACCTCATCGCCAAGCTGCGCGAGGCCAACGTCCTCGACGTGGCGCAAGTGCGCGCGGTGGTGCTTGAGACCACCGGCGACTTGTCGGTGCTACATGGCGATCGGCTTGAGGAAACGCTTCTGTCGGGCGTCCGCACCGCCGATTAGGCGGCTTCGCTCTCCAGCCACTCCAGAAGGCTTGCAAGGCAATCGCGGGCAAGCAGCTTGCAGCGTTCGGGGCTCCAACCCTGCTCGGGATCGGGCAGGTCGTCGTTGTCCTTGAACGGCATTTCCAGCGTCATCGAGCAGGCACCGAAGCGTTCGGCGAGCTGGTTGGTGCTCATCGACAGGTTGGCGGTGCCGGGCTTGGCGATCGAATAGCCTTTGGCAGTCTGGAAATCGGGCGTGCGGCGCTCCAGGATATGCTGGAAGCGGGTGTATTTCTCGCCCAGTTCTTCGGTCCACGAAGGGATCCCTTCGAACCCGGCGAGAAACACCGCAGCGATCGCCTCGTCGCCGTGGACGTCCATCGCGAAATCAACCCCGGTGGTGTCCATCGCGTTGCGGATCGCCAACACTTCGGGCGATTTTTCGGGCGTCGGCTGGTCCCATTCGCGATTGAGGTTGGTGCCCACAGCGTTGGTCCGCAAGTGGCCGCGGCGGCTGCCGTCGGGATTGCAGTTTGGCACCACGTGGATGCGACACTTGTGGCGCAGCGCGCGGGCGAGCGGATCGGCCGGATCGGTCAGGCACTCGAGCGCGCCCTCCATCCACCATTCGGCCATCGATTCGCCCGGATGCTGGCGGGCGTAGAGCCAGACCTGCTTGTCGCCCTCGCCCATTTCCAGGCAGTCGAGCGGCTGGCCATCGAGCGTAACGCCCAGGTGGCGGTAAGAAACGCCTTCGCTCGCCGCGGCTTCGGCGACCAGGTCGTGATGGCGTTCCATCGAGTAGGGCGCGAAATAGGCAAACCAGGCCACGTCGCTTGCTGGCGTGTAGGTGATCGTCAGGGTGCCGCCGTCGGCGTCCTTGTCGTATTGCGTGTCGGCCCGGCCCCAGAAGTCACGGTCTTCGGACACGCACGCGCGGTAGCCGGGCCAGCCCTCGGGATAGGCGGAGCTCGCCTGGTTGACGATTTTCAGCGTGACCTGCCGTCCCGCCGCGCCGGTGACGCGGAAATGGAACCACTGGCGAAATTCGCTCATGTGGTCGGCCGGGATCGTCAGGCGCGCGGTGGCGCCGTCGATGGCCAGGATTTCGATGTTGCCGCTGTCGAACTGGGAGTCGATGCGGATAGGCTGCGAACTGGTTTCAGGTGCGATCATCGCGCCCCGATAGTCGCTCCCGATTCGCCTGGGAAGCCGGAGAAAAGCTTGCCCGCCATTTCATCGGCCAGCCGGCGGGGTTCGGCGTCTTTCGAGCGTGCGCGCGGGCTTGCCTCGGCGCGGCCCTCCCACAAGTGGATGCCGGCGCTGTCGCGGATGGTCACTGCGAGCGTGCTGTCGAGCGCCTCGCCGGCGTGCTTGCCGCCGATCAGGAAGCCCAGTCCCAGGCCCAGGTTCACGCCGCTTCGGCGGCCGTAGTAACCTCCGCCCGAACCGGCGCCGATACCGACGCTGACGCCAGAGCCCGACCGGGGGCGGGCGCTCTGCGTCACTGCCTGATCGAGCGTCACCTCAGCCACCAGCGGCGATTCGGCGACCACCGTAAAACCTTCGCGGGTGAGCGCGGCGGCAACTGCGTCCAGCCAGACCTGGGTTTCGAGCGTTCCACCGACCATGCCGACGCCTGGGCGCACCGCGATAGGCCCGGGGGCCGCAGCGGCAATGCTTTCCGCGGTGTGGAAGCGGGTTACTTCGACATCGGTCGCGGCCGCGGCGGGCGCCGCGAACGCGAACAGCATGGCGAGCGGCAGGATAGCCTTCTTCATCGTCGAACCTTTTGCAATTGCCCCGGAATATTGCGGCCCTGATACGCCAGAGGTCATGGCCGCGCGATGAACGCCGGCGGTCCTGCGGCGTGAACCGATTGTTTACCACGTTCACCGTAGCGTGCGCGCATGTCCGGACCGACCCACCGCCAAGCCTGTCCCGTCCTCGTCACCGGGGGCGCCGGCTATATCGGCAGCCACGCGGTGCTTGCGCTGCGCGATGCCGGCTACCCGGTCGCGGTGATCGACAATCTGACGACAGGCTTCCGCTTCGCTGTGCCCGAAGACGTGCCCTTCTTCGAAGGCGACATCGAGAATGCCGAAATGCTGGCGCACATCTTCGCCGCGCAGGGAACTCGCGCGGTGATGCACTTCGCCGGATCGATCGTGGTCCCGGAGTTGGTCGAGAACCCGCTCAAATACTATCACAACAACACCGCAAAAAGCCGTACGCTGATCGATGCCGCGGTGACCGCCGGGGTGCCGCACTTCATCTTCTCCAGCACTGCCGCGACTTATGGGGTGCCGGAGGTGGAGCGGGTGAGCGAAGACTGCCCGCAAATGCCGATCAACCCTTATGGCTGGTCGAAGCTGATGACCGAGCGGATGCTCGCCGACACCGCCTTTGCCGAAGACATCAACTATTGCGCGCTGCGCTATTTCAACGTTGCCGGTGCCGACCCGCAGGGGCGCACGGGCCAATCGACCGCAGGCGCCACCCACCTGATCAAGGTCGCGGTGGAGGCTGTTCTCGGCAAGCGCGATTCGGTTGCCGTGTTCGGGACCGACTACGACACCCCCGACGGTACCGGGGTGCGCGATTACATCCACGTGTCGGATCTTGCCGACGCACACGTCCATGCCCTGGAAGCACTGGTCGCCGATCCAGCATGTTCTCTACAGATGAACTGCGGCTACGGTCGGGGGTTCTCGGTGATGGAGGTGCTCGACGCGGTCGACCGGCTGACCAGCCGGCCAATCGCACGCCGGCTCGAAGCGCGTCGGGCGGGCGACCCGGCTTGCCTGGTATCGGACAACACGCGAATCATGCAGACGCTGCCGTGGCGACCGCGCTACGCCGATCTGGACACCATTGTGCGTCACGCGCTCGGGTGGGAGGAACGCCTGAGCGCGATCCGTGCGGACCAGGCCGCCGCAGCCTGATCCTTGCTTGACGAGCGCCTCGCACCTGACTAGGGGCGCGGCTTGTTTTTGGCGGCATCGGAACCCATCTCCGGTGCCGAAACTTTTTCAGGTCAGATCCATGAAAGTCCGTAACAGCCTCAAGTCCCTCAAGGACCGCCACCGCGATTGCCGCGTGATCCGCCGCCGCGGCCGCACTTACGTGATCAACAAGACCAACCGTCGCTTCAAGGCCCGCCAGGGCTGATTTGCGCCGCGGCCGTTCGCGGCTGCGATGGTCTGCAAATAGCCCCCGCGAAAGCGGGGGTTTTTTGCGTGCCTGCCTGACTTGAAACGATGGCCAAAAAAAGGGGCCCCCGGCGAGTGATTGCCGGAGGCCCGCAAAGTGCCACCCTGGGGTCGGAGAGAACTTGGGTGGTCGGGAAAATATCGCCTACTTGCCGTTGCAGCGTGCGAGGTCTTCGGCTTCGAGCGCCTTGCCGTTGGCGGTGAATGCGGACACCTGGCCGACTTCCTTGGCCAGCCGCGCGCAGACGATCGCAGGGCGGCTGGTGCCCTTGGGCGCGGCGCAGGCGGTTTCGGCGCACTTCCATACCAGGCCGCCGGCAAGCGTGTGGCCTGCGGTGGCCGGTGCGGTCAGTTCGGCGCGATAGTAAGCGCCTTCGGCGGCATGGGCCGGGCTGGGGGCGATCGTCGCGCCGATAGTCAGAGTGGTCCAGGCCAGCGCGGCGACGATGGCGAGGGGGCGAGCATTGGGGAGAGTGAGAGTCATGGGTCGCATCCTTCAAAATTTGCCAAACAGGTTTCGATTCGATACCCGTTGCGAATCGCTACCTAGTCTCGTAGGTTTCAGGTTGCAACCTAAAACTTACTTTTGATGTTCAAGGTGGCGGATTACGCGCTACAAGCGAAAGCGAGAGGATGATCATGGACAAATTGCGCGAGCCCCTGAAAGAACTTAACGCCTGCGGCTTGCCGGAGGCGCTCGAGGTGATGGGGGAACGCTGGTCGTTCATGATCCTGCGCGCCAGTTACAACGGTCTTCACCACTTCGAGGAATTCCTGTGCGAGCTCGGCATCGCGCGGAATATCCTTTCCAACCGCCTCGCCAAGCTGGTCGAACACGGCATCCTCGATCGCCAGCCGTGTGCTGACGATCGCCGCCGGATCGAATACCGGCTGACCGAGAAGGGATTCGATCTCCTCCCCGCTATGGTGGCGCTGCGTCAATGGGGTCAGAAATACGGGTCCGAAGTGGTCGAGAACCCGGTCCTGGTCGATGAGTATGACCGGCTGCCGATCGGCCCGGTGTCGATGACATCGCACGACGGGCGCGTGCTGACCGGCAAGGACCTGCGCTTCGTGGACCGCGCCGATCTCGGCAAGCGCGAAGATGGCAGCCGTGCCACTGCTGCCGCTGCGTTCGATCGCGTCCGCGCGACGGACGAGCCGACGCCGCTGCCGCACATCGCCGCCGCGCGCTGACCGCGCCGCCTAGCACTCCCGACGGCCGCTACATCCTGGTGCGCGGGCGCTTGTGGCGTGCCAGCGACCCCGCATTGCCGGAAGCCGAGCGCCAGCGGCTGGTCGGTTTACTCATGGACGGCCGCCGCGCGGTCCGTGATGCCAGGGACGATCCCGAGAAAATGAAGGCCGCACGCGCTGCAGTGCAAAGGGCCAAAGTCGAATTGGGCGAACGTGGGCCTGTCTGGTGGAACGACGGCGCGCCGGATTGGAACCGTACGCTGGCAAAGAACACGCCCTATGCCGAGTGGGCCGCGCAGGTCGCGGCGGCATCTATCGACGATTCACCTCATAGGAAATCCTGATCCGGACCCATTCGCCGACCAGCGAGCGGCCGCCCTTCTGCGGGGGACGCACCTTGAGTTGCCAGGCCGACGCCAGCACCGCCCGTCCCATTCCCGATCCGCCTGGCCATTCCTCGACCAGCACGCATTGATCGACGCGATAGCCGGGCTCGGTCTTGCAATTGATCAGTGCCCAACCCGGGTCAGCAGTCGACAGGTAGCCGCGCATCTCCTGCTCGGTTGGCTCACGATACCAGCGGGCAGCGTAGATTGGATCGCCGCTGGCAGTGCGGTCCACCACCTGCGAATCGCGGGACGAGCCGGTGTCAGGTGGCCCGACCGGTCCCGCCATGTCGTCGCGCACCACAGCCTTGATGCGCGACGGTTCGGCGGGAGCGGCCGGTGTCGTCCTCGCCGTGGGCAAAACCACCGCGGCCGGGGGTAATGGTATCGGCGGCGGCGTTGGCGATGGCTGATCGGGCCGAGGAGGCGGCACGGCCCGCGGAAGCGCAGTCGGCTTCACCGCCTTTTCAGGTTCGGGTTTGGCTTTTTCCGGTTCCTTGTCGGGCGCGAAATCGATCGTGGTCAGCGATTCGCCGGCTTTCTTGCCGGCCCCGTCCGACTGCCCCAGTGTCAGGATCGCGAGAAACAGCGCGCCTTCGATCATCAGCGCGAGCGCCAGGCCACCCGCGCTGCGGCGCGCACCGGGCCAGCGCTCGTCGAAGCGTGCCAGCCACCGCGATGCCCGCGAGGCTTCGCTCGAATAAGCAGGCGCGCGCGTCGCTTGGAGCATGGAACCTCGAACTGTCGACCGCCGACGGGCGCGGGCGGCGCCGATTAGACCACCTTGGCCGCGAAAGCCACGCCACTCACGCGCGCCGGTCAGGCCCTGGGCGCGGCCCGTCGATAGCTGAGCGCCTCAGCGATGTGGATGCGACCGACCTGCTCGGCCCCGGCAAGGTCGGCGATCGTCCGCGCGACGCGCAGCATCCGGGTGTATCCCCGCGCCGACAGCCGCATCGCGTGGGCCGCTTGCATCAGCAGCGCCTTGCCCGGTTCGTCAGGGGTGGCGAATTGTTCGAGTGCATCGCCGTCGAGCTGGGCATTGGTGCGTGCGCCGGTCTGTTCGAACCGCGCGGTCTGGACCTCCCGCGCGGCGGCGACTCGGGCGGCCACTTCGGCGCTGCCTTCAGCGGGAGGGGGCAGCGCGAGATCGGCCGCGCTTACCGGATCGACTTCGACATGGAGGTCGATCCGGTCGAGCATCGGTCCCGATACCTTGCTCTGGTAATCGGCCGCGCAACGCGGCGCGCGGCTACACGCCAGCGCCGGATCGCCGAGGTGACCGCAGCGGCAAGGGTTCATCGCCGCCACCAGCTGGACGCGCGCGGGGAACGTCACGTGAGCGTTGGCACGGGCGACATCGACCTTGCCGGTTTCGATCGGCTGGCGCAGCGAATCGAGCACCGCACGCTGGAATTCGGGCAACTCGTCGAGGAACAGTACCCCGAGATGGGCCAGGCTGACTTCGCCCGGCTTGACCCGCAGGCCGCCTCCCGTGAGCGCGGCCATGCTCGCCGAATGGTGCGGCGCACGAAACGGGCGCTGACGGCTGATCCGTCCGCTCTCAAGTGTGCCCGCGACCGAAGCGACCATGCTCGCCTCAAGCGCTTCGGACGGGCTCAAGGGCGGGAGAATTCCGGGAAGGCAGCTCGCCATCAGGCTTTTGCCGGCGCCCGGTGGGCCGATCATCAGCAGGTTGTGCCCGCCCGCAGCGGCAATCTCCAGCGCGCGCTTGGCGGTTTCCTGGCCTTTGACCCGCTTCAAGTCGGGTCCGAAGCCAGCTTCCTCGACCTCACCCGGTGGCGGATCGGGCAGGCGCTGGGTTCCCTTCAGGTGGTTGAGCAAGCTGATGAGGTCAGGCGCCGCGAGGACCGGCACTCCGCTCGCCCAGCGGGCCTCGCTCCCCTGCGCGGCGGGGCAAATCAGTCCGGCCTCCTGCTCGCTGGCGTGAATCGCCGCCAGCAGGACTCCAGGCGACGGCGCGATGCGGCCGTCGAGCGCGAGCTCGCCAACTGCGATCCAGTCGCCCAGTTGCTCGGCGTCGGTCACCCCCATCGCCGCCAGCAGCGCCAGTGCGATCGGCAGATCGTAATGGCTGCCTTCCTTGGGCAGGTCGGCGGGCGACAGGTTGATGGTGATGCGCTTGGGCGGAAGCGACAGTCCCATCGCCGCGAGCGCGGCTTGGACCCGTTCCTTGCTCTCGCCGACAGCCTTGTCGGGCAGGCCGACGAGATTGAACCGCGGCAGGCCGGGCGCGACCTGGCATTGCACCTCCACGGCGCGCGCTTCCAGCCCGAGATAGGCCACCGTCCTGACCAGTGCGACCACGAAACCCCCTGAACGAACAGCGGCTTGTGGCGGCATTCGCAAACGCTGTCGAGTGGGGCGGGGTCGCTAGTAGAGGATTTGGTAACCACGACTTTTGCCGGTTTCGCAAGCACGCGGGGCGCAAAAGCGTGCGATGCGCCGCACCGCCGCCTGTGCCGTCACGTTGATCGCGCTTCTCGCGGCGCCTGCACATGCGCAGGGCTATGCGGTCACCACCACGGTCGAGGAATGGACCGAGGTTGCCAATGTTTCTGCCGACAGCGGCGCCGATCGCTTGCTCGCAAGTGATGCCACCGCGCTGCCACAGGGCGAGGCCTACGGCCCCTTTCGCCTGCTTGACGACCACCGGGTGGCGCTGGTCGACGCGACCGATGCCGCGACGCCCAACGAATTCGAGGCGCTGCTGCGCGATCACCCGGGAATTGCGACGATCGAAATGGTCGAATGCCCGGGGACCGACGACGATGTCGCCAACCTTCGGCTCGGCCGGCTGATCCGCGCGGCCGGTATCTCGACTCACGTGCCTGCCAACGGATCGGTCCGGTCAGGCGCGGTCGAGCTCTTTCTCGCCGGGCGCACCCGCACCATCGACGAGGGAGCCGAGTTCGCGGTCCACGCGTGGCGCGATACCGACGGTCATGAGCCCGGCGACTACGCAGCCGATTCGCCGGTCAACCGGGTCTATCTCGATTATTACGGCCAGATGGGGCTTGCCCGGCCGCAGGCGTTCTACGATATGACCAATGCGGTGCCCAACGCTGATGCGCGCTGGCTGACTGCGCAGGACATGCGGGAATGGCTCGGCGAGCCCGATACCGGCCACGTGACGGTAGCGGCCCCGGCAACGGCGCCATTGATTGCCCACCTTGACTTGGAGCCGCGGTTCCCATAGTGGCGCGCTCCTGACAGGCGGCCCCCAGCGTTCGTTGGGCTGGTCGCCCCTTTGCTTTTAAACATCCGAGGATCCGATGAAGCGGACGTTCCAGCCCAGCAATCTCGTGCGCGCCCGCCGCCACGGCTTTTTCGCCCGCAAGGCTACTCCCGGTGGCCGCAAGGTCCTGCGCGCTCGTCGCGCCCGCGGCCGCAAGAAGCTCTGCGCTTAATCTATTCCGCCCGCCCAGCCGGGCGGGCATCCTCCGCTGCTGGTCTCTTCGCTACGCGTGGAGACAGTGGCCGACGGCCGGTCGGCCTTGCGGGCTCCTTCGGGAGCCCGTTTGCTTGTGCACCTTTCAAGCGGTGTGTTAGTGACCTATATCGCCTGACATGACTGTTCCGATTATCCGCAAGCGGGCCGATTTCCTCGCCGCGAATCGGGGGATCCGCGTTGCCCGCCCGGGTTTCGTATTGCTGGCAGTCGCCAATGGAGGGCGTGGAACGCGGTTCGGCGTGACCGTCACCAAGAAGATTGGCAACGCCGTGGTCCGCAACCGGATGAAGCGGCGCTTTCGCGAGTTGCTGCGCGCCGCGCTGCCGGCGCAGGGTTTGGCCGACCACGATCACGTGCTGATCGGGCGCGAGGGTGGAGTGGAGCGCGACTTCGCGGCTTTGCGTGACGAGCTTGCGGTCGCGCTGTCGCGCGCTGCCGCGGGCAAAGGCGATCCTCCGCGCCGCAAACGGCCGCCGCGAAAGTGAGACAGGCGCTCATCCTGATCGCCCGGGCGTGGCAATGGGGGCCGAGCCGGGTGCTCCCGTCCTCCTGCCGGTACGCTCCGAGTTGCTCGCAATACGCTATCGAAGCGCTCGAAAAGCATGGGGCATTGAGGGGTGGATGGATGGCGCTTAAGCGTATAATGCGCTGCCACCCCTGGGGCGGGCACGGCTACGACCCGGTGCCCTGATGACCACTTCCATCGCCATACGACACGAACGGGATCGATCCTTTTGAGCAATCAGCGCAACCTTCTCCTTGCCGTGCTGCTGTGCGGCTTGTTGCTGTTCGGCTGGGACGCGGCGATCAAGTACGTCTATCCGCAGGCGTCCAAGCCGGTCCCTCATGCGGTGGCCTCGAACGATGCCGTCGCGGCGTCGTCCGACACGAAGAAGGTGCGCCGCACCCGCGAAGGCGGACTGACCGATCCGGCCTCCGAGGCTCTCGAGCAGCGTGACCTTGTCACCGCGCTCGCCAGCCCGCAGCGGGTGCGCATCGCCGCGCCCGAGATCGCCGGCTCGATCGATCTGGTCGGTGCGCGGATCGACGACTTGACGCTGACCTCGCATCGCCAGTCGGTCGAGAAAAATTCAGGCCCGGTCCGGCTGTTCAGTCCGGCTGGCACACCCGCGCAGCATTTCGCACAATTCGGATGGGTCGGGAACGGCGTCAAAGTGCCCGACACCAATACGGTGTGGCAGGCCAGCGGGGGTCCGCTCGCGCCCGGCAAACCGGTCTTGCTCGACTGGGACAACGGACAGGGCCAGCGTTTCGGGGTCGAGTTTTCGATCGACGACAAGTACCTGATCACCGCCAAGCAGACCGTCGCCAACCTTGCGCCGCAACCGATCGTGGTGCGTCCGTTCGCGCTGATCAACCGCACCAGCGCCACCGCCAGCGTCGACCAGTGGACGATCCATTCTGGACCGCTCGGCTACTTCGGCAATGGGGTGGACTTTGGTACCGACTATAGCGACGTGGCGGAAGCCGGCCGCATCGCTCCCCAGGGCGCTGCGGGCTGGATCGGCTTCACCGACATTTACTGGCTGTCGGCGCTGATTCCGCAAGGCAACGCCGACGTCGATGCTGATTTCCGCAGCCTGGGCGGCGACGATTTTCGCGCCGACGTGATCTATGATCCGCTCACTGTCGCCACCGGCCGCCAGATCGCCCGCACCACCCGATTGTTTGCCGGAGCCAAGGAAAGCGGCGTGCTGACTGACTATGCCGACGGCGGCATTACCGGGTTTGACAATGCGATCGACTGGGGCTGGTTCGGTATCATCGAAAAGCCGATCCTGTGGCTGCTGCGGACGCTCTATGGCCTGACCAGCAACTTCGGCATCGCGATCATCCTGCTGACGCTGATCGTGCGCGGGGCGATGTTCCCGGTCGCGCAGCGGCAGTTCGCCAGCATGGCGGCGATGCGCGCGGTCCAGCCCAAGATGAAGGCGATCCAGGAACGCTACAAGGACGACAAGCCCAAGCAGCAACAGGAAGTGATGGCGCTGTACAAGGCCGAAGGGGTCAATCCGCTCGCCGGTTGCCTGCCGATCCTGCTGCAGATCCCGATCTTCTTCGGCCTGTATAAAGTGCTGATGCTGGCGATCGACATGCGCCACAAGCCGTTCGCGTTGTGGATACACGATCTGTCGGCGCCCGATCCAGCGCATATCCTCAACCTGTTCGGGCTGCTGCCGTTCACCCCGCCCAGCTTCCTCGCGATCGGGGTACTGGCGGTGCTTCTCGGCATATCGATGTGGGCCACGTTCCGTCTCAACCCCCAGGCGATGGACCCGATCCAGCAACAGATGTTCTCGATCATGCCGTGGGTACTGATGTTCGTCATGGCGCCGTTCGCGGCGGGCCTGCTGATCTACTGGATCACCTCGAACGT
This sequence comes from uncultured Alphaproteobacteria bacterium, assembly GCA_963759895.1. Classification (GTDB taxonomy): domain Bacteria; phylum Pseudomonadota; class Alphaproteobacteria; order Sphingomonadales; family Sphingomonadaceae; genus Tsuneonella. Next base: position 38,697 of record CAVXBC010000005.1, on the reverse strand, counting down.
GCTGACGCTGACCCAGCAGAAGTACCTTTATTCGAAACATCCCCAGCTGCGCGCGCAGGCCGACAAGGACAAGGCCGACCGCGAAACGATCGCCGCGCGCGACGCGAAAGCAAAAGGGTGAGCGACGAGGAGGAAGCCGCCGAGCTGGAAGAGCGCGCGCGCAAGCTGCTGACCGGCAGGGTCGAATTCCTGTTGTCGGCGCCGCAGCTGAAATTCCTGCCGGATCCGGTGGTGCCGGAGGTGGCATTTGCCGGGCGCTCGAACGTTGGCAAAAGCTCGCTGCTCAACGCGCTGACCGGCCGCAAGGCCCTCGCGCGCGCGTCAGTCACGCCCGGACGCACGCAGGAACTGAACTTCTTCGAGGTCGGCGATCCGCTGGCGATGCGGCTGGTCGACATGCCGGGCTATGGCTTTGCCAAGGCGCCCGTAAAGGTTGTCGAGCGGTGGAAGGCGCTGGTTCGCGAATTCCTGCGCGGCCGGCAGGTGCTGAAGCGTACGCTGGTGCTCATCGACAGCCGCCACGGCGTCAAGGACGTCGACCGCGAAACTCTTGCGATGCTCGACGAAGCGGCGGTCGGTTATCGACTGGTGCTCACCAAGGCCGACAAGATCAAGGCCAGCGACCTTGCCGCCGTCACCGCCGCAACCGAGGCCGAAGCGCGCAAGCGCATTGCCGCATTCCCGCACGTTCACGTGACCAGCGCTGAAAAAGGCATGGGCATCGCCGAACTGCGCGCAGCCGTGCTGGCCGACGCGGAGAGCTGACAGGCGCCGGAATTCTCAAGCGGTGTTGAGTTAGCTACCGCCCTAACTGGGGATCGGCTGCAGGCCTTCGAAGTGACTGCACTTCTCGTCCTCGGACTCGGGCAGTCTCCGCGTTCTCGCCTCCGCGGAATTGCCGGGGTTGCTGGATCTTCCAGCCGCCCTCGATCCTCGTTGCCATTCCTCGGCTACCCACCTGCGCGACAGGTGATGGTATCACGAACGATGCGGGCATGAAAAAGGGCCGCCGACGCAGCCGATCGCCACCGAATGTCAGCGCGCGAACAAGCTTTCCAGGCTTGCAAACGCCTTCATCTCGATCGCGTTGCCGCTTGGATCGCGGAAGAACATGGTCGCTTGCTCGCCCGGTTCGCCTTCGAAGCGGGTGTAGGGTTCGATCTCGAAGCGCACGCCTGCCGATTTCAATCGCTCGGACAGCGCGGCAAACGCTTCCAGCGTGAGCACGACGCCGAAGTGCGGCACCGGCACGCCGTGGCCGTCGACGTGGTTGACCGCCGCGTCACTTGCTTTCGCCGGGGCGAGGTGGGTGACGATCTGGTGGCCGAAGAAGTCGAAGTCGATCCACTGTGCGCTGCTGCGCCCTTCCGGGCACCCGAGCAGGCCGCCGTAGAAGGCGCGGGCTTGGGCGAGGTCGCTGACGGGGATGGCAAGGTGGAAGGGGCGCAGGCTCATGGCGGGGCCTTTACAGCCGCACAAATCATTTTCCTACACGCGACTGGTTTGCCAGCACTTCGCGAATGGACCTCGCCGAAGCCCACCGCATCCTCGCCGCGTTCAAAGAAATGGCCCTGGCGGAGCATGCGAAAAGGAATGCAGGACAGTGTGACACGTGTGACACCGTTCAGCCTCGACACCTCCGTGATGAACGCCTAGGCCGCGCGGCGGTGGGGCAACAGGGTGACGACGTGAAGCTGATTATCGGCAATCGCAACTATTCAAGCTGGTCTCTGCGCGGCTGGCTCGCGTGCAAGCAATCGGGCCTCGCGTTCGAGGAACTGACCGTCAACATCGCGGGCGACGAATGGGAGGCGGCCAAGCGCGAGATGGGCGAAATCCAGCCGTCGATGGGCAAAGTCCCGGTGCTGTGGGATGGCGACGCGGTGATCTGGGATAGCCTGGCTATCCTGGAATACCTGTCGGACAAAGTCGGCCGCGATCGCTTCTGGCCCAAGGATGATGGGGCGCGGGGAATGGCCCGCGCGATGGTCGCCGAAATGCACTCGAGCTACATCGCACTCCGGCGCCAGTGCCCGTTGAACGTGCGGATGCGGCATCAGGGCGTCGAGCTGTCCGACCCGGCGCGGGACGATATCGTGCGTATCCTGCAGTTGTGGGCCGAAGCGCGCGCTCGGTTCGGGCGCGGCGGGCCGTTCCTGTTCGGCACTTTCGGCGCGGCCGACGTGTTCTATGCACCGGTGGTCAGCCGCTTCGTCACCTACGACATCGGCGTGCCGGGCTTCGCGCAGGCTTACATGGAGGCGATGTGGGAGCACGAATGGTTGCAGGCTTGGATCAAGGCGGCCGAAGACGAACAATGGGTGATCGAACAATGGGACACCGTACCCGCCGTCTGATCGCGGCTCTGTTGGCGCTGCTTGCGGTGCAGCAACCCTCGCTGGCGCAAGCCTGGGGTTATTACGGCCACGCCACCACCGGGCGCATTGCGCTTGCCAACGTCAAGCCTCAGACGCGCGCCGCCATCACCCGCCTGATCGCGCACAGCCGCGAGCTCGGCACTCCCGACTGCCCGATCCGCGATCTGGCGAGCGCCGCCACATGGCCGGACTGCCTGCGCGGCGAATCCTGGCGCTGGGGCTATACTTTCGCGTGGCATTACCAGACCGAGCCGATCGACCAGCCTTACGACGCACGCAAGAACTGCGGCGGCGGCGAATGTGTTTCGGCTCAGATCGAGCGCAACCAGCGCATTCTTTCGGACGAGAGCCTGCCGGCCAATGTTCGCCTCGAGGCCCTTGCGTTCATGGTTCACTTTGCCGGCGACATTCACATGCCGCTCCATTCCGGCGACAACGACGACAAGGGTGGCAACGCGGTCGAGGCGACCTACGGCATCGCGCCAGGCCTGAACCTCCATTCGATCTGGGACAGCGCGCTGGCGGAACGGGCAATCTCGGGCGCGAATCCGCCGATGGTGCGGCGCTACTCGCTCGCAGAACGGTCGGCGCTGGCAGGCGGCACGCCGGCCGATTGGGGCCGCGAGAGCTGGGAATTGGCGCGCACGTTCGTATACCTCAATGCGATCGGCCGCCAACTTCCCCCCGGAGAAGGCTCGCCCAAGCAGGTGACGCTGACTCAGGAGGCGATTGTCGCAGCGGTTCCTGTGGCCGAGCGGCGGATCGAGCAGGCGGGCCTGCGTATCGCGGACTTGCTCGACGCGGCGTTCGCGCCGGGAGCGCTGCCGCCGCCAGCCCGTTAAGGGATGCGCTTGGCGGGATATGGGGTGCCGTCTTTGCGCGCGTATCCGTCAGGTCCGAAGACCATGTCTATGTCAGGATATTCGCCGTGGTCGGCGTCACGATCACCCGCGCTGATGGCGATGAACACGCAATCCTTGGTTGATCGGTTCTGCAAGTGATGGCCGTTGCGTGCGTTTGCGGGCCAGGCGCACACGTCACCGGGGCGCACGACGGTCTCACCGTCGTCTTCGACCAGGACCGCCTCGCCTTCCAACATGACCAGCAGCTCATCTTCCTCGGCGTGCCAGTGCCGTTGAGATGACCACGCGCCGGGCTTGAGCACGACGTGGCTCGCCCCCATCCGCGTCAGACCGGATGGCGGCGCGAGCCGGCGATACCAGCGCCCATCGACCGGCGCGTCATAGGGCGGCGGGTATCCGGTGGCGTTGGTCTGCGGAACCGCGATGAGGTCTAGCTTGGGCACGGCATGATCCTGTCGGCTGGATTGAGCGAGCCCGCTCGTATAGCGAGTCTGCGATGACCGCCAAAACCCCGATCGCGAATTCCCCCGCCGCCGATTTCGCCGAGCGGTTGATCGCCTGCCCCAGCGTGACCCCGGCATCGGCGATGGTGTTCGACACGCTCGCGCGCATGCTGGCTCCGCTCGGGTTCGAGATCGACCGGTTCATCGCCGGTGAGGGGCCGGATGCGGTCGAGAACATGTTCGCGATCCGGCGCGGCCCTGCGGGCAGCCGTCATTTCGCGTTTGCCGGTCACCTCGACGTAGTCCCGCCGGGCGAGGGCTGGTCGACCGCTCCCTTTGCACCCGAGCGGCGCGGAGAATTGCTCTATGGACGCGGGGCGGTCGACATGAAGGGCGCGATCGCGGCGATGGTCGCGGCAATGTCCGACGTGCCACCCGACGCCGGAACCGTCAGTTTCATTATTACCGGCGACGAGGAGGGCCCCGCGCTTCACGGCACCCGCGCGTTGATCGAACGGATGCGCGCGCGTGGCGATATTCCCGACTTGTGCCTCGTCGGTGAGCCGACCTCGGTCAACCGGCTGGGCGACGTGGTCAAGATCGGGCGCCGGGGTTCGGTCAATATCTGGCTTGAGGTGGCCGGTACGCAGGGGCACGTTGCCTATCCGCACTTGGCCGACAACCCGATCCCCAGGCTGGTTGCGATGCTTGCCGAGCTTGACGCGCTGGTGCTCGACGAAGGGACCGACCGGTTTCAGCCTTCGAACCTTGAACTGACCGAGCTCGAAGTCGGCAACCCGGCGCACAACGTGATTCCGGCCAAGGCACGCGCGCGGCTGTCGATTCGCTTCAACGCGCTGCACACCGGCACGCAATTGTCCGAACTGGTTTCGGCTATAGCCGCCCGGCACGGCGGCACCGCTCATGCGGTGGTCAGCGGTGAAGCGTTCCTGACCCCGCCGGGCGCGTTTTCGCAAATGGTATCCGACGCGATCGAAGCGGAAACCGGGGTGATCCCCGAACTGTCCACCACCGGCGGCACCTCGGATGCGCGGTTTCTCAAAGACGTATGTCCGGTGATCGAGTTCGGGTTACTCAACGCGACGATGCATAAGCGCGACGAAGCAGTGGCGATCGCCGATCTCGAGCAACTTGCGCGGATCTATGCCCGGATCGCCTGCTCCGCGCTGATTGTGCCCCCGCCGACCGGCTGATAGCAGGTCACGGGAACTGGGAGAGGAACAAGAATGGTCGCCGCCACGATGCCGGAAACACCGCAACGCCGATCAGCGATCGGCTGGATGCTCCACGCACTGAGCCGGCACCTGACCGCCTCGATCATGGTCGGGATGATCCTCGGGGTGATCGTCGGCTATCTGGTCAACCAGCAGCTGCTGGCGGGGATCATGGACGCCGAAACGTGGGCGCGCAGCTTCCAGATGCTGTCGACGATCTTCCTGAACCTGATCAAGATGCTGGTCGCACCACTGGTGCTGGCCACGATCATATCGGGTCTGGCGCACATGGGCGACAGCAGTGCGGTAGGCCGGATAGGTTTCCGTGCGATCTTGTGGTTCATCGTCGCCAGCCTGATTTCGATCAGCCTGGGCCTCGTTCTGGTCAACCTGTTCCAGCCCGGCGCGGGGGTCGATGTGACCGCATCGGCGCAGGCGATCGGCGAGGTCAAGAAGCTCGATTTCTTCGAGTTCATCGAACATGTCTTTCCCAAGAACGTGGTCGGCGCGATGGCGGACAACAACGTGCTTCAGATCTTGGTCTTCGCGCTGTTCGCGGGTGTCGGGCTGACTGCGTTGGGTGAGCGCGGCGCGCCGCTGGTCAAGGCGGCCGACACGCTTGCCGAACTGATGCTAGAGATCACCGGTTATGTGATGCGCTTTGCCCCGTTCGCGGTGTTCGGCGCTCTCGCCAATGTGGTTGCACAGAACGGGCTCGGCATCCTCGGCACGTATGCCAAGCTTCTCGGCGAGTTCTATTTCGCGCTGGTGATCCTGTGGACCATCCTGCTGTTTGCGGGCTGGGTGGTCCTGCGAGGGCGGGCGTTCCAGCTGGTCCGCTATGTCCGCCAACCGGTGCTGATCGCGTTCAGCACCGCAAGTTCGGAAGCGGCGATGCCGCGTCTTTTCGAGCAGCTCGATCGGTTCGGCATTCCGCGCCGCATTTCGGGGCTGATGATCCCGCTGGGCTACAGCTTCAACCTCGACGGGTCGATGATGTACGCCAGCTTCGCGACCATCTTCATCGCGCAGGCCTATGGCATAGACCTTAGCATCGGCACCCAGATCGCGATCTTGCTGACGCTGATGATCAGCTCCAAGGGCATCGCCGCGGTCCCGCGGGCAAGCCTGGTGGTGATCGCCGCCACGCTGGCGATGTTCGACCTGCCGGCGGAAGGGATCGCACTGGTGCTGGCGATCGACCAGTTCCTCGATATGGGGCGCACCGCCACCAACGTGCTCGGCAACGCGGTCGCGACGAGCGTGATTACCAAGTGGGAGGGGATGCTCCAGCCGATGCGGGATCCCGACATGGACGAACCGGTTGCGCCGCACGATACGCCCGAACACGGACGCCAGGGCCTGACCCTCGACCCCGAGGCAAACGCCTAGACCGCCTGGGCCTTCGATTTGGGTGCTGGCGTTTTCGGCCGATAAGCGCACAAATCCACCACCGGGCAGCGCCAGCATTCGGGGGTGCGTGCCTTGCAAATATAGCGTCCGTGCAGAATCAGCCAGTGGTGCGCATGGCGGCGAAACGGCTGCGGCACGCGTTTGTCGAGCTTGGCTTCGACCGCCTCGGGAGTCTTGCCGCGCGCCAGCCCGGTGCGGTTACCCACCCGGAACACGTGGGTATCGACCGCAAAGGTTTCCTCGCCGAACGCGCAATTGAGCACCACGTTGGCGGTCTTGCGCCCGACGCCCGGCAGCAAAACCAGCTGATCGCGGGTTGTGGGGACATCGCCGGCGAAGTCGTCGATCAGCATCTGGCTCAGCGCGATGACGTTCTTGGCCTTGGTGTTGAACAGCCCGATCGTCTTGATGTGGGCCTTGAGGCCCTCCTCGCCAAGCGCGACCATCTGCGCGGGCGTGGTGACCTCGGCGAACAATCCCCGGGTGGCCTTGTTTACGCCGACATCGGTCGCCTGCGCGCTCAGCGCGACGGCGACCACCAACTGATAGGGATTGTGGAATTCGAGCTCGGTCTCGGGCGACGGGTTCTCTTCGGCAAGGCGCCGGAAGAATTCGAAAATCTGGTCGCGGGTCATGCCCTCAGGCCGTAGAACCACGATCCGGGCCGCGTCCAGAAGGACCGCCCGAAAGCCAGACGATCCACCTCATAAGAAGCGATCACGTCGACGTTTGACCACTTCGGCTGGCGAACGCCGTGCGCAACGTCGGGCTATTGGCGTGCCAGCGCGCCGGCACGATTAAAGTCCGAGCACCTGGGGCATCGAATAGCGACCGGCGTCCCTGCCGATCAGCCACGTCGCCCCGGCGACCGCTCCGCGGGCGAATATCATCCGGTCCTCGGCCACATGGGTCAGCGTAATCCGCTCCTCGTTGCCGGCGAGAAGTACGCTGTGTTCGCCCGCAACGGTGCCCCCGCGCAACGAGGCGAAACCGATAGCGCCGTCGGCCCTGGCGCCGGTGTGTCCGTCGCGGCCGCGTTCGCTGTTGGTGGCAAGGTCGATGCCACGGGCCCTCGCAGCAGCCTCGCCCAACAGAAGCGCGGTGCCCGATGGCGCATCGACCTTCATTCGGTGGTGCATCTCGAGGATTTCGATGTCCCAATCGTGCCCGAGACGCGCAGCCGCTTCGTGCACCAGATGCGCGAGCAATGTGACCCCGAGCGAGGTGTTGCCGGTCTGCAGCACGGGGATGGCCAACGCGGCGGAATCGAGCGCGGCGTGGTGGCGTTCGTCCAGCCCGGTGGTGCCGACGAGGATCGGGATGCCCGCGCCAACGGCGGCGTGAAGGTTGGTCTCCAGCGCCGAGGGCGAGGAAAAGTCGAGCAGTGCGTCGCTCGCCTCGGCAAGGTTGGCCGTGTTGCCACCTTGATCGACCCCGCCGGCGCACTCGTGCCCAGCCTCGACTATCGCACGGGTGAGCGCGTGCCCCATGCGCCCCTCGCTGCCGATGATCCCGATGCGCGCCATTGCCACTCCCTGACCCTCATGCTTCATGCGCGACATGGCTGACATCCGCAACATAGTCGTCCTGACCGGCGCAGGGATAAGCGCCGAGAGCGGGATTGATACCTTTCGTGGGGGCGGAGGCCTTTGGGAGCAGCACAGGGTGGAGGACGTCGCCACGCCCGAAGCCTTTGCGCGGGATCCGGAACTGGTCCTGCGGTTCTACGACATGCGCCGCGCGGCGATCCAGGCCAAGCAGCCCAACGCGGCGCATTTCGCATTGGCTAAGCTGGACGCGGAATGGCCGGGCGAGTTGCTGATTGTGACCCAAAACGTCGACGACTTGCACGAAAAAGCCGGAGCAAGGCGAGTGCTGCACATGCACGGCGAGCACCTCAACGCATGGTGCACAGCGTGCGATGTGCGCTCGCGTTGGCGCGGTGCTCTGATTCACCGCCCGGCCTGCCCCGCGTGCGGTGAACCGGCGCTGCGGCCCGACGTGGTATGGTTCGGCGAGATGCCCTACCGGATGGACGAGATCTATGCCGCGATCCGCGGCGCGGACCTGTTCGTCTCGATCGGCACCTCGGGCGCGGTCTATCCAGCCGCGGGCTTCGTCCGTGACGCGCGCAATCTTGGCGCGGCGACGCTCGAACTCAATCTCGATCGCAGCCAGGGTTCGGCATGGTTCGACGAGAGCCGTCAGGGCCCCGCGAGCGCGCTTGTGCCAGAGTGGGTAGAGCAGGTTCTGGCAACTCAGGGCAGCGGGTAGAAAGCCTGGGAAGGGTCGTCCCGCGTTGCCGCGTGATCCGGCAACAGCAACAACCGCGGCGCATGAGCGGGATTGAGACGTCCGGGCGCTCCTGCGAGGTGAGAGCCAAGGATCATGCGGGCTCACCTCAGCGGGTTTAGTGCGGGATCCGTTTGCAGGCGCGGCATTCCGGGTCCTTGGCGATGTGCACAGATCGCATCGAAGGCGCCAGCCCGTCGAGCAGATGCAGCTTGCTCCATTGAGAATCGCCCATCCCGCCAACACCGTCGAGGACAATCCGAACAGCCTGCAGGGCGGCGAATGTCCCCGCCCAGCCGGCCATCGCGCCGAGCATCCCGTCGTCGGCACACGTGTCGCAATCGTCGGCGTCGAATGCGTCACCGACATAGCAGCGGTAGCATGCCTGGTCCGGCAAATGCCCGGCGAACGCCCCGACCTGGCCCTGGAAACGGCCGACCGCCGCGCTCAACAGCGGCACCCCGCGCGCCACGCAGGCATCGGAGACAGTCAGGCGGGTGGCGAAGTTGTCCGTTCCGTCGATTACCAAATCGGCTCCATCAAGCGCTTCGTTGGCATTCGTTTCGTCGATCCGCCGATCGCACAGCTCGACATCGAGCTTGCCGTCGAAGTTCGCCAGCCAGCGCCGCGCGGCGACCGCCTTGCCGTGTCCTATATCCCGTTCCGAGTAGAGCGTCTGGCGCTGAAGGTTCGAGAGTTCGACCTTTCCGTCGTCAATCAGCTTCAGCCGCCCGATCCCCGCGCCCGCGAGATATTGCAGCGCGGGTGAGCCGATCCCGCCAAGACCGACCATCGCGACGTGCGCCTCGGCCAGCGCGAACTGCCCGGCGCCGCCGATTTCGGGGATCACGATATGCCTTGCGAAGCGGTCGAGGCGATCTGGAGAGAAGATCATGGTTGGTTGGGCCGTTCGCGCTGGAATCCCATCATCCCCAGCCACCACTGCAGCGCGATTACCGCGCCCTTGGCCGGCTGGATGCCGCCAATGACCATCGCTGTCGCGAGCGAAATGATAATGCCTGCCGCGACGATCGCCGACACCTCCGCTTCCAGGATCAGGAAGATCATCAGCGGTGCGAGCAAGTGGCCGGTGACGAGGATGACCAGATAGGCCGGGATGTCGTCCGCCTGCGCGATCGACCAGTCTTGGCCGCACGCGCGACACCGGTCGACCGGTTTGAGCCATTTGCGAAACAGCTTCGCCCCGTCGCACCGCGGACAACGGCTGGCCAATCCGCGTCGCGCGGCCTGCGCGAAAGTCGCGGGAAGCGTTGCCGGAGTACAAGACGATGGATCGGGGCTGTTCACCCTGTCGCCATAGCGTAAGCCGTTCAGCTTGCCAGCGTGCTCGGTATCTTACGAGGTGCGGGCGGCAGCAACATCGAGCCGGTTCGACATGGCTTTTCAGCGCGGCCGCGTACTTCGCTGATAGCGAGGTTGCGAAGGTCAGCTCTCCAGCTGGCGCAGCAGGCTGCGCACGTCGCCGTCCATGTCGGCGTCGCGTGTGCGCAGGTCCTCGATCAAGCGGACCGCATGGATCACCGTCGAGTGATCGCGACCGCCAAACTTGCGCCCGATTTCGGGGTAGCTTCGCGGGGTCAGCACCTTGGCGAGGTACATCGCCACCTGGCGCGGGCGAACGACCGCCCGGGCGCGGCGTTTGGAGCCCATCTCGGACCGGTCGATCCGGTAGAACTGGCACACCGTGCGCTGGATCTCGTCGATCGTGATCCGCCGGCGATTGGCCGACAGGATGTCGGTCAGCTGTTCTTCGGCCAGCTGCAGGCAGACTTGCTGTCCGGTGAGCTGAGCATAGGCGATCAGCTTGTTGAGGCCGCCGACCAGCTCGCGCACGTTGCGGGTGATCGTGCGGGCGAGGAAGTCGATCACGTCTTCGGGCACTTCGAGCGGTGCGAAGCGAGTGAGCTTGGATTGGAGGATCGAGCGGCGCAGCTCGATATCGGCGGCCTGGATATCGGCGACCAGCCCCATCGACAGGCGCGAAAGGAGGCGCGGCTCGACCCCGTCCAATGCTTGCGGTGCGCGATCGGCGGCGAACACCAGCCGCTTGCCCTCGGCCAGCAGTGCGTCGATCGTATAGAGCAGCTCTTCCTGCGCGCTGGCCTTGCCGATGATGAACTGGATATCGTCGACCAGCAGCAGATCGAAGCTGCGCAGGCGTGCCTTGAACTCGATCGTCTGGTTCGACTTCAGCGCCTGAACGAATTCCACCATGAAGCGTTCGGCGCTGCAGTAGAAGATGCGCGCACGCGGATGAGCGGCAAGGTAGGAGTGGCCGATGGCGTGCAGCAGGTGCGTCTTGCCCTGTCCGGTAGCGCCCTTGAGGTAGAGCGGCGAGAACTGCGGAGCCTCGCTCGCGGCCATGCGCTGCGCAGCATTGCACGCCAGCACGTTTGCCTCCCCGGTCACGAACGCGGCAAACGTCAGCGATGGATCCAGACCCACCGACGAGGTGAAGCCCCGCTCACCGATGGTGCCGGCGGCGACGGCGATCATGCTGGTGTCGCCGTCGTTTGCCGGGCGGCGTCCGTCGAGCAGGCTCAGTTCGGGAAGCTTACGCCGACCCGGGTGAACGCAAATGCGCAACTGGCGCACTTCGCTGCGGGCGATCTTCCAAGCCAGGCTCAGGCGGTCGTGGAATCGATCGTTGACCCAGTTGGCCGAGAATTCGGTTGGCAGGTACAGCTCGAGCGTGCCGGTTTCTTCGCACATGCTGCCGACTTGGATCGGCTTGATCCACTGGCTGTGGATCTGCTGGCCGAGATCCTTGCGCAGACCCTGGCTGATGTCCGACCAATCGGCCGCCAGGTTCACCGCTTCGAGATCTTCCATGCCATCCCCGCTATTGCGCCGCGCAGGAACGCCGCCGCTGATGCTGTCCATTGCTCGCTCACTCGTCCCAAAGGCCTTGAAAGTTCAAAGCCTGTTTCCCCCGAACATGGCTCCGCCACGCCCGGAATCCTTGACACGGGATTCGAGTCGGCCAAGCCAGTCCACCGATTTATGAGCCCAAGCCGTCCAGCCCCGGGCGAAGCACTTCTTTTCATCAGCCTCGGGGCGCTGGCAAGGCCGCGGGTGTAAAAAAAATGAAATAATGGCTGTTGACTCGCGCAAACCCGCAGGAATGCATTCAAGTCATTGAAAACAGCTGATTAACCTTCAGGGGCGAACGCGAATCGCGGGAAAACCGCCGTTTGCTGAAAACATGCGCCGCGCAAACGACAACGCCGGCGCGATTGGCGCCGGCGTCGTTCGCTTTTGTTCTGTTGCCGAACCCGCTCTAGTAGCGGTCGGCCGCGAATCAGAGCCCGGCGACTCGCTTCGAGAGGCGGCTCATTTTGCGGCTGGCGGTGTTCTTGTGCAGCACCCCGCGGGCCACGCCGCGCGCCAGTTCAGGCTGGGCAGCCTTGAGCGCGTCAGCAGCGACCTGCTTGTCGCCGCCGGCGATCGCGGCCTCTACCTTCTTGATGAAGCCCCTGATCCGGCTGACCCGGCTGGTGTTGATTTCCGCGCGGGCATTATTGCGACGGATGCGCTTCTTGGCTTGCGGCGTATTGGCCATGTCTGTCCTCGATAAGCCGCTTCAAAATGCGGCCGGTAATCTGGCGTTTGCGTGGATACCCGCAGCGGGCGGACCCGCCGGGAAAGGCGCGCCCCTAGCGGTCACCCGGCGAATCGTCAAGCTAGCGCTGACAACGCGGGCAATGCCACGTACTCCGGCCGCCATGGGCGAACCGGCGGATCGTGCCGCCGTCTTCACGCAAGCACGCCTGGCCCTCGCGCCCGTAGACCACAAAACGCGTCGCGAAATAGCCCAGTTGGCCATCTGGGCGGGCATAATCGCGCAAGGTCGATCCGCCATCGCCGAGCGATCGCTCGAGCACATCGCGAATCGCCGGCACGAGCCGCTCGAGCGCGGGCCGCGAGACCTTGCCCGCTGCCTTTCGCGGATCGATCCGCGCGTGCCACAGCGCCTCGCAGACATAGATATTGCCGAGCCCGGCGACGATCTTCTGGTCGAGCAGCAGGAGCTTGATCGCCTGCTTGCGCCCGGCAAACGCCGCCTTGAGGTGCTTTGCGGTCAGGTCTGGCCCTAGCGGCTCGGGCCCCAGCGCGGCAAACGCCGGCCAGTCGTCGATCGTGTCACTGTCGAGCAGGTCGACAAAACCGAACCGTCGGGCATCGTTGAGCGCATAACTGTGGTCGGCTGTGTCCAGCACGAAATGATCGTGCTTGTCGCTGTTCGGCGGATCGATCCGCCAGCGCCCGCTCATGCCCAGGTGGAACACCAGCGTGCGGCCGCGGTCGGTGTGGATCAGCCCGTATTTCGCGCGCCGACCCAGACCGATTACGCGCGCGCCGGTCAGCGCCTGCACCAGATCGGGCGGAAACGGGCGGCGCATGTCGGGCCGGTTGAGCCTGACCCGCTCGATCCGCGCCCCATCGAGCGATGCAGCGAGACCGCGCACGGTGGTTTCGACCTCGGGAAGTTCTGGCATGGTGCGCGCTCTACCAGCCTTTGCCGCGCGGGCAATTGTCTGGCCATTTCGGCATCGCGTTGCGTGTTGCCGAAAACCGGTTCCCACTTTCGAACGCGATGCTCTAAGGCGCCCGGCATGAACGATACCGTTTCCTTCGGCTACGAAGAGGTCGACCCCGAAGAAAAGACCCGCCGCGTTGGGGCGGTATTCTCGGGCGTGGCGGCAAAATACGACGTCATGAACGACGCCATGAGCGCCGGCATGCACCGGCTGTGGAAGGACACCTTCGTGCGACGGGTCAAACCGCAGCCTGGCGAGGCAGTGCTCGACATGGCGGGCGGCACGGGCGATGTCGCCTTCCGCCTTGCCGATCGTGGCGCGATAGTGACCGTCGCCGACATCAATCAGCAAATGCTCGATGTGGGTGTGGAGCGCGCGCTCGAACGCGGCCTCGATGGCCTGGTGTGGAGCCGGCAGAATGCCGAAAGGCTCGAATATCCCGCCCGCGTGTTCGATGCCTACACGATCGCTTTCGGCATTCGTAACGTCACCCGCATCGACCTCGCCCTTGCCGAGGCACATCGCGTGCTCAAGTTCGGCGGGCGGTTTTACTGTCTGGAGTTCTCGACCACCGAATGGCCGGGGTTCAAGGACGCGTACGACTTTTACTCGCACAAGCTGGTGCCCAAGCTCGGCCAGGCGATCGCGGGCGATGCCGACAGCTATCGCTACCTGATCGAATCGATCCGCCGCTTCCCGCCGATGGCCGAATTCGAACAGATGATCCGCGCCGCCGGATTTGCGCGTACCCGGGTCGAGCCGATCCTGGGTGGGCTGGTGGCGATCCATTCGGGGTGGAAAATCTAACATGGCGCGCCCCGCGACGCATATCTGGCGCTTGCTGCGCTGGGGCCGGACGCTGGCAAAGCACGGCGCGCTGCGCGGGATCGAAAACGATCCCAATACGCCAACACCAGTCAAGCGATTGGCCCGGGTGGCCAGGTTCGGCACGCTCCAGCCGCTCGAGCCCGATTATGCCGCCGCGTTCCAGGACATCGGACCGGCGGCGATCAAGCTCGGCCAGTCGCTCGCAACGCGTCCGGATCTGGTCGGCGAGGCTGCGACGCACAACTTGCTGTCGTTGCAGGACAGCTTGCCGCCGGTCCCGTTCCACGAGATCGAAGCCGAGATCGCTCGCAGCTTCGATGCCCCGGTGACCGATCTGTTCACCTCGATCGATCCGGCCTCGGTTGGCTCGGCCTCGATCGCGCAGGTCCACCGCGCGGTGACGACCGACGGCCGCGAGGTTGCGATCAAGGTTCTGCGGCCCGGCATCCGCGAACGGTTCGCCAACGATATTTCCACGTACGAGTGGGCCGCGGCGCATCTTGAAGCGTTCGGCGGCGAGGCAGCGCGATTGCGGCCCCGCCTGACCATCGCGAATTTCAAACGCTGGACCAATAGCGAACTCGACTTGCGGCGCGAGGCGGCCTCGGCGAGCGAACTGGCCGACGCGATGCGCGGTTTCGCCGGCTACTGCATACCCTCGGTCGACTGGGACCGGACCAACGGCCGGGTGATGACCATCGAGTGGATCGATGGGGTCAAGATCTCCGATCGCGCGGCGCTGCTGGCGGCCGGTCACGATCTGCCCGACCTGGCCCGCCGGCTGGTCACCGCGTTCCTGCAGCAGGCGATCAGTGCAGGGTTCTTCCACGCCGACATGCACCAGGGAAACCTGTTTGTGCGAGGTGACGGGACGATTGTGGCGATCGATTTCGGCATCATGGGGCGGATCGACCGGCGCGCGCGCCAGTGGCTCGCCGAAATACTCTACGGGCTGATCACCGGCAATTATCGCCGCGTGGCCGAAATCCATTTCGAAGCGCAGTACGTGCCGAGCTATCACTCGGTCGAGGAATTCGCGACCGCGCTGCGTGCGGTGGGCGAGCCTATGCGCGGCAAGCCGGTGAGCGAACTGTCGGTCGGGGCGATGCTGGACGGATTGTTCGCGATCACCCGCGACTTCGACATGCAGACCCAACCGCATCTTTTATTGCTGCAAAAGACCATGGTGATGGTCGAGGGTATCGCCACCAGCCTCGATCCGACAATCAACATGTGGGATGTTTCCGCCCCCTTCGTGCGCGAATGGATACGCGACGAACTGGGGCCCGAGGCCGCGCTGGCCGATCGACTGCGGACCGATTTCGCGACGCTGCTGCGGCTGCCCGAACTGGTCCGCCGGATCGAGGATCGCTATCCGGCCAAGGGCGGCGCGCCCGAGCAGCCTCCACTGCCTGAAGTGCCGCTGATGTGGGAACGCCGGGGTGAGCGACGCTGGCCTGGCTACCTGCTGGCAGCACTGGTCGGCGCCGCCGCGGTGGCGGGCGCCTTTGCCGCCGGACTGCTGAGCTAGCCGCGTGATCAGCTACCGCGAAGCGATCGCGAATGCGCTTGTGCCCGCACTGCTGGTCGGCCCCATGCTGGGTGCAGTGGCCGCTTTCCTGTCTGTCTCTACCGGTCTGCTGTTGCAGGGCGGGAACGGCGACCTGGCAATCGCGATCTTCGCAACCGTGGTCGGGCTGGTCCTGGGGCTAATTACGGCGGGTCCGATCTGCCTTGTATTGGGCGCGCTGATGTTGTGGCTGGTCGTGCGGAGGCCGGAATGGGGCGGCTGGATTCGGATCGGAGTTGTCGGTGCAATCGCGGGATCGGCGACGGGCGCACTGTTTGCTCTCATCAGCGCGCAAGGCGTTGAGCAAGTCCTGGGCGCGACAGCGCTTACCGCTCTTCTGGGAGCAATCGGCGGGCTGACATTCCGCTACCTCGCCCGTCGTCCCATTGCAGAGATGCTGGGCGCCCAGGCCGATATATTCGATTAGGTCAGCCGGTGCGGGAGAACCCGGCTGCCGATAAGCGAGAGCACCACCGCAGCCGCCTCTACCAGCATCGGGAACCAGAACTGCGGATAAGTGCCGTCTGCAAAAATGCTGACGAAACGACCGAACAAGGCGATGCCGAAGATCGCCGCAGGTACCAGCAGCAGATCGCCGTTGCGCTTCCAGGCGCCCCAGATCATCGCCCCGCCGCCAACGAAGAACAGCGACGGGAAATCGGCGCGCAGCACCGCCAGGCCGCCGGCGCCGTCGGCCATCAGGTGAAAGCTGGTGACCGTGCTTGCCGGCATAAACAGGAAGCCCAGGCCCATCACCAGGAAGAACAGGCCCTCGACGAAGATCAGGGCGGTCAGGATCAGGCGCATGGTGAAGTCCCCCTTGGAATTGACGATCATGATGGCCGGATCACCTGCTGCACGCTAGCGCAATCTTAACCACCATCGTCCTAGGGGTGGCGCGAATTATGCGCCTTGGCTAGGTTGGCGCGATGGTGGCGCGAGGGGTTTCATGCACGAGCAGGTCGGCAGACGACCACGGCGCGAGCCGCTTCCTGTGAGCGGGCCGAAAGTCTTGCTCGTGATCGGCGGGGGCATCGCGGCCTACAAGTCGTGCGAGCTGGTGCGCCTGATCCGTCGCGGGGGCGGAGAAGTCACCTGCGTGCTGACCGAAGGCGGCAGCCAGTTCGTCACTCCTCTGGCGCTTGCCGCGTTGAGCGAGAACAAGGTCTATACGAGCCTGTTCGATCTTAAGGACGAGGTCGAGATGGGCCACATCCAGCTGTCGCGCGCGGCCGACCTGGTGGTGGTCTGCCCGGCTACCGCCGACCTGCTCGCCAAGATGTCCGCCGGGATCGCCGATGATCTGGCCACCACGCTGATTCTTGCGACCGACAAGCCGGTGCTGGCGGTGCCGGCGATGAACGTGAAGATGTGGCTCCATGACGCTACCCGCCGCAACGTTGCCTGGCTGCGCGAGGCGGGCGTCGACGTTATGGAGCCCGATGAAGGGCCGATGGCGTGCGGTGAGTTCGGCCCTGGCCGGCTGCCCGATCCGGAAGTCGTATGGGCGGAAATCGCCGCGCGCTTCGGGATCGCCGCCGATTGCGAGGGCGACTTGCTGGAAGCGCTGGAACCCGAGGCCGAGGTCGAGAGCTTCGGACGCCTCGGCAGCCTGCTCTCGTCGCTGATCCCGCGCAAGACCGTGCGCCGCGAGGCCGACGAATACGATGAACTGGCTGACCTTTCTCCCGAAGAGCTTATTCCAGAAGAACCGCTGCCCGAACCCGATCTGCAAGCGCCTATCATGGCGCGCAAGGGCAAGGCGCGGGCGGCTGCTCCTACCGACGCGCACGCGCTCAATCACACGGTCGCCACGGGGGCGGGCGAGCAGTTGCCCGAAATCCTCGCGGCCGATCCGCTCGCTTACCAACCCGAATTCGATGTCGACCCCGACCATCGCCCGCTCTTCGGCCGGCACGTGCTGGTTACCGCGGGTCCGACTCATGAACCGATCGATCCGGTACGGTACATCGCCAACCGGTCGAGCGGGAAGCAGGGCTTCGCGATCGCAGCCGCGGCTGCCGCGTTGGGTGCGCGGGTGACGCTGGTCGCTGGGCCGGTCTCGCTGATGACACCTGCCGGGGTTGATCGGATCGACGTGGAATCCGCACGCGAGATGGCCGAGGTGGTCAAGAAGACGCTGCCGGTCGACGCCGCAGTGATGGTCGCTGCCGTCGCAGACTGGCGGAGCAAGGAATACGCGTCGGAGAAAATGAAGAAGCGCGGCTCGGCTCCGCCGGCGCTGCTGCTGACCGAGAACCCGGATATCCTGGCCCAGGTGGCCTCGGGCAAGCAGCGCCCCAAGCTGCTGGTCGGCTTTGCCGCGGAAACCGAAGACGTGGTCCAGAACGCCATCATCAAGCGCAAGCGCAAGGCGGCCGACTGGATCATCGCCAACGACGTTTCGGGCGATGTGATGGGCGGCGATGCCAACGCGGTGCATATCGTCACGAGCGAGACGGTCGAGGATTTGCCCGAAATGCCCAAGGAGCAGGTCGCAATGGCGCTGGTCGAGCGCATGGCCGTGGCGCTCGACGAGATCGACCCGCGCGATGAGTGACCGCGCCTGGTTTGCCCCGATCAATGTCGAGGTCAAACGCCTTCCGCATGGTCAAGGACTCGCTCTACCTTCCTACGCCACCGACGGGGCTGCCGGAATGGATGTGTTGTCAGCTGAACAGGTGACCCTGACGCCGGGCGCGCGGCACGCGGTGGCCACCGGCCTCGCGTTGGCGATTCCTGACGGGTATGAGATCCAGGTTCGCCCCCGTTCGGGCCTCGCGCTCAAGCACGGTATCAGCGTGCCCAATACGCCCGGCACGATCGATTCCGATTATCGCGGCGAACTCAAGATCATCCTTATCAATCACGGCGATCAGCCGTTCACGATCGAGCGCGGAGACCGGGTGGCGCAATTGGTGCTTGCGCCGGTCGTTCGCGGAGTATGGTCCGAAGTTGACCAACTGGGCGAAACCGGCCGGGGCGAGGGCGGCTTCGGCTCGACCGGCGGCCACGCGCAACTGGCACAGGATTAGTTCGCGCGATGGCGCTGATCTTCTACGCCGAGGACGACCCCCTGATGGGTGAACTGGTGCAATCGGTGCTTATGGGTGCCGGGCATGCGGTCGGCGTCCTCGGCGACGGAGAAGATGCCCTGCGGGCGCTCAAGCGGCGTAAGCCCGATCTCGCGATCGTCGACATGATGATGCCGCAGATGTCGGGATCCGATCTGATCAAGACGTTGCGCCGCGATCCGGAACTCTACGATGTGCCCGTTCTGGTGCTGACCGCGCGGCGATCGGCGGAAGACGAAGCAATCGCGCGGCAGGCCGGAGCCAACGGGTACTTGCGCAAGCCGTTCGAACCCGAACGTCTGGTAAGCGTGGTCAACCAGATACTCGAATGGGCAGCCACGCGCGCGGCCCCCAAGCCGCCGCCGCCGCGGGCGGTCTAGGCACGCAGGCTTTCAAGGCGCTGAAGGTACCGCGCTACGGTGTCGATCTCGAGATTGACCTGCGATCCCTGCGCAAGCCCGCCTAACGTGGTCACTTCCGACGTGTGAGGGATCACGTTGAGGCCGAAGTGGACCGAGCCGTTGGCGCGGTCCTCGACCGAATTCACCGTCAACGACACGCCATCGACGGTGATCGACCCCTTGGCCGCGATAAACGGCGCGAGGGCTTGCGGGGCGATGATCGTCACCCGCATCGAATCGCCCTCGGGCTCCCAGTTGGCGATCGTGCCGACCGCATCGACATGGCCAGATACGATGTGGCCGCCGATCTCGTCGCCCACCTTGAGTGAAGGCTCGAGATTGATCGCGGCGCCTTCGCGCCACATGCCCTGCGCCGTGCGGCTCACGGTCTCGGCCGAGACGTCGACCGCGAACCATGCATCGCCCGGCTCACCGCCGCGTTCGACCACAGTCAGGCATACGCCTGCGCAGGCGATCGACGCGCCGATCGCGATGCGCGCCGGGTCCCACGGGCAGGACACGCGCACGCGCAAATCGCCGCGCTGTTCGACGCTTTCGATCGTTCCGATCGCGGTGACTATGCCGGTGAACACTGTCGGGCCTCCTCCTTACCGCTCGCGGCGATAGGCGGCGAAGGCGTCGCTGCCAAGGCGCGCCTCTTCGACCTGCGCCCATCGTCCGTGCGCAGCCGTCAGGTCTTCGAGGCCAAGTGAGCCAACCGCGCGCAGGCCATCGCCAATCATCATCGGCGCGCGGTAAATCTCAAGCCGGTCGACCAGGTCCGCGGCGAGGAAGGCCGCGGCGGTCTGCTTGCCGCCTTCGACATACAGATGCTGGACACCCTCCATTGCCGCGATCGCGTGCGGAGAGCTGATCGATTTCGCGCCAATGAAGTCAGCCTGTCCGGTCAGCACCCATCGCTCGGGCGAGCGTTCGGCGAGTCCGGGCAGACGCACATCGAGCCGCGGCGCATCGGCACGCCAGGTTCCGGCGCCCACCAGGATCGCATCGGCGCGTGCGCGGCGCGCATGAACGTGCGCCCGAGCTTCCGGACCAGTGATCCACTGGCTCGACCCGTCGGCAAGTGCAATGCAGCCGTCGAGCGACATCGCCAGCTTGAGCGTCACATGCGGACGACCGTGCGAAGCGCGGGTGAGATAGCCCGCCAGACTGTCACGCGCCGCCTGCGATTCAACCAGCACCGAGGCGATGCCCGCTTCGCGCAAGCGTGCAAGGCCGGATCCCGCGGTTCGCGGATCGGGATCCTCCACACCCACGACCACGCGCGCCGGACCGGCCGCTGCCAGCAAATCGGCACAAGCCGGGCCGCGCAGAGATTCATGCGCGCATGGTTCGAGGGTGACATAGACAGTCGCACCGCGCGCCTGCTCGCCAGCCATTGCTAGCGCGACCGCCTCAGCGTGCGGTCGACCGCTCGCCTGGGTCCAGCCGCGGCCAACGGCCTTGCCATCGCGAACAATCAAGCAACCGACCGCCGGATTGGGCCGGCTCAGCGGGCGGGCCCGGCCCGCAAGGCGGGCTGCCGCGGCCAGCCAGTCGGCGTCAGTTGCGGCCGGTGACAACCTGCGATTCCGCTGCCGCGCCTGTTCGTTTCGCTTGCGCTTCCTCGCGGGCGATATCGCGCTCCATCGCATCCACGTCGAGGCCGGTTGCCCGGCCAAGTGCGCGATAGGCGTCCTTCGCCTTTTCTTCGCGCGCGGCCTGTTCCGCGCGTAGGTTCTCCTGCTCCAGTTGGTTGGCGCGGTTCGAAGCCACGATCTCGGCATCGCTGCGGCCGGCCGCGAAAGTGGTGATATAGGTCACTTCGGGCGGACGCGGCGGGATTCGCACGCGCTCGCGGGTGAACTGGTACAGCAGGCCCAAAGTCATCAGCGCGGCGATCGCGAGCACGCCAAACCGGATGCGCACGTGCTCGGCAATCAGCGCAGCGGTTGCCAATCCGCCGATCAGCATAAGCACTCCGCCGACGATCCAGTTCAATCGCACTGCATGATCGGTCAGCAGGAACATCAACGAGCCGGTCAGCAGCACCGACCCTGCAAGTATGGGCCAGCGATAGCGGTTGGGCCGTTTGAATTCGGCCCAGAAGTCCGCGATTCCGGGGCCGGGATTGAGGCGCTGAACGATCCGCATGGGTGGCAATCTAGGGATTAACCCCGCGCTCCGCTAGCCGAAGCTGGCGTACAGCGAGCGGCCGTGTGCCTTGATCCAGGCATCGGCTTCTTCGAGGTCGCCTTCGAACAGCCGTGCCAGCTCGGCGTGGAACGCCGGGCTATGGTCGAAATGAAGGCAATGCGCCACTTCATGCGCCACCACCGAGCGGCGCACCCGGTCGGGTGCCTGGATCAACCGCCAGTTGATCCGCACCACCCCTTGGGTCGAGCAACTGCCCCAACGCCGTTGCGCCCGGGTGAGGCGCAATTGCGGCAAGGCTATTCCCGCCCGCGCGACGTAAAACGCCAGATCCTCGGCGAGCAGCCTCTGGGCCTCGCGTTCGAGCCAACGCTGCAAGCGCGATACAATGCCTTCGCTTGGGCCGCCCACGACGACGCTGTGGCCGTCCAATCGCGCGGTTCGCGGCGCACCCTGGCGCCATTCGATCGCCAACTCGCTTCCCCGATAAAGCAGCGAAGCACCCGCTTCGGGCGCGCGGCGTTGGGGAACCCGGGCAAGCTGTTCGGCAAGCCAGCCCGCGCGCGCTCTCGCGAACGCGAGCGCCTCGTTTTCCGGGCACCAGCGAGGCAGCGTCAGCCGCACTTCGCTGCCGTCAGGCGCGAGCCGCAGCGTGAGGCGGCGTGCGCGGGCGTTGCGACGCAGTGCCACCGGCAGCGTTCGCCCGGCAACCTCGATCGTCGGCATGGCGCCGTCGCGCCTGAGCCAACCGATCATGCGGCGCGCTCGCCATCATCGCACTCGCCCGACTCGTCCCCATCATCGTCATCGGCTGGCCAATCGACAACATGGTGCTCGAGCGGGCCGGCGTCGATTTCACTCACCACCCTGCCGGCCACGCCCGGACCCTCGCTGTGAACAGTCTGCCGGTCGCCCGAAATCAGATAATGCCAGGCGGGCAAGGCCTCGCCCTCAGCGCGCAAGCGATAGGTGCAAGTGGCCGGCAGCCAGCCGATTTGATTGACGAGCCTGGGGGTCAGTCGCAGGCAGTCGGGAACGAAGGCCTTGCGATGGCGATAGTCGCCGCAGCGCGCGGTACCGATGTCGAGCAGTTTGCACGCGACGTTTGTGTGCGCGATCGCGCCGGTGTCTTCGTCCTCCAGCTTGTGCAGGCAGCAGCGGCCACAGCCGTCGCACAGCGCTTCCCATTCCTCACGGGTTAGATCCGCGAGCGGAAGCTCCCAGAAGCGGTTCCTCAGCGCACCCACTTGGCCAGTTCCTCGGCCACCGCCGGCGCGCCCTGGTCGGTCGGCAGGGTCGCCAGCGGCTCGCCGTCGGGATCGAACAGGTAGGTGATCGCCGAATGATCGACCAGATACGCGCCCCCGGCCTGTTGCTCGCCTTTCGAAAAGTAGACCTTGAACGCGTCGCCGGCTGCCTTGACCTGCTGGGGGGTGCCGGTCAGGCCAACCATCTTTGGGTCGAATGCCGAGACGAACTGGCCGACCACCTTGGGGGTGTCGCGCGCGGGATCGACGGTGATGAAGATCTGCTGGACCCTGGCCCGCAAATCGGGATGGGCACGGGCGAACTCCCGCAGTCCCTGCGCAGTGCGCTGGACGTCGGTCGGGCAGATATCGGGGCAATATGTGTAGCCGAAGTAGACGACCGCATACCGACCCCGAAAGTCGCTCCAGTGTTTCGTCTGGCCAAACTGATCGGTGAGAGTGAACTCTCCCCCGATCGCTGCGCCCGCGAGCGGCGGGTCCTCCGCCGGTTGCATGGCGGCCTGGCAGCTGGTGAGCAGAAGCGCAGCAAGGCACAGGATTGGGCGAACGTTGATGGTGCTGGGCATGGCGCGGCGGTTCATGGTCTGCTAACCGGCTGGCGGCAAGGGTGGCCGCGTGGTGGCCCGCACGTTGTAGGGTTACAAGGGAGGCGCTGAAAGATGGTGGGGGTCGTTTTCCGCAGGCTTGCACTGTTCGTGGCCGCCGGTCTGGCGCTGGTGGCGGTTCCGGCCGCGGCCCAATTTTCCGATGGATTCAATTTCCTGAAAGCGGTCAAGGACCGCGACGGGACCAAAGCGACCGAATTCCTTGACGAGCCAGGCACCACGCTGGTCAACACCCGCGATCAGTCGACCGGCCAGAGTGCGCTTCACATCGTGGTCCAGCGGCGCGACGAAACCTGGACCAAGTTCCTGCTGGAGCGCGGTGCCAACCCCAATGCCATCGACAAACGCGGAAATACTCCGCTGGCGATCGCGTCGAGCCTCGGTTTCGTCGAGGGGGTCGAGCTATTGCTCAAGCGCGGCGCAAGGGTGGATGTCGCCAATTCGGCTGGCGAGACACCTCTGATCTCGGCGGTCCACCGGCGCGACATCGCGATGGTGCGCTTGCTGCTCAAGAATGGCGCAAACGCGGACGGGACGGACAATTCGGGCCGCTCGGCGCGCGACTATGCGAAGCTGATGGGCAGCACCGGCGGCGTAATAACCGAGATCGAGCGCGCCGAGGCCGAACGCAAGGTGGCTCCTGCGCAGGATTCCTATGGCCCTGGCCTATGACGGTGCCTGCGCGCGCGAGTATTGAGGCGCCCGACCTCACACTCGAGGAGCTGCGCGCATTGCTGGCGTCGGACATCGCCGATGCGGCGGTGTTCGACGGCTGGAGCGATGCTGCGCTGTTGTCTGCCGCCGAACGCAGAGGGGTCGATCCCGATGTCGCGCGGCTCGCCTTTCCAGGCGGCGCGATGGACATGATTTCGTCGTGGATCGACAATATCGACACGGCGATGGCGCACGCGTTGCCTGCAGACAAGCTTGCGACGATGAAAATCCGCGAGCGGATTCGTTCGCTGGTCGAGGCGCGGCTGGCTGCCATGGCAGGGCAGGAGGAAGCCCTGCGACGCGCGCTCGCCGTCATGGCGATGCCGCAAAATGTGCTGCGGGCGAGCAAGCTGGGATGGGCCAGTGCCGACGCTATGTGGCGGCTCGCGGGCGACACCGCGACTGACTATAACCACTATACAAAGCGCGCCATCCTGGGCTCGCTCTACGCTGCCACACTGGCAATATTCGTATCGGACGAGAGCGAGGGCAGGACGGAGACTCGGGCATTTCTCGACCGCGGCATCGAGGGTGTGATGAAGTTCGAGAAGCTCAAGGCGCAGCTTTTGCGACCGAGCGATGAACGTTTCAGTGTCGCGCGCTTCCTGGGCCGGTTGCGTTATCCCGTACGCTGAACGACTATTGCAAATCAGTTGCAATTAGGCCCCCGCACATTTAGTTCACCCGCATGACTCTCGAGGGCCTCGATCGCGGTCACCGTGCGCGCATCGTGTCGGTGGACTGGAGCCAGCTGGCACCCGAAGACGGCACGCGTCTGCGCGCGTTGGGTCTCGATGCGGGGGCTCGGGTGGCGATCGCGCACCGCGGCGTGTTCGGCGGGCGCGATCCTATAGCGGTGATCATCGGCCGGATGACCGTGGCGGTGCGCCGGGTCCACGCCGCGGCGATGGAGATCGAACACCTGTGAACGCACGGTCACGGATCGCGGAGGCATGAGCCGGGTGCGCACCGCCGCGCTGGTCGGCAATCCCAATGCCGGGAAGAGCGCGCTGTTCAATGCGCTGACCGGCGCTCGCCAGAAAATCGCCAATTATCCGGGGGTTACGGTTGAGCGCAAAGCGGGGCGGCTGATCCTTCCGAGTGGGGAGCCGGTCGAGCTGATCGACCTGCCGGGCGCGTACTCGTTCGATCCGTCCAGCCCCGACGAGGAAGTCACCCGCAAGGTTATCCACGGAGAGTTCGCCGGAGAGGCGACGCCCGAGGTCCTGATCGTGGTTCTCGACGCGGCCAATCTCGAGCAGCACCTTGTATTCGCACAGGAAGTGATCGCGCTCGGGCGGCCGACGGTGGTGGCGCTCAACATGATCGACCTGGCCGAGCGCGACGGATTGACGCTCGACCCGCAAGCGCTCGCGCAGGGGCTCGGTGTTCCGGTGGTCCCGACGGTGGCGGTGCGCCGGCGTGGGCTGGAACAACTGACTGAGGCGATCGCGGCGGCCGAGCACCTGGCGGATGTCAATGAAGCGCTCCATCAACCCCACCGAACACTCGCCGAACGGCGCTTTACCGCATCGAACCTGGCCCACGGCGCGATCCTTTCGGAAACATCGCAACATCGGCTTCATGCCGGGCTCGACCGGGTGCTCCTGCATCCGTGGTGGGGCCCGCTGATCCTGTTCGGGTTCCTGTTCGTCATGTTCCAGGCGGTGTTCGCCTGGGCGACTCCGTTCGCCGACGCGCTCGAGGCGCTCGCCGGGATGATTTCCGAGGGCATTCGCGAGAACGTCGCCGCGGGCCTGGTGCGCGACCTGTTGACCGAAGGCATCATCGCCGGCGTGGGATCGGTGGTGGTGTTCCTGCCCCAGATCGTCATCTTGTTCGCCTTCATCCTGGCGATGGAGGCATCGGGCTATATGGCGCGCGCCGCGTTCCTGATGGACCGGATGATGCAAGGCGTGGGTTTGTCGGGCCGCAGCTTCATCCCGCTGCTGTCGAGTTTCGCCTGCGCGATCCCGGGCATCATGGCGACCCGTTCGATTTCCGATCCCAAGGATCGGCTGACCACGATCCTGATCGCACCGCTGATGACCTGTTCGGCCCGGTTGCCGGTCTATGCGGTGATCATCGCTGCGTTCATTCCCCATACCACCGTGGGTCCCGGCATCGGTCTGCAGGGACTGGTGCTGTTCAGCCTCTACATCACCGGGATCATCGGGGCGATGGCGGCGGCGCTGGTGCTGCGTCAGACGATCACCAAGGGCGCCGCCTCGGGCTTCATCATGGAATTGCCCCGCTACCAGATGCCGCTGCTCAAGGATCTCGCGCTCGGGCTGTGGCAGCGCGCGTGGATTTTCCTGCGCCGCGCGGGGACGATCATCTTCACCGTCACCGTGGTGCTGTGGGTACTGCTCAGTTTTCCGCGCGCCGCGCCGGGCGAAAGCCAGGTCGAAGCGTCGATCGCGGGCCAGGTAAGCAAAGGCCTGGCGGTGGTGGTCGAGCCGATCGGCTTCAACCGCGAGATCGCGCTCGCGCTGATACCGGCGATGGCTGCGCGCGAGGTGGCCGTAAGCAGCCTTGCGACGACGTACGCGGTCGACGCGCCCGACGACGAGGCCGCGGCCAAGGGGCTCGCCAGCCAGCTTTCGGCCAAGTGGAGCCTGCCGACCGCGCTCGCCTTCCTCGCGTGGTTCGTGTTCGCGCCGCAGTGCCTGTCGACCATCGCGGTTACCCGGCGCGAAACCAATGGGTGGAAATGGCCGGCGTTCATGTTGGCATATCTGTTCGGGCTGGCCTACCTGTTCGCGGGAATCACATACTGGAGCGCGCTCGCCCTCGGGCTATAGCGGCGCGCTCGGACTGCAAGGAAAGCGCAAGCGATGGCCGGAAGCCTCAACAAAGTCATGATCATCGGCAACCTGGGGGCGGACCCCGAGGTGCGCAGCTTCCAGAACGGCGGCAAGGTGTGCAACTTGCGCATCGCCACGTCGGAAAGCTGGAAAGATCGCCAGAGCGGCGAGCGCAAGGAAAAGACGGAGTGGCACACTGTCTCGATCTTTTCCGAAGGGCTGGTCGGCGTGGCCGAGCAGTACTTGCGCAAGGGCAGCAAGGTTTACATCGAAGGCAAGCTGCAGACGCGCAAATGGCAGGATCAGTCGGGCAATGACCGCTATTCGACCGAAGTGGTTCTGCAAGGGCCCGGCGCGGTCATGACCATGCTCGACGGCGCGCCCGGTGGCGGCGGTCAGCGCGGCGGCGGCGGTGGTGGCGGCGGGGACTGGAACCGCGGTTCGGGCGGCGGATCGCAGGGCGGCAGCTGGGACCAGGATTCCGGCCAGAAAAGCGGCGCGAGCGGCGGTGGCTCCAACTTCGACGATCTGGACGACGACATCCCGTTCTGAGCCGTGTCGCCCAAGCGAACCGACGAAGGGGTTCGTCAGGTCAATTCGGCTTGAGGCTCTTGAGCAGTTCGGCCAGTGGCCCCTCCGTCTCGCCCTCCTGCGCTATTCCCGCTTCACGGCGGGCGGCGTCGGCTCCGGGCCCTTCGGCAAACGGGTCGATTGCCAGTCCCAGGCTCTGGGCGACCGCTTCGCCAACGTCGAACATGTCACCGGAAAACTCGATCTCGTCGGGCTCATCGCCCGGAAGTTCCGCTTCCTCGTCGGGATCGACGGCGCGCGCCTCGGGCACGAACAGCAGCGCCAGCGGCTCGTCGATGCGCACGGGAAAGTCCTCTTCCGACACCGCGCACGTCTGGATGACTTCGGCAGTCAGGGTTCCGGTCGCCAGAACGGCGGCGCCATCGGGCTCAAACGCAAGCTCGGCACGCAGTTGTTCGATCGCGCATATTCCAAAGCGTTCCGCGAGCGCTGTGCGTTCGGTTTCGTTGGCCTCGATTGCCAGCCGCTCGGGCGGGGTGGGCCGGGCGCGCACCGGGCGGGAGAACTCGGGCGCGGTCATCGAGCGATGGCCCCTGCCAGCAATTCGTCGTCGGCAGTGCGCGCGAGTCTGGTCTCAAGCCCGCGCAGGCCTTCCCCGATCGCAGCCGCATCGGCGCCATCGCCCAATGCGAGATTGCGCCTGACCGCGTCCGCGAGCGTGCCGTCATCGCCCGCCAGCCCGTCGCGATAGGCCGCCAGCCGACCGCCCATCGCGCTCATCACCTTGCCAACGTGCTTGCCAACGACCGGATCGCCAATTCCCAATTCGCGCAGCTGCCCATCCATGTCCTCGACGAACAATTCGGTGAGCATCACGGAAGGCACCTTGAGGTCCTCGCTGCGCTCCATCCGCACCAGGACGGTCGAAAATACCGCCGTCACCATATCGAACCGCCCGGCAACGCTGTCGACCGCGCCCAGGCGCTCGTACCACTCGGGCCGCCGGGCCTCGTCCACCACAGCCTGCCACAGCGGGCGCAGCGCTTCGCGGGGATCGGGTCCGGATCGAACAAGGGGGGCGAACAGGCGCTGCAATAGGCTCATCGCCGCCATGTCGCGCGCATTCACCGGCAATTCAAGCGCGGGCGCACAGATGCCACCGCGTAGCCCGCTTGCCCGCGATTGCCAGAGGTCGCGGGCCGCCCTAAGGCGGGCCGCATGGACGAGACGAAGAGGATTTCGATGAGCGCTGTTCGGTTCCTGGGCCTTCGGTTGGTGGGTGGCGGCGCGCTGGTGGCTGCGATGCTGGCGGCAGGCGGCTGCGCTTCCATCAAGGAAAATCGCGGTTACATCGTCGACCAGACCCTGGTGTCTTCGATCCAGCCGGGGATCGACAACAAGCAGTCGGTCGAAGGGACGCTGGGTCACCCCAGCTTCGAGAGCCAGTTCGGCAAGCCGACCTGGTATTATATCTCCAGCCAGACCGGCCGCCGTCCGTTCGTCAAACCGCGGATCACCGAACACCAGGTACTGGCGGTCCAGTTCGACGCGGCAGGCAATGTCTCGAACGTGGAACGCACCGGCCTGGACAAGGTCGCGTACCTGTCGCCCGATGGCGACAGCACGGCCTCGGTCGGCCGCAATCGCAGCTTCTTCGAGGACTTGTTTGGCAATATCGGCGCGGTGGGCGCGCCGGGTGTCGGCGGACAGGGCGGCAACACCGGCCCTTAGCATGGTCCCTTCGCTTCGGGCTCCTGGCTTGAAGCACTGCCTGGGCGCACCATATCGCGCGGCATGGACGAGAGCAGCAAGTCGCACGGCCTGACGCCGTGGCACGGCACCACCATCATCGGCGTGAAGCGCGGATCGCGTACCGTCGTGGCGGGCGATGGCCAGGTTTCGATGGGCAACACCGTGATGAAGCCCAACGCCAGGAAAGTGCGCCGGATCGGCAAGGATGACAGCGTGGTGGCCGGCTTCGCCGGGGCAACCGCCGATGCCTTCACGTTGTTCGAACGCCTTGAAAAGAAGCTCGAGCAATACAGCAACCAGCTGATGCGCGCCGCGGTGGAGCTGGCCAAGGACTGGCGGACCGACAAATACTTGCGCAACCTCGAAGCGCTTATGATCGTCGCCGACAAGGATGTCCTCCTGGTGCTGACCGGCAACGGCGACGTTCTCGAGCCCGAGGGCGGCATCGCCGCGATCGGATCGGGCGGCAACTACGCGCTCGCCGCCGCCCGCGCGCTGTCGGACTATGAGGACGATCCGGAAAAGATCGCCCGCCGTGCGATGGCGGTGGCTGCCGAAGTCTGCGTCTTCACCAACGATCGCGTGACGCTGGAAACCGTCGGCGACTGAGAATTGGCCATTTGGGCATTGGCGGTTTGAAGGGGGGCGGTCTAGCGTTCCGCCATGCACCGCGCTGGCCTGGCCGAACCTCGACCCAAAGTCGCCGCGATCCAGGCGCTGCGGGCGATTGCCGCGCTGACGGTGGCGGTGGTCCACCTGACTGGCGGGTTCGCGCGCCATATCGACCAGCGCCTGTCCGATCTGCCGTCCGGGGAGCAGTTCGCTCAAAGCGCGGTGGCGCTGTTTTTCCTGATCTCGGGCTGCGTGATGGTGCTGTCCTCAAAGCACCTGTTCGGCTCGGCGCGCGGAGTGCTGGTGTTCTGGCGGCGGCGTGCGGCGCGCGTGCTGCCACCGTACTGGATCGCGGCGGGCCTGATGGCAGCCGCCACCCTGGCGCTGGGGCACGCATTCGATCCGGCCTTCGCCCTGGGCTCGCTGGTGTTTGCCGGCCGCCATGCCGACAGCGCTGGCGGTGTCCCTTTCGTGCTGTTCCTGTGGCCTGGCTGGACGCTGTTCTACGAGCTGGTGTTCTATTTGCTGTTCGGCGCGTTCGTGGTGCTGGGCCGGTTGCCCGCGGTGGCAGTAACCACGATTGCGCTCGCAGGCCTCGTCATAGTGGGACAGGCGACTTCGCCGGACAGTCTCATGCTTTTCGCCGCAACCCGGCCGATCGTCTTGCTGTTCGTCGCGGGGATGCTCGCGGGCCTGGCGCTCGACCGCGGGTGGGGCGCGCCGGGATGGACACGCTGGGGCGCGGTTGCCGGTGCCACCGTGCTGCTGGGGTGGGCTGCGCCGCCCTCGGCACCGCTCGGCTTTGGCTACCTCGCGTGGGCTGGGCTGCCCGCGGCGCTGGTTTTCTTTGCGGTCCTCGGGGGGCCGTTGCGGCTGCCGTTCGCGCCAGTCTTCGCCATGCTGGGGGATGCCAGCTACGCGATTTATCTGCTTCACGTGCCGATCGCGCACGTGTGGATGCGGGTGTTCAACCAGTGGTGGCATCATCCCGGCGGCTCGCTCGGCTACCTTGCACTTGGCATCCCCCTGGTGATCGCGCTGTCGCTCGCATTCCATCGCTGGGTCGAGCGGCCCATGACCGATTGCCTCAACCGCCTGTTTGGGGATGGATCGGCAAAGCGCGCCGACCTGCCGCGCACCCTGGCGCCTTGAAGGGCCGCCAACGGAACCCCAATTGGCGGCCATGACGGGATCCAATATCGAAAATCTCACTCCCAAGGCGATCGTGGCTGCGCTGGACGAGCACATCGTCGGCCAGACCGACGCCAAGCGCGCCGTCGCGGTGGCTTTGCGCAACCGCTGGCGGCGACAACGCCTGAGCCCCGAGCTGCGCGACGAGGTCAGCCCCAAGAATATCCTGATGATCGGACCCACCGGGTGCGGCAAGACCGAGATCAGCCGGCGGCTGGCCAAGCTGGCCGAGGCGCCGTTCGTCAAGGTCGAGGCCACCAAGTTCACCGAAGTCGGTTACGTCGGCCGCGATGTCGAACAGATCGCCCGCGACCTGGTCGAAGAAGCGATCCGGCTCGAAAAGGATCGCCGCCGCGAGGCGGTGCGCGAAGCAGCGAGCAAGACCGCGATGGACCGGCTGCTGAAGGCGCTGGTCGGCGAAAGCGCCAGCGAGGCCACCCGCGAGAGCTTCCGCCAGCGCGTGGTGCAGAACGCGATGAACGACGTCGAGGTCGAGATAGAGGTCGAGGACGGGCCGTCCGCGCCCTTCGATCTTGGCGGAATGGGCGGCAACGTCGGCATGATCAACCTGTCCGACATGATGAGCAAGGCGATGGGCAAATCCGCGCTCAAGCGCCGCAAGCTCAAGGTGCCCGACGCGTGGGACAAGCTCGTCGACGAGGAATCCGAAAAGCGGATGGACCAGGACGACGTCGCGCGCGTCGCGCTTGCGAATGCCGAGAGCAACGGGATCGTGTTCCTCGATGAGATCGACAAGATCGCGGTCAGTGACGTGCGTGGCGGATCGGTCAGTCGCGAAGGCGTTCAGCGCGACCTTCTGCCGCTGATCGAAGGGACGACAGTCGGCACGAAATACGGGCCGATGAAGACCGACCACGTATTGTTCATCGCCAGCGGTGCGTTCCACGTAGCCAAGCCGAGCGATATGCTGCCCGAACTGCAGGGCCGCCTGCCGATCCGGGTTGAGCTGCAGTCGCTCACCGAAAGCGATTTCGTCCGCATCCTGAGTGAGACCCGCGCCAACCTGGTCGCACAGTACAAGGCGCTGCTCGGCACCGAGGACGTCACGCTCGTGCTGGGTGACGACGCGGTGCGCGAGATCGCCCGCATCGCCGCGCAGGTGAACGAAAGCGTGGAGAACATCGGCGCCCGCCGCCTGCAGACGGTGATGGAAAAGCTGCTCGAGGAACTGAGCTTCGAGGCCGAAGACCGCAAGGGCGAAACGGTGACGATCGACGCCGCTTACGTGCGCGAACGGCTCGAAACGCTGGCCGGCGACAGCGACCTGTCG
Source organism: uncultured Alphaproteobacteria bacterium (assembly GCA_963759895.1). Lineage (GTDB taxonomy): Bacteria > Pseudomonadota > Alphaproteobacteria > Sphingomonadales > Sphingomonadaceae > Tsuneonella. The sequence continues at coordinate 6,713 of CAVXBC010000005.1, read as the reverse complement.
AAGTATATTCTCTAGTCGAGCGCCGCGGCGACGCCCGGGTCCATCGCCACTTCCTCCTTCGGCGGTAGCGCTGCATCGTCCTCGGCATTCTCGCGCGACAGCATCCGGCGGTAAAAGCCACGCGCGATCATCACCAGGATGGCGGCGACGAAGCAGAACGAGGCGTTGAGCAGCCAGAACGCGCTGGGCGTCATCTGTTCGTACAGGCTGCCCATGCGCCCGCTCAGCAGGCTGGCGGCGGATACCGCGAGCGAATTGATTCCCACCAGCGTACCGCGCCAGACCGCCGGTGCGCGGGTGGCGAACAGCGCCAGCATGACCGGCGCGAACCACACGGCGCCGAAGTTCGACAGGACGTGGAATGCCACCGGCAACAGCAGTGGCCCGCGGTCGCCTCCGCCCGACAGCATCGGGCCGGTCGCCAGCATCGCGACGGCCAGTCCGAACAATAGCAGGCCGAACGCCAGTTTGCCGTATTCGTCGGGCTCGCGGCCCTTGCGTGCCATGCTCACCCAGATCCACAACGTTATCGGGGTGAACAGCGCCGGGGCCAGCCCATCGAGCGACTGCAACCATGGGACCGGGACCGAGAAGCCACCCACATTCATGTCGATGTTGTCGCGCACCCACACGTTGTAGACGTTCCAGATCTGCGCCTGTGCGGTCCAGAACAGCAGGCTGATCGGCCACAGGCAGAACAGTCCGAGCACGCGGCGCTTCTGGCTCGCTGTCAGCGGCGCCCGCGGAGCGGCTTCGCCATCATTGCGGGTCTTGCGTCCCCCGTCCGGCGGCAGGTGGCGTGAGCCGGTGAGGTAGATCACCAGCCCGATCAGCATGCCGATGCCAGCGACCCCGAAACCCACGTGCCAGCCGTATAGCGCGGCGACTCCCCCGGTGACGATCGGCGCGATGAACGCGCCGAAGTTGACCGAGAAGTAATAGTACTGGAACGCGTTGGTCTCGCGCGGGTCGCCATCGGCATAGAGCGACTTGATCTGGGGCGAGAGGTTGCCGCGCAACATGCCCGCGCCGACCATCAGGAACAGCAGCGCGATCAGAAAGGTCGCGTCGAACGCCATGAAGAAGTGGCCGCCGGTCATCAGCGCCGCCCCCAGGCCGACGGCGATCTTGCGGCCGGTGAACTTGTCGCCGATCCACCCGCCGAGCAGCGGCAGGCCGGTAACGAATGCGAGGTAGAAGCCGAACGTCTGGGTCGCCAGCGCGACATCGGTCAGAGGACCGGTCATCGCCTCCACCGCGCCGCGATAGGCACCGAAGCCGAGGATCTTCGCCATCCGTTCGGGATGCACCAGCAAGTCGCCGGTCATGTACAGCACCAGCATTGCCTGCATGCCGTGGAACGAGATGCGATCCCACAGCTCGGTGCCGGCCAGCACCCACAGGCCCTTGGGTTGTCCGAACAGGTCGCCGGTGCCGCCAGGTCCCGCGGCTTCCGATGCAGTTGCCATGGCGCTCTCCCCAGCCGTGGTTATGCCGGGGAAATGCGCGCGGTGGCGCCGGGCGGCAAGTGAAATCCGGTCAACCGGCCCGGTCGGACCGGCGCGGGGCGGCGCTTACTCGGCGGCTTCGTTGAGACTGTCGCTTTCGGCCTGCTGGCGCGCCCACATCTCGGCATAGAGGCCGTCGCTCCGCAACAGCGCCGAATGACTGCCCTGTTCCGCAAGGCGGCCGTGATCGAGCACCAGAATTTCGTCGGCGTCGGCGATGGTCGACAGCCGGTGCGCGATGCTGAGCGAGGTGCGGTGCTCGCTCACCCGGTGGAGCGTGGCGAGGATGTCCTGCTCGGTACGCGAATCGAGAGCGCTGGTCGCTTCGTCCAGGACCAGGATGGGCGGATCCTTGACCAGCGTGCGGGCGATCGCGACGCGCTGCTTCTCACCGCCGGAAAGCTTGAGACCACGTTCGCCGACTTCGGTATCGAAGCCGTGCGGCAGCCGCTCGATGAAGGGCAGTATCGCCGCGCCCTGTGCGCCTCGCACGATGTCGTCGTGAGTTGCGGCGCCGCGACCGTACGCGATGTTATAGCCGATTGTGTCGTTGAACAGCACGCTGTCCTGCGGAACGATGCCGATCGCTGCGCGCAAGCTGGCCTGCGTGACCTGGCTGATGTCCTGCCCATCGATCAGGACGCGGCCCGACCACGGATCGTAAAAGCGGAACAGCAGCCGCGCGATCGTGCTTTTGCCCGCGCCCGAAGGTCCCACGATGGCCACTTGCGCCCCGGCCGGCACCTCGAAGCTGAGTCCATGCAGGATCGTTCGCTCGCGCTCGTAACCGAACACCACGTTATCGAACGCGACCACCGGTCTGCGGATCACCAGCGCGGGCGCGCCGGGCACGTCGGCCACCTCCAGGTCGGTGTCGATCAATTTGAACATCGAGGCCATGTCGATCAGCCCCTGCCGGATGGTGCGGTAGACCATGCCGAGCATATCGAGCGGGCGGAACAACTGGGTAAGGTATGTCTGAACCATGACCAGATCGCCGACCGACAGACGCCCCTTGCTCCACTGCCAGACGGTGAAGCCCATCGCGAACAGCATCAGCGCATTCATGATCAGCGCCTGGGTCAGGTTGAGTAGCCCGAGCGAGTTTTCCGACTTGATCGCGGCCTCGGCGTAGGCGCCGGCCGCGCGGCCATAGCGTTCGCGTTCGCGGTCTTCGGCGCCGAAGTATTTCACCGTCTCGTAGTTGAGCAGCGAATCGACCGCGCGGGCGAGGGCGGTGCCGTCGAGGTCGTTCATCTGCTTGCGCAGGGCTGTGCGCCACTCGGTGATCACACGTGTGGCAATGATATAGAGCGTGACCGTGACTGCGGTGGCGACCACCAGCTCGCCGCCGAACATCGTATAGAAGATTATCGCCACCACCATCAGCTCGATGATTGTCGGCGCGATGTTGAAAAGGAGGAAATAGAGCATCGCGTCGATGCTCTTGGTGCCGCGCTCGATCGTCTTGGTGATTTCTCCGGTGCGGCGGCCGAGATGGAAACGCAGGCTGAGCTGGTGCAGCCGGGCGAAGGTATCCTCCGCCAGATGCTGGGTGGCTTCCTGGCCGACCCGCTCGAACACGATATTACGGGTGTTGTCGAATGCGGTGCCCAGGAACCGACCGGCGACGAACGCGATCACGAAGCTGAGCGCGACCCACAGCTGGGGGTCGCCACGGGCCGCCATGGTGTCGACCGCACGCCCGATGAACTGTGGGGTCGCTAGGGTAACCGCCTTGGCAAGCAGCACCAGCACCATTGCGCCCGCGATCCGGACACGCAGATCAGTGCGGTCGCGCGGCCATAGGTAAGGCAGGAAGCGATTGAGGGTCGCCCAGCCGTCGTATTCGATCGGCGGCGGGGGAGTGGTTTCGGGTGGCATTGCCCGAAGATGTGGGCGGTGCGCGCCGCGAAGGCAATGCTTAGGCTAGCTCGCTACGGCGTTACGGGCAGAGCCGGCAGGAAGGTCGAACAAGACCGTCTGATCGGCAAAGTCGATCGCTACCCGATCGAACGCCCGCAGGTCGCCCATCCCGAGAACCATCGCCGGTTTGGTGGTCAGGCCGAGAGCGGCAAACGCCGGCGCATCGGAATAGGCGATCGGCAACCGGCTCAGGCGCATCCGGCCGATCTCGAGCGTTCGGGCGTACGCGAGCGGGGTGGTGATGGTCGAACCGGTGACGTCGGTAGTGGTTACGTCGATGCCCCCGCGCGAACGCAAGCGGCGCTGGAGCGCGAGGTTGCCCATCGATCCTTGCGCTCCGGTATCGATGATGACCGCGGTCCTCACGCCATCGATAACCGCGTCGGTAATGATAAGCCGCCCCAGCTTGCGGCGTGCGCGGACGACGATCTCGTACCCCCTGTTCCCGCCGAGTGCGCGCGAATCGTCCACCGCGATGACGCCTTTGCGGAAGTCGATCATGACCCGCAGGTCCTGCAACGAATCGAGGCCGAGGATGCCGTCGGCGCCGATGTGCGCTTGTTCCAGCATCGGCGCGTGAATGGCGTCGAACACGCGGGCGGCGAACTCCAGCCCGTCAAGCTGCACCAGCTCGACCTCCTTGCTGGCCGCCATGCCGACCAACGTGGCGCGGCCGAGCGAAGGCAGGCCGAGACGGTCGCGCAGGCCGCGCGTCACCACCGTCGCCTGCGCGCCCGTGTCGATCATGAAGCGGAACGGGCCTTTCCCATCGATCGTGACCGGTACCGTCATCCGTTCATAGCGGTCGGTGCTGCCCTCGACGATCTCGCTGGCTGGAGCGATCGGCTCAGCCTCTTGGGCGACCGTCTGGCCTGCGAAGAAAATGGCAATGGCGACGAGACGATGGGACGGCATGGCGGTCTCCGTACGCCAGACTACCACACCTGCATCGACGCACCAATCAGGCTGGGGACAGTTCGCGCCGCAGCAGGAACGCCACCAGCTCGCCCACCGCCTCGCGCGCGATAATGAGCAGGGCAGCCAGATAAGTCGAGGCGCCCGCCCCGGCGAGAATGGCGAGCTGCGCCCACTGTGCGAGCGGCGGCAGGACTGCCCGCACGCCGAGCACGACCAGCGCCATCACGCCCGTCGCCAGAAGGGCCGGCAAGAGTGCTGACGCCAGCTGAACCCAGCGCACGCCGATTTTGGGCAAGGTCAGCGCATAGGTGAAGCCGAGCAGCAGTGGGGCGCCGATCCACCATGCTGTGACGAGGCCGGGCGGGCCGTAGGCAACCCCGCCGAGGAACAGCAGCGGGAAGATCACCGCACCCGCGCCGTTGGTCATCATGTAGGTACGCGGTCGACCCATCCCATTGGTTGCCGGGCTGCAGACGATCTGGAGGGCGAAGGCGGGCATCGCGAGAGCGAGGCCGGCGACGATCGGCGCCATTGCGGTCCACTTGGGCCCGAACAGCGTCGCAACTGCGGGTGCGGCGACCAGCGACATTCCGACATACGCCGGCATCACGACCAGCGCGACGGTGCGCTGGACGCGCAGGAAGAACGGCCCGAGCGGCTGGCCGGTCTTGTGCAGTTCGGCGAAAGTGGGAAAGCATACCTCGTTGATCGGGGGCAGGAAGCGCGCCGTGATGATCAGCGTGAGAAAAAGCGCCTCGGAATAGAGCCCCAGCTCGTGCGCCCCGAAGCTGCGTCCGGCGATGACGATGTCGCTCTGGCTCTGCACGATCCACAGGAACTGGCAGATCGTCAGTGCGCCGCCGAAGGTGACCAGATCGCCCGCGCCGCGCAAGTCGAACACCGGCCGTACCAGTACCCGTGCCGCGATCGTCAGGCCGATGGCGCGGGCGGCGAACATCAGGATCGGCGCATAGACCAGCGCCCATACGCCATAGCCTGACCACGCCATGCCCAGCGCGCTGGCCGCGCCGATGACCGCGCTTGCCAGGTTGACCAGGCCCTGTGACCGGAATTCGATTCGCCGCGCGAGCAGCTCCTGCGGCAGCGCGGCGAACGGAATGGTCAGGAAGATCAGCGCCTGCACGCGCAGGATCTGCTCGACCCGGGGTTCGCCGAAGTATCTTGCGGCGAATGGGGCGACGATCAGCTGCGCGAGGGCGAGGCTTCCGTTGAGCATCAGCAAGAGACCGAACACCTGCCCGATCCGCCGCTCATCGATCCGATCAGTCTGGATCAGCGACGTGGCAAAGCTCTGCCCGTTGAGAAATGCGAGCGCGGCGACCACCGCCTGGCTCATGGCATAGAGGCCATAGTCGCTCGGGCTGAGGAGGCGCACCACGATGATCGTCGAGGCCCAGGTCATCGCTTGCGCGATCACCTGTGTGCCCCAGCGCCACGCGAGCGCACTGCGCACCCTGTCGCCAAGCGCGACGGGAACCTGAGTCGCCGGGGAAGCCTGCAGCTCGCTCATGGCCGCCGAACTAGCGGTTAAAAGTGAACATTTGCCGAGGAGGCCCAGTCGGTTGCGCGGCGGCTAGCAGGCAGAGAAAACGGCGGCGCAGTAAGCGGCCCGGAAATGCGAGACACGCCCTGAATTGGCTATGTGGCGTTCAATTTCACAGTGAAATCAACAATATGACACAGCCGCGCAACAAAATTGCAAAAAGGCGGTTGACCCGAATCAACCCCCTCCATATATGGCCCTCACCGACGCGGTACTGCCGGTTTCGACTGGCTCCCACCGCAACGGTCGCCAACATTTATCGGACAACCGGCCCCCGGTGTAAATCGGGGCACCATTGTTGTCCGCCTAATTTGTTGAGTGGCTCTTTGACATCGTTGGTTTTTGATGAAGGGACATGTGGGCGACGGCGCCCGGTCCGGGGGTTTTTAGGCTCCGGATACCGGTTAATTTATGCCGATTGCCACATCCACGTTCGCCACCACGGCGGCGTGCGATGATGCATGTTCATTCGTATCCATTACGTTTGATGTGCAGGTATCGGCTCCTAGAAGCGCGTGCCTGGCAGGTCAGCGATCGTCAGATCGTGCCTGCCTGGTGTGTGACACAAACTTGAGAGTTTGATCCTGGCTCAGAACGAACGCTGGCGGCATGCCTAACACATGCAAGTCGAACGAGACCTTCGGGTCTAGTGGCGCACGGGTGCGTAACGCGTGGGAACCTGCCTTGAGGTTCGGAATAACTCCCCGAAAGGGGTGCTAATACCGGATAATGTCTTCGGACCAAAGATTTATCGCCTTTAGATGGGCCCGCGTTGGATTAGCTAGTTGGTGGGGTAA
>CAVXBC010000004.1:0-69722 GCA_963759895.1 uncultured Alphaproteobacteria bacterium | reverse complement strand
CACCGCACCGTTCGCCAGCCTCCCCCAAAGCGCCCTAAGTCTTTATGACTAGCACAATTCTTCCGGTCTTCCGGCCGCTGATGTTCCTTGCAATTCGAGGCTTTCGTCAGTTAACATCCAGGAATGGCGGAATTCTGCGGTTTTCGAACCGTTATCTGACAAAACGGGGAGCACTTTTCGAAGGGCTATGTGCGAAAAGCCGTCTGCCCGGTTCGGAGTGTAAAAGGAAAAAGAGAGCCAAGGCGCCCTAACGCCGGACTAGGCGCGGCTTCCACCGATCCAGCCCCTTTGCGGCATGCGTGTCGCCCCCTACAAATGCCCGATGCGCACCCGCCTGAGCATCTGCAAACGCAAGGTATCTTACGCGTCCGAAGACGAGGCGCGCTCTGCGGCGAACCGGTTCGGGCTCGAGCTGCGCACCTATCGCTGCGACCGCTGCCGCGCGGTCCATCTCACCAGCCGCACCAAGGGCAAGCGCGTCCCGCGCTCCGCACTAGAAGCGTCGCGGCGGCACACCGTGGAGCTGGCGCATGCAACTTGATGATCTCCTCACGCGCTACTTCGGGGTAACCGATCTCGCGTTGGCGAGCGCCGAGGCGGTCCAATCCGGCATCGAGCGCGCGCTCGTCGACCTCGGGCTGGAACGCGACCGCGGTGCCCGCTTTGCGATCTGGTCGATGCTCTATCTTCTGCGGCGCGGGCCGGACCTCGATGTCACCTTCGAAGACCCGGCCGATCGCGACGCCGCGCGCAACCTCATGGACCTGATTGCGGCAAGCGAGGCGCAAGAGACGAACGAAAAAGCGAGCACTTAGCGCCGACGGCGAAGTGACCAGATCAGCGCCGACAGCCCGCTACATAGGGTAGCGAGCGCGATCACCCATTGCGGGTCAATGATGGACATGAAGAGCCTCCTCGAGTCGTGAAGGCAGCTATATGTTCACATATTGTTCCGTGTAGGAAAGCGCTTAGTTGACCGCGCCCGTCGCGCGGAGTTGATCGTAGCGCTCCGCCACAGCGCGCCACATCTTGATGCCCTCTTCATCACCTTCGGCCGCAAGGCGGGCGACCTCACGGGCGATATGATCGGGTGCCCCGGCGCCGTGCGTTTTCTCGAGCCACAGCGCGACGCCCCACAGCTCCTGCTCGCGGGTCAGCGGCACATTACTTCCCCATGCTCTTCTCGCGGACGCTTTTGAACTCGGAGTCCTCGCTCCACTCCGGCCAGCGCGCGGAGTTCGCCAGTCCATGCCCCACATCGTAGGCAAGCGCGACGTCTTGCGCGGCGGCAGCGAAATCCATCTGCTCGCTCCACGCGTCGCAGGTCTGGTGATAGCAGCGCATGTAATCGTCGAGCCACTTCTGGCCGGCTTCCCTCCCGCCATCCGCCAGGTCCGGCACTCCGCTGATCGCCATCAGCAGCAGCGTCGGCACTCCGCGCTTCGCGAGCGAGAAATGGTCCGCGCGGTAGAACAGCCCGCGCTCGGGCAGGGTCTCAGGGGTGACCACCCGCCCCTGCGCGGATGCGGCTCGAGCAAGGTCGGTCTCAAGGCTGTTCTGACCCTGCCCCACCAGCATGACGTCTCGAGCGAGCCCTCCGGTCTGGAGGATATCGAGTGTGATGTTGGCGACCGTCTTTGCCGCCGGATAGACGGGATGGAGCGCATAGGTCTCAGAGCCAAGCAGCCCGCGCTCCTCACCGGTCCAGAAGCCGAATACTACGCTGCGCTCCGGCGCTGGCTCGCGCTTGAAAGCGCGGGCGATCTCGAGGAGGCCCGCCACGCCCAGCGCATCGTCGTTCGCGCCGGGCCGAATTGTCCGGCCCTGCGCGTCCGGCGCGCCCTTGCCGTAGGCGTCCCAGTGCGCCCCGAACATGACCACTTCGTCAGGCCGCGCCGTGCCAGGGATCTTCGCCAGCACGTTGCGGCTCGTGATCGCCTCGTGCTCAACCGGCAGCGAGGCTGAGAACTTGGCGCTGAGCGCGACGGGTTTGAAGTCAGGAGAGCGGGCGGCAATGCGCTGCTGGGTGAGATCGAGCCCAGCGGCGCTGAACAGCCGTGCCGCAGCATCGCCCTGAATCCAGCCCTGCAGTTCCACCCGGCGAGGAGCACCGGCGATGTCGTAGTTCTCGCCGGCCGGAGCGGTGACCGTGTCCCAGCCGTAGCCAGCGCCTGGTGTATCGTGGACGATCAGCGCGGCGATGGCGCCGCGGCGCGCGGCCTCTTCGAACTTGTAGGTCCAACGTCCGTAGTAGGTCATCCGCCGGTCACCGAACTTACCCGCCGCCGGCTCGCCCTTGGCGGCCTCGAAGTCGGGGTCGTTGACCAGGAACACCGCGACCTTTCCTGTGAGGTCGATCCCTTTGAAATCATCCCATCCGCGCTCGGGGGCTGATACGCCGTACCCAACGAACACCATCGGCGCCTGCGCGATAGCGATCGCATCCTTTGCCTGCACGGTACTCACGTAGACATCGCGGCCCTGCGCGAGCGGCATCCTCTTGCCGCCGATGTCGGCGGACATTTGGCCCGCCGAAAGCCGGGTATGCACCATAGGTACCGTCTGGGTCCACGAACCGCCGGGACCACCCGGCGAGAGACCGATCCCCTTGAGTTGGTCGACGAGCCAATCGATGGTGCGGTTCTCCCCTTGAGTTCCAGGCGCCCGCCCCTCGAACGGCTCGGACGCCAGCACACGAACATCGCTGGACAACCGCTCCGCGGATATTTGGCCAAGGACGGCCGGGTTGCCCGATGGCAGGGTGGCGCAGGCGGCGAGCGACAGTGAGGCAACAGCGGTCAGTAGTATTTTCATGTGCTCACCTTAGCTCGGCCGAATGCCTGGCAACCAGGCCTCGGCTGGCGTCAGCCTTGCCGATTGCGCGCTTCGCGCAGTCGGACATATGAAACGGTCGCCGAACTCGGACATGATCCGAAAAATTTGCAGCACCGAAGCCCGCGAAAAATTATCCAGGTTGACGAAATTCACACTACCAGCGCGCCTGGCGGCTAGTCGGCGACAATCGCCCAGCGGGCGAGTTCAGAGACACGGCCCTCAAGTGACATGCCTCGCGATCAGTGGGACTCTCAGTGCGGTCCAGGTCGCCGTAATGAATTGCGGCCTTAGCCTTTTCGGCATCGTCGGTCGTCAACCTGCGCCAGGTCAAAAAAGCGGTTGTCGGATTCGCCTCCTCGCAATAACTTGCGATTGAACAGGGGGTAATCGTGAACGAGGTCATGACCATAGATTGGGAGGCGCTGCCTTCTGGCGCGCACTTCAGCGCCAGATGGACGATCTGCCAATACCGGCTGAAGGAAAGCTTGCGCTGACTCGCGTTACTGAACTCACCGCTCAAGTGGGCGAAAAATAATGATGAAATAGGGCGCCGTATTATCGCATTCGCACTGAAATTTCTGCGGCAGTTTCCGAATCTGACTTTCGCGCTTCTCGCAGCGCTCGCGGTCAATGCACTTCTTGCCAGCGTTCCCACTGCTTGGGCCGATGCTGCAGCCGATCTACGGTCCGCTGGTTCTCGCTGCTGGCGTTGGCATCGGAGCACTGGCAGAGATGCGTGAGGGCGATATGCAAGACTGGACATTTTGACCAGCGAATTTCAACGCATTTTCACATGAGCAGCTTGGCAGGGCTTCAGGTCGACTGCATTCTTTCGACACCCATAGCTTTAAGAACCGCCTTCGCATCGAGGTCGTTCCTACGGTGTGCTGCGACGGAAAGAATTTCTTCATGACGTTTTCTTCTTGCTGGGGCCGCAGGCTGCGGGCGCGAGTCTGGCTTCGGCTCGGTGCAGACAGGAACGTTCTTTCGCCGACAGGCATCGCGGCCTGGCTCGGTCTCGCCACGGCCGCAACGCCTATAGGATCCGGTGATGGCGGCGGCGCTCCTGACGGGGGAACCTTCTACGCGCTTGGCAAGGCGGCGGCCGATAAGTCTGCGATGGTCGACCTGGTGCCGAAGCATCTCAACACGCCTTCTCGATTTGCTTGCTGCTACCTTGCTTGAGCTGGTGGGTGGCTTGGCGATTTCTGTGGCGTTGTCTGACGGCGAGTTTGCGGAAACCGAACGCCAAGCAATCTGTGCCATTCTTCGGCCAGGATTGGGGGTACGATCCTGTATTTTGCCGCTTGCTATCGCAAAACTCGCTGAGCGAAATGACGCCGCTCGAGTAGAGCGAGGTAGCTGACAAGTTAAGCAGATTTCTAACACAAAATCCCGACTGCGAGGCCTAGTGCAATGCAGCGTGGTCTGCTCGAGATCGTAGAAGAAATCATCGCTGCGGATGTGAGTAATATGCGAGAGCGAAAGGCAAGCCCTCGAAGAAATCGGTTCTGTCTTCGCTAAGCGCCCCGCCCCCTTGACGCCTAGCTTCCAAGATATCAACGCGAAGGCGTTCGCCAAGGCTTGAAGCGAATTTGCGCGATGTCATGAACGACGCGATCCTTCCCGAACTCAAAAACAGAAGCTTGCGACTATGCCATGCTTGGCAGAGAGAAACCGAAAGAGACGAGAAGCTGCCCGACTAGATGTAGCTCATCCCGAGGTCAAAATCGGCACGTTGGCCAGGCCGTGGATCGCAATGTCCGAAACAAAAAGTCGCGAAGGAAGAAGCTTCTTTGAGCTGACGGACGCGGCCAAGGTCCTCGAGCGCTTTGACGGTCTTCGTGCTGGTCCACGCAGACTTGCTCAGCGGGCGCCAGCGACATGCACGATGGCATCTGGATGTCCTTGCACTACCAGCACAGCGCGGACGTTGTTCGCAATCGCATCTTCGGCCCCACGGGTTGCCGCATCGACCAGAAACCGCATTTTCGCTCGAGACACGAGCTGCTTCATCGCCATCTTATTGTTTTTCGCTCTCAACTTGTCGGTCGTGCTCGTGAGCGTCGTCCAGACCCCTTCGTTGAATGTCCGGACATTGTTCGTATCGATGTTGGGGCGCTCGATCATGATCGCCGGGCGCGGAACATAAACGTCGTTCCCCTTCACTCTGACGTTGCTTGCGTTGAAACCGCGCATGTCGACGTAATAGTTGACGAACGCGGGGGTCAGCATGGTCTGGCTGCTCGAACTTGGCCACCAGCCGCCATCCTTCGTGGTCGTCGTGGCGGTGACATAGGACTGGAAGACGACAAGCCTGTTGCGCTTCTGGATCCCGTTGACGACCTCGCCGACCGCAATGGTTTTCGAGTTGTTCCAAGGCATACCGCTATGCTCGGCTGCAGGTTCGTCCGTTGGGGCCAACTCGTCGCGATCACGCTGTCCCCAGAGGTATGCACCGCCGGCCATCACGCCCGCTCCGGCAAGAAATGCTCCAACCGCACTTTGATTCCCGAGTTCCTTATCCAATCGCAAATCGTGTTTGCCGACTCAAACGACATAAGCGGTCGCAATCAGGCACATGCCCGTTGCACGAGTGCCAATCTCTCCCGCATCACTTCCCGCAGTTCCTCCGGCGCAACGATGGTAACCTCGCCGCCCCAGGTGAACAGATGCTCGGCGATTTCGCGCAGCCCGCCGCTGCGAAAGCGGACGAGCAAAGCGCCGTCTGCGCATTTCTCGATCGCCTGCGCCGGGTGAAATCGCCAGCCCGCGCGCGCGTGCTGTCGGACGACACCGCCACGTGCAGCACCACGTCGTGCGCATCCTCGCGCCACACGCCGAAACTCATCGCCATCCAGGCGTCGAGGTCCCAATCGTCGGGCGCGCAGCCGAGCTGGTTGCTCGCGCGCACCTCGCTCATCCGGTCAAGGCGGAACATGATCGGCGGGTCGTCGCGACCGGGCATCTGGCCGACGAGATACGGCACCGCTCCGTGGATCAGGCCGAAGGGAAGACACGCCGCCACTGCGGCTCGGCGGCATTCTCGGCCCGTAATCGAACTCGACGCAGCAGCCGGCGAGGATCGCGCCCTGGATCGTAGCGATTGCCTCCGGCGTGGCGATGACGGACGGGCCGGCGCCGACCATGCCGCGATGCAAGCCGGCCAGCGCATCCAGGTCGGGATCGAGCCGACCGCTTTTCGCGATCGTCGAACGCCGCTTTGACCTTGCCGAGCAGGCTTTCGAGCTGCGGCGCATGGGCGGCACCCTTACGTGTCAGCGTCGCGACCTCGGTCTGCAGCGCAGCGACTTCGGCCGCGCTTGGCCGGGTGTAGATCCGCCGCAAGCCTCGGGGATCCGGAACCGCTTGCGACGATCGTCTGCCAATTCTTCAAGGTCGAACGTCTCGCGGATTACGTCGCGCAGCCGCTCGGCGGTGCGGCGATTGACTTCGAGCTTGGCAGCCATGTCGTCGAGCGTCAGCCCCTCCCTCGTGTCGGCAAGCGGGTGAACGAGGCGCAGCAGCCTGCGCGATTTTGCCATGTGATTGGTCATCGGCGCCCCCACGTCCGGGATCGAGGACGACCGGACCTGTCGGACGGGATTGTTTCCTCAAAAACCTGCACGCACAAGCATTTCCTGCTGCATAGCTCCAGTCGGCGTCGATTGCTTTGCCGCAGGAAGAGGTCACGCAGCGCCGTGACTATTTTCTCAGGCGACGGTGCGACATCGACTTGCGCGATACGAAGGCGTTCATTGCCGCCAGCCATCCCGAATACCCGCCGCTCCCCCGCCGGACCGCCCGGAGCGGAGGGGTAAAGCAGCATCAGGTCTTCGCATCTATACAGCCGGGCGTAGGCCATTAGCTGGTACACGTCCGCCTGGCTCATCCCGCCCTTGCCCTCGAACGGTTCGGCAATTGCCTTCCACTTTGGTGTCGAGGATCGCGAGGATCGCGTTGCCTCGGCCGCAGGATGATGTCGGGCTGCGTCTGGAACAGGTTGCCGGTGCACGGTTCACCGCTCGGCCCAGTCGCCGAGGCAGTATCGCAGCCCGCCCTGCGCGACGACGTCGATGCCGGTTCCCACCAGCGCCCGGCGCAGCAGCGCGGCGATGTAAGCCTCGAACAGGTCGTTCATGGCGAACAGCAGCGTGATACCCTCGGCCGCGCGATCGCGGTGATGGGTCGCCTGCCATTCGCGCTCGAGCAGCAGCCGCGCCAGCCGCAGCAGGCTGCGCCAGCGCCGGTTGGTGCGGTCGAGCCGGACGTCCTTCCACGGCAACCGCGTTGACCGGCACATCGGAACTCGGCGAGCACGATAGCGCAATTCGTCGAGCTTGCGCCGGGTCGCCGCCGAGGCGTGCGAAGCGCGACAGGACAGCACGCGGCTTCATGATCCGCATCAGCGGGTATCTGCGTCGAGCTGCGTCGAAACGGCACGCCAGCCGGTCGGGCCGCACGGCGTGAAGAGTGAACTGACGCACGACGTCGAGCCGGCCGCGCAGCGCGGGCAGGTCGTCCTCGCGTGCTGATGGTAAAGCCGCGGCAGGCCGCGGCGGACCTCGGCGAGCAGCCGTCGGCGAACTGGCGCGATCAGAATATCGAGCAGGGTTTCTGCCTGGCGATGGCATCGCGGGACTTGCCCGCTCGCCAGCCCGAGCCCGAGCGCCATGTCGAGCATGTGTACGAGCCGCTCGCGGACGGTGACGGTGCTCTCGTCTGGCGACGCGGATCGACCTTCGGCAGGATCTCCAGGCTGCAGCCGCGCGCGGCGATCACGCCGACCATCTGCCGCGCGCGACCGGTCGTGTGATGGTCGAGAGGATGTCGGTCCCGTCGCGCTCGCCAGCGGATGGCGCGCGCGGCCGCGAGCAGCGCGTCGGCCTGAGCGCGCGGTGAAGCCTCCTCCCCCGGCCTGACGCTCGCCCCATTCGCGGACCGTGTGATGGCTCACTCCGGGCACCGTCATCACGGAGCCTTCGTCACGCGCGGCACTGCCTCTGCCGCATCAGCCGATCGTAGGCGTCAGCCGCAAAGCTCGCGCCGCACGCGCCAAGCTGACTCGGCTGGCCGTCGTTCCGGTCGGGTCGTCGAGCTGGCGGCAGTCGAGGAAGCCGCCGCCCTTGTCACTCGCTCGCCCAGCACCGCGGCGACGCGGCTCCAGTCCTCGAAGAAATACTCCTGCAGCAGCGGGATGACCTTGTCGCGCATCACCGCATCGACGTCGGCCGCGGCGTCTTGCAGCCGATGAAGAAGGCGTGGCCGATCTGATGCTCGCGGTCGAACAGATACTCGATCCGCTCGTTGATCGTCGTCGAGCAGCTCGGCGAGGTCGATGCCGTCGACGTCGGCGCCAGCAGCCTCGGCGTCCGGCCCATCTCGCGGAACTCGAACCGGCGGCGCAGCGCGGTGTCGAGCAGCGCGATCGAGCGGTCGGCGGTGTTCATCGTGCCGACGATGTGCAGGTTGGCGGGCACGCCGAACGTCTCGCTTCGAATAAGGCAGCCGCACCGTCAGCGCATTGGCCATGCCGAGCCGCTTGTCCGGCTCGATCAGCGTGATCAGCTCGCCGAACACCTTGGAGATGTTGGCGCGGTTGATCTCGTCGATGACGAGCACGTAAGGCTCGGCAGCGCCGCTGTCTCGATCTTCGCCCCTCGGCCGATAAGCTCGTCCAGGCATCAGTCGATCAGCTGCGAGGCCAGCGATTTCGTAGACGTGCGCTCGAAAAACGCTTCGTGGTGATGATGTCGTCGCCCAGCCCGTCGCGTCTGCCAAAGCCAGCGGACCGGACGACGATGGTGTAATCATCGTCGCGTGCCACTTGATGAAATAGGTCCTGTCACCTCGGCAATCGCCCGGAAGGCCAGGTTACCCTTGCTGACGATGACGATGTCGCCTTCGCCGCATGGCATTACGCATCTGATGCGGGAATTCGATCGGGACCCGCGAGCTCGCCCGGCCTGGTTCATCGGGGTGGCGGGCCGCCAAGCCGCGATCATCGCGACCTTCGTGAACCGGGCTTCGCTCCAGTCGATCCCGCTATCGCCCCACCGAGATGGATGAAGCCGCCCTCGATAGCCTCGTCGTAGAGGCGGTCATCCTCGGGATTGGGAACCTGCCGAGCGACATCTTGAAGACGCGCCGCCCGGCGAGATCGAGGCCTTGCCGCACTCTCCAACCGGCGGTTCGCTCGACCCGCTTAACAAGCCGTCACGCGGCAGAAACCCGCCGGCTCCGGCGCGAGCCGGAAGCCTGTGCTGCCCTCGGTTGTCCGTCTTCATCGGTTCGTTGGACGAAGGCCCTCGACGAAATCCTCATAGCTGAAGTTTTGGTGGAAGGTGACGAACTGATCCGCTCGTTCTTCACGAGCTCGGCGTATCGGGCCATCAGCGCGCCACGACCTGCCTCGTTGTCACCATAGTCCGCATCGCCGTCGCACAGGCGAACGGCTTCGAGCGCGGTCCGGTAGGTCTTGCCGGTTCCCGGCGGGCCATAGAGGATCAGGTTGGTAGGTGACATCACGCTCTCGCCTTTTTGCCCGGCGCACCGAAGAGCCGGTCACGCCAGAATGGGTCTTGCAGGAACCACTCTAATCTTGCTCGACACCGTCGATCAGGAACGCGCGAAGCTGATCAGCCCATGGGCGACCCCCGCCGGGGCTCTTCAATCGCCAGACGGCATGATTGCTGGTGTAGAAATACCAATCGCGCGTCGGATTGAGCCGCTCCCAGTCCACGCCCACCCGCAGCCCGTCTTGGCTCGCTTCGGTAATCGTTCCGGCAGCCCGGATCCGATTGGCGGTGACGACGCCTCCGCCAGCGTCGAACGGCAGATCGGTGGCGCGCGGGATGAAATCCTTGAGGAAGGTGCCATCGCCCACTTGCATCTCGCGGACGCGCCGGTTGTTCGCGCTGTCGCTGTCGTAAAGCAGGCTCCATTCGCCGCGCTCGATGAAGCCCTCGGTTCCGTCCTCGCTGCCCCAGAGCGACGTTACCAACCAGATCGGGGTCGTATCGTCAGTGCCGGCTGTTGGCCTTTCGCGCTCGTTGCCGCCCAACGCCACCCAGACGAAGCCCTGGACATCGAACAGGTCCTGCGGCTCCACCCGAACTCCCTGTCGAGCAGACCGAAAAGCGCGCGCATCAGCTGCAGCCATTCGGCGAGGTCGGCCTCGCGAAAGTCGTTCTGCGGGAAGAGCCTGCGCCCGGAGAAATCGCCTGCCCATTTCCTCGATCTTGGCATCTTGAACCAGCTTGCCTGGTCCGGGTGGCACGTCGCCCAGACGGTTATCGGGATCGACAGGACTTCGCCGCGCCGCAGACCGGCAATTCCAGCCGCTCGCAGAGCTTCGAGTTCCCGCGCGGACGTGGTGATCGCCTCGTCACCCGATGCTTCGCTGCGCGCCAGCTCGCCCAGCGTGCGATAGAAGCGGTCGGAGAGCGAATTGTCGGCCGCTTCCACCTCGGCCAAGGTCCTCCAGCTGAGGGGCCGGCCGTTGCCGCCGGTTGCAAGCACGCGAAAGAGCGCTTCCCCGACCTCGCGAGCGCCTTGGTCGCTTTCCACCAGGCGTGTGGCAGTCGCGATCATCTCGTTCTTGTAACCGCGCTCGACGTCCAGTATTCGCCTTCGGAAGCGCGGAAGCTGGTGAAGCCCGGCGTCTGGCGCAGAAAGCTGTCGCGGGCGCGCCGTAGTTCGGGCCAATCGATCACGACGAAGCCGAGGTCCTCCAGCGTAGCCTTGCACAAGCTGCCGCCAGCGTTGGCCTCGATCGCGCGCTCGCGCATCGCCCAATGGACGATAACCCCCGGCCTTGCTGGGATAGCGCTTTCCGCCGTGGACCAGCCAGTAGCGATTTGGCAGCGCGCGGTCCTCGAGCGTATTCACGAATTCTTGCGGTAAGTCGGCGGCATCCGCAGGCAGGATCGCCAAACGAATGGCTTCCCGGTCCAAGCCGGACAAGCGACCGCTCGGGCTGACGTCAGCTTCGCAGAAGCGGCGGTAGGTGGTCAGGGCGGAGCGATAGCCTGAGAGGTTGTTATAGAGATGGCCATCGATGGCGAGCGTCGTAGGGTTTGGCCGTCCTGCCGCCTGGTCTGCGGTCGAATAGGCGAAGGTTTCGAGTAACGACGCCATCCGATCTTGGCGAAAGTGTTCGTCCAAGTCGCCATGTGCCTGGTCGACCCGTCTGGCGTCGGACATCTTGGTGCCGATGCTGCGCGGCGCGAGCTCCTGCGTCTCGAGCCATGCCCTGTATTCCTGATCTCTACCCGCGATGCTCCAGTATGTTCCGAAACCTGCCATCCAACGTCATCGCGACAAATCCGGACGCAGGTGAAATTTCAGATCGTTTATCAACGAGCTTGGCAGATCGGAGCTACAACTCATAGAGGCGGCCTTGGTTGGTGAGCGGGGAAAGCTTTGCGGAGCCAGGTTTCGCCGATCACTCCAACGCTCGACATTCGAGCGAATTTTTTTGGGGGTATTCTTTGGGGTAGGAGTTCGGTTTCCCTTCAACGTGAACAACTAAATTCAATAGTATAGTCGTTTAGGTCGAATCCCCTCCGTCTCCGCCACGTTACTCGCGTAATTTGGAGCAAAAGTCCGGCAGGCCATACAGCTTTGCCATAATGGAGCTGCCAGTTCGTGAACCGCCTCGGTTCCGGACAACTAGTGGATCATCTGTCGGCGAGGGTCGAACCAGCAGTTTACTGCCAGCCATCGCGCAGAACCATCCTATCGGGGCAATTCAACCGGACCCTATTCGCTTCGCGCCGGCTCGAGCGCGTAACCCGCCGAGCGGAATGTGCGGATCGGATCGGTTGCTCCTTCGATCGCGATCGCCATGCGCAGCCGGCGAATGTGGACGTCCACGGTTCGCTCGCTGATTTCGCTTTCGCGGCCCCACACCGAATCGAGCAGTTGCCCGCGCGAAAATACCCGCTGGGGATGTTCCATGAAGTGCTTCAAGAGCCGGAACTCGGTCGGGCCGAGACGCATCATCGTGTGGCGACGTTCCACCCGGTGTGCGACCGGATCGAGCACCAGGTCTCCCACTGTCAGAATCTCGCCCGCCAGTGCCGGCCGGACACGCCGCAGCACTGCGGCGACGCGCGCCAGGAGTTCGCGCGGCGAAAACGGTTTGGTGAGATAATCGTCGGCCCCCGTCTCAAGGCCGCGGACCCGGTCGTCCTCGGTCTCGCGCGCGGTCAGCATGATGATCGGGACGCGTGCGGTACTCGCGCCCTTGCGAAGCTGGCGACAGACCTCGATCCCGCTGGTGCCCTCGATCATCCAGTCGAGGATGACCAGGTCGGGCGTCTCCTCGGCCGCGAGCACCAGCGCCTCGTCGCCATCGGAAGTCACCCGCACCAGATAGCCCTCGCCCTTGAAACGGTATTCGAGGAGTTCGGCAAGCGCCGCATCGTCTTCGACTAGCAGGAGGCTGGGCGCGGTCATCGATCAGCTGTCGGGCGGATAGGTGCCGAGCGCGGCGAAATGCACCATTTCGGCCACGTTGGTCGCATGGTCGCCGATCCGCTCGAGGTTGCGAGCGACGAACAGCAACTGTGCCGCCGTGCTGATCGTGGAGGGGTTTTCCACCATGTGGCTGACGAGATTGCGGAAGATGCTGTCGTAGAACGCGTCGACCTTGTCGTCGCGCTCGATCACTTCGAGCGCCAGCACCGGGTCGCGCGCGGCGAACGCGGTCAGCACGTCGTGGACCATCGTGGAGGCGATTTCAGCCATCGCGGGCAGCAGTGTCAGCGGCTCGAATTTGGCGCGGCCTTCGATGTTGCCCGCGCGCTTGGCGATGTTCTTGGCGTAGTCGCCGATCCGCTCGACCACCCCGCCGATCTTGAGCACGGCGATGATCTCGCGCAGATCGTCAGCCATCGGCGCGCGCAGGGCGATTGTGCGGATCGCGAGCGCATCGACTTCGCTTTCGAGCGCATCGAGGTGCTTGTCGCGTTCGATCACGCCCTTGGCTAGCTCGGCGTCGCCTCCGATCAGCGCCTTCATCGCGTCGCTGATGGCCAGCTCGGCCAGCCCGCCCATCTGGGCGATCAGCCCGCGCAGGCGGGTGATGTCATCGTCGAATGCCTTGACGGTGTGTTCAGCCATCGCTCGCAATCCTACCCGTACCTGCCGGTGATGTAATCCTTGGTCCGCTCCTCGCGGGGATTGGTGAAGATGTCCGATGTGTGGCCGTACTCAACCATCTTTCCCAGGTGGAAGAACGCGGTGCGCTGCGAGACGCGCGCGGCCTGCTGCATCGAATGCGTAACGATGACGATCGCATAGCGCCCGCGCAGCTCGTCGATCAGTTCCTCGATCCGCGCGGTCGCGATCGGATCGAGCGCCGAGCAGGGTTCGTCCATCAGGATTACTTCGGGCTGCACCGCGATCGCCCGGGCGATGCACAGGCGTTGCTGCTGCCCGCCCGACAGCGCGGTCCCGGATTCGGTGAGGCGGTCCTTGACCTCGTCCCACAGACCAGCACGGCGGAGCGATTTTTCGACCAGCCCTTCGAGTTCACCCTTGCTATCGGCCAGGCCGTGGATGCGCGGACCGTAGGCGATATTCTCGAAGATCGATTTGGGGAACGGGTTGGGCTTCTGAAACACCATCCCGACCCGCGCGCGCAACTGCACGACGTCCATCTGCGAACGATAGATATCCTCGCCGTCCAGTTCGATGCAGCCTTCGACCCGCGCGCCGGCAATGGTGTCGTTCATCCGGTTCAACGCGCGCAGGAAAGTGGACTTGCCACAACCCGACGGCCCGATGAATGACGTCACGTATTCGGTCGGGATATCGATCGAAACCGAATCCACCGCCTGTTTCTGGCCGTAGAATACCGACACGTCGCGGGTGCGCATCTTGGTTTCGGACGGGGAGGACTCTTCGGTCACCATTTCTTCTCGAATTTGTTGCGCAGGTAGATTGCCACGCCATTCATCAGCAGGAGGAACAGCAATAGCACGATGATCGCCGCGCTGGTCCGTTCGACGAAGCCGCGATCGATCTCGTCCGACCACAGGAAAATCTGCACCGGCAGAACGGTCGCCGGCGTAGTAAACCCCGCCGGCGGGGTGGCGACGAATGCGCGCATGCCGATCATCAGCAGCGGCGCGGTTTCACCCAGCGCGCGCGCCATGCCAATGATCGTGCCGGTCAGGATGCCGGGCAGCGCGAGCGGCAGCACGTGATGGAACACCACCTGTACCGGCGAGGCACCCAGGGCCATCGCGCCGTCGCGGATCGAGGGCGGCACCGCCTTGATCGCGTTGCGGCCGGCAATCACGATCACCGGCATGGTCATCAGCGCCAGCGTCATCCCGCCGATCAGCGGGGCCGAGCGCATGTTGGGAAACAGCGCGAGGAACAGCGCAAGACCGAGCAGGCCGAAGATGATCGACGGTACCGCGGCAAGATTGTTGATCGATACTTCGATCAGATCGGTCCAGCGGTTCCGCGGGGCGTATTCCTCAAGATACAGCGCCGCCAGCACCCCGATCGGGAAAGCCAGCGCCAAGGTCACAATCATCGTCAGGATCGACCCCTTGAGCGCGCCCCAGATGCCGACCTGTTGCGGATCGGTCGCGTCGGATCGGGTGAGAAAACCGCTGTCGAACCGGGTGGCCAGCTTGCCTTGCGCGGCGAGTTGGCGGGCGAGCGGCTGGAGCTCGCGGTGTCCGTCGCCGCGCAACGCCGCGGCGAGATTTTCGTTTACCGGCAATTGGAAGGTATGCCGCCCCTGCAGCACCGTGGGATCGCTCGCGATCTGCTCGGCGACGATGCGCCAGCCGTCGCGATTGACCTCGTCTGCCGCCTGCTTGCCCAGCGCGCGCTCGGCGCTGAACTGGACGACCTGCGCCAGCCCCTGGCCTTCGAGCGACTGCGCGATCGCGTTCCGGTCCGACAAGTGCGGAGGAACAGTGAGACCAACCGCGCTGAAATCGACCGGCACGCTGATTTCGGCGCGCTGGAAGCCGCCGATGCCGTTCAAGGTCATCGTGCCCAGGAGAAACACCAGCACCGCGACCGAGAACAGGATCGCGCCCAATCCCGCCAGGCGGAACCGCCGCTCGGCGGCGTAGCGCTTCTTCAGGCGCTTCTCGAATGCGGGCGCACGAGTGGCGGCAAGCTCACTCATAAGCTTCACGGAACCGCTTGACGACGCGCAGGGCGATGAAATTGAGCGTCAGTGTGACCAGGAACAGCACGAACCCCAACGCGAACGCGCTCAAGGTGGCGGGGTGATCGAAGCTGCCTTCGCCGGTCAGCATCGCGACGATCTGGAAGGTGACCGTGGTCATTGATTCAAGCGGGTTGGCCGAAAGATTGGCCGCCGCGCCCGCCGCCATCACCACGATCATCGTCTCACCGATCGCGCGGCTGACCGCCAGCATGACCCCGGCCACAATACCCGGCAGCGCGGCTGGCACCAGCACCCGGCGAATCGTCTCGTTGATAGTCGCGCCCATCGCCAGGCTGCCGTCGCGCATCGCCTGCGGGACGGCGGCGATCGAATCGTCGGCCATCGAGGAAACGAACGGAATGATCATCACTCCCATTACCAACCCCGCGGCCAGCGCGCTTTCGCTCGAGGCATTCGCCACGCCCACCGATCGGGCGATATCGCGCACCAGCGGTGCCACGGTCAGGGCGGCGAAGTAGCCGTAGACCACAGTCGGCACACCCGCGAGAATCTCGAGCGTCGGCTTGAGCCACTTGCGCCATTGGGGGCTCGCGTACTGCGTCAGGTAGATCGCGCTCATCAGCCCCAGCGGGATCGCGACCAGCATGGCGATGATCACGCCGATGTAGATCGTCCCCCAGAACAGCGGCAGCGCGCCGTAGCGCGACGGATCGACCGCATCCGCGGCACTCATCGGATCGGGTGCCCAATGGGTGCCGAACAGGAAATCCAGCGGGCTGACCATGCCGAAAAAGCGGGTGGTCTCGAAAACCAGGCTGATGAAAATGCCGAGCGTTGTCAGGATCGCCACCAGCGAGGCGAGCACCAGCGCCACCATCACCCCGCGTTCCACCTTGGTCCGCGCCGCGAAGTCCGGCTTCAGGCGCATGAACCCCCACGCGCCTCCAATGAAGGCAATCACCAGAAGCACGGCGAGGCCGATCAGATCGTACCGGTCGATCGCCTGGCGGAATGGCTCGACCAGCGCTCGCCCGGCGGGGTTGAAGACCGCGGGTGCGGCTCCGCTCGCCACCGCGCTTGCCTCGGAGAGTATGGCGGAGCGCTGCATCCCGAACGACGGAAGAGCGCTCGCGGCCGGGTCGGCGAGGACCGAATGGAGCACGAGTTGCGGGGCAACCGCGCTCCACACCAGCGCGAACAGCGCGGCCGGCACCAGCACCCACAGCGCGACGTACCACCCGTGATAGACCGGCAACGCCGCCAGGCGAACGCCCGGGTCGTCCCGGCGAAAGCTCCACGCGCGCGCGCGCGCCGCCAGCCATGCGACCAGCCCCAGCCCGAGGGCCAGCATCAGCAGCAGGGTTGGCGACATCGCGCTGTCTGTCGACCTACTTGAGTTCGCTGGCGGACAGCGGCGTGAACCCGGCGGCGGCCGCCTTGCTCTTGGCCGCCACGTCGGCCGGGCTCGCGACCAGGCCGATTTTCGCCAGGGGGCCGTCCTTGGCCCACATCTTGGGCCACTCGCCTACGAATTCGCGCAGCCCGCGGATTGCGTCGAGGTGCGCGTTCTTGACGTAAATGAACAAGGGGCGCGCGCCTGGATATTTGAAGCTGGCGATATTGTCGTAGGTCGGATCGACGCCGTTCATCTTGAGACCCTGGATCTGGTCCATGTTCTCTTCGAGATAGGAGTAGCCAAACACCCCGATGGCATCGGCATTGCCTTCGATCTTCTGGACGATCAGGTTGTCCTGTTCGCCCTGATCTACATACGCGCCGTCGGTGCGCACTTCGGTGCAGACCTGCTCATGCTTGTCCTTGTCGCTGTCCTTGAGCGCCTTCATCTCGGCGTTGGCGTCGCAGCCTGCAGTCAGCACCAGTTCCTTCATCGCGTCACGGGTGCCTGACGTCGACGGTGGCCCGTAGACGAGGATCGGCTTGGCGGGCAGCGAAGGATCGACATCGTGCCAGGTCTTGGCCGTCTGGGGCTTGCCGTACGGCTTGGCCGCCAGCGCGCGATAGACGATCTCGGGGGTCAGGTTCATGTCGATCCCGCCCTTCTTCGAAGCGAACGCGATGCCGTCGAGGCCGACCTGGATTTCGGTGATCTCCGTCACCCCGTTCTTGCTGCACTTCTCATACTCGCTCGCCTTCATCCGGCGCGAGGCGTTTGCAATATCGGGCGTGTTCGCGCCGACGCCCTGGCAAAACAGCTCCATCCCGCCGCCGGTGCCGGTCGATTCGATGATCGGCGAGGAAAAACCGCTGTTCGAGCGGGTGAAGTTCTCGGCCACAAGCTTGGCAAACGGATAGACGGTAGAAGAGCCAACCGCGCGAATCGAATCGCGGGTGCCCTCGCTGGCGGTGCCCCCGCAAGCGGCCAGGGCCGCGGTGCTCAACAGGATCAAGGTCAGATGGCGCGTGTTCGTCATGGTTGTCCCTTTCGTTCGCACGGGCGCTAGGCCCGCTATGTTACGGTTTGAAGACAACCAAATGACGGTTAGCGGACGAGTGGAAGACGTACGGAGACCGTGGTCCCCTCGCCGACGCGGCTGGCGATATCGAGCCGGCCGCGGTGTCGTTCGACGATATGCTTGACGATCGCCATCCCCAGCCCGGTGCCGCCCGCAGCACGGCTGCGGCCGGGATCGACGCGATAGAACCGCCGGGTGATGTGGGGGATGTGTTCACCCGGAATGCCGTCACCCCGATCGCGCACCTTGAGAACTGCCATTCCGCGGCCGTCATTCTCCAGATCGACCGTCACTTCGGTGTCGTCGCGGCCATATTTGAAAGCATTGTCGACCAGGTTGCGCACCAGCTGCTCGAGTTGCTGGATATCGCCGCGCACCATCAACGGTGTCGTCTGGCCGGGGAACCGCAGCCGATCCAACCGATCATGCCCTGCGCTGTGCCGTGCAGCCCGATGCGCGAGCGCGACGACATCGATCTCCTCGCGGGGCTGGTCATGCTTCTCCGCTTCGACGCGGGACAGCGACAAGAGGTCGGCGACCAGTTCCTGCATGCGCCTGGCTTCTCCCAGCACCGTGGTCTGGAATTGCGCTGCGCGTTCGGGCTCGATCGTGTCGCGCTCGTCGAGCAGGGTTTCGACATAGCCGATGATCGATGCCAACGGGGTTCGCAACTCGTGGCTGGCATTGGCGACGAAATCGGTATGCGCGCGGCTGACGTCAATCTCGGCGGTTCGGTTGATCAGCTCGACCATCGAGAACCGGTCGCCAAATGGCTGGCGCGTCATCTGCCAATTGCTGCGCGATCCGGTGAGACCCTGGATGGTTGCGCTGCCACCCGCGGGCCGGTTCAACAGATCGACCGCCGCAGGATGCCGGAACGCCACCCGCGCATCCTGACCGATTATGTGTGCCCCGATGGCTTCGCGCGCAGCCGCATTCGCCACGATGATGCGATTGCCGTCGAGGATCACCGTAGCGAGCCCGGAATGTTCGATCAGGTCGCGCATGCCGTCGGGCGTGAGTTGCACCCCCTCACGTACTTCCACCGTCACATCGGGGGGCGCTGTCTGCACCAGCCAGAGGGTCGCGATCCACACGACCAGTGTCGCCATCACCAGCGCCACGCCGGTTCCGGCGATCACCAATCCAGCGCCGGCCGCAAGGGCGATGACGATGCCCGCTCGGGGAAGAGTGCGGCGCTGCAACATGGAGGGGCCCTCTACCGGCTGCGGCCGCCTGGGGCCATCAGGAATACTGCTTCAACCGATCAGCGGGGGCCCGCGCCACTCGCGGGAGCCTTTGTCGCTGTTCGCAAGGGCAACAGCCTCCCCCACAGCAAGGGCGTGGCACTCAGTATCCTAACTCAGTAGCCGGTCGAGCGCGAATGCGGGCAGTCAGGCGGTGCGTACCAACTGGGACATCTTGTCGTGGACCAGCGCCCGCTCGATTCCCAGCGTCTGCGCAATTTTAAGGAACTCGGCGATCTTGCGGTCGATCGCGTGGAGTTGGGCGCGCATCTCACGCTGCCCCTTGCCCGTCTCGTTCGCAACGTCAATCAGCGCGATGGAAATCTTGCGCCAGACCAACCAAGATGCGCACGCCCGGAATATATTCGCCAAGACCCCCCTTGGCCAGATAGTCGACGGCCTCTTTACCGACACTGCCGGCGATCTTGATTGCTTCTTTCGCATCTGACGTCTGTCCTCGGGTGCCCGAACCCGCTTTCTTGTCATAGACGAACTTTATCACTTTCTGCAGCTTCGATGTGGGTGTGAACGGAAGAAATGTGTTCACGATGATATTGAGAGGCACCAGAGTGGCGTTGCTAAGCACCGCCACAAGTCCCCAGCCGTCGGCCCCGCTGATGTCCTTGATAAGTTCAGACCGGGTCATTTGCAGCAGGTGGAGGCCTTCGTTGTAAGCGATCTGGCGGCGCTTCAACTTGTCATCGTATTTCAGAAGATCCATGATCTCGCACCTCGCTCTTCGTTCTTGTTGAACGCTATTTATACAATTCCTTGTGTGGCATCAGAGACTTGTAGCCTTTGTTTATCATCGTTTGCCGATCCTCCCCGAAGTTTGCGCCGAATGCATCGAGTGGGATGAGCAGCTTTTTGTAGCTCGCATCCTGGATGATGGTCACAGACACATGCGTGTTGTTGACGTGCGCGATCCTCGCTTCCTTTCCGGCGATCAGGCCGTTGAGACGATTGCGCGGCGTATCGAGAACCTTGTAGCCGTCGCCCACGATCATCTGGCTCATCGCATTCCGCCTTTCACCCGAAGTTGTACTCAAATCGCCCATCGCCTGCTTTCACCTCGATTTTCCCGACCTGGTCCCCGTCCATCTGCTTTTCGAGCAGCTGCGATCGACATTTCG
The DNA here is from genome assembly GCA_963759895.1 of uncultured Alphaproteobacteria bacterium. Classification (GTDB taxonomy): domain Bacteria; phylum Pseudomonadota; class Alphaproteobacteria; order Sphingomonadales; family Sphingomonadaceae; genus Tsuneonella. Next base: position 49,864 of record CAVXBC010000004.1, on the reverse strand, counting down.
GGCAGCATCGTGTTGGTCAGGATCGCGTCGATCATGCGCCCGCCGATCGCCACCTCGTTGCAGCGCGCTGACGATCAGGTCGACCACCGTCCTGGCCGTAGGTGAAGCGCGATCTTGTGGTTCTCCGCGATGCGCTTCACGATGCGGTCGAGCTGCAGCTTGACGATCCCGCCCAGCATCGTCCGGCGACAGCGGGTAATAGGGCAGCACGATCAGGCGCCCGAGCAGCGCCGGCGGGAACACCTTGAGCAGTTCGGGCCGCAGCGCGGTCGCCAGCGCCTCGGGCTCGGGCTTCATCTCCTCGTCCTCGCTCATGTCGATGATCAGGTCGGTGCCGACGTTCGAGGTCAGCAGGATCAGCGTGTTCTTGAAGTCGATGAAGCGGCCCTCGGCAGTCGTTCATGAAGCCCTTGTCGAACACCTGGAAGAACATCTCGTGGACGTCGGGGTGCGCCTTTTCGACCTCGTCGAGCAGCACCACCGAATAGGGCCGCCGCCGCACCGCCTCGGTCAGCACGCCGCCCTGGCCGTAGCCGACATAGCCCGCCGGCGCGCCCTTCAGCGTCGAGACGGTATGCGCCTCCTGGAACTCGCTCATGTTGATGACGATCATCGATTCGTCGCCGCGAATAGAGCAGCTCGCGACAGCGCCATGCGCGGTCTCGGTCTTGCCGACGCCCGACGGGCCGCACAGCATGAACACGCCGACCGGCTTGTTGGGGTTGTCGAGCTTGGCGCGGCTGGTCTGGATGCGCTTGGCGATCGCGTCCATCGCGTGATCCTGGCCGACGACGCGCTTCTTCAGCTGGTCGGCGATGGTCGAGCACGGACTGCGATCTCGTCCTTGACCATCCGGCCGATCGGGATGCCGGTCCAGTCGCCGACCACCGCCGCGACCGCGTCGCTGATCGACCACGCCGAACACCATCGGCTCGTCGCCCTGCGCCGTCGCGCATCGCAGCGATGCGCCGCGTCGAGTTCGCCCTTCAGCGTCGTCCTCGTCGGCGGCCGCGCCGTCCTCGGCGCCTGCGCGCCTCGGTCAAGCGCGTCGCGCGCCGCGACCAGCCTTTTCCAGCGCCGCCTTCTCGCCGTCCCATTTGGCGTTGACGCTGCGTCGAGCTCGGCGCGCGCCTCGGTCGATCTCCTCGTCGATCTTCTCGATGCCGGTCGTCGGTGCGATACTGGTCCGCCGCGCTCGCGCTCGACGATCTCGCGCTCGACCTCGAGCAGTTCGACGCGGCGCTTGCGATCCTCGACCTGCGCCGGGGTGGCGTGCTGCGACACCGCGACGCGCGCGCAGGCGGTGTCGAGCAGGCTCACCGCCTTGTCGGGCAGCTGGCGCGCGGGGACGTAGCGCTGCGACAGCTTCACCGCCGCCTCCACCGCCTCGTCGAGCACGACGACATTGTGGTGCTTCTCCATCATCGGCGCGACCGAGCGGATCATCGCGATCGCCTTGTCGCGTCTCGGGCTCGCCGACATCGACCGTCTGGAAGCGGCGGGTGAGCGCCGGGTCCTTCTCGAAATACTGGCGGTATTCGGCATAGGTCGTCGCGCGCGATCGTGCGCAGCCGCCCGCGCGCCAGCGCCGGCTTGAGCAGGTTGGCGGCATCGCCGGTGCCCGCCTGCCCGCCCGCGCCGATCAGCGTGTGCGCCTCGTCGATGAACAGGATGATCGGCGTTGGGCCGAGCCTTCGACCTCGTCGATCACCGCGCGCAGCCGCTTCTCGAACTCGCCCTTCACGCTCGCGCCGGCCTGCATCAGCCCGATGTCGAGCGCGCGCAGCGTCACGCCTTGCAGCGCCGGCGGCACGTCGCCGTCGGCGATGCGCTTGCGCGAAGCCTTCGACCACCGCGGTCTTGCCGACGCCCGCCTCGCCGACCAGGATCGGGTTGTTCTGGCGGCGGCGCAGCAGGATGTCGACGACCTGGCGGATCTCGGCGTCGCGGCCGACGATCGTGTCGATCTTGCCCGTCGCGCGCTTGCTGCGGTCAGGTCGACCGAGAACTTGGCCAGCGCGCTCGCCCTCGCCCGACCGTCCGCGCCGGCGTCGCCGGTCCTCGCACCGCCGTCGCTGCCGGCGGCCGGCGTCGACCTGCGTCTGTTCGGTCGAATGCGCGGTCAGATCGCCTCGAACTCGCTCGCCAGCTTGCTCGGCATCGATCTTGCGGAACTCGCCGCTGATGCGCGAACAGCGCGTTCCTCAGCGTGGCAGTCTTGAGCATGCCGTAGAGCAGATGGCCGGTGCGCACCTTGCGCGGCGCCGAACTGCAGCGAGGCGTAGAGCCAGCCCTTTTCGATCGCCTCCTCGATCTGGGGCGAGAAGTCGCGAGATCGCGCGTCGCCCCGCGCGGCAGCGCGTCGAGCGCGGCGACGACGTCGCGCGCCAGCTGGGTATCGTCGACGCCGAACGCGGTGCGGATCGCGGCGAGATCGTTCTGCGCATCCTGCAGCAGGATGTGCAGCCAGTGGACCAGCTCGACATACGGATTGCCGCGCATCTTGCAGAAGCCGGTAGCGGTCTCGATCGCCTTGAGCGCGGTCGGGTTGAGGCGCCCGAACGAGCGCCGAACGGCTGATTTCGGTCATCTAGTCTGTCCCCCTGGATTTCCGCCGCAATGCCGAGCGTCTCAAGTGCACGTCGCTGCGGATGTTCTCATTGGCCGCCGTGCCGATCCATGCTGACCAGCCGAGCTGCGCAGTCCCGTCGAGGCGCGCGGGCAGCGCTTCGCGCTGTGCGAGGCACAGCGTTATATCCCATTCGAGATGCGAAGGCGTGAGCGCGTCGAGCGCTTCGGCGGCTACCGGGAACAGGCGCCCGGACGGCAGCAGATGGCGAAATTCGCCGATATCGCGCGCAGTGATGCGCACTTCGAAACTGTCCGAGGCGAGCAGTACCCGCTCGCCGATGATCGCATCGCCCAAGCGGTGATGGCGCACTCCCAACCGCGTTCGATCCCCGGCTTCGATATCGCGCCAGCGCGGCTGGTACTCGCGAGATCTCGACCGCCATGCCAAGCAAATGGGAAAGCCCGCCCTCGATCGCGCCGGCGCTGCGGCGCGAGGCGAACAGGGCGGCATAATGCAGCCGCGCATTGGCCGGGAACGCCGCGTCCGGCCCCGCGCCTTCGTTCGCACCCGACAACCGGCCGACGTAATTGGCAAAGTTGTCGGTCTCGGGCCGGTCGGCCTCGACCGCTGGCTGCGAGGTTGCCCACGCGCGATAGAACAGTTGCAGGAACCGCTCGGCCAGCAAGTGCAGGAAATCGCCGAACGGCTGAGCCTTGGCGTCGCGCCGCTCGATCATCGCGAATTCGGTGAGGTGCAGCGGCAGCGGCGACATCGGACCCGTCAGTCCCAGCCAGTACCCCTCCACAATTCCCTTGCCCGCTTCGAAGTTGACCGACTCGAGCGTTGGCGCAGGAAAGCGCACGTGCGGTATCTGCCGCAGGCCGATCAGGTCTTGCGAGGGAAGCCGGCTTGCACCGACCGGCGGCTTGTCGAGCGCGCGTGCGGCGGCCCCGCGGACAAGCGCGAACAGACTGAAGCTGCGCGGCGCCTCGGCGGCCCGGCGCAGGAAAGTCAGATAGCCTGACGTCTGCCGATCCGGGGCGTCCATGCCGCGATCTCTCCCTGTAGTTTGGTGCGGAAGTGCGCTTCGGTGAACGAGTTGACGATCGCGAACTCGCTCAGGAAGCGTTCGATCACCGCGGTGAACATGAATATCCGCGATTGGTCGAACGAGCTGTCGTCGAGCTCTATTTCGACCTTCAGACCCCTGGCCATCGCCATCCGGCCGAGCCCGGGAACGCGCCGCGTGATCGGCGTCCCCTTCGCGGTGAGGATGCCATCGATCTGCGACCGCATCACCGGATCTTCGGGCCTGCCGTAAAGCGCCAGGTGATTACGCAGCAACTCGGCATCGTCGCCCTCCTCGGGCAACAGCGCGGCGTAATTGGGAGTGAGGTGACCGATGACCCGCCAGGCCGCGTCGCCGATGCCCATTGGCGGCAGTGGCCGCGTCGGCGATCGCACCACGCGGATCGTGCGGGCAGGAATGCCGCCGGCATGCAGGTGGCTGTCGCTGGCGAATTCGAGCAGTTCGGGCAGTTCGCGGTTGGTTACCAGCGCGCGAACAGACAGGTCGTGGATCGTATCCAGCCGGTCGGGATCTCCCGGGCTGGTGACGCTGAGATAAGTCTCGGTGCCAGTATAATCCTCGCGCCGCCGCAGCCTGCGTTCGCGACGGGACAGGCGCCGCATGCGGATCGCAGTGGTATAGAACAGCGCCGCCCGCTAATCGTAAAGCAACGCGCCGAACGCGAACAGCGGTGCGACAGTGCGCGGATCGCGGTTGTCGCGGTCGTAGGCCTTGACTTCAAGCAGCCGGAACACCTCGAAATCGAGCGGCCCCGTCGCGGTCGGGCACGACCTTGAACTCATGCTCCGCCTGGCTGAACGGAACGCGATCGAGCTGCTTTTCGAACAAGTTGATCGTCGGCGTTGCGAACAGCTTGAAGTTTCGTTCGCTGACCGCCTGTATCAGCACGTCGGACGAACGCGACAGCAGGATGGTGACCTCGATCGCTCCGTTCGACAGTTGCAGAGCCTTGCGCAACGAGCGCAGCCTTATGAAACGAAAGCGCTCGGGACAGGCGAAGTATTCGGTCAGGATGCGGTAGGCGCCGAGCGTGCGCCCGTCGTTGGGGAGCAGGCTCTCTTCCTCGTCGAAACCATGCTGGATGGGGGTATCGAGCAGGACGTGTGCCTGTTCCTGCGAATCGAGCGGTCGCGCGACAACCGCGACGGCCTCGGACACCAGCTGGCGATAGAGTTCGTTGGGAACCGCCTCGCTGCCGTCGAGGTAAATGTCGAGGTGGTCGGCCTCAATGGTGCGAAGATCGACGCCCGGCGACGGTTCGATCCGCAGCGTCAATGCCGCCTGCGCACGGATGCCCGCACGCGCGGCGTGGGCCGCGGTGGCGGCGCGGCTGCCTACGTACTCGGCCGCGGTGATCGCCAATGGCCACAGGGTCACTTCGTGACCGGTCTCGAAAGTCACCGCGGTTCGGCTCGATCCCGGCGGATCGGCGGTCAGCTGGGTGCGCCGCGGAACAACGTGGCCCTTTACCAGTCCCTGGTCACCCTGCGCTGGCTCGAACGCGGCGATGCAGATCGACGGTGTCGGCGCCAGATAATGCGGCTGGACCGCCTGAAGCAGGTGCTGGGTGAACTCCGGAAACTGGTCGTTGATCTTGAGGTGGACGCGGCTCGACAGGAACGCGACGCCTTCGAGGAGGCGCTCGACGTATGGATCGGGCTCCGAGCTGTTGAGCCCCAGCCGCCGGGCGGCGGTCTCGTGGCTTTCGGCAAACACTTTCGACTGCGCGTGGAGGTATTCGAGCTCCGCCTCGTAAAAATCGAGCAGCCGGGGGTCCATTACTCGGTCACCTCAACAGCTGACGTTTCGACGTCGATGTCTGTTCGAAAGCGCACTGGAAGCGACTTGGGGCCTCCGAGCAGTTCGGCTTCGATCACGAAGCACACTTTGCCGGCCGTATCGGCATTGCGCACCGGCTCAACCCGCAAGGTGCGCGGGTCGAGGCGGGGTTCGAAGCGGCGGATCGCAGCGCGGATATCGCGCGCCTGCTCGCGATCGTTGCGATCCCCCTGCGAATGCCCGGCAAAGTCGCGCACGCCAAAGTTGAGCACCGACTTCTGGACCCACGGGTGCTTCGACAGGTCCTGCGCCGATTCGAGCGCAAGCGTGTTGAGCAGCCAGCCCAAGTCGCGCCGCACAGTCGCCCGCAACGAAGCCTCGGTGAAGCGCTCGACGTTGGCGGGTGCGAAGTTGCGGAAATCTTCCCGCGACACGCTTGGCGCTTCGCCGTCCGCATCGATGCCCGCGAGGCTGTTGCCGCTGACCAGCTTGTCGAACAACGTCGGCGTCAGGCGGACCTTGACCGCCATCCTTAGGCGTCGGCAAATTCAATGCGGCGGATCGACAGCAAGGGTCGTTCGCTGCCGTCGGACAAGGCCATCACCCGCTGTCCAAGACCGGCGTCCCCGCCGTTCGTCTCTACCCAGTCGGTCGCCTGGCCAAGCACGATTGCCGGGTCGTCGGATGCTTCGGAACCGGGATAGCGTACCGGGACGAACCCAGCGACGCGCGCACCCTGGCGAAGCGAGAATTCCGCCGGGATCCACACTGTGTCGCGCAAGTCCTGAGGCGGATGGATTGTCAGTGCCTCCAGCGACGCAAACGGCATCAGGCCATAGCGACCCGCGATAATCGCCTCGATTGTCGGACCAAAACGTGGATCCGCGTCGGCAATCCAATCGAAGGTTGTGCCGTCCTCGAGCGTGCCCGCGCTGGCCGGCGCGCGATCGAACGCTTCGGCCAGCGCGTCGTCGGCTCCGGCCCTGTTCGTTTGTCGCAGTTGAATGCCCTCGGCCAGCGCATCGCCCCATTCGACCGGTGAGAGCAGGGCCGCCCTCTCGACCCCCGACATCACCGCCGCGCGACGTGCTTCGGCGTCGATGCATTGCGAATACGCGACCGCCAGCATCTTGGCGGCAGGATCGAGCTTGGCCAGGGTTTCAACCTGGCTCTTTGCCCGATCCCACTCACCGGTGAGCACGCACAACTGGAACAGGAACATGCGCACCCGCGGGTCACCCGGGTTAGCCTTGACCTCTTCGATCAACGCGCTCCGAGCCCCGCGGATGTCGCCACCCGCCAGCAAGTCATCGACACTGGACACGCCGAACTTCTCCCCGCCCAGGCGGGCCGGAATCAGCCGGCCTTGTTGAGCAGGACGTCGAAGTAACCTTCGACCTTGCCCTTCGAAGTGCCCTTTTCGTCGCGCTGGTCATAGATCTGGCGAATCTTGGCGTACGTCAGGCTGCCGCTTTCATCTGCATCCGAGGCGGCCGAGAAGTTGTAGTTGTTCACCACCACGTTCTCGAGTTCGTACGTGAGGAAGTCGATCTTCTTGTCGTCGCCGACGTTGGTCTGGAACGAGATCTTCGCCTTCGGCAGCACTTTGCCCGACGCGCACGCCTTGAACAGGGCGACCGAGGTCTTGTCGGCTTCCTTGGTGAACGCGATGTCGGCCATCACTGCCTGCCCCTTGGACACCGTCTTCGACGCGTTGTTGTACGCCGACGAGTTGTGCGCCGAGAAGCTGCACGAGCTCAGCTTGATCTCGTTGGTGTGGCCCTCGTCGGTCGATTCGCCTTCAATGCCGTCGACTTTAAGAAATACTGAAACCGCCATGTTCGTCTCCGATAGCTGGATGGTTGCTCATAGAGCCGAGCAGATTATGCCTGCTTCGGCAGTCGCGACACCATGCTCACACTCACGTCCATACCCTCCAGCTGGTAGTGGGGAACGAACAGGAACCGGCCTTTGTAGTAGCCCGGATTCTCCGGGTCCGGTTCCACTTTCGACTTCGGCCCGCTTGAGCGGCAGACGGGCCTTGGTTTCTTCCGATGCGGATTCGGGATCCGCAGTCGACATACTGGTGGATCCAGTCGCTCAGCTCGCGCCTCGAGCTGCGGCCCTTCGCGCGTGCCACCGACCCAGTCGCGCACCATGCACTTGAGATAATGCGCGAAGCGGCAGCTGGCGAAGATATACGGCAGGCGCGCCGACAGGTTGCGCGTTGGCGGTCGCATCCGGATCGTCGTATTTTGCCGCGCTTGTGCACCGTCTGCGCGCCGATGAAGGTCGCCTGGTCGGTGTTCTTGCGGTGGATCAGCGCCAGCAGCCCGAGCTCGGACAGCTCGGCCTCGCGCCGGTCCGAGATGGCGATCTCGGTCGGGCATTTCATGTCGACCCCGCCATCGTCGGTCGGGAACGTCGCGTCGGCAGGTCCTTCGACCGTGCCGCCGCTCTCGACGCCGCGGATGCGGGTGCACCAGCCGTAGGTCGCGGAACGCCTCGGTGATCCGCACGCCCATCGCGTAGGCCGCATTGATCCACAGGTGATTGTCGTGATCTCCACCGGTCGTCTTCCTCGAAGTCGAACTCCTCGACCGGATCGGTCTTCGGCGCCGTAGGTCGGGCGGCCCAGGAAGCGCGGCATGGTCAGCGCCAGATAGCGGCTGTCGTCCGACGCCCGGAACGAGCGCCAGGCCGCGTACTCGGTCGCGTCGAACAGCTTGGCCAGATCGCGCGGATTGGACAATCTCGGTCCAGCTCTCCATGCCGAGCAGGTTCGGACCGGCCGCCGACGATGAACGGCGCGTGCGCGGCAGCGCCGATCTTGCGCGAGGCCCTTCATCACCTCCAGGTCGGCCGCCGAATGATCGAACTGCATAGTCGCACACGAACGCGCCGTAGGGCTGGCCGCCGAGCTGGCCGAATTCGGATTCGTAGATCTTCTTGAACAGCGGGCTCTGATCCCAGGCCGCGTCGCGGTACTGCCGGAACATCTGTCGACAGTTCGTCCTCGGCTGATGTTCATCACGCGGATCTTGAGATCTTGCCCCGTCGCGGTTGTGCATGACCAGGTAGTTGAGCCCGCGCCAGGCCGATTCGAGCTTCTGGAACTCGTCGTGGTGGAGGATCGCGTTGACCTGCTCGGACAGCTTGCGATCGATCGCGGCGACCATCGCGTCGACGGTGGAGAAGACATCGTCGCCGATGCGGTTGGCGTCCTGCAATGCCTGCTGCGCCAAGGTGGCGACGGCCGCCTCGATCTTCTCGCGCCCCTCGTCGTTCTTGGGCTTGAATTCCTTTGCAGCAGCGAGGCGAAATCGTCGATCTCGATCGATTCCTGGGCCCCTGCGCCGGACTGCTGAAGCGGATCGCTTGCCATCATTCCCTCCTCGATGACCGGCCCGCGGGACGGTCAGAAAAACATGTTTGCGGAAATTATTCCGCGGCGCCCTCGTCCCCGGCGGGCGCGGCCGGCCCATCGCCCTTGGCGGCGCTCAGCGCCTTCATCAGGTCCGGGTCCTTCAGCACCTTGTCGAGCAATTCCGGCGCGCTCTCCTTGCCGTCCATGTAGCACCAGCAGGTCGTTGAGCTGCTCACGCGCTTCGAGCAGCTTGGCGAGCGCGGGCACCGCCTTGGCGATCTCGCCGGGATCGAAGTCCTCCATCTTCTTGAAGGTCAGGTCGACCGCCAGCTTGCCCTCGCCCTCGATTTCATTGTCGACGTTGAACGCCGCGCGCGGCGCGATCGCGGCCATCCGCTTGTCGAAATTGTCCATGTCGAATTCGAGGAAATCGCGATCCTTGAGGTCCTTCTTCTCGACCTGGCTCTTGCCGGACAGATCGGACATCACCCCCATCACGAACGGCAGCTCGACCTTCTTGCGGGCGCCGTACGTCTCGACGTCGTATTCGAATGTGCACGCGCGGGGCGCGATTGCGGCTGATGAACTTCTGACCTGAATCGGACACGGTCGTTTCCCCTCAAATTCAAGTGCGTAGATCGCACCATCCACGGCCATTTCGGGCCGCCCCCACAGTCACTTCATTCCACGTTATGCCGTTCGAGCAAAACGTTTTTAGCATCGTCGACGCTTCCCGGAACGATATCTTCCAGGATCGCCATAAAGTCCTTGGTCACCCATCCGCGCAGGCGTGCGGCGGCAACCTTTACCGGATGTCCCGGCTCGGCCCGCGCATAGTATTGTTCGATCTCGGTCAGCGCCCGCAACACGTCTTCGCGCGACCGGACATGGCCGGAAAATGCCGCGCCGGCCGGCTCGCCAGGGCTCACTCCACCCGTATCACCGGGAGCGTCGTTAGCGGGTTCATCAGAGGCATCGGGCTGCGCTATGCCGGCCAGTTCCGCGAAGGCCTTGCGAACCATGTCGACGATATCGCGGGTGGTGCTGAAGTCGGGAGCGGCACCGTGCTCCTTCATGACCCCTTCAATGCGGACAACCGCGTCAAGGATAGCTGTCAGCCGCGCATCGATCGCCTGCTTCTGCTCGTCACCCCATCCATCAAGCACCCGCCTGACATTCGCGAAGTGATCCGACGCGGCTCCGTCGCGCGCCGTGTCGGCTAATTGCTCGGCGGTCAGCGCGGTACGTCCTTCGCGAACGACCGCCATCTGCAGGAACGGAATTCCGAAGGCGCCGCGTTGAACGATGTTTTCGAGGATGCCCGCGCGCCCCTGGTAGCCCATCGGCCCATCGACCGGGGGATTGACCCCTTCCCAATAAGTCTCAAGCAGGCCCGCGGCGAACATCAGTCCGCGTTCGACCGTTTCGAGGTCTCCGAGAACCAACCCGCAGCGGGCGTAGGACACCGCAAGGAACAGATCCTTGGACTGTTCGGAGAGAGTTTCGATCTCGTCACGCAACTGCTCCCAATCGACCGGAGCAGGCGCGGGGGCGCCGTCCTCGGGTTCGATCACTTTCGCATCGAGCGGGAAATTGACCTCGAACGCAGTCCGCAGCCGATCGAACTCGGCGCTCTCGTCCATGTCAGGTCCAGTCGGGGAAGCATCCCCGACCGGAGCCAGCAATTCATCCAGCGGTTTCACTGCGCCCCCCGGTAATCGAGACCTCTACTGAATCTCGACCGCCTCGACGCGCCGGTTGATCGGGTTGCCCTTGTCGTAGCCTTCGATCGGCTGGTCGCTGCCGAAGCCCGCGACTTCGATGCGGCTACCGTCGACGCCCGCGGCCAGGAGCGCCTCGCGGACGGCTGCGGCGCGCTGTTCCGAAAGGGTCTTGTTGACCGCTTCGTTACCCGTGGCGTCGGTATGCCCTTCGATCCGGTAGCGCTTGTCCTGGCCAGCATCGGCGACTGTTTTCAGCGCCTTCGCGAAGCTGCGGACTTCGCTGGCGGATTCGGCGGTCAGCTTGGCCGAATTGAGGCCGAAGGTGATGAACAGCGGCGCCCTGCGCGCCAGCGAATCGGGCACGTCCGCGGCGAGCGAGCCTGCCGGGCGTACGACCGGAGCGCGACGACCGGCGGTCGCCGGGATCACGCGCCGTGCGGTGCGAGTGACCTGCGCCCGTTCGGGTGCGTCGACACGCGCCGTGGCGATCCGGGTTGCGGCCGCCGGACGCGAGCTGGACGCGCCCTTGCCCGCAGCCATCAGGGCGCCCATCGACGGAAGTCCGCGCGTTTCCACGCCTGCGATCACTTCCTTGTCGCGGTCAGCTTCGGCCTGGGCGGCGTCACCGCAGAGCCCGGCCAGTTGGCAGGCGAGCTCGGCAGCGCGGGAATCTTCCGATTCGGCCGCCTGCGCACCGGCCGCTGCCGGCAAGGCGATGGCGATGGGAAGAGCAACGAGCCAGGCTTTCATTTCAAAAACTCCACAAAACGGCGCACGTGATCAAGCGGCCAATCCGCTTACACTGCCCAATTTGCGACCTGAAGTGAGGAGACTCGATCCCTCTTATCTGGTGTTGCGGTAACATTCTGTTTAGCACATTACAAGCTACCCAGCTGGCGTGCGTGCCAGTTCAGGGCAGCCTGATAGCCAAAAGATAACACGGCAGGCAGTAACGTCGGGGCGCGACGACGGGAGCTGACACTGATGAGTGAAAATTATCGCGAGACGCGACTGGCTATCGATCTGGGAGGCGAACAAGTCGAATTCGTCGCGCTAACCGCGCGCGAAGGGTTGTCCCAGCCATTCGAGATCGACCTGCAGATCACCGCACCGCTGGGCGAACTGGACCTGGCCCCGCATATCGGTGAACCGGTCGGCATCACGGTGTTCGAAGACGACAGCGAGGTGCGCTACTTCAACGGTGTGCTGGTGGAAGCGGTCTATTTGCGCGAGACATCCGACGGGTTCTACTACAACCTGACGCTTCGCTCGTTCCTGTATTTCCTCGACAGCAGGATCGGGTTTGCGATCTATCAGGAGCAGACAGCGCTCGACATCCTGAAGCAGGTCTTCGCCAGTTCCGGTGTTACCAACTACGAATTCCGCACGTCGGAAACGTACGAGCCTTTCGAATACTGCGTCCAGTACGGCGAGAGCGATTTCAATTTCATCTCGCGGATCATGGAACAGGAAGGCCTGTATTATTTCTTCGAGCACAAAGAGGATAAGCACACCCTGGTTATCTGCGACCGGGCGAGTAACCACGTCGAATCGTCAACCGGCGGGCTTGCTTTCAATCCAACCGCCGAAGTCAGCCAATCCTATCGCGTTTCGGGTGAGTGGGGCGAAAAGCACTACCTCAAACGATGGACCGAGCGGGTGGCGAGCACTGCGCACGAACGTGTTTCGTTGCGCGATTTCGATTTCAAGAAGCCGGCCAAGGCTGTCGAAGGAGAAGCGACCGACGAGCAGCAGCACCCCCGCGATGGCGAAGAACTCTACGCTTATCCGGGGGCATTCGTCGATGCTGGACGGGGCCGGCGCCTGAGCAAGGCGCGGCTCGAGCAACTGCGCGCGCAGCGCCGGACCTATGCCGCCCAGGCTACCGCCAAGGGGCTCTCGGTGGGCACGACCATATCGGTATCGAACCACCCGAACGATCGGTTCAACGCCGAATACCTGATCATCTCGACGGTCCATTCGCTGCAATCGCAAAGCTATCGTTCAGGCACCGGCGCGCGCGACGAGGACCAGATTCACTTCGTCGCGATTCCCGCAGGAACTCAGTTCCGGGCGCCGATGGTCACGCAAAAACCCCGGGTCGTCGGCCTCGAGTCGGCAATCGTGACCGGGCCCAAAGGCGAGACGATCTACACCGACGAGTATGGTCGGATCAAAGTCCGCTTCCATTGGGATCGCGCCGGAACGCCGGACGAGAAATCGACTTGCTGGATCCGTGTCTCGCAAACCGGCGGGCTGGGCAACAATGTGTTGCCACGGGTGGGCCACGAAGTGCTGGTCGACTTCCTTCACGGCGACCCCGACCGTCCGGTGGTCACCGGCCGGGTGTTCAATGCCCAGCACATGCCCATCTATCCGCTGCCCGCCAACAAGACGATCGCGCTGTGGCGCACCCTCACCTACGGCAAGCAGGGCGACTATCCCGAGACCGAGAAGCTCGACACCGGGGCGCCCAAGGCGAACGAGCTCCGCTTCGAGGACATGGGCGGAAAGGAGGAAGTCTTCCTCCACGCAGAGCGGAACATGAACATCCGCGTGCGCTTCGATTCCTCTCGCCACGTCGGACACGACGAGGATCACAAGGTCGGCCACGACCGCCAGCGTTACGTCAAGAACGACGAGAAGGTCACGATCGACGGCAATCGCACCTACACGCTGAAGAAAAACGAAAAAAACACCATCAGCCAAGGCAACCGCACCACCTCGATCGACAAGGGCAACGATCAGCTGACCATCGGCAGCGGAAACATGTCGATCAAGGTCAGCAAGGGAAAGATCGAGATCGAAGCGATGCAGTCGATCGAACTCAAGGTCGGCCAGACGAGCCTCAAGCTCACTCCGACGCAGGCGACCCTCAGCTCGACGATGATCAAGATCGACGGCAAGGCGATGACGGATGTTGCGGCGGGTGGAATACTCACCGAAAAGGCGGGACTCATCAAGATCAATTGACCGCGACCCACTACCCGTTGCAGGCATGCGCGCCATGACCGACTGGACGATCGTTTTGTGGACCGACGCCCGCCAGGTGGCCGAGCAGGCCGGCCTCGACCGGGCGGCGTGGCCCGATGAAGGCATGGCGCCGCAGGCATTCTTCGAGCAACTGCGGGCGAGCGACCGATCCGATCTCGCGGCGGTGGCGGCGGCCTCGTTCCTGCCGCGTCTGGAAGCAATTGCATGGGTTGCGGCAGCTCTGCCCGCGCCCGATAAGTCCGATCCCGATTTTAGTGCCCGCCGCCTGCTTCTGGACGCTGCGCGTCGCTGGATTGACGAACCGGACGACGTCAATCGCCGGGCTGTCCACGCGCTGGCGGAGGGCGGACAGGCCGAGTGGCCGGAAAGCCTCCTGGCACTGGCGATTTTCTTTTCTGGAGGTTCGATCGCGCCTGATGATCTCGATCCGGTGCCCGCCGACCCGATGGTGTCGGCGCACCTGGCCGCGGCGGCACTCCAGGCTGCGGCGATCGAGCGGATGCCGACGGACGAAGGCGTGCTCGCCCGCGCGCTCGACCTGGCACACCAAGTAGCGGTTCGCGGACGCGAGGCGCTTCCTCGCTCATGACCCTGACCCTCGCGATCACCAACCGCGACCGGCTCGAGAACGGTTCGCCGACCGAGCTCGTGTTGCACAATCGCGGCGCAGTCATCGGCCGCGCGCAGACGTGCGAATGGTCGCTGCCCGACGACGCGCGCCTGCTGTCGGGACGGCACTGCGAAGTCCAGTACCGCGACGGCAGCTATACGATGCTCGACACCAGCACGAACGGCACTTTCCTTGCCAACGAGAACGACCGGATGGCCGAGCCACGGCGCATCCGCCACGGCGATCGCTTCCGGATCGGCCCGTTCGAAATCGAGGCCCGGCTGAGCGGCGATGCACGAGCCCGGTTCGAGGAAGAGATCAGCGGCCAGTGCGCAGGCCGCAAACGGCCCGTCATGGAGTGACTGGGATGACTTCCCGGGGGGTGGCCATACCGCGCCCGCACCGGCAGCCGACCCGTTTGCCCAAGGTGGGGCTGGCGGCTGGGATATGCAGCCCGAGCAGCGCGACAACGTGTCTGCCTGGGCCGATCGCGCGGGAAGCGGACCATCGGGTCCTTCGGCCGACCAGATTTTCAACTCGCTGACCGATAACCATAAGGTCGACTGGACCACCGCGTCATGGGATGTCGCGCCGGGCTTCGATCCGTTCGCGGTTCCCGGAGCGTCCCCTGCCGTCGCCGCGCCCGCGCGGAGCGACGCCTTCGGTGCCACTGGGCATCCACCCGCTTCGAGCGATCCGTTCGGCGGGCCACTCAATGATCGCGAGCGGCCCCAAGTCGGCGCAGACCCGTTCGCGCCGCTACCGTCGTCCCAACACGCACCGCAGGCGGCGGACTCAACGCCGCCCTACGCGCCGCCCGCGCCGACGACGTTCCCGGAGGCGGAGCAGACCTGGCCACCTGTTCCGCAGGCTTCGCATCCGTCGCGTACGGAGTCGCCCTCGCCTCCCTCGGTCTATCCGACCGAGCGCAGGGCTCCAGCGACACCTCTTCCAGCGGCCCAGCCCACGCCTTCTGCCGATCAGGCCGATGTCGCCTTCCGCGAGCTCATCACTGCGCTCGGCATCCCCTCATCGGGCCTGACCGAAGCGCCGGGGGCCACCGCGGGACGCGCCGGACGCATGCTGCGACGATTGCTCGCGGGGCTGATGATCCTGCTCGAGGCCCGCGCCCGCGCAAAGGATGAAATGGGCGCCAGCGCCACCCAATTGCGCTTTGAAGGCAACAACCCGCTCAAGTTCGCGCGCAACGTCGAACAGGCCCTTCAGATGATGATGAACCCCGCGCTTCAGGGGTACATGGACGCAGATCTGGCGATCGAGGATTCCTACCGCGACCTCCAGGCGCACCAGATCGCAACCTTACGCGCGATGCAGGGAGCCTTGCGGGCGACCCTGCAGCGTTTCTCGCCGTCCGCGATCAAGGCGCGCGCGGGAGAAGACACGATGCTGCGCAAGATCGTGCCCGGGCAACGCGAGGCGGCACTGTGGCGCGCTTACGAGAAGCAGTTCAGCGGAGTGGCCGAAGGCTCTGCCGAGGCGTTCATGGACATCTTCTCGAAGGAATTCCGGCAAGCCTACGAGGACGCGGCGCGCGGAAACTGACCGGTCAGCCGGGCACGTCGTCCGCGACCGAAAACCAGAAGATATCGGTCCGCCAGCCGTTCGTGCGCGCGGCGGCGCGAAAGCGATCTGCCCACCCCGACGTCGAGCGGAACCGTGGGCGAATCTCTGCGCGTGGCGTCGCCAAAAAGGTCGACCGGAAATGGCCCTTTTCCGATCACGACAGCAACTCCGAAGCTTTCTTTGGGCGGATGTACAAGCGATGCCGGATATGGAAGCTCGAACTCGTTGCCATCGGAGCTCCCGAGCAGTCGCGCCACCGTATCCTCCATGCCCTGCCGCCCGCTGATCATCGGCAGCATTCCCTTTGCGGCGTCAATCGAGATCACGAGGATGTCATCGCCCGGCTTCAATCCGCTGATCCGGAGCAGCGGCTTGGCCCACTTACCTTCCGGAAGAGATTCACCGTTCGACAAGGGAATGGTCTGCAGTTCGGCCTCATAGGCTCGCTGTGGGGAGGTTATCAGATCATCGGGCGCGCGGAATTCGCGTAGCGCGTCGACTGCACCGCACATCGTCTGGTTGAACGCGACGACTTCGCCCATGTCGAGCGCGAGGTTGCCGGCGGCCTTGGCCCTCAGACCGTCGGCGATCGCACTCTGCGCAGCCGCCAGATTGCCGGCCCCGCCCACGAAACGTGCGGTATCGCGGTCGGCTCCGTCGAAGGTCAGCCACGAGCAAGGCGGCGCTTCAGCCAATGAGCTCGCGAGCGAGGCGAATTGCGCCGAACCCGGCACGATTGCCGCGGGTCCGGGGCGGGCATCATCGTCAGACTTAGCTATTGCAGGCTCGGGAAGCTGTTCATCGCCGCCCGAGGTCGCCAGCACGATGCCGACGATGCCGAGCACCAGCACCAATGCCGCCAACCCTCCCAAGGCCGTCCATTTGCCACCCGGCAGGTTCTGGGGCAGCCGCGCCGCGATGAGGCCCGGCAAGCCCGCCAGCGAACCGGACCGCGCCACCTTCTTCGTCGGCTTCGGCGCGGAAGTGTGCGTTGGCGGCCGATCCTCCAAGGGTGCGAAGCCGCCGGCGCTACCGCCTTCCGCGTGGTATAGCAGCGCGGTGAAGTCGGCCATCGACTGAGGGCGCCGCGTGGGATCCGGCTGGAGAGCCTGCTCGAACGCCGGCCGGTAACGGGACGGGATCGCCGAAAGATCGGGCACCGACATGCGCTTGCGGACGGCATCGGCGATCGAGCCACCCATGTCGGCATGCCGTCCGCTCGCAACCGCGAGCAATGTCAGCGCAAGGCTGTACAGATCGGTCCAGGGACCGATGTTGCGGCCGTATTCGCCGAGCTGTTCGGGAGCGACGTAGCGCAGTTTGCCCGCGAAGCCGTCGCCGACGATGGTGCCCTGTTGCTGCTCGCGCGCATCGCGGGCGATGCCGAAATCGATGATCTTGGGCCGTTCGGGATTGCCGTCGACAAGCAGGACATTGTCAGGCGCGATGTCGCGGTGAATCGCTCCAAGCGCGTGCGCCGCGCCCAGCCCGCGCGCCAGCCGGCGGGCTAGGTCGCCGAACTGTGCGTCAGTCAGGCGCACGTCCCCCAGTCGTTCCTCAAGGCTCGGCCCGTCGACGAACTCGGTGACGATGAACGGCCGCCCCTCGAGATCGCGCGCGGCGAGACGATAGGGCACGATAGCTTCGTGATGGAGCCGGGTGAGCGTATCCGCTTCCTTGGCGAACATGGCCATCACCAGCGCGTCCGAAGCCAGGCTGGCCAGCATAACCTTGACCGCCACCCGCTCACCGGGCGGATGGATGTTCACCGCTTCGTACACTTCTCCCATGCCGCCACGGGCGATGAAGCGGGTGATCCGGTAAATTCCGTTGAGCACGTCGCCAACCGCGATCTGACCGGTGCGGGCCGGCGCCGGCGCTGCAGGTGAAGAAGGTGGTGGTGGTGGTGGTGGTGGTCGGAGGAAACCCCCGCGGGGGCCCAGCCGACGGGGGGCCTCCCAGCGGCGCGAAGCCGCCCGCACCGGTTCCGTCCCCCGAAGGTGGCTGGAAAACAGTACGTTCGTCGTCTTTATCGCCGCTCATAACAGGCTCAGTACCTCGATCACGATCGCAGTCACGTTGTCAGGCGCGCCATTGGCGTGTGCCGCCTGAATCAGCGCTTCGACCGCATCGTCGGGCGATCGAGTGGCGACGATCTCGCGCATGGTGGCCTCATCGACCGGGCCCGACAACCCATCGCTGCAGAGCAGGAAGCGATCGCCGGCCTCGATAGTGTCTTCGACGATGTCGACCTGGACAGTGTCCTGGACCCCGAGCGCGCGCGTCAGCACGTGGCCCATCGGATGATTGCGTGCGTCGGCAGGCGAAAGGATTCCCTCGTCGACAAGATCCTGGACATGGGTGTGATCGCTGCTCAGCTGAAACAACCCGCCGCGCCGCCAGATGTACGCCCGGCTGTCGCCCACCCAGACGACCGCGAAGCGATGTCCGCGGATCACCAGCGAGACGGCGGTTGTACCCATCTGCTCGACGCCGCATTCGGCGCGGAGTTGCACCAGGCGATCGTTGACCTCGTGCATCCGCCTGGCGGCGATGCGGACCGCGTCGTCGAAATCGCCGGGCCATTGCAGCGCGCGGAATCCCTGGATGGCAGTCTGCGAAGCCAGTGCGCCGTTCTCGTGCCCGCCCATCCCGTCCGCCACCAGCCAGAAGCACTGCGCGTTGTCGATCAGCGCGGAATCCTCGTTCCGCTGGCGCTTGAGGCCGGGATCGCTCTGACAGGCCGAGCGGATGGCGTAGTCGCTCACCCGAGCATCTCCTCGATCACACGCACGTCTTCACCGTGCGTGGCGAAGGGATGCGGCATCGCCCGCTCCGCGAGATCGGGAACGAACCATTCGGCCATTCCGCGCGCTTGCTCGCTTGGCGGGTCGCCGGTTGTGCTGGTCATCTCGCCCAGCGCGTGCTGGAGCCGATCACCGTCCCACGCGTCTTCCAGCGCGGCGATCACGGTATCGTAGAGCGTCTGCATCGGGACCCCGGCGCGCACGGCGGCGATCAAGGGAAACAATCGGCCCACCCGGTCGGCGCTGGGAATCGCTACCGCCGAGAGCCGCTTCCCGGCAAACAGCCACGGCTGCGCATCGCGGTAGTGGTCGGCAAAATCCTCGCCCCAGTCGCTCTGCGCTCCGGCGAGCCAGCCCGCCAGCCAGCGGTCGATCGCCTGTTCCTGGCGCCCGCTCAGTCCGCGACCGACGAAGTCGCCGTGACCGGGTAACTTGCCATAGAACGCGGGCGGTTCGATGGGGGGCGGCGCTACAGCGTCTGCGGGCATTTGATCGACCACAGGCCGCCCCCGCTAAAAGGGTTCTGGGATGGCGGGAACGAGATGCGAAAAACGGCCATCGCCGGCCCTGGGTTGAAGGTCGCCTCGATCTCGCCTTCCCCTTTGTTACGCTTGTCGGCGCGGTCGAGCACGCGGAACAGCGACCATGGCCCGTCCTTGCTGTTACGCCAGATCACCCGCTCGGCACCGCCGTCGCCACTGCCGAAGATCTTCATTTCTGATGCGCGCACAAGTCCGCCGCCCAGTTGCCACGCAATCGACTGGGGCTCGGGATCGTTCTCGCCAAAGCGCAACGTGACCCCGCCGGTAGACAATTCAACATGGCTGACCGTGTTGCCGATCGAAACAAGTTCGAACTTGAGCGGCAGCCCTTCTGAAAACGCGCTCTGCAGACGCGACGCCTTTTCAAAATTGCCCGGAGAAACCGGGCTAAATCCTTGCGCTATCGGATCATCGTCACGCCATCGCCAATAGTCGCCGTCGCGGTCAAGATACTGGCCGAGCCGTTGGTCCACGAACGCCATCAGGCGGCCGCCCGGCCCCAGCGTCTCGCGCACCTGGGTCAGTCCGGCGTCCTCCAGCGACGCCGCATCGAACGGGTATTTGCCTTCCACCGCCTCGAGGCAGGCCGGCAGGATGCTCGCCTGGTACGCGACCGCCGCCTCGCCCTGCAGCGCGCCGACCTGAGCCTGGCTGCCGCCCTTGGCGACGCTTTCCGCAAACGGCCTGACCAGTTCGGGCACTTGCAATGCATTCAGCTCCAGCGGAGCCATCGCCTGCGCCAGCGCCGCGCTGCTGTCGGCCCCGGTGGCACCGGGACTCTGGGCCACCAGCACCTGCTTGAAAAACTCGCGGACCTGGTCGATGAACGCGTCGATCGGTGCCGCCTCGTCCCCCTTGCCGACCCACGCGTTGAGTTCGGCGAAGTGCCCGGCGATCTGGGCATCGGCAGACTGACCGCCCCCGCCCGAGGCGCTGGCGATCTGGCCTGCCGCGCGTACGAACCGGTTCTGCTCCAGCTTCCGGCGGGCCATCTTGCCTGCTGCCGCTCCGGCGCCGCCGCTGGCGAATGAGGTGTTGTCGCGCACCTCGGTAAGCACCACCTTGAGTGGCGAAGGTGACTTCGAGAACGCGCTGAAGGCCTGCTTGTCGGCGAAGAAATTGGCCGGTTTGAGCGAGGCGACGACTTGGTCCCACTGCGCGATATATTGCGCTGCATAGGCACTCGAGATGCCGGATTTGAGCGTGCTCATCTCGCGCCGCAGGCTCGTGGTATCGGCGTCCTCCCCCAGCACCCACAGCTCGCTCTTGAGGTCCCGCTCGACAGTCGCCAGCCGCACCGCATACGTCTTGGTGAAGCCTTCGCGCGTGAAGAAGAAGGGCACCACCTGATTGAGCACGACATCCGGGTTGGCGAACGCACGGGCGTCGCCTGAACTGATGTGCTCGTTGATGTGCCAATCACCGGCTGGATTGGATGCCTTTTGCAACATGATGGCGTACGCGCGCTGGGCGAGGCTCAACTGGCCCACACTGGCGCGAGCGGCGGACACCAGGTTGGCATCCAGCGGCGCACGCCGCTTCGGCCACGCGGCGGAGATATCCGGATCTTCGGTCAACGCCTTGAGATGGCGCGACAGATCGTCGCGGATCGGGCGCATCTCAGATCCGGCGAACTGGTCCTGCGCCCAGTCCCGTTCGACGAAGTTGCGCACCGTCTTGCCATCGATTCGTCCGTCGGGTCCTGCACCGCCAAGCATGAGATAGACCTTGAGCGGTTCGTAAAGCGCGACCGGGTCGGCCATTCGCTGTTGCATCAGTTGTTCGAGGCGCAAGATGATCCGCGGCAGCAGGATCCGTCGCAGGCCGATCCGATAGGCCTCCTCGTTCTGCCGGCTGAGGCCCGACTGGAACAGTCCGAACCGGCGCGTGAGCGAAGGGCCGCCAGCGGCTCGCGCGGCGTAGCCTTCAGGCAGATTACGCAGCTGGTTGAGCAGGGGCACCAGCTGGTCGAGCGGCGCATCGCTCTCGCCTACCCGCACCAGATCGACCCGGCTGGCATCAGCTTCCTGCGCGACCGCGAGTGCAGCCTTGTTGGTATCCGACTGGAAGCCACGATTACCGATGAAGCTGACAACCCACGCAAGCACCAGCAGCGCCGCGAGCGCGCCGATCCCTGCCAGCGCCAGGGTCAACTGCGACTTGCGCTTGCGCGCCGCGCTGGCATCGGCGACCGGCAACCCGGCTTCGGCGAAGGCCACGTCCTGCAACAGCCGGTTAAGGAAAAACGCGCGCCCTTCCTGCGGTCCGCCCTGCTGGCTGCCGGCAGCGAAAGCTTGCGACACGCCTTCGAGGATGCGGTCGATCGCCCCGCCATCCTGCACACCTGACGTGAGGTAGAAACCGCGCAACCGGCCGCTGGGCCGGTCCTCGTTGAGGAACGCGCCCTCGATGAAGCGGTGAAGCGGTGCGCGCACCGCATGAAGCTGGCTCGGAAAGCCGAGGATCAGCCCGCGTCGGTGGATGTCGTTTTCTTCCTGCAGCCGCTTGGGGTGGCGCGACTGGACGTCGTTCACCATCCGATCGAAGGCCGACGTTACTTTGCCCGAATCGAGCTTGCCGTCGTTCCAGTCGAAAGTGTGGCCGAAAACCGCGCGGCGGCCGTCGACATCCAAGTCGGCAAAGTAATCGGCGAAACCTGCCAGCAGATCGGCCTTGGTGAGGACGAGATAGACCGGCAGCTCGGTTTCGAGTTCCTGACGGATCTCATGCAAACGATGGCGCACTATCGCTGCGTGCCGGTCGATCACCCGCACGTCGCCGCGCTGGAGTTCGTCGATCGGCATCGCCACGAACACGCCGTTGATCGGTTCGAACGGACGATGGCGGCGGAGCAGTCGGAGCAGGCTGGTCCATCCGCTGCGATCGACTTCGCTATCCGAATCCTGCGTGGTGTAGCGGCCCGCGGTGTCGACCAGGACCGCCTCGTCGGCGAACAGGAAATCGAGGTTGCGTGTTCCGCCGGTCCCGCCGAGCGATTGGTCGGAGTACGGAAATCGCAGGCCGGAATTGACCAGCGCAGTGGTCTTGCCGGCGCCAGGCGGGCCGATGATCACGTACCACGGGCGCGAATAAAGATAGTTGCGCTTCTTGCCGCTGGCGGCGCGCAACTTGTCGAGCGCTTCGCGCATGCGTGCCTGCACTGCACCCGCTTCTTCGCCTGCCCGGTCCGAGCCTGCAAGTTCGGCGGCGAGCGCGGCCTCGGCCTTGCGCGCCCTGCGGCGGCGAAGCACGAACCACACGATCCACAGGGCGACAAGCAGGCCGCCAATCAGTAGCCGCACCCACATCGGCCGCATCGAGGCGACGAACAGCGGCAGGCCCACCGCGAACAGCAGGATCAGCAAGACGATCGTGCCGATCGAGATGGTCCACCAGCTGGTGAAGAAGCGCTTCATGATCCCCGTCGCCTGCTACAGTCCGTGGTCGAGCACGACTTCGACCCGCCGGTTGCGCGCCTTGCCTTCGGCGCTGTCATTGGAAGCGAGCGGCACCGTATCGCCGAGACCAACCGCCTTCACTCGTGAGGGATCGGACAATTTGCTCCGGATCACCTCGGCAACGGTCTTTGCCCGCGCTTCCGACAGCGCAATGTTGCTCGGAAAAGCGATCGTGGCGATGCGATCCGAATCCGCATGGCCTTCGACGGTAATCGTTCCCTTCTCGAGCTCGGCCGCCTCGCCGATCCGGTCAAAGATCGCGCGCCGCCCGTCAACCAACTGGTCCGATGCCGGCTCGAACAGTGTGCCCACGGTAGTACGCACCCGGTTGCCTTCCACTTCCACCAGTTTTTGTTCGATTTCCTTGGCGAGGAACTGCCGCAAACGCGCCTCGGTCGCCGACGGGGCCACAGGCAACGATGCGGCCGAGCGGTTGAGCGTCAGGGGATCTCCGGGGAACAGTCCTGCCACCCGCTTTTCGGCATCGGCCCCCGAACCCATCAGCACCAGGAAGAAAACCAGGTAGATCAGGAAGCAGACCCCGGCGGCGATCGCTCCGACGAGTCCGACAAGCCCCCAGAAATTGCCCGGCCGGCGCGGAGCGACCTGGCCCTTCCAGTGATGGACGATCTCGTGCTGCGACATACCGCGCAAGTGTTCGAGTGCGCCGACCAGATTGCTCATCACTTCGCGCTTGCGGCTGAATCCGTCGGGCATCGTCCGGGTGCGGCCTTCGAACCCGGCAGCAAGGCAGGCGTGAAACAGCTCGATCAGGTCACGGTTGCGTGCCGGATCGCGCAGCATTTCCTGGACGAATTCCCACAACCGGTCGCCGCCGATGTTTTCCCGGAAGAACGTGACCACCATGTTTCGTTGTGCCCACTGCGCGCCGCCGCCCGCCACGCCCGGCAAGTTCTGCATGACATCGTCGATCGTCGCGCAGACGGCGTATTTGGCGCGCTGGCGGGCGCCTTCCGGGTAAAGCGGCTCGATCGCGCTTTCGAACTTACGGATCGCCGCAGTCGCTCGCGCGTGAAATTCCTGCATCGGCACTTGCCACCGGCCCGACTGGATAGCGGCGGCCATCGCCAGGACCGGCGCGGCGTGCGCGACTAGCGGGTTGCGATCATCGCGCGGAAGGCCGGGCTGGGGGACGGTGTCGACAAATTCGGCAGGGCGGGTCTCGCCACCCGACGGCAGCGGGCTCGACATGCCGCCGCCAAGCGGCTCGCCGAATGGATCGCGCGACGGCGGAGGTCCACCGAACGGATCGCGGGGCGGTGGTGGTGGACTGCCCCACCCACCTCCTCCCGACGCCGGGCGGCGGCGATGGCGGCGTTGCCTCGGGACCCCCTCCGCCGCGCAACGGAGATGGCCTGAACACCGTCTTGTTGCGATCGTCGGAGCTCATGTCTTCTGCTTCACTGCCCACAATTCAAGCTTCAGCTGCGGCCAGTCATCGGCGACGAAGATGCCCAGCGCCGGCGCGGTATAGACTTGCGCCCAATCTTCCGCCCCCCGATCCAGCTCGAAATACACGTAGCCGGGCAGGACGTGGAGCTGCGATGGCGGAGTGGTGACGTGCCGGAGCGGAATGCCGGCCTGCAACGACGATCCTACCAGCTCGCGCATCTTGGTGTTCGGACCGATTTTGCAGATCGAAGGGAATCGGCTGCGGATTTCCTCGAGCGACTTGCTCGGATCGGCAACGGCCAGATAGATGTAGCTTTGCTTGAGCAGCACCCGGTTCTTGATGACGTGGAGAAACTGTCCCGGTCCACGCGAATCGACCTGAAGCGGCTCGACCGAACGTTCAAACTCGCCCGACAGCAGCATCTGCAACAGATCGATCACCGGATCGAACGAACCTTGCAAATCCTCGTGGTCGTACGTCGGCAGCGGCGGAGGCCGGCGTTCCTTGCGGGTCAGCGTCGACAGCTCGCCCGCCATGCCGAGGAGGTTCTCGAACAGCCTTTCGGGATGGATCGCCGGCATCGATTGCAAGTGCCCGAGGATCGCCGTCCAACGGTTGAGTGCCTGCAGCAGCAGGAATGCCTTGTAGGTATCCTGCCCGCCTTCGGTGGTTTCGGCCGCCCTCAAGGCAAGCTCGCCGATCATCTGTTCGGACCGGCCGACGAGGTCTGACACCACTCCGCGCAGCCGCCCTGCGCGGATGTCGATCGTGGGCGGGATGTATCCACTGTCGAACACCAGCTTCTTGCCCGAAACCTCACGCACCCGCGCAAGGCCGACCAGCAGCCGTCCCTCGGTCTCGTCCGCACTCACGCCCAGACGCAAGTTGGGCACGCCAAGAGCGATGTCCTCCATCGCCCGTTCGTCGGAGAAACTGTCGGTGACTTGCGCTTCGGACACCGTGAAGCGGCAGTCAAGCGAAGCGCGCTCGGCCTCGTCGAACTCGGTCGCGCCCGACTGGCGGGGAGGCAGGGTGAGATAAATCACCGCGTCGCGCACGCCCGACGCGATCGCCAGCGGCGGCGGCGGGGCCTGATCGAACGGTATCGAGAACGGCGTTCCATCCGGCATCACCCCTTTTGCCGTGCGCACCGCGATCTGGCCCAGTTCGGCCAGCGAAGCATCAAGCTCAAGCTCCGAGAAGCCCCAGGAATACGGCAGGGCCCAATCGTGGCGAGCGGACACGAACGATTTGAAGTGCCGGTCCTGCGCCTGGAAGTGTTGGGGGCGCAGGAACATTCCTTCGCGCCAGGCAACACGATTTCGACCGGTCATCCCTTGTCGCCCCCTCGGCGGCCAATTAAGCATACGCGCGTGCTATGTAAAAGCGCGCTCGCTGCCGATTGTTCGGCATTTTCGCTTCTGCTGCAAGGTACGCTGAAGATACCGCGATGACGACCGAAACAACCTCGTTCAACCCGCGGACCTGGGTGGCCCCCGAAACGGTCGCCGTGACGCCCGCGCCGGGTGACGGGGGACCACCCGAAAATAAGCGTCCGATGGGCCGCATCGTGGTTGGTGTCGTGCTGCTGGTCGGTCTCGCTACGGCTGCATGGTGGTGGCTGCGCGATGGCACGCCCCCCACCGCGAACGCGGCAAAACCTTCGGCGGCGCAAAGTGCGAAGCCGAATGTCTCGTCCAGTCCGGCCGAAGCACGACTGATCCTGCCCGTGCGTAACCTTCAGGACCTTGGTGTCGCGCTTGAGGAAATGGGCGTTCCAATCGGCGACGCCATGATGGTCGCGCGCGAAACGGTTGGCGCACTCGGGGTCGAGGATCAGGAGATGCGCGTCGAGGTCGTGCTCAGGGATGTTGCCAAACCCGGTGGAGGCAAGGAGCGGGTGGTCCAGTCGATCGTCGCCGAACTTGATGGTGGTGCCGGCGCGCAACTCACACGCCGACCCGACGGGAGCTATGCGCGGGAGGACAACTTCGTCAGTGCAGAAACGCGCACGTTCCATGCCGAAGGCGTAATTCGCCACGCGACTTTCTACGCTTCCGCCCTCGAAGCCGGCATTCCCGACAGCCTGATCACCCCGTTCGCCAAAGCCTTTTCGTTCGATTTCGACTTCCAGCGCGAAGTGAAGGAAGGCGACCGGTTCCTGGCCGTGTGGGAGGAACGCGTGACCCCGCAGGGCCGGCGCGTATCCCCCCCGCAGCTGGTCTATGCGGAAATGACCACGACGGTGGGAGCACGTGCCTATTACGCGTTTATTCCACCTGACGAAGTCGAGCCGCGCTGGTTCGACGCCAGCGGCAACGGTGCCGCCCGCGGTCTCATGCGCACCCCGGTCGATGGCGCGCGGATCGCTTCCAAGTTTGGCGGACGGATTTACCCGGTGCTCGGCTTCTTCAAGATGCACGGCGGCGTGGACTACGCTGCTCCGACCGGCACCCCGATCTACGCTTCCGGCAATGCCACTGTGCAGTCTGCCGCGATGGCCGGATCGGCGGGCAATCGGGTGATCCTCCAGCACGACGAGCACATCGTGACAGTCTATATGCACATGAGCCGATTTGCGGACGGTCTTCACCCCGGCCAGGACGTCAAGCAGGGCGAGACGATCGGCTATATCGGCACCACCGGCCGTTCGACCGGTCCGCACCTTCATTATGAAGTTCATATCGACGGTACCAAGGTCGATCCGCTCAAGATCGAGACCACCAAAGTCGAACCCCTCGCCGGAGATGCGATGACGATGTTCTCCGCCAGGCGCGCGCAGATCGACGCGGCGCGGAAATAAGCCGGCCTGGTTCACGCCGCGGCACGCGCTGGGCGCTGACCGTCCACCAGAACGCCGCCCTGCCACTCATAGCGCTTGCGCCCCAAGTCGCCGAGATCGGCGATCACCAGTTCGATCGGCGCGAAGAACGCGGCCAACTGGTCATCGCTTTCGCTGGTCGCGAACGTCGCGAATACCCGCGGGTCCCAGAACCGGAACAGCACCACCTCGCCCAGCGGCAGGCGTGCGGTGGTGAAGTGGCGCAGGTGCCGGCGCAAGTCCGCTAGCCGCGCGCCGCTTCGGATCAGGATTCCCCAGAACCGGCCCGCTTCGTGCGCACGCCACAGTCGCGGCAGGTCTTCACCTTCCTCCAGCGCGGCGAGGTACGGGAGCGCCGTACGCGTCTGTGAGTCGTAATCGCCCGAATAGAGACAAGCCTGCTCACGCGCGCTGGAGATAACGCCGTACAGCCGCGGATCGGCCGCTCCGTCGACCACCGCGTACCACCGGCTCACCTGTTGCAAACCTCGCAGAAAGCCTTGCCTTCTTGGTGCGCTCCGATGAATGCCTTCATCTGCAGGTTGGGCGCGGTGAACGGCACGTTGCCGGGCATCCCCACGCTGCCCCCGCCACCACCTCCACCGCCGTTTGAGCCGTCGCCGATCAGCACCGTCGGTGCGCCGACCACGATCACCCCGCCGTGCGCGGTGTTGTCGCCGATCCGGGCGGCAGGGAGTCCCCCTACCAGCACCGTTGCCGAGCCTTTGACAATAATGTCCGGTGGACCGGCGCAGACGCATTGGTCGGACACCCGCGCTTGCGGCACGCCCACCGTGATCACATTTGGCTGACCCTTGACCACCGGCCCGCCGACGTGGGGCGAAGGGCCGGGGTTGACCATCGGGCAAGTGTGCATGTCACCTATGCGCGCGGCGGGTGGCACGATCGGGTTCCTACTGGTTGCTCAGTGCGGCGACCTGGACCGGGGCCCCGGCCAAGATCGAGTTGCTGGTGTCTCCCACCACGAAGAAACCGCCCCAGAAGAACGGGTGCGAGCTTTCGCGGTTGCTCATCAAGTCGCGCTGCGCGGAATTGAGGGCCGTGGTTATGTCGTGGTTCCGCCCGCTTTGGTAGAAGCGCTCCATGAACACTTCGCTGTCGCCGCGGTTGGATGATTCCCAGTAGGTGGCGAGCACAGCGCGCGCGTTGGCACTGAAGAACGCGCGCACCAGGCCCTCGAGGGTGGCTCCCGGCTGCGCTTCACCCGAGAAGCGCAAAGCTCGTTCACCGATCGCCGAAGCCGTCTCGCACGCCGAAAGCACCACCAGATTGGCATCGAGCCGCAGCCGCGCAATCTCGTCGAAGCTGAGCAGCATGTCCGAGCCGTTGTCCCCCAGCGAGGTGAGCAAAGCCGCCGGCGCCTCGGCACACCCGAACTGACCCTCGGTCAGGCCGTGAGTGGCAAAATGGAGAACCTTGTACTGCGACAGGTCTCCTCCGGACGCGCCGCGACGAAGCACGGCGCTGTCGGTAAACGCGGCGTTGCTCATGATCGGCGCGGCGCCGATCTGTAGCGCGTCGGCCGCAAGCTGGATTTCCCGGCCGGGGATCGGCGGGAGCCGGTTGCTCAGTTCAGCTATGGTGGCCGAAGGAACGATGCACGGCCCCACGCGGAACATGCCCTGTGACGCCGCCGCCCCCGCTGAGATCGGCTGCGGAGAGGCGAACCCGATGAGCGGCTGAATGGCGTTTGATGGCGCCACCGCACGCGAAGCGAGGAAGCTGCGCGGTGAGATGGCGACGCTGCTCGACAGCCGCTTCGCAAGGAAAGGGACGTTGGTGTAATCGAGCTTGTCGCGCTGCTTGGTAAAGCGAACCGCGGCTTGGGGATCGGTGATCAGCACCGCCGGCGACAACCCGCTCAGCACCTGTCCGCCATCGACCACCAGTTCGGTGTTGTCCTGGAGCGCCTTGTCGACCGCACCGAACAGGATCTGGTACAGTACCACTGCGTTGGTGACCGAGAACTCCGGCACTTCGCCGCGATCGACCGACCCGTCGATAGAATTGCGCAGACGCTTGCTGATCAGGAGAACGTCCTTGTTGTCCTGCTTGGGGTGCATCGCATGGGCGGCATCGGTTTCCACCAGCATGCCATAGATGCGATCGCCGATGAGGTTGAACTTGGCATAGGCTTCGCCAGGGCGGAGCGCCTGCTGTATTTCAGCCAGCTCGGCAGGACGCGTCGATACCGGGTTCAACCGGGTATCCGCCTGCACCTTGGCATCGAGTTCGAAAAACCGCGCCTGGACGCTCGCCCTGCGCTGTTCGAGCTCGGCCACAGGTTGGCCCTGTTCACGCGCCTCGCCAATCAGCAGGTCGGTTTGAGTCAATTCGCGCTGCAGGTCCTCGACATCGCGCAGCAGTCCGCCGGTCGCCGGATCTGCCGAGACGATCGTCTGCAACTGGCTGATCTGCCGAGCGGCCCCCGACTTGCCGCTGACCTGCAAGACCCGAAAGTATTGCGCCGAAGCTGCGGTATCGCCGGCGTCGACCCGCGTCGCCAAGCGATCAAGGTAAGGGCGCAATGCGGCGGTCGCGAACGCACTGCTTTCGCCGCGCGCAAGAAGCAGCGCATCGACCGCCCGTTCGTACGCGGCATCGATTTCGGCCTGCGGGCGACCAGCGCGTGCGACCAGCGCAGCGCGCTGAAGCTGGAACTCAGCAATCGCCGGCTCTGTGCCGGTACCCGCTCGTGCCAAGGCCCCGCGCGTGAGTTCGCTGATTGCGGTATCGAAGGACCGAAACGCGCTGTCATAATCACCGCGTGCCGCGGCGATCCGACCACGCTGGCCGGCCAGCCGCGCGCTCATCCACACCACGCCGGATTCCTGCACCCGCGCGGCCCGCAGCGTCTCGTTAAGCTGGTCGAAACGATCCTGCGCACGACCCAGCGCGGTTTCCGCGCCCGCAACGTTACCTTGCGACAACTCGGCGACACTCAGCGCCCAGGCAGCCTGGGTATTGAGGAACGCTTCGCGCAGGACCTGTTCGTCAGGCAGCGCGATCGCCGACCGCACATCCGCCGAATCCGCCCCTGAGGCGTTGAGCCGGACGAGCGTATTCGGATCGGCCAGTGCGGAATCGCTTTGCGCCTGCGCATCAACCAACGGCAGCAGCAGCTTGCGCGCGGTCGCGAAGTCACGTCGGTTGAGCGCGTCAAGGCCGAGATAGTTCTGCAGCTTGGGCCGCAGCACGCGCTGATCGGCGCTGTCCAGTGTCCCGATCACCTTGCTGGCATCATCGAAGTGCTTTTCGGCGCTCCCGAAGAACTTGATGTTCGAATCCGCCAGTCCGGCTTCGAGCATCAGTTCCGCGCGGGTGCGCGGTGATGCGTCATCACCCACGTTATCGAGCGCATCTGTCAGGTAGCGCGACGCGTCGGCGTAGAGACCGCGAAAGTTGAGAGCGGTGCCCCGGCTGAGGATAGATTCCTGCGCCTCGCGCGCCCCAAGCGCGTCTAAGCTGGCGAACGTACCGGCCGGTTGCTCGAGCGAAGCGACATCGATCGGTTGACGATCCGAAGTCGCATTTTCGGGCGTGTCGATCCCGGCCACGATCCGCGCCGCCTGATAGGCCGCGCCCACCGCATTGGGTGCGGCGGCGATCTGGTACGGCACGCCGCCACGATTGGCATCAATCACAACCGCGACATAGCCAAGCCCCGGATCGGCGCAGCGGCGCGCCATCACGCCATCAAAGCCTTCGAGAGTTTCCGGACGGGCCGGACCACAGGTGAGCGAAGACGTGAATCCGTCGCGCTGTTCGGAATCGGAGAAAGTCCGCACACGCGCGAGCGCGCCGGTCGCGGCCCCGCGACAATTGACCGAATAAGTCCCGGCGAATTTGGCATAGCCGGTGCCGAAGCTGGGGTCGGTCCAGTTGACTGCGGCGGTGCAGGGATCTCCACCGGCGTTGCGGCCGATGCTGAACTGTTGAGGCGCAGCCGGCATCGTCGCGCAGCCGGACAGGCTCATGGCCAACACCGCGCCAGTCAGAGGCAGGTAGCCCGATCGCTTGAAACTCATGTTTACTGATCCCCCTGGCGATCGATGCACACGCCTCTTTCGTCTCGTGGACAGTCCAGATTCTCGTCGTCGGACGCCGCGTCGGAGAACAAGCCCTCGTTATTGGTGCCGACCAGCGGATCGAATGGAACGAGCAGGCCATTGTCGGCCGAGATCAGGTTCACATTTTCCCGCGGGAGCGAAATGATCGTCGTTCCGACGGTGGTGTTGAGACAGTCCGCACCACTGCCGATCTGGCATCCGTTGATGCGCGAGAACGGCAGTTGGAGCGTGTTGTCGACGATGATCACCGACGGTCCGGCAACGGCCGCAGACTGGCCGACCAGTTCGTTGATCTGGCCAAACAGCGCGAAGGCGTTGTCCCCGTCGGTCGTGTCGATGGTGAGCGTACCACTGCCGCCGACGCTGCCGATGACGACCCCGTTGGTGGTGGGGCTGGTCGCGGCCGTGCCGGTGTTCTGGAACAACGCCGAGTTGGAATAGCTGACCCTCAGGTTGCCCGCCTTCAGGTAGATCGGCTGAGCAGCGCGCGCCTGGCTGATGGGGGTGAGGAGCGAGGCGTTGTACAACTCCGAGGCGGAATTGCCGACCTGCGTTGCGGCAATTTCACCGCTGTTGAGCCCTGCGACCTTCCCGATCAGGCTGGAGGTTCCGAACACGATATCGTCGGCGCGCAAATCGAGTGTCGACTGACCGAGATCGATCGTACCCGTTTCGATATTGCCGGTGATCCGATCGGCCAGGCCCGTTGCGGTTGCATCCCCCGATGCCGCGCTGCCGCCAAAGCGGAAGATGCGGCCTGCACCTGTGCCCGAAACGTCACCGGTGAAGTTGATCGTACCGGTGGTCGCCACGTTGACCGCGCTCGACCCGGCCGCATTCGAGAAGCTGACCCCCGAGACATTCACCGTGTTGGTGCCCGCGTCGATTGTCAGGGTGGTAGCGGTGATGCGATCGAGTTCTGCGTCGCCGAGCGTCAATGTCCCCGATCCATTGCCCAGCGCGACGGTGCCCGAAGAACCGGCGCGCAAGGTGACGTTGGTGGCGTTCAGCGTGCTGCCGGTCGCAAGATTTCACATCGCGCGCGGTGATCGTCGCGGAACTGCCCGCATTGACGGCTCCCTGCGCCGTGAACAGGCCCTGGGTGCGCACCGTCATGCTCGGCGCCTGCACCGCCCCGGTCAGCGTGACCGCGGACGGGACTGCGCTGCTGCCGATGGTGAACGCGCCGCCTGCCGTGGTAGCCCCCGCGGTGACTGCGCCAGTGGTGTCGAGCGACGTAGTGCCGCCCGCGCTCAATGCCGGATTGGCGCTGGTCGTCAGAGTGGAGCCGAGCGTAAGCGCTCCGCCTCCCGTGCTGTCGACGTCGATCGCACCACTCGCGCGCACGCTGCCGGTCGATGTGACGGCGTTGCGCGCGGTCAGTTCGACATTGCCGCCCGTCGCGCTGGCCGATGCGAGAGTGATCCCACCCGCCGTGCTGTCGATATCGACCACCCCGCCCGTAGAAGTGACCGCACCCAGCGCGACATCGCCGCGAGCCTGCAGGTCGACCGCCACGCCTTGCGAGGCACCGGTGACCGTCAAGCTGGACGGCAGGGTGTTGGCCCCGATCGCCAGGTTGCCCGCACCGCTGGCATCGCTGTCGGCCCGCGCCGAGGCGAGCACGATCGCACCAGCCGCGTCGACGAACACGTCGTCGGTCGCGCTGAGTGCGCCCGCGTTGACCGAGCCGGTATCGATGTCGATGTCGCCCGCGGTCGCGGTGATGCCGAGCGCATTGAGCGCCCCACCCGCGTCGATATCGACGTTGCGCCCGCTGATCGCCCCGGTCGCAGTCACGTTCTGTGCCGCCGTCAGCAGCGCGTCGCCGCCCGTCGCAGTCACTGCGGCCGTACTGATCGAACCTGCGGTGCTGTCGATATCGACCACCCCGGCCGTAGAAGTGACCGAACCGAGCGTGACGTTGCCGCTAGCCTGAAGATCGACCGCCACCCCTTGCGAAGCGCCCGTGACGGTCAGCTTCGAAGGCAGGGTAGTCGCCCCGATCGCCAGGTTGCCCGCACCGCTGGCATCGCTGTCGGCCCGCGCCGAGGCGAGCACGATATTGCCCGCCGCGTCGACGAACACGTCGTCGGTCGCGCTGAGTGCGCCCGCGTTGACCGAACCGGCATCGATGTCGATGTCGCCCGCGGTCGCGGTGATGCCGAGCGCATTGAGCGCCCCACCCGCGTCGATATCGACGTTGCGCCCGCTGATCGCGCCGGTCGCAGTCACAGTTCTGCGCCGCTGTCAGCAGCACGTTGCCGGCAGCAGCAGTTACCGCGCCTGTGCTGATCGAGCCTGCGGTGCTGTCGATGTCGACATTCCCGCTAGTCGAGGTCACCGCGCCGGTGGTTACGTCCCGTGCCGCGGTCAACAGTGCGTCGCCGCCGGTTGCGGTTACCGCAGCAGCGGTGATCGAACCCGAGGCGCTGTCGATGTCGACGGCCCCGTTGGTCGAAGTGACCGCGCCCAGCGCAACGTTGCCGCTTGCCTGCAGGTCCACCGTCACTCCTTGCGAGGCACCGGTGATCGAAAGGCTGGCCGGAAGCGTGGTCGCCCCGATCGCGAGGTTGCCCGCGCCGTTGCCGTCGCTGTCCGCGCGCGCCGAACCCAGGGCGATCGCTCCTGCGGCGTCGACGAACACATCGTCGGCCGCGCTGAGCGCGCCCGCGCTGACCGAACCGGCGTCGATGTCGATGTCACCCGTGGTCGCCGTAATGGCCAGTGCCGTCAGCGCACCCGCTGCATCGATGTCCACGTTCGTTGCGCTGATGTCGCCGGTAAACGTCGCCCGGGCCGGAACCGTAGTGCCGCCCACCGTAAGCATGCCGCCTGCCAGCGTAGCCCCGGCGGTGATGTTTCCGGCGGTATCGATCGTGATGTCGGTCCCCGCGGTAAGCGGACCCAGGTTGAGATTGCCTCCGCCGAGGCTGTCGACGTCGATCGCGTCCGACGAGGTGACCGAGGCAGTCGTCACGTTCTGCGCCGCAGTCAGTAATGCATCCCCGCCGCTGGCAGATATGGCAGCCGTGCTGATCGAACCCGCCGTGCTGTCGATATCGACGACCCCGCCCGTCGAGGTGACCGAACCGAGCGTGACGTTGCCGCTAGCCTGCAGGTCGACCGCCACCCCTTGCGAGGCACCGGTGACCGACAAGCTGGACGGCAGGGTGTTCGCCCCGATCGCCAGGTTGCCCGCACCGCTGGCATCGCTGTCGGCCCGCGCCGAGGCGAGCACGATCGCACCAGCCGCGTCGACAAACACGTCGTCGGTCGCGCTGAGTGCGCCCGCGTTGACCGAGCCGGCATCGATGTCGATGTCGCCTGCGGTCGCGGTGATGCCGAGCGCATTGAGCGCGCCGCCCGCGTCGATATCGACGTTGCGCCCGCTGATCGCGCCGGTCGCAGTCACGTTCTGTGCCGCCGTCAGCAGCGCGTCGCCGCCGGTCGCAGTCACTGCGGCCGTACTGATCGAACCTGCGGTGCTGTCGATATCGACCACCCCGGCCGTCGAAGTGACCGAACCGAGCGTGACGTTGCCGCTAGCCTGAAGATCGACCGCCACCCCTTGCGAAGCGCCCGTGACGGTCAGCTTCGAAGGCAGGGTAGTCGCCCCGATCGCCAGGTTGCCCGCACCGCTGGCATCGCTGTCGGCCCGCGCCGAGGCGAGCACGATATTGCCCGCCGCGTCGACGAACACGTCGTCGGTCGCGCTGAGTGCGCCCGCGTTGACCGAACCGGCATCGATGTCGATGTCGCCCGCGGTCGCGGTGATGCCCTGTGCGATAAATGCGCCGACTGCATCGATGTCGATGGCCGCGGCGCTGATGTCGCCAGTGAACGTCGCTCTCGCCGGTACTGCGATGCCGCCGACCGCGAGCGTGCCGCCTGCGGTCGTGGTACCCGCGGTGATCGCCCCGGTGGTGTCGAGCGCGATGTCGGCACCCGCGTCGAGAGTTCCCAGGCTCAGGCTACCGCCGTTCGTGCTGTCGACGTCGATCGAATTGGAAGAATTGATCGAAGCTGTGGTGATGTTGCCTGTCGCGGTCAGGATCGCATCGCCCCCGACAGTCGATACGGCGACCGAATTGATCGAACCGGCGTCAAGCCGCACGTCGCCGGCAGTCGAGGCGACGTTCTGGGTGATCAGCGCATCGGCCGCGTTCAAGTCTACACTCGCGGCGCTGATGTTACCGGTGAAAGTCGCGCGGTACGGCTCGGTCGTCGCGCCCACCGTCAGCGCCCCGCCGGCGGTCGTGGCGCCGGCGGTAACGATGCCGGCGGTGTCGAGGTTGATGTCGGTTCCGGCGGTCAGAGTGCCAAGGTCAAGATTGCCGGCATTGGTGCTGTCAACGTCGATCGCCGCGGTCGAATTGATCGACGCCGTCGTAACATTGGCGAATGCCGTCAACGAGGCGTCGCCACCCGTCGCATCGACTGCGCCGGCGAAGATCGACCCCATCGTGCTATCGATGTCGATCGCGCCCGCGGTCGATGTCACCGACCCCGCCCGAACGTTCGCTGTTGCCTGCAAGTCGACTGACACGCCGCTGGCCAGTCCGGTCACACTGAGGCTGGCAGGCAGCGTGTTGGCGCCAATCGCCAGGTCGCCGACACCGTCCGCATCACTGTCGGCCATTGCCGAGGCGAGCATGATCGCGCCTGGGCTGTCGACCTGAATATCGTCCGTGGCAGACAGCGCCAATGCCGCGATTGCACCGGCATCGATATCGATGCCGCCCGCGGTGGCGACGATGTCCTTCGCACTCACCGCACCGGTGACATCAAGATCGACATTCGCGGCGCGGATGTTGCCCTTGAAGGTCGCCGCCGATGGCGCGGCGACCCCGCCCACGGCGAACGCTCCGCCAGCGGTCACGCCATTGGTGGTCAACCCGCCCGTGGTATCGATAACCGCGTCGGTTCCGGCCGAAATCGTGCCCAGGCTGAGATCGCCCCCGCCGGTGCTGTCAACATCGATTGCGGCCGTCGAAGTGACGGAAGAAGTGGTGATCGCCCCCGCCGCTGTCAGCGTTGCGTCACCGCCGGTGGCGGAAACCCCGGCAGCACTGATCGATCCGGCATCAATGTCGATCGCGCCTGCGGTCGACACGATTCCTTGTGCAGTCAGACCACCGGCGACGTCGAAGTCGATGCTCGCGCCGCTGACATTGCCGGCGAAGGTCGCAGTGGAGGGGAGCGCCGCAGCGCCCACTGTGAACGCACCACCGGCGCTCGCCGCACCCGCGCTGAGATTGCCCGCAGTGTCGAGGCTGATCGAGGTGCCCGCATTGAGCGTGCCCAGATTGAGATCGCCGCCGCCGGCGCTGTCGACGTCGATCGCACCAGTCGAACTGATCGAACTGGTGGTGATATTGCCCGCCGCGGTGAGTTGCGCGTCCCCGCCAGTCGCCGAGACAGCGGTCGCCGCGATCGAGCCCGCATCAATGTCGATCCCGCCCGCAGTCGATGTGATGCCCAGAGCGCTGAGTGCGCCGGTGACGTTGAGATCGACGCTCGCGGCGCTGACATTGCCGCCGAAGGTCGCGCTCGCGGGCAGCGCCGCCGCGCCCACTGTAAACGCACCACCCGCGCTCACGGCATTCGCGCTGAGGCTGCCTGCGGTGTCGAGGTCGATCGAGGTGCCCGCGTTGAGTATGCCCAGGGTAAGGTTACCACCGCCAGTGCTGTCAACGTCGATTGCGCCAAGCGCGTTGATGGACCCCGAAGAGACGGTGTTACCCGCCTCCAGGACCACATCACCGTTCGCCGCCAAGTTGCCGGTAAGGATGTCCTCGCTCGCGGCGGTGATCGTAAGGCCGGCGCCGGGTCCGCGCACAGTAATGTTGCCGGTCTGAACGCTGCGAGTGGCTGAACTGACGGTCAGCGTATCGTCCACGATGACGTTGCCCAGAATGATGTCTCGAGGCTGCGCGAGGTTCGCGCTCATGGGCGAATGCAAGCTCTTCGCCGTGACGTCTCCAAGCTGGAGAAGTCCAGCCGGGCCCGTGCTGACAATCACGTCGGAGCGATTTGATGCCAAGCCGTTCGGGTCGCCGCCAAGAAGGAGAGTATCGCCAGTGAAGACGACATTGGTCCCCGCACTTATGGTCAGTGCCTCACCGCCGATGCCATCGGCGTTGGACTGGAGCGTAAGGCCCGACAGGCCATTTACGCTGTTGGTGGTGCCCGTGATCGTGACCGAACCATCGGCCTTTTGCGTCACCGGCACGCCGCTATCGCCCAGAGTCACCGTGTTGGCTGAGACCGTGTAAGATCCGCCGCTGGTGACACCTCCGGAGACGGCCGCGGATGTCATCCCGGTTACGTCGATATTTCCGGGCGCGACGATATCCGCGACGGAAATGGCGCCAGCCGTGCTTTCGAGACCCACCGATCCGGCCGTTGCGATGACGTCTTGCAACGCCAAATCGCCGCTCGCCTGCAGGTCCACGTTCGCCCCTTGCGAGGTGCCGCTGATGGTCAATGTCGAAGGCAACGTATTCGTGCCGATCGCCAAATCGCCCGCGCCGTTCAAGTCGCTATCGGCGCGCGCCGAACCGAGGCTGACTGATCCCGCGGAATCGACGCTGACATTGCCGGTCGCCGACAAGGCGTCGCCCGTCACCGAAGTGCCACTGAGGGTCAGATCGCCAGCAGTCGCGGTGACGTCCTTGGTCGTCAGCGCCCCTGCGACGGGAAGAATGACCGCTGAACCCGTCACGGAATCATTGAACGTGGCATCTCCCTGCGCGACCGCGCTGACGACACCGGTCGAACTGATGCTGCCGTTGACCAGCAGGTCCGGCTTGTCGGCTCCGGCGCCGGCGGCAACCAGGAACACACCGTTGGCACTCGGAACGGCGGTGGTGGTCACATCGGCATCGACCTGCAGCAAGCCGTTGACCACCGCTGCGTCGGTAACCAGGACGAAGTTGGCCGAGTTGCCGCTGACCGAACCGCCGATCCGTTGTTGCGCGACGGTAGTGCCGCTGTTGATGGCGTAGCTAACCGGGCTGCCGGCGTTGAAGCTGACCGAAAGATCGCGCGCCGCAACGAAAGTAACGCTGCCGGTGCCGGCATTGAACGTCGCATCGAGATCGAGGGCCGGGCCGGTGAAGAACAGGCTGCCGTCGGTGACGAACGAAGCAGTGCCGCCGCCGCCGAAGATACCGGAGGTGCCGGCTCCCGAGAAGCGGACGGTCTGCGAGCCGTTGCCCGCCAGATCGGTGCCTTCATAATAATCGAAGAAGTCGGCGTCGCTGACGTCGAGGGTCGAGGCGAAAAAGCTGCTTGCGTTGACCGAAGTGTCGCTGCCGAACAGGATCCCGTTCTGGTTGACCAGCCACA
Source organism: uncultured Alphaproteobacteria bacterium (assembly GCA_963759895.1). Classification (GTDB taxonomy): domain Bacteria; phylum Pseudomonadota; class Alphaproteobacteria; order Sphingomonadales; family Sphingomonadaceae; genus Tsuneonella. The sequence continues at coordinate 11,658 of CAVXBC010000004.1, read as the reverse complement.
GGTTGACGCCGAGCGCGTTGATGGTCCCGCCGATGTCGGAGAAATTGCCGCCGATCACACGGTTTAGCAACGATGCCTGCGCGGCCGCCGATGCATTCGTCACATTCAGCGTGGTGCCGCCGGGCACGTTGAACTGGTTCCAGTTGGCCACCACCACCGGCGCCAGGACGCTGATGTTCGCGGTCACTGCATCCGGATTGGTAATGGTCAGTTGCCCGGGGTTGCCGGCGCTGTCTTCGGCCGAGACCAGATCGCCTGACGAGACGAGCTGCGCGTGCGCGGCGCTCGGCATCGCGACCAGCGCGGCCGAGGCGGTCGTCAGAAGCATCCTGAGACGGAGGTTGCTGTGCTTGGCGGTCATCGCGTCTTCTCCTTGGCCCCACTGCGAAGGGCGGGAAATCTGATTACCGGAACAGGGCCGGGAACTTGGTCGTGATCGAGAACAGCACCCGTTCGGGGGGCTTGCGCGTGTCGCTGAACAGCGCGCGGTCGAGCGGCTTGGCGTATGTCACCTCGGCCCGCAGACCCTCGCCCAGGAAGAAGCGGATCCCGCCGCCGACCGATTCCAGCGTGCGCTTGGGATCGGGCGTTCCGAAATCGAGATTCTCGATCTTCACCACGTCGTAAAAGCCGAACAGCTGGGCCCGCGTGGCGGCCCGGTCATAGACGTTGGCGCTTACCTCGAAGGCTCCGCCGATCGCCCGGTCCCCGCTATTGGCGCCCGGATCATAGCCACGGCCGATGGTGAGGTTGCCGATCGAAAATTCGTCGTAGTTGAGCAGCGGCTGGTCGGTCCATTGGCCTTCGCCCCGTGCACGGACGCCGAATATGCTTCCCAGCGTGGCGAACACGTCGGCTCCGCCGCGGACGATCGTTGCGGTCGCATCTCCGAACGGACGCGAGGCGGAGACGCCATCGGTCTGTGCGAGTCCGAAGGGGCCGAAATCGGTGGCGCCGAGGATGTCGATATCGCGCCGGGTCTCGAAGTAGGCATCGTAGGTGAGCCAGGTCGAGCCGTCGACGCGGCGCTTCTGACCGATGAAATTGGCCCGGATGTACAATGCGCGAATCGCGTCCTTGCTCAGCGGGAAGGCGCCGACGTCGGTCTTCTGGTTGATCAGATCGAATCCCGCGGAGACATCGGCACGCGATGTGACCGTGCGGATCAGCGGGAACGTCGCCTCGAGATTGGCGATCAGCGAATTGGTCTTGAGATCGAGATTGGCGATGTCGGGCTGCGACCAGGCATAAGTCAGGCTGCCACCGAGACGCGCACCGCCCCGGCCGATGGCGAACTCGTGCCCGGCCTGGACGATCTGCTGCTCGTTGAAATCGATCGTGGTCTGCGCACCGACAAACGTCACGTCGGCAAGCCCGGTCAGGCCGTAGTATTCGAACCGGCCGTACACCGTCTCGCGCCCGACCCGCTTGGAGTTGTAGTTCCGCGCGTTGAGAAAAATCGCATATGGCGTGTAGCTGACCGCGAGGTTGCCGATCACCTCGCCCGCTTTGCCGCCCGCGGGGGCCAGCGCGAGGCGCATGCTGAGGCCGGGTATGTCGTTCGCCTTGAGCAGGATGCGCTCTGCATCGCGCTCGTTAAGCGGATCGAGCTCCTGCAGCGGCGCGAGCTGGCGCGCGATCTGCTCGCGGTAGGGGCCCGGATCACCGGTGATGCGCAGTTCGGAAATGTGCGCGGCGACCACGTCAAGGCGCAAGGTGTCGACCAGTTCCTGCTGGGGAATCTGGACGGTTGCGATCCAGCCGTCACGGCGCAAAGCGGCGTTGGCAGCATCGCGCACGTCGCATACCGTGGACAGAGGCTGGACCCCTTGCGGCGCGGTCACGGTCGACAGCGTCCGCGCCAGCTCCGGGGCAATTTCGCCGCCCGAAACGCTGGTGAATACAACTCGCTGGATGTTGGCCGTAAGCGCGCTGTTGTCGAACGGGCAGTTGGCCCGGAAACTCGCGTCGCGGTCGACCGTCACCCCGCTTGGCGCCTGCGGCGTCACCGGCTGCGGAAGATCAAGCTCCTCACGCGTGGGGCCTGTTGTCTGGGCGAGAGCTGGAGAAGAGAAGACCAGCCCGGCCACAAAAGCCGCGCCGAAATAGCCCGCAGACGTGCGGATGGCAGCAGAATCCATCAAAAACCCCCGGTTCTGGATTCGACTACAGAATTATTATGTGTGCGCCCTGAGACTGCAGTCGACTAACTTGATATGGACAGGGGCAGGCAGTGTCAATGCCCTTGCTCCCCGCGCATCCTGGGCCCGCAATCCCTTGAGAACACTGCAATCTGGCAGACAACTTCCATCCTGCAGGGGCCTTCCGGAGCGGATTGCGCGCAGACGGCAGCTAACGGGTTCGCACCGGCCCTCGCCCGCGCCGCGGTGACTTTGCGCACACTTGCTTTCCTTCGCGTGCGGCGTCGGGCAAAGCCTCGCGCGCCCGCCTCTAATGGAACCTTCATGCCCGCACGTTTCGTTTCCCGCCCCCTGTTGCCGCTGGCTGTGCCGTGCGCGCTGTGGGCGGTCGCGGGCCTGGCCCAGGACCGCGACGAGGAGCAGCAACAACCTGTCATCGTTGTCACCGGCAACGGTCTGCCCGATACTCCCGCGACTCCCGCGTATGACACCACCGTGATCGGCCGCCAGGCGCTGGTGTCGAGCGGATCGGGCCGGCTCGAGGACGCGCTGTCGTCGGTCGCGGGATTCCAGCAGTTTCGCCGCTCGAACAGCCGATCGTCCAATCCCAGCGCGCAGGGCGTGACCCTTCGCGCGCTCGGAGGCAACGCCTCGAGCCGGGCCCAGGTACTGCTGGACGGGGTGCCGATGGCCGATCCGTTCTTCGGCTACATCCCCTTCAGCGCGATCGCGCCCGAGCGGCTGGCGAGCGCGCGGGTAACCCGCGGTGGCGGCTCGGGGCCCTTCGGAGCGGGTGCGCTCGCGGGCACGATCGAGCTGACCAGCGCCGATGCCACAATCCTTGGCCCGGTCAGCGGACAGGCGCTGGTCAACGATCGCGGCGAGAGTGAGGTCAGCGCGACTTTGGCCCCGCGCCTGGGTGACGGATTCGCCGTGCTGTCGGGCCGGTGGGATCGCGGCGAGGGATTCTGGACCACACCACGTGTCCAGCGCGTCCCGGCGAGCGTGCGCGCAGCTTATGATGCATGGTCGGTCCAGTTGCGCGCCGCCGTCCCGCTGACTGACACGATCAGCTTGCAGGCGCGCGGCCTCGCGTTCCACGACGCACGCACACTGCGCTTCGCCGGCGCCGACACGACAATGGAGGGCGCCGACGGGTCGCTGCGCCTGGTCGGGCGGGGCCGCTGGCAATTTGACCTTATCGGCTATGTTCAGGCGCGCAATTTCACCAACGTGGTGGTCAGTTCGACCGCGTTCGTCCCGACGCTCGACCAGCGTAACACCCCCGCGACGGGAATCGGCGGCAAGCTGGAATTGCGCCCTCCCACCGGCGGTGCGAACGTGCTGCGGCTCGGAATCGATTATCGCAAGTCGAGCGGCGAGCTGTTCGAGGATGCGATCAGCACCGCGAGCGGCGCGGTCACTCAGCGACGCCACGCGGGCGGGGTCAATCGCGACCTGGGCCTGTTTGTGGAGAATGACCTTACATTGGGCCCGGTCACTCTGACCGGCGGGGCGCGAGCCGATCGCTTTTCGATCGCGCGCGGATTTTTCATCGCCCGCAACGCGGTCGGGCTTACGCTAACCGACGTCGACTATCCCGATCGTTCGGGCTGGGACGCCTCGTTTCGCGGGGGCGCGGTCGCGCGGCTTGGCGGCGGGCTGCGCTTGCGCGCGGCGGGCTATACGGGCCTGCGCCTGCCAACACTCAACGAACTGTACCGTCCGTTCACGGTGTTCCCGGTGGTCACCCAGGCCAACGCCAGCCTGCGCAACGAACGGCTCGAAGGATACGAGGCGGGGATCGATTTCGCCCCGGGTGCCGCGGTCGACCTGTCGCTCACCGCGTTCGACAACCGGGTCCGGCGCGCGATCGCCAACGTCACCATCGGCCCCAATTTGCGTCAGCGGCAGAACATCGACGCGATCCGCGCGCGCGGGGTAGAAGCCGGCGCGCGGCTGACGTCGGGCGCGTTCTCGCTCAGCAGCTCGCTCGCGTGGACCGACGCCGTCGCGCAAGGATCGGGCGCGGCGGCCTTGCTCGACGGCAATCGCCCGGCGCAGACCCCGCGGTGGTCGGCCAGCGGCACGGCCAGCTGGCGGCCGTCTGCTGGCGCAATCGTCTCGGCCACGCTGCGTCACGTCGGCGCGCAGTACGAGGACGATCTGGAGACAGACCTGCTGCCGGCCGCCACCACGCTCGACATGTTCGGGCAGTTTCCGATGGCGCCGCGCGTGGCCCTGGTGGTCCGGGCCGAGAACCTCACCGGTGAGACGATCGTTACCCGCGACCAGGGCGGATCGATCGACTATGGAACGCCGCGCACGCTGTGGGCGGGAATCAAGATCGGGTTGTGAGTGCCAGGCCGGCCGCGCCGGCTAAGACAGCAGCCCGCGCGACTGACCGAATTTCGCGCCGGCATCCTCGTGGGGACGCACATAAACGCGATAGATCTCGGGGAATTCCGACTGCAGCACCCGTTCGATCTCGCATACCATCCGCTCGACTTCCTTGGCGCTCAGGCGGTTGTCGAAATCGACGTTGATCGCGGCGACGATCTGGTGCGGCGCGTTGTGGATCGTCATGATCTCGCCCACACCCATCACGCCCTCTCGCGAAACCGCGCGGCGGATGCCCGCGATCAGCGCAGGATCGGCGGCCTCCCCGATCAACAGCCCCTTGGCTTCACGCGCAAGAAACAGCGCGACCGCCGCCAGCAGCAAGCCGATCACGATCGAAGCGGCGCCATCGATCCGGGGGTCCCCGGTCCACGACGACAGCGCCAAGCCCCGCCGCGGCGATCACCAGCCCCGCCATCGCCGCGCCGTTTTCGAGCAGGACGATCGCTGTGGTGGCGTCCTTGGTCGAGACCAGTGCCCCCCACCAGCTCTGGTCCCCGCGCGTGCGATTGAACTCCTTGAAGGCGGCAAATGTCGACGCGCCCTCGAGCACGAACGCCAGCAGCAGCACCCCATAGGCGATCACCGGCGAGACCGCCGGCTCGGGCTCAAGGAAGTGCTGCACGCCTTCGTACACCGACACCCCCGCGCCCAGTGCGAACACCAGCAGCGCGACCACGAAGCTCCAGAAATAGAGCTCGCGACCGTATCCGCCCGGATGGATCGCATCGGCTGGCTTTCGCGCCCGCTTCTGGCCGTACATCAGCAGCAGCTGGTTGCTCGAATCGACCAGGCTGTGGACGCCCTCGGTCAACATGGCCGACGATCCGGTGATTCCCGCTGCGACGAACTTGGCGACCGCAATACCCATGTTGGCCGCCAGAGCGGCGAGCAACACCTTGTTGTTATCCGACTTCATGCGCGCGCCATAGCACGGCTTGGCGCTGCCGCTCGTGCAATCTGCAAGTCCAACGACGGATTAGCGATTGTGGCGGTGCTTACAGTCGCACCGCAACTCGTCTCCGACAGGGTAACCGCTTTGCGCCCCAAAAATGGTCGTTTGACTGCACGCTCAACCGTCCCATAAGCCGCCATTGGGCGAGCACGGCGGGATAGGACCGCGCGTGACTGGATAGCGCCACCACGCTGATCTAACTTGCGCAGCATGGTAGAGTGCGTGCACTTTGGCATCCAGGCGTAGGCACCAGGCCGGCTCGCGCGCCGTCGCACCCGATGATCAGGCTCCCTTCTGGTCGCGCAGCGCAAACTTCACCTCGACCAATTTGGCGATGCCGTGGGGTAGATGGGGATCGATCCACGTCTTCACCTCGGCGTTGAGTACTTCCGACGGCCGCGTGATCAGGCGCGCGATCTGCCGCTCATCGAAACTCATAGCCTCAACGTGGCGGGTCACCTCGCATTTTAATCTACGTTCCAGATCGGTGACGGACTTATGCGACGGACAAGGAGCTTGAGGTGCGGTTTAAGAACTTGGAGAACTGTCGGACCGATGAGAGCGGCAGTCGCATGGAACTGAAGATTCCTCTTCCGAAGACCCTGGTTGGCCGAGTCTAACGCATCACGCCGAACGAGGCTGCGCAGCCATGGCACTTTATCCTCGGCGACGTCAAACGCCCCGCCGAAATATCTGATGGCGCGCGCGGAGGAACTGGAGCCCGGATCTTCCCAGACCGTGCGTCCCTTACAGCGGGATTATAGCGGATGACGCGGAGTTCACGCACCCGGACGATCGCGCCGCGGCGACCGAGAACGCAAAGCAAGCGGCGCTCAAGGACTAGCAGGACGAGATCTCGAAGATGCTCGAGGGTAGCGGAAGCCGGAGCGGCCGCGAGGGTATGTTAGCATCAAGGTTAAGGCGACGAAGGGTCGGGCGCCAAAGCCTCGGTTCTACCGCTCCGATCTGCTTCGCAAGCTCGTCTGCGATCACTGCGGGGGCGACTACAGGGTATGCGCGATCGGTCTTTCACGAGGTAATGCCACACGCGGCCCCCGACCGACCGGTCTAGCTGACGATCGGCCGAAAGGGAGCGACGCGGCGCTCGCGAGGACCACCCGCCAACCGTATCCTCGCCCGCAGCTGTCGTTGGGCGCGACGCGCCGCTCAGCCGAACGCGCCTGCCAGGACAAGGATGCGCGCCAGTCCGTTGGCCGTCAGCGCTGCCACGATAAAGGCGATCGCCCACTGTTCCCAGGTCATGCCGGAGCGTTGACCGCCGGTTGCCGGCGGGGATTCGAGCGGCGACTGCCCCACATCGTCGCCCGCGTGGACCGACCGGTCGTCCGGCGGGCTGTCATGGCCGACCCGGTGGGAGTGATTGTCCATCACGCCACCCGTTCGACCAGCAGCCACACCAGCGCGATCCATCCCGCGCCCGCGGCGAAGCCCCACGCAAACCCTCGCTTGGCGTCCGCGGCCGCGGCCGGTCCGCTGGCCGTGCGCGGCTGCAACTCGCCGCCGCTCGCCCGCAGCCGCGCCCGTGCGACCGCGCGCCGGTTGGCGTCCGCGACCGTGCCGACGGGCTCGGGGGACGGTGCCGTCCGCGACCCGATCAGGTGCACCGCGCCGGACGGCGTCTTGACGGGCCGCGCGCGCGCACCCGGTCCTCTGGTGTGCGCGTTCATTGGACATCTCCGGTCGCGCGCTTGACCGGGCCGGTGGGCGGGTCGCCTGCCTCGGCGATCCTGGCCTCGGCCAGGATGGCGACGATCCGCGCCACGCCTTTCTCGGTCGCATCGACGAAAGTCACCCGCCGGTCGTCCTCGCACTCGCTGCGGGTAATGAGCCCTTCGTCCTCGAGCGCGGTGAGGTAGCGCAGCAAGGTGGCGTTGGGGACGTTGGCGATCGCCTCGACCTCCTTGGTCAGGCTGCGATGGTTGCTGGCATGCGCGACGTACAGCTGCAGCAGGATCGCCCAGTGCGCATCGCTCAGCCGCGCGCTCGGCAGGCGCCGGCGTCGCAACCGGAGAAAGGCCAGTTCGCGATTGGCCCGCTCGACCAGCGACCGGTCGAAGGCCCGGTGCGGTTTCGCGCCATTGTCGGCGAGGATCGGGGTGTGCTTCATGGCGAAGGTTCCGTTCAGTCGGGGATCAGTCCGGCGCGGCGCATGCTGACCGCAGCGCCTCCGCCGACGATGAGATGGTCGTGGATGACGATGTCGAGCGGCCGGCACAGGGCGACGAGACCGGCGGTCGAGGCGATGTCGCACGCGCTTGGCGCGGCATCGCCCGACGGATGGTTGTGGATCAGCAGCACGCGGTGCGCACCGTGCGCCAGGGCCACCGCGATCAGCGCCCGGTAGCGCAGCTCGATCGCGCCGCGGCTGCCGGCATACTCGTGAGCGGCTATGAACGCGCCTGCCTGGTCGTGCAGCGACAGGTGCAGCACCTCTTCGCGCGCGGCGTTCAGCCGGGCGAGCGCCGTTTCCAGGAAGCGGGGCTGGCGCAGCCAGGATAGCCCATCGACAAGGCCCGTATGCGGCGCCGGTAATAGGCCTGGGCGCCCAGCGCGATCGCCAAGCAGACCAGCGCCGTGGGCACGCTTTTCATCAGCGAATAGACCATTGGGTGCACCGCGAGGTCGACCATGCGGGCGAGGTGCGCCCCAAGGCTGAGCAGTTGCAACGAGGCTGCGCATAGCGGCCAGTACCTCCGGGCGCGAAGCCCAATCCATGTGAACCCGGCAAAGCCGGCCACGTCCTCGACCAGCGCGTGCCAGTCGACGGTGACGAAACGGGAATCGAACAGGGCCTCGGCCACGATGCTGAAGGCGGCCATCGCGAGCACGAGCACGACGCCCGCGCGTTCCGCCTTGCCGCCCCGCACCCAGGCGAACCCGAGCGTGGCGACCATGAAGCCGAAGAAAGCCGTCAGCAGGACCGTCGTCAGGTTCATGGTCGCCGGCGCACGGTTACGCGGCCTCGCGCAGGTCCTCACCGAGCTCGGCGCCGGTGAACACCTCTTCCGGGCAATCGGTGGGGACGTCGGCGGTCTCGGCGATCCGGCGCAGGTCTTCGTGCGCGCGGATGACATCGAAGCGCGCCTCGATCATCTTGACTTGGGCCTGGGCCAGGCGGGCGATGGCACGGTGGCCGGTGGCGGCCGTGCTGTCGGTCGCAACCCGTGCGGTGGCGACTTCGCTCATCAGCTGGCCCAGCTGGGCGAGGACGGTGTCGATGCCAGTTTCACTGGCGGTGAGTTCGCGCCCGATACGCAGCGCTGCGACTTCTTTTTTCATTGTCTTCGTCTCCGGGCCCCGCGGGGCTAAGGCAGGAAAGCGAAGCTCGTTCAGATCAACTTGGTCAGCGCCTGGGCGAGAGCCAGCATGCATAACGCGAACATCCCCAGTACGAGGGCGGTCAGCGGGATCGCGGCAACTCGCCAGGCCTTCCCGAAGCGTTCGTCGAGAGCCTGCAGACCCTTCGGAGCAGGGGTGTTCCAGTCGCCGAAATCGCCCGAGAGGAGCACGTCGTTCAACCGGAACACCGCCGACTGCGGCAGGTCCGGTTGCGGTAATGGCCCCGGTGCAGCAGCTCGTCAGCGGCGTAAATTCGGGGGGGATGATTTTCACACCCATCGCGCAGGCTGGCGAAGACACGTGCGGTTTCGTACCGGTCGGTCGTGTGCCACTTGCGGCGCACGGCGGTGAGGTGCTTGTCGACCGTGTTCTGCGCCACCCCGAGGTCACGCGCGATCTGCTTGCTGGTCTTGTGCTGGGCGAGATGGTCGAGCACCTCGACTGCTTGTCGGTCAGGTGGTCGAGCGACGGTTCGCGAAAATGAACGGTCTCAGACATGGTTCCTATCCTTTGGTAGGTCCCTTAGCCATGCGCCTCCGGCGAGACAACGGCCCGCCATCCAACTCAGCTGGGTTAACGATTTCGAACGCCAAAAGCACCCGAAAAACGAAACCTTTAGCCTGTGAATAAGTAGTCTTACAGAGTGTCGTTGTTTACGAACGGCTTAATAGTGATTTTTACTTAACATATGAGGGTGGCGATGCGATTTGAGGCGCTAGGTCAACTGGATAACGAACCGGATCGGGTCGAGCGCTTTGACAGCATCGTGCGCCGGGGGCCGTGGCAATTGGCGACGTTCGAGGGGTTACTGGCGCGCAACCCGATGCCGTTCGCGGCAGTACTGGTGCACGACGACGGCGCGGCGCTTGCGGACGCACACAACCGAATCAGCGACGAGGGCAAAATGCTCGCGGTGATCGCTTACGCGACCAAGGTAGAGCCGGACACGGTGGTCGACGCGATGCACGCCGGAGCGATCGATTACCTCACCTGGCCGTTCGACCCTGCCGGACTGGCCGAGCGCCTGCAGATCACCGCCGGGCGAGCGGCGCGGCGTTTGCGCGAACGGCGGATCATGCGCCATGCTCGCAGCAAGTTCGCCGATCTCAGCGGGCGCGAACGCGAGGTGCTTGCCGAGCTCACCACCGGGGCATCGAACAAGGAAATGGCTCAGCGCCTGGGGATCAGCCCGCGCACGGTCGAGATCCATCGCGCCAACATGCTGGGCAAGATCGGCGCGCACACCTCGATCGAGGCCGCCGTGTGGGCGACCGAAGCCAACCTATTCAGTGAGTTCGCGCGACTAGCCGGCGCAATCGCGACCGCGCCGGCCCATTCGGCGAGGCCGGCTACCAACGCGCCGCCGATCGCGTGAGCCATCGATGGCCCGTCGAAGTTGGTTTCGTCGAACAGGCCCTGCGCCACGAGGGTGGCGATCGCGTGCCCGCTTGGCGCCTGACTGATCTGCATGCCCGCGCGGCCGGCCAATGCGAACGCAGCGTTGTGCAGCGTTGTCTCTCCGAGCATGCGGTTGAAAGCGCCCGTGTCGCAGGGCGCGCCGAGCGCCGCGACGACTTCGGACAGGGGCGTTGCGCAGCGCGGCATGGAGATCCTGAAGCAGGTCGCGCACATCGTGCGGACCGGCGTGCGCAAAGTCCTGCGCGAGCACGCTTATTCCAAAATCCCAGTCCGTCCCGCTCATCCGCCGCGCCGCCCTCCTGCTCGAGGGCGCAGATATCCCCAAAATGGACCTATCTGCAACCGCTCAGTGCAGCGAAGTGCCCGTTTTATGTAGCGATTCGCTGGTGGCGGTGCACCGGGCATGGTCTATCAGAGCGGCTGCGCGGTGCAGCCGCGCTTGATCGGCGAGCGCCAGAGCCTCCTCCAGCAAAGCGACGATCCTCCGCCGTCTGGCGCAGGTGGCGGGGGTGTGGGTGTCCATCGGCTCGACTCGCCACAATTCGCGCGCCGCCGCCAGTGGAGTCGGCTTCATTCTGGAGGAATAAGCGCGCCAATTTCGGGAAGTGCCCGAGCTACCGGTGCAGGCGACCTAGCCCGTGGCGCAAAATTCCGGCTAGAGTGAAATCTCGCTCGCCGATGCCGAATCGGACAACTCCCAACTAGCAGCACCAAGTCCACCGCCCTCTTTTCGAGCGCGCAGAGGGCATTGTCGCCGCTCTTTGACCGGTTTGGAGAGGCGGGCTAATCTTCGAGAATGAAACTGTTCATTTCCCTCGCCGCTCCCGCTCATCCTTTCCGCTTGTGCGACCACCTCCCCCGTCGGGGGCGAGCCGAAGCCAACCATTTCCGCTCAGCGAATGTCCGAGGACGTCAAAACACTGGCATCCGAACCGTTTGGCGGCCGCGCGCCGGGAACGGCTGGTGAAACGCGGACCATCGATTGGCTGACCTCCGAACTTCAGAAGATTGGCCTTGATCCAGGAGGCCCGAACGGATCGTGGACCCAGACCGTGCCGATGGTTCGCACGCACATCGGGGCAGGGACGATGTCGGCCGAACGGCGGGCAAAGATGTGGCCCTGGTACAGGGCCGAGACGTCTACGTCAGCACATTGCAAGCCAAGAACAGGATCGCAATCGCGAACGCGCCGCTGGTATTCGTCGGATACGGCATTGCAGCGTCAGAACGCCAGTGGGACGATTTCAAGGGAGTCGACCTGAAGGGCAAGGTGGCGGTTTCCTGGTCAACGATCCCGATTTCGAAGCCTTGGCCGGAGAGCCGGCCGAAGGGAAGTTCGGTGGCCGGCGAATGACATACTACGGGCGCTGGACCTATAAGTTC
>CAVXBC010000003.1:0-168366 GCA_963759895.1 uncultured Alphaproteobacteria bacterium | reverse complement strand
AAATTATAAATTAGTCGCTCCGACCGTGCGCGACGGGGCAATAATTTAGGGATGGAAGTCAATTTCAGCCGAAGAATTGCCCGCAGGTTGGACGGACGTGCAGGAAGCCGGATTTTACCGTATCGAACCACGCAAAGATAATCTTTTATTCGGTTACGCCGTCGGACCGCATTCGTGGAAAAAGTTTCTTCATCCGCCAAATGTACGTTTATGGAAGGCAGAAAAAAACGGAAATGGTTTTGAGATAAAAAATGAAAATGAAGAGCCGCCGAAATATGCTTTTATCGGCGTGCGTTCGTGCGAACTTCACGCCATCGCTATTCAGGATAAAGTTTTTATCGGCGAGCAATTTACTGATTTCATATGACAAAAAAGGCGCGAACAGATTTTTACGGTCGCCGTTAATTGCGGGCAAGCGGGCCCAACTTGTTTTTGCGTTTCGATGAAAACGGGACCAAAAGCGACTTTTGGTTATGACATCGTTTTGACCGAAGTTCTTGAAGATGAGCGGCATTATTTTATTACCAGGAGCCACAACGGAAAAAGGCGTTGATGTTTTTAGTTCAATCACAAATCGGATAGCCGAAACGAAAGAGATTCAAAACGCCGAGAAAATTGTTGCAAAAACGGCTGAAAATATGGGACGCGAAATCAATTCGGAAGGTATCAAAGAATTACTCTACCGCAATATTTGAAAATCCGCGTTGGGATGAAGTTGCCGACAGATGCTTAACCTGTGCCGAGTTCCGCGATGGTCAGCTCGACCTGTTTCTGCACGACGATTGAAGATACGACCGATCTTTCGGTCGAAACGGCAGAACGCTGGCGGCGTTGGGGGTTCTTTTTTCACGCTCGATTTTTCATATATTCACGGCGGCAGCGTCCGCACTTCGGCAAGATCGCGTTACCGTCAATGGATAACGCAGGACTTCGCTTCGTGGATCGACCAATTCGATATTTCGGGCTATAAAGGTTGCGGTCGTTGTATCTCGTGGTGTCCGGGTCGGAATCAACATCGCCGAAGAAGTTCTGGCAATTCGGGAATCTGAAGATGAAAACGGAGAGACAGGAGAACATTATGAAAAATCTTGAACCGATAATGGCGGAACACGCATTTTTCCGTGAACTTCCCTGCAAATATGTGCATATTTTGGTTGGTTGTGCCTCGAATGCCGTTTTTGAAGCGGGTAATTATATCTTCCGCGAAGGCGAAAACGCGGATAATTTTTATCTGATCCGTGAAGGCAAAGTGTACTCGAAACCAACGCACCCTGTCGCGGAGCAATTACCGTACAGACTTTGAGCAAAGGCGAAGTTCTTCCGGGCTGGTAGTGGCTTGTGCCGCCTTATAAATGGTGTTTTGACGCACGGGCAATCGAGCCGACGCGGGCAATTGCTTTGAACGGAAAATGTCTCCGCGACAAATGCGAAGCCGATCCGCGGCTCGGGTTTGAACTTTTGGAAAATATTTGCGGGCGTGATCGTATCGCGTCTTCAAGCGGGCAAGGATACATATTCTTACGGGAAAACACCTGTAGCGCGTTACCGGTTAGATTAAGCACATGCGCCTGGTAAATGCCCTGGCTTCCTGCAGCAGGGTCGTAAACCATGATTTTCACCAGACAGATCCACGTTGTCGACAGATGTTCTGAGAGGCGTGCGGAGATCTCATATGTCCTGACGAACGGGGCTCTTCGTCCGCAGATTTACGAGAGCATAGACGAGTTCGAGCAATTTGTCCGTTCGTCAGGCTTCGTGCTTCTCAACGGCGACGAGGAAAAGTGTGTGCTGCCAGACCTCAGGGCCAAGATCTTTGCCCGCGGCAAGTGCCTGCCAATAGCCATGTACTCAAGCGCCCCTGACGTCGAGAAGGTCGTCAGCGCGATGCTCTCGGGTGCGCTCGACTACCTGAAGTGGCCCTTCAACGCTGGGCTGGATTAAAATGAGAACTTAGATCGCATGGCTCTCCTGTCAGCCGATCAAACTCGAAGCGAAAGTAGGCGTGCTGATGCGCAAGCAGCGGTCGCTGAGCTCTCACGGCGCGAATTAGAAGTCCTGGGCTGCATGCTTGAAGGGTCGTCGAACAAAGCCACTGCCCAGAACCTGGGGATTAGCCCGCGGACGGTGGAAATTCACCGTCGAAGAATCTCATTAGAAAGCTGCGCGTTGGTTCCAGTGCGGAGGCTATCCGCATTGCATTGTACGCTGGTCTGGATGCCAGAGTGATGAAGTTCACATCCCCGTACGGGGCGTTCGACTTTTGGGCGCTGACATGGAATGAATTTTTGTCGCATCCTTGAGCTGCTCTCCGATGTGGCGCTGCATAGGATCTGCCTCAAGCACGCCGTGCAAGCCCCAGCGACCCAAACGAACTGCGCTTCCTCGACGACGAGGCCCTGGCAGCGCGCCTGCGGCGTTCACCTAAGCCGGTCAGGCGCATTGCCTTCAACGCGTGCCCGGTGATGTCGACCGTTGATGCTTTCCCGTCGTTCCCCGGGGTCACGCCTGACCAACTGTTCGCCCGTGGCGAGATCATCCAGACAGACGTCGCCACATTGTCGCGCTCTGCGCGACGATGGAGGTGCGCGCAGCGCTTAAGCTAAGCGGTAGCAACGGAACGGCAGGTTTCAGGACTGGCCGAAGTGAACCCACCGACCGATATTGGGCGCATAACGGACGTTGCAAATCTTGATCCGCATCGAGCGTCGCAGTGAAGGCGCTGGTCGCGCGCGGCTACTGGATCGTAAACCTCCACGAGTTTCGTCTCTCTAGTTGTCCGAGCTGCGCTTGGATTTATTCAGCAGCGGAGGAGGCGCTCCGGGTAGCCCTTCGGGCCGCTTCGCTTACAAACTCCACAGTGATCGTCTGCGGCTTCGGCTCCTCCTTCCAAATTCTCCTCCACGTCTTTGATCAGATCGAGGAGCCGCAGGGTTTCCTTGGGCTTCCTCTTGTTGCTGAGGAATAGCTCGCGCAACATGGCCTCTGCTCGGGTCATCCGGACGCGATTGCCGTCGATTAGTACGTCAACCTTTTCGCCTGCGATCTTGCGGATCATGTCATCGACCTGCTTGGTTCGGCGCAAGCGTCGCTTGCCCGCTCCTGCCTTGTTCCCCGGCTTGAACTGGTGCTCCCGCGGGCGGCCGACCGTAACCAACTTGATAGTCAGCCTCGCTGTCAGTTTGATCCTCCTCAGCGATGTCGTCGTAAGGGCTTAACTCTTTCGAGGGATCACGCTGCATTGGACGCCTCCCGACCATCCGGAGTGCAGCGTACGACCTCTCCGGTCCAAGCGTTGTATGGCTCGATCCCCGTTGCATCCGCGAACCGCCGAAGGGCCACATCGCAGTAGTGCGGATCGAGCTCGATCATGGCTGCCCGTTGACGTGCGCTCGCATGCCAGTGCCAGGCTTCCCGATCCGGAGAAGGGGTCGAGGATCAGATCATGCGGGTCCGAGCAGTCGAGATTGCATCCCCGAGCAGTTGAACCGGCTTGACCGTTGGATGAAGGCGGAGCAATTCCTTCCCACTCGGGCCGTTGTTAATTCCGGGAGAAGTCCAGACGTTCGTGCGATTTCGTCCATGAACCCCAAGCCGGACGTTGTTCACGTGAGCAGCTGTGCCGGACTTGAATACGGCAATCAGCTCATGCTGGTTGCGGTACAGGCGAGCCCATCGCTCCACGGCCTTTATTCCAAACACAGATGGACTTGAGTTCGCTGTAAAGCTCTTGGCCAACGCCGACGAGCAGCGCGATCTGCCGCCAGTCCATAAAGATGAAATGGATGCTGCCATCGACCGAGAACTCGGCTAGGTTCCTCAACGCGTCGTGCAGAAAGCGTCGGAATTGATCATCAGACATTTCGCCTGCGGCTTGTAAAAAATCACTGTGCTTTTTCTTTCCAAGCCCTGACGCATTACCCTCGATTTTGAGGTTGTATGGAGGGTCCGTGAGCACCATCCGGGCTCGCTCATTGCCCAGCAGGGCGCGGTAGCTGAGCTCCTCTAGCGAGCTGCCGCAAAACAGGCGGTGGCGACCCAGTATCCACAGGTCGCCCGCGCGCGAGACCTTCTCGACGCGGGAGGGATCAAGAGGGGGCTCGGGAGCCTCCTTCGCTGGCCGGTGAAGCTGCTCAATGTGAAAATCGACCTCCCCGATCTCAAAGCCGGTGGCATTGATCTCGAAGCTGCTGTCGAGCCGGAGGATCGTCTCCAGTTCTGTTGCGAGCTTCTGCTGATTCCAGATTTCCCGCCTCTGAGCACTTGTTGTCAGCGAGCACGAACGCGCGCTGCTGTGCTTCATTCAAATGTGACACGCACACGGTCGGTACTGCCTCCAGCCCCAACTCCTGGGCGACGAGCCAGCGGCCGTGGCCGCATAGGATCATGTCTCTTTCATCCGTAAGGATGGGCGTGATGAACCCAAAGCTCTTCACCGAGCGGGTAATTTGCGCCAGCTGCTTCTTCGGATGATCTTTGGCATTGTCCGGGTTGACACGAAGAGTGCCCGGAGACCGGTATTCGATCATCATCTTCGGAGGGGTGGTCATTTCTGCGTCCTTACGGCTCGGGATGAGCCGGAGAGCGCAGAGTTGCCGAAGCACTCGTGCTTGCTAAGGCTGAACGAAAGCCAGAACCGAATTATCGGTCTTAAGTCGCTGTTCTGCCGACAAAAAGAAATTCGAAATTCGAGCTGAGGAGGCGCGTCTTTTGACCCGCAGATTTAGTAGGACCGGGACTCCCTCGGGATGGGGACAATAGCTTTTCTGCTCCCGTTCGGTGGACACAACATTCCCGTATAAGCCTCACGGGAATTCGGCCCCAGCTGCTCGAGAAACGGCCGAATTCCGCGGATGCTTTCGCCGCGCGAGCGACGCATCCGTTCCCGAATTGCAGTTTTTCCCGCTCAAGCGGGAATTTGGGACCCGAGACGGGTTAGGCCCCGACTGCGTCCTTCACCACGCTGTCAAGACTTTCCCGCGATCGCCTGATATTTTCTCGGCTCGCAATTTCATTAGAATTTCCGTGGGTTAGAACGACCGGTTCGAGCGTCATCGTGCTAGTCAGCTCACCGTGTGAGAGCGAACGAGATTTGGGCCCTAGTGTCATCTTTATTGATCAGCCGTCCTCGGCTTTGTTGCAGATCGACATGAATCCCGCTGCCATGAACTTGGCCAGCCGCAGCTTGACGGCGGCAAAGTCGTCCGACCGGCAGATTCCGCCGGAAAGCTTGTCAATCCGCCCGGTCCGCGCCAGGCTCAGCATCAGTGCGCCGGTGACGAAATGATACCCCCAGAAGATATCCTCCTCGGGGCAATCGGGTAGCGCCTTGCGGAGCAATCCGATCAGCCGCAGGACGACAGGATCGAAATGCTGGTCCATCAGGTCCGCGCCCCATGCGGGAGTATTGGATACCTGCGCGCCAAGCTTGGCGTAATTGCGCCAGCCTTCGCCACCCTCGATATAAGTGTCGAAGTCGGTGTCGAGGAATGCGCGCAGCGCGCCTTCGACGGTCGGCTTGCCGCCGCACGCGACCTCATATTCGTCAAGTGCGCGAATTCGTCGTTCGCTGGTGACAACCGCGCGGCGGGCGAACACCGCGTCGAACAGCGCCTTCTTGTCGTCGAAATAGTAGTTGAGCAGCGTGTGATGGACGCCGACCTGCTTGGCGACGTCCTTGAGCGTGACGCCGTGGAGCCCGTGCTGCGAGAACAGTTCTTCGGCCGCGTCGAGGATCTGTTCCATCGTTTCGGCCCGCTGTTCGGCCTTGCGGGTCTTGCGGACGGGTTTCCTGGGCTCGTTCACCGGCCCGCCATCAATCGTGCGAGGCGGAGCGTCAAGCCGTCATCGCCTTTCAATTCACTTTAATTATCGCGCGAGTGAGTGTTGCGTTGACAGTGTCGGGTGCGCTCGGCAGGATGAATGCGCCCCGGCAAGAGGGCGGGTTTGCGACCCTGATGCGCACGGGAGAGATCATGGACGCGCAGCACATTCAGGCGGTGCCGGTGACGGGTGCCGATATCAAGAAAGGCATCAGGGGGCGCCCCCATGTTGTGCTGGCGATGCTGACTTTCGTCTATGTGCTGAACTTTCTCGACCGTCAGCTGCTCGGCATTCTCGCCAAGCCGATTTAGGATTCGCTCCACATCACCGACGGACAGCTGGGGCTGATCGGCGGGTTCTATTTCGCGCTGTTTTACTGCTTCATCGCGATCCCGGTTGCGTGGCTGGCGGACAGGACCAATCGCGTCGCGGTGCTCAGCGTGGCCTGCGCGATCTGGAGTGCGGCGACGATCGCCTGCGGGATGGCGCGCACCTATCCCCAACTGGTCGGCGCCCGCATGGCGGTGGGCTTTGGAGAGGCGGGCGGGGTGCCGCCTTCATACGCGTTGATTACCGACACGTTCGGGCCCGGGCGCAGGGGGATCGCCTTCGGGATCTACAACCTCGGCCCGCCGATCGGAGCGGCGCTCGGTATCGCGCTGGGCGCCTCGATCGCCGCTGCGTTCGACTGGCGCGATGCATTCCTGGTGATCGGCGCTGTCGGCATTTTCGCCGCGATCGCACTGCCATTCCTGGTCGCCGAGCCGCCGCGCGGCGGAACCGACCCTGGAGCGCCGGTGACTGCCGACAAGGCGCCGTTCTGGCCGACCGTCCGCGCGTTCTTCGGCAATCCCACTCTCACGCTCGCTGCGTTCGGCAGCGGAGCGACCCAGTTCGTCACCTATGGGCTGGGGAACTTCGCCGTGTTGTTCCTGATCCGCGAGAAGGGAATGACGCTCGAACAGATCGCGGTGTTTTATGCGCTGGTGGTGATCGTCGGAATGGGCGGCGGGATGATCGCGTCGGGCAAGGTCATCGACCGGTTGACCGCGAAGTCGCGGCGCTACTTCGCTACCGCGCCGGCGGCATCGCTGGCGATCTCACTGCCGTTTTACGTCGCCTTCGTCTGGGTGCCCAGCTGGCCGCTGGCACTGGTGCTGCTGACGGTGGTCAACTTCTTCAATTACTTTTATCTCTCGTGTTCGGTCACCCTGGTGCAGGAAGAAGTGGCACCCAACCAACGCGTGCTGGCCGGCGCGCTGCTGCTGTTGGTGATGAACTTCATCGGCCTGGGCCTGGGGCCGACCTGGGTCGGCGCGGCGAGCGACTGGGTGGCTGCGCGCGGCCACGCCAATTCGTTGCAGATCGCGCTGTTCACCCTCGCGCCGTTCTATCTGATTGCGATCGCCCTGTTCCTGCGCCTCGCGCGGCGGCTTGGCCGACTGGAGGCTTCGGCATGAAGACCGCGCTCTACGCCGTCGCACACGCGATCTTGCTCGCGGCCGCGGGACCTGCCTTGGCCAACGGCCCGCTGGTCGATGCGCCTGCTGGTCCGGTGCGCGGTGCCGACGATCACGGCATCTCGGTGTTCAAGGGCATTCCCTATGCGCAGGCCCCGGTCGGCGATCTGCGCTGGAAACCGCCGGTTGCCGTCCCGAAATGGAATGGTGAGCGGCCGGCGACCGATTTCGGGCCCGCGTGCGTCCAGCCGCAGGGCGGACCGCCCAACGTCTATTCGGCAGCCGACAAGATGCCGGTGAGCGAAGACTGCCTATCGCTCAACGTCTGGCAGCCAACCGGGGCGCGCAAGGCCCCGGTGCTGGTATGGATCCACGGCGGCGCGCTGGTCGGAGGTTCGAGCCGCGAACCCATGTACGATGGCCGCCAACTGGCCGACCGCGGCGTGGTGGTGGTATCGATCAACTATCGCCTGGGCGTGCTCGGCTGGCTCGCGCATCCCGCGCTCAGCGCCGAGACGACGGAAGGCATATCGGGCAACTACGGGCTGCTCGACCAGATCGCCGCCTTGCGGTGGGTCAAGGCCAACATCGCCGCATTCGGCGGAGATCCCGGCAACGTGACCGTGGCGGGTGAATCCGCCGGCGGTCTGAGCGTCATGTACCTGATGGCCTCGCCCGCGGCGCGCGGCCTGTTTAACCGCGCGATCGCGCAAAGCGCGTACATGATTTCCACCCCCGAGCTGAGCAAGGGCGCATTCGGCGCTCCGGCTGCCGAGGCAGTCGGACAATTCGTCGCCAAGAGCCTCGATGTGCCCGATATTGCCAGCTTGCGCGCAGTGGATGCACAGGAACTGACCGACCGCGCGGCCAAGCTGGGCTTTGCGCCATTCGGGACGGTCGACGGCGCGCTCCTTCCGCGCCAGTTGGTGGATACGTTCGAGCGCGGGGAGCAGGCCCGGGTGCCGCTGCTGGCCGGCTTCAACCAGGGCGAAATCCGTTCGCTGATGGCGCTCGCGCCCAAGCCGCCCGGCAACGCAGACGAATACGAGGCCCAGATCCGCGAGCGGTACGGCGATCTCGCCGACGAATTCCTTCGCCTCTATCCAGCCAGTGATTTTCGCGAGAGCATCATCGCCGCGTCGCGCGATGCGCTGTACGGCTGGACCGCCGAGCGACTGGTCCGCAACCAGACCGCGATCGGCCAGCCTTCGTTCCTGTACCTGTTCGATCACGGGTATCCGGCGATGGACGAGGCGGGACTGCACGCCTTCCACGCGAGCGAATTGCCATACGTGTTCGGTACGCCTGCACGCACTACGCCGCGGTGGCCCCGAGTTCCCGATACAGCGCGCGAGCGCGCCCTGTCCGATGCGATGATCGACTACTGGACCACCTTCGCGCGGAGCGGGGCACCGGTCGCCCGCAAGTCCCCCGCCTGGCCCGCTTATGGCGAGGCCGGTCATTTCATGTGGTTCGCCGATGAGCCCGTCGCCCGCAGCGGGCTGATGCCGGGCATGTTCGCGCTGAACGAGGAAGTCATGTGCCGCCGTCGAGCGACCGGGACGGTGGGTTGGAACTGGAACGTCGGCCTGGCGGCGCCGCCGTTGCCGGCCAAGGTCGAGAGCTGCCGCTAGGCCGCTTCGGCGATCAGCGTGCCGTCCGCAAGGTCCGCGCGCAGCCGGGCCTTGTCGATCTTGCCGGTCGCCGCGAGCGGCATCGCGGCTAGCTCGATCACCTGATCGGGGACCCACCAGTCGGCCACCTTGCCGTACAGCAGGTCGAGCAGCGGCTTCACTTCTCCGCCCGTCGCGCGTTCGAGCACCAGTACCGGCCGCTCGCCCCACTTCGGATCTTCGCGCGCGATCACCGCGACGTGGCGCACCGAAGGATGCGCGCCGACGATCGCCTCGATCTCGGCCGGATTGATCCACTCGCCGCCCGACTTGATCAAATCCTTGCCGCGCCCCCGGATGGTCAGGTTGCCCGCTGCGTCGATCGAAGCGAGATCGCCGGTGTCGAAGTAGCCGTCAGCGTCGAGCGCGCTTTCCTCAGTCTTGAAATAGCGATCGACAACGCTCGCCCCCCTTACCTTGAGGTGTCCGAGCGCGTCGCGCTGGCGGGGCAAAGGGGCTCCTTCGGCATCGGTCAGGCGCAAATCGAGCCCGACCGGCGCGCGTCCAGATGATCCTGTAACCGCATTCTCGCCTGGGGGCGATATCGTGCCGACTGGCGATAGCTCGGTCATTCCCCAACTGGTCTGCACCTGCACGCCGAGCCGCTGTTCGAGACGTTCGATCAATGCTTCCGGACAGCTCGAACCGCCGATGATGACGCGTTCGAGCGAGGGCAATTCGTCGCCCGTTTCATCGAGATGATCGGCCAGGCCCAGCCAGACCGTCTGCACGCCCACCGCGATCGTCACCGCGTGTTCGCGGATCAACCGCGCCAGGCTCGCGCCGTCGAGGCTGCGGCCCGGCAGCACCAGCTTGGCCCCGGCGGCGGGCGCTGCGAACGGCAGGCCCCAGCCGTTGGCGTGGAACATGGGCACTGCCAGCAGCAGGCAATCGCGCGCCGTCAGCGCCACCGCGTCGGCTTGCAGCGCGCGCAGAGTGTGGAGATAGTTCGAGCGGTGCGTGTAGAGCACGCCCTTGGGCGGGCCGGTGGTGCCCGAGGTGTAGCACAGGCCGGCGGGCGTATTTTCGTCGAACCGGCCCCACTCCACGCTGGCACCGTGCGTCGCGAGCAGATCCTCGAAATCATGGATCGGCAGATCGTGCGCGGTTTCGCGGCTTGTCGGTCCATCGAGCACGACCAGATGCTCCACCGCCGGACAGAAAGCGAGCACTTGCTCGGCAAGCGGCAGCAGATCGCTCGCTACTGCGAGAATGCGATCATCGGCCTCGTTGATCATCGCAGCGAGTTGGGCAGGCGTCAGGCGAGGATTGAGCGTGTGGCACACCCCGCCCATGCCCATCACGCCGTAATAGACCTCGAGGTGATGGCGGCTGTTCCACGCCAGCGTGCCCAGCCGGTTGCCTTGGGCAAAACCCAGTGTGGCGAGTGCTCCGGAAAGCATATTGGCCCGTTCGCGCAGGGCGGAATAATCGAACGATGCCACCGTCTGGCCAGCCTCGGCCCACACGACTGCGGTCTCGCCAAACCACTTGCCAGCGTGATCCAGGAACTTGTCTATCGTGAGATCGAAAGTTTGCATGGCGGTGCGGCCCGGTAATCCGCGCCGGCCAGCGTCACCCATCAGGGCGGTCGCCGGCCAGCGCGACGTCGATCAGAAGGCCTTGGTCACCTTGATCCCGTACTGGCGCGGAGGACCCGCGAAATAGAGCCCGCTGTTGAGCGCCCCCGGATAGTGCTGGTTCGTGAGGTTGGTCGCATATGCGGTCAGGGAAAGGCCGCTGCCGCTAGCCCATTCGAGCTGTGCATTGACGATGTTGCGCGCCTCCAGCCGGTCTCCCAGCGTCGGGTTCTCGAACAACGTCGCCCACTGGCCCGCGATATGGCCATAGTTCACCCGGGGTGTCAGCGTGGACGTCTCCCCCAGCGGGATGCGGTATTCGGCACCCGCGTTGAACGTGAAGTTGGGCGCGTAGGTCTGGTCGCGGCCCTCGAGCGCGATGCAGTTGGCGCCGGTGCCGCCGGTCACCGGATCGCAGGCACCCGTCGCGGGCAGGCGCGGGTCGCTGGCGAAGAACCGGCCCAGCGAGCTCTTCAGCGCGTTGACGCCCGCGTTCAGCCGCAATCCGCCGAAATGCGCCTCGACCTCGGCTTCCATCCCGTAGATCACAGTCGGATCGGCGACGTTGAGCTCGATGCCGAATGTCGGGAAGGTTGGATAGCCGATGATGACCTGGAAGTTCTTGTAGCGGTTGTAGAAGCCCGTCAGCGTCGTACGCAGGTGACCGTCGGCGAACGTGCCCTTCCAACCCGCTTCGAACGAGGTGATCTTTTCGGGATCGAACGGCGCGGGGTTGCCCAGGCCGACCGGCAGGTTCAGTCCGCCGGGCCGGAAACCGGTGGCCACGAAGCCGTAGAAATACTGCGTGGGTGTCGCCTCCCATCCCAGCGAGACCTTGTACGACACGTTGTCGGACTTGACCGTCTGGTCGGAAACCAGCGGCAGGCTGTACTGCCTGATATCGACGAGATTGGTCGACCGGCTATCGGTGTACCGCGCGCCCACTTCCAGTTTCAGCGTGTCGGTGAAATTGAAGCCGGCCTGCCCGAACGCGGCCAACGATCGGGTCTTGTTGGTACCCTTGAGATTGTACTGCGCGGCCACGAGATTGAGAGGATAGGCAAGGTCGATCACGAAGTTGTCGAAAGGTGCCGGGAATCCGTAGTTGTTCCACACCCCGAACGCGCCGAGCAGCCAGGTGAATCGCCGGTTGTCCGGCGAGATGATGTTGAATTCTTGCGTGTACTGGCGCTCGTTCACGGTGTCGTAGAAATAGCGGTTCAGCGGCGCCGCCCCGGAGATCGGATTGTTGAAATCCGATGAGGTGCCGTCGAGATCGCTGCCATAGGTGGTGTTGCCACGCTGGATCGATGAGATCGAGCGGAACCGGTACCCGCTATCGGTGGCGTATTCCGCCCGCAGGATGGAACGGAAAAACTTGTCGCGCGCCTCCATCGGAGCGTTGGCGCTGATGTCGAACAAGTCGGTGTAGGTGGGGTTCGCACTTCCATTGGGAAGTGTCTTGAGCGACTGATAATACGGGTTTGCCGGATAGGCCCCGAAATCGAGATAATCGAGATCGGTCTTCGACAGCAGGGAGAAATTGCTGCTCGGCTTCCATAGCAGGCTCAGGCGGCCGGCAATCATCCGCAGATCGTTGTTGTCGCTGTATTTCGCGCCGCCGGGCCCGGTGATGTCGTAGAAACCGTCGCGCCGCTCTCCGAATAGCGCCACGCGCGCTGCGAAGGTGTCCCCGAGCGGCAGATTGACCGCCAGTTGCCCGCCGAGATCATTGAAGTTGCCGTAGTTGGCCTGGGCATAGCCGTGCACGCCGCCACCGATGACCGGGTCGGCCGTGTTGACGAACACCGCGCCGCCGGTGGCGTTCTGGCCCACGATCGTGCCCTGCGGACCGCGCAGTACCTGGATGTTGGCGACGTCGTAATAGGGCTCGCCCTGGAAATAGCCCGGGAAGCTGGGCACGCCATCGCGATAGGTGATTACGCCGGTGGTGGTCTGGGTGTTGTGCTCGGCTTTGCCGATGCCGCGCACGTTGAAATCGTTGCCCTGCCCGAAGTTGTTGACCACGATGCTGGGGGTGGCGAACTGCAGCGCGTCGACGTTGACGACGCCCTTGTTGACTAGATCGTCGCCGGTAAGCACCGAACCCGAGATCGCGGTCTGCATCAGGTTTTCGGTGCGGCGCGTCGCGGTGACGATGATCTCGTCCTGATCGGGCGCGGAAGCCTCGGCCTGGCTGGAAGTGGAACCCGGATCGGCCGGGGGCGCCTGCGCGATCGCCACTTCGCACCACATAAATGCCAACGCGGACATGCCGATCAGCCGAACGCCCATCTTCATCGAAGCCCTCCATCCCTAGTATGCGCTCTTGCGGCGCGGGAAGGATTATGCCGCGCTTTCCAGACGTGAGCAATACTAATTCTCTTCCGAGTGAACGAAATTTGGCAATGCGCCTTTGACCAGCGCAACGCGCGCTGCGGACAGTCAGCTGCAGGGAGTTGTGGACGGCGGCAGGCGTTCCCTGCGTGCGCTCATTGCGACAGCGAAACGGCGCAGGCCGGCGCAATCGAACCGCGCGCCGAGCCGCTGGGCGGCAGCTACGGTGGTGATCGCAGCGGCCGGGGAGCTGATGGATGGTGACCGATTGAGGAAGCTGGTCGACCAGACGCGGGTTTGCGCGAGCGGCACCGCGAACGCCTCGGGGCCGCCATCCGTGTTCAGCAATGTCCGGGTAAGACCTGCCACCGCTGGATCGTCCGAATCGGCTGCCCACAGGGCCGCAACCCGGTTCGCCGCCCCGCGCACGTCGCCATTAGTAAGCGCGGCCTGCGCCGCCGTGACCTGCAATGGGGCAAAGCGCCAGCCGCGGGTCGAAGCCGCGCGAAATCCGCGCGCGAACGCCTGGGGGTGGCCGCTGCGCAGTTCGGCCATCGCGAGCACGAACAGGTTCTCGGCCGGCATCGGTCGACGACGAACCAATAGCTCCGCCTCGGCCCGAGCGGTGTCCGCGTTGCCCCCAGCGAGCGCGAGCATCGCCGCCGGAGATTGGGCGAAGCTGCGAAACGGACCGGGGACCAGAACGGAAAGTTCGGGCCGCCGATAGCTCGCTCGATCGAGTTGAGCGCCGATTGCGATCAGCGCCATCGCCGCCAGCACGATGCGCCAGAGCCACCGCGTCATCGCCCGTCAACCCTGCCAGACGCGGCGACCGGTGATCGTGCCAGCAGAACCACCGCGAGCGCGGCGACGCACAACAGCGCCTGGTTGCGCAAGGGGAACGCGAGGAGCGACTGCGCGGCAATCGCCGCGAGCGTCAGGGCGCCAGCCCGCGCGGGCCAGGTACCCGGGCGGCGAACGGCTCGCCAACCGTGCCAGGCAGCCCAGCCGAACCAGCCGGCGACCAGCAGCAGTCCTGCAAGACCCGCCTCGATTGCCAGCTCGAGGTAGTCCATATGCGCGCGGCCGGCCGCCCTGGGGCTGACGTATTCGAGTGATTCGTCGATCTGGAACACCTCGTCGAAGGTGCCCATGCCGGCACCTGCCGGCCAGTATCGCGCTGCGGCGAACTGGGCATCCTCACGCATCTCGGCACGCATCTCGTCGCCACCGCCGAATCGCGCCAGGCTCGCTTGTCCCCGTCCGGATGCCGCGACCAGCGCGACACTTGCGGCGACGATTGCGATCACGGCGGCGGCGATCCAGCGACCGCCGCGCGGATGACTTTCCGTTGCCGTGGAACCTGCGAGAAAGTTGGCGGCCATCCGCCAGAGAAGCAGAAACGCTGGTGCCGCCAGCAGTACGATCCCCGTGCGCGATCCGGTCAGCACTACGCACAGCGCAAGGAACGCGCCCACAATTGCGCCCAGGAAGGTGGCGGTCGATCCGCGAGGCGCAGCGGGGAGTCCGATCAGCATCAGCAGGCAGGCGTCGAGGAACAGCGCCGCTGCGTTACGATCGGCGAACGTGGCAACCAGCACGCCCGGCAAGGGCCTTATTCCGGCGTACAGATCGCCCCAGCTGGGATTGATCAGGTGGCTGGTGCCGAACAGCGCGATTATCAACCCGAGCGCAACCATCACTCGCTGGAGCATGACCAGCCGTTCCGCGGGCAACCCGCACCCGACCACGATGATTGCCGCCGGTGCGAGCGTGCCGAGGAACGCCACCAGGGTGCGCGCCGGGGCCACACTCGCGGGAAACCACCCACGCCCGCCAGCCAGGTCCAGCGATTGCGCCACCAGTTCGCGCCCTGGCAATCCGGACCACTACCGCGGGGGGAAGGGGTATCAATTGAACCAGCGGGAGCGTGCAACTCGCTGCGATCAGCAGTACCAAGGCGCGCGGGCCTCGACGGGCGAATGCACCCGCCTTCTGAGCGTGGACGCCGAGAATGGCCAGCGCAAGAAGTTGTACCGCAAGATTGCCGAACGCGGCGCTCACCCCGCCGCCGCCGACCGTCAGGGCCACCCCGAGCAGGCACGCGAGTGCGATGGCGGGATCGCGAAGCGAGGCCGCTGGCGAGAGTGACATCCGCCGTTCAACCATGGGATAATGCCTGTTGGCCACGCCATTTCCGCATAGCAAAACGGCCTCCATCAAGGAGGCCGTAAGCTGCCGAACGCGTCGGCGGAATCAACCCTTCGGGCTCAGCCGCCGCGAGTGCGTCCGCCACCGAGTGAGGCAACAAGCGCCGCGATCAATGCGAGAAGCAGCAGCAGCCACGCCGGGTTGAAGTGGCCAACCCCATTCGCGTCAGCCACTCCGGCCGTGCCGCGCTGCACGTCGATCGTCACCGGAGACGCCTCGGCCCGCGTACCGGCCTGTGCGGCGACCGGAGCCAGGGCCAGTCCGGCCGCGGCAACGAGAACTGAGGTCTTGGACACGCTGTTCATGCTGGAAATTCTCCGGAGCCAGACGATTCGGCTCGATCAGCCCTCTATCCCCACTTTAGGGGAAAGACAATTACTTAACACGACCCACGGCCTATCATTTTGTTCCCGGGGGACACCAACCGAATTTCGCGATCCCCTCTGCCAATCCGGCGCATCGAGTGTATGGCGGGCGCCGATGCGCTCGCCAGGAACCGGAATGTCGATTAGATCCGCCAGCGGTGACCTCACCGAGGCACTCCATTGCGAAATGCGGGTACGATTTGGCGATGTGCCCGCGACGATCGCCGATCTGGTTTATGAAGAGGACGGGTTCGTCTTCTCACGCGTCGCATTTCTGTTCACGACCGATTCCGGAGTGCGCTTCCACTACGCGGTCGGTCAGGGGATCGTCGCGTCGCTGCCCGGCCCGGAATGCGAGGATGACTTCCGTCTTTATCTGTGGGGTACGGTATTCGGCGCGGTTGCCTGGCTCAACGGCTTCTTCCCGCTTCACGCAAGCGCTGTCGAAGTCGGCGGACATGCGGTCGCCTTCACAGCCGATTCGGGGGTAGGAAAATCGACTTTGGCCGCTGCGCTCGCCGCCAAAGGGTTTGCTCACGTGTGCGACGACACATTGGCGATTGTATTGTCCCAAGGACCGCCTTTGGCGATACCAGACCGCAAGCCGCTGAAACTATGGGAGGATGCTTTTGCGCTCGTCGAGGCGGAGCGGCTTGCGCCGATCACCTCGATGCCCGGGAAGTCGTATGCTGTCGCGGCTACCCGCAACGCCGATGCGGTGCCGCTGGGTGATTTGATCGTCCTCGTGGACGGCCCTGAAATCGGCCTGACCCCGGTTCGAGGGGCGGCCAAGCTAGATGTGCTGGCCGAGGCGATGTACCGCGATTTCATACGAGGCGCCCTCGGCCAGCCGAGCGCGTACACGCGTGATCTCATCTCGATCGCCAACGCTATCGGCATTTGGCGCCTGACGCGGCCACGATCGGCCGATCCGGCGGCGTTCGCTCTGGCCACGGAACGCATCGCAGGCCTGATCGGTTCAATTCGGCGCTGACAGGAATCCCGCTTGTTCGCTGGCGCGAGAGAAGATAGGGAAGCGTGAGAATTACCCAATATCATCAAAAGGCAGGGTTAACGATGACCAAGCAATTCCGTGCGCCCTGGACCACCCCGGTCCTCAAGCAGCTGACCGTAGATCTCGACGCGATTTCCGCGAAGAACGGCAGTGGCAGTGACAAGAGCGGTTCCAAGGGCAAGTCGAAGAGCTGACCTGACAGGCCCTGCAGACCAGTTCCTCCTTGATGAAGATCTGCAAGATCGACGGTGCAGGACAAGGCGCGTTCGTCGATGATGAGTTGATTCTCATCCATGCGGGCACGGGCAAGTTCTTCTCGCTCAAGGACACCGGTCTGGAGATCTGGAATCTACTCGACACGCACAATGACCTGGCCGCGATTGGCGGCGAACTTGAGCGCCGGTTCGATGTCGACGCTGATGCATGTATGGCGGCGGTTCAGGCGTTCGCGGATCGTCTCGTCGAGGCCGGCTTCGCGCGTTACGGCTGACACCCGGTGAGGACAGTGTCGCCTGACCGGATCGGATACTCTTGGTCCTGGCGGGCCGAGGTTGCACTCGGCGTAATCTTGTTGCTCATGGCGACGATCCTGGTTCGCCGGGTAAGGCTGTCGCGCTGGCGTGGAACGTTGGGCTCGATCGCGACGACCGATCGCACGGCCGACGTCCAGACGAACACCCGCGCCATTCTCTTGGCCGCCGCCATCGAGCGTGCGGCCCTTCGCCTTCCGGTCGCGACCAAGTGCCTTGCGCGCGCCGTGGCGTTGCAGTGGCGCTTGCGGTTGTCCGGCATCCCTTCCGAACTCGTCGTGGCGTTCCACGCGACCGACCGATCCGGTGACGACGGATTCCACGCGTGGATCGAACACGGCGGACAGATAATCATCGGGCATTGCGATAGAACGCTCTACCGCCCGGTCCTGACGCTGTCGCAGAGCAGTGCAGCCTGATCGGGCGCTTCGCCCGAGCGCATCATGACCGACTTGCTGATCGCCATCGCGCTCGACTTCTCGGGCGAGCGAACGCTTTCGTCTGAGGCCGGGCGGATCGCGCAGGCGATGGCGCTGGGCCGCGCCGGAGACGTGCGCTGGAGCGCCGGCGATTGCGCGGTGATGTTTGCGCGCGATCGCCAGCCCGCCTCTACATCCCGGGTCAAGCGGGGCACTTTCCCGCCCGCGCCCGACGGGGGGTCGACGCTGTTCGCGGGCCGCCTGTTCGAGCGGGATTGGCTGCGAAGCCAATTGGGCAAGATCGACCCCGCCGGGGGCGACGCGGCGCTGTATGCAGCTGCGCACATTCGCTGGGGGGAGGATTGCGATCGCCGGGTGACCGGCAATTATGCAGCGATCCGGTGGTTTCCGGCGCAGCGTCGCCTGCGCATTTCGCGCTCACCGACCAGCGACTGCCCGATCCACCTGTGGCGCCAAGGCAGCGTGCTGGTCGCGGCGTCAATCCCCCGCGCGTTGTTCGCCGCGGGCGCTCCCGATACCCTGTCCGACGATGCGCTGGCCGACTGGCTGCTTCTGACCGGACCGGCTGCGCGCGACAGCATCTACGCATCGTGCACGCGGGTGCCAGCGGCGACGGTTTACCAGATCGACCGCGATGGAGAGCGATCCCGCGAATATTGGTCGATCGCCGATGTTCCTCCGGTCCATTTCAAGCGTGACGAAGAGTATGTCGATGCGGTGGACGAGCAGTTCCGCCGTGCGGTCGGAGAATCTCTGACCGACATCCGCAAGCCCGCGTTGTCGTTGTCCGGTGGCCTCGATTCGCAAGCCGTCGCGGCTTACGCTCTGGAAGTGCTCGCGCCCGATGCCAGGCTCGCGACGTTTACCTCGATCCCCATGCCCGGCTGGACGCCGCCACCGCGATCCTGGAAATTCGGCGACGAGAGCGAACACGTGCGCGCTCTGGTCGCGATGTATCCGCAAATCGATCCCACATTTGTCACTGCCGCGGACAGTCGTTTCGGCGAGCGGAGCGAGGCCCGCAGCCTGCTCGGTTCATGGCCGCCATTCAACGAAACCAACGCCCACTGGGGGGACGAATGCGCCGCCCGCGCGGCGGCGGCCGGGTGCGACGCTCTGCTGTGCGGCGACCTGGGCAATACCGGTTTCAGCTACGATGGATTGACCGGCTTCCCTAATTGGCTCGCTCGCGGCCGCTGGCTGCGCCTGCTGCGCGAACTACGAGCGTCCGATGATCGACGTTCGCTGTGGCGCAAATTGGCCTCTCTCGCGGTATGGCCGCACGTTCCGATATCCATCCGCCGCTGGCGCGACCGCGATAATCCCTGGCGCCCGTCCCCTTTCGCAACCTGGACCCCATTGCGCGAGGATTTCGCGCATCGGACCGGAGCCCTGGATCGCGCACGCGGCGCCGAGGCTGACTTCGACGGGTACGATTCGGCCAGCAGCCGACAGTGGCGCGACAGCGTCTGGCGTTCGATGATGAACGGCGGCCCGGAGATCGCACTGGGATACCAGCTGCTCCACGGCATCGCCGCGCCCGACCCAACGTCGTTTGTCCCCCTGCTCGAACTCACTGCCGGCATTCCCGATGAACAGTACCTGCGCGACGGGGTCGATCGCTGGCTCGCCCGCCGGATGCTCACGGGCAAAGTTCCCGAGATGGTGCGCACCGAGCGTCGCGAGGGACTTCAGGCGGCGGACTGGCCGCTGCGCTTCGCCCGTGAGCGCGACGGCCTGATGGCCGAGATGGCTCGCATGCAGGGCGATCAGCGGCTCGCGGCGATGTTCGATTTCGATCGCATGCAGCGCGACCTCGCCGCGTGGGACGGCACCGACACAGTCGCTGCCCGCCATTTTGCCCGGATCCACGCCTGTATCGGCAGAGGCGTTTCGACCGCGCGCTTCGTGCGGTATGTCGAAGGCCGCAATGTCGGATAGGCTAACCCGGGGCGGCGACGCCGATGCGCTTTCATATCTTGCCGGCAAGGTAGGACGCGGACCGCTGGCGCTGGTCGCGGTGCTGATGGTGCTGTCGAGCCTGACCGAAGGCATTGGGCTCCTGCTGCTGGTACCGATCACCCAGATCGTGGCCGATCAGTCGGTGGCGGGAGCGGGCCAGTCATGGGGCGGCCCGTGGGGAGCCGCGCTGGCGAGCCTGCCGCTGGCGCTGCTGCTGGCGGGGTTCGTCGCGTTGATCGCACTGCGCGCGGCCCTGATGTACGCGGTGCTCGTGCGCCGCACGGCGTTGTCGCTCGGGCTTGTGCGGGACCTGCGGACCACGCTGCATTCGGCGGTCATCGCCGCCGACTGGCGCTGGCTGAGCGGCCAGCGCAGCGCCGATCATGCCGCGCTGATAGTGAGCCAGGCCGAGCAGGTCGGACGCGAGGCCGATCGCGCGCTCGATCTCGCCTCGTCGCTCGTCACCTTGTGCGGGCTGATTGCCGCCGCGCTGTGGCTGGCGTGGCCGCTCACGCTCGCGACGCTTGGGCTCGGCGCATTGACGGCGATCGCGTGGATCGCCTTGCGCCGCCGCGACGATGCGTTGGGCGAGCCATTCGCCGCCGCTTACGTCGCATTGCAGTCCCATGTCGCCGACGGGCTTACTCATTTGCGGGCCGCGCGGATCGCGGGGGCGGAACATGCCCTCGCGCGCGAATTTTCCGCCACGGCGCGCGAGATCGAGGGGATCGAGCGCCGCTACATCGCGATCGGTCACCGCGCACACCTCGCGCTGCAAGTGGTCGCGGCGGCGATGCTGGCGATCCTGGTGTGGTTCGGCTTGCGGGTGCTCGCGCTGCCGCTGGCGCTGTTCGTGCCGGTGCTGGCGATTTTCGGAAGGATCGTGCCGCTGGTCGGCAATATGCAGGAGGGCTGGAGGGCCTGGCGTTTCTGCCGGCCCGCGCTCGATCACTTGCGCCGGACCGTGGCAGAGGCACGCGCCGCGGCTGAACCCGATGTCGCCGACAGTCCGCCGCTTCGCTTTTCCGACAGCATCGTTCTCGATCGGGTCGGCTTCGCGTTCGCTGACCGCGCGACGCCGGTGCTCGACGGCTTTTCGTGCACCATCAGTGCGGGATCGGTAGTCGGGATCTCGGGACCCTCTGGATCGGGAAAGAGCACGTTGGCTGATTTGCTGTCGGGGCTGGTCGCGCCCGACGCAGGCGAAATCCGCGTTGATGGCGTGGCGCTGTCCGGTGAACAGCGCATCCGTTGGCGGCGACAGATCGCCTATGTCGAGCAGGTCCCCTATCTGTTCGACGGCACGATCGCCGCGAACCTCGCATGGGGCATTGCCGAGCCCGATCGGGCAGCGATGGCAGCGGCATTACGCGATGCTTCGGCCGAGTTCGTTCTGCGACCTGCCGCAAGGTCTCGACACGCTGGTCGGCGAAGTCGGCCGTGCACTGTCCGGCGGCGAGCGCCAGCGAATCTCGCTCGCGCGAGCGCTGCTGCGGCGCCCCTCGATGGTGATCCTCGACGAAGTTACCGCCGCACTCGACAGCGAGAACGAAGCCGCCATCGCGCGCACGCTCGATCGCCTGCGCGGCACATGCACCTTCATCGTGCTGGGTCATCGGCCAGCGCTTCATGCGCTGGCCGATCAGGTCATCGCGCTTCGTCATGAAGGCTGACCAGCCGCTTTCCGCTCGCGCCGGCACGGCATTGTTGCGGGTCGCGTCCCATCCCGACGCGGATCACGGCGCGACATTCGCCGCACTGTCGGAGGATGACTGGCGCGGGCTGCTGGACGCGGCGATCGAGGCCCGGCTCACGCCCCTTTTTGCGAGGGCGATCGCGCGCGCGGGCGAAGGAGGACAAGCACCTGAGGATGTTTCCGGTTCAATCGCCGAGGAATACCGCTGGCACGAACTCA
Organism: uncultured Alphaproteobacteria bacterium; assembly: GCA_963759895.1. GTDB lineage: Bacteria > Pseudomonadota > Alphaproteobacteria > Sphingomonadales > Sphingomonadaceae > Tsuneonella. Next base: position 147,058 of record CAVXBC010000003.1, on the reverse strand, counting down.
ATACCTTGCGCCAGCAAGCCGCGATCGTGCGGCTCGCCACTACGCTCGGTACGCTCGGTTTTTCCGCCATCGCGCTCAAGGGTGTCGGCCTCGCGTACCGGTGTTACCCCGATCCGGTCCTGCGGCCGATGCGCGACATCGACGTGCTGCTGCCGGCGGAGCAAGCCGAACCCGCGCAGGCGGCGCTGGTGGCAAGCGGCGACTACACCGTCCACCCCGAATTGCACGGCACTCGCCGGAGCAGTCCCGAACACCTCCTCCCGCTGCAGGACGCCGTTCTGCGCGTGACGGTCGAGGTCCATCACCGGATCGGCACCTGGCCGGGAGCGGTCGTCTTGGGCGAGGCGCTGGCAAAGCGCGCGGCAGTGCACCGGATCGCGGGCACCGAAGTCATGCTCCCGTCCGCCGAGACCAACCTGCTGCATCTCGTGTCCGGTGCCGCGATCAAGGACCGGCTGGCAATCTCGGCGATGGTGCTGGCCGATCTGCACTACCTCGCCGCGCGCGGGCTCGACTGGGACAAGGTATGGGAGCTGGCCGCCCAGGCGCGGCTGCGGCATGCGCTCGCGCTTCTGGCAGGTGTCGCGCAGCAGTTCGGCGCGCAATGGCTTCCGCCACTGCTCACCGGTCCGGTGGACCGTGCGCAGGCGCACGTCGACGCCGCCGCCGCTGCACTTCTGCGGCCGGAGGCTTTCGCCAGCCGCCGCAAAATCGTCGACCGGGTGGCGCGTGCTGGCGGAATCGAGGGGGCCGGGCGCGGCGCGCTCTCGCTCGCCTTGTCGCCTGAGCCTATGCAACTCGCGCGGATCGTGGGGGTAGCGCCGACCAGCAGTTTGAGGTGGGCGGGCTATCCCTTTTGGCTCATGCACCGTGCCTTTACTTACGCACGCGCATCGGCTGAGGCGCGCCGGCAGGACAAGGACGGATCGGAGGAGATGCGCGCTTGGCTCGAACAGGGTTGATGGAGATCCCGCGATGAAGGCGCTTGTGACTGGTGCCACCGGGCAGGTAGGCAGCGCCTTGATCGCGCGCGTGCCTGAAGGTTGGACCTGCCACGGCCTGACGCGCGACGGGCTCGACCTTTCCGATGCGACCGTGATCGCACAGGTGGTGGCCGATCACGCGCCCGATGTCCTGATCAACGCAGCCGCTTACACCGCGGTCGATCGCGCGGAAGGCGAGGAGGATCTGGCGTTCGCGATAAATGCAGCAGCGGTGGGGGCCTTGGCCGAAGCCGCGCGCACCTGTGGTGCCCATCTGGTCCAGCTGTCGACCGACTTCGTGTTCGATGGCAGCCTGGCCCGCGCCTATCGTCCCGACGACGCGCGTGGTCCGCTGTCAGCCTACGGCCGAAGCAAGGCGGCGGGCGAAGACGCCGCGGGTTCCGACGCGACCATCGTGCGCACCGCGTGGGTCTACGGGGCTGGCGGGGCCAATTTCGTCACTACCATGCTACGCCTGATGAGCGAGCGGGACGAGGTGCGGGTGGTGGCCGACCAGATCGGCGCTCCGACCTGGGCCGGCGGACTGGCGGATGCGGTCTGGGGCCTGGCCCGGCACCGCGTCGGCGGCGTGTTCCACTACAGCGATGCCGGGGTCGCCAGCTGGTACGACTTCGCGGTTGCGATCCAGGAAGAGGCGCTGTCGCTCGGCTTGCTCGCGCGCGCCGTTCCGGTGGTGCCGATCACGACCGCCGATTACCCCACGCCCGCCCGGCGGCCGGGGTTCTCGCTGCTCGATAGCAGCGGCACTCACCAGGTGCTGGGCACCATCCCGGTGCACTGGCGGGTCAACCTGCGGCGGATGCTGGAAGAACAGCAGGGGATTTCGACGGGCGACCGTTGAGCGACCGATAGCTGGTAGGCGAATATCCTGTGCGACGAGCAACGGTTCGTCTAGGCGGTAAGCCGTCGCTCTGCGCGAGCGCTGGCCGATCCGAGGGGATGGGCCAAGTCCCAGGGGAATAGCCGTTTCGTGGCCAGTGTCCGTAAGTCTGTGGCGCTTTCTTCGATTGCAACGTTCGGTAACCTGGCGATTTCGCTCGGGCTGGTGATCTTCGTCTCGCGAATGCTGCCGCCAGCAGTGGTCGGCAGTTACGTGGTCGCATTTTCAATCATCCTTCTGATCGAACCCGTTCGCGACCTGCAGCTCAGAAGCTACATCGTACTGCGGCCCGAAATCGACCGGGCGGCCATGAAGCCGGTCTACTTCTTTTCGATGGCGGCGTCGGCGTTGGCGCTGGCCGCAGGCTCCATCGCTGCCGCGATCGTCTATCGCTCGTTCGAAAGCGACGCCGTAGGCAATTGTCTGATGCTGATGTCGTGCGGGTTCGCCTTCAAGGCATTTTCGACGCCGGCCCAAGGGCTTTTGCAGCGCGAGCGCCGGTTTCGGGCCCTGGCGGCGATCACGCTGGGCAGCGGGTTGGTCAAGGCTGCCGTCACCCTCACCCTGGTCTATCGCGGATGGGCGGCGGAATCTCTCGCGATCGGGCAACTGGTGGAATATGCGCTGGAGACGTTGGCTGTGGGGCTGATCGCGCGCGACCTGCGGTGGGTGCGCCCGCGCAGCCAGGGAGCCGGCAGCATCCTCCGCTTCTGCGCGCAGTTCGGCGGTGCCCAGCTTGCCAGCCAGGTCAGCGCGGCACTCGATGGCGTCCTGATCGGCAGTTTTCACGGACTTGCCGCAGCAGCGCTCTACAATCGCGGAAACCGGATCATCCGGACCTTCCGCTCGGGCATCGAAGGGGCGATCCTGCCCATCGCGCTCACCGAATTTGCTGCCATGCGGGAAGATCGCACCAGATTGCGAGAACAGTACCTGCGCGCTGTGGGCGCGCTCACGGGGATTTCATGGCCCGTTCTCATGGCCTCGCTGGTCCTTGCCGGGCCGCTGATCCTGGGATTGTTCGGACCAAGGTGGGGCGGGGCGGTCTATCTTGCCCAGATTTTGGCCGTCGGCGCGATAATCCATGCGGCGAGCGCGCTGTCCCAGCAAATTCACGTCTCGGCCGGCGAAGCCCGCCTGCTGCTCAAGCGCGAAGTCTACCTGAGCGCTTTTCGCATCGTTATCCTGTTGATCACGGTGCAGATCAGCACAGTGGCGGTTGCTTACGGGTTTGTCGTCATGCTCGCGGTCAGCTTCGTCGTCAGCCAGACCCTCCTGCGCAAATCGTTCGGGATCACCCTGACGGATTTTGTTCGCGCGACCTGGAAAAGCGCGGCGGTGGCGATTGCCGTCGGCATCGTCGGCCGGGTTGCCCTGCTCGGGCGGCCGGCGGGAATGGGAGACGCGCTGGCGTTGCTCGTCTTCGGATCGGTTTGCGCGGCCGTATGGGCGCTTGCCCTGCTGATGGTCCGTCATCCCCTGTTCGATGAGTTCATGCATGTCGCTGGTCCTCGATTGAACCGGCTCAAGATGCGCGTGGTGCGTCGGCGGGTTTAGCGAAAGTCCGCTATCGCCTCGTTGATCGCGGAATCGGGCACCGACACCCCAGGTCCCACCTGGAACAGCGCACTGCGACCGATCCTGCGCGGGGCACCGAGGAATTGCTCTATCGCGGCGTAATGATCGCGGCCGTCGTTGAAATAGTCGTCCATCAGCAAATCACATTCAACACCGGCCTTGGCGGCTTCCTGCGCGGTGCGCAGTGCGCATGCCCGGCGGAACCGTCCGTCGACCAATACCAAATCCGGAAATGCTCGCGCTTCTCTGGCGAGAAATGCGAACGGCAGCTCGATATACCGGCGCCACTTGCGCACCCGGTCGGGCGTCGGCTTGCCGCGCAGCGGGACCCCCCAGTAGGTGGTGGTGCCGATATCGGCATCGATCAGGGTCACGCGATTGTCTGGCGCCAAGCCGGCGCGGACCGAGCGAGCGAAATAACGATCGCCCTCGACTGACACCGTTGAAACGCCGAGCCGTCCCGCCAGCCGGGTCGAGCCGCCCGCGCCGAATTCGAGATACGACCGCGCGCTGCCCAATCGGCCCTCGAGCCACACCCGCGTTTCGGGATCGAGATGCGGTTCATCGGGCACATCGAAGCCAACGATGCGCTGAAGGTACAGGAAGCGGGCGAAGCGAAGAGCGCGCTGGAGCATCGGCTAGGCCTGGTTCTTCGCCGCTGAGGCGCGGGTCGACAATTCGCGTTCCAGCTTGGCGGCGATCCGGCGAGCGAGCGTCTGTCCGCGCCACACGAGGTTGGCCAAGCGCGCGCCCGCCGTCGGCCTGCGGAAGGCGCGATCGAGTCCAACAGTGCCGAACCCGTGCTTCTTGCTGACGGCGTAGTTGCCGGCAGTGTGGAGTACCCGGCAATGGGGCAATGGACATAGCGTGTGATCGACCGGAACTATGTAGCGCGATGTCAGCCCTTCGGGCACGGAATCGTACGCGAGCGCCCACGCGGAATGAACTCGGCACGTGTGGCCACGGGCCTGCGGAAGTGCTTCTGCCGTCCCCATGTCGGACCAGGGCGAACGCCAGTATTGTTCGCACAAGGCACGATTCATGATGAAGCCCGGCCAGTACGGAAACTTCGGCGCAACGAACAACTGGCCCTCGAGCGCCAGATACTCTTCATCGCGAACCAGATGCGACCCGCGAAACCCCTGAGCGACGAGCTTGCCGTCCGGAGCTTCCTCATAAACCACGAAACCCGGGATGCATCCGACCGAAGTGGCAGACGGTAGATAGCGCTCGAAATAAGCCAAGTTGGCCTCGGTGATCGCCATATCATCTTCGATGTACACGAACAGATCATCGGGGTGACCGGGCGATTTCGACCACTCGCGCAAGTGCGTCTTGTGCCACCACGTCAGGTGGTAGGGGTGCGCCATCGAGTGGGCCGCTTCGTATGTGACCGCAAACCCGCGCTCGTGCAGCCGCTCGACCGCGGCCGCTAGCGCCGACTCGCGAGCCAGTGCGAGATCGTTGGTGACGATCCGCGCGCGAACCACGGGGCGTTGCCAACTCGCTATGCTGTCGAGCGCCGCCACCAGGAAAGGGACCCGCCGCGGGACGTAGTGCGCGGCGATCGACACATCGATCGAGGGACGCGGAATCGTCATCTCAAACACGCGTGGGACGATTGCGGCATCGGGCATGCGTCTGACGATCCGCTTGGACCATGGCAAGGCAAAAGGCTGAAATCGTGGCGCTCACTCACCCAGCAGGCGGCCGGACCGTTGCTCCCGGGCAGCCCACGCTCTAGGGGAGCCAATGCGCGTGCGCATGGACCGGCTACGAAATTTTTGAGAGGCTAGCGTGCAGCGATCGTATCCCGTGAACGCCGCACCTGCTTCGCGCCGCCCGGTCGCGCGCGCGGCAGCGCCGGCGCGCGGCGACGCGCTGATGCAGATCTTCCCGCTGGCGTTGCTGATATATTCGGTCATCCTGCTGCCGCCTGAGGCGCAATTCCAGTTCAGCGGGGTCAACCTGCCGATCTATCGGATCGTCATCCTGGCGCTGATCCCCCTCATGATAGGGCGGTTTGCCTCGGGACGGGCCAAGGTAGGAGTCGCCGACTGGCTCATGCTGGCAATTTCGGCCTGGATGATTTTCAGTTTCGTCCACGTGTACGGAATTGAATCGGGCATTGTTCGCGGCTTCGGTGTGGTGGTCGATACCGCTGGAGCCTTTCTCGTCGCGCGGGTTTCGATCGACAGCACCACCGCCCTGCGCAGGCTGCTGATCGTCATTGCGCCGGGAATGCTGCTTGCCGGGCTTGAGATATTGATCGAAAGCGTGACGCACAGAGCGATCGTTCGCCCTGCCTTTGCCGCCGTGTTCGGGTATGTCGCAAACTACGAAGGCGGACAGGTGGTCGGCGCTTTCGACTTCAGCGGACCGCAAGAGATACGCTTGGGGCTGTTGCGCGCCTGGGGACCTTTTCCCCATCCCATTCTTGGTGGCATCATTCTCACCAGCATGCTCCCTTTGTGGTTGATGGGGGGGATACGCTCCTGGCCCCGCCTGGCCGGCTTGATCAGCGCGCTGTTGGGCCTGTTCACCATCAGTTCGGCGGCCTTCCTCGCACTGGCGATGGGGCTGGCATTTTGTTCGTTCGACCGGTTCAAGCGACATATCCCATCTGTGCGCTGGCCGCTCATTGCCACGGTTATGATGTTGGCTTTGCTTGCAGTTCAGCTCGCGTCGAAGAACGGTGTGGTGCGTGTTCTCGCGCGGCTGACGCTTGACCCGCAAACTGCCTACTATCGCATCCTGATCTGGAGGTACGGCTTGCGGTCTGTTGCCGAGCACCCGGTGTATGGGATTGGCTTCAAGACCTACGAACGCCCGTCTGGCATGACGTCGAGCATTGATGCGCACTTCCTGCTGCTAGGCGTGCGCAATGGTGTAGTGGCACCGGTGTTGTTGCTGACAGTTTTTTTCGTCACCATGATCCGCCTCGGCCAACGTAGCACGAGGGTAGGCGGCAGCGACGGCAACCTGTTCGTGGCCGTCAACTTTATGCTGGTCGTGCTCCTTATCTCGGGTCTGACAGTGACCTTCTTTGGGTCAGCCAACGTGTGGCTGATGGCGATAGTGGGGATTTGCGCCACCCTTCTCGGAGCAAGGGTCTCGACCCCTACGTACCCGCAGACTGCGGTTTCGGGCGGAAGAATCGAGTGGGCGCCTGCTTCAGCTGAGCGCCGCTCTACCGCGTCGGGGCTGAGCCGCTACCCCATTCGTTAGCGGCACGCGCCCGGCGCGGCGAGTGCCCCGCGCGTAAGGCGTGCCCGATCGAATCTCATGACCGGCACCTTCCGGCTGTCCAACAGCGCGCCCGCCGGGCTGAAATCGCCGTTTGCTGCGTCGGCAAACAGGTTCGCGCCGGTCCCGGCGATGGTGGTGCCGGTGGCCGTTCCCACGGTTATGCCGACCGCACCCGAGAACAGGTGGTTGTTGGCGACCGTGATATCGGCATCTCCGCCCCACAGATCGAGCGCCACGTTGTTGGCTACCAGGCAGTAGCCGTCACCATCATAACTATCGCTCGGCGATAACGTCAGCACCTGCCCCTCGAGATCGTTGTGAGCCACCACCACGTGGCTTTGCATCTGCCCCAGCTGCGACTGGTATTGGCCGGATGCCTTCTGGCTCCACGCGTTGTTGACGATCAAAAGGTCGGAAATGTTCGACTGATTCATGAAGATGCACTGCGCGACCATCCCGAAGCACCGGTTGTCGGCGATCACCACGTTTTGCAGCGGGATGCCGCTGGCCTGCTGATACCAGTCGCCATGCAGATCGAATCGCGCGGTGACCGTCAGCACGGCGTCCTTGACGTTCTGAGGGGTGGTGAACGGTTTGGCCGATGCAATCTCTGGCAGGGTCGCCGCTGCGGCTACCCGCGTGTCGTCGAGAAGCGTTGCCGCGAAGCCGACCCCGAGCCCGTTGAGCCAGGCGACCACCGCGCTGAACCTGTTGGTCCCGGCGTTCCACTCGGCGACCGCGCTGGTCAGGGCAAGGCTGGCGGAATTCGCACCCCAGGTGGCGGTGAACGTACGGCTGGTCTGGTTGCTGCCGGTACATTTGAAGGTCGCGGTGGTCTCCGATCCCGAATACGTCACCGTCATCATCGGCAGGTCGTTCTTGTAGTCACCGCTGTCGTGGTCGGAGAATGTCGAGCCAAGCACCGCACGCGCTCCGTCGACCATGTCGTTATATGTGTGGCCAACCGTGCAGCCGCGCACCAGTGAAGCGTTGTTCAGCGAATTCCAGGTGTATTCCAGGGTGCACTCGGTGAACCAAGGGAAGCCGCGCACCAATTGCGAGATGATCGAAGGTTTGGGCTGCCCGCCCCACATCACGTAGCGTTCGCCGCCGGTGAGCGTGCACCCGTCGAACCAGTGCCACGCGGTCAGGCCGGTGGTCTCCCAATAATGCTCCACGACGTAACGGAAGTTGAGCGTGATGTTCGCTCCCTTCCAGTGGACCGGCTGGGGCGGGCGGATACGTTTGGTGCCGTCGAACGTGGGATTGCTCGCCTCACCGATCGTCACCGGTACGCGGGCCTCGATCGTCACCCGGCCCTTGGCGTCGTAGACGGCACCGCCGACCGGGCAAGTGTAGTTGCCCGTCTCGGTGATGAGGAAGCGCGGATGCTGCGCGCCGACCGAGCGCGAGTAGGCGAAAGCCGAGGCGAGCGTCCGGTAGCGCGACCCGACCACCTCTGCCGGGCTCGCGGCGATCTCCAGTTCGAGGTCGTACAGCGCCGCAGACGGCAGGAACGGATAGGGCCCGACCACCCGGTTCTGCATCGTGGCGTCCTTCGGCACTGCCTCGAAATAGACATTGGCAATCCCGTGGGCGCCATTGTGATCGAGCCTGACCCACCACCCGAAATAGGTCACCGGGTTGCCGTTGGCGTCGTCGAAGCTCTGGAACGAAGGCGCGGCGATATCGACGCTGGTGCCTTCGTAATGCGCGGTGACTTTTTCCAGCCCCATGTTGTCCAGCAGCGATCCGCCGTCGTTCGCCCCGGCATAGACACCGACCAGCAGTTTGTCGGTGAATGCCTGGTGGGGCGGCACGATAATCCGCACCACCGGCTTGGCGGTGGCGCGCGTGGGATCGGAAGGGGTGACAGCAAAACCCGACGCAGCGGTGCCGTCCCAGCTTGCCGAAGGAGCAATCAGGTCAAGCTGTGGGACGGGGGCCGAGTTTCCGCCGCGCCGGCGGGGATGAAACCGGCCGGGGCCGAAACCGATGCGCCCCATCAGGCCAGCGCCACGATGTCGGCGGCGGTGGTGCCGGTCGCGCGCACCGCTGCGACGCGTACGTCGATCACCGCTGCGTCGGGAAGGTTGCGGAAGGTCACGTCCTCGGTGCCGTTGACGGTGCGCAAGGTGATGTTGCCGCCGGTACCGACGAACAGCGCCTTGGTTGCCATCGACAGCAAATCGGTGTCGCTCGGGATCACCGCGAAGCAGCGTTCTGCCGGTGCCATCGGGCTGTCGGCGGCTGCGGCAAAAAGGTCGGTCATCATGGCGGGGCTCCTCTGTGAGAACGAAAGAGGAACGCGCCTATATGCAGCGATATCGTTGTAGGAAAATGCTTTTTTAATCGCTGTCGTTGGCGGTTATGGCTTCGCTGAGCCCCGCGGCGAACTGGCGAGCGATCGCAGCGCGCTGAAACCTCCGCGCGTCAGGGCCTCCCTGCCACTTGGCGAGTGCAGCCTTGAGACGGGCTTCGTTGTCGATGGCATATGCCATCGCCTCGCCAATGGCCGGAGTTGAATGCGGATCGACCCGGATGGCGAAATCGGCGCCATCGAAATAACCGTCAACCCCTTGGCCGCTGGGGTAAATGATCGGAACACCTGCAAACAGCGCCTCGACGAACACCATTCCGAACGATTCGCGGCGCGAGGGCATCACGAGCGCGGTTGCCGCGTTGAGGCGGCTCGGCAACTCGGCGTGAGTCAGCGGTCCTTCGAACACTACGCCGGGGGTCGTTTCGCCGATGGCCCGGCATCGCTGCGCCTCAAGCTCGTCGCCACCGCCGATGACCGCCAGCGTATCGTCACGCCCGTGCGCCCGCAAACGCCTTAATGCGGCAATGGTGCGGTCGAAGTTCTTGGTCTGCCAGTTGCGCAAGTGGAACGCGGTGACGAGCCCGTTTCCGCGCGCGCTGGGCGCGATCGGCGTGTCGAGCTCGGTCGCGCACGGTAGCAGACGCGGGCGTACCGAGGGAGGCCCGAGTCGCTGTTCGAGCGCAGCCAGCGACCACGGTGCGAACGGAAATATCGCTTTTGCACCCTGCATGACCTGCCGGAGCAGCGGGGCCAGATCGGGCCTGGCACGCATGACCTTGTCGTCAGTGTTACCCTGGATCGACAGCGCATAGGGCACACCCAGGCGAACCGCAGCGCGGTGCACCGCAATCCCCTCGATGGTCAGCTTGTGGCCCACGATCAGCGCGGGCGGATCGTCGGCCAGTTTCGCGGCGAGCCAGTCGCCGAGGCGTTCGAGCAAGGTGGCGTGGAACAGTCCGGACGGCGGAGCCAGATACTGCGCCGCCATCCCGTAATCGAACGGCACTTCGCTCACCTCGATCCGCCGGCCGAGCCATGCGGCGAGCGCGCCGGGCGGAGGGGTGCGGCGATTGAGCGACACGACGGTGTGGTCGAAGCGGTCGGCGGTCAGGTCGATCAGCCGGCGGATCGCGTCGGTCTTGGCCGGTTCGAGCGGATCGGGAAAATCGCCGGTCAGGTGGACCACACGGGGCGGGGCCGCCGCGCATCGCGGACCCGACAGGCGTGCCCGCGCCGCTCACCGCATCACTTCTTGTTGCCCTCACCGTACGTGTAATACGAATACTGGTAGTTGTAATTGTAGCCCGCATCGAGCGCGCGGAACTTGGTCAGCACCACGCCGAGCAAATTGGCGTCGGCATCGCGCAGGCGGCGCAGCGCGGTCTTGGCCTGGCCGAAGTGCGCGCGGTTGGATTCAACCACGAACACCACACCATCGGCAACCCGCGACAGCAGCGGCGCGTCGGCAAGGCCGATGATCGGCGGACAGTCGACCACGATCAGGTTGTACACCTCGCGATAGTGATCGAAGAATTCGTCGATTCGTGAAGACGAGACGATCTCGACCGGGTTGGGCGGAATCGCGCCCACGGGCAGGACGTCGAGGCCCGGGGCCGGGCTGTCGATCAACGCGTCCTCGAACCGGACATCGCCGGCGAGCACTTCGGCGAAACCCTTGGCCGATCGCTTGAAGCCGAACCGACCGGCGACACTCGGCCGGCGCAAATCGGCATCGATCAGCAGGACCTTGCGGCCCAGTCGCGCATATTCGCGCGCGATCGCGACCGCCGTGGTGGTCTTGCCTTCCACGCTCTGGCTGCTGGTGAGCAGGACGATGTTGTGATCGGGTTTGGCGAGCGCGAAATCGAGTGCCGCGCGGATCGAAGAATGCGCTTCGGACAGTGCGACTCGATTCGCCGATGTCCTCGCCTTTGTCGACCAGCGGGGTGACGCCGAGCAGCGGCAGGCCGAGCTTGCTTTCGACATCTTCTTCCGAACGCAGCCGATCGTCGAGCGTCTCGCGCAGGACCGCCATCGCCAAGCGCGAAGCCGCCGCCGAGGACCAGTGCAACCAGCAGGTTGTTGATCAGGTTTGGCGACACCGGCGCGTCTGGCACCGTGGCGCGATCGAGCAGGGTCATCGTGCTGGGGGTGACGTTGGCCGAGGCGGCGATCTGGTTGTAGCGATTGAGCAGCGCATCGAGCTGGGTCTGCAGCGCGACGGATTTGCTGTTGAGCTGGTTGAAGGCCACCCGCCGGTCCTGCTCGTCGAGCGTGTCGCCCGAAACACGCTGGAGTTCCTGCTGCAGCGCGGCTTCCTCGCGTGCTGCGGATTCATATGTCTTTCGCAGGCTCGCTTTGAAGTTGCCGCCCAACTGGCTGATCTGGCGGTTGATCGCGGCGATCTGCGCCTCGGTCTCCTGGATTTGCGGATGTTCGGGACCATAGCGCTGGCGCAGTTCGGCGAGCTGCGCCTCGAGGGTCGAACGCTGGCCCAGCAGCGCCTGGCCGGCGTTGCTCTGGATGAAGGCCGGCATGTCGGCGGCCGCGGTCGAAGCTGCGGTGCGCGCACTTTGCTCGGCCGCGATGCGGCGTGCCTTGGCGTTCGACAATTGCGTATTTATCGCGCTGAGCTTGGACGCCGTGACGGTTTCGGGGGCGCCGGATCCGCTCGACTGGTCTTCCGATCCGCTTGGCAGCAGCGAGTCTCCGATGATGCCGTTGGCCCGGGCGTAACCGAGCGCGCGCCGCTGGGCATCGTCGAGCTTGCCGCGCAGATTGGCGATTTCCTGCTGCAGGTAAGTCTGCGCGTAGGAATTCTTCTGCAGGCTCCGGCGCAAGTCGTCGGTCAGCAGGTTATCGGCATAGGCGTTGGCGATGTCGGCTGCGAGTTTGGGGTCGCTCGAACGGAATGATATCTGGACCAGCCGTTCCTGGCTGGGGACTTCGGTCGAGACATTGCCCTGGAGCATCGCTGCGGCCTGTTCGCGGCGCCGAATGGCCCACGCCGCATCGCTGAGCCCCGCCGGGCGGTCGGCCGCGTCACCGGCTAATGCCGGACGCTGTTCGAGCTTGAGTGCCTCGGCGACCTGGGTTGCGAACGAGCGGCTTTTGACCACCGCGCTGACAGTCGCAAGGTAGCTGTCGAGGCCCGACACCGACACGCTTTCGGTCAGGCTTTCGCCCTCGAAGATGTCGGTCTGCTCGGGATCGACCCGCACCACCGACGTGGCCTCGAAAATAGGGACGGCCAGCACTGTAAGCACGAAACCCACCAGCAGCGCCGCTGCAGTGATCCCCACCAGGATAAGCCGCTGGCGCCAGATGAAGCCGCGCACGGTAGCCAGGTTGATCAGCTTGGCCTGGCCGATCGGCTGCGCCGCCTGATCGACCATGAACCTGTCGAGCCACGGCCCGTTGGTGGAAGGCGGGGCCGGCTGTGTGTGATCGTTCATGTGCTGTGCCCGGCCGGTCAGATGTTGGTGAAGAGGGCGAAAGCGGGGATCGTCTTGAGCACGTCCTGCCAGAATTGCGACAGGCCTGATGTGCCCACTACCACCCGGTCACCCGGCTGCAGCACGGGATCGATCATCGTGCCCTGACGGACGGCCTGGTAATCGAACTTGGCGACCGACATGCCTTCGCTGGTCTCGCGGAACACGGCCACCTGGTCGAGCCGCGCGACCCGCTCGGTACCTTCGGCCTGCGCGATGGCTGACGACAGCCGGTCGCCAGGCTGGAATGCAAAAACGCCCGGCTTCTTCACCGCACCTTCGACAGTGACGCGATGCGATCCGTACCGGGTGATGTTGACCGACACTTGCGGGTTGACGAGGTAGCCACCCGACAGCGCATTCTCGACTGCCTTGGCAAGATCGGCAGCGGTCCGGCCCTCGGCACGAATCGCGCCCACCAGCGGCAGCGCAATCACTCCATCAGACCCGACGGGCACCTGCTGGACAGACAAGTCCGGCTCGCGAAAGACGGTCACGTTGATGACGTCCGAGGGACGCAAGCGATAGTCGGGCGATTCGACGGCGGCGAAATCGGCCTGCCCCGCCGCATCGACCTGCTGCGCCGTCACCCGTCCGACCACCGGTTCGGGTGTCCCCGCGCACCCGGCCATCAGCGGTATCGCCACGAGCGCGATCGACGCCATCAGGCGCCCGTGCAGAACACAGACCATCTTGAAACAGACCCCTCGGAGAACTTAAAAAAACCTTATCGGAGCTAATTCCGCAACGCAACATGATTGCGCGGAGCGATCTACCGGAGCGACCGACCGCAGGGATTGAAACCGGTGCCGCCAGCGGGCACAGGATGGACACCACAGTGCAGGAAGGTCGGCCGCCACATGCTGAATCTCGCTGCAGCCGCGCTGTACATCGTCGCGAGCGCACTGTGCTGCTGGGCCGCGCGTACCGCACGAATGGTTGACCAAAGGCGCCGGAATGGTTCGATCTGGATCGCGATCGCCGTGCTGTTCGGCTTGCTCGCCGTCAGCCGCGTGACCGATTTCGAGAACAGCCTGCGCGCCGCGCTGCGCATGTGGCTCGCGGCAGAGGGGGAATATGACGTACGCCGGACGATCCAGGCGCCGCTCGCAGCCGCCCTGCTGATCGGCGGAGGGTTGGCGGGGCTCGCACTCGCGATGGGACTGCGACCCGCCGGTTCGGGCCGCGCAAACCGTGCGCTGGCGTGGGCCACCCGCAGCGCGGTAGTCATGCTGGGTCTGGTTGCGCTGCGGCTGGTCTCGCTCCACGCAACCGATGCGCTCCTGTACAAGCCGGTCCACCTGAACTGGCTGATCGACATAGGGGCCACTCTCGTGGTGGCGGGTTGCGCGTGGATCTATTGCGATCGATCGCGGCGGCAATCAGCGCGCCGCACCGCCTCCGCGGACAGGACCCTGCCATGACCGTGATTTCTCCCCGCACAAAGGTCCTCGCGATTGCCTCGGGCGGTGGACACTGGGAGCAGTTGATGGCGATGCGCGAGGGTTTTGCGGGTAGCGATGTGGAGTTTGCAACGACACTCCCGGGCCTGGCCGAGCGATCGGGGCTGGCAGCGCATGTCGTTCCCGATTGCAACCGCAACGAACGGTGGAACGCGCTGCGCTGCATGGTCGCGCTGACATGGCTGATCCTGCGTACGCGTCCGCAGGTGATCGTAACCACCGGCGCGCTGCCGGGCTTCTTCGCGGTCGCAATCGGTCGCCGGCTGGGCGCGCGGACGATGTGGATCGACAGCGTCGCCAACGCCGAGGAGATGTCGATGGCGGGCCGCCTTGCGCGCGGTCATGTCGATCGCTGGGTCAGCCAATGGCCGGCAGTCGCCGAGCGGACCGGCGCTCAATACTTCGGGTCAGTGCTGTGATACTGGCGACAGTCGGCACGCAGTTGCCGTTTCCCCGCCTGCTCGAAGCGCTCGACCGGCTGGCTGCAGCTCATTCACTCCACATCGTCGCGCAGACGTGCGGTAACCTGCCCGGCGCCCGTATGATCGAGCAGCACCCATTTCTCGCTCCGGGCGCCTTCGAGGAATTGGTCGAGCAGGCTCACGTGATCGTCGGTCACGCCGGTATCGGCACCGTCTTCGCAGCTGCCCGGGCGCGCAAGCCGCTCGTGCTCTATCCCAGGCGCGTATCGCTTGGGGAGCACCGCAACGATCACCAGATGGCGACTGCGGCCTCGATGGAATCGCGCAAGGGAATTCACATTGCTTGGGACGATGCCACGCTCGAGCGGTTACTGATCAGCGGGCCGCTCGCCGCGCTCGAAGCCGGCGAATCGCCGACTCGACCGGAGCTGGTCGCCGCGATCGCGGCCTTCGTCACGGGCGTGCCGGGCTAACTCGCCAGGCGCATCCCGGGCCGAGCGGGCTCGCCCGCGTCAGGCCAGATACCGCGGGTGTCGTAAACTACCGCGCGGCTGCGTTCTTCCGGCGGGACCACGCGGAACAGGTCGTGATCGACCAGCACGATCAGCACGCCGCAGTTTTCCAGCGCGGTGTCGATGTCCACCAGCGCGGCGCCGGTGTCGGTGAATTCGATCGGCAGTTCGGCGGCGTAGGGCTCGACCACCTTGATTCGACCACCGAACTTGCGCGCGAGGCTGGCGGCGACGAAGCGAGCCGGGCTTTCGCGGAAATCGTCGATGTTGGCCTTGAAGGCGAGCCCGAGGCAGCCGACCGGCACACCCGGATTGGCCTCGATCAGGGCAGACGCGCGCGCCAGCACGTGGTGCATCTTGGCGTCGTTGACCTCGCGCGCGGTACGGATGACCTTGGCCTCCTCCGGCGCGCCGTGAACGATGAACCAGGGATCCACCGCGATGCAATGGCCGCCCACGCCGGGACCGGGCTGGAGAATGTTGACCCGCGGGTGGCGGTTGGCGAGGCGGATCACCTCCCACACGTCCAGCCCCATGCGGTCGGCGATCATCGACAGCTCGTTCGCAAACGCGATGTTGACGTCGCGATAGGCGTTCTCGACCAGCTTGGTCATCTCGGCGCTGCGGGCGTCGGTGGTGACGCAGGTTCCGCGCACGAACAGCTTGTAGAATGCCAGCGCCTTGCGCGCGCAGCGTGGGGTGATCCCGCCGATCGAGCGATCGTTGTGCGTCAGTTCCTCCAGGATCCGGCCGGGCAATACCCGCTCGGGGCAATAGGCGATCGAGACGTCGGGCGTCTCGTGGTGAGGCCCGGCATCTTGAGATCGGGCCGCAGCGCGGCCAGCCGGTCGCGCAGCACTTCGGTGGTGCCGACGGGCGAGGTCGATTCCAGGATCACGCAGTCGCCCTTCTTGAGGACGACGGCAAGACTGGTCGCGGCGGCGATCACGTAGCTGACGTCGGGCGTATGCTGGCCGTCCTTTTCGAACGGAGTCGGCACCGCGATCACGAATACGTCGGCCGGCACGATCTCGGTCGAAGCGCGCAGCGTACCGCGCTGGACCACGCCCTGGACCAGCCCGTCGAGATCGACTTCCTCGATATGGATTTCACCACGATTGATCGTGTCGACGACGTGCTGGCTCACGTCGACGCCGGTCACGCGGCAATTCGCCCGTGCAATGATCGCGGCGGTCGGCAAGCCGATATAGCCCAGGCCGATGACGCATACTTCGGGTTTGTTTTCTCCGCGCATGTCCAGCCGTCTAGCGGCGACCGGTAAACAGAGCGGTAACGCTATCCCTGTTTGGCGTGCCCTTCGCGTGCGAGCTGATGCAGCCAGTCGGCGTGGCGGGGCGCCTTCTTGGTCTGGCTCCACTCGTCGAGCATCATCGGCGCGACGCGCTTGAGCTCGGCGTACTGCTCGTCGGTGCCGATGTCGGTAGCGAGTTCGACCCGGTGTCCATTGGGATCGAAGAAATAGATCGACTTGAAGATGCCGTGGTGGGTGGGGCCGAGCACATCGATCCCCTGCGCCTCGACATGCGCCTTGGCGGCGAGCAGTTCATCTTCGCTGCCGACCTTGAACGCCAGGTGCTGGACCCACGCCGGGGTGTTCTCGTCGCGGCCCATGTCGGACTGGTTGGGCAGTTCGAAGAACGCCAGCACGTTGCCGTTACCCGCGTCGAGGAACACGTGCATGTAGGGGTCGTATTCGCCGGTGGAGGGCACGTGATCCTCGGCGAAGGCAGTGGTGTAGTCCATGCCCAGAACGCGGCCGTACCATTCGACCGTCTCCTTGGCGTCCTTGCAACGGTAGGCCGCGTGATGGACCCCGCCGAGCTTGATGGGATGGTCGCTCATTCCGCCGGCTCCTCTACATTGAGCACGCCGCGCTCGATCTGGTCGCGTTCCATGCTTTCGAACAACGCCTTGAAGTTGCCTTCACCGAAGCCCTCGTCGCCCTTGCGCTGGATGAATTCGAAGAACACCGGGCCGACTTGCGCCTGCGCGAATATCTGCAGCAGCAGGCGCGGAGAACCGCCTTCGGTGGTTCCGTCGAGCAGGATGCCGCGGGTCTTGAGCTCGTCGGCCGGCTCGCCATGGCTCGGGAGCCGTTCGTCGAGCATCTTGTAGTAGGTTTCGGGCGGGGCGGTCATGAACGGCACGCCGAAGTCCTTCAGGCGATCCCACGCGGCAACCAGATCGTCGCAGATCAGAGCAATGTGCTGGATACCCTCGCCGTTGAATTCGCGCAGGAATTCCTCGATCTGGCCCTTGCCGCCTTCGCCTTCCTCGTTGAGCGGGATGCGGATCTTGCCGTCGGGCGCGGTCAGCGCCTTTGAGGTGAGCCCGGTATATTCGCCCTTGATGTCGAAGAAGCGGATCTCGCGGAAGTTGAACAGGGTTTCGTAGTAGTCGGCCCAGAACTTCATCCGGCCGCCGTAAACGTTGTGCGTCAGGTGATCGATGTGGCTGAATCCGGCGCCTTCGGGGCGGCGATCGACACCGGGCAGGAAGTCGAAGTCGATGTCATAGATCGTCAGCCCGTCGCGGGCATCGTTTTCATAGCGGTCGACAAGGTAGACGATCGCGCCGCCGATGCCGCGGATCGCGGGGATGTGGAGCTCCATCGGACCGGTATCGACCTGCACCGGCTCGGCCCCGCGCTCGAGCAGCTCGGCATAGGCCTTGCGCGCATCGCGCACACGGAAACCCATGCCGCACGCGCTCGGCCCGTGCTCGCGCGCGAAATACCAGGCCGCGCTGCGCGGTTCGTAGTTGGCGATCAGGTTGATTCCACCCTGGCGCCACAGCTGGACGTCCTTGGAGCGGTGGCTGGCTACGTGCGTGAAGCCCATGCTTTCGAAGACCGGTTCGAGCATGCCCTTTTCGGGGGCGCAGAATTCGACGAATTCGAATCCGTCGAGCCCGATGGGGTTGTCGAACAGGTCGGCCATGGCATCTCTCCGCGATTAGTTTCTAATGAAACCAAATAGCAGGCACCCGGCCGCTTGTCGAGTCCGGGATCAGGCGACCAACCGGGCCGTTGCGCCCACCATCTCGGCCGAAAAGCGCTGGCTGATCCCGGCGTGCGCGACCATGTTGAAGCCGTGGACCGCGCCGGGATAGCTGTGCAGTTCGACCGGCACCCTGGCCGCCACCAGGCGGCGCGCGAAGTCGAGGTTTTCGTCGAAGAACAGGTCGAGGCTGCCGGTGCCGATCCAGGTCGCCGGCAGGCCGGACAGGTCGTCGGCCAGCGCGGGCGAGAACCAGCCCTTGCGTGCGTCTTCGGCGGCATAGTCGCCCCTGAGCGCGCGCCAGCCGATCTGGTTGCCTTCCGGCGTCCACACGAATTCGCCCACGCCGGCATTCTTCCACCGGCAATCGGGCCCCCCGGTGCGATGGTCGAGCATCGGATAGGTCAGCACCTGCCCCGCCAGCGCGGGTCCGCCGCGGTCGCGCGCCATCAGCGCCACCGCCGCGGCCAGCCCGCCGCCCGCGCTCTCGCCGGTAACCACGATCTTCGCGGGGTCGGCGCCCAGGGCCGCGGCTTCGCTCGCCAGCCACACCAGCGCGGCGTAGCAGTCTTCCTGCGGCGCGGGGAACGGGTGCTCGGGCGCGAGCCGGTACTCGACCGACGCTACCGGCACGCCGAGCGCCTGCGCCAGCGCCGCCGGCCCGGCCTGGAAGGTGGCGACCGAACCCAGGATCATCCCGCCGCCGTGAATGTGCAGCACCGCGCCGGCGCCCCGCCGTTCGGTAGGGATGAACAGGAACACTTCGATCGGTCCGTTCGGCCCGTCGATGGTCCGCACCTCGGGCTCGATCACCGGTGACGGCAGGTCGAAGCGCGACATCGTCCGCAGCTCGGCAATCGGCCGTGACCAGTCGGTCGGCGGCATGACATCGAGCAATGGCGCGATCTCGGCATCGACCAGATGGCGGGTGGTCACGCGGATCAGCCTTCGGCGCCGATCCGTTCGATCACGATCGCCGGGGCCATCCCGCCGGCGGCGCACATGGTGATCAGACCATAGCGGCCACCCGAACGCTCAAGTTCATCGAGCGCGGTGCCGATCAGGATCGATCCGGTGGCCCCGATCGGGTGGCCCAGCGCCATCGCGCCGCCGTTGATGTTGACCTTTTCGCGGTCGAGATCGAGGTCGCGAATGAACTTTTCAGCGACCACGCTGAACGCCTCGTTGATCTCCCACACGTCGATGTCGTCCTTGGTCAGCCCGGCTTTTTCGAGCACCTTCTTGGCCGCCGGGACCGGGGCGTTAAGCATCAGCGTCGGGTCGTCGCCCTGGTTGCAGTAGGCGACCACGCGGGCGCGCGGCTTGAGGCCATTCTTCTCCGCGTATTCAGGCGAAGTGATCAGCAGCGCGGCAGCGCCATCGACCACGCCCGAACTGTTGCCGGCGTGGTGGAAGTGCTTGATCTCGACGTCGGGATAGCGGCGGTTGATCTGCTTGCGGAACGTGGTTCCGCCAATCTCGAAGTCGGCGATCTTGCCGAAGCTGGGGTTGAGCGCGGCGAGCCCCTCGGCGGTGGTTTCCGGCCGGGGGAATTCCTCGTGATCGAGAGCGACCGAGCCGTCGGGGTTCATCACGGGGATGACCGATTTCGCAAAGCGGCCTTCCTTGATCGCCCGGTCGGCGCGCTGCTGGCTGACCAGCGCCAGATCGTCCAATGCCTTGCGGTCGATCCCCTCGATGGTGGCGATCGCATCGCCGCACACGCCCTGGTGCGACTGGGGGTGAAGTTCGTCGAGCGCTTCGTGCCCGCTGCCCATCAGACGGGGCGGCAGGCCGGCGTTGGCCTGTTCGGCGGCGTGCGCGGATGTGTAGCTCATCATCTCGGTCCCGCCGGCGATGACGCAATCTTCCATCCCGCTCATGACACTGGCCGCGGCGAAATTGACCGAGCTGATCCCGCCGCCGCAGAACCGGTCGAGCGTGGTGCCGCTGGCCTTCACGTCGTAGCCGGCGGAAAGCGCCGCCATGCGCCCGAGGTCGCCGCCCTGCTTGCCGTTCTGGCTGCTGGTCGACCAGACGATGTCGTCGACGGTGGCGGTGTCGAGGTGGTTACGATCCTTGATCGCCTTGAGGACGGTCGCCGCCAGGTGCTGAGGGTGCAGGTGGCTCAACGCGCCCTTGCCGGGCTTGCCCACGCCCCGGGGGGTGCGCACCGCATCGATGATATAGGCTTCGGCCATCGGGAAATCCTCTCGCTGTCGGGAATCAGGTTGACGCAAGCGTAAACCTTGCGGACAACCCGCACAAGACAAGTTGCAAAGCGAAATGGGAGAGTTGTCGTGCCTGAAGCCGAGAACGCGGAACTGTTGACCGAAGTGCGTGACGGGGTGCTGATCGTCACCATCAACCGCCCCGAGGCGAAGAACGCGATGAATGCGGCTGCCGCGCAGGGCATCGCCGACGCGATGGACAGGCTCGATTCCGACGACAGCCTGCGGGTGGCGATCCTGACCGGCGCGGGCGGCACCTTCTGCTCGGGCATGGACCTCAAGGGTTTCCTGCGCGGCGAACGGCCCTCCGTCGAAGGCCGCGGGTTCGGCGGGATCACCGAGAAGGGGCCGGTCAAGCCGCTGATCGCCGCGGTCGAGGGCTATGCGCTGGCGGGCGGGTTCGAACTGATGATCAGTTGCGACCTGGTGGTCGCCAATTCCAGGGCCAAGTTCGGCATCCCCGAAGCAAAGCGCGGGCTCGCCGCGGCGGCCGGCGGACTGGTCAAGCTGCCCGCCATGATCCCGCCCAAGATCGCGATGGAGCTAGCGCTGACCGGCGATTTCATCGACGCGCAACGCGCCTACGATCTGGGCCTCGTCAACCGCGTGACCGAAGGCCCCGCATTGGACGCCGCGCTCGAGCTGGCGAAATCGGTCACCGCCAACGGACCGGTCGCGGTGCGGGTGTCGAAGCAGGTGATCAACGAATTGCCTGGCTGGAGCCACGCGGAGCGCTGGCAGAAGCAGGGCGAGCTGATGCCGCAGGTGTTCATGAGCGAGGACGCGCGCGAGGGCAGCCTCGCATTCGCCGAGAAGCGCGCGCCGAACTGGAAGGGCAAGTAACGATGGCCGGCCCGCTGGACGGCATCCGCATCGTCGAATTCGCCGGGATCGGCCCGGGGCCGTTCTGCGGCATGATGCTGGCCGATCACGGGGCCGAGGTGATCCGTATCGATCGCGCCAGCGGGTCGCGCGGTGGCTCGCAGCCGGTCACCAGCCAGGACGTGCTCGCGCGCGGGCGCAAATCGATCGCGATCGACCTCAAGAGCGCCGAAGGCGTGGCGCTGGCCCGCAAACTGTGCGCCAGCGCCGACGGGATCATCGAGGGCTTCCGTCCCGGCGTGATGGAGCGGCTGGGGCTGGGGCCGGACGAGCTGCTCGGCGACAATCCGAAGCTGGTCTACGGCCGCATGACCGGCTGGGGCCAGACCGGGCCTTACGCGCCCTACGCCGGGCACGACATCAACTACATCGCGCTCGCCGGCGCGCTGGCGCACTTCGGGCGTGCCGGCGGCAAGCCGACCCCGCCGATCAACATGGTCGGCGATTTCGGCGGCGGCGGTATGATGCTGGCGTTCGGCATGGTCTCCGCGCTGCTAACCGTTGCGCGCGGCGGGAACGGCCAGGTGATCGATGCGGCGATGACCGATGGCACCGCGGTTTTGATGAGCATGATGCACGGGATGAAGAATATGGGCGTGTGGTCGGAAGACCTGGGCGTCAACATGCTCGACACCGGCGCGCACTTCTACGACACCTACGAGACCGCCGACGGCAAGTTCGTCAGCATCGGCAGCATCGAACCGCAGTTCTACGCCGAGCTGCGCCAGCGCGCGGGCCTTGCGGACGATCCGGACTTCGATGCGCAGCACGACCGCAAGGCGTGGGCGCCGCTCAAGGACAAGCTCACCGCGCTGTTCAAGTCCAGAACCCGCGCCCAATGGGACGCGCTGATGGAGCACACCGACGTCTGCTACGCCCCGGTGCTGACAATGACCGAAGCGGCCAGCCACCCGCACAACCAGGCGCGCGCAACGTTCGTCGAAGTGGGCGGCGCGGTGCAGCCGGCGCCCGCGCCGCGCTATTCGGTCACGCCCACGGCCGCCCCGCAACCGGCACCCATGCCCGGCGATCACACTGCCGATGTTCTCGCCTCGCTGGGGATGGACGATTCCGAAATCGCCGCGCTCAGGGAAAGCGGTGCGGTCGCCTGAAACGTCCTGCGGGCCCCGGATCGATCCCCCGCCCTCATGCGATTTTCGGAACCGAAAGCGTCTTACGGAATTCACCTGCTATGTCCGCTTCCATTCTCATAGTCGAAGACGAATTCCTCGTTGCCCTCGAGATGGAGGGCATTCTGGAGGACAGCGGCTATCGCGTGATGGGTATCGCCGCGGATCTCGAAGGGGCGATGAGCTTCACCGATCAAACGATCGATCTTGCCCTGGTCGACCTCAATCTGCGCGATGGCCTGACGGGCCCGCAGATCGGCGAGCGGCTTGCCAACGAACATAATGCTGCCGTCCTGTTCGTCACGGCGAACCCCCGCCTGCTGGGCGACGGCATTTCGGGCACCATCGGCGTGCTGACCAAGCCGACCGATGAAGACACCCTGCTGGCTGCAGTCAGCTTCGCGCTCCGGCGCCGCCATGGCGTCGAGGCGGAAGCGCCCTCCTCGATCGTCTGCTTCGGGTGATCAGTCGCGGCTGAGCCGCTTCGCCGACACTTCCATTTCAACCCGCAGTCCCTCCGGGGCCCAGGTTCGGGTCAATTTGCCGCCCAGTTGCTCGGTTATGCTGATGTCCGACAGCCGGCTGCCGAAACCGAACCGTGTCGGCTCGTGATCGATCCGCGGGCCGCCCGATTCCTGCCAGACGATCCTGACGATGCCGTCGTCGACCGTGGTGGTCACATCGACCCGGCCTTCGGGCGCTGACAATGCCCCGTATTTGGCCGAATTGGTCGCCAGTTCGTGGATCACCAGCCCGATCGGAGTGGCGCCGCGATCGTCCACCGCCAGGTCTGCGCCGGTGATCACCAGCCTGCCGTGATCGAGCGCGGGATAGGGGCTGAGGATCTGCCGCAGCAGGATCGTGAGCGACCGCGGGCCGGGATGCGGCGAGCTATGGTCGCTGTGCGGCCTGACGTAGTCGTGTGCCCGTCCGAGGGCGCCGATGCGGCCCTGCAGTTCGACCGCGAGCGGCTTCATGTTCTTGAACTGGCGGGCGGTCAGGCCGATCAGCCCGTTCACCACCGCGAAGATGTTCTTGATCCGGTGGCTCAGTTCGCGGGACAGGATTTCGTTCTGCTCGGCAGTGCGCTTGTGCTCGTCGATATCGGTGCACGTGCCCACCCAGCGCACGATCTGGCCGTCATCGCCCCGGATCGGCAGCGCCCGGCCGAGTGTCCAGCGATAGTCTCCCGAACGGTGGCGCAGGCGGTATTCGATCTCGTACGGCTGGCCTGTCGCCAGGCATTCCCGCCACGTCGCCCACGCGCGCTCCTGGTCGTCAGCATGAAACATCCCGTTCCAGCCATCGCCATCGGTCGACCCCTCGGGCACGCCGGTAAACGCATACCATTGCGCGTTGTAGTAATCGTGCGACCCGTCGGGCAGTGTCGACCACACCATCTGGGGCATCGCGTCCGCGAGTTGCCGGAAAGTGATCTGTCCGTCGCCGGATCGGACAGCTTCTGCGATCACCTCGTTCAAAACGCGTTTCTCCATAGCAACTCGCGGCGGTGCGTGACCGCTCGCAAGTTCCTTAAATGCAGAATGGTCCTGAATGCTCCCTGTTTCATGTCAGGATGAAGGGCCGGCCGCAGGTTAGGCGATGAATTCCCTCACTTCCGCCACGAAATCCTCGAACCGATCGTGGTGCACCCAGTGCCCGGCCCGATCGTACTCGCTCACCTTCACGTTATCGCCGAAGTACGCCAGCCGGCCATCGGTTTCGGGATTGCTGGCCCACGAATCCGCGCCGTAGATCATCAGGGTGGGGCAAGTGATCGCACCCCACAGCGCGTGCTGGCCCTTGGTCGGCACGTCGTCGGGCGGCCAGGCGTGGAGGTGGGGGTCGAACTTCCAGCTAAAGGTGCCGTCCTCGTTGCGCATCACCGCGTGCAGGGTGAGGTGGCGGGCCTGTTCTTCCGACAGGTAACTGTTGGCGTCGCGCATTCGCGCCAGGCAATCCTCGAAGGTGGCATACTTCCTTACCGATCGCGCGCTCGCCTCGCGCTTCTTGTCGATCCATCCGGTCCACTGGTCGCCGTAGAACCGTTCGCGGCGCTGCTCGATCATCTTGGGGCTGGGGCCCAGGCCTTCGATCGTGACCAGCCGGCGCACGCTGTCGGGATAGAGCCCGGTGTAGCGGGTGGCGATATTGCCGCCCAGCGAGTGCGCGACGATCGTGACCGGGGCAACGCCGAGCTGGTGGATCAGCTGGGCCAGGTCATAGACATAGCCCATCGTGGTATAGAGGCCGTTGTTGTTCCACTCGCTGTCGCCATGGCCGCGCAGGTCGGGGCAGATCACGTGCCAGTCGCCGCGCAGCCGCTCGGCGGTCCAGTCCCAGTTGCGGCAATGATCGCGCCCGCCGTGGAGCAGGATCAGCGGCGGCGCATCGGCATTGCCCCAATCGGCATAATGCAGCTTGGTCCGCTGCGAGATGTAGCTTTGCGAGGTGGGGCCACTCTCTTGCATGCCTGCCCTTTACGTAAGCGTGAAATTGCGTTGCGGATCGCTACCCGCCTGATACGCTCGCGCCAACACAAGAATCAAACCGCCAAAACACCCGAGAGGACCAGCCATGCCCGTCATAGACGTTCCCGACCCCGAGTTCATGGCCGATGAAGACATCGCGGTATTCCGCGACGCGGTGGGCAAGTTCTTCGACCAGCACGCGCCGGCCAAGCGAGTCGAGAAATGGCGCGAGGACGGGATGGTCGAACGCGCGTTCTGGGAGGAAGCCGGCCAGGCGGGCCTGCTCGGCATGACCGTGCCGGAAGAATACGGCGGCCACGGCGGCGATTTCCGTCACGATCTGGTGCTGCTCGACCAGCAGGCCGAAAAGGGCGTCGACGGGTTCGCCAGCAGCTTACACAACGTGATCATCCTGCCCTACATCGTTCGTCACGGGACCGAGGAGCAGAAGAAGAAATGGCTGCCCAAGCTGGTCAGTGGCGAGATGATCAGCGCGATCGCGATGACCGAGCCCGGGGTGGGTTCGGACCTGCAGAACATCACCACCACCGCGACCAAGGATGGCAACGGCTATCGCCTCAACGGCGCCAAGACTTTCATCTCGAGCGGACAGCTGGCCAATTTCATCATCGTGGTCGCCAAGACCGATCCCAAGGAAGGGCACAAGGGCATCAGCCTGATGTGCCTTGAAACCGATGGCGCCGAGGGCTTTCGCCGCGGCAAGAAGCTCGACAAGATCGGGATGGATGCCGCCGACACCAGCGAACTGTTCTTCGATGATGTCTATATGCCGGCCGACAGCGTGCTGGGCGGGGTCGAAGGCAAGGGCTTCTATCAACTGATGGGCGAACTTCCGCAGGAACGGCTGTCGATCGCGATCGGCGCCATGATCACGATCGAAAAGGCGCTCGACACCACGGTCGAATACGTCAAGCAGCGTAAGGCGTTCGGAAAGACCATCTGGGATTTCCAGAACACCCAGTTCGTGCTCGCCGACCTGAAGGCGCGCGGCACCGCCGCCAAGGTGTTCATCAACGATTGCATCGCCAAGCTGCTCAAGGGCGAGCTCGACGTCACCACCGCCTCGATCGCGAAATACATGGTCACCGAGCTGCAGGGCGAAGTGGTCGACAAGTGCCTGCAGTTCCACGGCGGCTGGGGCTACATCAACGAATATCCGATCGCCAAGATGTTCCGCGACAGCCGCATCACCCGCATTTTCGGCGGATCGAACGAGATCATGAAAATGCTCATCGCGCGGTCGATGTGACCACGTTTCGCGAAGGGCTGCTCGAAGGCAAAGTGGCCTTCGTCGCCGGGGGGACCAGCGGGATCAACCTTGGCATCGCCAGGCGTTTTGCCGAACTGGGCGCGCAGGTGGCCGTGTGCGGGCGCGATCCCGAAAAGGCGGCCCGCGCGGCCGGTGCGATCGGGCCCGACGCGCTCGGGCTGTCGGCCGACGTGCGCGATTACGCTGCGATCCGCGCCGCGCTCGAACAGACCGCGGGCGATTTCGGCCCGCTCGACATCGTCGTCGCGGGGGCGGCGGGCAATTTCCTCGCGCCCGCGCTCGGGATGTCGGCCAACGCGTTCAAGACGGTGGTCGATATCGACCTGCTCGGCACCTTCAACACGCTGCGCGCATGCCACGATCTGCTCAATTGCCCCGGCGCTTCACTGATCGCGATCACCGCGGGACAAGCCGACCAGGCGATGGCGCTGCAGATCCACGCCTGCGCCGCCAAGGCCGGGGTCAACCAGGTGGTCCGGACCCTGGCGATCGAGTGGGGCCCCGATGTGCGGGTCAACGGCATCTCACCCGGCCCGATCGCGGGAACCGAGGGAATGGACCGTCTCGCTCCCGTCCCGGGCATGCGCGAGGCCGGCGAGGCGCGCATTCCATTGAAGCGCTGGGGCGAAATCGGCGAGATCGCCGATGCCGCGGCGTTCCTGTGCTCGCCCGCGGCCAGCTACATCACCGGGGCGATCCTCGACGTCGACGGCGGCAGTTCGGTCGGCGACGCGGGGCGGATGGATATGGCCAGGGGGCTGTCCTAGCGGTCCGGGGCCGAATTCAGGAACACCTCCCGCTGGGCCTGGAAGGCGCGGCGAAAGGCCGGCCGGTCTTCGCCGCGGGCGACATAATCGAACAGGTTCGCAAATTCTTCGAGCAGGTTTGGGCCGTCCTCCAGCCGGCGCAGCACCATCACCATCATCAGGTCGCCGACCGAAAAATCGCCATCGAGCCAATCGCGCGTGCCCAGGAACGCCGACAACTGCGCCAGTCGTGTGCGAACTGCCGCGTCGAGCAACGGCAGGCGCGGGTGAAACCAGGACTTGTCCGATTCCAGCACGCGGAATTGCTCTCGTTCGACGATCGGGGGCTCGACCGTGTTGAGCGCGGCGAACAGCCATACGATCGCCCGTGCGCGCCCGACCGGGTCGTTGGGAAGAAGGCCGGGGTGCCGCTCGGCCAGATGGAGCACGATCGCGCCGGATTCGAACAACTGCACCTCGCCGTCTTCGTACGTTGGGATCTTGCCGAATGGATGGATCGCCAGGTGTGGTGGCGCCTTCAGTTCGGCGAACGTCAGCAGGCGTTCCTGGTACGGCTGGCCGACTTCCTCGAGCACCCAGCGAACCCGCATGTCGCGCGCATGGCCCTCGCCGCCGTCAGGTGAAGACTTGAAGCCGGTGACAACCGGCTGTGCCGAAGTTTCGGGACCGTTCATAGATCGGGCAGCGACTGCTCGGCAAAGCCCCACCCGGCGAGCGCCTTGGCCTGCGAGCGCTCGAGCAGCTTGTCCGCGTCGCCAATGGTAAATTCGTGCGCCGAGGGAAAGGCCGCCAGTTCGTCCCACGATACCGGCACCGCCACCGGCGCCCCCGCGCGGGCGCGCGCCGAATAGGGCAGCACCGCGGTGCTGCCGCGCTGGTTGCGTAAGTAATCGATGAAAATCTTTCCCACGCGCTTGGCCTTGCTCATGTTGGCGACGTAGCGATCGGGCTCGGCCATGCTCATTGCCTCGGCAAAGCGCTTGGAGAAATCCTTGTGCTGCTCCCACGTGTGCCCGGGTGTCAGCGGGATCACCACGTGCACCCCCTTGCCGCCCGACAGCATCGCATAGCTGACCAGACCAAGATCCTCGAGGTGATCGTGAAAGTCCTGCGCGGCTTTCTTCACGTCCTCGAAATCCAGCCCTTCGTCGGGGTCGAGATCGATCACCATCCGGTCGGGCGCCTCGACATTGCTGGTGCGCGCGCCCCAGCCATGGAACTCGATCGTGCCCATCTGCACGCAAGTCAGCAGTCCGGCGGCGTCCTCGACGTAGAGATAATCCTCCATGCCGCCGTCCTTTTCCTTGATCGGCACATGGTGGACGTGATCGCCGAACGATCCGCTGTCGTGCTTCTGGAAGAAGCATTTCTTGCCGCGGCCCTGCGGGCAGCGCACCAGGCTGACGGGGCGCTGCGCCGCCCACGGCAGCATCAGCGGGGCGATCTTCGCGTAGTAGTCGGCCAGTTCGCCCTTGGTCTGGCCGCTTTCGGGGAAGATCACCCGCTCGCGGCTGGATATCTTGACTGTTTCGGGCTGTTCGGCGGCCGGATCGAGCGCTTCACTGGCACGTTCGGGCACCACATCGGCGGCGGCTTTATCATCTCGCAGTCCCAGGAAACTGCCGTGGCGCACGTTGCCGTCGGCAGTGAATTCGGCAAACGCGATCTCGGCGACCAGCGTCGGCGAAAGCCAGGTCACCCCCCGGCTCGATACCCGATCGACCTCGGCCGGCGGGGTCTTGCGCTCGATCCTGGCGAACTTCGCGGCCAGCTCGGCCATCGTGTCCTGGGTGAACCCGGTCCCGACATTGCCCTTGTACGTCAATGTCTTGCCGTCATTCTGCGCCAGCAGCAAGCTGGAGAACGGCCGGCCTTTGGCGCTCGACTTCTTCCATCCGATGATGACGAATTCCTGCCGCCGGGTGCACTTGACCTTGACCCAGCTTTTGGTCCGGCTGCCGCGATAGGGCGCGTCGATCACCTTCGAGATGATCCCTTCCTGCCCCGCCTGGCACATCGTTTCGAACAGCTTTTCCCCGGCCCCGATGACGTGATCGGCCACATGGATCGGCGCCTGCGCGGCGGCGAGCAGCGCCTCCAGCCGCTCCTTGCGCTCGATGTTGGGAAGCCCGGCCAGGTCCTCGCCGTTCGCCTCCATCAGGTCGAAGGCATGGAACTGCAGCTTGTCGCTCTCCTTTTGCGATCCGTGGCCGCGCTTCAACACATCCTGGAGCGCGGAGAAGCTCGGATTGCCGTCGGCACCGTTAGCCACGACCTCGCCGTCGATCAGGCATGGTGGCAGGTCGAGCGCACCGAACGCCGCCACCAGCGGCGCGAACTTGTCGCTCCAGTCCTTGCCGCTGCGGGTATAGACGCGCACTTCGCTGCCGGAAGCGGCGACCAGCAGGCGGTAGCCGTCGAATTTGATCTCGTGCATCCAGCGATTACCCGCCGGCACGCTGTCGACCAGCGTAGCGAGTTGCGGTTCGCGGAACTTGGGTGGTTTGCCGGGCTTGGCCTTCTTCTTCGGCTTGGCCTTGCCGGCGTTGTGCTTGGCCGCCTTCTCCATTTCCTTGACGAAGGTGTCGCCGCGCTTGCCCTTGAGCGAATGCGATCCTTCGGCGTCGGAAGCGATTTCGGCCATCGAGCGACCGGTTAGGACGCTGGTCAGCGCGTGTTCCACCAGCGGATCGCCAGCTTCCGCGTACTGGTCCTGGATCTTGCGCAGCAGCCAGTTCTCGCGCTTTTCCTTGCCGCGCGGCTTCAGGCGGATCAGCAACCATTCGCCATTCATCCGCTCGCCGGTGAGCGTGAAGTGCAGGTGGCCCTTGTCGATGTCCTTCCAGCTCTTGCCCTCGACCGGCTCCCACGTGCCGCGATCCCACAGCATCACGGTGCCGCCGCCGTATTCGCCCTGGGGAATCGAGCCTTCGAACTCGGCGTAGGATAACGGATGATCCTCGGTCCGCACCGCCAGCCGCTTGATGTCGGGATCGGGCGAGGGGCCCTTGGTCACCGCCCACGATTTAAGCACGCCATCGGCTTCCAGTCGCAAGTCCCAGTGCAGCCGGGTGGCGTCATGCTTCTGGACGATGAAGCGGTTGCCGCCGCTGCTGGCCGCGCGCTTGCCGGCGGGTTCCGCCGTCTTCTTGAAATCGCGTTTGCGATTGTATTCCTTGAGCGGATCGGTCCGGGTTGATGCAGCGGCCATGTCAGGCACGTTTTCTCGATTTGGCGGCGGCCGGTTCCTTCTTCGCTGCCGCCTTCCGGGCGGGTGCCTTTTTCGCCGGTGCCGCCTTTTCCTTGCCGCCGACCGAGTTCTTGAGCGCGGCCATCAGGTCGATCACGTTCGACTTGCCCCCGGTTGCGGGCTCCTCGACATCCTCGAGCACCTTCTTGCCTTTGGCCTTGGCCTTCTTCTCGACCAGCTTCTTCAGGGCATCGACGTAGCGATCGTGGAATTCCCCGGCATCGAACGGCGCACTCTTCTGGTCGATCAGCGATCCGGCGAGCTCGAGCATTTCCTTGGCCGGCTTCGAAGAGGGGATGTCCTTGAAATAGGTCTGCGCCTTGCGCACCTCGTCCTCGTAGCGCAGCGTTTCCATCACGATGCCCTTGCCGCACGGCTTGAGGCTGACGAGCTGCTCGCGCCCGCGCACCGACAGCTGGCCGATGGCGATCTTTTTCTTCGCCCGCAGCGCTTCGCGCAGGACCACGAAAGCTTCTTCGGCCAGCTCGTCCTGCGGGACGACGTAGTAGGGCTTTTCGAAATAGAACACGTCGATCTCGTTGGCGTCGACGAACTGGACCAGTTCGAGCGTGCGCTTGCTCTCGATCTTGACCGCCTCGATCTCGTCGTCATCGAGCAGCACGTAGTTGCCCTTCGAAATCTCGTATCCCTTGACGATCTCGTCGCGGTCGACCGGTCCGATGCCCTGCACCACTTTTTCGTAGTTGATCGGCTTGCCGCTCGGCTCGTGGATCTGCCGGAAGCTGATCGACGCCCCGCTCTTGGTCGCGGCGTAGGCTTCGACCGGAATCGAGACCAGGGCGAGACGGATCTGTCCGCTCCAGTATGCGCGTGCTGCCATTTCGCCGGACTCCCTTGTCGTTCGCCGAGTTGACGATTGGTCGGGGGATTCGGTTCCAATCGCCGCGCAACGCGCTATCGAACGGAAATGATCGCGCAGACCATCCAGCTCGCGCTCGCGCCGGTGTTCGTGCTGGTCGCGATCGGCAATATCCTCAACCTGCTGTCTACGCGCCTCAGCCGCGTGGTCGATCGCAGCCGCGCCCTGCAAGGCCGTCACGCCGAAACCGAGGGTCCGGAGCACGACATGGTGGTGCGTGAAATCCGCCTGATCGACCGGCGCATATCGCTGATCGCACGCGCCATGCGACTGCTGGTCAGCGGCAGCCTCGCGATCGGGCTGACGGTCGCGCTTTTGTTCCTGGAAGAACTGGCCGCGCTCGACCTGCAACGGGTCGCGGCCGCCACATTCCTGATCGCGATCGCGTTGCTGATGTGGGCCTTGGTGCTGTTCCTGCGCGAGACCCAGACGGCGTCGGCGGCGCTGCGTATTCCCGAAGAATTCCTCGAACGCGAACGCCGGCTTTAGCTTTTCGGCGGCTCCAGCAGCTTCTTTCCCTGACTCTGGATCGCGCCGGCGATCATCGGCTCGACGAACGAAAGCGCGGCGGGCAGCGGAACCTCGAACACCAACTGGCCGGGTTCGAGATCGACGTGCGCGTGGATCGCCTGCCCCATCGCGGAGATGTCCATCGTCATCCGGTCCTCGGTCGGCCACATCGTGCGCACCGCGCCGCCGCCAGGAATGTGATCGCCGATCTGGTGGCTCTTGGACCTGAGCCGCTCGCGCACGGTATCGTTGTCGAGTTGGTGCGGAATGGCGACGCGCATCAGGCGGGGTCCTTGGTAATTGTGGGGGCAATGGCAGGCGAAGCGGGCGCCCCGTCGGGGGCGGGCAGGGCGATGTCCTCGCCGTATTTGTAATCGAGATAGCGGGTCTTGACCGCGAGGTCGTCGAGCGACCCTTCGGCCAGCTGGCGGGTCACCCGGTCGAGCTCGTCGCTGATCTTGCCGAGGCCGCCGGTAAGCTGTTCGTCGGGAGTCGCGCCGACTCGCTGTTCGGTGCGCAGATGCGCCGGGATGCGGCGATAGCTGTCGACCATTTCGGGCAGCGTCTCGCCCACCAACGTGCGCACTTCGCGCGCGGCGGGGTGGTTCTGGTCGATCCCGTCGAGCTGCAGGCCCAGTGCGTCGAGCTGGACGCCGATCTTGCCGACCATGTCGGCCGCGGGCGCGGGCAGCGCGGGGCGCTGCGCCTCGAGCCACAGCTCGGTCCGGCCCACCAGTTGCTTTGCATCGCCCTGATTGAGCTGCGAACGCTGCGGCACCTTCATCCGCGGATACTTGCCGAGCACATAGACAGCCACCGCACTGGCGACGATCAGCGCCATCACGCCCATGAAGCCGATGCCGTTGATGATTGTCCCGATCACCCCGCTGGCGACCCACAGCGCGAACAGCACAATCGCGATGGTGCGCAGTTTGTGCTTGCGGTGCCGCCGCCGCAGCCGGCGCGATTCGCGGCCGATCGGCCGTTCGATCACGCGCCGATGGCGCCCGCCTGCGCGGTTGTCGTCGCGTAACGCGCGCGCTTCTTCCAGCATGCGGTCGGAATTGCGGGTCAGGTCGCCCAAGTCAGCCCTCCAGACTGAGCAGCTTGGATTCGGGCGCTTGTGCCAGCGCCTTGTTCTGGCCCTCGGCGCGGGCGATGTAGCCCTTGGACTTTTCGACCTCGCTCGACAGTGTGGTGACCGTCTGCTTCATCGAATTGAGCGCGCGCAGCTTGAACGCGTCGACTTCGTCCATCGTGTCGTAGATGTTCTGGAACGCGCGCTGGAGCGTCTCGAGCGGGATCGTGCTGGCGGCGGCCTGCTCGTGGATCTTGCCGGTCTGTTCGCGCAGCAGCTTGCTGGTGCTGTCGATGATCCCCGCAGTGGTCGAATTGAGCGCGGTGATCTGATTGAGGACCAGTCGCTGGTTGGTCATCGCCTCGGCCACGGTCACCGCGGTGCGCAGCGCGCCGACCGTGGTGGTGCTGGCGCGGTCGACGCCCTTGACCAGCTCGACGTTGTTCTTCTTGACCAGGTCGAGCGCCAGGTAACCTTGCACGCTGACCGCCATCTGCGTCAGCAGGTCCTGCGTACGCTGGCGGACATAGAACAGTGCGGTCTCGCGGATCGCCTTGGCCTTGGCCGGATCGGTCGCGTCGAGATCGGCCGCCGTTTCCTCCAGCTTGCCATCGAGCGTGTTGGAAATGTGGATCATCTGTTCAAGATTGCCCATCGCCTCCCACAACTTCTGGCGCTCGACGTCGATCGCGGCGTTGTCCATCAGCAGCTCGTCCTTGCCGCTGCCGAGGTTGCTGAGGATCGACTGGATGTGGGTTTGCGCGCTCTGATAGCTGCGAAAGTAATTGGTCAGCTTGTTGCCGAACGGGATGATGCCCAGGATCTTGCGTGGCCCGCTCTTGGCGCCGCGCTTGCCGGGGTCGAGATCTTCGACCACCCGCCGCAGTTCGGCCAGGTTGGCGCCCACCCCCTCGTCCTTGTCCATCGCGCGCACGGGCCGGTCCAGGAAGCGGTTCGATTGCCCCGCCGCCGCCATGATTTCCTTGCGACCCATGTTGGTAATCTGGTCGACCTTGCGCCCGAACTCGGGCGAATTGGCGTCTTCCTTCACCAGGTCGGCGACGAAGCTGTCGACCTTTTCCTCGAGCTTCGATTTCTTCTCGTCCGACACCGGAACCAGCCCGGCGGCCCGTTCGGCCGAAACCACCGGCACCGGATCGGGCGGGGTCAGTTCGAGTTCGACGGCGGTCTTGGTCTGCGTTTCGGCCATGGTTCCCTCTCGGCGCGCTGTGTTACCTAGTTAAAACAGTTCGCGCGCGTTTCAAGCCCGTCTAGCACGCCAGACGCGAGGTTGAACCTTTTGTGCGGTCGTCTCAGGCCGCTTCGAGCAGCTTGATCGGCTCGATTTCGCCCGACAGGTACAGCCGCTTGGCCTTCGCGCGGCTCAGTTTTCCAGAGCTTGTGCGGGGCAGGGTACGCGGCGGGACCAGCTCGACCACGCAATTCATGCCGGTAATCGAGCGGACCTTGTCGCGAATCTGGTCGTGCAGGCGGACGCGTTCCTCGGGGTCTGACACCCTGCAATGGACCAGCACCGCGGGCACTTCCTCGCCGTTTTCCGATTCGACCGAGAACGCCGCGATGTCGCCGTGGTTGAAGCCGGGCAGTTGCTCGACCGCCCACTCGATGTCCTGTGGCCAGTGGTTCTTGCCGTTGATGATGATCATGTCTTTCGCCCGGCCGACGATGAACAGGTACCCATCGCCCAGGTAGCCCATGTCGCCGGTGTCGAGCCAGCCATCCACCAGGCAGTCGCTGGTCGCTTCCTCGTTGCGGAAGTAGGAATGCATCACGCTCTCGCCGCGGCACCAAACCTTGCCGATCTGGTGGTCGCCCTTGACCTGGTCCTTTTCGCCCCGGATCTCGACCTCAATGCCGGGCAATGGTTTCCCGCAATTGACGATCGCGCGATAGCGGGCCGGCCGCGACAGGTCGCGCGGGCTGCCCGACAGCCGCTCTTCCTCGACCAGTTCGACACGGATGCCTTCGCCCGGCGGCATGACGGTGACCGCCAGCGTCGCTTCGGCCAGGCCGTAGCTGGGGGTGAACGCACTGGCGCGGAAACCGGCGCCGGCAAAGGCATTGACGAAATTCTGCATCACGTCGGGCCGGATCATGTCCGCCCCGTTGCCGGCGGTGCGCCAGCGCGACAGGTCGAACCGTTCGGACACGTGGCTCTGCGAGGAAATGCGCCGCGCGCAGATGTCGTAACCGAACGTCGGCGAATAGCTCAGCGTGTTGCCCGGGTTGCGGCTGATCAGGTCGAGCCAGGCGAGCGGCCGCCGCGCGAAGTGCTCGGTCTTGAGGTAATCGCAGCTTACCTGATTGGCGATCGGCGACAGCAGGCAGCCGACCAGGCCCATGTCGTGATACCACGGCAGCCAGCTCACCACCCGGTCATTGGTGCCGAGGTTCACCCCGGTGGCGTGGCCGTAGAGGTTGTGCAGCAGCGCCTTGTGAGTGACCGCCACACCGGTGGGAAAACGCGTCGAGCCGGACGAATACTGCAGGTAGCAGATGTCATCGGGGAGCGCCTCGGGCAGCGCGCCTTCGGGCGCGTCGGTGGTGGCGAAATCCTCCCAGCTCATCCCCTTGCAGCCCTGGCGGGCGGCGGCCGCCTGCGCCATCTCGGCGATCTCGGCGGGATAGAGCAGGATGATCGGGTCGGCGCTTTCAAGCTGGACCGCGAGCTGATCGATATAACTGTCGCGCCCGCCGAAGGTGGTCGGCAGCGGCAGCGGGACCGGCCACGCGCCGGCGTAGATGCAGCCGCAGAACAGCGCGGCGAATTCGGCGCTGGTCTCGGCGACCAACGCGACGCGTTCGCCCTTACCGATCCCGGCCGCGACCAGCCGGTGCGCCATCGCCAGTCCGTCGTCGCGCATCTCGGTAAACGAATAGGCGCGTTCCAGATCGCCGCGCATGTCGTGAAAGTTGAGGCCCTTTTCGCTGCGCGCGGCATAGTCGATCGCGT
This sequence comes from uncultured Alphaproteobacteria bacterium, assembly GCA_963759895.1. Lineage (GTDB taxonomy): Bacteria > Pseudomonadota > Alphaproteobacteria > Sphingomonadales > Sphingomonadaceae > Tsuneonella. The sequence goes on along the minus strand of CAVXBC010000003.1, from coordinate 111,649 downwards.
CCGCAAAAGTGGCGAAGTCAGCCCGCCGCCGCGGAAGCGGGCAGTCGTTAGGCGTCGGCTTCGGTTGCGTATCAATCATGTGTGGAGCGAAAACCCGTCGTCTGCGCGCCTTCTGCGGCGCTTGTTGATTGCAGTTCGGCCGTGCGCGTCCGGATGCACGGTGGTCCAGCGTTTCCCAATCGTTATACACTGTGGCACGATTATGGCGAGACATGTCCGCCGATCGATCCCGTCCCCGCCCCAAAGCCCGTCCGCTCGACGCCGTGCGGCTCGAGGAACTGGCCTTGAGCTATGTCGCGCGCTTCGCGACCAGCGCGGCCAAAGTCGAGCGTTACCTCGTTCGCAAGCTGCGCGAACGCGGGTGGGATGATGAACGCCAGCCCGATCCGGGCGCGATCGTCGAGCGATTCGTCGAGCTCGGCTACATCGACGACGAAGCCTACGCGCGTGCCAAGAGCGGCGGTCTGTTGCGTCGGGGCTACGGTCCGCGCCGGGTGGAGCAGGCGTTGGGCGCGGCGGGCGTCGCCGAAGAGGTGCGCGAGGATGTGCGGGCAGGGGAGGCCGAAGCGCGGCGGGCCGCGATCGCGCTGGCGAGCCGCCGGCGGTTGGGCCCGTGGGGTGCGCCGGCCGATCGCGAGGCAAGGCAGAAGCAAATCGCCGCAATGTTGCGCGCCGGGCATGGATTCGACGCGGCGCGCGCGGTAATCGATGCGCCGACGGTTGCCGCAGCCGAACAGTGGGTGGCCGAATCCGAGGAGTGACCATGATCCGCCATCTCGCCGTTTTCACCCTGGCGATGCTGTCCGCCTGCTCTCCGCAGCCCGCCACCGAGGCGACTCCGGCCGCGGTGTCGGCCCCGGCGATGCATCCGGTGTCCGGGCTGCCGGTTATCCCGCTCACGGTCGCCACGCCCAAGGGCAAGCACGCCTTCCGGGTCGAGGTCGCACGGAGCGAGGAGGAACAGGCTCGCGGTCTGATGTTCCGCACTGAGCTGGGCCCCGACGAAGGCATGATCTTCCCGCGCGAACCGGCGGATGTGGCCAGTTTCTGGATGAAGAACACCCCGCTCCCGCTCGACATCATCTTTATCGGCATCGATCATCGCGTGCTCAATATCGCGGCCAACACCACGCCCTATTCGCTGACCCCCGTCGGAGCCGACGGGCTGACCGGCGCGGTGCTCGAGATTCCCGGCGGCAGGGCCGCGCAGCTCGGGATCGTGGCTGGCGCGGCGGTATCCTGGCGCGCGGACTTCTAGCGCTTGGCGCTGCTGCGCGAATCGGCTAACCGCGCCGCCCATGGGCTTCTTCTCCAAGATCTTCACCTGGTGGGACGGCGCGACCATCGGCACCTCGCTGTGGAGTTCGCTGAATGGCGAGCAGGTCGGCACCGATCTCGCCGGAAATCGCTATTTCCGGGCGAAAGAGCGGATCAAGCCGGGCCAGCCGTTCGCGGGTAGTGAGCGGCGCTGGGTGATTTATTCGGGCGCCAACGATGCCAGCAATGTGCCAGCCGAATGGCATGGCTGGCTGCACGGTTCTCTCGACGGAGTTCCCGAAAGCCACTTGCCTCCGGCTCGCATCTGGGAGTCCGAACACAGCCCCAATGGTACCGGCACGACCACCGCCTACCGCCCGCAGGGCGCGCTCGAGCGGGGCGGGAAGCGCGCCGGCGCCACAGGCGATTACGAAGCGTGGAGCCCGGACGCCTGACGATGCGTGGCGGGATCGCACTTTTGGCGCCGGCGCTGGTGGCGCTGGCAGCCTGCTCGAAAGGGCCGCCGCCGCCGCGCCCTGCCGAAACCGACATCCCCGACGCGATCGGTTCGTCGGCGGCTGTCCGCCCGATCGACGCGGGCGAAGGCACGCCGATGAAGGACCGGGTGGCGGTGATCGGGGTGCTCAACAAGCGCAACAACCTGTCGCAAGAATTCGAGATGAAGCCCGGCGATGCGAAGCGCTGGAAGGATGTGATCGTCCGCCTGGCCGCGTGTGAGCGAACCGCACCGTGGGAATTTCCCAAGCAAACCGGCGCATTCGCGCAAGTGTTCGTACGCGGCGCGCGCGACAACGACGGATGGAGCAAGGTGTTTTCGGGCTGGCTGTTCAAGGAATCGCCCAGCCTCAACGCAGTCGAGCACCCGATCTACGACGTGTGGGTCAAAGACTGCAAAATGAGCTTCGCGGGCGACACTCCCAAGCCCGCCGCCTCATCCTCGAGCGCGCCGAAAGCATCGGGCAGCGCTGCGGCACCGACGCCGGCACCCGCGCCTGCGGCGTCGGCGAGCAACGCCACGTAGCGTTGCTGGTCGATCTCGACCGCGCCCAGCGAGGCCAGGTGATCGGTCAAGAACTGGCAATCAAGCAACCGGGCGCCGCTTCGCCGCATCAGCGCAACCAGCCAGGCGAGCGCGACCTTGCTGGCATTGTCGGCCCGGCTGAACATCGATTCGCCGCAGAACACCCCGTCGAAGCCGACTCCGTAGAGGCCACCGACCAGATCGCCGCCCGCTGACGATGGGCGCCAGCATTCGATCGAATGGGCGCGACCCTGGATGTGGAGTTCGCGGTAACTGTCCATGATGCGCGTGCTGATCCAGCTTTCGGGATGATCGGGGCGTGGCTCGGCACAGCGCGCGATCACCCGGTCGAAGGCGGCGTTGCAGGTCACGTGAAAGCATTCCTGACGGATCGTCTTGGCTAGAGAGCGAGACAGCCTGAAGCCGTCGAGAGGCAGGATCGCCCGTCGGGTCGGTTCGACCCAGAACACCTCCGGATCGTCGCGCGAATCGGACATCGGGAAAATCCCGTTGCGATAGGCGAGCAGCAACAGCTCGCTGGGAATGATCGGTTGGGCCGGAGCGTGCATCGCCTGTGCATTCTAGCAGGTTTGGCGGCTTGCGATGCAGCGCTTTTGCACCTACAGGCCGCCCCTTCCAGCGCAGGGGTGTAGCTCAGCTGGTAGAGCATCGGTCTCCAAAACCGAGGGCCGTGGGTTCGAGTCCCTCCGCCCCTGCCATTCCTTTTCCTATCAATCACTAACGCCGCGCGCGAACAGCGCAGCTCGCACGAACGTGCGAGTTTTCTATCGTTAACAGGCGGTTAGTGGAGCGTTAGGCGGGAACCATCGCGACGAAGCGGGAGTTGTGCACGATAAGCCGGAGGGGCAATTCGGTTCACGGAGTTCATCGATGTCAGGTCTTTCCTTTCGCAGCAGCCGTCCCGATTCCTGGGTCATGCCCCGTCCACACAGCGATGCGTCGATGCGCTATCAGATGCACGGCCCGATCCGCCCGATGGAAGAGCCCGGCCTGATCGCCCGCCTGTTCGGCTGGCGCTGACCGAACGCACATCGCAAATTCGCCGAGCCGGGGCTGGCCGCCGCAAGGGTGGCCGGCCCCGCTTGCTTTTGCCGGGCGCGCAGCCTAATGGCGGTGCCGCTTTTTCCGACAGATGGAGCACCTGCCAACCCTCCCGGTACTTGAACCGGGGCGGTATGGTCCCTTACCTGATAGGCGAGGGGCCCCATCCCGGAAAAGCCCACGTTCGATTTACAGGCGAGAGCTGACGTATCATGGCCAAGACGAGCCCCGCGGAATTTCTCAACCAGGTGCGCGCCGAAGGGCGCAAGGTCGTCTGGCCGAGCCGCGAGGAAACGGTTCGCACCGCAATCTTCGTCGCGATCATGATGCTGATCCTCTCGATCTTCTTCCTCGGCATCGACACCTTGTTCGGCGCAATCATGCGCTGGCTGCTGTCGCTCGCCTGACGCTTTTTACGGGATACAACACGCAGTCATGGCTCGCTGGTACATCATCCACGCCTATTCCGGTTTCGAGAACAAGGTCCGCGATGCGATCATCTCGGAGGCCGAGCGGCTTGGCCTGTCAGAGGCGGTCGAGGCGGTCGAGGTGCCGACCGAGACCGTGACCGAGGTCAAGCGGGGCAAGAAAGTCCAGGTCGAACGCAAGTTCATGCCGGGCTACGTGCTGGCCAAGCTGACCATGACCGACGATGTCTATCACTTGGTCAAGAACACCCCCAAGGTCACCGGCTTCCTGGGTTCGGGCAACAAGCCCCAGGCGATCTCCGAACGCGATGCCGCGCGCTATTTCGGCGGCATGGAGGAAGCCAAGGCCGCGCCCAAGCGCCAGGTTCACGTCGATTACGAGATCGGCGATCAGGTCAAGGTCAACGCGGGACCCTTTGCCAGCTTCAATGGCGTGGTCGAAGAACTCGATTTCGACAAGCAGCGGGTCAAGGTCAGCGTTTCGATCTTCGGCCGGGCGACGCCCGTGGAACTGGCCTTCGAGGAAGTCGAACTGGTCAAGTAGGCAGCGCGCGTCCGGCGCACGCCTTCAGCGCGCGCATACCGCCGGCGCTGTTTTATCGGAGGTGAGTCGCACCCCGTAGCTGCGGCTGGTCGAAAGCAGGATTCCGGACGCGCCACAGCGACGCAACTGGAAGCGGACCTTGCGCGCGCGGAAGTCCAGGCTGACCTTGCGAAAATTCTCCATCAGGTCGGTACCCAGCAGCAACGCGGGTTGATCGGCGATCCCGAACACCTTGAACGGGGGGATGTCGGCAAAGGCGATCGGCACGTCCTCGAACGTGATCGACCCCAGCTTGAGCTTGGGAATGCGTCCCACCTGGAACGTCACGCGCGTGCCGGTCACGCCCACCGCCTCGATCGTCTCGAAGCTATCCGGGCTCTTGCGGAGCAACTGATCGCGCAGCGCCGTGTTTCCGATCGTCAGTTCCGAACCGGTATCGACCACGGCCTCGATTGGCGTCTTTCCGGCCCTGACCTGGGTGAGGATCAGTTGTCCGCGCTTGAGCCGCGCGGTGACTACAATCTCGCCGTCCAGCCGCGGCGCTGGCCGCGATGCCTCGTCTACACTGATGGTTCGCTTTTCGAAATCGAGCATGAGCCGTTGCTCGACCAAGGCATCGAGCCCGATTATGCCCTCGCCGCCAATGTCGGCGTCATTGAGCACAGGCAGTTCGAGATCGAACACCGAGGTGGGACCCAGAACCAGCGAATCCACCAGAACCCGGTTCACCCGCGCGCTTTCGGTGACGCCGTTGAGCAATATCGGCGTGCCGCTGGGCAATTTTAGAAATCTGGCCAGGCGTTCTCCGACAACGGAGGTATCGGCCCCGCTGTCGACCACGAACCGGTAGGGACCCACGCCGTTGATAGCGACGGCGACGGTCATCCGTGTGCGGACCTTTCTGGCGTCGATATCCTCGCCGCCAATCGCCAGGGTGTCGTCCAGTTCGGCCGTCGTGGGTCGCGGCATCTGCCCCGCCGTGTCGGGCCTGGGGGCTCGTTTGGGCTCGGCGGCGAACAGCCCTGCGCTGGTCAGCAACCCCGCGGCCAGCACGCTGCGGATCGCCGTTCGTACCCCAATGGCCAGCTGGATCTTCGTCATGGGGGGGAGCGTATGGCCTTGAACGAGCGAGAGCCAGAACCTTTCGACCAACCGCTTTGTCGAACCCAGGGCGGTCGCGATGTGCCCGTGTGACTTGCCTTTCAACAGTGCGCCGTCTATGCGCGCGCCTTCCCAATCCCAGCCCAGTGCGAAGATCGGGAAAACCACGCGGAAGAGCCGCCGTCAGGCGCCTTGTTTGACCGCTTACCATGAGCCTTGCGTGAAAGCGCGGGCAACAGTGAGAAAGGAGGCCATTCATGGCCAAGAAGATCGACGGCTATATCAAGCTGCAGGTGCCCGCGGGCGCCGCCAATCCGTCACCGCCCATCGGCCCGGCTCTGGGCCAGCGCGGTGTCAACATCATGGAATTCTGCAAGGCGTTCAACGCCGCGACCGGCGAGATGGAGAAGGGCGTTCCCCTCCCCACCGTGATCACTGTGTTCGCCGACCGCAGCTTTACCTTCGTCACCAAGACGCCTCCGGCAAGCTACCTGATCAAGAAGGCGGCCAATCTCAAGTCGGGTTCCAAGGAGCCGGGCAAGATCAAGGCCGGGACGATCGCGCGCTCCAAGTTGTCGGAGATCGCCGAGATGAAGATGAAGGACCTGAACGCCAACGACATCGAAATGGCGACCAAGATCATCGAGGGCTCCGCGCGCTCGATGGGTCTCGACGTGGTGGAGGGCTGAGAACATGGGCAAGCTGACCAAGAAGGCGAAAGTCCTTTCGCAGATCGACCGCGATACGTTCTACAGCTTCGATGACGCGCTCAAGACGCTGCGCGAGCACGCCAGCAAGAAGTTCGACGAGACGCTTGAAGTCGCGATGAACCTGGGTGTCGACCCGCGCCACGCCGACCAGATGGTCCGCGGCATGGTGTCGCTCCCCGCCGGTACCGGCAAGACCGTTCGCGTCGCGGTGTTCGCGCGCGGCGACAATGCCGACAAGGCGATCGCAGCCGGGGCCGACAAGGTCGGCGCCGAAGACCTGATGGAAGACATGCAGGCCGGCAACCTCGACTACGATCGCGTGATCGCTACTCCCGACATGATGGGTGTGGTTGGACGCCTGGGCAAAGTACTGGGCCCCAAGGGCCTGATGCCGAACCCCAAGCTCGGCACGGTGACCCCGAATGTCGAGCAGGCCATCAAGGACGCCAAGGGCGGCCAGGTCGAATTCCGCGTCGAAAAGCAGGGCATCATCCACTCCGGGCTCGGCAAGCTGTCGTTCTCCGACGCCGACCTCAAGAAGAACTTTGCCGCGTTCACCGATGCGATCGTCAAGGCGAAGCCGGCCGGCGGCAAGGGCAAGTTCGTCCGCAAGGTATCGCTGACGAGTTCGATGGGCCCGGGCCTCAAGATCGACACCGCGGAAATCGAAGGCGCGTAGGCGCGCCGCGGCATCAATAAAGTTTGAAAGGCCGGCGAAGCGATTCGCCGGCCTTTCTCATACAAGCAAGGTGTGCCAGCCGGGGGCGAGACTCTATTTGCCTTGACCGAAGCACGCGATGTTTGCTTCATCATCAACGGGACGCAAACAGGGGGAGACTGTGGCCCAGGACGCGCGCATTGCCGTGATCATGGCGCTCGACGTGGTTGGCTTTTCAAAGTCGATGCACGCCGACGTGGAGAAGACGGTTGCCCACGTCACCTCGCTTCGCGATGGCCTGTGGTCGCAAACGCTTGCGGCGCATGGCGGTCGCATTTTCAAGCACACCGGAGACGGATTCCTCGCTCGCTTTGACGGTGCGCGAGCGGCGTTTCAGGCAGCGGTTGAGGTTCTCGAAGGCAACACCAGCACCGAATTTCCCGTCCGCATCGGGCTGCACCTGGGCGACGTGTTCGAAAAGAACAACGACCTCTATGGCGATGCGGTCAACATCGCCTGCCGCATCGAATCGGTCGCGCCGACCAACTCGGTGTGCGTCTCGGAACGGGTCTGGCTCGATCTGGACAACCGGCTCAGCGACTTCGTCCCGCTACGCAAGATCAAGCTCAAGAACATCTCGACCGAGATCAAGCTCTATCAATACAAGCCGTCGCAGACGAAGCTGAGCTATTGGCTGTCGCGCGCCCGCCGCAACGCCTCGCCTACAGCGATCGTGCTGACCCTGACCGCGCTTCTCGCGGTCGCCGCGGTCGGCATGACATTGTACAAGCCGGAGACGGTCAAGGAAGTCACCCTCAAGGATAAGGTCGTCCGGGTGATCGATACGCTGCCGTGTTCGTGGCTCCGCGTGTCCGATGTCGAACAGTCGCAATCGCGCCAGAGCGTGGTCCTCAAGGGCTACTCACAAGTCGCCACCAACCGGTTGCGCCAGCTGATCGAAATGGGGCTTGCCGACGGCGGGTCGCGCGAAGTCCAGCTGGATCTGCGATCGACGGCGATGCCGCCGGATTATGCCTGTTCGTTCATCGAAACCGCCAACCGCTTCCGCTATCGTGGCTTGGCGCGCGTCTCCCTGATGAAGGTGCAGGAATCGGATCAGGTCGATCCCAAGCTGACCTTCAACTCGAAGCTGGACTTCAAGACCATCACGCAGGACCCGGCGTACAAATACGTCATGTTCATCGAGGTGTTCGGCAACGATTTCAGCGCGAATGCGCAGTTTTTCACGATCGAGACCGACGGATCGGTGGCCGCTCTCGGCAATCTGCGGGAAATGTCCAAGCTGATTGAGGTCAAGCAGTTGTCCAGCAAGGAAAAACTCGTCCTCGCGTGGCCGGCCACCACCAAGGAAAACCTCCTTTTCATCATTGATGCGAAAAAGCCGTTCGATCCCAAGGAAGTCGAAAAACTGGTCGGCAAGGACTGGACCCAGTTCAATCGGCTTGCGAACGACAAAGGGTTTACGATCGAGATGGCAATCGTTCCCGACGCCGGGACGCCCGCCGAAGCGGCCCCGATCGGCTGACAAGTCGCCTGCTTGTCTGATTAGGTCATCAGGACCACGCCGATCGCGACTGCGTGTTGCGTTCCGGTCCGCAACGGGCGGCTGTAGAACGCATTGGACACCGCCTGTTCGACGATCCGCAGGCCGCCCCGTAGCGGATCGTGCGGCAGGCGACCTCGGCCGGTCCGATGCTGATCCGGTTCGGTCGCCGGCGGCTGGCTTGCGTACGTTGCGGTGGAGACGCCGGGCATTTCGGCGATGGCGGCGCACAGGCGCGAAAAGCGGCGCGCGACGACGCGGTTGATGCGATGCCGGTCACGGCTGAGCAGTTCGAAGCTGTGCGACACCAGCGTGACGCTGGCGATGCCCTGGTCCCGCGCGTGCCGTACCGCAGCAACGAGCTCGCGCAGCGAAAGAGCGGTGAGCTGGCCGTGGCGCAGCCTTCCACCGAAACTCTCCAGGCACGCGGTTGGCACTTCGATCACTCCGCGATGGCCGATTGGGCGCAAATCGTCCGGGCCAAGCGTAATCGCACAGTCGCCGCGTCCGACGAGCGCCGGGCAGTGCGAGCTGTCATAGCCAATGCCCAGTTCGGCGAGGACGACCAGCGTATCGTCGTTCGCCCCGTAATTACCGGCGCGGAAGGCGATCGGGGACGGCGCGCCCGCCGCGATCAGCGTGTCACGGGCAAAGCCAAGGATCGCCCGCTGTTCGTCGAGCGCGAATGCATTGAGATTGCGACCCGCCTTGAAGTTGCCCAGTGGCGTGCCACCGGCATAGGCGAGCCATTCGGTATGGCAGTGCAACTGCACATCGTGTCCCCGCTCGACGATCGGGCCAACGACATCCTCGACCGCGGCGATGCCCCACAACAGCGCGGGCATCGGATCGACAAAGAAGACGCCCTTCAGCCCGTGCGCGTCGAGCACGTCCATCTGATGGATGATGCCGACCGCGCCGCCGGCGGTCTCACACGCAATCGAGCGCGCGAAATTGTCTGCCCGCGTTCCCGGCGTGCCGTTCGCGCCCGGGAGATGAGCGGCATATTCGGTATCGATCGTGAGATATACGGAAGTCACCCGCCGCCGCCTTCCCCAACATCGCCGGACCGGTTCCGGCATAGCTGAGGCGGGGTTAACGCCGCGTTCTCCGGCTAGATCTCGCCATCATGGACCGGGTGGCCGGCGTCCTCGAGCGATCGAACCAGATACGCGACGCACTGGTCGAGAATCTCGCGATCGGTCGACCGGACAACGAAGTTTGCCCCGACGCGGCCCTCGCGGAAAAAGGGATAGCTGCCGATCTGCGCGCCTTCGTTGTCACGCTCCGCACCGCGCAGGATATCGGCCACCTCGCTCTCCGCCACCCAGCAGCCGAGCGAGCGCGACAGCAACGGCGCACCGCCTTCGAGCGTGCCGGTCAACGCGTCGAGCATCCCGGCGGTGATGTGCGGCACGCCCGCCATCACGAACAGGTTGCCGATGCGAATACCCGGCGCGCCCGACATGCGATTGGGGATCAATTCGGCGCCTTGCGGCACGCGCGCCATTCGCAGGCGAGCCTCGGTCAACGCAGAGCCGCGCCCGGTGTAGTAGCGTTCGAGCATGGCGCGGGCCTGCGGATGGATGACCACCGGAACGCCAAGCGCCTTGGCAACCGCATCGACCGTGATGTCATCGTGGGTGGGGCCGATCCCGCCGGTGGTGAACAGGTAATCGTTGCTCGTGCGCAGCGCATCGACGGCCTCGACGATGCGATCTTCGACATCGGGCACCACGCGCACTTCGGCGAGGCGGATGCCCTGCACCTGAAGCCAGCTGGCGATCTGTGCGATGTTCTTGTCGTGCGTGCGGCCCGACAGGATTTCATCGCCGATCACGATCAGCGCGGCGGTCCAGATACGATCGGGCTCAGACATGCGGCGGCGCTAGGCGATTTGCCTGCCGATGCCTAGCTTACTCGGCGGCTTCCAGCAGGCGCGCATCCGTGGGATCGACCCGGTCGAAGCGGAGCACGCCGTCATCGATCGGCGCGGTCGACAGCGCCTTGCGATCGAAGCGATAATCCTGGTTGAGCCGCCACGGCAGCTCGACCGCACTCTTGGGCATGATGTGCTTGCCGCGCTGGATGTAACCCGACGAGAAATCGAACAGGTCTTCCTCGACCAGCCCGTGATCCTCGGCCAGCACCGGATCGGCGACATTGGCGCCGACCGCTTCCATGTGATTGAGCACCTTGCACACGAATTCCGAATTGATGTCGGCGCGCAGGGTCCAACTGGCGTTGAGGTAGCCGAACACGACCGAGAAATTCGGCAGGTTCGAGAACATGCAGCCCTTGTAATAGAACCGCTCGTTGAACGCGACCGGCGCGCTGTCCTGGCTGATCGCGATCTTGCCCGCTACCGCGAGCTTGAGGCCGGTGGCGGTGATCACGATATCGGCGGGGATCCGTCGCCCATCCTTGAGCACGACGGCATCCTTGTCGAACCCCTCGATATGCCCCGTGACGACTTCCGCCTTGTCCTCGCGGATCGCGGCGAACAGGTCGTCGTCGGGTACCAGGCACAGGCGCTGTTCCCACGGGTTGTAGGGCGGCGTCCAGGTGGCCGCATCGTAGCGGTCGCCCAGCGCGTCCTTGATCCTCTTGTGCAGCGCTTCCTTGACCTTTTCGGGCGCAGAGCGGGCGCGCTTGAAAGCGATATCCTGCAGCAGGACGTTCTTCCAGCGGGTGATGCGATAGGCCAGTTCCTCGGGCAGATACTTGCGCAAGGTATTGGCGAACCCGTCCTTGGCGGGGCGCGAAAACATCCACGTGGGCGTGCGCTGGAGCATGGTGACCTTGGCCGCCTGGTCGGCCATCGCGGGCACGATCGTCACCGCCGTCGCGCCCGATCCGACCACCACCACGCGCTTGCCCCGGTAATCCAGATCCGTGGGCCAGAATTGCGGATGGATCACCTGACCTTCGAATGCCGACAGATCGAACCCGGCATCATAGGGATCGTCGTAATCGTAGTAACCCGTGCCAAGGTACAGCCAGTTGGCGGTGCGCGTTTCCTGCTTGCCATCGCGTTCAACCGTGACACGCCAGCAGCCCTCGTCCGAACGCCAGTCGGCCGCGATCACCTTGCTGTCGTAGACGATCTTGTCGCGAATACCGCGCTCGTCGACGATGCGGTGCAGGTAATCCAGGATCGCCGGGCCATCGGCGATCGACTTTTCATGCTTCCACGGTTCGAACTTGAAGCCGAGCGTATGCATGTCGCTGTCCGAACGGATGCCCGGATAGCGGAACAGGTCCCAGGTGCCGCCGAGATCGGCGCGCCGTTCGAGAAGGGCATAGCTGCGATGCGGGCACATCGTTTCGAGATGCGCGGCCATGCCGATCCCCGAGATTCCGGCGCCGACGATCAGCACGTCATGGTCGCAAGCGGTCAAGCCCATTGTCGCTCTCCTTGACGCGAGCGTAAGGCGTTGCGTTGCGATGTGCAACGATTCCCTCCGGCCGTGTGGCCAACCACAAGCGGTTCGTCGATTGGCGGGGTGACGCGCGCGGTTCGCGTCCCTAGACCGGGCCCGCTCACATCGGGGGATTGCCATGAAGTATTCGGTTGCGTCGGTTCTGGCCGGGATTCTCGTCATGTCCGCAGCACATGCGCAGGAAGGGCAGCCGGTCGATCCGGCCAAGCCGGTGGAGGCTACAGAAGCGCCCGAGAACGAAGCGACCGATCCCGATTCCGAAACCGGCAAGCTGCCGCTGCCCAATAGCGGCCAGCCGACCGCGGCGACGCCGATCACCCCGGTCGCTGCCGAGAGTGACAAGTGGGATGTCATGGCCCCGCGCGGCACGACGCTCAAGCAAGTGCCCATCCGCACCGACGAAGGGACCTGGATGGACCTCGACGTCAGCCCCGATGGCCGTACGATCGCGTTTTCGCTGCTCGGCGATATCTACACGATGCCGATTGCCGGCGGCACCCCAACCCGGATCGCGGAAGGGTTGGCGTGGGAGGTGCAGCCGCGCTTCTCACCCGACGGGCGCCGGATCGCGTTCGTGACCGACCGCGGCGGCGGCGACAATATCTGGCTGATGAACGCCGACGGCAGCGGCAAGGTGGCGCTGACCGACGAGAAGTTCCGCCTGCTCAACCAGCCGAGCTGGAGCCCCGACGGGCAGTTCATCGTCGCCAAGAAGCATTTCACCACCGGGCGTTCGCTCGGGACCGGTGAAGTGTGGCTCTACCACGTGTCGGGCGGGGGCGGCGTGAAGCTGGTCGCCAAGCCCAACGAGGTTTACCAGAAGGAACTGGGCGAGCCGATCTATGCGCCCGACGGCAAGTCGATCTATTTCACCAAGAACGTCACGCCCGGGCCGATCTTCGAATACGCGCAGGATTCGAACGGCGAAGTGTTCGACATCGAACGCTACGAGATCGCCACCGGCGAGACGACCACGGCCGTGGGCGGGCTGGGCGGATCGGTTCGCCCGACGCCTTCGCCCGACGGTAAGCGGATCGCTTTCGTCCGCCGCGACACAGGCCAGACGAGCCTGTGGGTCAAGGACATCACCAGCGGGATCGAACGCCAGATCTATCACGATCTCGATCGCGACGTGCAGGAAACCTGGGCGGTAACCGGCGTCTACCCCAACATGGACTGGACCCCCGACAGCCGCGCGATCGTGTTCTGGGCGGGCGGCAAGATCCGCACCGTCGACGCTGACGGCGGCAACGCGCGGGTGATCCCCTTTGCCATCGACGATACCCGCGCGATCGCCGAAGCGCCGCATCCGCGTATCCCGGTGGGCGAGGACAGCTTCGAGGCGAAGATGATCCGTTTCGCCTCGATTTCGCCCGACGGACGTCAGGTAGTCTACGAATCGCTCGGCCACCTGTGGCTCAAGCCCACCGGTGGCGGCGCACCCAAGCGGCTGGTTGCCAACGGCGGCGACGCGCTGGAGCTTTATCCCGCGTGGTCGCGCGACGGATCGCGCATAGCGTTTGTATCGTGGACCGACCAGGGGCTCAGCCGGATCATGACGGTTGCCGCGGGGGGAGGTGCGGCCAAGGCGCTGACCACCCAACCGGGCCACTATTCCAACCCGGCGTTTTCGCCCGACGGACGAACGATCGTGTTCGAAAAGCGCGGTGGCGGCTACCTGACGTCACCCGACTGGTCCGAGAATCCCGGGGTCTACAAGGTGCCCGCGGGTGGCGGCACGCCGGCGCTGGTGGCTCGCGGCACCGCCGCGCCGCAGTTCGGCGCCGATGGCGACCGGCTGTTCATGGTCGCCAGCGCCGATGGCAAGCAGCAGCTGATCTCGACCGACCTCAACGGCGAGGCGCGCCGCGTGCATGCCGAGGGTGAACTGGCCAACGATTTCCGCGTTGCGCCCGACGGGCGTACGGTGGCTTTTCGCCAGAACTACGAAGTATTCGCGATGCCCCTGATGCCGGGCGGGCTGGCGGTTTCGGTCGACGAGAAGGGCGGGGCGCTGCCGGTGACCAAGATTTCCGCCGGCGGCGCGGATTACATCCACTGGTCCAACAACGGCGACCAGTTGCACTGGACGCTGGGCCCGGTGGTCTACACCGCCGCACGTTCGGCATTCTTCGCCGATGCGCCGCAAGCCAAGGACGCTCCCAAGTTCACCGCGCCGACGCGCGGCCTCTCGCTCGAGCGGACGGTGGCGGCTGACCGGCATCGTGGAACGATCGCGCTGGTCGGCGCCACGGTGCTGACGATGACGGGAGACGCGGCCGGGGCGATCGACGACGGGGTGATAGTGATCGAAGGCGACCGCATCGCGGCGGTCGGCCCACGTGCAAGCACGGCGATCCCGGCTGGGGCCAAGGTAGTCGATGCCACCGGCAAGACGATCATGCCCGGCCTGATCGACGCCCATGCCCACGGTCCCGAAGGCGAAGGCGACCTGGTCCCGCAGCAGAACTGGGCGCTGATCCAGGCGCTCGCGCTGGGCACCACCACGATGCACGATCCGAGCGCGCAGGCGAGCCAGATATTTGCCGCCTCCGAACGCCAGCGTGCCGGCATGATGCTGGGCCCGCGCGTGTTTTCGACCGGCGAGATCATCTACGGTGCCAAGGCGGCTGACGTCTACGCGCGGATCGACAGCTACGACGATGCGCTGGCGCACGTCAGCCGGATCAAGGCGCAGGGCGGGCATTCGGTCAAGAACTACAACCAGCCTCGGCGCGAACAGCGCCAGCAGGTTGCGGCGGCGGCCCGGGCGCAGAACATGCTCGACGTCGCCGAAGGCGGCAGCCTGTTCGGGATGGACATGAGCATGGTCGCCGACGGCATCTCGACCCTCGAGCACAATGTACCGGTCGAGCATTTCTACGAAGACGTGCTGCAGTTCTTCGGCCAGTCGAACACCAACAACACCCCGACACTGGTGGTCACGTATGGGGGCCTGGCCGGCGACCCGTATTGGCGGCAGGCGACCAACGTGTGGGAAAACCCGCTGATGGTGCATACCCCGCCCAAGCAGCTGCTGGCTGACAACGCGCGGCGAACCAAGGCGCCCGAATGGGCGTTCGTGGATGACGACAATGCGCGCGAAGCGAAAAAGCTGGCTGATCGCGGGGTCAAGATCTCGATCGGCGCGCACGGCCAGCAACCGGGCATCGCCGCGCACTGGGAGTTGTGGAGCTTCGTGCGCGGGGGGATGAGCCCCACCGAAGCGCTGCGCGCAGGCACGATCGTTCCCGCCCAGTCACTCGGCATGGCGCAGGACATCGGCAGCCTTGAGCCCGGCAAGCTCGCCGACCTGATCGTGCTCGACGCCGATCCGCGGGCGGACATCGCCAACTCCGACAAGATCGACCGCGTGATGCTGGGCGGGCGGTTATACGACGCCCAGACCATGAATGAAGTCGAGACGGGCAATTGGCGCCGAGCGGCGTATTGGTGGGAAGGCGGCGCGTCGGGTACCGGGTCGCAATCCCCCGGGCACGCAGGAAGCAACGGCGACGGCTCGGGCGACTAGCGAATATCGGCAAATCACCGGCGAACCATCGGCGCGCCATCATTCCACCGCGTATTCGCGCGCGGCATCCTTTGTTCGTCGGTCAACGAATTGCCCTGACTGACGAACAAATGGAGATGCGACATGAAGAAGCTGCTGATCGCTGTCTGCGCGACGGGCCTGATATTGCCCGCGGTCGCCGCCGCCCACCCGTTCGACCTCCGCTTCGCCACGCGCGGCGCGTGCGAACGCGAACAGGCCCACGTCAACCACTACGACCGCGATTTCGTTGCCGGGCCGGTGTTTCACATCGACAGCAACGGCGAAGCGCAGGTGTTCTTCCTCGAGGCCTTCCAGTGCGAATACGATGCCGATGAGGGTGCCTGACGGATCGTCGACCACCGCGGCGACCAGTCAGATATCGGCCGGGCTTTCGACGACTAGCCGCGCACGTGGCTCAGGATGCGCGGACGTGGCGCAAATAGCCATCGACCTTGCTGCGGAGGATTGATGCCTGGCCCTTGAGCTCGCTTGCCGAGCTCAGGACCTGAGAGGCCGTGGCTCCGGTCGACAGCGCGGTCTCGCGCACCTGAACCACGTTGGCGGTGACATCGCCGGTGCCGCGCGCGGCAGTGTCGATGTTGCGCGCCAGTTCCTGCCCGGCGACCGACTGCTGATCGACCGCCGAGGCGATCGACACCGCGGTCGCCTCGAGCTGCTGGATCTGCCCGGCGATTGCCTGCAGCGCATCGACGCTGTCGCCGGTCGATTCCTGCATCGCGGTGATCTGGCTGGCGATTTCCTCGGTCGCCTTGCTGGTCTGCGCGGCGAGTTCCTTGACCTCGCTGGCGACGACCGCGAACCCTCGTCCCGCCTCGCCGCTACGGGCCGCCTCGATCGAGGCGTTGAGCGCGAGCAGGTTGGTCCGCCGCGCGATCGAACCGATCAGTTCGACGATCTCACCGATCTGGTCGGCCGAATGGGCGAGCGCCTTGACCGTTCCGTCGGCCTGTTCGGCGGCGGTGGTCGCCTCGCGCGCGAGGACGGCGGATTGGGCTGCCTGGCGGCTGATCTCGCCGATCGACATGGCGAATTCGTCGCTCGCGGCGGCAGCCGCGGATACCCCCGAGGACGCTTCGCTCATCGACCGCGAAACCATGTCGATCTGGCTCGAGGCCTGTTCGGCGGCCCCCGCCATCGTGCTGGCCGCGCCTTCGAGCTGGTCGGCGGCCGAGGCGACCGCGGTGACCACGTCGCTCACCTGGCGATCGAAGTCCGCGCTCAACTGCAGCAGCATGCGCTTCTGTTCTTCACGCGCCTTCTTGCGATCGTCGAACATCTCGTCGAGCTTGTGGCCCGATTTCACGAACACCTCGAACGCCCGTGCCATCTCGCCGATCTCGTCGGTACGATCGAGGTAGCGCAGCTTGAATCCGCGATTACCCGAGGCGAGGCCGACCATGTCTCCGGTCAGTTCGCGCAGCGGCCGCGCGGTATCGAGCAGGCAACGCCGCAGCGCCATCCCAACCACCACCACGGTAAACGCCCACAGCGCCGCAATGCCGAACATCACCGGTTGCGCGCCCGCGGCGCTGGTGGTCCACAGGAGGGTGAAAAAGGACAGCGAAACCAGCGTGAGCACCGCAAGTGGGCCACCCGACAGCAGCTTGAGCTTGCGGTCGAGCGGCAGGTTGTTGAACCACGCCTGCAAGGGCTGGCGCGCAGCGGTCTCGGCGATGGAGCCATCGGCCAGGGTGACGCTGGCGATTTCCTCGCTCAGTGTTTCTGCTTCGAATGTGGTGATCGCGTTCATGCTGCCCTCGATGCTGCGCGGCTTGCGGGTTTTCCCAGATGCTCCAAGATTTCCATCGCGGGCATCGCTTTGTAATAGAGCCAGCCTTGGATCTGGTCGCACCCGGCGGCCCTGACCAGATCGGCCTGTTCTTCGGTCTCGACCCCCTCGGCGGTCACATCCATCTTCATCGCGCGCGCGACCGAGATGCTCGACAGCATCATCGCCCGGCTGCCCTCGTCGGCTTGCGCCTGGGTAACCAGCGAGCGGTCAAGCTTGAGCTTTTCGAAGCGGAACTGACGCAGGAAGCCGATCGAGGCATAGCCGGTGCCGAAATCGTCGAGCGATATGCTGACTCCGAATTCGCGGATCACGCCAAGGCTGCGCTCGGCGATCAATGGGTCGATTACCAGGCAGGTCTCGGTGATCTCGAGCTCCAGCCGGTGAGCCGGAAACCCCGTCTCCTCGAGGATCTGGCCCAGCTGGATGGGAAATTCGGGATTGCGCAGTTGCGCGGCGGATATGTTGACCGACAGCTTGATTGCCGGCCACGCGAGCGCGTCGCGGCAGGCGCGTTCCAGCACCCACAGTCCGATCCCGTTGATCAGGCCCGATTCCTCGGCCACCGGGATAAACACGTTCGGGCCAATCTTCTTTCCGTCGGGCCGTTGCCAGCGCAGCAGAGATTCAACCGCGACGATATCGCCCGAACGGGCATCGACCAGCGGCTGATACAGCACCTCGAATTCCTGGTTCGCCAGCGCGCCGCGCAGTTCCTCGTCGAGCTGTTGAGTCGCTTCGCGGTTGCGGTCGAAATCGTCGGTGAACCATGTGCAGCGCATTTTGCCCCCGCGCTTGGAGGCGTACATCGCCACGTCCGAGCGGCGCAGCAGTTCGGACGAGCCGAGGCCGTCGCGCCCGGTCGAGCGTGACAGGCCCACGCTGGCGCCGAGCAGTATGCGGCGATCCTCGACCGGCACCGGCGAGCCGAGGCGGTCGATCAGGGTGCGGCAGATCCCTTCCAGAATGGTGCCCGCGACAGGCCCTACCTTGAGCACTGCGAACTCGTCGCCGCCCAGGCGATAGCAGCTTGCTTCGTTGGCGCAGATGTCCTGCAATTCCCGGGCGCATTCGATCAGCACCTGATCGCCGACCACGTGCCCGTAGTGGTCGTTGACCAGCTTGAATCCGTCGAGATCGATCAGCGCCACTGCGACTTCCTCGCCGGGGCGGGCGTGGTGCGCCGCATCCTCGTGCAACGCGCGCCGGTTGGGCATGCCGGTCAGGCTGTCGGTTCGGCCGAGCCCTTCGAGCCGGACGACGTGATTAAGACCAAAGCGGCCCAGCGCCAGCACGGCGGCGGTATAGACCGCCACACCCAGCCCTGCGATCCAGACGATCGAGCCGGGCGCGAGTTGAGGCTTGAACACCAGCAGGCCGGCGAACGCGCCGAAAATGGCCGACAGGGACAGCAGCGGTGCGAACACCAGCACGCGCGGCCCTAACGCAGATTTTCTTCCCAGTGCGTTCACCGCGACCCCCAAGGCGCTGCCGACGGCGGGCGCCAGGGAAATGCCTAGCGATCATTGCCTAACGAACAGCTAAGCGGAAATTTACCGTGCGCGGGCTGTCGCCAGGTTTCCCCGGGAAAGTGTCGGGAGACGCCGGTAGAGCCCGCTGGTGTTGCATGCCGGCGCGAAGGAATCCGAATGGCCGCCGACCGTTTCACCGGCGCCAATCATCAGCCAGCCGTCGGGCGCGCTCGCCTCGGCAAGGCGGCCGAACGCCTTGTTGCGATTGGCCGCGGCGAAATAGAGCAGGACGTTGCGACACAGGATCAGGTCGAACCGGCCCGGATCGGGCGCCACGTCGAGGACATTACGGCGTTCGAACCGGATCGGGCGGCGCAGCTCGGAACGCGGGCGCCAGCCATCGGCGGTCTCGGTAAACCAGCGCAGCATTTGCGACACGCCCAGGCCGCGCTGGATCTCGAACTGGGTGTAAGCACCTCCTCGTGCCGACTTGATCGCGCGACCGGAGATGTCGGTGCCCAGGATATCGATGCGCCAGCCCTCCCAGCGCTTCGGCTGGTCGGCGAACAGCATCGCCAGCGACAGGGCCTCCTGTCCGGTCGAACAGCCCGCCGACCAGATCGATAGCCTACGGGTATCGGCCCGCTTGGCGGCGAGATCGGGCAGCACTTCGGTGCCCAGCAGATCGAACATCAGGCGGTCGCGAAAGAAATACGTCTCGTTGTTGAGCAGGGCCTCGACCACCTCGAGCGTCAAGGTCTCCTCGCGCGCGTCGGCGAGCAGGCAGACAAGCTGGTCGAGGTTGGAAATGCCCCGTTCGCGGAACAGCCCGGCCAGTGCGGTGTCGATCCGCCACCGGCGGTTGGCGGTCAGCTGCTGGCCGGTGCGCGCGTAGAGCAGGTCGGCGACGATGCGGTGAGAGATCTCGCTCATGCGCGGATCGCTTCGGCAGTGGAGGCGATGGCGGCGAGGCGCCCGGCGATCTGATCGGGCGGAAGGACTGCGCTTGCGAGCCCGGCCTCGGCCACCGCGCGCGGCATCCCCCATACGGCGGAGCTCGCGGCGTCCTGCGCGAACAGCGTGCCGCCGGCCCCGACCAGCCGCGCCGCGCCGATTGCGCCGTCGCGGCCCATGCCCGACAGGATCACGCCGAGCGCGCGCCCGCCGACCGCGTCGGCAATCGATTCGAACAGCGGATCGACCGATGGGGTGCAGCCGCTCGGCACCGCGTGGTGCGCGATTCCGGTCACGAGCCGGGCACCGTCGCGCCGCACGACCATGTGACCATCGCCGGGTGCGACATGGATCCGACCCCGTTCGGCAACCGTTCCGGCGCCCGCGACCACCGCGGGCCGGTTCGACGCCGCGGCCAGCTGGCGTGCCAGTGTCCCCATGAAGCTTTCCGGCAAATGCTGGACCACCAGGATCGGCAGGTCGAACGACTTTGGCAGCGCGCCGAGCAACAGGCACAACGCATGGATGCCGCCGGTCGATGCCCCGATCGCCAACACCAAGGGATCCTCACGCGGCAGGCTTCGCGCAAGGGGGGCGGGCGGCGGCTTTGGCAGCGCGCGCCCGGCGGTACCGGTGCGACCGGCCAGCGCGCGAATCTTGGCCAGCAGGGCACGCCCGTAACCAGCATCGAATTCGCCCGCTCGGGGCTTCAGCAGAGTGTCGGCCGCGCCCATCGACAAGGCGGCCAGCGTGTGTTCGGCCCCTTCCGCGGTCAGCGACGATACCACCAACACCTGTCCACCATCGGCCAGCGCGAGGATTTTCGGCAGCGCGCCGATGCCGCCCATTCCGGGCATCTCGAGGTCGAGCAGGATAACGTCGACCGCAGTCTCGCCCAACCTGGCGATCGCCATTTCGCCGGTGGTTGCCTTGGCCACGATCTCGCAGTCGGGCGCGGCCTCGATGATACGCGAAAGGACTGTCCGCGCGACGAGCGAATCGTCGACGATCATCACCCGTATCGCGCCGCCGCGGTCAGCAGCCCCGATTCGGTGCGGTCCGGTTAGAGGAGCCGGCCGGTTCACTGTGCCCGCCCCTCAGGCGAAGCCGACGAGCTGAAGCTTGATCTGCAGCGTCTCGTGATCGAACGGTTTCATGACGTATTCGTCCGCGCCGGCGCTGATCGCCTCGCGGATATGGGCCACGTCGTTTTCAGTGGTGCAGAAGACCACCTTGGGTCGGTCGCCGCCCGCGCGCTGGCGCAAGTGGACGATGAATTCGATGCCGCTCATGACCGGCATGTTCCAGTCGAGAAGGATCACATCGGGCATTGCCTCGGCACAGCGGTCGAGCCCTTCGCGCCCGTTTTCCGCCTCGTCGACCGTAAAGCCGAGCGATTCCAGGATGTGCCGCGACACTTTGCGGATCACCCGCGAATCGTCGACGATGAGGCACTGGTTCATAAATGCGAGTCCCGCCTTTTTATTTTCTGCGTTGGTAGATCGCAGGGGTAACCATCCCCTTAAGCCGCCGCCAAGGCGGGGCCGGCAAGCAGGGCATCGAGAGCGATCAGCAGCGCGGGGCCGCGATCGGTTTCGATCAGGCCCTGGCTGACCCGTTCCCAGCCCGCGCCCGCTTCCCCGGCCACCGGCGCCGGATCGCTGAGCGCCTCGGCCACGTCGTCGATGCCATCGACCACCAGCGCATATCGATGGCCGGCATGGTCGACGATAACCGCCCGCGTTCCGGCATGTGGCATGCCATGCGGGGGCAGGCCGATCGCGGCGGCGGCATCGATCACCGTCAGGGTATTGGACCGCAGCGCGCTGAGCCCCAGCACGAACGGCGGTGAACGCGGCACCGTGCTGATCGTGTCGAGTTCGACCACCGACTGGACCTCGGACGTGCGCAACGCGGCGCGCCGACCGGCGATTTCGATGATGACGAGCAGTTGGTTCATGCGGCCCTCCCGCTGCGCAGCGCGGCCAGCGCGGCGACCAGGCCTGCGCGATCGTATCGATACAGCGAACCGGGCGACTGGCCCGCGCGCTCGGGATCGGCACATAGCATGATGACCGCGCCTGCGCCGGCAGCTTCGTTCGAATCCTCGGTCGCGATCACGACATCGGCCGTGCCGGCAAAGCTGTCATCGACCACCCGGTAGCCGGCGCTCTCGATCAGCGGGGCCAGGATCGTGCGCGCCCACTGGTCTTCGCTCGGCAAGCGGCAGACAGGAGGATCGAGCGCGCGCGGAGGGGCGGCGAAGCTGGCGAACAGCCAGTGGGTGTCGATCACTTCGGCAGGAATGCCATCGACCAGCGCCGTGCCTTCGGACATTCCGGTGCGACGGGCTGGGGCGATGTCGCCGGTCAATTCGACCGTGTCGAGGATGCGATCGATCGCGAACGCGATCTCGCTGTCCCCGTCGCCCAGGCGCAGGACACTGATCTGGTCATCGGAAAAGTCCGCGCCGTCGGTGCCCGCGAGCGGGTACAGCGTTTCGCCGATCACCGCGCGCGGGGGATCCGACGTGAGGTCGACGCTTTCTGCCGCGATCCGTTCGATCCGCCGGATCGCGCCGAGACGGACCAGCTTGCGCCCCCCGTCGAGCCCGACGAACAGCAACGCCGGCGTGCCCCGCCGTTGCTCCACCTCGGCGACGTCTTCCTGCACCCGTGCGCGCTTCTGCACTTCACCAAGCAGCCGGGCCTTGCGCGCGATGCCGGCGATATCGAGCATCAGCACCGGATGACCGTCGTCAAGCAGAGTGCTTCCGGCGTAGATTCCGGTTGCCATGATCGCAGGCGCGAGCGGCTTGATAACCAGTTCCTCGTGATCGAATATGCGATCGACCGCCAGCGCGAACAGGTCGCCACTGGCGAGCCGCACCAGCACCAGCGTGCAGTCTTCCGGCGGCAGGGCGTTGTCGAAGCCGAGCTGTTCGCCAAGCGAGAGGCAGGCCACGCGCCGGCCGCGCACGGTCACCAGAACGGCGTCACCCGCGCGCGCGAATTCGATGTGCCCGGCGCGGCCGTGGACGATCTCCTCGACGTACGAACGCGGCATGGCGAACAACTGGTCGCCCGCGCCGACCGTGAGCGAGGGGATGATGCTGAGCGTGAGCGGCAGGCTGAGGACGATGCGCGTTCCCTGGCCGAGATCGCTCGACACCTCGATCGCGCCGCCGACCCGTTCGATATTGGCGCGCACCACGTCCATTCCCACGCCCCGGCCCGAGACCGAGGTGACTTCGGCGGCGGTCGACAGTCCGGGTTCGAAGATCAGGGCATGTTGAGCGGCAAGGTCGAGGCTGTCGCGGTCGTCGCGGGAAATCGCGCCGATCGCGATGGCCTTTTCAACCAGCCTCGCGCCGTCGATCCCGCGACCATCGTCGGAAATCGCCAGCATGATGCGGTTGCCGCTCTGGCGGGCGGCGATATGCAAGGTGCCGATCTCGCGCTTGCCGACGGCGAGCCGCTGCGAAGGTGCCTCGATCCCGTGGTCGATCGCATTGCGGATGATATGCGTCAGCGGGTCGCGGATCATCTCGATCATTTCGCGATCGAGCTCGACGTCGCCGCCTTCCAGATCGATCATCACCTGCTTGCCAAGCTCGGCTGCGAGATCGCGCACCAGCCTGGGGAAGGCGCCGAACAGGTGTTCGATGCGCTGCATCCGCATCCGGGTGACCGCTTCGCGAACCTGGTCGAGGATGGTCGACAGGCGCTCGAACGGGCCCTGCACGCTGGGATCGACTTCGGCATCGCGCATTCGCCGAGCCAGGTCGTTGCGTGCGAGGACCAGGTCGGACACACTGCCCATCACGCTGTCGAGCAAGCCGATCGGCAGGCGGATCGAGCGCTGGGCGCCATTGCTGGACGGGGCCGGGCGCAGTTCGGCTGGATGATCGGCGACGGTCTCGGGCGAATCGTCGCTGTCCGGTTCGAGCGCGGCAATCAGCACCTCGTCACCGCGCGCGGGCATGTCTTCACCGGCCTCGATCGCATCGACCATCACGCCGATCCGGTCGGCAATGGCGAGCACGGCGGTGACCAGCCGTGGGCTGGCCGAACGGCGGCCGGCGCGCACCTCGGCCAAGGCGCCTTCGGCGGCATGGCTGAGCGACTCCAGCCGGGGAAAATCGAAGAAGCCGCAATTTCCCTTCACGGTGTGAACGAAACGGAAGATCGCATCGAGCCTGCCGCGATCGGCGGGATCGGCTTCCCACGCGACCAGCTCGCCGCCGATGGCAGCGAGCATTTCGCGGGTTTCGGCCAGAAACTCGGCTAGCAGATCGTCCATCGATTCCCCCGGGGTGCGCCCTTGCCGGCGAGTATGGCGCCGCGATGGTTAACTCCTCGTAAGCGCACCGGCGGTTTGCCGAGAGTGCGGACGTGCGCCATAGCGCGCGCATGACGGATCGCTGGCAGTTCTGGATCGACCGTGGGGGCACGTTCACCGACGTCGTCGCGCGCTCTCCCGACGGCACGGTTCGGACCGCCAAGCTGCTGTCGGAGGATCCGGCGCACTACGCCGACGCCGCGGTCGAGGCGATCCGGCGGCTGACCGGATCGCGCGAGGATCAGTTGCCGCCGGCGGACATCCGCATCGGCACCACCATCGCCACCAACGCCCTGCTCGAACGCAAGGGCGAGCCGGTGTTGCTGGCGATTACCCGCGGGTTCGGCGATGCCTTGTCGATCGGTACCCAGGAACGGCCCGACATTTTTGCGCGGCACATCGTCAAGCTCGAGCCGCTTCCGTCCGAAGTGCTCGAGATCGACGAGCGGGTGACAGCCGATGGCCGGGTGCTCCGTCCCCTCGACCGGGAAGCGGCATTGGCAGGGTTTCGCGCAGCGCGTGCGCGCGGCATCCGCGCGGTCGCAATCGCCCTGATGCACGGCTATCGCCACACCGCGCACGAGCAGGCGCTGGCCGAGCTTGCGCATGAGGCGGGCTTTGCGGAGATCGCGGTCAGCCACCAGGTCTCACCGCTCGCCAAGCTGATCGGACGGGCCGACACCACGGTGGCCGACGCCTATCTGACGCCGGTGCTGCGATCGTACGTCGCTGCGTTCGCCGCCGGATTGGGCCCCGCGCACGACCCGCTGTTCATGCAGTCGAACGGCGGCCTTGCGGCCGGTGGCGCGCTGCGCGGAAAGGACGCGATCCTGTCGGGTCCAGCGGGCGGGATCGTCGGCATGGCCGAGACCGCGCGCGCCGCCGGATACCACCGGGTGATCGGGTTCGACATGGGTGGCACCTCGACCGACGTGTCACTGTTCACCGGCGCGTTCGAGCGCGAGAGCGACAACCGCGTGGCGGGGGTGCGGATCCGCGCTCCGATGCTGCGTATCCACACCGTGGCGGCCGGCGGCGGATCGATTTGCCGGTTCGATGGCGCACGCTTCCTCGCCGGGCCGGAAAGCGCCGGGGCGCAGCCGGGGCCCGCCTGCTATCGACAGGGCGGGCCGCTGACGGTGACCGACTGCAACCTGATCCTGGGCAAGCTGCAGCCCGAATTCTTCCCCGCGGTGTTCGGCCGCCATGGCAACGATGCGCTCGATCGTGCGGCATCGGAGCACCGGATCGACGAAGTGCTCGGCGATATCGCAGCCCGAACGGGCCAGCGCATGACCCGCGAACAGGCCGCCGAGGGGTTCGTCGCGGTCGCGGTCGCCAACATGGCGCAGGCGATCCGCGCGGTTTCGGTGTCGCGAGGCCACGACGTCAGCCGCTTCGCGCTCAATTGCTTTGGCGGGGCGGGCGGGCAACATGCGTGCCTGGTGGCCGGCGCGCTGGGTATCGAGACGGTGCTGGTCCACCCGCTCGCCGGGGTGCTGTCAGCCTATGGAATGGGCCTGGCCGACCGCCGCGCGGTTCGCGAGACCACGCTGGCGCTGCCCCTGGCCGGGTGTGGCGAGGCGCTGGCGGTGGCGATCGAGCGCCTGTCGCAGCAGGCAGTCGCCGAGCTGTCGGCCCAAGGCGTCGCAACGGCGAACATCGGTATCGAGGGCGAGGCGCACATCCGTCTGGCGGCCGGTGACAGCACGATCGCGGTGCCACTCGGCAGCGAAGACACCATGCGCGCAGCCTTCGCGCAGGCGCATCGCGCGCGGTTCGGCTATGCGGCCGACGACGGGCTGGTCATCGACATGTTGCGGATCGAGGCGATCGCGCCGACCGAACACGGCGATTCGATCGATTTCGCAGGCGGCAAGTCACCGTGCGATCCCGTCACGCGAACCGCTTGCTTCATGGCTGGCGAGACGCACGAAACCCCGGTGTTCGAGCGGGCGCACCTGGCGATCGGGCAAACGATCGCCGGCCCCGCGCTGGTGATCGATCCGGTGGCGACCCTGGTCATTGAACCGGGCTGGGGCGGACGGCTGGAAGCTGGCGGCATGCTGGTCCTGACCCGCACTGCACCCCAGGGGGCCGAGATCGCCCGAACAGCCGCCGACCCGGTGCGGCTGGAAATCTTCGGCGGGCTGTTCATGGGCGTGGCCGAGGAAATGGGCGCGGCGCTGCAGCACTCGGCCAGTTCGGTGAACATTCGCGAGCGGCTCGATTTCAGCTGCGCGGTGTTCGACGCGCACGGCAACCTGATCGCCAACGCGCCGCACATCCCGGTGCACCTCGGCTCGATGGGCGACAGCGTGCGCACGATCATCACCAACAGGGGCATCGCCGGTCCTTCCGGACCGATGCGGCGCGGCGATGCCTACGCGCTCAATGCCCCGTACGCCGGGGGCACGCACCTGCCCGATATCACGGTGATCGCCCCGGTGTTCACGGGCGAGGCCGGCGCCCCTGCATTCTTCGTCGCCGCGCGCGGGCATCATGCCGATATCGGCGGGATCGCGCCCGGATCGATGCCGTCGAACTCGACCCGGATCGAGGACGAGGGCGTGGTGCTCGACGATGTGCTGATCGCCCGCGATGGGCGGTTCCTGGAGGCGGAGCTGCGCGGCCTGTTGGGCGCAGGCGCCAATCCGGCGCGCAATATCGATCAGAACATCGCCGATCTCGCCGCCCAGATCGCGGCCTGCCGACGCGGCGCTGATCGCCTGCTCGGACTGGTCGCCGACCACGGCGAACCGGTGGTCAGCGCGTACATGGGCCACCTGCTCGATTACGCCGACAGCGCGGCGCGCGGAATGCTCGCGCGCCTGTTGGATGGCGAACACGAGGTGGGGATGGACAATGGCGCGCGGGTCCGGGTGTCGATCGCGATCGACCGCCAGGCGGGCAGTGCGGTGTTCGATTTCACCGGCACATCCGCCCAGCTGGCCGACAATTTCAACGCCCCGCGCCCGGTGGTGCGGGCCGCCTGCCTCTATGCGATCCGCACGCTGACCGGCAGCGCGATCCCGCTCAACGACGGCTTCCTGCGCCCGGTGACGATCCGGGTGCCCGCCGGCTCGATGCTGTCGCCAGCGTGGCCGGCGGCGGTGGTTGCCGGCAATGTCGAGACCAGCCAGGTGGTCACCGATGCGCTGCTGGGGGCGTTACGCGCGCAGGCCGGCAGTCAGGGCACGATGAATAACTTCACTTTCGGCGACGAGACTCGCCAGTACTACGAGACGATCGCCGGCGGTTCTGGCGCGGGCCCCGGCTTCGACGGGGCCGACGCGGTGCAGACCCACATGACCAACAGCCGGCTGACCGATCCCGAAGTGCTCGAAGACCGCTTCCCGGTGCTGGTCGAGGAATTCTCGATCCGGCGCGGCTCGGGCGGCGATGGCGAGTGGCGCGGCGGCGACGGCGCGGTGCGGCGGATCGCCTTCCGCGAACCCATGCGCGCCAACATCCTGTCGAACCGGCGCAAGGTGCCGCCAGCGGGCCTCGCCGGCGGGCGCGACGGCGCTCTCGGCATCAATCGCATCGAGCGGGCGGATGGCAGCACGGAAACGCTTGGCGCGACCGCTTCGGCCGACATGGCAGCGGGCGACGTGTTCGTGATCGAAACCCCCGGCGGGGGCGGATGGGGAGAACGGTGATGAGAGATACGAAAAGCCTCCCCGGGACGGGGATGTTTGCATGAGCTACCTCGTCCTGCTCGGCATCGCGGTGATCGTGGTGGGCTTCGTGCTGCGTTTCAATCCGCTGCTGGTGGTCGCGGCCTCGGCGCTGGTGACGGGGCTGGCGGCAGGGCTCGATCCGCTCGCCGTGCTTGCCGCGTTCGGCAAGGCGTTCAACGATTCGCGCTACGTCACCGTGGTCTACATCGTGCTGCCGGTGATCGGCATCCTCGAACGGCACGGCCTGCAGGAACGCGCCCGCACCGCGATCGCGTCGCTGCGCGGCGCTACGGTGGGGCGGCTGCTGATCGGGTACCTGCTGCTGCGCCAGCTGACCGCCGCGCTGGGGCTGACCTCGATCGCCGGACCGGCGCAGAGCGTGCGGCCACTGGTCGCGCCGATGGCGCAGGCGGCGGCCGAAAAGCAGGGTGCGCCGCCGGGCGAGGACCGCGTACCCGCGCTGGCCGCGGCGACCGACAACGTGGGGCTGTTCTTCGGCGAGGACATCTTCATTGCGATCGGATCGATCCTGCTGATGGTCGGCACGTTGCAGGGGTTCGGGATCACCGCCGAGCCGTTGCAACTGGCGCTGTGGGCGATGCCGACCGCGGCATGCGCGTTCGCGATCCACGCCTTCCGGCTGTGGCGGTTCGACCGCACACTGGCGCGCGAGCGGGCGGCGGCCGGAGAGCAGGGATGATCGGCCTCAACCTGGTCTATGCCGTCGCCGGCGCGCCCTTCCTGGCCTTCGCGCTGTTGTCGACGACCGACAGGGCCAACCCGAAGCGATGGGGCAACGGCGTGTTCTACGCGCTCATCGCCACGAGTTACTGGGCGGGCGATTACCTGGGCGACATCGGCAACGGCGTGCTCGTGCTCGGCCTCGTGCTGATCGCCGGGTTCAAGCTGATGGGCCGCGCGGGCCGCACGACCACCTCGCGCGACGAGCGCCGGGACGAGGCCGCCGCGCGCGGCAACCGGCTGTTCCTGCCCGCGCTGGTGATCCCGGCGGTCGCGCTGCTGGGCACGCTGGCCTTCAAGCAGATGCCCGCGCTGGTCGATCCCAAGCAGGTCACGCTCGTGGCGCTATCGCTCGGCGTGCTGATCGCGCTGGCGGTGTGCTACGTCTGGCTGCGCCCGCGTGTTGTCACCCCGCTGGCGGAAGGCACCCGGCTGATGGACAGCGTAGGGTGGGCAGCGGTCCTGCCGCAGATGCTCGCCAGCCTGGGCGCGGTGTTCGCGCTGGCCGGGGTGGGCGAAGTGGTCGGCGGGATTGCCGGGGGCGTAATTCCCGATGGCAGCCGGCTGGGCGCGGTGGCGGTCTATGCGTTGGGCATGGCGGGCTTCACGATGATCATGGGCAACGCCTTCGCCGCGTTCCCGGTGATGTTCGCCGGGGTCGGCATGCCGGTGCTGGTGGGCGTGTGGTCGGGCGATCCGATCAAGGTGGCGGCGATCGGCATGCTGGCGGGCTTCTGCGGCACGCTGATGACCCCGATGGCGGCCAACTTCAATCTGGTGCCCGCCGCGCTGCTCGAGCTCAAGGACCAGAACGCCGTGATCAAGGCGCAGGTGCCCACCGCGATCCCGTTGCTGATCGCCAATATCGCACTGCTCTACTTGCTGGGGTTCGGGTGATGCGGATCATCCGAAACAATTTTCCTACAGCCGCCCTGGCTTGCTAGCGTGCGGGGATGACCGTGCCTTCGCCCCGCTCCGGAACCCCGACGATCTCGCGATTCCGGAAGATCACACGGCCGGGTGTCCGCGCCATCCCTGTGCCGGCTGTGTTCGGTAGTTTTTCCAGTCACTTGCCTTCACCGCGATCACCGCAACGAAGTTTTCCAAACGGGGTACTTCGGTGGTCCACATCATGCGGGGCCGACCGATCATGCTGACCCCGTCGCTCGCCCGCGAATTCACGCAGATGACGCTGCCCAACCTCACCCGGCGTTGGCCGTTCAAGCTCGACCAGGTGCTGAATGGTTCGGAGGACCTTGCGGAGCCGGCGGCGATCCACCCGATCTTCCACGGCAGTTTCGACTGGCACAGCTGCGTCCACGGATACTGGCAAGTGCTGCGTTTGTTGCGGCTGTTTCCCGACATACCCGAAACGGCGGACATTCGCGTTTTGGCTGACGCGATGCTGGTGCCGGGCAGGGTAGCCGGTGAGATCGCGCGACTGGACCGGCCGTTCGGCGCCAGCTTCGCGCGACCTTACGGATGGGCGTGGCTGCTGGCGCTGCATGGCGAGGCCGACCGCCATGACGCGCCCTGGGGCGGGGCGCTGGAACCGCTTGCCCGTCGCTTCGCCACCCAGTTTCGCGACCATTTGCCCAAGCTCACCTACCCGATCACGGTGGGCACGCATTTCAACACCGCGTTCGCGCTGGTGCTGGCGCTCGAATGGGCCGAGGCGCGCGACGCCGCGCTCGCCGAACTGATCCATGATCGCGCGCTGGCGTGGTTCGGCGGGCGAACCGACTATCGCGGATGGGAGCCGGGCGGCGACGAATTCCTCTCGCCCGCGCTTACCGCCGCGCTGTTGATGAGCCGGGTTCTCGACACCGACGCCTATTCGGCCTGGTTCGCGAACTTCCTTCCCCGCGCCGACGTCGGCAGTCCGCCGATCCTGTTCGAACCGGTCCATGTGTCGGACCGCACAGATGGCAAGATCGCCCATCTCGATGGCCTCAACCTCAGCCGCGCGTGGTGCTGGAAGGGCATCGGCGCGGCGCTGGGGGACACGGGCCGGTTTGCCGCGGTGGCTGATCGGCATATCGCGGCCAGCCTGCCCCATATCGGCGAGGATTACATGGGATCGCACTGGCTGGCGAGCTTCGCGCTGCTGGCGCTTGAACAGCCGGCGTGCGATAAGTAGCGTCGAGAAACGCGAATTGAGGAGAGTCCCGATGGCCACCCAGATCAAGCCGCGGATCGAATGCAGCGATGCCGAATGGCAAGCCCGCCTCGATCTGGCCGCGTGCTATCGCATCTTCGATCACCTCGGCTGGTCGGAATCGATCTACAACCATATCAGCGTGAAAGTGCCGGGCGAGGACGATGCGTTCCTGATCAACCCGTTCGGGCTGATGTACGACGAGGTGACCGCGTCCAACCTGGTCAAGATCGACATCGACGGCAACGTGCTGGCGGGCAACTACCCCGTCAACAAGGCGGGCTTCACCCAGCACGCCTATTTCCACCGCCACATCGAAAGCGCGCACGCGATCTGCCACACGCACACCACTGCGGGCATGGCGGTATCCAGCCACAGCCGCGGGCTGCTGCCGATCAGCTTTTACGCCTGCAACTTCCAGGGCCAGATCGGCTACCACGACTTCGAAGGTGTGACCGTGCGCGAGGAGGAGGGCGAGCGCCTGCTCCAGAACCTGGGCGGCAAGCGCATCCTGATGCTCAAGAACCACGGCCCGGTGGTGATGGGGCGCACGCTGCCCGAAATGTTCGTCACCGCATGGTCGCTCCAGCGGGCGTGCGAGATCCAGATCGCCGTGCTCAGCCAGGGTGAACCGATCACCGTGCAGCAGGACGTGATCGACGTGCACCAGCGCGATCTGGGCCAGGTTGCGCTCCCGGGCGGGGCGGGCAAGGCCGATTTCGAGGCGTGGAAGCGCAAGATCGACCGCATCGACCGCTCGTGGCGCGACTGAGCGCCTGACGCCGGCCGATGACCGCGCTTACCGTCAACGGGCGACCGTTGCGCTTCGATGTCGATCCGGCGACGCCGCTGCTGTGGGCGCTGCGCGACGCGGCCAATCTCACCGGCACCAAGTACGGCTGCGGGGAGGGCGATTGCCACGCCTGCACCGTGATCGTCGACGGCGAAGCGCTGAGGAGTTGCCTGATCACCGTGGCGGAAGCCGAAGGGCGCTATGTCACCACCATCGAGGGCCTCAGCCGCGATCGCAGCCATCCGGTGCAGCAGGCGCTGGTTGCGGAAGCCGCGATCCAGTGCGGCTTTTGCACGCCCGGTATCGCGATGGCCGCCGCCGCCCTGTTGGCGCGCAACCCCGACCCGTCCGAAGACGAGATCAAGGCCGCGCTACCCAACTTGTGCCGCTGCGGGGTCTACCCCCGTCTGGTGCGCGCGGTACAACGCGCGGGCCGGGTGGCGCGGCGTGAGGAAACGATCAGCGCCGCGCCGGCGCCAGGCATCAGCCCCGAGGACGCCGCGCGCGCGGTGCCGGCGATGAATCGGGCCGACTAGGCTCCAGCACGGGCGGTCTGCCGTGCCGACAATTCGCCGCGCCAACGCCGTGCGCGCCACCACATGATCGTTCCGGTCACCGCGAGCGCGGCGGGAAGGATACCGCCCAGGAACACGACGATTTGCCAGACAACGGGCATCCCGTTGCCATCGTGGATGCGGCGCATCAACCGGGCGAGCGTTTCGGGCCGATCGCCTTCGGCCGGCAAGACTTTCGCGGAAAGATTGCCGGCGTCGACCTTGACGGTGGCGGCCTCGCCACGCGCAGGCTTGAGCGAAACGGTCCATTCGCGGGCCTGCCCGGTAGGCCACGCGATCGCAATCGCCTCGCCTCCAGCGGCTTTCTCGGCAGCATCGATGGCCGGGGCGACGGCGGTCAGCGGCAGCGCCAATGGCGGGGCAAAGCGTCCGGGACCACCGGCTGGGCCTCGCTCGGACTGCGCGCTGTCGAATCCGGCAAACCATTGCGGAAACGAGATCCACACGCCCGTCAGCGAAAGCACGAACAGCGGCAGCGAGATCCAGAAACCCAGTTGGTGATGCAGATTGGTGTCGAAGTTGCGGTGCCGCTTCCAGCGCAGCCCGCGACGGATGCTTCCGACGAGCGGCCACCACAGCCAGAGTCCGCTGATCGAACTGATGAGCATTGCGATACCCACCCAGCCGACGATCTTGCGGCCCGCGCCCGGTACCATCAAGGACCCGTGCAAACGGTGCATGACCTGGAGCGCGCCCTCGCCGCTGCGCCCGCTCGCCAGGACGGTACCCGTTGGCGGATCGAGATAGAACGTCACCCGTTGCGGACGGCCTTCACCCGGCTTCGATGCCGTTACCGTCACCGGGTCGCCGGCGCTATCCGGAAGCGAAACACCTTGCAGGCGCTCGCCGTCGGCAAGCCTGGCGGATGCCGCGCCTGCGTAGGCGGGGATAGGCAAAAGGGTGGTGCCGCTGACCGCATAGCGTTCGGCGTGCAGCGCCCTGTCCAGTGCATCGTGCCATACCAGCGCTGCACCGGTGAGCGAGATCGGGATGATCAGCACTGCGAGGATCAGGCCGATCCACTTGTGGACCTGAAACCACGTTTTCCTGAGCCCGAATTTCGACATGTTCGCTCCTCAGCCTGTCGTGCGCGACCTTGCAGACCAGCTATTGCAAGTCAATCGCATGTAGCCATAAGGGCTGGAGAGGAGTGATGAAGCGATGATGGTTAAAGTCGAAGGCGTGCTGGATCCCGATCGGATTGCGCAAGTCAGGGCGATCATCGACGCCGAGGAATGGGTCGACGGTAACGAAACCTCCGGCCATCAGTCCCGACTGTCCAAGCGCAACCGGCAGCTTCCGCAAGGGTGCGAAGCGGCGAAACGGGCTGGGCAGATCGTGCTCGACGCGCTGGCCGGCGCTCCTGAATTCGTCTCCGCCGCGCTGCCGCTGAAGGTGTTCCCCCCATTGTTCAACCGCTACCAGATCGGGGACGAGTTCGGCGCGCACGTCGACAATGGAATCCGGGTGCTCGCCGGGACGGACTTCCGCATTCGCAGCGACCTGTCGTGCACGCTTTTCCTTGATTCGCCCGATGCTTACGATGGCGGCGAACTGGTAGTGGAAGATCTGTTCGGTGAGCATCGCGTCAAGCTGCCGGCCGGCGATATGGTGGTATACCCCGCGTCGAGCGTGCATCGCGTCACGCCGGTTACCAGCGGCGCGCGGACCGCATGCTTCTTCTGGATCCAGAGCATGGTGCGCGACAACGGCGAGCGCGAGCACCTTTATCGTCTCGACCGGACCATTCGCACGCTCAGCGGATTGTGCGGCGCGAACGATCCTTCGCTGATCGATCTGACCAGCCTCTATCATAACCTGCTGCGCCGATGGGCAGACGCCTGACCCTTTATTGCGAATAATTCGCATTATCCTTGACTATGGGCTGAACCGGGTGGATGGGGGCGACGACGACACCGATTTCGCGTTCAAGGGTACATCATGAGACATTCGATCGCTGCCACTGGCGGGTTCATCGCGCTGGGCTGTGTGGGATTTATTGTCAGCGCGCCGGCGACGGCTGAGGATGCGGCTGAACAGATCGTCGTCAACGGCACGGTGGAGCGCGCTACCTCGTCCCCCAAGGACACCGCGCCGATCGTTGACACCCCGCGCACCATCAGCGTGATTTCCGAAGAGACGCTGCAGAACAGTGCGTCGTTTTCGGTCGATGACGCACTTCGCGCGGTACCGGGAATCACCTTGGGCGCAGGCGAAGGCGGCACATCGAGCGGCGATGCACCGCTGATCCGCGGCGTCAATTCCACCGGCGACATCTTCGTCGACGGGCTGCGCGACGTCGGCTCGCAGCAGCGCGAATCCTTCGCGGTCGAATCGATCGAGGTTTCGAAGGGCCCGAACGGTCCCATCGCCGGCCGGGGCGGTGCGGGCGGTACCATCAACCTGGTGTCGAAGCTCGCCCGCCAGGGCGCGTTCGTTGCCGCGCAAGCGACCGCCGGCACTTCAGACCTCGTCCGCCTGACCGGCGACGTCAACCGTCAACTGGGCGACGACGTGGCGGTCCGCCTGGTCGGGCTCTACCACGATTCGATGGTGGCCGGCCGCGACCATGTCTCGGACGATCGCTGGGGCGTGCTGCCGTCGGTCACCTTCGGCCTGGCCGGGCCGCTGAGCGCGACGCTCAGCTATTATCATCTGCAGACCCGTGGCATCCCCGACTACGGCATTCCGCTCACCTCGCGGCGCCAGCTCAACCCCGACCCCGCCGATCCCGACATCCGCCGGCCCGCCGATGTCGACCCCGACAACTTCTATGGTCTGCTGGCCCGCGATTTCCAGAAAACCAATGTCGACGCGGTGACCGGCACGTTGATGGCGGAGCTGACACGCGGCGTGCTGCTGACCAGTTCCACCCGCTTCAGCTGGACGCATAACAACTACATCGTCACGAACCCCGACGACAGTGCCGGAAACGTCGTCAACGGCCTGGTCTGGCGCAACACCAAGTCGCGCAATGCCACGACGCGCGGGATCGCCAGCAACCTCAATGTCGCAGCGGATTTCGCCACCGGCGGCATGACGCACAGCCTTGCGGCGGGCTTTGAATACAGCGACACCGATCAGGCCAACCAGCCTTATCTGGTGGACACCGGCAACCGCGCGTGCGGCCCTGCCGACATCGCCGCCTACAACTGCACCGGTCTGCTCGATCCCGATCCGCGCGACCCGTGGCGCGGATCGATCACCGCCGGCCCCAACCCCAGTTCCGCGACCGCGCGAGATTATGGCTTCTACCTGTTCGACACGGTCACGGTGGTGCCGCAACTGCTGTTGAGCGGCGGCGTCCGGTGGACCGACTACACCGCGGCTTCGACCGGGTTCAGCAGCGGGATTCCATTCAGCGCGGCGAGCAAAGGTGATTTCTGGTCCTATCAGGCCGGCGCGATTATCAAGCCGACAGCGAGCACCAGCATTTACGCTTCGTACGGTAACTCGAAATCACCGCCGGGAGCGGCGGTGGGCGAGGGCGAGGACGGACTGAATCTCGCCAACCAGCTGCAGCAGCCGCAGGGTACCGAGAATTGGGAACTGGGCGCAAAGGCCGGGATGGCGGGCGGCAACCTGCTGCTGGCGGCGGCGGTGTTCCAGATCGACCGAAGCAATATACAGCAGACCGATCCGTCGGGCACGGTGACCGAAGTCTTCGCCGCGGCCCGTACGCGCGGGTTCGAACTGAGTGCCAGCGGCCGCGCTGGACCGGTGACCATGCTGGTGGGCTACACCTATCTCGATGCCCGGCTTCCCGGAGACGCGCCGGCAAACGCCGGCAAAACCCTGCCGCAGACACCCAAGCACAACCTGGCCGCCACGATCGACTGGCAGGCCACACCGCAGTTCAGCGTGGGCGGGGGCGCGTATGGCGCATCGAAGCGCTATGCCGATGCGCCGAACCTGATTTCGGCTGACGGATACATCCGCTTCGATGCGCACGCTCGGTATGACTTCACCGAGCATCTCGGGGTCCGGGTGAACGTCAACAACCTGACCGACAACCGTTATGTGGTAAAGCTACGCAACCCGCACTACGCCGTGCCGGCGGACGGACGTCAGGCCCTGGTGACGCTGGTTGCGCGCTACTAACAAGCCGCCCAAGGAGCAGGCCATGAAAGCGACCATCTGGCACAATCCCGAATGCGGTAAATCGCGCGCGACGCTGGCGATCCTGCAGGCGCGGGAAGACATCGACGTGACGGTGATCGAGTATCTCAAGCATCCGCCCACGCGCGACAAACTGGCGCAGCTCTACCGCGATGCCGGGATGGCCCCGCGCGAAGGTGTGCGGACATTCAAGACCGACGCCGAAGAGCGCGGGCTGACACGCGCCGGGGACGACGCCGTACTCGACGCAATGATGGCGGAACCGCGCCTGATCGAGCGGCCGCTGGTGGAAACCGCGAAGGGCGTGCGGCTGTGCCGGCCGCCGGAAAAGGTCGACGAGATCCTCTAAGCCAGCGGTCAGTTCGCCTGCGGTGCTTCGAGCACCTCGTCGGTCGCCAGCGAGCGCCAGCCGAGCACGAAAACCGCGGCGCACAGTCCGCAGATCGTGAGAAAGCCGATCCACGCGTGATGGCCATAAAGCCACACCCCGATCGGCGCCGCCACCACGTACGCCGCCCCGTTGACCGACGCGACGATGCCGCCGATCTGCCCCTGCTCGGCGCGCGACACCGCCAGCGACGCCCCGGCGGTGAAGCCTGGTCGGTAGAGCCCGAAACCGAGCGAGGCGATCGCCATGCCCAGCGCGATCGCATGAAGGTTGCTCGAGAGCGCAAAGAACACCACGCCCACCATCGCCAGCGCCATGCCCCACAGCGTCGAACTGCGTGGACCGAGCTTGAGCCGCGGGATCAGGCCCCATTGCGCGAGCAGGGTGGCGATCGCGCCGCACATCAGCACCAGTCCGATCGATCCGGTGCCCTCGCCGGGCGTCGCGCGCAGCCCCAGGCGGTCGAGGATGAAGAAGCCGACGATGCCCAGGAATGCGGCCTGGGCGTGGCCGCCGATCAACCCCGCGAGCAGCCACGGCCGCAGGCGCGGATCGCGCCACGACAGATCGGGAATGGCCTGGCCTCCCACCCCGTCGGACGGGTTGTCGCCTTGTTCGTCGGATACCTGGAGGTTGGAGTTTGAACCATACGGCGCGCCGACCACCTCGCTTCGGGTGGGAAACATCGGATCGTCGTTCGGCAGCGAAACCCGCAACGCGATCAATACGACGAGCGCGAGCAGAGCAAAGGCGAAGAACGGCCCGGGAAGTCCGGTCGCGGGGAACACCAGCAGCGGTGCCAGGGCCGGGCCGATCACCGTGCCGAGGCCAAAGCTCGATGCGATCAGCGCCATCGCCTGGGTGCGTTCGGCGCGCGGGGTGCGGCTGGCGACGTATGCCTGCACCGCTGGCGGGGCGGCCGAACCGAATCCGCCGTACAGGCTGCGCGCGGCGGCAAACAGCAACAGCGTCCACATCGCAGGCAGCAGTCCAGCCAGGCCGAACCACAGGATCGTGCCGCATATTGCGAAGCTGGCGATGAAGCCGATCAGGCCCAGCGCCATCATCGCCTTGCGACCGCGCCGGTCGGACCGGCGCGCCCACAGCGGCGCGCAGACGACCCACAACAGCGCCGACCAGGTATAGGCAAGGCTGATCCACACATCGGCCACGCCCAGCTCGGTGCCGATCGACGGCATCACCGATTGCATCGCCGTGTTGCCCGCAGCGGTCACCAGCATGACCATGAACAGCAGCGCCATTCGTTGGCGCGAGATCGGCTTTCGGGGCGCTTCGGCGATCATCGGAAGGGGATCGGTTTCGGCCATTCAAGGTCAGCTAGCGGCGACGCCGGACGCTTGCAATCGCCACTCGAAACTGCCAGTGCCCCGCCTCGGATTTTGGCCCTGTCAGCGGGGCGGCAGACAGGGCGCTCTCAGCTTGACCACCCCCAACGAAATGGCGATCGGCCGGCCCGAACGGTTCGGCCAGCGGGTCGCGCGGTATTTCGGCCAGTGGGGCGTGTTCTTTCGCGGGTTCGTCGAACATCCCAAGATGGTCGGCTCGATCATCCCCTCGTCGCGTTTCACCATCGACAAGATGCTCGGCCCGGTGAAGTGGGATGAATGCCAGGTGTTCGTCGAATATGGTCCGGGCGTGGGGACGTTCTGCCGCCCGGTGCTCGAACGAATGCGGCGCGATGGCACGCTGATCGTGATCGATACCAACCCGCTCTACATCGATTACCTGCGCAAGACGATCGCGGACGGCCGGTTCAAGCCCGTCCTGGGAAGCGCCGCTGATGTCGAAGAGATCGTCCGCGCGCATGGCTTCGACCACGCCGACTACGTGCTGTCCGGCCTGCCGTTTTCGACCCTGCCCGACGGAGTAGGGCCCGGGATCGCCGCGGCCACTCATCGCGTCCTTCGGCCGGGCGGCGCGTTCCTGGTCTACCAGTTCAGCGCCGCGGCGCGCGATTTCATGGCCAAGCACTTCCGCCGCATCGATAGCGGCTTCGAAGCGCTCAACGTCCTGCCATGCCGCCTGTTCTGGGGCTGGAAGGACTGACGTTCAGCCGAAGGTCTCGTTCGCCGTTTCGCTCGAGGTGCCCGCCAGCTGGCGATAGATAGCTGCCAGCACGCCCAAAAAGATCACGTAGAACACTGCATTGATCAGGCCGGAGATAACGGCCTGGCCGATCAGCGCTGTTTCGGCTCCCGCCAGTGCGAGGAACAGCCCGATGATCATGCTCAACACGCCGCCGATCACCCCGACCGCCAGGAACAGCAGGAACAGGAACAGAAATATCCGCACCGAATTGCCCTTGGTCAACCGCCACGAGCGACCGAGCGCGGTCAGCGGGTTG
This sequence comes from uncultured Alphaproteobacteria bacterium, assembly GCA_963759895.1. Taxonomy (GTDB): domain Bacteria; phylum Pseudomonadota; class Alphaproteobacteria; order Sphingomonadales; family Sphingomonadaceae; genus Tsuneonella. The sequence continues at coordinate 72,888 of CAVXBC010000003.1, read as the reverse complement.
GCCTGCCGCTCGATCGCGATGACCGCGGGCGTCAGGACGAACTTGGTGAACAGGTAGCAGAACACGACCAGCGCGATAATGCCGAGCAGCAGGCCCGCCGCGACCGATGCCCCCGCGCCCACCGCGATCGGCACCAGGATCAGCAGGCCGAATACCACGCTCATCAAGAGCTGGGCGCCAAAATAGGGCAGGAACAGCTTCACGCCGGCCTTGAGCGCCTCGCCGACGGTGGGGCGGGTGCGGTCAGTCAGCAGCGTGAGCAGGCCCAGCATGCCGATCCCCTGGATCACCATCGCCAGCAGTACGAACCACCAGATATCGCCGTAGAACCCCATCATCGCGCTACCCATGGCCTCTGGATCGGGGTTGGCCTTCTGGGCCGCTTCCAGCGCGGACATCTGATTCATGAACAGCAGCATGAAGGCAAGATAGGGGAGGAAGAAGAACACCCCGGCCACCACTGCGATCACCTGGCGGTTGGCGGCGACCAGGCGCATCGCCTCGCTCCACGCGGCGCTCATGTCGAATTTCATCTGCCCGATCCCCTTGTGCGACCCTTGAACCCCTTGATAACCGCCGCGCGCCGCCCCACGCAATCGGCAATGTCCGCTCCGTTTCCTCCCGAGATCGAATTGCGCGTGTCACAAGCCCGCGTGCCCTACCGCGCAGCGCTCGATGAAATGGAAGCGCGCAACCGGTCGATCGCGACGGGCGAGGCACGCGAGCTCGTATGGTTGCTCGAGCATCCCCCGGTCTACACCGCCGGGACCAGCGCGCAGGGTGATGAACTGCTCGACCCCCGGTTCGAGGTGGTCGAGGCGGGGCGCGGGGGGCGCTATACTTATCATGGGCCCGGCCAGCGCATCGGCTATGTCCTGCTCGATCTCGGCCAGCGCGGCCGCGATGTGCGCGGCTTCGTGCACGCGCTCGAAGGATGGGTGATCGCGACGCTGGGCGATGTCGGGCTCGAAAGCTGGCGCGCGCCGGGCCGGATCGGCATCTGGACCCGCGATGTGGACGGTTCCGAAGCGAAGATCGGCGCGATCGGCGTGCGCGTGCGCCGGTGGGTGACGATGCACGGCTTTTCGGTCAACCTGGCGCCCGATCTGGCGCATTTCGGCGGGATTGTGCCGTGCGGGATCGCCGAATTCGGGGTGACCAGTCTTGCAAAGCTGGGGATCGACCTTGCGCCACAGGCCTTCGATGCGGCATTGCTTGCCCGCGCGGGCGATTTCCTCGCGGCGCTGAAACCGTGTGAGACCCGTTGATGCGCCGTGCTGCCTGTCCCGCCCTGGCTCTGATCCTCATCCTGTCGGCTTGCGGCGAGGCGAAGGTCGGCGACGGCAAGGAGCGCAAGACCGCGGCTGGCGAAGTGCTCGGCGGCTCGATCAGCGACGCCATGCTGCCACTTGATGAAGTCCAGTCGCAAAGCCCCCCGCTGCGCGAGACTGCGGGCGGCTCCAGCGAGACCGCAGGTTCGGACAGCGCCAAGGCGTCGGACAAGGGCGACGATGCGGACGCTACTCCGTCACCGTCGCCTTCAGCGAGCTCCTCTCCCGCGGCAGGCGCGAGCGGGCCGGCCCAACCCGAAAACTAGGCTCAGCTCGCCGCCGCTAGCGGCTGTTCGTTCATCGTCGGATAGTCGATGTATCCCGCCGGGCCGGGCAAGTACCAGCTGGCCGGAACGTTGACGTTGGGCGCCCAGTCTGCACCGGAACGAATGCGTTCGGCCAAGTCCGGATTCGAGATGTACGGCCGGCCAAAGGCGATCGCTTCGCAGCGTCCGGCGATGACGTCGGCTTCCGCGCTTTCGGCGGTATAGTCGCTGTTGAGCACCAACGGACCGGTATAGATCGAGCGGATCACGCCATCCTGCTGGGGCACGTCGGTCTGGCCGAAAGTGCCGGCCGGCCCGGGCTGGCGCAGCTCGACGAACCCGAGACCCAGCTCCTCGCAGACCTGCGCCGCCGCGCCGAATGTGGTCGCGGGATCGCTGTCGTCGCAACCCTGGGTCTCGCCGTTGGGCGACAGGCGCACGCTGACCCGGTCCGCGCCCCACACATCGATCAGCGCGGTCAGCACTTCACGCAGGAACCGGGTCCGGTTCTCGGGGCTTCCGCCATATTCGTCGGAGCGCAGGTTCGTCGAATCGCGCAGGAATTGATCCACCAGGTAGCCATTCGCGCCATGCAGCTGGACGCCGTCGAAGCCGGCAGCCTTCGCATTCTCGGCGGCCTTGCGGTAGTCGCCGACGACGCGGGCGATCTCGTCCTTGGCGAGTTCGCGCGCCTGCTGGTAATCCTGCCGGCCAGTGGGGGTGTGCGCATGCCCGGGGGCGAGCGTGGCGCTGGCCGAAACCGGCGCATCGCCGCCGAGGAAATCGGGGTGCACCAGCCGCCCCATGTGCCATAACTGGAGAACGATCTGGCCGCCGTCATCGTGGACCGCCTGGGTCACCGGCTTCCAGCCTTCAACCTGTTCCTCGCTCCAGATTCCCGGCGCAGCGGGCCAACCGAGCCCCTCGACGCTGATCCCGGTCGCCTCGCTGATGATCAATCCCGCGCCGGCTCGCTGGCGATAGTATTCCACCATCATGGCATTGGGCACCGACCCCGGCTGGGTCGAGCGGCCGCGCGTCAGGGGCGCCATCAAGATCCGGTTCTTCGCGCGGATCGCGCCAAGATCGATCGGCTGGAACAAGGCTTCGTGCATCGACGGCAAGTCCTTTTCACTGGTTTCGCTTCGCAACCGAGCTAGGGGGCGCCAATGACTGGCGCAACCGACACGGCGGAAGAGAAAAACTTGTCCCCCCGGGCGTCACACTACGCCGCGCTGATGGCGGGCAACGCCGCGCTGGCGCTCGGGCCGTGGCTGGTTCGCCTGGCCGATACCGGTCCGGTCGCGGCGGGATTCTGGCGCATGCTCCTGCCGCTGCCGCTGTTCGCCTTGCTGGCGATGCGTGAAAGGAAGCAGAACACCGCCAGCCGCAGGACAGTGATCCTGCTGCTCGTGGCCGGCGCCTTCTTCGCCGCCGATCTTGCCAGCTGGCACATCGGGATCGAGCGCACCCGGCTTGGCAATTCCACGCTCTTTGGCAATTCGGGCAGCATCGTGCTGATGCTGTGGGGCCTGGTCGCACTACGCCGCGCGCCGCGCGGGCGCGAATGGCTGGCGCTCGCGGCAGCCATTGGCGGCGCGGCGATCTTGATGGGCCGCAGCCTGGAGATCTCGACCGAGACACTGATGGGTGACCTGTTCTGCCTGCTCGCCGGCATCTTCTACGTGTTCTATCTGCTGCCGGCGCAGGCGGCGCGGGTAACGATGGGCCAGTTCAGCGTGCTCGGGCTGGTCTGCGCCTCAGCCGCGCCGACGCTGCTGGTGATTGCGCTGGCGCTGGGTGAGCCGGTCCTGCCGGGATCGGCGGCCGGGTGGTTGCCGGTGATCGGGCTGGCGATCTCGAGCCAGGTGATCGGGCAGGGGTTGCTGGTGTTCTCGCTCAAGCACTTCCCGCCGCTGATCATCGGCATGGCGCTGCTGACTCAGCCGGCAGTGGCTGCGGTGGTCGGATGGCTGGCGTTCGGCGAGGTGCTGGAACTCCCCGACATCGCCGGCATGGCACTGGTCAGCCTCGCGCTGGTGCTGGCCAAGGGCGATGGCCGCCCGGCCTGACCGTCAGGGCGCCGAACGGTCGCCTTCGATCAGCACCCGCTTGAGATAGGCGTGCAGCAGCGCCGCCCGCACCGCGTCCTCGGCATGATCGGCACCCACCGAATGACCGCCCTCGAGGTACTCGTGGAAATAGACCGGGTTGCCGTAATCGATCAGCTTGGCCGCCATCTTGCGCGCATGGCCCGGATGGACGCGGTCGTCCTCGGTCGAGGAATAGAAGAACACCGGCGGATATTTTACGCCCGACTTGACGTTCTGATAGGGCGAATACTTCGAGATGAAGTCCCAGTCACCCGGCACATCCGGGTTGCCGTATTCCTCCATCCACGAGGCGCCCGCCAGCAGGTGGCTGTAGCGCTGCATGTCGAGCAGCGGCGAACCGATGATCGCCGCGCCGAACAGATCGGGCCGCTGGGTGATGGCGGCGCCCGCGAGCAAGCCGCCGTTGGAGCGGCCTGAAACCGCAATCTTGCCCTTGGTGGTCAGGCCGCGCGCGACCAGGTCTTCGGACACGGCATACAGATCGTCGAACGCGTTCTGATGCCTTTCGCGCATGGTCGCCTCGTGCCACGCGGGCCCATACTCGCCCCCGCCGCGAATGTTGGCGAGGACGTAGACCTGCCCATCGTCCACCCACCACTTGGCCAGCGGTCCCGCGCGATAGGGTTCGGTTGTCAGGTAGGTCGGCGTCTGCGCGGCGCGGAAGCCGCCATAGGCGTGGACCAGCGCGGCGGCCGGCCCGTGTGCACCTTTGTTGCGGGCAACGAAGTAAGGGATTTTCGTCCCGTCCTTCGAAGTCGCGAAATGCTGTTCGACGTCGATCTTGTTCGCGTCGAACCGCGCCGGAAGCGATTGCAGTGCGCGTGCCCGGCCGTCGAGCGAGACCGCGTACAGCGTCGGCGGAACCACGAACCCCTGTGCGGTAACGAAGGCGGTGTCGTGCGCGTCGTCACTCGACACGAGCGCGAGCGTGGCGTTGGCGGGAAGCGCGGCGGCGCGCTGTTTCCAGCCCTGACCATCGCGGGTCAGCGCCACCAGCTTGCCCGACACATCGTCGAGCAGCGACACCCAGATCGCGTGGTCGGTAGTCGAAACGCCCTGCACGGCCTGTTTGCCGCTCGGCGCGAAAACCAGGCTTGGCGCAGGGCTTGTGCCCGCCAGCACCTGATCGATCGGCCACGACACCACCGCTCCAGCGGGGAAGGTCCCACTTGAACCGGTCAATGCCTTGTTGAGGAAGACGATCAGCTGGCCGCCGATCACGCCCTGGATATCGGCGGTATCGGGCACCGGCGTTTCCACCAGCGAACCGTCGGCGCGCCTGATCCAGGTGTCGGACGCGTAGAAGCTCGTTCCCCGCCGCACGAAGACATGGCGCGTATCGCCGTCCAACACCGAAAAGCCGCCGACCGAGATATCGGATGCGATGCCTTCCTTGACGGTCGTGGCGCTCGCCAGCGGGGTTCCCCGGCGCCAGCTTTTCACCACCCGGGCGTATCCCGAATCGGTCATCGAGCCGGCACCCCAGTCGGTCGCCACCAGCAGCGTGTCGGCATCGACCCAGGTCGCGTCGCTCTTGGCCTCGGGAAGCGCGAAGCCACCCGCGACGAACGAACGCGTACTGCGGTCCCATTCGCGCACCACGTCGGCGTCGCTGCCGCCCGGGCTCAAGGAGACGAGGCAGCGGTTGAAGTCGGGCGCCAGGCAGTTGGCGCCGTGCCACACCCAGCTCTTGCCCTCGGCCTTGCCGAGCGCGTCGACGTCGATCAGCGTCTGCCACTGCGGTTTGCCGGCGACGAACGACGCCAGGCTGGTTTGCCGCCACAGCCCGCGCGGGTGCTGCGCGTCGCGCCACAGGTTGGTGATCTGGTCGCCCAACACCTGGCCCGGCTCGGCGATCTGGCTTTCGTCGTCGAGGATCGCCCGCGCTTCCGCGCGGTCCTTCTCGTACTGCGGATCGGCCGTCAGCGCGGCCTCGGTCTTGGCGTTCCATTGCTTGACCTGCGCCAAGGCGCGGTCGCCGTGGATGTCCTCCAGCCACAAGTACGGATCGCCAGCCGCGCTGGTGGTTTCGGGAGGCGGGGTGGCGGTGCAGGCGGTCAGGATTGCAAGCGCGGCGACGGGGACCAGCCGCTTCATGCCCGCGCGCCCAGATCGCCCATCCCGATCGTCCCGCTGGCCATTTCGAGCATCCGGTCGAGGCTCCGCTTGGCCTTGAGGCGCAGGCCTTCCTCGATCTCGATTCGCGGAGTCAGGTCGCGCAGCGCGGCGTAGAGCTTCTCCATCGTGTTCAATGCCATGTACGGGCAGATATTGCAGCTGCAGTTGCCGTCGGCACCGGGCGCGCCGATGAAGTTCTTGTCCGGCAGCGCGAGTTCCATCTGGTGGATGATGTGCGGTTCGGTGGCGACGATCAGGGTATCGCCGGGGAAAGTCTTGGCAAACTGCAGGATGCCGCTGGTCGAACCGACGTAGTCGGCATGGTCGACGATCGTCGGCGGGCATTCGGGGTGCGCTGCGATCGGCGCGCCGGGGTGTTGCGCCTTGAGCTTCAACAGTTCGGTCTCGCTGAACGCCTCGTGCACGATGCAGACGCCCGGCCACAACAGCATCTCGCGCCCGAACTTGCGGCTGAGGTAGCCGCCCAGGTGTCGATCGGGGCCGAAGATGATCTTCTGGCTTTCGGGTATCTGGCTGATGATTGTTTCGGCGCTGGAGCTGGTGACGATCACGTCGGACAGCGCCTTCACCTCGGTCGAACAGTTGATGTAGGTCAGCGCGATATGATCGGGATGCGCCTCGCGGAACGCCTTGAACTTTTCAGGCGGGCACGAATCCTCGAGGCTGCAACCGGCATCCATGTCGGGCAGGACGACAATCTTCTGGGGTGACAGGATCTTGGCGGTGTCGGCCATGAACTTGACCCCGCAAAACGCGATCACCTCGGCGTCGGTCTCGGCCGCCTTGCGGGACAATTCGAGGCTGTCGCCCACGAAGTCTGCGATGTCCTGGATTGCCGGCGTCTGGTAATAATGCGCCAGGATCACGGCGTTGCGTTCCTTACGCAGGCGATCGATTTCGGCCAGCAGGTCGGGGCCGGAAAGAATGGCGCGGGGCTGGTCGGTCATCGGGATCCTCGGCGGCCCGGCGCGATAGAAGTGCGCCGCGGGGCCGAGATAGGGCCCGCCGCGCGGCGCGGCAATGGCGGTTCGTGGACCGCGGGATATCAAGTGAAACCCTGTGACCTAGTTCCGGCTCGTTCCGGCTGCGGTCGCAATCTGCCGCGCGCGTTGCGGGCGGCCGCATCGCTTGACTTGCCGGTGAGTTGGGGGCCGGCTGGCGGCGGGGGGAACGCAAGGCCGTCGACGCTCGCTCCCGGATATCCAGCGGTCACCGCGCCGTAAATCGCGTCGCCCAGCGGCGAGTAGGCGATCAGGTCGTAGCTCGCCGTATAGACGAAGAACACCCCGACGGTGACCAGCCACGCCGGGTGAACGCTTCCCAGGACGCGCTTGTCGCGGATCATCGCGGCGACCGGGAAGATCAGCGTGGCGACGCCGGCGGCTTCGAACGCGTAGGGCACAAGCAAGGGCATGGGCAGCAGGCGCCCGAAAGCAGGGCCGGTCAGCAGCGCCATTGCGCCCAGGTGCAACCGCGCGTGCCAGTCGGTGCGGCGGCGCATGCGGATCGCGGCCCAGGTCATGCCGGCGAACGCCACCAGGTTCATCGGGTCGGCGATCAGGAACTGCTGCGGGCGGAAGAAGAACGGCACCGTGCCGTTGCGTGCCATCGCGACGATGACGACCAGTGCGGCACCCATCATCGCGACCACCCAGCCGGCGCTGAACCAGCCGAGCCGGCGGTGGAGGATCATGTTGCCGCGGGCCGCCAGCGTGGTCTGCGCCAGCAACAGCGCGACCCATCCCATGAACAGCACCGCGTGGACATGCACGCGCAAGGGTGAGGCAAATGTCGAGCGGCCCATTCCGAGCTGGAACGAAAAGCCGGCGACGACGGTCACCGCCATGGCGATCGCCATGATCAGGAAGAAACGCCGCTCCCTGGTGATCGGAACCGATCGTGCCGCGGGCGCTGCAACAGTGGCCATCGAACCTGCTCCCTCCGACGCGACCGCAGCGGATTTACCACCAGTCGAGCCCGTTCGAAAGGGGCACCTCTATTTGGCCGTGGACGCCTCGCCCTCGAACCGCACGACCACCTTCGCGTCGGAATACCCGGCCACCTGCAGCGGGATCGCCAGGTTCTGGCGGATGGCATCCTTGGCCGCCTGGCGCGCCATCGTCAGGACTTGCGGGTTCTTGGCGAACGCTGCCGCCTTGCGTTCGGCCTGAAGCGAATTGTTGCGGCTGAGGCTGCGTTGCGCCCCGGCGGTCACCCAGCGCCCTTCGGTGAACTCGCGCGCCGCCGCCTCGTCGAGGTTGGGGCGCGAGATGCGCAAGGGAGGCAGCACGACGCTCAGCGTCTCGCTTGCCGCATCCCACGCGAACGCATCGCGGTCCATGTGCGCAAGGTCGAGCCGGTAGGTGACGTCGGCCGGGATGATCGATGCCTGGCGGCTTTTGAGAATGTCGATCCCCAGCACGCCTTGCGCGTTTTCGCTTTCGGCCACGACTTCGAACCGGCTGGAGAACACGTTCAATGAATTCTGCTTTTCGAACGCGAGCATCGCGCTGCCCACCGGATCGCCTTCCTCGGCATAGAAGAATGCGCGCCAGCCGAGCCAGGCGACCGCCGCCAGCAGGCCGATCACGATCAGCCACGGAACCGCCTGGATGCGGGCGAGCGGGCGCCGATCAGCACTAGCGGGGTCGACGATCGGCTGGCGAACGTCGATATCGTCGCGGCGGTTGGTTACTGTCCTGTCCATAGGTCTCCAGAACGGGCGACCGTGCCGCGCCGTTCCAGATCGATCAGGTGAGCGGTCACGCTCATCTCCGCCGCGCCGGCCAATCGCGGGTCGAGGCCCTTGTACATCCTGGGCACGAAATCGGCTGCGGTGAGTGGACCGTCCTGGCTGAGGATGCGGACGATCTGGTTCTCGCGCTGGCGCCGGTGGCCGATCATCCCGCGGACAAGCTGGCGCGGATTGTCGATTTGCGGGCCGTGCGCGGGATAGTAGACCCGATCCTCGCGCGCCTGCAGTTTGTCGAGGCTTGCCATGTAAGCGCTCATGTCGCCGTCCGGCGGGACGATGACGCTGGTCGACCAGCCCATCACGTGGTCCCCGGTAAACAGCGCGCCGCTTTGGTCGAGCGCGAAGCACAAGTGGTTGGATGTGTGGCCGGGCGTGTGGACCGCGGTCAGGGTCCAGTCCGGACCGGTCATCGCCTCGCCATCGGCCAGCACGCGGTCGGGAGCGTAAGTGCGGTCGAAAGACGCGTCGGCGCGCGGCCCGCTGTCGTCCAGCACCAGCGGCGCGCAGCCCACGATCGGCGCGCCGGTGCGCGCCGCCAGCGGCCCGGCAGCGGGGGAATGATCGCGGTGCGTATGCGTGCACATGATCGCCGCAACCTGGGCGTCACCGATCGCACGGGCGAGGGCATCGAGGTGGGCCGGGTCGTCGGGGCCGGGGTCGATCACCGCGATCCGGTCCGCCCCGCCCACCAGATAAGTCTGGGTCCCGGTGTAGGTATAGGGCGACGGATTGGGCGCCAGAACGCGGCGCACGAGCGGTTCGACCTGATCTGTCAGGCCGGTCGGCCAGGGTTTCGGGGGCGGTCCTGCCATGATGATTGCATATGGGGCGCATGGTGCGCCATGTCACGCCCATGGCCGACCACGTCCTCGTTCTCGATTCCGGCACGACATCGACCCGCGCGATCGCGTTCGACCTGGCGGGCAAGGTGGCGTCGGTCGCCCAGCGAGCGCTGACCCAGCACTATCCGAGACCCGGATGGGTCGAGCACGACGCGCAGGAAATCTGGCGCCACACGCTGGCCTGCGCGGAACAGGTCACACGCGAGATCGGGGCCAACCGGATCGCCGCGATCGGCATCACCAACCAGCGCGAGACGGTTGTCGCGTGGGACCGCGAGAGCGGCGAGCCGCTCGCCCGCGCGATCGTCTGGCAGGATCGACGTACCGCGGATTCTTGCGCCGAGCTCAAGAACGGGGGCCACGAGGCGCTCGTCCAGCAGCGTACCGGGCTGCTGCTCGATCCCTATTTCTCAGCCACCAAGATGCGCTGGCTGCTCGATAACGAGGGCCAGGTCCGCGCCGCTGCCGAAGCCGGGCGGCTGGCGCTGGGGACGGTCGAAAGCTGGCTGGTGTGGAAGCTGTCGGGCGGGAACCACCTCAGCGATGCCTCCAACGCCAGTCGCACGCTGCTGCTCGCGCTCGACGGAATGCAGTTCGACGAAGGGCTGTGCGACCTGTTCGGTATCCCGCGCAGCGCCTTGCCGACGGTGGTCGACACCCACGGCGCGCTGGCGGAAACCGCGGTGCTTGGGGGCGCCATCCCGATCACCGGGCTGGCCGGCGACCAGCAGTCGGCGACCGTCGGGCAGGGCTGCTTCACCTTCGGCGAAACCAAGGCGACATACGGCACCGGGGCGTTTGTTCTCACCAATATGGGGGAGAACGTTCCGTGCTCATCGAACCGCCTTCTGGGCACCATCTTGATGCAGCAAGCGGGCAAGCGGACTTACGCGATCGAGGGATCGGTGTTCGTTGCCGGCAGTCTCGTCCAATGGCTGCGCGATTCGCTGGGGATCATATCGAGCGCTTCGGAGACCGAGGCGCTCGCCCGGTCGGTCGACGACAGCGGCGGAGTGACCATCGTTCCCGCGCTGGCGGGGCTCGGCGCGCCGCATTGGCGGGCCGATGCGCGCGGGCTGATCGCCGGGCTCAGCTTCGCCAGCGGCAAGGCGCAGATCGCGCGCGCGGCGCTGGAGGCGATGGCGCACCAGACTCACGACCTTGCCGAAGCGTTCGCGGCCGATGGCGCGCCCTGGCAGCGGTTGCGGATCGATGGCGGGATGAGCGCCAACGACTGGATGGCGCAGGATCTGGCCGACATGCTGCAACTTGAAGTCGAGCGGCCGGACATGGTCGAGACAACCGCGCTCGGGGCCGCCATCCTGGCCGCCGTGGGGGCGGGGTTGTTCGCAACGCTGGAAGACGCTGCGGACGCGATGCGCGGCCCGGTGCGGCACTTTGCTCCGGTGATCGAACCCGATGTTCGCGCCGAACGACTGGTTCGCTGGCGGCGCGCGCTGGCGGCGGCCTGAGGCCCTAGAGCGAGCCCAGCGCGCGGCCGAGCCGCTCACGCAAGCCGTGCACCGTCACCGGCTGGACGACGAACTTTTCGCGCCACGCACCGTCGAGCCGGGCGATCCGCCGATGGAGCGCCTCGGTCTCGCCGATCAGCGAGCGGGTCGCGGGTTCGAGCTGTGCGAGTTGCGCGGAATCGGACGCACGGTCCGGGGGCAGGACCCCGTGACGGCGCAACTGGAACTCGGACAACTCGCCGGCGAAATAGGCACGGTGATTGAGCAGCCAGGCCAATATATGCATCATGCGCGTGGTTGTGCGCAGGCCTTCGCAGGACAGCGCGATGCGGACCATGTCCTCTTGCGCGCAGCGCGGCGGCGCGAGATCGAACGCGGCGCGCACTTCGTCGGCCAGCACCAGGGCTTCGCAATAAAGCGCCTCGATGATCGGCTTGCTGATGTCGGTAGGGTTGGCCATCCTGCATCAGCTACTGCCCCTGAGTCGCGGCCGCCACGATCGTAACTTAACAATCCCGAGATGATTTCGACTCGTGCCGGGATGGGACGCTTTTACTCCAGATTCACGCTATAATGTCTGGCAGCAGCTGGTCCTCGACGATGCTGATCTGGTCCTTCAGGCGCAGCTTGCGCTTCTTCAGCCGGGCGATCTGCAATTGATCGGTCGAGCCCGCACCGGTCAGCGCGTCGATCGCCGCGTCGAGGTCGCGGTGCTCGGTCCTGAGCGAGGCGAGCAGCTTTTTCAGCTCCTGTTCGGTCACTCGTTCCCCACCCTTTTTCTGCCTGCCGTGTGGCCGGCCATAATTCGGCTCGTCGCGCGCTGCGGCGCGGTTGGTCGATTAGGCTATCGTGGGGGGTTCGCAAGGCCGGATCGATGTGTTTGTATGGCGACTGCGCGGCTTGTTGCCCCGCGGGCACGAGTCGCCTTGTACGCAGGGTCGCACGCCCGCAAAAGGAGAACACACGATGCTGTCTTCGTCCCACACCAGCGCACTCCAGACCAAGCACGCCGGCCTCGAGGCACGGCTGCATGAGGAGATGGGCCGGCCGGTGCCCGACACCGGGACGATCCAGCAGCTCAAGCGCGCCAAGCTTCGCATCAAGGAGGAGCTCAACGAGATCTAGCGATCGCACCAGCCCGGCCGCGATACCGCGGGCCGATAGTTTGGGTTGGTGACGGGAGGGATGGCGCGCAGCGGACGCACTCGGATGGTGGCCGCGCGCGCCATTTCCCTTAACCCCGGCAATGCGCTAGTTGGCAGAACCCATGTCAGCCGCCGCCGCCGCCCGCCAGATCCTGAATCAGTTGCACGAGGTGATGGCTTCGCGCCTGCACCCGCAGGGCAAGCTTGACCGGGTGGTCGAGATCATCGGCGAAACGCTCGATAGCGAGGTCTGCTCGATCTATCTCTTGCGCGAAGGCATGCTCGAGCTGTTCGCCACCCGCGGGCTCGAACAAAGTGCGGTCCACGTCACCCGGCTGGCGGTGGGCGAAGGTCTTAATGGAATCATTGCCGAGCACGTCGAGACGTTGAACCTCGCCGAGGCCGCCGCGCATCCCGACTTCGCCTATCGCCCGGAAACCGGCGAGGACAAGTTCCACTCGTTCGCCGGGGTGCCGATCGTGCACCGCGAACGCGCGGTCGGTACGTTGTGCGTCCAGCACGCCGACCCGCGCCGGTACGAGGATGTCGAGATCGAGGCGTTGCAGACGGTGGCGATGGTATTGTCCGAACTGATCGCCAATGCCGATCTGGTGGATGAGGAAGCCGGCACCCTGGGTGAGGCCGCAACCGGCCCGCAGATGGTCCAGGGGCTGACGCTGGTGAAGGGAATTTCGGGCGGCCGCGCGGTGTTCCACCAACCGCGCGTGCACATCGACCAGGTGGTCGCCGACGATACCGAGGCCGAGCGCCAGCGTGTCTATCGCGCGTTCGACAAGATGCGCGAACAGATCGACACGATGGCCAACCAGGCCGAATTCGGGGTCGGCGGCGAGCACACCGACATTCTCCAGACCTACAAGATGTTCGCCTACGACGAAGGCTGGGGCCGACGCATCAACGAGGCGATCGATTCCGGGCTGACCGCCGAAGCCGCCATCGAGCGGGTCCAGCAGCGGACCCGGATGCGCATGCGCGAGATCGACGATCCGTTGCTGGCCGACCGGATGCACGATCTGGAAGACCTGTCGAACCGCCTGCTGCGGATCGTATCGGGGCAGCTCGGCACCGCGGCCACTCAAGGGCTGAAGCGCGACACGATCCTGATCGCGCGTAACCTCGGCCCCGCAGAGCTGCTCGAATACGACCGGCGCCGGTTGAAGGGTGTGGTGCTCGAGGAAGGATCTCTCACCGCGCACGTGGTGATCGTGGCGCGGGCGATGGGGATCCCCGTGCTCGGCCGGGTGCGCGGACTTCGGGGAATGGTGCGCGAGGGCGACGAGGTGCTGCTCGATGCCGAAAAGGGCATCGCGCATATCCGGCCGGTGCAGCAGACGCTCGACGTGTTTGCCGAACGCTTCGCACGTTCGCGCCAGAAGCAGGCGGCTTATGCCGAAATGCGCGACATCGAGCCCTTCACCCGCGACGGCACGCGCATCCAGGTGATGATGAACGCCGGCCTGCGAGACGATCTTGCCGCGCTGCCGCTGGTCGGCGCGGACGGGATCGGGCTGTTCCGCACCGAATTCCAGTTTCTCGTTTCCGCCACGCTTCCCGCGCGCGAACGCCAGACCCGGCTCTATCGCGACGTGCTCGATGCCGCGGGCGACAAGCCGGTGATCTTCCGCACGGTCGACATCGGCGGGGACAAGGCGGTGCCTTACCTCGATTCCGAAGAAGCCGACAACGACGAGAACCCGGCGATGGGCTGGCGCGCGCTGCGGCTGGCGCTCGAACGCGAAGGGCTGCTGAAAGCGCAGGCGCGCGCGCTGCTCGAGGCCGGCGCCGGGCGCAAGTTGCACGTCATGTTCCCGATGGTGTCCGAGCCTTGGGAATTCGACGCAGCCAAGGCGGTTTTCGACAAGCAGCTCGCCTATCTCAAGAGCCAGAAGAAGCTGCTGCCCGAATCGATCCGTTACGGGGCCATGCTGGAAGTGCCCTCGCTGGCCGAGATGCTCGACCTGCTGCTGCCCAAGATCAGCTTCCTGTCGGTCGGCACCAACGACCTGACCCAGTTCCTGTTCGCGGCCGACCGCGCGAACCCCAAGCTCGCCGAACGCTACGATTGGTTGAGCCCCGCGATCCTGCGCTTCCTCGCGCGGGTCAGCCAGGCGACCACGGGCTCGGGCGTCGATCTGGGCATTTGCGGCGAGATGGGAGGCCGTCGGCTCGAGGCGCTGGCGCTGCTCGGGCTGGGATTCCGGCGGTTCTCGATCACCCCGGTGGCAATCGGGCCGATCAAGGAGCTGGTCCGCAAGGTCGATCTGCCGCAGCTCGAGGCGACCGTGAAGCGGTTGATTGCGGCCCCCTGCGCCTCCATCCGCGGCGAACTGCAGGCCTGGGCCGAAGCCAACGGAATCGACAGTGACTGACGGACTTCGCCGCGCGTAAGGCGCGCTTCGTCGCGCAGGCAGGGAGGCGCGGGTGTCGGCGCGCTTGACATGAGGGTGCGCGACAGTCTCAGAACGACCGGGGGCGCGGGTCGCAAATTTCGGGACGCCAAATGGACGAGGAAATCGGTCCGCACGACGGACAACTGCCGCTGCTCGGCGTTGGCGACCGCCTTCGCGAGGCGCGTGAGCGCGCAGGAATGACGCTCGGCCAACTCTCGGCCGAAACCCGCATCCCCGAACGCCACCTGATCCTGATCGAGAAGGGCGACTTCGCCGCTTTGCCGGCGAAGACCTACGCCACCGGTTTTGCCCGCACGTATGCCCGCGCGGTTGGGCTCGACGAGCGCGCGACCGCCGACGAAGTGCGCGCCGAACTCGCGGCGAATGAGGGTGGTGACCGATATCGCGCCGCGTCGTTCGAACCGGGCGATCCGGCGCGTATCCCTTCGCGCGGCCTCGCGCTGTTCAGCCTGTTCGCGCTGGTCCTGCTGCTCGCGGGCGGGGTGATGTTCTACAACAGGGTGCTCGCGCCCGGCTCAGGCCCCGGCTCGCTGCTCGACGAACAGCGGATAGCGCAGGCAAGCGCTGCGGCCAGAGCGAAAGGCCCGGCCCCGGCCCCGGCCAGCGCGTCGGCTGCAACCGGCGGGCCGGTGGTGTTCACCGCGCTCGAGGAAGGCGTGTGGGTCAAGTTCTACGACGGGAGCGGCGCCCAGCTGATGCAAAAGCAGATGGCCAAGGGCGAAAGCTACACTGTGCCCGCGGAGGCGAACGCGCCGCAGGTGTGGACCGGAAGGCCCGATGCGCTGGCTATCACCATCGGCGGCAAGCCGGTGCCGCGGCTGGCCGAGACCGAGCAAATCATGAAGGACGTACCGGTAACGGCTGAGGCCCTGCTGGCGCGTAAGCCGGACGCAGGGGGACAAGCGGTCGCGGGGAACCCGGCGGCGGCTGGACCGACTGGCACCTAGGCGTTAACCACTGAGCGATCGGCGCGTTCATCGGCGGTTCGTCCACAGAAGGCGAAACCGGTGCGGGGCCACGAATTCTTGGACGGGACATTTTCGATGGGGATCACTGTACACCGCGCGATCGCTGCACCACTCGCCATGCTGGCGATTGCGGGCGTGGCGCTTCCTGCGCACGCGCAGGACGGTTCGACCGACGCGCGGCTGAAAAAGGCTGAAACCGAGATTCGCGCGCTGCAGCGCAAGGTTTTTCCAGGCAGCGATGGCAAGTATTTCGAACCCGAGATTACGGCCGCCCAGCCGGCCGGCACCACCGCCGCGCGCCCCTCGACCACCGCGGTAACCGATATTCTGGCCCGGCTCGATGCGATGGAGGGCCAGATCGCCCGCCTGACCGCCCAGACCGAAGAGAACACCAACGCCATCGCGCAGCTCGGCACCCGGCTGGGCGCGCTCGAGGTGACCACCGGTGCGGCCGCCTCTGCCGCGCGGCCCGCAACGGTCGATGTCACGCCCGCTCCAACCCCGGCGCCGAC
The DNA here is from genome assembly GCA_963759895.1 of uncultured Alphaproteobacteria bacterium. Taxonomy (GTDB): domain Bacteria; phylum Pseudomonadota; class Alphaproteobacteria; order Sphingomonadales; family Sphingomonadaceae; genus Tsuneonella. Next base: position 56,912 of record CAVXBC010000003.1, on the reverse strand, counting down.
GCCGGCCCCTACGGCAACCCGCACGCCTCCTCCCCCACCGCCCGCGGCCAAGCCGACTGGCCCGACCGCGCAGCGTCTCGCCGCGGTGCAAGCGATCGCGAAGCCGCAGACCGACGATCCGGGCAAGGACGAGTACGACTATGGCTTCCGCCTGTGGGACGCGGGCTTCTTCCCGGAAGCGCAGCAACAGCTGAGCCTCTACGTCGAGAAATACCCGCGCCACGCGCAGATCAGCTATGGCCGCAACCTGCTCGGACGTGCCTATCTCGATGGCGGCAAGCCGGGCGATGCGGCGCCGTGGTTCCTCAAGAACTACCAGACCGACAAGCAGGGCGCCCGCGCGCCCGACAGCCTGCTGTATCTCGCCGAGACGATGATCACGATGAAGGACACCAAGCGCGCCTGCATCGCGCTCGCCGAATTCGGCGATACCTATCCGGCGGTCGCCTCGGGACGGCTCAAGAGCCAGTACGACGCCGATCGCGGCAAGGTGAAATGCAATTGATACGGCGTCGGCGCCCGAACTGACCGGCCGGTTTCGCGCTGACCTGCGCAGGGTCTGGCCCGAGGCGGATGACGGCGGCACGTTTGGCGTTGCGGTTTCCGGTGGTCCCGACAGCCTCGCGCTGCTGTTGCTCGCCCATGCCGCTCTGCCCGAAAGGGTGATCTGCGCGACGATCGACCACGGCTTGCGGCCTGAAGCGGCGAGAGAGGCGGGAATGGTCGCGCGGCTGTGCGCAGACCTCGGCATCCCGCACGAGACCGTCGTTGTCGCCGTCGAGCAGGGCAACCTGCAGAGCCAGGCGCGTGAGGCACGCTATGACGCCCTGTGCCGGTCGTTCGGCAAAAGGCGCTGCGATGTCTTCGCCACCGCCCACCACGCCGACGATCAGGCGGAGACGGTGCTGATGCGCCTCAATCGGGGAAGCGGACTCGGCGGGCTGGCGGGCATTCGCGCGCGCCGGGTGGTGATCGGCGAAAACCCGCTCGGCGAGTACCTGGTGGTCCGCCCGCTGCTCGATTGGCGGCGCGCGGAACTGGCGGCAATTGTCCAGGCCGCGGGGCTCGACCCGGTCAGCGATCCGTCAAACGACGATACCCGCTTCGAACGGGTGCAGATGCGCCGCGCGCTTGCCGGGCTTCCGTGGCTCGATCCGCGGGCCGTCGCGCGCAGCGCCGGTTGCCTGCAGGATGCCGAGCACGCTGTCGAAGAAGCGGTCCAGAATGTCATCCATCGATGCATTTACCGCGACGGCCCGGCTATCTGGTATCATTCCGGCCACGCCCGCTTAATCGAGATCGAAGCGGTCTCGGCGATCCTGCACGAACTGGGGGCCGACGCGCCACGCTCGGCCGTCGCAAAGATGATCGACCAGTTGCGGACCGACCGCCACGCCACCCTGGGCGGGGTCATGGCGAAACGAGCATGGCATCAGCAGGACGCCCGGACACAAGTCGATGCGTGGCGCTTCGAGCGCGAGGGGCCGCGCCGGACCTGAGCCGGATCAGACGATCGGGTCGCCCATCGCCATCGTCTCGCCGCGGGTGATGATGACGGTGTCGCCCGGCTTGGCGATGGCGAAGATCTTCGACACGAAATCGTCCGGTCCCGAAATGCACCCGTGGCTGGCATAGCCGTTCTCGACCGCGTGTCCGCCGTGAATGGCAACCCCGTCTGCGGTCAGGAACATCGACCACGGCATCGGCGCGTTGCCGTACTTCTCGCTTTTGTTGTGGCGCTGCTTGGTCAGGATCGGGAACGTGCCGAGCGGGGTGGGATACTCGTCGGTCCCGACCAGCACGGCGGCGGCGCCGATTTCGTACCCGCCCTTGAACACCGACAGCACGCGCGCATCGAGATCGACCGTCATCACGATCGGCCCGTCGGGCACACCGGCATCGTCCCAGTGCCATTCGCCGTACTTGATCGCGCCTGCGATCGGCAGGATGCGCTTGACGGTGAATGGCTGCTTTTCGGATGCGGTGGCTGGCGGCGCCGCCGGCCGGGCTGCACCGAGCGCCGCGTTATCGGTTGCGATCGGCCGCGCTGCGCGGGGCGCTGTGTCGTCGGAAGGCGAAAACTGCCCGGTCGCCAGCGCCGCTCCGGTGAAACCCAGCAAAACGGCAGCGGTCGCCCCGCCGACCCATCTGATTATCGAATTCATAACCACGATATGCGGCAGGCGCCCCGTAGGTTCCAGTCCGCACCCTTGCACGTCCCCCGGCGGGACGGCGTCGCATCAAAGGTTAAACGTCGGAACGAGTGACGCTGACCCGCTTGTTTCCGAAATGCGACGGGCCGAAACTGGTCAAGAAGCTGACGTCGGCGGCGTCGCGACCAATGCCGATTTTCACCGTCTCTTCCGGCGAGGCCATCGCGGTCGCATCGACGATGTACCATGCGCCTCCGCCCGGAATCGTCTCGTCGGCCAGGAACACCTCGGCGACCGCATGAAAATCCTGCGGGCTTACCCGCGGCGCGAAGCACGACACGTATCGGGCGGGAATGGTCGACGCGCGCGCCAAGGTGATCAGGACATGGGCATAGTCGCGACATATGCCGCGGCGTTCCACGAAGCTGTCGAGCGCAGTGGTGTTGGTGGTGCTGCTTCCCGGTTCGTAGGTGAAGTGGCGCGCGATCCAGTCGTTGATCGCCTGCACGCGGGCGCCGCCAGCGGTTCCGCCGAATTCGTCCTCGACGAACGGCTGGAACCTGTCGGCCGGGCAATACCGGGAATCGAGCAGGTATTCGAGCGTCTCGCCGGGCAGGTCGTGCGGAGACAACTGCTCCAGCCGCGCGAGTTCGGGTGCCAGTCGATTGACATCGACCAGCGCCTGGTAGGCGACTTCGATCGACCCCTCTGCCTGGAAAAGCACGCGTTCGCCGATTGCATCGTGTGCAGGCACGCGCGCGAAATCGGCGCAGCTTATCTGCGTGTTCGACGAGAGGATCGTCTGTTCGGGAATCGCCGCCGCTTCGAACTGGAGGATCAGGTCGGTTGGCTGGTCGAGCGAGAAATCGAACTTGATGGAAATTGCGATTGGCATTGCTGCTCCGGAAACGCACGGACACGGCGGGGGTTTCGCGCCCTCTGTCATTCGCACGCTTCCCGCGCTAGTCGCCACAGGCAAAGGAGACGTGCATGCCGGGGTTGTGGTTCGACGAATTGATGGTGGGGCAGACCTTCGATCACCCGATCCGGCGGACGGTGACCGAGACCGACAACCTGCTGTTCACAACGCTCAGCCACAACCCGGCCGCGCTTCATCTCGATGCCGAATACATGAAGACGAGCGATTATGGCCGGGTGCTGGTCAATTCGTGCTTCACGCTGTCGCTGATGGTCGGGGTATCGGTCGGCGACACCACGCTGGGCACCGCGGTCGCCAATCTGGGGTGGGACGAAGTGCGCTTTCCGGCACCGGTGTTCATCGGCGATACGCTGCGGATCGAAACCGAAGTGATCGAATTGCGCGACAGCAAGTCACGTCCCGAGGCGGGCATCGTCACGTTTGCGCATAGGGCGTTCAACCAGGACGGCACGCTGGTGGCAACTTGCAAGCGCAGCGGGTTGCAGCGCAGGAAGCCGGCATGACCCGCGCGCCGGACAGACCATTGCGCTCGCTGCTGTTCATCCCGGGCGACAGCGACAAGAAGCTGTCCAAAGTCGCCACTTGCGGTGCCGACGCGGTGATCCTCGACCTGGAAGACGCGGTCGCGCCGGCCAACAAGCTGGCCGCACGCGAGCGGGTGGCCGATTTCCTGCACGGGTTCGACCGCGCGGCCGATGGCGCGCCCGAACTGTGGGTGCGGATCAATCCGCTCGACAGCGGCCTGGCCGAAAGCGATCTGGCAGCGATCGTGCCCGCGCGGCCCGACGGGATCGTCCAGCCCAAGCCAGACGGTCCCGCCGACGTGGCGAAAGTGTCCAGCCTGCTCGATCACATGGAACTGGCGCACGGCCTGGTGCCGGGATCGATCGGGATCATCCCGGTCGCGACCGAAACCGCGATCGCGCCGTTCCGGCTGGGCGAATATGCCTCCGCCGGCCTTGATCGCCTGCGCGGGCTCACCTGGGGGGCGGAGGACCTTGCCGCCGCGCTGGGTGCGACCGGCAATCGCGGTCCCGATGGCGAATGGCTGTTCACCTATCGCCTGGTCCGTTCGCTAACGTTGATGGCCGCCCACGCCGCCGGGGTGCCGGCGATCGAGACGCTCCACGCCGATTTCAGGGACGAGGGCGGCCTGCTCGCGACGAGCCGGCAGGCGCGTGCCGAGGGCTTCTCGGGCCGTCTGGCGATCCACCCCGCGCAAGTCGGGCCGATCAACCAGGGCTTCACGCCGAGCGCCGAGGAGGTGGCCTTCGCACGCCGGGTAGTCGATGCTTTTGCCGCCGAACCCGATGCCGGAACGGTCGGTATCGACGGCAAGATGTTCGACATCCCGCACCTCAAGTCTGCGCGGCGCACATTGGCGGCCGCGGGCAAGGAATGACCGTCGTCCAGGGCCTGCTGCGGTTCGAGACCGCGGGTAAAGGCCTGACCGATATCACTAGCGAAGTGAGCCTGTGGCTGGCGCAATCGCGCCTGATCAAAGGCGTGCTCACGCTGTTCTGCCGCCACACCAGCGCGGGCCTGCTGATCAGCGAGAACGCCAGCGCGGCGGTGCAGCGCGATCTGTTGCACTGGTTCGACCGGCTCGCGCCCGAGGCTGCGGGCTACGAACACGATGACGAAGGCCCCGACGACATGCCTGCGCACATCAAGGCGATGCTTACCGGCAGTGCGCTTTCGGTGCCGTTCTCCGGCAACCGGATGCTGCTGGGCACCTGGCAGGGCATTTTCCTCGCCGAGCATCGCGCGCGGGGTCATCGGCGCGAAGTGGTGGTCACGGGGATCGGCGAATGAACGGGGCCGGGCGGGAGCGACTGATCGGTGCGGTCGAGGCGGGGGGCACCAAGTTCGTCCTCGCCGTGGCTGACGAGCGCGGCGCGATCCGCGCGCACGCTCGCATCCCGACCGAGCAACCCGCGAGCACGATGCCGGCGATGGCCGCGTTCTTTCGCGATGCGCAAAACGAGCATGGACCGATCGACGCGTTCGGTATCGCCAGCTTCGGGCCGATCCAGCTCGACCGGTCGGCTGCCGATTGGGGAGCGATCACGACCACCACGAAGGCGGGATGGAGCGGTGCCTCGTACGTCGAAGCGCTCGCCGGGTTCGGCGTGCCCCTGGCGATAGACACCGACGTCAATGGCGCGGCGCTCGGCGAATGGATCGCCGGCGCCGGTCGGGGAGTCGTGAGCCTTGCCTACACCACGGTCGGAACTGGAATCGGCACCGGGGTGCTGCGCGCCGGCGTACCGGTGATGGGCATAGGCCACCTCGAATGCGGCCACTTGCGCGTGCCGCGCGCGGGCGGCGACACCTTTGCCGGTGTGTGCAGCTATCACGGTGACTGCATTGAAGGTCTCGCCAGCGGGCCGGCGATTACCACCCGATGGGGTGCGAGCCTCGACAAGCTCGGCCCGATCGAGGTCGAGACGATTGCGGGCTACCTCGCCGATTTCGCGGCCGGTCTGGTCCTGCTTCACATGCCCGGGCGGCTTATCTTCGGCGGCGGGGTGCTAAAGGCGCCGGGGCTGATCCTCGCGCTGCGCCGCCTCACCGAAGCGCGGCTGGCCGGCTTCGTCGCGCACGAGGCACTCGATCCCGGCCTCGCACGCTACATCGTGTCACCCGGACTGGGCGACGACGCCGGCATCCGCGGCGCGATCGAGCTTGGCCGGCGCGTGCTGCCTTCCTTGGACTGAATAAACATGCGCTTCCTTTGCGCGAGCGCAACGGGTTGCTAGAGGTTCACGCGATCTCCGCGCCGCTGGGCGCATTCCCCGGAGGGCCATGACTGACACTCGCTTTACCGCCGATCGCCTGCTGCTGTTCGGCGCGACCGGCGACCTTGCACAACGCATGCTGTTGCCATCGCTATGCGCGCTGGCGCACGACGGGTTGTTGGCGCCGGGCCTGAGGATCGTCGGCACCGCCCGCTCCGAGATGAGCGATGGGGAGTTCCGCAACTTCGCCCGCGCCGCGCTTGAAAAGCACCTGCCGCCGAACCGCCGCGGTGGAATGGCCGACTTCCTCAATCGCCTGTCGTACCAGGCGCTCGACGCATCGACGATCGAGGGTTTCGACCAGCTGGCGAAGAAAGTCGGTACTCCAAAACAGGGCCTGGCGATCTTCCTGTCGACCGCGCCAAGCCTGTTCGAACCGACCATTGCCGGACTGAAATCGGCCGGCCTCGCGGGTGAGAACGTGCGCATCGGGCTCGAAAAGCCGCTCGGCACCAGTCTTGCGACCAGTTGCGAGATCAACGATGCGGTCGCCGCGGCGTTCAGCGAGGACCGCATCTTCCGGATCGATCATTACCTCGGCAAGGAGACGGTCCAGAACCTGCTGGCGCTGCGCTTTGCCAACCTGCTGTTCGAACCGATCTGGAACGCCAACTACATCGATCACGTCCAGATCACCGTCGCAGAGACGGTCGGGCTGGAGAGCCGCGTCGCCTATTACGACGACAGTGGCGCTTTGCGCGACATGGTGCAGAACCACATGCTCCAGCTGTTGGCGCTGGTGGCGATGGAGCCGCCGACCAGCTTCGATGCCACCGCGGTGCGCGACGAGAAGGTCAAGGTGCTGCGAAGCTTGCGCAAGGTGTCCGAGGGCGAGACCGTCACCGGCCAGTATCGCGCAGGCGCGATCACCGGGCAGGCCGTGCCGGGCTACGACGACGAATTGGGCAAGGACAGTGTCACCGAGACTTTCGTCGCGATCAAGGCGCACGTCGACAACTGGCGCTGGAAGGGCGTGCCGTTCTATCTTCGCACCGGCAAGCGACTGCCCGAGCGGGTGACCGAGATTGTCATCCAGTTCCGCTGCGTTCCGTTCTCGATCTTCGAGGGCCGCGGGGCCAAGACCCAGCCTAACCGGCTGGTGATCGGCATCCAGCCCGAAGAGAACGTCCACCTGTCGCTGATGGCGAAAGTCCCTGGCCTCGACCGCGACGGGCTCCGGCTTCGTCCGGTGCCGCTCGACATATCGATGCCCGATGCGTTCGCGGGCGCGGTCAGGCGGATCGCCTACGAGCGGCTGCTGCTCGACCTGGTCGAGGGCGACCAGACACTGTTCGTCCGCCGCGACGAGGTGGAGGCGCAATGGGAATGGATTGACGCGATTCGCAGCCTGTGGGCCGAAAGCGGGCTCGAGCCCAAGAGTTATGCCGCGGGCAACTGGGGCCCGAGCGCTGCGATCGCGCTCGCCGAACGCGACGGGATTTCGTGGCATGAGTGATCTTCACGACACGATCCATCGTGTGACCCGCCGCATCGTCGAACGATCGTCCGACAGCCGCCGGCGCTATCTCGACCTGATGGAGCGCGAGGGCGATGCGCACGCGGACCGAAACGTGGCGCTGGCATGTTCCAACCTTGCGCACGGCTTTGCCGCCACTGGCGAGGACAAGCCGTCGATCGCTGCCCGCGCGGGGCCCAACATCGGGATCGTCACCGCCTACAACGATACCATTTCGGCGCATCAGCCGTTCGGCGCCTATCCGCCGCAGATGAAGGTCTGGGCGCGCGAAGTGGGCGCAACCTGCCAGGTCGCCGGTGCCACGCCTGCGATGTGCGACGGGGTCACCCAAGGCACCGACGGGATGGAGCTGTCGCTTTTCAGTCGCGACGTCATCGCGCTCAGCACCGCAGTCAGCCTGAGCCACGCGATGTACGACGGGGTGGCGATGCTGGGCATGTGCGACAAGATCGTGCCAGGTCTGCTGATCGGCGCGCTGCGGTTCGGCTACCTGCCGACGATGTTCCTGTCGGCCGGCGCGATGCCGACCGGCATCTCGAACAAGGAAAAGCAGCGCGTCCGCCAGCTCTATGCCGAAGGCAAGGCCACCCGCGCGGAATTGCTGGCGAGCGAAGCGGCGAGCTATCATTCGCCCGGCGTGTGCACGTTCTATGGCACCGCCAATTCCAACCAGATGATGCTCGACCTGATGGGCCTGTCGCTGCCGGGCTCGGCGTTCATCAACCCCGGTACCCCATTGCGCCAGGCGCTGACCCGCGGATCGGTCCACCGGCTGGCGGCGATCACGCGGGACGGCGACGACTTTCGCCCGCTGGCAAAGTGCGTCGACGAGAAGGCGGTGGTCAACGCCACCGTCGGCCTGCTGGCGACCGGGGGTTCCACCAACCACGCACTCCATATCCCAGCGTTCGCCCGCGCCGCCGGCGTGCAGATCGACTGGAACGACATGGCCGAGCTGAGCCATGTCGTTCCATTGCTGGCGCGCGTCTATCCCAACGGCGCCGACGACGTGAACCATTTCCAGGCCGCCGGCGGGCTCGGATTCGTGGTCCGCGAATTGCTCGACGCCGGTCTGATCCACCGCGACATCATGTGCGTCCACGGCGACGATCTGGGCGCCTATGCACTCGAACCCTGGCTCGATGGCGAGAAACTCGCGTGGCGCGATCCGGGGCCGAGCGGCGACGAAACCATCTTGCGGGGGGTGGCTCAACCATTTGCGCCCGAAGGCGGCATGCGGCTGGTTGAGGGCAACCTCGGCCGTGCCTGCTTCAAGACCAGCGCGGTCGACCAGGATCGCTGGACGATCGAGGCGCCCTGCCGGGTGTTCGACAGCCAGCGCGGGGTGGCCGAGGCATTCGCCGCCGGCGAACTCGATCGCGATGTCGTGGTCGTGGTTCGCTTCCAGGGGCCACGGGCCAACGGGATGCCCGAACTGCACAAGCTGACCCCCGCGCTTGGCGTGTTGCAGGATCGCGGCCACCGGGTCGCACTGGTTACCGACGGCCGGATGAGCGGCGCTAGCGGCAAGGTTCCCGCCGCCATCCACTGCACGCCCGAGGCGCTTGGTAACGGGCCGCTGGCATATTTGCAGGACGGCGACATGGTCCGGCTGTGCGCCGAGACCGGTACGCTTTCGACCGGCGCAGACCTGTCGGGCCGCACGCCGGCGCAGATGAGCGAGAATGAGCTGGGCACGGGGCGCGAACTGTTTGCAATGTTCCGCAGCGGAGCGGATTCGGCCGAGCACGGCGCCTCGGCGATGCTCGCGGGAGCCATGTTGTGAGCGGGACGCCGGCTATCGAGGCGATCATGCGGGCCGCGCCCGTGATCCCGGTGATCGTCGTCGACGACATCGCCCACGCGGTTCCGCTCGCCGAAGCGCTCGTCGCGGGCGGCCTGCCGGTGCTTGAGGTGACCCTGCGCACTCCCGCCGCGCTCGGCGCGATCCGTGCGATGGCGGAGGTGCCGGGGGCGATCGTTGGCGCGGGCACCGTCACGAACGCTGATCAGTTAGACCAGGCGCTCGAAGCTGGCAGCCGATTCATCGTATCGCCCGGGCTGACAGATCCGCTCGGCCGCGTGGCGATCGCCAGCGGTGTGCCTTTCCTGCCCGGTATCGCCAATGCCGGCGACATCATGCGCGGGCTTGACCTTGGCCTGACGCACTTCAAGTTCTTCCCGGCGATGGCGGCGGGCGGGCTGCCGGCGCTGAAGGCGCTCGCCGCGCCGTTCAGCCAGTGCCGCTTCTGCCCGACCGGCGGGATCGGGCTCGACAACGCAGCCGAGTGGCTCGCGTTCGAGCCGGTGCTGTGCGTCGGCGGAAGCTGGGTGTCGCCCAAGGGGCCGGTCGATCGCGCAAAGATTGTTGGCCTTGCCCGCGAAGCGGCCGCGCTGCGGCCATGAAGACAGTCGCCGATCTGGTCGAACGGCTCCAGGTGCTTCACCTGCGTACCGCCGAGACACCGCTGTTCAATCCGGTGTTCCAGCTATCGCTCGACCTTTCGCGCGCGATCGAGAGCGGCGAGCTTTCGCTCGCCGGGATCGAGGCAATGGTCGCCGAACTCGAGTGCACCGCGCTGATGAGCCGCGCCGAGCGGCTGCGCTGCCTGGTCGATCCGGCGGGTGCGCCCGCCACGCTTGATGCGCTGGTAGTACAAAACGACGTCTTCGACGCCTTTGCCGCGCGCTGGTCGCGGCCGCATCTCCACGCGGTTTTTACCGGGCATCCGACATTCCTGTTGGGTCCCCCACAGTCGGACGCGGTGGCGCAAGCTGCGAGCGGGCCGGAGGGCGTCGACACTGCGGTCTGCGCTGTCCCGGGGGAGCGCCCGGCGGTCACGCTGGACTACGAACACGATCAGGCCATGCGGGCACTGGCGCACGCACAAGACGCGCGGGACCGGATCGTCGGCGCGGTGCTGGCGCGGGCGCGGAAGCACTGGCCTGGCCGCTGGCGCGAGCTGGAGGCGCTGCCGTTCCGGTTTGCCACTTGGGTCGGCTACGACATGGACGGGCGAACAGACATCGGCTGGCATACTTCGATCGGTTTCCGGCTGGCCGAAAAGGCCGAGCGATTGAGGCGCTACGCCGCTTCGCTGGCGCGGATCGACGATGGTCATCCGATGGTCGATGCCTTGCACCGCGCAGCGCGTCATGCGGATGAGCGTGCGGGAGATTTCGCGGGTGATCTCGATGATCCGGCGCGACTGTCAGCCGCGGCCAATCGACTGACCGCCGATCATCCCGACAAGCTGCTGAGCCTTGCCCCGCTGATCGAGCGCCTCGAACGCGACGCCGCTGCCGCTGATGACGATGGCCGGAGCGAACCGGCGATTGCACTGCGAACGCTGGCCGCGGCGATGCGGGCCGATGGCCTGGGCATGGGGTGGATCCATTTCCGGGTCAACGCCAGCCAGCTCCACAACGCGATCCGCCGCCGGCTGCCGGATGACCACGCGATCGACCTCGCCAGCCGAGGTGCGATCGTCACCCTGCGAGAGTTGCTTGCGGGGGCCACCCCGCTGCGATCGAACTTCGCCGCGCTGGCGATCGAGAGCTCGACCGCGATCCGCCAATTCCTGGCGATGGCGCAGATACTCCACCACGTCGACGCCGACGCGCCGATCCGGATGTTGATCGCCGAATGCGAGCAGCCCGCGACGGTGCTGGCCGCACTGTACTTCGCGCGCCTGTTCGGGATCGAGGACAAAGTCGACGTTTCGCCGTTGCTTGAGACCGAGACCGCGCTTGAGCACGGCGGCCGGCTGGTCGATGCGCTGCTCGCCGAGCCGGCGTACCAGGACTATGCCCGCAGACGCGGGCGAGTGGCGATCCAGACCGGCTTTTCCGATGCCGGACGCTTCGTCGGCCAGATCGCCGCCAGTCTCGCGATCGAACGGTTGCAGGGCCGGCTGGCGAGCGCGATGGAAGCCAATGGCCTGACTGACGTCGCCGCGCTGGTGTTCAATACACACGGCGAAAGCATGGGTCGCGGCGCGCACCCCTCGAGCTTTGCCGACCGGCTCGAATGGCCGCTGAGCCCGTGGGCGCGTCGGCGATTCGCCCGTGCCGGCATCCCGCTCGAGCCGGAGGCGAGTTTCCAGGGCGGCGACGGATACCTGTTCTTCGCCACGCCCGAGCTCGCGCTGGCGACCCTGACCCGGATCGCAGCGCTGCACACTGCCGACGCCGATACCGCCGCCGCGCCTGATCCTTTCTACCGGCGGACCGACCTCAGCCTCGATTTCTATCGTGCGATCAAGGATCACCAGCGCGAGCATCTCGAGAGCAAGACGTATGCCCGCGCGATCACCGCGTTTGGGCTTGGTATGCTGGTCGAGACCGGCAGCCGCAAATCGCGCCGCCAGTCGGATCTTGCGGCCGATCGCGACCTATCGCTGCGCCAGATCCGTGCGATCCCGCACAACGCGATCCTGCAGCAACTGGGCTACCCCGTGAACCTGATCGCCGGCTTTGGCAGCGCGGCCGATGGCAACTACGACGAAGTCGCCGCGTTGCTGCAGGACAGTCCGCGCGGCCGGCAGATGGTGCGCCTGGTGCGTGCGGCCAATGCGCTCGCCAGCATCAAGACGGTCGCCGCCTACGGCGAACTGTTCAATTCGGCGTACTGGGCGAGCCGAACGTATCGCGGCGTCGAGGAACAGCTCGCGCCGGCCTGCACGGCGCTTGCCGAATATCTCACCAGGGACGATCGCAACGGGGTGTTCCGCCGCCTCGCCTCGCGCTTGCGGGTCGACGCGCTCAAGCTTCACAAGCTGCTGGAGATGATCCCCGAAAGCGGAGCCTTCGCGGGCCGCGAGCAGGTGCGGCGCGAGATCGGCGTGCTTCAAGCGCTGCGCCTGGCGCTGCTCCAGCACATGTTCCTCAAGGCCGTCGGCATTCCGGCGTTCGCGCGCGCCAACGACATCAGCCGCGCCGACGTGCTCGAGATGGTTTTCACCCTGCGGATCGAAGACGCGCTGGCGCAGTTGCGGCGAGCCTATCCCGTGCAGGGGGCCGACGCGCGCGATTTCGCCGTCGATGAGCCGGGCGACTATCCCGATGGCGGGGGCCAGGGCTACGGTGCGATCCACCGCGACTATATCGACCGGATCGACGCGGCGCATGCGCTCAACCTGCGGATCGCGGTGGCGATCGCCAACCTGTTCGGCGCGCACGGTTAGCGCGCGATCAGGTGTCGCCGTCGAGCTCGTGGTCGATCTTGAGCGGCCCTTCGCCGTAGAGGTACGCCGGGTCGAAATCGCCGGCGGCTTCGAGCCGCTGGCGGTCGCGCACGACCACCAGCCCGCGACGGAATTCGGCGACGTCATTGCGGCGAAGATCGGACAGCGCGCGGTTCATATGGATCGGCGTCGTGCCGCACATGTCGGCAAGATCGATCTGGGTCAACGGCGAACGGAAACCGTTGGTCCGGGCCAGACCGACCATTTCGAGCCGGTGCCAGATTTCCGCCAACCGGTGCGCCACCCGGCGGCTTGCCTTCAGTTGTTCCAGCTTGAGGGTCCACTGCCGGTGGATCGCCGCATCGAGCAGGGTGGAGAACCAGAATAACCGCGACAGATGCGGTTCGGTTTCGACGATGTGCCCGATGCGCTGGTGGGAAATGAAACCGACCTTGGTCGGCCCGAGGGTGACGATATCGTGATCGAGGCGTTTCAGCGCATAGGCATGGAGATCGACGAAATCGCCCGGAACCTGAATGCCGACGACATACCGGCGGTCGTTTTCCTGGATCGTGCGTAGAATATAGCCTTCGATCAGCATCGTGCTGCGGTTTACCAGTTCGCCCCGCGCGATGATCCGGTGCGTGCGATCGAACTCTGCCACGTCCTCGACCGACGCTTCGAGCAAACCCTTTTCACGCTCACCCATGGCATGCCTGGTCCGGCCCATGAGAAAGCGGCCCGTCAAAGGGTATTGAGTGAGTTCATCCACCATGTCTCTGAGCCTGAGTGATCGATGCGGGGATTCGGTTCCACCGGCACTTGAATAAAATCGTGCCGCAGTGGAGCTTGCCTTGCAGATGAGCCTCTTCGTGTTCTTCATACTTGCCGTGGCAATCGCGTGGCTGTGGCGGCGGGTCGACGCGCTCGAGCACGAGGTCGCGTCCCTTCGGCGTCCTGCCGCGACGTCCGCGGTGGCCATCGAACCTGCCATTGTTGCAATGCCCGCGAAGGCCGCCACGCCGGAGGACGAACCGGCATACTCCAAGAACATCCGTGGCTGGTCGCTGGCTTGGCGACCGAGCTTCGATTTCGAGGACGTGTTCGGACGCCTGTTGCCGATCTGGGCCGGCGGGGTGACGCTGGCGGTGGCGGGCTTCTTCCTCGTCCGCTGGTCGATCGACGCGGGCCTGCTGACTCCGCCGGTGCGCGTGGTGCTGGCCGGCCTGTTCGGGATAGCGCTGCTGGGCGGGGCCGAGACCGCCTATCGATGGCGCGATCGCGTGGCCGATCCTCGCGTGGCGCAGGCGCTCGCGGGTGCGGGGCTGGCAACGCTTTACGCCGCGTTCTATCTTGCAGGAACGGCGTACGGACTGATCGGGTCGACCTTTGCGTTTCTCGGGCTAGCCGCGGTCACGGGACTGGCGATCGCGCTGTCGTATCGGTTCGGCTTGCCGAGCGCAGTGCTCGGGCTGGTCGGGGGGTTCGCTGCGCCCGCTCTGGTAGGAAGCGAGCAAGCCAACCTGCCGCTGCTGACGCTTTACCTCGGGCTGGTCACTGCGGGGCTGGCGCTGACAGGCAGACGCCAGGATCGCAGCTGGCTCGGGATTGCGGCGCTGGCGGGCGGGCTCGGATGGGGCGCTTTGCTGATTGGCGGGGCGCGCGTGCAGGCCGCCGATGTGGTGGTTCTGGGCGTCTACGTGGTGCTGCTGGGAGCGATTGTTCCGGCGCTGGCGGGCGGCGGGGCGCGGCCGCACTGGATGGTGCGGGTCGGCGCGGCGATACTGGCCGCTCTGCAGCTTGCGGTGCTGGTGCAGCAGGGCGGCTTCGGCGCACTCGAATGGTCGCTGTATCTACTGCTCGGTACCGCGCTCGCGTGGTTCGGCTGGCGCCAGCCCGCGATGCGCGAAGGCAATGCGGTTGCCGCGACGGTCGGCGTGGCATTGTTGTTCGTCTGGCCCGGTCCGGCGCCGAGCAGTTTCGCGATCGTCTGCGCTGCGCTGGCGGCGATTTTCGCCGGGGTGCCGCTTGCACAACTGATGCGCGGGCACGGCCGGACGATCGACGTTGCGCAAGTTGGCGGCGTAGCGCTGGGCATCGCATTTGCCGCGCTATGGCATTTCGGGACGCTGTTGCCCGATCGTCCGGAGCCGTTGATGGCGCTGGGGTTGCTCGTTGTCGCAGCTCTGCCGGCTGCCGCGATCGCCCTCGCGCCGCGATCGACCGAAGAACAGCCCAAAGTGCACGTCGCCGTTGAGGCGATTGCTGCGTTGGTGGGCTTTGGCGCGATTGCACAGGTCCTGCCTCGGGACGCACTGGCATGGACCGCCGCGATTCTGGCGATGGCGCTAGCCTGGCGGACCAGCCGGTGGCCCGGCGCGGTCGCGACACTGGCGGTTCTGGCTGCGGTGTGGGCGATTGCGCCGCTGTTCGCCTGGCTCGACGCCGGAGCGCTGGCCCTGGTCGGCACGCCGATGCGGACGGCTGACCTGCCGGTCTTTCGCGAAGTCTTGCTGTTCGTGTTGCCGACCGTGGTAGGGGCTGCCGCCTCGAGCGGGCTCTCTGGCGTCGCGACTTCGCCGCGCCGCCTGGTTCGGGTAGCGGCGATCACGCTGGCAGCAATTGCAGCTCATATCGTCTACCGGCACGCTTTTGCATCGCTCGCGAGCGATGATTTCATCGCCACCGGGGTGATCGAGCGCGCAGTCTGGCAATCGATCCTGCTTGCTGCAGCCGGGCTGGCGTGGACGCGCGGCTGGCACAAGGTCGCCATCGGTCTGTCTACAGCGTCGCTCGCACATTTCGCGTGGTTCTCGCTGGCGCTGCACAATCCGTTGTGGAGCGCACAGGCGGTGGGCGGGGTGCCGGTCGGCAATTTGCTGGCGCCGGCTTACGCAATCGGGCTTGCCGCCGTCCTGGCCCTGCGGCGGTGGCTCGCAGGTAGCCGTCCGGTGATCCGCTGGGCGCTCGATGCCGCGACGATGGCGATCATCGCGGTCTTCGCACTGAGCGAGCTGCGCCAGGCTCATGCCGGGTCACTGCTCGACGCGACGCCGGTCGGGCAAGGGGAGGACCTCATGCGCTCGCTGATCGGGATCGTGCTGGCGATCGGCTTTCTACTTATGGGGCGCGCGCCAAACCCCGACCGCTTCTGGCGAGCGAAGCTGGCGCCTGGGCAGCCTCGTGCTGATGGTCATCGCGGTGCTCAAGGTGTTCCTGGTCGACGCTGCAGGCCTGCAGGGGCTCGCGCGCATTGCTTCCTTCATGGCGTTGGGGTTCAGCCTGATCGGTATCGGCTGGTTCTATGCCCGCCAGTTGGCCTCGGGTGCCGCCGGTGAGAAACCTGGGGTCGACGCGAAAAGCTGATGAATTGCCGATGATTTTCTGATTTTCGTTCACAAGACTGTCACGGAAAGAGTGATTAGGCTAAATGGGTTGCTCTTTCGGAGGGATGAGAAATGATTCTCGGCCGGTCGCTCGGTCTCGGATTTGCTGTGCTGCTTTGCAGCGCTGTGCCCGCGCAGGCCGATGTGCTGGAGATCGGCGCTGACGGTTCGCACTGGATTTCCGGCGCACTGGCCGTGTCCCAACCCGCTGATGCCGCCGCTTTGAGCGATGTGGTCGAACTGTCGGCCGATTTCACGGTACCGCCGCAAGCGGTCGCCGATGCCGCTCGGCAGGCCGGTATCGTGCCGGCGGTCTACGCTGCCAAGGTCAGCGAACTTGCGCGCCGGTTCGATTTGTCGCCCACCCTCATCGAAGCGCTGGTGTGGCAGGAAAGCCGTTGGAATGCAGGCGCCCGCTCGCCGGTCGGAGCGCAGGGGCTGGCGCAGCTCATGCCCGCTACCGCGCGCTATCTCGGGGTGAACCCGGCTGACCCGTTCGCCAATCTCGAAGGCGGGGCGCGTTACCTGCGCGAACAGCTCGACCGGTTCGACGGCGATATCGAGCGCGCGCTGGCGGCTTACAACGCCGGCCCCGGCCGGGTAATCGCTGCAAACGGCATTCCGCGCATCCGCGAGACCCAGACTTACGTATCATCGATCATGGGCCGCCTGGCCGACCATTCGAGGGACAAGAACTAGTCAATGAAGCGCTTCATTCGCCCCAGAACACCGGCCAGAACACTGGCCCGAACAGCAGTCGGCACTCTGGCAGCCTTCGTCTCACCGACGGCAGCATTCGCGCAAGGCGCCGATCCGCAGGGTTCGGGCCCGATCGTCGCCGCGCTCGGCTGGCTGCAAGGCACGCTGCTGGGCAACGTCGCAACCGCGGTTGCGGTGATGGCGGTTGCCGCGGTGGGTTTCATGATGCTGACCGGCCGGCTCAACTGGCGTTTCGGCGCGACCGTGATCATCGGCGTCTTCATCCTGTTCGGTGCGGCCTCGATCGTGGCCGGCATCCAGGGCGCGGCGGCGGGGGCCTGACCGGTGGAGCTGGTCCGCCATCCCGTCCATCGCGCGCTGACCCGGCCGCAGATGTTCGCCGGCGTCACGCTCAATTACTTCATCATCACCTGGCTGTTCGTGTCTTCGGAACTGTTCCTGATCTTCAAAAGCTTCTGGATCATTCCGGTGCCGATCGTGCTGCACGCGATCGGCTATTTCGCCTGCCTGCGCGAGCCGCGGGTGTTCGATCTGTGGCTGACCAAGGTCAGCAAGTGCCCGCGCGTCCGCAACTGGAAGCGCTGGAACTGCAACAGCTACGCCGCCTGATGAAGGGATCCGCATCTTGAGCAAGTGGATCGGAGCCGCCGCGTGGAGCGCCCGCGAGGCGCGGGCCGGCGATCGCCTGCCGTATTCGCGGCTGATCGACGGCAACACCGTGCTGCTGCGCGACGGATCGGTGATGACCGCGATGCAGGTGCCCGGCCTGCTGTTCGAGACCGAGGATTCCGAAGCGCTCAACCACCACGCGGCCACCCGCGAGGTCATGCTGCGTTCGACGCTCGACGCGCGCTTCGTGCTATATCACCACGTCATCCGCCGCCGGGTCGAGATCGAGCTCGATGCGACGTTCCCCGATCCGCTGGCTGCGCACATCGATGGCCGCTGGAAGGAACGGCTGGCGGGCGGCTCGCTGTTCGTCAACGACCAGTTCGTCACGCTCATCCGGCGCCCGGCGCGCGGCAAGGCGGGGCTGGCCGAAAAGGCGGCCAAGATGTGGTCGCGCAAGAACCAGCGCCAGACCGAAGCTGACCCCAAGGACGTGCGCGCGCTGAAGGCGGCGGCCACTGGTCTCGTCGCCAGCTTGCAGGCCTACGGCGCGGCGATGCTCGACGATTACCAGGGCTCCAGCGGTGCGGCCAACAACGAGATCCTCGAATTGCTGTCGGCGCTCTACAATGGCGAGATGCGGCCGGTCCGGCGCCCGGCTGACGAAACCGACATCGGCCAGATGCTGCCCTATCGCCGCGCCAGTTTCGGGCTGGACGCGATGGAACTGCGCGGTTCGGGCGAGCCTGATTTTGCCGCGATCCTCAGCCTCAAGGACTATCCCGAGGCGACCAGCCCCGGGCTGATCGACGCGCTGCTGCGCCAGCCGTTCGAGATGGTCGTATCGGAAAGCTACGCCCCCTCCGAGCGGACCACCGCGCGCGAACGGATGGACCTGGCGATACGCCGTCTCAAGTCGGCCGACGAGGAGGCCATGGCCGAGCGGGTCGATATGCTCGCCGCGCGCGACGCGCTGGGCAACGGTGCGGTCGGCTTCGGCGATCATCACCTGACCGTGCTGGTGCGCGAGAAGACACTCCCGCAGCTCGACGAGGCGACTGCCGCCTGCGCTGCCGCGCTCGCCGATACCGGCGCGATCGTGGTGCGCGAGGATACCAACCTCGAACCGGCGTTCTGGGGGCAGTTCCCCGGCAACGAGGCGTATATCGCCCGCCGCGCGATGATCTCGAGCGCCAATATGGCCAGCTTCGGCAGCCTGCACGGCATGGCGCTGGGCCAGGCCGAGGGCAATCACTGGGGCGAAGCGGTGACGCTGCTCCAGACCACCAGCAGCACGCCGTTCTTTTTCAATTTCCACAACGGCGACCTGGGCAATTTCACCGTCATCGGCCCCTCGGGGTCGGGCAAGACGGTGGTGATGAACTTCCTCGCCGCGCAGGCGCAGAAGTTTTCCCCGCGCACGATCCTGTTCGACAAGGATCGCGGCGCCGAATTGTTCATTCGCGGCATCGGCGGCCGGTATGACCGGATCGCCAGCGGCGAACCGACCAGCTTCAATCCGCTCGCCTTGCCAGATAGCCCGGGTAACCGCGCTTTCCTGCGCGACTGGCTGGGCGTGCTGCTGGCGGCCGACGGGCCCGAGGAACTGGCGACCATCGCCGGCGCGGTCGACGCGGCATACGCCAACGATTCCACGCTGCGACGCCTGCGACATTTCCGCGAATTGCTGTCCGGCGCGCGGAGGCCGCAGCCGGGCGATCTGGCCGACCGGCTGTCCGCCTGGATCGGGGGCGGCGAAAACGCCTGGCTGTTCGACAATGCCGAAGACCGGCTCGACCTGGGCGAGCGCGTGCTCGGCTTCGACATGACCGCGCTGCTGGAAAACCCGCGCCTGCGCACGCCGACGATGATGTACCTGTTCCATCGGATCGAGGAGCGGCTCGACGGCAAGCCGACGATGATCCTGATCGACGAGGGCTGGAAGGCGCTCGACGACGCGGTGTTCGCCGCGCGCATCCGAGACTGGCTCAAGACCCTGCGCAAGCGCAACGCGCTGGTCGGCTTTGCCACCCAGTCGGCGCGCGATGCGCTCGAAAGCCGCATCGCCACCGCGCTGGTCGAACAGACCGCGACGATGCTGTTCATGCCCAACGCCCGCGCGCGGGCCGAGGATTATTGCGACGGGTTCGGCCTCACCAGCCACGAACTGGCGCTGATCCGCAGCTTGCCCGCGCACAGCCGCGCCTTCCTGATCCGCCAACCCGATGCCAGCGTGGTCGTCCGGCTCGATCTGTCCGGCGCGCCCGAGATACTCGCCGTGCTTTCCGGCCGCGAGAGCACCGTGCGCCGGCTCGACATGCTGCGCGAAGCGGTGGGCGACAACCCGGCCGACTGGTTCCCGGCACTGACCGGCCACGCCTGGCCGGGCGGCACCACGATCGACGCAGGAGCGGACGGCGATGCGCCGTTCCGCCTGGCCGCGGAATGAGCGCGGCCTGCGAAGCCGCCGCCCAGGAAGTCGGCAATGGCGTGGCCGCGGCGCTGCGCGCGGTCGATTGCGTTGCCGGCGAAACCACTGCGGTCGCCTTCGGCCGGCTGTTCGCGCCCGGCGGCGCCCTGGTGTCGTCGCTCACCATCCTGCTGACGCTGGTGATCGCCTGGTTCGCGATCAACCTGATGCTCGGTCGCGCCAGCCTGAGCGTGCGGTCGGTCACTCCGCGGATGATGACCATCGGCCTGGTGCTGACATTCGTCACCAGCTGGATCGCCTACAGCACGATGGTGTGGAATCTCGCAGTCGGCGGACCGGACCAGATCGCCACCATCATCACCGGCAGCCAGGGTTCGGCGACCCAGGTGTTCGGCGAGAAGATCGACGTCGTGTTCCAGGCCTTGCAGCAAGCCAGCCCGGGGCAGGCCGAGGGCAAGGACATCTCGGCCTTCTCGCCCGAAGGCATGATGTGGCTGGGGGCGATGATGTTCCTGCTCGGCACCGTCGGCGTGCTGGTAACCGCCCGGATCGCGCTGGCAGTGCTGATCGCGGTGGGGCCGGTGTTCGTCGTGATGGCATTGTTCAACGGCACGCGCGGGCTGTTCACCGGGTGGCTCAAGGGGCTGGTGATGCTGGCGCTGGTTCCGCTGTTCGCGGTGCTGGGCGGCAGCGTGATGCTGGAGCTGGCGGTGCCTGTGCTCGCCTCGCTCACCCAGTCGCCCGGGATGATCGACCCGCAGGCGGCGATGGCGTTCTTCGTCATCGGCGCGGTGCATCTGGCGCTGATGGTCATGGTGCTCAAGGTCACCGGGACGATGGTGTCCGGCTGGCGGGTGTTCGGATTGGTGCCCGACAAGCTCGATCGCGGCGACCGCGCCGCGGCCAGTGCGCCAGTGGTTGCGATGCCCGCGGCCCAGTCAGCGGCGACCCCGGCGACGGGTGCGGGCCCCACCGATCGCCGGATCCCGGTTTCATCGTTCGCCGTTGCGCCGCCCGCCAACGATGGCGGCGTATCGAATATCAGCGGCGGGCGCGATACGCGCGTGGTGCCCCGCGAAGTCGCTTCAGCGGGCGCTCAGGTAACCCCGCTTAATCCCGCCGGCGGATCGCGTGCGCGCGGCATAGGCAGCCGCTTCCGCACACCCGCGCCCCGATTGTCGGAGAAAGTGAAATGAACCGCGCGCTCATCCCGGCGCTGTCCCTGGTCGCGCTGTCGCTGGCCGCGCCCGCGTTGGCCGACGACGCCCGGATCGTCGAGAAATTCTACGATGCCGGCAAGGTGGTGCGTATCGATGGCCGGACCAAGGTCCAGGCGACGATCCAGTTCGCCGACGACGAGCATATCGAGAACGTCGCGATCGGCGATTCGCAAGCCTGGCAGGTGACACCCAACAAGCGGGCCAACCTGCTGTTCGTGAAGCCGCTCGCCTCGAGCGCGAGTACCAATATGACGGTGGTGACCGATCGTCACACTTACCTGTTCGACCTGGTCGCCAGCGCGAGCGCCAAGCCGCTGTACGTGCTCAAGTTCACCTATCCCGACGAACCCAAGGAGCAGCTGGCGACGGTCCAGTTGCCGAACTCCGACGAGATTGCCGCCGCACAGGAGCCCGAAGCCGTCACCGATCCCGCCGCGCTCAACTTCGCATGGACCGGCAAGGGGGACCGCAAGCTGCTGCCGGCTCGGACGTATGACGATGGCAGCGCAACGTTCCTCGCCTGGCCTGCCGGAAGCCCGGTGCCCGCGATCCTGATCAAGGATTCGTCCGGCACCGAAGGCCCGGTCAATTTCACCGTTCGCGGCGATGTGATCGTGGTCGACGGCGTGCCGCGCGAGATCGTCCTGCGCTCGGGCAAGGCAAACGCTACGTTGATCAACAGCGGCCCGGTCGGCGTCGCCAGCCAGGGGGCGCAGCCACAGCTCGCGCGAACCGACAACCCGTCTTCGGTGGAGAAACGATAATGCGCCTCGCCATGCGCCTGCCGGCACGCAAGTCCGGCGAAACGATCGCCAACGATCTCGACCCGCGCGACGGCGAGACCGCCGAGATCATCGATCTCGCCAGCCGCAACGCCTTTCCCGCGGTCACCCAGCGCAAGGGCAAGTCCGATGGCCTCGGCCTGGCCGCCGGGGTAGCGATCATCGGCCTGATCGGCGCGGTGACGCTGTGGTCGATGAACGCCTCGCGCACCGAAAAGCCCGAAGGGATCGGTGGCCAGCAGGACGTGCAGGCCCCGGTAGTGATCCCGCCGCAGGCGGTTACGGTCGTGCCCCAGACGCCTCCGGCGCAGCCGGTGGGGATGCCGCGCTCCGATCCCGCGCCGCAGCCGGTGTTCGCCGCCATGCCCGGCACCACGCCGGCAGCGGCCGCCAATCCTTACGCCAATCCGACCGTGGTGTTCGACGCCGGCGCCCTTGCCCAGCCAGGCGCCGAGGGTGCGCCCGGTGCCGGAGGCGACGCCGTGACTGCCAGTTCCGGCGACTTCGCCAGCCGGGTAGGCGGAGTCGGCGGGGGAACTGCGCAGGCCAAGGCAATGGTCAATCCGCAGACGACCGTCACGCAAGGCACGCTGATCCCGGCGGTGCTGGAGACGGCGATCAATACCGACGTTCCGGGCTATGTCCGCGCGGTCGTCAGCCAGGACGTGCGCAGCTTCGACGGCACCCGCGTGCTGGTTCCGCGTTCGAGCCGCCTGATCGGCCAGTACCAGTCCGGCCTGCAGGGCGGGCAGAAGCGCGCATACGTGATCTGGACCCGGCTGATCCGGCCCGATGGCGCCTCGGTCAACCTGGCGTCACCGGCGGTGAGCTTCGATGGCACCACCGGCCTTGCCGGATCGGTCAACAGCCACTTCTTCAAGCGCTTCGGTTCGTCGATCCTGCTTTCGGTGATCGGCGGTCTGGCGACCGGCGGCGCTTCGGTCGTGCTCGGCGGGGGCGCCAACGCGGCCAGCACCGCGCTCCAGCAGGACGGGCAGATCGCACCTACCGTGCGTGTGCGGCAAGGCGAGCCGATCCGTGTGTTCACCGCGCGCGATCTCGATTTCAGCCAGGTGCCCGCTGTCTAGCGAGCGCCCGGAATGACTGCTGACGTTCATCCGTTGCAGCCGGGCGGCGCAGCCAATCCATCGGGGGGCGAGCGCAGCGTCTATCTCGATGCCTATCTCGCGCCGTTCGCGCACTGGCTGGCGCGCGACACGATCACCGAGATCATCGTCAACCGTCCTGGCGAGGTGTGGATCGAAGATGCTGCCGAGCCCGGCATGCAGCGGATCGACGCGCCGGCGATCGACGACCGGCTGGTCCAGCGGCTTGCCGAGCAGGTTGCGCGGGTCAGCCACCAGGGCATCAACCGCGAGCACCCGCTGCTGGGCGCGACATTGCCCGATGGCGCGCGGGTGCAGTTCTGCGGCCCGCCAGCGGCGCGCAAGCACTGGGTGATGGCGATCCGCCGTCACCGCCGGCTCGACCTGCCGCTTGACGCCTATGACGCCGGGCCGCTGTCGAATAGCGCCCGATCGGTCATGCCCGATCCCCAGGCCGCGCCTATCGCCTATCTGCG
Organism: uncultured Alphaproteobacteria bacterium; assembly: GCA_963759895.1. GTDB lineage: Bacteria > Pseudomonadota > Alphaproteobacteria > Sphingomonadales > Sphingomonadaceae > Tsuneonella. The sequence continues at coordinate 33,625 of CAVXBC010000003.1, read as the reverse complement.
GGCGGCGATCCATCAGCGCAAGACGATCCTGATCTCGGGCGGGACCAGCACGGGCAAGACCACCTTCCTCAACGCCATGCTCGGCGAAATTCCCCGTCAGGAACGCGTGATCCTGGTCGAGGATACGCCCGAACTGAAGCTTCCGGGCGAAAACGGGGTGGGGCTGGTCGCGGTCAAGGGCGAACTGGGCGAAGCCAAGGTCACCGCCAACGAACTGCTCCAGGCCGCGCTGCGACTTCGCCCCGACCGTATCGTGCTGGGCGAACTGCGCGGCGCGGAAAGCGTGAGCTTCCTGCGCGCGATCAACACCGGGCATCCGGGCAGCTTCTCGACCATTCACGCCAACAGCCTGCGCGGCGCGCTCGACCAGCTGGCGCTGATGGTCATGCAGACCGGGATCGGGCTGACCCGCAGCGACACGATCGAATACGCCGCCAGCGTGATCGACGTGATCGTCCAGCTCGGCCGCGACGGCGAGGGCAAGCGCGGAATCACCGCCATTGCCGAAAGCGCTTCGCTGGTCTGACCGTTCGGGCGATTGGCCCGGCGGTGTGACAAAGCTGCAACCTGCAGCCAAGTCCGCGCTTTCCGTAGGGTAATCCGGCACGTTTCCCAAGCGGGCGACTTCGCAAGAATGTTTCGTGGTTGCGCCCGTTCACAGCTTGCGAAGCTGACTATTGCCAGCATACCGGAAATTGCATTAGCTTGTTCCTCGATAGAGGCTGCGACACAGACAGCCCGATCGAGGAGAGGACCGATGAGGGTTAAGTCTGCCCTGCTAACCGGCATTTGCATGTCGGTGATGGCATTTCCCGCGTACGCGCAAGATACGACTCCCGACACCACCGATGCCCGAGCCGACAACGACACAGTTATCGTGGTCACCGCGCAGCGGCGCGCGGAGTCGCTACAAGCGGTTCCGATCGCGGTCAGCGCGTTTACTGCCGAAGCGCTCGAGGCGCAGCAGATTGACAATGCGTCGGACCTTCAGCTCACTCTCCCGAACGTATCCTTCACCAAGGGCAACTTCACCGGAGCCAGCTTCACCATTCGCGGCATCGGCGATCTTTGCGTTGGCGTAGCGTGCGACAGCGCGACAGCTATCCACACCAACGGTTCGCCGTTGTTCGGCACGCGCCTGTTCGAGACCGAGTATTTCGATCTCGAACGCGTCGAGGTTCTTCGCGGGCCACAGGGAACCTTGTTCGGCCGCAACGCTACCGCAGGCGTGGTCAACGTGATCACCGCCAAGCCCGACCTGTCGGGTTTCCATGTCAAGGCCGAGGGCGAGTATGGCAACTACGACAGCATCAAGGCCAAGGGAATGATCAACTTGCCCATCGGAGAGACGATGGGCGTGCGAGTAGCCGGATTTTACCTCAACCGTGGCGGCTACACAAAAAATCTCTATGACGGCAGCCGGATCGATGGACGCGACATGTACGCAGTCCGTGGTTCGTTGCGGTGGGAGCCGGGCCCCGACACCACGCTGGACCTGATGGGATTCTACTTCCACGAACGCGACGATCGGCTCCGTATCCAGAAGCAGCTATGCCAACGCGATCCGGTTGGCGTACTAGGCTGCCTCAACGCCACGCGCGGCTTTGAGAAAACCAATACCAACTCCTCGTTTACCGGCACCCTGGGATCACAGGAATTTCTTGGAGGTCAGGGAATTCCGTCGGTATTCGGGCTGAACAGCCTTTATGGTCCAGACGGGTTCGCAGGCGTTGTCGAACCCAAGGACGTGCGCACGGTGTCCACGCCGTTCGATCCCGAATACTTTGGCGACGAACTGCAAGTGCAGGCGCATCTCGATCAGGGTTTTGGAGCGATGAACCTGTCGCTGACGGGCATCTACCAGCAAACCAAGATCGATTCGCGGCAGGATTACAACCTGGGTGTTGCCAACCGTAATGGGGTCGCTTTCCAGACCGCGTTGGGCACACTTGCTGCTGCGGCCGCCGGGGGCGTTCCCGGACTGCCGGCATCGTATTTCTCACCGATCGCGCAGGCGATCATCCCGAATGGGCCGAATGGGCAGCTTTGTACGTCAGACACGCGCCTGGACAACCTGGGTGCATTCGAGGGTCAGTCGATCTGTTCAGACGTGCCGCTGGCCTTCGACAGGTCGAATTCGGACTCGTCGTCATGGTCGGGCGAAGCGATCCTGAGTTCCGATTTCGACGGTCCGCTGAATTTCCTGATCGGCGGAATCTACGCGCAGTCCCACCTGACCGAGAACAGCTACTTCGTTAACGCGTTCGCGATCGACTACGTCGTCGGTGTCCTCGGCACGTTCACCGCGCTCGGGAGCGGTCGGCCGCCATCTTATCTTGCGACGTCGTTCTTTCGGAACAACACCGACGATTTCAAGCTGAAGAGTTACGGCCTGTTTGGCGAAGTCTATTTCGACATCTCCGACAAGTTGAAGCTCACTGGTGGCCTTCGCTATAACGATGACAAGAAATCCCTGCAGGCCCGCTCGACGCTGGCAAGCTTCCTCAATCCGTTTTCGAACAATGGTGACCCGTTCTCTTCGCCGTACGTCGGCTCGTTCGACGCCGACCCGGGGACTACCGGCGTTCAGCCGTACCAAGTGCGCAATGTCGGATTCAATGCGATCACCGGACGCGCGGTGCTCGATTACCAGATCACCCCGCAAAACCTGGTCTATGCGTCGTATTCGCGCGGCTACAAGTCGGGTGGTATCAACCCGCCGCTGCAGCCGATCTTCGCGGTGCCGGACAGCTTCGATTCCGAAAAGATCGACGCGTTCGAGATCGGCACCAAGAACACGTTCCTCAACGGGGCGTTGCAGGCTAACCTAACGGCGTTCTACTACAAGTACTCCAGCCTCCAGTTGAGCCGCATCATCGCGCGGACATCGGTCAACGATACGATCGACGCCAATATCTGGGGGCTTGAGCTGGAAACTGTGATTCGTCCCTCGGACAACTGGCTCATCAACATGGGCCTCAGTTACCTGAAGGCCGAAGTTGCCGGTGACCAGTTCTTCTCCAATCCTCGCGATCCGGGCGGCGGTGACCCCAACGCCGTGATCATCAAGGACATCACCAACGGGGCACACTGTGCTGTAACCGGCGCGGGAGCACGCTCGTTCGTTACGACCATCAATACGGTCGCACTCGCTTCGTACAAATTGCGCGGTCCAGTCGCATTTCCCGCCAACGGCGGGATCGCGTCGACGGGGGCGTTTGGCATCTGCTCCGTGTTGTCGGCAGCTGCCACGGGCAACATCGGTGCGATAAACCCGGCGCTGGTGGCGCTCCAACCAACGCTCAACAGCTTCGGGCCGGTCAATGTGCTCAGCCCTGGTGTCGAAGTGAACCTGAAGGGCAACACGCTGCCACAGGCGCCTGAATTCAAGGCTTCGCTTGGCGCCCAGTATACGTACGAGTTCGCCAATGGAATGACGCTGGTGCCGCGCTTCGACGTTTCGATGACTGGCACGCAGTACGGCAATATCTTCAACGGCAGCGTCAATCGTATCGAGCCGTTCGTTCAGGCAAATGCGCAAATCCAGTTCAATGGGCCAGACGACAAGTGGTTCGTGCGCGGGTTCGTGCAGAACATCTTTGATGCCAATTCGGTGACCGGTCTCTACGTCACCGATGCATCATCGGGCTTGTATTCGAATATCTTCACGCTTGATCCACGCAGATACGGCATCGCGGCGGGAATTAGCTTCTAGCCGCGCAATTGCTCGATGGGAGGAGGGGCCGGACCGCTAGGTTCGGCCCTTTTCCTTTGCCTTAAGCGGACCGCCCGAACGGCGAGAAATCGGTGTCTTCGTCGAACACCTCGACCCCCTCGCGCCGCTTGAGCGCGCCGACCACGAGATAAGTCAACGGGGTGAGAACCGCCTCCCACGCGGTCTTGATCGCCCATTGCGACAGGACGACTTGCACCAGCTGTTCGGGTGGCCAGCCGGCGAGGCCGTAAAATGCCAAGGGATAGAAGATCACGCTGTCGAGGCCCTGGCCGACCACCGTCGATCCGATCGTGCGGGACCACAGGTGCTTGCCGCGCGTGAGCACTTTCATTCGAGCGAGCACGAAACTGTTGGCAAATTCACCGACCCAGAACGCGATCATCGACGCCGCGACGATGCGCCAAGAATTGCCGAACACGAATTCGTAGGCCGGTTGTCCGGGCCAGCCCTTCGCGGGCGGGAGCGAGACCACAACGAACGCCATGAACGCCATGAAGGCGAGCGCGGCGAACCCGGTCCAGATCACCCGCCGCGCGCGGGCGTAGCCATAGACCTCGGTCAGCACGTCGCCGATGATGTAGCTGATCGGAAAGAAGAGTACCCCGGCGCCGAACGACCACTCGGTCCCGCCGGGCAGCGTGATATAGCTCGGCTTGGCGGCGCCGATGATGTTCGACAGCAACAGGATGGCGACGAACGCCGCCATGATCAGGTCATAGTAGCGGAAATGGCGCGGCGCTGCGGCCTGGCCTTCGATGCGGGTGACCTGATCGGGCATGATCGCGGGTTATCGCGATTTGAGGCGCGCGAAAAGCGCGCTATGCGCTCTCCTGCGCGCGCCCGTAGCTCAACTGGATAGAGTCCCCGCCTTCTAAGTGGGTTGTTGCAGGTTCGAGTCCTGCCGGGCGCGCCAATCAGCCGCGGGCGACCGACGCCAGCGGCTCGCCCGCGACTGGATACCCCGCATCGTCCGGGATCATCAGCCAGCGCTCGCCTTCGCGTTCTTCCATCCAGGGTGTAATCGTGCGGACGGGGATCGCCTCGGCCTGCGCGCGCGCTTCGTCGAACGAGGCAAACCCGGCCAGCCGTTCGAGGTTTCTGCGGGTGGGGAAAATGACCGAAAGCTCTCCGCGCGCGGCGGCGTCGAGCGCTTCGGCTGCGCCGATCCAGAACAAGTGGGTGTTCTCGGTCGCGTCGATCTCCAGTTCGACCGCTCCCGTTCCAAGGTTGGCAATGTAGAAGCGGGTATCGAATATCCGCGTCAGGCGCTCGTTCTTGGGATGCCAGCGGGCGAACGGGACTACCGCGTCGAGATCGAGCGTCCACCCCATCGCATCGAGCACCGGAGCGAGCGCGCCTCCCTCGAGGAGCAATTTGCGAGCGCTAGCCGCTTGATCGGCAGAGGGCGATGGCGAGATCCCGATCACGAGCCCGGTCTCCTCGAGCGTCTCGCGCACCGCCGCGATACGATGCGCGGCCTCGTCGGCATCGAGATCGTTTTGCAAGGACGCTGCCAGGGCATAGTCCGCCTCGTCCAGGCGTCCGCCGGGGAACACCGCCATGCCGCCTGCGAACGCCATCGACTGGTGACGGGTGATCATCAGGATTTGCGGCGCCCCTCCGTCGGGAGAGTGGCGGAAGACGACCACCGTGGCGGCGGGAATCGAGACGGTTGGATGGCCAGTTTCCATGGCTCCGACCTTGGCGCTCGACCGGTTGCTTGCCAAGACCGATTATCGCGGGCGAAATGTCGGGAAAGTTTACAACCGGCGCCGAGGCTGCCGTGACGTTAACCATCGATGTGCCTGGAAACGCGTCGCGAAGCCGGTTTGGCACGGACCGTGCAAGATAACCGATACCCAACAGTCTAGCACAACGAGGTGGAGCCCTTCGTCTCCCGGCTCCGCCTCCCCCGACCCAAGTACCCTGAACCCCAAAAGAAAACCCGTCCGGCCTACCCAGCCGGACGGGTTTTTACGTTGGGCGGGACCGCGGCGGTCAGCTGGCTGGGGTGACGCCCCGTTCGCTCAGCAGTTGCTGCAGTTCGCCCGCCTCGTACATTTCCATCATGATGTCGCTGCCGCCGAGGAATTCCCCGCCGACATAGAGCTGGGGGATGGTCGGCCAGTCGCTGAAGCCCTTGATGCCCTGGCGGATTTCCATGTCCTGCAGCACGTCGACCGTTTCGTACTGCACGCCGCAATGATCGAGAATCGCGATCGCGCGGCTGGAAAAGCCGCACTGCGGAAACAGCGGCGTGCCTTTCATGAACAGTACCACGTCGTTGGACTGGACGATGTCGCTGATGCGCTGGTTGACGTCGGACATGGGCCGAACCCTCTGTTTGAATCTGGGCGTATCAGTTGGGAACGGCGGTAGTCAGTTGCAAGGCGTGGAGTGCGCCCCCCATCCGTCCACCCAGCGCGCTGTAGACCAGCTTGTGCTGCGCGATGCGTGTCATTCCGGCAAAGGTGCCCGAGACGACGTGCGCGGCATAATGGTCGCCGTCGCCCGCCAGATCGCGGATCTCGACGGTCGCATCGGGTAATGCGGCGCGGATCAGCGCCTCGATCTCGGCCGCGGCCATCGCCATCGGGTCTAGCTTTCGCTCATCAGCTGGCGGCGGGCTTCGACCGCCTTTTCATCGAGAGCAGCGCGCACTTCGGCCTCGTCCACTTCGCAGCCGGCGCCGGTCAGATCGCCTAGCACCTTGCGGATCACATCCTCGTCGCCCGCTTCCTCGAAATCGGCCTGGATCACCGCCTTGGCATAGGCGTCGGTCTCTTCGGGGGTCAGGCCCATCTTTTCCGCCGCCCAGCGACCCAGCAGGCGGTTGCGGCGCGCGGCGACCCGGAATGCGGTTTCCTCGTCCATCGCGAACTTGCGTTCCTCGCCACGCTCGCGGTCCCTGAAATCGGTCATGTCGTCCTCTCGTTGAACTGTCGGCGTACCGGTCGCCTGGGCCATACGGCGCGGGCCGGCGCTAGTCCATCGTGACGACGAGCTTGCCGACCGCCTCGCGATTTTCGAGCCTGGCGATTGCTTCCCCGCCGCGCTCGAGCGGAAAGGTCTCGGAGATCAGCGGATCGATCTTGCCGGCCCTGAGCAGTTCGAACAACTCGTCGGCCTGTGCGCGGAACTTGGCCGGCTCGCGCGCGGTAAAGGCGCCCCAGAATACCCCGCAGATGTCGCAGCTTTTCAGCAGCGTCAGGTTAAGCGGCATTTTGGGAATGCCAGCCGGGAAGCCGACCACCAGGAACTTGCCCTCCCACGCGATCGCGCGCAGCGCGGGCTCGGAATACTGGCCCCCGACGATGTCGTAGACGATGTTCGCGCCGTCTGGGCCGCAAGCGGCCTTGAACCGGTTGGCGAGATCCTTCGAGGCGTCCTTGTCCATTGTGTCACGCGGGTAGATCACCACGTCGTCGGCACCCGCCTTGCGTGCGACGTCGCCTTTCGCCTCGCTCGAGACTGCGGCGATCACCTTGGCCCCGTACGCCTTGCCGAGTTCCACCGCCGACAGGCCCACGCCGCCCGCCGCGCCGAGCACCAGCATGACGTCACCGGGCTTGATATGCGCGCGGTCCTTCAGACCGTGGATGGTGGTGCCATAGGTCATCATCAGCGAAGCGGCCTTCTCGAACGCCACCCCATCGGGGACCGGGAACAGGCGCCTGGCATCGACCAGCACCTTTTCGACCAGGCCGCCGTTGCCGATTCCGCCGAATACCCGGTCGCCGACCTTGAACTGATCGACGCCATCTCCAATCGCCTCGACCACGCCGGCGATCTCGCCGCCGGGTGCATAGGGCCGTTCAGGCTTGAACTGGTACAAGTCGCGGATCATCAACGTGTCGGGAAAGTTGATCGCGCAAGCCTTGACCGCGACCAGCACCTGGCCCGGCCCAGCGACCGGATCGTCGATATCGTCGAGGGTCAAAGTTTCGGGTCCGCCGACGGCGTGGGTGCGGAGAGCTTTCATGCGATGGGGGCCTTCATGCTGCTTGATCGGTTCCGTGGGCCAGCCACGGCATGTCGCGCGCCTGCCGCGCCTCGTACGCCGAAATCGAGGGATCGCGGGCGAGGGTGAGGCCGATCTCGTCCAGCCCTTCCAACAGGCACGCCTTGCGAAACGGATCGATCGCGAACGCGAAACGATCCTGGAACGGTGTGGTCACGATCTGCCGTTCGAGATCGATGGCAATCGGATCGGTGCGAGCCACCTCCAGCAAGCGATCGACCTGCGCTTGCGGCAGAACCACCGTCAGGATGCCGTTCTTGAACGCGTTGCCAGCGAAGATATCGGAGAAACTCGGTGCGATCACCGCGCGCAGGCCCAGGTCCCGCAGCGCCCAGGCGGCGTGCTCGCGGCTCGACCCGCAGCCGAAATTGTCGCCCGCGATAAGGATCGTCGCATCGGCGAATTCGGGATCGTCGAACAGGTTGCCCGGCTCGGCGCGAACGGTCTCGAACGCTCCGCGCCCCAGGCCTTCGCGGGTAATCGTCTTGAGCCAGTGCGCGGGAATGATCACGTCGGTATCGACGTTCGCGACGCCGAACGGGATCGCCCGGCCTTCCACTTCGCGCACGGCGTCCATCAATCCGTCTCGGGTGGTTCGCCGGAAGGAATTGCGGGAAGCTGGTCCGGAGATTTCCGGTCCTTGCGCTTGTTGGCGTAGAGCAGTGCGGCGGCGATGGCGGCAGACCCGATCGCCGCGCCTGCGGCGATAGCGGTCTTGGACAATGGGCCGGTAATCTTGCTGGTCATGGCCTGACCATGCGGACCTGCCGGGACGCGCGCAAGGGGTCAGTCAAGGAAATCGGCTAGGCGGGCCCAAAGCCGCTCTTTGTCCGCCAGGGGCATCGCGGCGTAAGCTGGGGACGAAGACGGCAGGTCAATCAGCGAAAGACCGCTGTCGCACAGTTGCGGACGGCCGATCGCCGCGCTCTTGCGGCCGTTGAACGCGACCGCGCGGAGATCGGGCAGCGTGGCGACCAGTTTGGCAAGCGGGGCATGTTCGGCATCGCGAATAGCGGAATCGAGGCTGCCAGTGCGGCTCGCCGAGGCGACGGTGTCCCACAGTGCGATGCCTGCCAGCCGCAGCGCGTCGAGCCGGGATGGGTAATCGAGCGCGGCCAGATCACGGCCAAGTGCCGCGCCTGTCAGCCGCCAGAACTGGTTTTGCGGGTGAGCATAATAGCGCTGTTTCGCGAGCGAGACCTCGCCCGGCAGACTGCCAAGGATCAGCAACCGCGCGTCGGGCGCCGCGAGCGGAGCGAAAGCCGACTTGCGGATCAGAACACCGTACCCTCAGCGTACGGCAGCGGAGCGTGACGCACGCCGACCCAGCTGATTCCGTCGGGAAATCGCGTTTCGATCCCTGCCAGCTCGTCCGGATCGAACAGGCGCATATTGATCCCCACGCGCCCTTCGTCGAACGCCGGCAGCGGTACCCAGCGCACCACCGATCCGCAGCCCGGACAGAATTGGTTGACCAGGCAGACTTCGTCGATGTCCGGCCGCTGGAATTCGCCGAGCGCACCTTCCACCGACACTTCGCCCGCACCGAAATATCCCCATCCACCGCCGGTCCGGCGGCACAGCCCGCAGTTGCAGAAGTTGATGTAGTCCGGTTTGCGGGCGAGGGTGATCGTCACGGCTCCACAGGCACACCTGCCCTTCATGCGACCAGCTCGCGCACGTCGGTCAGGCGCCCGGTTACCGCGGCGGCCGCGGCCATCGCGGGGGAAAGCAGGTGCGTTCGTGCGCCCGGACCCTGGCGGCCAACGAAGTTGCGGTTGCTGGTCGAGGCGCAGCGTTCGCCGGCGGGGACCTTGTCCGGGTTCATGGCAAGGCACGCAGAGCATCCCGGCTCGCGCCATTCAAGTCCGGCATCGGTAAACACCTTGTCGAGTCCTTCGGCCTCGGCCTGCGCCTTTACCAGGCCCGAGCCGGGCACGACGATCGCCCATTTGACGCCGTCAGCCTTGTGACGACCGCGCAATACCTCGGCAGCGGCGCGCAAGTCCTCGATCCGGCTGTTGGTGCAACTGCCGATGAACACGTTCTCGATCGCAATTTCGGCCAGCTTCTGGCCGGGCTCGAGGCCCATGTAGGCGAGACTCTTGCGGGCGGCCTCTCTCTTGGCGGGGTCGGCGAAGGTGTCGAGGAGGGGAACGCGGCCACCGATCGGCGAGACGTCTTCGGGGCTTGTGCCCCAGGTCACGGTCGGCTCGACCAGCGCGGCATCGATCACCACCGATTTGTCGAACGTCGCGTGCGCGTCGCTGTGCAGGGTGCGCCACCAGGCTACCGCGCGGGTCCAGTCCTCGCCCGCCGGCGCAAGAGGCCGGCCTTCGAGATAATCGAACACTACCTGATCGGGTGCGATCAGGCCCGCGCGCGCGCCCGCCTCGATGCTCATGTTACACACCGTCAGCCGACCCTCGACGCTCATCGTTTCGAACACCGGACCGCGATATTCGATCACATGGCCGGTACCTCCCGCGGTGCCGATTACTCCGATGATATGGAGCACGAGGTCCTTGGCGGTCACGCCGGGGCCCAGCGCGCCCTCGACGCGGACCTCCATCGTCATCGACTTGCGCAGCAGAAGCGTCTGGGTTGCGAGCACGTGTTCGACTTCGCTGGTGCCGATGCCGAACGCGAGCGCGCCGATTCCGCCGTGCGAAGAGGTGTGGCTGTCACCACAGACGATCGTCGTACCGGGCAGCGAGAAGCCCTGTTCGGGACCGACGACGTGGACGATGCCCTGCGCCGCGTCGGTCGCGCCGATGTATGCAATGCCGAACTCGGGCGCATTGCGTTCGAGCGCGGCCAGTTGCGCGGCGCTTTCCGGGTCGGCGATCGGCATTCGCCCGCCACTCGAGTTCGAGCCGCGCGGTCGTGGGCAGGTTGTGATCGGGAACCGCCAGGGTCAGATCGGGGCGGCGAACCGCGCGTCCTGCGGCGCGCAGGGATTCGAACGCCTGCGGGCTGGTCACTTCGTGCACCAGATGGCGGTCGATGTAGATCAGGGCGGTACCGTCATCGCGCGTCTCGACGATGTGAGCGTCCCAGATCTTTTCGTACAAAGTGCGGGGGCGACTGGCCATGCCGGTTGGCTAGGCCTGCCGCCCCCGGGCGGACAAGATGGGAAATCTTGCCGGTGATAGGGCCGCGCGTTTAGCGGTGACGCGGCGCCTGATAGCGTCCGGCATCGGCCCGGTTGTTGTTATCGCGGCGCTGCACGGTCAGCTGGCGCCTGACCTGATTGATGCCGTTGTCGAGGTTGGCGAGCTCGTAGCGGGTAAACCCGCCGCGGGCGTAAGCGCGATACGTATCCTGCAACCGGTCGACCTGTCGATCGAGCTGCTGGGCTTCGCGATGCGAGATCGTGCGGCGGGCTTCGGCGCGGTCGATCTGGCTGTCGAGCTGCGCGATCTGCTGCCGGATAGCGCCCGGATTGAACACGGCGGCCGAGGCCGGCACGGCGATGCCCAATGCCAGCGAAGCGGCAAGGGCCGAGGCGACGAGCTTGTTGGTATTGGTCATCTTCGGTTTCCTTTTCGATGTGCGGACTTGTTCCGCCATTCAGAAATAGGACTGCGAAAATGAACGCTAGAAATACGATCGGTCGCGAACTGCCGCATTCTTGTAACGAAATGTCGCGATGGCTTTTGCCTCCCAGCCGGGGTAACTTACAATAATGTCAGCAACTCCCTTCCACTTCCCGATTCGCATTGTTCCGGGCGACATCGATTTCATGGGACACGTGAACAACGCGCGCTATCTGGGGTGGGTGCAGGACGCGGTGCTGGCGCACTGGAACAAGCTCGCGCCGGCCGAAGCCGTGGCCGAACGGCTGTGGGTCGCACTCAAGCACGAGATTACTTATCGCCGGCCGGCATTCCTGGAAGACGATGTCATCGCAAGCACGGTGCTCGAGAAGATTCACGGCGCGCGGGCATTTTATCACACCGTGATACAACGCGGCGGCGAAGTGCTGGCCGAGGTTCGTTCAAGTTGGTGCTGCGTCGATGCCGGAACGCTGCGCCCTGCGCGTATCGGCGAGGAAGTCTCGCGGTTCTTTTTTCCCTGCGCGGACGTTGGCGCGGATACCGTGAGCTGACGCGATCAGGGCGCCCCGCCGCCAGGCGGGACGCCCCGTCACTTCGCCGTTGCGAAAATTACCAGCGGCGACCGTCGTTGTCGCGGCGCTCGTAACTCAGGCTCTGGCGGATCTGCTGGATGCGGCTTTGCAGAACCTGCGCTTCACGCCTGGTCAGCCCGTTGCGGCTGTAGTCGCGGTACTGTTGGCGCAAGTTATAGACCGCACGCCGCAGACCGGCGGCCTCGCGCTCGGAAATCCGATCGCGACCGTCAGTGCGCCGGATCCGCTGCTCGAGCTGTTCAATCTGGACGCGGATGGCGTTGGCCTGGCCGCGGGCATCGAAGCGATTGCCCTGCTGGTTATAACGGTCGTCGTAGCGACCGTCGCGCTGGTCGTAGCGGTCGTCGTTGCGATTGTCCTGCTGCTGATAGCGCTCGCGACTTTGCGGGTAGCCTTGCGCCTGGGCCGGGACGGCCGCGGCGAGCGAGGCGCCGGCGACCAGCGCGGACATCAGGATCTTGGTGCGGGTACTCATGGAAGAGCTCCTTGTTTGCCGGGAATTCCGGCGACACATTCATATTTATGGCCTCTTATATGAACGGCGAGAGAATGAGTTTCCCGGCTCCGCGCAAGAAAGCATCGCACTCGCGCGCGTCGCCGCCTATGTTGGCGCGGTGCCGCTGCTCGCTCCCATCGTCATCACCTTTGCCGCCCTGGTCGGGATGGAACTGGTCGCGTGGGCGAGCCACAAGTACGTGATGCACGGGTTCGGCTGGGGCTGGCACCGCGATCACCACGAGCCGCACGACGGCTTTCTCGAACGCAACGATCTGTTCGCGCTTTTCGGTGCGGCGCTGAGCATTGCGATGTTTGCGCTTGGCAGTGGTCTGGTAATGGGCGCGGACGCGTGGTGGCCGGGCACCTGGATCGGGCTCGGCGTGCTGCTGTATGGCGTCATCTACACGCTGGTACACGATGGCCTGGTTCACCAGCGGTGGTTTCGCTGGGTGCCCAAGCGTGGCTACGCCAAGCGGCTGGTCCAGGCGCACAAATTGCACCACGCCACCATCGGCCGCGAGGGCGGGGTCAGCTTTGGCTTCGTGTTCGCGCGCGATCCGGCGCGGCTGAAATCGGAACTGAAGGCCCAGCGAGATGCCGGTATTGCGGTGGTACGCGACGCGGCGAGCTAGCCGTTCGCGATCCGTGTGGCGTGTGCCTGCACCAGCGCGATCATGTTCGGGACGCCTTGCGTGCGGTTTGAACTGAGCTGGTTCTTGAGGTCGAACGGCGCGAGCGCTGCGGCCACATCCATTTCCGCGACTTCGGCGGCCGGCTTGTCCTGCACCGCGGCAAGGACCAGCGCGACGATGCCCTTGGTGATCGCTGCATTGCTGTCGGCGAGGAAATGGAGCCGGTCCGTGTCTCCGGTGGGATAGACCCACACGCTGGCCGAACAGCCCCGCACCAGCGTCGCGTCGGTCTTGAGCGCGTCGGGCATGGGTTCGAGATCGCGGCCGAGCTCGATCAGCTGGCGATAACGGTCGTCGGCGTCGAGGAACGCGTATTCTTCGGCGATGTCGGCAAGCGAGCGCATCCCCGCGCCCTAGCCGAGCAAGCGCGCGGGTCCTAGACCCCCAGGCCGCCGGGCCGGGTCAGTGCGTAGTAGATCACATAGAACCAGCCGAAGAAGCCCTGCACCGCGGCCCACACGATCGACTTGTGCAGGCTCCAGCTGATCACCACCGCGATCGCACTGCCGAGGCCGATGCCGGCTTGTGCAGCACCGGCGCGGACCGCGCTCACAGATCGACCCCGCTGGCGATCGCCTCGAGCTTGCGGATGCGCTCCTTGAGGTCGGACAGCTCGATCCGCGCGGCGCCCAGCGCGTTGCCGGTGTCCGGTTCGCGGCCGGTGTCGTGCCGGCGGGCGGGACCTTGCTCGAGCTCGTGCTCCTTGAGCGTGAGCCAACCCTGCCAGCCTCGCAGCATCGCCAAAGCGACGATGGCGATGGCGGTCAGCGAGGTGGCGGCCAAGACGATCTGTGCGTTCATGTTTCGAAGGTCCTCCTCTCGAACCCGCGGCTTACGAGGTGCGGTTGTCGCGCAGCGCCTCGATCTCGTCCGATACACGGCGCGATTCGAGGGCGGCGGTGGTGTTGTTATCGGTGGCGATCCGTTCGAGCACGCTTCATGCGCTCGCGCAACTCTTGCATTTCGACGCTCGTGACCGATCAGCGCGACCTTCTCGCCATCGTCAACCGGCGGCCGTGACATGGCATCGCCATGTTGTTGCGCGCGATAACGCGCCATTCACATGGCGGCCATCGCACATGATCGCGACGATGACGACGATCATGGTTGTAACGCTCACTGCATTTTCTCCTTGCCGTCGCGCAGTCGCTCGATCTCGTGAGTTAGTCGGAACCCGCCATCGGTGACGATCCGCTCGACGGTCTCAAGGCGCTCGCGCATCGAACCGACCTCGGCCTTGAGCTGGGCGTTTTCCTGCGTCAGCAACTGAACCCTAGCGGCCGCATCCTTGTCACTGGCGGGCCGAAGCGACTGGCCCCACATCCCCTGTAGCGGATAGCCGTTCTTGATCCTCAACCGGGTGTTATAGACCGAGGCGGCGATCCCGCCGGCTCCCAGGAGGAAACCTCCGCCCATGACCAGACCGATCAGCGGGAGGAGTTCATAGGGAACGTTCATACCCGTTCCCTCCGCTCGATGCCGAGCGGCACACCGCTATCTTCCGTTTCCACCCGGCGCTGGTCGCGCAACGCCTCGATCTGGGTGGCGATGTCATAGCCGCGGTCAGTCACGATCCGTTCCAGTACGCGGACGCGGTCTTCCAGCTCCTTGACGTGGCTGGTGTACTGCGCGGCCTTCTCGGCGGTCGTCTCGGCAGTGGTGCGGACGTTCATTTCGGCGAGCTTCTGCTGATGCTTCGTCCAGATCGCGATGATCGGAATGGAAAGCGCGAAGATCGGGATGAGTGGGCCAATGTCCATTAGATGCCTCCCCTAATTGGCAGTCAAACCGGCGTTCAGCGCAGCCGCTCGATTTCGGCGGACAGGCGCGGGTTGCTGGTCACGTAATACGTCTCGACGTCGGCCAGGCGGCGGTCGATGTCGCGGAACTTGCCGCGGATCTCGCGCGCGGTGCGCTGCGGGCTCTGGCGGACGCGCTGCCAGTATTTCTGCTCCTCGCGATCGACGTAGAGGTGGTCGGGCTTCTTGTTGAGCAGCATTCCGGCGATGAAATAACCCGGCAGCAGGATCGGCGCGACGGTCAGCAGCAGGACGATGAAGCCGAGCCGGACCCACAGGACATTGACCCCGGTGTAGTCGGCGATGCCGGAGCACACGCCAAGCAGCTTGCTGTTCTGCTTGTCACGGTAAAGGGTGGTGCGGGGGCTGTTCACTTGGCCATTCCTTTCTTCTCGGCCATCATGCGGTCGAGTTCGCGCAAGGGGACATTGTCGGCTTCACTGTCGGCGATCAGCCGGGCGGGGCGGAAGTCGGGGTTGTCGCTGGCGACCAGCCGTTCGACCGTATCCATCCGCGAATCGAGCCGCTTGGCGAGGCCGTAAAGCTCATCGAGCAGCGTCTCATCGTCGGTGGTGATCGTCGCGGCGGTCTTCCACTTGGTGATGTAGTGCAGGATGATCCACGGCAGGGCGATAAAGAGAATGCCCATTACGCTGATTGTATCGAGATCCACGGCCCTCAGCCCTCCTTGGTTTCGTTGCCGCCAGCCTGTTCGTCCAGGCCCAGCGCGCGCTTCATTTCTGCCAGTTCGTCGTCAATCTGATCCTTGCCCGCGAGCGCGGCGATCTCGTCCGACAGGGTCGGCTTCCCGCTCCCGTCGGCGATGCTCAGCGCATCGGCGCGGCCTTCGGCATAATCGACCCGCCGTTCGAGCTGGTCGAACCGGCTCAGCGCATCGTCGACCCGCTCGTTGGTCATCAGGCTGCGCAGTTTGACGCGGTTCTCAGCGCTTTCGAGACGGGCGGCGATCGCGGTCTGGCGGCTGCGGGCTTCGCGCAGGCGGACCTGCAGCTTCTCGATATCCTGTTCGTAAGCGCGCAAGGCATCGTCGAGGACGGCGATTTCCTGCTTGAGCTGGTCGCCCATGTCGGCGGCCTTCTTCTTCTCGACCAGTGCGGCCCGGGCCAGGTCCTCGCGGTCCTTGCTGAGCGCGAGCTGCGCCTTTTCCGCCCAGTCGGCCTGGAGCCGCTCCAGCTTGGTCGTGTGCCGGTGCATTTCCTTCTGGTCGGCGATCGTGCGCGCGGCGCTGGCGCGCACTTCGACCAGGGTTTCCTCCATCTCGAGGATGATCATGCGGATCATCTTGGTCGGGTCGTCGGCCTTGTCGAGCATGTCGTTGAAGTTGGCCGCGACGATGTCCCGGGTGCGGCTGAAGATACCCATGAAAGCGACTCCGTAATTGGCGATGTCCCGCTGCGACGAACGGTCGGACGCGGGCGATTGGGTAGGGGTGGGGCTGCGGCGGAGGCGTTCGACCTCCTCCTCGATCCGGCTCATCCGCCCGCTGGCGGCGGAAGGGCGGGCCGAAGCGCTTGTCTCGCGGGGGGACTGGTATCCGCGAGGGGGGGATCGCGCTCCGGCCCTAGGGGGTCGAACGGGCCGTCTGAAGTGGGCTTGTTCACGCCAGCTCCACCGCATGGGTGACCAGGTCCGAGGCATAGGCCGGGGTCGCCTGGATCTGGCTGCTCAGCGCCACGAACAGGGCCATCGCGGCGACGCTGGCGGTCGCGGCCTGGCCGAGGCGGGTCTGCAGGAAACGGCGGTCGAACATTGTCAGGGTGCTCCCAGTGATACGATGTTCACATATCAGCAAGGTGCGTGCCAATTGCCGATTTACGGATGGTCGCGGGTTTTCGACGAACGGCATGATGGTTTCATTTGCCGACAAATGGGAAAATCCACTATAGGTTGGGCATGGAGCGCGAGAGCCAGTTCATCGGTCAATCGGGAGCGTTTCTCGATGCGGTCGAGCGCGCCAGCCAGGCCGCACCGATGCACCGTCCGGTGTTGGTGGTGGGCGAGCGCGGGACCGGCAAGGAACTGATCGCCGAGCGCCTGCACCGGCTTTCGACCCGCTGGGGGGAACCGCTGGTAACGATGAACTGCGCGGCCCTGCCCGAAACACTGATCGAGGCCGAGCTGTTCGGGCACGAAGCGGGCGCCTTTACCGGCGCCACCCGTTCGCGCGCGGGCCGGTTCGAGGAAGCCGACGGCGGAACGCTATTTCTCGATGAATTAGCGACACTTAGCATGCAGGCGCAGGAGCGGCTGTTGCGCGCTGTCGAATATGGCGAGGTGGCGCGGATCGGGTCGAACCGGCCGATCCGGGTAGATGTGCGGATCGTCGCGGCGACCAACGAGGACCTGCCTTCGCTGGCTGACCGCGGGCGGTTTCGATCTGACTTGCTCGACCGGTTGAGCTTCGAGGTCATCACGCTCCCGCCGCTGCGGGTTCGGGAGGGCGATATCCTTGTTCTGGCAGAGTTTTTCGGCCGTCGCATGGCGTCCGAACTGCGTTGGGAGCAATGGCCCGGCTTTGCCGATCACGTGCGCGAGCGGCTCGAAAACCACCAATGGCCGGGAAACGTGCGCGAGCTGCGCAACGTGATCGAGCGCGCGATCTATCGCTGGGGAGATGCCACCAACCCGGTGGGCCACGTGGTGTTCGACCCGTTCGAAAGCCCGTGGAAGCCTGTCAATGAAGCGCTTCATTCGCCACCGAACAGCACTGAACAGCGCACCGAACAGCGGCCGACGGGGACTGACTTTGATTCGGTGGCCGATCTGCGCGCGGCGGTCGAATCGCACGAACGTGCGATCGTCGAACATGCGCTGGGCCGGCACCGCTGGAACCAGCGCCAGACCGCCAAGGCGCTTGGCCTCAGCTATGACCAGCTGCGCCACTGCATCAAGAAGCACGGCTTGATGGAGTCCGAAGAGGGCTGAAGGCGGGTTTCGTTCCGGGCTTGCCATCAAGCGAGCTTGAGCCTATCTGCGCTGCCAATCCCACATCGCAAGACTGAGGGGCTGGCGCCGAAGGGGGCCGGCACCAAACGCTTGCGACAAGTCCATTGTAAGGAATCGCTTGGCCGACGTCGCCCGCTTGACCGAACTGATCGAACCCGAAGCGCAGGCTCTGGGTTTCGAGCTCGTGCGGGTCAAGATGATGGCGTCCGAAGCTGGCGATGGCGCGATGGCCCTGCAGATCATGGCCGAGGACCCGGCGACCGGACAGCTGGTGATCGACCAGTGCGCCGCGCTCTCGCGCCGGGTGTCGGCGGTGATCGACGAACGCGAGGAAGCAGGCGAAGAACTGATCGAGGGTGCCTATCACCTCGAAGTGAGCAGCCCCGGCATCGACCGGCCGCTGACCCGGGCAAAGGATTTCGCCAACTGGGCCGGGCACGAAGCCAAGATCAGCCTCGCCAAGCAGGCCGAGGGCCAGCGTACCTTTCGCGGGCTCCTGACCGGCATCGATGGTGACCAGGTGACCATCGAAGATCGCAAGGCGGGCCCCGTCACGCTGGCGCTCGACAGCATCCATTCGGCCAAGCTCGTCCTCACCGACGCGCTGATCGCCGCCACCCGACCCATCGACACCACTGGTGCCGACGAAGAAATACTCGAAGCAGAGGAAGAGTAAGACCACCATGGCAACCTCCATTTCCGCCAACCGCGCCGAGCTGCTCGCGATCGCCAATTCGGTCGCCACCGAGAAGATGATCGACAAGTCGATCGTCATCGAGGCGATGGAAGAAGCGATCCAGAAGGCCGCCCGCGCGCGCTACGGCAACGAGAACGACATCCGCGCCAAGCTCGATCCGCTGACCGGCGATCTGCGCTTGTGGCGGGTCGTTGAGGTGGTCGAGGAAGTCGAAGACTACTTCAAGCAGGTCAATCTGGAACAGGCCGGCAAGCTGCAGACCGACGCCAAGCTGGGCGACTTCATCGTCGATCCGCTGCCTCCGGTCGATCTTGGCCGGATCGACGCGCAGAGCGCCAAGCAGGTGATCTTCCAGAAGGTCCGCGATGCCGAGCGCGAGCGCCAGTTCGAGGAATTCCAGGACCGTGGCGGCGAGATCATCACCGGCGTCATCAAGTCGGTTGAATTCGGCCACGTGATCGTCAACCTCGGCCGCGCCGAGGGTGTCATCCGCCGCGACCAGCAGATCCCGCGCGAGGCTGCCCGGGTCGGCGAGCGCGTGCGCGCGCTGATCACCAAGGTCGAACGCAACAATCGCGGGCCGCAGATTTTCCTGTCCCGCGCGCACCCCGAATTCATGAAGAAGCTGTTCGCGCAGGAAGTGCCCGAGATCTACGATGGGGTGATCACCATCCAGGCCGCCGCCCGCGATCCGGGCAGCCGCGCCAAGATCGGCGTGATCAGCCGCGACAGCTCGATCGACCCGGTCGGCGCCTGCGTCGGCATGAAGGGCAGCCGCGTGCAGGCGGTGGTGCAGGAACTGCAGGGCGAGAAGATCGACATCATCCCGTGGAGCGAGGACACCGCGACGTTCGTGGTCAACGCACTCCAGCCCGCTACCGTCAGCCGCGTCGTGCTCGATGAAGAGGATGGCCGGATCGAGGTGGTGGTGCCCGATGACCAGTTGAGCCTGGCGATCGGCCGCCGCGGCCAGAACGTCCGCCTGGCGAGCCAGCTGACCGGCCACCAGATCGACATCATGACCGAGGAAGAAGCGAGCGAGAAGCGCAGCCGCGAGTTCTCGGAACGGTCGAAGACGTTCGAGGAAGAGCTCGATGTCGACGAGACGCTGTCGCAGCTGCTGGTCGCCGAAGGCTTCGCCGAGCTGGAGGAAGTCGCCTATGTGGAACTGTCCGAACTGGCGAGCATCGAAGGCTTCGACAGCGACCTGGCCGAAGAACTGCAGAGCCGCGCGGTCGAGGCGCTCGAGCGCCGCGACGCCACCTACCGCGAGGAACGCCGCGGCATGGGAGTGGACGACGCGCTGGCCGAGATCCCGCACCTGACCGAAGCGATGCTGGTCACGCTCGGCAAGGCGAACATCAAGACACTCGACGATCTCGCCGACTTGGCGACCGACGAACTGATCGCCAAGAAGCGCGAGGCCCCGCGCCGCCGCCAGCCCGCGCCCACCGACGGCCCGCGTCTGCGCAGCGATCGCCCCGCCAAGCCCGAGGACAAGGGCGGCGTGCTGGGCGAGTATGGCCTGACCGAAGAGCAGGGCAACGAGATCATCATGGCCGCGCGCGCGCATTGGTTCGAGGACGAAGCGCCCGCCGACACCCAGGAGGCCGTGAATGCGGACTCCGAACAATGAGCTCGTAAGCTCCGACATCGTCGAGGCGTCACGGCCCCGCAAGGCGGAGCCGGAGCGCCGGTGCATCCTCTCAGGGGAGCACGGCGCGCGCGACGCGCTGGTGCGGCTGGCGATCTCGCCCGATGGACTGGTGCTGCCCGACATTCACGCCAAGGCCCCCGGCCGCGGCGCGTGGCTGGCGGTTCCGCGGGGCGAGCTTGAGACGGCGCTCGGCAAGGGCAAATTGAAGGGCGCGCTCGGCCGCGCCTTCAAGGGTGCCGCGCTGGTGGTTCCCGAGGACCTGCCGCAACGGATCGAGGATTCCTTGCGCCGTGCGCTGCTCGATCGGCTGGGCCTCGAAATGCGCGCCGGGCACCTTATCTTGGGATCCGAACGGATCGCCGAGCATGCGCGCGGCGGGGCGGTCAGCCTGCTGCTGCACGCTTCGGATGCCAGCGCCGACGGCAGCCGCAAGCTCGACCAGGCGTGGCGTGTGGGCAGCGATACCGAGGGCTCAGGCGACACCGGCACGGTGTTGCCACTGGACCGGGCGGCTTTGTCTGTGGCAATGGGCCGCGATAACGTCGTCCACATGGCGCTGGCCGATCCGGCCGCTGCCGCGCGGGTGTCTCTCGCGCTTTCGCGCCTGATGCATTTTCTCGGCGGGACAGCCCCCGCACTGAAGCCCGGTGAGCACATGCTCGCCGGGTCGGACGATTGATCGAAGGACGAAGACGAGTTTTATGAGCGACAGCAACGACACTCCGCGCGAACGCAAGCCGCTTGGCATCAAGCGCTCGGTCGACGCGGGCGAGGTCAAGCAGACCTTCAGCCATGGCCGCACCAACAAGGTGGTGGTCGAGGTCAAGCGTCGCCGCCTGGTCGGTAAGCCGGGCGAGCCTGCACCCGCGCCCGTGGCCGAGGTGGCTCCGCCGCCTCCGCCGCCCGCTCCGGTCGCGCCGGCGCCTGTCAAGCGCAAGCCGGCCGCGTCGAGCGAGACACCGCAGGAACGCGTTGCGCGCCTGCAGCGCGAGGCCGAGGAAGCGCGCCTGGCGACGCTGGCCGAGCAGACCGAGCGCGAAACCGAAGAGCGCGCTCGCGCGATCGAGGAGGAAAAGCGCCGCGCCGAGGCCAATCGCGAGGCGGAAACCGAAACCGCAAGCAGCCCGTCGGCCGAGCCTGATGCGCCCGCCGAAGCGCCGGCTGCCGATAGTGATGCCGGGGCCGAAGCCGGCACCGAATCCGCCGGCGAGGAAAGCGCGGAAGAGGGCACGGCAGCGGCCCCCGCGGCACGCCGCTTCACACCGGTCGCGCGGCCCGAGGTCAAGCGCCCCGAGCCCAAGAAGAAGGAAGAGAAGCGCGCACCGGAGCGGAGCGCCGAACGGGGCGGCGTGGCCGATCGCCGGTCGGGCAAGCTGACCGTCACCCGCGCACTGAACGAGGACGAAGGGCGCCGGGCGCGCTCGCTCGCCGCATTGAAGCGTGCCCGCGAAAAGGAGCGCCGCACTCATGGCGGCCCGTCGAAGCCGCGCGAAAAGCAGGTGCGCGACGTGGTCGTGCCCGAAGCGATCACCGTGCAGGAACTGGCCAACCGGATGGCCGAAAAGGGCGCCGACCTGGTGAAGGCGCTGTTCAACATGGGCATGATGGTCACCGTCAACCAGACGATCGACCAGGATACCGCCGAACTGCTGGTCGAGGATTTCGGCCACAACCTGACCCGCGTTTCGGCGAGCGACGTCGACATCGTGGCCAGCGTCGACACCGATCCCGAGGACACGCTTCAGCCGCGTCCGCCGGTGGTGACGATCATGGGCCATGTCGATCACGGCAAGACCAGCCTGCTCGATGCGCTGCGCGGTACCGACGTGGTCAAGGGCGAGGCCGGCGGCATCACCCAGCACATCGGCGCCTACCAGATCACCACCAAGGGCGTGAAGGGCCAGCCGGGCGAGAAGGTCACCTTCCTCGATACTCCGGGCCACGCCGCATTCACCGAAATGCGTGCTCGCGGTGCGAACGTGACCGACGTGGTGATCCTGGTGGTCGCCGGCGACGATGCGATCATGCCGCAGACGATCGAGGCGATTGCCCACACCAAGGCGGCCGGCGTGCCGATGATCGTGGCGATTACCAAGTCCGATCGGCCCGAATACAACGCGCAGAAGATCCGCGAGCGCCTGCTCGAACATGACGTCATCGTCGAGGCGATGAGCGGCGATGTGCAGGACGTCGAGGTTTCGGCCAAGACCGGCGCGGGCCTCGACGACCTGATCGAGAAGATCCTGCTCCAGGCCGAACTGCTCGAACTGAAGGCCAATCCCGACCGCGACGCCGAGGCGATCGTGATCGAGGCGCAGCTCGACAAGGGGCGCGGCCCGGTGGCGACGGTGCTGGTCACGCGCGGCACGCTCAAGAAGGGCGACACCTTCGTGGTCGGCACCGAGAGCGGACGCGTGCGCGCGCTGGTCGATGACAAGGGCAAGCAGGTCAAGGAAGCCGGGCCCTCGGTCCCGGTTGAAGTGCTGGGGCTGGGCGGCGTGCCCGATGCCGGCGAGCAGATGACCGTGGTCGAGAACGAGCAGCGCGCCCGCGAGGTGTCGCAGTATCGCCAGGAACAGGCGACCGCCAAGCGCACCGCGCTGGCGCCGACCAACTTCGACACGATGTTCTCCAACCTGAAGAGCGACGTGGTCGAATACCCGGTGGTGGTGAAGGCCGACGTCAAGGGCTCGGTAGAGGCGATCGTCAACGCCCTCCACGCGATCTCGAACGACGACATCAAGGTGCGCGTGCTGCACGCGGGCGTGGGCGCGATCACCGAGAGCGACGTCACGCTGGCGGCGGCTTCGAAGGCGCCGATCATCGGCTTCAACGTGCGCCCCAACCCCAAGGCGCGCGAGCTGGTGGCGCGGGACAAGGTGCGGATGATGTATTACGACGTCATCTATCACCTGACCGAGGAAATCAGCAAAGAGATGGCCGGCGTGCTTGGCCCGCTCAAGATCGAGAACGTTCTCGGCCGTGCGGAAGTCAAGGAAGTCTTCAAGTCGGGCAAGCGCGACAAGGCCGCCGGTCTGCTGGTGGTCGAAGGTTCGATCCGAAAGGGCCTTCACGCCCGCCTCACCCGCGAGGACGTCATCATTTCGGCGACCACCATCGCCAGTCTGCGGCGGTTCAAGGACGATGTCGATGAAGTCCGCACGGGCCTCGAATGCGGCGTCGTGCTGGCCGATACCAACGACATCAAGCCGGGCGACCAGCTCGAGGTGTTCGAGGTCGAGGAGCGCGAGCGCGTCCTGTAAGCGATGCCGCGTTACGTCGCCTTGCTCGGCTCGATCAATGTCGGGGGCAACCGGATGAGGATGGCCGATCTCAAGGCGGCGCTGGAAGACCACGGGTTCGCCAACGTCGCCACTGTGGTCGCCAGCGGCAACGTGCTGTTCGACCATTCGCACGCGGGGGACGCTGCGCTTGAAGGTGAGATCGCGGATATCGTGAAGGAGCGTTTCGGCATCGCCACTTTCGCGGCCGTTCGCACCAAGGCCGAACTGGAGGCGGCGCTCGCCGAAAGCCCGTTCGCAGGAAAAGGCGAGGACAAGTTGGTCCATGTCCACTTCCTCGCCGGCCAGCCGGGCAAGGGGCAGTTCGCGCAGCTGGCGACGGACCACGAAGGGCGAGGGCCGGAGAAGCTTGCGCCCGGCACCCGCGCGCTGCACGTCGATTTCGTCGATGGAGTGGGCAGTTCGAAGCTGACCGGCGCCTTCCTGGAAAGACGGCTCGGGCACAAGGGGACTGCTCGCAACGTGCGGTCGATCAACAGGATAATCGAGAAGTTCGACTGATGGTTCACAAGCCCGCCACCCCCGAACAGCAGTCGGTCCGCGTGCTCAAGGTGGGCGAGCGGGTGCGGCACATCCTGTCCGAGCTGCTTGCCCGCGGCGAAGTGCACGACGACGTGCTGACCGCGCATTCGGTCTCCGTGACCGAGGTCCGGATGACGCCGGACCTGCGCAACGCCAACGCCTACGTGAAGCCGCTGCTGGGCGAGGATGAGTCAGTGGTGCTCAAGGCGCTGCGCACCAATACCGCGTTCTTCCAGCGCGAAGTGGCCAAGCGCCTCGGCCTCAAGTTCGCGCCAAAGCTGGCGTTCAAGCCGGACGAGAGCTTCGACGAGGCCGAGCGGATCGAACGGCTGCTGACCAACCCGAAGGTTGCGCGGGATTTGGGGGACCTCGGCGAGGACTGAGCGCTACCCGTTCAGCTCGCCCAGTGGATGACAATCCCGTCGTTCACCCACCGGCCGCGCTCCTTGCGCAGCGTGAACAGCGTGCCCCCGCCGCATAGCGATCCGCAATTGCTGTAGCCGATTTCCACGTAGGCGCGCCCTTCGACCTCGACTGGCGTGGTGATGTAGCGGGTGACGCGGCACCCCTCGCCACCTGGCGGCATGCCGAACTGGCTGCGGTCGATCTCCAGCGCGCGGCCTTCACCCGCGTGGATGCGGATGAAGTCGCTGATGCGATCGGGCTCGCCGGGCGCCGGCTGGAACAATCCGTGCAAGCGGTGGGCCATCAACAGCGGGATGGCCGACATCTTCGCAGGGTCCCCCGCTTCGGCGAGACAGGCACCATCCTCGGCCGTCAGCCAGGCGACCCCCGTCGGATTGTGGTTGTCGGGATCGCCCGCGCGCAGCGCCTCGATCACCGCCTGGCCTTCGCTCGCGCCGCGCTCGCCGCCGTGCTCGCGAGCAAGCCTGCGAGCGCCGGCACCACGGCGATCGTGCGAATGCTGGATAGCCTCATCTCGCCCCCTTGTTCCGCGCGCCGCCCGTGTGCAGACAACGCGCCTGATGGCCAAGCTTTATTTCTACTACGCGAGCATGAACGCGGGAAAGTCGTCGACCTTGTTGCAGGCGGACTTCAACTACCGCGAGCGCGGGATGCGCACGATGCTGTGGACGGCGCAACTCGATACCCGTGGCGACGGGATGGTGCGCAGCCGCATCGGGCTCGAGACCGGCGCGCACCTCTACACAGCCGAAACCGATCTATGGGACGCGGTGATAGCCGCGCACCGCACCGAACCCCTTGACTGCGTGCTGATCGACGAGGCGCAGTTCCTCACCCGTGACCAGGTGTGGCAATGCGCGCGGCTGGCCGATGAAGCGGATATTCCGGTGGTCTGCTATGGCTTGCGCACCGACTTTCAGGGCGAACTGTTCCCCGGTTCGGCCGCACTGCTGGGGATCGCCGACAAGCTGGTCGAGTTGAAGGGCGTATGCCACTGCGGGCGCAAGGCGACGATGAACCTGCGGGTCGATGCGTCGGGCGCGGCGGTCAGGGAAGGCGCGCAGACCGAGGTGGGCGGCAACGATCGGTATGTCGCATTGTGTCGCCGCCACTTTAGCGAGGCGCTCGGGCGCACTACATGAACGGCATGTCCGAAACGCTCCAGCTCGCGCTGCTTCTCATACCCTGCCTGATCGTCGCGATCGTGTTCCACGAGGTGGCGCACGGTTGGGCCGCACTGGCGCTGGGCGATCCGACCGCCAAGGAGCGCAGGCGGTTGACGCTCAATCCACTTCGTCATGTCGATCCAGTCGGCACGCTGCTGGTGCCCGGTGCGCTCGCACTGATGGGCGGGCCGGTGTTCGGCTGGGCCAAGCCGGTGCCGGTCAACTTCGCACGGTTGAAGAACCCACGGCTGGGGATGATGCTGGTCGCCGCCGCTGGCCCGGCGACCAACCTGATCCTGGCGACGCTGGGTGCGGTGATGCTGGGGCTTTACGCCGGATCGTTGACCGCCCCGCCTGTGGGGGTGAGCGAATACGTCTTCGGCGGCCTGCAACTGTTCATCCTGATCAACGTGTTCCTTGCGTTGTTCAACCTGTTGCCGATCCCGCCGTTCGATGGATCGCATATCGTCGAAGGGCTGCTGCCGCGTTCGATGGCGGTCCACTATGCCAAGCTGCGCAACGTCGGCATGTTGCTGTTCGTCGTGCTGATCGCGATCACATGGGCGTTCCCTGACAGCGGCATCATCGAAAAAGTCGTCGGCCCGCCGGTCGAATGGGCGCAGAACATCTTCTTCGCGCTGGCCGAATGGGTCGCGCGCGCGGTGGGGGCGTGAGGGCCCCTGCGGGCTGGCTGATCCTCGACAAGCCGCGCGGGCTCGGTTCGACCCAGGGGGTCGCTGCAGTGAAGCGCAACTTGCGCGAAGCGGGCTATGGCAAAATCAGGGTCGGGCATGGCGGCACGCTCGATCCTCTGGCCGAGGGCGTGCTGCCGATCGCGATCGGCGAGGCGACCAAGCTTGCCGGCCGGATGCTCGACGCGAGCAAGGTTTACGAATTCACCATCCGCTTCGGCGAGGAGACCGACACGCTCGATACCCAGGGCGCGGTGATTGCGACCAGCGACCGGCTGCCCTCAAGCGCCGAGATCGAAGCCGTCCTGCCCCGCTTCACTGGTCCGATCGAGCAGGTCCCGCCGGCATACTCGGCGCTCAAGGTCGATGGCCGGCGCGCCTACGACCGCGCCCGGGCCGGAGAGGATGTCGCGCTGGCGACCCGCAACGTGACGGTGTTCGCGCTCGATCCGATCGCCGCTTCAAACGGCGATGTAACGCTGCGCGCACACGTATCCAAAGGCACGTACATCCGATCGTTGGCACGGGACATCGCACGCGCTCTGGGAACCGTGGGGCACGTTACCTACCTCAGGCGAACGAAGGCGGGCCCGTTCGATCTGGCGCAGGCGATTTCGCTGGACAGTTTGAACGAAATCGGTAAGGGCGCGCCGCTTGAAGACACCCTCCTGCCGCTAGAGGCGGGGCTGGACGGTATCCCGGCCCACGAACTCGATCGGACAAGCGCGCAGGCCGCCCGCCAGGGCAAAACCTTGTCCGATCAAGCTTTGCCCGACGGGCTCTTCCTCGCGCGCCATGCCGGCCTTCCGGTGGCGTTGATGGAGACCATCGGGGGGACGGCGAAAGTCGTCCGCGGCTTCCACTTTCCCGATACCGTGAAAGACGAATTGCAATGACCATTACCGCCGAGAAGAAACAGGAAGTCATCAAGGACAACGCCCGCGATCCCAAGGACACCGGCAGCCCGGAAGTCCAGGTCGCGATCCTGACCGAGCGTATCCGCAACCTGACCGAACACTTCAAGGGCCACCACAAGGACAACCATTCGCGTCGCGGCCTGCTGATGATGGTCAACAAGCGCCGCACCCTGCTCGCCTATCTCAAGAAGATCGACGTCGAGCGGTACAATGCGCTGATTGCGAAGCTCGGGCTTCGTAAGTAAGTTTCGCGGGGAGGGCGGCTTGAGGGCCGCCCTTCTTGCATTTGGGCGCGCGGGCATCCGGCCCGCCTGCACTTGGGGCGAGAAACAAGCCCCGCACCGGAC
This sequence comes from uncultured Alphaproteobacteria bacterium, assembly GCA_963759895.1. GTDB lineage: Bacteria > Pseudomonadota > Alphaproteobacteria > Sphingomonadales > Sphingomonadaceae > Tsuneonella. The sequence continues at coordinate 6,033 of CAVXBC010000003.1, read as the reverse complement.
CGGGACGGCTTACCCGGATTGAGGCCCCGCACCGCAATATGGCCGTGTGGGTCACGAAGGAAACAACATGTTCGACACCAAGACTGTATCGATGGAGTGGGGCGGCAAGACCCTCACTCTGGAAACCGGGCGTATTGCCCGCCAGGCCGACGGCGCGGTTCTCGCGACCTATGGCGAAACCGTGGTGCTGTGCGCCGTGACTGCCGCCAAGTCGGTCAAGGAGGGCCAGGATTTCTTCCCTCTCACCGTCCACTACCAGGAAAAGTATTCCGCCGCCGGGCGCATCCCGGGCGGCTTCTTCAAGCGCGAGCGCGGCGCGACCGAAAAGGAAACGCTGACCAGCCGCCTGATCGACCGTCCCGTCCGTCCGCTGTTCCCCGAAGGGTTCTACAACGAGATCAACGTGATCGCGCAGGTCATGTCGTTCGACGGCGAGACCGAGCCTGACATCGTCGCGATGATCGCCGCCTCGGCTGCGCTGACCATTTCGGGCGTGCCGTTCATGGGTCCGATCGGCGCCGCGCGCGTCGGTTATGTCGACGGCGAGTACACGCTCAACCCCAAGCAGAGCGAAGCCGCTGCGGGCGACCTCGACCTGATCGTCGCCGCCACCGGCAACGCGGTGATGATGGTCGAATCCGAAGCCAAGGAGCTTTCGGAAGAGATCATGCTGGGCGGCGTGATGTTCGCCCATGACGAGATCAAGAAGGTCGTCAACCTGATCGTCGATCTCGCCGAGCAGGCCGCGAAGGATCCGTGGGACGTCAACACCGCCGACGACCAGACCGAGATGAAATCGGCCATCAAGGCGATGATCGGCGACGACATCGCGGCCGCTTACAAGACCACCGACAAGTCGGCGCGTTCGAATGCGCTCAACGCCGCGCGCGACAAGGTCAAGGCGCACTACGCCTCCGACCAGTTCGACGGCCAGACCCGCATGGTTGCCGGCAAGCTGACCAAGAAGATCGAGGCCGACATCGTTCGCGGCGCGATTCTCAAGGACGGCCAGCGGATCGACGGGCGCAAGACCGATCAGGTCCGTCCGATCGAGGCGATCGTCGGCTTCCTGCCTCGTGCGCACGGTTCGTCGCTGTTCACCCGCGGTGAAACGCAGGCGATCTGCACCACCACCCTGGGCACCAAGGACAGCGAGCAGATGATCGACGGGCTGGAAGGCCTGAGCTACTCGAACTTCATGCTGCACTACAACTTCCCGCCCTATTCGGTCGGTGAAGTGGGCCGCTTCGGGGCGCCTTCGCGCCGCGATATCGGTCACGGCAAGCTGGCATGGCGTGCGCTGCGCGCGGTGCTGCCGACGAAGGAAGACTTCCCCTACACCATCCGCGTTCTGTCGGACATCACCGAGAGCAACGGTTCTTCGTCGATGGCGACGATCTGCGGCGGATGCCTGAGCATGATGGACGCCGGCGTGCCGGTGACCCGTCCGGTTTCGGGCATCGCGATGGGGCTGATCCTCGAAGGCGACCAGTTCACCGTGCTCAGCGACATTCTCGGCGACGAGGACCACCTGGGCGATATGGACTTCAAGGTGGCCGGCACCGAGCAGGGCATCACCTCGCTCCAGATGGACATCAAGGTCGCCGGGATCACCAAGGAGATCATGCAGCAGGCGCTCGAACAGGCGAAGGCCGGCCGCGCGCATATCCTGGGTGAAATGACCAAGGCTCTGGGCTCTGCCCGCACCGAACTGTCGGCCCACGCACCGCGGATCGAGACGATGCAGATCGACAAGTCGAAGATCCGCGACATCATCGGCACCGGCGGCAAGGTGATCCGCGAGATCGTCGCCGAGACCGGCGCCAAGGTCGACATCGACGATGAAGGCCTGATCAAGATCTCGTCGAGCGACCTCAGCCAGATCGAGGCCGCGCGCAAGTGGATCTCGGGCATCGTGGAAGAGGCCGAAGTCGGCAAGATCTACGACGGCAAGGTCGTCAACATCGTCGATTTCGGCGCGTTCGTGAACTTCATGGGTGGCAAGGACGGTCTCGTCCACGTCAGTGAAATGAAGAACGAGCGGGTCGAGAAGCCGACCGATGTCGTGTCGGAAGGCCAGGAAGTGAAGGTCAAGGTCCTCGAGATCGACCAACGCGGCAAGGTCCGCCTGTCGATGCGCGTCGTCGACCAGGAAACCGGTGCCGAGCTGGAGGACACCCGTCCCCCGCGCGAACCGCGTGGTGACCGCCCCGGCGGCGATCGCGGCGATCGTCGCGGGCCCCGTTCGGGCGGCGGCGACCGCGGCGGCCGAGGCCCCGGTGGCGGCGGTGGCCGTGACCGTGGTCCCCGACGCGACGATCGCGGGCCGCGCGAAGAGCGCAGCGGTGGCGGCGAGAGCCACATCCCCGATTTCCTCAAGGACTGATCGGGTTTGACCAGGCAAGGGGCCGCCGGAGCGATCCGGCGGCCCTTTTCTTTTGCGCGGCCGCCTGCGAGGGAGCCGGGATGATACCCCGCGAAACAATCGCCACCGCCCGCATCCCCGGGGGCGACACGCTGACCTTGGTACGCCATGGCACCGATCATGTGGTCATGCTCGGGCGCGACGAGCTGATGGGCACGCGAATGGCGTTTTCCGAGCAACAGCTCGCCGAACTGACGATCGAGCGGCTCGGCACGCCCGATCCGCGCCTGCTGATCGGCGGCTATGGCATGGGCTTCACGCTGCGCGCCGCGCTCGCCGCGATCGGGCCGAAAGGGCACGTGACGGTGGCCGAGATCGTGCCCGAGATTCTCGACTGGGCGCGGGGGCCGCTGGCGGCTTTAACGGGGAACTCGCTGAGCGATGCGCGCGCGACGGTCGAGCTGTGCGACGTCGCGGCTCTGATCGACGACGCCGGCGACGGTACCTCACCGCTGTACGATGCGATCCTGCTCGACGTCGACAACGGGCCCGACGGGATCGTGCGCACCGGCAACGAGCGTCTCTATACCCGCACCGGTCTTGCCCGCGCACGCGATGCGCTGGCGCCTGATGGCCTGTTGGCAGTGTGGTCGGCGGCGCCCGATCCGAAGTTCGTCCGCCGCCTGGGTGACGCCGGCTTCGATGTGGAAGAACGCTTCGTCCGCGCGCGGCCCAACAACAAGGGCCCGCGTCATACCATCTGGTTCGCGCGCCGGCCCTAGGCGGGGCCTGTCAGGCGGTCTTCATCCGCAGGCGGCCCATGAAGTCGCGCTTGCCGAGCGGCATGCCCCTCATTCGCAGGATGTCGTAAGCGGTCGCGGCGTGGAAAAACACGTTCGGATTGGAAAAGCTCAGCAAGAAGTCCTGTACCGTGAACGGCAGGCGGTTGTCCGCGAACTGGAAGGCCATGTCCTTATCGGCCATCGCTTCGAGCTCCGCCGGATCGAGGGTCTGCAGCGCGGCAATCGCTTGCGCCAGTCCCTCGCGAAGACCGGCCCAGGTCATCGGGGGGTCTTGCAGGTGAGGCGAGAATACGCCCTCGCGGCAGCGTTCGATCGCGTAGGACGAATGGACCCAGCAACTCTTGAACTGATATGCGAGCGGCAGCATGTCGCTGGCCAGCCGTGTGCCCAGGAGGTCGGCCTCACCTATACCTTGCTCGCCGGCCCAGCCCTCGGACTTGTCGAGCAGGCGCGCGGTGGCCTCGAGCAGTTGCAGCCAATTGGGAACGATGGCTTCGTGCAGGCTCAGGGGCATCGGTGGTCTCCGGCGTTGTCATGTAAAAGGCCCGGCGTCTCGCGACGGCCGGGCCTTGGAAATCGTGTCTGTCAGCGCACTCGCGGTCCGCCGAACGGGAGCGGCGGAGGGGGGCGGCGCGCACCGCGGGGGAGCTGGGCCTGATACGCCCGGCCGCAGTGTGCGACGCAGTAGGGGAAGCCGGGGTTCACCGCTTCGCCGCAGAAGTGGAAGTCGGCCTCGCCGGGGTGGCCCATCGGCCAGCGGCACACCCGGTCGTTGAGATCGAGCAGGGTGGTCTTGTCGGCGATCTCCGCGCTTGGCTTGGCGGGCACCAACCGGCGCGGCGGGGCGGGCGGGATCGGCGGCTGCTGGTCGCCAGGGCCCTGGCGCAGGAATCCGCCCGGACCGACCGAGACGATCCGCGGCATCGCCCCGCCGGCATTGGGCATCGGCTGGCTGGGAATGTCGCTGCGCGGTGCAGGGCGCGGTTCGGGCTCCGCAGCGGCGGCACGCGGAGGTGCGGCGACCGGGCGCTTGACCACCGGCTTGGCGACCGCGGCCGGAGCGGGCGCCTTGGCCGGCTCGGGCTTGTCGTCGTTCGGTTTGACGGGCGAGGGGCGCGCCTTGAGGCCAAGGCGGTGCGCCTTGCCGATCACCGCGTTGCGGCTCACCCCGCCCAGCTCGTCGGCGATCTGGCTGGCGGTCGAGCCGCCTTCCCACATCTTCTTGAGAGTGCCTATGCGTTCGTCGGTCCAGCTCATCGGGTCGTTTCGAATCCTGTCATTCTGCGCAGCTTCGCTTGCCTGAAATGGCGCTTGGCACTAGGCGCGGCACCATGGCCGATCAAGCCCAGACACTCAGCTCCACCGCGTCCCTCGCGCCGCAGCCGCGCCAGGGTTTTCATCCGCGCGGCGAGCCGGTGATCCACGGAATCAATCGTATCGGTTTGTGGAGCCTCTATATTAAGGAGGTTCGCCGGTTTCTCAAGGTCCAGACTCAGACGATCTGGGCCCCGGCGGTCACCACGTTGCTGTTTCTGGTCATCTTCACGCTTGCGCTGGGCAGTTCGAGCGGGCGCGCGGCGCGGGTCGTGCTCGGGGTGCCGTTCGCGACGTTCGTTGCGCCGGGGCTGATCGTGATGGGCATGATGCAGAACGCGTTCGCCAATTCGAGTTTCAGCTTCCTGTCGGGCAAGATCCAGGGAACGATCATCGACCTGCTGATGCCGCCGCTGTCGAACGGCGAGCTGATGGCGGGAATCGTAGGCGCGGCGGTCACCCGCGCTGTGGCGGTCGGGCTCGCGGTGGCCGGGGCGATGCTGCTGTTCCCCGGGGTCAGCCTGGCGGTCGCGCACCCGTGGGCGGTGGTGTGGTTCGGGCTGATGGGGGCGACGATGCTGGCGCTGCTCGGGCTGATCACTTCGATCTGGGCGGAAAAGTTCGACCACGCGGCCGCGGTGACCAACTTCGTGATCGCCCCGCTGAGCCTGCTGTCGGGCACGTTCTACGTGATCCACAACCTCGCGCCGGCGTTCCAGGCGATCAGCCGCGCCAACCCTTTCTTCTATGTCATCTCGGGCTTCCGCTTCGGGTTCCTGGGGCGAAGCGACATTGGCGACAGCAACCTGGCGGTGGTCCACAGCGCGCTCGGCCTGGGGGCGTTCAACGTGCTGCTGGCGCTGGCCGCGTACCTGCTGCTGCGATCGGGGTGGAAGCTGAAATCCTAGCCTCGCGCTAGTGCGACAGGCCGCGGCGCAGGCGATAGCGGCCCTCGGCGAACTGTTCGAACAGTTCAGGTACCTGCGGATGATCGACCGGACCGTTGTCGGCGTCGGACAACAGGTTTTGCTGACTGACGTAAGCGACGTAGCTGCTTTCGGCGTTCTCGGCGAGCAGGTGGTAGAAAGGCTGATCGCGGCTTGGCCGGACAGCCGCCGGGATCGCTTCGTACCATTCGTCACTATTGGCGAACACCGGGTCGATATCGAACACCACCCCGCGAAAATCGAACAGGCGGTGGCGCACCACTTCGCCAACGCCGAAGCGCGCCGATATGTGGCGCGGCGCCTCGATCGTGCGGCCAGCTTGGGCGGAAAAGAACTGCGCGCGGTCCATGAGTGAAATATAGCTCTCTGAAGGCGTCAAACAAGCCGCGGGGCGCGGTTGTTCCCGTCAAAGGCTCGCCAACTAGAGGTCAGGACTTGGCAAGCGCGCGGGGCTCGGCTAGGCGGCGCCCTCGTTTCGACCGGGCTCCCACGGGGGCAAGTGCACGAACCCTCGCGGAGAGGTGGCAGAGTGGTCGAATGCACCGCACTCGAAATGCGGCATACGGGCAACCGTATCGAGGGTTCGAATCCCTCCCTCTCCGCC
>CAVXBC010000002.1:0-1035001 GCA_963759895.1 uncultured Alphaproteobacteria bacterium | reverse complement strand
CTGGCCATCGTTCACGAACGGGCGCTGGACGAGCACCGGACCGCGCTGGTCTGGCGCAATGGACTGGCGCCGCAATTTCGCCTGATCGATGCGGTGGAGGCGCGCAGCCTCGGCATGCTGAGCGAGGGCGCCCGGTTCGGCGAGCTTTGCGATCATCTGGCGACCGCTCTGGGCGACGAGGCGGGTGTTGAGCGCGCGGGTACCCTGCTTCGGCAGTGGCTGACAGACGGGATACTGTGCTGGCAAGCGAGCTGATTTATCCTCCCACCGATCTTTTTTTTCCTCTCCGTGAAACCAATGCGGTATCTGGAGCGAAGCAGAAGACGAGGCGCCGCGCAGGGCGAACACGAGGGAAAGCCTATGATGCGTTCGCAATCTATCGTTTTGGCCATGGCCGGCGCGGCCTCGCTAGCGGTTCTGGCAAGTTGCGGATCATCGGACGCGGAAGCGCGTGGAGGCAGCGGAGTGGCAGCGCCTGGCTCTACCACGCACCCGGTCGTCGTCGAGCTGTTCCAGAGCCAGGGCTGCTCGTCGTGCCCGCCTGCCAACGCCTATCTCAACGTCCTGGCCGATCGTTCCGACATTCTGACGCTGTCGTTCGCCGTTACCTACTGGGACCAGCTCGGCTGGAAGGATACCTTCGCCTCGCCCGAGTTTACCGCCCGGCAAAGGGCCTATGCGGCCGCCGGGACGGGTCAAGTGGCCACTCCCGAATTCATCGTCGACGGCTCGGCAGCGGTGGTCGGCAGCGATCGCCGCGCGCTCGATGCCTCGATTGCCCGGGCGAAGGCGAAGCCCGCCGGACCCGGCATCGCGTTGTCGGCCAACAAGGTCCGTATCGCCGCCGCCAGTGGGCGCCAGCCGGCCGAAGTCCTTCTCGTCCGTTACGATCCGCAGTCGCGCAATGTGCCAATCCAGGCGGGCGAGAACAGCGGGCGGACGTTGCCTCACCGCCACATCGTGCGGCAACTGGTACGTCTGGGCAGCTGGAACGGTGCGGCGGCCGAGTTCGCCTTGCCGCGCCCGGCCGAAGCGGGGCTGGATACCGTGGTCCTCGTCCAGCGGGAAAACGGCGGGGAAATCCTGTCGGCGGCCAAGATCTAGCGGGCCGGGCTCGCCGCCGCCATCGGGGGGCGAGCGATTGACAAGGGCCGTGGCCCCAAGCCAACGGGGCGAAACCTGCAAGTCGTCATGTCGCCATCTGGGCGGGACGGCCGTCGCCAACGAAAGAGCCCGCACATGAAGACCCGCGCCGCCGTCGCCTTTGCGCCCAAGCAGCCACTGGAGATCGTCGAGCTCGATCTGGATGGCCCCAAGGCGGGTGAGGTGCTGGTGGAAATCATGGCGACCGGCATCTGCCATACCGACGCCTACACGCTCGACGGGCTCGACAGCGAGGGGCTGTTCCCGAGCGTTCTGGGCCACGAGGGTGCCGGGATCGTGCGTGAGGTCGGTGCGGGGGTGACTTCGGTAAGGCCGGGCGACCACGTGATCCCGCTCTACACGCCCGAATGTGGACAGTGCAAAAGCTGCCTCAGCGGCAAGACCAACCTGTGCACCGCGATCCGCGCCACGCAGGGCAGGGGCGTGATGCCCGACGGGACCTCACGCTTCTCGTTCAAGGGCGAGACGATCTACCACTACATGGGCTGCTCGACATTCTCCAACTTCACCGTCCTGCCCGAGATCGCGGTGGCCAAGATTCGCCAGGACGCGCCGTTCCAGACCAGCTGCTATATCGGCTGCGGGGTGACCACCGGGGTTGGCGCGGTGCTCAACACCGCCAAAGTCCAGCCGGGCGATAACGTGGTGGTGTTCGGGCTGGGCGGGATCGGGCTTAACGTGATCCAGGGCGCGAAACTTGCCGGAGCGGCCAGGATCGTCGGCATCGACATCAATCCTGCGCGTGAGGAATGGGGCCGCCAGTTCGGCATGACCGACTTCGTCAACACCACGGGCATGAGCCGCGATCAGACGATCGCCGCGATCGGAGCGCTGACCGACGGCGGGGCCGACTACAGCTTCGACGCCACCGGCAATACCGAAGTCATGCGCACCGCGCTCGAATGCTGCCACCGTGGATGGGGCACATCGATCATCATCGGCGTGGCCGAAGCGGGAAAGGAGATCGCCACGCGCCCGTTCCAGCTCGTTACCGGGCGCAACTGGCGCGGCACCGCGTTCGGCGGCGCCAAGGGGCGCACCGATGTGCCCCGGATCGTCGACATGTACATGGACGGCAAGATCGCCATCGACCCGATGATCACGCATGTGCTGACGCTCGACGAGATCAACAAGGGCTTCGACCTGATGCGTTCGGGCGAAAGCATCCGCTCGGTGGTGGTGTACTGAGGCGGTCGCTCCCGCCGGCAGCTACAGCGTGCGGATGATGCCCGAGAAATCGACCTGGCCGTTGCCGGCGGCGTCGAACGCTTCGTAGAGTTCCTTTGCCCGGCGGCCGATTTGCGGATCGATCCCGGCGCTCTCGGCGGCTTCCATCGCCAGCCGGAGATCCTTGAGCATCAGTCCGGTGGCAAAGCCGCCCTGGTAGCCGTTGTCGGCGGGCGATTGCGGCCCGACGCCGGGGACCGGGCAATAGCTCGTCATCGACCAGCACTGGCCCGAACTCACTGAGGAAATGTCGTAGAAAGTCTGCGGGTCGAGCCCCAGCTTCTCTGCCATCGCGAAGGCCTCGCAGGTGCCGATCATGTGCACGCCGAGCAGCATGTTGTTGCAGATCTTGGCGGCCTGGCCGTTGCCCGCGTCGCCGGCGTGGATCACCGCCTTGCCCATTGCCTGCAGGATCGGCTCGGCGCGCGCGAAGGCGCTGTCGCTGCCGCCGACCATGAAGGTGAGCGTGCCGGCATTGGCCGCCGCAATTCCTCCCGAAACCGGCGCGTCGACCATCTCGTACCCCGCCCTGTGCGCCTGTTCTGACACCTCGCGCGCGGTGGCAACGTCGATCGTCGAGCAATCGAGCAGGATCGCTCCAGCGGGCGCATTGCCGAACACCTCGCCGGTGTAGGCGCTCAGGACGATCTGGCCGTTGGGCAGCATCGACACCACCGCTTCGGCGTCCGTCACCGCTTCCTTGATGCTTCCGAACGTCGAACACCCGTGTTCGGCGGCCTTTTCGAGCGCTTCATTCGCAAGGTCGAACGCACGCACGTCGTGCCCCGCCTTGACCAGGTTCGCGGCCATCCCGCCGCCCATGTTGCCGAGGCCGATGAAGGCGATTTTCATATTATTCTCCGAGATTAGTCGATCGGTAGCCCGAGATATCGGCCCCGAATCAACGCTGATTACCGCCAGATGATGCAAATGGCGGCAACCGTGCAGGCGAAAAGCCATGAATGCGTACCAGCCACCACAGAATGCTTTACCGGCTATCGTATTGCCGATATCTGCTCCGATAACGACTGTATGACCCACACGAGCAACACTCAGCCGCGATGAGCAGACGCCCAGGTTGCCGGTGATGATCGGCCCTGCCGAGATAACGATGGTGCGGTGGGAATTCGGCCATCACCGTCCCTTCCACTGCCCCGCACGCTTCTCGATGAAGGCGGCCATGCCTTCGGCCTTGTCCTCGCTTGCGGCAAGGATCTGGAAGATGCGGCGCTCGACGATCAGGCCCTGGTCGAGCGTGGTCTCGAACGCGGCGTTGACCATTTCCTTGTTCGCGATCGCGGCCATGGGCGGTTTGCTGGCGATCGTCGCGGCGATCTTGAGCGCTTCGTCGAGCAGGCTTTCGTGGGGGAAGACGTGCGCGACGAGGCCGCTGCGCTCGGCTTCCTCAGCGCCCATCATCCGGCCGGTAAGGCACATTTCCATCGCCTTGGCCTTGCCCACCGCGCGGGTCAGGCGCTGGCTCCCGCCCATGCCGGGCGCGACGCCAAGGTTGATCTCGGGCTGGCCGAATTTCGCCTTCTCGCTGGCGACGATGAAGTCCGCCATCATCGCCAGCTCGCACCCGCCGCCCAGCGCGAAACCGTTGACCGCGGCGATCCACGGCTTGCGGACTTTCTTGACGAGGTCGCTGGTCCAGCGGGCGAAGAAATCGTCGAGGTAGAAATCGGCCGCGGGTTTGTCGGCCATCTCCTTGATGTCGGCACCTGCGGCGAATGCCTTGTCGCCCGCGCCGGTGAGCACCGCGCAGCGCTGGCCGGGGTCGGCCTCGAACGCGGAAAAGGCGGAAATCAGCTCCTCCAGCACCGACGAATTCAGCGCGTTGAGCGCTTGAGGGCGGTTGAGAGTGATGAGCGTGACCGCATCGCGGTGCTCGACGGTGATGGTCTCGTAACTCACAGCGGCTTCCATTCTTCGTTGTCTGGCAGCGGCGCGAAGATGCTGTCGACCAACGCGTCGCTCACGCCTTCCGGGCTGGCCGGATTCCACTTCGGATCGCCGGTCTTGTCGACGATCACCGCACGGACTCCTTCGGCAAAGTCGGGCCGGGTAAGGACGCGGCTGGCGATCCGGTATTCCATCCGCATTTCGTCGGCAAAGTCGCTCAGCCTCGCCGAATCCGCCAGTTCGCGCAGGGCGACCTTGCAGGTTTGCGGGCTTTTTGTTCCGAGTGTTGCGCGCTCTTTCATCGCCCAGTCGTCATCATCGTCTGATTCCAGGCTGTTGACGATGTCTTCGAGGCGGTCCGACCTGAAGTGGTGTGCGATCTTGTCGGCATTGCCCTCGATCCGTGGCGGGGGCGGGGTGACCGAGAGCTCGGACAGGATGCCGGCGATACGATCCGGATGCTCGGCGATGCGGGCCTTGGCTTCCGCCAACTTGTCCGAAGGCAGGTAATGCGTCGCGAGACCGGCCCAGCAGCATTCGGCTCCGTCGAGCCTGGCTCCGGTCAGTGCGAGGAACTGGCCGAGGCGGCCCGATAGGCGCGACAGGTACCACCCGCCGCCAACGTCGGGGAACAGGCCGATGCCTGTTTCGGGCATCGCGAACCGGGTGTTCTCCGTCGCTACGCGATATTTCGCGGGTTGCGAAATGCCCACGCCGCCACCCATCGTCACCCCGTCCATGAACGCGACGATCGGCTTGGCATAGCCGAACATCTGGTGATTCAATTGGTATTCGTCGTGGAAGAACCTGCGGCCCGATGCGCCGCCATCATTGAGCGCCGAATTGCGCAAAAAGGCGATATCGCCCCCGGCGCAGAACCCGCGGCCTTCGGCATGATCGAGGATGACCACACGCACCGCATCATCATCGGCCCATTGTTCCAAGGCAGCGCTCATCGCGTGGCACATCTCGAGCGTCAGCGCATGCAGCGCCTTGGGCCGGTTGAGCGAGATACGCCCCGCGTGTCCGTGGATGCCGGTGAGGACTTCGCCGCTCATTGCCGCAGCATGTCGCGGCCGACGATCATCCGCATCACCTGGTTGGTTCCTTCGAGGATCGAGTGGACGCGAAGATCGCGCCAGAAGCGTTCGATCGGGTAATCCTTCAGATAGCCGTAGCCGCCGAACAGCTGGAGCGCGTCGTTGACGATCTTGCTTCCCGAATCGGTCGCGAGGCGCTTGGCCATTGCCGAGAAGCGCGTCTTGTCGGGCGCGCCGTCGGTGACTTTTGCCGCCGCAAGGTACAGCAGCGCGCGCGCCGCCTCCAGGTCGGTCGCCATGTCGGCGAGCATGAACTGGGTGTTCTGGAAGTCGGCGATCGGCTGGCCGAACTGCTGGCGTTCTTTGGTATATCTGACCGATTCATCGAGGCATCTCTGCGCCCCGCCGAGGCTGCACGCGCCGATATTCAGCCGCCCGCCATCGAGCCCCGCCATCGCGAACCGAAACCCTTCGCCTTCTCCGCCGACCCGGTTGGACACCGGCACGCGGCAGTCCTCGAAGATCAGCTGCGCGGTGGGCGAGGCATTCCAGCCGAGCTTGTTCTCGGGCGCGCCGTGGCTGAGGCCCGGGGTGCCCTTTTCGACCACCAGGCAGGAAATTCCCTTCGATCGGTCGTCCGAGGTGCGGACCATCACGACGTAGATGTCGTTGAATCCGCTGCCGCTGATGAACTGCTTGGTGCCGTTGAGCACGTAATGGTCACCGTCGAGCTTCGCGGTGGTCTTGAGCGCGCCGGCGTCCGATCCACTTCCCGGCTCGGTCAGGGCATAGCTGGCGATATGCTCCATGCTGACCAGCTTGGGCAGGAATTTCGCCTTGACCTCGTCCCCGCCGAAGCGGTCGATCATCCAGCTCGCCATGTTGTGGATCGAGATATAGGCGCTGGTGGCAGGGCAGCCGTAGGCCATTGCCTCCATGATCAGCGCCGCCTCGAGCCGGCCCAGAGCAATGCCGCCCGATTCCTCGCTCACATAGATCGACCCGAAGCCGAGCTCACCCGCGGCCTGGACCACGTCGCGCGGGAAGTGGTGGTCTTCATCCCATTGCGCGGCGAAGGGCGTGATGCGGTCGGCAGTGAACTTGCGCGCCATGTCCTGGATGGCGAGCTGGTCGTCGGTGAGTTGGAACTGGCCTGTCATGCCCGCCGCGTTAGCCGATGAGGCGCACGGTTCAAGTGCTGCACTTGGTATAGGTGAATGGTCCGCCCGATCCCGGCTCGTCCCCGCCGCGCTCGGTACGGGTGAGCTTGTTTCCGGCGACCGACAACGTCTCGTCACGCGTCCAGGTCATGCCTTCGCCTGAAAACGAAAAGTCGGCTCGCAAGTCCCTTTCGCCACGGCTTTTTATCGCGCCGAGCTTGCCGACCGATTCGTAGAAGGTCAGCGTAGTGGCCGAAATGCGCAGCAGCCCTTTCGCGTCGCCGCGAGTGCTGGTGCAGTCTGCCGGGACCAGGCCCCAGTTACCCTGCAGCGCCACCGGTATGCCGCCTTCCGGAATGCCCGAAGTATCGGTCGCCGAGGGGGTTGGGGCGGGTGTGACAGTGTCGGCGGGCATCGGGGCGGGAACAGTCCCCGATCCCGCGTCGGACGCAACATCGCTGGCTTCTGGGCCGGGGGCCGCCTGTTGCTGACACGCGGTCAGGACCAGCGGAACTGCGGCGAGGATCACAAAATGACGCATCTCAATACTCCATTGTTACCGGCACTAACGTCCGGGCCGTCCAGCCGGTCCCGTCAGCCGAACGTGGGAATGTTGAACGCATTCGACCCGTCGCTGCCGCCGTCGGGCCAGCGCTGGGTGACGGTCTTGACCTTGGTCCAGAACTTCAAGCCTTCGGTGCCGTACTGGTTGGTGTCGCCGAACGCGCTGCGCTTCCACCCGCCGAAGCTGTGATAGGCGACCGGCACCGGGATCGGCACGTTGATGCCGACCATGCCGACGTTGACACGGGATGCGAACTCGCGCGCGGCGTGGCCGTTGCGGGTGAAGATTGCGACGCCGTTGCCGTACTGGTGCTTGGAGGGCAGCGCGACGGCTTCTTCGAAGTCCCTGGCGCGGACGATCTGCAGGACGGGGCCGAAGATCTCTTCCTTGTAGCTTTCCATGTCGGGGGTGACGTGGTCGATCAGCGTGGGCCCGACGAAATAGCCGTTCTCGTGGCCTTGCAGCGAGTATCCCCGCCCATCGACGACGATCTCGCCGCCTTCCTTCTCCGCGGTGTCGATCCACTGCTCGATGCGCGCCTTGTGCTCGGCGGTGACCACCGGGCCATAGTGCGCGTCCTTGTCGGTCGACACGCCGATCTTGAGCGCGGCGATCGCCGGGATCAGCTTCTCGCGCAAACGATTGGCCGTGTCCTCGCCTACGGGGACCACCACGGGCAGCGCCATGCAGCGCTCGCCGGCACTGCCGAAGGCCGCGCCGGCAAGGTCGTTCACCACCTGGTCGAGATCGGCGTCGGGCATGACGATGCCGTGGTTCTTGGCCCCGCCCATCGCCTGCACGCGCTTACCGGCGGCGACCCCGCGGTTGTAGACGTAGTGCGCGATGTCGGAGGAACCGACGAAGCTGACCGCGGCGATATCGGGATGGTCGAGGATGGCGTCGACCATCTCCTTGTCACCGTGGACCACCTGCAGCAGCCCCTCGGGCGCGCCGGCTTCGAGGAACAGTTCGGCCAGTCGCACCGGCACGCTCGGGTCGCGCTCGCTGGGCTTGAGGATGAATGCGTTGCCGGTGGCGATCGCCATGCCGAACATCCACATCGGGATCATCGCCGGGAAGTTGAACGGGGTGATGCCTGCGCCGATGCCCAATGGCTGGCGCATCGAATAGACGTCGATGCCCGGCCCCGCGCCGATGGTGTACTCGCCCTTCTGCACTTGCGGGATGCCGCAGGCATATTCGATGACCTCGAGCCCGCGCTGCACATCGCCCAGCGCATCGTCGATCACCTTGCCGTGTTCCGAACTGAGCAGGTGCGCCAGCTCCTCGCGGTTGGCCTCGATCAGCTGCTTGTAGGCGAACATCACGCGGGCGCGCTTTTGCGGGTTGGTTGCCGCCCATTCGGGCTGGACCCGCAGCGCGGCATCGACCGCGCGCTGCAGCAGCGCCGCGTCGCCCAGCGGCACGCGCGCCTGCACCTCGCCGGTCGATGGGTTCATCACGTCCTTGAAGCGCGCAGCAGCGGTGGCCGGGCCGCCGGCGATGAAATGGTCGATGTCGCGCATGGAAGAACCTCGGGTTGTTGGGTGCATCGGGGAGGCCCTTTGCAAATTTGCCAACAACCCTCAACCTTGCTGCGTTCGACGGCCCTTCGGCGGTGGTGCGCCGCCAGACCGGTGAGCGGAGTTTGAAAGTCTTAAAGACGCCCGCCGACCCTGGCCGACGAGCGTCCATTTTACGGAGAAATCAGAGCCGCCGCACGAACCATGGGCTTGCCAGCACTTCGACCCGATGGTCGGTGATGAACCAGTCGCTGCCGACCCGTTCACAGGTGAACGCGCGATTGAGGAAGCTGCGGACCTCACCCTCGCTCGAGAAGAGGTTGGGAAACTGGTCGATCAGGAAGTCGTCGTCGTTGCTCAGGGCCGCGCGCTGCGCTTCGCATTCGCCGCGCGAGGCGAAGGGAGTGTCGAGGTACTCGATATGATGCGCCGCCACCGGGACTGCGAAGAGCGTCAGTCCGAGAGCGAGCAAAGCAGGGTATTTGCGCATAAAGGTTCTCCTTGCCTGGTTCACCACCGCCCGCGCACGACTGCGTGAGGCGGAGTGGCAGACGTGGCTTGCTCGCCATTCGCAGCGGCAGTCCATGAACCTGCGCCAATGGTTTACCGATGGTTTGCCGATGATTCCGAAATGCGGCCATTCTGCGCTTGTTTTAGCGCGATTTCCGATGCGATATCGCCCTTGATGCAGGGGATCGTGCCTCGAACAGCGCGCTGCGCCGCGGCGGGAGCCTGGCTGCTGGCGAGTACCCCGCTCTGTTCGCAGGAACCGGCCCAGGCGATCGTGGTGACCGGCGAACGGCTCAAGCAGCCGCTGTCGAGCGCGCCGTCGAGCGTTGCGGTCTATACCGCCGAGACGATCGAGAACCTGCCAGGGGTCGACCGGCTCGACCAGTTGCTCGCCTACACTCCCAACGTGCAGCTGGGTTCGGGCGGCGAGGGACCGACCATCCGGGGACAGGACAGCAACGGGCCGCTGCGCGACCTGCCAGCCTTTCTTGGCGGCAACCGCCCGCGCGTGACGCTGCAGGTCGATGGGAGGCCGGTGAGCTACTTCGAACTCGCATTCGGCATTGCCGACTTGTGGGATGTCGAGCGGATCGAGGTATTCCGCAGCCCCCAGACGACGACCCAGGGTCGCAACTCGATCGCGGGCGCGATTTTTGTCGAGACCGCCGCGCCCACCGTCGATTGGCAAGCCCGCGCGCGGCTCGGCCTGGGTGATGCGCGCACGCGACAGGCATCGGCCGTAGTGTCGGGCCCCATCGTCGACGGCGCGCTGGCGTTCCGCCTGTCGGGCGATGTGCGGCGTAGCCTTGCTTCGAGCCACATCACCTCGACCGCAATCGGAGTCGATTACAACCGGGACGCCTACGACATCGTTCGTCTCAAGCTGCTGGCTACCCCGCCATCGGCGCCGGGGCTCAGGCTGACGGCGATTCTCAGCCACAACCGGTCGTCGGCACCGCAAGTCGAAGGCGTCATCGCGCCGTTCACCGACCGACGCGACCCAAACGCCACCTATGGCGTTTTCACGGTGCGGGTCGACGCCGCGACATTGCGGGCTGAACACGATTTCGCGTCCGGCTGGCATGCGTCCACCACAGTGACGGCGGGTGACGCAACGATCCGTCGGCTGGCTCCGGCGGGGTTCGGGGTGGCGCACATTGCCGGACGCGATTTCAGCGCCGAAGGACTCGTTACCTGGAAGCCTCGGGATGGGCTGACCTTGCTCGTCGGGGCCAACCGGACCGGGGCTTCGCTTGCGCAGGAGATCGACTTGCGCTCGGCGCTTCTGGGGCAGGGGGAATTCCGCGATCGTCAGTCGGCGTTCGGCCTGTTCGGGCAGGGCGAATGGCGGCCGACGCCGCAGGCAACGCTGACCGCCGGCATTCGCTATCAGCGCGACGGGCAGAAGCGGGTCGGCCAGCTTGGAATCGGCAATCCGGTTCCGTTGCCACTCGACTACGATGAGCACTTCGCAAGAGTTCTGCCCAAGCTTACCGCGAGCTTCGAACTGCGACCCGGGGTGACGGTGGGCGCGCAAGTCCAGCGAGCGTACAATCCGGGCGGCGTGACGCTCGACGCGCTGCGGCGGATCACCGACACCTTCGATGCCGAGACCCTGTGGTCTTACGAGGGATTTGTGAGACTGTTTCAGCCAAGCTCGTCAGTGTCTCTCAGCGCCAACGTGTTTTACTACGACATCACCAACGCGCAGCGCACAATCCAGCGCGAAATTCCCTCGCCGGCCGGGGTCGTCACCATCGCCGAGATCGACAACGCGCCCGCCGCGCGCAGCAGCGGAGCCGAGCTTCAAGCGCAATGGCGGCCATCGCCGCGATTCACACTGGCCGGGTCCATCGGACTGCTGCGGACCCGGCTGACCGAAACCCTGTCGTCGGTCGATCCGCTGCTGGGTAAGGAATTCCAGCGCTCGCCGCATTTCACCGGGTCGTTGTCGGCGACCTGGCGTCCGATCGATGCGGCCCGCGTGACCCTTCAGGCGCGCCACAATAGTGGCTATTTCAGCGAGGATACCAATGATCCTGCTCGCCAGATTGACGGCGCGACGGTCATCGATCTTGGCACCAGTTGGTCCCGCGGGCCGCTTACGCTCAAGGCGTATGCACGCAATCTGTTCGACAATTTCTACCTGACCTATCTTTACGCCCCGTCGTCGCGACGGGCGACGGCGGGCGATCCGCGAGAAATTGGCGGCTCGGCCGAACTGCGCTTCTAAACCCTCGCGGCAGGCCGAACGGCGCGCTAAGACCCTGTACGTGAACGAAGTGCCCCCTGCCTCAACTCGGGCGAGCGCCAGGCCTCTTGCCGGCCGGGCCGATTTTCGCCTGGGCAAAGCGACCGTGCGTCCCTCGCTGCTGACGGTCGAGGGACCGGGCGGCAGCGCGCGGGGCGAACCGCGGGTCATGCGAGTGCTGGTGGCGCTCGCCGACGCGCGCGGCAGCGTATTGTCCCGAGAGGATTTCCTGCAAGATTGCTGGGATGGGCTGACCGTCGGCGACGACGCCATCAATCGCGCAATCGCCGAGGTCCGTCGGCTGCTGACTGCGGTCGACGCCGGGTTCGAGGTCGAAACCGTGGCACGCGTTGGATACCGCCTGTCGGGTATCGAGTGGACGACCGAGGACAGTGCGGGTCCCGCCGCTCCGCCGCACGGGAGATGGCTGGATCGGCGGACGGCCTTGACCGGGGGCGTGATCGCGGTGGCTGCGATCGGCGGAGGCGGCGCACTGCTGCTTTCGCAAAGGCATGAGGCCGCGCTCGATACGCTGGTAAACCGCGGCCGGGCGCTGATGGGATCGTCGAGCGAGCCGGGATCGAAGCTCGAAGCCAGGGCCGCAGCACTGTTCCGCCAGGTGGTGGATCAAGACCCTTCTCGCGCCGATGCGTGGGGATGGCTGGCGCTGGCCTCGCCACGCGCGCCCGAGGCACTCGCATCAGCGCAGCGGGCCCTTGCGCTCGATCCCAGGGAACCCAACGCACGCACCGTGATGGCGGTCCAGCGACTCGATCTGGATGACTGGACCAGCTACGAGGATACGCTTCTCGGTGTCCTGCGCGACGCCCCGAACTGCGCGGCTGCCCTGTCCGAGTTGACGTTGTTCTATCAGGGCATGGGGCGATGCCGCGATTCGCTCACGATGAACGAACGAGCGCTACGGGTAGCACCGCTCAACCCGTCGCACCACGCGCGGCGGGCCATGAAGCACTGGATTTTCGGCGATGTCGGCGCGGCCGACCGGGTAGCCAGCGGCGCACTGCAGTTATGGCCCCGCGACCCTGTTGTGTGGAACGCCCGATTGATCATCCTGGCTTATACGGATCGCGCCCCGGCGGCCCGCGCACTGCTCGCGAACGCGGACGCTCGACCGCGCAACCTTTCGCCGGTCACGCTGTCGGCGTGGCAGGCGATGGTAGAAGCGATCGCCACCAGGGCGCCCGGCGACATCGCCCGTGCGATCGAAGTGAACTCTGCCGCAGCGACCCGATCGGCGGGGCTTGCCGCCAACGCGATCATGGGGTTTTCCCATCTCGGCAAGATCGATGACGCGTATCGCGTTGCGTCCGGGCTTTTGACCCAAAGTGGTCCGTTGGTGGTGCAGTCCGGGGCGCGGTCGGCCAGGGACATTTATTCACGGCTAACCTGGGGGCGCACCCAGTTCCTGTTTGTCCCCGCTTGCAAACGCTTGCGCGGGGACGACCGGTTTCCCGAGTTGTGCCGGCGTACGGGCCAACTGGCCTATTGGCGCAAACGGGGGATATGGCCCGATCCGTTCGTACGCGGTACGCTCAACCCGGCCGACTACCGCTAGGCCCTCCCGCAGGTTCTGCCAAAAGCGCCGGTGGCTCGACGAAGCGGGTTGCGATGGGGCGCGCCGGGTGCAAGGGGACAGCGCGAAAGTCGGTTCGAGAAAGCAACCTGGCGACCTTCCGGTATCTCCGTCGCAGAGGAAGACCCTGATTTTGCCTACGCATCGATGGTGGATAATGGCATCGCTGGCGCTGACGGTGGGCTGCGGCAGCGCCCGCGACGAAGGCCGGGGCGACAAGGCTGCCACGGTCGGCTTCGTGATCGTGCAACCCACATCGGTGCCCGTCGAAACGAAGCTCGACGGGCGCGCGGTGGCGTTCGAGACTTCTGAAGTGCGACCGCAAGTCAGCGGGATCATCCGAGCCAAATCATTCACCGAAGGCGGATATGTCCGCCAGGGCCAGCCGCTCTACCAGATCGATCCCAGCCTCTACCGCGCCGCGGTCGATCAGGCCTCGGCCAACCTCGCAAGTGCCCGTGCGGCGGCCGAAGCTGCGCAATCGAAGGCCGATCGTTATCGCCCGCTGGCCCAGATCGAGGCGGTGTCGAAGCAGGAATACACCGACGCCGCGGCTCAGGCGCGCCAGGCTCGTGCCGGGGTCGCGCAGAACGCCGCAATGCTCAACACCGCGCAGATCAACATGCGCTTCACCACCATTCCCGCGCCGATCAGCGGGCGCATCGGGCGGTCGCTGGCCACGGTCGGCGCGCTCGCCACCGCCAACCAGGCCGATCCGCTGGCGATCATCCAGAAAACCGATCCGATCTACATCGACATCCGCCAGTCGGCCGCCGACGTGGTCGCGCTGCGGCGCAAGTTGGAGGCGAGCGGGTCGGCGCCAGCCAGCACTTCGGTGCGTCTGACGCTCGACGACGGCAGCGACTATGGCCCAACCGGTACCGTCCAGTTCAGCGAGATCATGGTCGACGAAGCGACCGGCACCGTAACCCTGCGCGCGCGGTTCCCCAATCCGCGTGGGCTGCTGCTGCCGGGAATGTTCGTCACCGCCCGGTTCGTCCAGGCGATCGACCAGAATGTCTTTCTCGTTCCGCAGGAAGCGGTGGTGCGCGATCTGGGCGGCAAGGCGGCAGTGTTTGTCGTGGGGAAGGGCAACAAGGCGGTTCGCAGGGTAATTGAAACCGCGCGCACGTCAGGACGGTTCTGGGTCGTGACGGGAGGGCTCGCCGCCGGAGACAAGGTGATCACTCAAGGCCTGGCCAACCTCAAGACCGGCGCCGCGGTCAAGCCGGTGGCGGCCGCGACGCCCGAAAAGCTGGTGGCCCGGCCGGCCGGCGACGGCAGCGGTGAGGGTCGCCGCTAGGTGTCACGGATTTTCATCGAACGGCCCATCCTGGCGTGGGTCCTGGCGATCATCGTAATGCTGGCCGGCATCGGCGGGATCAGCAAGCTTCCGATCGAGCAATATCCGGACATCGCGCCGACCACCGTCAACATCCGCGCGAGCTATCCCGGCGCGTCGGCCGAGACGGTCGAGAACAGCGTGACCCAGATACTCGAGCAACAACTTACCGGGCTGGACGGCCTGCTCTACTTTTCGGCCGGATCGACCTCGACCGGCAGCGTCAATATCACCGCCACGTTCGAGAAGGGGACCGATCCCGACATCGCCCAGGTGCAGGTCCAGAATAAAGTCCAGCAGGCGCTTTCCCGCCTTCCCGCGCAAGTCCAGCAACAGGGCGTGCGGGTGACCAAATCGAACCCCGACTTCCTGCTGATCGTGGCGGTCTACGACGCGACCGACACCCGTTCCAACATGGACGTGTCGGATTATCTGTCGTCGAACCTGCAGGACCCGCTGTCGCGCGTGGCCGGGGTGGGTGACATCAACGTATTCGGTGCGCCGGCCGCGATGCGCATCTGGCTCAACCCGTCGCGCCTCGCTGCGTTCGCACTGATGCCGGCTGACGTGATTGCGGCGATTACCGCGCAGAATACGGAAATCGCCGCCGGCCAGATCGGCGGGCTACCGCAGAACGACCAGCAGATGCTCAACGCGACCGTGACCGCACAGTCGAAACTGAAGACGCCCGAGCAGTTCCGCAATATCGTGGTCAAGTCCGATAGCGACGGCGGCATCGTGCGTCTCGGCGATGTGGCGCGGGTCGAGCTCGGCGCGGAGAACTACAGCTCGGATGTGCACGTCAACGGCCACCCTGGCGCGGGCATCGCTGTCTCGCTTGCCCCGGGGGCGGACGCGCTGGAAACCGCAGAATTGGTCAAGGCCAAGGTCGAGCAACTTTCGCCCACGTTCCCGGACGGAATAGAATTCGCCTACGCCAACGATTCGACCGATTTCATCAAACTGTCGATCAACGAAGTGGTCAAGACGCTGGTCGAGGCGATCGTGCTCGTCATCATCGTCATGTTCATTTTCCTGCAGAGCTGGCGTGCGGTGCTGGTGCCGGCGATCACGATCCCGGTGGTGCTGCTGGGCACGTTCGCGGTGTTCTATCTGGCCGGTTTCACGATCAATACGCTGACCCTGTTCGGCCTGTCGCTGGCGATCGGCCTGCTGGTCGACGATGCGATCGTGGTGGTAGAGAACGTCGAACGGCTGATGGAGGAAACGCCCGGCTTGTCGGCGCGCGACGCGACCATCCAGTCGATGCACGATATCCAGGGCGCGCTGGTGGCGATCGCGATGGTGCTTTCGGCGGTGTTCCTGCCGATGGCGTTTTTTGGCGGATCAACGGGCGTAATCTATCGCCAGTTCTCGCTGACGATGATTTCGGCAATGGTACTGTCGGTCCTGGTCGCCCTGATCCTCAGCCCTGCGCTGACTGCCACGCTTCTCAAACCCAAGAACGGCGATCAGAACCTGTCCGATGGCTGGCTTGGCCGCAAGGCACCAGGGCTGGCGCGCACAGCCGACCGTGCTCGACATGGTTTCAACCGGCGTTTTTCGGGGGCGATCACCAGTTACGAGGGCAGCGTAAGCAAGGTCATCGACCGCAAATGGCGCTTTCTGGGCATCTATGCGGTGATAGTGGTGCTGCTCGCGCTCATGTTCGTACGCCTGCCGAGCGGCTTCCTTCCGACCGAGGACCAGGGCGCCGCGAGCATCCAGTTCCAGCTGCCCGGCGGCGCCACCCAGCAGCGTACGCTGGCGGTGCGGGACCGGATCGAGCAGTACCTGCTGAAGGAAGAGGGCGAGAATGTCCGCACCTTGTTCATGGTCGCTGGCGGCGGCGGTGGCGCGAGCGGCCAGAACGCGGGCCGCGGCTTCCTCAACCTGGTGTCGTGGGATGACCGTCCGGGCAAGGATCGCACCGCGGACGCGATCGTCGAGCGGTTGTCGAGCGCCTTTCGCGGATTTCGCGATGCCAGGGTTTTCGCGCTGGTTCCGGGGGCCGTGCGCGGGCTCGGCCAGTCGAATGGCTTCACCATGCAATTGCTCAACAGTTCGGGCATGCCGGCCGAGAAATTCGCCGATGCGCGTGACCGGTTGCTCGAACTGGCTACCGCGGATGCAAAGCTTGCCTCGGTGCGTTTGTCGGACCCTCCCGAAAGCGCGACTCTCAAGGTCGACATCGATCAGGCGCGGCTGTCGGCGCTGGGGGTCAATCAGTCTGACGTCAACGCCACCTTGTCGACTGCGTGGGGCGGCCGCTACGTCAACGACTTCATCGATCAGGGCCGGGTCAAACGCGTCTATGTTCAAGGCGACGAGCCGTACCGGGCCGATCCGGACAGCCTGTCGCAGTGGTACGTTCGCAACGCCAGTGGAGGCATGGCGCCGTTTTCCGCCTTCGTGACGACCGGCTGGTCGACCACGCCCGCCAGCTTGTCGCGCTTCGGCGGGGTTCCTTCGAGCGAAATCCAGGGCCAGGCCGCACCGGGCGTCAGTTCGGGCGAGGCAATGGACCAGATCGCCGCGCTAGCTGCGCAAATCCCGGGAACCACCGTCGCGTGGTCGGGCGCCTCGTACGAGGAACGGCTCTCGTCGGGTCAGGCCCCGCTGCTCTATGGTATTTCGCTGCTGGTGGTATTCCTGTGTCTCGCCGCGCTGTACGAAAGCTGGTCGATCCCGGCCGCGGTGTTACTGGTGATCCCGCTAGGCCTGGTCGGCGCGGTGTTCGCGGTCACGTTGCGAGGCCTGGAGAACGACGTCTACCTGCAGATCGGCCTGCTCACCACCATGGGCCTGGCGGCGAAAAACGCGATCCTGATGATCGAGTTCGCCGAACAGGCGGAAAAGCGCGGCATGCGGGTGATCGATGCGGCGCGCGAAGCCGCCCGCATCCGGCTGCGGCCGATCCTGATGACCAGCTTCGCCTTTATCTTCGGGGTCATGCCGCTGGCGCTGTCCACCGGGGCGGGCGCCAACAGCCGGATCGCGATCGGGACTTCGGTGATTGGCGGGATGCTCACCGCCGCATTGCTGGCGATCTTCTTCATTCCGCTGTTCTTCGTGCTGGTCCGTCGCGGGGTTCGGGACGGCTTGATCCACTTGCGAGAATGGCGCGCCGAACGCCGCACAGCCGGGGAATCGCCGGCATGAGGCGCGCGATGCTGGCCCTTGCGGCTACCGCACTTGCGGGATGTTCGATGGACCCACCGTTGCCGGCCACGCCGCTGCCGGTGCCGGCATCGTGGCCCGCGGGCGACCCCTATCTCCTTCAGACCGAATCGGCGCTCCCCCAACTCGCCTACGCTGAAGTGTTTCGTGACGCCCGTTTGCTGCAGTTGATCGAGCAGGCGCTCGCCAACAATCGCGATTTGCGGGTCGCGGCCGCCAACATCGCCGCGGCCCGCGCGCAAGCGGGTATCAGTCGCGCGGACCGGTTGCCCGAGCTCACCGCGACCAGCGGGGTGTCAGTCGCCGACGACGGGCAGGGCAGTACGCGCACCGGTCTCGATCTCGGCATCGGCGTGCCGGCCTTTGAGCTCGACCTGTTCGGACGCCTCGCATCGCTCGCGCGGGCCGACCAGGAACGGTTGCTGTCGACCGAGGCAGGCGCGCGTTCGGTGCGGCTTGCGCTGATCTCCGACATCGCGCGGGCGTGGGCCACCTATGCTGCCGATGGCACCCTGCTGGCGATTGCCGAACGCACCGCCGCCAACGCCGAGCGCAGCGTGGGATTGACCGAGGCGCGGCTCAAGGGCGGGATCATTCCCAGGACCGACCTGCTTCAGGCCCGCCAGATTCTCGAAACCGCCAGATCGGATCTGGCAGAGCAACGCACGGCGTTGGCGCAGGATCGCAACCTGCTGCAGCTGCTGATTGGCGCGCCGGTCGATGATGCGCTGCTGGCGACCTCAATCGCCGAGATCGACCAGAGCTTTGTCGCGCCGCCCGCCGGGCTCGACAGCCGCATCCTCTTGCGGCGGCCCGACATCGTCGACGCGGAATACCAATTACGCGCGGCCAACGCCGAAATTGGCGCAGCCCGCGCGGCGCTGTTTCCGACCATTTCGCTCACGGGCCTGCTCGGATTGGCGAGCAACGCGTTGGGCGGTTTGTTTTCCGGCGGATCGTTGGCCTGGTCCGCGGGGGCCGACGCGCGTTACTCCATTTTCAATGCCGGTGCCGGACGCGCGCGTGTTCGGCTGACCGAGGCCCAACGCGATGCGGCGATCGGGCTTTATGAAAAGGCAATCCAGACGGGTTTTCGCGAAGTCGCCGACGCGCTCGCCGACCGCGGGACGATCGGCGAACGGTTGCGCTCCGCCGAGGCGCAAGTCGATGCGACGTCGGAAACCGCCAGGCTGGTCGATGCGCGCTATCGGGAAGGCATCGATCCCTATCTCACCACGCTCGACGCGCAGCGCTCGTTTTACGCGGCGCAGCGTACGCAAGTGCTGGTGCAGCTTGCTGCGTTGCGAAACGTCGCGGCACTTTACCAGGTGCTCGGCGGAAGCTGATCGGGCTCAGGCGCGCAAGTCATCGGGGATCGGCGCCATGCGCGGCCCGCTCTCGCGGAAATCGCGCAAGTCGAGGAACGCCGACAGGTACGGGGTGTCAGGATCGGCGATCCGTGCCGGAGTCCGGCCGGCGAACAGGCGGATTTCGCGGATCATGTGCGGCTGATCATAGAAATGATCCTGCACCGCTGCGATCTCGTCAGGCGTGAGCGAAGGGCGCGACAGCAGCACCGCGGCGCGCAAGGCGCGATATTTGCGCGCGAGCGTTCTGGGAGGCAGGCCGAAATAGCGCTCGGTCAATCGCTGGACCTGCCGCGGGCTATAGCCGGACCGGGCAAAAAGGTCCTTGAGCTCCGGCGACAGCGATTGCGCCAGCCACTCGGCCACCGCCTTGATGAATTGCGCGTGACCCTTGGGCAGGGGGCGAAGCGATTGCAGGATCGCGGCGGACATCGTCTCGACCATCTGCTCGGACGTGAGCCTGGCGAAGTCGCGCAACAATCGATCGCCTGCATCGATCAACGGGGCGGGCAGTACCTGCGATCCTGCCAGCAGGCGGTTGCCGTGCTCGGCGGCCGACAGCCCGGTCACGCTCGCCCAGCCGACCGGGCTCAACATCGCGCCGAACGCGTCCCACGGTCCGGTCAGTTCGAAGGTGGCGGCTGCGGTGGAAGGGGTGAGGACCATGAACGGGTGGCTCGGCTCGCTGCGGCCATCGAGGAACCGCATATGGCCCGAACCGCGGGCCATCACTGCGACGATGCCGATCGAAGACGGCTGCACATCGCGAATCTCTCGCTCGTCGCATTGCATGCGGAAGAACGTGGTGACGTACGGCGCCACCGGCGGGGAGGGCGGGAACAGCTCCATCCGCATCAGTCCAGCGCGGGTTAGTGGCAACCCAGAGTGGTCGCCGGCCCGAGCAGTTATCGATCGTGTGCGCCCCCCCATCACGCGTATCTTGTCCAACGGGCCGCCCGGTGTCCAGCAGCACCGGCCGTCACGGCATTCCCCAGCGCTCGCAAATCGCTTGCCACTTGCGATGGCGACCGGCACGTTGACGCGAACGTAAAGCTGCAACCGGAGAGCGCACGATGGCCTTCAAAACGCGAATCACCGAGATGTTCGGGATCGAAACTCCGATCCTGATGGGCGGGATGACCGGGGTCGGTTACGGCGAGCTGGTCGCCGCGGTGGCCGAGGCGGGCGCACTGGGCTTCATCACCGCGCACATGTTTCCCAGTGGCGCCGCGTTGAAGGAAGAAATCGACAAGGTCCGTGGCCTGACCAGCAAACCGTTCGGCGTAAATCTGACGCTTCTCCCGTCGATCAATCCAATTCCCTACGACGAATACCGCGAGGCGATCATCGAGAGCGGATTGAAGATCGTGGAAACCGCCGGTCGCGCGCCGACCGATCACTTGCCCGCCTTCAAGGAAGCTGGGGTCAAGGTGATTCACAAGTGCACCAGCGTGCGTCATTCCGAAAGCGCGGTGAGGAAAGGCGTCGACGTGATCAGCATCGACGGGTTCGAATGCGCTGGCCACCCGGGTGAAGACGATGTCGGGCTGGTGGTGCTGCTTCCGGCGACAGTCGATGCGCTCCCCGATGTGCCGATCGTCGCCAGTGGCGGGATGGCCGATGGTCGCAGCCTGGTCGCAGCGCTCGCTCTCGGTGCCGATGCGGTGAACATGGGCACGCGCTTTTGCGCCACCCAGGAAGCCGCGATCCATCCCAATGTGAAACGTCAGATCGTTGAGAACAGCGAACTCGACACGGTGCTCGTCGGCCGCCCGTTCCGCAACACGGCACGGGTCGCGCGCAACGCCGTGTCGGAGGAAGTCGCCACCATCCAGCGCAATCCGGATACCACGTTCGACGAGGTCAAGCATCTGATGGCGGGCGTGCGCGGCCGCGATCTGGTTTATGGGCAGGGTGACATGGATGGCGGCATCTGGAGCTCGGGCCAGAGCCAGGCGCTGATCCATGACATTCCGACCTGCAAGCAGCTCGTCGCCAACATCATGGCCCAGGCAGAAGCAGTGCGCGCCCGGCTCGACCGCAGCGGAGGTTAGGGGGCCTTTTCATCGGCCGACGGGCCGCTATAGGGGCGCAGCGCTGCTGGGGCGTCGCCAAGTGGTAAGGCACCGGTTTTTGGTATCGGCATTCGCAGGTTCGAATCCTGCCGCCCCAGCCAGCACCTGTAATGATGGCCTCAAGCGGGGGCCGGCTGGTCCCCATGCACGGCGCGCGCTCGCTTGAGCACGCGGGCGATGGTGCCCCCCTGTACCAGCACCGAGAACAGCACCACCATGTAGGTTGCCGCCAGCGCGCTCGAACGGATCGGGCCGTCTGGCAGGCTCAGCGCGAGCGCAACCGAGATGCCGCCGCGAAGCCCGCCCCAGATCAGTGTGACCGGCGCCAGTGGCCCCAGGTGGAGGACCGGGCGCAGCAGTTGCAGCGGGATCATCACCGCGCAGGTGCGCGCCGCGATCACCAGGGGGATTGCCAGCGCGCCGAGCAGCAACAGCCGCAGGTCGGATGGCAGGGTGACCACTTCGAGACCGATCAGAAGGAACAGTACCGCGTTGAGGATGTCGTCGAGCAGCGACCAGAACTTGAGCAGATAGTCGCGGGTCATATCGCTCATCGCATAAGTGACCCCATGGTTGCCGATCAGCAATCCCGCCACCGCCATCGCCACCGGCCCGCTGACATGGAGCCAGTGCGCCAGTGCGTATCCGCCCATCACCACTGCCAGGCTGATCATCACTTCGGTCTGGTAGTCGTCGATCGACCGCATCGCGCGATAGGCGATCCAGCCGGTGGTCAGGCCCAGCGCTATGCCGCCGCCTGCTTCGAGCAGGAACATGTGGCCAGCGCGGGCCAGCGATAGCGGTTCCGCGCCGGTCGCCGCCGCGAACAGGATGGCGAAGAACACCACCCCCACGCCATCGTTGAACAGGCTTTCCCCGGCCACGGTTGCCTGCAGCGTCGGTTCGACCTGGGCGCGCTTGAGAATCGCCATCACCGATACCGGGTCGGTCGGGCTGATCAGCGCGCCGAACACCAGGCACCACAAGAACGATAGTCCCAATCCGCTTGCTTGCGAGATGAAGTACGATCCTGCCCCCACGATCAGCGTCGAGAGCACCACTCCAAAGGTGCTCAGCACCAGGATCGGCCAGCGCCCGCGTTGCATCTGCGCCCAATCGACATGCAGCGCCCCGGCAAACAGCAGGAACGACAGCATCCCGTCCATCAGCGTTGTGTGGAAGTCGATCCCGGCCAGGAAGCCGACCACCTCCTCCGCGATCGTGCTCGACGGCAGCAGCTTGTCCACCCCGACCACGGCGAGCGAAGCGACCGCCCCCATGATCGTGAAACCGATCGTCGGGGGCAACCCGACGAAGCGGTGATTGAGGTAGCCCAGCACGGCGGTGAGCACGATCAGCACGGCGGCTGCGTCGAATGCTGTCAGGGTGGCGCCGTGTATCATGCCAGGTTCAATCGGCACCGTCAGGCAGGCTCGGTCGCGTCGACCTTCCATTCGACCTTGGACAACAGCGACTGATCCTCGATCGCGGCGAAGTCGGCCGCCGAGTGCCGCTCGCGCATGGCGGCGGTGTTGACCAGCCGCCCGCGGCGCACCGCGGGACGCTGCTCGAGCGCGCGGATCCAGCGCGCGACATTGGTGTACTCGTGCATCGAGAGGAATGTCGCGGCGTCGTTGTAGGCGTCGCCGCGAATGATCGCGCCCATCCAGCCGTACGTGGCGATGTCGGCGATCGAATAATCGCTGCCGGCCAGGTATTCGCTCTCACCAAGCTGATTGTCGGCGACCGAGAATATGCGCTTGGCCTCCATCGCATAACGATTGATCGGGTATTCGAATTTCTCGGGTGCGTACGCGTAGAAATGCCCGAACCCGCCGCCGAGGAAAGGTGCTGTGCCCATCTGCCACATCAGCCAGCTCAGCACTTCAGCCCGTGCAGGATTGTCGCGCGGGAGCAGGAAATCGAACTTTTCCGCCAGGTGCAGCAGGATCGCGCCGCTCTCGAACACGCGAAACGGTGTCGCACCGCTGCGGTCTTCGAGCGCCGGGATCTTGCCGTTGGGATTGAGCGCGGTGAACCCGCTGCCGAACTGGTCGCCGTCGCGGATGTTGACCATCCACGCGTCGTACTCGGCCCCGCTATGGCCGGCCGCGAGCAGTTCTTCGAACATGATCGTGACCTTCTGGCCGTTGGGTGTGCCCAGCGAATAGAGCTGGAAGGGGTGCTCGCCGACGGGCAGGTCCTTTTCCGCGCGCGCGCCCGCGGTTGGACGGTTGATGCCTGCAAATACGCCGCCGTTCTCGGTGTCGTTGATCCAGACTTTGGGCGGAGTGTAAGTATCGTCGGCCACGCTAAACCTCCCTGGCGGTAATGCGTTCAGATGGTCGCGTCGCGGCGGAACCGCAAGCGCACGCTCCACGTTGCGCGGAATATGGTCGCATCATCCAAGCTCATCTACATCGACGACGACATGCCGGGGATCACCCGCAAGAAAAGCGGGCGGGGCTGGGCCTATTACGATCCTCACGGCGAGTTGATCACCGATCCCGACGAACGCGACCGGCTCAATGCGGTGGCGTTGCCGCCTGCTTATGTCGATGCCTGGTATTGCCCGGCGGAGAACGGCCATATCCTCGCGACCGGAATCGACGCCAAGGGCCGCAAGCAATACCGTTACCATCCCGATTTCAGGACCGCGCGCGAAGGCGAGAAGTTCGATGGTTGCGTCACCTTTGGCAATCTGTTGCCGCTGGTGCGCAAGCGCGTCGAAGTGGACCTCAAGGCGCGCAAGCTGACCCGCGAGCGCGGGATTGCGAGCGTAGTCCGCCTGCTCGACCTTGGGGCTATCCGGGTCGGCAATGATGCCTATGCCAAGGAAAACAAGAGCTTCGGTGCCACCACCCTCCGACAGCGACACGCGAAGGTCAAAGGCCAGTCGCTCCGGCTGCGGTTCAAGGGCAAACACGGCATCGAGCAGGAAGTGGTTCTGTCCGATCGCAGCCTCAGCCGCGTGGTGCGGGCGATGCAGGATTTGCCTGGCCAGCGCCTGTTCCAGTACCTTGACGACGAAGGCGCACAGCACCCGGTCGATTCGACCGACGTCAACGAGTACCTGTGCGAGACGATGGGCCAGCATTTCACCGCCAAGAATTTCCGCACCTGGCACGCCAGCGTGCTCGCGTTCCGCCTGCTTGCCGAGGGCGAAGGCGTACTCACTCTGAAGGTGCTGCTCGACGAGGTTGCACGGCATCTTGGCAATACCCCCGCGGTGACGCGGCGCAGCTACGTCCATCCGGCAGTGATCGCGCTCGTCGACCGGCAACTGAAGTGGCGGGCCGACCTGAAACTTCCGCGCGCGACCCGTTGGCTCAGCCGCGAGGAGCGCGGACTGATCGGCCTGCTCGAGAGCGGTCCGAGCGCGGCCAAAATGCTGTCTGCCGCCTAACTAAGGATAGGTAAACGCTTGGTTTTCCATCATTTGGTGGAGTTTCTTTTCTGTCGCTGGCTTATCTAACGTCCTATATGAACCCGGTGAGCGCGAGCGAACGCTCGCGTGGGTGAGGGGCGAATGGACAGGCTAGCACGCTTCGACATCAGTCGACGCTTCAACCGGCTGGGAGCGCGACATGCTGCCCAGGTCGGTTTCGGTGCGGGTTGCGCCGCCGCGATGATCGCAGTGCGCAGTGCGGTCGACCTGTGGCTGCCCAATTCGGGCCCGTTCGCGATGGTCTATCCAACGATCACGGCGGCAACGCTGTTCGGCCATTGGCGTGCCGGACTGACGGCCTATGTGCTGACCTTCTTGTGGGCCTGGTTTGTCGTCCTGCCGGACGGCTGGTCATTCCATTTGGCTGATCCGTCTGACGCGTACCGCCTGTCGATCAATCTGGCCTCGGCGGCGATCGTGCTGGCGCTCGCTGAATTGTTTCGCCTCGCCGTCCAGCGCTCGCGCAACGATTTGCACGCCGCGCTCGATCGGCGGCGGGTGCTGATGACCGAGCTCGAACACCGCACGAAGAACAACTTCGCTCTGGTCGCCAGCCTGCTGGAAATCCAGAAACGGCGCTTGAACCGCCCGGGAGTGACCGAGGCGCTCGACGATGCGATCGGGCGGGTGCAGACCTTCGCTGATGCCTATTCGCACCTCGCCTACGAGCAGCAGGAGGGCGCCGAGGTTTCGATGAAGCCCTATCTCGACGATCTGCTGGATCGGATCGCGCGCGCTTCGTTTCATGACGGGGTCAAACTGGAACAGTCGATTGCCGAAATGCAATTGCCCCGCGAAGTCGGCGTGGGCATCGGGCTGTTCCTCAACGAAGCGCTCGCCAATGCCGCCAAGTACGCTTTTGCGGATGGTCGTGACGGACGGATCGAGGTTGTGTTCGGGCCGCGCGGCAATGGCTGGCGCCTGCTGGTAACCGATGACGGCGACGGCACCACCACGGTCGATGCCAAAGGCGCCAAGGGCGGCCTGGGCGCGAGCTTGATGGCGGCTTTTGCGGAACAGGCGCGCGCCACTCTGAACGCGGAAATCACGGACGATGGCTACTGCGCCGAGCTGACTTCAGACACCAGCACCTGACTGCGGAACCCCTTGCGGTGCAAGCTGTTGCGAGCCGTATGGCCGATCAACGTCCCACCGCCGAAACGCTCGAGCCGGCACTGCCGGAGGGGCTCGAACGCCATGCCTGCGAACTGCTCGATGCAGCGCACGACCGCCACCTTCGGATCGCCAGCGCCGAAAGCTGCACGGGGGGACTGCTGGCAGCCCTGTTGACCGACGTGCGGGGCCGCGGGCACGTGTTCGAGCGGGGGTTCGTGACATATACCAACGAGGCCAAGGCCGAGATGCTCGGCATCCCGATGCCGTTGATCGAGCAGCACGGAGCGGTCAGCCGGGCAGTTGCCCTGGCAATGGCGCAAGGCGCGCTGGAAGCGTCGAAGGCCGACCTGGCCCTGTCCATCACCGGCTTCGCGGGGCCCGGCGCGCCAGACGATGAAGAAGGCCTGGTGCATTTCGCGTGCGCGCGCCGCGACGGAGAACCGTGCCACCGCGAAGAGCACTTCGGGGCGATCGGGCGGGGGGGCGTGCGGATCGCCGCGCTTGAAGTCGCGCTGTCGATGATGGATGAAGCGCTCGCCAGATGACCCAAACCCGCGACCATCCCTTCTATTCGCTCCATTCGCATGGGCTGGTTCGCGTCGCCGCGAGCACGCCCAAGGTGCGCACTGCCGATGTCGCGGGCAATGCCGCGGCCATTCTCGACGAGGCGCGCCGGGCACATAACGCGCACGTCGATCTGCTGGTCTATCCCGAACTGTGCCTGTCGTCTTATGCGATCGACGATCTGCACTTGCAGGCCGCCTTGCTCGATGCGGTCGAGGCCCAGGTGAGCGCGATCGTTGCGGCCAGCGCGGAACTGGTGCCGCTTCTGGTGATTGGCGCGACGTTGCGGCACAACGGCCGCGTCTACAACTGTGCGCTGGCAATTCACCGCGGGCGGCTACTCGGCGTGGTGCCCAAGAGCTACCTGCCCAATTATCGCGAGTTCTACGAAAAGCGCTGGTTCGCCAACGGCCGGCAGATCCAGGCGATGACGATCGCGGTAAACGGCCAGGATGTTCCATTCGGGACTGACCTGATCTTCGCCGCCGACAACCTGCCGGGTTTCCGTCTGGCCCTGGAAATCTGCGAAGACTTCTGGGCCCCGATCCCGCCTTCGACCTACGCCGCCCTTGCCGGTGCCACGATCCTTGCCAACTTGTCGGCCTCCAACATCGTCATCGGCAAGAGCGACGAACGCCATATGTTGTGCCGCTCGCAAAGCGCGCGCGCCGCGGCCGCGTATATCTATTCGGCGGCCGGGCACGGTGAGAGCACCACCGACATGGCGTGGGATGGGCAGGGCATGATCTACGAGCTCGGCGACCTGATGGCCGAGAGTGAGCGCTTCGCACTCGAGCCCGAGTTGTGCATCGCCGATGTCGATTGCGATCGCATCCTCAATGACCGGATGCGGATGGGCACGTTCAACGATACCGCCGAGGAAACCGGGCGTCCGGAGGATGCTTTCCGCGTGATCGGTTTCGAGCATCAGCCGGCGAGCGGCGACATCGGCCTGATCCGCCCGGTGCGGCGCTTCCCGTTCGTCCCCAACCGGCCCGATCACCTCGATGCCGACTGCTTCGAAGCGTTCAACATCCAGGTCGACGGATTGATGCGGCGGTTTGAATCGACCCGGGGCGATTCGCTGATCATCGGTGTTTCCGGAGGGCTTGATTCCACGCACGCGTTGATCGTCGCCGCGAAAGTGTGCGACCGGCTCGGCCTGCCGCGCACGACCATCCGCGGCTATACGATGCCGGGTTTCGGGACTTCCGAAGGCACCAGATCCAACGCGTGGAAGCTGATGCGGGCGCTCGGCATCACCGCCGAGGAAATCGACATCAAGCCCGCCGCGACCACCATGCTGCACGATATCGGCCACGCCTTCGCCGGCGGCGAACCGGTTTACGATACGGTGTTCGAAAACGTGCAGGCGGGCCTCAGGACCGATTACCTGTTTCGCCTTGCCGGCCAGCATAACGGCTTCGTGATCGGCACCGGCGACCTGTCGGAGCTTGCGCTGGGCTGGTGCACTTACGGCGTGGGCGACCAGATGAGCCATTACGGTGTCAACGCGGGCGTGCCCAAGACGCTGATCCAGTATCTTATTCGCTGGGTCACCAGGACCGACCAGTTCGATCCTGAAACCGACGCGGTGCTCGAAGCGATTCTCGGCCAGGAGATCAGCCCCGAGCTGGTTCCAGTGGGCGAGGATGGCGAAGTGCAAAGCACCGAGGCCAAGGTTGGGCCGTACGAGCTCAACGATTTCTTCCTCCACCACGTGATTCGCTTCGGCGCGCGGCCGAGCAAGGTCGCCTTCCTCGCTTGGCATGCTTGGCGCAGGGCGAGTGAAGGGCGCTGGCCGGCGGAATTCCCCGCGAGCGGAAAACACGAATACGATCTGCCGACGATCGCAAAATGGCTCGAGAGCTTTCTCGCGCGGTTCTTCGGCTTCAGCCAGTTCAAGCGCAGCGCCTTGCCTAACGGGCCCAAGGTCAGCGGCGGCGGGGCGCTGTCCCCGCGCGGCGACTGGCGCGCCCCATCGGATGCGGTGGCCGACGTCTGGCTGGACGAACTGCGCGCCAAGCTGCCGCCGTTGAGCTAAGCGCGGCACAAACGTCAGGCCCCGGCGTTTAAGTTGCATTCAGCGACGGAACTGCTCCCTTATGGCCATTATCACGGCAATCGCGACCGCGGTTCCGAACCTCGACTTTGAAAAGGACTATCGCCGTTGGGCGCTGTCGCGCTTGGGCGAAAGCCGCGAGGCGAAGCTGTTCGAGCGCATGGCGCACCGGTCGGGCATCGAGCATCGCTGGTCGGTACTCGATGAGGAAGATGCGCGCCTCGACGCCGGGGTGGGCTTCTACGGCGGCGCATCGCCATCGACTTCGGCGCGAATGGAAATCTATGCCCGCGAGGCACCCGAGCTGGCCCTGCGCGCGATCGCGGGCCTGCCATCTCTGGGCGAGCCCACTCACATCGTGGTTGCCAGCTGTACCGGGTTTGTCGCGCCGGGGATCGACCAGATCATCGCCCGCAGGCTGGGCCTGGCCGATAGTGTCGAACGTGTCCTGATCGGGTTCATGGGCTGTTACGCCGCGGTCACCGCCCTGCGCACCGCGCGCCACATCGTCCGGTCCCAGCCCGATGCGCGGGTGCTGGTGGTGACCGTGGAATTATCGAGCCTGCATCATCAGGAGGAGATGGATCTCGAGCCGTTGCTGATGGGCGCGCAATTCGGCGATGGCGCCGCAGCGGCGATCGTCACCAACGGCGAGCCGGGGCTGGCGCTGGGCGAGGGTGTGTCGGCAGCGCTGGAAGACAGCGAGGATATGATAACCTGGCGGATCGGTGACACCGGCTTCCATATGCGCCTGTCGGGCGAAGTGCCGGGGCGAATTGC
Source organism: uncultured Alphaproteobacteria bacterium (assembly GCA_963759895.1). Taxonomy (GTDB): domain Bacteria; phylum Pseudomonadota; class Alphaproteobacteria; order Sphingomonadales; family Sphingomonadaceae; genus Tsuneonella. The sequence continues at coordinate 1,006,128 of CAVXBC010000002.1, read as the reverse complement.
CGCCGCGCTGGCGGATCCGGCGGTTCAGCAGCGCATTACAGCCGGGGCGGTGCCGAGCGAGATCGAAGGCTGGGCGGTCCACGCAGGCGGACGGTCGATTCTCGATGCGGTCGAGAAGGGACTGCGACTTCCTCCCACGGCGCTCGACGAATCGCGCGAAGTGCTGCGGTTGTGCGGCAATATGAGTTCCTCCACGCTGATGTTCGCGCTGGAGCGGATCATGCGGAAGAAACCCGGCAGCGGGGTCGCGCTCGCATTCGGCCCCGGCCTCGCGATGGAAGGGTTCCGCTTCGGCTGGTCCGATGCTGGCTGAGCGCGCCATTGCAGAAGAGCTGATGGACGATCCCGCGCTCGACGCGGGGACTTACACGCGGGTCCTCCACGACCTCGCACGGGTCAACACGATCACCATGGCGCGGCGGCCAACGCTGGACTTTCTGAAGCGCGCCATCGGCACGCGCGAAAGGTTCAACCTGCTCGATGTGGGTTTTGGCGACGGCGACATGCTCCGCAACATCGCGCGATGGGCCGACGAGCGCGGGATCGCCGCGCGGCTGGTCGGGGTCGATCTCAATCCGCGCAGCGTGGCGGCGGCGAAGGAGGCGACACCTGACGACCGCTCCATCGAATATCGCGCGGGCGACTACGCCGACCTTGCGGGACAGGGATGGGACTGCGTGATCTCCAGCCTGGTCGCGCATCACATGACCCGCGCGCAACTGGTCGCTTTCCTGCGCTTCATGGATCGCGAAGCGCGTGCGGGGTGGCTGGTCAACGATCTCCACCGCCATGGCTTCGCCTACGCCGGCTGGCCCCTGCTGAGCGGGCTGATGCGCTGGCACCCGATCGTGCGGCACGACGGCCGGCTGTCGATCGCGCGATCTTACCGGCCCGCCGAGTGGCCGGCACTGCTGGCCGAAGCCGGGATCGAAGGTGCGCGGGTGTTCCGCGCATTTCCGTTTCGCCTTTGCGTCGAGAAAATCCGCTGAGCAATCCGCTGGTCCTCGGCGCGGGCCCCGCCGGGAGCATGGCTGCCATCGTCCTGGCACAAGCGGGGGCGCAACCCACGCTGCTCGATCGCGACGAGCACGTCGGCGACGCGTTGTGTGGCGGGTTCCTGTCGTGGCGATCGGCGGAACGCCTGCGAGCGGTTGGCGTCGACCTGGCAGCCATCGGTGCGCATCGGGTCGATACGCTGGCGCTGTTTTCGCGAAACGGCGAGGCGACGGCTCGATTGCCGGCACCCGGCTTCGGGCTGTCGCGCCGTGCGCTCGATACGGCACTTCGCGAACGGGCGGTTGCGGCTGGCGCGACACTGGCGATCGATCGCGTGCGTTCGGTGCGCCCCGGGCTCGTCGAGGGCGAAGCACGTGAATGGACCGCCGAGACAATCTTTCTCGCCACCGGCAAACACGACGTGCGGGGAGAAGCGCGGCCACGCACCGCGCGTGATCCCGCGCTCGGGCTACGTATCCGCTTGGGGGCGCATGACGCGCTGCAGGCGATGATTGGCAGGCGGATCGAACTGCACTTGTTCCAAGGCGGCTACGCCGGGATCGTGGTACAGGAAGATGGCACCGCGAATGTCTGCCTCGCGGTCCGCAAATCGTTGCTCGCGAACGCTGGCGGCGATCCGCGCGCACTGCTTGATCGTCTCGCCACGGGCTATCCGCGCTTCGGCCAGCGGATGGCCTTCGCATCGGACAACCTGTCGATCGATACGGTCGGCTCCGTGCCGTACGGCTGGATCGCGCGCAGGACCGCCGCAGGTCTCTACCGGATCGGCGATCAGGCGGCAGTGATTCCGTCTCTGGCGGGCGAGGGCATGGCAATCGCGATGACCAGCGGCCAAGCGGCCGCGCGCGCATGGCTAGCGGGGCGAAGCGCGCAGGTTTTCCAGCGCGAATTTGCGCAACGTGCTGCGCGACCGGTCAGAATCGCACAGCTCGTCTGGCACGCCGCCGAAAGCGGCGTTGGCGCTCGGGCCCTGACCGGGCTTGCCTCCATCGCTCCGCCGCTCGCGCGCGCGGCGATGGCGCTGACGCGGATCTAGAGCCGGGTGACCCAGCCGTGTGGATCGGGCGCGGTGCCGCGCTGGATCGCGACCAGCCTTTCACGCAGCCGTTGCGTCAATTGCCCCGGGCCGCCCGAGCCTACGGTGAATTCGAAATCGGGGCTGGCGACCTTGCCGACCGGGGTCACCACCGCGGCGGTGCCACAGGCCATCGTTTCGACCAGCCGGCCCGATTCGGCATCGCTGCGCCACTGGTCGATCGCGTATCGCTCCTCGCGAATCGTCAGGCCTTCATCGCGCAGCAATTGGATCAGGCTGTCGCGGGTAACGCCGGGCAGGATCGTGCCGCCCAGGGGCGGGGTGATTACGCTGCCGTCATCGAACACGAAGAAAAGGTTCATGCCGCCCAGTTCCTCGATCCATCGGCGCTCTACCGCGTCGAGGAACACCACCTGGTCGTGCCCCTTGGCGATCGCTTCGGCCTGGGGAACGAGGCTGGCGGCATAGTTCCCGCCGGTCTTGGCCGCACCAGTGCCGCCGGGCGCGGCGCGGACATAATCCTGGCTGACCCAGATCGACACCGCGGGCGCACCCGATTTAAAGTAGTTGCCCACCGGACTGGCGATCACGAGGAACTTGTATTCGCGCGCGGGCCGCACGCCGAGGAAGTTCTCCGATGCGAACATGAAGGGGCGCAGGTACAGCGATCCGCCGTCGATCGAGGGAAACCAGTCGCTGTCCTTCAGAACCAGTTGACGGCAAGCTTCGACGAACAGGTCTTGGGGGATATGCGGCATCGCCAGACGGTCGGCGGACCTGTTCATGCGGGCCGCGTTTTCGTGCGGGCGGAACATCGCGAACGATCCATCGGGGTGGCGGTAGGCCTTCAGCCCTTCGAAAATCTCCTGCGCATAGTGCAGCACCGCGCAGGCCGGATCGATCGTCAGCGGTTCGCGCGGGCCGATGCGCGCTGCGTGCCAGCCACTCCCCGGCTCGCCCGGGTGGCCGGCGTGATAGTCGATTGTGACCATGTGATCGGTAAAGACCGATCCAAATCCGGGGTCGACGATCGCCTGCGCGCGGGTTTCGCCGGGCACGGGAGCGGGATGGGGAATGTGCGCGAAGTCCATATTCGCCGGTTAAGGGCGTGTCCGCGCCGAGGCAAGCAAGTCTGATTTGGCGTCCCTCAACCGACCCGGAGTCGTCGCTCTCCCAAAATGAGAAGGGCGGCCCTCCCTCAGGAGACCCGCCCTTCGCATGGTCAGCGGCCTGGTGTGGCCGCCCACGAAGCCTCTATCGGCGACTGGAAGCTACCGATAATGCTCCGCGAGGGTCGACACCGACCTCCCTGCTGAACCATGAGACATCGGATCACCTCCTTTCGCGCTTGAAAAGCCAGACCGCCGTTTCATCGGTGGCCGAGAGCCGCGTGGGTCGCTGGCCTCAGGTCGCAATGTGAGTCCGTCCGCGTTTCAACGCAAGACTTGTATAAAAGTTTTTCACTGTCAGAATCGGTCGTTCGCGCTCAACGGCAGTCCTCGATCACGCGCGTTACTTCGGGCCAACTTGGAAGGTACAGCGGCGCGGCGCCCGGTACCTCGATCGCGAAGCGGCCCTTGGAAAACGCCATGGCGTCGAGCAGCGGATCGCGCGTTCCGATCTTCGCGCTGACCGTGGAATCGGACCCCGCCTCGTGAAGCGCCGCCAACGTCCGCGTGCTCGTCTCGGTACGGATCGTCATAGCGGAAGCGGGCGACGGGGCCGCATGTCGCTGCAGGCCGATGTTCTGGCCGTCCAGGCAGACGATATCGAACACCGCCGCCGCTCCGGCCGCGCCAAAGGAAGCGGTCGTGCGATCGCCGCTGCGCCGATAGCTCCAGTCGCCGGGCGTCGCCGGGACATCCATCCAGCTGCTGTAGACCGGCGCGGGGGCCGGGGTCGGCGTGGGCCGCGGCGCGGGAGCGGCGACCGGTGGTACCGGTGCGGGCACCAGGCGCGGTGTGCTGCAGCCAGCTACGGCCACAGCCAGAATTGCGACAGACCTAGCAAAACGCATGAATTCTCCCGGTTCCTATGCAGGTCAACGCACGCTAGGCGATGAATGCTCCATGGGAAAGAAGCGCCTCGACCAGTTGCTCGTCGATCGCGGGCTGGCGGAAAGCCGCACCCGTGCGCAGGCGCTGGTGATGGCCGGCCTCGTGTTCTCGGGCGAATCCAAGCTGCTCAAGAGCGGACAATCGCTGGCCGAAGACGCCGCAATCGAAGTGCGCGGACGCGACCATCCGTGGGTTTCGCGCGGTGGGATCAAGCTCGCGCACGCGCTTGACGTGTTCGCGCTGAGCCCCGCGGGGGTGACGGCGATGGATATCGGCAGTTCGACCGGGGGCTTTACCGATGTCCTGCTCCAGCGTGGCGCGGCGCGTGTGTTCGCGGTGGATTCGGGCACCAACCAGCTTGCCTGGAAGCTGCGGCAGGATGATCGCGTGACCGTGCTCGAACAGACCAGCGCGCGGGTACTGACGCCGGCACTGATCGATGCACCGTGCGGCTGGGTGGTGTGCGATGCATCCTTCATCGGGCTTGCCAAGGTGCTCGAGCGCCCGCTCGCGCTGGCCGCGCCCGATTGCCGGCTGGTCGCGCTGATCAAGCCGCAGTTCGAAGTCGGGCGCGAGGAAGTGGGCAAGGGCGGGGTGGTCCGCTCTCCCGAACTGCATGCGCGGGTGTGTGGCGAAGTGCAGGATTGGCTGGGCGGGATCGGATGGACGGTCGACGGACTCGCCACCAGCCCGATCACCGGCCCCGAAGGCAACGTCGAGTTCCTGGTTGCGGCGCGCCGCGGCCAAGTTGCGCCCGCCGCCCCGGTCGGCCAAGACGGAGCGGGCACCGAATCGACGGAGGTGGAATGACCGGACTGGCATCCAGGCGACAGCTGCGCGCCAGCGTGATCCGCTGGGCGCTGTTCACCGTCCCGCTCGTGGTGCTGCTGGGATTCCTGTCGGGCCAGGTGGGCACCAACGCGAACAGCGCGTGGTTCCAGTCACTGGTCAAACCGGCCATCTTCCCACCGCCGATGTGGTTCGGCATCGTCTGGTCGATCCTCTACGTGATGATGGGACTGGCGCTGGCGATGGTCTGCGCGGCGTGGGGTGCGCGTGGACGGACGGTGGCGATCGTCGCTTTCGCGCTTCAGTTAGTGGTCAACCTGGCCTGGTCGCCAGTGTTCTTCGGGCTGCACCGGATCAAGGAGGCGCTGGTGGTAATCGGCGTGCTCGATGCGCTGGTGCTGGTCACCATCATCATGTTCTGGCGGGTGCGGCGGGTGGCTGCTCTGCTGCTGGTGCCCTATCTTGCATGGATCGCTTTTGCGACGCTGCTCAACTGGGAATTCCTTCAGGCCAATCCCGATGGCGGCAACGACACCCCCAGCGGGGCGGTGCAGCGCTACGAATTCTGACTTGCCTGCCGCGCGCGCCGCGACCACATACCGCCGATGCAAAGCGAAAATCACCTGGTCTCGGACCTCGTCAAGCTGGCCAATGCGGCCGCCGGAACCGCTGCCGGCATGGCGCGCGAAGCACGGGACGGCGCGCGCGAGCGAGTTCGCGGGGTGGTCGGCGGGCTCGATTTCGTCAGTCGTGAGGAATTCGACGCGGTCAAGGACATGGCGGCGCGCGCGCGCGAGGAAAACGTGGCGCTGGGCGAACGCATCGCGGCGCTCGAGGCGAAGCTCGCCGACCGGGGCTGATTGCGTTTTATCAAGCGCGGAACCGGGTTTACACGGCACCGTTGAGCGGATCGAAAGGCCCGCTCCATGTTCACCCAGCTCAACCCCCCGATACCTCTGCACGTGCTCGACAAGGGTGATGGGCTGGCGTTTGCGGTGATCGACTATGGTCCCGAACACAATCTGCTGTGGATCACCGCGATCGACGCCACCGGCGAAATCTGGTGCGCGCCCAATCCCAAGGTGCGCATGCAAGCGAACTGGAGCCTGGGACGCGGCCGCAGCCCGGCCATCGATGCCTCGAAGGCGCGGATGTCTGCCAAAGACGGGATCGGCGAAGTTTGCGCCGATTGCGCCGATGCTGTGGCCGAACGCGCCTAGTCCGCCCGGCGGACGCTGCCATCGGCCACCTGCCACACCGCCGCTTCGTGCAATATCCCATCGAACGGGGTGGTCTCTGTCCCGGTGAACCACACCTGCGTTTCGCTGGCCGCCAGACGCTCGAACAGCGCGGTGCGCCGGATCGGATCGAGGTGGGCTGCCACCTCGTCGAGCAGCAGCACGCTCGCGCGGCCCCTTGAGGCGAGGCCCGCGTGGGCCAGCGTAATGGCTATGAGCATCGCCTTCTGCTCGCCGGTCGAACAGCGTTCGGCAGGCTGGGCCTTGCCGGCCATCGTCACCGCCAGATCGTCGCGGTGCGGGCCCTCGAGCGTCCGTCCGGCGGCCCGATCGCGCGCCCGGGCGGCGCGCCAGGCTTCCGCTTCAGCCAGGCCACCGCTGCGATAGTCGAGTTCGGGCAAAGCAAACGGCTCGCGTGGGAGAGCGGCGAGCCCGGCATCGAGCGCGCCGACCAGCCGAGCGCGGCCCGCCGAGAGCGCCGCGCCCGCCTCCGACATTTGCATTTCAATTCCGTCGAGCCACAGCGGATCGGGCGCGGCGTCACCCGCCAGCAAGCGGTTGCGTTCGCGCAATGCCGCCTCGTAGCGGGCGGCGTGGCGCGCGTGGCCGGCGTCGAGCGCCACCGCCATCCGGTCGAGCCAGCGCCGCCGCGCGCCTGCGCTATCGGTGAACAGGCCGTCCATCGCCGGGGTCAGCCATGACAGCGCGAGCCATTCGCCCAGCGCGACCGCGCTCGCCTCCGCGCCGTTGATGCGCACCCGCCGACTGTTGGGACGGGCCGGGTCGACGGTGGTGCCGAGACGGACAGGGTCACCCTGTCCCACCAGCGACGCGCCGACCGCAAAGCCGCCGTCGCCGCGCACGGAGGCGATTTGGCTCATCGGTGCGCGGCGAAGGCCGCGGCCAGGAGCCAGCAGCGATAGTGCCTCGAGCACGTTGGTCTTGCCCGCGCCGTTGTCACCCACCAGCAGGTTGAAGCCGCGCGTTCCCTCGAGCGCGGTCGCGGCGTGATTGCGGAAGCGGGAAAGCGAGATGCGGTCGAGGGCCATGCGGTGGACGCCGAATTAGCCGGGTGTGCCTGGCGATGCCAGCGATACAACCAATCCCAACAGTTGGGAAAATTTCCCGATGATGAGCGGCACGTTAATCTCCCGTCCATTCGGCAAATCGTCGTAAATGGCGGATTTGCGCCAATTTTCGAAATTGGCACGGCCCTTGCGAAGGTATTGGCATTCGACGGATGACCCGCCGGAACGCTTGGACAAGGAACCAGACAATGCAAGTACTCAACAACAAGATCGCCGCCGCGCTCTTCTCGGCCGCCTTCAGCCTCGTGATGTTCGCCGCCGCGATCGCCCCCGCCAACCACGGCGCGCTGCTCCCCGGCACCTTCGCATGAGTGCGCTCGACCGCCAGCGCCCCGCCATCACCCCCGCGGGGCGCCACTTCTCGCTCGATCGCGCCAACGGCAAGGTCTTCGGTGTCTGCGCCGGGATCGCGCACTACTTCGGGATCAACCCGATGATCGTCCGGATCGCCTTCGCGGCCGGTACCATCGTGGGCTTCGGATCGCTGATCCTGGTATACCTGGCGATTGCTCTGATCGCCGACTGAGAAGGGCGCGGGGGTTTTTCCGCGCCCTTTTCATGTCGAACCCACTTCATTCACATCGCGCTGATGCCGCCGTCGAGCTTCAATTCCGCTCCGGTCATGAAGCTGCTCTCGTCGCTGGCGAGGAACAGCACGCCATCGGCAATTTCCCGCGGCACGCCGACCCGCTTGAGCGGTATCTGCCGCGCCAGCTTGTCCATGATCACGCTCTTTTCGCGGCCCGTGCTCGCGACCATCCCGTCGAGGATCGGCGTATCGACGAACGTCGGATGGACCGAATTGCAGCGGATGTTCCAGCCCATCTTGCCGCAATAGAGCGCAACCGATTTCGACAACATCCACACCGCCGCCTTGCTGGCGTTGTATCCGGGCATGGTGTCGCTCGCGATCAGGCCGGCGATCGAACTGATGTTGATGATCGATCCGGGCTGGTTGTCCTTCATCACCGGCAGCGCCTTCTGACAGCCGAGGAACACGCTTTCGACGTTGATCGCGAACCCGCGGCGCCATTCCTCCAGCGTGCAGGTCTCGATATTGCCGCGCACGCCCACGCCGGCATTGTTGACCAGCACCGAGAGCCCGCCGAGCGCATCTGACGCCAGCTCGATCGCCTTGTCCCATTCCTCGGGCGAGGTGACATCGTGCTTCATCGCGAACGCAGTGCCGGCCCCGCATTCGGCGTTGATCGCTGCCGCGGTTTCCTGGGCACCGTCACCGTTGACGTCGGTACACAGAACGCGGGCGCCTTCTCGAGCGAGAGCCTGACAGTGCGCCGCGCCTAGCCCTTGCGCCGCGCCGGTGACCAGCGCCAGCTTGCCCGCAACCCGTCCTGCCATCGCCGTTCTCCCGTCCTAGATTTGGCCCGCCAGCAGCAGACCCATTATTCGAACGTCGATCCCGACGCCCGCTTCCCGGCGACTTTCGACGAATTCCGAAAGTTCGGCAAGGGGGACCCGGTGGACCTGGATGTCCTCGCTGTCGACCCCGCCGCCGGGGCCCACGCGGGTGAGGCCCGTCGCGCGCACGAGGGTGAAATGTTCGCTGATCATTCCGGGCGAACTGTAGAATTCGCCCGCAAGTTCGAGACGATCGGCGCGCCAGCCCGTTTCTTCCTCCAGTTCGCGCCCTGCGGCGATCAGCGCGTCTTCGTCCGCGCTATCGTCGTGATCGCCGATCAGTCCGGCGGGCAACTCCAGGCAGCGCATCGACAGCGGTACGCGGTACTGTTCGACCAGCAGGACATGGTCATCCTCGACCGCCAGGATCACCGCTGCGCGGATGCCGCGGGACCGACCGACGTATTCCCACCGCCCGCGCGTTTTTGCGGTGATGAATTTGCCCTGCCAGACGATCTGTTCGGGTTCGTCGCGGTCCGCGGTCATACTTCGATCAGGCGATCCGGCAGCTCGTTCTGGTCATCCTCGGCGCGCGGAAAATGCTGGGCCAGTACCGCGCCGACATCGGAAATGCCGGCGACCAGCCCGTCGGCGATGCGGTCGTGGCGGATGTGCTCGAGCATGTCGGCCATCGCCTCGCCCCAGGCCTCGGCCGAGACCAGCCGCGCGATCGCCTCGTCAGCGACGATTTCGGCCCGGTGTTCGCGCATCGACAGGTAGATCAGCACCCCGGTGCGGCCATGCGTGCGGCGCTCGGCGCCGACCTTGAAATGTCGCACCGCCGCGTCGCGCACGCGCGTGTGCTTCACCGGGCCGGGGACGAGGAAAAACTTCAGTGGCTGCCACAACTGGATCAGCCACATGCCGATGAATTTGGCGACGACCACCACGACCGCCAGGCTGAACAGTTCGCGCGGGGTCCATTCGATGTTCCACTGGCCCAAAACCCACTCCACCTTCGCAAGGTAGAAGTCCGGGAACAGCGCCAACACGGTCAGTGCCAGCGTAGCGATCAGGATCGACCAGGCGAGCTGGATGTCGCTGTAGCCGTCCGATCGCTCGGCCAGCACGGTGACGATCTCGCCGGCGCTGTTGGCTTCCGCCGCGGCTACCGCTGCGGACACCTTGGCGTGTTCGGTTTCGCTCACATATGCCATCACCAGCCTCCCGACGCGCCGCCGCCGCCGAAGCTGCCGCCGCCGCCCGAAAATCCGCCGCCCCCGCCGCCGCCAAAGCCGCCAAAGCCGCCTCCGCTGCCCCTGCCGCCCGACGAGCGGGCCGCCGCATTGAGCGCTTCCCACAGGATGATATTGCCGACGCCGCCCATTCCGCCGCGGCGATAGCGCTTGCCCTTCTGGCCGCGGATCATCGGCAGCACGAAGAAGAACATCAGGAATGCGATCCAGATCAACGCGCCGAACGGAAAGCCGCCGCTTTCGGAAGACTGCGTCTCCGCCGCCGCCGCGACTTTTGCGGCTTCTTCCGGCGGTAGCTCGATCTGCTTGATGATCGCATCGGTCCCGGCGACGATCCCGCCGGGCATGTCGCCCGCCTTGAACGCGGGCAGGATGGTGTTCTGGATCACCAGCGCCGAATAGCCGTCGGTCAGCACCGGCTCGAGGCCATAGCCCACCTCGATCCGCACCTTGCGTTCGGTGGGCGCGACCAGCAGGATCGCCCCGTCATTGCGCCCCTTGTCGCCCAGGCCCCACTTCCGGCCGAGCTGGTAGCCGTAATCGGAAATCTCGTAGCCATCGAGACTGGGCACCGTCGCCACCACCAATTGCCGCTGGGTGCGCGTTTCGAACGCGGTCAGCTTGGCATCGAGCGACGCCTCGACATCGGGCGGAATGATGTTGGCCGCATCGACCACCCGGCCGGTAAGGGCGGGGAAGTCCTGCGCCATCGCCGGCGATCCCAGCACAGCGCCAAGCACAAGCAAGCCTGTGAAGAATGTACGGATCATGCGGCAAGTTTCTCCGGTCTGCGCAGAATGTGCTCGATTCCCTCGACGCCCGCCACGATCCCGGCCGGAAAATTACCCTCGCGGAATCGCGGTATCATGTCGTCTCGAATGATCTTGGCGCAACGCTCGTCCCTGACCGTCTGCTCGAGGCCATAGCCGACCTCGATCCGCACCTTCCGCTCGTTTGGCGCCACCAGCAGGATCACCCCATCGTTGCGGTGCCGATCGCCAATGCCCCAGCTCCGCGCGAGCTGGATCGAATAATCGGAAATTTCCATGCCCTTTAAGTCGGGCGTGGAGACGACGAGGACCTGCGCCTTCGTATCGCGCTCGATGGCAGCCAGACGCTGGCCCAGCGACGCCTCGACTTCGGGCGGAAGCACGTTGGCCGCATCGACCACGCGCCCCGTCAGCGCGAGCGATGGTGCGGCAGAATGGTGCGTGCTCGGCGGCGAAGCGTCACACGCGGCGGCCGTCGCGATCACAGTCGCCAAGGCCGCCGCGCGGAAGATGGACAGCGCGTGCCCGCGCATCGGATTGGGCCTCAGTTCGTCGCGGCGGTCGCGGTGGGCTGCGGCGCATTGTCGTTGGCGCCGGTGGCCCGCGTGGCCGAACCCGACGGGGTCATATCCAGCTTGGGAGCGACTTCGGCACCGGGGGTGACTGCCTGGTAGGGCACGATCGGCTTGGAACCATAGATCACGTTGGCGCCAATCGCGGCGGGGAAGGTGCGGATGGTGGTGTTATAATCCTGCACCGCCGCGTTGTAGTCGCGGATAGTGATGCGCACGCGGTTCTCCTGCCCTTCGAGCTGGCTCTGCAGCATCTGGTAGTTGGCGATCGACTTCAGGTCGGGATAGGCCTCGAAGCTCGCCAGCAGGCGGCCCAGACCGCTCGAAAGCTGGTTCTGCGCGGCCTGGTATTGGGCCATCTTGGCCGGATCGGTCAGATCGTCGGCGTTGACCTGGATGCTGGTCGCCTTGGCGCGCGCTTCGATCACGTCGGTCAGGATGCCGCGCTCCTGCTCGGCGGCGCCCTTGGCGACTTCGGCAAGGTTGGGAATCAGGTTGGCGCGTTCCTGGAACGCGGCCTGCACGTCGGCCCACCTGGCCTTGGCGGCTTCCTCCTTGGTGGGAATCGAATTGATCCCGCATGCGGACAGCCCGAGCGCGGCGAGCGCGACCACGGCGTAACGGCGGAAGGCGGTGAAGGTCATTGCGTGGAACACCCTTTCAGAATGGGCGCGAAAGGCGCGCCCGGCCTGTATTGCGAATTTAGCACACCTTGTCCGGGGTTCAAGCCAAACCGGTGGTTGACCGGTCCAACGTTCGGCGCGAAACCTGTCCCGGGTATCAAGGGAAGGACGGCGATGTTCGGGGAATTCAGGAAGTTCATCAATCGCGGCAATGTGCTCGACCTGGCGGTCGCGGTGATCATCGGCGCGGCGTTCGGCAAGATCGTCACTTCGTTGACCGATTCCATCATCATGCCGGTGATCGGGTGGATTTTCGGCGACGTCGATTTTTCCAACTATTTCATCCGGCTGGGTTCGATACCTCAGGGATATAAAGGTGAGGCGACCAACTATGCCCAGCTCAAGGAAGCCGGCGTGGCGATGATCGGCTACGGCGATTTCCTGACCCAGGTGGTCAACTTCCTGATCATCGCCTGGGTCATTTTCCTGATCGTCAGGGCGGCCAACAAGATCGACCACGCGCCCGAAGCGGCCTCCGGCCCGACCGAAGTGGAACTGCTCGCCGAAATCCGCGACGAACTCCGGCGGCGGAGCGCGAACACCGCGCCATGAGACGCCGAACAGCGGTGTTCAGTCCCGGATCAGGCGCTTCACTTGCGTCTTTCGGACGCGCGGTCACTTCACATTAAGCTGGAAGTCGCTATATCGGATGAGCCGGTTTCGACCGGATATGGCGATAAATTGCGGTGTGCAATAGACGCAGCGGACCCGGGGGCAGTACCCGGCGGCTCCACCAAAAAGCGACGGGAAACCCTCGCTTCCTGACGGGGCCGAACTAGGATCGACGTGTGTTGAAAAGCATCGTTTTTGCTCGGGCTGAGTAACCCGTTCAAGGCTCAAAACCCACAAGTGCCAATGACAATGACGCACTTGCTCTCGCTGCGTAATTCTAGGGGCTAACGCCCTGACTTTACAAAGACTTGAGCACGGTTCGGACCGAACCGGGTAACAGAATTGGAAACCGGGCGCCCGGGGGTGCGTAGCAACAGAAACCCCCACCTTTCCGTATCTTGCCAGACATGCTTCAGTGAGGCTGTGCGATCCAACGGCCCGAGTTTGCATACTCGGCCTTGATCCCGCTCGTCTGCGGGAGGTTCTCGGCCGTGAAGGGAGCGTCCCCGCCACGGTCGCGCACCGCGGTGCTGTAAACCGGCGGCGCGACATAGGCGGCGGCTGTGTCCACCAGCGCCTTGCGCCGCGCGGCTTCGTAGGCTTGCGCCAGCACCACCGGGTCGGGCGCCGAATCAGGGGTGAGTATGGCGCTGCGCGGATGCGGCGCCGCCACCGGCTCGACGCCGCGATAGCGTGCCGCGAAGGCATCGGACCGTCCGGCCAGCCCGCGCCATTTGTAGAACGTGTGCAATCCGATGGTGCCGACGTTTTCCAGGCTCGAAGCCCAGTACGGCAGCACGTAGGTCGCGTGGTAGTGCGTGGCGAGGCCCACCGGCTTGAACACATAGCCCGCCAGCGCCGCCATCGCCGCCGCGCGCGCGCGATCCCAGCTGGCCCGCGCCGGTTGGCGGGCGAGCGATCCGTCGCAGGTAAAGCTGAACTGGCACCCGGTGCGCCGCTCGCTGCCCTGGAACACCACCCCGCACACGCTGCCGGGATAGCTGGGGTGGGCCACCCGATTCAGGATCACCTGCGCCACCGCGCGCTGGCCGTCGGTCGGCTCGTTGGCGGCCTCGTAATAGATCGCCATCGTCATGCACTGCAGTGCACGCGCCTTGTCGAGCCCGCTACCGGTTTCAAGGAATGCGCGCGCCGCCGGCCCCACTCGGGAGTTGCCGGCTTCAGCATCGGAATGCGCGCCGGTCTCGATCGGCGGCGGCAGATCGTCGGACAGCGACAGGTCACCGGCCGGCGCCGCCGGCAGATCCTGAAGGTAGAAGAACGCCGAGCCGGGAAAGCTTTCGCCCGGCGTCTCGAACGGCATCGGAGCCGTGGGGGCGCCTTGCATCGAAGCGTAATCGAACGCATGCCATTCCTCCGGCGCGGCCATCGCCGGGACCGCCACGGCCGCCGCGAGCGCCAGCAGCCGCCGGCCGCGATGCGGGCCGTCCCACGCGAACAGCGCGCGCAGCCGATCGCTCAACCGGGACCGGCGCGGGCGATGGCGAAGGGCGACGGTGGCGGGCAATCGGGCTCCTTGAAACAACGGGCCGCCTACGCGCGCGCGATGGTTTGCGCGAGCGAGCTAACGTGCGGTGTCCCTTGGCGGAACAGGCCGCATGAAACGGTTAATCCGGATGGCTGCCGCCGGGTTAACTTGCCTCCTCGCCATGCCGGGCTTATGGGCCCCGCGACGTCATGGGTGCCCGGTCTGGACCATTGGTTCTGGCAGGGCCTAAGAGGGAAGGGGGCTCAATTCCCCCGCTGCCCCCGCAACTGTGACCGGGGAGCGAACGGCCACGCGCCACTGTGCGAATGCATGGGAAGGCGGCCGCAAGCGTCGATCCGGGAGCCAGGAGACCTGCCTGTGATGGTCGTTCGAGCCGGCGGGCGGGGTGTACCGAAGGCAAGCGGGTGAGCGCCATTTCCGGCGCGGCTTCCGTCATGAGCGACTTCGCACATGACTGGAGGAATAATGCCTAAATATCTGTTTTTGCTGAGTTCGTTTCTCGCGTCACCGCTTGCCGCGCAGGAAGCGGGCGACCAAATCGTGTTGGCCGATCAACGGATCGACGAGACCCGCATCACCGTCACCGCAACCGGTGCCCGCAGCGAGGTCGAGGATACCGGCCAGCCGGTCACCGTGATCGGGCAGGCCGAGATCGACCTGGTGCAAGGTGCCGACGTCACCCGCGTGCTGCGGCGCGCACCCGGGGTGACGATCACCCGCAACGGCCCGCCGGGCGCGTTCACGGGCGTCCGTTCGCGCGGTGCCGCTGCCGAACAGTTGCTGGTGATGATCGACGGCGTGCGGGTGGCCGATGCCGCCGCACCTGGCGGGGGATTCGATTTCGGCAACCTGGCGGCGGGGGAGATCGAGAAGCTCGACCTGCTGCGCGGATCGAACTCCACGATCTGGGGTTCGGACGCGATCGGCGGCGTCCTGCTGGTCACCACGCGCGCCCGGCGCGGGCTCAATGCCAGCGCCGAATACGGCGGCGACGATAGTGCTTACCTGACCGCCAGCGGAGGGGTGGGCAGCGATGCGTTCTTCCTGGGCGGATCTGCCGGGTGGCAGCGGACCGATGGTTTTTCCGCCGCTGCTTCGGGCACCGAGCCCGACGGGTTCCAGCAGTGGTCGGCCAACGCCCGTGCGAGTGCCTACCTTTCTCCCAGCCTCGAACTGTTCGCCCTCGGTCGCTATGCCAAGGGCGACCTCGATCTCGACGGCTACCCGGCGCCGGCTTACGCTTTTGCCGATACGCCCGAAAGCCAGCGTACGCGGCAACAGACCGGCGCGGCCGGCGCGGTCTACGACAGCGGGTTGCTCTATTTGCGTGGCGCCTATTCGTTTTCCGACACCGAACGCGCCACTTTCGACGCGCCGTCGAGCACGGCGCCCAACTACACCACCGACGGCCACTCGCAACGCGTCGACCTGCGCGGCGAATGGCGCCCGATCGGCCCGCTGATCGTCGATTTCGGCGGCGAAGGCGAATGGACCCGGTTCGCCTCGCTGTTCGACGCAGCGCAGCACACCCATATCTGGGGCGCCTACGCCCAGGCCGGGGTCGAATACGGCAAGCTGTCGGCCCATGCCGGTCTGCGTCATGACCGCCATGCGCGTTTCGGCGGCGCGACCAGTCTGGGCGCGGACGTCAGTTACGCAGTCGTCCCCGACTGGCGGCTGCGCGCGTCGTACGGCGAAGGTTTCAAGGCGCCGACGCTGTTCCAGCTGTTGTCGGACTATGGCAACGCCGCGCTCCAGCCCGAGCGCAGCCGCAGCTTCGATCTCGGGCTCGCGTGGCGCACCCGCGCCGCGCCGAGCTGGGGTGCGGTAACGCTCTACCGGCGCGATTCGAGCGACCTGATCGATTTCGTATCGTGCTTCGGCGTGGCCGGCGGCATTTGTACGGATCGCCCGTTCGGCACTTACGACAATGTCGGCCGTGCGCGCGCGCAAGGGTTCGAGGTCGAGTTCGGACTCGCCCCGAGCGAACGCCTGCGCACCAGCTTGGCGTATAGCTATCTCGACGCCACCGACCGCGCGACCGGCAGCGAGCTTGCCCGCCGTCCACGACACGCGCTGACCGCGACCGTCGACTGGACTGCCCCGTATGGCCTTGCGTTCGGCGCCGACGTGCGGCTGGTCGGCGACAGCTTCGACGACGCGGGCAATTCGGTACCGCTCGACGGCTATGTCGTGACCGACTTGCGCGCGAGCGTGCCTCTGGGCGGGCGGTTCGAGCTTTATGGCCGGATCGAAAACCTGTTTGACGCGCGCTATACCGAAGTTGCCGGCTACGGCACGCGCGGCCGCGCAGCGTTCATCGGGGCGCGGGTCAAGCTGTGAAGGCCTGGCTCGCCGCGCTCGGACTTCTGGCGGGGTGCGCCGCGCCACCGCCAGCACCGCGCGGCGTGCACCCGACGATCGTCAGCCTCAACCCGTGCACCGACGCGATCCTGGCTGAAGTGGCGGATCCGGCGCAGATCCTCGCAGTCAGCCACTACAGCCACGATCCGCGCGGAACCTCGATGGACCTGGCGCAGGCGCGCCGGTTCCGCGCGACAGGCGGAACGGTCGAGGAAGTGCTCGCGCTCGATCCCGACGTTGTCGTGGGAAGCAGCTTCATGGATCCCGCCACCCGCGGCGCGCTGGCGCGCCTTGGGATGCAGGTCGAAACGGTCGGGATCGCCGGGGATGTCGCGGCGAGCGAAGCGCAAGTGCGGCAACTTGCTGCGGTGGCTGGACATCCCGAGCGCGGAGCGGCGCTGGTCGCGCGGATCGAGGCATCGCTTGCCCGGGCCCGTCCCCAAGGACCGCCGCTCGCCGCGATCCTGTGGCAGCCCGACGGAATCGTGCCGGGCGAAGGTGCGCTGGTCAGCGAACTGATGCGCCGCACCGGCTTTGCCAACGCCAGCGCCGCACGCGGAATGGGGCAGGCCGACTACCTCTCGCTCGAGCGATTGCTTGCCGATCCGCCGCAAGTGCTGCTGGTGGCGGGCAGCGAGCGCGGACAGCACCATCCGGCGCTCGCACGACTGCCAAACGTGCCCCGCGCCACGTTCGACCCCGCCTTGCTTTATTGCGGTGGTCCCACGATCATCCGGGCGGTCGCGCGTCTGGCCCAAATAAGACGTGAGGTTTCATGACCCGCGCCGTTTCGCTGCTCCTTGCGCTGATCGCGCTCGCGGTGCCGCTGTCGCTGCTCGCGGGGCGCGTGTGGCTCGATCCGTGGACCACGCCCAATGCCGCCGCCATCCTCGCCGAATTGCGCCTGCCGCGCGCAGTGCTGGCACTGACGATCGGCGCGGGGCTGGGGGCGAGCGGGGCTGCGATGCAGGGCTACCTGCGCAACCCGCTCGCCGATCCGGGCCTGTTCGGTATAGCCCCCGGCGCGGCGCTGGGCGCCGTCGCCAGCCTGTGGTTCGGCTTTGCCGCATCGCCGTTCCTCCTGCCGCTGTTTGCGCTCGTCGGAGCGGCCGGCGCGATGGCGTTGCTCGGACTGATCGCCGGCCGCACTGCCGGCATCGCGCTGTTCACGCTGGCGGGCATGATGATCGCCAGCCTCGCCGGCGCGCTCACCAGTTTTGCGATCAGCCTGGCGCCTAACGCCTTCGCGATGAGCGAGATCGTCAGCTGGCTGATGGGCGCGCTGACCGACCGTTCGTGGCGCGAGGTGTGGATCGCCTTGCCCCTGACGCTGGCCGGGATCGGCTGCCTGGCCATGGCGGCGCGCGATCTCGATGCGCTGGTGCTGGGCGAGAGCGCCGCGCGCAGCCTGGGGATGCGCCCGCGCCGGCTTCAGGCATGGCTGGTTGCGGGCGTGGGCCTGACCGTCGGCAGCGGGGTGGCGGTGGCCGGGATCATCGGCTTCGTCGGCCTGATCGTGCCGCACCTGGTGCGCCCGCTGACCGACCGGCGGCCGTCGTCGCTGCTGCTGCCGAGCGCGCTGGCCGGCGCGCTGCTGGTGCTGGTGGCCGACTGCCTGTGCCGCGTGGTGCCGCTGGTGACCGAGCTGCGGCTCGGCATTGCGCTGAGCCTGGTCGGCGCGCCCTTCTTCCTGGGTCTATTGCTGCGAATCCGGCGAGGGTTGGCATGACGCTCGCCGCGCACGATCTTTCGCTCGAGGGACGTCTCGAGGCAGTTTCGCTCGCGCTCGAACCGGGGCGGATTACCGCGCTCTGCGGACCAAACGGTGCGGGCAAGTCGAGCTTGCTGCAGTGCCTGGCCGGATTGCTCGAGCCCGATAGCGGATCGGTCATGCTCGACGAATCCGCGTTGCGCGCGTTGCATCCTCGCGCTCGCGCGCAGGCGATCGGCTATCTTCCGCAGGATGGTGAGGTCGCGTGGGATGTCGCGGTCCGCAGTCTTGTCGCGCTCGGGCGCCTGCCGCATGGCGACCGGGGAACCGCGCAAGTGGCGGCGGCGATCGCCGCGCTCGATCTTGGGGCGCTGGCCGATCGGCCGGTGTCGCGCCTTTCGGGCGGCGAAAAGGCCCGCGCGTTGCTGGCGCGGGTCCTGGCCGGCGAGCCGCAATGGATTCTTGCCGATGAGCCGCTTGCCGCGCTCGATCTTTCGCACCAGCTCGCGCTGCTGAAGCACCTGCGCCGCGCGGCGCAGGCGGGTGCGGGTGTGGTGCTGGTGCTGCACGATCTCGCGCTGGCGATGAACCACGCGGACCGGGTGGTGGTGCTCGATCGGGGAACGAAAGCGGCCGACGGTGCACCTGATAGCGCACTGTCGGCCGCGATCATCGATCGGGTCTGGGGCGTCACCGCGCGCTGGCTCGGCGAGCCGGGCGCGCGGGCGCTGGTGGCAGCCTAGTTCGGCTGGTCGCCGGTCAGGCCAAGGGCTTCGAGCATCGGCTGGACGTCGGGCGCATGTCCACTGAACCGCTGATACATCTCGAAGTAGTCCTGCGTGCCGCCCTGGCTCAGGACCGTCTGGCGGAAGTGATCGCCGTTCGCGCGCGTCAGCCCGCCGTGGTCCATGAACCACTTGCGGCTGTCGCGGTCGAGCATCTGGGTCCACAGGTACGAATAGTACCCCGCCGAATACCCCGCCGGATCGGAGAAGATGTGGCGGAAGTAACTGGTGCGATAGCGCGGCGGGACCAGGTCCACCGCCAGGCCCAGCTCGCCCAGCGCCTTGCTCTCGAACGCATCGACCGCTTCGGGCGTGTTGATCGCGGCGGCCTGCGCGGGGGTCAGCGCGTGCCACTTCATGTCGAGCAGCGCGGCTTCGACCACTTCGCCGAACTGGTAGCCCTGATCGTATTTCGACGCCGCTTCGATCTTGTCGATCAGCTCCTGCGGGATCGGTTTGCCGGTCTTGTAGTGCTTGGCATAGTGCGCCAGCACTTCGGGATAGCTGGCCCACATCTCGTTGACCTGGCTGGGGTATTCCACGAAATCGCGCGCGGTCGCGGTGCCCGACAGGCTCTCGTACTTCTGGTTGGCGAAGAAGCCGTGCAGCGCATGGCCGAATTCGTGGAACATCGTTTCGGTCCAGTCGAAACTGATCAGCTGCGGCTGGCCGGCGGGCGCCTTGGGAATGTTGTGCACGTTGTAGATGACGGGCAGATTGCCCTCGAGCTTGGACTGCTCGACGAAGTTGCTCATCCATGCGCCGCCGCGCTTGTTGTCGCGCTGGAACGGATCGAAGTAGAACAGGCCCAGCTGGCTGCCGTCCTTGTCGAACACGTCATAAGTCCACACGTCCGGGTTGTAGACGGGGATGTCGGTGCGAGCCTTGAAGGTCAGCCCGTAAAGCCGGTTGGCGGCGTAGAATACGCCATCTTCCAGCACGCGCTTCATCTCGAAATACGGCTTCACCGCGTCTTCATCGATGGCGAACTTCTTCGCCTTGAGCTTGTCGGAATACATCGCCCAGTCCCACGGCTTGACCGTGAAGTCCTTACCGCTCGCCTTGATCTCGGCATTGAGCGCGGCCGCGTCGCGCCGCTGGGTCGCCTCGAGCGCGGGGACCATCTGCTGCATGAAGTCGAGCGCGGTCTTGGGGTCCTTCGCCATCCGGTCCCACATCTGGTACGTCGCCCAGTCGGGATCGCCGAACAGCGCGGCCTTCTGCGCGCGCAGCTGGACGATCTCGGCCACCAGCGCGCGGGTGTCGTTGGGGCCGCCCATTTCGGCGCGGTTCCAGCTGGCGTTGAACAGCGCCTCGCGGGTCGCGCGGTCCTTGATCGTCGCCAAAGCCGGCTGCTGGGTGGTGTTCTGCAGAGCGATGACATAGCTGCCCGGCGCACCGCGTTCGGTCGCCGCCTTCTTCGCCGCTTCGATGTCTGCGTCCGACAGTCCGGCGAGCTTGGCCTGGCTGGTGATCACCAGCGCGGCGTCCTTGGTCGCCTGGGTCAGCGACTGGCCGAACTTGGTAGTCGAGGCCGACAGGCGCGCGTTGATCGCCTTGACCTGATCCTTTTGCGCGGATGTCAGCTGCGCACCGGCGTGAACCATGCCCTTGTAGGTTTCTTCGAGCAGCTTGGCATCCTCGACATCGAGGCCGAGCGATGCGCGCTTGTCGTAAACCGACTTCACCCGGGCAAACAGCGCGGGGTTGAGGCTGATCGCATCGTAGTGCGCGGTCAGCCTGGGGCTGATCTCGGCGTCGATCGCATCGAGCGTGTCGTTGGTATTCGCGCCAGTCAGCGCGCTGAACACGATGCCGACCCGGCTGAGCATCTTGCCCGACCGCTCGAGCGCGACGATGGTGTTGTCGAACGTCGGCTTGGCACGGTTATCGACGATCGCCTGGATCTCGGCATCGTGGATCGTCATCGCCTGCTCGTAAGCCGGCTTGAAGTCGGCATCGGCGATCTTGGTGAAATCGGGCGCGTGCAGGTGCAGCGTGCTGTCGGCAGCGAAATAGCCGGTCCCTTGCGGGATTTCCGCGGCCGGGCGGTCCATCGTGTTCTGCATCGTGCTGCATCCTGCAAGCAGCGCGCTGACGGCGGCTGCGGCGAAAAGCCTGGTGGTCTTCAAAAGGTATCTCCCCGGGGATGGCGGACGCAACTGCGCCCCGCCTCATCAATGGTTACGCGTGAAGCGCAATTTGGTTGCTCCCGCAACCGGTGGCGGCGGTCAATTGTGCAGTCGATAGCTCACTACCGGTTGATAGTGCGAACCTCCGGGCGCCAGCACGCTTTCATAAAGCCGGAACTCGTCGACCGGCCACGGCGGCGCGGCAAGCTCGCCGTGAGCCGCCAGCCAGTCGCCGACGGGACCTGCACCGCCGCCCAGCCGGGCGAGGGTGATGTGCGGGGTGAACTTGCGGTGCTCGGGCTCCAGCCCGATCCGCTGGCACGCGCGCTCGACTTTATGCTGGAGCGCGACCAGCGGCGGCGAGGGAGCGGGGCGGGCCCACAGCGCGGTCGGCCGTCCCTTGCGTTCGAAATGGCCGACGCCCGCGATCGACAGCGCAAACGCCGGAGCCTCGATCCGGCCGAGCGCCACCGCCAGATCGTCGGCGATCGGCGCGTCGATTTCGCCAACGAAGCGCAGGGTCAGGTGAAGCTGGGCGTCGACCTGCCAGCGTGCGCGTTCCACTGTGCCCATCGTCGCCAGCAGCGCCTCGCGCACGGGTGCGGGCGGCCGCAGCGCGACGAAAAGCCGGGTCATGCCGCGCGAAGGACCAACGTCGGCGCCGTGCGCGCCGCCCGCCACAGCGCGCCAAGCTCGAAGTCGATCCAGTCGGCCGCGAACGGGTCGAGGCCCGAACCGGGATAGAGGCAGAATTCGCCGAAGCGGGGGCGGCCGCCGATCTCGTAGAAATCGATCCGCAGGAAGTCGAACCCTTGTGCCAGTTCTTCTGCTGCCGCCAGCATCGCCGGCAACGAGCGCGGCGGTGCAGGGCAGTCCGCGCCTGCCACGAGGGGACGGAAATCGCGGTCGTGAAGCACCCAGCGGTGCGCGCCCGCGCGGTCGAGGTGGACCTGGACGTGTGTGGCAACGCCGCCGAAAACGTAGATCTTGTAATCGAGCGGCAGCGCGGCATCATCGCCGATCAGCGGCTCTGCCAGCAGCCCCAGCGGCGCGTCGCGATACGCCCATTCGCTGAGCCAGAAACCGTACGGCCCGCTCGTCCACCGCGCGGCACGGGCCTGCAGCGCTCGCCAGTCGGCCGGCGACGGCGCTTCGCGCAGCACCGCGTACTGGTTGCAGCCATGGCGCGCCTTGACGATCGCGGGTGCCGGAAACGGCATCGCGTCGGGCAGCGAAAGGCCCTGCCACAGGGTCGGCGTCACCCATTGCGGCCCGAGCCGTTCGGCGGCGAAGGCCTTGGCCGCCACCTTGTCCATCAGCCGCACCTGGCGCGGATCGCGGTCTTCGAGTTTGCGCAGTTGCACCTGCTCGGTGAAGCGCGGAGCATCGGTCAGGTCCGGCAAACGGCGGTGGCGCCACAAGTACGTCAGCAGGATCCGCGCGCGGGCAAGCGCGTCGAGATCGTCAGCGACAGGAACGATCGCCCCAACGGGCGGCGCGAGCGTTGCCATCAGTCGATGCGGTAGTGGATCGGCTTGAAGCTGCCGCCATTCGAGGCGTAAGCCGAACATGCGGTCAACCCGATTACGCAGTCGATCGCCGCGCGCAAGGCGATGCTGTCGCCGGCCTTGCTCACCGGCGGATCGACCTTGAGCGTGCCGTCGCCCGCCACCGGCACGTTCATGAACAGGTTGAACGCGGTCGGGATCGCATCGGGCTCGACGCCATACGGCGCCAGCGCTTCGGCCAGGTTGCCGAAGCAGCCGCGGTGGACCGGGTGTTCGGGATAGAAATGGCGGAAGGTCGCCTCGCTGCACGGGGTCAGCAGGAAATCATGCCGACCCACGGTGTCCGCCTCGATTGCCAGCATTGGATTCGAGCGGTTCGACCACAGCGTGTGCCCGGTGGTGAGGGCGATCGTTTCCTCGTAATCGAAGGTGCGCCCGTTCGAGATCACCTCACGCACGTCGTCCGCCGCGTAGGCGACCAGGTCCGCCACCTGGCTTCCCAGCGGATCGATCACCGTCAGCAATCGGCCTGCGGGCAGATGGAATGCGACGCCCGAGCGTGGGGCGATCTCGACGGTTGCGGTCACCCGCGCGGGTCGCGGAAGGGGCAGCGCCAATCGTCGGCCACCGCGCGCCCGCTGAACTGGCGCGCGGCGCTTACTTCGCCGTGACGTTCGAGCATCGGGTTGGGCGTGCCTGCCAGCTCGACATCGCGGGCGATGATCGTCTCGCGCATCCGCTCGTACCGGCCCTGCTCCCGCAGGCGCTCGAACTGGTCGTGGAGGTTGAACACCAGTGTCGGGTGCGCGAACCGCCGGGCAGGGCGTGAGGCGTTGGGATGCAGGCCGACCACGAAGTACGCTTCGCCCCCGAAGCTCAACGAGAAATGCGGATCTTCGGGATCGCCGCTGACCCGCTCGTCGGGCTGCTGGCCGAGCCACACGTCCTTGTCCGAGATCGACTGGAGCCGGTCCCACATCGCGCGTTCGAATTCGTGCTCGCTCAAGCTATCGGGACCATCAAAGATCACCGCCAGGCTGCGCAGGCCGGTCGGCTCGTCCTTGTAGCGGCGCGACCATTCGAGCAGGTCGTGGGTAATCTGCAGGTCGTTCCATGCGCTGGTGATAGCGCGGGCGCGGACGATTTCCAGCGTTCCACGCGCAGCAGCCGATTTCGCGCCGACGCAAGGGAAGGCGTGATCGCGGATCATCGACAGGAACAGGTCTTCGGCATCTCCGGGATGCCGGTCGTGGTCTGGTGAAAGCATATGCCCCCTAACGTGCGGGGCACACACAGGTTTCCGTATTAGTAAAGGTTAAGGCCCGCTCGCGGTGACGAGCGGGCCTTTGATCGCTTACCAGATGTGGACGCGCTTGTCGGGTGCGATGTACATAGCGTTGTCGGGGCCAACGCCGAACGCATCGTACCACGCATCGACGTTCCGCAGCGGCGCGATCGTGCGATAGCGCGCCGGGCTGTGGGGATCGGTGGTCACCTGGTTGCGCAGGGCGTCTTCGCGCGCCTTGGCCTTCCACACCTGGGCGTAGGCGAGGAAGAACCGCTGGTCGCCGGTCAGGCCGCCGATCACCGGGGCCGGCTTTCCGTCCAGCGAGCGATGATAGGCGTCGAGCGCGACCATCACCCCGGCGAAGTCGGCGATGTTCTCGCCCATCGTCAGTTCGGGATTGATATGCGCGCCGGGGACCACCTCGAACGCGGCGTACTGGCTGCCGAATTCCTTGGCCTCGGCCTCGAACCGCTTGGCGTCTTCGGGCGTCCACCAGTCGCGCACCGCGCCGTTGGCGTCGATCTTGCGGCCCTGGTCGTCGAACCCGTGGCTGATCTCGTGGCCGATCACCACGCCGATCGCGCCATAGTTGACCGCCGGATCGGCATAGGCATCGAAGAACGGCGGCTGCAGGATGCCGGCGGGGAACACGATCTTGTTTTCCAGCCCGCCGTTATAGGCGTTCACCGTCTGCGGGTTCATTCCCCACTTCTTGCGGTCGACCGGCTTGCCGACGTCGGCCAGCGCATAATCGGCGTTGAACTTGGTCGCGGCTTCCGCGTTGGCGTAGAGGTCGGTCGGCGAAATCGCCAGGCCCGAGAAATCGCGCCACTGGTCGGGATAGCCGACCATAACGTCCATCTTCGACAACTTGTCGAGCGCGGCTTCCTTGGTTGCCGAACCCATCCAGCTGTTGGCGCGAATGCGGTCACCCATCGCCAGCTTCAGGTTCTTGACCAGGTCTTCCATCCGGTCCTTGGCGACTTGCGGGAAGTATTCCTGAACATATCCCTGGCCGACATCCTCGCCCAGCGAGCCGTTGACCATGTCGATCGCGCGCTTCCAGCGCGGACGCTGGGTGGTCACGCCCGACAGCGTGCTGGTGAACGCGAACCGGCTATCGACCATTTTCTTGGGCAGGTAGGTCGAAGCCTGGTCGGCGACGTGGAATTCTTCCCACAGCTTGAGCGTGTCGAGCGGGACCACGTCATACAGCGAGGCGAGGCCCTTGATCGCGGTGTTTTCGTTGACGATCATGCGCTTTTGCGGGGCGACGTTGTGGCCGTCGAAGAACGCGGCCCAGTCGATGCCCGGCGCGTAGGCGGCCAGTTCGGCGGTCGACATCGGGTTGTTGATCGCGGAGATGTCGCGCCGGTTGGCGGTGTCCCAGCTAAGCGATGCGATCTCGGTCTCGAACGCCATGATCCGGCTCGCGGCATTCGCCGGATCGGGATTGCCGACCGCCTTCATGGTCCGTTCGATGTAATCGATGTAAGCCGCGCGCTGCTTGGCATAATCGGGCTTGAAGTAATAATCCTTGTCCGGCAGCCCGAGCCCGCCCTGGCCGAACCAGAACGCGTTGACCGTGGGATCGGCGGTATCGGCATAGGCGCCGCCACCGAACAGGGTCATCCCGAACTTGCCGTAAGTGGAGCCCATGAAGCGGGCCATCTCGGTCTTGTCGTTGATCGCGCGGACTTCGGCGATGTCGCGCATCAGCGGCGCGAGGCCGGCGCGCTCGATCGCCTTTTCATCAAGGTAGCTGGCATACAGCGCACCGAACTTGGCGCCCGCGGGTGCCTTGGTGACCAGGTCCTGCACCTGCACTTGCACGTTTTCGCGCAAGTCGACGAAGCTGCCGGTCGAAGGCCGGTCGCTGGGGATGGTGGTGTTCGCGATCCACGTCCCGCTGGCGTACTTTTCGAAATCGTCGCCCGGTTTGACCGACAGGTCGCGCGCGGACAGATCGACCCCGAAATCGCCGATCATCGGGTGGCCGGTGACCACGATCTGGTCGTTGTCGCCCGACGCGGAGTCTTGCGCGAAGGCCGGCGCGGCGGCGAACGACAGCGCCAGGGCGGTGGCGAAGGCGAGCTTGGTCTTGAAGCTGGTCATTTTGAAAACGGTCCCCTGAATTGCCCGTACACCTGACCCGCGCACGCGCGGCGATGCAAGTGGTTGTGCCTGAAACCACTCGCGCCGCGTGCGCGAGGCATGGTCGATGAACGGCGGGGAGGGGTCGACGAAGGGGAAGCAGCGGATGCGTCTGCGCCGGTATTCGGGCGGTCTGCGGTACCGCAGTCGCCGCCATGGCCGCTAGCCACACCGATCCGAGCGTCGAAACACGTAGCAATTTATCGACCGAACTGGACACAACCGCTTCTCCCTGGACTCTAGCCAGGTAAACGCGATCACTCATCAAGTTAGCTGTTGGTACCTACGAGACGTTGAGCCCGTCGCGATATTTAATGTAAAACGACAAGTGCATGGAAGTAATACGGTGTTGGGTCCGAAGCGTTACCTGTATTACTCCCATCCCTGTGTCCGGCCGCCGCTTGTAAATGTGCGGAGTACTGCGTGGTAACAGCGCGATACCGGGCCGTCCCGCAGGTCGAACTTGATATCGGCCATGCGTATCTCGGTATTTTGCCTTGGCATCGAGCAGGCCCTGGTTCGCCACGATGCGCCATCGAACCGGCATCGACGCCGACAAAGGTCACGTCGTCGTCGTTCGTGCTATTCGGCCTGATCGCGATATAACTGACTCATCAGGTCCATAAGCTCGGTCGCGCAGGCGCCTCGTCCGCGACCCTGCACGGATCGGCCCATGATCTTGTGGATGTACAGTGACGGGCCTTGATAGCCGAGTGACCAACCGTGAAATCGTCGCGAGCTTGCCGTGCCTTGGCCCACGATCTCGACGTCGGTATGTCGAGGGTCGCGCAAAATGCTTTGCATCAGCATATCCACCGGGGCCCCGCTGCCTTCGAGTACCTGGGCGAATGAATTTCGTGAGAAGATCAGACAGCCGGTAACATCCAGCGTCGCGTTGCGCACGCGGGCGGCATCCACCAGCGCATCGATCTCGATCGGGGCGATCGCGGGCAAAAGCAACGATCGGCTGACGTACAACACGCGGAACACATCACCGGCAACGTGTGCTGTCACGCGGCTCGATGTCAATCCGCCTCGCCGCGCGGCAGCTGTTGCAGACCGCCAAGCACGGCCAGCCTGACGGCTTCGGCGAACGAGCTTACATCGAGCCGGCTCATCAGGTTGGCGCGATGAACCTCGACCGTTCGAACGCTCAGACCCAAGCTGAACGCGACCTGCTTGTTGGATTGACCGGCGACAATGCATCGAAGAACTTCGGTTTCGCGCGGGGTAAGCCGCTTGAGACGTTCGATTGCATCACGGAGTTCCGCCTCGGCTTGCGGATTTTTTGGAGGTAGCGAAAAGGCAACCTCCAGAACTTCGAACAGCGTCCCGTCCGTAAACGGCTTCTCGACAAAATCGAGCGCGCCGAGCTTCATGGCTGCCACGGCGCTTGGTATTTCGCCGTGTGCCGTCATCATCACCACCGGCAATCGCTCGTTCTGGGCGCCGAGTTGCTCCAGCACGCCGATCCCGTCCATCGTTGGCATTCTCAGGTCCAGCAGGACACAGCCGTCCGCGAGAGTGTCGACCTCCTGCAGGAAATCCTCTCCAGACTTAAACGAACGCGGACTGAACCCGCCGGACCTCAGTGCGAAAAACAGTGCCTGACGAACCATGCTGTCGTCATCGACGATATATACGCGGCGGTTCGACCCGACGATTCCTTCGCCCAAGAGCTGGTCTTCCGCGACCGGAGAGATTTGAGCAGACTGCGACGCCGACATTTTTGTTTCTTTCAATGTTTTGGGGCGGGTAGTGAAAATCGGAATTCGCAGCCGCCACCGCCGGCATCTTCCAGCCAGATCCTGCCGCCGTGCGCTTCGAGGATGGTGCGGCAGATGGATAGTCCCAAGCCGGTTCCTCCTTCCTTGCTGCTGTCGGTCCAGTTGAAGATGTCTTGCGCCGCATCGGCCGACAAACCTTTGCCCTGGTCTTGCACGCTGACGAGAACGTCGGGGCCTGCGCGCCAGGCCCGGACCTCCACGCAATTGGGTCGCCCGGCACTCGCCGCTTCACAAGCATTGCGCACGAGGTTGATCAGCACTTGCATCGTCTCTGTCCGATTGGCGCAAACGACAAGGCCGGATGGGGTGCGATCGACGATGGTCGAATCAAAGCATAGACCTGCGCGGACCAGCTTGATGCTCTCTTCAACCGCCGTCTTGAGTTCGAAGGCCGATTTCGCCGTCTCGCCGCGGCGGGTGAGGACCCGCAGATTGCGGATGATCGCCCCGGCACGCTGCGCAGCCTCCTCGATCGCCGTAAGGGTTCCGGCAAGCTCGTCGGCACTCTGCCCCCCGGATTTGAGAAGCCTGAGGCTGGCACCGGCGTATGTCGAAACAGCAGTCAGCGGCTGGTTCAATTCGTGAGCGAGCGTGGCCGCCATCATGCCCATTGTATTCACCCGGGCGGCGTGACTGAATTCCTCCTGGAATGCCAAGAGTTGTTCCCGTGCGACCACTTCGCTCGTGGAATCATAGCCCTCCGCGAACAGACCTTCGATATTCCCGTGAGTGTCGCGGCGTGGTTGGTACACGAAGCTGACATACCGCAATCGCTCGGCCTTGCCCGGCGGGACGATTGTGATCGGAACGTTTCGGGCGACAAAGGGCTCGCCAGTTCGATAGACTTCGTCCAGCAGACCGAGGAAACCCTGGTTCGCAAGTTCCGGCATAGCCGCCGAAACAGTCTTTCCCACCAGGTCGGCGCGGCCGACGAGTTTGCAATAGGAATCGTTCGCGTAAGTGAACCGATGACCAGGTCCCTCGGTGATGGCGATGAATCCCGGAGCGTTGTCGTAGATTGCGCTCTCGATCACACGAATACTCACAGCAAAAGGGCCTGCGGAATGCTACTGAGCACAGGGGCGGGCTAACGCAAGGGTTGAAAGGAATTGATGGGGGGCAGCCAAATGACTTCGGCGAACCAAATTGCGATTAGCCATCGCGACATGAACCAACGATGTCTATCTGGCTTCGACAGCCGCAAAACTGTATTTGAAGAATTCATACAGATATTTACGACCGAACGTGCGTGCTGCCTGCGTCACCTGGTGTTTGCAAGATCAAGCGGCCTGGACGGTACTGGCAAGATGTCCGGCTACCGAAGATCAGGATTCCGCTTCCGGTTGTTCAGTCGCCTTTAAAAAAGCCGCCTTCGCCCGTTCATATCGAGGGGTGCCCGGTTCAAGAAGTTCCAGTGTGGGTTTGGTAAAAGGGAGGCGCTTGGCATCCGTAGACAAGCTAAGCTTCTCAAACTTATAAGCAATGTTCATATTTGCGCTCCGATTATCTGGGAGCACTACAACTATTGATAAACGTGTGGTGAGTTGTGGGAATCACTTAGTCAGCAGCGGCAGCGCGGGCCACTCCGGTCCTAAGTGCCTCACACCCGGCCCCCGAATAAAGCCGAGGTGTCGACGAGTTGCCTTTGCGGACAACCGATCCCCACATCGCGCGTTCGCCGTTGCTCTGCCTTTTCCCGGCTTGCAGTCAAAACGGCGATGTGGGCGGAACTGCCAAGCAACCGCCTGTCGAATACTTCGACAGGCGGTTACCAAGGTGCCGTATCGGCTGTGCTGGCTGTCAAGCGGTCAGAACGCGAAACCGGCGCCGGCAGCGACGCCGCCCTTGCCGTGGGTGTCGAAGGTTCCGCTGGCCTTGATCACCACCCGTTCGCCCGCGGTGGTCGAAAAGCCGAACCCGAATGCGGTCTCGCCGCGATAATGGCCGACCGCGCCGCCGACCATCGATTCGCCGGCCGTGATGGTCTGCGGGATGGACGCCATCGCCATTGCCGCCGCGGTGCCCGAGAACGCGTCTTTCCGCAGATCATTGAGATCGAACCCGATCTCCGCGATCCGCATGTCGGTGTAGGCGGTCGAATCGGCATATCCTTGCGCGATCTGGCCCTGCACCTGAGTCATCGTCGACTGGAGCTGACCCAGGTTCACCGCATCGGTTGCCGCTGTCCCCGCGGCGACGTTGTGGACCCGCACCGCCTGTGCCGGGTCCGCGCCCACCAGCGTGACATCCTGCGTCGGCACGCCTCCGTTGGCTACCGTCGGGGTCGCCGCGTTGGAATACTGCAACGGCGCCGCCGAGCCGGCCCCGATGGTGGCCGAGATGGTCACGATGTCCGCCCGATTCTGCGCGACCTGGGTGTTGGTCGCACCGAGCTGGCTGCCGTTGACCGCGTCGGTCGATCCCGCCGCAAGCGATCCGTTCGCCACATTGGTGACCCTCACCGCGCCGCCCGATGCTCCGGTGAACGCCGCGGTATCGGTCGGCGTGGCGCTGGGCGTCGTGCCATCGGCGTCGCTCACATAGCCGACCGGGATGTTGTCGACCTGGGCCTGGACCGCCGCCAGCTGCGTGGTGTTCTGGGTCACCCGCCCGTCGATGCCGGTGATCGCAGTGGTGTTGGTGGTCACCCGGCCGTCGATCGAGGTGACCGCCGCGTCGATCCCGTCGAGGCGGGTGGTAGCGGTCGCGATGTTGGTGGTGTTGGTGGCGACCTGCTGGTTGGTTGCGAACAACTGGCCTCCGTTGACCGCTTCCATCGATCCCGCGGCCAGCGTTCCCGCGGCAACGTTGTCGAGGGTGGTGCCGCCGGCGCCGCCCAGGGTTGCCGTCGCAAGTGTCGGGTCGTCGTACGTCAGCGCGAGGCCCGGTGTGCCGGTTGCCGCAGCGATCGCCTGATTGGTTGCGAACAGCTGTGCGCCGGTGACCGCGTCGGTCGAGCTTGCGGTCACCGCACCTTGCGCCACATTGGTCAGCAGCGTGCCGCCGCGGCGTCGAACGTGACGGTATCGTGCGTTCCGTCGTCGTATTTGACCGCCTGCCCGTCGAGCGCGGCAAGGTCGGCCGTATTGGTCGCCACCCCTGCCTGGACCGCGGTAATGTTGGTCGTGTTGGTGCCCACTTGGCCCTGCAGGTTGGTGATCGCAGTGGAATTGCCCGCGATGTTGGTCGCGTTGGCGGTCACCTGGCCCTGGACCGCCGCGATGGAGCCGGTGTTCGCGGCAACCTGCTGATTGGTGTCATAGAGCTGGCTGCCGTTGACCGCGTCGGTGGACCCCGCTGCAATCGTGCCGGCCGCAACGCCGGTGACCCGGGTGCCGCCCGCTCCGTCCAGAGCGACGAGCGTGTGGGTGCCGTCGGTGTACCGGACCGAGTCGGCAGTTGCTGCCGCGATCGCGCCCTGGACCTGTCCCACCGTGGCGGCATCGGTCAACGCGGTGCCGGGGGCGACATTGGTCAACTGACGTTCCGCGCCCGGGGCGCCGATTGACACCGTGCCGGCCGAACTGACCGGTCCTGCAATGCCGAACGCGGTGTAACCCGTCATCGCAGCGCGGTCGTTGGTCGAACCCGCGCCCAGCGCCACGCCGTTTGCTACGCTGACGTTTGCGCCGGTACCCAGTGCCACCGCCCCGGTTGCGCCGATCGCGGTGGTCGCGTTGTTGCCGAAGGCGATCGCATCCTCTTCGCCCGCGCTTGCGAGCTGGCCGTTTGCGCCCAGTCCGGTGATCGCATTGCCGCCGATGGCAATGCCCCCTTCGGTATTGAGCGTGAAACCGTCCGCGGTGACGTTACAGCTACCCGGGCTGACCAGGTTGCCGTTGGTATCGAGCACCTGCACCCCGATCGGATTGCCGGCGATCGCGTTGTCGACGATGCCGGTGACGTCGATGTCGAGCGGCGCTATCAGATCCACGCCCGGGATCACGACGGTCGCACCGAGGAGCGCGTTGAAAGTGGTTTCGACCGGCGAAACGATCGGATCGTTGACCGCGACCAGCAAGTCGCGAACAGTAGATTGGTCGATGCTCACCCCGGTGCACACATCCACCACCGGATTGAGTGCCTGCGCATAGGCGGGTGCCGGATTGGTCAGGGCGGCCATCGTGGCCAGCGCGGCGCTTCCGAGCATCAGCGCGGAACGGGCGGAGATATTAGTATAAGTCATCAGATGCAACTCCTTGAGATTCCCCCTCCCAAGTAGACGCGATCGAAATGACGGTTTGAGAGTTGATGGTAAAGAAGTTGTTAAAAGCGACGGTAAAAGACGATTAGTGAGATCGATTCTATTTTATCGAATAAATCAAATTAAGAATAATCATATTGGGAACAAAAATCCCGCTTGGGAATTGCGGGGATTTTGATGCCTTCTTGCGCCTATGGGTGGCAATCACATAACGCGTGCGCGCACGACCGCATGATGCCGAGTGTCGCGAGCACGTCGTTCACGTGCCGGTTGCAATCACCACCATCACCCCCACATCGCGCGTTCGCCGGTGGAACGCCTCCTGGCGTCCCTTGACACAGTCGAACGAAACCGGAACACGCTACTCCTATGTCCCTTACCCAGATCAGCGTGCGCGGAGCGCGGGAGCACAATCTCAAGGGGATCGATATCGATCTGCCGCGTGACAGCCTGATCGTGATCACCGGGCTGTCGGGCTCGGGCAAGAGCAGCCTGGCGTTCGATACCATTTATGCCGAGGGCCAGCGGCGCTACGTCGAATCCCTCAGCGCCTATGCGCGCCAGTTCCTCGAGATGATGCAGAAGCCCGATGTCGAGCACATCGACGGGCTGAGCCCGGCGATCTCGATCGAGCAGAAGACCACGTCGCGCAACCCGCGCTCGACCGTGGCGACGGTCACCGAGATCTACGACTACATGCGCCTGCTGTGGGCCCGCGTCGGCGTGCCCTATTCGCCCGCCACCGGCCTGCCGATCGAGGCGCAGACGGTGTCGAACATGGTCGACCGGGTGATGACTTTGCCCGAAGGCACGCGCGCCTACTTGCTGGCGCCGGTGGTGCGTGGGCGAAAGGGCGAGTACCGCAAAGAACTCGCCGAATGGCAGAAGGCGGGCTACACCCGCGTGCGCATCGACGGCGAGATGTACGAGATCGGCGAGGCGCCGGCGCTCGACAAGAAGTTCAAGCACGACATCGAGGTGGTGGTCGACCGGATCGCGGTGCGGGACGGGATCGAGACGCGGCTGGCCGACAGCTTCGAACAGGCGCTCAAACTGGCCGAGGGGCTGGCCTATCTCGACCTGGCCGACGGCGTGGTGCCGGGGCGCGAGGACGACGCCGAGCAGGGCGGGCCCAACGCCACGGGCGGCCAGCTCAAGGGCGCGGGCCTGCCGCCCAACCGCATCGTGTTCTCCGAGAAGTTCGCCTGCCCCGTCTCGGGCTTCACGATCGAGGAGGTCGAGCCGCGGTTGTTCTCGTTCAACGCCCCGCAGGGCGCGTGCGCGGGATGCGACGGGCTGGGCGAAAAGCTGCTGTTCGATCCGCAGCTGGTGGTGCCCAACGAGCATCTGACACTGAAGCAGGGCGCGGTGGTGCCGTGGGCCAAGTCCAACCCGCCGAGCCCCTACTACATGCAGGTGCTCAGCTAGCCTTGCCAAGGAATACGGCTTCGACCTGACCACCCCGTGGGACGATCTGGGCGCGGAGAACCAGGACGTCATCCTGTTCGGCACCAAGGGCCGCGCCGTGCCGCTCACCTTCAAGGACGGGCGCAAGGAATACACCGTGCGCAAGGCGTTCGAGGGGGTGATCGGCAACCTCAACCGCCGGATGCTGCAGACCGAAAGCGCGTGGATGCGCGAGGAGCTGGGCAAGTACCAGACCGCGCAGGCCTGCGAGGTGTGCGGCGGCAAGCGGCTCAACGACAAGGCATTGAGCGTCAAGATCGCCGCCACCGACATCGCCACGCCGACGCAGATGAGCGTGACGATGGCCAAGGACTGGTTCCTCGCGCTGCCGGACAAGCTGACCGACACCCAGAACCAGATCGCCCGCGCGATCCTCAAGGAAATCAACGAGCGGCTGGGCTTCCTCGACAACGTCGGGCTCGACTACCTCAACCTCGATCGCACCAGCGGCACCCTGAGCGGCGGCGAGAGCCAGCGCATCCGCCTCGCCAGCCAGATCGGCAGCGGATTGAGCGGCGTGCTCTACGTCCTCGACGAGCCCAGCATCGGCCTCCACCAGCGCGACAACGACCGGCTGCTGGAAACATTGAAGCGCCTGCGCGATCTCGGCAACACGGTGATCGTGGTCGAGCATGACGAGGATGCGATCCGCACCGCCGATCACGTGGTCGATCTCGGCCCCGGCGCGGGCGTCCACGGGGGCGAGATCGTCGCGCAGGGCACGCTGGCCGACGTGCTGGCGTGCGAGAATTCGCTGACCGCCGATTACCTCACCGGCCGCCGCAAGATCGAGATCCCGGCCCAGCGCCGCAAGGGCAACGGCCACCAGATCACCGTCCACGGCGCGCGGGCGAACAACCTCAACAACGTCACCGCCAGCATCCCGCTCGGCACCTTCACCTGCATCACCGGCGTCAGCGGATCGGGCAAGTCGAGCTTCACCATCGACACGCTCTATGCCGCCGCCGCGCGCACCCTGAACGGCGCGCGGGTGATCGCCGGCGCGCACGACAAGGTCACCGGGTTCGAATTCTGCGACAAGGTGATCGAGATCGACCAGAGCGCCGATCGGCCGCACCCCGCGCTCCAACCCGGCGACGTATACCGGCGCCTTCACCCAGATCCGCGACTGGTTCGCCGGCCTGCCCGAAAGCCAGGCGCGCGGGTACAAGCCCGGGCGCTTCAGCTTCAACGTCAAGGGCGGCCGGTGCGAGGCGTGCCAGGGCGACGGGCTGATCAAGATCGAGATGCACTTCCTGCCCGACGTCTACGTCACCTGCGAGGAATGCCACGGCAAGCGCTACAACCGCGAAACGCTCGAGGTGAAGTTCAAGGGCCTCAGCATCGCCGACGTGCTCGACATGACGATCGAGGACGCGGAAGGCTTCTTCAAGGCCGTCCCCCCGATCCGCGACAAGATGCACATGCTGAACGAGGTCGGCCTCGGCTACGTCAAGGTCGGCCAGCAGGCGACCACGCTGTCGGGCGGCGAGGCGCAGCGGGTCAAGCTCGCCAAGGAACTCAGCCGGCGTTCGACGGGGCAGACGCTGTACATCCTCGACGAGCCGACCACCGGGCCTCATTTCGAGGACGTGCGCAAACTGCTCGAGGTGCTCCAGCGGCTGGTCGACCAGGGCAACAGCGTGGTGGTGATCGAACACAACCTCGACGTGATCAAGACCGCCGACTGGGTGCTCGACCTCGGCCCCGAAGGCGGCGTGCGCGGCGGCGAGATCGTCGCGCAGGGCACGCCCGAGCAAGTGGCGGCCGAGCCGCGCAGCTATACCGGCGGCTACCTCAAGGCGATGCTGGCGAAGCAACCCGCCAGCGCGCAGCCGGCGGCGACGAAGAAGAAGCGGCAGAAGGTGGCGGCGGAGTAGGGGGCAGTCGGCACTCCCCCTTCCATCTCTTCGTCACCCTGAACTTGTTTCAGGGTCCATTTCGCCCCACAACCCAAGGCGCGCGAAGAGGCATGGATGCTGAACCAGGTTCAGCATGACGGAAGAGGAGGGCACTCCCAATGACCCACCGCATCTACAAGATGCAATTTGCCAAGGTCTATCCGGCGCTCGTCAACAAGGTGGAGCGCAAGGGCCGCACCCGCGCCGAAGTGGACGCGGCGATCCGCTGGCTGACCGGCTACACCGACGAAGGCCTAGCCGCCGAGATCGCCGCGGGCACCGACGTCGAAACCTTCTTCGCCAACGCGCCTGCGATGAACCCCGACCGCACGCTGATCACCGGCAAGGTGTGCGGCGTGCGGGTGGAGGACGTCCCCGAACCGACGATGCGCGAGGTGCGCTACCTCGACAAGCTGGTCGACGAGATCGCCAGGGGGTGGGCGATGGAGCGGGTGTTGCGGGAGCGAGCGTGAGCGGCTGGTCGACCAGGGCAACAGCGTGGTGGTGATCGAACACACCTTGAGCCTGCCCCCGCGGAAGCGGGGGTGATCAAGACCGCCGACCGGGTGCTCGGCCTCGGCCCCGGACTCGCAGAGGGCGCGAAGCGCCAACGCGGCGTGCGCGGCGGCGAGATCATCGCGCAAGGCACGCCGGAGGACGTGGCGGCCGAGCCGCGGAGCTATACCGGCGGGTACCTCAAGGCGATGCTGGCAAAGCAAGCGCCTTCGAAGCAGCCGGCGGCGGCTAAGCGGAAAGCGCGGCAGAAGGTAGCGGCGGAGTAGGGCCCGTCACTTAGTTCATTTCCGGCGTAACGCTGCAAATCGTTTGCTACTGCGTCAACCGAACCTATCAAATCTGCTCCGCACATTCGAACGCTCCGAGGTGTACTCAGCTTCCAACTTGCTGCGTAACGTGTTCAGGTCTCGCCAGAGATTTGCCATCCGCGTCTCAAAATCAGAACCTTCGAACCACTGCTTTGCGGTTGGCGAAAAACGCAAAGTGACCAAATTTTGTTTCCATTGCTCAGAATATTTGGTGGTACAGCTCGCAGTTAGTCGAGCTTCAGACAATGGAATCGGGTGGTATTTGATCCTGGACTTTTCGAACCTGACGATGGTCAAGAGCAGATTTAACTCAGGGTACACTGACGAAATGCTGAACAGGAAGTTAGTGTCTTCTGTGCCGGCAAAATCTACACCCCCAAACCCAAAATCCTTTTCGCGGAATTTAATACTTTTGTAGAAATGACGCGCTATTACTAGGGCATCGCCCGGCCCCCCGGACAACTTTCTCTCTATACGGCTTATTAGTTTTTGCAAATTTGGTAAAACAAAATGTCTTTCAAGATCCTTCTTGTCAATTTCATACAAGAATTCCACGACATTTTCACCTTGGCCCCGTTTCAGGGCTAAGTCCATAATTTCGGGAAGATCATCGCCTCGATAGTCTCTTAAGTAGACGGCAACAAAGTATTCTTGAAACGACCGGTGGCAAAAGACAAAGTCATGGCCTTCTTTCGTCAAGAGGCAAACAGACTCATAAGAGTCCTTCGCAATATCGGTTGCTGATTCGATAATACCAGATAATTCGCACGCTGCTTTGAAGAGAGGCACGAGTTCGCTCTCATCGAAATCTATCTTCCCATTAATATAGGTTCCGAAGCAGAACGTGGAGAAGACTGCCTCAAACTCGTCCATCGGCAAGCCAGCGTGATGGTCTCGTCGATAAATCCCCTTGCTAGTGTCATGGCGCTCATAAAGAGCCTCAAAAGCTCTTTTATATATGGCGCTTCTCTTGGTCGGTATTTCTTTCGACTGGTCATACGTAAGCAATAAAATAGTCACGAGCAAAGGATTAGATAAAAAGAATTCATGCTTCTGGGTTTCATCTGAACGTATGAGGGCAATCAACGCTTCGCGAACCTCATCATCGTAATCAAGCTTTTCTAATATTTCGATGGCCTCATTCTTTCGCAGTGAACGCGTTCGATAGGGTTCATAGCCCGCGAGATTTTCGACTTCCGCGAAATCTCTTGACGTCAGCAAAATGCCACATTCCGGGAACGTTTGGCTGAACTCTTGTAGTTTTCTGCATATGGATGGGCGGTCGATCTTCCTGACCTCGTCTGCTGCGTCAAAAATGAAGACGAACAGTCCGGCTTGAATTCCTTCAACGAACTGATTGAAGCTAGCGGTCGATCGAGAAGTTGTGATATGATTGAAGAGTATCTTTTCGATCGGTTCGTCACTTCCTCCATCTTTAACATCTCGCAGCTCAACATAAATGGGGATCTGTTGATGATGTTCGAAGGTCTCGGCAATTCGGAGAACTATCCACTTAGTGAACATGGTCTTCCCGGCACCGCCGCGACCTTTTAGCATAATGTGACGACGCGCGAGCAGTGCCGGTAGAAATTGTACGTCTGTTATTTCTTCATCGTGTACCGTTTTGAAGGAGATACTTACGTACTTTTCGTCCGTTTTTGCGAGTTGGTTTCTATAAAGGACGTTGCGGACCGACTCGCACTTCAATCTGGATTTCTCCACGTTTGAAGCGAACGCATTAGTGTAAGTCGCAACAAATCGATCCCATTTTCTAGAACCCCAGCTTCTTGCTGCGTTCGCGATAGGGCCAGAGGTTCCCTTGATTGCGGCGCTGGTGAGTGAGGTTTCAAATGGAGTCACTAGCTATTTCCTTGACGGGCGGGGTGGCGTTTTCTTACTTTGTCAGGCGGTGAGTTAGCAAGGGTTGGGTCCCATAGCTCTTTGTGGGGACACGGCGATGGCGTCTGGGCGGATCGCGTTGGCGGGGCGACATGGAACACTCCTAACCAGTACCCGAATTTACTCCTCCAGTCGCCCGCCGTCAGGATTCCCGACAAACCCCCGCATCCCCGCAAACGCCGGCAACCAGTCCTCGCGCCGCACGGTCCAGCTTTCGTAGGTCGGGGTGAAGCGGCTCGGCTCGTCGAGGGTGCCGAGGTGGACTTCGATCTCGTCGTCCCAGCGGGCGAACACCGATCCGCCGCAGGTGGGGCAGAAGTGGCGGTGCGTTCCAGTGGCGGGTCTCCCCGGTCACGCGCACCGCGTCACGCGCGAAGATCGCCGCGGCGTAGAACACCGCGCCGTGGTGCTTGCGGCAATCGAGGCAGTGGCAGATGCCGACTCGCCGCGGCTCGCCGCTCGCCTCTATCCGCACCGCGCCGCACAGGCATCCGCCGGTGACCTGGTCCATCAGCTACCTCCCTTGCGCTCGCCCGCGCCCCTGGCGCCTGTCGCCGTTCCCGAACCGAGGCGCGGGCAGGGCGGGTCGGGCTTGTTGAAAAACCCCTGTCCTACAGACCCCCTCATGCCATAGATGGCTCGATTCGCTATTCCCCATGCAAGGACGCGGATCGATGGTTTCCTCTTCACTCCCCGCCGTGATCGACCCGCTCGGCAGCACCCCGCCGCCGGGCCAGTGGACCGAGTTCGACCGGCCGCGGCAGGTCGCCTTCCTCACCGCGCTGGCCGAATGCGGCAACGTGCGCGCGGCGGCCGCCAGTTGCGGGGTCAGCTACCGCACCGCCTACCGCGCGCGGCGGCGCGAGCCGGCGTTCCGGCAGGCGTGGACCGGGGCGCTGGTCGCCGCGCGGCCGGTGAGCGAGGACGTGCTCACCACCCGCGCGATCGACGGGGTGGAGGAGATCGTGTGGTTCCGCGGCGAGGAGGTCGGCCGCCGCGTGCGCTACGATTCCCGATTGCTGCTCGCGCACCTCGCCCGGCTCGACAAGCTGTGCGAGGATGCCGCGGCCTGCGCCATCGCCGAGGATTTCGAGGGCGCGCTCGAACGCTTCGTCGCGGGCGAGGAGCTGGTCGCTCCGTCGGCGGAGAGTTGTTCTCCTGGACACCGTGACAGGTGTGACAAGTCCAACAGCGCGGACGGTGCTCCCGAACCTGGGCCGGGGCGGGCGACACCGGCCGGTCCCGCGCTGGCCGAGGATGGCCGGCCGCTCAAATGGTGCCCGCACGCCAGGAAAATGCTCCACCCGGACGCGGTCCGGCGCAACGAGATGGTCGCGCAGCGGCCCGACGGGGCGCGGCCGACCTGGCAATTTCCCGGCTTCGAGGCATGGGAGGTCGAGGCCGAGCAGCTGGAGGCCTTCGAAGCCGGCGTCGATCACTGGTGGCTGATCGTTCCGCCGGGGCCGAACGACGATCCGACGGAATGGGTCTGGTTCGACGAGGCCGCCTAGGGCCGATCAGTCGAGGACGGCGAGTTCCACCCGGCCGCTGCCGCGCGCGATCAGGCCGATCTCGGCCGCGGCGGACTTCGACAGGTCGAGCACGCGGCCGCGCGCGAACGGGCCGCGATCGTTGACCCGGACCACCACCGACTTGCCGTTGGCGGCGTTGGTCACCCGCAGCATGGTGCCCAGCGGCAGCGTGCGGTGCGCGGCGGTCATCAGGCCGGGGTTGAACCGCTCGCCGCTGGCGGTGCGATGGCCGGCCAGCTCGTTGCCGTAGTATGACGCCACGCCGCCACCGATCGAACGGCCGGTGCCGGCGCGATCGATGTCGGTGTCGAAATCGGGGGTGGCGGGCTCGTCGGCCGGGTCGATCGCGGTGACGTCGACCATGCCGGCGGTGGGAACGAATGCGCTCGCCGCGACGTTGAGGGTCGCAAAGCTCGTGGAGAATGTATCCCGGGCCGCAGCCACTCCGGCGTCCGCAAAAGCGGGTCCGCTGGCCGATGCGGGAAGCACGAGTGCCGCCGCGAAGGCGAGGCTGCGCAGCGCTGGGCGCCGGGTGCGTGTCGCTGTTCCGTCCATGGCGGGCGGTTTACCGCTCCGAAATCCCGCTGGGCACCCCTCCAGGCTCGCTTCGCCCCGGACTCCAAACCGTTCATCCGATGGTTAGGGAACCTTAACCATGATTCCGCTGGGCGCCGCCGGGAATCCGGTTTCCTACATCCCTCGAGCGGTGGCAGGTCCGGCCGACCGATTCGCAGGCGGCGTTGGGGATTGGCCACAGGTACCGTGCGGGCGTTCAGCATTTCGGAATCGAAGGGGGCCTCAAATGCAAATGGGGCCGACCCGAAGGTCGACCCCACTCTCACCAGCGCGTGGTCCTACTCCGAAGAGGAGGCACTTGGCGCCCAGTGTCGTTGCCGTTGGTCCCCGATCCGAAGATCGAATTCCGCTGGCTCGGTCACCGGCGCTCGCACCGGCATCCGGTTCCGTCGAATGGTGGTCCGGATCCGAAGATCCTTTCCGTCCATCCGGCGGTTCCGAGACCGGCACTCCCGTTGGCCTCTTGCCCTTGGCGCCGCAGTTCCGGCCGAAGCCGGAGTGCCTTGCCTGGCAAGCGACCGGTCGAACCGGCCGATGGTGTCATCGCTTTCGCGTTCCTCTCGAACGACCGGCCTTGTGTTGAACCGAAGTTCGCTACGACGCCGATCTCGAAGACCGCGCGGACAGATGCCGCCATCTCAATTCGAGGTAAAATCTCTTGATCTTCCAGTCCGTTAGGGCCTTCCGATCCGAGCTATTCCGCCCCGTCTCGATGACTTGAAGGTGCCCCCCGGACCCGAGTCGCGCAAGCTTGCAAGGGGGCCTTTATCCACCGTCCCCGCTTTTCGCTGTGGACACGAGTGGATAACTCAACGGTTGGTCGCCCCGCTCAAGCAGCGAAGCGATAGCGGAATGAAAAGTCAGCGATCCCGCTGGGCAAGCAGCCGCAGGCGCAGTGCGTTGAGCTTGATGAAGCCCTGCGCGTCGGTCTGGTCGTACGCGCCGGCATCGTCCTCGAACGTCACGTGGCGTTCCGAGTACAGCGAAT
Organism: uncultured Alphaproteobacteria bacterium; assembly: GCA_963759895.1. Taxonomy (GTDB): domain Bacteria; phylum Pseudomonadota; class Alphaproteobacteria; order Sphingomonadales; family Sphingomonadaceae; genus Tsuneonella. The sequence continues at coordinate 965,021 of CAVXBC010000002.1, read as the reverse complement.
TGGGCGACTTGCGGCCGACCACTTGGGCGGTGCCCTTGTATAGCTTGAGCCGGACGGTTCCGTTGACCTTTTCCTGGCTGAGATCGATCGCCGCCTGCAGCATCTCGCGCTCGGGCGCGAACCAGAAGCCGTTGTAGATGAGCTCGGCATACTTCGGCATCAGCTCGTCCTTCAGATGCGCAGCGCCGCGATCGAGGGTGATCTGTTCGATCCCGCGGTGGGCGCGGGCATAGATCTCGCCGCCGGGCGTTTCGTACATCCCGCGGCTCTTCATCCCCACAAAGCGGTTCTCGACCAGATCGAGCCGCCCGATGCCGTGCTTTCGGCCAAGCTCGTTGAGCGCCGCGAGCAAGGTAGCTGGGCTCATCGCCTCGCCATCGAGAGCGACACCGTCGCCGCGCTCGAAATCGATCGTGATGTACTCGGGTGCGTCGGGCGCATCTTCGGGATTGTCAGTGCGCGAATAGACGTAGTCGGGCACTTCCTCCCACGGGTCCTCGAGCACTTTGCCCTCGGACGAAGTGTGCAGCAGGTTGGCGTCGGTCGAGAACGGGCTTTCGCCGCGCTTGTCCCTGGGCACGGGGATCTGGTGCGCCTCGGCCCACGCGATCAGCGCGGTGCGGCTGGTAAGGTCCCACTCGCGCCAGGGAGCGATCACCCGGATGTCAGGATCGAGCGCGTAAGCGCTGAGTTCGAACCGCACCTGGTCGTTGCCCTTGCCGGTGGCTCCGTGGGCGATCGCGTCGGCGCCGGTTTCGCGAGCGATCTCGATCAGCCGCTTCGAGATCAGCGGGCGCGCGATCGATGTGCCAAGCAGGTAGTCGCCTTCATACCGCGCGTTGGCGCGCATCATCGGGAACACGAAATCGCGCACGAATTCCTCGCGCAGGTCGTCGATGTAGATGTTGGCATCGGGCAAGCCCATCAGCTTGGCCTTGGCTCGCGCCGGCTCCAGCTCCTCGCCTTGGCCGAGATCGGCGGTGAACGTCACCACCTCGCAGTTGTATGTCACCTGCAGCCATTTGAGGATGACGCTGGTGTCGAGCCCGCCCGAGTAGGCGAGGACGACCTTCTTGATATCGGACATGATGCTGCTCTCGGTGAAGGTGCGCGCGCGCCGGTATCAGTGGTGCGCGCGAGGGGCAACCGCTCAGGTGAAGTGCGGCCCGGGCCGCTCGTACAGTTCCTCGAAGTGGACAAGGCTTGGCCGCGTGCGCAGTGGGTGCGGCTGGCCGCCTCGGAATGCCCATTCGCCGCGGTCGCAGTCCTCTGCCCGGACATAGCCGTTGATGTAGAACCGGCGGTAGTGTTGCGAACCGTTGGCGCCCGATCCGTGGACCAGGTACGGGCTCCACAAGGCTAGGTCTCCTGGTTCGAGCACCATGTCGACCAGCGCCGAGGGGTCGAGCCCTGCGCGCGCGAGCGCGTCGTCCTCGACCCGGCCGTCCATCACCGAACCCATGGTGGGAAGCTCGATCGGACCTGCGCGGTGGCTCCCGGGCAAGATCCGCATCGCGCCGCTTTCGGCAGTATGCGGATCGAGCGCGATGCCGGTCTGGATGTAGCTCGTTGCCAGATTGCGGTAGGCCGCATCGGGCTTTCGGAAGCGCGAATCCTGGTGGAACGCGAAGTCGCCTTTTCCGCCGGGTTTCTTCCAGTGAAGCTGGTTGATGATCTGCTTGATATCGCCGCCAATCGACGGGGCGAGCACGGTAGCGATGCGTGGATCGGTCCGGAAGCGGTCGAGCACGATGTTATGGTACGATGGCCACTGGACCATCCTCACTTCATCGCCATCCAGCCGGTAGTTGACGTTGCCATAGCGAAAGCTGCGGCCGAGCGCGGCCGCTTCGGCATGAACATCGTCGACCGCAGCGCAAAGTACGGCAAGGTCGACCGAAGCGAACACCCCGCGGACAATCGCGTATCCATCCACTTCGAGCCGTTCGGCGACGCTGCTGCCTTTCGTCATGGACTTGTTTTCGAGCGCCAGGCTCGCCCCAGCAAGTCCCAAGGCCGACCCCCGGTAGAACCAGGCGCTATGGTCGGCGGCCTATTCGGCTGCTTCGCGCACCTTGGGATCGAGATGCCATTGAGGCGCGGTATCGAGATCGCGCAGGCGCGCGCTCTCCACAGCCATGAAGTCGCGCGTCATCGGGATCGCACCGCGGTCCTTCACGTAGACTATTTGCCAGTTGACCATGTTGCCGTTGCGGAAACTCTGTTCAGCGCCGGCCAGATAGAATTGCCACATGCGGTAGAATGTCTCGTCGTAGAGATCGACGATCTCGTCGCGATGCTGGACTGTGCGGTTGTACCATTCCTCCAGCGTGAAACAGTAATGGAAGCGCATCGCCTCGACGTCCATCACCTGCCAGCCGGCTTTCTCGGACTGCATGACGAGCTCGCTCAACGCAGGGATGTAGCCGCCCGGGAAAATGTATTTGCGTGTCCACGCGTCGGTCGCGCCAGGGCCTTTGGCGCGTCCGCAACAGTGGCTGAACATCACGCCGTCCGGCTTGAGCAGGCGGTGAGTGTGTTCGAAGAAGAGCGGGTAGTGCGGGGTACCGACATGTTCGAGCAGACCGACCGAGCTGATCCGGTCGAACTGGCCGTCGACATCGCGGTAGTCCATCAGCGCGAACTTGACCTTGTCAGAGACGCCCTCGGCTTCGGCGCGTTCCTTGCAGTAAGCGATCTGGTCTTCCGCCAGCGCCACCCCCAACACTTCGATGTCGTAGTGCTTGTGCAGGTACAGGGCCAAGCCACCCCAGCCGCAGCCGATGTCGAGCACCTTCATCCCCGGCTTGAGGTGCATCTTGGCGGCGATGTGGGCCTTCTTGTCGAGTTGCGCCTGCTCGAGGCTCGTCGCCCCTGGATCGCCGCGGTAATAGGCCATCGTGTATTGCCGGTCCTCGTCGAGGAACAACTCGTAGAGCCGGCGGGTGAGGTTGTAGGTGTGCTCCGCGTTGGTGCGCGCCTTGCGCTTGGGATTGAAGCTGTCGATTTTCGCGAGCAGTTTCTGCGCGGTCTTGCGCAGCGCGCCCTTGGCGGCGAGCGCGTCGTCACCCTGGCCTTTGGCATTCATCGTCACAAACAGGATCATGTCCCGAATGTCGTGCGGCGGCACCACCGTGAGCCATCCCCACATGTACGCTTCACCCGCGCCCACTTGCGGATAGCGCGCGATATGATTGGCCGCCTTGCGGTCAGTCAAACGGATGCGGATGGCGCTGTGCCCGTCGCCCTCGTCGAACGAGCCGGGTCCGTACCGGTACACTGTTCCGTCATGGTCGGTGACGATCAGATGGCCGCGTGTGATTGCTCGGGTCAGAAACTTATCGAGCAGCCACATCGTCATATCGCCTCCCCCTTCAGATGCCGGCGTACCACTGGTAACCCGCCCTGTCCTCCCAGTAGCCTCCATTGCCGCCGCCGATACCCTCAAGGCTGGAGACGACGTCGATACCGGTCAGGAACTTGGCGTGCTTGTAGCCCAGCTGGCGTTCAACCCGCAGGCGCAACGGGGCGCCATTGCGCATCGGCAGCGGCACTCCGTTGAGCCGATGCGCGATGATCGTCTGCGGATGGAATGCGTCGGCAAGATCGATGCTCTCATAATACTGTGCGCCGGAAAGCGTATCGGCGCAGTGCAGCACCACGAAACGCGCATCGGGCTTGAGCGCCGCGCCCCGCAGGATGGTCGCCAGTTGCGGCCCGGTCCATTCGCCGATTGCGCTCCACCCCTCGACGCAATCGTGGCGGGTGACCTGCGTGCGCTGCGGCAGACGTCGGATATTTTCGAGGCTCAAGGACAGCGGATGCGCGACCAGGCCGGTCACCGTCAGGCGCCAGTCGGCAAATCCACCAGCTAGTGCGGCCTTGTATTCGGGGGTGTCGATACTGGTCGAACCGTTGCCGCGGAAGAACGGTGAAATTTCCGACCGGGCGAACTCCGGAACCAGCGCGTTGCGGCCTGTTACGAGGCGCTGAGCGCCCCTGTGCCAGCGGTCAGCGGCGTCGAACAGCGAGCGCCCGGCGCTGGTGTCGGCGACTTTCGAGCAACCAGTAGCGATCAGCGCGCCGAAGCTCGCCAGGACATTTCTACGCCGCATCGCGACCTCCAGTGATCATGTCGCGCATCTGCTTGAGCGGGTGCGACAGCAGCACCAGGGCCACGTGCAAGACGAAGAAGCCGAACAGGCCCCAAGCGCACAAAAAGTGAAGAGATCGCATCGTCTGGCGTCCACCCACAAGGCCGATCAGGGGATGCATCAGCGGCTCCATGCCTGCACTGATGCCGAGGCCGGTGATGATCATGCCGGGAAGCAAGACGCCCAAAACCAGGCCGTAGGTCAGCTTCTGCAGGAAATTGAACTTGCCCTCGTGATGATCGAAATCGAGCCGCAAATGTTTCGCGATGTCCGCCTTGATTGCTGACCACCGCCATTCGCGTCTGTGAGTGACCAGATCGCGGCGAAAGTGACCATTGACCAGCATTGCAAGCCACAAGAAGGTGAGCGCCACCGCGAATGGCCAGGCGATCAGCACGTGCCAATCACGCGCTCCCGCCAGGCTGTAGAACCCGGGAATGGTCATCCAGCCTGGAAAGTGCGGCACCGACAGCCATGCGTCCGTGCGTTCGAATCCCCAATCGCCCCAGTAGAGATACGGATGCGCGTTGGAGATGTTGAGGCCGCTCATGAACATTATCACCAAGCAGGCAAAGTTGATCCAATGCCACACGCGGGTCGACAGGGCGTGACGTTTCATGATGCATCCTCGCGTGCCAAATAGATCACGTCTCGTGGCTGGGCCAACAGGTGCTGACCGCTATCGACGAACAATGTCTCGCCGGTCGCCAGCCAGCCTTCCGCAAGCGACAGACTGGCAGCGGCGATTTCGCTGGCCTCGGTGCGGCGGCCAAGCAAGTTGAGCCGGTGGCTGGTCTCGGTCTCGGCCTCGCTCTGGTCGTGGCTCGGCAGGATCGCACCCGGCGCGATTGCATAGACCCGATCCTCGCTGCGAGACGCGCCGCCTTCGGCCTGCAACCGTGCCAGCATGGGCACAGCCGCTGCGATGGCATGTTTGCTGAGGGTGTAGCTGAAAAAATCCGGGTTGGGGTTCGCCAGCTTCTGGTCAGTCACCTGGATGACGCGGCGACCGCCCGCGGCTTTGGCATGCGCGAGATAGGCCTGTGCCATCCGCGCGGGTGCTTCCGCATTAACCCGGATCGCGCGGCGAAAGACGTCGGCATCGAGCTGGGTGACGTCATCGTGATCGAACACCGAGGCGCAATTGATCAGCACGCGCCAGTCGGGAAGGTGCGCTGCAAGCCGCTCGATCATGTCCTCGGCCGCATCGCCGTCGGCTAGGTCGCAATGAATCGCGATCGCGCTCGGAAGTTCGGCGGCCAGCGCTTCGGCCTCTTCGACCGAACGGCCGTAATGGATGACGACGTGCCAACCCGCTTCCGCGAACGCCCTTGCGATCACCGCGCCGATCCTGCGCGCGCCCCCGGTCACGAGAACCGCAGGCAGGGCGCGTGGGATTGCTGGGGTCATGGCATGCTATTGAACACACAGGCCCGCTTGCAGGAAGCAAAATAACAAGCGCGCCGCCTCCGAAGAGGCGACGCGCCCATGTTCCGTCCGATGCGACCAGACGGAGAACTTTAGCGGCAGCGGCTCGATCCGCGCTGGACCTGACGGCCCAGCAAGGCACCTGCAGCAGCGCCCAGGATGGTGCCGGTAGCGCGTTCGCCGCGGGTGTCGATCGCGCGCCCCACCAAGGCACCGGCGGCGCCACCAACGATCAGACCGACGGTGCCATCCGAACGCTTGCAGCGATAACGGCCCTGGTCATCACGCCAATAACGGATGCCATTGTCCGTGGTATAATAGCGCTGTTGCTGCTGCGATTGATAATGACGGCCACGGTGGTGGTCGGCCATCGCAGGAGCGGCGGGGAGCATCAGGCCGGTTGCGGCTAGAGCGAGAACAATCTTTTTCACGGGGTCTTCCTTTCCCTCGGTTAAGCGACTTGAACTGTCGACGCTCAAGCTGGCCAGAGGGTCCACAACGTCAGATGAACGCATCGTTGGGAACCGAGATTCGCGATGAATTGCGCTTCCAAAGCGCTGAGTGGAGGATGGTGTGCGATGTGACGCACCATGAAAAAGGCGCGCCACCCGGGACGGGGCGGCGCGCCTGATCTCGTCAACCGGGCAGGATCAGCGGCAGCGAACCTCGCCGCGCTGTATCTGCCGCCCCAACAAGGCTCCGGCGGCCGCGCCGAGCACAGTGCCGGTAGTGCGTTCGCCGCGCGTATCGACAGCGCGGCCTACGAGCGCGCCGGCCGCGGCACCGACGATCAAGCCGACGGTGCCGTTGGAACGCTTGCAGCGATAGCGGCCGCTGTCGTCCCGCCAGTACTGGATGCCGTTGCCGGTGGTGTAATAGCGCCGTTGATCTGCCTGTTTGGCGCGATAGCCGTGTGCGGGCGCCCAGCGCGGCGGATCGGCCATCGCGGGGGTCGCGGCAGGCAGGGCCAACCCTGCAGCTGCGATGGCGAGAATGGTCTTCCTCATGATCTTGTCCTTGGTTGTCGAACGTCTTTGGTTGTTCGACGCCTGGTTTCGCTCGCGGTTCCACAACGTTCGCTGAACGATGCTGCACATCGTGGGTTTGCCGCAACCAGCACGGCCGGAATTCAGGATTGCGAGATTGCCTCGCGGTCAAGCTGAGCGCGGCTCTTCTTCTCTGCCGCAGTCCTGAGCTGACCGCAGGCGGCGTCGATATCGCGACCTCGCGGGGTGCGCACCGGCGCGCTGATACCGGCATCGAACACGATCTCAGAAAACCGCCGCACGCGTTCGGGGGTTGAACATTCGTAGTTCGCGCCTGGCCAGGGGTTGAACGGGATCAGATTGACCTTTGCCGGCAGATCATAATGCTTGATTAGGCGAACAAGTTCACGTGCGTCTTCGTCGCTGTCGTTCTTGTCCTTGAGCATGACATATTCGAACGTGATCCGCCGCGCGTTCGATGCGCCCGGATAGGCAGCGCAGGCGCTGAGCAGTTCTTCGATCCCGTATTTGCGATTGAGGGGGACGATTTCGTCGCGCACGGCCTTGTTGGTTGCGTGCAGTGAAACCGCGAGGTTGACGCCGATCTCTTCGCCCGCACGAGCCATCATCGGCACCACCCCGCTTGTGGATAGGGTGATCCGCCGCTTCGACAGCGCCAGCCCTTCGCCGTCCATGACGATCCGGAGCGCGCCCTTCACGTTGTCGAAGTTATAGAGCGGCTCGCCCATGCCCATCATCACGATGTTGGTCAGCAGGCGGCCGTCGGGCCGGTACCCTGTTTCCTCGGCTTCGGCGCCGGGGCCATCGTCAAATTCCATGTTGCCACGCGGCCACTCGCCCAGCGCGTCTCGCGCCAACATGACTTGGCCGACGATTTCGCCGGCGGTCAGGTTGCGCACCAGCTTCATCGTGCCGGTATGGCAAAACGTGCAGTTGAGCGTGCAGCCGACCTGGCTCGACACGCACAGCGTGCCACGATCGTCGTCGGGAATGAACACCATCTCGAATTCGTGCCCGTCGGCGGTGCGCAGGAGCCATTTGCGGGTGCCGTCGGTCGAATGCTGAGCCTCGACCACCTCGGGCCGGCCGACAACAAAGCGTTCCGCCAGCCAGGGACGCATAACCTTTGCGATGTCGGTCATCTCCGCGAAGTCGCTCACCCCGCGATGGTAAATCCAGTGGAACACCTGCTTGCTACGCAGGCGCGCTGCCTTGGCATCCAGTCCGGCCTCGACGAACATCCCCGCGATGCGTTCACGCGGCAGACCGACCAAATCGATAAGCCCGTCGTTACGCGAGGTCACACCGTCGACTGCCGCTGGACGAGCAACAGGAACCGGATCGATCGGACCGGGGATCGGCATGAGAGCGGTGTCGGACATGAGGCCGGGCATATAGGGTTCCCGAACCCTTTGCGCAAAGAGCATCTGGTCGCCCGCTCCTAAGCGCCGCGCGAACCGCCTGTCGGCCGTTCAGTTCCGTCGTTCGTCGAGCGGGAGACCCACTCGATCGACGCGGTTGTGGCTTGAAAACCACACTTATCTCGTTGTGTGGGGTTCATGAAACCGGCGTCTCTCGGCCGCCGTTCTGGCGGTCCAAGGTGATGGCAAAGATCGCCACCACCGGATTTGGAAAACACGGAGTACCATCATGAATTTCAAGATCGCATCGCTCGCCGCCGCCTCGCTTGTGGCAATGGCAACCCCGGCGATGGCCCAGACCGCCAGTGAAGTGCCCTTCAGCGGTGTCCGCGTCGGCGGTGAAGTGGGCTACGATCACATCCGTTCCGGCAGCACCGAGGACGTGGACAATACCCGCGACCTCAAGCAGTCGATCGACGGCGTGACCTATGGCGGCGTGGTCGGCTACGATTTCGCCGCCGGTGATAAGCTGCGCGTCGGCGCCGAGGCCAGCTACTCGGGCAGCAGTGCCGGAACCGATTACAACAACACCCAGCCGACTGTATTCAACCTGGGCAGCGTCGATGCCGATCGCGAGATCTACGTCGGTGGCCGAGTGGGCTACGTTACCAGCCCCAGCACGATGGTCTACGTGAAGGGCGGCTATACCAACCAGCGCTTCTCGCTCACCGGGAGCAACGGCACGGCCAACCTCAGCCAGCGTCTCGACACCGATGGATGGCGCGCCGGTGCGGGCGCCGAACTCGCCGTTGGCCGGAATGCTTATGTCGGCGCTGAGTATCGCTACTCGAAGTACGGCAAGGGCGAATACGACTTCAACGGCGGTACGCCTGATGGCAGCCGCTTCACGCTCGACACCGACCGCCACCAGGTGGTCGCGACCGCGGGCGTGCGTTTCTAAGGGCAGGTCATACTGTCTTGGGGAGGGCGGGGCTTCGGCTCCGCCCTTTCTACGTCACCGCCGAACGCGCGAGCAGCCCAGGGTCGCGGAATCCATTGCGGTCGCGGCGCCTGCCAAGGCATAGCGATCGGCAAATCGCCGCCCGCGCGAGTCTCGCGCGCTCAGCGTCATCGACTGGGCTGAGCGCATGGCTGCGACGATCGCGGCATCCATTGCCTTGTCCGTGGCCCAGGCATCGCCGCCGCCGCCAGTCAGGGCGAAGCGCTGCCCCCCGATCGACAGGTTGATCGCAGGTGCCGCAGCGACCTTGCGCGACAATCGGAAATGCATCTGGCCGCGCACACCGCGGGTGGGCCACGTGCCGATGGTCGCGAAAGGCTGGTAATCGCGCGTTGCGCGGCTCGTGTCGGCCATCGCGATCGCGTAGCACCGCGGCACGGTGGGATCACGGAACGCGCCCCACTGGCCGAACACGCCGAGGCTGTCCTTGGCAGCGAGGGGCGTCACTCCCACCACCACTGACGCCAGCGCGATCCAACCCAGCGTAGCGATCACCGAAAGGCGGGGAATGCACAACGTCATTGCCCCCGCGTTTACTCGCGAGGCGAGGGTTTCATCAACCCGGCGTGTTCTTGCCAATCATTTTGCTGATCGAGCGCGGATTGCCATAGCGGAGCCGCTCAGGATGAAGCGCTTCATAGACGACTGCATTCTCAAGCACGCGCTGGACGTAATTCTTGGTCTCGAAGATCGGAATCTCCTCGATCCAGCGCAGCCAGTCGATCCCGCCCATACGGGGATCGCCGTTGGCGCGCAGCCACTTGTTCACGTTGCCGGCGCCCGCGTTGTAGGCGGCCACCGCGAGTGGGTAGCTACCGCCATAGTAGTCCATCTGGCGCGCAAAATAGGCGTCGCCCAGGCGGATGTTGTACTGCGGATCGCCGGTCAGGTTCGCACTCATGTAACTGACGCCGAGCTTGCCCGCCTGCTCGTTGGCAGTCGCCGGCATCAACTGCATCAATCCGCGCGCGCCGGCATGGCTGACGCGATCCTCGTCGAATTCGCTTTCCTGCCGCGCGATCGCATGGACCATCGTATAGTCGGCCCCCATCGGGGTCGCGACCACCGGGAAGCCGACACCGGTGAACCCGGTCAGGTCCTTTTCCGGCGCGACCCTGCCGACAACCACCGCCAGTTCGGGAAGATGAAGTTCGCTGGCCAGATTGGCCACCAGCTGCATCTGGCCGGGGGTTGTCGACTGGTCGGCCAGCGCGGTGAAGAAATAGCGCTCGGTCCGCCAGTCGGTGCCGTAGCGTGCAGTCGATCGGATCGCCTGCACCAGCGGCCGCGCGTTGAAGGCGGCGGTGTCGGCAGCGGTTGGCTGGACAAGCGCGACTTGCTGGAACTGCGGCAGTGGCCGCCCGAGCCGCTCAAGCGCGAGCTGGCCATAAAAGTACTCCGGATACTTGGCCGCCATTTCGAAGTATCGATTGGCCTCGGACGCATTGCCAGCTCGGGCAGAGGCGTTACCTGCCCAGTAGAATCCCTTGGAGCGCGTCTGCGGGGTGCGTGCGGCATTGCCGTAGCGATAGAACAGCGGAGCTGCCTGAGCGCCGTCGCCCATCGACCAGAGCGCCTTGGTGCCGCCGAGCCACATCAGCGACGTGTAATCGTCGCGCAGCTTGTACGAGAGGCCCGAGATATCGGTGCCGGGCGCGAACAGATCATCGACCTTGCTGGCAATGGCCGCGGCGGTGTTGGCCGATGCGCCCTTGGCCTGGGTGAGCATCTCGGTGACCATGTCCTCGGCATCGTGCGGGGGACGTGCGAACGCGGCTCGGGTTGCCAGCAGGGTCTGCCCGCGCGAGCCCTGACCCGTCTTGCGATAGTAGCGCGCGAGATTGAAGACATAGCCTGGATCGGCGGTCGCGTTGGCGGGCACGGGCAGTCCGATCGCGACCGGATCGCTCCCCTGCAGGAGCGACAGCCGCACCATGAATGCGGGCCGGTTCTGAGGCGACGTCAAACCGATTGTGCGCGCCGCAGCCTCGGCCTGGCCCTGCCACAACAGCGCCCGAAGGCGCTCGTCATAATCGTCCGTGGTGAACGCGGAACCGTGAAGGCCGAGCAGGTAGGCCTCGGCCGAGCTGCTCATCTGGCCGCCGCGCCAAGCTGCACGCGCGGCATCGCGCGCTTCGGGGCGGCCAAGGGTCGAAAGCGCCAGCGCATAGCGCGCCCGCGCGGGATTCGACTGCGGCGCGAAACGATCGAAGTAGGCCACGACCTGCTGCGGCGATGCGGCCAGATCGTTCTCCAGGGCCCGCTCGGCACTGGCCCGGATGACCTCCATTCGCGGAAATTCAGGATAGGCGAGCGCGAAGCCGGCGTAATCCGTGAACGCCATCCGGTCGTTGCTGGTCAACTGCTGCCATCGCGCGACCGACGCTGAACCCTGGCTGGGCTGGCCGGCGACCATCAGGCTACGAGCCATGTCCGTCGGCGTTTGTGCCGCGAGCGGCGCGGCCGAACACGCCAGCAACGCCAAAGTGAAAAACGGGAAGCGGGTTCATTCGATTGCCAACCATGCTGGACATTCTGGCTACCGGCTCCTTATCAGGCGATGAATACGTTCCAACCGGGCGCGCGGAATCCACCCCCGTTCGCTGCCGGTATGGCTCAATCGAAGGCTTCACGGCAATGTTCTCCGGCTCGATTCCCGCCCTGGTGACTCCTTTTCGCGACGGGGCGTTCGACGAACGGGCGTTCCGCCGGCTGGTCGATTGGCAAATCGACAACGGATCGAGTGCGCTGGTACCTTGCGGGACGACCGGCGAGGCGTCGACTTTGTCGAATGCGGAGCACCATCGGGTGATCGAAGTATGCGTCGAACAGGCAGCGGGCCGCGTGCCGGTGATCGCGGGTTGCGGTTCGAACGATACGATGAACGCCCGGCTGCACATGAACTTCAGCCGCAAGACCGGCGCCGCGGCGGGGCTGTGTGTTGCGCCGTACTACAACCGGCCAAGCCAGGAAGGACTGATAGCGCATTTCAGTTTTCTGGCGGAAAACAGCAGCTTGCCGATCGTTCTTTACAATGTCCCGGGGCGCACCGTGACCGACATCATGCCCGAAACCGTCTGCGCGCTGGCCGAGAAATTTCCCGACAAGATCATCGGCATCAAGGACGCCAGCGGTGATCTCAGCCGGGTGACTGATCACAGGATGGGAATCGGCAAAGATTTCTGTCAGCTTTCGGGCGACGACGAACTGTGGCTGCCGCATTCGGCGGCCGGCGGAGTGGGGTGCATCTCGGTGACCGCCAACGTCGCGCCGGCATTGTGCGCCGAATTTCAGGCCGCGATCGCCGCCAACGACCTGGCGCGCGCACGCGAGCTCAACGACAAGCTTTACCCCCTTCATTACGCCATGTTCGAGGATGCCAGCCCAGGGCCGGTAAAGTACGCGCTCAGCCGCGTTCACGACTGGTTGAACCCGGCGGTCCGCCTGCCGATGGTGGAATGTTCGGCCGAAGCCCGCACGGCGGTCGACGAGGCGCTCGAGCACGCTGGTCTATTGTAACGAATTTCGGGGGGTCGAAAATGCGTAATATCCTTGCTGCTCTCGCGGCGATCGCGCTGGCGGCATGCACGACGACATCGATGGCTGATCGTGGGCTCGATTCCGTCGGCAACGACTACGTCCTTCTCCAGTTGACGATAGGCGAGAAGGAAGCGGGTTACATCGATGCCTACTACGGACCCGAAGCGCTCAAGGCGCGCGCCGCGAGCGAGGCTGCCGGCCAGTCGCTGGCGGATTTATCGGCCCGCGCGCATGCACTTCGCGATCGCGCCGCTGCGTTCACCGAGATGTCCGACCTTACGCCATCAATGGAACAGCGACGCGCGCGGTTTCTCGTCGCGCAACTGACTGCGGCGATCACCCGGTTGCAGATGATGCAAGGCGAGAAACTCGACTTCCGGGACGAGGCGCAAGGCTTGTTCGGGGTACGCCCGGAGACGCCGCCACTAACAACCTTCGATCCCTTGATTTCCAGGATCGACCGACTGGTGCCTGGCGACGGTCCGCTCTGGCAACGGCTCGACGAATTCCAGAAGCGCTTCGATATTCCCGCCGACCACCTCAAACCGGTGATGGACGCCGCGATCGCCGAGTGCCGCAAGCGCACGCTGGCCCATATCGACTTGCCGCAGGCCGAGCGGTTCGAACTCGCACTGGTCCGGGACAAGCCGTGGGGCGGCTACAACTATTACCAAGGCGACTACCATTCGAAGATCGAGGTCAACACCGATCTGCCCGTGCGGCTCGACGCCGCGATCGATCTTGGTTGTCACGAGGGCTACCCGGGTCATCACGTGTACAATTCGCTTCTTGAGCGCAATCTCGTGAACGGCCGGGGCTGGGCCGAATATACTGTCTATCCGCTTTATTCTCCGCAGTCGCTGATCGCGGAAGGTTCGGCAAATTACGGGATCGACCTGGCTTTCCCGGGTGATGAGGCCGCCGTTTTCGATAGCCAGGTTCTCGCTCCGCTGGCGGGTCTGCCGACCGCCGACATTGCGCGGTACGTCGCCCTTGGCGAGGCCATGAAGGGCCTGACCTCGGCACGATACACGATCGCCTCCCGGCTACTTGCCGGAGAGATTACCGAGGGCGAGGCTAAGTCGCTGCTTCAGCGCTATCAGCTCCGCTCGCCCGCGCGCGCGGAACAAGACGTGCGCTTCATCAAGACGTATCGCAGCTACATCATCAACTATGGCCTGGGGCAGGACATGGTGCGCGCCTACGTCGAGGGCGCAGGTACTTCGTCGGACGCGCGCTGGAACCGCATGAAGACGCTGCTGAGCGAACCGACGCTTCCAGCCGATCTTATCGCTCGGTAATTCTCGCTGTCGCTGTTCGGCGGCCTTTCGCATCGCGTCGCGACCGCCTACATGCCGCGGCCCATGGCCCGTCCCAAGACCGAAGTGTTCGACAAGCAGAAGACCGTCGCCGAGAACCGGCGCGCGCGGTACGACTATTTCATCGAAGACAAGCTCGAGGCGGGGCTGATGCTCACCGGGACGGAGGTGAAAAGCCTGCGTGCGGGCGAGGCGACTATCGCCGAAAGCTATGCCGAAGTGCGCGGCGGCGAGGTGTGGCTGGTCAATGCCAACGTGCCCGAATTCAGCCACGGCAACCGTTTCAACCACGAGCCCAAGCGGCCGCGCAAGCTGCTCCTCAACGAACGCGAGATCGCCAAGCTGACCGGTGCGGTCGAGCGCAAGGGCATGACGCTGGTGCCGCTCTCGATCTACTTCAATGGCCGCGGACGCGCGAAAGTTGAACTGGGCCTCGCCAAGGGCAAGAACGCCGCCGACAAACGCCAGTCGACCAAAGATCGCGATTGGCAACGCGACAAGGCGCGCCTGATGCGCGAGCGCGGCTAGCCGTGCTGCGCGCGCATTCCTAAGAACGGCCCGAAACCGATGTTCGAACGCACCTCTGCCTGGATCCAGCGCAATCTGCCTACGCGCGAACAGATGGAGCGCAGCCGTGTCATGCGCCCGTTTGCGGCCCGCGTATTGCGTTCGGAGTTGTGGCGCTTCACCCGCCGATCGGTGCCGCGTGGGGTGGCCCTGGGGATGCTCGTCGGGATCATCGTGCCGTTCGCGCAGATCCTGTTTTCGGCACTGCTATGCCTACCGGTGCGCGCCAACGTTCCGGTCGCGGCACTGACAACCTTTGTGACCAATCCATTCACAACTCCGTTCATCTGGGTGTTGGGCTACAATATCGGCGCATGGATGCTTCGGGTGGATGCGATGACTGTGATCGCGCCGGTCAACACCGCGATGGAGCGGAGCGAATTCGGCGAGATGCTTCAGTGGCTGACGGGTGCGACGCTGGTGACCGGATTCGGGCTGGTGGTACTGGCGGTGGTATCGGCGGCGGTAAGCTACTTGGTCAGCGGTTTCGTGTGGCGGTTCGTTGTGGCCAAGAAACGCGCGCGCAAGCTTCACGAGCGCAAGGAGCGTCGTGAACGTGCGGCCGCCGAGGCGGGCGGCCTATGACCGCAGAGACTGCGCGGCCGATACCTCTTTTGGGCGCGCTGGGGGCAGCAATCGCGGTCAGCGCTGCGCTCGTCTGGCTGATCAGCGGCGAAGCGTTGGCGCCGGCTTCATTCGTGGGCGGACTGGCGGTTTTCCTGGTGGCGGGCGGCTTGGTTGCGCGAATGCGCTCTCCGCAGGCTGCGCAAGAGCTCGCGTCCCCCGACTGGTCGGTCACGGTCGCCGCGATCGAGCGACCCGGCGAGGCGGTCGCGATCGTCGATCGTGCCAATCGTCTGGTGTGTGCCAACACCGTCTTCAGCGACTGGTTTGGCGCCGACAGTGCCCCACCCAACCTGCCGCTCGATCGGCCTAGTCTCGAAGCCCTGATCCGGGCCGCCCGCGAAGCTTGGCGCGAAGGCCGTGGCGCAGTCGAACGAATTGAGGCGGTCGATGGATTGGCGAGCTGGTCGGTGCGGGCCGAACGAGCGGGCAGGGGCGAGGACTTCCTGGTCTGGCGCTTCACAGGGCTGGCCGAGGAGAATTTCATCGACGATCTCGCGATGCGTATTGCGGGTCCGCTCGGCAGGGTGTTGTCGCGCGGGGGGATCGAGGCGGCGTTGGTCGGACCCGAGGGGCTGGTCCGTGCCGCCGCGCCCGGTTTCGCGCAGCGCGCAACAGGCGATAGCGTTGCAACCCTGGCCGGGCAGGAATTCGCCACGCTCCTGCGTGCGGACGAGCGCGAGCGGATTTTCTTCGCGCGCGAGGGTCGCCGGGGCAATCCGCAAACTCTGATCCACGTACCTTTGAGCGAGCAACGCGAATCGCGCGTTCCAGGAGCGGACGAGGGCTCCTCGCTGATGCTGTTGATCGACGCAGCGGTGGGTCTTGGTGCGGGGGTCGAAACGGCAGGCGCGGCAGCCGCACCGCAACTCGAATCGTTGCTCGGCGCGCTTCCGCTCGGTCTTGCCATGACCGATCGCGACGGACGCTTGCTGTTCGCTAACGCATCGTTTCGGCGCGCTGCCAACATCGAAGGCGATCTTCTGCCGCCGTTTCCGTCTGATCTGGTGGTGGCCGAGGACAAGGGACCCCTGGTCGACGCGGTGCGCCGCTTCGGCAAGGGTGCGGCGAGCGCGACCGACATGGCAGTGCGCTTGCGCGGATCGTCCGACGAGCCGGTCTCGCTTGGCATTGCTGGCGTGCGCGGACTGGGTGAGGCGGCGGTACTGCTCAGCTTGGTCGATTCGACCGAAGAGACCAAGCTCAAGCGGCAAGTGGCCCAGGCCACCAAGATGCAGGCGGTCGGACAACTGGCGGGCGGGGTGGCGCACGATTTCAACAACGTGCTGACGGCGGTGATCGGCACCTGCGACCTGATGCTTTTGCGCCATACCCCCGGCGACAGCGACTACGATGATATTCAGCAAATCCGTGCCAATTCGAACCGCGCCGCCGCGCTCACCCGCCAGTTGCTCGCTTTCAGTCGGCAGCAGACCTTGCGGCCCGAAGTGCTGCAGCTGCCCGATGTGGTCAGCGAAGTCAGCCTGCTGCTCAAGCGGCTCCTGGGTGAGAAGATCGAGCTCAAGGTCCATCACGACCGCGATCTGGGTCCGGTGCGCGCTGATCCGCAACAGCTCGAGCAGGTGATCGTCAACCTCGCGGTCAATGCCCGCGACGCCATGCAGGGGCGCGGAGATGGCAGCGGTAAGCTTTCGCTTGCCACCCGCCGGGTGTCTGCGCGCGATGTGCGCCAGATGGGCAGTGAGATCCTGCCCGAAGGCGATTACACAGTACTGGTATTGCAGGACACCGGCGGGGGCATCCCGCCCGAAAACCTGACCAAGATCTTCGAGCCGTTTTTCACCACCAAGGAATTAGGCAAGGGGACCGGCCTCGGCCTTTCGACCGTCTATGGCATCGTCAAGCAATCGGGCGGATTTATCTTCGCCGACAACATTCCCGCAGCCGCTGCGAGATCGCGCCCTGGCGCACGATTCAGCGTCTACTTCCCGGTCTACCAAGGCGAAACGCCCAAGGCGCGCAAGGCCGAGGTCAAGCCTTCTGTCCAGTGGTCGGGCGGGGGCACGATCCTGCTGGTCGAGGATGAGGACATGGTGCGCGCGGTCGCCGATCGCGCACTCACCCGGGCCGGCTACCAGGTTACCGCCTGTGCGGACGGCGACATCGGGCTCGCTGCGATCGCCAATGGCGGCGAATTCGACATCGTCGTCAGCGATGTGGTGATGCCGGGGATGGATGGCCCGGCAATGGCGCGGGCGATCCGCCGGCTGAAGCCCGCACTGCCGATCTTGTTCATGTCCGGCTATGCCGAGGAACAATTGCGGCGCGAGATCGACATCGAGGACATGCACTTCATCGCGAAGCCCTTCAGCGTGCAGCAGATCGCAGACAAAGTCGGCGGTGTGCTTGGCGCATCGCGGACAGGATAGCGCGGAACGCTTGCATTGCGTTCATCAATGATACACCGTTACATCGATCATTATCGCCGAACATGTCCGGAGAGACACGCTGGCGCAGAGGGGATTACGATGCAAAGGATGCACAGTCTGGGAATCGTTCTGGCATTGGGCCTGGCGGGAAGCGCTTCTGCGCAGACGGCCGAGACCGAGCCGAGCGCGCAGGGCGAGCTCGCGGTCACCATTTACAACGACGATCGCGCGCTGGTGCAGGACATTCGCCAGCTCGCGATCAGCAATGGCCGCAGCCGGATCGAGTTTCCCGATGTTTCCGCGCGCATCCAGCCCGAAACGCTCAGCTTCAACGCCGATGGGGCCGGTATCGTCGAACAGAACTTCGACTTTGACCTGCTGACGCCGGGCAAGTTGATGGAAAAGGCGATCGGCCAGACCGTTACACTGGTGCGCACCAATACCGCGACCGGCAAGGAAACCCGCGAGCGCGCGACAGTGTTGTCCACTGCAGGGGGCGTGGTCGTCCGCATTGGCGACCGGATCGAGGTGTTGCGCGACGACGGCCTCCCGACGCGTGTGGTCTTCGATCGGGTGCCGCCGAACTTGCGCGCCCGCCCGACGCTGTCGGTGACGGTCGACAGTGATCACGGGGGGCAGAGGCCGGCGGCGATCCGCTACCTCACCAGCGGCCTTGGCTGGTCGGCCGACTACGTCGCGTTGTACGACGAAGCGAAGGCGACCACCGACATGCAGGGCTGGGTGACGCTGACCAACCAGACAGGCACCACTTTCCACAACGCGGAAACGGTGCTGGTTGCCGGTAGCCCCTCAACTGGCGGCTATCGCAGTTCTCCGCCGCCGCCGCGCGGGTTTACACCAGGCACCCAAACCGCGGGACGTGAACGATTGGGGGATTACTACCTCTATCCGCTCCCCGCGCGCACCACGATCGCCAACGCGCAGACCAAGCAGGTCAGCTTTCTCGACGTGCAAGGCGTGCCGGCGAAGAAGGTCTACGCGCGCACAGTCGGCTGGCTGTCGAATGACGGTGCGCCAGTCAATGCGACCACCGCGGTGGGATTTTCGACCGCCCGCGAGCAGGGCCTGGGCGATGCGCTTCCCGCCGGCACGGTGCGTTTCTACCAGCGCGATGCGCAAGGGACGCCGCAGTTCATCGGCGAAAGCAATATCGGACACACCCCAATGGGCAGCGCACTGACTCTGGTCACTGGCGACGCTTTCGACGTGTTCGTCCAGGCCGAGGTGGTCAGCCGGGAAAAAATCACGTCGGACCAGTGGGAGCAAAGCAGCCGCTACCGTGCGATCACCGACGATGGCGAAGTGACCACCGTCACCAGCGAACGGCCGGTCGAATTCTGGCGCACCACGATGCGCTATACCCTGACCAACGCCAAGCCGGTGCCGGTGACGGTGGAACTGACGCAGGGCGGGCTCGACCGAGGTTGGTGGAGCCGCGATTTTCGCGTTACCAGCGAAGACGTGACCGGCGAACAGATCAACTCCGATCGGCGCAAGTACCTCGTCACGGTTCCGGCAAACGGCAAGCGCGAAGTGCGGGTCACGTACGAGACCCGGTACTGAGGACGCCGGCGATGCGCCGCGCCGCCCTGTTGCTCCTGCTCGCGGGAGCGTCCGCCCCGGCGATCGCGCGCGAGGCTGTCGACGCCGCGCCGCCCAGCGGTCTTTCGGTGACTGTCTACCGCGATCCCTATCGTGGGCCCGACCAGAAGCTCGACCGCAACTGGCCGCGCGGGTTCGCGATGATCAGCGAGACGCGGCAGATCACATTGCCTCCAGGCGAATCAACCGTGCGCTTCGAGGGGGTCGCCGAAGGAATGGTCGCAGTGAGCGCGATCGTTACCGGCCTGCCCGGGGGGACGATCGAGAAGAATCGCAATGCCGATCTGCTCAGTCCCGGCGCGCTGGTCGATGGATCGCTCGGCAACCGGGTCACCATCACCCGTACCAATCCCGCTACGGGCAGTGAGACCAGCGAAGACGCGATAGTGCGGTCGCGCGCCGATGGCGGCCTCGTGTTGCAGACCGCAGGCGGTTTCGAGGCCGTGCGGTGTTCGGGACTGGCGGAAAACCTCACTTTCGATCGGGTGCCGGCCGGGCTGTCGGCAAAACCGGTGTATTCGATCGACACCAGATCGCCTGAGGGTGGGACCTTTACCGTCACTCTGACCTACCTGGCGTGGGGATTTGACTGGCAGGCGAATTACGTCGCCACGCTGGCCGACGGAGCCGGGACGGGTGATTTCGCGATGCACCTCACCAGCTGGCTGACGCTGGTCAATGACAACAACCAGAGCTTTCCAGATGCCGAGCTGATGGCGGTTGCCGGCAAGCTCAAGGTCGTCAGCAATTTCCAGCAACTGTCCGATCCGCCGGATGCCAAGCCGCTCCAGCTGCTATGCTATCCCCTCGGCAGCACTGCAGACGGGACCGAGGAAGACTATTCCTACCCAATGCCGCCGCCATCGCCTCCGCCGCCGCCACCAGCTCCGGTAGCCATGGAAGCTGCACAATCGATCACGGTAACAGGGTCGCGAATGCGCGCTCCGGCGATGGTCGCCCGGCAGGAAGACCTGGCCGATCTCAAGCTCTACCGTGTGCCGGAACCTGTCACGGTTGCCGCCAAGAGCCAGAAGCAGATCGCCTTTCTGGACCGTGAAGGCGTCACCGGGCGCATGCTCTACACCACCGAATGCGTGCCCTGGAATGATGGCAGCGACGAGGTACGTGCCGCCGAAATCCTCCTCGCGACCGTCAACGACCCCGCACACGGGCTGGGCACCGCATTGCCAACCGGGAGCCTGACCGTGTTCGAGGCGTCACCGCGGGGCGACCGACTGGTCGGCGCGCGCACGCTGCGCGATTACGCGTCGGGCCAGGATGTAGAGATCGGAATTGGCCAGAGCGCGCAGGTATTCGCCAAATGTGCAGCGCTCAATCCCGACTTTTCGGACGGCCCCGACGCACGGCTGCAGATGCAGATTTCGCTGACTAACGCCAACCCGTCGCCAGTGACGGTTCGCGTGGTGGTCGGGGGCGCCGGCGAAGGGCGCATCACGGGCCTGCAGGGCGTCCACGTGAAGGACGGCCAGCAGGTCGTCGAAGTTCCTCTGGCGGGTAACGCAATTCGTAACTTGCGCTGGACATACCATCAGTGACCGCCCCCAACGGCAAGGCTTTGGCCACATTCGAAAAATAATTTCCGTTCCCCACTTGTTCCAATAGAACAAAGCGGATACATCGCGGTCTCGGTGACAGTCCGGCCTAAGGACTGGCCAAAGCGCGAAAGGGTGTGTCATGGCGGCTGCGAACTTGAAGCTGGTGGAAGGTAAGACAGTGGACACGGATCGTCAGAAGGCGCTCGACGCCGCGCTCGCGCAGATCGATCGCGCGTTTGGCAAGGGCTCGGCGATGAAGCTCGGCCAGAAGGAAACGATGGAGGTCGAAACGATTTCCACCGGCAGCCTCGGGCTCGATATCGCTCTCGGTGTGGGCGGGTTGCCCAAGGGCCGGGTCATCGAAGTCTATGGGCCGGAAAGCTCTGGCAAGACCACGCTTGCGCTACACGTACTGGCCGAAGCGCAGAAAAATGGCGG
The DNA here is from genome assembly GCA_963759895.1 of uncultured Alphaproteobacteria bacterium. Taxonomy (GTDB): domain Bacteria; phylum Pseudomonadota; class Alphaproteobacteria; order Sphingomonadales; family Sphingomonadaceae; genus Tsuneonella. The sequence goes on along the minus strand of CAVXBC010000002.1, from coordinate 943,993 downwards.
CACGGTCGCGTTCGTCGATGCCGAGCATGCTCTGGACCCCGCTTACGCCAAGAAGCTGGGCGTCAATATCGACGAGCTGATCGTTTCGCAGCCCGATACCGGTGAACAGGCGCTCGAGATCGTCGATACGCTGGTGCGCTCGAACGCGATCGACGTGCTGGTGGTCGATTCGGTCGCGGCGCTGGTCCCCCGGGCCGAAATCGAAGGCGAGATGGGTGACAGCCACGTTGGTCTTCAGGCCCGCTTGATGAGCCAGTCGCTGCGCAAGCTGACCGGCTCGATCAACCGGTCCAAGTGCATGGTGATCTTCATCAACCAGCTGCGCATGAAGATCGGCGTGATGTACGGCAATCCGGAAACCACCACCGGCGGCAACGCGCTCAAGTTCTACGCCTCGGTCCGGCTCGACATCCGCCGCACCGGGCAGATCAAGGATCGCGACGAGATCGTCGGCAACTCGACCCGGGTGAAGGTGGTCAAGAACAAGGTCGCGCCGCCGTTCAAGCAGGTCGAATTCGACATCATGTACGGCGAAGGCATCTCCAAGATCGGCGAAATCCTCGATCTCGGGGTCAAGGCCGGCCTGGTGGAGAAATCGGGCAGCTGGTTCAGCTACGATTCGATCCGCATCGGCCAGGGCCGCGAGAACGCCAAGCAGTACCTGAAGGAAAACCCTGAGCTTAGCGACAAGTTGGAAGCTGCGATCCGCAGCCGGACCGATGCCGTCGCCGAGGAGATGATGACCGGCCCGGACGCGGACGCCGATATCTGACACCTCATCCTCGGGTGCCCCCCTTGCACCCGTGAAAACCGGAAAGCCGGCGTGCGACCTTCCAGGGTCGGCGCCGGCTTTTCCGACTTTCAGGAAACACCGAATCCTCAGGGAGTATTGCTTTTGCACACACGCCGCGCGAATCAGGTAATCGTTTAGGCGTCAGCGAGGACCGACATGGAACGCACCGATTGGGAGGGCAATGTCGGCCGCAAGTGGGCGACCGAATGGCGACGCACCGATCGCAGCTTTGCCGGACTCACCGATCGATTGCTCGCCAGCGCCAGCGCGGGGCCGGTCACGCGGGCGCTCGACGTCGGGTGCGGCGCGGGCGAAGTCTCGCTGGCAATCGCCCGAAATCATCCGGAAGCCGAAATCGTCGGGCTCGATATCAGCGAAGACCTGGTCGAGGCTGCGCGTGAGCGCGGCTCTCACCTGGCGAACGTTTCCTTCCTCCTCGCCGATGCCTCAGACTGGCGCGGTTCTCACTTCTCACCCGACCTCGTCGTCTCCCGCCATGGGGTCATGTTCTTCGCTGATCCGATCGCTGCATTTACCAACCTCGCCAAGAGCGCGGCGGGTGGTGCCCGGCTGGTTTTTTCGTGCTTCCGCGATCGTTCGGAAAATCCGTGGGCCGAGCGAATTGCCGCGCTATTGCCTGATGGGGCGGAGCAGCCCAGTCCTCCTGGCGCCCCGGGACCCTTCGCGTTTGCCGACCGCGACCATGTGCAAGGCATCCTGGCTGCCGCGGGCTGGACCGGCATTTCGTTCGAACCGGTCGACTTTGCCTATGTTGCGGGGACCGGGGATGATGCGGTTGAGGATGCCGTGTCGTATTTCCTTGCTATCGGACCCGCGGCGCGCGCGGCAGCCGGGCTCACCGATGATGCCCGCGCCGAGTTCCTTGCGCGACTGCGCCACTATCTTGCCGGCGAGGCGCAGCGATCATTGGTGGCATTTCCGGGCGCGGCCTGGATCGTTTCGGCGCGCGTCGGCTGACAAAATCTGTGACACAAGGGCCGCTTCCGGTCGTCGTTAATCGCTCTGGCGGTACCGCCAGCGCCAAAGGCGACGCGCTGTCGGACGAACTTGAACGCGCCTTTGCTGCGTCGCAAGTTAAGCTGGACCTGGTCGCCGGCAAGGAGATGGAAGAGGCGATAGATCGGTACCGGGACGCAGTACGGGTAGTTGTCGGCGGGGGAGACGGCACACTTGGCAGCGCGGCAGGCCTGCTCGCGGGCTTCGGCACCCAACTCGGCGTGCTGCCGCTTGGCACTCGAAATCATTTCGCGCGCCAACTGGGCATTCCGATCGACCTTGAGGCAGCGGCACATGTGTCGGCCACTGGCCGCGTCATCGAGGTTGATCTGGGCGATGCCGGTGGACGCACGTTCATCAACAACGCATCGTTCGGGGCCTACGTCGAACTTGTGCGCGAGCGGGAGAAATCGTCTCTTCCCAAGTGGATCGCATCAATAGGCGCGAGCTGGCGCGTGCTTCGTAAACTGCGTCCCCGACGATTCAACCTCGTGGTCGACGGCGAGGCGATGAGCGTGGAGACCTCCCTGCTGTTTGTCGGCAACAATCGGTATCAGACGTCCGACGGAAAGCTGGGCGATCGCGCTGCGCTGGATGAAGGCGTGCTGTCGGTGTTTGCGCTTGCCCGGATGACGCGTTGGCGGCTGGTGACAACCGCTGCCCGAATCGCGCTAGGCAAGATCGACGACGCGCGCGATTTTTCGATCGAGACAACCGCGCGGGAACTGCGCATCGACGGCGATGGCGAGATCGGCATAGCGCTGGATGGTGAGCTGACGCGTCTGCCGCTGCCGCTGACACTGACGATCCGTCCGCTGGCCCTCAAAGTGGTGGTGGCAGACGGCTGAGCGCGCGCTCGGCACGCATGGCCTGGCTTTATCCGCTTGTCGCAGTGCGCTGCAGCATTTACCTGCACCGACATTATGACCTCGACCAACGAGATCCGCCGCAGCTTCCTCGACTACTTCGCAGGCGAAGGGCACCGGGTGGTGCCCAGCGCTCCGCTGGTGCCGTACAACGATCCGACACTGATGTTCGTGAATGCGGGCATGGTGCCGTTCAAGAACGTGTTCACCGGGCTGGAAGCCCCGCCGAGTGCGACTGCGACCAGCAGCCAGAAATGCGTGCGCGCGGGCGGCAAGCACAACGATCTCGACAACGTGGGCTACACCGCGCGGCACCATACGTTCTTCGAGATGCTCGGGAACTTCAGTTTCGGAGACTATTTCAAGGACCAGGCGATCACCCACGCCTGGACCCTGCTGACCAGGGAATGGGGCCTCGATCCCGATCGCCTGACCGCGACCGTCTATCACACTGACGACGAAGCGTTCGACTTGTGGCGCAAGATTAGCGGCCTGCCGGAAGAGCGGATCATTCGCATCGCCACCAAGGACAACTTCTGGGCGATGGGCGATGAAGGCCCATGCGGCCCGTGTTCGGAGATATTCTACGACCACGGCGCGCACATCGCGGGCGGCCCCCCAGGCAGCCCCGACGAAGACGGAGACCGGTTCGTAGAGATTTGGAACCTGGTGTTCATGCAGTTCGAGCAGTCGGGTGGTGAAATCGTCGCCGACCTGCCGCGTCCCAGCATTGACACCGGCATGGGCCTCGAGCGCCTCGCCGCAGTCCTCCAAGGCGTCCACGACAACTACGATACTGACACCTTCAAAGCGCTGATTGCGGCGTCGAAGTCGCTCACGCCGAACCACGCGAGTGGAGAGGACGACGTCAGCCACCGGGTAATCGCCGACCACCTGCGGTCGACCAGCTTCCTGTTGGCCGATGGCGTGCTGCCGTCGAATGAGGGACGCGGCTATGTGCTGCGGCGGATCATGCGTCGCGCAATGCGCCATGCGCACCTGCTCGGTGCAAGCGAGCCGCTGATGTATCGCCTGGTCCCCGCGCTCGTCGCCGAGATGGGGCAGGCCTATCCCGAGCTCGGTCGCGCGCAGCCGCTGATCGAGGAAACGCTCGAGCGTGAGGAAACGCAATTCCGCCGTACGCTTGCCAATGGATTGCGGCTGCTTGACGAAGCCACCGCTGACATGGACGACGGGGCGAACCTCGATGGCGAGACCGCGTTCAAGCTCTACGACACGTTCGGATTTCCCTACGATCTAACCGAAGACGCGCTGCGCAGCCGCGGCATCGCGGTTGATCGCGCGGGGTTCGACGCGGCGATGGCGCGCCAAAAGGCCGCCGCGAGGGCAGCGTGGAAGGGTTCCGGCCAAGCGGCCGACGCCGAGCTGTGGTTCGACATCGCCGAGCGCGAAGGCAGTACCGAATTCACCGGATACAACTCGACCGAGGGTGAGGGCAGTGTCGTCGCGCTGGTCAGGGATGGCGCTGAAGTTGATGCTGCCGGCGCGGGCGATAGCATTGTCATTCTGACCAACCAGACCCCGTTCTACGGTGAAAGCGGCGGGCAGGCGGGTGACGCCGGCGTCATCTCGACGGCCGAAGGCCTGCGAATAGCGGTGGCGGACACCGGCAAGCCGCTCGGCCGTCTGCACGCCCACCATGGGATCGTCGAGGCCGGGTCCGTGAAGTTGGGCGACGCGGTCCATCTGTCGGTCGACGCGGATCGCCGCGACCGGGTCCGCTCCAATCACTCCGCGACACACCTCGTCCACGCGGCGCTGCGCCACCGGCTAGGCGATCATGTAACTCAGAAAGGCTCGCTGGTCGCCGAGGACCGGTTGCGGTTCGACTTTTCGCACCCCAAGCCGCTGAGTCACGACGATATCGCGGCGGTGGAAGCCGAGGTGAACGCCGAAATCCGCGCCAACGAAACCGTATCGACCCGTTTGATGACTCCCGACGACGCAATCGCGGCCGGCGCCATGGCGCTGTTCGGCGAGAAATACGGCGAAGAAGTGCGCGTGCTGAGCATGGGGCGTGCCGGTGGAGAAGGGCGCAACTACTCGGTCGAGTTGTGTGGCGGCACGCATGTTCGCGCTACCGGCGATATCGGTTTGTTCCGCATCATCTCGGAAAGCGCGGTCAGTTCGGGCGTGCGGCGGATCGAGGCGCTGACCGGAGAAGCGGCGCGCGTGTGGCTCATCGCTCGCGAGGATGCGCTCAAAAGCGCTGCCGCCGCGATCCGCGCGACGCCCGAAGAAGTCCCGGCACGGATCGCCGCGCTGCTCGACGAGCGCAAACGTCTCGAGCGGGAGCTGGCGGAGGCGAAGAAAGCCCTGGCGTTGGGCGGCGGCAGCACAAAAGCGGGTCCGGCTGACTTGGATGTCGGGGGCGTCACGTTCTCGGGCCAGGTTATCGAGGGGCTGGAGGCCAAATCGCTGCGTGGACTGCTTGATGAAGCGAAGGCGCGCATGGGATCGGGCGTCGCGGCGATCGTCGCGGTCAACGATGGCCGCGCAACAATTGCTGTCGCGGTGACCGACGATCTTGTCGATTCGCACGATGCCGTCGCGCTGGTCCGCGCCGGGGTCGAGGCGCTGGGCGGCAAGGGCGGCGGCGGCCGAGCGGACATGGCGCAGGGCGGCGGTCCTGAGGGGGACAAGGCGGACGCCGCGATCGCGGCGGTGCGCGCTGCCCTCGCCGGAGCAGGCGCGCCCGCCTGAACTGTCAACCGCGCCGGTTGCTGGAATTCCGGGTTTCCACTTCGCTGCCACGCGGGGTGTCGGTCACCGGAGTATTGTCTGCCGTCCGCTGGGGACCCTTGATCGGGCCCTTGTCCTCGCCGGTTTCGGATTTGGGGTGAGTGTGCGGGATCGCGTCGGGGCGTTGTTTGGCGTCGCTCATGATAGTCTCCTCTACCGTTCTCAACGGGCGAGCGCCGGGTTCTATCCTGCGTCGATGATGCTGGTGCGCAACTTGGGTTTGTGATCGAGCTCGGCATCCCGGCGGATCTGTTCGCGGAACGTGTCCCGCTTGGCATGGATCGAGGCGATCACCGGCCCCATCGCGACACCGAGATCCACCAGCACCGCTTCGGATAGCTGGAGCGAGCTTTCGAGTGTCTCGGGCACCGCGTGGCTGGCCCCTGCGCGGTAGAGGGCGGTCGCGTGATTGAGATCGCGCGCGCGCACGATGATGGTCAGATCGGGATAGGTCTTGCGCAGCTTGGTCGTCAGCCGCTGCGCGAGCACCGGTTCGTCCATGGTCAGCACGACTGCAGGCGCCCGCTCGACCCCGAGCCGGTCGAGCGCCTGTCCGCGCGCGGCGTCTCCGAAGGTGGCATGGTAACCCTTTCGGCGCGCCCTGGTGATCAGGTCGGCGTCGCTGTCGATCGCGACGTAGCGCTTGCCGTGCGTGGTCAGCATGTCCGCGACCAGCCGTCCCACGCGGCCCGCTCCAACGATGATCACCAGCGGCTCGCCTTGCTCGTCCTCGTCGAGCACCGGGACCGGCTCGACCCGCCGACCTACCGACCGCCCCAGCCAGGCGAGCAGTGGTGTGACCGTCAGACCGATAGCGGTGACCACTTGCCAGAACTGCGCGGTGCCCGGTTCGATCACCTGCGCGGCGGTTGCGGCGGTCAGGACGATCAGCGTGGTCTCGCTGGGCGAAGCCATCAGAGTGCCGGTCTCCGCCGCGGTGCTGGTCCGCGCGCCCATCAGCCGCAACAGTACCCCGGTGACGATCGCCTTGAGCACCAGGACCCCGATCACCGCCAGCGCGATCGGCCCGATGTTGGCCGCGACCATCGCCAGGTCGACGCTCATCCCGACAGTGATGAGGAAGATCCCCAACGCCAGTCCCTTGAATGGCTCGATGATGCCCTCGACCTCGCCGTGATATTCGGTCTCCGCGATCAGCAGCCCCGCGATCAGCGCGCCGACGATCGGAGACAGGCCGGTGGCCGATGTCGCCAGGCTGGCGCCGATCACCACCAGCAGGCTGGCGGCCAGGAACAGTTCGGGGCTTTTGGTTCGCGCGGCCTGTGCGAACAGGCGGGGGAGCACGACGCGACCCACCACCAGCAGCGCGGCGATTACCAGCGCGCCCTGCCACAACGTGCGGAACAATCCGTCGAACCCGTCGGCCTGGGCATAAGGTGCCAGCGCGCCGAGGACGAAGATGATCGGCACGATCGCGATGTCCTCGAACAACAGCATCGAGAGCGCCGCGCGCCCGACCGGGCTGGTGGTGCCCGATATCGGAAGGACGATGGCGGTCGACGACAGCGCCAGCGCGAATCCCAGCCCAAGCGCGCCGCTCCACGCCTGTCCCATCCCGGCGAGAACCGCGGCCAGCATCCCGCCGATAATCAGCAGTTCGAGCGCGCCCAGGCCGAACACCAGCTTGCGCATCGTCCACAGCCGGTTGAACGACAGCTCGAGCCCGATGGTGAACAGCAGCAGCACGATGCCGAATTCGGCGAACGGCTCCAGCGCATCGGGCTCGGTGATCGTCACGTGAAACAGCCAGGGCTGCTGGGGGACCAACCGCCCGAGGCCGAACGGGCCGACCAGGATGCCGACCAGGATGAACCCGATCACCGGCGTGATTCGGAAACGGTGAAAGACCGGAATCACGATCCCCGCCGCGCCGAGGATCACCAGCGCGTCGGACAGCATGCTAGACGGGGCGAGTTCGGCAGCCATCAGCCCGGATCGACCAGGCCGTGGACCACCGACAGGGGGCGAATGAAAAATTTCTGCGACATGGAAACCTTTGATTTAGCAGTGAAATGATTGAAACGGGCGTGATCTGTGGTTTTCGGCCCGAAGCCGCCGACGGTGAACGGCCACGCCGAGGAAGCGGGAGCGCGAGGCGAGCGGCGGGGATGGGATCGGTTCGGACATGGTCCGACCAGCTAGCCTTATTGCGGCCGGGTAGGAAAACCAAATCATCGCAATCCGCGCGCTCGCGTCCGCTGGGCGGGTGAGCTAGACTGCCGATCATGGACGGCCCGCAAGTCATTGTGGTGGGCGGAGGCCCCGCAGGCATGATGGCCGCGCTGCTTCTCGCACGCGCCGGGGTGCGCGTGACGGTGCTGGAAAAGCATGCCGATTTCTTTCGCGACTTTCGCGGCGACACCGTTCACCCATCGACGATGCAGGTCCTGGACGAGCTGGGCCTGCTCGCGCAATTCCTGCGGCGCCCTCATAACCGCATCGATCGGGCCGAGATCAGCTGGAACGGCCGGCTGATGACCATCGGCGATCTCACCCACCTCGCCATGCCTGCCCCGTTCATCGCGATGATGCCGCAATGGGAATTCCTCGATTTCGTGCGATGCGAGGCCGAGCGGTACACCGGTTTCACACTGCGGATGGAGGCATCGGTCGATCGCTTTCTCGATGAAGGGGGCAGGATCACCGGGGTGCGGCTGCGTTCCGGAGAGGACATCCGTGCCGGCCGGTTGGTATTGGCGTGCGACGGCCGCGAATCGATCGCACGACGCGAGCTGCCGCTCGAAAGGCTGGGTGCGCCGATCGACGTGTTCTGGTTCGCGGTGCCGAAGACGGGCAACGGCACGGCGTTGCGGGGGAGTGTAACGGGGAACCGGCTGATCGTGATGATCGATCGCGGCAACTACTGGCAGTGTGCGTTCGTCATCGCCAAAGGGGGTGGAGAGGCAATCAAGGCACGCGGAATCGATGCCTTCCGGGCCGATGTGCGCGCGGCCGCCCCCGATCTGCCTGACCTTGCCCAGGCGCTGCCCGATTGGGAAAAGGTCAGCCTGCTGTCGGTCTCGCTCGACCGGCTGACCGAGTGGAGCCGGCCTGGACTGCTGGCGATCGGCGATGCGGCCCACGCGATGAGCCCGGTGGGCGGGATCGGCATCAATCTCGCGATCCAGGATGCGGTTGCCGCCGCCAACCTCCTCGCCGCTCCGCTGTCGCGCGGAGCCGATGTCGACCCGCTCCTGCCATACCTGCAAAGGCGCCGGCTGCTACCCACTCGCGTAATCCAGTCGGCGCAGCGCGCGGTGCACGAGAATCTGCTGCGCCCGGTGATTTCGGGCACCCGCTCGCTGCCCGAGCGGCCGCCCCTGCCGATGCGGCTGCTCGATCGCTACCCGCTGCTCAGGCGGATTCCCGGGTGGTTCATTGGCCACGGGGTGCGGCAAGAGCATGTGCGCTCGCCCGCCGCCGATGCGGGGCGCGGCTAGCCGCCGCCCGGCGCGCCCGGACCCAGCGGTTCGCGGCGCGGCCGCGGCTTGCCGGGATGCTTGCCGTCTTCATCCCATTCGATGCGGTAGAGATCGAACCGGCGGTCGGCCAGGTTGCGCACGGTGCCTTCGGCACGCGCCCAGCTGAGATCAGCCAGGTTGATGTCGCTGATCGTCAGCGTTTCCACGTTTTCGGTCGCTTCGGCGGCGATCCCGTCACGCGCAAAGGGAAAATCGCACGGTGTGAGGATGCAGCTTTGCGCGTACTGCACGTCCATATTGGCGACGTTGGGCAGGTTGCCGCAGTTCCCGCTGAGCACGACGAAGCACTGGTTTTCGATCGCGCGAGCCTGCGCGCAATAGCGCACCCGCAGGTAACCCTGCCGGTTGTCGGTGCAGAACGGCACGAAGATGATCCGCGCGCCTTCGTCGGCGAGGCGGCGGCTGAGTTCGGGGAATTCGCTGTCGTAGCAGATCTGTACCCCGATCGGGCCGCAGTCGGTCTGGATCACGTCGATCTTGTCGCCGCCCTTGATGTTCCACCAGTACCGTTCGTTCGGCGTGGGATGGATCTTTTCCTGTTCGTGGATCGAACCGTCGCGCAGGCAGACATAGGACACGTTGTGAATGTCGCCGTCGTCCATCCGGGTGGGGTGGCTGCCGGCTATGATGTTGATGTTGAAGCGCATCGCCATGTCGGAGATGTCGGCCTTCAGGCGGGGAGTATACTGCGACAGGCGCTCGATCGCTTCGACCGGCGACAGTTCCTTCTCCTCGAAACTCAGCAGCATGAGCGTGAACAGTTCAGGAAACAGGATGAAGTCCGCTTCGTAATCGCTTGCCACGTCCACGAAATACCGGACCGTGGAGAGGAATTCCTCGTAGTCCTTCACCGCCCGCGCCTGCAGCTGGCAGGTCGCCACGCGCACCGATTCCACGCCGCGCGGGAGGCGTTTCTTCGCCGGCTGATCGCTTTCGACATAGGGATTGCGCCACACCATCAGGATGGCGTTGGCCTCTGACGCCTTGTCTTCGGGCAGGTATCCTTCCAGCACCCGGTCGGGCTCGAACCCGTTGGCAAGCTGGAAACGCAGGACCGGATCGTGGATCCTGCCCGCGACGACCTGGTCGAGATAATCCTGCGGCCCCGCCACCTTGCGCTTGTTGCGGCGGTAGTGCGGCATCCGTCCGGCAAATACGATGCCGGTCAGGTCACGCTCTTCAGCCAGCGCCCGGCGTTCTTCGTACAGCCGGCGTCCGATGCGCACGCCGCGCACCTTGGGATCGACGCACATCTCGTACCCATAGAGCCAGTCGCCGGTGGGATCGTGGCGGCTGCCAAAGCCGTTGCCCGTGATCTCGTCCCAAACGTGATCCTGGAACGCGAGCGCCTCGGCCACCTGCATCGTGGCGCAATAGCCAACCACGTCGTCGTCGAGCAGGGCCACGAAGCACCCTTCGCGGAAGTTGTTGATCTGGCCGCGGATTTCGCCGTGGGTGTAGGCAGGCATGTCGTCGTAAACGCGCCGCACCAGCGCGGCGATGCCGGGGATATCCTTGGCGCGCGCGTTGCGAACCTCGAGCCGCTTGCGCCCGACCTTTTCACTGGACTTGCGCCGGGGGATCGAACGCTTTTTCGGGTCGGCGGACTTGGCCATGGTGCTCCCTTGCAGCGCGGGGCGCCGGTTTCCAAAAATGATTGGACCGGGCTCAGCCTGCGCCGATCCCGGTCCGTTGTGTCAGTTGCCGCTGGCAAAGACCGCAGGGCGAGGGCGCATCACCCCCAGCCGGCCATTTCCTTGTCGAGGTTCTCGACGATCGCCTCGAAGAACTGTTCGGTCGTCATCCACGCCTGCTCGGGCCCGATCAGCAGCGCCAGGTCCTTGGTCATCTTGCCGCTTTCGACAGTTTCGATGCAAATCCGCTCGAGCGTCTCGGCGAATTTCACCACGTCGGGGGTGTCGTCGAACTTGCCGCGATAGCTGAGGCCCTGCGTCCACGCGAAGATGCTGGCGATCGGGTTGGTGCTGGTCGCCTTGCCCTGCTGGTGCTGGCGATAGTGCCGCGTGACGGTGCCGTGGGCGGCCTCGGCTTCCACCGTCTTGCCGTCGGGCGCCATCAGGACGCTGGTCATCAGGCCGAGCGAGCCGAAGCCCTGGGCGACGATGTCGGACTGCACGTCGCCGTCGTAATTCTTGCACGCCCATACGAACTTGCCTGACCACTTGAGCGCCGAGGCGACCATGTCGTCGATCAGGCGATGTTCGTAATGGATGCCCTTTTCCTTGAACTTCGCGGCGAAGCCCTCGTTGTTGAACACCTCTTCGAACAGGTCCTTGAAGCGCCCGTCATAGGCCTTGAGGATGGTGTTCTTGGTCGACAGGTACACCGGCCAGCCGAGGTTGTAGCCGTAGTTGAAGCTGGCGCGCGCGAAGTCGCGGATCGAATCGTCGAGATTGTACATCGCCATCGCCACGCCGGCGCTGGGGAAATCGAACACGTCGAGATCGAGCTTGGTGCCGTCCTCGCCGTCGAACACCAGCCGCAGCTTGCCGGGGCCGGGAATCAGCGTGTCGGTCGCGCGATATTGGTCACCGAACGCGTGGCGGCCGACCACGATCGGGTCGGTCCAGCCCGGCACCAGCCGCGGCACGTTGTCGATCACGATCGGTTCGCGGAAGACCACGCCACCCAGGATGTTGCGGATCGTGCCGTTGGGGCTCTTCCACATTTTCTTGAGGCCGAATTCCTCGACCCGCGCTTCGTCCGGGGTGATCGTCGCGCATTTCACGCCGACGCCGTACTGCTTGATTGCGTTGGCGCAATCGATGGTGATCTGGTCTCCGGTCTCGTCGCGCTTTTCGACCGACAGGTCGTAGTACTTCAGGTCAACGTCGAGATAGGGCAGGATCAGGCGGTCGCGGATCCATTGCCAGATGATGCGGGTCATCTCGTCGCCGTCGATCTCGACGACTGGGTTCTTCACCTTGATCTTTGCCATGTCGGTCCTGCTGTGTGGAGTTGCGGGGGCTTTAGCAGGGAGGCGGCGGGGTGCAAGGGCAGCGCCCCAAACGCAAAAGGCGCCGCTTGCGCGACGCCTTTGGCTGGATGGTGGGCGTAGCAAGGATTGAACTTGCGACCCCTACGATGTCAACATAGTGCTCTACCACTGAGCTATACGCCCGCACCATCAAGCGTGCCATCCGGGGTCAAAGCCCCGAGCGGCGAGGCGGCCATGTAGCGGGGGCTTCACGCCTCCGCAAGAGGGTCAGATGCTTGCCGCCGCCTCGGTCCGGAATACCCGGTCGACTTCGAGCACCAGGTCCTTGAGATGGAACGGCTTCGACAGGACTTTCGCGCGTGGTTGCTCGCGGCTGGCCTTCAAGGTGACCGCGGCAAACCCGGTGATGAACATCACCTTGGTCGATGGGCTCACCTCGTTGCAGCGCTGGGCCAGCTCGATTCCATCCATCTCGGGCATCACGATGTCCGACAGAAGTAGATCGAAATGCTCGCTTTCGAGCAACGGCAGCGCCTCGGTCCCCCGATCGACCGCGACTACCTGGTAACCGGCGTTCTCGAGCGCACGCGCAAGGTAGGTCCGCATCGCGTCTTCATCTTCGGCGAGCAGGATGCGTAGAGGTGGCAATTCGTTCATGTCCGCGGCCATAGCGCACGCCGCTTAAGAAATCTTTGGCGTGATCGCGGCGACCGGCTTTGACACAGGGATGGGCGCGGTTCATCCCGGTGAGCGATGGAGCGAACGGTCAACGGCGGCGACGAATCGGGCGGAGCGATCCCGGGCACCGACGCGCCGGCGTTCACCCTGCGGATGCTGCCGGGCGCGCCGATCCCTGTGCTGATCTCGGCACCTCATGCGGGACGGGACTATCCCGCGCATGTCATCGCGCATTTGCGCGATCCGGCAGCTGCTGCGCTGCGGCTGGAGGATCGCCGGGTCGATGGCCTGGCCGAAGCGGTCGCGCAGGCGACCGGGGCAGGGCTGCTGGTCGCTCATGCGCCGCGCGCGATGGTCGATCTCAATCGCTCTCCCGAAGACGTCGACTGGTCAATGGTCGAAGGGGGCGCACCACACGGCGCGTTCGGCACCGCGCGGCACTCGCTGGCAAACCGCCGATCGCGCGGCGGGCTGGGCCTAGTCCCGCGACGGTTGTCAGGACTCGGAGAAATCTGGAAGGGCCGGCTATCGTCAGCGGAACTTGCCGCGCGCATCGGTGGCATCCACGCTCCCTATCACGCGGTACTGTCGCGCACGCTGGAAGATCTGCGCGACCGGTGGGGGGCAGCGTTGCTGATCGATCTGCATTCGATGCCGCCGCTCCAGCCGCGTCCCGCCGGGCAACCCGCGGCGGAGTTCGTAATCGGCGATCGCTTCGGGGCCAGCTGCGATCGCGCGCTCGTTTGCGCCGCATTCAGCTATTTCGAGGCGAACGGCCGGGCCGTGGCGCACAATCGGCCCTATGCGGGCGGCTACGTGCTCGACCGCCACGCGGCACCGGCCCGGCGCATTCACGCCATCCAGCTCGAGGTGTGCCGTGCAAGCTATCTCGACGCGGCCATGTCCGAAGCCAGCGGCCGGGCGCCGGGGGTCGCGCGCCTGCTGGCCGGGCTGGTGCGCGTGCTGGCGGCCGAAGTCGCCGCGATCGGCGGCAGCGGCCGGCTGGCGCAGGCGGCGGAGTAGCCATAAAAAACCACCTCGTGCAAACGCACGAGGTGGCCTAGGTTCAGGGAGGAGGTGCATCGAATGCACCAACCCGATCCGGCCATGAGGGATGCGCGAACCGGGCCCGATCGAAATAGGGCTATCGTTGACGGGTTTCAAGGCCCGTCCAACTGCGTATCGGGGCGCTTCGGCGCGTCAGGCGGTGGGCTGTTCGCCCTGCGCGGGAATCTTGCCCTGCGAAGCCTGCCGGCCGAAAACGGTCCGCATCAGGTCCATCGAGAACAGGTGCGCGAAGATCAGCGCCATGATTCCGTTGCCGGTCCATTCCTTGGCGGTCTTGGCGTCGAGATCGCGCAGTTTTTCCTCGTTCACCATCTTGAACCCACGGTAGATGTAGGGCTTTTCCGGGTCTTCGTTGAGCGTGATGGCGACTTCGCCATCCATCAGCATGTCCTTGCGCTCGAGCTCGGCGACGAACGCCTGCGTGCGGGCACCGGCCTCTTCGAACTTCTGGCAGAATTCGAGCGCGCCCTCGACCATGGGGGAAAGCTTGCCTTCGGCTTCGAACAGCGGGTCGCCTTCGGCAAACTCGCCGAGAATGCCCGAAGTGGGATCGAAGCAGAGCGACAATTCCTCGGTGTCGGGGGTCAGGCGAGCAAGCAGATAGGGATACCGGCGGGCGTATGCCGGAAGGTACACGTCATCGAGCAGCTTGCCGTCATCGCCGACGAAGGTGTTGACCCCTTCGTTAAGCCCCATGAGCGCGAGCGGGACACCGCCTTCGCCCGAGCTGAACACGATCGGGAAGTAACGCTGCGCCTGGACGAATTCGTCGGCGGTAAGGGGCAGGGCATGCTGGTTGACCAGCCAGTTCAGCCCTTCAGGATTCTTCATCCGGTACTTGGCGTGGTCTCGGCTATTGAGCGGCATCAAGTCGTTGTAGAACAAGGGCAAAGTTGGCGGCGGCACGCTGGCCATGGTCGATCTCCGCGAAAGGATGAATGGGGTGGCCCGGCCACTGCCGGCCGGGCTTGGAAAGCGCGCGCTTTAAAGTCTGTCGTCCGCAGGCGCAAGCGGCACGAGCTTGCCCGGATTGAGCAACTCATCCGGGTCAAGCGCGTGCTTGACCGCGCGCAATATGGCCAATGCCACCGGATCGCCGAGCCGAGCGAATTCGTCGCGCTTCAATTGTCCGATGCCGTGTTCGGCGCTGATCGAACCATCCCATTGGGTCACCAGCTCATAGACTTGGGCGCTGATCTGCTTGCCGTCACCCGTATGCCATGCGGCCGCGTCGGCCCCGGACGGGGCGATCACATGAAGATGGACGTTGCCGTCGCCCAGGTGCCCGAACGCGATCGCGCGCGTGCCGGGCCAGGCCTGCTCGATCTGCGGCACTGCCTGCGCGACGAATGCGGGCATCTGCTCGACCGCGACCGATATGTCATGCTGGACCGCTGGGCCTTTCGCGCGTTCGGCCGGGGCGATCGAATCACGCAAGGTCCAGAACGCTTCGGCTTGCGCTTCGCTCGCGGCGATCGTGGCGTCTTCCAGCAGCCCGCGCTCGAACGCCTCACCCAGCAGTCCCTCGGCCCGATCGGGTAACGTCGCCGCGCCCGCCTTGTCGGCCACCAGTTCGATCAACGCGTGCCACGCGTGCCTGCCCGCCAGCGGTGCCCGCGCTCCCGGCAGATGATCGATGACGTCATCGAGCGTGTCCTGCGCGAGCACTTCGAATCCTTCGAGCGCGTCACCGGCGCTCCCCTGACAATAAAGCAGCAACTCGCGCGCGGCTTCGAGCGACGGGACCCCGGCCCACAGGACCGCCCGTGCGGCGATCGCTGGAAGCAGCCGCAAAGTGGCGGCGGTGACGATCCCTAGAGTCCCTTCCGATCCGATCAGCAGCTGCTTGAGATCGAAGCCCCGATTGTCCTTCTTGAGCGCGGTGAGGCTGGAAAATATGCTGCCGTCCGCCAGTACCGCTTCGATGCCGAGCACTTGTGCGCGCATCGACCCATGGCGCAGGACCTGGGTTCCGCCCGCGTTGGTCGATACCAGGCCGCCCACTGTCGCCGAACCCTTGCCACCCAGCGTCAGCGGGAAGCGCAACCCGTGCGCCTCAACCGCGTCATGCAGGGTCTGGAGGATCACCCCGGCTTCGCACACGACCTGGCCAGCCGCTGCGTCGAGGTTGCGGATTGTGTTCATCCGACGCAGCGACAGCAGGAGGGCATGCCCGGTTTCGTCTGGGGTGGCACCGCCGCACATGCCGCTGTTGCCGCCTTGGGGGACGATCGCCACCCCGTGCCGCGCGCACAGTTTGACCAGGGCCGACACCTCGTCGGTGGAAGAGGGCGACGCCATCGCCAGCGCCCGGCCGGTGAACCGGCCGCGCCAGTCAGTCAGCCATGGAGTGATCAGTTCCTGGTCTTGCGACAGGCCGCGTGGGCCAAGGAGCGCGGCGGCGGCGGCGAGGAAGGCGTCTCGATCGGTCATCGGCCGCAGGCTATGGCACAGCCCGGCGCGGCCACGCCAGCGCTTGCGTACAGCGGTCGCGGGATTAAGCCGCTATTCAACCGCGCCAGCTAAGGCGGGTGCAGCCGACGCCGAACCATGAACGCTTCTTTCGCCTTTTTTGCCCTTGTGGCGCTTGTCGCTCCGTCGTTCGCGGTGGTCCCGGTCGTGTCGCAAGCGGAGATGATGCCCGACAAGGCGGCCACTCCGGCACCGGCGGCGGACGTTCGCGGGGCGATCGAACCCGCCGAAGAACCGGTCGCCGCCCAGGTGCGGATCGAACGCCGCGTTACCGTGCGGATCGCGCCGGTTGGTCCGGCGGTCCGCCAGGGGATGGTTGCCGAATTGGCGCCCCCGGCGCTCCCGCGCCTGAGCGAACGCAAGATGGGTAAGTGCGTGGCGGTTGCCGGGATTGCCGCGGTCCAGCCCGATGCAGGGGGCAAGCTGTTGCTGTTCATGCGTGACCGGCGGCTGCTCTCGGCCAATCTTGAAAAGGCTTGCAGCGCACGCGATTTCTATGCCGGCTTCTATCTCGAACGCAGCAGCGACGGCATGCTGTGCGTCGATCGCGACAAGCTGCACTCACGCGCGGGCGCAACTTGCGCCATCAGCCGGATGCGCCAGCTCGTCGCCACCGACGACTGAATCGCGCGCCGAAACCTTGACTTTTTCAGGCACCTCGCGCAGGGCGCGGGCGGATCGTGGCGGGCGGCGCAAAGCCCCCGTCATTCGAGGCCTACGTCGTACAGGGCGCGTGCCGCTCTCAAACCTACAACATATCGAGACTGCATGACTTTCGCCGACCTCGGCCTTTCCCCCGAATTGCTCAAGGCTGTCGAAGCCTCGGGTTACAGCGAGCCCACGCCGATCCAGGCGCAGGCGATCCCGCCCGTCCTGATGATGAAGGACATCGTCGGCATCGCGCAGACCGGCACCGGCAAGACGGCGAGCTTCGTGCTGCCGATGATCGACATTCTCAGCCACGGGCGCCGCCGCGCACTGATGCCGCGCAGCCTGATCCTCGAGCCGACGCGTGAACTTGCCGCGCAGGTGGCAGAAAATTTCGAGAAATACGGCACCAACCACGACCTCAAGATGGCCCTGCTGATCGGCGGCGTGCAGATGGGCGACCAGCTCAAGGCGCTGAACGAAGGCGTCGACGTGCTGATCGCAACACCGGGCCGCCTGATGGACTTGTTCGAGCGCGGCAAGATCATGCTGAACGGGTGTGACCTGCTGGTCATCGACGAGGCTGACCGGATGCTCGACATGGGGTTCATTCCCGACATCGAGTTCATCTGCTCCAAGCTCCCCGAAACCCGTCAGACAATGCTGTTCTCGGCGACGATGCCGCCGCCGATCGAGAAGCTGACGAAGAAGTTCCTCAACAATCCCAAGCGGATCGAAGTCAGCCGCCGGGCCTCGGCCAACGAGAACATCGCCGCCTTCAAGGTTCCGGTGAAAACACGCGACAAGCGCGACACGTTACGCTGGCTGCTCAAGAATGACCTGGTCGAGACCGCGATCATCTTCGCCAACCGCAAGACGACCGTGCGTGAGATCAACAAGAACCTGTTGAGCCACGGCTTTTCGAGCGGCGAAATCCATGGCGACATGGACCAATCAAGCCGCACCAAGGAACTCGACCGGTTCAAGACCGGCCAGATCAACATCCTGGTGGCCAGCGATGTCGCCGCGCGCGGCCTCGACGTGAAGGGGGTGAGCCATGTGTTCAACTACGACACGCCGTGGCACCCCGATGACTACGTCCACCGCGTCGGTCGCACCGGTCGTGCGGGCAACAAGGGACGGGCGTTCACGTTCGTGTCGGAAGAAGACGCCGAGGCGATCGGTAACGTCGAGAAGCTGACTCAGGCGCCGATTCCGGTGTTCGGCAAAAAGGACCTGCGGGTCGAACTGACCGCACCGGTGGTGCCGGCCCGCGAAGACGAAACGTCCGCGGCCGAGCCCGCGCAGGATCGCCCGCGCGAAGCCCGTGAGCCGCGTGAGCCGCGCCCGGAGCGCAAGCCGCGCGAATCCCGTGCGCCCCGTGAAGACCGCCCGCAACGTGAAGATCGCCCCCAGCGCGAAGAGCGGGTGCCCCGCGAGCCGCGCCCTGCGCGCGAACCGCGTGCCGCCCGCGAGCCCGCTGCTGCCCGCGAGGATGCCGCGCCGTCGCAACCGGGCGAATGGAACGGCCCGGTACCGGGGTTCCTCGATGTGGGCTTCGGCTGAGCCGCATGTGTCGTACGAACAGGGTGAGGTTCGGGAAGGCCTAGCCGACCCGTTCGAAATCGTAGCTCGCGCCGCTCAGGGTCCGATTTGGCCAGCCGCACGCGGATCTCGTCCCCGGTTGCTATGCGATGCGCATCGACCCGGGCCAGGATCGGCAGTTCGTTCAACTGGATACGCGCGCCGCGATCATCGAGCTCGGTGACGGTAGCGCGGAAAATCTCGCCCTCGCGGCCCGCCAGCATGACCGTTTCCGCAAGATCGAGCACCGCGCGCTCGATCGCGCCCTCGCGCGAATCCGCCGTGTCCATCGCCGCGCTCAAGCGAACGAACTGGTCGTGGTCTGTATCGGCGGGCGGCGTTCCACGGACCAGCGCGAGCGCCGCCTCGAGCACATAGCGGTCCGCCAGCCGCCGCATGGGCGCGGTTGCGTGCGTGTAGGTCGCGCCGAGCGCGGCGTGCCACGGCACATGGCCCGCAATGAACGGCGCGTAACTGGCGTGGCCCGTCGCACGGCGTACGGCGAGGGCGAACGCTGCCCCGGCCGGGGTATGGGTGTCGACGGTACGGTTGAACTGCGCGAAAGTGGCATTCCGGGGCCACGTCAGTCCCAACGCGCGGGCCGTCAGCCGCAGCTGCGCTAGTGCGTGATCGTCGGGAGGCGGCATCTCGCGGAACAGGCCTGTTCGCGCGGCCAGCAAAGACTGGGCAATCGCCATGTTGGCCGCGAGCGACATGGCGGAATTGGCGACCTCGGATGCGCTCCACGGCCGGATGTGGAGCGAATAGGCGCCATCGGCATCGCGCTCCAGTTCCTGGTCGGGCGGGCTCGCGGTGGCGGCCCCTCGAGCATCGCCACCGCGTTGCATGCGCGCGGCGAACTCAGTCAGCAGCGGAATGGCCGCAGGCTCGGTGGTTTCGTACGCCAGCTTGGCACGGCTGCGGACGACCGCGCGGATTATGCCGTCGAGCGCCACGCTTCCGTCGGCCGCGCAGCGGATCGTGGCGACGATGGCAGGGCGCGGGCCGTCGGGCAGCAGGCTGGCGGCGCCTTCGCTGAGTGCAGGGGGATAGAGGCGCGCCCTGCTATCGGGCAGATACAGTGTCACCCCGCGCCGCCACGCCTCGGCCTCCATCGCGCCACCTGCCGGCACGAACCAGCCGATGTCTGCCAGCGCATAATGGAGAACGATATCCGCGCCCGCCGCCTCGAGCAGGAATGCCTGGTCGAGATCGGTCGACGATGCAGGATCGAGCGTGGCGAATGCGCGGTTCGTCCAGTCGGAATGGTCACCTGGCGCGCGGTGCTTGACCCGCTCTGCCTCGGCGATCACTTCGGGCGGGAAGTCCGACGGGACGGAAAACTGGGTGCGGATCGCCGCCAGCCCGGCAGTGAGCAACCCGCCGGGGTCGGCGATCGCCTTCACGTCAGGCCACGCTCACGAAGCTGTCGATCACCCGCTTGCGCCCGGCGGCCTCGAACTCGATCTCGAGCTTGTTGCCTTCCTGGTCGACCACCTCGCCATAGCCGAACTTGTCGTGGAACACGCGCTGACCGACAGCAATGTCGCTGCGGGCCTTGGCGGCGAAGCTGGCCGCGCTGCGGGTCACTTCGCGCACCCGGTGGGGAGTGGCGTCGTAACCGGTCGCGACCGCGCGTTGCCACCCAGGGCCGCGGGTCAGCGTGCGCGCAGGCTGGGCCTGGGCGAGATGCGCGAACGGGTCATCATGCTCGCTCATTTGCGCGCGCCACAGCGATGCGCCGCCGGTGAGGGTGGTCTCCTCGGTCACCTGGTCGGCCGGCAGTTCACTCACAAAGCGACTGGGGATCGAACTGGTCCACTGGCCGTAAATGCGGCGATTCGCGGCATGGAGGATCGTGCACCGGCGCCGCGCGCGGGTGATCGCGACATAGGCGAGCCGGCGTTCTTCTTCGAGCGAAGCAAGGCCGCCTTCGTCGAGCGCGCGCTGCGACGGGAACACCCCTTCCTCCCACCCGGGCAGAAACAGGTGGTCGAATTCGAGGCCCTTGGAAGCATGAATGGTCATGATGGTGACCTTCTCGCCGCCGTCGGTGCGGTCGTTGTCCATCACCAGCGCGACGTGCTCGAGGAAATCGCCGAGACTGTCGTATTCCTCCATCGCCCGTGCGAGTTCGGACAGGTTTTCCGCCCGACCCGCGCTCTCGGCGCTCTTTTCGGCCTGCAACATCGCATCATAGCCGCTTTCGGCAAGCACGGTGCGGATCAGTTCGGCGGGGGCGGTGCTCTCGGCCATCTCGCGCCAGCGCAGGAACTGGCCCATCAGCTGCGCGATCGTTCCGCGCGCCCGCGCGGGAAGCTCGTCGCTATCGGCCAACTGCAGCGACGCTGCGGCAAGCGGCATCCCGGTGCCGCGCGCGTGGCGGTGCATCAGTTCCAGGGTCTTGGCGCCGAGCCCGCGCTTGGGCTGGTTGTATATCCGCTCGAACGCGAGATCGTCGGCCGGGCTGGCGATCACCCGCAGATAAGCGAGTGCATCGCGTATCTCGGCGCGCTCATAGAACCGGAAGCCGCCGATGATGCGATAGTTCATTCCGATCTGGATGAAGCGGTCTTCGAACTCGCGCGTCTGGTATTGCGCGCGGACCAGTATGGCGACCTGATCGAGCCCGGCGCCTTCGCGCTCAAGCCGCTCGATTTCCTCGCCCACCCGGCGCGCTTCCTCGGGACCGTCCCACACCCCGATCACGCGCACTTTTTCGCCCGCGGACATCTCGGTCCACAAAGTCTTGCCCAGACGCGTGCTGTTGGCGTCGATCAGACCTGATGCTGCGGCGAGGATGTGCGGGGTGGACCGGTAATTCTGTTCCAGCTTGACGATCTTGGCGCCGGGAAAATCCTTTTCGAACTTGAGGATATTGGCGACTTCAGCCCCACGCCACGAGTAGATCGACTGGTCATCGTCACCCACGACACAGATATTCTTGCGCTCTTGAGCCAGCAGCCGGAGCCACAGGTACTGCACCTGATTGGTGTCCTGATATTCGTCGACCAGGATATACTTGAAGCGATTTTGGTATTGCTGAAGCACCTCGCGGTGCGAGCGGAAGATGTTGAGCACATGCAGCAGCAGGTCGCCGAAGTCGCACGCGTTCAGCGCCTTCAGCCGCGCCTGATACAGGCGATAGAATTGCTGGCCCTTGCCGTTTGCATACGCTTCGTTCTCGACCGCATCGAGATCTTCCGGATTGAGCCCGCGGTTCTTCCACCGGTCGAGCAGTCCGGCGAGCTGGCGCGCGGGCCAACGCTTTTCATCCAGGCCCTCGGCGACGATCAGCGCCTTGAGCAGCCGGATCTGGTCGTCGGTGTCGATGATCGTGTAATTCGATTGCAGCCCGACCAGTTCGGCGTGTCGACGCAGCATCTTGGCGCCGATCGAATGGAACGTGCCGAGCCACGGCATACCCTCGACCGCAGGGCCGATATGGCGGCCGACCCGCTCCCGCATCTCGCGAGCCGCCTTGTTGGTGAAGGTGACGCAGAGAATCTCGCTGGGCCAGGCGAGCCGCATTGCGACCAGATGTGCCAGCCGTGCGGTGAGCGCAGCGGTCTTGCCGGTGCCGGCGCCAGCCAACATCAGCACCGGCCCCTCGGTGGTCAGTACCGCGTCGCGCTGTGGCGCGTTAAGCCCTTGCGCATACGCAGGAACATCGCCGCTTTCGGGGACTGCGGGCAAGGCGGGATCGGCGCTCATCGAGGGTGAACAGCTAGGGAACACCGCGCCGCCGCGCAAGGGCGGCGTCGGAACCGAGTTGGCCAACACGCGTAGACCCGACGACAATTGTTAAGGAGAGCATCCGTGAACAAGTTCATTCTCGCCGGCGCCGCCGCCTTGGCGCTCGCCATCCCAGCCGCCGCTCAAGACATGGCGGTCGACGCCAATGGCAACGTCTACGTCATGACCAGCGCCCAACAGACGATGTACGACGGCTGGCCCGCTGATCGCCAGACGACTTACACCGCCTGGCCTGACACTTATAAAACCTATTACTGGACGCTGACCCCCTCGCAGCAGACCGGCTGGTGGGCGCTGACCGACGAGCAGCGTACCAAGGTTTACGCGATGACCCCCGAAATGCGGACATCCGCCTGGGCGTCCATCGAAAAGCAGATGATGGGCACGCCGTCGGCCAACGCCTCGATGACGGCCCAGACCGCAACCACCGCTTCGGCGATGGCGGGCCCTGGCAACATGCAGTTCGTCAGCGGCGAAGTGGTCCAGACCACGCCCGCAGCACAGGCCGCCGGTGGCGACTATCCGCCGTGCAAGGGCGACATGCAGGACCATTGCATCAACCCGCGCGAAGCCGGGCTGAAATACGGCAACACCCCGCTCAAGTACTGGCCGGGCAAGCCCGCTAGCGAGATTCCCGGCAAGAAGCCGCAGATGTAATCTCGCACTCCACTGCAACAAAGGGGCGTCCTTGCGGGCGCCCCTTTTCGTTCAAGCGCTCTCCAGCCGGAGAAGCCACAATTTGGCCTTGCCGACTTTGCGGTCCGCCGCGATCGAAAGGGTCCGAGCCGCGAACGGTTCGTCGGCGCCGGTTTCGGCGGCGATCCACGTGGCGGGACCGATCCAGCCAAGTCGCAACAGGCGGTCGACCGCGACCGCCGCGGCGCCGGTGCCGTAGGGCGGATCGAGCAGGATCAGGTCGTGCGGCATTTTCGCAGGCCCCAGTTCCATCACCGATCCGCGCCGCACTTCGCTTTGCGCACGCGCGTTTACTGCGGTGAGGTTGGCGCGGATCGCATCCAGTGCGTCGGGATCGTGTTCGACGAACAGGCACGACGCCGCCCCGCGTGACAACGCCTCGATCCCCAGCGCGCCCGAGCCGGCGAACAGGTCGGCCACCGTCAACCCGGCAAAACTGCCGAGGCGGCTGGCGAGCATGTTGAACAGTGTTTCGCGCGTGCGGTCTGCTGTGGGCCGGGTCGCCTCGCCCTTGGGAGCGACCAGCTTGCGACCCCGCCAGTCGCCGGCGATCACCCGCATCGTTGTCGCCTCACGCCTTGATGCTGCGCCGCAGCCGCTCGACTTGCACTTGCGGGATTTCAACGACCGCGCCACGCGGCAGGTCGCCCAGTTCGAACGGACCATAGCCGACCCGCAACAGGCGGCTCACCTGCAGCCCGAGGTGTTCGAGCACGCGGCGCACCTCGCGGTTCTTGCCTTCGGTCAGGGTCATCACGATCCACCGGTTGCGACCGCTCCCGCGCTCCAGATCGGCTTCGATCTTGCCATAGCGCACGCCTTCGATCTCAATACCTTCGATCAGGTCGTCGAGCTGGCTCTGGGTGATTTCGCCGAACGCGCGCACGCGGTA
This sequence comes from uncultured Alphaproteobacteria bacterium, assembly GCA_963759895.1. GTDB lineage: Bacteria > Pseudomonadota > Alphaproteobacteria > Sphingomonadales > Sphingomonadaceae > Tsuneonella. The sequence continues at coordinate 920,298 of CAVXBC010000002.1, read as the reverse complement.
GGTGCGGGGGACGTTGGACGACGGCAGTTCGAGCGATCGCTTCAGCGCGCCGTCGTTGGTCAGCAGCAGCAGCCCTTCGGTGCTCATGTCGAGCCGGCCGACCGGCATGACCCGCGGCGCACTGCGCGGCATGGCGTTGCGCAGCGCCGTGTAGATCGTAGGGCGGCCCTTGGGGTCGCTTTCGGCGGTGATCAGGCCCGAAGGCTTGTGAAATGCGAACACCCGCGCTGCCTCGACCTGGCCGACCGCCTTGCCGTCGACGGTCACGCCCTTGAGATTGGGGATGATCGTGGCGGGAGTGTCGAGCACCTTGCCCTCGATCGCCACCCGCCCGTCGGCTATCATCCGCTCGACCTCGCGCCGGCTGGCGATGCCCGCACGCGCAAGCAACTTGGCGATCCGTTCGCCTTGGGGTCGGGGATTTTCGGGCATGATTGCGCGCCTAGGCGTTCAGTTGGCCGCGCGCAACGCCTCCGAGACGGTCTCGTGGAAGCGGTGGATGCCACCTTCAAGCGTGCCGAGCGTCAATTCGGGCACCGCGCCGGTCGAAAGGCCCTGCTGGCCCAGCTCGGCCGCGCGAAAGTCTTCGCTGGCGAACACCCCGCCGTCGAGCAGTGCCCAGCTGCGTTCCCAGTGGTCGCGCGCCTTGTCGGTTGCCGGCGGCTCGGGGATCAGCATGAAATCCTCCACCAGGGTGTGGTCATGGGCCTGTGGCCACAGGGTCATCACGTTGATGTAGTCGGGGCTTGGGATGATCACCGTTGCCGGCAGCAACTGATAGGCGAACGTCACCCGGCGGCGCAGCGCGACCATGTCGGTCAAGTCGATCCCGTCGAGCTCGTCGACCCGGCCGACGGCGCTGCGCGCGTGTGGGCCGATCATGTCACCACTGGTCACCCCATCCTTGAAGAACGGGCCGATCGTCTTCGCGTGGAGACGCGTGACGTGATAGCTTTCTAGGAACGCGTCCATGATCAGCTTCCAGTTGCCTGCGACCGAATGCGTCTTGCGCCGAAACAGGAAGTGATCGGCCGCCCCGAAAGCGTCCATGTCGTCGCCGAGCGTGCGCGGAAGTGTGAAATCGGCATCCTCGCGTGGGCTGTACCAGATGAGGCCACCGGCCTCGCAGCTCGGCAATTCGACCAGGTGGTAGTCGCCCTTTTCGAGGCCGGGGAAACTGTCGGGCCGGGGCAACGCGAGCAGCGCGCCGTCGAGGCGATATGTCCACGCGTGGTAAGGGCACACCAACCGTGCAACGCATTCCGCTTCCTGCCCTTCGACCAGCCGGGTGCCGCGATGGCGACAGACGTTGAGGAAAACGTGCACACCGCCCGCCTTGTCGCGGGTCACCAGCAGCGGGCGGCCGGTAAGATCGTGCGGCACCGCCATGCCGGGATCGGGGATCAGCGCGCTGGGGCACAGGACTTGCGGCAAACGATCGAACAGCGCGGCCTTCTCGCGCGCGAAATGATCGGGATCGGTATACACCGACGCGGGAACTGTGGCGATCCCGCCGGCGGGCCGGGTTTCCCCCCGGGCAAGCGCCTGAGCCAGCGCAAGCTGGCCGGCGGTTGGTCTTTTCCCCGGTGCGATTGTCGCCTCGTTCATCGCGACGCTTCCCTATTCCTGTCCCAACGCTAAGTGTCGCACGAAACGGGTACAACGGGAAGGACGCTAGGGAATGGCCGAGGCAGCAGCCGCGAGGAAACCGTCGAGCTGGCGCGTGCTGGGACAGGCGCTGCGCAACCGCAAGACCGGCTTCATGCTGCTGTTCGGGTTCGCCAGCGGGCTGCCCTTCGCGCTGTTCCTGGGCACCCTGTTCGCCTGGCTGACCGAGGCCGGTGTGGACCTGGAAACGATGGGCGTGTTCAGCCTGATCGGGCTAGCCTATGCATTCCAGTTCCTGTGGTCGCCGGTGATCGACAAAGTCGACATCCCGGGGTTGCGCAGGCTCGGCAAGCGCAAGCAGTGGATCATGCCCATGCAGTTGCTGCTGGGCGCGATCCTGCTGATCATGAGCCTGTCGAATCCAGCCAGTTCCATCGGCCTGTTCAGCCTGCTGGCGGGCATCGGCGCGTTCGCGTCCGCTACGCAGGACATCGCAATCAACGCCTGGCGCATCGATGTGGCGGACGAAAAAGCGACGCTCGACATCCTCTCGACCGTTTACCAGATGGGCTACCGCTTGTCCTCGCTGGTGGGCGGCGCGCTCGCGCTGATCATCGCCGGGCGGATCGGCTGGCCGCAGACCTACCTCGTGCTCGGGATCATCCTGCTGGTGATCGGCGCGGCGGCGCTGTTCGCGCCCAATGCCGAGAGCGACCGCGCCGACACCGCCGACGAAAGCGACCAGCAAGTGCGTGCACTGCGGCTAGCCGGCGGGATCGCCCCTGCCGTGCGGTACAGGGCGCTGGCCCTGGTGGGACTGCTGTGGGCCGGTACGATCGGGCTGGTGCTGACGTTCATGATCGAATCGCTGACCGCCGCGCAGGACGCGCGGCCCGATCCGACCGAGTTCACGACCAACTGGGGCCCGTGGATCATCGTCGCGACGATCGTGCTGCCCGCACTCATCGCTGGGTGGCTGGCGAGCCAGCGCAAGAAAGGGCAGAATCTCCTGGCCGAAGACGCACCGCCGGCCACCGGCGTCGCATACGGCGCCGACTATCTCTATCGCGCGCTGGTTCTGCCGCTGGAAGAATTTGTCGGTCGGCTGGGGTGGTCGCTGGTGCTGATCCTCGCAGTGGTCCTCACCTACCGTATCTGCGACGCAATCTGGGGCACCTTCGCCTATCCGTTCTATCTCACCGAGCTTGGGTATTCGAAAGACGAGGTGGCGGTCGCATCGAAGTTCTTCGGCGTCGGCGCGATCGTCCTGGGGCTTGCACTTGGCGGTTGGCTGCTGACCGCGCTGGGTCGCATGCCGACCCTGCTGATCGGAGGCCTGCTGGCTGCACTGACGAACCTGCTTTACGCCGACATGGCGAGCGGCGGGCGGGTGATGGGGGCGGTGGCGGACCGGACCGGTTTCGCTGCGCTGATCGAGAGCTTCCCTGGCGGTAGCGAAAAGCTGGCGCGGCTTATGGTCACCATCGGCGGCGAGAACCTGGCGACGGGGATCGCCGGTGCGGCCTATATCGCCTGGCTGTCTTCGATCGTGTCGAAGAAGTTCAGCGCGGTGCAATATGCGTTGCTGTCGTCGCTTACGTTGCTGATCGGCACGCTCGGGCGCGGGGCGCTGGGGCAGATGATCGAGCGAGACGGCTATTATTCGATCTTTATCCTGACCACATGGATCGGGCTTGGCGCCATGGTGCTGGTGTGCCTCGAATGGTGGCGGCAGGCGCGCACCGGCCATGCCGGGGTCATCGCACCCGAGGCCGTTTCCGCGATCGACTAATCGGGGATTTCCTGGTTCGCGCGCAGCACTTCGCCAGCCAGGTAGAGCGAACCGGCAACCAGCACCGGGAGATCGTCGTCGGGCAGGGCACGGAGGGCGCTGGCGACGTCGGGAAACGGGCGGGCTTCGGGGCCGAAGGCATCGGCCGGATGGCTCTCGCTCCCACGAACGGGCACGGCCGACAGCGATGCGATCCGGTCCCCCAGCGGTTGGATGATCGCTGCCGGGTTCTTGTTCGCGAGCATCCCGATCACGAGATGGATCGGCCCGGTGAAATACCGCGCGATCGCCGAACCGGCGTCGGGGTTATGCCCGCCGTCGAGCCACACCGCGCGACCTGGCACGAGCGCGGTCAGCGGTCCCGGGCCAAGCCGCTGGAGGCGGGCCGGCCATCGCGCCGCCGTGATACCGTGGCCCAGCGCGCCATCGGTCACGGAAACGAAATCCTGGTGCCGCAGCATCGCCACCGCGAGCGCGGCATTGTCGGCCTGGTGTGCGCCCGCCAGCGCCGGGAGGGGTAGCGCAAGGCGTCCGTGGCGGTCTTCATACTCGATCGTATCGCCGACGTGCGCGGTCCAGTCGTGCCCGCGCATGTGCAATGGCGCCCCGGCGGCGAGCGCGGCGCGCTCGATTTCGAGCGCGGCGCCTTCGGGATAGCTCATCGTCACCAGGGGGCGGCCGGGACGGACGATGCCTGCCTTCTCGAACGCGATACGGGCCAACGGATCGTCGGGCGTGCCCTCTTCCGGGGCGAGCAGGAACGCCTCGTGGTCGATGCCCAGGCTGGCGATACCGCAAACGGCGGGGCGATCGATCACGTTCGTCGCATCGAACCGCCCGCCAAGGCCGACCTCGATCACGCAGGCGTCGGCCGCGGCTTCCGCGAAGGCGAGGAAGGTGGCCGCGGTGGTGACCTCGAAGAAGCTGGGCGTCAGATCCTCGCCGGCATCGAGCACGGTCTCGAGCCGGTCGGCCAGTTCAGCGTCGGAGATCAATTCGCCCGCGATGCGGATGCGTTCGTTGTAGCGTACCAGGTGCGGCTTGGTGGCAGCGTGGACAGTCTTGCCGTCCGCTTCCAGGATCGCGCGCAGATACGCGCAAGTCGATCCCTTGCCGTTGGTCCCGGCGACATGGAACACCGGCGGCAGGCGATCCTGCGGATTACCCAGCCGCTCGAGCAGCGCGCGGATCGTCTCGAGCCCGAACCGTCCTTGCGGCAAAGATAACTGCGCCAGCCGGTCGAGCTGCGCCTGCACGGCTGGATCGTCGGAGCGGGCGAAGTCCTTCACCCTCGTGCCGCCGCTACGCTGCCTGCTTGGGCGCCAGGTAGTCGATCAGCGTCGCCAGCGTGGCTTTCAGGTCCTTCCGCTCGACAACCATGTCGACCATCCCGTGCTTGAGCAGGTATTCGGCGCGCTGGAAGCCTTCGGGGAGCTGTTCGCGAATGGTGTCCTGGATCACCCGCTGGCCGGCGAACCCGATCAGCGCGCCGGGCTCGGCGATGTGGACGTCGCCCAGCATCGCATAGCTGGCGGTGACCCCGCCGGTGGTGGGATCGGTCAGCACCACGATGTAAGGCAGCCCGGCCAGTTTCAATCGCCGGGTCATCACGGTCGCCTTGGGCATCTGCATCAGGCTGAGGATGCCCTCCTGCATCCGCGCCCCGCCTGCGGCGGTGACCACGATGTACGGGCAGTGCCGTTCGATCGCGCGCTCGGCGCCTTCGACGAAGGCGGCACCGACGGCCATTCCCATCGATCCACCCATGAAGCCGAAGTCCTGAACGCCGACCACCGCCGGGCGCCCGTCGATCGCGCCCGAACCGACGCTGAAGGCATCGGCGTGCGGGTTCTTGGCGCGCGCGGCCTTGATCCGATCGGTGTACTTCTTGGTGTCGCGGAACTTGAGCGGGTCTTCCTTGACGTTCGGCTGGGCGAGCAGGTCGAACCCGGCGTCGAGCAACTGCGCGAGCCGGGTGTCGGCCCCGATCCGGCCGTGAAAATTGCAGCGCGGGCAGACTTCGAGATTGTCTTCGTATTCCTTGACGAACAGCATCTCCTGGCAACCCGGGCACTTGATCCACAAGTTGTCGGGCGTCTCGCGCTTGGCGACGAACGGGAGCGAGTTGCGGACGCGGCTGAGCCAGCTCATGCCCAGGACTCCTTAAACATAAACGTCTTTCCGTGCTGTGTGGACGGCTTCCGCTAGCGAAGCGGTCAACCTCTTCAAGTGTTCCGGAGCGTTTGCGCCGTGCTGTTCGACGAGCTCGACGAGCGCGGACCCGACCACGACGCCGTCGGCGACTTTGGCGATTGCACTTGCCTGCTCGGGCGTGCGGACGCCGAAGCCGACCGCGATCGGCAGGTCGGTCGCCGCCTTCAGCCGCGCGACGGCGCTCGGCGATCGAACCGGTCGCGGCCTGCTGCAAGCCGGTGATCCCGGCGACCGAGACGTAATAGACGAAGCCCGACGAGCCATCGAGCACAGTCGGCAGCCGCGCGGTGTCGGTGGTGGGGGTGGCGAGGCGGATGAGGTCGATCCCCTGCGGCGCGCAGCGCAGGGCCGAGCGCGTCGTCCTCCTCGGGCGGAATGTCGACGCAGATCACCCCGTCGACCCCGCACGCGGCGGCCTCGGCGGCGAACCACTCGGGCCCGCGGCGGATCATCGGATTGGCATAGCCCATCAGCACCAGCGGCACGTCCGGGTGGCGCTCGCGGAACTCGTTGGCGATCAGCGAGCACGTCGGCGGTGGTCGTCCCCGCGCCGAGACTGCGCAGGTTCGCCTTCTGGATCGCCGGCCCGTCGGCCATCGGATCGGTGAACGGCATCCCCAGCTCGATCACGTCCGCACCGCCCGCGACCAGCGCGTCGAGATTGGCCGCGGTGTCGCCGTCACCCGCGGTGATGAAGCAGACGAGGGCGGGGCGACCCTTGGCGAAGGCGGAGGCGAGGCGGTTCATGGCGTGCGCTCGCTGCCGCGGCGCAACCACCCGCCCATCACGATCACCCCGATGGCAATCGCCACGATCACGTCCAGCGCGCCGATCTCCTCGCGCGGGCCGTCGAAGAACACGGTGCGGGCGATCGTGCAGACGAACAGGACGCCCAGAACAATCAGGATGAAGCGGCTCGCTTCGGCCATCGTGGGCAGCTTCACATCGCCACTCCCAGATGCTTCGGCCACGGTGAAGATGTCCTTGTCGCCGCGCCCGCACAGGTTGGCGAGGATGATCGCGTCGCGGTCCATTTCCTTCGCGCGCTTGGCGACGGCGGCGATGGCGTGGCTGGGTTCGAGCGCGGGAATGATGCCCTCGGTGCGGCAGAGGAGCTGGAAGGCGTCCAACGCCTCGTCGTCGGTGATCGGCGGTGTATTCGACGCGGCCGGTGTCCTTGAGCCAGGCGTGTTCGGGGCCGATGCCGGGGTAGTCGAGGCCCGCGCTGATCGAGTGCGCCTCGGCGATCTGGCCGTCGGCGTCCTGCAGCAGGTAGGTCTTGTTGCCGTGGAGCACGCCGGGGAAACCGCCCGCGAGCGAGGCTGCGTGCTGCTTGTCGAGCCCGTGCCCCGCCGCCTCGACGCCGAGCATCTTGACTTCGGCATCGTCGAGAAACGGGTGGAACAGCCCGATCGCGTTGCTGCCGCCGCCGATCGCCGCGACGAGCAGGTCGGGCAGGCGGCCGGTGCGGGCGAGCATCTGCGCGCGCGCTTCCTTGCCGATCACGCTCTGGAAATCGCGCACCATCTCAGGGTACGGATGCGGGCCGGCGGCGGTGCCGATGATGTAGAACGTGTCCTCGACGTTCGCGACCCAGTGGCGCAGCGCCTCGTTCATCGCGTCCTTCAGCGTCGCCGCGCCGCTGGTGACCGGGATCACCTCCGCCCCCAAGAGCTTCATGCGGAACACGTTGGGCTGCTGGCGGCTGACGTCCGTGGCGCCCATGAAGATCGTGCAGGGCAGGCCGAACCGCGCGCAGACGGTTGCGGTGGCGACTCCGTGCTGGCCGGCTCCCGTCTCGGCGATGATCTTCTTCTTGCCCATGCGGATCGCGAGCAGGATCTGGCCGATGCAATTGTTGATCTTGTGCGCGCCGGTGTGGTTGAGCTCGTCGCGCTTGAACCAAACCTGCGCGCCGCCCAGTGCCTCGGTCAGCCGTTCCGCGAAATAGAGCGGGCTGGGGCGGCCGACGTAGTGCTCCATCAGGTCATCAAACTGTGCGGCGAACGCCGGGTCCGCCTGCGCGGCACGGTAAGCGGTTTCCAGCTCCAGGATCAGCGGCATCAGCGTTTCGGCGACGTAGCGCCCGCCATAGTCGCCGAAGTGGCCACGCGAGTCCGGCATCTGGCGAAAGCTGTTCGCTTTCGTGGGGGGCAGGGTGCGATCGGATTGCGGTGCGGAGTCCATCGCGGCCCCCTTGCCGCCGCTCGAATGCGAAGTCGAGACTCGTTTGGGCCTAAGCCGCGCGCGCGGCTTGGATGAAGGCACGGATTAGCGCCGGATCCTTCTGGCCGGGCGCACTTTCGAGCCCGCTCGATGCGTCGACCAGCGGCGCGCCGGTCACCCGGATCGCCTCGGCGACGTTGTCCGGGCCAAGCCCACCGGCCAGGCCCCACGGACCCGAGTGCGCCAGGCCTGCCAGCATCGACCAGTCGAACGCCAGGCCCATGCCCCCCGGCAGGGCATTCTTTGGCGTCTTGGCGTCGTAGATCACCCGGTCGAAGGCTTCGAGATGGCCCCGCGCGGCAAGATCGGCGGGGCCGGCGACTTCGATAACCGCCCACACCGGCAAGCCGAAGCGCGCGCGGATTTCCGCTCGCCGCGCAGCGGTCACCCGGTGAAGCTGGAGAGCGTCGAGCCTGCCGGCGTCGATCGCCTGTCGCAGCAGATCGTCCGACGGATCGACGAACACGCCCACCCTGCCGATCGCTTTGCCCGCGCGTTGCGCCAGCGCGGCCGCGCGCTCGAACGACAGGTTACGTGGGCTCGGCTCGAAGAACATCAGCCCGACATACTCGGCACGCCCCGTAATCGCCGCGTCGAGCGCGGCGGGCGTGGTGACGCCGCATATCTTGATCGAGGGAGCCGGCATGGTGCGCCCCTACCGCGGGTTGTCCGCGGGCGCTACAGCGTTGCTTCCACCTCGCGCGCCGCGCTCAGCGGGTCTTCGGCACGGCTGATCGGACGGCCGACCACCAGCACGCTCGCGCCATCGTCGCGCGCCTGGCGGGGAGAGACCACGCGTTTCTGGTCACCGACTCCGTGTTCGGGCAGCCGCAGTCCGGGGACCACGAAAAAACCGTCCCTCCACTGGTCGCGCACCGATTTCACCTCACGTCCGGAACAGACGATCCCGTCAAGACCCGCGGTTTGCGCCAGTTCGGCCAGCCGCAGCACTTGATCGTGAGCGCCGCCCGACACGCCGGTACGGGCAAGGTCGCGCTCGTCGAGGCTGGTCAGCATCGTCACCGCGACGACTTTGGTGCCGTTGCTTGCCGCGGCCTTGGCATCTTCCATCATCGCCCGCCCGCCGCTGGCATGAACGGTCACGATCGCCGGTTCGAGCACGTGTATCGCCTGCATCGCACCGGCGACGGTGTTGGGAATATCGTGCAACTTGAGATCGAGAAAGATCGGCAGGCCCACTCGCGCGATCTCGTGCACGCCGTGGTGGCCGTGGGCGCAGAAGAATTCGAGCCCGAGCTTTAGCCCGCCGATGTGCGATTTCACTTTCGCCGCGAGCGCCTTGGCATCTTCGAGCCGCGGCAGGTCGAGCGCGAGATAGACCGGGTTGGTCATCGCAGTATTTCATCACGCGACACGGGTGCCCCAGCGACTGGCTCATCGGGCCGCAGCGGATCGTCGACCAGCGGTTCGGCGACCGGCGACGGGGCAGGACTTGGCACCGGTGCAGGTGACGGCGTAGCCGCGAGCGCGTTGGCCCGCGCGGCGCTTTCGAGTGTTCCGATGCGGCGCTGGAGGCGCCACTTGCTGCCCCGGTGGATCAGCCACATCGGCACCAGCCCGAGCAGGAACGCGACCAGAACCAGTGCCGGCACCTTGGTCTCCAGCACCAGGTTATCCCAGATTTGCACTTCGACCGGGCGCCAGTTGAAATAGCTGAACGCGAGCAGCAGCACGAGCAGCACGACCCAGACGATGGTGCGGACGATCTGCATCTGGCGTTCTCCCTGAAAGACGCGAACGGTCTAGGCGGGATGCCGCGTCAAGGGAAGGGCGCTGCCCCCAAACGTGCTCTAGCCGCCGAACACCCGCGCAAAGATCGTGTCGACCTGGGCGAAGTGGTAATCGAGGTCGAATTTCTCTTCGAGCACGCTGGCGGGCAGCGCGGCGGCGACTTCGGGATCGGCCTTGAGTAGTTCGAGCAGCGAGAGCGCGCCGTCGCTCTCCCACACCTTCATCGCGTTGCGTTGGACCAGCCGATAGGCGTCCTCGCGGGTGACGCCGGCCTGGGTCAGCGCGAGCAAAACGCGCTGCGAGTGAACCAGGCCGCCCATCCGGTCGAGGTTTTTTTGCATCCGTTCGGGATAGACCAGCAGCTTGTCGATCACCCCGGTCAACCGTGCGAGCGCGAAGTCCAACGTGATCGTCGCATCGGGGCCGATAAAACGTTCGACCGACGAATGGCTGATGTCGCGCTCGTGCCAAAGGGCAACGTTTTCCATCGCCGGGACCACGGCGCTGCGCACCATCCGGGCCAGGCCGGTGAGGTTCTCGGTCAGGATCGGGTTGCGCTTGTGCGGCATTGCCGAACTGCCTTTTTGCCCCGGCGAAAAATATTCCTCGGCCTCAAGCACTTCGGTCCGCTGCAGATGCCGGACCTCGATGGCCAATCTCTCGATCGAGCTGGCGATCACGCCCAACACCGCGAAATACATTGCGTGCCGGTCGCGCGGGATGACTTGCGTGCTGATCGGTTCGATGCCCAGACCGAGCTTGTCGGCGACGTGCGCCTCGACCGCCGGGTCAACGTTGGCGAACGTGCCCACGGCGCCGCTGATCGCGCACGTGGCAATCTCAGCGCGGGCGGCCACCAGCCGCTGGCGGCAGCGGGCGAACTCGGCATGGGCCTGCGCCAGCTTGAGACCGAAGGTAACCGGCTCGGCGTGGATTCCGTGGCTGCGGCCGATCGTGGGGGTATACTTGTGTTCTTCGGCGCGACGTTTGAGCGCGGCGAGCAACTGGTCGAGATCCTCGATCAGGATGTCGCTGGCGCGCGCCAGCTGGACGCTCAGGGTGGTGTCGAGCACGTCGGAGCTGGTCATCCCCTGGTGCATGAAGCGCGCTTCATCGCCCACTTGTTCGGCCACCCAGGTCAGGAACGCGATCACATCGTGCTTGGTGACGGCCTCGATCGCGTCGATCGCGGGGACGTCGATCGCGGGATCGGTCTTCCACCAGTCCCACAGCGCCCGCGCGGCGCTGGCGGGCACCACGCCCAGTTCGCCCAACTTGTCGGTCGCGTGCGCCTCGATCTCGAACCAGATGCGGTAGCGGGCTTCGGGCTCCCAGATGGCGGTCATCGCGGGACGGGCGTAGCGGGGGACCATTCATCGACTCCGGTGGCAGGGCTGGTGCTGCGGCTAGGGGGCGAGGCGCGCGAAGGCAACCCGGCCGGTCAGCGTCGCGCAGAGTCGTTCAGCAACTCCATGACTTGCGCCGTGATCAGCCGGCCATAGCGCAGGCTCACGTGGCTTTCATCGTTGTAGACCAGCTGGCCGCGGTCGACGATCGGGCAGCTTTGCGGTCCGCACAAAATATCCGCCGGATCGAAAAAGATCACCCGCGGATGTCGCGCGGCAAATGCCGACAGCACCCGGTTGATGGCAGTGCCCTCGGCCTGCGAACGCGCAAACCGGGTGGGACAGGTGGTGTTGAGGTAGCGTTCGCAGCGGGGCCAGCCATAATCCATTGCCGGAAAGCCGGGCGGCCGGGCGGCCGGGACGTGACCGATGAGGACCACTCGCGTGCCTTCGGGAACCTTGTCGATCGCCCGGGCAAGTGCCGATTCAAACGCTGAACGCCCTGCGCCGCTGGTGAGTGAACCGTCAGGCGTGCCGGCGCGATCCCACACTTCGCGGTCCCACAGGTGGGCGATCACCAGCAGCTTGGCGGGCCGCGTTCGTAGAAGATTGTCCAACCGCCCGAAGAGTTCGCGGCAATGATCCGTATCCGGATCATCGGGCGACACATTTGCGACTTGCGGCAGCGACAGGCAGCCGTCGCCGCTAATCAGTGCGCCAGTGCCCAACCGTTCGGAAAAAGGCTTGAAGTATTGGCGTGCGTGGCTGTCGCCATACAACACGAAATCAAGTTCCGCGCTGCCTGGGGGAATGATGACTTCGTCGAACCCGTCCCCGGCGAACGTGCCCCCCATGGCGCGTTCTACCGTTGCGCTGCTCGGTCCCAAATGCCCGGTCGCGATGGCGGTCCCAAGCGCGGCGAACAGCGCCAGCCCGCCAAGGCTGACCACACCGAGTGCGCGCCGCGAGGCCAGCATTCGCCTTCGCCTGACGGGGCGCTCGAGAAACCAAAAGGACAGCCAGCCGAGCACAAGGCTCGCGGTCACCAGGGCGCCGACCGCTGCAGCGGGCAATGGACCGAACCACACGTAGTTGGACAGGGCAAAAAGCGGCAGATGCCAAAGGTACGTGCCGTACGAGATCAGTCCGAGAGCGACGAGCGGAGGGGCTGCAAGCACACGCGACCACCGCCGTACACCCTGACCGCACAGCAGGATGAGCGCGGTCCCGGCAACCGGGATGACCATCATCGGGCCGGGCACGGGCGTCTGGTCGTCGATCAAGGCAAACCCAGCGATCAGCAGGGCCAGACCGAGCCACCCGCCCCATTCTGATCGCCGCCCCGGTTGCGGCAGCAGCGCGCAAGCCGCCCCTGCCATCAGTTCCCACAGGCGCGTCGGCAACAGGAAGAACGCCATTTGCGGCTGCTTTCCAGCCAGCCAGAAGGCTGCGGCCATGCTCGCCGACAGCAACCCGGCCACGGCGACCAGAGCGGCACGCCGACCGACCGCCCAGGCCAGCCCGAGTGCGAACGGGAAGACGAGGTAGAACTGCTCCTCGACGCCCAGGCTCCAGGTGTGCAGAAGCGGACGGACCGAGGCTTCCGGCAGGAAGTAGTTCGAGCGCAACGCGTACCACACGTTCGATCCGAACAACGCGGTCGCCCCAAGGCTGCGCCCGAAATGACGGAAGTCTTCCCCGGTCATCACCAGCCAGGCGAGCGCAGCGCTGAAGGCGAGGACGACCAGCAGCGCCGGGACGATGCGCCGAACGCGGCGTTCGTAGAAATGGCCGTAACGAATTCGCCCAGCGGCAAGATCGCGGACAAGGATACCGGTGATCAGGTATCCGCTGATGACGAAGAAGACGTCGACCCCGATGAAACCGCTGGCAAACCCCGGTACTGCGGCGTGGAACAGCACGACCGGAACGATCGCAATCGCCCGCAGTCCATCGATCTCGGGACGATAGTGCGGTTGCCTTCCAACGGTAGTCGCCGCAACTCCGGTCGCTGCTCGGTTCCCGTTCGCCATCGGCTTGCGGCTAAGGGCCGGGCGATGCAAAGACAATGGACGAACGTTGCCTGTGCCCGGAGATCGCCGATGACCGATGCCTCCACTGCGATCGACGCCCGGATCGCCGACCTTCACGATTGGCGCGGGACAATCCTGGCCGCCGCCCGTGCGGCGATCCTGGCGGCCGACGAGGGCATTGTCGAGACCGTCAAATGGCGCAAGCCGAGCAACCCGAACGGGGTCCCCGTGTGGGAGAAGGCAGGCATCCTGTGCACCGGCGAGGTATACAAGGACAAGGTCAAGCTGACCTTCGCCAAGGGTGCGGCGCTGGCCGATCCCGATGGACTGTTCAATGCCAGTCTGGAAGGCAACACCCGCCGCGCCATTGATCTGTTCGAAGGCGATGCGCTCGATGCAGCCGCGCTGACCAGGCTGATGCGCGCCGCGATCGCCGAAAACGGCGGCTAGATCAGCCCTTTCGCCTTCAGGCTGACGTGGCCCTCGCGGCCGATGATCACGTGATCGTGCACCACGATGCCGAGCAGCCGGCCAGCTTCGGCGATACGGCGGGTAATGTCGATGTCGGCGCGGCTCGGCTCGGGATTGCCGCTGGGATGGTTGTGCACCAGGATCAGGGCCGTCGCTCCGACGTCGAGCGCCTTGCGCACCACCTCGCGCGGGTGAATGGCCGCTTCGTCGACCGAACCGTCGCCGACATGATGATCGACGATCAGCCGGTTGCGCGCGTCGAGGTAAAGCACTCGCACACGCTCAACCGTCAGATGCGCCATGTCGATTGTGAGGTAATCGAGCAGTGCCTGCCAGCTTCCGAGCACCGGCTTGGTCTGCACTTCGCCGCGCGCCATCCGGCGCGCCGCGAGCGCCACGGCCTTGAGCGTGGCGGCACCGGTCTCACCCATTCCGGCGACCTGGGTCAACGCGCCCGGTTCGGCATTGAGAACCGCGCTCAACGATCCAAAGCGGTCGAGCAGTGCCTTTGCCAGTGGTTTGGTGTCGCCGCGCGGGTTGGCCGCGAACAGGAGAAATTCGAGCACCTCGTAATCGGCCAGCGCCTCGGCTCCGCCAGCCAGAAGTCGGCGGCGCAGGCGTGCACGGTGCCCCGTCGAGCCGGGCGCTCTGGCTTCAGCTTGCGGCAACCTTTCCCCCACCAACACGTTGACCTTCGACGCATTGCCTTTGGCCGGCCGTGCGCGCAAGTGGGGGCCGATGGAGGACGCCGTGAGCGACGTTGACCAGGCGCTGGCGGAGCGCGCGGCGCCCCGGCGGCGCTGGTGGCTGCGCGTCGCGTTGGCGGGACTGCTGGTGTTGCTGGCAGCCCTGGCAATCGCCTGGGTTTCGCGTGAACGGATCGCCGGCAACGTCATCGAAGGTCAGCTACGCAAATACGATATCCCGGCCACCTACACGATCGCGCGCATTGCACCCGACCGGCAGATTCTCACCAATATCGTCGTCGGCGATCCCAGGGCGCCCGACCTGACCGTCGAGCGCGCCGAAGTGGCGATCAGGTATCGCTTGGGGACGCCCACGCTCGGCCGGGTGACTTTGGTCCGCCCTCGTTTGTTCGGGACCCTGAAGGGCGGGAGCTTGAGCTTCGGCACGCTCGACAAGGCGCTGTTCCGCAAGACGGGCAAGCCGCCGGGCCTGCCCGCATTCGACGTGAAGCTGGTCGACGGCCGCGCGCTGATCGAAAGCGATTACGGCCCGGTGGGGATCAAGGCCGAGGGCGTGGGGCCGATCGACAGTGGCTTTGCGGGCGTGCTGGCAGTCGCCGCGCCGCAACTGGGCGGGGCTGGGTGCCACGCGCAGGGAACCACGCTTTATGGCAATATCACCACCGCCGGCGGCAAGGCGACGGTCAAGGGCCCGCTGCGGTTAGGCGACTTGTCGTGCCCCGGACAGGCGATTGCGCTGCAAACCGCTTCCCTCGCGCTCGACGCGACAATCGATGCCGATTTCAAAGGTGTCGATGGACACGGGCGACTTGCGACAGGCGCACTTGCCGCCGCGGGTGCGCGTGCCAATGGCCTGACCGGCACCCTCCGCGCGAGCTTGCGCGATGGCGCGCTGACCGCGCGTTATTCGCTGGCGGCGCGCGGCCTGGCGCATCCGCAGGCACGCGCGGCGCTGCTGACAGCCGAAGGGACCGTGCGCGGCCGCGACGGCCTTTCCACACTCGAGCTGCAATCGGACCTGGCGGGCAACGGCATGCGCATTGGCGACGGGCTCGACCGCATGCTGGCCAACGCCACTCGCTCGGCACAAAGCACTTTGCTGGCACCATTGTTGAGGCAGGCACGCGCGGCGCTGGCTCGCGAAGGGAAGGCGAGCAGCCTGACCGCGCACCTCACCGCCCGACGTGCGCCAACGGGCACCAGCGTGGTCATTCCGCAAGCCGCCCTGCGCGGCGGCAGTGGGGCGACCCTGCTTTCGCTGTCGCAAGTCCAGATCAGCAGCGAAGCCAGTGGCACGCCACGCTTTTCGGGCAATCTTGCAACGGGCGGCGCCGGCCTGCCGCGGATCGTCGGCCGGATGGAGCGCAGTCCGCGCGGTGACGCGCTGCTGCACATGCGGATGGCCGAGTATCGCGCCGGAACCAGCGCGCTCGAATTTCCCGACCTGGTTCTTGCCCAGAGCGAAAACGGCGCGCTGGGTTTTGCCGGGCGGGCCCGTGCAAGCGGGCCGCTGCCGGGCGGATCGGCGCGCAACCTGCTGGTTCCGCTCGACGGCAGTTGGTCGACCAACGGCGGGCTGGTCCTGTGGCGCAAGTGCACCACGATCGGGTTCGATCAGCTCGCGGTCGCTTCGCTGACGCTCGATCGCCGCTCGCTGACCTTGTGCCCGAGCCGTGGCCAGCCGATCGTGCGGCAGGACGGGCGTGGCTTGCGGATCGCCGCCGGTGCGCCCTCTGTCGACCTGACGGGCCGGCTCGCCGATACTCCGGTTCGGGTACGCAGCGGACCCATAGGCTTCGCCTATCCGGGGGCGTTGAACGCGCGGGCGGTCGATGTCTCTCTTGGTCCACCGGCAACCGCCAGCACGTTCCGCATCTCGAACCTGACCGCGACCTTCGGGCGAGAGATCGCCGGCAAGTTCGCCGATGCCGACATCCGCTTGTTCGCGGTGCCGATGAACCTGCTGAACGCATCGGGCAACTGGCGCTATGCAGGCGGCACGCTAGGCCTGGCCGACGGCAGTTTCCGCCTGGTCGATCGTGAGGGTGTGCCCCGGTTCAACCCGCTGGTGTCCGACGGCGCCACCCTGAGCCTCCGCGATAACCTGATCCATGCGAAAGCCACCCTGCGTGAGCCGACCAGCGGACGCGAGGTGACAGACGTGGCGATCGTTCACAATCTGGGCAATGGCACCGGCCACGCCGATCTGACGGTCAACAGGCTGCTGTTCGACCGCGCTCTCCAACCCGACACGCTGACTCCCCGCGCGAAAGGTGTGGTCGCCAATGTCTCCGGTACCGTTCGCGGCACCGGACGGATCGACTGGACCGAGCGCGGGGTCACCAGCCACGGCAGCTTCTCAAGCGATGCGCTTGACCTGGCAGCGGCATTCGGCCCGGTGAAGGGGGCAAGCGGGACCGTCGAGTTCACCGATCTGATCGCGCTCACCACTGCACCGGACCAGCGCATCCACATTGGGTCGGTCAACCCGGGGATCGAAGTGACCGACGGCGAACTGGTCTTCAGCTTGCGCAACGGCCAAATCCTGGGGGTGCAAGGGGCGACCTGGCCATTCATGGGCGGCACGCTGACGCTCCGGTCGACCACGCTCAACCTCGGCACCAGCGAGGAAAGACGCTACATTTTCGAGATCGAGGGACTTCAGGCGGCGGAGTTCGTCCAGCGGATGGAACTGGCCAACATCAACGCCACCGGCACGTTCGACGGTACGTTGCCGATTGTGTTCGATACCTCCGGTAACGGGCGGATCGAGGGCGGGCTGCTGATCGCGCGTCCGCCGGGGGGCAATATCTCCTACCTCGGTGAACTCAATCGCCACGATCTGGGCACAATGGCCAACTTTGCATTCGATGCGCTGAAATCGCTCGATTACAAACAGATGAGCGTGGCCATGGACGGCAGTTTGACCGGCGAGATCGTTACCCGCGTGCGCTTCGACGGGGTCAAGCAAGGTGCGGGCGCGAAGCGCAACTTCCTCACCAAGCGGTTCGAGAACCTGCCGATCCGCTTCAACATCAACATTCGCGCACCGTTCTACCAGCTGATTACCTCGATCAAGGCGATGTACGATCCGGCCTCGGTGCGCGATCCTCGCGAAGTCGGGCTGCTCGACGCGGAGGGCCGGGTCCTGCGGCGCGAGGTCAGTCCACCGCCGCCCGCGATCAAACCCGACGACCTTGTTCCCGACCAACCGCCTGTTCAGACCTCGGAAAGCGAGAAACAGCCATGATCCGCTACGAATTGACCCGCGCCCCCAGGATTGCGACACTTCCCGCCATGAACGGGGATATCCGCACCATCCGATGGACAAGGGTCTTGCCGCTGGCGGCTTTGGCTTCGGCCGCGTTGGGGGGGTGCGTGAATGTGACCGCGCCCGACAAGCCCATCGTGATCGAGCTCAACGTCAACATCCGGCAGGAAGTAATCTATCGATTGGCCGCCGATGCGGACAACACGATCAAGGAAAACGAGGACATCTTCTGATGAACAGGGTCTCGACAATCGCTACCGCCATGGCACTCGCCATCGGCATGGTCGCCGCGCCGGTGCTGGCCCAGCGTGATCCCGCCTACGAATCCGCACGCAGCGCGGGCCAGGTGGGCGAGAAGATGGACGGCTATCTCGGCGTCGTCGGGGCTGGGAATGCCGATATCCAGCGCATTGTCAGCGATATCAATATCAAGCGACGTGCGCTCTATTCGCAGCGTGCGCAGGCGGCCAAGCCGGCGGTTACGCTGGAGGAATACGCGCTGACCGCAGGCTGCATCGCGATTTCCCGCACCCAGCCGGGCGAAAAATACCAGGCCCCCGATGGCAGCTGGCAGACTCGTACCAGCGCCGCACCGATGCGCGACAGCCGCTGTCCGGCTGGCCAGTAGCCCGGGCAGGCTCTGGCGCTGCGGTCTGACCACCTGGCCCGGTTGACTCGGGGCTAGCCCCCCCCTAATGGCGGCGCGTCTGCGGTCGGCTCGTCCGGCTGCGCTTCCCTTTGACCCTGTGCGAGGCTGACGCTCTTCGTGGCGAACGAACCCGAAAACGCACCTGTTGGTGAAGATCCGAAGCTCGATTCGCTCGAGCAGCGGATCGCGAGCGCGCGTCACACCGAGGACGAGCGGCTGGCCAAGGATCATGCGCCCATGCGCGACGGTCGTGGGGCCGGAATCCAGATTGCTTCGACCATGCTCGGCTATCCGATCGGCGGCGTCGTCATCGGTTGGGTGCTCGACGGCCTGTTCGATACGCGCCCGTGGATCACCATCGGCCTGATGTTCCTCGCATTCGCCGGGGCGTGCCTGCACGTCGTGCAGATCAACAAGAACCGCGCCGGTTAGGCGCCCGATTTAGCTGGAAGAACAAGTGGCCGCTCCCGCCAAGATCGACCCGATGCACCAGTTCCAGATCGCGCCCGTCGGGGGCGGTGATCTGGTCGCATCGCCATTCGCGTTCACCAACTCGGCGCTGTGGATGCTTATCGTCCTCGCGGTGATCCTGGTGTTCATGTGGGGAGGCACCAAGCGCGCGCTCGTGCCGGGTCGGTGGCAGGCTTCGGTCGAATTGCTGACCGGCTTCCTCGACAACATCACCCGCGCCAATATCGGACCCGAAGGCCGCAAGTACCTGCCTTGGGTGTTCACCGCGTTCGTATTCATCCTCGCGGCCAACTGGATCGGCGCCATGCCGTTCGGAATCATTCCCGGCGCGCACCCGTTCACTGTCACCAGCCAGTTCACCGTTACCGGTGTGATGAGCCTGATCTCGTTTGCGATCGTGTTGGGCGTAGGGTTCTGGAAGCACGGCCTGCATTTTTTCAGCCTGTTCGTGCCCAAGGGCACCCCCTTCGTTCTCAAGCTGTTGATCGCCCCGATCGAGTTCATCTCGTTCATGGTGCGTCCGTTCAGCCTCGGCCTGCGACCGTTCGTGGCCATGTTCGCCGGCCACATCCTGCTCGAGGTGTTTGGCAACTTCGTAGTCCAGGGCCTCAACGCGGGCACCTTCGGAGGCGGGGCGATCGCAGCGCTTTGCTTTGTGTTCGTCGCGTTTGTGTCTGCTCTCGAGCTGCTGGTCGGCGCGATTCAGGCATTCGTGTTTGCTCTCCTGACGGCGTTGTACATCAACGACGCTGTCAATCTTCACTGATCTTTCAAGCAATTACCAATCGGAGTTAAGACAATGGAACTCGCTTCTGCTCAGGTTATCGGTGCCGGTATCGCGGCCATCGGCGTCGGCGCTGCCGCTGCCGGCGTGGGCTTCGTGTTCGGTTCGTTCCTGCAGGGCGCGCTGCGCAATCCGGCTGCCGCCGGTGGCCAGACCGCGACCCTGTACATCGGCTTCGCCGCCGCCGAGCTGCTCGGCCTGATGGCGTTCGCCGTTGCGATGATCATCCTCTACGCGCGCTGATCGGACAGGCCCGGCGGCATGACGCTGCCGGGCGCCCCCGACCGGTTCTTCGTGTAAAGGCGCAATCATGCCACAGCTTGCTCAGCTCGCTCTCGTCTACCAGTCGCAGTGGTTCTGGCTGCTGCTGACGCTGGGCGCGATCTACTTCATCGCCGGTCGCGGAATCGTGCCCAAGGTGGAGGAGACCGTCGACGCGCGCGATGCACAGATCGCGAAAGACCTCGCCGAGGCCGAGCGCCTGCGCGCCGAAGCCGACGCGGCCGAGGAAGGCTGGCGGGCCAAGGTCAATGCCGTCCACGCCGAGGCCGCCACCCAGGCTGCCAAGGCCAAGGCGAAGGCCGGCGCCGACGCCGACAAGCGCATCGCCAAGGCCAACGCCGAGCTGTCCGTCAAGACCGCCGCTGCCGAAGCGTCGCTGGAAGCGGCGCGCACCAGCGCGCTGGGCGAGATTGAAGGGGTCGCCGCCGAGGCGGCGCGCGAAATCGTCGCCAAGCTGACCGGTGCCAGTGTCACCGAAGCCGCCGCCCGCAAGGCCGTTGCAGGAGCCATGAGCCGTGCTTGATCTCCTCGCTGCAGCTGCGCACGAAAGCGCCGAGCCGACCGCGTTCGGCATCGCTCCCGGCGGCTACGTCGCGCTCGCCATGATCGTCGTCATCCTGATCATGCTGTGGGCCGGAGTGCCCCGCATCATCGCGGCCATGCTCGATCAGCGGATCGCCGGAATTCGCCAGCAACTTGACGAGGCCAAGACCCTGCGTGCCGAGGCGGAAGCCTTGCGCGACGAATATGTTCGCAAGGCCGCGGCGGCTGAGAGCGATATCGAGGCGATGCGCGCATCGGCCGAACGCAACGCCGCTGAAATCGTCGACAAGGCCAAGGCCGATGCGGCGGCAATGATCGAGCGTCACAAGGCGTCCGCCGCCGAGAAGATCGCTGCTGCCGAACGTGATGCAGTCGCCGATCTTCGCAGCAAGGCCGCCAACGCCGCGACGACCGCCGCGCGCCAGTTGATCGCCGACAAGCACGGCGAGGACGCCGATCGCAAGCTGGCCGACGAAATCATCTCCGCGATCTGACATTTTCGGAACGTTGACGCCGGTTCAGGCGCTTCTCCGGTCAAGCAACCCGGAGTAACGAAGTGACTGTCAGCGCGATCGAGATCAATTGCACCCTGAAGAAAAGCGGCGGCGAGGCAAGCTCCACCGACGCCATGCTGGATGTGCTCGGCAAGCACTTCAAGGATGCAGGCGTTGAGATCGGCGAGCGGCTGCGGATCGCCGATTACAATGTTCTCCCCGGCGTGACCTCGGACGAGGGCGAGGGCGATGACTGGCCGAAATTGCGCGAGAAGATTCTCAGCCACGACATCCTGATCTTCGGTGGACCGATCTGGATGGGCCAGATTGGCTCGATCGCGAAGCGTGTGCTCGAGCGGATGGAT
This sequence comes from uncultured Alphaproteobacteria bacterium, assembly GCA_963759895.1. GTDB lineage: Bacteria > Pseudomonadota > Alphaproteobacteria > Sphingomonadales > Sphingomonadaceae > Tsuneonella. The sequence continues at coordinate 899,290 of CAVXBC010000002.1, read as the reverse complement.
GCGTTCCTCTCCGAGACCGACGACCAGGGACGGATGCCGAGCTATTCGAAAGTCGCGGTGGCCGCGATCGTGGGCAACGAAGACGGGGCGCACTGGTCTTCTTCCCAGCTTTTCCAGAGCCTCAACGACACCGGATGGACGATTCCCGCGGTCGCCGCCTGCTATTGGGTGGGAGAAGCGATGCATTCGACCGACTTCAAGGACTTGAAGAGCACTCCTAAAAAAGTGACCGAGACCGCCAAGATGACCGCGAGCAACGCCGCGCACCTGGCCGGTCTGCTCAAGGCCAAACCCTATCCCGGCTGAAACACGACTTTGCCGACCAACGCGCCCGACGTCATGGCGTCGAACCCTTCGCGCCAAGCGCTTAACGGCAGGACGCGGTCGATCGTCGGGCAGATCGCGCCCCCATTCGCCAACTGCGCCACCTCGGCTGCGATTTTCGCGCCGCGATCGGGGAAGCGCCGGGCATATTCGCCCGCGCGAACCCCGACGATAGAAAACCCCTTGATCAGCGGAATGTTGACCGCGATCTCCGGAATGCGTCCGGCGACGAAGCCGACCACCAGCAGCTTCCCGCCGAAGGCGACGCAGCGAGTGCTTTCATCGAACACGTCGCCGCCGACCGGATCGTAGACGAGGTCGCACAGCGCACCGCCGGTCAGCTCCGCGACCTGCTCGCGGAACCGGCCGTGGTTGGCGATGACCGCTTCGGGCCGGACCGCTGCCCTGATGCGATCGGCCTTGGCCGGATCGTGGGTGGCGGCGATCACTCTGGCGCCTAGCGCGCGGGCGAGATCGCAAGCTGCAAGGCCCACTCCGCCGCTGGCACCGTGGACCAGGATCCATTGACCGGCCTGCAACCCTCCGAGCTCCACAAGCGCGGTATAGGCGGTGGTGTAAGCCGCGCCCAGCGCCGCAGCCGAGCCATAATCCATCGCCGGCGGCACGAGGCGCAGCGAGCGAACGGGAACAGAGGCCAGTTCGGCAAAGGCGCCCGTCTTTGATCCGCCCATGACCCTGTCGCCCGGTGTGAATCCGCTTCCGGCATCCACTTCGAGCACCTCGCCCGCCAGCTCCATTCCGGCGGTAAACGGCAGCTCCGGTTTGAACTGGTAGCCGCCGCTGGTCATCAGCAGGTCGGGGAAATTGAGCGATGCGGCATGCACCCGGACGAGAGCTTCGCCTGCGCCGCGCTTGGGATCAGGTATGTCGCTTAGCGAGACACCCGAAAGGTCGCCGGACAACGCGTCGACCCGCAGTGCCTGCATCAGCCGAAGATCGACAGGTCGAGCGGCTCCGAATTGCCGAACCAGATCACGTAACGGGTGTGATCGGCGAGATCGTCTCCGCTCAGCCCGTGCGCGAAAACAGTCAGGCCGTCGCGCCCCTCGGAGGCCCAGGCAGCGAACTGCGCGAATTGCTCGGGGCGCAGCGAGAGCTGCACCGACCCACGCGGATGCGGGCCGACCGGCGCGGTGTGGAAATGCCCGACCGGGCAACCGATCTCGGCTTGCGCGGCTGCCGCAACGCTGCGCGCCTGGTCGACCTCGCCCGCGTCGAAGTAGAGGTGCGCGTGGTACCCCCCGATCGGCATCGGTTAGAAGTTGTCCTTGGCCGCCCGCAGCGCCGCAAACGTTTCGTGTGGGGCCGTGCCGCCCCAACGATCGCGCAACCCTTTGTGGTCGGCACGCAGAAAAGGATTGGTCAGCAGTTCGCGCTCGAGCTTGGTTGGCACTGTCGGCTCGTGCCGCGCGCGCCGATCGTCGATCTCCCGAGCGTAGAGCTGCAGCTCGACATTGTCTGGATCGGCGTGGAGCGCGAACCGGGCGTTGCCTTGCGTGTACTCGTGCGCGCAATAGAGCATCGTTTCGGGCGGTAACGCCTTGATCCGTTCGAGGCTGGCCCAGAACTGGTCGGCCGTGCCCTCGAACATCCGTCCGCAGCCCAACGCGAACACGCTGTCGCCCACGAATGCGATCCGGTCCTGCGGCAGGTGATAGGCGATGTGTCCATTGGTGTGGCCGCCCACGTCGAACACGATCGCTTCGTGCTCGCCCAACATCACGGTGTCGCCGTCTGCGATCACGCGGTCGATCGGCGCGATCTTTTCAACTTCGGACGGGGCAACGATCGTGCATCCGGTCGCGGCCTTGATGGCCGCGTTGCCGCCGGCGTGATCGGGATGCCAGTGGGTGTTCCAGATCTGGGTGATTTGCCAGCCCTTGCTGGCCGCCTCGCGCAAATAGGCGTCGGCATCGGGAGTATCGATGCAGGTGGTTTCTTCGCTTACCGGGTCGTGGACCAGGAAACCGTAGTTGTCGGACAGGCAGGCGAACTGGTGGATTTCGAGCATGGACCCTACCTAGGCATTCCCGCCCATGTAGGAAAGGCCCGCCTGCTCAACCGAGCGGGCGGGCCTTTCTCTATTCCGGCATCCCAGCGAAAGCCGGGACTACGAGGGTGTGGGCTTAGCCCTTCTGCTTCAGCGCTTCGCCGAGGATGTCGCCGAGCGACGCACCCGAGTCCGACGAACCGTACTGTTCGACGGCCTGCTTCTCTTCGGCGATCTGGCGTGCCTTGACCGAGAAGTTGGGCTTCTTCGAACGATCGAAGCCGATCACCATCGCATCGAGCTTGGCGCCGACCTGGAAGCGGTCGGGGCGCTGCTCGTCGCGGTCGCGGCCAAGGTCGCTGCGCTTGATGAAGCCGGTCGCGCCGTCTTCGCCAACCTGCACTTCGAGGCCGCCGTCGCGCACTTCGAGCACGGTGACGGTGACCACGTCGTTCTTCTTGACGCCGCCCGCACCGCCGCCCGAAGCCGACACGCCGCCGGCAGCAGGCGCACCCTTTTCGAGCTGCTTCATGCCGAGGCTGATGCGCTCCTTCTCGACGTCGACGTCGAGCACGACCGCCTTGACCTCTTCACCCTTGCGGTGAAGCGCCAGCGCGTCCTCGCCCGAGATGCCCCAGGCGATGTCCGACATGTGGACCATGCCGTCGACGTCGCCGGGCAGGCCGATGAACAGGCCGAACTCGGTGGCGTTCTTGACTTCGCCCTCGACGATCGAGCCGACCGGATACTTGTCGGCGAAATCGTCCCACGGGTTGCCGTGAGCCTGCTTGAGGCCGAGGCTGATGCGGCGCTTGTCGCTGTCGACCTCGAGCACCACCACTTCGACTTCCTGCGAAGTCGAGACGATCTTGCCGGGGTGGACGTTCTTCTTGGTCCAGCTCATCTCCGAAACGTGGACCAGGCCTTCGATGCCCGGTTCGATTTCGACGAACGCACCGTATTCGGTGATGTTGGTGACCACGCCCGACATCTTCATGCCGACCGGGTACTTCGCCGCAACGCCATCCCACGGATCGCTTTCGAGCTGCTTCATGCCCAGGCTGATGCGCTGGGTATCGGGATTGATGCGGACGATCTGCACCGTCACCGTGTCGCCGATGTTGATCACTTCGGACGGGTGGTTGACCCGCTTGTAGCTCATGTCGGTGACGTGGAGCAGGCCATCGATGCCGCCGAGGTCGACGAACGCACCGTAGTCGGTGATGTTCTTGACCACGCCGTCCATGATCTGGCCTTCGGTCAGCTTGTCGATCAGTTCGCTGCGCTGTTCGGCGCGGGTTTCTTCAAGCACCGCGCGGCGGCTGACGACGATGTTGCCGCGGCGGCGATCCATCTTCAGGATCTGGAACGGCTGCGGCATGTCCATCAGCGGGCCGACGTCACGCACCGGGCGGATATCGACCTGGCTGCCGGGGAGGAACGCCACGGCGCCGTCGAGGTCGACGGTGAAGCCGCCCTTGACCCGGCCGAAGATGCGGCCGTCGACGCGCTTGCCTTCGCCGAATTCGCTTTCGAGCTTGTCCCACGCGGCTTCGCGGCGGGCGCGGTCGCGGCTGAGCATCGCTTCGCCGTCGCTGTTCTCGACCCGGTCGACGAACACTTCGACTTCGCTGCCGACGGTCAGGCCGTGGTCGCCACCTTCGCCTTCACCGCGGGAAAATTCCTTGAGCGCGACGCGCCCTTCGCTCTTCAGGCCCACGTCGATCACGGCCATGCCGTTTTCGATCGCGGTCACGGTGCCCTTGACGACGCGGCCTTCGAAGCCGTCTTCGCCGGCGCCGCCGAGCTGTTCGTTGAGAAGCGCCTCGAAATCGGCGCGAGTGGGGGTGGCGGTTGAAGCCATCTAGACTGGTATCCTGTTCACGTTTGCTACCGGCCGCCGGTTTTACCGGGGTCTTTCACCGTCTGCCCGCACCATTGCGGGCCGTACGGGGCAAGAGGGCCGTTTCTTCGCGCAGCCCCATGCCGTGCGAAGGTCCTGTCGAGCGAAGCTGTCGGGACGGGCGCGCCACTAGTGCAAACGCCGGCGAAAGGCAAGAACAAGCGGCGCGGTGGGCCACCGACCGGGGGTCTTTCAAAAACTTCTTCCAGCGCCGTTTGCCCTCGATGATCTGCGCAGAGGGAGCGTCCCAGGTGTGAACTTCCGTTTTCGATGCGAGCGAGGGCCACGAGCCGCAATCGAAACGGATACAGGAGCTGGGTACGCATCGCACGGCGTATGGAGTGCGGGGTGCGTGTAGGAAAACGGTTTCACCCGCCCGCCAGCGCCGCCTCGACCGCCTCGATCGCCGCGGCGATGGCCTGCGCTTTGCTCATCGCCGAATTGTCGATCACAAACGCGCCCTCCGCCACCCGCAGCGGTGCGTCCCGACGATTGGAATCGCGCTCGTCGCGGCGGCGGATGTCCGCGGCGATATCGGCCAGCGTCACGTCGCGGCCGCTCTCGCGCATTTCCTTCCACCGCCGTTCGGCACGGGCATCGACGCTGGCGGTGACGAACAGCTTCACTTGCGCGTCGGGAGCGATGACGGTTCCGATGTCGCGCCCGTCGAGCACTGCGCCGCCGGCTTGCGTGGCAAAGGCGCGCTGGCGTTCGTAAAGCGCCTGGCGCACCGACGGGTGGACCGAGACGCGACTGGCCAGGCTGCCGGTGTCTTCGCTGCGCAAGTGCGGATCGAGCAGCAGGCCATCGGGAAAGCTGGTCGCGGCCAGCGCATCGCCGCCGTCGTCGGGGTCGCCGCCGTCGAGGAAAACCTGTCGCCCAACCGCGCGATAGAGCAGGCCGGTATCGAGATGCGGCAGGCCGTAATGCTCTGCCAGCGCGCGGGCGATGGTGCCCTTGCCCGAGGCGGTGGGTCCATCGACGGCGATGATCACCGGGCGGCGGCCCGCTGCCGCAGCGCCTTGGCGATCCCCATTAGCGCGATCGCCATCCAGATGATCTCGAGCACCATCGTCGGCAGATTGAAATTGACCGTCAGCGAGACGGTCAGCAACGCCGCGCCGACGAAATTGACAAGGTTGAACAGCAGCAGGTTCATCGCCGCGCTCAAGTTGCTGTAGGCAAACGCCGCGATGATGCAGGCGCTGCCGGCAAAGCCGATCAGGTCGGCGGCGAACGGTGAGATAAAGCTCATGTCAGACTTTCGCGTGGGCTTCGAGAAGCGCCATGAAATTGGGGAAACTGGTGGCGATCGGCCGCGTGTCGTCGATCTCGATGCCGCTGGTGGATGCCAATCCGGCGACCGCCATGCTCATGGCGATGCGGTGGTCCAGGTGAGTCAGGATGCGGGCGTTCGCCGTCCCGCGCAACGGTTCTCCGCAGGTGCCCTCGATGATCAGCCCGTCCGGTGTCTCCTCAACCTGCGCGCCGGCGGCGGTGAGCGCGGCGGCCATCGCGGCGAGGCGATCGCTCTCCTTGACCCGCAACTCGTCGAGCCCGCGCGTTACGGTACGGCCCCGGGCCAGCGCGGCGGCGACGAACAGGATGGGGAATTCGTCGATCATGCTGGGCGCGATCGCCGGATCGACATCGATGCCGGTGAGCTGGGCGTGCCGCACGCGCAAGTCGGCGACCGGCTCGCCGCCCACTTCGCGCAGGTTCAGTTCCTCGATGCTCGCGCCCATCTGGCGCAACACACCGATCAGCCCTGCGCGAGTGGGATTGAGGCCGACGTTCTCGACTGTCAGATCGCTGCCTTCGACCAGCGTGGCGGCGACGATGAAGAACGCCGCCGAGCTCGGGTCGCCGGGCACGTCGATCGTCTGCGGGTTCAGGTCGGCCTCGCCGCGCACGCGGATGACACGCTCGCCGCCCAGTTCCTCGACTTCGAGGTCCGCGCCGAACCCGCGAAGCATGCGCTCGGAGTGATCGCGCGTCGCGACCGGCTCGATCACGGTGGTGATCCCGGCGGTGTTGAGCGCGGCCAGCAGAACCGCGCTCTTCACTTGCGCGCTGGCAACCGGAAGGCGGTATTCGATCGGCACCGGCACGCTGGCACCTGTCATCATCAGGGGGAGCGTGCCGCCGGGGCTGGGGGTGAAGCTGGCGCCGATGCGGCTCAATGGTTCGATCACCCGGCCCATCGGGCGGCGCGACAGGCTGGCGTCACCGGTGAACGCGGCGGTGACCGCGTGGCTTGCGAGCAGGCCCATGAGCAGGCGGGTGGACGTGCCCGAATTGCCCATCTCGAGCGCGGTGGCAGGCTGCAGCAGGCCGCCGACCCCCATGCCGTGGATGCGCCATTCGTCGCCCGCCTTGTCGACCGTGGCGCCCATCGCGCGCATCGCACCCGCGGTGGCCATGACGTCCTCGCCTTCGAGTAGCCCGGTCACCCGCGTTTGTCCCACCGCCAGCGCGCCGAGCATCACCGCGCGGTGGCTGATCGATTTGTCGCCGGGCACGCGCAGCGTCCCGCGCAAGGGGCCCGCGGGCGAGAAGCGGCGGGCAAGGGGGCTGTCGGATGGGGCTGTCATAGATGCTCTGGGCGCGCGGCTTTTGACAGCGGGGGTGGGCTATGGCAAGGCGCGCCCGCTCTTGATTCCGGTGCGCCGGTTACCCATCAAGTCTCCCATATTTCCGCTCTGTCCGATCCGGGCAGGCAGCTTCGAGGAATTGCAATGGTCAAGCCTGAGTGGGGCGCAAAGCGCCAGTGCCCCAAGTGCGGTGAGCGCTTCTACGATCTGGGCAAGGACGATCCCGTCACCTGCATCGAATGCGGTGAACAGTGGTCTCCCGAACCGGTGCTGAAGTCCAAGCAGCCGATCCCGTTCGAGGAAGAGAAGAAGAAGGAAGCCGAGGCCGATTCCGATCTTGGCGGCGATGATCTGGAAGATATCGACGTCGACGACGACGAGGATTCGCCCGACAACGACGTCGATCTTGGCGGCGACGACGATCTCGGCGTCGCGACCGGCGGCGACGACGACGCCGACGATAGCTAATTGACGCTTGCCAAGCGCGGGTCGCCTCCATAAAGGGCGCGACCTGCCGCTTGAAGCGGTGTCGCCGGCCTCCCAGGGCCGGAATCCAGCAATGGAACGGGGCCTTAGCTCAGCTGGGAGAGCGCCTGCATGGCATGCAGGAGGTCAGCGGTTCGATCCCGCTAGGCTCCACCATTGCCACTACGATCCCGCCGTTTGCGGGTGGACAGACAAAGTCGGGATGTTCCCGCACGCTGGCTGACGAGGTTTCGTCCGCCGGCGTTTTCGGTTTTTGAAGGGCACAGGCGCATGTTTGACAACCTGTCCGATCGGCTCGGTACCGTGTTCGACCGCCTGCGCGGTCGCGGGGCGCTGAACGAGGCCGAAGTGCGCGAAGCGATGCGCGAAGTGCGCGTCGCGCTGCTCGAGGCCGACGTCGCGTTGCCGGTGGCCCGGCGTTTCATCGACGCGGTCACCGAAAAGGCCGTCGGGCAGGACGTGCTGCGCTCGGTCACGCCGGGCCAGCAGGTCGTCAAGATCGTCCACGACGAGCTGGTCGAGATGCTCGGCGGTGGAGACGGGGCGGTTGCCGAGGATCTCAACCTCAACGCCCGGCCGCCGGTCGTGGTGATGATGGTCGGCCTGCAGGGTTCGGGCAAGACCACCACGACCGCCAAGCTGGCAAAGTATATCCGCGAGAAGCACGGCAAGAAGGCGCTGATGGCGTCGCTCGACGTCGCGCGGCCCGCGGCGCAGGAACAGCTTGCGGTGCTGGGCACGCAGGTGGACGTCGCCACGCTGCCGATCGTCCAGGGCCAGCAGCCGGTCGACATCGCCCGCCGCGCGCTCGAATCGGCGCGGCTGCAGGCGATCGACGTGCTGCTGCTTGACACCGCCGGCCGGCTCCACGTCGATCAGGCGCTGATGGACGAGATGAAGGCGGTCGCCAGCGTCTCGGCGCCGACTGAAGTGCTGCTGGTGGTCGACGCGCTGACCGGCCAGGACGCGGTCAATGTGGCCCAGTCGTTCTCGGGCGAAGTGCCGCTTACCGGTGTGATCCTGACCCGGATGGACGGCGATGCACGCGGCGGCGCCGCGCTGAGCATGCGTCACGTGACCGGCAAGCCGATCAAGTTTGCCGGCACCGGCGAGAAGCTCGACGCGCTCGAAGCGTTCCACCCGGGCCGCGTGGCCGATCGCATCCTGGGCATGGGTGACGTCGTCAGCCTGGTCGAGCGCGCCGCGCAGACGATCAAGGAAGAAGACGCCGAACTGCTCGCCCGGCGCATGGCGAAAGGCCAGTTCGACCTCAACGACCTGCGCATGCAATTGAAGCAGATGCAGAACATGGGTGGGCTGGGGATGCTCGCGGGCATGATGCCGGGCATGAAGAAGGCCAAGGCGGCGATGGCCCAGTCGGGCGTCGACGACAAAGTGCTGGTCCACATGGACGCGATCATCGGATCGATGACCGCGCCGGAGCGCGCGCGACCCGAACTGCTCAACGCCAAGCGCAAGAAGCGGGTTGCGGCGGGATCCGGCACCGATGTGCAGGACGTCAACAAGCTGCTCAAGATGCACCAGGAAATGGCCCGCGCGATGAAGCAGATTCGCAAGATGGGCGGCTTCAAGGGCCTGGCCGCGGCGTTCGGGAAGGGCGGCATGGGCGGCATGGGCGGCATGGGCGGCATGGGTGGTGGAGGCGGTTCGGCTCCTCCCGCGCTCCCGGGCCTGGGCGGTGGCGCAATGCCGGCCAACCTCGCAGATTTGATGAAAAAGAAGTAATTTTCGTAATTTAGATTGGAAAGGTAAGACACAATGGCAATTGCAATCCGGCTTTCGCGCGGCGGTGCGAAGAAGCGTCCGTACTATCGCATCGTGGTGGCCGACAGCCGCTCGGCGCGCGACGGCAAGTATCTCGAGCAGATCGGCACCTACAACCCGCTGCTCGCCAAGGATGATGAAAACCGCGTCAAGCTCGATGGCGACCGTGCCAAGCATTGGCTGTCGGTCGGCGCGCAGCCTTCGGACCGCGTCGCCCGCTTCCTCGACGCCGCCGGCGTTCGTGAGCGCGCCGCGCGCAACAACCCCAAGAAGGGCGAGCCGGGCGAGAACGCCAAGGAACGCGTGGAAGAGCGCGCCGCCAAGGCCGCTGCCGCCGAGGAAGCCGCTGCCGCTGCAGCCGCCGCTCCCGCTCCCGAGCCGGAAGTAGAGGCGCCTGCCGCCGAGGAAGCTGCTCCCGCTGAAGAGGCCGCTCCGGCGCAAGAGACTGCTGCCGAAGCGCCGGCCGAAGAGCCTGCTGCCGCTGAAGCGCCTGCTGCTGAAGCCGTGGCCGAAGAAGCGCCGGTTGCCGAGGAAGCGCCTGCGAGCGAAGCCCCCGCTGACGAGGCCCCTGCCGACGAGGCCCCGGCCGCTGAGGCTGCGGCCGAAGAGCCCGCCGCCGAAGACAAGGCCGGCGAAGACAAGACCGAGGCCTGATCGCGCCCATGGACCAGCCCGTCACTCTGGCCGCCGTCAGCGGCGCGCACGGTGTGACGGGCGAGGTTCGTCTCAAGCTGTTCGGCGAAGGGGTCGATGCGCTCAAGCGCTACGCAACCTTCAACGACGGCGCGCTGACGCTGCAGAAGATCCGCAGCGACAACAAGGGCGGGGCGGTGGCGCGCTTCGCCGAAGTCACTGACCGCACCGCTGCCGAACGCCTGCGCGGCACCGTGCTGACCGTCGACCGGTCGGCGATGCCGGCGCTGGGCGATGACGAATATTATTACGCCGACCTGCTCGGCCTGGCGGTGTTTGACCCCGCCGGCGAGGCGATCGGCACGATCGCCGGAATCGAGAATTACGGCGCGGGCGACGTGCTCGAGATCGCGCTGGGCGATGGTCGCCGGGCGATGATACCGATGACGCGCGAAGCGGTGCCCGAATGGGACGCCGTGCGCGCGGTCATCGATCCCGCGTTCCTCGTCTGAGCGGAAATGGTAGCGCCGCCGCCAGCAGACGGCGGCACCGGGACCGGTCAGGCGATCTCGCGCGCCTGTTCCTGGTCCACTTTTTCTTCCCATTCGCGGTATTCGCTGCGGCTGAGCAGATAGCGCCAGCGCGCTTCGTCGAACGTGATCAGCTTGTCGCGCACAGCGCGAACGACTTCAGCTTTGCGTTGCTGCGACCAGTGCACGCGGTGCGACTTGGGCAGCCCCGCGCGCTTGATCGCTTCGGAAACGGTGCTGTCATAGGCGTAGGCCATTGAATTATCTCCTTCGCCCCCTCGAAACCAGGATTGGGCGGGCAGAGTTAATTCGGACTTTCGGAAAATGGCTTACACGAGGTTAAGCATCCGAGCCGTTGTCGTCCCGCGCTGAACCGAGCTTGCCGCGCGAGACGACCAGCCGCACCAGCGCCAGAGCGACGGCTGCAGCGGCCATATCGGCCAGCCAGTCGAGCACATCGGAATCGCGGTGGAGCGCGGGAATCGCCTGGAACAGCTCGATCGCCGCGCCAAAGCCCGCCAGCCAGGCAAATAACGTCACGAGGCGCCGGTTGCGCCATCCTGCCGCCGCGAGCGATCCGAGCGTGAAGAACGCGATCATGTGCTGAATCTTGTCACCCGGTTCGCCGGGAAACTTCGGCGGATGTGGCACCAGGGCCATCACGAAGGCATAGGCCGCTGCAACGAAAAACGCGCGCCGCAGCCACAGCTGCGTGCGCGCGCTTTCGAAGAACCTGGAAATGGTCAGCCCTCGACGTGCTCGGCCAGCACCGTCAGACCGTTTTCGCCGACTTCGGCGAAGCCGCCGCGCACTTCGACGTTCTCCGGCGCCGCGCCTTCGGTGCGATAGACCTGGATCGCGCCGTCGCGGACGGTGCTCATCACCGGCGCGTGACCTTCCAGGACGCCAAAATCGCCCTCGGTGCCCGGGACGACCACCATGTAGACGTCTTCCGAACGGACCAGCTTGGCCGGCGTCACGAGTTCAAAGTGCAGTGCCATTTAGGCCTCGTCGGCCATCTTCTTGGCCTTCTCGACCGCTTCGTCGATCCCGCCGACCATGTAGAAGGCGTTTTCGGGAAGGTGATCGTATTCGCCGTCGACCACCGCCTTGAACGATTTCACGGTGTCCTCGATCTGCACGAACTTGCCCGGGATGCTGGTGAACACCTCGGCGACGTGGAACGGCTGGCTGAGGAACTTCTGGATCTTGCGGGCGCGCTGAACCGTCAGCTTATCCTCTTCGCTCAGCTCGTCCATGCCGAGAATGGCGATGATGTCCTGCAGGCTCTTGTACTTCTGCAGCACTTCCTGGACGCGGCGTGCGGTGGTGTAATGCTCCTCGCCGACGACCCGCGGTTCGAGCACGCGGCTGGTCGAATCGAGCGGATCGACCGCCGGATAGATGCCCAGCTCCGAAATCGCGCGGTTGAGCGTGGTGGTCGCGTCCAAGTGGGCGAACGAGGTGGCGGGGGCCGGGTCGGTCAGATCGTCCGCCGGCACGTAGATCGCCTGGACCGAGGTGATCGATCCCTTGGTGGTCGAGGTAATGCGTTCCTGCAGGTTGCCCATGTCGGTCGACAGGGTGGGCTGATAGCCCACCGCCGACGGAATGCGGCCGAGCAGCGCCGACACTTCCGACCCCGCCTGGGTGAAGCGGAAGATGTTGTCGACGAAGAACAGCACGTCCTGGCCTTCTTCATCACGGAAGTATTCGGCCATCGTCAGGCCCGACAGCGCAACCCGCGCGCGGGCGCCCGGAGGCTCGTTCATCTGGCCGAACACCAGCGCGACCTTGCTGCCTTCGCTGATGGCGTTGCCATCGGCGTCCTTGGCGATGACGCCCGCGTCGAGGAATTCGTGGTAGAGATCGTTGCCTTCGCGGGTACGCTCACCGACGCCGGCGAACACGGACACGCCGCCGTGGCCCTTGGCGATGTTGTTGATCAGTTCCTGGATCAGCACGGTCTTGCCGACGCCGGCGCCGCCGAACAGGCCGATCTTGCCACCGCGCGCGTAAGGCGCGAGCAGGTCGATCACCTTGATGCCCGTCACCAGGATCGCGCTCTCGGTCGACTGATCGACGAACAGCGGGGCGGGGGCGTGAATCGGGTTGCGCTTTTCGGCGTTGACCGGGCCGCGCTCGTCGATCGGCTCACCGATGACGTTGACGATCCGGCCAAGAGTGGCGGGGCCAACCGGGACCGAGATCTGCTGGCCGGTGTTGCTGACCGACTGGCCGCGGGTAAGGCCCTCGGTGGCGTCCATCGCGATCGTGCGGACGGTGTTCTCGCCCAGGTGCTGGGCAACCTCGAGCACGAGCTTGTTGCCGTTGTTGTCGGTTTCCAGCGCGGTCAGGATCGCCGGCAACTCGCCTTCGAAAGCGACGTCGACGACGGCGCCGATCACCTGGGCGATCGTACCGCCAGATGCCTTGTTGGGGGTGGTCTGGTTGAGAACGGGGGCGGTGGCCATGTCGGTTTCCTTGGGTGTGGTCGTTCGGTGCGCGGCGCGGCGCTGCAATATTACTTGGCGGCTTCGGCGCAGACGGTGTCGGCGTCCTTGACCGTCCATTCGCCGTTCTGGGCGGTCAGCGTCAGGCTCTGGCGCATATATTCGTCGTCGCCGAGGCCGTACTGGCAGATGAAGTCAGGCGAGCCCATGCCGCCCGATTTGCACGACGAAACGCTGATCTTGGGCGCCTTGGGGCAGGCCTTGGCGAAAGCATCGGCGAAAATCTTCGCATCGGGCGCGGGCAACGATGGCTTGGCCGACGTCGGTACCGCCGCGGGCGTCTCGGTCGGAGCAGGCGCAGGCTCCCCGTTGCAGCCGGCGAGCAGCGCGATCGGGGCCATCAACGAAAGTACGGCGATACGGGTCAACGTGGTCATTCCTTGGCTCACAGCGCTTCCGCGCCGGCGATGATCTCGATCAATTCGGTGGTAATCGCGGCCTGGCGGCTGCGGTTGTACTGGATGGTCAGCTTGTTGATCAGTTCGCCGGCGTTGCGAGTGGCGTTGTCCATCGCGGTCATCGAGGCGCCTTGTTCGCTCGCCATGTTTTCGAGCAACGCGCCGAAGACCTGGGTCTTGAGGTAGCGCGGAAGCAATTCGGCGAGGATTTCCTCCTCGTCGGGCTCGTACTCGACCGCCGCCTGGCTGGTGGCTGCGGCCTCGGTCGCCGGGACCGGGATGATCTGCAGCCGGGTCGGTTCCTGCGTCAGCGCCGACTTGAACTTGGAGAAGAACAGGTGCGCGACGTCGAACTTGCCGGCGTCGTACATCTCCATCAGTTCGGCCACGATCCGCTCCGCTTCGGCATAGCCGGGCTCACGCACATCGGTGGTGTCGAACATCTGGGCGATGTTGCTTGGGTACATGCGCCGGATCGGCGCGCGTCCCTTGCGGCCGACGAGGTAGAAATCGACGTCCTTGCCTTGCGCCTTCAGTTCCCTCGCTTGCGCGAGCGCAGCGCGGACGATGTTCGAATTGAACGCGCCCGCAAGTCCCTTGTCGGAGTTGGCGACGACCAGCAGGTGACGCTGGTCCTTGCCGGTGCCGCTGAACAGCTTGGGCGCGCCTTCGTGGCCCGCGACTTTGCTGGCGAGCGAGGCCATGACCTGGCCCAGCCGTTCGGCATACGGGCGCGCGGCCTCGGCCGAGGCCTGCGCCTTGCGCAGCTTGGCGGCGGCGACCATCTGTTTGGCCTTGGTGATCTTCTGGGTCGACTTGACCGAGTTGATCCGACCCTTGAGTTCCTTCAGCGAGGCCATTTCGGCTCCCTAGCTCGTCTCGTCAGGTTCAGGCGTACTGCTTGGCGAATGCTTGCAGGGCATCGACCACCTTGGCCTTGGTGCCGTCGTCGAACGCGCGGGTATCGCGAATCTCGGTCAGCACGTCGGCGTGATCGCTGCGCATGAAGCTCAGCATCTTGGCCTCGTAGTCGGTCACCTTGTCGACCGGAACGGTATCGAGATAGCCGTTGGTGCCGGCGAAGATCGACACGGTCTGTTCCTCGAACGGCATCGGCGAGAACTGCGCCTGCTTGAGCAACTCGGTCAGGCGCGCGCCGCGGTTGAGCAGTTTCTGGGTCGAGGCGTCGAGGTCCGAGCCGAACTGCGCGAACGCAGCCATTTCGCGGTACTGCGCCAGCTCCAGCTTGATCGAGCCGGACACCTTCTTCATCGCCTTGGTCTGCGCGGCGCCGCCGACGCGGCTGACCGACAGGCCGACGTTGATCGCCGGGCGGATGCCCTGGAAGAACAACGTGGTCTCGAGGAAGATCTGCCCGTCGGTGATCGAGATCACGTTGGTCGGGATGTAGGCCGACACGTCGCCCGCCTGGGTCTCGATGATCGGCAGCGCGGTGAGCGAGCCGCCACCGTTGGCCGAATTCATCTTCGCCGCACGCTCGAGCAAACGAGAGTGGAGATAGAACACGTCGCCCGGATAGGCTTCACGGCCCGGAGGACGGCGCAGCAGCAGCGACATCTGGCGATAGGCGACCGCCTGCTTGGACAGATCGTCATACACGATCACGGCGTGCATGCCGTTGTCGCGGAAGAATTCGCCCATCGTGCAGCCGGTGTAGGGCGCCAGGTACTGCAGCGGCGCGGGCTCCGAAGCGGTCGCGGCGACGATAATGGAATATTCCATCGCGCCGTTTTCTTCCAGCGTGCGAACCAGCTGCGCCACGGTCGAGCGCTTCTGGCCGACGGCGACGTAGATGCAGTAGAGCTTCTTGTCCTCGTCGGTGCCCTGGTTGGCTTCCTTCTGGTTGATGAAAGTGTCGATCGCGACCGCGCTCTTGCCGGTCTGGCGGTCGCCGATGATCAGCTCACGCTGGCCGCGGCCGATGGGAACGAGCGCGTCGATCGCCTTGAGGCCGGTCTGCACCGGCTCGTTGACTGACTGGCGCGGGATGATGCCGGGGGCTTTCTTTTCCACCCGCATGCGCTGTTCGGAAACGATCGGGCCCTTGCCGTCGATCGGGTTGCCGAGCGCGTCGACCACGCGACCGAGCAGGCCCTTGCCGACGGGAACGTCGACGATCGTGCCGGTGCGCTTGACGTTGTCGCCTTCCTTGATCTCGCTGTCCGAGCCGAAGATCACGACGCCGACGTTATCGGCTTCAAGGTTCAACGCCATGCCCTGCACGCCGTTGGCGAATTCGACCATCTCGCCCGCCTGGACGTTGTCGAGCCCGTGGATGCGGGCGATGCCGTCACCGACCGAGAGCACCGAGCCGACTTCCGAGACTTCCGCCTCGGTGCCGAAATTGGCGATCTGGTCCTTGATGACCTTGGAGATTTCAGCGGCGCGAATTTCCATGACTAGATTAGCCCTTCATGGCTTGAGCTAGGGAGTTGAGACGGGTGCGGATCGAACCGTCGATCCGCTTGGAGCCGATGGTGACTACGAGCCCGCCGAGCAGGTCCGGATCCACCTTGGTGGTGAGCTTGACGGTGCGGCCTTCGCGGGCCGTCAGCTTCGTTTTCAATTGTTCGATCTGCGCGTCGGTCAGCGCGTGGGCGCTGGTCGCTTCGGCGGTCACTTCGCCGCGCTGGGCGGCAGCGATCGCGCGGAAAGCGCGGACCACGTTGCCGAGCTGGGCCAGGCGACGGTTTTGCGCGAGCACGCCGAGGAAGCGTTTGGTCAGTTCGCTGACTCCGAGCATTCCGGCGACAGCCTCGATCGCGGCACCCTGCGCGCCGCGCCCGATTTCGGGATTGGTGGTCAGGCTGCGCAGGTCGGCCGATTCGGCAAGCGCCTGGCCAAGCGTTTCGAGGTCCGATTCGACCGCCGTGACCGTGCCCGCTTCACTGGCGAGATCGAACAGCGCCGAGGCGTAACGCCCTGCGAGGCTAGCCTGAATACCGGCGGAAATATCCACGCGCGTTGGTCCTCTGGGTCCGGAAAGGATTCGGTTTTAAGCCGCGCCGCGAAGTGGGCTGCCGCAAGGCTGCCCGGGCAAGGCTGGCGCGCCCCTATCACCGGCCTTGCTGCGATGCAACCGGACATGGGGCCGAAGGCTTTGCGGTAGACGCAAGGTAAGGTAAATCGGTGTCGGATGCGAGGGGAGTTGGCGAATGGAATGGTTTCCACTGGCGGAACGGGTTGGCGCCGAAGTTCGCGATATCGATCTGGCGAGGGTCGAGGGCGCGACGCTCGACCTGCTGAAGGAGCTGGTGTGGGACAAGGGCGTTGCCGTTCTGCGCGACCAGTCGCTGACGCCCGAGCAGCACATCGCCTTGGCCCACCGCTGGGGCGGGATCGACATCAACAACTATTTCCCGCTCGAGGGCGAACATCCGGAGATCGCTATCGTCGGCAAGCGGGCCGATCAGGAAACCAACATCGGCGGCGGGTGGCACACCGATCATTCGTACGACCAGGTGCCGGCGATGGGTTCGATCCTTGTCGCGCGCACCTTGCCGCCGAGTGGCGGCGACACGCTGTTCATCCACATGGGCGAGGCTTATGATTCGCTCGATGCGGCGACCAAGGCCGAGATCGAGGACCTCTCGGCCTATCATACCGCCGATCATATCTATTCACCCGAGGGTATCTACGCGCAGACCGATCAGGGCGGTGACCTGCGGGGCCAGGATCTCAAGACCGGCGCGGTCCATCCGCTGGTGGTGTGCCACCCGCGCACCGGGCGGCGGCTGCTCTACGTAAATCCGTCTTTCACACTCAACATCGTGGGCCGGACGCGCGCCGAAAGTCTGCCGCTGCTCCAGCGCTTGTGGGCCGCCGCGATGCGCGATGAACTGCAGGGCCGCGTCGAATGGCGACCAGGGACAGTGGCGATCTGGGACAACCGGACCACCTGGCACTACGCAATGAACGACTATCACGGACACGCGCGCGAAATGCACCGCATCACGCTTAGCGGCGAGGCCCTGGCGGCCTAGTTCTCCTTAGCGCGGCACGAATAGACCAGGCGCTCGTTCGCTTGCGTCGGCAGCAGGGCCACCACGCCCGATTGCAGTTCGCCCAGGCGTCCCGCGGCATCTTCGCTTGCGCAGGCCGGCGCCTTGTAGGCTGCGCGGGCCTTGCGGGCCGCTGCCATTGTCGATTGCCGCAGCGCAAATCGATCGGTGCGGAATGTGCGGGTGTTAGGGTCGAAACTGTTGACCGACACCGAGTCTTCCTCGTTGGGCACGAACAATCGGGTCCACTTGCCGTCGGCGAATCCGTATTGGGTGCGGTGGTTCACGCAGCCGTCCGGGTTCCACGCAAAGTCCATATCGGTCGGCGGTTCGCTGACGATCCGGCTGCGATCGGGCTGGATCGCGCAGGTCAGCTCGATTTCACCCTTTGCCGCTGGCACCTTTTCACCTGACCCATCGGCTGAGCCATTTTCGGCCATCGCGTCGGCGACGCGGCGGTCGATCGCATCGAGGCCCGGACGTGTAATCCATACCGCGATCGCCGCAACTGCCGCGACCGCTGCGAGCGCACCGGCGATCCTCATGGCCTTGCCGCCATCATCGCGAGACCGCAGGTTCCATGCGGCAAAGCCGGCACCCGCCGCGACCAGCAGCAGCAGCGCCGCAATCGCCATGGCGTTTTCCCGGTCGTCGAGGACCGACAACTCGGCTTCCATCTGTGCGCGTTCACGCTTCGCGCGGTCGGTTTCGGCGCGGTCGGCCAGCTTGGCGCGCGCCGCGGCCTGTTCGGCCGAGAGCCGATCGCGTTCCGACGCGTCGAGTTGCGCCATCGAACGACACGGCAGCGCATTGACAGAAGGCTGGATGCTCGCGGCCTTGAGAAACGCGAGCAATTCCTTGTCGGACACCGCGAAGGAAAATTCGGCATCGGCGCTGTCGTCGGATGTGGTGCCGAAGCTGTTCACTCCCAACACGCGCCCGCAGTTGTCGAGCAGCGGACCGCCCGAATTGCCGCGCGCGATCGGCGCGGTGTGGAGCACGGTGTCGATGTCGCGGCTCGGCCGCGATCCGGATATGAACCCACGGCTCTTCACCGGCGGTTGCGGGCGAAACAGGTCGGACAGGTCCAGCCCCTGGGCACGATCGACGTTCATCGGATAGCCGACAGCCGCCACTTCCTCGCCGTCACCCGCCGCGGATCCGGCGATAGTGAGTGCGGGGAGACGCAGCGCGCCGGTGATTTCGAGCACCGCGAGGTCTTTCGCCGAGGAGACCGCAAGAACTTTGGCGTAGTCGGCCGAATCACCGTCGGACGGCACGATCGCGATCCGCAGCGTGTCGTCCTGCAGTACCTCGCGGACGACGTGGGCGTTGGTGACGATCCGGGTCGACGAGACCGCGAACCCGCTTCCGTGGCTGACCGGCGAAACCGAATCGCCGTCAGTGGTCATAATCACCACCCGCACCACGCCGCGCGCCGCCGCTGCAATATCGGCTGGTTCGGGCCGCGCAGACGACGGAAGGGCGCCGAGGGTGAGCGCGGCGCACGCGAAGAACAGGCGTCTCATCGCTGGCGCTTGTGGCGTGCCGCGACATTGACCGCAAGCCGCGGGACGCACGCTTCGTCGCGGCGCGCTAGGCCCGTCGCGAAAGGAACACGACATGGCTTACCTGATCGATGGCATCGACGCTGCACCCTATCTCCCGCTTCACGCGCTGACCGATTGCGAGTTGGCCGGCCAGGGCATCGTCCGGGTGCGCGCGGAAAAGCCCGAACTCGGCGCCCTGCCGCATCTCGCTGGTCGACGCGCAGCCCGGTGAAACACTGCTGCTGCTCAACCATGAATCGCGCGGCGGTATCGGACCTTATGCTGCGCGCCACGCGATCTACGTTCGCGAGAAGGCGGGCGAGCCCGCGCGATATGTCGACCGGATCCCGCCGGTGATGGAAAAACGCCGTCTTTCGTTGCGCGCATTCGATGCACGGGGGATGATGATCGATGCGTCGATCGCCGAACCGGGTGAGGCCGACGCGGGATTGCGCCGGCTCCTTGCCAACCCCATGGTAGTGGAGATCGACGTCCATAACGCGGCGCGCGGCTGCTTCTCGGCGCGCGCCAGGAGGTTTTCGTGATGACCGCCCCGAGGCTTACCGACGACGATCGCTGGCGCATCGCGCTGGCGAAGGACCGGCGGTTCGACGGTCACTTCGTCACCGGCGTGCATTCGACCGGTATCTACTGCCGCCCGAGTTGCCCGGCCCGGGCGCCCAAGCGCGAGAACGTTCGCTTCTATGCCTCTTCGGCCGAAGCAGAGGCTGCCGGGCTGCGCGCGTGCAAGCGGTGCGCCCCCAACGCCGTCGCGCGAGACGAGGCGGCGGTGCTCGCCGCTATCGACGAGATCAAGGCCAGCGAAGGCTTGCCCAGGCTGGGCGAGCTAGCCGCGCTCACCGGATATTCGCCGGCGCATTTCCAACGGGTGTTCACTCGCTCCACCGGCCTGTCGCCCGCGGGATATGCACGGGCCCTGCGCGAGGAACGGGCGCGATCGGCACTGACCCGCGAAGGCAATGTCACGGGGGCGATCTATGAGGCAGGCTACGAAAGCCCAAGCCGGTTCTATGACGACGCGAGAGGAAAGATGGGCATGACACCCAGCGCGTGGGCCAATGGTGGTCGTGGGGCGACCATTCGCTGGGCGGTGGTTCCGACCTCGCTCGGCCGCATGCTGGTCGCGGCCACGGACAAGGGCGTGTGCCGGCTGTCGTTCGACGAAGGGCCCGAAACGCTCGCGCGGCGCTTTCCCCATGCGACCCTGGCCCAGGGCGGGGGTGACTTCGAAAGGCTGCTTGCCCAGGTGGTCGCCTCGGTCGAAACGCCAGGCGACTTCGCGCACATTCCGCTCGATGTGAAGGGTACCGCTTTTCAAGAAGCCTGCTGGAAGGCGTTGCGCGAAATCCCCGCAGGTGAGACGCGAACATACGCCGAAATCGCCGCTGCCGCAGGCAATCCGAAGGCGGTACGCGCGGCGGGCAGCGCCAATGCCCGCAACAATGTCGCGGTGCTGATCCCGTGCCACCGCGTGATCCGCACCGGCGGCGACCTGGGCGGATACGCCTATGGCCTTGATATCAAGCGCGAGCTCTTGAAACGCGAGGGAGTGGAGTGATGGATCCTGTCGAAGCGTTCCGGGCGCTGCATGTACCAGGCGATCCGCTGGTGCTGTTCAATATCTGGGACGCCGGCTCGGCCAGGGCGGTCGCGCAAGCGGGCGCACAGGCGATCGCGACCGGCAGCTATGCAGTGGCGGAGACCAACGGATTCAAGGACGGCGAGACCTTGCCGCTCGAGGTCGCGCTCGAAAACCTGCGCCGGATCGTCTCGGTCACCGATCTGCCGGTGACCATCGACATGGAGGCCGGATATGGTGACACGCCAGACGCCGTGACCCGTTCGGTCCAGCAGGCGCGCGATGCGGGCGCGGCGGGGATCAATCTGGAAGATCGCCTGCCCGGTACGACCAGCCTGCTTTCGCCAGCCGATGCGGCCGAACGCGTCGCAGCGGCCGCCTCGACCGGCTTGCACGTCAACGCGCGAACCGACGTATATCTTGGCCGCAAGCCCGGGGACTACACGCCCGAATTGATCGACGCGGTGATCGAGCGCGCGAAAGCATTTCAGGACGCGGGCGCGGGCAGCCTGTTTGTGCCGTTCCTGGGCGATCACGCGACGATCGAGCGCATCTGCCAACGTTCGCCGCTGCCGGTTAACGTGCTGTGGGCAGCCGGCCGTGGCACCCGCGCAGAACTTGCGGCATTGGGCGTGGCGCGCATCAGTTACGGCCACGGGCCGTGGGCGGCGGCGATGGCCTGGTTCACCGAGCAGGCGCGCGCGGTGATCAGCGGCGGCACACCGCCGTACGCCGGGTGAGCGAGGTCGCGGTTCAGGCGCCGTTGTGGCGCCGGATCATCCAGTTCCCGCTGATCGCGCTGGTAATCGCGCTAGTCGCGCTGCTGGCTGCGGTCGCGGTTGTCCCTCTGTTTCTCAGGGCGCTGCCACTCGAACTGGTGCCCAAGTGGGTCGATACCCCGCTGATCGGGCTGTGCGTAGCCGCGGTCTCGGTCGCGGTTTACAAGTTGCTGATCGCTCGCCTCGGCGAAACACCGCGTGATGATCTGCCGTTCGACCGGCGCGCGCGCGACGCCCTGCGCGGAGCCGGCCTCGCCGCACTGCTGATGAGCGCGATCGTCGCATTGGCTGCGGCCTTCGGAGCTTACCGCATCGACGGGTGGGGCGGCAGCACCAGCTTGCTGTCGATCCTGTTTGCCGCCGGCATCCAGGCCGCGCTGTTCGAAGAGATACTCGTGCGCGGCGTACTGTTCCGTTTCCTCGAGGAATTCGGTGGCAGCTGGTTCGCGCTCGCCGCCAGCGCGGCACTGTTCGGCCTGGGACATATCTTCAACGCCAACGCGACCGCGTTTTCCTCGCTCGCGATCGCGGTCGAAGCGGGCCTGATGCTTGGCGGGGCCTATATGCTGACGCGCAATCTGTGGCTGGCGATCGGTCTGCACTTCGGTTGGAACGTGACGCAAGGCTACGTGTGGGACGTCCCGGTTTCCGGCTTTGCGGTCGATGGCATGGTCGACGCGCACAGCGCAGGTCCTGCGCTGATTTCCGGCGGGCCGTTCGGGCTCGAGGCGTCAGTCATCGCGCTCGCGCTGGCGACCCCGCTGGGCGCCTGGTTCGTTATCCAGGCCGCCCGGCGCGGGAACGTTGTACGGCCGTGGTGGGTGCGGCGGCGTGCCGCGGACGTCGCGGCTAGTCCAGCTTAGGGGTCATCCCGGGCTCGCATTTTTCCATCGCCCGGACATAGGCGGGCCGCTCGCCGATCCGCTTGAGATAGGCCGCGACATGGGGATACGGGGTCAGGTCCGCACCTCCGAATATGCGCGAGGTGGTGAGGTTGAAACCCATCATGATGTCGGCGGTGGTCAGGCTCTGCCCGCCGAAGAATGGCGTCTCGGCCAGCCGCGCTTCGGCCAGAGCCCACGCCTTTGCGATCCGGTCGGCGACGAAGTCGGGCAATTCGCCCGAACCCAGTCGCCGCGCGACCAGCCCCATCATCCCGTTGGTCATGAAGGTCGCGTTGGAAAAGTGGAACCAGAACAGATGTCCCGCGAAATCGGCGCTATCAGGGCCCGGCGAGAGCCGCGCTCCGCCATACTTGCGGTCGATGTATTCGCAGATCGCCCCGCTTTCGCCCAACACCAGGTCGCCATCGGTGATGACCGGCGCGATCCCCATCGGATGCAGCGCTTTGTATTCGTCGGGGGCAAGGTTGTTGTCCGCCCGGCGGGTGTAGAGCTTGAGATCGTAATCCAGCCCCAGTTCCTCGCACAGCCAGACGATCCGCTCCGATTGCGAGATGCGCAGATGGTGGACGGTCAGCATGATTGAGCCCCTTGAAATAGCCGCCCGATTGGTCAGGCTTCGTCGCTTTCGTCGTCGGATAACTTCGGCCGCAACTCCTCGGTCAAGGGAGCGCGATCGCCTGCGTTGAGCTTGTCGACCAGCGCGCGCAGTTTCCTTTCCTGGCGGCCCGCGTGCGCCGAATAGATCACCGGCCCAAGAACGACCAGCGCTTCGTCGTCGCGCTTTTCCAACAGGAGAAGGTGAGCCAGCAGCTTTCTCACCCGGCCGTCGAAGGGCGCGAAGCGATATGCGCTCTCCAGCGCGATCAGCGCGTCTTCGGGCGGAGTTTCGTCGGCCAGGCGGAATGTGGTGTAGTATCCTGCCAGCGCGTTGGGTTCCTGCGGGTCGATGCTGTTTGCAGCGAGGAATTGTTCGCGCGCCGTAGCAAGCCACTTGGCGTCGGTCTTCGCCCGCTCCATCGCGATTCTTGCCAGGTAGAGATGGGCCTGAACGGAATTTGGATCCGCATTGAGAACCCGATGGGCGTAGCCCTCGGCTTCGGCCAGATCCTGCGCATCGAAGGTCGCTTCGGTTGCCGTCAGCAAAACGGGCACGCTGGTGGGATAGCGTGCCGCAAGCGCCACCGCGTCGGGCGACAGCCGGCGCGCGCGCGTTTTGGTCACGCCCTTCTCGGATTCGATCATGACCTCCATCCGCGCTGCCTCATCGCCAGTCAGGGCGCGGGCCGCGACTGCCGGCTCTTCCGGCTCGCGGAACTTGGCCACGATTCCGCGGGCCCGCTCCTTGCGGTAGGCGTTGAGTTCTTTTTCCAGCTTCTTGAGATCACCGAACGCCGCTTCTGCAGCGGTATGCGCATCGGTGCCTTTGTTGATCGCGCGCAGGAATGTGGCCAGCTGGCCGGACCGCTCGGGCACAAAGCTGAGATAGCTGGAGGCCAGCCAGCCATGACCATAAAGGGGATAGTCGATATAGCGCGACGATTGCGCGTTGGAACTGAACAGCTTGCCGGTGTCGACATCGATCAGGCCGATCTCGCCCATCCGGTGCTTGGGCGGGTCGCCCAGCGCGAAGCCGGCATCCATCAACTTCAGCGTGCCGAACAGTTCGGCAAGCCCCTCGACATACCACGCGGGATAGGCGCCAGGGGCGTGCTGGAACATGAAATAGTGCGCGTATTCATGGAACAGCACGGTTTCGGGTGGAATGTCGTATTCGTAAAACTGGTAGCTGTCGCGGGTGCCGGGTGAACTGCTGAACTTGGTCTTCGGACCTTCTTCGAGCGGGACGAAAGCGACCGAATCGCCTGCGCGCGGGATGAAGAACCCGGCCACGCCATCCTGCCCGGCAAGCTTGCCGATATCCTCTGTCTTGCCGAACTGGTAGATTGTCGGCTTGGAAACCTCGGCAACGGCCTCCTGATCGGCCGCGACACCTGTGAAGATGCGCATCGCCTGATCGAGCCGCTCCAGCTTCACCGCCATCGTTGTCGCGGCAGCCGATCCGCCGGACGAATAGACACGAAAGTGGTCGCTTTCCGCGTACCACCAATGCGGAGCGGCAGTATCTGCCGCCGCAATCGGCACCGAGGCGAGCATTGTCGCCGCAACAATCATATTTCTGAACATCTGCGACCCCCCCAAGTCGATTGGCTTTGACGGGTGAACCGAATCGACCCCGCAAACCAAACCGCCTCGATGCTATGCAATTAAGCAGGCGCTGCAAGCCCCTCAGACGAAACTGTAAGGGTCGATGTCGATCGACACGCGCACGCCTTGCGGGAAGCGCAGTGGCGCGAGCCATTCACGGATAACGTCCTGCACCTGCGCGCTGCGCCGGGCGTTGATCAACAGGCGATAGCGATAGCGGCCCCGCAGCAGGCTCAAAGGCGCGGGGGCGGGGCCGAGGATGGCCACGTCGGCGACATTGGGCTGGGTGCCGCCGATTATGCGGGCCGCTTCCTTCGCCTCGGCCTCGTCCTCGCTCGACACGATGATCGCCGCCCACCTCCCGAAAGGCGGCGCGCCGGCGTGGCGGCGGGCCTCGGTCTCGGCATCGTAGAACGCGTCGCGGTCGCCCGCTGCCAGGGCCGCGATCACCGGTGCATCGGGATGGCGGGTCTGGATCAGCACTTCGCCCGATTTGGCGCCGCGTCCCGCGCGCCCGGCGACCTGGGCAACCTGCTGGTAGGTCCGCTCGGCCGCGCGCAGGTCTCCACCCTCGAGTCCGAGATCGGCGTCGACCACGCCCACAAGGGTCAGTTCGGGGAAGTGAAACCCCTTGGTCACCAGCTGGGTACCGACGATCACGTCGATCGCTCCGGCTTCGGCCTGAGCCACGAAGGCGGCGGCCTTCTCGGGCGAATTGAGCGTGTCGGATGTCGCCACCGCGATCCGCGCATCAGGCATGATCTCGGCAACCTCGTCGGCGATCCTCTCGACCCCCGGGCCGCAGGCGACCAGGCAATCGAGTTCTCCGCATTCGGGGCACGCGGGGGGCGGTTGGGTCTCGTGTCCGCAATGGTGGCAGGACAGTCGCCGGGACAGCCGGTGCTCGACCAGCCAGGCGCTGCAGTTGGGGCACTGGAACCGGAAGCCGCAATTGCGACACAACGTCAGCGGCGCATAACCGCGGCGATTGAGGAACAGCAGCGACTGTTCGCCGCGTGCGAACCGCTCCTGCATCGCCTCGACCAGCCTGGGGGCGAGCCAGCGGCCGCGCTCGGGCTTCTCGACCGTGAGATCGAGCGTATCGATCGACGGCAACCGCGCACCACCATAGCGGTCCTCGAGCACCAGCCGTTCATATACCCCGCTGTCGGCCATCTGCAGGCTTTCGAGCGCGGGCGTGGCGCTGGCGAGTATCACCGGCAGCCTTTCGAAATGCGCGCGCATGACCGCCACGTCGCGCGCGTTGTAGCGCACCCCCTCATCCTGCTTGAAGCTGACCTCGTGCGCCTCGTCCACGACGATCAGGCCGAGGTTGGCATACGGCAGGAATAGCGCAGAACGCGCGCCGACCACCACTTGCGCGGTGCCAGCGGCGATGGCGCGCCAGGCGCGGCGGCGTTCGGTCGACTTGAGCGACGAGTGCCATACCACCGGCGGGGTGCCGAAGCGGTCCTCGAACCGGCGCAGGAACGCCTCGGTCAGCGCGATCTCGGGCAGGAGAACCAGGGTCTGTTGGCCTGCGTCGAGTGCAGCGGCGACGGCCTCCAGGTAGCATTCGGTCTTTCCCGACCCGGTCACCCCGTCGAGCAGGAAGGGGGCAAACTTGCGTGCCTGAACAGCGTCAATGAAGCGCTTACCGACGCTGTGTTGCGCCTCCGAGAGGACCGGAGCAGCATAATCGGCGCGGGCGCGGGGGTAGGGCCGGTCGCAATCGACCTGAACCGGTTCGAGCACGCCCTGGTTGACCAAGCCGCGCAGCACGCCTTCGCTAACCCCCGCGATCCCGGCAAGTTCGCGGATTGTCGCCTGCTCGCCCTCGAGCGCCTCGATCGCCGCGATCCGCTGCGGCGTCATGCGTTCGGGCACGCCGCCCGAAAGCCGGTATTCGGTCATCGTTGCGGGGCCGCGCAGCGCGCCGCCGCTCGCCAGCACCATCCGCGCGACCGAGGCGAGCGAAGCGCAGTAATAGTCGGCGGTCCACTCGATCAGCCGGCGCAATTCTGCGTTGAGCGGGGGGACCGGCAGCACGCCGATCAGCGGGCGCAGCTTGCCGTCCGGAACCTCGCTTGCGGGCAGCCGTTCAGCCTCCCAGACGATCCCGACGATCTGGCGAGGGCCCAAAGGCGCGACAACGACCGAACCCGGCTCGACGTGCATCCCTTCCGGAACGCGGTAGTCGAGCGGGCCGAGCGCGGCATTGAAGATCAACAGTCGGGCGCGGTTCATCACAGTCCTGCCCATATGGGCGCCGCCGTGGTGGGGCGGCAAGGTACCGTTTGATTTTGGGAGACCTTGCAATGACCGATTCCTTCTCTTCCGCGGCCATTTTCCACCGTCGCAAGTTCCTTGCCGGCCTGGGTGTCGCCGGCGGCGCGCTGATGCTGCCGGGCTGTGCCGGCGGGTTCGGAGGCGGGTTCAGTTTCACCGACGCGATCTCACGCCTGCTGTTCCTGTCCACCGGCCGGGCGTTCGAACGGATGACCGCGCCGGGCGGGTTCTGGGACCAGCAGGTGGCGACACTTGGGTTCGACCAGTTCCTCGGCGCGCGCGGCGGCGTGCTCAGCCGCATCCTCACCTCGAACCTGTTCAAGGACCGGCTCGCCCACGCGCTCGCACCGGTGGCATTCGACGCTGCCGAACGTGCGGCACCGATCGTCGCCGACACCGTGCGCACCATCGGCTTTGCCAACGCGGTCGACCTGATCCGCGGTGGACCGACCGCGGCGACCGGATTCCTGCGCCAGGAAATGGGCACCCGCCTGCTCGACGCGATGCTGCCCGATGTCGGCCAGGGCCTGCGCCTCGCCAGCGACCCGATCGTCGGCCAGGCGCTGGCCGCGCTGACCGGCGTCGATGTACCGCAGGTGGCGCGCACCTTCACCGGCCGGGTAGACGATGTGATCTGGAACGAGATCGGGCTGGAGGAGGCCGCCATCCGGGCCAATCCGCAGGCCACCCGCGATCCGCTGATCATCGGTGCGTTCGGAGTGGGTGCCCGGCTCTAGCGGCAGCGCGACCCACCAGCTAAGGCACCCGGGAATCGTTTTCCGGGGAGCCTTGCCGCGCCATGAAATTCTTCGCCGACACCGCCGATATCGACGCCATCCGCGATCTCAACGATGCCGGGCTGCTCGACGGGGTAACCACCAATCCGTCGCTGATCCACAAGTCGGGCCGCGATTTCATGGAAGTGACGCGCGAGATTTGCGGCATCGTCGATGGCCCGGTGAGCGCCGAGGTGGTCGCGCTCGATCACCCGACGATGATGAAAGAGGCCGAAGTCCTCCGCAAGATCGCCGATAACGTTTGCATCAAGGTGCCGCTGACGATCGACGGGCTCAAGGCGTGCCGCGCGCTGACCGGCGACGGGACGATGGTCAACGTCACGCTGTGCTTTTCGGCCAACCAGGCTTTGCTGGCGGCAAAAGCGGGGGCGACCTTCATCAGCCCGTTCGTCGGCCGGCACGATGACAACGGGTTCGACGGAATGGACCTGATCCGGGACATCCGCCTGATCTATGACAATTACAATTTTGCCACCGAAATCCTGGTCGCCAGCGTGCGTCACGTGATCCACGTGCTCGAAGCGGCGCGCATCGGTGCCGACGTGATGACGGCGCCACCGGCGGTGATCAAGGCGCTCGCCAACCATGTCCTGACCGACAAGGGAATCGAAGGTTTCCTTTCCGACTGGGCCAAGACCGGGCAAAGCATCCTCAAGTAAGCCGTGGCCGACGAAACCCCTCTCGATCGCTTCAAGCTCGCGCTGACCGGCGCATCGCGCGCGCTTGCGCACGAGCCTGAGGTCGAAGTGGCATGGAGCGCCGATGCGCCGACCGCGCGCGGCAAGAACTTCCGCGTGCCGTTGCCCGGCCGCTCGCTGCCGCCCGACCAGGCGCGCGAGGCGCGCGGCTTCGCCGACAGCTTTTCGCTCAAGCTGCGGCATCATAACGAGGCGCTGCACGCGCGCGCGATGCCGCCCGAGCCGACTGCGCGCGAGTGCTTCGACGTGGTCGAACGTGTGCGATACGAGGCTCTGGGGGCCAACAACTACGGCGGAATTCGCGCCAACCTCGATGCGGCGACCGAACTGCGCACCAATTCCGATCCGATCGCCCGCGCGATCCGGACCGAGGATGTGCCGGTGGCCAGCGCACTGGGCCTGATCCTGCGTGAGAAGCTGACCGGCGAGCCCGTGCCCCAGCGGGCGGTCGCCGGAGTCGAAATGGTGCGAGCGTTCATCGAGGAGCGCGCGGGCGCGGATTTCGAAGCGCTGGCGCTGTCACTCGACGACCAGAAGGCTTTCCAGGGCCTCGCACTCGACCTGCTGCGCCACCTCGACCTGACGCTGCCCGAAGATCTCGATCAGCCGTCCGACGACAGCGACGAGGGTGACGAGCCCGAAGGCGAGGACGAGGACGAGGGCGAGGACGAGCAGGGCGAGGGCAACCCGCAGTCGACCGAGATGGCCGGCGAAATGTCCGAGGGCGACGACGACGGCGAATCGGATACCGAATCAACTTCGGAAGAAGACACGGCCGAGGGCGAACCCGGCGACGAGGGCGAGGACGGCATGATGCCGGTCCGTCCGAACCGTCCGTGGACCGACATTCCCGAAGGGTTCGACTACAAGGCGTTCACTCACCGCTTCGACGAAGTGGTCGAGGCCAGCGAGCTTTGCGACACCGACGAACTCGACCGGTTGCGGCAATACCTCGACAGCCAGCTGACCGGCCTGCAGGGCATCGTCACCCGCCTTGCCAACCGGCTCCAGCGCCGCCTGATGGCACAGCAGAACCGCAGCTGGGATTTCGACCAGGAGGAAGGCCTGCTCGACGCTGCGCGGCTTGCGCGCGTGGTGATCAGCCCTGGCCATTCGCTGAGCTACAAGATCGAACGCGAGCAGGAATTCAAGGACACCATCGTCACCCTGCTGATCGACAATTCGGGTTCGATGCGCGGGCGGCCGATCAGCATTGCGGCGATCAGCGCCGACATCCTGGGGCGAACGCTGGAGCGCGTCGGCGTGAAAACCGAAGTGCTCGGTTTCACGACCCGCGCCTGGAAGGGCGGTCAGGCGCGCGAGGCGTGGCTGGGCGAAGGCAAGCCTGCGCAGCCGGGGCGGCTCAATGACTTGCGGCACATCATTTACAAGAAAGCCGACGAACCATGGCGCCGCGCGCGCCGCAATCTCGGCCTGATGATGCGCGAAGGGCTGCTGAAGGAAAACATCGACGGCGAGGCGCTGCTGTGGGCGCACGACCGCCTGCTCGCCCGCCCCGAAGACCGCCGCATCCTGATGGTCATTTCGGACGGCGCGCCGGTCGACGACAGCACGCTGAGCGTGAACAGCGCCGGTTACCTCGAACAGCACCTGCGCAAGGTGATCGACTGGATCGAGAAGCAATCGCCGGTCCAGCTCGTCGCCATCGGCATCGGCCACGACGTGACCCGTTACTACAAGCGCGCGGTCACGATCATGGATGTGGAGCAACTCGGCGGCACGATCACGGAACAGCTCGCGGAATTGTTCGAGGTGGATTGATGGTGGTGCGCATGCTGATTGCCGCTCTCTGTGCCTTCAGCGCTCAAGCAAGCTTCGCTGCGGAGCCCGACTGTTACGACCTGAAGGTGAAAGCCAAGGCGATATCGCAAATCCCCTCCGTTTACCCGCGATCTGACGATCCGAACGTCATCATCATGTCGTGGCCTTGGTTTGTCGACCTAAAGGTCAAACGGGTTATCGAAGGCGATCTGTCGGGAAATATCCTCAAAGCATTGGCAGTGATGCATGTCAGGTATGTGCGAAAGAATCTCACTTGGTTTCTACGAAGGAATGCCGCTGGGTCTTTCAACGTGATCCGATCGGACATGCCGGAGGCGCTCGTCCGATGCCCTTCCGGTGTGGCCCCGGCAAGGCCTCCGATTACCCCTGCGCCGGGACAAAGCTACGCTGATCTTCGAAAAGAGGGCGAGGCTGCTTATCGACGGCTTGGAGGCGACCCGGAATGAACGTTTCCGAAGCCGTCGCCAGCCGCCGCTCGATCCGCGCGTTCCTCGACAGGCCGGTCGAGCGCGAGGCGATCGAGCGTATCCTCGAAAAGGCGCAGCGCTCCGCCTCTGGCGGGAACACCCAGCCGTGGCACGGGATCGTGCTGACCGGCGCACCGATGCAGCGGCTGTTCGCGCGCGTGGCGGAGGACCTGCCCAAGGGCCGCGCGGCGTTCGCGCCCGAGTATCACGTCTATCCACCCGAGCTCGACGGCGCTTACGAGATGCGGCGGCGCGCAGTTGGCGAGGACATGTACGGCGCGCTTGCCATTCCGCGCGAGGACAAGCCGTCGCGGCTGGCGTGGTTCGCGCGCAACTTCCAGGCGTTCGGTGCGCCGGTGCTGATGCTGGTGCATACGCCAAAGTACATGGGCCCGCCGCAGTGGTCGGACATCGGCATGTGGCTGCAAACCGTGATGCTGCTGCTGCGCGAGGAGGGGCTCGAACTCTTGTCCGCAAGAGGCGTGGGCGGTCTATTCGAAGCAAATCCGCGAAGTTGTGGCGATTCCTGAGGATCACACGTTCTTCTGCGGTCTCGCCATCGGCTGGGGCGACCGCGAGGCGCCGGTGAACCAGTTTCCGGTCGCCCGCGCTCCGTTGGAGGAAGCGGTGCGGTGGGAGGGATGGGATTGACGCGAGACGCCGCGCGGATAAGCCCGCCGCGATGACCGACCTCAAGCTGTTCAATTCGCTGACCCGCAGCCTCGAGACCTTCCAGCCGATCCATCCGGGTGAGGCGCGGGTCTATTCGTGCGGGCCGACGGTCTACAACTACCAGCATGTCGGCAACATGCGCGCCTATGTGTTCGCCGACACGCTCGGGCGGGTGCTGTCGTTCAAGGGTTATGACCTGACTCACGTGATCAACATCACCGATGTCGGCCACCTGACCAGCGATGCCGATGCGGGCGACGACAAGATGGAGAAGGCGGCGGCCTCCGCGGGCAAATCGGCGTGGGACATCGCGCGGCACTATCAGGAAGTGTTCGAGGCCGATCTGGCGCGGCTGAACATCCGCAAGCCGCAGCACCCGCGCGCGACCGACTATGTCGAGGGCATGATCGCGTGGGGCAAGGAAATCGAGGAAAAGCACTGCTATCGGCTCGATAGTGGACTGTATTTCGACGTCAGCACCGTGCCCGATTACGGCCGGCTGGCGCGCGCCGTGACCGACGAGGGCGAGGCGCGGATCGAGAGTGTCGAGGGCAAGCGCCACGCGGCCGACTTCGCGATCTGGCGCACCACCCCGCCGGGCGAGAGCCGGCAGATGGAGTGGGACAGCCCGTGGGGCCGCGGGGCGCCGGGCTGGCACATCGAATGCAGCGTGATGAGCGCCGAACTGCTCGGTCATCCGTTCGACATCCACACCGGCGGGATCGACCACCGCGAAATCCACCACCCGAACGAGATCGCCCAGAACCAGGCGCACAGCTGCGGACCGGACACCGGCGCCCGCATCTGGATGCACAACAACTTCCTCGTCGACCGGCGTGGAAAGATGTCGAAGTCGACTGGCGACTTCCTGACGCTGCAGGCGCTGGTCGATCGGGGCTACCACCCGCTCGCGTATCGGCTGCTATGCCTGCAGGCGCACTATCGCAGCGAGCTGGAGTTCACGTGGGAGGGGCTGAGCGCTGCGCTCACCCGGCTGAAGCGGATGGTGATGAGCGCCGCGCCGTTGCGCGATGCGCCGGTGGGCGACGTTCATCCGAAATTAGCGCCGATCCTCGGACGCTTCGATGCGGCCATTTCCGACGACCTCAACACGGCGGTCGCACTGACCGCCCTCGATGAGGTGTTGGGTATGAAAAAGGTCGAGCTTTCGGACAAGCGATGCGGTCGTCGAGCGTATGGACGCCGTGCTTGGCCTGCAGCTGCTCGAGCTGTCGCGCGAGGATCTGCGCCTGCGTCCGAACACTGCTACCATCACCGAACGCGAAGTCGGAGAGGCGCTATTGCCGTCGCAAGGAAGCGCGCGCGGCGAAGGATTTCGCCACTTCCGACGCGATCCGCGATGAACTCGCCGCACAAGGCGTCGAGGTGATGGACGGCGATCCGTTGGGCTGGGAGTGGAAGCTATGACCATCGCGGTGCTCTCCGGCCTCGTCCGTCCGCTGGTCGAGCCGCACCTGCCGGCGGGCATCGAGCCGCGCTGGTTCGGGTCGGTCGACGAGATGCTCAGCCTCGCTCCAGAGGCCGAGATCGGCTGGTTCGACCTCGACAAGAAGGAACCGATGATCGAGGCGGTGCGCGCCGCGGGCAAGCTGAAGTGGCTGAATTCGATCTATGCTGGCCTGGATTTCCTGCCGCTCGACCTGTTGGCAGAGCGTGCGGTCAAGGTGACCAACGGCGCCGGGATCAACGCGATCACCATCGCCGAATACGTCGTCATGCTGATGCTGACCCACGCCAAAGGGTACCGCGAGGTGGTTCGCGCGCAGGACCGGCACGAATGGCTGCTCGACTCGCCCGGCAAGATGGAACTTGCCGGCAGCCGCGCGCTGCTGCTGGGGCTGGGCGCGATCGGCGGGCTGATCAAGACCCGGCTCGAAGCGTTCGATGTCGAGGTGGTGCCGGTGCGCCGCTCGCCGGCAAGCGGTGCGCTGGGGCCCGATCAGTGGCGCTCCCAATTGGGCGAGTTCGACTGGATCATCCTCGCGGTGCCCGCCACGCCCGAGACCGACGCGATGATCGGGGCCGCGGAACTGGCGGCGATGAAGGACAGTGCCGTGCTGGTGAATATCGCCCGCGGTGCGGTGGTCGATCAACCGGCGCTGGTAGCCGCGCTCGAAGCCAAGGCGATCGGCGGCGCGCTGCTCGACGTGACCACGCCCGAACCGCTGCCATCGGATCATCCGCTTTGGAGCTTCGACAAGGCGCAGATCACCATGCACCTGTCGGGCCGCGCGCAATCGAAGATGTTCGCGCGCTCGGCCGAGCGGTTCGTCGCCAATTGCCGGCGCTACGTCGCCGGCGAAGCACTCGTGCCGCTCTTCGATCCGGCACGCGGTTATTGAGGCGAGACTCGCGCGCAAAGCTTTGATACCCCTCGCCCCCAAGGGCGCGACCACAGCGCCCACGGGCGCGCGCAACAATCGTGCAGCGAGGGGATGAGGGCATGGCCGAACACGGCAAGCGTAAAGCGTCCGATCTGTTTATCGAGTGCCTGGAGGCGGAGGGCTGCGAATATATCTTCGGCGTGCCCGGTGAGGAGAACCTGGATTTCCTCGATTCGCTGAGCCGCTCGAAATCGATCAAGCTGGTGCTGACCCGTCACGAACAGGGCGCGGGCTTCATGGCGGCGACTTATGGCCGGCATACCGGCAAGACGGGCGTATGCCTCGCCACCCTGGGGCCGGGTGCGACCAATTTCGTCACCGCCGCGGCTTACGCGCAGCTTGGCGGGATGCCGATGATGATGATCACCGGGCAGAAACCGATCAAGAAATCGAAGCAGGGGCGGTTCCAGATCCTCGACGTGGTGGCGATGATGGGGCCGATCACCAAGTTCGCGCACCAGCTTGCCGCGGGCGACAACATCCCCAGCCGCGTGCGCGAGGCCTATCGACTGGCCGAGGAGGAAAAGCCCGGCGCGGTGCACCTCGAATTCCCCGAGGACATCGCCGAGGAAAAGACCGATTCGCAGCCGATCCAGCGCTCGACCGCGCGGCGTCCTTCGGCCGAGCCCAAGGCGGTGCGCCAGGCGGTCGAGCTGATCGAGCAGGCCAAGGCTCCGGTGCTGGTGATCGGCGCGGGCGCGAACCGCAAGATGACCGGGCGGATGCTCGAGCAGTTCGTCGAGAAGACCGGTATCCCGTTCCTGACCACCCAGATGGGCAAGGGCGTGATCGACGAGCGGCACCCCAAGTTCCTCGGCTGCGCGGCGCTGTCGGCAGGAGACTTCGTTCACCGCGCGGTCGAAGATGCCGACCTGATCATCAATGTCGGCCACGACGTGATCGAAAAACCCCCGTTCTTCATGAAGCCCGACGGCGCGCGGGTAATCCACGTGTCGACCCGCACCGCCGAGGTCGATCCGGTGTATTTCCCGCAGATCGAGGTGATCGGCGATATCGCCAACGCGGTGTGGCAGATCAAGGAAGACATCTCGCCCAACCGGTCGTGGAATTTCGACCACATGCTCGGCTATCGCAAGGCCGAGCTGGAGCACACCGGCAAGCTTTCCGCCGATACGCGGTTCCCGATTTTCCCCCCCACCTGGTCCAGCAAGTGCGCGACGCGATGCCCCGCGACGGGATCATCTGCCTCGACAACGGGGTCTACAAGATCTGGTTCGCGCGCGGCTATACCGCCTACCTGCCCAACACGGTGCTGCTCGATAACGCGCTCGCCACGATGGGCGCCGGCCTGCCCAGCGCGATGATGAGCGCGATGCTCTATCCGGACCGCAAGGTGATGGCGGTGTGCGGCGACGGCGGGTTCATGATGAACAGCCAGGAGATGGAAACGGCGGTCCGCCTCGGCCTCAACCTCACGGTGCTGATCCTGCGCGACGACAGCTACGGCATGATCCGCTGGAAGCAGGCCAACATGGGGTTCGAGGATTTCGGGCTGACGTACGGCAACCCGGATTTCGTGAAGTACGCCGAAAGCTACGGCGCGATCGGCCACCGGGTCGAATCGAGCGCGCATCTCAAGGAAGTGCTCGCGCACTGCAACTCAACCCCCGGGGTGCACCTGATCGATTGCCCGGTCGACTATTCCGAGAACGATCAGATCCTGAACAAGGACATCAAGGAACTATCGAAGGCGCTGTGAAGCTCGCTGAGCCGACAGCAGGGTGAGCGATCCCATCGTCCCGGAGGTTCTCGGCCCGGCCTCGGTAGTGGCCGAACCTGTCGTCGCAGGCGATCACGAGGGGCGGGGCCATCTCGACCGCGGCGCGGTCGCCTGGTCGGTGTTCGAGGGCGGGCGCGATCCCTACGTGATCCTGATCACGATCTATATCTTCATGCCGTATGTTTCGGCAACGATGGTCGGCGATCCGGTGCGCGGACAGGAGCTGATCGCCCGCTACGCGCAGTACGCCGGGTGGATCGTGATGCTGACCGGGCCGCTGCTCGGCGCCGCGCTCGACAAGCTGGGTCCGCGCAAGCCGGGCCTCGGGCTGATCGTCACGATGATGGTGCCGCTGATCGCGCTGCTGTGGTGGGCCAAGCCTGACGGGACCGGGCTGACGATCGCGATGACGATGACCGTCACGCTGATTATCGGCGTGCTGTTCGCGTGGTCCGAGGTGTTCCACAACGCGATGCTGGTGCGGGCAGCCGGCCTCAGGAATGTCCACGCTGCATCGGGACTGGCGCTGTCGCTCGGAAACGCGGCCTCGGTGCTGGCGCTTGGCTTTACCGCGTGGGCGTTCGCGCTTCCCGGCAAGGTCGGCTGGTGGTGGGTGCCGGCCCGGCCGCTGTTCGGGTTCGATCCGGTGACGCACGAGCCCGAACGGGTGGTCGCCCTGCTTGCCGCCGCGCTGCTGGCGTTCGGTGCGCTGCCGTTGTTCCTGTTCACGCCCGACTGCCCGCGCACGGGCGTGCCGCTGCTGCGCGCGCTTTCGCGAAGGCGCGGGTGACATCGTGCGCATGATTGCAACCGTCAGGCGCCAGCGCGATGCGGTGGTGTTCCTGGCCGCGCGGATGTTCTTCTACGACGGGATGAACGGCGTGCTGTTCTTCTTCGGAGTGCTGGCCGCCGGGGTGATGGGCTGGGGCCCTCTCGATCTGCTGATCACCGGCATCATCCTGAGCGTGGTAGCGGTGCTGGGCGGGCAAGTCGGCCGCTGGCTCGATTATCGGGTGGGTCCACGCAACGCGCTGATGATCGAGATCGGGATGACGATCGTGAGCCTGGTCGCGCTGCTCGGCATGGCGCCCGACAGGATACTCTATCTGTGGCACTGGGACCCGGCCGCGCACGCGCCGCTGTGGAACGGGCCGGTGTTCCAGACACTGCCTAGCCTGCTGTTCCTGTTGATCGGGTTCAACAATGCGATTTTCATCACCGCGCAATACGCCTCGTCGCGCACCGCGCTGACCCGGCTGACCCCGCCGGATCAGACAGGGGCATTCTTCGGCGTCTATTCGCTGTCGGGGGTCGCCACCGCATGGCTCGCGCCTGGGCTGGTAAGCTTCGTGACTCGGGAAACGCACAGCCAGCAGTGGGGTTTCGCTTCGATCGTGGTCCTGCTGGCGGTCGGACTGGCGGGCCTGGCGTTCGTCCGCGGTGGACGGGCAGACCTTTCCAGCGCCAGCCAGGGGGCATAGTGAGGGCAACATGACCAAGCTCAAAGACACCTACCCGCTCTATCTCAACAACAAGGCAGTGCAGCCGAACGCCGATCTGGAGGTGACCGACAAGTTCACCGGAAAGGTCGCCTTCCGCACCGCGCTGGCGACCCCGGACGTGATCGACCAGGCGATCGCCGGGGCGGTGCGTGCGGCCGAGCCGATGGCGCGGCTGGCGAGTTACGAGAAGCAGGGCGTGCTCGACCACTGTGTCGCGCGATTCAAGGAACGGTTCGACGAGCTTGCCTATGCCCTGTGCGTCGAAGCCGGCAAGCCGATCAACGATTCCGAAGGTGAGGTCACCCGCCTGATCGACACGTTCCGCATCGCCAGCGAGGAAGCGACCCGCAATTACGGAGAGGTCCAGCCGCTCGACATCTCGGCGCGGGCCAAGGGCTATATGGGCATGTGGAAGCGGGTGCCGATCGGGCCCTGCAGCTTCATCTCGCCGTTCAACTTTCCGCTCAACCTGGCGGCGCACAAGATCGCCCCGGCGATCGCGATGGGCTGCCCGTTCGTGATGAAGCCGGCTTCGCTCACGCCCTTGGGCGCGATCATCATGGGCGAGGTGCTGGCCGAGTGCGACGTGCTGCCCGAGGGCGCGTTCTCGATCCTGCCGGCGACCCGCGACGGCGCGGACCTGTTCACGATCGACGATCGCCTCAAGCTGCTCAGCTTTACCGGTTCGCCGGGGGTGGGCTGGGATCTCAAGGCCAGGGCGGGGAAAAAGAAGGTCGTGCTCGAACTGGGCGGCAACGCGGCGGTGATCGTCGACAAGGACGCCGATCTCGACCACGCGCTCGCCCGCATCGTGTTCGGCGCGTTCTATCAGTCCGGCCAGAGTTGCATCGGGGTCCAGCGGATCCTGATCCACGACGATGTCTACGACACCTTCAAGGCGATGCTGGTCAAGAAGACCAAGACGCTGATCGCCGGCGATCCCAAGAAGCGCGAAACCTTCATCGGGCCGATGATCAGCGAAAAGGAAGCGGTGCGGCTCAAGGGCTGGATCGACCTGGCGGTCGAGAACGG
Organism: uncultured Alphaproteobacteria bacterium; assembly: GCA_963759895.1. Taxonomy (GTDB): domain Bacteria; phylum Pseudomonadota; class Alphaproteobacteria; order Sphingomonadales; family Sphingomonadaceae; genus Tsuneonella. The sequence continues at coordinate 861,646 of CAVXBC010000002.1, read as the reverse complement.
CGCCAAGTTGTTGTGCGGTGGTGTGCGTACCGGCAACATGCTCGAGGCGACCCTGCTCGAAAACGTCCCCAAGGGGTGCGACGCCAACAAGGAGGAGGCGTTCGGCCCGCTCGCGAACCTGTCGCGCTTCCACGACTGGGACGACGCCCTGGCGCAGGTCAACGACAGCCGGTTCGGTCTTCAGGCGGGGATCTTCACCCGCGACCTGCACCAGGTACTGGAGGCGTGGGATACGCTCGATGTCGGCGGCGTGGTGGTCAACGACGTGCCCAGCTACCGGGTCGACAACATGCCTTATGGCGGGGTCAAGGATTCCGGACTCGGCCGTGAGGGCATCCGCTTCGCGATGGAGGACATGAGCGAAATCCGTAACCTGGTGATCCGGCGGCTTTAGCCTCGCTGCACGGGCCGGTCCCACACGTGTAAAACCCGCGAGAAAGTAAAGCGCAGGCTGTGTAACCTTGCCTGCAAACCCTCACCAGACGAGTCCGTTGTCGTCAGACTTCCTCCAGCAGCAGGACCTCGCACGTAACCCTCATTTGGGGCGGGTCGAGCGAGTGATCGACTTCGACCACCGTGGCCTCGGCGACAAGTTGCCCGGGAATGGTGAATTCGTGTTCGGGCAGGCAGGCTATCAATCGCTCTCCCGCGTCCACGGCCACGGCGCCCTCGAACAGCAGTTCGAGCCGGTGACGCGCCCCGGCGAACGTGATGCTGGCCCAGTTGCGCTCTGTATGCCTGGTGACGATCGCCATGCCGGCGGCCAGTTCGCCCACTGCATCGCGCAGGCGCTGCCCGGGGCTCCGTGGCACGCGCGGGGCCGGGCGCGGCGTGTATCGACTAGTGTGCATGACGCGTCTCCGGGTATTTGTTCATGAAATGTTCCACACGCGACTTGAGCGGGCGGCGCGGCTCGCGACCCATCCTCAGGTCGAGCACGAACCGCGGATCGTTGGCAGCCAGGCGGCCGAACTTGGTGGCGGGCATTTGGTGTTCCCGCAGGAACTTCTCGATGGTGCGAATAAGCATGCGTCTCCCTCGATCGTGCGACTCGGGTGGGGCGATCGAAAGCCCTTGCTTGCGGTTGAAATCCTACTTGTCTAGGAAAAATCCTACGTGTAGGAAGGAAAAATGGAATCACCTCCGTCTGATGATCCGCGCCGCCGCCTCCATGAACTTGCGCGTCGTCAAGGCGTCAGCCTTGCCGGATTGTCCGAGATGATTGGTCGCAATTCCAGTTACTTGCAGCAGTTCATTCGCAAAGGCAGCCCTCGCAAGCTGGAGGAAGACGATCGCCGCAAGCTGGCGCAATTCTTCGCAGTCGCCGAATTGGAATTGGGAGGGGGCGAGGGAAATTCCTATGCCGCTGTGCCTCCACGCGGGGATTGGGTCGAAGTTCCCCGGCTGCCGCTCGGCGCCGCCGCTGGTGCCGGTGCGCTGACCGGCGAAGAGGTGCCCTTCGACGCCTTCCGCTTCTCGCGCCGCTGGCTGCGCGAACAAGGGCTCGGCGGGGCGCAGTTGTCGGCGATCCGGGTGCAGGGCGATTCGATGGAGCCGCTGTTGCACGATGGCGATGAAATCCTTGTCGATCGCGCGCAGCGCGTCCTTCGCGATGGCGTCCACGTGATACGGCTGGGCGATGCCCTGATGGTCAAGCGGCTGGCCGCGGCGGGACCGGGGAGGGCGACGCTGCTCAGTCAGAACTACGCCTATCCACCGGTCGAGGTGGCGCTCGACGAACTCGAGATAGTCGGCCGGGTGGTATGGAAAAGCGGGCGGCTGTAACGCTTGCCGCGAGACGATGCGCGGACTGGCCTCGAACCCGGCCAACGGACCGCATTTCGTCTGAAACAGCTTGCGGGCGCTTTGCCTTCGCGGCTAGTTGCGGCGCTTTCCCGCAGCCTTGCAAGCTCGACTGAACAGGAATTGGGTCATCGTGCGCCGTAAAATCATCGCTTTCTTGGGTGCCGCAGCCGGCTGCGCGCTGATTGCATCGTGCGGCGGGGGCGGCAATTCATCGCCGACTCCCACGCCGACACCCACCGGCACCCCCACTCCGACCCCGACGGCCACGCCCACGCCGACACTGACCGTGTTCGATTTCACCAAGGCGTTCACCGATACGGTGGCCAATGCTTCGTATATCTTCGCCTACTTCATGCCCAACAGCGGCGGCCCGGAAGTGTGGAGCGACGGGTCACGTGCAAGTGGGCAGAGCACGATCACCTATGCCGTGTCGCCCGAAAAGGCGACCTTCACCTGGCCAGACGGCGCAGCGCTGCAATCGTTCACCGCGGCCGATCTGCAGACCGCGACTGCAACCTTGCGCAGCTATCGCAGCGGTACCGAAGCACTGACGCTGGAATTGCCGTTCCAGAATGTCCTGCGGGCATCGTACGAGCGCAAGCAGGCGTTCACCCGCGAGACCGTCCCTGGCACCTTGCGTAGCACCCGGGTGACACTGTTCTTCAACGAAGTCAGCACCACCGACGCGATCACCGCCAACTTGTCCTACACCGGCACCGCGCAAGTCGCGGGCGGCAAGCCGGGCACGGCGATCCAGGCTTTCACGTCGCCGGCGACTGCATTCACGGTCACCGCCAGCGACAAGAAGATTACCGGTTCGATCCAGATCATCGAGACAGTCGGTGGGGTCGCGATGGTGCGCGCGGTGCTGCCGATCTCGGCGACGCTGGCGGCCGATGGCAGCTTCGCCGGCACGATCGACGATACCGCCAACGGCTTCAAGGGCACTTACGTCGGCTCGCTGGCGGGCCCTTCGCGCGAAGAGATGTTTATCATCTTCAATGTGGCTCACACCGATGGCCGGGAATTCATCGGTTCGCTGATCGGCGACTGACGGATGCCCGCGCCTCGATGACCGGCACCTCGCTTCCCCCTATGCGCGCGGCGATCATCCCGGTCACGCCGCTCCAGCAGAACTGCTCATTGATCTGGTGCACCCGGACGATGCGCGGGGCGCTGGTCGATCCCGGCGGCGATCTCGACCGGCTCAAGGCGGCGGTGGCGAAGGCCGGCGTCACGCTCGAAAAGTTGCTCGTCACTCACGGCCATCTTGATCACTGCGGGCAGGCGGGGATGCTGGCGAAGGAACTCGGCCTCGAAATCGAGGGCCCGCACGAGGCGGACCGGTTCTGGATCAGCCGATTGGACGAGGACGGCAGCAAGTACGGCATGCAGGCCGAGGTGTTCGAGCCCAATCGCTGGCTGCACGACGGTGACACCGTCACCGTCGGCGAGTTGACGCTCGAAGTAATCCACTGCCCCGGGCACACACCGGGCCACGTAGTGTTCTTTCACCGGCCCTCGAACTTCGCGATCGTCGGCGATGTGTTGTTCCAGGGCAGCATCGGCCGCACCGATTTCCCGATGGGCAATCACCAGGATCTGATCGACGCAATCACCCAGAAACTATGGCCGCTGGGCAACGATGTCACCTTCATTCCAGGTCATGGCCCGACCAGCACGTTCGGCCGTGAACGCCAGACCAACGCCTTCGTCAGCGATTACGCGCTGAGCTAGGGTGGGGCGCTAGTACCGGCCGAGCGCGATCATGATGGCGACGATCGCCAGCCCCAGTTGGGTCAACATGGTCAGCGCAGTACCGATTGTACGCCCTTTGCCGAGCGCGCCGCCGTCCATCCCCAGGCCGTGCGCCACGCGCCCGAGCATGTAGGCCATCGACACCCACGCCAGCCACGGCTGGCCGCCGTTGGTTCCGTTGGGGCCCGACAACTCGATCGCGGCGATCAGGATCAGCACGAACGCGGTATTTTCGACGAAGTTCAGCTGCGCCCGCATCCGCGCGGTCAGCGGGCCACCGGCGTCGTCGCCGATCGAAACTTTATGCTTCGAGCGCATCTGCCCGACACGAATGCTGAGCCAGATGTTGATGATCGCCGCCGCGGCGGCCGCTGTCAGTGTTACCGGAAGGACCAATGCCCTATCTCCCCCAATTGCCTTGCTACCCGATCCGGGCACCGGGCTAGCACAGCCCCCCGTTGTTGCAATGGCGCGCGCTTGCAACGCACAGGAATTGCGCTATAGGCCGCGCCTTCCCGCGAAGGCTGGGTCCCGGTAAAGCGTGCCTGCCCGCGTGGGTTGTGCGCTGTGGGGCCTTGGCCTAGAGCGATCCGTCAATCGACTAGCAAATCACTGGAACAGGTGCCGCAATGGCTGTCCCCAAAAGAAAGACTTCGCCCTCACGCCGGGGCATGCGTCGCTCGCACGACGCGCTCAAGGTGGAAGCATTCGCTGAATGCTCGAACTGTGGCGAGCTCAAGCGGCCGCACAACCTGTGCGGGCACTGCGGACATTACAACGGCCGCGAAGTCATCGCCGTCGGCCTCTGACGGCCGGTAACGGATAAGCGCTGACATGACCCTTCCGCGTATCGCCGTCGATGCGATGGGCGGCGATGAGGGCGTGCAGACGATGGTTTCGGGCGCCGCCCTCGCGCGGCGCCGGCACGACAAGTTCAAATTCCTGCTGGTGGGTGACGAGCCGCGGATCAAGGCCGCGCTCGACGCGCACCCGAACATGCGCGGCGCTTCCGAAATCCTCCACTGCGAGGATGTCGTTGCGGGCGACGAGAAGCCGACCGCCGCGCTCCGCCGCGCCAAGACCACCAGCATGGGCCTCACCGTCAATGCGGTGAAGCAAGGGCATGCCGGCGCCGCGGTCAGCGCGGGCAACACCGGCGCGCTGATGGCGATGAGCAAGCTCGCGCTGCGGACGATCAAGGGCATCGACCGGCCCGCGCTCGCCGCGCTGCTTCCTTCGCTGGGCGATAACGACGTGATCATGCTCGATCTCGGTGCCAACACCGAATGCGATGCGCGCAACCTGGTCCAGTTCGCGATCATGGGCGCTGCCTATTCGCGCATCGTTACCGGGCTCGAGGCGCCGCGCGTGCGCCTGCTCAATATCGGTACCGAGGAAACCAAGGGCACCGACCAGTTGCAGGAAGCGACCCAGCGATTGCGCGCCGCGACCGGGCTGGCGCTGAACTTCGACGGTTTCATCGAGGCGGACAAGATCAACCGCGGTACCTGCGACGTCGTCGTCACCGACGGTTTTTCCGGCAATATCGCGCTGAAAGCGATCGAGGGCGCGGCGCGTTTCGTGACCGACCTGCTGCGGACCGCCTTCACCAGCTCGACCCGTTCGAAGATCGGTTTCCTCGTCTCGCGCCCGGCGACCGAGCTCCTCAAGCATCATCTCGATCCCAACAATCACAACGGTGCGGTCTTCCTCGGTCTCAACGGGGTGGTGGTGAAGAGCCATGGCAGCGCCACCGCGGCCGGGGTCGCCAACGCGGTGACAGTCGCGGCACGACTGCTCGAGGACGATCTGACACACCGCATCTCGGCCGACCTTGCCGAACTGGGCGAGGTGCGCCTGCGCAGCCACGGCCGGGTAAAGGGCGCTGCCGATGCCAAGTCGGACGAGGGGCAGCCGGCGTGATCCGTTCGGTGGTGGTGGGATCGGGCTCGGCGCTGCCGAAGCGAAGCGTGTCGAACGCCGAAATGGCGGAGATGGTCGATACCAGCGACGAATGGATCGTCGAGCGAACCGGCATCCGCAACCGCTTTATCGCCGGGGACGACGAGACCACCGCGACGCTGGCAGCCGATGCCGCGCGCAAGGCGATCGAGGCGGCAGGGCTGCAACCGTCCGATATCGGGCTGATCGTGCTCGCAACCGCGACCCCCGACCAGACGTTCCCCGCCACCGCGACCAAAGTGCAGGACCTGCTCGGCTGCCATGGCGGAATTGCGTTCGACGTCGCAGCGGTCTGCTCGGGCTTCCTGTACGCGCTCGCCACCGCTGATTCGATGCTGCGCACGGGCATGGCCAAGCGCGCGCTGGTAATCGGGGCGGAAACCTTCAGCCGCATCCTCGACTGGGAAGACCGCACCACCTGCGTATTGTTCGGCGATGGCGCGGGCGCGATGGTGCTGGAGGCGCGCGAAGTGGCCGAAGACGGGCCCGGTATCATCTTCAGCCAGCTTCATGCCGATGGCGCGCACAACGAACTGCTGTTCGTCGATGGCGGGCCTTCGACCACCGGTACGGTCGGCAAGCTGCGCATGAAGGGCAAGGAGGTGTTCCGCCACGCGGTGAACAACCTGGCTTCGGTGCTGCAGACGGTGCTCAAGGAAACCGGTTTCACCGCCGAGGACATCGACTGGGTGGTACCGCACCAGGCGAACGCGCGAATTCTTGACGCCACCGCGCGCAAGCTGGGGCTGCCGGCGGACAAGGTCGTGGTCACCGTAGACCATCATGCCAACACGTCTGCCGCGTCGGTTCCGCTCGCATTCGACACCGCGGTGCGCGATGGACGGATCAAGCCAGGCGACCTCGTCATGCTCGAAGCGATGGGCGGCGGGTTCACCTGGGGTGCAAGCCTCGTTCGCATATAGCGAATTGTGCAGTATCGCGCATAACCCATTGCGCTTACCCCCAAAATTGATAGCATCGTGAGCAATAACCCGGGTCGCTGAACGGGCAGGAGAAATATGCCATGATGCGTTCGGTGGGCACGCTGACTCGCGCAGACCTCGCGGATACGATCAATCGCAAGCTTGGCTTTTCGCGTGCCGAGGCGCTCGATCTGGTCGAAGCCATTCTGCGCCACATGTGCGCCGCGATGTCGAACGGCGAGAACGTCAAGATTTCGGGCTTCGGCACTTTCGTCCTGCGCGAAAAGCGCGAGCGGATCGGCCGCAATCCCAAGACCGGTGTCGAAGTGCCGATCACCCCCCGGCGGGTGATGACGTTTCGCGCCAGCCAGCTGCTCAAGGAACGGGTGGCCAACGGATAGGACCGGACAACGTGGCGGAGTTTGACGACGGCAAGGACGCGGGCGCGCTGCGCACGATCGGCGAACTGGGCGAGGCGCTGGGCATAAAGGCGCATGTCCTGCGCTATTGGGAAGACCAGTTCCCCACGCTCCAGCCGTTGAAGCGCAGCGGCGGCCGACGCTATTACCGCCCCGAAGATGTGGCGCTGGTGCGCGAGATTGACCGGTTGGTGAATCGCGAGGGATACACCCTCAAAGGTGCGCGGACCGCGCTCAAGGACATGCCATCGCCGCGTTCGGATGCGCAGACGGAGCCGCGCGCAGCATCCGCGCATGACAAGACTGCATCGCCCGGCCCGGTCGACCCCGAGGTGATCGCACGGCTCAGGGCCATCCGCGCGACGCTTGCTGCCGCGCTCGCGCGCTGAAGCCGATGGCGCGAGGCCAAGCGTGAGCGAACTCGTCATCTGGACTCTCGATTGGGTGCCCGAAGGCCCGCGCGGTTTCGTGCGCGACATGCGCCTGCGCTGGGCGTGCGAGGAGGCCGGGTTGGCCTACACGGTATGCACCGTGCCATTCGATGGGCGTGAGACCAACCACTTGGCGCAGCAGCCATTCGGCCAGGTCCCGTTCCTGACCGACGGCGAAATCGAGATGTTCGAAAGCGGCGCAGGTGTCCTGCATCTCGCACAAAAAAGCGAAACGCTGCTTCCGCCCGATCCGGCGGATCAGGCGCAGGTACTTGAGTGGATGTTCGCCGCGCTCAACAGCGTCGAGATGGTTTCGCTGCCGTGGTGGTTCCTGTCGCTCTCGGGCGCGAAGGATAATCCGATGACCGGATGGCTTGAGAGCCGGCTGGGCCATATCGAACGGGTGCTGGGTGAGCGCGACTGGCTCGCCGCCGACCGCTTCACCGCCGCAGACTTGCTGATGGCCGACGTGTTGCGAGTTCCCAAGGTGCGCGAATTCGGCGACCGACCCGCGACTGAGGCCTATGTCGCACGAGTGACGGCGCGGCCGGCCTTTGTCAGGGCTCTGGCCGACCAACTTGCGTTCTACACCGCTGCCGACGCAGAGCGTACGCCTGGCGGCTGACGCTATTCGGCTGCCAGCAGTTGTTCAGCCGCGCCGAGATCGACGCTGACCAGGCGGCTGACCCCGCGTTCGACCATGGTCACCCCGAACAAGCGGTGCATGCGGCTCATCGTGACCGCGTTGTGAGTGACGATCAGGTAGCGGGTGTCGGTTTCGGCGACCATCGAATCGAGCAGGTCGCAGAAGCGATCGATGTTGGCATCGTCCAACGGCGCGTCGACTTCGTCGAGCACGCAGATCGGCGCCGGATTGGTCAGGAACAGGGCAAAGATCAGGGCGATTGCTGTCAGTGCCTGCTCTCCGCCCGATAGAAGGGTGAGGGACTGCAACCGCTTGCCCGGCGGCTGGGCGTAGATTTCCAGTCCGGCATCCAGCGGATCGTCGCTGTCGATCAAGGCAAGGTGCGCCTGACCGCCTTCGAACAGGCGGGTGAACAACCTCCGGAAGTGGGCATCGACCTGCTCGAACGCCGCGCGCAGGCGTTCGCGTCCCTCGCGGTTGAGATTACCGATGGATCCGCGCAGGCGATTGACTGCTTCGGCCAGTTCCGCCTGTTCGGCCACGCTGGCGCCGTGCTCTTGTTCGATACGGCCGAGTTCTTCGGCGGCGACCAGGTTGACCGGGCCGATCCGCTCGCGGCTGGCGACGAGGCGGTCCATTTCCTCGGATTCGAGAGTCGCATTGCGCACCGCCTCGGCGTCGAACTCGAAGCGGCCGGCGAGCAGCGGGGGAGGGCACTGGAAACGCTCTCCCGAAATGCGGCTCATTTCCTCGCGCCGCTGTTCCTCGCTTTCGGCCCGTGCCGCCAGCCCGGCCCGGTTCTCACGCGCGGTGGCGAGCGCTTCGGTCATTTCGGTGAGCGTGCGATCGGCATTGAGCGCGCGTCCCTGCGCCTGTGCCAGAGCAGCTTCGGCTTCGGCCAGTTCGGAAGTGAGCCGCGTGCGGACGGCGTCGCCCTGCTCGATTTCGCGCATCAAACCCTCGGGCTTGGCGGCGATCACGGCGCGCTCCTGCTCGATCTCCTCGAACCGCCGCGCCATGTCGCTCAGGCGGCGGGTGGCTTCGCCCGAGCGAGCCTGCCAGCTGGCGACATCCGCGCGTTGTGCAGCGGTCCGCTCGCGCGCAACGGCGATGGCCTGATCGTGCGCCGCGAGTTCGGCGGTGGCGGCCTGCAAGGCGCCGCGCGCGGCATCGTTGCGGGCCCGCGCCGCATCGAGCGCCACCCGCCCCGCATCGGGCGATGGCAGCGCTATCCGCCTGGCTTGTGCGGCTTCCAGCTCCGATTGGGCAACTCTACGCTGTTCGGCCAGGTCGCCCGCGCTCGCGGCGAGTTCGGTCACGCGAGCCGCGTGGCGATCGCGCGCCGCCTCGGCCTGATCGAGCGCCCGCAGCGCGCCACGCTCGGTTTCGGAAGCCTCCTGCAGCGCACGCTCGTGCGCGATCAGAGCGCGTTGCAGCGCGGCCAGACTCGTCCTGTGCGCGGGCCTGCGCAGTGTCGGCTTCCGCAAGCGCGGCGCGACGCGGGGGGAGCAGGTTTTCAAGTTCGAGCAGACGGTTCTCCGCCTCGAGCCGAGCGGCTTCGGCCGCGCCTTCGCCGCGGGCGATGAACCCGTCCCATCGACGCAGGGCACCAGCCTTGGTGACGAGCCATTCGCCGGGCTGGAGCGGGCGATCGTCGTCGGCTTCGGCCACATGGACCAGTGCCAGGCGCGCGGCGAGCTGCGGCGGACATTCGTTGACGTGGCGCGCCAGCGCATCGGGTACCGGCGTGGGCGCGCTCGAGCCGGTCCAGAAGCGCCCCTCACCGTTTCCCTCAGGCGCACCAAGGGGCGCCTTGGCGTCGCGTCCGAGCACTGCTGCGAGCGCACGTTCGTAACCCGGCGCCGCGCGCACTTTGTCGAGCGCGGCGGGCAACCCGTGCCGGTTGGCCGCTTGCCGCGCACGTGCCTGGCGATCGCGATCGAGCGCCGAGTGCTCGCGTTCCAGCCCGGCCACTTCCGCCCGCGCCGCCGCCAGCGCGCTCGCGGCGTCGTCGCGCGCGCTGCGCAGGGCGTCGGTCCGGGACCGCGCATCAGTGAGCGTCGCCCGCAGTCCCGCCAACGTGTTTGCGGCCGCCTCAGCCGCTTGTCGTGCTTCGACCACAGTCGCTTCAGGGTCGCCCGCAGCCGATAGCGCAGCTTGGGCTTCCTCCTGCCGCCGCGCCTCGCCATCGAGCCGCGCGACACGCGCGCGGGCCTGTTCGACTTCGGATTCCGCGACCCGCCATTCGGCTTCGACGCCGGCGTGGTCTGCGGTCGCCCGCGCCAACGCGAGTTCGACGGCGCGGCCAGCCCGGTCGACGTCGTCGAGCTTCGCGGCCAGGGCGGGCCGTCGCGCTTCGTCGTTCGCGAGAGCAGCGGAATTGGCCTCCAGTTCCTTTTCCAGCCGCGCAAGCGCTTCGGCCGCATCGCGGGTCAGGCGATCGGCGTCGCCGCGATCCTCCTCCAGCCGCGTGCGTTGCCGATCAAGATCGGCCAGGCGCTGTTCGGCCGCCTCGAGCTGGCCCGACAGGCCGGCCATACGATGGCCGTGAGCGGTGGCATCATCGCGGCGGTCGGCGAGTTCGTCACGCGCGTCGGCCAGCCCGTGAGCGGCGGCAGCTTGCGCCTTTTGCGCCTCGCCGGCCGCGGTCTGCGCCGCTTCGACCTGCTGATTGGCTGTCCTGGCCTCATCGCGAGCGGCGTCTGCGGCGGCGGCGGCGTCTCGCCAGCGGGCGAACAGCAGCCGCGCCTCGGCCACGCGGATCTGGTCGGACAGCGCGGTGTAGCGTTCGGCCTGCTTCGCCTGACGGCGCAAGGCGGCGATCTGGCTGTCGAGCCCCGCCATCAGGTCTTCGAGCCGCGCGAGGTTGGCCTCGGTCTGCCGCAGCTTGCCCTCGGCGTCGCGTCGGCGGACGTGCAGCCCGGCGATGCCGGCTGCTTCCTCCAGCATCATGCGGCGTTCGGCAGGCTTGGCGGCGATCACCTGGGCGATCTTTCCCTGGCTGACGAGCGCGGGGGAGTGCGCGCCCGTGGCGGCATCCGCGAACGTCAGCGAGACATCCTTGGCACGCACGTCGCGGCCGTTGATGCGGTAGGCGCTGCCCGCACCGCGCTCGATCCGGCGAACGACTTCGAGATCCTGGCCGTCGCTCCCTTCGCCGTGGAGCACCACCTCGGCGAAATCGCGCTGTGGGCGGCTGGCGGTTCCCGCGAAGATGACGTCGTCCATCCCGCCCGAGCGCATGGACTTGGGCGAATTTTCGCCCATGACCCATCGGATCGCTTCGAGCAGGTTCGATTTGCCGCAGCCGTTGGGGCCGACAACCCCGGTCAGCCCGGGCTCGATACGCAACTCGGACGGCTCGACGAAGCTCTTGAACCCCGAGAGCTTGAGCCGCCTGATCTGCATCAGCGCGGCTGCATTACCTGGCGCCGGCCCGCTGCAGCATCGGTTCCAGCGTTTCCCAAGTCTGCGTGCCGACGTTGTTGCCGTTGATGAAGAACGTTGGCGTACCGGTCACGTTGAGCTCGGTCGACTGGGTGTCCGAATTCGCGGCGATCTGGGTGGCGGTGTCGGTTTTTGCCAGACAGGTGCGCGCCTGGTCGCGCGAAACCCCACGCTGGGCGAAGAAATCGTAAAGGCCGGCGGCCGAAGCGATGCCGTCGAACCGCGCAGCCCCGGTCGCGGTGCTTGCCGCCTGCAGCGCGGCGTTGTTGGCCTGGATCTTCTCGAACATCGGGGCGAGGTTGGCCCAGCCCTGCTCGGCGAAAGCATGGAACGCCTCGGGCCCGGCGCAGCGCGCAAGGACCGCGAACGTCAGATCGATGGGATCGTGGATCTGGTTGCGCAGTTCGTAGCTCACCCGCCCGCTGTCGACGTATTTCGAACGGATTGCCTCGCTGGCATGTTCGGAAAACTCGGCGCAGTGGCTGCAGGTGTGGCTGGCGTACTCGACCAGCTTGATCGGCGCCTGCGGGTTGCCTTCGACGACCCCGCCTTCGGGCGTGATTGCGGCAATATCGGACCAGTTTTGCCCGGCCGGGGCCGGTACCGCTGCGGCGACTTTGCCTTCAGCCAACTCGCCGTCGGTGGCGGTATCCTTCGAATTGCAAGCAGCCAGGGCGAGGGTGGCGGCCAGTGCGAGGGAAGCAGAGCGGAAGGTCATCATACAGGCTCTCTTGATTGAACGAACGAAGGTAGACGGTTGCACGGGCTGCGAGAAGCGCGAGCGGCGTCTTTCCACAGCCACGAGGACTGCGGGCGCGATCAGTTCACCAGCCGCGCGTCGAGGAAAGGCCGCAGCAGGCCCCACGAAAAGACCCCGCTGATCATCTCGTCATCGATAGCGAAGCTGGGTGTACCGACCACGTTCCACTTCTTGCCATCGGCGGCGGACTGATCGGCGAGCCGCTTGGCCAGCACCTCGTCCGACAGGCAACGGTCGAGCTGGGGCCGGTCATATCCGCGCGGGGCCATGATCTCGTAGAACTTGAGATCGCTGGCGATGGCGCGCCGGCGGGCCGGCCCGGCACCGTAGTACCAGCGCGATTTCTGCGCCGAAGTCGCGTGCTCGACGATCGGCAGCCATTTGGGCTGGCTGAGCATCAGAGCTGCGTGGTTGCGCGGGAAATTGGCGGCAGGGCCGCACTCGGCGAGCATGGCTGCGGTCAGGTCAACCGGATCGCGCACGACGTGGCGAACATCGAGCCGTACCTTGCCGGTCCCCACGTAGATGTCGATCGGGCCCGATCCCTCCTGCGCGAAATGGCCGCAGTGCGGGCAGGTGTAGCTGACGAACTCGGTCAGCTTCACCTTGGCGGCGGGATTGCCGATCGTGTGGCCCCCGCCTGCAGTGTCGACCACCGTCAGCCAGTTGGGCGAAGCCGCGGACGCGGCGGCGGCAGCGGTCAGCGCGGCCATGATGACCAGCGCCCGACGAGCGAACTTCACTTTACGTCCTCCTGTCCCCCTAGCGTGCGGGCGAGCGATTCGAGCACCGCACGCAACTCCGGATCGCCGATGTCGCGCAAGCTGTCACCCAGTTCCAGCGGGATCGGCTTGAGCGAGGGCGGTCCGCTGGCCGGCGCTTGACCACGCGGCGGATTAACCGTCCCTTGCCGCAGCTTGACCCTCGCAACCGCCTTATATCCGAAGAAGCGATTCACACGATCGATGATTTCCGGAATCACGTGCTGGATCAGGGGCGCATGCGCGGGCAGCACGACGAGCTGGAGAATGCCGTCGGCCTTTTCCCCGGGGGCAAAGCGGATCGCTTCGGGAGCACAAACCTTGGCGTGATGATCGCCGACGATCTCGGGCCAGCGGGTAACCACGCTCGATTGCACGAAACCGAACCTGCGGAACGCAGTGCGGCCGACTTGCGGGGTGAGTTCGGAGATCGATCGCGCCGGACCGCCGCGCGGACGTTCGTAGGCGCGCGGTTCGGCCTTGCGGGGCTTGACCGGTTTTCTGCCCGGCTTTTGAGCCGGTTTCTTCGGTGGTGCGTCCCGTTCCATCGTCGCGCGCGCCATGCCATAGGCATCGCGTGAGCGCCAGTTCATCCGCCAGCCACGACAGTGCCGCGAGCCAGCTGCTCGCGTGGTACGATGTCCACGCGCGCGCGCTGCCGTGGCGCAGCCCGCCCGGATCGCCGCCGCCGCCTCCCTATCGCGTGTGGCTGTCGGAAGTCATGTTGCAGCAGACCACCACCGGCGCAGTCGCGCCGTATTTCGCGCGCTTTGTCGAGCGCTGGCCTACTGTCGAGCACCTTGCCGCTGCTGACGATACGCAGGTGATGGCCGCGTGGGCGGGGCTGGGATACTATTCGCGTGCGCGCAACCTGCTCGCCGCTTCCCGGGTGGTTGCCGCGAAAGGGGCGTTTCCCGACACCGAGGACGGTCTTCGCCAGTTGCCCGGGGTGGGGGCCTACATCGCGGCAGCAGTCGCCGCGATCGCTTTCCACCGCCGGGCGGTGGTGGTCGACGCCAACGTCGAGCGGGTAGTCGCCCGCCTGTTCGCGATCGACGAGCCGCTCCCTCGCCGCGCGCAAGGCGATCCGGCATCAAACGGACCGTATCACCCCCGATCGGCGCGCGGGCGATTTCGCACAGGCGATGATGGATCTCGGCGCGACAATCTGCACCCCGCGGAAACCCAAGTGCCTGCTGTGCCCGCTGAGCGGACATTGCCGCGGAAGAGTGACGGGCGAGCCGGAGCGGTTCCCGGTCAAGGCACCGAAAAAGGCCAAGCCGTTGCGCGTCGGCACTGCGTTCTGGATCGAACGCGGCGGCGCGGTCTGGCTCGTGCAACGGGCGGCGCGCGGCATGCTCGGCGGAATGCGCGCGCTGCCCGACGATAACTGGTCTGCGCGCGGCGATGGAACGGGCCAGCCCCCGTTGCCGGCCGACTGGCGTGATGCCGGCAGCGTGCATCACGGTTTCACTCACTTCGACCTGGAACTGCGCGTGTTGCGAGCGGAGACCGCCGACACGCCACCGGGCGACGGCGAATGGTGGCCGGTCGCGAGCCTGGATCAAGCCGGGCTTCCGACCCTGTTCGCGAAAGCATCCGCGCGGGCCTTAGATCAGTCCGCCGCCCAGCATGAGCCTCAGGATCGCGATCACCAGCACGACGAGGCAGAAGTTGCGCCCGTGGTTTGAACGCGACAGCGCGCCGATCCCGGCGCCGATGACGGCGATCGGCAGGACGATCCAGTTACCCCAACCGAGCAGGGGAATGGCCGATGGGATGGCGAGCAGCAGGGCGACGAGCCCGATGACAATCGAAAGAACGTTGAGCATGTGTCTTACATGGATGCCACACCCAGCCGGCGCAAGTGCGATTGACCGGGCAGGCGCCTTGTCGCACATCCTGATTTGAAACCGATTCCGGGAGAATACGATGGCGTTCAGGGACTTCGAGACACCGCAATTGTCACGGCGATCGTTGCTGCGGTCGGGCGCCTTGCTGGGTGCGGGCGCGATGATGGGGTCGCTGCCCTTCGGCCGCGCGGCATGGGCGCAGTCGGCGACCAAGTGGGTAAATGTCTCGAAGCTCGCCAATGACTATGTGTCGGCACACAAGGTCGCCAACGTGGTCGCAGCGCTCGGCTGGGGGCAGATGGCGCCCGACCTGATCGCGAACGGTACGCTTGCCCTGGGTCAACCCGCGCCGGCCGGGATCGACAGTCTCTACCGCGTCTATTCGATGACCAAGCCGATTACCGGCATGGCGGCGATGATCCTGATCGACGAGGGCAAGCTCGGTCTCGACCAGCCGCTGGCCGATCTCCTGCCCGCGTTCGCCGCGATGCAAGTGCAGAAGAACTACGACGGCTCGATCACCGATCTCGAGCCTGCCAAGCGCCAGATCACCATCCGCAACTTGCTCACTCACACGGCCGGACTGGGCTATTCGATCATCCAGAAAGGTCCGATCAAGACCGCTTACGAGGACGCGGGGCTGGTCTCCGGCCAGGTTTCGAAATTGCCCATCGCGGCGATGTTCGGGCGCGGCAAGTCGGTCGAAAGCCTTGCCGCATTCGCCGATGGGTTGGCGAAGCTGCCGCTGATCGCACAGCCAGGTACGCGCTGGTCGTATTCGGTCGGGCTCGACCTGATGGGGCGGGTGATCGAGGTTGCGTCGGGCCTGCCGTTCGACGCATTCCTCAAGCAGCGCATCTTCGAGCCGGCGGGCATGACCAGCACGTTCTTCCGCGTGCCGTCGAGCGAGCTGGGGCGGCTCACCACCAACTATGGCGTGCTAGACGGTAATCTGATCCCGATCGATCCGGCCTCCCAGTCGGTCTTTGCCGATGCGCCGCCCTTCCCGATGGGCGGGTCGGGGTTGGTATCGAGCGCGCGCGATTATGACCGGTTCCTGCGGATGTTGCTCGGCTACGGCAAGATCGACGGCACCCGGGTCATGAGCGAGCTGGCGGTGCGGGTGGGTACGTCCAACTTGTTGCCCGAACATGTCGATACCAAGGGCACATTCGCCGATGGCGCAGGGTTCGGCGCAGGAGGCCGGGTCGGTATGGGCGAGACTGCGGGGACCTATGGTTGGGGCGGCGCGGCGGGCACGGCGGCGTTCGTTGATTTCAAGCGCGGCCTGCGCGCGACGATGATGACGCAGTACATGTCGACCACGCCCTATCCGCTGACCGAGGAATTCAACCAGGCGATCCGGGCAGATCTGGTCGCGATGGCGGACGAAGGGGAAGTGCACCGGGTCCACCCATGATCGCCTTCAGCGGCTCGCCGCTCGACCGCGCGGATCATTTGCGCACCGACCCCGAAGCGCTGGCCGGGCTGATGGACTGGCGCGCCCGGTTGCTGCGCCTCGATGGCCTGCTGCCATCATATGATGCTGCAACCGGAGAGATCGGCTGGGGCACGCTCGCCGAAGTGCCCGAGGGAGCGGATCTGGTGTTCCTCGGCCTGCTCGACGGCAAGGCATGTTTTGCCGCGGTGCCCGATGAGGGCGCGGATGGTCCGGCCTATGCGCAACCGCAGGTGTGGCAGGCGATGCAGGTTCTGTCGCCCGCCGACCTGGCGCTGTACGGAGGCGCGCGAAGCCTGGTCGATTGGCACGCCCGGCACCGCTTCTGCGCCCGATGCGGCGCGGGTACCCGGCCCGCCAAGGGAGGCTGGCAACGCGACTGCGTATCATGTGGCGCGGCGCATTTCCCGCGCACCGATCCGGTGACGATCATGCTGGTCGAACACGACGGACGCCTGCTGCTTGGCCGCCAGCCGCGTTTTCCGCCGCGGGTGTTCTCGGCGCTCGCCGGGTTTGTCGAGCCCGGCGAGACGATCGAGGAAGCGGTCGCGCGCGAGGTTTTCGAGGAGGCCGGAGTGCGCGTGCGCGACGTGCGCTACATCGCCAGCCAGCCGTGGCCGTTCCCCAGCCAGCTGATGATCGGTTGCCATGCGATGGCCGACGACGACGCGCTGAAGATCGACCACACCGAGATCGAGGAAGCGCGCTGGTTCACCCGCGCCGAGCTGGAAGCCGCCCGCGCGGCGGGAGCGGACGGCGAGGGCGACCTGATCTTCCCGCGCTCCTACGCGATCGCATCGCATCTCGTCACGACATGGCTCGACCAATGACCGCGTCCAAGCCGGCCTCCGTCACGATCGACATATGGTCTGACGTGATGTGCCCGTGGTGCGTGATCGGCTACAAGCACCTCGAAGCCGCGCTCGCCACGCTCGACGGCGAGATCGAGGCCCAGATCCGCTGGCTGCCGTTCGAGCTTAACCCCGAGATGCCGCCCGAGGGTGAGGAAAGCCGCGCGCATATTGCCCGCAAGTACGGCCGTACAATCGAACAGGCCGCGGCCGGCGCCGAGATGATGGCCGAGCGAGCGAGGACGGCGGGATTTCCATTCGACTATACGGGCGGGGGCGATGCGCCGGCGTCGCGGCTGTGGAACACCTTCGATGCACACAAGCTGCTGCGTTGGACCCTGGCCGCGCACGGGCCGGAAGTGCAAACCCGGCTCAAGCTGGCGTTGTTTGCGGCGCACTTCCAGCAGCGGCGCAATATGGCCGATCGCGCCGTCCTGCTCGATGTGGCGCAAGCCGAGGGGCTCGACCGGGCGCAGGCGCAGGCAGCGTTCGACGATCCGGCGCTCGCCCGGACCGTGCGGGCGGAAGAGCAGGATGCGTTCGACCACAACATCAGCGGGGTACCCGCAATGGTGATCGACGGCCAGTTCATGGTTCCTGGCGCTCAGGAGCCCGAAACGTACGTCAACGTGCTGCGCAAGGTGGTCGCCCGGCGCGGCTGAACTGCCCACGCGCTACTGGATCAGCAGCCGCACGCCAGAAACCATCAGTATGCCTGCAAGCGCCAACTGCACCAGCCGGTCGGGCGAGCGCGATGACAGCAGACTGCCGATGATCACCCCTGGGATCGAACCGACCAGCAGCGCCAGCAGGAGCGGGATGTCGACGCTGCCGATCAGCCAGTGACCCGCACCCGCTAGCAGCGCCAGCGGCACCGCGTGTGCGATATCCGTGCCGACAATGCGCGCGACCGGCACCCGGCGATAGATCAGCAGCAGAATGGTCGCTCCGATCGCGCCCGCGCCGACCGAAGTGATCGTCACCAGCACGCCGAGCAACGCGCCGAGTGCCACCGTCGGCGCGAACGTCTTGTTGGTGTGGACGATCGTGTGAGTCGCGCCGTACGCGAGCAAGCGGCGCTGGAACAGCAGGCCGATCGAGGTCAGCACCAGCAGGGCACCCAGCACGACGAGAATTACGTGACTGGTGTTGGTCCCGATGTGGACGAACGTGTTGAGCGCGATCAGCGTCAGCACCGCGGCGGGCATGCTGCCAGTCGCGAGCCGTCGGACGATCCGCCAGTCGATGGTCTTGTGTCCCTGATGGACGCCGAGGCCGACCATCTTGGTGACCGCGGCGAACAGCAGATCGGTGCCGACCGCGGTTTGCGGCGCGATGCCGAACATCAGCACCAGCAGCGGTGTCATCAGCGATCCGCCGCCGACGCCGGTAAGACCGACCAGGAATCCGACGAGCAAGCCCGCAATCGCGTGTGGCAGATCGAGCGCGGCGAGCAGGTCCATCGAGCCGGAGAGTGGCCCACCCGCAGCGCACGCGCAATCTCGCTTAAGTTAGGGTCAGATAAGGCCCAGCTTCGTCAACCGGCCGGCCAGGCGCCCGGGGATGGCATCGCCGGGCACCTCACCTTCTTCGAGATCGCGCGGAGCGTTGCGTTCCTCCAGATAGCGCCAGCCCTGGTGCGCGCGCTTGTGCTTGGGCACGACCGGAATCAGCACAGGCGCCAGGCGGATGGTCCAGTGGCTGTCGGGACGCTGCTCGAACCCGAGGATTTCGCTCCGCGCCACGATCGCGTGATCGAGGATCCAGTACAGCGATCCGCCGATCATCTCGGCATGGCGCTTGGGCAGGTAGCGTGTCCGCATGTGCGCCTCGCTGTCCGCCTCCACCCACTGGCGCAGCGATTCGATGCCTTGCGAGCGATAGGCGATCTTGGTCATGCTCAACGGCATGGCGTCATCCGGTCAGTCCGCTGGCGACCGCCAGGCCGAGAAACACCAGGAAGCCCATCGAATTGGTCGTCATGGTGACGAAAATGGACGACGAGATCGCTGGGTCCGCTCCGAGGCGGTCGAGGGTCAATGGGACGACCACGCCGGCGATCCCCGCGATGACGATGTTGGTCATCATCGCCATGCCGATGACCACGCCGAGCATCGGATGCCCGAAGATCAACCCGACTGCGATCCCGATCACCAGCGCGACGGTCGCCCCGTTGAGCAATGCGATCGACAGCTCGCGCCGCACCGCGCGCATGACGTTGCTCGAAGTGAGCTGGTTGGTCGCCAGGGCGCGGACGGTGACCGCCAGCGTCTGCGTGCCCGCATTGCCACCGATTCCCGCGACGATCGGCATCAGCACCGCGAGCGCGACCATCTGCGCGATGACATTCTCGAAGCGCGAGATGACGAACGAAGCGACCGAAGCAGTGGCGAG
This sequence comes from uncultured Alphaproteobacteria bacterium, assembly GCA_963759895.1. Classification (GTDB taxonomy): domain Bacteria; phylum Pseudomonadota; class Alphaproteobacteria; order Sphingomonadales; family Sphingomonadaceae; genus Tsuneonella. Next base: position 842,176 of record CAVXBC010000002.1, on the reverse strand, counting down.
ATTGGCCACCAGCCAGCGCACGCGTGCGGCATATGCGTTGCCGATCGGTTCGTTGATGTCGCCATCGCCGGCGCCTGACAGCAGCAGCACGTCCTCGCCGGCTTCCTCGGAAATGATGTGAACAACGTCGTCGGCAGTCATCTGCCCCACGAGGCGACCGCTCTCATCGACCACAGCGGCTGAGATCAGCGCGTATTTCTGGAACATGTTGCCGACTTCTTCCTGGTCGGCGGTAACCGGGATCAAAGTTTGGTCGCGCTTCATGACGTCGGCGAGCGCGATGTTGCGCGGGGTGCGCAGGATCCACGAAAGCTGGCAGGTGCCGACCGGCTTGTGCGCCGGATCGACCACGAACACTTCGTAGAAGTCGGTCGGCAGCTCGGCGTCCGATTCGCGCAGGAAGTCGATCAGGTCGCCGACAGTGAGATGTTCCGGGACCGCGACGAATGCGCGGCTCATCAGACGGCCGGCGGTTTCCTCCGGATAAGCGAGCGCGCTCTCGATCGCGGCGCGATCCTCGGGCTCCATCTCGGCCAGGATCGCGGCCTGATCGGCCGGCTCGAGATCCTCGAGCATCTGGACAGCGTCGTCGGTGTCGAGCTGCTCGGCGATGCCGGCGACCGCCTCGGGTGGTAGCGCCTCGATCATTCCGTCGCGGACGTGATCGTTGAGCTCGGCAATGACTTCGCCGCTCAGCAGGTCGGTGATCGCAGCGGCGAGTAACGGCCGATCATCGACGTCGAGCAGTTCGATCAGGTCGGCGACATCGGCCGGATGGAGAGGTTCGACCAGATCGTAAGCGCGGCCCTTGTCGCCGGCTTCGAGAGCCTCGGCCACGCTCCGGACATATGCGGGCTTGAGCCGGTTTTCCTCGTCGTGGCGTTCGTCGTCGATGCGGTCGTCGGGCCGGCCGGCCTCATCGACTGTGCGCAGCTTCTGCTCGATGATCTGCTCGTCCGCCATTCCCCTCGCGCTCTAGGCGCGGGGGCACGAAACGCAAGCGCACGGGTGACAACGCTCCCCGTCGCTCTATATCGACCACAACTTACGATAGGAGACGCCACATGGCCGACAGTACGCTCACTTTCACCCTCGATAATGGCAACGGGGAGGGCGGCGACGTCGTCATTCGTCTGCGGCCCGACCTGGCGCCCGGCCACGTCGAACGGATCACCGAACTCGCTCGCGAAGGCTTTTACGACGGCGTCGTGTTCCACCGAGTGATCCCGGGCTTCATGGCCCAGGGCGGCGATCCGACCGGGACAGGGATGAGCGGCAGCAGCAAGCCCGACATGAAGCAGGAATTCAGCGCCGAGCCGCACGTACGCGGCACCTGCTCGATGGCGCGGACCAACGATCCCGACAGCGCCAACAGCCAGTTTTTCATCTGCTTCGACGATGCCCGCTTCCTCGACAAGCAGTACACGGTGTGGGGCAACGTCGAGAGCGGCATGGAACACGTCGATGCGCTGCCCAAGGGCGAGCCGCCGCGCAATCCAGGCAAAATCACCAAAGCCACCGTCGGCTAGTCACCAAAAGGTCGCGCGTGACAGCATCGGGGGCATCGGAGGCACCGGCCGGCGCGCGGCTGCCGTGCGCCGCGCGCATGCGGTATTGGCGGCCCGCTCCCGAGCTGTCGCCGCTGATCAGCGGCTATCACCTCTACGCTCTCGATCCTCCCGGGGGTGATCGCCAGCGCGATGTATTCCAGCCTGCCTGGCCCAGTCTGCGGTTTACCTTCGGCACGGGCAATTGGTGCGTGCGACAGCCGGGTGAACGGTGGAAGCCGGTCGGACATCGTTCGGTGTTCGGACCCAGCAGCCGCGTGACCTGGTCCGAATCCGCCAAGGGCATGACGGTCGGGATCGGCCTACACCCGCGCGGATGGGCACGCCTGGCGCGGCCCATGGCCTCGGAGTGGGCCGACCGAGTGGGCGATCCGGCGGGGGTGTTCGTATTCGAACCCGAAGAACTCGGGGCGCAACTGGCGGCGGTCGAGGACGACGCGGCGGTGCCGGCAGTGTTCGATCGCTTTCTCGGGTCCTACGCCAAGGACGACGACGAGGCCGACGCGATCGTTGGAGCGGTCGAAGCGGCGCTGCTCGATCCCGAGCTATCGACAGTTTCCGCGCTTGCGCATCATGTCGGCATTTCGACCCGCTCGATCGAGCGTTTGAGCCTGCGCGCATTCGGCTTTACTCCGAAGCTGCTCATGCGCCGGGCGCGGTTCCTGCGGTCGCTTCACGCGGTGGCCGAGGCGCCTGTGTCGGCGCGAGTGACCGCGATCGATCCCGGTTACACCGATTATTCTCACTTCGTGCGCGATGCGCAGGACTTCCTCGGGATGAGCCCGCAAGCATTTCTCAAGCTCGATACGCCGCTGCTCAAGCAATCGCTCGCGCTGCGTCGCGCTGTGCTCGGCGCCCCGGCGCAGGCGCTTGCAGATCCGGCAGCGGGGGAGGGGGGGATCGCCACCGACCATGACGCTGGGAAGTACGGCCGGTGACAGGCGGGGCAGACTGGCTGTGCGGACTGTCGCAGACACCCCGGCTGGTAATATGGCCCCCGGCGGACGACCTCGCGCCGTTCATCAGCGGCTATAGCCTGTACGTGGTCGGCGATCTCGATGGGGTTCCCAATCGCGGAGCGTTCGAGCCTGCTTGGGCGAGCCTGCGGATCGCGGTCGTCGGTGGAGGGGACTGGCACCTCAGGCCCACGCGCGGCGAGCGGTTCACGCCGCCGCAGGTGTCGTTATTTGGCCCCAGCAGTGAACTGGTGTGGTCGGAATCGGGCGCCGGCGTGTTGGTTGGCGCCGGCATTCGCCCACGCGGGTGGGGGCGTTTGTTCGGCCAATCGGCGCGCAAGTGGGCCGATCGCGTCGATGTCCCGCCGTTCTCGGACCCGCGCGCCTCACAACTCCTCCGCCAGAAGTTCGGTGCTTTACAGGAGGACGAGGACGTAGCCGGCGCCTTCAATGGGTTGTTTCGCGAGATTTTCGGGCCACCGACCTCCGATGACGCCGCGATCGCCCGCGTCGAAGGGGGCTTGGTCGATCCTGCGATCGCATCGGTGGCCGACCTGACCGATGTTACCGGAATGTCGATTCGCCGCCTTCAGCGGCTGGCCGATCGCGCATTCGGCTTTCCGCCCAAGGTGCTGTTGCGCCGGGCGCGGTTCCTTCGATCGCTGCATTCGATTCGCAAGGTATCGCGTGGCGAAGCCGCGACCGGCATCGATCCCGGCTACACCGATTATTCCCACTTCGTGCGCGATTCGCACGATTTTCTCGGCATGTCTCCGCAGGCTTTTCTCGAGCGCGACATGCCGCTGCTCAAGCGAACGCTGGATTTGCGGACGCGCGTGCTGGGGGCCCCTGCGCAGGCACTCGATCCGGTGCCTGACTAGGCGCCGCAGCACCCTTCGGGCCTACAGGCCCGCGCTGACCAGCCAGTCGTGGAACAACCGCACGGGCCGCTGCTCGAGCGCGCGAGGACGGCACACGAACCAGTACGAATAGGGGCTGGCGACGTCGATATCGAACAATCGTGCGAGCCGCTTGTCGCCGGCGCGCTGGAAGTGATCGTCGTGCATGATCGCGATACCAAGCCCTTGCGCCGCAGCTTCGAGGATCAGCTGGCCCGAATCGTAGTGGTCGACCGCGGCCGGCTCGAAAGTCTTGAGGCCGAGTGCTTCGCGCCACGCGATGAAGCTGTCTGGCAACTCGTTGTGAACCAGGAAGGTCTGTTTCGCGAGCATGGCCGCGTCGGGTTCATCGCCCAGCTCGGCCGCCAGCTCGCGCGAGGCGATGGCGAACACGCTGTTGTGATCGAGCCTGACAGCGTGAAACGATGCATCGGGATCGGTCATCAGCACGATCGCCGCGTCGAGCGTGTCGCCTACGCGATCGAGCAGGTGCGGACCGGTGTCGATATCGATGTGCAACCGCGGGTGCAGCTTGCGCAGCTCGGGCAGGCGCGGAAACAGCCGCTGGCCTCCAAACAGCGGCAGCACGCCCAGGTGCAGCCGCATCACGCCTAGATTGTCCGATTGCGCTTCGACCGCGCCTGCCAGCGCCTCGATGTGCGGGGCGACCGCGTCGTAAAACGCGCGTCCGTCGTCGGTCAGCTGCATTGTCTGATGTGCGCGAGTGAACAGCTTGCGCCCGACGAACTCCTCGAGCGTGAGAATCCGCCGAGACAGCGCCGAGGGGCTGAGGCCCAGTTCGGCAGCGGCCGCGCGCGCCGATCCCAGGCGAACGACACGCAAGAAGGCCTCAAGGGCGCGCAACGGGGGAAGACGACGGGTCACGGCGCTAAAGTGGTCAGGTGCGCAGCGCTTGTCGAGCGCGATTTTCTCGCAGTTGCGAAAAGAACGGATCAGTCCTCGGGATCAGCGCCGGATTCGGGAGGGTGAAGCCGCAGTCTCTTGACGTGCGTGTCGTCAGCATCGGTCACTTCCATCCGCCACCCGCTGGGGTGAGTGACCACCGTGCCGATCGCTGGCACCGATTCGGCGAGCACGAAGGCGAGCCCGCCAAGGGTATCGACGGCCTCTTCAACTTCGGCAAGCCGAGGGTCGATCCGCTCGGCGACATCGTCGAGTTCTGCCCGGGCGTCGCAGTCCCACATCCCGTCGGGCAGCGCGACGATCCATTCCTCGGCGGCGTCGTCGTGTTCGTCCTCGATCTCGCCGACGATCTCCTCGACCAGGTCTTCGATCGTGATCAGGCCATCGGTGCCCGAATATTCGTCGAGCACGACCGCGAGGTGAATGCGCTGCTGGCGCATGTCGGCCAGCACGTCGAGCGCGTTGCGCGCCTGCGGCACGAACAGCGGCTGGCGCATCAGCGTGGTCCAGTCGGATGGCGGCGCGGCGGATGTGGCGATGATCGGGAACACATCCTTGATGTGCATCATGCCGATCACCTCATCGAGCGTATCGCGATAGACCAGCAGGCGTGAATGGCCGTGTTCGGCAAATGCTGCGACCACTTCGTCCCAACTCGCAGCGGCATTGAGCGCGACGATATCTCCGCGCGGAATCGCGACATCGTCGGCATCGTGTTCGCTGAAATGCAGCAGGTTCTTGACCATCTGCAGCTCGACCGGCGACAAATCGCCGTTCGCAGGCGCGGGATCCTCGGCGTCGCCGCGCGCGGCCGCGTGCTCGTCGATCGCTTCCTCGAGCTGAGCGCGCAGGCTCCGTTCGCTGTCGGCGGTGTCGAAAAACCGGCGGATCGCGAGCCACAGCCCGCGGTTACTGTCCGCATCTCCGGATTGAGTGTCGCTTTCGGCCATAGCCGTAGTCAAAGTCCCCGTTCGCTCAGCCGTTCCCGTATGGGTCGGCTATGCCCATCAGCGCAAGCGCCTTGACCTCGAGCGCTTCCATCGTCTCGGCCTCGTCATCGCTCTGGTGAACGTGCCCGGCCAGATGAAGCAGGCCGTGGACGATCAGGTGTGCCGCATGGCGATCAATCGCAATACCCTTGTCATCGGCCTCACGGCGACAGGTTTCCCATGCCAGCGCGATGTCACCCAGCATGTCTGGCGCACCCTCATTGGCGAGAGCCAGCAGATCTTCGCGGGCGATCATCGGAAACGACAGCACGTTGGTGGGCGCATCCTTCATACGCCATTCGCGATTGAGCGCACGGACTTCCTCGTCGACGGTGAACAACAAGCTGGCCGACAGTCGCTGGTTGGCGAGTTCGGGCGCAACCTGTTCGGTCCGGTCGAGCGCGCGCTCGGCCAGTGCTGCCCAGTCGGTCGGACCGGGCCAGCCGTCGATCTCGATATCGAGCGTCATGTCAGACGGTGGGACCCTCGTAGGCCTCGACGATGCGACCGACGATCGGATGGCGCACGACGTCCGATGCCGTGAATCGGCTGACCGCTATTCCGTCGACGCCTTCGAGCTTGCCGACTGCATCGGCCAGCCCGCTCATCAGTTCGCCGCCGGGGATGTCGATCTGGCGGGGATCGCCGCACACTACCATCCGGCTGTTCTGGCCGAACCGGGTGAGGAACATCTTCATCTGCTCGCGCGTGGTATTCTGCGCCTCGTCGAGGATGACGAAGGCGTCGGCCAGCGTCCGCCCGCGCATGAATGCGATCGGGGCAACCTCGATCACACCGCTGGCGATGTGCCGCTCGACCTGTTCGGGTGGAAGGCAATCGTACAGCGCGTCGTACAGCGGGCGCAGGTACGGATCGACCTTCTCCTTCATGTCGCCGGGCAGGAAACCCAGCTTCTCCCCCGCCTCGACCGCCGGTCGCGACAGGATCAGCCGCTGGACGCTGCCGGTGATCAACTGGCTGACCGCCTGCGCCACCGCGAGGTATGTCTTGCCAGTTCCCGCCGGCCCGAGCGCGAAGATGATGTCCTCGCTGGCGAGCTGCTTCATGTAAGGGATCTGACCCGCGCTGCGCGGCAGGATGGTCTTGCGCCGGGTGCGGATCATTACGCCAGGGTTGTCGCCGCCGCCACGGACGATGCCTTCGAGCGTGGGTTCGACCGACATCGCGATCAGCCCCTCGATCGCTCCGGCCTCGAGCTGCTGGCCCAGCGCGAGGCGATCGTACATGGCCTGGAGCGTGTCGCGCGCGCGCGCCACGGCATCCTCGCTGCCTTCGATCTGCACCCGGTCTCCGCGCGCCGAAATGAACACCCCAAGCCGATTCTCGACCTGGACCAGGTTGGCATCGAACTGTCCGAATAGCGGACCCAGCAATCGCTGGTCTTCGAAAGCGATCTCGCTGCGCGCTCGCGGAGGAACCCGCTCCAACGCCGGAGAATGTGCGAGCGCCGTATTGGCGCGAGAGGGTTTGCGAGCCATGCGCTCCTTTCAGTTGGGCATAAATCTAGGCCGCCTGATGTCTCGCGCAAGATGGCCTCCGCGCGGCGGTGGTGGAAAACCTGCTTCGCTGGAAATTTTGGTGCGCCAGTGTAGTTTTCGCACCATGCGAATTTCTTGTGGGTTGGTTTCGATCGTTTCCCTCGCATCCGCCGGTTGTTCGAATGCGAACCTTGACGGCCATGCCACGAGGCAAGGCGTTCACTTGCCCGACGGCGCGATCGTACCATGGCTTGCGGCCCATTATGATCCGGACACGCGATACCGCTATGGCGAGTTCGATCTCGACGGGGACGGGACGAACGAGGCGTTCGTCTACATCGTCGGGCGCGACACTTGCGGAAGCGGCGGGTGCGGGATGGCCGTGCTCAAAAGCACCGCTGGAGGTTTTGTTGAGGTCGCGAAGACTACCGTGACTCGTTTGCCGATCGGAGTTGGCGAAATACGCCATGACGGCTGGCGCGATATCGTTGTTACCATCGGAGGTGGCGGCGAACCTGCGGGATTGCGGACGCTTCGGTTCGACGGAAAGGCGTATCCGTCGAATCCGACAATTGCACCGGCAGTACCTGCATCCGGCATCGGCGCGGTCGTCATCGCCGAAGGGGATTTCTATCCGATCGTTTTTTAAGCGGCCAGTTGTGCGACTGGTCGCCCCGCCATCGAGTTGGGCCCGGCTGCGACCAGATCGACCTCGACGATATCTCCCAGCTTATACTCGCCGTCGAACCACACGGATTGAAGCCACGGCGATTTGCCCAGCCATTGGCCGGGCCGCTTGCCCTTGCGTTCAACCATCACGGGACAGCGACGGCCCTCGGTGGCGTGGTTGAAAGCCAGCTGACCATCGTTGATGTGCGCCTGCAGGCGTTGCAACCGTTCGTCCATCACCACGGGAGCGATCTGATCCTCCATCGTGGCGGCCGGAGTACCGGGACGGGGCGAATACTTAAAGCTGAACGCCTGCGCATAACCGATCGCGTCAACCAGCCGAAGCGTCTCGGCGAATTCCTCTTCGGTTTCGCCGGGAAAGCCGACAATGAAATCGCCCGAGACGGCAATGTCGGGCCGCACCGCGCGAAATCGCTCGATCAGGCGAAGGTAACTCTCGCTCGAATGGCTGCGGTTCATCGCCTTGAGCACGCGATCGGAACCGCTTTGGACAGGCAGGTGCAGGAACGGCATCAGCTTGTCGTTTTCGCCGTGAGCCGCGATCAGCCCGTCGGTCACATCTGCAGGGTGGCTGGTCATGTACCGAAGGCGATCGAGATCGGGCAGCTTGGCCAACTCGCGCATCAAGCCATCGAGCCCCGTCGCACGACCCTTATGATCGTCACCCGACCACGCGTTGACGTTCTGGCCCAGCAAGGTGATCTCGCGCGCGCCGGCTTCGACCAGTTTCTCCGCTTCAACGACCAGGTCCTTGAAGGGCCGTGATATTTCTGCCCCGCGCGTGTAGGGGACAACGCAGTAGGTGCAGAACTTGTCGCACCCTTCCTGTACTGTCAGGAACGCGCTTGGGCCGCTTCGCCGACGCGCGGGAAGCGCATCGAACTTGGCGATCGGCGGCATCTCCGTGTCGCTCGCCCGTTCGCCGCGCTGCGCGCTTTCGATCATCTGGGGCAGCCGGTGATAGGCTTGCGGGCCCACCACCACGCTGACTGCGGGCGCGCGGGACATGATCTCGTCGCCTTCGGCCTGCGCGACGCACCCGGCCACCGCGATCAGCGGGCGCTTGCCAGCCGCATCGCCCGCTTTCACCAGCCGCCCAATGTCCGAATAGACCTTTTCGGCCGCCCGCTCGCGTATGTGGCAGGTGTTGAGCACAACCAGATCAGCGTCGGTGCCCTCCGGAGCTGGTGCAATGCCTTGGGCAGCGAGCAGATCGGCCATTCGTTCGCCATCATAGACGTTCATCTGGCAACCGAAGTTCTTGACCCGATAGGTCTTGAGGGGCGGAGTAGTAGGCATGGGGCGGCGCGGTTAGCCCAGATCGCCGCCTGAGGCTAGCGCGGCATGACCTCGGCAATGCGCGAACGAGCGGCCGCCGAGATTGCCTTGCGATCGGCCAGCGCGGCATTCTCAAGCGGGGGCAAGAACCGCAGTGTCAACCGGATCGGACGGACTCGGGCGAGGAGACGTTTGAAGTTGTCGAGCCCGTGCTCATCGCCCACCCACGCGATCCGCTCGGCGTCATCGTAGGCGATCAGCACAGGTTGGACCACCGCGCCTGCCGGCAGCGGGTCGAGCGCCGACAGCAACGATGACTTGAACGGCAGCAGCCCGGTGCCATCGCTGGTGGTGCCTTCCGGGAACAAGGTCAGCGTGCCGCGCTCAGCCATCGCCGTGCGCACCTGCTGGATCTGTACGGCCACGCTCGAGCGATCGGTGCGCGCGATGAACACCGTGTCGTTCATCTCGCACAGCCATTTCAGAAAGGGGAACGCGGCAAGCCCGTCGTGCGCGACGAAAGCACTTCCGGTGGCGTGTGCCAGCGCGGGAATATCGAGCCAGCTGACGTGGTTGGCGAGCAGCAGCGCGCCCCTTGCCGGCTTGCCTTCGATACGCAGGTGGAGTCCGGCAATCATGCCGATCGATGCCAGAAACACCCGCGGCCACCACCGGCCCGCGCCGATCGTCCGCCACAACAGATGCAGCGGGGTGCACGCTGCCAGCATCAACAGCATCAGGACTAGCCGAAAGCCGAGCAACGCCCAGCCCAGGGGGCGAATACGCGGCGCGGGCAGGGCGTGCGCCATCACTCCTTGCGGTCGAGCCGCACGCCGTAGAGTTCCATTCGGTGGTCGACCAGTCGATAGCCAAGCTTGGCCGCGATCTGGCGCTGCAGCGCCTCGAGTTCGGGGTCGACGAATTCGATGACCTTACCGGTTTCCACATCGATAAGGTGATCGTGGTGCGCTTCCGGCGCCGCTTCGTAGCGCGCGCGGCCGTCGCCGAAATCGTGCCGGTCGAGAATGCCGGCCTCTTCGAACAAACGCACGGTTCGATAGACCGTGGCGATCGAGATCTTGGGATCGATGTCCGCTGCGCGCCGGTGCAGCTGTTCGACGTCGGGATGATCGTCGCTTTCCGACAGCACGCGTGCGATCACCCGCCGCTGATCCGTGATCCGCAGTCCGCGCTCGGCACACAGTTGTTCAAGGTCGATAGGTTGGTGCAAGCGAGGCTCCGGCGAGGTTGTCCGCGAGGGACAGGCGTCCCGGAGCCTATCGCCCCGGGACGCTGTTCTCAAGCCTTAGGCGGTTTGCGGTCTCAGGAGACTTTCTTCTTGCGTCCGCGCTTCTGGCCGGGCTTGCGGCCAAGGCCGATCTTGACCGCCAGGTCACGCCGGGTTTCGGCATATTCGGGTGCAACCATCGGGTAATCCGATCCAAGTCCCCAACGCTGACGGTATTCGTCGGGCGTCATGCCATGTTCGGTCATCAGGTGGCGCTTGAGCATCTTCATCTTCTTGCCATCTTCAAGGCAGACGAGATGATCGCGCTTGACCGATGCCCTTACGGTTACCGCGGGTTCGGGGCGTGCTTCTTCAACCGGAGTTGAACCACCAAGGCCGGCCAATGCGCCGTATACGTTGGTGATAAGCGTCGATACATCTTCGACCCCTACCGTGTTGTTGCTGACGTGAGCGGCGACGATGTCGGAGGTAAGCGTAATTAGCATCTCCGCCATGTCTGATTCAATTGTGTCCATGAAAAACCTCTTGCGATCGATACTTGTGAGCGGGCGACCCGTTCATATCATTCCGCCGATCTGCCTTGGCCGGATTCTCGCGTAATTACAAGCAGGACACAGTCCGGATTAAAGGCGCTTGTTACGTCCGGTTCGAGCTGCAATCAAAGCGCGCAAGCGAAGGTTATCGCATCGAGTTTAGTACCGTCCGCCAGGCAATAGTAGTCCTTGCGACGTCCGATCGGATCGAAGCCGGCGGCTTGATAAAGTCGTGCGGCGGGATTGTTGTAGCGCATTTCGAGAAACACCCGTTCGGCGCCACGGTCCCGCGCCGCCGACAGAACCCGATCGAGCAGGCGCCGTCCGATGCCACGCGCACGAAAGCCGGGGTCGACTGCGATAAGCAACAGTTCCTCTTCGCCCGGCGCCGCCCTGACGAGGCTGAACCCGGCCGATGGGTCACCGTCGTGTGGCGTCGAGCCGTCGGGACCGGCCAGCAGGTAGTGTGTGTGCGGGAACGCGAGGGAATCGCTGATCTGACGCCGCGTCCACGCTTCACCCCAGGTCGGTTCGAACGCCGCTTCCATGATCGCCATGATCCGGTCCAGATCGTCGGTCATCCGGGCAGCCGTGCATCAGGCCCGCGGCCATAAACGGGAGCGATCGTTTCGCTGAGCAGGGCACCCGGCAGCAGCCCTACATGTGCGGCATCGGGCAACAATCCTCTCGCCCGGCGACCATCCGCCAGCAGTTCTGCCAGCGCGCCCGCTTGCGATCCCGCAATCGGCAAGCCGCGATCGCGCTCGGCGGCCTGCTGGGGTGTGAGGGACTGGACCGCACCGGCGGCCCGCGCTGGCGCGCCGAACTCCTGGACGAACCATTCGCCGTGGCCGCCGGTCATGCACACCGTCACCGCCGGCCAGCCTTCCTCGCTCATGGCGATCGCGGCGACGAGGGCCTGAGTGGGGTAGCCGAATACGCGCGCCTGCCATGCAAAGCCGAGCGCCTTGGCGGTTGCGATGCCGATCCGCACTCCGGTGAAGCTTCCCGGGCCCATCGAGACGAGGATGCGTGATGCGCGCCCGCGATCGGGCAGGCCGGCGATCATCGGAACAAGATGTTCGGCGTGCCCGCGACCGAGGATGCGGTGATCGGCGGCGATGACCGCATCGCCTTCGAGCAATGCCACCGAGCAGGCCTCGGTCGCGCAATCGATTGCCAGCGTGCGCATGTCAGGAATTGCCACTCATCGCCCGCCGCCGTGCCACGAGCGCGCGGGCAAGTGCAAGCGGGTCAGACGATGCGGTTGAACCGGTCGAAATCGGGGCGCGGGCTACGGTCGAAGATCGTCGCCGGGTCGCCATAGCCGACCGAGCAGATGAAATTGGATCGGACGCGCGGCTGGTCGGCGAAGAACTCTGCGTCAACCCTGGCGTTATCAAAGCCCGACATGGGCCCGGTGTCGAGGCCCAGCGCGCGACAGGCGATAATGAAGTAGGCCCCCTGAAGCGAGGAATTGCGGAACGCCGCGTCGACGCGCTTGGCCTCGTCGCCAGTAAACCAGCTGCGCGCATCGGCATGCGGGAACAGCCACGGCAATTGTTCATGAAAATCCATGTCGTAGCCGATGATCGCGGTGACCGGTGCCTGCAGCACCTTGCCAGGGTTGGTCCCACCGGTGAGCCCGGCCAGACGCTTTCTGGCGTCATCCGTTTTCACCCAGACAATCCGCGCCGGCAGCATGTTGGCCGATGTCGGCCCCATTTTGGTAAGGTCCCAGACGGCACGCAACTGGTCGTCGCTGACCGGCTTGTCGAGCCAGCCATTGTACGTGCGTGCCTCGCGAAAAATCTGGTCGAGCGCGTCCGCGTCGAGCGGCGCGTGAAATTGCTTGGTCATGCGGGAAAAACCTTCAGGCAGCGCGGACTTCGATGACTTCGGGGACGTAATGCTTGAGCAATCCCTCGATCCCGTGCTTGAGCGTGGCGGTCGACGACGGGCAGCCGGAACAGGCGCCCTGCATCTGCAGGTGAACGACCCCGTCACGATACCCGCGGAAAACAATATCGCCGCCGTCGTTGGCGACTGCAGGCCGGATGCGGGTTTCGAGCAATTCGTTGATCTGCGCGACGATGTCGGCGTCGGCCGGATCTTCCTCGACGACCATATCGGCTTCGCCCGGCACCGCAATGCCGGCCGCGCCCCCGCCGGCGAACAGCGGCGCACCCGAGATGAAATGATCGAGCAGCACTGCGACGACCTGCGGTTTCAACTGGTTCCAATCTGCGCCGGGCGCGGCGGTGACCGACACGAAATCTCCGCCGAAAAACACGCCCGTAATCTCGCCGGTGTCGAACAGCGCTTGCGCCAGCGGGCTGGCCTCGGCGGCTTCGGGATCGGCGAATTCGCGAGTTCCGGCGGGCATCACCTGTCGGCCCGGCAAAAACTTGAGCGCGGCGGGATTGGGGGTCGTTTCGGTCTCGATGAACATGCACCGGATGTAGGCGCCGACACTGGCCGCGGCAAGTTCGGCAGGTGGTCAGCGTTTCTTGTCGGGCATTCACTATCCCTTCAGTCTGACCGCCACTATAGATAGCCATATGACATTGCTCCCGCGTGCCCTTCGGCACCTCGCGCCCCTCCTTCCCGTGATTTTGCTGGCCTCGCCGGTCCCGGCGCAGGACAGCGGCGGGACGCCGCAGCCCCGATCGCTGCAGACGGGTTCTACCACGCCGTGGATCTATCGCGGCAGCGACGTTCCGCGCGACAAGGAATGGCTGTTCGGCGAAATGCCCAATGGTCTGCGTTACGCGGTCCGCAACAACGGCGTGCCGCCTGACCAGGTTTCGATCCGGGTGCGGGTGGACGCCGGCTCGATCCACGAGAGCGACGCAGAACAGGGCTTTGCCCATCTGATCGAACATATGACCTTCCGCGAGAGCAAGTACCTCGCCGACGGTGCTGCAATACCTACTTTTCAGCGGCTCGGCGCGACCTTTGGCAGCGACACAAACGCCGAAACGTCGCCCACCCAGACGGTTTACAAGCTCGACGTTCCCGATGCGACGCCGGCCAAGCTGGAAGAAGTGTTCAAGCTTCTTTCCGGCATGATCGAAGAGCCGACACTGTCGGCCAAGGGACTGTCGGAAGACCGCCCGATCGTTCTGGCCGAAAAGCGCGAGCGCGGCGCGGCGGCGCAGCGTGTGGCGGAGGAAAGCCGCAAAACCATTTTTGCAGGCCAGCGTTTGGCCAACCGGCTGCCGATCGGCACCGAAGAGACATTGAACGCCGCTACGGCGGAGACCGTGCGGTCATTTCACCGGCGGTGGTACCGGCCCGAAAACACCGTGGTGGTGGTGGCCGGCGACGCCGATGCGCGTGTGCTGGCAGGCTTGGTGGAGAAGTATTTCGGTGGCTGGAAGGGCGTGGGCCCGCACGTCGCAGCGCCCGATTTCGGCGATCCGAAGGCGCCCGCTGCCGCGGACAAGAAAAACCCCGTCGGCGAAACCCAGGTGCTGGTCGAGCCCGATCTGCCGCGCAGCCTGACTTACGCGGTCATGCGCCCATGGCGGCCGGTCAACGATACCATCGTCTACAACCAGGGCCTTCTGCTCGAACTCGCTGGCGCAATCGATCATCAATCGTCGGCTGGAATCGCGTGCCAGGGCCGGGGGTTCGTACCTCTATGCCCAGGTCAACCAGGAAGACGTCAGCCGTTCCGCCGATGCGACGTTCGTGACGTTCGCGCCGCTGACGGATGACTGGTCATCAGCGTTGCGTGATGTCCGCGCGGTCATCGCCGACGCGCTCGCATCGCCGCCGACGCAGGAAGAAATCGACCGCGAGATGGCCGAATTCGACGTCGCATTCGCCAGTTCCGTCGAACAGCGTGCGGTGTTGGCAGGGTCCAAACTGGCCGACGATGTGGTCCAGGCGATCGACATCCGCGAGACCGTCGCCGCGCCTGAAACCGTCCTCACGGTTTTCCGCGGCATGAAGAATCAGTTCACCCCCGCCAACGTGCTGGCGCACACGCGCTCGCTGTTCGCCGGCGATGTCATCCGTTCGGTATATGTTACGCCCAATGCGGCGGAGGCCAATCCTGCCGGACTGCGCACCGCGCTGCTCGCCCCGGTAAAAGCCGATGGCGGTGCGCGGCTGGCTGCAAAGAGCATCTCGTTCAGCGATCTGCCCGCGATCGGCGTGGCGCAGCAACCGTCGCAGGCCGCGCCGCTCGGCCTGCTCGATATCCAGCGCATCGCGTTCCCGAACGGGACCACGGCGCTCCTGTGGGCCAACAATGCCGAGCCCGGGCGGGTGACCGTCAAGACGCGCTTCGGTTCGGGCTGGCGCGGCTTCTCGCCGGAAGACGCGGTGTATGCCAAGCTCGGCGAATCCGCGCTGGTCGGCTCGGGAGTCGGGGAACTCGGACAGGAAGAGCTCGACCGGATCAGTAACGGCCGCAAGATGGATTTCGATTTCGCGATCGACGACGGCGTGTTCACCTTTACCGCGCAGACCCGCGCGGCCGATCTGGCCGATCAGCTCTACCTGTTCGCGGCAAAGCTGGCGACCCCGCGGTGGGACGCCAACCCGGTGATCCGCGCCAAGGCAGCCGCCAAACTAGCTTATGAAAGTTATGCGACCAGCCCCAACGGAGTGCTCGAACGCGACCTGCAATACCAGCTCTACGCCCGGGACCCGCGATTCGGCACGCCCGACGCCGCGCAGCTCGACACCGCCACGCCCGAAGGCTTCCGCAAGGTCTGGGAACCGCTGCTCAAGCAGGGACCGGTCGAAGTATTGATCTTCGGCGATTTCAAGATGACCGACGCGGTCGCCGCACTCGGCAAGACCTTTGGTGCGCTGCCGGCCCGCCAGCCGATTCCCGCGGCCGCGCTCGCACGGACGGTCACCGTCGCTTCGGCCGGCGATCCCACCGTGCTCTATCATCGGGGAGACGCCAACCAGGCCGCGGCGGTGATCGCCTGGCCCAGTGGGGCAGGCGTTCCCGGGCTGCCCGAATCGCGCCAGCTGCAGATACTCACCGATCTGTTCAACAATCGGCTGCTCGACGAAATGCGCGAGCGGACGGGTGCGAGCTATTCGCCGCAAGTCTCCAGCGACTGGCCCGAGGACCTGTCTACCGGTGGGTCGATCTCGGCAATCGCGATGGTGCGTCCGGAAGACGTTCCGGCGTTCTTCGCCGCCACCGACGAGATCGCCCGCGACCTGGTGGCGCATCCGCCCACCGCCGACGAACTGGCGCGGGTGACCGAGCCGCTCAAGCAGTCGATCAGCCGCGCCTCGACCGGCAACACATTCTGGCTGTGGCAACTTGAAGGTGCGAGCACCGATCCGGAGAGGGTGCGCCTGCTGCGATCGCTGCTCAACGATTACACCCAGACCACCCCCCAGGCGATGGAGGCACTGGCTGCCAAGTACTTCGGAGCCAAACAGCCCTTCAAACTGGCCGTGATCCCCGAAGGACAGAAGCTCGCGACGCAAATTCCCGGCGAAGCTGCGGGGGCTTCGACCGGCGCGCGCTAAGCGATCTTGGCGCAGGCCAAGTTTAACCCGCTTTGCGTGCGCGCGGCGAAGCGCCTAGGGCACCGCCGTGGAACAGGCATGGAATCCCGATAGCTGGCAGGCGTGCGAAGCGCGTCATCTGCCCGATTACCTCGATCAGGCGGCGCTGGCCGACGCCGAGAACACGCTCAGCAACTATCCGCCGCTGGTGTTCGCCGGCGAGGCGCGCGCGCTGAAGGCCGATCTGGCCGAAGTGTCGAATGGCCGCGGGTTCCTGCTCCAGGGCGGCGACTGCGCCGAAAGCTTCGCCGAGTTCCATCCCAACAACATCCGCGATACCTTTCGCGTGCTGCTGCAAATGGCGGTCGTGCTGACGTTTGCCAGCAAGCGCCCGGTGATCAAGGTGGGGCGGATGGCCGGGCAGTTCGCCAAGCCGCGCAGCGCGCCGACCGAGACGCAAGGCGCGGTGACATTGCCGAGCTACCTGGGCGACAACGTCAACGGGATTGATTTCACGCCCGAAAGCCGCGTCAACGATCCCCAGCGTATGGTGCGGGCCTATTCGCAGGCCGCGGCCACGCTCAACCTTTTGCGCGCCTTTGCCGGTGGCGGTTATGCCAACTTGCGCCAGGTCCACCGCTGGACGCTCGACTTCATGGGCCGGAGCCCGTGGGCCGACAAGTTCCAGGACGTCGCGGACCGGATCGGCGAATCGCTCGACTTCATGGAAGCCTGCGGGATCAATCCCGAGACGCTTCCCCAGCTCGAACGCACCAGCTTCTACACCAGCCACGAAGCGCTGTTGCTGCCGTACGAACAGGCGCTGACCCGGCGCGACAGCCTGACCGGTGACTGGTACGATTGTTCGGCGCACATGGTGTGGATCGGTGATCGCACGCGCTTTCCCGGCAGCGCGCATGTCGAATTCTGCCGGGGGATCGGCAACCCGCTGGGCATGAAATGCGGACCAAGCCTGGCACCCGATGACCTCCTGGGCCTGCTGGACGTGCTCAATCCCGCACGCGAGCCAGGACGGATCACGCTGATCAGCCGGTTCGGCGATGACAAGGTCGAGGCCGGTCTACCGCCGCTGGTGCGTGCGGTGGCGCGCGAAGGGCATCCGGTCGTGTGGAGTTGCGATCCCATGCACGGCAACGTCATCAAGTCGAACAGCGGCTACAAGACCCGTCCGTTCGATCGCATTCTGCGCGAGGTGAAGGGCTTCTTCGCGGTCCACCGCGCCGAGGGCACTCACGCCGGCGGCATCCATATCGAGATGACCGGGCAGGACGTCACCGAATGCGTCGGCGGCGCGGTCGCGATCAGTCACGAAGCGCTGGGCGATCGCTATCACACCCACTGCGACCCCCGTCTCAACGCCGCGCAATCGATCGAGCTGGCATTCCTGCTGGCCGAAATGCTCAACCTCGAAGCGGGTAGCCGGCAAGCGAACGCCGCCTAGGGCAGCAGCAGGGTCGATCCGGTGGTCTTACGCCCTTCGAGGTCGCGGTGCGCCTGTTCGGCGTGATCGAGTGGATAGGTCTGGCCGATCTCCACCTTGATTTTCCCGCTGGCGATCAGCGCCCACATTTTCGCCGCGCCTTCCGCGCGCTCGGCGGGTTTGCGGTAATAATCGAACAGCGTCGGGCGTGCGACGAACAGCGAACCGGCCGAAGCCAATGACCCGAGGTTGACCCCGGTCACCGGTCCGCTGGCGTTGCCGAAGCTGGCAATGATGCCACGCCGCCCAGTCGCCGCGAGCGAGACATCCCAGGTAGCCTTGCCCACTCCGTCATAGCTCGCGCGCACACCGGCACCAGCGGTGGCCTCGCGAACCTGCGCCGCGAGATCGGCCGCGCCGGCGTCGAGCGAGACTTCCGCACCGAGCGAATGCGCCAGCGCGCGCTTGTCGCTTGAACCGGCGGTGGCGATCACGCGCACGCCGCGCGACACCAGCCACTGGACCAGCAACTGGCCGACCCCTCCCGCGGCGGCGTGGACCAGCGCCCAGTCGCCCGGAGCAAGCGGCGCCACACGCTCGGCCAGCATTTCGGTAGTGAGCCCCTTGAGCATGATCGCAGCCGCGGTCTTGAGGTCAATGCCGTCGGGAACCGCAAACAGGTGCGATGCCGGCAGCACCTGGGCGTCGGAGTAAGCCCCGCGCTGCGGGCCGAAGGTCGCGACACGGTCGCCCACGCGCACGCCGTCGACCCCGTCGCCGACCGCTTCGACGCGTCCCGCCGCTTCGAGCCCGATCATGCCCGGCAGTTCGATCGGGTAGAGCCCCGAACGGTGATAGGTGTCGATGAAATTGAGACCGATCGCCTCGTGCCGCAGCAGCACCTCGCCGGCACCCGGCGCGGGCAATTCCACTTCGCGCCAGCGGATCGCCTCGGGCCCGCCGGGCTGTTCGATGTAGGCTTGGCGCGTGCGCATTCAGTGTCCCTGGCTGGAAATGTTCGGCATGCGGCGCGAGAGCAAGAAACCTCTCGCCTGCAAATGAGTCTTTATCCTGTAGCCCCTTGCGGCCATCATGTCTTTTCGTCCGGTCGCATCAGGAGAATTTCCATACCCCAGTCCGTGACAGGCCGAACGCACCGGGAAAACGAGCATCTTGCAGACCGTTTCGCCGCGACCCGCGCGCTGAGCGAGGCGCTGGCCGCGCCGCTCAGCGACGCCGACGCGTCGATCCAGTCGATGGACGACGCCAGCCCCACCAAGTGGCACCTCGCGCACACGACCTGGTTCTGGGAAACCTTCCTGTTGCGTGACCATCTGGCGGGATACCGGTTGTGGCGGGATGACTGGCCGTACCTGTTCAATTCGTATTACGAGGCCGAGGGCGAGCGTCATGCGCGGGCACGCCGCGGGATGCTGTCGCGGCCTTCTCTTCAGCAAATCCTCGACTGGCGCGCCCACGTCAACGGGGCGATGGAACCGTTGCTGACGAGGCCGGAACTTGCCGATCTGATCGCGCTTGGCATCTCGCACGAACAGCAGCACCAGGAATTGCTGCTGACCGACATCAAGCACGCGTTGTTCCAGAACCCGCTCGGCCCGGCGATGTGGGACGGGCCGAATTGCAAGCACGAACCGCCGGCCGAAGTTGCCCCGGCTTCCTGGCGGTCACACCCGGGTGGGATCGCCTTGGTCGGTCACGACGGCCCCGGCTTTGCGTTCGACAACGAAGGTCCACGTCACCGCATCCTGATCGAACCGTTCGCGCTGTCCGAGCGGCTGGTGACAAATGCCGAATGGCAGCAATTCATCGACGATGGCGGTTATCGCAACCCCGCGCTGTGGCTATCGGATGGATGGAGTTGGGTTCTGTCAGAACAGATCGAGGCCCCGCTGTACTGGCGGGATGACGAACAATTCACGCACATGGGCTGGCTCCAGCGGAGGGGCAGCAGCCCCGTTACTCACATCAGTCATTACGAGGCCGACGCGTTTGCCGCGTGGTCCGGGGCGCGACTGCCGACGGAATTCGAATGGGAAGTCCTGGCGCAAGGCGACGATTGCACGGCGGGTAACCAACTCGACAATGCCGCGCCACCGACGCCCGAGGGCGGCTTCGGACTGTTCGGCGATTGCTGGCAGTTCACCCGGTCGGCTTACCTGCCCTATCCGCGGTTCCGCGTCGCCGACGGCGCGGTGGGCGAATATAACGGCAAGTTCATGTCGGGGCAGGTCGTGCTCAAGGGCGCCAGTTGCGCGACAGCGCGCGGGCACAGTCGGGCCAGCTACCGCAACTTCTTTTACCCCCACCAGCGCTGGCAGTTCACCGGGCTCCGTTTGGCGAAGGACGTTTGATGTCAGCGATGGAGGGGCTCAGTCTGGTCAAGCTCGATGCCGACGGCGTCGACACCGCGTTTCGCGCTGATGTGCTGCAGGGCCTGTCGGAGCCGCAGAAAGCGATCCCGGCACGCTGGTTCTATGACGATGTCGGTTCGCAGCTGTTCGAGGACATCACCCAGGCGCCCGAATATTATGCGACCCGCGCAGAAACCGAAATCCTCACCGACAGGTGCACCGAATTCCGCGAGTTGATCGGACCCGGGCGGGCGGTGGTCGAGTTCGGATCGGGCAGTTCGGTCAAGACCCCGCTGCTGCTCGCTTGCATCGATCCCGCCGCGTATGTCCCGCTTGATATTGCGGGCGATTTCCTGCGCGCGTCGGCCGCGGCGCTTGCCGTCAAGTTTCCAACGGTCCCGGTGTTTCCGGTAGAGGCCGATTTCATGCGCCGGGTCGAACTGCCGGGCGAAGTCGGCACGATGCCCAAGCTGGGGTTCTTCCCCGGCTCTACGATCGGCAACATGGTCGCACGTACGGCGGTCGATTTGCTGCGCACGATGCGCGCGACACTGGGCGAGGGCAGCCAGCTGCTGATCGGGATGGACCTGGTCAAGGATCCGGCCGTGCTGGAAGCAGCTTACGACGATGCCGCCGGGGTGACAGCACGGTTCAATCTCAACCTCGCCGAGCGGATCAACCGCGAGCTCGAGGGCTCCATTCCGGTCGATTTATTGCGCCACGTCGCGCGCTGGAACGACGAATATTCGCGCATAGAAATGCACCTCGAAGCGATCGAGCCGATTACGTTCAAGGTATCCGGTCGGGCGTTTTCGATGACCGAAGGCGAGACGATCCACACCGAGAACAGCCACAAGTTCTCGCGCCGCAGCAGTACCACATTGCTGCTGGCCGGCGGATGGACCCCGCGCCAGCGCTGGATGGATGGCGAGGAGCGCTTTTCGTTGATCCTGGCAGACGCGACCGTGCCGCGCAGCGCGCCGTAAGTCATGGCCGGTAAAGCCGCACTAGGATAAGTTGCAGGGATGGACCTGCACAGCATCTGGGACGGATTGACCGAACTGATCCGCCAATTGCCGCGATCCGGGCTGTTGATCGCGACGGTCGCGGCAGTGGCGGGCAGCATGATCGGCAGCGCGCTCGCCCGGCGTCGCAGTGCGTTCGGGCGCGTGCTGGCATCGACCAGCACCGTCGCGCTGGCGGGCATTCTGGTGCTGATCGTGTTGCAGATTTCGCGTTTCGATTCGCGGCTCGACCTCGCCGTGCCCGAGCTTGGCTTGCCCGAGCAAACGGTTGCCGGCGGTGAGACCCGCGTGCCGATGGCGCCCGATGGGCATTTCTGGATTCGGGCCGACATCAACGGGCACAAGGCGGCGTTCCTGGTCGATACCGGCGCCACGCTGACCGCGGTGTCGGCACCGCTCGCGCGCGAAATCGGGCTGAGGCCAAGGGCGGGCGGCGTGCCGGTGCGCATCGCTACCGCCAATGGGACGGTCGCCGCGCAATTGACCACGATCGACAGCCTGCGCTTCGGCAGCGTGAAGGCAGGCGGACTGGATGCGGTGATCGCGCCCAATATCGGCGAAACCAACGTCATCGGGATGAACCTGCTCTCGCGCCTCGCATCGTGGCGGGTCGAGGGACAGACGATGATCCTGGTGCCGCATAACCCGCAACCGGTCGCTCGCTAGCTTGCCCGCGGCGCGCCACGCTGGCAGGGCCTTGGCATGACCTCTGCTCCCAGCTTCGAAGGCATTCACAACTTTCGCGACTACGGCGGCTACCGCGCGGATGGCGGCGAGGTCCGGCGCGGGCTGCTCTACCGATCGGGCCAGCATGTCTGGGCGACCGATGCCGATCTCGCCGCGCTGGCCGCACTCGACATCCGCACTGTCATCGACTTGCGGGGCACCGCCGAGCGCGAGACGAACCCGTGCCGTCGCCATGAGGGCTGGGCCGGCGAGGTCATCGCGCACGATGGCTCGACGACATCGAGCCCGCCACACATGGACATCGGCCCCGAGGTGACCACCGCGGACTTTGCGCGCGACCGGATGCTGCAGGTATATACCCGCATGCCGAACAACCCGGCGATGCAGGCGATGTTCGGACGCTATCTCAAGGCATTGGCGGAGCGTGAGGGGGCGAGCCTGGTGCACTGCTTCGCCGGCAAGGACCGCACCGGCATGGCCGCGACGCTGCTGCTGCACATCCTCGGTGTATCGGAGGACGATCAGGTCCATGAATTCCTGCTCACCAACCAGTCGCCCACGTTCCAGATCCTTCGGGATCAATCGATCCCGGTGATGGAAAAGCGGCTGGGGCGGACGATGGACGAAGGTTCGATCCGCGCGCTGCTCGACGTGCACGAGGATTACCTGGCGCGCTTCCATCAGGTGGCGGCCGAAAACCACGGCTCGTTCGACGGCTGGCTCGAGCAAGCGATCGGCGTCGATGACGCCTTGCGTGAAAGGCTGCGGGACAAGTTCGTCGCCTGACTCGATTTCCCGCGCGAGCGCCCTTATCTGGCGCACGAGACGGAGGAAACATGGCTACCCACAAGACGCGCATGCTCATCATCGGTTCGGGCCCTGCCGGGCTCTCGGCGGCGATCTATGGCGCGCGGGCGATGATGGAGCCGATCGTGGTCCAGGGCCTGCAGCCTGGCGGCCAGTTGACCATCACCACCGATGTCGAGAACTATCCCGGGTTTCGTGACGTGGTCCAGGGCCCGTGGCTGATGCAGGAGATGCAGGCCCAGGCGGAACATGTCGGCACGCGGATGATGTGGGACACCATCACCCGGGTCGACCTCGAAGGCGGTTCCCCATTCCGCGCCTTCGGTGACAGCGGCGATATCTACGAGGGCGATACGCTGGTCATCGCCACCGGCGCGCAGGCGCGCTGGCTGGGCGTGCCGGGTGAAATGGAACTGGGCGGCAAGGGCGTATCCGCCTGCGCGACCTGCGACGGCTTCTTCTATCGCGGCAAGAAGGTGGTGGTGATCGGCGGCGGGAACACTGCCGTCGAGGAGGCGCTATACCTCACCAACCATTCGGACGACGTGACACTGATCCACCGCCGCGACAGCTTGCGGGCCGAGCGAATCCTGCAGGATCGGCTGTTCAATCATCCCAAGATCAAGGTGCTGTGGAACAGGGCGGTCGAGCGGTTCGAGGGCGATCCACTGGCGGGCGGTCTTACGCACCTTTCGCTCAAGGACACCCAGACCGGCGCGATGAGCGAGATCCATTGCGACGGCGCGTTCGTGGCGATCGGTCACGCGCCCGCGACCGAACTGTTCAAGGGCCAGCTGGCGATGGACAACGGCGGTTATCTGGTGGTTGAGCCGGGCACGCCGAAAACCGCGATCCCCGGCGTGTTCGCCTGCGGCGACGTGATGGATCACGTTTATCGCCAGGCTGTCACCGCCGCCGGCACCGGTTGCATGGCCGCGCTCGACGCCGAACGGTTCGTATCGGGCCTGTCGCTCGACCTCCACGGCCACGCCTCTCCCGCCGAGGCGCAAGCCGCGGAATAGTGCGCGCGGTCAGTGCAAGTCGAACACCGAGATAGCCGCGTGAACGATCAACATGATCAGCGCGATGCTCGACAACGCGAACAGCCCGAACCGCACCATCACCTTGTTGACGGTCGCCTGCCAGAGTGAGTGCACCACCCGCAGGCCGACATACGTCCAGGCGATCGTGGCATTGAGCCCGTCACCCTGGCCGATGATCGCCAGCACCAGCGCGACCGCGTAGAACAGCGTCGGGCCTTCGTGCAAATGATTGTAATTGTGCGCTTTCCACTGGATTTCGCGCGGTAGCATCTTGTCGAGCTTGCGGCCGGTCCAGCCGACGTCGGCGCCTGGCGGGGCGCCCTTCATCACCTTGTTGATTGCGGGGATGCGCGTGGCGTACATCCACAGCCACATCACCATGGTCCATGCCAGTAGCGCGACCACCGGCTTGAGGATGTCCATGCCGATCATTGGATCACCATCGGGTTGGCGAACACCGTCAGCGAAAGCGCGCGGACCGCGAGGATGACCAGCGCGAGGGTCGACAGCGCGAACAGCAAGAAGCGGATCGCGACCACGTTGACCAGCGCCTGCCACAGCGAGTGGATGATGCGGATGGCGACATAGATCCAGGCGATCAGCACGCTCGTCGGATCGGGGCCGAGCAGGGCGATCATCAGGGATACCGCGTAGAACAGCGTCGGCTGCTCCATCAGATGCGCGTAGTTGTGCGATTTCCAGTTGATCCGGTCGTCGACGACGCCTTCGAGGTCCTGGCCGCGGCCACCGGGCTTGGCGTTCTTCAGTCCGCCCAGCTTGCTGAGCGCGGGCAGGCGCGTTGCCGCCAGCCACACCAGCATGATCAAGGTCCACGCCACCAACACGGCAGCGGGCGCGAGCATTTGTGCCTGCATCGATTACCCCCCCAATCGACCCGAAGCGAAGGTGCGCCGGGGGCGGGCGGTTGTCAAACCGGCGCTAGTCTTCGCCGGTGATGACTTTGGCAAAGGATTCGGCGTCGGTGTTGCCGCCGGTCAGCATGATCACCGTGTGTTCGTCCAGCGCGATCTTGCCGGCAAGCGCAGCAGCCAGTGCGGCACTGCCGCCCGGTTCGACAACCAGTTTCAGCTGCGCGAACGCGAACCGCTGCGCCGCGCGCACTTCGGCATCGGTGACTGTCACGCCCGGATCCGATCGCCGTTGGAGCACGTCGAGATTGATCTGCTTGGTCGCCAACGGCTGGAGTGCGTCGCACACTGTATATGGCGCGTTCCCTCCGATCGAGCGCACCTCTCCCGCCGCCAGCGACTGGCCCACCGTGTCCCAACCGAACGGTTCCACCGGCACGATCGCGCTGTCGGGGCACGCCAGCGCCAGACCTGCCGCCAGGCCGCCGCCGCCGCACGGCGCGGCGATCCGGCTCGGCTGCCGGCCGAGTTGTTCGATGATCTCGATCCCCGCGCTGCCCTGTCCCTCGATTACCCACGGGTCGCCGAACGCATGCGCGAGCACTGCGCCGCTCGCCTCGATCAGGCCCGCCGCAACTGCGTCGCGATCTTCGCGCGGGCGCTCGTAGATCACCACATCGGCACCCAGGGCGCGAGTGGCGTCGAGTTTCACCTGTGGTGCATTGTGCGGCATCACTATCGTCGCCCGGATGCCGAGCTGCCGCGCGGCCCATGCGACACCCTGGGCGTGGTTTCCGCTCGACACCGCGACTACGCCGCGCTCGCGCTCTTCGGCGCTCATGTCGGTCAGCCGGTGCCATCCGCCGCGAATCTTGAAAGCTCCGATCGGCTGCAGATTCTCGGCTTTGGCCCACAGTCGAACCCCGCCGATTTCAAGCGGCAGCAGGGGGGTGGGCGGCAGGATAGCGGCGATCTTCTCCGCAGCGCACAAGACGCCTTCACGGCTTGGCGCGCGTTGCGCTTCGGTAGGGGTTTCGCGAAACATTCGTCACGACTAGTGCGTTCGGCATTCGACGCCAATCGGCGCGCTGAGAATTTTCGGAGTTTGCATGTCTACAGTCCTGGTAATCGGTGCGGGCGGGGTCAGCTCGGTCTGCGTCCACAAGATGGCGATGAACGCGGAGATATTCTCCGATATTCATCTGGCCAGCCGCACCAAATCGAAGTGCGACGCGATCGCAGCATCGGTGAAACAGCGCACCGGCCGCGACGTGGCGACGTATTCGATCGACGCTGAAGAAGTCCCGGCGATGGTCAACCTGATCCGCAAGGTGCAGCCCAGCCTGGTCGTCAACCTCGCGCTGCCGTACCAGGACCTGCCGATCATGGACGCCTGCCTGGAAGCGGGCGTCGATTATCTCGACACGGCCAACTACGAGCCGAAGGACGAGGCCAAGTTCGAATACAAGTGGCAGTGGGCCTACCATGACCGCTTCAGGGAGGCGGGGCTGATGGCCCTGCTCGGCTCGGGGTTCGATCCGGGCGTCACCAGCGTGTTCACGATGTGGCTCAAGAAGCACAAGCTCAAGACCATCCGCCAGCTCGACATCCTCGACTGCAACGGCGGCGATCACGGCCAGCATTTCGCGACCAATTTCAATCCGGAAATCAACATTCGCGAAGTCACCGCGCCCGCGCGCCACTGGGAGGATGGCAAGTGGGTCGAGACCCCCGCGATGCAGGTGCGGACCGAATTCGATTTCGAGGCGGTCGGTCCCAAGAACGCCTACCTGATGTACCACGAGGAATTGGAAAGCCTCGCGAAGTTCGTGCCCGAGCTGGAACGTGCACGCTTCTGGATGACTTTCGGGGACGCCTACATCACCCACCTGACTGTGTTGCAGAACGTCGGCATGACCTCGATCGAGCCGATCCGCTACCAGGGCAAGGAGATCATCCCGCTCCAGTTCCTCGCTGCGGTCCTGCCCAAACCCGAATCGCTCGGTGAAACGACCAAGGGCAACACCAACATCGGCGTCATCGCCACCGGCGAGGCGCTCGACGGCTCGGGCGAAAAAACGTTCTACATCAAGAATATCTGCAGCCACGAGGCCGCCTACGAGGAAACCGGCAACCAGGCGGTCAGCTACACCACCGGCGTCCCCGCGATGATCGGCAGCGCGATGGTGATGACGGGCAAGTGGGCCGGTGACGGCGTGTTCAACGTGGAAGAGCTGGACCCCGACCCGTTCATGGACATGCTCAATTCCGACGGGCTGCCGTGGACGGTCGAGGAACTGAACGGGCCGGTGGACTTCTGACGATGGCGGAGCCGCGCGTCTCGCTGATCACGCTGGGATCGTCCGACCTCGCCCGCTCGCGGGCATTTTACGTCGGCGGGTTCAGGCTGGGAGCCGGCGTTCGCCAATGATGAGATCGTGTTCTACGATCTTGGCGGCGTGCTGCTGTCGACTTTTCTTACCGCATCGCTCGAAGAAGACATGGCGCGCTCGGGATTGCAGTCGCCCGGTCGTTTCGCGCTCGCGCATAACGTGCGCTCGGAAGCCGAAGTCGCGCCGCTGCTCGATGCACTGGTCGCGGCAGGGGGAACGCTGCTGCGAGCGGCCGAGGCGCCCCCGATCGGAGGGTTGCGCGGGTACGTCGCCGATCCCGACGACAACGCGTGGGAGATCGCCTTTAATCCGGGGTTCGGGTTCACCGCGGACGGCCGCATCGTTTTCGGGACCTGAGCGATGGAAACAAGGGCCGGCGATCCGGGCGCATTCGCTCACTTCGATCTCGAGCGGGTCGATTCGCCCGCGTTCGTCATCGACGCGGCGAAGTTGCGGGCGAACCTGCAGATCCTTGCCGACATCCGCGACGAAGCCGACATCAAGGTGCTCGCCGCGCTCAAGGCGTTTTCGATGTGGTCGGTCGCGCCGATCATCGGCGAATATCTCGACGGGGTGTGCACCAGCGGCCTGTGGGAAGCGCGGCTGGCGAGCGAGTTCTACGACGGCGAGATCGCGACTTACTGTGCGGCTTACAAGCCGGACGAACTGGCGGAGGTCTGCCGCCTGTCGGACCATGTAATATTCAATTCGCCCGGCCAGATGGAACGCTATGCCCCTATCCTGGAAAACGCCCGCGCGATGGGCCAGCGGTTCGATGTCGGACTGCGGATCAATCCGCTGGCGCCACAGGGCGAAGTGCCGCGTTACGATCCGTCATCGCCGGGCAGCAGGCTGGGTTTCCCCATCGACCAGTTGACGCCCGAGATCATGGCGCAAGTCGACGGGATCCACTTCCACAACCTGTGCGAGCAGGATTTCGAGCCACTGCGGCGCACCTGGGACATCGTGTTCGATTTGATCGAGCCCTATTTCGGCGATCTCAAGTGGATCAACATGGGCGGCGGGCACCACATCACCCGCGCCGATTACCAGCGTGAGGAACTGGTCGAGTTCCTCAAGGACGCCAAGGAAGACAGCGGCGCCGAGATCTATCTCGAACCCGGCGAGGCGGTGGCGCTCGATGCGGGCATCCTGGTCGGCACGATCCTCGATTCGCACTGGAACGGGCTGCCGGTCGCGATCACCGACATATCGGCCACCTGCCATATGCCCGACGTGATCGAGGCACCCTATCGCCCCGCTATGCTGAACGAGGCGCCCGAGGGCGTCGGATCGCAGGAGCCCATCCGCCTCGGTGGTCCGTCGTGCCTGGCGGGTGACGTGATCGGGGATTACCGCCTGGCAGTTCCGAACGAGCCGGGCGAGCGCTTCGCGTTTCTCGACCAGGCGCACTATTCGATGGTGAAGACAAACACTTTCAATGGAGTGCAGCTTCCCTCGATCTGGCTGTGGGACAGCGAGAGCGATTCGCTCGAGCAGATCAAGGCGTTCGGCTACGAGGATTTTCGCGATCGGTTGAGCTGAGCGCGGGTACAACCGGCGCAAACGGCTGCGTTTTCACTTGCGGTTCACTCTGTGGCCTATATAGGCGCACCCCGCAGCCCCAAGGGGACTTCCTTAACCGCAAGGCTGCCTCGTTCAAACTTACCGTTTGGGGGTCCCTTGAATTGCACCATCATCCTGACGCACGGTCTGTAGTTCGCGCCCTCGCGCCGGACGAACCGGTCATTCTCAACCGCCCGCACGCCGCGGAGCGCGCCGCCCGTTTCTTCGTCGAGAAGTTTCCGGGCAAGTCGCTCTATGCGGTGAAGGCGAACCCTTCGCCGGAGCTGGTGAAGATCCTGTGGGACGCCGGTATCACGCATTTCGACGTCGCCTCGATCGCCGAGGTTCGGCTCGTTCGCGAAGCGTTGCCCAAGGCCGAGCTGTGCTTCATGCATCCGGTCAAGACCGCCCGCGCGATCCGCGAGGCATACTTCGATCACGGCGTGAGGACCTTCAGCCTCGACACGATCGAGGAACTGGAAAAGATCGTCGAGGCCACCACCAGCGATTCCGGGACCGTTGCGGGCGATCTGCGGCTGCTGGTGCGCCTGCGCGTATCGTCGGAGTATTCCGAGCTCAGCCTCGCGGCGAAGTTCGGTTGCGACCTGGCCGACGCGGCCGAACTGCTGCAGACCACCCGCCAGCATTGCGACTGGCTGGGCGTGTGTTTCCACGTCGGCAGCCAGGCGATGACCCCGTTCGCATATGTCCAGGCGCTGGAGCGCGTCCGCGCCGCCGTGGCCGAGGCTTCGGTGGTGATCGACGTGGTCGACGTGGGCGGAGGCTTCCCGAGCGACTATCCCGGGATGGAGCCGCCGCCGCTGGAGGATTTCTTCGCGATCATCCACCGCCACTTCGAGGCGCTGCCGATCGCCTACAACGCCGAGTTGTGGTGCGAGCCCGGTCGGGCGCTGTGTGCCGAGTATTCCTCGCTGATCGTGCGGGTGGAAAAGCGCCGCGGCGAGGAACTGTACATCAACGATGGCGCCTATGGCGCGCTGTTCGATGCAGCACATATCGAGTGGCGCTTTCCGGTTGCCGCGCTGGAGGACGATCTCACCCAGCCGCTCGCCGAGTTCGCGTTCTACGGGCCGACGTGCGACGATGCCGACTACATGAAGGGCCCCTTCATGCTGCCGGCGGATATCCAGGCGGGCGATTACATCGAGATCGGCATGCTTGGCGCGTACGGCGCGGCGATGAAGACTGGCTTCAACGGCTTCGGCAATGCCGAACAGATCGTGGTCGGGGATGAACCGATGGCGAGCCTCTATCGCGGCGACCGGGTGGATCCGCGCGCCAGCGACAACGTCGTCAGCTTGCGCTGATCAGGCAGCGGCTGCCGGCTCGTAATAGGGTCGGCAGCCGGCGATCGTTACCCGCTCCATCACCCGCCGCGCGGGGAAGTAATCGCTGGCCGCGAAGTGCTGGCACACGCGATTGTCCCAGAACGCGATCGAGCCGGCTTTCCAGCGGAAGCGGCACTGGATTTCAGGGTCGGCAGCGGTCGCGAACAGGTGATCGAGCAGCCAGCGGCTTTCGGTTTCGCTGAACCCCTCGATGTGGCTGGTGAAGGCGGTGTTGACGTAGATCGCCGGCTGCCCGGTTTCGGGATGGGTGCGGACCACCGGGTGGCGCATCGGCGGATATTGCTCGTGCAACTCTTCCGGGCGCTTGTTCAGCCGTTTGGCGAACACTCTTGCGATGTCATGCACCGCTGTTTGACCCTCGATCAAGCGCTTCATTGACACGCTCAGCCGCTCGTACGCGAGGTGCATGTTGGCAAACAGCGTGTCGCCGCCGACCTCGGGCACCTCGACCGCACGCAGGATCGAACCGAGCGAAGGCTTCTCGCGCCAGGTCACGTCCGAATGCCAGGCGTTCTCCTGCCCCCGGCTCTCGGGTCCGTGAGCGATCCGCAGGATCTCGCGATTCGCCTGGTCGCGCGGTGTTGCGGGATGGATCTCGAGATCGCCGAACTGGCGAGCGAACGCGATGTGCTGCTCAGCGGTAAGCGGCTGATCTCGAAAGAAGATCACTCCGTATTTGAGCAACGCCGCGCGGATTTGGGGAATACTATCCGCGATATCGGCGGAAGCGAGGTCGATGCCGGCAATCTCGGCGCCGATCGCCGGCGTCAGTGGATGGATTTCGAGCCGGCCAGTGTCGAAGCCCGGATCGACCGGCTGCTCAGCGACGGTGGCCATCTGCTCGTGCTCCCTCAGGTCCAGCCCCATTTTTCGTCCTGCTGCACCCGCCAGTCAATCGGCGAACCCCACGAAACGAACCGCCTCTTCCAGCGGCTTGCGATGCGAAACCACCGCGTTCGCTGGAAAGCTCTCGTCCGGATATCCCATCGCGACCGCCTTCATGATCACCTGGTCGGCGGGAATTCCGGCAAATTCGCGAACCACCGGGCTTTGCATGATGCCTTGCGAATTGATCACGCAACCGAGCCCGCGCGACCATGCTGCGTTGACAAGGGATGTAGTGACCGCGCCGCAGTCGAACGCGCTGTCGTCGCTGTCAGCCAGGTCTCGATCGTACGACACGATCACGCAAACGGGGGCGTCGAACTGGCGAAATCCCCGCAGGACCCAGTCCTGCCGGCCGTCCTTGTCGTCTCGGGCAATACCCATCGCTTCGAACAGCTGCTTGGCCACGCCGATCTGTCGCTCGCGGTGGACCCCCGCAAACGCCGTACCGCGGCGAAATTCACGGCTGTCAGGCACCCCGGCCAGGATGTTTTCCGTATTGCCGCGCCGGATGCGATCGAGTGGTTCACCGGTGATCACATGAAAGTGCCAGGGCTGCGTGTTCATCGACGAGGGTGATCGCATTGCGAGCGCGATCACTTCCTCGATCAATTCGCGGGGAACCGGCTTGTCGAGATATCCCCGGATCGAGCGGCGGCCGCGGACGACTTCGTCGTAAGTCTGGCTCATTTGCCCTCGCACAGCTTGCCGGTATCGGCGCAAAAGCGCTTGCGTGTCTCGCCCTTGAAATCAATCGGGCCGCCGGCGCTGATCGCCTGCATCGTCGTCATCATCACCGCAGGCATCGCGGTGCGCTGGGCAGCGGCGGCATCAGAGCGAGCGAACGCGGCAATCGCCGCGAGGTCACCTTCAGCCATGTTGGCTGCGTAAGCCGCTGCTTCGGCGGCGACGGCCTGCGCGATCAGCATAGTCGATACCTGGGAGCCGATCGCGCGGAGTTGGGCCTTCTCCGCGTCGGTCAGGTCCGCTGTGCTGCTGACCAGTTCCTCGGTCTCGGCCTGGGTCTGGACGCGGGCGATGGTGGCAAGCATCCCGGTCTCGGCGACCGTCCGGGCATCGGCCAGAGCCTGCGCGCTGGGACCGTCAGCAAGCATCAGCAGCACGACAGGAAGAAACGGCATCGGCAAACACTCCCGCAATCAGTCGATCGGACGGGTGTAACGCGGCACCGCCGCCAGTAAAGCCTCAGCCGCCGGTGCCGACCTGTACCTGCATGAACTGCGGCGCGCTCGACGGGTTGGGCGACAGGCCGATGGGCGAGGCGCCCTGCGGCAGGCTCGCAAGCGGAAGGCTCGCTGCGGCGAGTGCATAGGGGCTCACACGATGACGTGTGCACAGGCCGCCCGCGCCGTCGCTGACCAGCGAGGTTTCGAACTCGACCCCGATCTGTGCGCCCTCGGACCGGTTGACCCGGCACACTGCCAGCTGGCCATTGCCCAGATCGAGCACCATTGCGGTCCCCACGGGCACACCCACCAGACCTTCGATGAAGGCACCGGTCTTGCTCAGATCGCGGATGACCGCCTCGTAACGATGATCGCCGTGAATGATACCGATGCGGCGGAACATCGAACGGCGGTCGGGCCGATGCTTGTCCGGTCCGTTGGGTTCGATCTTGAATTCGCCAGACTGGATGTGCTGCAGAACCATCGCCTGCGGCATCGCCTTGGAGTAGATCCAGCCCTGGATCAGCTCGGCACCGCGGCCCTTGACCACCTCGAGCTGGTCAAACGCCTCGACGCCCTCGACCGTGGTTTCCATCCCCAGGGCCTTTGACAGGCCAATGATCGCCGTGATGATCTTGGCGCTGTTCTGATCGGTCTGGGTGCACGAATCGACGAAGCTCTTGTCGACCTTCAGCTTGTCGAACGGTGCCGACCGCAAGTAGCTGAGCGATGAGTATCCGGTGCCGAAATCGTCGAGTGCCAGCCGCACGCCAAGCTTCTTGAGCTCGCGAAACGTCTCGTCGGTCGCCTCGCTGTCGCCCATGAACACGCTCTCGGTCAGCTCGAGTTCGAGCCGGTCGGGCTCGAGACCGCTTGCCTGAAGCGCGTCAGCCACGATGTCGACGAAGCCGTTGGCGGTGAATTGGCGGGCCGAAACGTTTACCGCGACCCGGACAGACGTGGGCCACTCGGTCGCATCCGCACAGGCGCGGTGCAACGCCCAGTCGCCGAGCGGGCCGATCAGGCTCGATTCCTCCGCGACCGGTATGAACAGGCCGGGGCTGACCCAGCCGCGTTCTTCGTGCTCCCAGCGCATCAACGCTTCCATGCCGACGACGTGGTTGTCCTTGACCCGCACCACCGGCTGATAGTGCAATTCGAGCTGTTCGGCGGCGAGCGCTTCGCGCAAATCGTCGAGGAGCAGTTGGCGTTCCTGCTCTTCGTCCTTCAGATCGGCGGAATAGAAGCGGAACTGGCCCCGCCCGCCGTTCTTGGCGGAATAGAGCGCGAGGTCCGACGCGCGCACCAACTCTTCGACATCGAGTCCGTCGTATGGAGCAATCGCGATCCCGACTGACGTGCCGATGATCGCGCGGTTATCTTCGATGGCATACGGCTGGGCGACGATCTGGATCAGCTTTTCCGCAAGTTCCCCCAGCTTTCCCCGATCATCGACGTCGGGGATGATGACCTGGAATTCGTCACCGCCCAATCGGCCGATCTCGCCGCGCTCGCCGATAATGCTGCGCAGTCGGTCGGCAACCTGCCGCAGCAGTTCGTCGCCGGCCTGGTGGCCCATCGTATCGTTGACCTGCTTGAAGCGATCGAGGTCCAGCATCATCAGCGCACAGGTGCGCTTTGCGGCCTTGAACGCGGCGAGCATCGATTCAAGGCGCCGGTTCATCCGGTGACGATTGTAGAGCCCGGTCAATGAGTCGAATTCGGCCAGTCGCGAATCCTCGATTTTGCGCTGGTATTCGACCGAAACGTCCTTGGCGGCGCCGCGGTAGCCGTGAAATTTGCCAGCGGAATCTATCTTTGGCTGTCCCGAAAGCTGCAGCCACACCGGGCGACCGGTACGCGCTTCGGGCAGGGCGCAGCGGACGGTCACATCGGCGATCCGGTTGCGCGCGTTGATCTGGAAACCGAGGGGCCTGGCAGATCGCTCCTCAGGATCGTCAGGGTCGGCTTCGAACAGCGAAGCCACCGACTTTCCGAGCAGGGTAGCCAGCGGAATATCGAGAGCCTCGGCCGCCCCCGGCGAAAGGTAACTGAGCGCGCCGTCAGAATCGGATGCCCATATCCACGCCAGTCCGGTCTTCTCGAAGTCGTCGAGCACGGAAAAGCGCAGCCCGTCGCTGGTAAGCGGGTCACCCGCGCCGGTCGTCGCTTTCCAGAAGTTTCGTACCGCCATTCTCACCCGCTGCGCCCGGTTGGATATCAGGTCAACCGGCGGGATATTTACCCTTATAATGGTTTACGTGGTCCTAAGTCATCGGACTTAGCAACGAGAAACACTAGAAGACTTTGCGCAGTTCGAACTTGATGGTGCGGCCCAGCGCGTCCCTGCGCACCGGCTGATAGGCTTGGGGGATTTCGCCGAACGTGTTGGTCACGCGCTGGCGTTGATTGGCGATATTGTCGAACGCAACAGTAACCCGGGTTTTCCTGACTGCGGATCGAGACGGGAAAAGATCGCCGAGATCGGTGAACAGCCTCAGGTCCATCGTCGTGACCGGATCGAAGGAGAGCAGATCGGGCGCCGCCGTAGTGCCGATCACGAGATAACTTACACCTGTACGGCGCGCGTTGAATCGCAGCCCGGTTGATCCGCGGGTCAGGGCTACGCTCACATCCGTGCTGTTGCGGCCGCGTCCGCCGCCGATCCCGATCGCGCCCCCTTCGAGCAGATCGACCACGGGCAGTCCTTCGCGGATCACCGAATTGCTTGCCAGCAGAATGGTTTGCGACGCGTTGAACTGCAACCTGAGCGGCGGAGTCCGGCGTCGCGCGGCGCCGCGCACACCTGGCGTGGCGGGGGCGACGCTTCCGGGGATCAGCGGGATGGTGAAGTTGGCCCCGAGACGAAGCTGTTCGGTATGCTGGCGGGCAAAGTTCACGGTGCTGCTGTCGACCCTGATCAGCGTTCCACTGGCGTCGCGCACGAACCGGTCTGGAAAGGCCGCCGCAACTGCGCTGCTGGGAGGAGGCAGCGCGCCGATCTGGTTGTCGAGATCGGTCACCAGATAATCAGCATTTAGCCGCACATTGTACTTCGGCAGCGGGGTGAGGGTGGCCGACAGTGTCCGCGTTCGCAGACTTTCCGGCAGCAGGCCGCTCGATCCGCCATAAATGGTGGTCACATCGACCGTGTCGCCGGTTACCGGATCGAAATAGGGGACATTGGGCGTGATGATCTGCGGGGCGGCGATCAATTCCGCTACGATCGCGTGATCGTCACGCGACTGGCTCGCCACAAATCGGAGCCACGGGGTCGGTTGCAGGTTGAGAGCCACCGAATAGGTTTTCAACGTCCCGTATTGTCCGAGGTCGGTGGATCCGATGTCGAACGCGATCTCGCTTTCACCAAATGCGGAAAGGAACCGCGGCTCGCCGCCGGTCAGCGGCACCGTAATCCCGGCGCCCGCGCTGTATTCGTGCCGCCGGAAGTGCCGTTCGCTGATCGTATCTGTGGAGTCGAGGTTTACCCACGCGCCGCGAAAGTTGAACCGAGCGAAAATGGGACCAGCCCATAAATTGGCCAGCGGCCCTTCGCCTTCGAACGTGATCTGCGGGCTTGTAAACGTGCTGATGCTCTGACGGTCAAGCACCGGTATCGTGGACGCCAGGCTTCCGTCGAAAGGATTCCGGGCGGACCCCAGTGTCGCCAACGCGCCAAGCGCGCCGGTCGCCTGTGAAACGCTGGTGCGGTCGCGCAGCTCGTATCGCGCGTCGAGGCTGGCGTGCCACGGCCCCAAGGTCGCGTTAAGCGTACTGGCAAGCGATCCCGTGGTACTCTCGCTGGTGCTGCGAAGCGGACGCAAAGGATCGTTGAACGCAAGCGACACCGGCACGCTGAACGGGCTGAACGCATTGCTCTGGCTGAGCAGGAAGCGAGCCGATGGCAGGCCACTGAAGTTGGTGCTCTCTATCAATGCCACGCGACCGGAAAAATTCAGCGCGAGCCATTCATTGAGCTGCTTGTTGCCAGCCACCGCGAATTCGAGCGGGCGAGTGGCTCCCCGCAAGCTGCGGAAAGCGGACAAGTTGCTTGGATTGATCTGTCCGGCGCCCCCGACCAGCGATGCCAGCGTGGGCAGGGAGTTACCCGCCGTCAGGGCAATGACGGAAACAGGCTTCCCGGCCAGCGCGTCGAACGCGGGATCGATTTGCGTTCCGGATACCGGGATGACGTTCCCCACCGAGGAATACGGGATAGGTTCGTCGCGCGGAATGAAATCTCGCTCGGATTCGAACAGCGTTCCCGATTGCGCCGCCCGAAGCGTTACGTTGATGCGGTCCTGGCCCTTGATGCTGGTGAACAGCGCCTCTCCGCGATCGTTTCTCCAGCCGCCCTCGGTTGCAGCTTCCCGGCTGGCGGTGAGCGTGGCGGTATCGATCGACGGCTTGAGCACGATATTATATGCGCGCTGCCCGGCCGCACCGCCGATGCGCTGCGCGGCACCGCGCGGAAGCGCCTCGATCTTGGCTACCGCTTCGACTGGAAAATCGGCGATGTCGCTGATGTCCTGCACCGGAACGCCGTTGACAAGGTAAGACGCCTGCTCGTCGCCATTCTCGCCGCGCACTTCGTCAAGCAATTCGCCTACGGTGCTGACGGCGTAGGAATTGGCGTCATCCTCGTCGATGACCTGCTCGGGCTCGAGATCCTGCAGCGAAGCGATGATCGCCCGGTTGCCGATGACAATGATTTGCTCGTCGAAGGGTTTGGCCGGGGGCGCCGGCGACACGTCGGGTAATGGGGTAGAACTCTGCGCAACGACGGGGGCATCCTGCGCGACCGCGCTTGAACCAGGCGCAGCAGTGATCGCAATCGCCGCACACGCGGACAATAGAGTCCATCGCGCAGTGCTGAAACTTCGCGACCTCGAGGAGCGCGCCAGAGACATCGTCAATCCTTCCAAAGGAAAGCCCCGCCAGAATAATCCCGGCGGGGCTACCTTCACTTCATTCTATTAAGATGTTCAGATCACCGGAATGGTAACACCGTTGTTGCTGCCGGTGTTGAGGTTGAGAACGCCAACCGTCGCGCCACCGTTGTACCACGCGGTGGTGCACTTATCGCCGGTGTAGCCGTTCTGCTGCCTCCACTCGCCGGGCAGCTTCTTTCCGGTCGAGCTGGGCGAGATGCAGACCACTACCACGCCAAGAACCATTTCGCCGGTCAGCTGGACACCCGCACCGTGATCTTCGAATGATTCGAGATTATCGGTTTGAGTCTGATTGATCGCGGTGCCTGGCTCATTCACCACGAAGGTCAGCGGGCCATAGTCGGCGTCGGTGTAGCTGTCGGGGACCGCGTCACCAGTCTTCGTGAACATGCAGTTTCCGATGTCTTGACCGAAATGAGGATTGCTCGGATTGAGACCCTGGCAGCTGCCTTCGCCACCCGATGGGTTGGTACCGTTGTTGGTGTAGAAGCCTTCGACGCCATGGCCCGGAACAAACACTGGCGGGATATAGGCTTCTTTCGAAATGTCGCAGCTGAAAGCGTGCGAATACGTCGAATCGTAGTCGGCAGTGAAGTTGTACGTGGTGTAATCGTAGTAGCCGGCCGTGGCGATCTGGACGCCGAACATGTTTACGCTACCGCCGTTACGCTTCGGATCACCGGCGATTTTTGTCACACTCGGGTGAAAACCGAAGGGCATGATCGATGTTTCGTCGATGTCGTAATTTGGGCTCGCATTGAGGGTGGGGCCGCTTACATAAGTGACATCGCCCTGGACAACTTCGGCGCTCCAGAGATCCTGGTTCCCGACAGCATGCAACGCCGCGAGGGCGTCGCACTGCGATTCCATTCCAGCAAGGGTCGCGCCATCAGCGGCATCCGCCACTACGGCCTCAACTACGCTTTGGGTGGCCAACGCCGGACTGCTGGTCGCTGCGATCACGGCCATTGCCGAGACGCACGAGATGAACTTACGCATGAGGGTTTTCCTTAAGAGTGCAAGACATGGATGGGGTTATGTTTTTTGCGACTCGCTAAGGATTTGTTAGCTGAGTTAGCTAACCGCGCTCAGCTACCGGACGGCTGGTTCTGAACCTACCGGAAGTTAATGGTCCATACCGGGACAGCCACGGCCCGAGACGTTAGCGGTCCGGACTCGAGTTGGGATTATCGGTCGCCTGAACGCCGAACGGCAGTCCCTACTGGGCCTTTGTTACGCTATCGCGCGCGAGCAAGGCGAGGCCGGTGCGGTTCTCGACCCCGACCTTCTGGTAAATGCCGTGGAGGTACACTTTGACCGTGCCTTCGCTCATCGCCAGGCGCACCGCGATTTCTCGATTGCGCAAGCCCTGTGCGACGAGTTCGGCAATCTGGCGTTCGCGCGGCGCCAGACGGCCGAGGGGATCGACGCCCCCGCCGCTCATCGCCAGGTCGAGCGCGCGCGCCATCAGGGCCAGATCGATCGAGCGCCCGCCGGCGACGACCGCGTCGAGACACTCGATAAGTGAATCTTCCGCGCCGTTCTTGAGCACGATCCCGTTCACGCCTGCCTTCACCGCGGCGTAGAGCGCGCGATCGGTCAGTTCCGCGGTCAGCAGCACCACAGGTCGCTCGTCACCGCTATCGCGCATCGCCTCGAGCACGGCTACGCCGTCCTTGCCGGGCATGCGCACATCGAAAATGCAGACATCGGGATTGCGGTGCGCGACCGCAGCGAGCGCGGCGTCGCCATCCCCGACGCTGTCGACCAGAGAATAACGCGAGCCACGCAGGACGGCCTCGATTCCTGCGCGCATGAAGGAGTGGTCGTCAGCAAGCAGTACCGATATCAAGTTATCACTCCAACAGGCAGGCCAATCTTCAACCTCGTACCCGACGGCCCGGTCTGGACGACCAGTGCCCCACCCTGTCGGGATACGCGCTCGCTGATCGAGCGCGGTGCATCGGGCCCAGTGCCGGGCGCAAGGCCGGATCCGTTGTCTGCGATATCGAGAGTGAGCCATTCCCCGGTGTTCTGCAAGCCGACTGTTACCCGGTCGGCCTGGCCATGGCGCACTGCGTTGGCGACCGCTTCTCGCAACAGATTGCCGATTTCGTAGGCCATCTCCGCCGCGACCTCGATCGTGCCCGCGGCTGGGCTGGTGATCATTATCCCCCAGCTTTTCGATAGCTCGGTGGCCAGGCGGGCGACGACAGCGATCAAGTCGGTCGCTGCCGAGCGCTGCTCGCTCTGCCGAAGGCGATCGATCATTCCACGTACTTGCTGTTGCTCGCTCCGCAGCGCCGCCTTCAACTCGAGGATCTCTGCATCCGGATTGTGGCCTGCAAGGATCGACTTCCGCAGCCCTTCGAGGCGAAGTGCGGCGCCTGCGAGCGATTGCGCCACACTGTCATGGAGATCGCGCGCGAGTGCACTTCGCGATCGCGCCAGCGCGGTCTCGTGCGACATGAGCAACGTCGCATGGCGATCGAACGCCGTCTGGAGTTCGCGGGCTACCAGCCCCCCGATCGCCACATGATCGGCACATATCCCGGGGATGCCGGTCAGGATGATTTCGCCGCGGCCGGTCCCGCCGGCGAAGGGCACGGCCAGTGCTTCGCCGATCCCCAGCAAGTCGGCCAGCGGCTCGACAACTGGCACCGCGCTTGCCGCCGGGCGCCCGCGGATGGTTGCCCGCAGGCTCCGCCGGCGGTCGGCAGAAAACAACCGCATCGTGTCGCCAATTGCCTGGTCCTCGGGCAAGACCGTCGGCTCCAGCCGAGTGTCGGGCGCATCCAGTCCGAGGGTCCGCAACTCGATCGCCGGCTCCTCACTGTCGCTCCAGGCGATCGCGCCCGAGCGCGCACCGCATTGCCCGATTGCGAATTCAAGTGCGCTGCTGAGTGGCGGCAGAAGCCCCTGGGCGGGCAAAAGAGCATCGCTGAAGCGGCTGACATATTGCTCGCGTCGCTGCAGGCCGAACCAGATCAGGATCAGCGAGAGGACTATCATGTAGGCGATGCGGCGGCCGAAACGGAAGATGTCGATTTCGATCCCCGTCGTCTCCAATGCGATCCCGACCAAGAGATAGAGCCCGGTAACCACCAGTGCGGTCACGCCTGTGACACGCCAGTTCCACCTGATTGTCGTCGCCAGCATCAGGAAGGAAAAAAAGGCCAGGAAGGGGCTGGTAAAATCGTCGTCCACCCCTTCGGTGAAGAACACCGTCGCGAGGAACGCCAGCACATCGAGCGCAAGGACGGGCCAGCCCAGAAGGTGATCCCACCACCAATTGGTCGCCGCGATCGCCATCAGTGCCACAGCAAGCGCAAGGTATGCGCCGATCAGCAGATAACCGAGCTGGCTGGCGCGCACCGGTTGGGCCGGATCGATCCACAGCGCGATGAAGAACACCAGCGCGAGCACCAGGCGACACAGCGCAATGACGCGGCCGGAACGGTTTTGAAACATGGCGGCTATCATTGGCGACCGCCCATCCTGCGCAGGGATTGCGTCAGGCGGCCCTGGCAAGCTGAAGGTCTAGGCGATCCCAGATTTCGACCAGCGCAGAGGTCAGGTCGTTCATCATCCGCTCGTCGTGGGATGGGCCGGGCGTGAAACGCAATCGCTCGGTACCGCGTGGCACGGTCGGGAAGTTGATCGGCTGTACGTAGATCCCGTACTCGGCCAGCAGGATGTCGCTGATTTTCTTGGCGCGGATCGGATCGCCGATCATCAGGGGGACAATGTGAGTGGTCGAATCCATCACCGGCAGCCCGGCTTGACGCAGCATCGCCTTGAGCTGGGCTGCGGCTGCTTGCTGGCCATCGCGTTCGACGCTCGACTGCTTGAGGTGCCGCACCGACGCGAGCACGCCGGCAACCAATACGGGCGATAGCGACGTGGTGAAGATGAACCCCGGCGCATAACTGCGAATGCAGTCGATAATCTTGCGATCCGCCGCGATATAGCCGCCCATCACGCCGAACGCCTTGCCCAGCGTCCCTTCGATAATGTCGATCCGGTGTGCCGCCTCGTCACGCTCCGAAATGCCGCCCCCGTGCGCGCCGTACATTCCGACCGCATGAACCTCGTCGATGTACGTGAGCGCGCCGTACTGTTCGGCCAGGTCGCAAATCGCGTGGATAGGAGCGATATCCCCGTCCATCGAATAGACGCTTTCAAACGCGATAAGCTTGGGCACATCGGCGTCTTCGTTGGCCAGCAGTTCCTCGAGATGCGCGACATCGTTGTGGCGGAACACGCGCTTTTCGCAGCCGGCGTTGCGGATCCCCGCGATCATGCTGGCGTGGTTCAGCTCGTCGGAAAAAATCACGCAACCGGGCAGCAGTTTGGCAAGCGTCGACAGTGTCGCATCGTTGGACACATAGCCGCTGGTGAACAGCAATGCGGCTTCCTTGCCGTGCAGGTCGGCCAGTTCGGCCTCGAGCTCGATGTGGTAGTGTGAATTGCCGCCAATATTGCGGGTTCCGCCCGAACCGGCGCCGACGTCATGCAGTGCATCTTCCATCGCGGCGACAACCTTGGGATGCTGGCCCATCGCGAGGTAGTCATTCGAGCACCAGACGGTAATCGGCTGCGGACCGTTGTGCCCCGCAAAGCAGCGTGCGTTGGGGAACGCGCCCTTGTTGCGCAGGATATCGATGAATACGCGATAGCGGCCCTCGCCATGGAGCCGATCGATCGCCTGGTCGAAGATGTGATCGTAGTTCACTTGGCTGATGCCCGTCGCATGGCGCCGGTCCCGTCCGGCCATTCGCCGCCCACCTACTCCTGTGGCGACCAGAATTCCACTGGAACTTTACGCGGGCCGGCAGGCCGAACTTGTCGTCAATGCTCGCTGAGCCCGAAGCTGGCTCCGCATGTCAAAGGCGTTCCACACGCTCGATCCCGAGCGCGGACAGTGCCGGCGCCAGATTGGCAAACTGGGCCGTCGGGCCTGTGGTCACGGCGAAATCGGGGGCGATGCGGGCGAAGTCCTGGCCCGCAGTCAGAGTCGCGATCTGGCGCGCGATCCCCGTTGCCCCGTCGACGAAGCGGACTCCGGCTCCCATCGCCGCACCCAGCTCTTCCGTCAGCAGGGGGAAATGCGTGCACGCCAATACCACCACGTCGATATCCGCTCCGCCCGGCAAAGCGCGCAGGCCATCGACCGCGCGCCCGATTGCCGCGAGATCGGCCGGCTGTCCGCGGAGCTTGGCCTCGGCGGCATCGACCAGGCTCGGCGCGGCATGACGCAGCAGGCGCATGCCTCCGGCAAACTCGGTTTCAAGCCGGTCGACATAGGCTTGCCGAACGGTCGCTTCGGTGCCCAGCAGACCGATGGTACCCGTCCGCGTCATATTGGCCGCAGTCTTGATCGCGGGAACTGTGCCGACAACCGGAATCTGCAGCACCTCACGCACCATGCCCAGCGCGATTGTGCTCGCCGTGTTGCACGCAATGGTCGCCAGCCGGGGACGGTATCGTTCGGTCATGATGCCTAACAGTCCTGCCACCCGCGCCGCCACCTCGGCCTCGGTCTTGGCGCCATAGGGCAGTCCGGCGCTGTCGGCGGCGTAGATCACCGGCGCGTCGGGCAGCAGCTTTCGCAGTTCGGCCAGGACGGTGAGCCCACCGACGCCCGAATCGAACAGCAGGATCGGCGCGCTCGAATCAGGCAATTGCGTCAATTCGGCTCGTCCCGCGCTTGTCGAAGCACCACAACTTCATCTAGCGATGCGCTTAGAGCGCGGCACCGCGGTTCGACAAGCGCGCGGCGCCCGGGAGAGAGCGAAATGGACTGGCTGCTCGCAGCAATCACCGGATACTTGCTCGGTTCGATCCCGTTCGGCCTGCTACTGACCCGCGCGGCCGGTCTGGGCGATGTGCGCGACATCGGCAGCGGCGCGACCGGCGCGACCAACGTCTTGCGCACCGGCAACAAGGCCGCCGCCGCGGCGACGCTGGTGCTCGATCTTGCAAAAGGATTGGGCGCGGTTGTGCTCGCCAAACTCCTCTGGCCGGGTACCGAGGCGTTCGCCGGCGTCGCGGTGGTGGTCGGCCATTGCTTCCCCGCCTGGCTGGGGTTCAGGGGCGGGAAGGGCGTGGCGACCAATGCCGGCGTGGTGTTTGGCCTCGGGTGGCCGATCGGGCTGGCTTATGCGGTCGTCTGGCTCGTTACTTTAGGGCTGACCCGGATCAGCTCGGTGGCCGGCATGGCCGCGGTGGTTGCCGCGGTGATCGCCGCAGCGGTGCTGGGTTACGCCGGATACGTACTGCCATTGGCCGTCATCGCGGTGATCGTGGTGTGGCTTCACCGCTCCAACATTGCGCGGCTGGGACGCGGCGAGGAGCCGCGGATCGGCCGTAAAAAATGAACCTGTCCCAGGAAGAGGCCTTCGCACGCATCAGGCTGCTGCGTTCGCCCAACATCGGTCCGGTCAGCTACCGTCAGCTCCTGCGAAGGTTCGCAACCGCCGAGGCGGCGATCGAGGCACTGCCCGAACTCGCCCGTAAGGGCCGCACCGCTTATCGCGCAGCGCCTCCTGAAACGATCGCCGAAGAAATTTCGCAGGTCAGGCGAGCGAGGGCAAAGTACCTGTTTCATGATCAGTCCGGCTACCCTCCGCTGCTGGCCGAACTCGACAGTGCGCCGCCTATCCTGACATTCCGCGGCAATCTATCGCTGGCGGTGCGCCCGTGCGTGGCGGTGGTGGGCGCCCGCAACGCCTCGGCCGCAGCGATCAAGCTGGCGCGCGATTTCGGGGCGGCACTGAGCGATGCGGGCTTTGCGGTCGCGTCCGGGCTGGCCCGCGGAATTGATGGCGCGGCGCACCGGGGTGCTTTGGGAGGCGCGATGCCATCGACGATCGGGGTCATCGCAAGCGGGATCGACGTGGTGTACCCGCCTGAACACGCCGATTTGCAGGAAGAGGTTGCCGAACGCGGGTTGCTGCTGGCCGAGCAGGTTCCCGGCACCGAGCCCCGCGGAAGCCATTTCCCCAGTCGCAATCGGATCATTGCCGGGCTCGCCAGCGGCACCCTTGTAGTCGAGGCTGCACCGAAATCGGGTTCGTTGATCACCGCGCGTCTCGCGGCCGAAGCGGGGCGGGAGGTGATGGCGATTCCCGGCAGCCCACTCGATGGGAGGGCAACCGGCTGCAACCAGCTGATCCGCGACGGCGCGGTATTGGTCCAGACCCCTGAAGACGTGATCGAATTGCTGACCGGCTTCGACGGCAACCCTCGCTCGACCTTTCGCGAGGCGGCTCC
Organism: uncultured Alphaproteobacteria bacterium; assembly: GCA_963759895.1. Classification (GTDB taxonomy): domain Bacteria; phylum Pseudomonadota; class Alphaproteobacteria; order Sphingomonadales; family Sphingomonadaceae; genus Tsuneonella. Next base: position 798,229 of record CAVXBC010000002.1, on the reverse strand, counting down.
AGCGTACGTCTACGCCGACGATGAACTGGCCGATGCCGAACCGGCCGACGTGACCGATCTTCTTACCACCGCGCCGGTCGCGGTCGACGAACTGATCCGCCAGTCAGGGGAACCTGCCGCGTCGGTCCAGCTCGCGCTGCTTGAGCTCGAGATCGCAGGGCGCATCGTGCGCCATGCCGGGGGGCGGGTGAGCCTTGCCGCCTGAAGCGCGCTTCGCCCGCAAGGTCTATCGCGGAGCGGCAATCTATGGCGTGATCGTCCTCCTGCCGGCTTACCTGATCCCGCTGCCCAGTCCTTACAAGCTGACCCAGATCGGCTTCGTCGGGCTGGCGCTGGTTTTCCAGGGCCTGTTCTGGATCATTGGCGGAGATCCGCTGCGCTACCGGCCGCTTGTTTCGCTGACGATTTTCGAAAAGCTGTGCTTCGGAATTCCGGCTGTGGCCTATTTTGCGCGCGGCCAGATCGATGCCATCACCGGCAGCTTCGGGGCGATCGACCTGCTTCTTGCGGCATTGTTCGTGGTGGTGTGGGTCAAACTGCGGGGCCTGACGGCTTGACGAACCGCAATCCACCGCACCACCCTCGCGTACACGTATACGCGTAGGGACACCGCCAAACTCACATGCAACTTGTTATCGTCGAATTGCCTGCCAAGGCGAAGACCATCGAAAAATACCTGGGCTCGGACTACAAGGTCCTCGCCTCCTACGGTCATGTCCGCGACCTGCCGCCCAAGGACGGCAGCGTGCGGCCGGACGAAGATTTCGCGATGGATTGGGAAGTCTACCGCGACAAGACCGGGCGGGTGAAGGACATCGCCGATCTGGCCAAAAAGGCTGACCGCCTGATTCTCGCGACCGACCCCGACCGCGAAGGCGAGGCGATTTCGTGGCACGTGCGCGATCTGCTGGCCAAGAAGAAGGCTCTACCTGCCGACGTCCAGCGCGTGACGTTCAACGCAATCACCAAGCAGGCAGTGACCGAGGCGATGGCCCGCCCGCGCGAACTCGATCAGCCGCTGATCGACGCGTACCTTGCGCGACGGGCGCTCGACTACCTCTATGGCTTTACGCTGTCGCCCGTGCTGTGGCGGAGGCTGCCAGGGGCCAAGAGCGCCGGCCGTGTGCAGTCGGTCGCCCTGCGATTGATCGTCGAGCGCGAGCGCGAGATCGAAGCGTTCGTGGCGCAGGAATACTGGTCGGTCATCGCGCACCTGCAGCACGACGGCACGGCGTTCGATGCGAGGCTGGTGACGTACGACGGCAACAAGCTCGACCGGCTTTCGCTTGGCGAAGAAGGCACCGCGCTCGCCGCCAGGAAGGCGGTCGAGGATGCACGCTTCACGGTCGAGGACGTCGAAACAAAGCCGCTGAAACGCAATCCCGCAGCGCCGTTCACTACCTCGACGCTACAGCAGGAGGCCGCACGCAAGCTGGGTTATTCGGCCAGCCACACGATGCGGCTGGCGCAGAATCTCTACGAGGCTGGCGCGATCACTTACATGCGCACCGATGGCGTGCAGATGGACGGTAGCGCGATCAGCGCCGCGAGGAAGGCGATCAGCGATCGGTTCTCGGGGCACTATCTCCCGGAAAAGCCGCGCATTTATCAAACCAAGGCCAAGAACGCCCAGGAAGCGCACGAGGCGATCCGGCCGACGGATTTCGGGCGCGATCACGCGGGGCAGGGCGACGAAGCGCGGCTCTACGACCTTATCTTCAAGCGGGCGATGGCGAGCCAGATGGCCGCCGCCAGCCTCGAGCGGACAACCGTCACGCTGCGTGACCCAACCGGCCGGCACGAACTGCGTGCGACCGGCCAGGTGGTCAAGTTCCCTGGCTTTCTCGCAGTTTACGAGGAGGGACGCGACGCGAAGTCGGACGAGGACGACGACAACCTGCTGCCGATGATGCGCAAGGGTGACAGCCCGGCCAAGACCGGCGTCGACGCTAATCAGCACTTCACCCAGCCGCCGCCGCGCTTTTCGGAAGCGAGCCTGGTCAAGCGGCTCGAAGAGCTCGGCATTGGCCGGCCCTCGACGTATGCCTCGACCATCCAGACCATCCGCGATCGCAACTATGTGCGTATGGAAAAGAACCGCTTTTTTGCCGAGGAAAGCGGCCGCCTGCTGACCGCTTTCCTCGAACGGTTCTTCGAACGCTATGTCGGCTACGACTTCACCGCCGGTATGGAGGATGAACTCGATACCGTTTCCGACGGCAAGGAAGACTGGAAGAAACTGCTCCGCGAATTCTGGACTGACTTCAAGCCGAAGACCGAGGATGTGATGGAGCGCAAGCCATCGGAGGTCACCGAGGCGCTCGACGAATATCTGTCCGACTACCTGTTCCCGCCGCGGGCCGACGGACATGATCCGCGCGAATGCCAGACTTGCATTGCGGAAGGACGGACTGGTGGCCGGCTGGCCCTGCGCGGAGGCAAGTTCGGCGCCTTCATCGCCTGCTCCAACTATCCCGAATGCAAGTTCACCCGCCAGTTTGCGAGCCCCGGTGGCGGCGATGCCGGCGAGAACGACGGTGCAATGGGCAAGGACCCGGAGACCGATCTCGAGGTCACCCGCAAGACCGGCCGCTTCGGTCCGTACGTGCAACTCGGCGAGGGCAAGGATGCCAAACGCGCGAGCATCCCCAAGGACCTGCCCGACTTTGACCTTGAATGGGCGCTCAGGCTGCTGTCGCTCCCGCGGCAGGTCGGCCTGCATCCCGAGAGCGGCAAGCCGATCACCGCCAGCATCGGGCGGTACGGCCCCTACCTCGCGCACGACGGAAAATACGCCAAGCTGCGCTCGACAGTCGATGTGTTCGAGACCGGCATGAACGCCGCCGTGACGCTGCTGGCCGAAGCAGCCAACCGCGGCGGCGCTGGGGGCCGCGCGGCGGCAGAGCCGATCAAGACACTCGGCGCGCACCCGACCAGCGGTGGCGAAATGAAGGTGATGGCGGGCCGTTATGGCCCTTATGTGACCGACGGCACCACCAACGCCACCCTCCCGCGCGATTCCAAGCCGGAAGACCTCACCGAAGCGCAGGCGATCGAGTTGATCGACGCCCGAGCCGCCAAGGGCCCGGCCAAGAAGAAGGGTCGCAAGGCACCAGCTAAAAAAGCGCCGGCCAAGAAAAAGGCCACGCCCAAAAAGGCCAAGGCGAGCTGATGGCCAAGGAACATTTCGAGCGACACAAACAGCCGTGGAAAGCCGAGGAAGCGGGTCAGCTCCGTATGCTCGCGGGCAAGGGCAAGGGCCTCAAGGAAATCGCCAAGGCTCTCAATCGCAGCGAGGAATTGACCAAGGATTTCGCCAAGAAGAACGGTATCGAGATACTGAAGAAACGCTAGCGACCGAAATCGAGTCCGATTTCCTCGTAGATCTCCCGGTTCTCGGCCCAGTTTTCCTCGACCTTCACGTGAAGGAACAGGTGAACCTTGCGGCCTAGCAGTTCGCTCAGCTCCAATCGCGCCGCTTCGCCGATTGCCTTGATCTTCGAGCCGCCCTTGCCGAGGACGATCGGGCGCTGCGTCTCGCGGCCGACGACGATCTGCTGGTGGATTTCGACGCTTCCATCCGGGCGCTCGATGTACTTTTCGGGCCGCACCGCGCTGTCGTAGGGCAGTTCCTCGTGGAGCTGCCTGTAGAGCTGTTCGCGGGTTATCTCGGTCGCCAGCAGGCGCTCGCTGGCATTCGATACCTGGTCTTCGGGATAGACCCAATCGCCCGCCGGCATCATTCCGGCGAGCGCCGTCTTCAGCTCGGCGACCCCGTCGCCGGTCAAGGCCGATACGAAGTAGATATCCGCGAAATCGGCCTTGGCGCCGAATTCCTGCGCCAGTGCGAGCAGCGGCTCTTTCTTTGCTACATCGACCTTGTTGAGCACCAGGATCTTGCGTTCGGGGCGTATATTGAGCGCCTCGATCAGCGGATCGAGTTCGTGCCTACGCTGCTTGACCGGATCGACCACCAGCAACACCGCATCGGCCGCAGTGGTGCCTTCCCAAGCCGCGCTGACCATCGCCCGGTCGAGCCGGCGCTTGGGGCTGAAGATGCCGGGCGTATCGACCAGCACCATCTGCGTTTCGCCTTCGAGCGCGATTCCCAGCAGGCGCGCGCGGGTGGTCTGCGCCTTGGCAGAAACGATCGCCACCTTCTGCCCGACCAGCGCATTGACCAGCGTCGATTTGCCCGCGTTGGGCGCACCGATCACCGCGACGAAGCCACAATGGGCGGTTGCAGGCTCGGTCATCCGTATCTCTCCATGAATGCCTTGGCGGCGGCCGTTTCGGCGAGCTGCTTGCTCGCTGCGGTCGCCTCGGCTTCGCCAACGTTGAGCACCCGCACGCGCACGGTGAAGCGCGCGCTGTGATCAGGGCCTGAGCGGTCGACCAGTTCGTATTCGGGCGGCTTGCGGCGGTTGCCTGCGGCCCATTCCTGAAGCGCCGACTTGGGGTGTTTCGAGCGGCCACGGCGACCCTCCACCGCCTCGCGCCAGAGCAGATGGATCAGGTCGCGCGTGGGATCGAATCCGGCTTCCAGGAAGTTGGCGCCCAGCAGCGCCTCCATCACATCGCCAAGAACGTTATCGCTGTCGTTCGCGCCGTCGTCGCGTGCCTGCTTGCCGAGGCGGACATGGTCGGGGACCCCGATGTCGCGCGCGGTGCAGGCGCAAGTATCGCGGCTGACGAGCGCATTGAGCCGCTGCGCCAGATGGCCCTCTGCGGCGTCCGACTGGTCGAACAGCCAGTGCGAGATCGATAACCCGAGCACCCGGTCACCGAGCCATTCGAGCCGTTCGTAATTCGTCGCCTCACCGGTGCTGCCGTGCGTGAGGGCAGCATGCCACAGCTGCTCGTCGCGCACGGTGAAGCCGGTCGACGCCAGCCACTCGCGCGTCTCGGGTGCCAGGACGGTCAAATGCTCGATCCGATGCGGTCCCACCGCGCGGCGCTGAACCATGTCCACGGCAGCGGCCAATCGGCCGATCCGTCCGTCGACCAGACCATCGCGCTGGCGCGTGCAATCAACAAATCTTCGGGCACCATGCCGACCCCGCCGCCAGCGGTGGCGGGAAAGCGGCTGTCCTGTGAATTGTCGCGATTGTCGCCCATCACGAACACGTGATCTTCGGGCACGATCACCGGTCCGAACTCGTCCTGCGGAGTGAGCCCGAAATCGAGCGTGTCGTAAGACTTGCCCGACGGAAGGGTCTCGCGGAAGCGCGCGTAGTCACACTCCGAGCCGCTCGCGCCGGTGACCGGCCGTCCACCCCACGCACAGGTGGTGTTGGGCGAGATCGGCATCATGAAATCGGCCACCCGTTCGCGCCGGAGCGGTACGCCGTTGAGCATTACCTGCCCGCCGCTGACTGCGATCGTATCGCCTGGCAGGCCGATCACCCGCTTGATGTAGTCGACGTGATCGACCGGGTGCTTGAACACCACGATGTCGCCCCGTTCGGGCGCCGAGCCGAGTACGTGGCCGGGGATCAGAGGTAGCGAGAACGGCAGCGACCAGCGCGAGTAACCATAAGGCCATTTGGCGGCCACGAAGTAGTCGCCATTCCACAATCGGGGCAGCATCGATTTGCTGGGGATCGAGTAGAACGAGAACAGGAAGCTGCGGAACACGAACACCGCCAGCGCCAGTTTGAACACGAACCATGCGAACGAGCCGAAGCTTTCCCTTTCCTCGGGCTTCTCCGGCGAAACCGTGGGTTCGGCGGCGGTGCTCATGCGGTCGGCGCCGGAATGAGCATCGACGAGGTGTTGCAGTGTGCTGGAGACAACAAGCCGGTTTCCGCGACAAGGTGCCGGCGGCCGGCGGGTCGCGACGCGGAACAGGATATGAGCTTGGGACGAATGCTTGCAAACATGGCCGCAGTCCCTAGTCGGGTGCCCGCCTGCTAGGAAAGGGAATTTGCACGTGAGCGACGCGGTTCAAACGGCCTGGCAACGGATAGAGCACTGTGAGCGCCGGACGCTCGGCGAGCTGTTCGCTGCCGACCCGGCGCGGGTGGGCAAGCTGTCTGCGCGGCTTGACTGGGGCACCGACGACGAGCCGGGCGGTGCGCTGTTCGATTGGTCGAAGACGCATTTGGATGACGAATTGCTCGATGCTTTCGAGCAGCTGGCCGAGGCCGCCGGATTCGCCGAGCAAGCGTACCAAGCTGTTAACTGGGGAGCGGGTCAACACGACCGAGGATCGCGCCGCCGAGCACACCGCGCAGCGCGGGATCGGCGCGGAAGGTTCAGTCGAAGAGGCTGACGCGCTGCATCAGCGGATGCACATCCTGGTCGATGCCATCCACCGCGGAGCGCTCGGCGAAATCCGTCACCTGATCCACATCGGCATTGGCGGCTCGGCGCTCGGCCCCAAGCTCGCGATCGATGCCCTGGCGCGCGACGATGCGCTGGTCCAGGTGCACGTGGTGTCCAACATCGACGGGCTCGCCCTCGAGGCGGCGTTCGACCGGTGCGATCCGGCGACCACGCTGGTGGCGGTCGCATCGAAGACATTTACCACCATTGAAACGATGACCAACGCGGCGAGCGCACTCGAGTGGTTGCAGCACCACGGGGTGTCCGACCCGCACGGGCGCGTGATCGCGCTGACCGCCAGCCCTGACAAGGCGGTCGAATGGGGTGTCGACGAAACTCGCGTGCTGCCGTTTCCCGAGACAGTCGGCGGGCGCTATTCGCTGTGGTCAAGCATCGGCTTCCCGGTCGCGCTGGCGGTGGGGTGGCCACAATTCGACGCAATGCTCGCCGGAGCGCGAGTGATCGACGAACATTTCCGCGACACCGATGGCCGCGCCAACCTGCCCCTGCGCGCCGCCTTTGCCGACCGATACTACACCGGCGTTCGCGGGTGCCAGACGCGCGCGGTGTTTGCTTATGACGAGCGACTGGCGCTGTTTCCCGCCTATCTCCAGCAGCTCGAGATGGAATCGAACGGCAAGCGGATTACCGCAGGCGGCGCACCAGTGACGGTTCCCACCGCTCCGGTAACCTGGGGCGGGGTCGGTACAGACGGGCAGCATGCGGTCTTCCAGTTGCTCCACCAGGGCACCGTTGAAGTGCCGGTCGACTTCATCGCCAGCATCGAGCCGGGCGATACGCTTGACCCGGCGCATCACCGTATCTTGCTGATGAACTGCTTTGCCCAAGGCGCGGCGCTGATGGCGGGGCAGAAAGGAGACGATCCAGCGCGTGCCTATCCCGGCGACCGCCCGAGCGCGACCATCCTGGTGGACGATGTCGACGCCGCAACACTAGGCGCGCTGATCGCGTTTCACGAACACCGCACATTCGCCAATGCCGTGCTGATGGGCATCAACCCGTTCGACCAGTTCGGGGTGGAGCTGGGCAAGGCGATCGCCAACAAGATCGACGCCGGCGGCGCGCGCTTCGACGCGGGAACCGAGGCTTTGCTCGCCGCGGCAGGACTTTCGTGACCCGTCGATAAGTCGATAAATAGAGGAACGATGCGGGTTTCGGCCCGTTTACGCGCGCAGCAGCGTATCTGCTGCACCAGATCGTAGGGGGTTGCGCATCACTCGAATGGCGAATTCCAGTTTATCGTCCAATAGAGCCGACCTCCTTGTCCAGAGCATCACCGACTACGCCATTTACATGCTCGATCCCCAGGGAATCGTGCGGAGCTGGAACACCGGTGCCGAACGGCTGAAGGGCTACGACGCGCACGAAATCGTGGGGCAGCACTTCTCGCGCTTCTATTCCGAAGAAGACCGCGCAAACGAGCTCCCGCAGCGTGCATTGTGGGTCGCGCTGAATGAAGGCCGGTTCAACGCCGAAGGGTGGCGCTTTCGCAAGGATGGCAGCCGTTTCTGGGCGAGCGTGGTGATCGATCCGGTGCGTGACGAAGCGGGTAACCACATCGGTTTCGCCAAGATCACCCGTGACCTGACCGAGCGGCGCGAGGCGGAGCAGGCCCTGCGGCAGAGTGAGGAACGCTTTCGTCTTCTGGTCCAGGGAGTGACCGACTACGCAATCTACATGCTCGATCCGGAAGGCTTTGTATCGAGTTGGAACGCAGGCGCCGAACGATTCAAGGGCTACACTGCCGACGAGATCATCGGCCAGCACTTCTCGCGCTTCTATCCGGAAGAGGATAGAAAATCGCGCATGCCGGACCGCGCGCTCGACACCGCGCGTCGCGAAGGCCGGTTCGAGGCTGAAGGTTGGCGGGTGCGCAAGGACGGCGAGCGGTTCTGGGCGCATGTCGTGATCGACCCTATCCACGATGACGACGGTCAGTTGATCGGCTTCACCAAGATCACCCGCGACCTGACTGAACGCAAAATCGCCCGCGAGGCGATCGAACAATCGCAGGAACAGGTGTTCCAGTCGCAGAAGATGGAAGCTGTGGGCCAACTGACCGGCGGCGTGGCCCACGACTTCAACAACATTCTCGCCGCCATATCTGGCAGCATCGAGATAGCGCAGCGGCGTCTAGCGGCAGGGCAGGATGCTTCGACGTTCCTGCGCAATGCGATGCAGGGCGCCGAGCGCGGGGCGACCTTGACTCAGCGGCTGCTGGCGTTCGCCCGCAAACAGGAACTGGAGCTGACGCCTGTCGATCTGACCGTGATCATCCGCGATACCGCCGAACTGCTCGCGAGGACGATAGGGCCGAATTATTCGCTCGAGACCCGTTTTCCCGACCACTTGCCGGCGGTCATTGCAGATCGTGTGCAGTTCGAACTCGCGCTGATGAATTTGGTGGTCAACGCGCGCGACGCGATGCCCGACGGTGGGGTGATAACCTTGGCGATCGACTGCCCCGAAGTCGATGCCGATTGCGATCCATTCGTTCGGCTAAAGGTCATCGACGAGGGCGAGGGCATGAGCGAGATCACCCGCGCCCGCGCGACGCATCCGTTCTTCACGACCAAGGGAGTCGGCAAGGGCACCGGGCTTGGGCTGTCGATGGTACAGGGCATGGCCGAACAATGTGGCGGCCATCTGGTCATAGACAGCGCGCCAGGCGAGGGCACGACGGTGGAAATTTGGCTCGCGGTCGCCGAAGCGCCCGCAGCCGAACGTCAAGGGAAACCGGCCGAGCTGGCCGAGGATTCCGCGCCGCTCAGGATACTGGCGGTCGACGACGATGCCATCGTCCTGCTCAACACGGTGACTATGCTCGAGGATATGGGCCATTCGGTAACCGAGCGCCATTCGGGGTCTGAAGCACTCGCCGTGCTGGCAGAAGAGAATTTCGACCTCCTGCTGTCTGACTATGCCATGCCGGGCATGAATGGCGGCGAGTTGATCCACCAGGCGCGGCTGGTACGGCCCGGCATCCGCGGTGCGATCGTGTCGGGCTACGCGGATCTGCCCGAGGGTACCGCACTCGATGTACCGCGGTTGGCGAAGCCATTCTCCGAACACGATCTGGCGATGCTGATCGCACGAATGACATCGGACCGACAGTCTGAAGCGGGCTCACACAACAGCGGGTCAAATTAGTCTTGCGAGCAGGGCACGAGGCAATTGACGCGCATTGTGGCGCTGGAAAAACATATAGCTCTATGATGGACTTTAACCCGCGATAGTATACGCTCTATCCATCGTCGGACATTGAGATGGGTACTGGCGGCTGAGAGACAAAGAGTGTGCTCCCCCCTGGTGGGAGCAGAACCGTGTCGTCACCGGAAAGTGGTGTTGAATTGTTCCTCCGCCGAGTCGAGCGGGGGGGGGCATTGTCGGCCCGCGCTCGCGACGCGTTCCTTGCGCTTAAGCCACGACAGGAAGACCACGCGAATTACCGCGATATCGTGCGGGAGGGTGATCCGACGAGGGGATGCTGCCTGATCACGCAGGGGTTCGTCAGCCGATACAAGACTTTGCCTAACGGCGGCCGGCAGATCAATTCGTTCCACTTCGCCGGCGAGATGGTCGATCTGCAATCGGCGTTGCTGATGGTCGCCGATCACGGAATTCGCTCCCATGCCCCGACCATCACGCTGGTCTATGACAGCAGCGATGTCCTCTCGCTCGCGGCGGATGAGCCCGAGTGGGGCCGGGCGCTGTGGTTCGATACCCTTGTCGATGCCGCGGTATTTCGGGAATGGATGCTCAACGTGGGCCGGCGACCGGCTTTATCGCGCATCGCGCATCTGCTGCTCGAACTCGCTTGGCGCTCCCACAAGATCGGATTGAGCGACGGACGGACCTTCACCATGCCGGTGACCCAGGTGGACCTGGCCGACGCGACAGGGCTGAGCCCGGTCCATACCAATCGATCGCTTCAACGTTTGCGCGAAACCGGACTGATCCGGACGTACGGCCGCACGGTCGTGATCGAGGAACGCGGCGAGCTGATGGCGCTGGCCAATTTTGACGAGACTTATCTCCATCCCGAAGGTCCGCGAAAACCGTTTGCTGCGTGAATGCGGGCGGCGGGTCGCCGGCTGCTGAACGAAATCAGCGGTCCTCGTCGATTCCAAAGCAAACGCGTCCGAGCATGCGGCCGTCTTCGAACAGTTCGAAATCGTGGCCCGGGGCGTTACGGTCTACCCAATCGAAGATCGATGCAGGATCGTTCGCTGCAAAGTCCAGCTGCCGTTCGGCCTGCTCGTGATGAGCGCAAACTACCAGGTTGTAGCTCTTCATCGGTCCCTCCTGTCGAGGAACATTCACTATGCTCTCGATAATGGGAGATCGACGATCACATATGACACAAGCGCAAAAAAATTGACTTTCGCGTTGGCCGCGACCATATGGCCGCCATCGAAACGCCTTCGCAGCGTGAACAGGCGGGCAAAGGCCCCATCAAGACAATGCCTTGATGGATGCCCAGACCGCCCCGGCAGCGTTTCGGTCCTTATTTCCCTGACTACCCATTTCACGCGGGTCGTTGACGGGGCCGGTTCCGGCCCCACCACCCGCTGCACGCGCAAGGATTCCGTCCGGAATCCCGGACGCGCGTTGCCGCATATGCGAAGAAGATTCTAATAATGTCATTCGACAATCTCGGGCTGTCACAGCCCGTTCTCCAGGCGCTGGATAGCAAGAACTACACGGTCGCCACTCCCATCCAGACCCAGGCGATCCCGCTCGTGCTCGAGGGTCGCGATCTGCTCGGCATCGCCCAGACGGGCACCGGCAAGACCGCCGCCTTCATGCTCCCGAGCATCGACCGACTGCGCGAAGCCGGCAAGCAGACGCCGTTCAAGTCCGCGCGCATGCTGGTGCTCGCACCCACCCGCGAACTCGCGGGCCAGATCGCCAAGAGTGCCGAAGATTACGGCGGCTTCACCGGCCTGAAGGTCGACGTCGTCGTCGGCGGCACCTCGGTGGGCCGTGACCGCAACAAGCTGCATCGCGGGACCGACATCCTCGTCGCCACGCCAGGCCGCTTGCTCGACCTGGTCGACCAGAAGGCCATCCGCCTCGACGGAGTCGAAATCCTCGTCCTCGACGAGGCTGACCAGATGCTTGACCTCGGCTTCATCCACGCGCTGCGCAAGCTGGTCGCGCTGATGCCGAAGGAGCGCCAGACGCTGCTGTTCAGCGCCACCATGCCTGGCTCGATCAAGGACCTTTCCAAGCAGTACCTCAACAACCCTGCACAGGTGTCGGTCGCGCCCGCCGCGACCACCGCCGAGCGGGTTGAGCAGTACGTCACCCTGGTCAGCCAGATGGAAAAGCAGGCGCTGCTCGAACTGATCCTGCAAAAGCGCTATCCCCAGACCGAAGGCATGGACCGCGTGCTGGTGTTCACCCGCACGAAGCATGGCGCCGATCGCGTGGTCAAGAAGCTGGCCCAGGCCGGTATCCAGGCCGACGCGATCCACGGCAACAAGAGCCAGCCGCAGCGTGAGCGCGCGCTGGGCCTGTTCAAATCCGGCCGGGTCAAGGTGCTGGTCGCGACCGACATCGCCGCGCGCGGCATCGACGTTTCTGGCGTCAGCCACGTGATCAATTACGAGCTGCCCAACGTGGCCGAACAATACGTCCACCGTATCGGGCGCACCGCGCGCGCGGGTGCCGACGGCATCGCGCTTACGCTGTGCGCCGAGGATGAGCGGGCATATTTGCGCGATATCCAGAAGCTGACCGGCGTGACGCTCGAGCGGCTTCCGCTGCCCGACAACTTCCGCGCCTTTATTGAGGACGCACCGATCGTGCGCCCCAAGGGCAACCCCGGACAACAGCAGCAGCGCAGCGCGCCCAAGAAAGTGTTCGCCAAGCCGCTCGGTGGCGATCGCCGCGGTCCGCGCCAGGATGGGCGCGGCGACGGACGCCAGGGCGAACGGCAGGGGGGCGAGCGCCAAGCCGCAACCGGCGGTGAGCGCGCTGGCAAGCCCGCCGGCGCGGGGGGTGGCCAGAACCGGCGCCGCTTTGGCGGCAAGGGTCAAGGCGGCGGACATGGTGGCGGAGGCCAAAGTGGCTTTGGCGGCCGCGGCGGTCCGGGCCGCAGCGGTGGCGGGGGCCAGCGCCAGGCGCGCGGGTAAACGCCCACCACGCCAGCTTCTGTTCATCGAAAAGGCACCTTAAAGGGGCGGCGGGTCGCGTCGCCCCGGCCGGTGCCGGGCCTACAAGGGTTGTTCGATGCGCGTTGCAATTTCGGTCACCGCCTGCCTGATGGTCGCTGCCTGCGCTCCGGCGCAGATGCGGCTGCCCGGTACACTGGCCGAGGCCTCGATCCGAACCGAGATTGTCGGCCTTGGCGGCCGCGATCGCGGCAGGATTACCGCCGGGGCTTATCAAGGCCGGTTCGCTCGCTCCCTCGATCGCTGGTCGTTCCTTGAAGCGGTCGCGCGCGAGGGGAGGAGCGATTTCACCCTGGCCGGACCGGAGATCAGCTCCACCATCGAAGCCCGCTGTGAGATGCGCGAACATGCGCTCGATCTCGGCATCGCCGAGGTGACCGTGCGGCCGCTGGCATACCGCTGCGGCTTCACGGCGGAAGGCCGCACGATTCCCGCGCGCTTCGAACTACAGGAAGTAGTCGGCGGCGGCAGTGCGATCACCCGCTACGAGCGGCGCGGAGAAATCGCGCTGGGCGGTGAAACGGTGCAGTTCCGATCGGTTCATCATCTTGCGGGTACTCCGATGCCCAGCCTGACACCGGTCGGCTATATATTCGAACGGCAAGGCCGGGAAATCGGCGCGCTGGATCTGACCGGCCGTCCCGCACTCGTGCTGGGCCCGGCTACCGATGCGGGCGTGGCCCGCACGGTGACCGTTGCCGCGGTGGCGCTGGCCATATTCTGGGACCCGGCGATCGTCGACGCCGGTATGTGATCGCGCGAGGTGGTTGGCATCGCCCGCCGCCCCCGCCATATGCGCTCCCTTCACGGGAGACGCGCATGGCGAGCGAAGCATACGACTACGATCTATTCGTCATCGGCGCAGGCTCGGGCGGCGTGCGTGCCAGCCGGGTCGCGGCAAGCTATGGCGCCAAGGTCGCTATCGCCGAGGAATACCGCGTCGGCGGAACGTGCGTGATCCGGGGCTGCGTGCCCAAGAAGATGCTCGTCTACGGCGCGCATTTTGCCGAGGATCTGGAAGACGCCAGGAACTTCGGCTGGACCATCTCCAAACCGAAATTCGACTGGACAGTTCTGCGTGACAACGTGCTCAAGGATGTCGACCGGCTCAACGGCGCCTATACCGACACGCTTGAGAACCACGACGTCGACATTATCCTCGAACGCGCCACCCTCACCGGGCCGCACGAGATCCAGCTCGGCGGCGGCCGTACAGTCTCCGCCCGGTATATCCTCGTCGCCACTGGCGCGCGCCCGCATGTTCCCGACTGCAAGGGGCACGAACTGGGCATCACCAGCAACGAGGCATTCCACCTCGACGCGATCCCCAAACGCATCCTGATTGCCGGGGGTGGCTACATCGCCAATGAGTTTGCCGGAATTTTCAATGAATTCGGCAGCAAGGTCACCATCATCAACCGCGGCGATCAGTTGCTGCGCGGTTACGACCGCTCGCTGTCGGACAGGCTGCTTCAGATCAGCATCGCCAAGGGCATCGACTTTCGCTTCAACGCCAATTTCAAGGGCATCCGGAAATCCGGCAAATCGCTCAGGGTCTCGATGGAGAACCACGACGACATCACCGTCGACTGCGTGCTGTTCGCTACTGGCCGCGTGCCCAACACGGAAGGTCTGGGATTGGATGCGGCGGGTGTTGAGCTGGGTGAAAAGGGCGAGGTGGTGGTCGATCGCTTCAGCAAGACCAACGTTGACCATATCTATGCCGTGGGCGACGTCACCAACCGCGTCCAGCTGACCCCGGTTGCCATCCGCGAGGGCCAGGCTTTCGCCGATACCGTGTTCGGCAAGCACGATCCGGTGGCGGTTGACCATACGGTGATACCGGCAGCGGTGTTCAGCCACCCGCCGATCGCGGCGGTCGGAATGACCGAGGGCGAGGCGCGCAACAAGCTGGGCAATATCAAGGTCTTCCAGTCGGACTTTCGCCCGATGAAGAACGTGCTGGCGGGCCGCAACGAACGGTCGCTGTACAAGATGATCGTCGACGCCGCGACAGACCGGATCGTGGGCATCGGCATGATCGGTCCGGATTCGCCCGAGATCATGCAGGCCGCGGCGGTGGCGGTGAAAGCGGGCCTGACCAAGGCCGATTTCGACCAGACCGTGGCAATCCACCCGACCATGGCCGAAGAACTTGTGCTGCTGCGCTAGCCGGTCAATTGCGGGATGCAACCTTTCGGCGTAATCTGATCGAAAGGGGAGACGGCGCATGGCGGGCACGGTTCTGGTCACCGGTGGTACCGGGTACATCGCGGGCGAATTGATCGACCAGTTGCTCGCCAGGGACTGGACCGTACGCACCACCGTTCGCACCAAGGCGAAGAGCGAAGCCCGGCTGCGAGGACGCTGGCCGGCCGCGGGCGAACGGCTGGCGGTGTTCGAGGCCGACCTGATGAGCGACGCCGGGTGGGACCTCGCCAACGAGGATTGCACCCATGTCGCGCACGTTGCCTCGCCTTTTCCGGTCGGTGTACCGAAAGACGAGGACGAACTGATCGTTCCCGCGCGCGAAGGCACGCTGCGCGCCCTCCGTTTTGCCCATGCTGCGGGCATTACGCACTTCGTCCAGACCAGCAGCTCGGCCGCGATCGCCTATGGCCATCCAGGATCCAAGACCGCGTTCGACGAGCGCGACTGGACCCAGCTCGATGCGCCCGGCGTGCAGCCCTATGTCAAATCCAAGACAATCGCCGAACGTGCGGCGCGTGACTGGGTGGCGGAAAATTCGCCCGACATGGCGTTTTGCAGCATCAATCCGGTCGCGGTGCTGGGGCCGGTAGTCGACGACGACCTGTCCGCCTCGATCGAGTTCGTCCGCCGCTTCCTGACCGGCGAGATTCCCGCCATTCCGCGCGTCGGCTTCACGGTGGTCGACGTGCGCGACGTCGCCCGATTGCACGTGCTTGCGCTGGAGGCCCAGGCGGATACAATCCGCGGCGAACGCTTCGCCTGCGCAGCGGACTTCATGTGGATGGAGGACATGGCCCGCGTGCTGCGCGAACACATGGGCGCCGACGCGCGCAAGGTGCCCACGCGCAATATGCCGACCGCCATCCTCAAACTGATGGCGCTGTTCAGCCGCGACATCCGCCAGATCTCCGGTGAAGTGGGGAAGCGCAAGGTCGTCTCGGGCCAGCACGCGAAAGACAAGCTGGGGTGGACCACCCGCGCGTCGGCCGAGACGGTGCTCGACACCGGGCGCAGTCTGATCGCGCAGGGGATCGTAAAGCTGTGAAGCTGTCCGGCACGACCGTCCTCGTCACCGGCGGCACGGCCGGGATCGGCGAGCAGCTCGCGCACCAGTTCAAGGCCAAGGGCGCGAGCGTGATCGTCACCGGCCGATCGCAAGCGGGCTTGGCAAAGGCGCGGGAGACCGGCTTCGAGGCGATTGCCGCCGACCTGTCATCGCCCGATGGCGCGCAGGCGATCGTCGATGCGCTTGGCGGGCGGGCGATTGACGTGCTGGTCAACAATGCGGGGCAGGGCGTCGATCATGATTTTCGGCAGGGCGCGCCCGATATCGATGCGGCTGACGATTGCATCTACGCCAACTTCAATTCGCCGATCCGCCTGATCGCGGCGCTGCTTGACGGGTTAAAGACAAGGCCGGAGGCGGCGATCGTCAATGTCACCAGCGGTCTCGCGATCGCGCCCAACACCGGCAGCGCAGTCTATTGCGCGACCAAGGCGGGCCTTGCGCAGCTACACCATGTCGCTGCGCGCGCAGCTTGCCGGCACCAACGTACACGTGATCGAGGCGTTGCCGCCGGTGGTGGAAACCCAGATGACCGCGCGGCTGGACGGAAAGAAGCTCTCCCCGCAGGAATGCGCGCGGCAGATCATCGATGCGATCGAGCACGACCGCGACGAGGCGAACGTCGGCCAGGTCAAGCTGCTCCAGGCGATCTATTCGGTCAGTCCTGCGTTCGCGCGCCGCTTCATGCTGAAGTACTGACGCTTGACGCTCCACTCACGCCCGGCCTAACCGCTTGGCGTCACAGGGAGAGCGCATGTCCGCCAATATTGCCGAGCTCGAACGCCGCCGCGAGGCAGCCCGGATGGGCGGCGGCGAGAAGCGCATCGCCGCGCAGCACGCCAAGGGCAAGCTGACCGCGCGCGAACGCGTCAGCATCCTGCTCGACGAGGGCAGCTTCGAGGAGCTCGACGCCTATGTCGAGCATGACTGCGCCGACTTCGGGATGGAAGCCCAGCGCATCCCCGGCGACGGCGTCGTCACCGGCAGCGGCACGATCAACGGGCGGCTGGTGTTCGTGTTCAGCCAGGACTTCACCGTGTTCGGCGGCTCGCTGTCCAAGCGCCATGCAGAGAAGATCTGCAAGGTGATGGACATGGCGATGAAGGTGGGCGCGCCGGTCATCGGCATGAACGACAGCGGCGGCGCGCGCATCCAGGAGGGAGTGGCGAGCCTGGGTGGCTACGCCGAGGTGTTCCAGCGCAATGTGCTCGCGAGCGGCGTGGTGCCGCAGATCAGCCTCATCATGGGCCCGTGCGCGGGCGGCGCAGTCTACAGCCCGGCGATGACGGATTTCATCTTCATGGTGAAGGATTCATCGTACATGTTCGTCACCGGGCCGGACGTGGTGAAGACCGTCACCAACGAAGTCGTGACGCAGGAAGAGCTGGGTGGGGCGGTGACGCACACCACCAAGACCTCGCGTAGCCGACCTGGCATTCGAGAACGATATCGAGACGCTGCTGCAGACCCGCCGGTTCTTCGATTTCCTCCCCCTGTCGAATCGCGAGGCAGTTCCCGAGCGGCCGACCGCCGACGCGTGGGACCGGCTCGAGGACAGCCTCGACACGCTGATCCCCGCGAACGCCAACCAGCCCTACGACATGCACGAAGTGATCCGTAAGGTGCTCGACGAAGGCGATTTCTTCGAAGTGCAGCCGGCGCACGCGGGCAATATCCTCACCGGCTTCGGGCGGATCGAGGGGCGCACGGTGGGCGTGGTCGCCAACCAGCCGATGGTGCTGGCGGGCGTGCTCGACATCAACTCGAGCAAGAAGGCCGCGCGCTTCGTGCGCTTCTGCGATGCGTTCGAGATCCCGATCGTGACCTTCGTCGACGTGCCCGGCTTCCTCCCCGGCACGGCGCAGGAACACAACGGCATCATCAAGCACGGCGCCAAGCTGCTGTTCGCCTATGCCGAGGCGACCGTGCCCAAGATCACCGTGATCACCCGCAAGGCCTATGGCGGCGCCTACGACGTCATGGCGTCCAAGCACCTGCGCGGCGACCTCAACTACGCCTGGCCCACCGCCGAGATCGCCGTGATGGGCGCCAAGGGCGCGGTCGAGATCATCTTCCGCGGCCTCGGCCCGGAGGAGATCGCCGAGAAGACCAAGGAATACGAAGACCGCTTCGCCAACCCGTTCGTGGCGGCTAGCCGAGGCTACATCGACGAGGTGATCTACCCGCACTCGACCCGGCGGCGGATTGCGCTGGGCTTGCGCAAGCTACGCGGGAAGGTGCTTGAGAACCCGTGGAAGAAGCATGACAATATTCCGCTGTGAGGTAGACGGTGCTGATGCCTGAATTCGTGCTTCCTGTAGAGCTGTTACCTCATCGGCGCAGACTTGCTCGCTGATCTGCAGGTATCGGAAGATGCAGAAGAGTCGCTGGGCGGATCGCAGCCATGGCTCGGTTACATCAGCGCGCGTGGTCGATGCGCATCAAGCGTTCCGTGCCGTCGAGCATATGATCCAGCCGTGTTCGACTTTCCGTCGCTTAGTGCGGGGATTTGAATCAAGAGCGCATTGCGTCGTCCGACTTGCGGCTGAACCGGACTACTTGGATGCAATGCGGCAAGCCTGATTGCCGCGGATTCTTCAGTCCGAATTTCCACTGTCAAATCCCTCGCGAGGAGCAACGCAAATGAAACTCGGCCGTCTCAACCATATCGGCGTCGCGACGCCCTCGATCGCGGACAGCGTGGCCTATTACCGCGAGGTGATGGGGGCGGTTCAGATGTCCGAGCCGTTCGACATGCCAGAGCAGGGGGTGAAGGTCTGCTTCGTCGATACGCCGGGCGCGAATGAAGCGCTGATGGGCGGCACGCAGATCGAGCTGATCGAACCGCTCGATGCGCTCGCCGATCCACGGGTTTCTCGAGAAGAACCCGCTCGGGGGGCAGCACCACCTTTGCTACGAGGTGCCCGACATCGACGCGGCGCGCGCGTGGTTCGAGGGGCTGGGCAAGCGCATCCTCGGCCCCACCCGCATCGGCGCGCACGGGACGCCGATCTTCTTCCTCCACCCCAAGGACATGATGGGCCAACTGACCGAGATCATGGAGACGCCGAAGGGGGCGCACTGACCCCTCCAACGTAAACACACCCGTCATGCTGAACTTGTTTCAGCATCCATCGTGCCGCCGGGCGCCGATTGGTCGGTGAGGCACAATGGACCCTGAAACAAGTTCAGGGTGACGAATTGGGGAGTTGTGCTCGAGGGTTGGACGCGCCACACCCGTTGCGAAGCGAAACGCAAACGGGAGAGCGCCACGTGGCCGATTACGAAACCATCCTGACCGAGCGCCAGGGCGGAGTCCTCAAGATCACGCTCAACCGGCCCGAGCGCCTCAACGCCGCCTCGATAGAACTGGCCGAGGACCTGACCCACGCGTTCTACGATCTCGGCGATGCGCGCTGCGTGCTGATCACCGGCGCGGGCAAGGGCTTCTGCTCGGGCGCGGACCTCGCCGCACGTGGCGGCGGTGACGAGCGGCGCGCCAGGGGCGGCAGCCACCTCGCGCTGCAGAACCATTACAACCCGCTCCTCTCGCAAATCCTGCGCTGCCCCGTGCCGGTAGTGACTGCCGTCAACGGCCCGGCGGCGGGCGTGGGCTGTTCGATTGCGCTCGCGGGAGACTTCGTGCTTGCCGGGCAAAGCGCCTATTTCCTCCAGGCATTCGTCAACATCGGGCTGGTGCCCGACGGCGGATCGACCTGGCTGCTCGCGCGCAGCATCGGCCGCGCCCGCGCCACGCGGATGATGATGCTGGGCGAAAAGATCGGCGCCGCCCAGGCCGAGGAGTGGGGCCTGATCTACAAGGCGGTCGACGACGCGGCGCTGATGGACGAGGCGATGGCGCTCGCCACGCGCCTGTCCGAAGGGCCGACGCTCGCCTACCGCACGATGAAGGCCAACATCGCTACCGCGCTCGACGGCACGCTGCCGCAGGTCTTCCTCGCCGAGGCCGAGGGCCAGCGCGTGGCGGGTGCCAGCGCCGATGCCATGGAAGGCGGCATGGCCTTCCTCCAGAAGCGCAAACCCGCATTCAAAGGCGCCTGACTTATGCTGTTCTACGATAGTCCCAACCCTGCGCCCAATCCGCGCCGGGTGCGCATCTTTGCCGCCGAAAAGGGCATTTCCCTCCCATCGAAGGAAGTCTCCATTCCCGCGCGCGAGCACAAGGCGCCTGACTACATGGCGAAGAACCCGCGCGGCCAGACACCCGCGCTGGAACTCGACGATGGCACCGTGATCGCAGAGAGTGTGGCCATCTGCCGCTTTCTCGAAGCGCTGCACCCCGATCCGCCGCTGTTCGGCCGGACCCCGACCGAGATCGGCGTGGTCGAGATGTGGAACCGCCGGGTCGAGATGATCGCGATGAACCCGGTCGGCCAGGTATGGGTTCACACCCACCGCTTCACCGCCGCGATTCCCGGCCGCAATGCCGAGTGGGGCGAAACCAACCGGCCCCGCGTGGCGGATGCCTTTGCATTCTTCGACCGCTCGCTTGCCGACTCCGAATTCCTGGCCGGGAATACCTATTCGATGGCCGACATCCTGCTGCTGACCACGGTCGACTTTGCGACTTTCGTGGGGTGCGGACCGAGCGAGGATCTGCGGTCGTTGACCCGGTGGCACGAAACCGTCAGTGCGAGGGCCAGCGCTTCCGCCTGAGGATCTCGATGACCGACAAGAAGACCCGCGCCGACTGGCAGGCACTGGCCGACAAGGAGGTCAAGGGACGGCGGCTCGAACGCGATCTGCCCGAAGGGTTCGCACTCCAGCCGCTGTATACCGCGGGCGACGTCGTCCAGGATCCGGGCCTGCCCGGGTTCGCACCGTTTACCCGCGGTGTGAAGGCCAGCATGTATGCCGGCCGTCCGTGGACCATCCGGCAGTACGCGGGCTTTTCGACCGCCGAGGAATCGAACGCGTTCTATCGCCGTAACCTTGCGATGGGGCAAAAGGGACTGTCGGTTGCCTTCGATCTCGCCACTCACCGGGGTTACGACAGCGATCACCCGCGCGTGCTGGGTGACGTCGGCAAGGCGGGCGTGGCGATCGATACCGTCAAGGACATGGAAATCCTGTTCGACGGCATCCCGCTGGACTCGATGAGCGTCTCGATGACGATGAACGGCGCGGTGATCCCGGTGCTGGCGTTTTTCATCGTCGCGGCCGAGCGGCAGGGGGTTTCGCAGGACAAGCTCGACGGGACCATCCAGAACGACATCCTCAAGGAGTTCATGGTCCGCAACACGTACATCTATCCGCCCGAACCGAGTATGCGGATAGTTTCGGACATCATCGCATATACATCGGCCAACATGCCGAAATTCAACAGCATTTCCATCTCCGGCTATCACATGCACGAGGCGGGCGCGACGGCAGTGCAGGAACTGGCGTTCACTATCGCCGATGGGAAGGAATACGCGCAGAGAGCGATCGCGACCGGGCTCGATATCGATGCCTTCGCCGGCCGCCTGTCGTTCTTCTTCGGCATCGGAATGAATTTTTTCATGGAAGTCGCCAAGCTGCGCGCCGCGCGTACGCTGTGGTTCCGGGTGATGGACGGGCTCGGTGCGAAGAGTGAACGCAGCAAGATGCTGCGCACCCACTGCCAAACCAGCGGCGTGTCGCTGCAGGAGCAGGATCCGTACAACAACGTCATCCGCACCACGATCGAGGCGCTGGCATCGGTACTGGGCGGGACGCAGAGTCTGCACACCAACGCGCTGGACGAGGCGATCGCGCTGCCGACCGATTTTTCAGCCCGCATCGCGCGCAACACCCAACTCGTGTTGCAGGAAGAAAGCGGGATCACCGACGTCGTCGATCCGCTGGGCGGTTCATACTACGTCGAAGCTTTGACCGCCAAGCTGGTGGAAGAAGCGGAAAAACTGATTGCCGAAGTCGACGCCGCTGGTGGCATGACCGCCTATGTGGCCACAGGCCGCCCGAAGGCAGCGATCGAGGAAGCGGCCGCGGCCAAGCAAGCCGGCATCGACCGCGGCGAAACCGTCATCGTCGGGGTCAACAAGTATCGCAAGACCGAGGAAGCGCATCTCGACACACTCGACATCGACAACCATGCGGTACGCGAAGGGCAGATCGCGCGGCTGAAAGCAGTGCGCGCGGGACGCGACGAAGGAGCTTGCCGCGCCGCACTCGCGGCACTCACCGCAGGAACGGGCGAGGGTGGCAACCTCCTTGCGCTGGCTGTCGAAGCGGCTCGCCACGATGCGACACTGGGCGAAATTTCCACCGCTATGGAAGAGGCATTCGGACGATACGATACCGTGCCGACGCCCGTGAAGGGGGTCTACGCGGCGGCTTATGCCGGCGATGCGCGTTACAATCAGGTGGTCGAAGGCGTGCACGCGGTCGCGCGCCGGCTCGGGCACACGCCCCGCGTGATGGTCGCCAAGATGGGCCAGGACGGCCACGATCGCGGCGCCAACGTCATCGCATCGGCCTTCGCCGACATGGGATTCGACGTGGTCAGCGGCCCATTGTTCCAGACCCCGGCCGAAACCCGCGACATGGCGCTCGAGGAGAATGTCGACGCCATCGGCGCGAGCAGCCTGGCCGCCGGGCACAAGACGCTGATCCCCGAGCTGATCCAGCTCCTGCGCGAAAGCGGGCGGGCCGACATCAAGGTCGTTGCCGGCGGGGTGATCCCTCCGCAAGACTACGATTTCCTGCGCGAGGCGGGGGTGCAGGGTATCTATGGCCCCGGCTCCAACGTGGTCGAATGCGCGGCTGACCTGCTGCGCCTGCTGGGCCACAACATGCCGCCGCCGGGCGCCCAGATCGACGGCGGCGAGCTGGAAGCGGCCCGATGAGCACGCCCACGTCCAACGCATTCCTGCCGATCGCCGCGATGATGTTCGCCTCTGGCATCGGCATCCCGATGTTCGCCGCGTTCAATTCGGGGCTCAGCAAGCAACTGGGCGGCCCGGTCGCGGCGACCGCGGTCACGTTCGCCGTCGGACTCGCCGTCGCGCTCGCGCTGGTGGCGGCGACCGGATTGCCGCCGCGCTCTGCCTTCACTTTCGAGACCCCGTACATCTGGTTCGGCGCGGTTTTCATGCTGTTTTACGCCACTTCGGTCGCTTACGCCGCGCCGCGGATCGGGCTTGGCAACGCCATTTTCTTCGTGCTGCTGGGCCAGATCGTCGCGGCGGCGGCGATCGACCATTTCGGCTGGCTCGGCGCCATCCAGAGCGCCATGACCCCCAAGCGCGCGCTCGGCATCGCGGTGATGGCGGTGGGGCTCTATCTGGCCAGGAAGCCGGCATGACCGACGTGCCTGCCGAGCATAAAGTGCCGGTCGATTTCCGCGCCAAGGTTTCGCCCGAGGCGCTCGAGTACGACTTCTACAAGTGGACCGGGATGGTCGCCCTGATCATCCTCGGCGGCTTGCTGACGATCGCCGCGAGCCCGGCCACCGCCCACTTGCCGCACGACGGGATCGTCATCGCCAGCCTGCTCGCGGCAACCGGTGCGATCGTGAGCTTCGCTTGCCAGTCCGAAATCATCCGCCTCGCCACCGGCGAGCGCACCGCACGCCGTTGGACGCGCTTCGGCCAGCGCGCGCTCGGCGCGCTGTTCGTGGTGGGCATGATCCTGTTCGTTGCCATCATCTGGGTGGCCTTGTGATGGGGACGCTGCGCGCGATCACGCTTGCTTGTGCGGCGCTGGCATTGGCCGCCGCCGCCGAGCCGCCGGCCATCACGCCGCAGCCGATTGATCTGGGTGAGAGCTACACGTTCTCATCCCAGGCGATGGGCGGAGAGCGGACGGTCAACGTCTATCTCCCCGCCGCCTATGCCAAGGGCGATGCACGCTACCCGGTGCTTTACCTGATCGACGGCGGACTGGATCAGGATTTCGTCCACGTCGTGGGCGCCAGCATACTCGGCGCGGCTTGGGGCCGGTCGCAGGACGTGATCGTGGTCGGCATCGCTACCAAGGACCGGCGCGACGAGTTGACCGGGCCGACCGCCGATTCAGCGCTGCTTGCCAAGTATCCGACCGCCGGCCACTCGGAGCGCTTCCGCCGTTTCATCCGCGACGAGGTCAAGCCGATGGTGGAGGCGCGCTACCGCACCAACGGCAACGACGGCGTGCTGGGCGAATCGCTCGCCGGCCTGTTCATCGTCGAGACCTGGCTGCGCGACCCCACCTTGTTCCACAACTACGCCGCGTCCAGCCCCAGCCTGTGGTGGGACAACACCGCGCTCACGAACGCCGCGCCGGCGCTCGCCGGCCCGGCACAGGCTGGACGGCGACTGTATGTTTTTACCGCCGACCAGGGCGGTGACGATGCCGCAACCGATAACCGCCTTGCCGCCGCGATGGCGCGGGCGGGCGGCACCACCTGTTTCGTACCGCACCCCGAATACACTCACTCTACGATCTATCACGCCATGGCGCCCGCCGCGCTGCAGTTCCTGTTCCCCGGTGCGGAGAAACCTGATCCGCAGTGGGGCTTCACCACCGGATGCCCGGAGCCGAAGAATTGACTGATATCCGCACCGACTGGACCCGCGCCGAAATCGCCGCGCTGTTCGACCTGCCGTTCACCGAGCTGCTGTTCCAGGCGGCGAGCGTCCACCGCGCGAACCATCCGCCCGCCGAGGTCCAGCTGTGCACGCTGCTCAGCATCAAGACCGGCGGATGCCCGGAGGATTGCGGCTATTGCTCGCAATCGGTGAAGGCGGACTGCGGCGTCGCGGCGACCAAGCTGATGGACGTCCAGGCGGTTCTGCAGTCCGCCGCGCAGGCCAAGGACCACGGCAGCCAGCGCTTCTGCATGGGCGCCGCCTGGCGCAACCCCAAGGACCGCGACATGCCCGCGATCGTCGAGATCGTGAAGGGCGTGCGCGCGATGGGGCTGGAAACCTGCATGACGCTCGGCATGCTGACGCCGAGGCAGGC
Organism: uncultured Alphaproteobacteria bacterium; assembly: GCA_963759895.1. GTDB lineage: Bacteria > Pseudomonadota > Alphaproteobacteria > Sphingomonadales > Sphingomonadaceae > Tsuneonella. The sequence goes on along the minus strand of CAVXBC010000002.1, from coordinate 773,479 downwards.
GGACATGCTCGCCGAGGCGGGGCTCGATTACTACAACCACAACATCGACAGCAGCCCCGAATATTACGAGCGCGTCATCACCACGCGCACGATGGGCGAGCGGCTCGACACGCTGGCGAACGTGCGCGCGGCGGGGATCAACGTGTGTTCGGGCGGGATCGTCGGCATGGGCGAGACGCGCGCGGACCGCGTCGGCTTCGTCCACACGCTCGCCACGCTGCCGCAGCATCCTGAGAGCGTGCCGGTCAACGCGCTGGTGCCGGTCAAGGGCACGGTGCTGGGCGACATGCTGGCCGATACTCCGCTCGCCAAGATCGACGACATCGAGTTCGTCCGCACCGTCGCGGTCGCGCGGATCACGATGCCGCTCAGCATGGTGCGCCTCTCCGCCGGGCGCGAGTCCATGAGCGAGGCGACCCAGGCGCTGTGCTTCCTCGCCGGCGCGAACTCGATCTTCACCGGCGACAAGCTGCTCACCGCCCCCAACGCCGGCGACGACAGCGACGCCGCGCTGTTCGCCAAGCTGGGGCTGACGCGCGCTTAAGGGAGAGGAGCCGATGCGAGCGTGCAAGTTGGTGGAGGCGGCGGAGTGACTTCCCGTGCCATTTTCGTGGGCGTGATCGTTGTGATCGCGCTAGGCTTGCTCTTCGTCTTTAGCGGCGGGTTTATGCGCGGCGATTGCCTCAACTCGAATGACGCGCCCCCATGCGCAGAAGTTCAGGAAGCAAACTGATGTTTTCCAAAATCCTCATCGCCAACCGGGGCGAGATCGCGTGCCGGGTCATCAAGACCGCGCGGCGCATGGGTATCGCGACCGTCGCGGTCTATTCGGATGCCGATGCGCGCGCGCCGTTCGTGCGGATGGCCGATGAAGCCGTGCACATCGGCCCGGCGCCCGCGGCCGAGAGCTACCTGATCGCCGACAAGATCATCGCCGCGTGCAAGGCGACCGGGGCCGAGGCGGTGCATCCGGGCTATGGCTTCCTGTCCGAACGCACCAGCTTCGCCGAAGCGCTGGCGAAGGAGGGCATCGCCTTCATCGGCCCGCCGGTGAACGCGATCGCGGCGATGGGGGACAAGATCGAGTCCAAGAAGCTCGCCAAGGAAGCGGGGGTCAACACCGTCCCCGGCTCCGAAGGCGAGATCACCAGCACCGAGGAGGCGCTGAAGGTCAGCCGCGAGATCGGCTACCCGGTGATGATGAAGGCCAGCGCCGGCGGCGGCGGCAAGGGGATGCGGCTCGCCCACAACGACAAGGACGTCGAGGAAGGGTTCGAGGCGACCCGGCGCGAGGGGCTGAACAGCTTCGGCGACGACCGCGTGTTCATCGAGAAGTTCATCCTCAACCCGCGCCACATCGAGATCCAGATCCTCGGCGACCAGCACGGCACCATCCTCTACCTCAACGAGCGCGAGTGCAGCATCCAGCGCCGCCACCAGAAGGTGGTCGAGGAAGCGCCGTCGCCCTTCGTCACGCCCGCGATGCGCAAGGCGATGGGCGAGCAGTGCGTCGCGCTGGCCCGCGCGGTCGGGTACTACAGCGCGGGCACGGTCGAACTGATCGTCAGCGGCGCGGACCCGACCGGCGAGAGCTTCTACTTCCTCGAAATGAACACCCGGCTGCAGGTCGAGCACCCGGTGACCGAGGCGATCACCGGCATCGACCTGGTCGAGCAGATGATCCGCGTCGCCGCCGGCGAGAAGCTGCCGTTCACGCAAGACGATATCGGCATCGACGGCTGGGCGATCGAGAACCGCGTCTATGCCGAGGACCCCTATCGCGGGTTCCTGCCGAGCACCGGGCGGCTGGTGCGCTACCGGCCGCCGGTCGAGGGCTGGACCGATGACGGCGAGGCCAATGGCCGCCGCGGGGTGGACGGCGTCCGCGTCGACGACGGCGTCTACGAAGGCGGTGAGGTCAGCATGTTCTACGATCCGATGATCGCCAAGCTGGTGACCTGGGCGCCAGACGCGCGACGAGGCGGCCGACCTGCAGGTGCAGGCGCTCGACAACTTCCGCATCGAAGGGCTGGGCCACAACGTCGATTTCCTCAGTCCGCGATCATGCAGCACCCGCGCTTTCGTTCGGGAGAGCTCACCACCGGGTTCATCGCCGAGGAATATCCCGACGGCTTCCACGGTGCCGCGACCGATGACGATGTGAAGCGCATGCTGGCGGCGGTCGCCGGCGCGCTTGCCACTGCCGATTCCGATCGCGCGCGGCGGATCGACGGACAGTTGGCCGACGGCGAGCCGGCAACCGGCGACTGGTCGGTCCGCATCGGCGGCATCGACCACGCGGTCAGCCTCGAGGAAGATTCGATTACCGTCGATGGCGATCTGGTCGCGATCGCGCTGGAATATACTCCCGGCGACCGGCTCATCGAAGTCGAGCTGTACGGCGGCGATGCCGCCGAGGACGATGCCCAGCCGGTGGCGGTGTTCGGCATCCAGCTCGATGTCACGCGCCAAGGTTACCGGATGACCACACGCGGCGCGAAGCACGATGTTCGGGTGCTCCCGGCGCACATCGCCCCGCTGGCCGCGCACATGATCGAGAAGATCCCGCCCGACCTGTCGAAGTTCCTCATCTGCCCGATGCCCGGTCTGCTGGTGAAGCTGCACGTGGGCGAGGGCGACGCAGTGCAGCCCGGCCAGCCGCTCGCCACGGTCGAGGCGATGAAGATGGAGAACATCCTGCGCGCCGAGAAGGCCGGCACGGTGGCCAAAGTCAACGCCGCGCAAGGTGCGAGCCTGGCGGTAGACGAGGTTATCCTGGAGCTGGAGTGATGCACCTTGCTCACGCCGCCGACTCGCCCCCCGCCGCGACAATCGCGTTCGATGACTTTCTCGCGGTCGACATCCGTATCGGCACGATCGTCGAGGCCGATGAGTTTCCCGAGGCGCGCAAGCCTTCGTACCGCCTGATGATCGATTTCGGACCGGCGATCGGCATCCGGAAAAGCTGCGCGCAGATCGCGGCGAACTATCCGCTCGGCGAACTGCCGGGGCGCCAGGTTGCCGCCGTGGTCAACTTCCCGCCGCGCCAGATCGGTCCCGCGATGTCCGAAGTGCTCACCCTCGGTTTCGCGGACGCCTCGGGCGAAGTGGTGCTGTTCGCGCCCGACGTCCACCTGCCCAACGGTTCGCGGCTGTTCTGATGCGGACGATCTACACCATCGGCTACGAAGGGGTGACGCAAGCGTCGGTGATCGACGCGCTGCGCGCCGCCGGTGTCACGTTGTTGGCCGATATTCGTTATCTGCCGCTGTCGCGCCGTCCCGGGTTCTCGAAGTCGAGCCTCAAGGCCGCGGCCGAGGAAGCGGGTATTGCCTATCACCACTTCAAGCAGCTCGGCACCCCGGCCGACGGCCGCGCGGCGGCTCGGCGCGGGGATCACGCAGAACTGTCGCGAATTTACGCCGGGCAACTCGAGCTGCCCGAGGCAATGGCTCAGATGGGGGAACTGCGCGCAGTCGCCGAACAGCAACCGGTGGCGTTGCTGTGCTACGAGCGCGATGCCGCCGAATGCCACCGATCGTTGCTATACGATGCCTTGTTCGAAGGGTTCGAACGGGTGGACCTGGAGCCCGCAGTCCTTCCCGGTGGCTCAACCGGAAGGTAACTGGTATCCTCGGCGTTGCGCCAGGTCGGACACGATGGGAACGAGTTCGGCCAAAAACGGCGCGTAATTTCGCCAGCGCTCCACCGCCTTGTCATGAACGTCCTGATGCACTTGCGCGTAACTGGGCGTAGCGGCCGTGCGCATGTCGCTCGACGCGTCGCCGGTGGCCACGCCGATCATCTCTGCCAGCCGCGCGGTCGAGTGCACAGGATCCGCGACGAGGTCCTCGTACCGCTGTCGCGTGAAACCGAGTCCTGCCGCTGACCAATGCTCTGTCAGATCGTCTACCGCGGCGATGTGGGTGGCTGCGGATACGGGATCGAAAGCACAACCGTGGCCGTGAGTCATATGGTGCGACATCATCGAGACGATTACGTCGAGCGGATGCCGAGACATCGCGATCAGCGGGGCTTGGGGAAAGGCCATCGCGATCAGCGGCAAATGCTGTTCGTTGAACGGCATCTTGTCGATGAAGCGCGCCGATGCGGCGCTCCCCACTGCCGCGTCAGCACTGGCCAGGTAGTCGCGCGCCATGTCTGCGCCCAGCACCTTGAGCGAATCCTGGCTCAATGCGGTAAGCCCGGTGGGGTAACCGCCTGCAGTGGTCGCGGCGCGCTGCGTCATGGCGAAAACGCCCGGCAGTTCGCCCCGGGCGGTCAACTCGCTGCTGGCCAGTCTCGTCTCCAGCAGCGTGGTACCGGAGCGTGGGGGGCCGGCGATGAAGACGGGGCCATTGCTTGCGGCACCCTCGGCCGGACAGATCGCATCTTTCAGGAATTCAGCGGTCAACCCGCGTCGCAATTGTTCGAAGTGCGCGGCGACAGCCGCGTGAGGGTAGCGTTGCCCCGACGTTCGAGCGAGGTACCGCTTGCCGCTAACGAAATCGGACCACGCATCACTGTAGCGGCCGGCCTTATCGCGGAGGCGTCCGCGGGCGAGCTTGTCCTCGCCGGCGAGGTCGTGGACATTTTCCAATACTTCGAGAGATTCGCGCCATTCAGGCGTGCGCGCGCCAAGGACGGCCGCACGGATCGTAAGATCCACTCCGGCCGCACCAGCCAGCGTCCGCGCACGCTCGAGCGTCTCGTGCATCGCCTCGAACTGGTTGAGCCGTTCGTAGACCCAGCTGAGCCGCAATAGCGAACCGAGCGGATCTGCACCATTGCCGGCAGCGTAGACGTAAGGCTCTACGCTTTCGGCATATCGACCCATGCGCACCAGAACCGTGGCCAGCCGCGCGGCGACGATCGGATCATCCGCCAGCGCGCCAAGGTGGTCGGCAGCGACAGCCCATTGCTGTGCGCGTTGCGCGATCTCCGACAGCAATAGGCGCGGCTCGCGGGCCTGAGGATCGAGGTCTATGGCAGCTTGGGCGATTGACGATGCAGTTGTCATATCGCCCCGGTGCAGCGCATCGTGCATCCTGGCGATCAACCGGCCCAACGCGCTCATGAATTCGCGCCAAGCTCTCCGTCGAGAAATGCGGCGACATCATCCAGCTCTACATCGCGCGCCAGATAAGCCGCGCCGATCCCGTTCAGTAGCACGAAGGGCAGGGTCCCGGCGTCCATCTTCTTGTCATGGCGCATGTGATCGGCGAGTTGGGCGCCGTCACATTTAAGATCCAGCGTAGCCAACCAGGCGGGCAAACCGGCCGCGCCGATCGCGGCGGCTATCCGCTCTGCATCTTGCGAAGATAGGGTCCCGTTGCGCGCCGAATAGCGTCCCGCGAGGGCCATCCCCAGCGCCACAGCCTCGCCGTGGAGCAGCCGGTCGCCAAAACCCGTCTCTGCCTCGAGCGCGTGGCCAAACGTGTGGCCCAGGTTGAGCAGCGCCCTCGCACCCGTCGTTTCGCGCTCGTCCTGCGCAACGATCGCTGCCTTCATCTTCACACTGGTCGCCACCGCATGTTCGAGCGCGCGTTCGTCGAGCGCCAGCACTGCGGCGGCGTTATTCTCCAGCCAGTCGAAGAACGCCCGGTCGCCGAGCACGCCGTACTTGAGCACTTCGGCATAACCCGCGCGCAGTTGGCGAGGGGACAGGGTCTCGAGCGTCGCGAGATCGGCGAGAACAAGCGATGGTTGGTGGAATGCCCCAACGAGGTTCTTGCCGGCAGAAGTGTTGATCGCAGTCTTGCCGCCAACCGAGCTATCGACCTGAGCCAGCAATGTCGTCGGCATCTGCACGAAGCCGCACCCGCGCTTGAGAATTGCGCAAGCAAAACCGGTGAGATCGCCGACCACGCCGCCGCCCAGAGCGACGACATGGTCGCCCCGCTCGACACCCTCGGCCAGCAGCCAATCGATCAGCGCGGACAGGCCGTCCCAGCTCTTCGAACTCTCGCCGGGCTCGACGATGAACACCGACGCTCTTTTGCCCGCTGCGGAAAGTCCGGCCTCCATCCGCCTGCCGTGAAGCGTCCAAGCGTTGCGGTCGGCCACCAACGGGACGGTCTCTTTGCGCAGGAATGGCGCGGCAAGTTCGCCCACGCGTTCAAGCAAACCGCGGCCCACTTCGATCGAATAGCCGCGTCCGGCAAGTGCGACCGGGATCACAGCCATTGATCGATCGCCTCGACAATCTGCAGTGCGGTATCGAACTGCGCGCCGCCGCCGCTCTTCACCCGGATCGGCGCCTGGACATAGAACGGTTCGCGTTCACGCAGCAATCGGTCCAGTATTTCCGCCGGATCGCCGTCGCGCAGCAGGGGGCGGTTGCCGCGACGGGCGGTCCTCTCGACCAATGTCGCCACGTCGCAGTCGATGTACACGGCAATCGCCCGCGCGATGATAAGCGCGCGGGTCTGCGGATCGACGAATGCGCCGCCACCTGTTGCGATGACACCGTGACTTTCCTCAATCAGTCGCGCGATCACCCTCCGCTCACCGTCGCGAAAATGAGCCTCGCCATAGCGTTCGAAGATCTCGGCAATCGTCATTGCGGCCGCCTGCTCGATCGCATCGTCGGCATCGATGAAATCGAGGCGAAGAAGGTTGGCCAACTTGCGCCCGACCGTCGACTTGCCAGCGCCCATTAATCCCACGAGCACGATCGGCCGATCGATCCGCCGCGCGATTGCGCCGATTTCGGCTGGGGTAAGGGCGGCGGTCTCGCAGCGCATTGCCGCCTCGCCTATAGATGGGCTAGGGGCTGCGCAACCATGCACGGCTTGGTGCAAGCGGCATGAACATCGAGCGGGAAAGGGTTGCGTTCTTGGCGATGACGGGCAGACGAATGGGCTGGATGGCTGCTGCGCTGATTGCGCTCGTGATGGCATACGCCTGGTTCGACGGAGGCGAGGAACCGATGCGGCCGATTGCCGAGCCGATCGATGTGCCGGGTGGCGCGCAGTGAAGCGGCTGACTGTCCTTTCGGCCGGTGCGGCGGCGCTGGCGCTCGTGTCAGGCCTCGCGCTTGCGCAGAACGCTCCCGAATCGTTGCTTCCTCCCGGTTTCGACGAACCCAAGCCAACTCCCAGCCCTACTCCCAAGCCGGTTGTGACGAGACCTGCCGCGCCCCCTTCGTCTGCGCCGGGCGGACAGGCGACCTCGGTGCCGGTAGTCCAGCCAATCCCCTCCGGCGGTGGTGTGCCAGGTCCCGCACCGGCATTGCCGGATTTCGCCGGCAAGCTGCCTTCGCTCGATCAACTCGAAAAGATGTCGACCGACGAACTCGACGAGCTTCTGGGGCTCAAACCGAAGGTCGATATTCCAGCTGGAGCCAGGCGTTCGCTGACCGAAGTGGGGGTGCTTGGTCCAGCGGAAGGCGGGCTGCCCACGCATTCGCTGGTCAACCAACCCGAACCGCTGGTCCGCGCGGCGCTTGCGGGTAGCAAGGGGCCGCTGGTCTCGCGCTGGGGCCACATCCTGCTGCGCCGCGCGCTGGCGAGCCGGCTCGAGGCGCCGGCGGAAATGGACCCGGTCGATTTCGCTGCGCTGCGGGTCCGCGCGCTTGTCGACATGGGTGAATTCGCCGCGGCGCGGGCGGTTGCGCAGGACGTCGACACTGCAAACTGGAATCCGGCCCTGACTGCTGCGGCACTCGACGCCTATATCGGCACGGCCGATCTCGTCGGGGCATGCCCGGCGGTGCGATTACAGGGTAGCCGGCGCGAGGACGCAAACTGGCGGTTGCTTCAGGGCATCTGCAACGCCTTTTCGGGCGAAGCGGCGCGTGGCAAGACCGATCTCAACCGCGTGCGCAGTCGCGGACAGGCCGCTTCGATCGATGCCCTGCTGGCTTTGCGCTATGCCGGCGCGGCGGGCGAGGGGCGTGGTGCGGTGACGATCGAATGGAGCGGGGTCGACCAGCTTACCCCGATGCGCTTTGCATTGGCTAACGCGGTTGGCGAGCCGATTCCCGACAAGCTGATCGATGGCGCGGGCGCCTACTACAGCCGGGCTGCTGCGGTTGCGCCGATGCTGCCGTTGCCAAAGCGGATCGCCGGCTCGGATGTCGCGGGGCGCGAGGGAATCATGTCGTCGGGCGCAATGGTCGACCTTTATTCGCTGGTCTATTCCGAGGAAGACCTCGAAGGGCCGGCCGCTACTCTCGCGACACGCCTGCGCCAGGCATATGTGGGCGCAGATCCCGCCTCGCGAATGGCAGCAATCCGCGATGTCTGGGGTTCTGGGGCTAGCGGAGCGATCGACTATGCACGTCTGGTCCTGACCGCCTCAGCCGCAGCAAGGCTTGAGCCGAACGAGGATTTTGCCGACGACGCCGGCCCCTTGCTCGCCGCGATGATGTCGGCTGGATTCGAGCGCGATGCGCTTCGCTGGGCTGGCGTGGTGCCGCAGGGCAGTGCGGGGTGGGCCCAACTGGTCTTCGCCTCGCCCACCCGCAACAGTGTGGTATCGTCGGGTGCGATCGGCGATTTCGTCAGCGATGATAGCAGTGCAACCAAGCGCAAATCGCAATTCCTGATTGCCGGACTTGCAGGGCTCAGGCGGATCAATTCCGGCGACGTAGACGGTTATTCCAGCGATCTGGGCATGCGGCTGAATACGGTGACCCGCTGGACGCGCGCAATCGACGCCGCAGCGGCAGTCGACAACCAGGCGCTGGTCGTTCTGCTCGCCGGGCTGGGCATGCAGGGTGACGGGTGGGACAAAATGACCGCGCGACATCTATACCACATCGTCGGCGCGCTCGATCGCGTGGGCCTGTCGGCCGAAGCGCGGATGATCGCGGCGGAGGCGGTCGCGCGAGGCTGATGCTCGACCGATCGATCCGCTAGCTCGATGAGCACGATCGACGATTTCCTCACCATGCTCGCCGCCGAGCGCGGGGCCGCGTTGAACACTTTGGCGGCCTATCGACGCGATCTCGAAGGGTCGCAGGTACTTATCGGGGATCTTGCGCGGGCAGAGCGCGCGGAAATTGAAAGATTGATCCCCGCGTGGTCCGAACTTGCGCCGTCGAGCGTCGCACGCAAATCATCTGCGCTGCGCCAGTTTTACGGGTTCCTGGTCGACGAAGGGCTGCGCGACGACGATCCGAGCGCAGCTCTGCCACGCCCAGCGACCCGCCGACCGCTTCCCAAGATACTTGGCCATGCAGAGGTCGAGGCATTGTTCGCGCGCGCCCAAATCGAGGCCGCGGGCGAGAGTCCAGCGTCGGTGCGGACTCTGACGCTACTGGAAATGCTTTATGGTTCGGGCTTGCGCGCGACCGAACTGGTGTCATTGCCGCTGGCCGCCGTGCCGCGCGATGCGCCTCTGCTGACCGTGACCGGCAAGGGCGGTCAGGCAAGAATGGTCCCGGTAAGCAGTCCTGCGCGCTCGGCGCTGTCGCGCTGGCTGGCGGTACGTCCCCAAGGCAAGCACCTGTTCCCCTCGCGCGGCGACAGGCACCTCACCCGCGTCCGCCTTTTCCAACTGCTGAAGGAACTCGCCGCGCGGGCCGGACTGGCGCCCGAGAAAGTCAGCCCGCACGTCTTGCGCCACGCGTTTGCGACGCATCTGCTGGAGGGCGGCGCGGACTTGCGCGTGCTTCAGACGCTGCTCGGCCACGCCGACATAGCGACCACGCAAATCTATACGCACGTCGACTCAGCGCGCCTGGTCGCGCTGGTCAACGAACGGCACCCGCTTGCACGCGCGCGCCGGGGCGACTAGCTGCGTGGACATGCAATCCTACCTCGAGTTCGAGAAGCCGGTCGCCCAGCTCGACAAGCGTATCTCAGAGTTGCGCGCCGCGTCTGCGGGGGACGACGAAGTCGATATTTCGGGCGAGCTTGCGCGACTTGAGGCCAAGAGTGCTGAGTTGCTGGCGACCACGTATTCCGCGCTGACGCCGTGGCAGAAAACGCAGGTTGCCCGCCATCCTGCGCGTCCGCATTTTCGCGACTATCTGTCGCTAGCGTTCGAAGACTTCGTGCCGCTCGGCGGCGACCGTCTGTACGGCGACGACCAGGCAATCATGGGTGGACTTGCCACTCTTGGCGGCCGCAAGGTCGTGTTGATCGGCCACGAAAAGGGGCACGATACCGAAAGCCGCATCCGCCACAATTTCGGTATGGGCAAGCCCGAGGGGTATCGCAAGGCGATCCGACTGATGGAACTTGCAGGACGTTTCGGCCTGCCGGTCGTGACCCTGGTCGACACCTCGGGCGCATTTCCCGGCATCGAGGCCGAGGAACGCGGCCAGGCCGAGGCGATCGCTCGCTCGACCGAGGCGTGCCTTGCGCTGCCGGTCCCGATGGTCGCGGTGATCGTCGGCGAGGGCGGATCGGGTGGCGCGGTGGCCCTGGCGAGCGCCGAGCGGGTGCTGATGATGGAACACGCGGTCTATTCCGTTATCAGCCCCGAGGGGTGCGCATCGATCCTGTGGCGCACGGCCGAAAAAGCCCCTGACGCTGCCGAGGCGATGAAGGTGACCGCGCAGCATCTGGAGCGGTTGGGTGTTATCGATCGGATCGTGCCCGAGCCGGTCGGTGGCGCGCACCGTGATCCCGCCGCGGCGGCCGCCTCGCTGGGCAAGGCCATCGGCGAAGAGCTCGATACGTTGTCGGCGCTGCCGCCCGAGGCGCTTCGCCGGAAGCGCGAAGACCGCTTTCTCGCGATTGGGGGCAACTGACTCTACGCCGGTGTAGAGCCGGCACGCAGTCAGCACTTGGGGAACCAAGGCCTCACCAAGCGGGTTTCCAAGGCCGACAACCAGAATCGCGGCGGGCGGTGGGCGGCGCGCATGCCTTGGAAAGGGAACCAGACATGACAATTCACCGCACGAAAATTCGTGCCCTTCTGCTCGCCACCTGCACGGCCGGAATGCTTGCCAGCGGGTGCGCGACCACCGCCGATGCAGCGACCAGTTCAGCGGCGATCACCGCCGCCGACGCCAGGACCGGCGCGCAGCAGCACCCGCAATTGTTGCAAGAATTCGGTGGCGCGATGACCGGGCCCCAGGCCCAGTATGTCGAGCAGGTGGGCAAGAATATTGCCGTGCAGTCGAGCCTCTCGAATGCGCGAGACGCCTTCACCGTCTCGCTGCTCAACAGCTCGGTCAACAACGCGTTCGCGATCCCTGGCGGGTATATCTACACCACGCGACAACTCGTCGGCCTTATGAACAACGAGGCAGAGCTGGCGGGCGTCCTGGGACACGAAGTCGGCCACGTAGCCGCACGTCACTCGCAGCGACGGCAAAAGGCGGCGACAAAGAATTCCATTCTCGGCGCGCTCGGCTCGATTCTCGCAGGCGCGGTTCTGGGCAACAGCCAGATCGGACAAGCGATCACCAGCGGCATCCAGCAAGGATCGCAGTTGCTCACGCTCAAGTTCTCCCGCAGCCAGGAGCTTGAGGCCGATAAACTCGGCGTTCAATATCTGGGGCGCGCGGGTTACGATCCCCACGCGATGGCGACCGTGCTCCAGAGCCTGGCATTGCAGAATGCGCTCGATGCCTCTTTGCAGGGCCGCAACAACGCCACCGTTCCGGAATGGGCCTCGACACACCCCGATCCTGCGAGCCGGGTGCAAAGCGCGCTTAAGCTGGCAGGCAACTCGACCGGGGTGACCAATCGCGACACCTTCCTTACCCGCATCGACGGACTCGTCTACGGCGACGATCCGGCGCAGGGCGTGATTGAGGGCAGCCAGTTCATCCACCCGGTCGAGCGTCTGACATTCACTGCGCCGAGTGGGTTCTACATGGTCAACGGCACCCAGGCGGTAACCATCCAGGGACAGAGCGGGCAGGGCCAGCTCACGACCATGCCGTACAACGGCAACCTTGAAACCTACGTTCGACAGGCGTTTGCGTCGCTCAGCCAGAGCCAGCAGGTCGCACCGCAGCAGTTGCAGCGCACCACCGTCAATGGCCTGCCGGCGATGTACGGCACCGCGCGCGTCAATTCGGGCAATGGTCAGGTGGATGTGGTGGTGTTCGCCTACGAGTTTTCGAACAATCAGGCATTTCACTTCGTGACGATCAGCCAGGCGGGACGATCGAGCGTGTTCTCGCCGATGTTCAATTCGCTGCGGCGCATCAGCGCGAATGAGGCAGCGCAGGTTATTCCGCGGGTGATCGACGTGGTGACGGTCGGTTCGCGCGATACGGTGCAATCGCTGTCCGCCCGCATGGCGTACTCCGATTCGCAAGAGCAGCGTTTCCGCGTGCTCAATGGTCTTGCATCGGGCCAGGGCGTCGTTCCCGGCCAGAAGGTAAAGCTAGTGGTCAGGGGGCGTTGATCACCGGGTAAAGAAAAAGGGCGGCGGGATCACTCCCGCCGCCCTCGATCTTGATTTGAAGCAGTAGAAGCTTGTGAAGCTTACTGCATCTTGGTGCTAACTTTCGTGAAGGTGTTGCTCAGCTGGGTGCCGAGACCCTGCATCGCGCCGATCGCGGCAACCGCGATGAGGGCGGCGATCAGGCCGTATTCGATGGCGGTGGCGCCCGCTTCGTCGCGAACGAGATTCTTGATGAACTGCATTTGACGTCTCCTGGTTCAGTCTTCGCTACCCCGCTCGAACCGTGACCCTAGACACTGTTCGAGCATTGCGTGAAATACGGTCAGGTGGTTGAGAAATTCCTAACCGGTTACACTACTTTACCTGGCTGTTGCTTGCCGCGACCTTGTCCCCAACCTTGTTCCACATCGAGATCGTCTGGTTCCCGAAGTTCTGGATGGCCGAAATCATGGCGAGAAAAATCAATGCCAGAATCAGGCCGTATTCGACGGCGGTTGCCCCCGAAATGTCGCTGGCAATCCGCTTGATGAGGTTGCGCATCGGCATCTGTTCTTTTTCCGTCGAATACTGCCTGACTGCTCGTGTTTTGCCCGCGACCCGTTAATAAAAAGTTTCAAAGCCATCCGATGATGACAAGAAATCCGACAACGATGATGGTGGTCGCCGGCGCGATGGGCGATTTTTCTGGGCGCTGGCTGCTGCAGAAGCGGCCAGCCGGCAAGCGGCATGCCGGCTTATGGGAATTCCCGGGCGGCAAGGTCGAGGCGGGCGAAACCCCGCGTGAGGCGCTGGTTCGAGAGCTTAACGAGGAATTGACCATAGCAGCGGTGATCACGGCCGAGATGCCTGCTGCGCGGGCGAGCGCCGACGCGGGCGAGGGTGAGCGGGCGATTGTCATCGAGCTTTACACCGTCGCCGAATGGCACGGCACGCCGCAGGCCGAGCCGGGGGCTGAACTGGCCTGGTTTCTTCCTGTCGAGATCGCCAGCCTGCCTTTGCCGCCACTCGACTCGCAACTTGCGGCGCAGCTGTTCGGTGGTCCCGTATAAGGGATTGCCAAGCCTGATCGGCCTGCCTATGTGCCGCCCCCTAGCGCGCGCCCGTAGCTCAGCTGGATAGAGCATCAGACTACGAATCTGAGGGTCGGACGTTCGAATCGTTCCGGGCGCGCCAAACATTTCAGGCTGTCTCTCGTCATGGGAGGCGGCCTGAAACGTTTCAGGATACGGAAAAATTATCCGTTCCGTCTGGGGCCGCTCCCGCGAACGGACACGCTTCTCTTGCCCCCACGTTCATCCCCTGACAGGTGTTCGGCACCGTGGGGTGATCGATAAGGGGCGTAGATTGAGCGGCACACAGGGGCCTTCCGACAGCGATTGTACCTATCGCGACGATTCAACCGCTCGCGGTGTATGGCGCTTCGCGAAGGTCGATCGTGCGAGCGTGATTATCGATGCAGAAGACTATTTCGCGATGATGCAGCAGGCGATGCTCAAGGCTTCGCGCCGGATCATGCTGGTCGGCTGGGATTTCGACACCCGCATCCATCTCGCGGTCGGCCGCAAGTGGTACAGCCGACCGTTTCGACGGCGCTATCCGCGGCGGCTCGGCAGCTTCCTGATGTGGCTTGCGCGACATGAAGACGGTCTTGAAATTCGCATCCTGAAGTGGGGGCTGGCAGTCGTGCCATTCCTGGTGCGCGGCTACATGATGGTCGATGTGATGCGAATGGCCGCCTACAAGGCGATCACTTTCAAATTCGACAATCGGCACCCCGTCGGATGCTCGCACCACCAGAAGATCGCCGTGCTCGACGACAAGCTGGCCGTCTGCGGCGGCATCGACATGACGCAGGACCGCTGGGACACGCGCGAGCACGCTGAAGACGATCGACGCCGACGGCGACCCCATGGCCGGCGCTATGGTCCGTGGCACGACGCGACGATGATGTTGGAAGGCGAAGCGGCGCGCCAGCTCGGTTCCCTCAGTCGCGAACGCTGGCATCGCGCCGGGGGAGAGCCGATCGAGGAGGTGACAATCCCAACCGACTCTCTTTGGCCCGACGACCTTCCGGTCCAGTTCGAAAACGTCGAGATCGGCATCGCCCGGACGAGCGCGAAATACAGTGATTGGCCCGAGGTGCGCGAGATCGAGGACTTGCTGCTGGCCCAGATCGCCAGCGCGAAAAAGTGGATCTACAGCGAGAACCAGTACCTGTCTTCGCCCAGGATCGCCGAGGCGCTCGGCAAGCGGTTGAAGGAGGATGATCCACCCGAGATCGTTCTCGTCCAGCCACTGGTGGCCGATGGCTGGCTTGAACAACAAGCGATGGATCACGCGCGTGCGGTGCTCGTCCGGGGGCTGGCGGAAATCGACCATAAGGGGCGGTTCGGCCTGTTCAATCCGTTTACCGGCGAGACGCCGATTTACGTTCACGCCAAGCTGACGATCTTCGACGACCAGGTGCTCAGGATCGGGTCGGCGAACTGGAACAATCGCTCGATGGGCCTCGACAGCGAGTGCGATGTGTTCATCGACTGCGCCCGGTCAGGCAACGCCCACGCTTGCGATTCAATCGAAGCAGTCCGTCATTCGCTACTCGCCGAACATTGCGGCCTCGATCGGGAAGACGTTACCCGCGCTCTGGCCGATAACTGCTCGATGATCGAATTGATCAGCCGACGCGGCCAGTCGAACAATCGAACTCTTCGCCCATTCATGATCCCTGAGGTCAGTGAACTTGAAGAAGCGATGGCGGAATCGCAGGTCCTTGATCCGGAGAGCCCGGAAGGCATGTTCGAACCTTTTGCCAAAGGCGGGTTGTTGAAGCAGGGCAGTGTGATCGAACGCGCATACAAACGCGCAAAACGAGGAATGGGTAGATGAGCAGCCTGGTCGGACCCGACGAAGATAGCGGCGATGGCAAGCCGCCTGTGCCGGAAGACGTTCAGGACGCGATCCGCACGCTTATCCGCTGGGCGGGTGACGATCCTTCCCGCGAAGGTCTGCTCGACACCCCCAAGCGCGTTGCGCGCGCGTGGAAAGAATATTGCCTTGGATACGCCGAGGACCCGTCGGTCTATCTGAGCCGGGTATTTGAGGAAGTGGGCGGCTACAACGAGATCGTGCTGCTTAAGGATATCCCATTTCAAAGCCACTGCGAACATCACATGGCACCGATCATCGGCAAGGCCGCGATCGCGTACCTGCCGAATGATCGGGTTGTCGGGATCAGCAAGCTTGCGCGCGTCCTCCATGGGTTTGCGCGCCGCCTGCAGGTTCAGGAACGACTGACCGCCGAAGTCGCCGACTGCATCTGGTCGCATCTCCACCCGCAAGGCGTGGCGGTGGTAATCGAGGCCTCGCACAGCTGCATGACCGCGCGCGGCGTGCGGACCCCTGGAGTTACGATGATCACCAGCCGGATGATGGGCACATTTCTCGACGACCCGCGCAGCCGCGAGGAAGTGCTCAAGCTGATGGGATATTGATGGTCGCGCCGGACCCGGACGACATCACCTTCATTTGTGTGAGCGACAAAGAGGCCGCGGTGCACCGTGCAGCCGCGGCCCCTTTTCAACCTGCGGAGCGCTAAAGCTGGCCGAGCAGGTGTTCTGCGCTGGAAACCGAAAAATCGCCCGGTTGTTCGACATTCAGTTCCTTCACCACTCCGTCTTCGACGATCATGGAAAAGCGCTGGCCGCGCTTGCCCAGGCCAAAGCCCGAACCGTCCATCGTCAGACCAAGCGCTTCGGCGAAGTCGCCGTTGCCATCGGCAAGCATGGTGATGTCATCGCTTCCGGCTGCCTTGTTCCATGCGCCGAGGACGAACGCATCGTTGACCGACGTGGCGACGATCTCGTCGACCCCCTTGGACTTCAGCTCGCCGGCCTTCTCGACGTAGCCAGGCAGGTGCCGCGCCGAGCAAGTGGGAGTGAATGCGCCCGGCACCGAGAATAGCGCCACCTTCTTACCGGCAAAGTAGTCCGCGCTCTGCACACCTTCGGGCCCGTTTTCGGTTGCCCGGGCCAGTTTCACGTCGGGCAACTTGTCGCCCACCTTGATCGTCATTGTCGAAATCCTTCTGCAATCCCGTCGCGCCCGGCCGGGAGATAGCGAGCAGCCCGCGCGGTGCAAGGCGATTGACCCGCCGCAACGGTAAATTTGGCTTCACCTCGTACGTTTAATTTTGGCTAAATCGATCGCGTCAGTCTCCATGACGGCGGGCAGGGGTGTCCGCTGAAACGCCGGGCGGGGTGGGGCTCGTCACAGGGGAGACTGGGGTCATGAATAAATACTACAAGGCGGCGGCCGTGATGGCCGCCGTATCGTCGCTCGCTATCGGCGCACCGGCAGCGGCAAGCCCGGTGTCCGACGCCGCGGCACTGCGCAAGCTCGACATCATGCTGATGGTCAGCTCGCTCAGGTGCCGGTTTGGCCCGGACAACTTCCAGGCGGATTATGAACGCTTCTCGGCCGCCCAGCACTCGACGATGCAGGAGGCTTTCCTGGTATTGCAGGCCGACTACAACGGGCGGATGGGCCCCGTCGGCGGCAAAAAGCGCTCGACAGCATCAGCGTCGGGATGGCCAACCAGTACGGACAAGGCCACCCGTGGTTGGGTTGCGGTGAACTCAAGGCAATGGCGCGTGACCTGGCCGGCCCTGCCGACCGCCCGCACTTGCTGGCAATAGCCGAGGATGTGCTGCGGGACAGTCCACCGGTACAGCTCGCGCTGCGCCGCTGATTGGCAAGATCGCACGTTAGAAGGGCGGTATCCCGAGAAGGATGCCGCCCTTTTTTGGTTGACTGGCAATCCCGAGCGCAGATCACATATAAAGGAAGCTTTATATTTGCCTTTTGCGGCGCCCGAAGCTAGGGCGCGCGCCATTCACGCATTGGAGATTACCCCGTGGCCACTTCTGCCCAGACGCTAACCCGCGACTATGTCGTTCAGGATATCAACCTCGCCGACTACGGCCGCGCGGAGATTGCAATCGCCGAGACCGAAATGCCGGGTCTGATGGCGCTGCGCGAAGAATACGGTGCATCGCAACCTCTCAAGGGCGCTCGCATAACCGGGTCGCTTCACATGACCATCCAGACCGCGGTGCTTATCGAGACATTGACCGCGCTCGGCGCTGATGTCCGCTGGGCCACCTGCAATATCTTTTCCACTCAGGATCACGCCGCCGCAGCGATCGCCGCTTCAGGCGTCCCGGTATTCGCCATCAAGGGCGAGAGCCTGGCAGACTACTGGGACTATGTGGGGCGCATCTTCGACTGGTCGAAGGACGGCGACGACACGACCTGCAACCTGATTCTCGACGATGGCGGCGATGCCACTATGTTCGCGCTGTGGGGCGCGCGGATCGAAGCGGGCGAGACCATGCCCGAGCCGGCCAACGCCGAAGAAATTGAAATGCAGCGGGCGCTCAAGGCGTTTCTGAAGGCCAAGCCGGGCTACCTCACCGCCACCGTCAAGGCGATCAAGGGCGTTTCGGAAGAAACCACCACTGGTGTCCACCGGCTCTATCACCTTGCCAAGCAGGGCAAGCTGCCGTTCCCGGCGATCAACGTGAATGACAGCGTGACCAAGTCGAAGTTCGACAACCTGTACGGCTGCAAGGAATTGCTGGTCGACGCGATCCGCCGCGCTACCGACGTGATGCTCGCCGGCAAGGTCGCCTGCGTTGCCGGCTTCGGCGATGTCGGCAAGGGATCGGCCGACAGCCTCCGCAACGGCGGTGCGCGCGTGATGGTCACCGAGATCGATCCGATCTGCGCGCTTCAGGCCGCGATGGAAGGTTTCGAGGTCGTGACTATGGAAGAAGCGACCAAGCGTTGCGACATTTTCGTCACCACCACCGGCAATGAGGACGTGATCACCGCCGAACACATGAAGGCGATGAAGCCGATGAGTATCGTCTGCAACATCGGTCACTTCGACAGCGAGATCCAGATCAGCGCGCTCGACAATTACGACTGGCAGGAAATCAAGCCGGGCACCGATGTGGTGACGTTCCCCGACGGCAAGAAGATCATCATTCTGGCCAAGGGCCGCCTGGTGAACCTGGGCTGCGCCACCGGGCACCCCAGCTTCGTGATGAGCTGCAGCTTCACCAACCAGACGCTCGCGCAGATCGAGCTGTTCACCAAGGGCGGCGATTACAACAACGATGTCTACGTGCTGCCCAAGCATCTCGACGAAAAAGTCGCCGCGCTGCACCTCGAAAAGCTGGGCGTCCAGCTGACCAAACTGAGTCAGCGTCAGGCCGATTACATCGGCGTGCCGGTCGCAGGGCCGTTCAAGGCCGATCATTACCGTTACTAAGTCGCAAGCTCAGTTGCATCGCGCGGTCAGCACGCATAGCTGACCGCGCATGCAATTTTCCCCTCCTGCGCTGGCACTGATTGGCCTGTTGCTGGCCGCATGGGTGGCGGGGGCGGCATGGCTGATGATCGCTGCGAGCGCGAAAGCGCGGGGCGCCGAAAGCGCGCGCAAGGGCGCCCGACGGATGGCGCGCATGATCGACGAGGCACCCGCCATCCCGTTGCTTGTTCGGGCCGACGGACGAATCGAGGCTAGCGAGCGGCTCGCCGGCTGGTTCGGCCTCTCCAAGCTGCCGCAATATCTGAGCGATCTTGGCGGCGGCGAGGGTGGCAAGGGCCTGTCCGCCGAACAGCTTGCTCAGTTGTCAGGCTTCGTCTCGCGCTGCCAGAAAACCGCAGCGCCGTTCCGCATGGCGCTTACCCCGCCTGGATCGCAACGCAGCCTGGCGGTGCGCGGTACGCTGGCTGACCCGCAAGTTTCGCCGGGCGGCGCGGCCTTGTTGTGGATCTTCGATTTTTCGGAAAGCGAAAGCGAACTGGCTCGACTTCGGTCCGACGCATCGCGCGCCAGGGGGGATTTTGCCGCGCTAGTCGGGCTGATTGAGGCAGCACCATTGCCGATGTGGTTCCGCGGGCCTGACGCGCGGTTGAAACTGGTCAACCAGGCTTACGTCACCGCGGTCGGGTCGGATGGCGCCGATGCGGTGGTCGAGGCGCAGACGGAACTGGTCGAACCGGTCGACGGTCTATCGGCCGCGCAGATTGCCAGCCAGGCCGCGCAGCAGAAACGGCCGGTCGAGCGAGTTGTCGCTGCGACGGTCGACGGACAGCGCCGTTCGATGCGGGTGAGCGACTTGCCGCTCGGCGAGGAAGGTGTCGCGGGCTACGCCGTCGATATCGAGGAAATGGAAGAGCAGGCGCGCGAGTTCCGGGCCTTTCGCGACGCCCAGCGGCGCATGCTCGATCAGCTTTCGGTCGGGGTCGCTCAATTTGGCGCGGACCGCAAGCTGGTCTCGGCCAACCAACCCTTTCGACGGACGTTCGCAATGCGCGCCGGCGCGGCTGAGGGAACCGAGTTCGAACGTTTCCTGCGCGAGGCGCGCGATGCCGGACGGACGCCCGAAGTGCGCGATTTCCCCGCCTGGCGGGCCGAGCGGGTCGAGTGGTTCGTCTCTGGGGGGCCGACCGAAGAACAGTGGCCGCTGAGCGATGGCACCCACTTGCGCGTGGTTGGTCAGCCGATGCCCGACGGCGGGCTGGTGGTGATCGCCGAAGATCGTACCGAAAGCCTGGCGCTGTCAGCGACCCGCGATACGCTGCTGCGCACCCGCACAGCCACGTTTGACAGCCTGTTCGAAGCACTCGCGGTGTTCGCGCCCGATGGTCACTTGCAGTTGTGGAACCGGCGCTTTGCCGTTGCGTGGGGCCTTGAACCAGAGGACCTCGACGGACACCCGACTGCCGACGAACTGGTAGGCAAGCTTGCCGTGCGGCTCGCCAAGCCCAAACAGGCCAAGGCGATCGGGGAAATCGTACGTGGAGCGACACTGGATCGCAAGCAGACTGGCGGACGGGTGGCGATGATGGATGGCCGCACGCTGGAGATCGCGGGAGTTCCGCTGCCTGACGGCAACGGCCTGCTGACCGTGCTCGACATCACCGATTCGCAGAAGGCAGAGGACGCTCTGCGTGAACGCAACGAGGCGCTTGAAGCGGCTGACGACGTCAAGACCCGCTTCCTCGCCAATATGAGCTACGAATTTCGCGTGCCGCTGACATCGATCAGCGGGTTTGCCGAACTGCTCGAAGCGGGAGTGGCTGGTGAGCTGAGCGAACAAGGTCACGAATACGTCGCGGCGATCGTGGAATTGGTACAGCGCCTGACCGAACAGGTCGAAAACGTCCTCGACCTTTCGCAGAGTGAGGCTGGGTTGTTGCCGCTCGCTCCGGAAAAGCTCGAGCTGCTACCGTTCTGCACCAAGATCGTGCGCGACCGCGAGGCGGCCATCCTCGGCGCAGGCCTCAGTCTCGACTTGCGCGGCGGCCAGACCGTCAAGGTGGAGGCCGATCCGCGCCAGCTCGGCCGCGCGCTTGGCCAATTGCTCGACAACGCGATTGGCGCGACGCCTGCCGGCGGCAAGATACTGGTCGATCTTTCGCGAAAGGCCGACGGGGTTCGGATCGTTGTGTCGGACAACGGCAAGGGCATGAGCCGCGACGAACTGCGCCGTGCACTCGAAGGATTGCGTATTGATGTGAACGGGCGACCCGAGCGGCGCAAGGGCCTCGGCATACCGCTCGCGCGCCAGCTGGTCGAAGCACATGGCGGCACGCTCGACATCGTTTCACGTGCTGGGGAAGGCACCACGGCAACCGTCCTGCTGCCGTGACAATCGACTTGCCCGATCTGAAAGCCATGACCGCGTTAGGTGTGCGAATTGGAGCACGGATACGCGCCGGCGATGTCATCGCGCTATCGGGTGGGCTTGGCGCGGGAAAGACCACCTTGGCCCGAGCGATCATCCTGTCGCTCGGGCATGAAGGTGAAGTGCCTTCGCCAACGTTCACCATCCTCGAGACTTACGACACGCTCGATCCGCCGCTGGTGCACGCCGATTTCTATCGTTTGGATAGTCCCGCCGAAATCGAAGAACTGGGCCTCGACGATTACCGCAGCGGCGCTGCCCTTATCGCTGAGTGGCCCGCGAACGCCGGCGGCTTCTCCCATGAGCCAGGCTGCCTTTCCATCACGTTGGAAATGGCGGGAAACGGGCGGGTGGCGATTGTCGAACCCGGGCGCGATTGGCTAGGGCGCCTGCCATGACCGCGCTGCCCGATGGACTCACCCAATTTCTCGCCCGTGCAGGTTGGGACAGGGCCGAGATCGACCCGATTCCCGGCGATGCATCCTTCCGCCGCTATTTCCGCGTGGCCGATGGCGAGCGCCATGCAATGCTGATGCACGCGCCTCCGCCGCATGAGGATCCCAAGCCGTTCCTCGAAGTCGCCGGATGGTTGACAAGCCATGGGATGCGCGCGCCGGGCATCTTCTCGTCGGAAGCGGAGCAGGGTTGGGTACTGCTCGAAGACTTCGGAGACGACCGCATGCGCGACTGGCTCGACCTGCATCCCCAAGGCGAATTGGCAGCGTACGAGACTGCCATCGACGCGCTGACGGATCTGCACAAGTTGCCGCCTGGGCCATTTTCGCCCTACGATCTTGCCGTCTACCAGCAAGAAGCATCGTTGCTTCCCGAATGGTACGCTCCGGCCGCGGGACTTGAGGTTGATGTCGCAGGTTACGAGACGGCATGGTACGCGGTGCTCGGCCCGCTGATCGAGCGCCAGCAACCCGGCGTCACCGTGCTGCGCGACTATCATGCCGAAAACATCATGCTTCTTCCGGGAGGATTGCAGGGGCTTATCGATTTCCAGGATGCGCTGGTGGGTCACCCGGCTTACGATCTTGTCAGTCTGCTCCAGGATGCCCGTCGCGACGTGCCGCTACAATTGGAGCGCGCGATGCTCGACCGCTATCAATCGCAGGTCGATGCCGGACCGGACTTCGAGGCCGACTACGCGCGCCTGGGTGCCCAGCGTAACGCAAAGATCGTCGGCATCTTCACTCGCCTTTGCAAGCGCGACGGAAAGCCGCGCTACCTCGACATGATCCCCCGAGTGTGGTCCGCGCTGGAGCGCGACCTCGAGCATCCAGCGCTCGCCCCCGTTGCAGCCTGGTTCGACGTCAATATCCCGCGCGCAGTCCGCGACGACCTTGGTGGTAAGCTGGGGTGAGCGCGCTGGCCAGCGACACCGCGATGGTCATGGCGGCCGGGCTGGGCAAGCGTATGCGGCCGCTCACGGCGAGCCAACCCAAGCCGATGGTGCGGGTCGCAGGAAAGCCCCTGATCGACCACGCGCTCGATCGCCTGGCAGAGGCCGGGGTCGGTCGAGCGGTGGTCAACGTCCACTATCTCGGCGACGCGATCGAAGCGCACGTAGCCCAGCGCAGACTGCCGCAAGTCAGCGTGTCGGACGAGCGTGAAGCGCTGCTGGAAACCGGCGGCGGGATGAAGAAAGCGTGCGATGCTGGCCTGCTTCCCGACCCGTTCTTCTGCCTTAACGCCGATAATATCTGGCTTGATGGCCCGTGCGATGCGTTCGCCGACCTTTCACAAGCCTGGGATCCGGCCAGGATGGATGCCCTGCTGCTGGTTGTGCCCCATTCGCGTGCGGCGAACTTTCGCGGCGAGGGGGATTTCCACATGGACCCGATCGGCCGACTGTCGCGCCGCAAGCCCGGGCGGATCGCTCCGTTCATCTACACCGGCATCCAGCTTGTCAGCCATCGCCTTTTGCGCGGCGCGCCAGACGGTCCGTTCGGAACCATGACATTATGGGAGCGGGCGATCGAGGAAGGCCGACTTTACGGGGCCAACTTCACGGGCTTGTGGTTCGAAGTCGGCACGCCTGATGCAATCCGGCCAACCGAAGATGCGCTGCGCGGTGCCTGACGCGGTGGCTGAAGGGGGCGGCCCGAAAGTCTACTCGATTGCTGCACATCGGGGCTTCGCCGATGCCCTCGTCGCAGGCCTTATTCCGCGGTATTCGCATCCGGATGTCGGCCTCGCACGGCTGACCCTGCTGCTCCCATCGTCCCGGGCCGCGCGCACTGTGCAGGAGGCCTTCGTGCGCGCGAGCGATGGCGGGCTGCTGATGCCGCGCATGGTGGTGGTCGGCGATCTCGATCTCGAGGAAACTTTGGGCGCTATGCTCGACCCCGTCGGCGCGGCGGATATCCTTCCGGCAGTCGAACCGACCCGCAGGTGGCTGCGCATCGCGGAGCTGTTGCGCGCGGAGATGGGCACGGATGCTCCCCGCGGTTCGGCGCTGTTGCGTTTGGCGCATGAAGCCGCACGCACGATGGATCGACTTCTGGTGGAGGACATCGGTCCGCAGGAATTGCTTGAAGACCGAGTGATCGAGATCGTCGGAGAGATGGCCGATCACTGGCGGCGTTCGGTACACCTGTTCGCCCGGGTGCAGAGACAATGGCTCGATGAACTGAGTGCAATGGGCGCGCTCGACGTATCCGCTCGCCGCAACCGGCTGTTCGATCATACGTCGATGGCGTGGAAGCAACGACCGCCCACAACGCCGATCGTGGCCGCAGGAATCACCAGCGCCGCCCCGTCACTGGCGCGGTTACTTCGAACGATCAGCGAACTGCCGCAAGGGGCCGTGATCCTGCCCGACCTCGACCTGGCAATGCCGGATGCGGTGTGGACAGAGCTTGGCGCTGCGGGCGCAGCGCCCAATCCGGGCGATCCGCCTTTTGCCCCGGGCGATGCGGTTACCCACCCCCAATACCACCTCAAGCTGCTGCTCAATCGCATGGGGGTCAACCGCGCGGAGGTTCAGCGGTGGCACCGGCGCGGGATGGCTGCCGCGCCGCCGGAACGCAGCCACGCAATCTCGAGCCTGTTTCTACCGCCCGAAGCGAGCAAGGCGTGGATCGATCTGCCGCCTGAAAAGCGCCGTCTGTCGGGCGTGCGGATCATGGAGAGCGCAAATCCCGAAGCCGAGGCGCAGGCGATTGCGCTGTTGATACGGCAGACGGTTGCGGTGCCAGAAAAACGCGTTGCACTGATTACGCCAGATCGCGCGCTGGCCCGGCGGGTGGTGCAGCACTTGCGCCGGTGGAACCTGCAAGCCGACGATTCCGCCGGACAACCGCTGGCCGCGACCACCGCGGGGCGCTTGGTTCTGCAACTGGCCGAGGTTACCTCAGAGCGCGTCGCGCCCGTCCCGCTGATCGCAGCGCTGTCGAATCCGCTGGTGCGATCAGGCGATGAACGTGGGGGCTGGCTCGACAACGTGCGCGCCTTCGATCGTCGCTTGCGCGGACCAAGGCCCGAGCCAGGCCTCGCTCCGCTGCGCCCTACCGCCGAAAAGGCCGGAGTCTCCGCGTGGTGGAGCGGCCTCGAGGCGATCCTGACGCCGCTGATTGCCGAGGATACCCTGCCGCTTGCCGACTGGCTTGATCGCCTTGCGGCCGCCGGTGAGGCGCTTGCTGGCGAGGTGCTGTGGAGTCGCGAAGACGGTCGCGCGCTATCGGCTTTCGTCGAGGACTTGCGGCTCCACGCGCGCGAGGTCGGCACGATGCTGGAGGCAGGCGAACTGCATGCCGCGCTATCCGACGCCATGGAGATGGTCGCTGTGCGACCGGCCTATGGCGGTCACCCGCGCGTAGCGATCTACGGATTGATCGAATCGCGTATGGCACGTGCCGACCTGGTCATCGCCGCGGGGCTCAACGAAGGAACCTGGCCTGCCCGCCCGGCGACCGATCCGCTGCTGGCACCTGCTGTCCTGCGTGCGCTGGGAGTGCCCGGCGCCGATTTTCGTATCGGGCTCGCCGCACACGATCTGGCCGCTGCCTTGGGTGCGCCCGAAGCGATCCTGAGCCGCGCGCGGCGCGACGAAAGCGGGCCGGCGATCGCCTCGCGCTTCCTGTTGCGGGTCCAAGCCTTGCTCGGTGAATTGCGCGACACCCATCGTGAAGAAGCAGCACCCGCGTTGGCTGATGCGATCGACTTTGCGGAGCCTGCCGGTGCCTATCCGAGACCGCGGCCGCAGCCCACGATGGAGCAGCGCAAGGTTTCCATAAGTGTCACCGGCCTCGATCGCCTGCGGGCCGATCCGTACCAGTTCTATGCCTCCTCGATCCTCTCGCTGTCCGAACTGGACCAGCTCGATGCGCAACCGACCCCGGCCTGGCAAGGGACAGTCGCCCACAAGATTCTGGAGGAGTGGCACAAGCGGGGCGAGCCTTTGGCCGCCATTGCCGAGGAGGAATTGCAGGCCATGCACGCGCACCCACTGACGCGCGCGCTGTGGCGGCCGCGATTGCTCAGGGCCCTCGAATGGGTTGAAGCGCAGATCGCCGCAGATCCTTCGCGCCAGCCGGTGTTGTGGGAAGAAAAGGGGACGCTCGACTGGCGCGGGGTAACCATTCATGGCCGCATTGACCGGCTCGACCGGCTCGAGGACGGCACGCTCGCGGTGGTCGACTACAAAACCGGCAAGCCGCCATCGGGCGCGCAGGTGGAGGCCGGCTACGCGTTGCAGCTAGGCACGCTCGGCCTGATGGTTGAACATGGTGCCTTTGCCAAAGTGCAGGGCCACGCGACGCGTTTCGAATACTGGTCGCTTGGCAAGCATGCCGACAGCGAAACCGGCTTCGGCTATGTCACCACGCCGCTTCTCGAGGGCAACAAGCGCAGCGGTATCGCGCCGGCCGATTTCCTGCCCCAGGCGCGAAGCTATCTCGAACACGCCCTCGACAACTGGGTACTCGGCGATGCGCCGTTCACCGCCCGGCTCAACCCCGACGCGCCCGGTTACGCGACGTATGACCAGCTGATGCGGCTCGACGAGTGGCAGGGGCGCGTGGAATGAGCGGAGCCGTTCATCCCCTGCGGGACAACCAGGCACTCGCGGTCGCGCCGGAACGAAGTGTGTGGCTGTCAGCATCCGCTGGCACCGGCAAGACCCAGGTACTGTCGGCGCGGGTGCTGCGGTTGTTGCTGCGCCCTGGCGTGACACCGTCGCAAATCCTGTGCCTGACCTTCACCAAGGCGGGCGCGGCCGAGATGGCGGAGCGGGTCAACGATGTGCTGGCGCGGTGGGTACGATTGGAGGCGACCCGGCTGGCCAAGGAACTGGGCGACATCGGCGCGCCGGTTGATCCGGCGACCCTCGATCGTGCGCGCACGCGATTTGCGGCGGTGCTCGATTGCCCGGGTGGGGGCTTGCGGATCGACACCATCCACGCCTTCTCACAGTGGCTGCTTGCTGCTTTCCCGGACGAGGCGGGGCTGATTCCGGGCGCACGGCCGATGGAAGATCGCGACCGCGAGCTGCTGTCGCACCAGGTGCTCGCTTCGATGGTGGTCGACGCCGAAGCAACCGCCGATGAGGCGGTGCTGGCCCCGCTGGCGCTGCTCAGCGAGCGGATGGGGCCCGACGGGGCACGCGCATGGTTGATCCGATGCGCCGACGCGCGTGAGGTATGGCGGGGAAGCGGCGCCTGGCAGCCGCCGATGCGCGACCGGGTCCTGGCCTTGATTGGCCTCCCCGCCGATGCCGACGAGACCAGCCTTGTGGAACTGTGTGCGGAAGGCACGTTCGATTGCGATGCGCTGCGTCGCGTGCTTGCCGCGAACCGAGCGTGGGGCACCAACACCGCCGCAACCTCGATCGCTGCGATCGAAGATTTTTTGGGAGCCAGCGGCCTGGGCCGGGTTAGCGCGGCAAGGGCGGTGGAGGACGCCGTGTTCACCAAAGCGGGTGAACCGCGCGCGCTCAAGAGCCTGGAAAAGCAGGATGCCGGTTACGCCGATGCGGCTGCTGCGGTCGCGAGGTCTCTACTGGCATTGCGCGAGCGGCAGGCATTGCTTGCACTGGCTGCCTTTCTCACCCCTGCGCTCGAACTCGGACGCCGTTTCGCGCTCGCATGGGAGGAGGCAAAGGAGCGCGAAGGGCTGATCGATTTCGACGACCAGATCCGTCGTGCCGCCGCCTTGCTGACCAATTCCGCGATCGCCGACTGGATCCGCTACAAGCTCGACCGGCGCTTCGACCATATCCTGATCGACGAGGCGCAGGATACCAACCAGTCGCAATGGGACATCATCCGTGCGCTAACCGGCGATTTCTTCGTCGGTGAGGGACAGCGCGGCGATGTGCTGCGCACGATATTCGTCGTCGGGGACTATAAGCAGGCCATCTTCCGCTTTCAGGGAACCAGCCCGGAAAACTTCGCATCCGCCCGCCGATACTACGCCGATCTGATCGACGCGCTGGCCGAGGGCGATCCTGCGCGCGAATTGGCCAACCTCGGCCTCGGTCGCAGCTATCGAACCGCTCAAAAGGTGCTGGATTTCGTCGATCGCGCAATCGACACGATCGGTCCGGAGAACTTCGGGCTGGATACCGCTCCCGAGCCGCATATCGGTGACGATCGGCCGGGCCTGGTTACGCTATGGCATCCGGTGGCCGCCCAGGCCGGCGATCCTGAAGAGGAAGGTCCTGACGAATGGCTGTCGGAACCCGAACGGGCGATGGCGACGCGTCTGGCCGGCCAGGTCAAGGAATGGCTCGACCGCGGATTCCCGTTGGTGAAGGGCAAGCCGCGCAACGCGGGACCCGGCGACATCATGGTGCTGGTGCGCAAGCGCAAGGAACTGGCCGGATTGATTGTCGCGAGGCTGCACGCGGCCGGCGTGCCGGTGGCCGGGGTCGACCGCCTGCGCCTTGGTGCTCCGTTAGGGGTCAAGGACATGCTGGCGGCGCTGCGGTTCGCCGCACAGCCATTGGACGATCTCAGCCTGGCTAACCTGCTGGTCAGCCCGCTGATCGGATGGTCGCAAGAAGAATTGCTGTTGCATGGCTACCGACGCGACGGCGTGCGGCTGTGGGACCACATTCGCAAGGGCGCGGAGCCGCTTCAGATCGCCACGGCGGATCGCCTGCGCGAGCTGTTGCGTCGCGCCGACTACGAACCTCCGCAGGCGTTGCTGCACTGGCTGCTGGTGGGTCCGTGGCAGGGCCGAAAGGCGCTGGTCGCGCGCCTTGGGCGCGAAGTGAACGACCCGCTTGACGAGCTGCTCAACGCAGCCAACGCGTACGGCGCGGTGCACACCACCAGCCTCGTCGGTTTCCTTGCGTGGTTCGATGCCGGCGAGGGCGAATTAAAGCGCGAGGCTGACGGCGGGGGCGGGCTGGTACGGGTGATGACGGTCCATGGATCGAAGGGTCTGCAGGCCCCGATCGTGATCCTGGCGGACGCCACTGGCAACCCCGATGCTTCGCCTACGCGTGGGTTGACGCTTGACGAGGACGTTCCCGGCGGTGGCGGCCGAACAGTGCCCCTGCCTCCCTTGCGCAAGGACGAACGAGTGGGCCGAATCCTCGCATCGGAGACGGCCGCTCGGGCGGCCGAAAGGCAGGAGCATTGGCGGCTGTTGTACGTCGCCATGACCCGCGCTGAAGAAGCGCTGTTTATCGGCGGCGCGCTCGGCAAGCGCGAAAAGCAGCCTGCTCCGGATTCGTGGTACGCGCGTCTCAAGCCGCTGTTCGAGGGTGACGAGCTGGCCGATCCGCACTGGGAGGCGCGCCAGGAATGGGGCAACCGGCCCGATCCGATCGCTATGGGGCGAACTCCCGATCAACCAGCCAAAAGCGATTTGCCGCGATGGGCGACCACCCCTGTGGGGGACGAGCCGCGTCCACCACGCCCGCTGGCACCATCGGCGGCGGGGACTGAACGTGCACCCGACCCGCCTCTGCCGCCTGAAGTAGCGCGGACCGCCGCGCGACGTGGAGTGCTGATCCACCGTTTGCTCGAGCGGCTGCCTGACATCCCCGCCGAATTGCGGGAGGTCGCCGGCCGCGCATGGCTCGAGCGACAGGCAAGCGACCTTGAGCCGGCTGTCCTAGCCGACATGCTTGCAAGTGCGATCGCGGTTCTTGCCGAGCCGGATTTCGCCGATGTGTTCTCGCCCGCTGCGCTGCCCGAAGTGCCGCTCGCGGCTACGGTGGGGGGGGTGGTCATCGCGGGCACCGCCGACCGACTGCTGATCGAACAGACGAAAGTGACGGTGGTTGATTTCAAAACCGCGCGCCGTCCTCCCAGATCGCTTGCCGACATTCCCGAAAGCACACTGCGCCAGATGGCGGCCTACGCGGCCGCGCTCGAAGCGATCTATCCGGGCCGCGAGATATCTGCCGCGGTGCTGTACACGCATACCCCACAGATGTTTGCCATTCCGCAGGAAATGCTGGCGGCGCGCAAGAGCCACTTGTCCACGCCGACGGAAAGCTTTCCGTCTCCATCGGTTGAGTGAGCGTCCCGAGCGCCTAGATTTAGCGCAACATCAGGAGAATTGACATGCCGACCATCGCCGTCACCGACGCCAGCTTCCAGTCAGACGTGCTGGATGCCGACAAGCCCGTGCTGGTAGATTTTTGGGCCGAATGGTGTGGACCGTGCAAGATGATCGGCCCATCGCTCGAGGAAATCGCAGACGAGCTGGGCGATCAGGTGACCATCGCCAAGATGGACATCATGGAAAATACCGGGGTGCCCGGTTCGATCGGCGTGCAATCGATCCCGCTGATGGTGCTGTTCAAGAATGGCAAGCCGGTTGCCCAGAAACTCGGCGCTGCACCCAAGATGCAGCTCAAGAGCTGGCTCGAGGGCGAACTGCAGAACGCCTAGTCGCTGGGTGTGAAGCCCGCATCGTTCAAGATTCGGGTGAATTCGTTCCATATTTGCGGGGTGGCGGCGGCAATCAATCCCTTGCGCGTGCTGTCGACCCGGTATGGCGAGCCGTCCTGTCGGCAGCACTTTCCGCCCGCCTCATTGAGAAAGAGGCAGCCGGCGGCGTGATCCCACGCCAGTACGCGCTCGTAGATTGCAATGTCATGTTCGCCTTGGGCGACCAGCGGATACTGCTCTGCGGCGCAGCCGGGCGCCGCGACCAGCGTGAATAGGGGAGCGATTGTTCGCTCGAACAGCGCGCGCTGGGCCGGTGCCATGTATCGCGTCATCGCGGCCAGCCGCACAGGGTCGTTGCCGCTTGCGCCCGCCGTGATCATGTCGGTGTTGATGAAGGCGCCTTCACCGCGGCGTGCACGGCACATCCGGTCGCGCCGCGGATCGTAAATCCATCCCGCGATCGTTTCCCCGCCGTCGGCGAGCGCGACCATCGTTGCGAAATGCCCGCGTCCGCTTGCAAAATTGCTCGTCCCGTCGATCGGATCGATGATCCAGCAGGCACCCGCGAGCCGATCGAGCACTGTTGGATCGGCATGGGCCGCTTCCTCGCCCACCACCGCCACGCCGGGAGCAAGCCGTTCGAGCGCTTCGGTCAGGAACTGCTCGACCTCGCGATCGGCGATCGTGACGGGGTCGTCCTGTGCCTTGTCCTCGACCTCGTGGGCAGCAAGGTTGCGCCAGCGCGGCATGATCGAGCGCTCCCCCGCGAAGCGCAGCAGCGCAAGCATCTCGTCGTCGAGCGCGCTCATGTCAGGCCCTTCGGATCAGGAGCGGTAATCGGCGTTTATCGTGATGTAGCCATGCGTCAGATCGCAGGTCCACACGGTGGCACGTCCGTCGCCCAGACCGAGATCGATCTCGATCGAAATCTCTTCACCTCGCAAATGTGCCGTCACCGGGGCTTCGTCGTAGTCTTCCAGCGGTTGCCCCTCGCGCGCGGCCCAGGTGCCGCCGAACCCGACCGACAGCTTGTCACGATCGGCGGCCTCACCCGCCTTGCCGACCGCCATGACCACGCGACCCCAGTTGGCATCTCCGCCGGCGATCGCCGTCTTGACCAGAGGCGAGTTGGCGACCGCAAGGCCGATCCTGCGCGCGCTTTGGTCCGACTGGGCTCCCGACACCGACACTTCGATAAACTTGCTCGCGCCTTCGCCATCACGCACCACCAGGTGGGCGAGCTGGCGGCACACGTCGTGGAGCGCGGCGGCAAACGCGTCGGCGCCCGGATCGTCGTTCGAGGCTAGGACATGATTGCCTGCTGCTCCGGTCGCGAAAGCCAGCACGGTGTCGCTGGTCGAGGTGTCGCTGTCGACCGTGATGCAGTTGAACGTCGGCTCGGCCGCTGCGCTCAGGATCGTTTGCAGAAACGCTGGCTCGACTGCGGCGTCGGTAAATATGTAGCCCAGCATGGTCGCCATGTCAGGCGCGATCATGCCGCTTCCCTTGACGATGCCAACCAGCGTCACCTTACGGTCACCCACCATCGCGGTCGCCACCGCGCCTTTGGAAAACGTATCGGTGGTTCCGATGGTCGCCGCCGCCTCCTCCCACGAACAGGCGGGCGCGGCGAACACCGCTTCCAACCCCGCGCGCGCCTTGTCCACCGGCAGCGGTACGCCGATCACGCCAGTGGACGAGACGAACACGTCGCTCGGCTCGCAGCCGAGATGCCCGGCGACCTGTCCCATGATCGCCTCAACCGCCTCGCGGCCACGATAGCCGGTGAATGCGTTCGAATTGCCGGCGTTGACAACCAATGCGCGGGCGCACCCCAGCCGAACCTGTTCACGGCCCAGTTCGACCTCGCTGGAACAGCAGACGTTCGTGGTGAACACTCCCGCGACGCTGGTCCCGTGGGCCAATTCGATGAACGTCAGATCGCAGCGGCCCCAGTCCTTGTACCCCGCGCGCGCAACGCGCGGCGTCACGCCTGCTACCGATGGGGCGTCAGGAAAGGGCTTGGCGAGCGGCGAAGTCGAGGTAACCATCAGGCCGGCTGATAGTCTTGGGGAACGCGGGGGACAATGACGGATGGACAGTTTACATTGCAGCCACCCGACGTAGGATTTTCGCCATGAAATACGGTCGTTTGCTGATGATCCCGGTCGCCCTGATTTCCGTCGGAGCTTTTGCAGCAACCGCAGGCGCGCCCCAGCCACTCGGGAATCCGGGTGATTGGGTGAACTCCGCGGATTACCCCGCCAGCGCGCTGCGCGAGGAAGCGGAAGGGGTTGTCGGCTTCACTCTCGATGTGGATGCGCAAGGTGTGCCCACCAACTGCTCGGTGACTCGCAGCAGTGGCAACCCCAGCCTCGACTCGGCCACCTGCACGCTCATTTCGACGCGGGCGCGATTCACGCCGGCCACGGACAAGAAGGGCGCTCCGGTTGCGGGCACCTGGTCCAGTTCGGTGCGCTGGCAGATCCCCACTGGGCCAAATACGTTGCCAGGCCCTGCGGATTATACCGTTTCGTTCGTGGTCGAAGAAGATGGCTCGGTCACCGGCTGTACATTCTCGGGACTGGATCACATCGCGCCCTTGCGGGGCCCGTGTGACGCGTTCGCCAGTCAGAAATTCGATCCGCCGACCGACGACAATGGTAATTCAGTCAGGCGGAAAATCGTTATTCACAACACGGTCACGAGTGAAATTGTCCAAAAATAGGGTGTAATGCTGGACTAGGTGACCGCAAGCCTCTATCTCTTGCGGTGCCATGTTGCGTCGCCTCCTCACCTGCCTTGCGCTGATCACCGGCCTCGCATCCCTTGGCGCGCCCGCTGAGGCGCGCATGATGCTCGAGTTTGGCCAGCAGGTCGAAAACGGCGCCCCGGCATCACAGGGGGGGCAGCAGGCCGCGTGCAAATCGGCACCGCAAAAGGCCAACCCTCAGGGCAAGACCACAGGTCAGGCCGCGTGCCCGCCACGCCGGCCCGTGGTGATCTATATCCCCACCGTCCAGCTGGGACCGGACCGAGCGCGCGAATAGCGCGAACTCTCCCGCTTTCGTTCCTAACGCGACCGGCACGCTTGTGCCCGGCGGGCGTTTCAAAACACTCCAGCCGTCAGGCCCTTTTTTATGCTCCAGAACCTTGCCAAGGCCGTTTTCGGCTCATCCAACGACCGTTACGTCAAGTCGCTCGACAAGATCGTGCGCCAGATCAACGCTCTCGAACCGCAAATTCAGGCGCTTTCGGACGATGAACTGAGCGCACAGACCGCCAAGTTCCGCGGCCTTCTCGAAGCGGGCGGCACGCTGGACGAAATCCTGCCCGAGGCCTTCGCCACCGTGCGCGAAGCGTCGGTTCGCGTGCTCGGCATGCGGCATTTCGATGTTCAGATGGTCGGCGGCATTGTTCTGCATCGCGGCGAGATTGCCGAGATGCGTACGGGCGAGGGCAAAACCCTCGTGGCGACGCTGGCGACTTATCTGAATGCGATCGAAGGCAAGGGCGTCCACGTCGTAACCGTCAACGACTATCTCGCCCGGCGCGACGCGGACTGGATGGGCCGGATCCACCAGTTTCTGGGGCTGACGGTCGGCGTGATCGTGCCCAACCTCAACGAATTCGAACGGCGTGAGGCCTACGGATCGGACATAACTTACGGCACGAACAACGAGTTCGGGTTCGATTACCTGCGCGACAACATGAAGCATGAACGCGCGCAAATGGTTCAACGTGCCTTCAACTTTGCGATCGTCGACGAAGTCGATTCGATCCTGATCGACGAGGCGCGCACCCCGCTGATCATCTCCGGCCCTACCGAAGACAAGCAAGACCTTTACATCTCGATCGACGCCATCGTGAAATCGATCGATGAAAGCTTCTACGAGGCTGACGAGAAGAGCAAATCCATATCGTGGACCGAGGACGGTGCGCAGAAGATCGAGGACCTGCTTGCAGAATCGGGGCTGATGGTCACTCCCAACTTATACGACGTGGAGAACACCCAGGTCGTCCACCACCTTGACCAGGCATTGCGCGCGAACGTGATGTTCAAGCGCGACATCGACTACATCGTGAAGGACGAGAAGATCGTCATTATTGACGAATTCACCGGCCGGATGATGGACGGGCGCCGCTGGTCGAACGGCCTCCATCAGGCCGTGGAGGCCAAGGAAGGCGTCAAGATCGAGCCCGAGAACCAGACAATGGCCTCGATCACCTTCCAGAACTATTTCCGCATGTATCCAAAGTTGTCGGGCATGACCGGTACCGCCGCGACGGAGGCGAGCGAGTTCTGGGACATCTACAAGATGAACGTGGTGGAAATTCCCACCAACGTTCCGGTCCAGCGGATCGACGAGGAAGACGAGTTCTACAAGAACACGGCCGACAAATTCCAGGCGATCGCCAAGGCCATCGCGGAAAAGAGCAAGATCGGCCAGCCGGTGCTGGTGGGTACGGTGTCGATCGAGAAGTCGGAACTGCTGAGCGAATTCCTCGACAAGGAAGGCGTCAAGCATTCCGTCCTCAACGCCCGCTTCCACGAGATGGAGGCACACATCGTCGCCCAGGCCGGACGACTCGGTGCGGTCACAATTGCCACGAACATGGCCGGGCGCGGGACCGACATCCAGCTCGGCGGCAATGCCGAGTTCCGCATCGAGGACGAGCTCAAGGAGCTTGCCGAAGACGATCCCCGACGGGCGCTCGAAATAGACCGGATCAAGGCTGAGGTGGCTGCCGAGCGTGCCAAGGTTCTCGAGGCGGGCGGCTTGTTCGTGCTCGCCACCGAACGGCACGAATCGCGCCGGATCGACAACCAGCTGCGCGGTCGTTCAGGACGGCAGGGAGACCCGGGCCTGAGCCGGTTCTACCTTTGCCTCGAGGACGATCTCCTGCGAATTTTCGGGCCTGATACCCTGTTCGCGCGGATGATGAATTCCAACCTCGCGGATGGTGAGGCGATCGGGTCGAAGTGGTTGTCGAAAGCGATCGAGACTGCGCAGAAGAAGGTCGAAGCGCGCAACTACGACATCCGCAAGCAGGTCGTCGAATACGATGACGTGATGAACGATCAGCGCAAGGTGATCTACGAGCAGCGCGCCGACATCATGGATGCCGACGCGGTCGATGAAGTGGTCGCGGACATGCGCCACGACACCGTTAACAACCTTGTTGGCGAGGCCTGCCCGCCGGGATCGTACCCGGAACAATGGGATGTCCCCGGCCTCAAGCAGCGGATCGCCGACGTGCTTGGCGTAGATGCCCCGGTCGAGGACTGGGTCGAGGAAGACCACGTCGAGCCAGAAATGCTGGACGAGCGGTTGCAGGCGCTCACCGACGAGGTGATGGAGCGCAAGATCGCCGACGCCGATCCGGAC
The DNA here is from genome assembly GCA_963759895.1 of uncultured Alphaproteobacteria bacterium. GTDB lineage: Bacteria > Pseudomonadota > Alphaproteobacteria > Sphingomonadales > Sphingomonadaceae > Tsuneonella. The sequence goes on along the minus strand of CAVXBC010000002.1, from coordinate 738,154 downwards.
ATGTGGAAGCGGATCGAAAAGCAGATCCTGCTCGAACGGCTCGATCACCACTGGAAGGAACACCTGTCGACGCTCGATGCATTGCGCCAGGTCATCTTCCTGCGCGCTTACGCACAGAAGCAGCCGATCAACGAGTACAAGCGCGAAGCATTCATGCTGTTCGAGCGCATGCTCGAAGTGCTGCGGGAGGACGTGACCACGATCCTGATGCGCAGCGAATTCCGCTTCAACGCGCCGCAGGCTCCGCTATCGCTGCCCGATCTCCCCGATTTTCTTACCGGTCATATCGATCCTTTGCTCGGGATCGAGGATTCGAACGATGGAGACGGGTCGCGCATGCGCGAAGCGCTGTTCGGCGCCCTTGCAGGTTCGCCCGTGGCGGAAGCGGGGCCGGGGGGCGTGGCAGACAATCCGTGGGCCGGTCAGGACATCAGCCGGAACGCCCCGTGTCCGTGCGGTTCGGGCAACAAGTACAAGCATTGCCACGGTGCGGTGGGCGCACAGGCTCCGGCGGCCTGATTGCCGTTAGCGGGGCTGCCGCAGCATGGCCTCCAGCGGAGGTGCTGCGGAGGCAACTTCAATCATCGCCTGGTGCTCGAATCCGCACGAGCCATAGAACCCGCAATTGGCCGGGTTTGAGTTTTCGAGGTAAGCCGGCAAGCCCGCCTCGTCGCACGCATCCAGTACCGGCTGGATCAATTTGCGGGCCAGACCTTTACCGCGCGCGGCTGGCCGCAGGCCGATGGTGAAAAGATAGGCATGTGGAAAGCCCGGGTGATGCCGGCTCATTCCCGCCACCGCCGCATCGGTGCGACGCTTGGCGCCCCAGGTGCTGCGCAGCAAGACCGCGCTGTATAGCGCAGGAAGCGCGACCAGCGGCGGCTCGATACTGCCGCCCGGCAACATCCACATTGCGGCCCCCGCATCACCGAGCCGATAGCAAAGACCGCGCGGGGCATAGACATGCCGAGCAAGCGCCGTGAACACCCCCGCCATGCCGGCGTAGCTACCAAACAGCCAGCGATTGAAGGGGTCGTCGCGGAATGCATCGGCGGTGATATCGGCCAGCTGCTCCACTTCGCTTCCCGACACGCGGATCATGTCCGTGCCGAGTTCGATCGCTGGAAAATCCATGGTTCGGCACTCCATCGCGGACGCTAGCATGCATCAAGTGATGTGATAGGGGAACCGGCGATGCCCTTCCTCGCTGTCGCCTTCGCGCTCACCGCGCTTCTTTATGCCGCGGTCGGATTCGGGGGGGGATCGACCTACAGCGCTCTGCTTGCGCTCTCGGGATTCGACTATCGACTGCTCCCGGTGCTGTCGCTGGCGTGCAACATCGTAGTGGTAGGCGGCAGCTCGATCCGATTTGCTCGCGCTGGCCTGACTCCTTGGCGCGGGGCTGCCCTGCTGACCGCAATCGCCGCGCCGGCGGCGCTTCTTGGCGGGCTTACCCCGATCAAGCAGGCGGCCTTTCTCACAGTTCTCGGCGCGAGCCTGGTAATGACCGGCCTGACCTTGTTGATCCCGCAGACTTCGACGGGGCAGGGAGAACCCACTCAAGGTGCCCGCTGGATGCCGCTGCTGGCCGCTCCGATCGGCTATCTTGCGGGCCTGGTCGGCATCGGCGGGGGCATATTTCTCGCCCCGTTGCTTCATTTGACCCGTTGGAACTCTGCGCGCGCGGTGGCAGCTACTGCGGCCCTATTCATCTTCGTCAATTCGCTGTTCGGAATTGCCGGCCAGCTGATCAAGAATGGCCCCGACCGGATGGGCGAAGCCGTCACCGCCGGGCTACCGCTGCTTTTGGCGGTCGTGATTGGAGGTCAGATCGGCAGCTTGCTGGCGGTCCGGTTCCTGCCTCAAGCCGCGATCCGCTGGCTCACCGCCGCGCTGACCATCTGGGTCGGCGTCCGGCTGCTGATCGGAACCTAGTGGAAAGTGGCTCCCCGAGTTGGATTCGAACCAACGACCAAGTGATTAACAGTCACCTACTCTACCGCTGAGCTATCGGGGAGCAGCCTTATCGGCAGGAGCGCGCCTATATGGGCGCGGATTTCCCTTGGCAACCCTATACAGCGAACTGTTCGGCGACGATCCGTTCATCGAGCGCGTGGCCGGGATCGAACAGCAGTGTAAGCTGGCTCTCGCGCGCGATCTCGAGATGGACTTCGGCGATGTCGCGGAATTCCTTCTGGTCGGCCACTACGGACACCGGTCGCTTGCCCGGCTCGTTGACGCGAAAGCCGACGCGGCTGCGTTCGGGAAGAACCGCGCCCGACCAGCGGCGCGGGCGAAACGGGCTGATCGGGGTGAGTGCGAGGAGCTGCGAATCGAGCGGCAGGATCGGCCCGTTGGCCGACAGGTTGTACGCGGTAGAGCCCGCGGGTGTCGCCACCAGTACCCCGTCGCACACGAGTTCCTTGAGTCGCGTCTTCCCATCGAGCATGATTTCAATCTTGGCAGTCTGGCGGGTTTCGCGCAGAAGAGAAACTTCGTTGATCGCGCAGGCCACGTGGGTACGGCCGTCCTGGCCCACCGCCTCCATCCGCAACGGCGCGATTTCAAACGCCTTGGCCTTGCCCAGCCGCTCGGCAAGCTTGGCCGGACTGCGATAGCGGTTCATCAGGAAGCCGATGGTACCGCAATTCATCCCGTACGCGGGGATGACCCGGTTCCGATCGAGCATACGGTGGAGCGTGTGCAGCATGAACCCGTCACCACCGAGAACCACCACCGCCGCAGCCCGGTCGAACGACACGAAGTCGAAGTGCGTGCGCAGTTCGGCTGCGGCCTCCATCGCCCGTTCGGTGCGCGAGGCGAGCAGCGCGAGCCGCTTGACGTCGATCTCCCCACTCACCCGAAAACCTTTCGCTGAACCCCGCGCCACGCTGGGCAGGTCGCAAGGCTAAATGCCGCTGTCCCATTTGGCAACGCGGGCTTTGGCGCCCGCGCACATGCGTGTGCGATCGGCTAGCGGAGCGGTGATGGCCACTTTGCCCGACCTAGCGCATCCGCATCGAGACGCACTGACCGGGCTGGCAGACGCCGACGCGGTCCGCCTGGCCCTTCGGACCTGGCGCACGGAAGCTGGCGAAGGCGGGGCCGCGGCGCCGGTTCACGCGCTGCTGATCGGGCTCGGACGGTTCGATACGGTCAATCTTGCTTATGGCGAGGCGGTTGGAGACGGCGCGCTGGCCGAGGTGGCGCGGCGCATGCTCCATTTCGTGGCCGACGAACTCGCCCAGAGCGACTGGCTCGCCGCCCGACTAGGCGGCGGAAAGTTCGCGCTCGTTGCGCGCGAGGCGATTAGCCGCGAACGCTGGCAATGGCTCGGCGAAGCGCTTGGCGAGGCGCTCGCGGCGCCGATCGTGGGGCTCGACGGATCGGGCACCGTGCGGCTGTGGCCTCGGATCGCGCTGTTGCGGGTGTTACCTGGCGAGCATGCGGATCATGTGCTCGATCGGCTCGCGGGCACCTTGGGACAGGCGCACGACCGACCCGGGGAGCGGATTGTCTGGGCTGACCGTTTGCGAGCGCCAGCCGGCATCCGCGCCGCCGAGATCGAATTGGACTTGCTGGCCGCGCTCGATCGCGACGAAATCGAGATCGTGTTCCAGCCACAGTATGCGTTCGGAGGCGATCGCCTGGTAGGGGCCGAGGCTCTCGCTCGCTGGAACCACCCGCGCATCGGCCAGATTGGTGCAGGGACGCTGTTCGCGATTGCCGAGCGGGCCGAGCACGTCGCGCACCTTTCCCGTCATATAGCCGAACGGGCGCTCGCCGCCGCCAGCCGGTGGCCTACCGAGCTCCGGCTGTCGCTCAATATTACACCGGCAGATTTATCGAGCCCAGGGTTCGCTCGCGAGTTTTCCGAACTGGTCGCTGCGAGCGGATTCGCCGCAGACCGCCTCGTGCTGGAGATCACCGAACAGGTTCTCCTGGGGGATCTCGAGCGCAGCGCGAGAATGTTGGGCAAGCTCAAGCAGCTTGGCATCGCCATCGCGCTTGACGACTTTGGCGGTGGTTTCTGCAATTTTCGCTATCTCAAGCTGCTCCCGCTCGACACGCTCAAGCTCGACCGATCGATGATCGAAGGAATTGAGCAGGACGAACGAGATCGGGCGGTGCTGCGCGCGATCGTCGCATTGGCGCGGGCGCTCGAGCTGACGGTGGTGGCCGAAGGGATCGAGAGCGAAGCGCAGCGCGCGATTGCGGCTGCCGAGGGGTGCGCGGTCTACCAGGGATTTCTGCGCTCCCCACCGATCGCTGCCGAGGACTTTCTCAAGCTGACAGGCGATTGCACGCGGTGACAATCTGCGCTTGGCGGCGTGACGCGGGTTGGTGGTTCGGCTAGAGCAGCGGCTGCATGCTGACGCGCCTCACCATCCGCAATATCGTGCTGATCGAGGCGCTCGATCTCGAGTTCCGTGGCGGGCTTGGAGTTCTTACCGGCGAAACCGGGGCGGGGAAGTCGATCCTGCTCGACGCGCTCGGCCTGATCCTCGGCAATCGGGCCGAAAGCGTGCTGGTTCGTGCGGGCGAGGACAAGGCGAGTGTCGCGGCTACCTTCGAGTTTGCCGCGTTACCTGCGCGCATTGCCGAGGCGCTGAGCGATTCCGATATTGAGATCGAACCCGGCGAGCCTCTCATCCTCCGCCGGACATTGAAAGTTGATGGCGCCAGTCGCGCGTTCGTCAACGACCAGCCGGTCGGGGTCGCGATGCTGCGAGAACTGGCACCCGCGCTGGTCGAATTGCACGGCCAGCACGACGATCGCGGCCTGGTCAACCCGCGGGGCCACCGTTCAATGGTCGATCGTTTCGCCGGCGGAGAACCAGCGGGCGTGGCCAATGCCTGGAGCACGTGGCGCGCGGCCGAGGATCGGCTAGCCGCTGCTCGCGAGCGAGTGGAGACGGCGCAGGCCGATCAGGACTTGCTGATCGCTCATCTGGCGGAGCTTGCCGCGATCGAGCCGCAGGCGGGTGAGGAGGCGCGTCTCGCGGAAACCCGCGCATCGATGCAGAAGGGCGAGCGGCTGTCAGGCGATCTCGAGATACTGCGCCAGTTGTGGGAGGGCTCCGATTCACCGCTTGCTGCATTGCGGGTGGCCGCGCGCCGGCTCGACCGTATTGCACCCGAGCATCCCCTGTTGACCGAAGCGCTGTCGGCGCTCGATCGCGCAGTGATCGAAGCCGGCGAGGCGGAGGACAAGCTGTCCGCCGCCGCCGATGCACTGGTGCATGATCCGCTGGCGCTCGAGCGGGCCGAGATCCGGCTGTTCGACCTGCGCGCGCTTGCCCGCAAGCATCGCTGCGAAGTCGATCAGCTGGCCGACAAGATGCGCGAAATGCGCGGTCAGCTCGATGCGATCGAGGGCGGCGAGGCCGAACTCGACGTGCTCGCCGCCACGGCTCGGTCTTCGCGTCAGGTATATCAGTGACAAGGCGCAGGCGCTGCACGAGGCGCGGGTTACGGCTGCAGGGCGATTGGATACGGCCGTCGCCGCCGAGCTTGCACCGCTCAAGCTCGATGCTGCCCGGTTCCGCACGAACGTGACCGAATTACCGGAAGATCGCTGGGGGCCGCACGGGCTCGACGCCGTGGAGTTCCTCATCGCCACCAACCCTGGGGCCGATTTCGCGCCCCTCAACAAGATCGCCAGTGGTGGCGAATTGAGCCGCTTCATCCTCGCGCTCAAGGTGGCGCTGGCGGAAAGCGGCGGGGCGACGACGATGATATTCGACGAAATCGATCGAGGGGTGGGCGGGGCGGTAGCCAGCGCGATCGGGGAGCGCCTTTCGCGCCTTGCGCAGGGCGGGCAGGTGCTGGTGGTGACGCACTCACCGCAAGTCGCGGCGCGGGGTCGCACGCATTACGTCATTCACAAGACGAGCGAAGGGACCGTCACTCGCACCTCAGTCACTCTGCTCGACGCTGCCGCGAGACAGGAGGAAATAGCCCGGATGCTGTCGGGGGCCGAGGTCACGCCAGAGGCTCGCGCCCAGGCGGATCGGTTGTTAGAGGGGGTGTGAGTGTGTTTGCCCGATCCGCGTCGGCATGGACCGCGGCAGCGCTACTGGCCGGCTGCTCGATGACTCAGCCTGACCAATACCCCGTCGCGCCGGCTCTGGGATCATACGGCACCGATTCACGGATCTCGCCGTCGACGCCCGATGCAAAGCTTCGTTACGCGAACCATCCGCGCGGGATTGCCGACTTGCGGTTGCCCACGGGCAACGGGCCATTCCCTTTGGCGGTGATCTTCCATGGCGGATGTTGGAAGGCCGGCATAGCCGACCGTAACTATATGGCGCCGCTCGCGACCCGCTGGCAGCAATTGGGAATCGCCACACTCAACGTCGATTACCGGGAGGTCGGCGATGGGGGTGGCTGGTCCGGTTCCTTCGCCGACTGGCAAGATTCCGCCAAGCTCATCGACAGGGTTGCGCGCGATTACTCGATCGATCGCGCGCGGGTGACGCTGGTGGGGCATTCGGCGGGTGCGCTTCCGGCACAGTGGCTTGCAATGCCGCAGGATGACACCGGCCCGCTCGGTGCGCGCGCGCCACTGCCGGTGCGTGCCGCCATTGTTCTTGACGGGGAGGGCGATGTCGCACTCGAGCGCGATGCCTTCGACGCCTTGTGCCAATTTTCGGCGGTGGATCCATTCATGGGTGGGACGCCCGATGACGTGCCGGCGCGCTATTCCGCGCTTTCGCCATTGGTGCATGCGCCCAAGCTTGATGCGTTGCTCTATGTGCAGGCCGTGCTGCCGCCCGCGCCGCAAATTGTTCAGGACGCCATCCGCGCAACAGGGGTGGAACTCGAGGTACGGGGCAACCCCGGTGCGGGTCATTTTGCAATTATCACTCCGGGCGATCCGATCTACCAAGCAAACGAGTTTGCAATGATTGCGATATTGCGCGGCCAATGAGCGAGATTACTGAGGCCGAAGCCGCCAACGAACTGATGCGGCTCGCGAAGGCGATTGCGCATCACAACCGGCTTTATCACGCCGACGATGCGCCCGAAATTTCGGACGCGGAATACGATGCGCTGGTTCGCAGAAATGCCGAGCTAGAGAATGAGTTTCCGCACCTCGTGCGAGTTGACTCGCCATCGAGGGCAGTCGGTCATGAGATCGCCGCGTCTCCGTTGAGCAAAGTACGCCACGAGGTTCGGATGATGAGCCTCGACAACGCATTTTCGGATGAGGAAGTGGCTGAGTTCGTTGCTCGCGTGCGGCGCTTCCTAAACCTGTCCGACGACGCCCCACTGGCGTTCACAGCGGAAGACAAGATCGACGGGCTATCCTGCTCGTTGCGCTATGAGAAAGGCATCCTGGTTCGGGCCGCGACGCGCGGCGACGGGCAAGTTGGCGAAGACGTCACTGCCAACGTCGCCCACATCCCCGACATCCCGCAGAAATTGCGCGGCAAGGTGCCCGATATGTTCGAGGTGCGGGGCGAAGTATACATGGCGAAACAAGACTTTACCGCGCTCAATGTTGCGCAGCAGGAAAATGGCGGGAAGCTCTTCGCCACCCCGCGTAACGCTGCCGCCGGATCGCTTCGGCAAAAGGATGCGACCGTAACCGCGCAGCGCCCGTTGCGCTTCTGGGCGCATGGCTGGGGTGCCGCAACCGAGGTACCTGGGGCGAGCCAGTTCGCAGTGATGAAGCGCATCGAGGAATGGGGATTGCCGGTCAGCCCCGACCTGATTTGCTGCGCTTCGATAGAAGAAATGCTGCAGCATTACCGCAGCATCGGCGAGCGGCGGGCACGGCTCGCGTACGACATCGACGGGGTGGTCTACAAAGTTGACGACCTGGCGTTGCAGGCCCGGCTCGGGTTCGTAGCCAAGGCGCCGCGGTGGGCTTTGGCACACAAGTTTCCCGCCGAACGAGCCGAGACTATGCTCGAGAAGATCGATATCCAGGTCGGCCGCACCGGCAAGCTTACACCGGTTGGGCGACTGTCCGGCGTGCTGGTTGGAGGGGTGACGGTCTATAACGTAACCCTTCACAACCGGGACGAAATCACTCGCCTGGGCCTGCGCGAAGGCGACCGGATCGTCATCCAACGCGCCGGCGACGTGATCCCGCAGGTGGTCGACAACCTGACCCGCGATGAGAATCGGCCGGCCTACGTCTTTCCGGATCGTTGCCCTGAGTGCGGCAGCGAGGCGGTTGCCGAGGAGGGGGAGGTTGACGTCCGCTGCACCGGTGGGTTGGTGTGCAAGGCACAGCAATTCGAGCGGTTGCGCCATTTCGTTAGCCGCGCGGCGCTCGACATCGAGGGGCTCGGCGAAAAAAGCATTCTGGAATTCCTGGAACTGGGTTGGCTGGCGAACGGGCCCGCCGATATTTTTCCGGCTCAAACGGCACCGCGCCGATCTGGTGGGACGCGAAGGCTGGCAGGATAGATCGGTCGACAACCTGCTGGCCGCGATTGAAGCCAAGCGCGCACCGGATGCTGCGCGGCTGTTGTTCGGTCTCGGTATCCGCCACGTTGGCGTGGTCACCGCGCGCGACCTGATGAAGCGCTTCCACGAACTCCCCCTGCTGCGTGACATTGCCCAGCGGGCGCATGAGGGAGATGTCACCGCATTGTCAGAGTTGACCGCGATCGAAGGCGTTGGACCAGTGGTTGTCGAAGCGCTCGGCGACTTTTTCCACGAAGCGCACAATCAGGCCGCGTGGGACGATCTGCTGAGCGAAGTTGCGCCGCCACGCTACGAGGTCGAGACCATGGACAGTGCGGTCAGCGGCAAGACCGTGGTTTTCACCGGCAAGCTTGAGACGATCAGTCGCGACGAGGCCAAGGCCCAGGCTGAGCGCCTCGGGGCCAAGGCGGCCGGATCGGTCAGCGCAAAGACCGATCTGATCGTCGCGGGACCGGGTGCCGGAAGCAAGCTCAAGAAGGCGGCCGAGCTCGGGATCGAGGTTATCGACGAAGCCGCTTGGGCTGAGATCGTCGCCAGTGCGGGCTAGCGCCCCGGACGACGTCGGAGCCACAAGATCGACCAGTCACCATTGACCATGCGCGCGACAAGCGAGAACCCTGCCCGGCGATAGGCGGCGCGCACGCTGCGTTCCTGCGTCTGCAGCAACCCTGCAAGAAGCACATTGCCCTGGGGCAGGACGGCTTGCGCGAAATCTTTCGCCAGCTCTTCGAGCGGTCCAGCGAGTATGTTTGCAATCAACAGATCGTAGGGACCCCGTGCGCGAAGCAAGGGATCTGTCATTCCGTCGGCGATCACCATCGTCAATTCGCCCCTTCCTGGCCCAGACCGCACACCATTCGCGGCGGAGTTCGCCGCGACCACGGCGGCACACACCGGGTCGATGTCGCTCGCCGTCGCGAGATGCGCGCTGCCATAGTGCCAGGCCGGCGAACGCGAGCAACCCGGTACCCGTGCCGATATCGGCGAGATTGCGGATCACCACACCGCGTCGCTTCATTTCAGCCAGCATCGTCAGGCATCCGGAGGTGGTGGCGTGATGTCCGGTCCCGAATGCCTGGCTCGCAGGGATGATAAACTCGATGGATCCGGGATCCGGCGCGAAGTCGCTGGTCCGCACACGGAACGGCCCAGCCACTATTGGCTCGAGCCCGCTTTGGCTCAGGGTGACCCAATCCTGCGAAGCGACCTTGCGCACCGTCAGCGACGGCGGCGTGTCACCGAACAATGCTCCCACTTTAAAGCGATCCGCGGCGGTCGGCTTCGTCGGGAGATAGACCTCGACGTACCAGTCCTCGGGTCGATCGTCCGCGATTTCCATGCCGGTGAGCACCCAGTCGAGCGGCCAGTCGATGGCATCCTCGTGTGCCAGCAATGCGGCCTGCGCGACCTGCCGCGGGACGTCGGCGCGGATAGTCCAGCAGTCAGCCACCGGCGTTTTCGTCAGCCAGCCGCTTGTCGAGCCGCGCAGTCACCGCGGCGGCATAGGCGCGGCAGCCCTCCCGATCGACCAGGGGCCGCTCGCCGTTCAGCCGCAAGCGCATCGCCGCCGCGCTCGGGTGCGGGGCAAGCACGATGTCGCACTGCGCGGCGGCAACCTTGGCGATCCCGGCACGAAACGCCGCGAGATATTGAGGGTGATCCGAAAATCGATATCCATCCGAACTGATCGGATTGAGGCTGTCGACGTAGACAATCGACTTGCAGTCACTGCCTTCGCAACTGTTCCACCGCCAACTCGTCGCGCCGTGGGTGTGGCCGGGCGTGAACATCGGTTCGATCGAGACGCCGCCCGATCGCTGCGGCTGCGCGACATTCATAATTGCGATCGTTCCGGTGACCGCTGGAAACGGCGGGTGCCCCGATTTGGCCTGCGGATCGTCGGCCGCGACGGAGCCGCTGCGCAGGACGGCAGCCGCCGCGGGAGTGGCGACGATCGTGGCGCCCGTTGCCGCCTGCAACCGGGCCATGCCGCCGATGTGATCGAAATGCTCGTGCGTCATCAGAAGCGTAGTCACTTTGTGCGGATCGAAACCGAGCGTGCGAATATTATCGAGCACGATCTGAGCGCCCTTGTCGGTCCCGCTGTCGATCACCACCAATCCGTCGGGGCCGTCGATCAGCAACGAAGTGATCCCGCAAGTGCCGACGTAATAGGTGTTGCCGAAGATCCGGAATGGTGGGCCCGGCTTGTCCCAGTCGTCGGTGTCGCTGCAGGCGGCAGCCCAGGCACGTTGGGCCGGCGCGGCATCGGCTAGCGGCGCCGGTGAAGGCGTTGTGCAGCCGCAAAGGAATGCCATTCCGAATACGGCTAATCTAGCGGACATAGCTGGCTCCATTGGCGTCGATCGTCGCGCCGGTCATGCTTGGCGGCGCGTCGAGCGCGCAGAACACGATCATGGCAGCGATCTCATCGGGAGTTGCGACCCGACCTAACGGAATGTCCGCCAAAAGGCCCGGCCCGCCACGACTCGCCAGATAATCTTCGGCCATGCCCGTATCGGTAAACCCCGGCGCGATCGCAAAACTGAGGATGCCTGACGCGCCGTACCCGCGCGCGATCGTCTTGTGCAGCGCCAGCATACCGCCCTTGGCGGCCGCGTAATGCCAGTGTGCGGGCGAATCGCCGCGATGTCCCGCGCGACTGGCGACGTGCACGATCCGCCCACCGGTTCCGCGTTCTTGCCAGTGGCGCACCGCAAAGCGGCTTAATTGAGCGGCTGCGGTCAGGTTGATACGCATGGTATCCTCCCACCCGTCGAGCCAGGCGATGTCTGATCCATCCAAGGGATTGGCGGCAAACAGACCGGCGTTGTTGACCACGATGTCGATCGTTCCGCCTGATGCTTCGAGCGCACTTTCCCACAAAACCTGGGGTGCCCGGGGATCGGCAAAGTCCGCTGCGATCAGGTCCTGCGCGGCACTGGTGGCCTGGCCGATCACCCGCGCGCCCCGCGCTTCGAGTGCTCCGCGGGCAGCGGCCCCGATCCCGCGCGAGGCGCCGGTGAGAAGAATGGTCGTCATGCGGGCCCTTTCCCCCAACACACGGCCTGTGTCGAGCGCGCTCGACCATGGCAGCCGGCGCACCCGCTTGCACCACCGGTCCAAGGCGTTAAGGGGAGTGCACACTTTTCAACGGGACCTGTCGATGGCCAACCGCCCGATTTCTCCGCATTTGCAGATATGGAAATGGGGGCCGCACATGGCGGTTTCCATCCTACACCGGATTACCGGGCAGGGCCTGACTTTCGTCGGCTTGCCGGTGCTTCTCTGGTGGCTTGGCGCACTGGTCAGCGGCCCGGAGGCATACGCCGATTTCCTCAAGGCAGCAGCCAACCCCTTCGGCTTCATTGTTCTGGTAGGTCTGAGCTGGGCATTTTTTACACACATGTGCTCGGGACTGCGCCATCTGGTGCTCGATACCGGCGCCAATTACGAACTCGGAAACAACAAGCTCGGCTCGGTCCTCTCCATGGCTGGCGGCATCGTGCTGACCGTGGCCTTCTGGGCCGCCATCGTTCTGCGCTAGGATCTGGAATGACCAAGGATACTCCCGAAGCCTTCGCCACCAGGGGCACGCCGATCGGGCGCGTACGCGGGCTGGGCTCGGCCCGGCATGGTGCACATGACTGGATGGTGATGCGGTACACCTCCGCCGCCAGTCTGGTACTGGGCCTGTTCCTCGTTTTCTCGCTGGCGTTTGTGAGCGACTACTCGTTCGTGACGATCCGCGCATGGGCTGCGCAGCCACTTGCCGCGGTCGCGCTGGCGTTGATGGTCATCTCGTTCTTCTGGCACTCGCGGCTTGGGGTGGCCGAGCTGATCGGTGACTATGTTCACCAGGAAGGCAACAAGTTCGCTGCGATGCTTGCGCTCACACTGGCGACATATGCCGGCATGGCGTTCGGCCTGTTCTGCGTCGCCAAGATCGCCTTTACCGGAGGTGCCGCCTGATGGCGTCGCAAAATAGCCAGACGGCCGGCACTCAGCCCGCTTACAAGATCGTGGACCATACTTACGACGTGGTGGTGGTCGGCGCCGGTGGATCGGGCCTGCGCGCGACGATGGGCGCCGCCGAGGCGGGCCTGCGCACCGCCTGCATCACGAAAGTCTTCCCGACCCGCAGTCATACCGTCGCCGCGCAGGGCGGGATCGCAGCGAGCTTGGGCAACAATTCTCCCGACCACTGGCAGTGGCACATGTACGATACCGTCAAGGGATCGGACTGGCTCGGCGACCAGGACGCCATCGAATACATGGTGCGCGAGGCCCCGGCGGCGGTCTACGAGCTCGAGCATGCCGGTGTACCGTTCAGCCGCAATGAAAACGGCACGATCTACCAGCGTCCGTTCGGCGGCCACATGCAGAACATGGGCGAGGGGCCTCCCGTCCAGCGCACGGCCGCTGCGGCCGACCGCACCGGGCACGCCATGCTCCACGCACTCTATCAGCAAAGCCTGAAGTACGACGCGGACTTCTTCATCGAATACTTCGCGATCGACCTGATCATGAGGGACGGTGCGTGCGTCGGCGTGATCGCCTTGTGCATGGACGACGGATCGATCCACCGCTTCCGTGCCAAGTCGGTGGTGCTGGCGACCGGCGGCTATGGTCGCTGCTACTTTACTGCCACCAGCGCGCACACTTGCACCGGCGACGGCGGCGGCATGGTCCTGCGCGCGGGCCTTCCACTGCAGGACATGGAATTCGTTCAGTTCCACCCGACCGGCATCTACGGCGCCGGCGTACTGATCACCGAAGGTGCGCGGGGAGAAGGCGGTTACCTCACCAACTCCGAAGGCGAGCGCTTCATGGAGCGCTACGCGCCAAGCGCGAAGGATCTCGCGTCACGCGATGTCGTCAGTCGCTCGATGGCTCTCGAGATCCGCGAAGGGCGGGGCGTGGGCCCGAACAAGGACCACATCTTCCTCCACCTTGACCACATCGATCCCAAAATTCTCGCCGAACGGCTTCCGGGCATCACCGAAAGCGGAAAGATCTTCGCCGGCGTCGACCTGACTCGCCAGCCGTTGCCGGTGGTGCCTACCGTTCACTACAACATGGGTGGCATTCCGACGAACTATCACGGCGAGGTCGTCACCATCGGCGCCGACGGCAACCCCGAAACAGTGGTCCCAGGCTTGTTCGCAGTTGGCGAGGCGGCCTGTGTGTCGGTCCATGGGGCAAATCGCCTGGGCTCGAACTCGCTGATCGACCTGGTGGTGTTCGGTCGCGCCACCGGGCATCGCCTGAAGGAGCTGATCACGCCTGGCACCGCGCATGACGAATTGCCCAAGGACAGTGCCGACCTCGCGCTTAGCCGGCTCGATCGCTTCCGCAACGCCAATGGCAGCCGGCCGACTGCGGCCATCCGCAAGGCCATGCAACAATCGATGAGCAAGCACGCAGCGGTGTTCCGCACCGAAGATCTGATGAAGGAAGGCGTTGCCCAGATCGGCGAAGTATATCGTTCGATACAGGACATCTCGGTCGCCGACCGCTCGTTGATCTGGAACAGCGATTTGATCGAGACGCTTGAGCTCGATAACCTGATCGCACAGGCCAGTGTCACGATCGCCAGTGCGGCCAACCGCCAGGAAAGCCGCGGCGCGCACGCCAACGAAGACTTCCCCGACCGCGACGACAAGAACTGGATGAAGCACACAGCGGTGTGGTTCGAAGGCTGGGGGGGCCAGGGTGGCAGCACGCGCATCGATTACCGACCGGTCCACGAATACACGCTGACCGACGATGTCGAGTACATCAAACCCAAGAAGCGGGTGTATTAATGGGGAGATGGGCGCTGGTGGCCGTCGGCGTTGCACTCGCGTCGTCGGCGGCTGCACAAGACATCGCCATAACCGTCGGGGCGCGTGCGGTGATCGAAGCGACTCGTGAAACCCGCGCCGATTACTCGGTCTTCACTTGGAATTGGATAACGCCGAATGCCACTGACCCGGTCGAGGAATGGGCGGCCGAGTTCAATCATGGCGCTTTGCATCGGGTAGAAACTCCGCGCGACCGATTGGTTGCTGATTGCGAGGCCATGACCGGATCGCACATGAGCCTCGAAACAGGAAAAATCCGCGAAGGCCGCGAAGTAGCGCAAGCGGCATGCGGCGTAGACAGCAACGTTTCGATAGTTGCGGCGAGTGCCACAGGCCCATTCGAGAGCGAGTGGGGACCGGTACGGCAGTTGCTTATCAACGACTCCCGGTTCGAGCGAACCTATGTCGTTGCGGACAATGGTGCCATCGTGGCGCAGGCCATCGTCGACGAAACGAACACGCCTCGACTGGTCATGCGTGCCACCGCGATGACCCGGACTTCCCCAAGCGACATCTATTCGGTCGCGTCGCTTTCGCGAAGCGCTGTGCCGGTCGAGTATCGCTCGGCCCCACATTGGTCAGAATAGTCCGGCACGGCAAAACTGCGCGCCCTTTCGAGGTGTGGATCGTATTATCGATCATCGCGCTTGCAGTTACAGGGTGCACAGGTGCAACGCACCGGGTGGGTCTCGATGACCTGGGGTCGTTCTATGCCCAGCGTCGCGATGCGGACGGAATTCCAGTTATTGGCTCGGCGAAAGTGCCGAAGAATGCTCTCGATACCGCGGCTGGCCTGGTACGCCAGATGCTCGCCCATCGGCCCGCACTCGCCCGCTGGCTTTCGCGCGAGGGATACCGGGTTGCCATAATGGCCGAAAGCGAGGCGACCACCGACTTGCCCGAGCAGGCGCATTGGACGCGGCCCGACCGGTCTGACCCCCGGCTTACCCGCTGCGAGCGCATACATTACGACGAGCGGATCGGTGCAATGACCGATCGCGAATACTGGAACGCGCGCGCTCGCGGCATGGCGGGGCCGCTCACTAGTGGGGCGGCAGAGGATCTGCTCGGCCTGAAGTCGAGCCGCTATTACGGCGAGACGATTTTCGTTCACGAATTCAGCCACGACGTTCTCGCTGCGATCCGCGCGGTCGATCCGGCACTGTCGCGGCAGGTAGACGCGGCGTACGCTCACGCCCTCGAGGCCGGTCTGTGGAGGGATGAATACGCCTCCACCAGCGTGGACGAGTACTGGGCTGAGGGCACCCAGTTCTGGTTCGATTCGAACAAGCTGGCGGCATTCAACGGGCGGCGGATACTCGATCATGCCGATCTGGCCGCCTACGATCGGGCGCTCTACGCGGTGCTAGGCGCCGCTTACGGAACTAGTCACCACCTCGCCGGCGATCCGTTCTGGATGTCGCCGGCGAGAGTGCCGCCCGGTCCCCCTCCGCTTAACACCGCCGAGGTTTGCTAGGCAGCCGCGCGTTCGCTGGCAGCGCGGGCGAACAGGCGCGATGAAAGCAGCCACAGCGCCATGAAGAACACGTCGATCACCACCGTGAAGTGGCCTTCGATCAGGTGCACCGCGCAGAACAGGCCCTGCACCGCCAGTGTCACCACCATCGCCCGCGCCATCAGGGGGGCGTGCCCGCGCGCGACCGCCGCACCGCAGATCGCGATCAGGACGACCACGAAATAGGTAATGTTCGCCGGATTGTCCTCGTTACCGATGATGCCGACCGCCAGATTGATCCAGATCTGCAGGAAGCCGCACCCGACCGACAGCACCACGGCTGCGCGATAGGATAGGCTCTTGCTGGCCCGCGCTCCCAGTTCGAACAGCCCGCCGACGACGGCGAACATCACCGCCGCGAACGTGAAGTCTGCCAGGTCCCAAGTCACTCCGCTTCCCTCGAACTGCATGGCGACAAGCGGAGCCAACAGCAGAAGGGTGGCCAACGACCAGCCCGCAATTCGCAGATTGCGGGTCGATCGATCGGTCATCAAGATGGGTGTGGTCATTGTCGTACGCCTCCAGAAAGTGAGGGTCGACATTGAGCAAGTACGCGATGAGCGTCATGAGCCGGCCATGAGCGATCTGTGAAATCGACCTCAGACGGCAAAATCTCGCAGGCGGCGCGCGATCAGGATCGCGCACACCACGCAGCCGCCGAACAGGGCCGCTTCAACAGTCGTCGCGATTGCGATTACCGCCTTGCCATCTGCCATCAGAAGCGCCCCCGACTGGCCGATTCCGAGGCGCGAACCTGGAAACCGATGGGCCAGTTCGGACAGGCTTCCTGCCATCAATCTGCCCCCCGCCAGCGCGATCAGCAACCCGGCCAAGCCGCCTGTCACGAACCCGGGAATAGCTTGCGATCGGAGACGGTCGGGCTGCAGACGGGTCGATAGCGCCAGACCGGCCCCGACCGCGGCCCCGAGTAATACGCCTTCGCCCGCGCCGGTGATCGCCCCCGGGGACCGGCCGAACAGAAGCTCGAACAGGTCGGAGCCGATCATGTGAGCGCATGCGCCAACGAGCAGCCCTCCAATTGCTCCGCCCGCAATCGCGCGCCAACCCGTGGCACCGGATCGCTGCAACAAGGCGATCCCCAACCCGACCGATCCGCCGGCGAGAACGCCGAGCGCAAGATTGATGCTGATCAGCACCAGCAGCGTCGAGGCTGTCCCCATCGCGGGCTCCACCAAGCCAGCAGACAGGTACAGCAGTCCCCCAACGATGCCAGCGGTGCCACCCCCCAGCGAAGCCGCACCAACGTCTTGGGCCAGAGGTAGAAGCGACGCCGGCCTGACTGGCCGCGCTGCCACGGGCGCACCGATAAGCGGGGCGATGAAGCGGTAGCCGTGCCGGGGCACCGTCTCGATATAAATCGGCGCCGCCGCATCGTCGTCGAGCGCGCGGCGCAGCGACCGGATGCATTGAGTCAACGCTTCGTCGGTCACCGGGATGCCGCGCCAGACTTCGTTGTGAAACCGTTCCTTGGTCACCAGTCGTCCGCTCTCGGCCGCGAGCAGGGTGAGCGCGTCGAAATAGCGTGCCGACACCTCAACCGGCTGCCCGTGGCGCAACAAGCGCCGGTCAGCCGGATCGAGCACGAACGGTCCAAAGGCGTAGGCAGCGTCGTTCATGCGTCCAGAGTTAAGGCAAAAATCGCGTCCTGCCACCATTTCGCGGCGAACGCGTTGTGGAAGCATGGCAACCGCTACAGAGCACCGCGCAGCCAAGGCGCAGGAGAAGCTGGCCGACAGTGCCGACACGCTGGTCGACAGCGCGGCGACCCAGGAAGACAGCGCGACCCGGCGTACCAAGCTTGCGGCAGATCGCACGCTGCTCGCCGCCGAGCGGACTTACGCGGCGTGGATGCGTACCGGGCTCGCCAGCATGGCCGCCGGCATCGGCGCGAAGGCGCTGCTGGACAAGTTGGTGCCGGGCTGGATGGTGCTGAGCGCGTCGATCGTGCTTATCCTGTTCGCCGAATTCTGTTTCGTCGCGGGGATCTGGCGCGAACTGACCGGCAAGGCGCTGCGCCCTGATCCCGATACTGCCCGGCTGCCCGCCTGGCTGCTGGTGGTGTTCAACGGTTTCCTGATCCTGCTCGGCGCGACCGTATTGGTGGGTATCGCAACCAGCTAGCGCAGGCGCAGCATCGACCGGTCGAGTTGGTCGACCGCCTTTACCCCCATCAATCGCATCCCGCGCTCGATCTCGTCCTTGAGGAGTCCAAGCGCACGTTCCACGCCCTCCTGGCCCGCAGCAGCGAGAGCGTACAGGTACAGCCGTCCGCCACTTGCGGCGTTGGCGCCGTGGGCCAATGCCTTGAGAACATGCGTCCCGCGCCGCACGCCGCCGTCGCAGATCACCTCGATTTCGCCGCCGACGGCATCGACAATCTCTGCCAGCTGATCGAATGGAGCGCGGCTGCCGTCGAGCTGGCGGCCGCCGTGGTTCGACACCATTATCGCGTCGGCCCCGATATCGACTGCGCGGCGAGCATCACTCACACTCATCACCCCCTTGAGGCAAAACGTCCCGCCCCAATCCTGACGGATGCGCGCGGCGGTGTCCCAGTCCATCGCGGTGTCGAGCATGGTGTTGAAGTACTCGGCGATCGATACCGCTTTGCCAGTCCCCTCCTGGACATGATCGTCGAGATTTGGCAGGCGAAACGCCTCCCGCAGCACGTAGTTGGCCGTCCAGCGCGGCCGGGTAGCGTAGGACAACATTGCGCTGGGTGTGAAGCGGGGCGGGGTGGTGAAGCCGCTGCGCTGGCACCGTTCGCGCTTTCCCGAAACGATTGTGTCGACTGTCAGCGCCAGCGCGTCGAATTCGGCGGCCTGGCAGCGCTGAATCATCGAAGTGTTGAGGCCTTTGTCCTTGTGGACGTAGAGCTGGAACAGTTTGGGCGTCGTGACCAACGCGGCGATGTCCTCGATGCTGACTGTCGCGAGGCTCGAGATACCAAACCACAGGCCAAACTTCTGCGCAGCGCGCGCTACTGCGCGTTCGCCCTCCCAGTGGAACACGCGCTGGAGCGCAGTGGGACTCAACATCAGAGGCAGCGCGCTTTTGCGGCCCATGATAGTGCAGCTCGTGTCAATATCGGCGACACCGGCCAGAACGTTGGGCACTAGATCGACGTCTTCGAAAGCGGCAGTATTACGCGCCTTGGTCAGTTCGTCGTCGGCCGCGCCGTCGATGTAATCGAACACCGGCCACGGGAGTCGCGCTTTGGCCAGGCGGCGCAAATCATCGATGTTATGGCAATCGGACAAACGCATATCGTAGGTCTACCAACGACACACGCCCATGCAATCGTTCATCCAGCGGCAAGGTTTACATGCGTAGTCGTTAGGGGTAATTGATTGGTCTGGGAGGGCACTCGATGAGCGACGATGGCGAAGTGAGATCCGAACGGATCAGTGAAGCCGAGCAGGCGGTGATGGAGGCTTTGTGGGACGAGAGCCCCCTCTCCGCTGCCGATGTTTGCGACCGGGTATGCGCCGCGCGGGACTGGTCGATGCCCACAGTCAAAACGCTGCTCGGTCGACTTGTGGCCAAGGGCGCGCTCGCTACAGAACCCGACGGTCGCCGCTTCCTCTACACTCCGCTCATCGCGCGGTCCGATTACGTCGGCAGCGAATCGAAGCGCTTGGTCGAACGATTGTTCGGCGGTCGCGCTGCGCCGCTGTTCGCGCATCTTGCCGAGAGCGAGGCGCTCAGCGATCAGGACCTGACCGAGATCGAAGCCCTGCTCAGGGAGCTGCGGCGATGAACTGGTTGTTCGACACGTTCGTCTGGACCGGCGCCCTGATCGGGGTCGTTCTCCTCTCGCGTCGAGCCGTGGCGCGCCACTTTGGCGCCAAGGCCGCTTACGCATTGTGGCTCCTGCCGCTGATACGCCTGGTAATGCCGCCGGTCGTTCTGCCCGCGTGGCTGGCACCGGCCACCGAGCCGGTCGCCATGCCGCTAGCGACTGAAAGTGTCGCCGCGCTGACACTCGCTTCTACGCCGGTAGCAGTCACGACCGTTTCCACCATGCCCTTTGACTGGCGGGGACTGGTTGTTGCCGTGTGGGCAATAGGCGCGGCGGCGTACATCGTAATGCGATTGGTGTCCTATTTCCGGCTGCGTCGCGATCTGCTGACCGGTGCGCGCACGGTAGGGTCAGAGGGCCGCATCCGATTGCTCGAGACCCCCGCGACTGCTTCCCCGCTTGCATTCGGGGTATTCGACAAAGTTGTCGCTCTGCCGCAGGGTTTCATGGCATCCAGCGACCGCCGCGCGCGTGATCTGGCGCTGTCGCACGAACTGGCGCACCACCGGGCGCACGACCTGGCGTTCAACTTCTGCGCCTTGCCATTGTTCGCGTTGCACTGGTTCAATCCGCTGTCGCTTTTCGGCTGGCGCGCGATGCGCCGTGACCAGGAGGCGGCGTGCGATGCGCGGGTGGTCGAGCATCGTGATCGGGTCGAGCGCGCCGCCTACGCGCAATTGATCGCATCGGCCGTGGCCGGTCCTCGCGGGGCCCTTGCTGCACCGATGGCGTGCCCGGTGCTGGGCGACAAGTCCATCGTTCACCGTTTGAGGAACCTCGCCATGACCAATCCATCCGATCGCCGGCGACGCATGGGTGCGCTGATGATAGGCGCCAGCATGCTGCTCATTCCGCTCACCGCATCGATCAGCTACGCGCAGGATGAGGCGTCCGAGGCCCCGCTGCCGCCGGCTCCGCCCGCCTCGCCGCTGCCACCCGAAGCGCCGATGGCGCCAGTTGCGCCGGAGGCACCCCGTCCGCCCGAGTCCGGCAATCGGACTTATGTGATCGACGATGCAGCCCCTCACGGCACGCATCGCGAGCGCCGGGTGATCGTGGTCCGCGATCGCGATGGCCGGCATGATGCCCACGCTCCGCAAGTCATTCGCGAACGCCGCGTCATTCGTTCCGGCCCCGACGGCCATTTCGATGAAAAGGCGTTCGAGAAGGAAATGGATGCGCTCGACGAACGGCTCGACCGCCTTGGAGACGATCAGGGTCGACTGGCAATGGTCGATCGCGAGGCCATCCGGACTGCGACGCGCGAAGCTGTTCGTATCGCAAAGGTCGCTCCGCTTGCGGTTGCCATGGCGCCGCGGGTGGTGATGGCCTGCGACGGCGACGGCGACGGAGACGTCACTGAAACGACCGGTTCTGATGGAAAGCGGGTGATCCGCATCTGCCGGCAGCGCATCTCGGAACATGCATCGGCGGGCCTCCGTTCGGCACGTGCGCAGATTGCGCGGGATCCCAATATCCCCGAACACGCTCGCAGGGACGTGTTGAAGTCTCTCGATCGCGAGATCGAGCGAATGGAAGACAGCGAATAGCCTCCGGGTATTTGTCCCCAACGAACCTCGGATGGCAGGGTATCCCGCGCGCGAGCATCAGGCGGGACCCGGCGGGGGCGGCTTCAGCTGCCCCCGTTTCCGCGTCAGCGGGGCCGTGGCGTCGGTATTGCCTGAACCATGGGCTCTGACACGAAGGCAGGTGATGACGGCTCCGCTGCGGCCAGCACTTCCTTCTTGCGATTTGGAGCCGCATTCCCGCGAGTGGTCATCTCCACGCGCGCAAAGGCCGGACGTGCGGGATAGGCGCAGCCTTTCTGCTGTCCCAGTCCCTTGAGAAATCCTCGGCGGACCGCCCCGCCGTAGATCGCGGCGCGATAGGTGCGCTCTTGATCGGCAGCGCCCGAAATTTCCCGCAGGATTCCTCGAAACGGGATGAACGATGCCACCACACTCTTCGCCATGCGTCCGGTACTAAGCCGGTCGCCTTGAGCGAGCGCCACGTCCATGTCGGGCCCCAGCGCTGCATCGAGATCGGAGATGGCGCTTTCGATCGACCGGCAGCTTTCGAGTCCCTCACTGATGTAGGGATCATTTGCAGCGGCGAGCAGGATCGGTGGTATCTCGTCTTTCGACAAATTGAGGTCGTTGAGCGGCGTCATCGCAATGTCCTGGGCATCGGGCGCCCGTCCGGCAGCCGGACTGTCGGTGTTGCGCGCCGTGACCGGCGATGCGGCGAGAACGGCCAGCAACGCCAATGCAAGCGGCACAAGGCGATCGGCATCAGACCTGGACATAGCGGTCGCACACCGTGTCGTTGGCGCTTTCCATTCCGGCCCGCAGCGCTTCCATCCGTTGGGCACTGGTACCGTGGGTGAAGTTTTCCGAACTGACCCGGCCACCGGTCAAGCGATCGTCCCCGATGGCGCTGGCGGCGGTCATGCCCTCTTCGAAATCGCCGGGCTCGATCAAGTTGCGATTCTTGCCCGCCCACACGCCGGCATAGCAGTCGGCCTGCAACTCCATGCGCACCTGAAGCTGATTGGCGCTTTGCGGTCTTTGGCTTTGCGCGCTGCGGATCGCGTCGGCGACCCCGGTCAGTTTCTGGATATGGTGTCCGTATTCGTGCGCCACGACATAGTAGCGGGCAAAATCGCCGCGGGCGCCCAGCTGCCGATCGAGCTGATCATAGAAACTGGTGTCGATGTAGATACCCTCGTCTTGCGGGCAATAGAACGGCCCCATCGCTGACGTTGCCCCGCCGCATGCCGATGGGGTCTGGCCCGAGTAAAACCACAACGTCGGCTTCCGAAATTGGAGTCTCGCCCGGTCGAACTCGGGCTTCCATGTCTCGTCGAGCGACTGGAGCGTGTTGCATGCTTCGGTGGCGTACGCATTGGAAGTGCACAACTGCTCGACCGATTGTTCCGACCCGTCACCCTGGGTGCCAACGCTGGTGCCGGAGCCCTGCATTCCCCCAAGCATCGACGATGGATCCACCCCGAATACCAACGCTGCGATGAGGGCGATAACCAGCGTGCCGCAACCGACTCCGCCGCCCATGCCGCCGGGAAAACCACCGCCCCCGCCGCCACGAACGTTTATGCTGCCGGGATTGAACCTGTTGAGACGCATGAGATCTCCCCCATTAATTACCGGCGATACATCTGGACAGTCGCCACACGGTTCGCGAAGGCAAGTTCCCGGCCGTTTGGCCGTTCAATCTTGGAGTGGTGCAAATGTTCCTGAACGGCAAGCGGGCACTGGTGACCGGTTCGACTTCGGGCATCGGACTGGCTATCGCGCGAGCCATGCGGAGCGAAGGGGCCGAGATTGTCCTGACCGGCTTCGGGGATGCAGCGGAAATTGCCCGGCTGTGCGATGAATTGAACGCGCTGCACGTGCCAGCCGACCTGACCTCTCGCGAGGGATGCGAAGAGCTGATGGCCGGGGCGGGGCCCGTCGACATCCTGGTCAACAACGCGGGCACGCAACACGTTGCGCCGGTTGAAGAATTCCCGGTCGACAAGTGGGACCTGATCGTCGCGCTCAACCTGACCGCGGCGTTCCACACCATCCGGCTGGCGGTGCCGCACATGAAGGGCAAGGGCTGGGGACGGATCATCAATACCGCAAGTGCGCACTCCAAGGTCGCCTCGCCCTTCAAGTCTGCCTATAACGCCGCCAAACACGGGCTCGACGGGCTGACCAAGACGGCGGCGCTCGAGCTTGCGCCGCATGGTGTCACAGCCAACTGCATCAGCCCCGGCTACGTCTGGACATCGCTGGTCGAGAACCAGATCCCCGACACGATGGAGGCGCGCGATATGACGCGCGATCAGGTCATCAACGATGTCCTGCTGGCCAAACAGGCGACCAAGAAGTTCGTCCAGCCAGCCGAAGTTGGTGCCGTGGCTGTGTTCTTGTGCCGCGACGAGGCTCAAAATGTGACCGGTGCGAACTGGAGCATCGACGGCGGCTGGACCACCGAGTAAGTTGCCTATCGAACGGCTTTCCCGAGGGCAAACGATGCGCGTCGCGTGGATCTTTATCCTTGCGCTATTGGCCGGTTGCGCTTCGGTGACGCCATCGAAGGCTCCGTCGTCGCGGGCGAATGGCGCGATCGAGGCCGCGCTTGCACGCCACATCGCGATCCTTGCGAGCGATGATTTCGGTGGCCGCCAGCCCGGCACCGACGGTGAAGCCAAGACCTTGCGCTATCTCGCGCGTGAGTGGCAGGACGCCGGTCTGGAATCGGGCACCAACGATCCCGCCAATCCGTGGTTCGCCCCGGTCGAGCTGTCGCTCAGCATGCCCAGCAAGAGCAGTTTGCGCTTCACCCGCGATGGACGCGCGATTGTGCTGCCCAGTGGCGAGGCGGTGGTGTTCTCTACCGGATCGCGCGGCCTGGTCGAACGCGCACCGGTGCTGTTCGTGGGCGAGGCGGGAGAACGGATCGAGCGTTCCGAAGTCGCCGGTCGGGTGGTATTGATGTTGTGGGACCACCCGGGCCAGCAGGAACAGCACGACGCGTTGTTGCAGGCTGGCGCCTCGGCCGTGCTGGCTATCGTACAGGACGACCGTGAACTTGACACCATCACAGCCAGGCGGGGGCGCGGAAGCTATCGGATTTCAGGTAGCGAGGACGGAGCAGTGGTCGACGGCTATCTCTCGCGCGGAGCCGCGGCGGCGCTGTTGGGAGAAGCGCGCTTCGCTGAGCTTCTTGCCTCAGCCGGGGAACCGGATTTCAAGCCCGTCCGGCTCGATCTTGCGGCCACGCTGGAAGCCACGTCGAACCCTGGATCGGTAAGAACCTACAACCTGATCGCGAAGCTTCCGGGACGACGCCCCTCTTCGGGCGTGGTGCTGTTGCTGGCGCACTGGGATCACTTTGGCACCTGCGCGACGCCCCCGGCGACTGACCGCATCTGTAACGGCGCGGTCGACAATGCCAGCGGGCTCGCCGTGCTGACCGAGCTGGCGAAGCGCCTGGCAGCGGGACCCAAGCTCGAACGCGACGTCTATTTCCTGGCCACTACTGCTGAAGAGTGGGGCCTGCTCGGTGCGCAGGCCTTTGCCGAGAATCCGCCGATCCCGCTCGATTCGATCGTCGCAGCGTTCAACCTCGATACCGTGGCTGTGGCTCCTGCCGGAAGCGCGGTGGCTATCGTGGGAAAGGGACTGACCCCGCTCGACGCCGGGATAGCACAAGTCCTCGCACAGACCGGTCGAAAGGAGGCCGACGAAGCGATCGCGCAGGACTATGTGCGGCGCCAGGACGGCTGGGCATTACTCCAGCGTGATGTGCCGACGGTTTCGGTGACCAGCGCTTTTTCACAAGCTGCGGCGCTGGAACGCTTCATGGCCGAACGCTATCATCAGCCGGGCGACGAGGTTGGCGGGATCGAGTTGGGCGGGGCCGCCGAAGATCTGGTGTTGAACGCCGCGCTGGTGCGCTATTTTTCCGATCCGCAGCGCTGGCGGGGCGATCACGGAAAAACCGCCGGCGCCCCCTAGCGGCCAGCGCCCCATCTCGTTAGATGGGCCGCCACGATTACTCCGGCGGAAAGCGCAACCCCCAGTGGCACATGATGACATCCCTCTCGGCCTGACTTTCGATGACGTTCTGTTGCGTCCGGGCGAAAGCGACATCGTGCCGAGCATGGCCGATACCCGCACCCAGCTTACCCGCGGTATTGCGCTCAACATCCCGGTGGTGTCGGCTGCGATGGATACCGTGACCGAAGCCGACATGGCGATCGTCATGGCGCAGCTGGGCGGAATTGGCGTGCTGCATCGCAATCTCGGGGTCGACGAGCAGGTCGCGGCCGTGCGAGCGGTCAAGCGGTTCGAGAGCGGCATGGTGGTTAACCCGATCACCATTGGCCCCGATGCCACGCTCGGCCAGGCGCAGGCGCTGATGATCGACAACCGCATCAGCGGCATTCCGGTGACCGACGAGCGCGGCAGATTATGCGGCATCCTGACCAACCGCGATGTCCGCTTTGCAGAAAATCCGCTGCAACCCATTCGCGAATTGATGACCAGCGAAAACCTCGCCACCGTTCCGCTCGGCACCGGCCAGGACGAGGCGCGGCGGCTGCTCCACCAGCGGCGAATAGAGAAGCTGCTGGTTGTCGATGCCGACTACAAATGCGTCGGCCTGATCACGGTCAAGGACATCGAGAAGGCGGTCACTTATCCCGATGCCACCAAGGACGAGAGCGGGCGCCTTCGGGTCGCTGCGGCAACGACCGTGGGAGACAAGGGGTTCGCCCGCACCGAGGCGCTAATCGCAGCCGAGTGCGACGTTATCATCATCGACACCGCTCACGGCCATAACAAGGACGTCGCTCGCGCGGTCGAGCGGGCGAAGACACTGTCGAATTCGGTCCGCATCGTTGCCGGAAACGTCGCTACCGCCGAAGCGACCCGCGCTCTGATCGATGCGGGCGCCGACGCGGTCAAGGTGGGCATCGGGCCAGGGTCGATCTGCACCACACGAGTGGTTGCAGGCGTCGGCGTGCCGCAGTTGACCGCGGTGCTCGAATGCGCCGCGGAAGCCGCCAAGTCGGGTGTGCCGATCATCGCCGACGGTGGGCTGCGTACCAGTGGTGATGCGGCCAAGGCGCTCGCGGCGGGTGCGTCGAGCGTCATGATCGGATCGCTGCTCGCCGGAACCGCCGAAAGCCCGGGGGAATCGTTTTTGTACCAGGGGCGTAGTTACAAGGCCTATCGCGGCATGGGCAGTGTCGGCGCGATGGCGCGCGGGAGCGCCGATCGCTATTTCCAGCAGGACGTTTCGGCGCTCAAACTGGTCCCCGAGGGGATCGAAGGGCAAGTGCCATACAAGGGGCCGGCCAAGGATGTGGTTCACCAGCTCGTAGGCGGGATCAAGGCGGCGATGGGCTATACGGGATCGGCCACGCTCGACGAGTTGCGCGAGAAAGCGCGGTTCGTGCGCATTACAGGGGCGGGCCTCGCCGAAAGCCATGTCCACGATGTCGCGATCACCCGCGAGGCGCCGAACTACCCACACCGATGACCCCTGCTGCGCGAGTTCAGGCGGCGATCGATCTGCTCGACGCGGTAATAGCCTCGGCCAATGCCGATGGGGCACCGGCCGATCGGCTGATCTCCGAGTACTTCCGTACGCGGCGCTACGCCGGCTCGAAGGACCGGCGCGCGGTCCGCGAGCTGGTCTACCGCGCGATACGCACATGTGGTCCCGTTCCACCGAGTGGTCGGGCGGCGATCTTGCGCCTGGCACAAGATGACGCGGCCTTGGTTAGCCTGTTTGATGGTTCCGCACATGGTCCCGCGCCGGTTCGGGAGGGCGAGGTCATTGCAGGCGGTGGAGTGGCACCGACATGGCTGGTTGCCGAGCTGTCCGGGTCAGGCGTCTCGGAAGCTGAAGCTGCAGCTCTTCTCGAACGCGCACCCCTCGATCTGCGGGTCAACACGCTCAAGGCTGACCGCGCGACGATTTTCCTGCCACTTCCCGCGCTGGCCACTGGTGCACCGCAAGGCCTGCGGGTCGAGCCAGGATCCGCGGTGGAGAACTGGGACGCATGGCGCGATGGCCTTGTCGAAGTGCAGGACACCGGATCGCAGCTTGCCTGCCTCGCGGTCGCGGCACGCCCGGGCGAAACAGTAATCGACTTGTGCGCCGGGGCGGGGGGCAAGACCCTCGCGCTCGCAGCGGCGATGGACAATCGCGGCACGCTGCTCGCCACCGACAGCGACCGCAATCGCCTCGCGAAACTGGCACCGCGCGCCGAGCGGGCGGGCGCGGGAATAATCGAGAGCCGACTGATCAACCCGGGCCGGGAAAGCGAAATGCTTGCCGATATGACCGGTCGCGCCGATGCCGTGCTGATCGACGCTCCCTGTTCGGGCACCGGCACCTGGCGACGTAATCCAGAGGCGCGCTGGCGTCTTACCCCTGATCGCCTCGCACGGCTTGCGCAAACCCAGGCGCGGTTGCTCGACATCGGCGCCGAGTTGGCGCGTCCTGGCGGACGCCTGATCTACGTCACCTGCTCGCTGCTCGACATCGAGGGCACGGGGCAAATCGAGGCGTTTCTCGTGCGACATCCGGAATGGTCGGCCGAGACTGTGAATTTGCCGCTTGGTAGCGACCGAGGAACGGGTAGGCGCCTGTCACCGTTTCAGGACGACACGGACGGATTTTTCATCGCGCGTCTATCCCGTGCATGTTAACGACGCGCATGATGGCCGAGCCTGACCAGAACCGGACTTCTGGCGTGAAGGAGTTGTTGATGCGTTTTGCCGCCCCCGCCGCCGCACTTGCCATTGCACTCGCGATGACCGCAAGCGTCGGACAGACCGAGGATCACGTGACCGATCCGCGGGCCGCCGCGCTGGTGGCTCAAGGGCAAGCCGCGATCAACGAAGGCCGCCCAGAACAGGCGGTCGACGCATTCGAAGCGGCACTTGCGATTGATCCGGCCGCGACCACGATATTTGTCGATCTGGCCGAGGCCGCCCGGCTCAACGGCCTGCAGGGCAAGGCGATCCACTACTACCGGCTGGCGCTCGGTCGCGAGCCCGACAACCTTGCCGCGCTATCGGGCGAAGGTGCTGCGCTGGTTGAGAAAGGCGCGGTCGAGAAAGCCCGTCGCAACCTGGCCAGGCTGCAATCCATGTGCGGCGCCAATTGCACCGAGGCGCGTGCTCTTGCGGCGGCCATCGACCGTGGGCCGCAGCCGCGCGTGCTGACGGCCGAGGCCGTGATGCCCGATGCCGTGGTTACCCAGCAGAACTGAATCTCTTCATGCCCGACGCTAAGGCCTGCTGATATGCCCGACGCTAAGGCCTGCTGACACCTATATCAATTCTCGAAATCTCTCGAGAACAGTCCGATACACGCGTTTCTTGAAAGGCACTATCAGGTCAGGCAACTGTTCTGGATCGACCCAGCGGTACTCGCAGAACTCGGGTTCGTGGTGTTCATCCAGCCGGACATCGTGCTCTTCGCCCGAAAATCGCGCAAGGAACCAGGTCTGTTCCTGCCCGCGGAACCTGCCGCCCCACAACTTGCCGATCAGCTCTTCGGGCAGATCGTAGCGCATCGGCTCGGCGAGCCGGTCGATCAGCGAGACCTTGTCGGCTACAATCCCGGTCTCCTCTGCAAGTTCGCGCAGCGCGGCTTGCGCCAAGTCCTCACCGGGGTCCACTCCGCCTTGAGGCATTTGCCACCAATCGCCTTCCTTGTTGTCGATCCGCCGGCCGACAAATGCCTTGCCCTCGGCATTGACCAGCATCACCCCCACGCAGGGCCGGTATTCGGTTGGAGTCACGTCAGACTCCTCACGAATGCCGCTCAAGCATCAGCCTGATCGCGGCCACCAGCGCGTCGACATCGCCTTGTGCGCTGGGCACCGCCTTGCGGATTGTAACGAAGCCGTGAACGTTGCCCTTGGCCTCGAGATAGATCACATCGACCCCGTTCTGAATCAGGTGCGCGGCGTACTCGCGGCCCGAATCGCGCAAGGGATCGAGGCCTGCGGTGATCAGAACAGTCGGCGGGCTGGCCGCATGATTGTCGTGCAGGATCGGATAGTTGCGCTTGTCCTGCGGGTCGGCAGCATAGCTGTCGGAGAAGAAGCCCATGGTCCGCGCGGTGAGCAGGAATCCTTCGCCAAAGCTCTTGAAGCTGGAGGTTTCCTCGATCGCGCTGGCGACTGGATAGATCGGAGCCTGCAGGATCACGGGCACCTCTGCGGGCCTGTCAGACAGCGCCTGCGCGACGACGATCGCGAGATTGCCGCCTGCACTGTCCCCGGTGGTGATCATTCCAGTTACTTGACGACCGAGCTCACGCGGGTTCGTGCCCACCCAACGAGCGGCAGCCTCGCAATCGTCCGGCGCCGCCGGGAAGGGCGCTTCGGGTGCGAGACGATAGTGCACCGCGATCACCGGAAGATCGAGACCGTGCGCGAGTTCGGTGCAAAACGCGTGGTGCGTGTCGAGATCCCCGATGACGAATCCGCCTCCATGGAAGAACATGACAACCGGACCGGGGGCGCGGTTTTCCTGTGTGTCGTACAGCCGCAACGGGATTTCGCCGTCGGGGCCGGGGCAGGTCAGGTCGTGCACAACCGCCAGCTCGCGCGGCTCGGCCTCAGCAAGCGCGCCCATCGCAACGTACGATCCGCGCGCCACGTCCAGCGGAACTTCATCAAGCTGCGGACCGCCCATCTGCTCGAGCATCGCGAGGAATCCCCGCACGTCGTCGCGCACGTAGTGTTCGGTGTCGGCCATGCAGGGTACCTTTTTGCGATCGGTTGCGTTTGGAGATGATTAGCGCGGCACCGGTGCTTTTCCACTCGACATTTTCCTCTTCGAGGAGAAAAAGTTGATTGTGGGAGAAGGGGTCGCTGCCTAGCTGCCCCCGTGCACGACGCCAAATGGGCGCACGACAAGGATAATACATGGCCACCCTTCCCCTGAGCGACGGGGCCGCTGAGCGGTCGCAAGCCTCGGTCAGTTCTGAAAATCCCGAAGCTGTCGTCGTCAGGTTCGCGGGCGACTCCGGCGACGGAATGCAGTTGACTGGCGGACAGTTCACCCTGTCGACTGCGCTGGCGGGAAATGACCTTTCGACTTTTCCCGATTTTCCCGCCGAAATCCGCGCCCCGCAAGGCACGCTGTTCGGCGTCAGCGCGTTCCAGATCAACTTTGGCTCGACAGAAATCGAAACCGCCGGCGATGCGCCCGATGTGCTGGTGGCAATGAACCCGGCGGCGCTCAAGACCAACCTCGACGCGCTCAAGCCGGGCGGACTGGCGATCATCGACACCGGCGAATTCACCAAGCGTAACCTCGAGAAGGCCAAGTATCAGGCTAGCCCGATCGACGACGGCAGCCTCGCCAAGTGGCAAGTGCTGGCGTTCGACATCAGTGCGCAGACGATCGAGGCGGTCAAACCCTTCGGGCTTGGCAACAAGGATGCGCTGCGCTGCAAGAACATGTGGACGCTCGGCCTAGCGCTGTGGATGTTCGACCGTCCGCGCGAACCAATCCATGATTGGCTGCGCGACAAGTTCAAGAAGCAGCCGCAGCTGGCCGACGCCAACATCGCCGCGCTCGATGCGGGGCATGCGTATGGCGAGACGGCCGAGCTGTCCGGCCCGCTGCGGCAGATGCACGTCGAGCCGATCGCGAGCGAACCGGGACTATACCGTACGATCACAGGAGCCGAGGCGGTCAGCCTAGGGTTGGTCGCGGGTGCGCAGCTGGCCGAGTTACCGATGTTCTTTGGCGGCTATCCGATTACGCCAGCTTCGGCGATCCTGCACCATCTCGCTCGGCTCAAGGAATTCGGCGTCACGACATTCCAGGCGGAAGACGAGATCGCCGCGATCTGCGCTGCCATCGGCGCAAGCTATGCCGGGCAGCTTGGCGTCACATCTTCAAGCGGCCCCGGGATCGCTCTCAAGGGTGAGGCGATGGGCCTTGCGATCATGACCGAGCTGCCGCTGGTGATCGTCAACTCGCAGCGGGGAGGCCCGTCTACCGGGTTGCCGACCAAGACCGAGCAGAGCGATCTCTACCAGGCGGTCTATGGTCGTAACGGCGATGCGCCGATGCCGGTGGTCGCCGCGCGTTCACCCAGCGACGCATTCTACTGCGCGATCGAAGCGTGCCGCATCGCGGTTGAGTACATGACCCCGGTGATGTTGCTGACCGACGGCTATATCGCGAACGCCGCCGAACCGTGGAGGGTCCCCGACCCGGCGAGCTTTACCCCGTTCCCGGTCAGCTTCCTCGACGAGAAAAACGACGGCGACAACCTGCTCCCTTACAAGCGTGATGCCAAGGGCGCCCGGCCGTGGATCAAGCCGGGCACGCCTGGTCTGCTCCATCGCATCGGCGGGATCGAAAAGGCCGTCGACACCGGACATATCGATTACTCGCCGTCGAACCACCAGGCGATGACAGATGCCCGCAAGGACAAGATCGACGGCGTGTCGGTGCCCGACCAGGACGTTTCGCTCGGCGATACCACCGGCACCCTTGCGGTGGTCGGGTGGGGCAGCACCTTCGGCCCCATCCACCAGGCGGTTCGTCGCGCGCGCAAGAAGGGGCAGAGCGTCAGCCACATCCACGTCCGGCACATCTGGCCGCTGCCGGGAAATCTCGGGGACCTCCTGCGCGGATTCGAGAAAGTGCTGGTGCCCGAAATGAACACTGGCCAATTCAAGACCGTGCTGCGCGACCAGTACCTCGTCGACGCGCAACCACTCACCAAGACCAGTGGGCAGCCGTTCGCGATTGCCGAGCTTGAACAGGCGATCGGAAAGTATTTCGACGGCATTCCAGGCAACGAAGGCGGGGAGGTCGACGCGAACCTCCAGCAGCTCCCGACGCCCGAAAGCGGCCACGACGATGGCACCTTGCCTCGCGATCTGCGCCTGCATCACGACAGGGACAATTGAGATGAACGACATGACACCCGCCAATGGCATGTTCGCGACGACGCTGAAGGACTGGGAGACCGACCAGGAAGTCCGTTGGTGCCCGGGGTGCGGGGACTACGCGATCCTCAAGGCCGTGCAGCGCACTCTGCCGCAACTTGGCGCCGACCCGGCTAAAACGGTGTTTATCAGCGGCATCGGCTGCTCGAGCCGGTTTCCCTATTACATGGAGAGCTACGGCTTTCACACGATCCACGGCCGCGCGCCCGCGGTCGCGACCGGGGTGAAGCTTGCCAATCCCGCGCTCGATATATGGTTGGTAACCGGCGACGGTGATGGATTGTCCATTGGCGGCAACCACTTGATGCACGTTCTTCGCAGGAACGTGAACATGCAGATCATGCTGTTCAACAACGAGATTTACGGCCTGACCAAGGGCCAATCGTCTCCGACCAGTCGCGAAGGCACCAAGAGCCCGTCGACCCCGCTTGGAAGTTACGACCACCCGGCCCGGCCGGCCGCATTCGCGCTGGGCGCGGGGGCGCGGTTCGTCGCACGCGGTTTCGATGTTTCGAAGAAACTTCCCGAGGTGCTGATGGCCGCGCACGCGCATCAGGGCGCGGCTTTCATCGAAATCTTCCAGAATTGCGTGGTCTACAACAAGGATGTGTTCGACGACTTCGCCCAACCGAAAGGCGCCGAGGACCGGCAATTGTGGTTGCAGGACGGAGAACCGATGTTGTTTGCCGGAGGCACCCAAGGCATCACTCTCGACCGCGAGGCGTTGCGGCTGAAGGTGGTCGATGTCGCCGACGGCAACTGGCAGGCCGCTGGGGTGATCGTCCATGACATCAAAAACCGCTCGGTCGCCCATATGCTGGTAGAAATGCCGTTCGGCCCGTTTCCGATGGCCTTGGGCGTCCTGTACGACGATCCGAAGTCGACTTTCGAGGCGGCGGTCGCCGAAGAGCGTGCGAAATCGAGCGCCGGCAAGGAGGCGAACCTGGCGAAACTGCTGGGCAAGGGGCAGAGCTGGACGGTCGAGGGCAATGGCGCCGAACCGTTCGACAGCCGCCCGCCGGGGCAGGGGGGGCCAGGATCCGCGGACCCCTTTTAAGGCGCCGTTTTCTAATCGAAGCTTCGCGCAATAGCGTCACTGCCGTGCTTCACCATTAATGTCTCACCAACGGGCGCGGCCAATTCGTTCGTTAACGGGCGGCATCGAGGTTTCTTGCGACCTCGCTATCGGCAGCGGCCTTGGCTGGATGGTACAGCAGCGCGGCCGCCAGAAAGGCCCAGCCGGCTCCACCGAGCCAGCCAGCGGCAACATCGGTGGGGAAATGCACCCCCAGTATGACCCGGCTCCAGGCAATCATTGCGCTGAGGGCCATCGCGCTGCCGACCAGCGTGTAGCGAACCGAATGACGCGAACTCATCGAGGCGAAGGCTAGCGCCATCGCAATGTATACGACCGCGGCATTGAAGCTATGCCCGCTCGGAAAGCTTTGACCACCGGCCTCCATCAGATGCGGGACGATCTGCGGCCGCTCGCGCCCGACGATGCCTTTCAGCGCGCTGTTGGCTATCCAACCACCGGCGATGGTCATCGTGAACAGTACCGCTTCGCGCCGCAGCCTGAGGAACAGGAGCGCAACCACCGCGCCGACGGCGAACAGGTTACGCAACAATACCCCGCCGAGGGCGGTGACGTCGCGCACCATTTCAAGCATCAATCGAGGTCCGGCGAATTGCAGGTCGCCTTCACGGCGTGCCGCGAGCAGACCGAATTCGTCGAACCCGCCGGTCCGGCCGTTAAGCACGAGCCACGCCACGATCGCGAAGCCCGCCCAGCAGGCGGCGGCCACGAACAGCGCTTTGCGCCGGTCGATGGTGAAGCCGCGCACCGGCAGGCGAACGGTTTCGGGCGCGATGGGCTTCTCATCGGGAACGACCGTGTCGGGCAAGCTCATAAGCCTGTGAACCAGCGTACGAACACTGTGGTTCCGAGACCTGTCGCTGGCTTGCCCGGGGCGTCCATCCGGTTCATATGGCGCGCATGAAAGCAGAGGGGTTCGGCAGGGGAAGTGCCCTTCTCGTGGGCGGCGCACGTTTTGCGCGCAGTCCCGGCCTGATTGCGCGCCTGATCGCGCCAGGTTTTCACAGGGTGCTCGATCGGGTCGATCAGGGACTGGAGACCGGTTCGATTCTTGGCAGATTGCCAGATGGCAGTACCCGCCTGCTCGGCGGACGCGCTCCGGGGTTCGAGGCCGAAGTTCACTTGCACGATTGGCGCGCGCTGGTGCGGCTGGCCACCAATGGTTCGATCGGGTGGTACCAGGCGTGGGAGGCGGGCGAGTGGGACAGTCCAGATCCCGTAGCCCTGTTCGCGTTGTTCATGGCCAACGCAGAAGCACTCGGCGACACCGGCCGTGCAAGTGGTCCGTTTCGTCTCGCCGCGCGGTTTGTCCATTGGCTCAACCGCAACACTCCCGCCGGCGCGGCGCGCAACGTTCATACGCACTACGATCTCGGCAATGATTTCTACGCCGCCTGGCTGGGCCAATCGATGTGTTATTCCAGTGGTTTGTTCGCGGAATCTCCGACACCTTCAAAGCTTGAGCAACACCTGTCGCTGCTCGATTACGCGCAACTCGGCAAGGTGGCCGCGATGCTTGAGCGGGTCGAAATCCAGCGCGCCGAAACCGCTCTCGAGATCGGGTGCGGATGGGGAATGCTCGCCCACGCTGCCGCCGGTTATGGCGCGAAGGTCGACGCGATCAGCCTGTCCGATGCGCAGCTCGATTATTGCCGGTCCAAGCAGGAGGCAGACAAGCCGCTCGTCCATTTCGAGAGGCGCGATTATCGGGACGCCAACGGACAATACGATGCCATCGTGAGTGTCGAGATGGTCGAGGCACTGGGCCGTGAGTTCTGGCCCGATTTCATGGACTGCATCGCGCGTAACCTGAAGCCGGGCGGGCGTGCGGCGATCCAGTTCATCTCGATGAAGGATTCGCTGTTCGACGCTTACGCGTCCAGCGCCGATTTCATTCAGGCATACATCTTTCCCGGCGGGCTGCTGATCCGCACCAGCGAATTTCGCCGGCTCGCCGAGGAACGCGGTTTGAGATGGACCGACCAGATCGACTTTGGCGGCGATTACGCCGAAACGCTGCGCATCTGGCGCGAGAATTTTGACGAGGCTGTCGCGCAAGATGCATTGCCCTCGGGCTTTGACGAGCACTTCGTTCGACTGTGGCGCTATTACCTGATGTACTGCGAGGGCGGTTTCAGGGGGGGCGGGATCGACGTGCACCAAGTGACGCTGGTGAAGGGATGAAAATGCGGCATCTGGCCCCGATATTCGCAGCGCTGGCGCTGGGCGCCTGCGCGACCGTGCCATTGGTCCAGCCGGTTCGCCTTACGGCGCCCCGATCGCAAGTCTCGTTACAGGATCAGCAGGTCCTGTTCTGGGATGACGCCACGCGCTCCGACCGTTTCAGGCGGATGGAGGACTTCTTTGCGGGCTACGAAGTGTCAGCCGCACCGGTGACACGCAAGCTTGCTCCGGGAACGCACTACGATCCCGCCACGACTGCAACGCTCGACGCCTATCTTGCCAGTTCCGATGCGGCCGGAATCATGATCCTGCAGGACGGCCGTGTTCGGTATGAGAAGTACGCGTTGGGATTCGGCCCCCAAGGCCGCTGGACCAGCTTTTCCGTCGCCAAGAGCTTTACCTCGACATTGCTGGGAGCAGCGGTGAGGGACGGGTTCATCGCCAGCCTGAGCGACCCGGTCACAAGATACCTGCCAAAGCTTTCCGGCACAGCCTACGACGGCGTCACTGTCGAACAACTCGCGACGATGACTTCCGGCGTGAAGTGGAACGAGGATTATACCGATCCCGCGAGCGATGTCGCCCGGATGCTCCAGATCGCGCCGGTGGCCGGCGAATCACAAGCCGTCACCTACGCCCGTCAATTGACCCGCGAAGCACCGCGGGGGCAGAAATGGGTCTACAAGACGCTTGAGACCAATCTGCTCGGCGACCTGGTGGCCGCCGCGACCGGTCAGTCACTTGCTGCCTATGCGAAGCGCAAGATCGTCGATCCGGCCGGATTTGCCGGACCGATGTTCTGGATGACCGACCTTGCGGGCAGCAACATCGGCGGATGCTGTCTGTCATTGCGGCTGTCGGACTATGCCCGAATGGGTCAGTTCGCGCTCGAAGGGGGACAACCATCGGTCGCGCCCGGCTGGTTCGTCAGTGCCGGTGCGCCACAAGTCGATCTCGGAGACGGCTTTGGCTATGGCTACCAGTGGTGGACCTATCCCGGCGCAAGCTTCGGCGCACAGGGAATCTTTGGCCAATCGATCACTATCGTTCCCGATCGCCGACTGGTGATCGCGGTGGTTTCCAGCTGGCCTGCGGCGACGGGCAAGCCGCTATCCGGGGCCCGGCGTAAGATGCTCGACGCCGTGATCGCCGCGAGCTCGCGCTAGAGAAACCCCGGCAAATCAGGCCAGCGGACGGAACACCCCTCCGCTGGTGTAGCGGGCGAGGATATTGTCGTGGACGATCGGGCTCAGCAGCTCGGCAAAGGCGCAGCCGGCAATGCAGTTGTCCCACCAGACCACTTCGGCTTGCAGCGATTCAAGGCCCGGCAGCGTCAGCCAGCACAATTGGCCCAAATGCATGCGGTTGATCGCCGCGCCCGAGAATCCTGAAATCGACAGGTCGTGAACGACCGTACGAAAAGGCCGCCCACCGGAAGCCCTGAGTTGCGCCGGAATGCTCAGCTTGGTGCGCGGCGAGCAGCGATCTTCCTGCGCTGCCAGCGTATAGCGGTCGTGCGTGTGGATCATGGCGGGCAAGCCTTCTTGGCAAAATTGCGTGGCCTTGCCGCCTAGGGTGCAGCGAGGCTTTTCACGGTGTGCCCGAAGCTGGTTTCCCGTTTGCTCGCGGAATTGGTTAACCGAACTAGTCGATCCGCTCACGATGACGGGTGGGGAAATCTTCGGTGAGCAGCGCGACGAGGCGGGCGGCTACTTCCTCGGGTGGCTTGACGCTGGCGGGATCTTCGCCGGGGTAGGCACGGGCGCGCATGCTGGTTCGGGTGGCGCCGGGATCGACGATGGCCACCCGCGTATCGCCGAGCTTTTCGATTTCGGAGGCGTAGCAATCGAGCAAGACCTCAAAGGCCGCTTTGGTTGCTCCATAGGCAGCCCAATACGCGCGCGGCGTGCCCCCGACCGAACTGGTCAGACCGATCACCCGTGCGTGGCCCGCGCGCTTGAGCATCGGATCGAAGGCCGCCAGCATCGCCTGTGCGGCGAGAAGGTTGATCGTCAGCGCCTGGCCGAACTGCTTCGGCTCGATCTGCGTGACAGGGGTCAACGAGGGCAAAAACGCGGCATTGAGCACCAGGATGTCGAGCTTGTCCCATCGCTGCGCGATCGCCGCCGCAAGTCGCGAAACGCCGTCGGGCTCGGTCAGGTCGAGCGGCGCGATCGTCGCACTGCCGCCGGCCTGGTGGATGGCATCCTCCACGCTTTCGAGCGACTTGACGTCGCGCCCGGTCAGAACGACGTGCGCCCCGGATTCGGCCAGCGCCCGCGCGGTCGCCGCACCAATGCCCTTGCTGGCCCCGGTGACAAGCGCAACTCGCCCGGAAAACGGCTGACTACCAGTCATTTACGCGACCTTGTTGACAGGAAATGAGAGCTGCGCCTGATGTTGCTCCGCGTGCGCGAGATCGGTCAACGTGGTGGGATAATCTCCGGTGAAACAGGCATCGCAATACTGCGGTCGCGCGCCGTCGCGCACCTGCTCACCGACTGCGCGGTAGAGCCCGTCGATCGACACGAAGGCGAGGCTGTCCGCCTTGATGAATTCGCGCATCGGTTCGATTTCCATCCGCGCTGCAAGCAGCTTCGACCGCTCCGGGGTGTCGACGCCATAAAAGCACGAGTGCGCGGTCGGCGGGCTCGCCACCCGGAAATGCACCTCGGTCGCACCGGCATCGCGCATCATCTCGACGATCTTCATCGAAGTTGTGCCACGGACGATCGAATTGTCGATCAGCACGATCCGCTTGCCCGCGACCAGCCCGCGATTGGCGTTGTGCTTGCGCTTCACACTCGAGTGACGCGCGCTGTCGCCCGGTTGGATGAAGGTGCGCCCGACATAGTGCGAGCGGATAATCCCCAACTCGAAGGGCAGGCCGGACGCTTGCGCGTATCCGATCGCCGCAGGCACCCCGCTGTCGGGCACCGGCACCACCAGATCGGCCTCCACCGGCGCCTCGATCGCCAGTTCCCGACCGATCGACTTGCGCGCTTCGTAAACGCTGCGACCGTCGAAGATCGAATCCGGCCTGCTGAAATAGACGTGCTCGAAAATGCACGGACGCGGGCGGACCTGTCCAAAGGGGCGGAGCGAGGCGATCTTGCCGTCGAGGTCGACCCGCACGATTTCCCCCGGATCGATCTGGCGCACGAAATCGGCGCCGATCACGTCGAATGCTACAGTCTCGCTCGCAAACACCGTCGCGTCGCCCAGCTTGCCCATCACCAGCGGCCGGATGCCCAAGGGATCGCGGCACGCGATCATGCCAGCGGGCGTCATCACGATCAGTGAATAGGCGCCTTCGACCATTCGCAACGCGTCGATTAGCCGGTCGATTGTGGTCGGATAGCGGCTTGTGGCAACGAGGTGGATGATCACTTCGGTATCGGAGGTCGACTGGAAGATCGCGCCTTTGCGGACCAGTTCGTCGCGCAGCGTCCGCGCGTTCGAGATGTTGCCGTTGTGCGCCACCGCAAAGCCACCCGCGGCGAGATCGGCGTAGAGCGGCTGCACGTTACGCAGGCCGGCGCCGCCGGTCGTCGAATAACGGACGTGGCCCGCCGCCATCATGCCGGGCAGTTCGGCAATCGCGTGCGAGGTGGAGAAATTTTCCGCAACGTGACCGATCCCGCGCCGGGAGTAGAACTCCTGCCCGTCAAAACTGGTGATGCCGGCGGCTTCCTGGCCGCGGTGCTGGAGCGCGTGCAGACCCAACGCGGTGACCGCCGACGCGTCGGTGGCCCCGATCGCGCCGAACACGCCGCACTCCTCGCGGAGCTTGTCGTCGTCCGCGGCATCAAAATGGTGTGGAAATGTCATCGGCTGGGCGGCCTCGCTGCTCGGGCCGCTCAATGGCGACTGTGCGCCGCAAAGACAACCTTCGATGTTCTTGCCGGACCGGCGCCATCACCGTTGCGCCCGACGCCCCGCGCCCCTACACCCCGCCGCGAAACGCACCCTGAACGAAACGGCCACCTTGATCCTCTCACCCTTCGAATGGACCGTGGCCAAGCGCTACATGCTGCCCGGCAAGGGTGAAGGCTTCATCGCGCTCGTCGCCGGTATCAGCGTCGGCGTGGTCATGCTGTCGGTCGCGCTCCTCGTCGTGGTGATGAGCGTGATGAACGGCTTCCGCGCCGAATTGCTCGACAAGATCGTCGGTCTCAACGGCCACGCGATCATCCAGGCGTACGGCGGCAGGCTCGATGACTGGCAGGACATCCTGCAGGAGGTGCGCAAGACCCCTGGCGTCACCCGCGCCAGCCCGCTGATAGAACAGCCGCTGCTGGTGACCTTCAACGGCCGGGTCGAGGGTGTTCTTGTTCGTGGAAACACGGCTGACGACATCGGGCGCATGAGGTCCAATGTGGTGTCAGGCAATCTCGATGCCTTGCGGCCGGATGCCGGCCAGGTCGCCATCGGCGTGCGGTTGGCCGAGAATATCGGCGCGCAAGTCGGCGATACGATCACGGTCATCAACCCGGCCGGCCGCTCGACACCGTTCGGTACGGTTCCGCGGCAGGTTGGTTACCGGGTGGCGGCGATCTTCGAGATCGGGGTCTACGACTATGACGAGAAGTTCGTCGTCATGCCGATCGCGGATGCCCAGACTCTGATGTTGACCGGGGATACGATCGGGATGATCGAGGTCACGACCGACGATGCCGACAAGGCGGACGAATACCTCGCGCCGCTCGGCCGCCAGCTCGCGGGCAAGGCGGTGGTGTCCGACTGGAAACAGATCAACGCCTCGTTGTTCGAGGCTCTCGAAGTTGAGCGGGTGGCGATGTTTTTCGCGCTGTCGATGATCGTCCTGGTTGCCGCGTTCAATATCCTGTCCAGTCTGGTCATGCTGGTGCGCGCAAAGACGCGCGATATCGCCATCATGCGCACGATGGGCGCGACCAGGCGGTCGCTGCTCAAGATCTTCGTGACCACCGGTTTCACCATCGGTGCGGTCGGGACCGGGGCCGGGCTGCTGCTGGGTTTCCTGATCCTCTATTTCCGCCAGGGTATCGTGAATGTGATCCAGATGCTGACCGGGCAGAACCTGTGGGATCCGTCGGTGCGATTCCTGTCGACCCTGCCATCCCGGGCCAATCCGGTGGAAATCGTCGGGATTGCCGCGCTCGCGCTGATCCTCAGCTTCCTCGCCACGCTTTATCCTTCGTTCAAGGCGGCGAGCACCGATCCCGTTCAGGTGCTGCGTTATGAGTGAGCAACCGGTCGTCCGGCTGACTGACCTGACCCGTTCGTTCGAACAGGGCGGTGTGCGGATCGATGTGCTTCGCGGGATCAACTTGTCGATCGGCCCAGGTGAGATCGTCGCGCTGCTCGGCCCCTCGGGATCGGGCAAGTCGACCATGCTGCAGGCGGTTGGCCTTCTCGAAGGCGGCTTTGGCGGAAAGATCGAGATCGTCGGCACCGATGCCAGCGCGCTACCGACCGATGGTCGCACCAGGCTGCGGCGCGAGCACCTCGGATTCGTTTACCAATTCCACCACTTGCTGCCTGATTTCAACGCGATCGAGAACGTCGTGATGCCCCAGCTTGTGGCGGGTCGCGACAAGGCCGATGCCGATGTCCGTGCGCGCGAAGTCCTGACAGCACTCGGACTGGGTCACCGCCTGACTCACCGCCCGAGCCAGCTTTCGGGCGGGGAGCAGCAGCGCGTGGCGGTCGCGCGTGCGCTTGCCAACCGGCCACACCTGGTGTTGGCGGATGAACCGACCGGCAATCTCGACGAGCATACCGCCGACAAGGTGTTCGCCGAATTCCTCGACCTTGTCCGCGGCGAAGGCAGCGCCGCACTGGTCGCAACGCACAACGAGCGCCTGGCCGGCAAGATGGATCGCGTGGTGCGTCTGCACGAGGGTGTGCTCGCATAAACCTTGCACTGGCTCGCAGCTTGCCGTTCACTGTCGCGGTTGACCGGAGAAGCGCATGTTTGCCCTAGCCGCCGGATTGCTGATTGCGCAGGCCGCCACGGCGGCCGTCGTTCCCCAAGCGCCAAGGTGCGATGGTCCCGAGTTTGCGGCTTTCGACTTCTGGGTCGGCGATTGGGATGTATTCCCCAACGGGGCTGATAAACAGGTGGCGCGCAGCCGGATCGAGAAGCTCTATGGCGGCTGCGCAATACGCGAGAACTGGATGCCACATAAGGGCGCGAACGGTGGCAGTCTGTCGGGCTACGATCCGACCTCGGAGCGCTGGCACCAGACGTGGATCGGGTCAGCGCCGGGCGTGATCCAGTTCGAAGGTGGATTCGCTGAAGGCAAGATGGCGCTCACCGGATGGTGGCCCGGATCGGGCCCCAATGGCGAAGACGGCCTGACCAGGATGACGTACTCGCCGGTCGAAGGCGGTGCCGTGCGCCAGTTCGGCGAATTTTCAGCCGACCACGGCCTGACATGGGTCACCACCTTCGATTTCCTTTACCGCCCGCATCGAGGGAGCGCGCAATGACTACTATCGCCGATTTCACGGTTGAAAGGCCCGACGGGACCGAGCTCGACCTGTCCGAGAAGCGCGGCAAGGTGCTGCTGATTGTGAACGTCGCAAGCAAATGCGGCTTCACGCCCCAATACGAAGGCCTGGAAGCGCTGCAGCGTCAGTTTGCGGATCGGGATTTCGAGGTGCTCGGCTTCCCGTGCAACCAGTTTGGTGCCCAGGAGCCGGGCAATGCCGAGGAGATCGCCACGTTCTGCAAGTTGACCTACGATGTCACTTTTCCGGTGCTCAAGAAAGTCGAGGTCAATGGCGATGGAGCCAGCCCCCTGTACGACTGGATGAAGGCCGAAGCGCCGGGACTGATGGGGTCCAAATCGGTCAAGTGGAACTTCACCAAGTTCCTGATCGACCGCGAAGGAAACGTCGTGCGCCGCTACGGGCCGACAGATACACCCGCGAGCATCGCAAAGGATATCGAGAAGCTGCTCTGACTTGAGAGCGGTTGTGGAGAAATGCACGCGATGTGCCCTTCCGAATCACAGCCGACTCCCTAATCTCGTTCTTGATGGCTTACGCTCCCTTCGTTCCCTTGCGCGTCATGTCGAGCTACTCGCTGCTCGAGGGAGCGATCGATCCCAAGGCAATCGCACGGATCGCCAGGGAACGCGGCTTCCCGGCTATCGCGATCTGCGATCGGAATGGCCTTTACGGCGCGGTGCCGTTCGCTTCGGCGTGCTTCGAGAAAGGCGTGCAACCGGTGGTCGGTGCGCTGCTGGGGGTAGCTCGCGATGACACTTCCGAAACGATCGACCACCTGCCGCTGTTCGCGCAAGACGAGGCCGGCTACCAGAACTTGTGCGACCTTGTCAGCCGCGCCCACCTTGCGCGTCCGCTTGAATTCGAAGCGCATGTCCACATCGCCGATCTCGAAGGGCGGACGGACGGTCTGATAGCACTCACCGGCGCGGGCGAGGGTGCGATCACCCGCATGCTGGCGGATGGCCGTACCGATGCCGCCGAAGATATGTGCGATCGGCTCCAGTCGCTGTTTCCCGGCCGCCTCTATATCGAGATCGCGCGGCGTAGCAGTCCGCTGTGCGAGGCCGCCGAGGACGCGCTGATCGCGCTTGCCTATGCCCGTGAATTGCCGCTGGTGGCGACTAACCCTGCTCAGTTCGGTGATCCGCATTTTCACGCCGCGCACGATGCCATGCTGTGCATCGCGGCGAGCACCCACATCGACGCCGCGGAGCGACCGCGCTCCAACCCCGACGCCTTCCTGAAGTCGGCGCCGATGATGGAAGAGCTGTTTCCCGATCTTCCCGAAGCGCTCGCCAACTCGCTGGTGATCGCGCGGCGTTGCGCCTTCGCACCGCCCAAGCGCGATCCGATCCTGCCCAGCCTGGCGGGCGATCTCGAAGGTGAAGCACGGCTTCTGGCTGAGGATTCGCGGAAAGGCCTGGCGGCGCGGCTCGAACGCTACGACGATTTGTCGGACGAAGACCTCAAGGTCTACGTCGACCGGCTCGAATTCGAGATCGACGTGATCAATCAGATGGGCTTCCCGGGCTACTTCCTGATTGTTGCCGACTTCATCAAATGGGCCAAGGAGCAGG
Organism: uncultured Alphaproteobacteria bacterium; assembly: GCA_963759895.1. Classification (GTDB taxonomy): domain Bacteria; phylum Pseudomonadota; class Alphaproteobacteria; order Sphingomonadales; family Sphingomonadaceae; genus Tsuneonella. The sequence continues at coordinate 694,652 of CAVXBC010000002.1, read as the reverse complement.
GGATTCCTGTGGGACCGGGGCGCGGGTCGGGTGCCGGGTCGTTGGTCGCGTGGTCTCTTACGATCACCGATCTCGATCCAATCCGCCTCGGCCTGCTGTTCGAACGCTTCCTCAACCCCGAACGCGTGTCGATGCCCGATTTCGATATCGATTTCTGCGAAACCCGCCGCGGCGAGGTGATCCGCTACGTCCAGTCGAAATACGGAAACGATCACGTCGCGCAGATCATCACATTCGGCAAATTGAAGGCACGCGCGGTGCTACGCGACTGCGGACGGATCCTGCAGATGAGCTACGGCCACGTCGATCGCCTGTGCAAGATGGTGCCCAATCATCCGACCGATCCGTGGACTCTGCCGCGCGCACTCAACGGGGTGAGCGAGTTCAAGCGCGAATACGAGAGCCACGACGACGTCAAACGTCTGCTCGACCTGGCGATGCAGCTCGAAGGCCTTCCGCGCAACAGTTCCACGCACGCGGCCGGGGTGGTGATTGGCGACCGGCCGCTGGCCCAATTGGTCCCGCTCTATCGCGATCCGCGCTCCGACATGCCGGTCACCCAGTTCGACATGAAGCATGTCGAGAGCGCGGGACTGGTCAAGTTCGACTTCCTGGGCCTCAAAACCCTGTCCGTACTACAGAAGGCGATCGAACTGCTTGGTCGTCGCGGAATCAGTATCGACCTGTCCGCGCTCGCGCTCGACGATCCTGCGGTCTACGAATTGATGAAAAGCGGCAACACGGTTGGCGTGTTCCAGCTGGAATCCGAAGGCATGCGCCGTACGCTCACCGCGGTGCGGCCGTCGCGGTTTGAGGACGTGATCGCAATCGGCGCGCTGTACCGGCCCGGCCCGATGGACAACATCCCGCTGTTCGGCCGGCGCAAGAACGGACTCGAGGCGATCGAGTATCCGCATCCCAAGCTCGAAGCGATCCTGGCGGAGACGTACGGCATCATCGTCTACCAGGAACAGGTGATGCAGGCGGCGCAGATTCTCGCCGGCTATTCGCTCGGCGACGCTGATTTGCTGCGCCGTGCGATGGGCAAGAAGGTCCAGGCCGAGATGGACGCCCAGCGCCAGCGGTTTGTCGACGGCTGCAAGGTTCATTCGGAGATCGAGAAGGCGAAAGCGAACGAGCTTTTCGACTTGATCGACAAGTTCGCTGGTTACGGTTTCAACAAGAGCCACGCCGCCGCCTATGCATTGCTGTCGTTCCAGACCGCGTGGGTGAAGGCCCATTACCCTGAGGAATTCTACGCGGCGTCGATGTGTTTCGACATGCACCAATCGGAAAAGCTGGCGGTGTTCGTCGACGATGCGCGCCGTGCCGGGGTCGTGATCGCGCCACCTGACGTGAACCGGTCGGAAGCCGAATTTACGGTTGAACGAACCGATGACGGTTACGCAGTCCGCTATGCACTAGCGGGGATCCGCAACGTTGGCGAAAAGGCGATGGAGGCGCTGGTAGCCGAGCGTGAGGCGAAGGGCTGGTACGAATCGATCGAGGATCTTTTCGCCCGTTTGCCCAAGGGCTCGATGAATTCACGTCAACTCGAGGGGCTGATTGCGGCGGGCGCACTTGACGCACTCGAACCCGACCGGGCGCGACTCTACGGTAACGTCGATCTGCTGCTGGCGGTCACCGAAGCCGCGAACCGCGAGCGCGAGAGTGGGCAGGGCGGTCTGTTCGGCGGCGAGGCGCAGGCCGACACCGCGTTGCGCCTCAAGGATGTAGAAGAGTGGTCTCGCGCCGAGCGCATGGCCAAGGAACGAGACAATTTCGGGTTCTATTTCTCGGCTCACCCGGTCGAGCAGTATCGCGCGGTCGCATCGGCCAACGGTGCGCGCAGCTACGCCTCGCTGATGGCAGGCGGCGCACCGGCCGGCGGGCGCGCGCCGGCGGTAATGGCGGCAATGGTGGAAAAGGTGAACAGGGGCCGCACCCGCCGTGGAAAGGATTTCGTCCGCGCTGACTTTTCGGACAGCAGCGGCCAGTTCTCGGCAGCGTGCTTCGAAGAGACGCTGGTGGCCAATTTCGTCAAGTGGGCCGACGACGGCACGAGCGTGTTGCTCAACGTCGAGCTCGACAGTCCTAGCCCCGACGAGGCGCCGCGCATTACGGTGCGCGGAGCCAAGCCGTTGCGCGACGTCAAGGCCGGGGCGCGGATGATGCTTACGCTCGATGTCCTGGCGCCCGGAGCCATCGGCTTGCTTCAGCGCGAACTCGTGGCCGGCAGTGACGGACGGGGCGAGGTGCGCGTACACTTGCGAACCGGAGACGACCGCGAGCCAGAGGTGATCCTGGGACGGAGTTTTCAGCTCGACGGTGACCTCGCCGAGCGCTTGGCAAGCCTTGACGGACTTGCCAATGTGCAGCTGACCACCCAGCGCGCGCCGAACCTGCGCCTGGTGGCCTGACCGCGTCGAACTCGGCGCGGTGGCGAGAGGGAGAGAATGGCAATGCTCGGAGCGATGCAGGACTGGGAGCTCGTCGTCACGCATCTGCTCGATCATGCGGGGCGCGAGTACGGCGGACGCGAGCATGTGACTCACTGGGCGGACGGCAGCGAAACCCGCACTACCTGGGCCGAAGTCCGTCACGATGCGCTCAAGATGACCCAGGCCCTTCGCGCGAGCGGAGTGGGCAAGGGCGACCGGGTCGCCACGCTGGCAATGAACCACGCTCGGCACCTCGTATCGTGGTACGGCGCGGTCGGGGTCGGCGGGGTGCTTCACACCGTAAACCCGCGCCTGTTCGACGAGCAGTTGGACTACATCGTCAACCACGCCGAAGACCGGGTTTTACTCTACGATGCGCAATTCCAGGGCATCGTCGATCGGATGCGTGATCGCTGGCATAGCGTCACCACATACGTGTGCTTCGATCCCCCTCCAGGCTCTGATGTGCTGAGCTTCGAGGACTGGATCGGCGCTCATGACGGCAAAACCGAATGGGCGCGGGTGGACGAGCGTGATCCCTGCATGCTGTGCTATACCAGCGGCACCACCGGCCACCCCAAGGGCGTGCTTTACGAGCACCGGTCGACCATGTTGCATGCGATGTCCGGCGTGCAGCCGAATGTCTTCGACCTCGATTCGCGATCGGTCATGCTGCCGATCGTGCCGATGTTCCACGCGGCAAGCTGGGGATTGCCCTGGTCAGGCGCCATCGCCGGGATCAAGTTCGTCTATTCGGCGATCAACGACCCGGCCGTGTTGTGTGAGTTGTTCGAACGCGAAGGTGTGACCCACTCGGCCGGGGTGCCGACCGTTTGGCTGGGGATGTTCCAGCACCTCGACGCGATCGGCAAGGATGTGCGCGACATCGGCAAGCTCGAAACCGCCATAATAGGCGGATCGGCAGCGCCCAAGTTCATGATCGAGCGCCTGATGAAGAACGGTGTTCGCGTCGCGCATGCATGGGGAATGACCGAAACGTCGCCGATTGGAACCACGGGCGCCTATCCGTGGTCGTGGGATCGCATGAGCTTCGAGGAGAGGGTGGAACTGGTTCAGAAGCAGGGCCGCCCGGCATTCGGGGTGGAGCTGCGTTGCGTCGATCTCGACGATCCCGAGAAGGTTCTTCCGCGCGACGGACAGACCTCGGGCGCGTTGCAGGTTCGCGGGCCCTGGATCATCAGGCGTTACTTCAAGGCCGATCAGGATGCCGTTACCGACGGCCAGTGGTTCGACACTGGCGATGTCGCCCTGCTTCATGCCGATGGCACGCTCCAGCTTACAGACCGGACCAAGGACGTTATCAAGTCGGGCGGCGAATGGATCAGCTCGGTCGAATTGGAAAACGCCGCGGTCGGGCATCCCGCGATCGCTGAGGCGGCTGCGATTGGCATCCCGCATCCCAAATGGGACGAACGGCCCATTCTGGTGTGCGTCGCCAAGGAGGGTAGCGAGGTCTCGGCAGCCGAAGTCCTCGCGCACCTTAAGGACAAAGTCGCCAAGTGGTGGTTGCCCGACGCGATCGAATTCGTCGACGAAATCCCGCACACCGGTACGGGCAAGATCAGCAAGAAGGATTTGCGCGAGCGGTTCCGGGACTATCGGCTGGAAAGCGCGGCATGACCACTTTCATCGACCCTTCGCGGACAAATTTCGACGCCTTCAAGGCACTGCCCCGCGACCAGCCGATTCACATGCTCAATTTGCTGCGATTCAGAGATCAGGCGCACTATCCCGAAGATCACGTGAACGCGGCAAGACAATGGAGCGGGCGCCGCGCGTACGAAGAATACGGCGTCACCAGCGGCCCGATCTTTCGCCGCGTGGGCGGCAAAGTGGTTTGGCGCGGCTCGTTTCAGACGATGGTGACGGGCCCCGACGACGAACGATGGGATGACGGCTTCATCGCTCAATATCCGGGCGCCGCGGCGTTTCTCGAGATGATCAAGGATCCTGATTACCAGCACGCCGTGGTCAACCGCACGGCTGCACTCGCCGACAGCCGACTGGTCCGCTTTGCGCCGCAGCCCGAGGGCGCCGGGTTCTAGATCTCACGCTTCCGGCAGGAAGTCGGGCACCGAAAGGTAACGCTCACCGGTGTCGTAATTGAAACCGAGCACGCGCGCATCGGGCGCCAGATCAGGCAATTTCTGGGCGATTGCCGCCAGGGTGGCTCCGCTCGAAATGCCGACCAACAGCCCTTCCTCACTCGCACACCGGCGCGCCATGTCTTTGGCGTCGGCGGCATCGACTTGGATCGCGCCGTCGATCGCCTGGGTGTGCAAGTTGCCCGGGATGAATCCTGCTCCCAGCCCCTGGATCGGGTGAGGCCCCGGCTGGCCGCCGCTGATCACCGGCGATAGCGCGGGTTCGACCGCGTACGCCTTCAGATGAGGCCACGTGCGCTTGAGCACTTCAGCACAGCCAGTGAGGTGCCCGCCGGTGCCGACGCCGGTAATCAGGACATCGATCGGGGTGTCGGCGAAATCCTTCAGTATTTCCTGCGCGGTGGTGCGCGCGTGGATTGCTACATTGGCGGGATTGTCGAACTGCTGCGGCATCCACCCGCCCGGCGTTTGCGTTACCAGGTCCTGCGCGCGCGCGATCGCGGCCTTCATCCCGCCCTCCTTGGGGGTCAGATCGAATTTCGCGCCATAGGCAAGCATCAGCCTGCGCCGTTCGATGCTCATGCTCTCGGGCATCACGAGGATCAGCTTGTAGCCCTTCACCGCCGCGACCATCGCCAGCCCGATCCCGGTGTTGCCGCTGGTCGGTTCGATGATCGTACCGCCCGGCGCGAGTGCACCCGACTTCTCGGCGTCCTCGATCATCGCCAGCGCAATGCGATCCTTGATCGATCCGCCGGGGCTCGATCGCTCGCTCTTCACCCAAACCTCGCGATCGGGAAACATGCGAGCGAGGCGGATGTGCGGCGTGTTGCCGATCGTTGCGAGGACGCTGTCGGCTTTCATGATCGTACTCTCCTGCAGGATACCGTGGCTATTGTGACGGGGGATCGAAGGATTTGGCAAGTCTGAGCTCGGGAAACAACCGCGACCATGCCAGAGTGATCGCGATCGCCATGACGCCGCCGAAGACCACCGCGCCGATGGGCCCGAGAATAGACGCCATTAGGCCCGATTCGGCTTCGCCCAGTTCGTTCGATGCGGAAATCGTCAGCGCCGATACCGCGCCGACCCGCCCCCGCATCTCGTCAGGGGTATGGAGCTGGATCAGCGACTGGCGGATATAGACCGACACCATGTCGGCCGCGCCGGCGACGATCAGGGCTCCAAAGCTGAGCCAGAACCACTTCGATAGTCCAAAGGTGAGAATCGCAATCGCAAACAACAGCACCGCACCGAGCATCTTGACCCCAACGTTGGTGCGCATCGGCCGGATCGAGAACCACAGCGACGCAGCGGTAGCACCGATCCCCATTCCGGCGGCGAGCAGGCCGAAACCATCGGCTCCAACGTGCAAGATATCGCGCGCGAAGACGGGGAGAAGGGCGGTTGTCCCGGCCAGCAGAACCACGAACAGGTCGAGCGTGATCGTCGCCAGGACCAGGCGGTTGTTCCGCACGTAGGCAAACCCGTCGACCACGCGCTGAATCGGCCGCCGGTCCTTCTGCACCGCAGGCTGGGGAACCTTGCCGATCATGAATACCGCCACCAGTGCGGCAAGGAGCATGGCCGAGATCGAGCCATAGGCCACGTCCGGGTGGATCGCATACAGCACCCCCCCAAGACTAGGACCGGCGATCGTGCCCGTTTGCCACGCGATCGAGCTTACCGCGATGGCCGTTGGCAATACCTCTCGCGGTACCAGGTTGGGCGCCAGCGCGGAAAAGGCGGGTCCGGAAAAGGCGCGCGCGATGCCGATGAACACGGCCGCCCCGAACAGGAACGGCAAGGTCAGGTTTCCGGTCAAGGTGAGCGCGCCCAGCGCGGCGGCGTTGAGGGTGAGCAAAAGCGTGGTTGCGCGAGCGATCCAGCGCCGATCGAACGTATCGGCAACCAGGCCGACGACAGGGGTCAGCAGGAACAGCGGGACGAATTGCACCAGACCGATCATCCCCAAAAGGAATGCCGATTGCTTGATGTCCAAGGTCTCGCGCGCGATGCCGTAGACTTGCCAGCCGATGATTATGGCCTGCGCGCTGATCGCGATCGTCGCGAGCAGGCGGGACACGAAATAAGCCCGGAAATAGGGGATCGTCAGAGGGTGAGGGGTGTCGCTCACGCCGACGCCCATGACAGCCGGCGACGCCCTTGCCAAGCAAGGCTTTGCGTTTCAGCCGGGCAGCAAAACTTGTCCTAGCGCGCGCGGCGCAGGCGGGGATTGGGCTGGAGCGATTCGATGATGCGCATGAAATCGTCGAACCTGATGATCCGTTCGAACTGGAAGCCGGCGCGTTCGTCCCGGACCCAGATCACATAGGCCTCGATCCGGCCGATTTCGGGGAGGCGTACGATCACCCGGTCACCGCGTTCGATCCCGTTTGCGTCGTCGACCATGAAGCCGTGCGCCGAGATGTTGGCGATGTGCAACTTCACGTCGCCGCGCACGTGATGCTCGGCGATCACAGGGAAATCGACCGGGTGCCGCGCCGCGCGACGCAGATCGGTTACCGATAGCTGGGCTCCGACAGTCACGATCCACCACCCTCCATAATCCGTGGAACGGTGGAGATAGGGCTCAATCGCTGATTTTGGGTTAAGCCCCGCGTTACCCGCGCAAGATCCCGTGGCGTTTCTTGCCGAGGCTGATGCGCCCCGCGCGAGCAGGAAGTGCGGCGTCGGACACCGGCTCGCCATCAAGCTTGACCGCACCCTCGGCGATCTTGCGCTTTGCTTCGCCGTTCGATCCGGTGAATCCCAGCGCTGTGAGAGCCGCCCCGAACGTCATTCCCGGTTCCAGGTCCAATGTCGGCAAGTCTTGCCCGGCACCGCCTCCTGCGAAGGTCGTCGCCGCGGTGGATTCGGCCGAGGCCGCCGCCTCGTCGCCACGGACCAGTGACGTGACCGCGTTGGCCAGCGTGATCTTGGCTGCATTGATCTCGGCCCCATCAAGAGCCTCGAGCCGGGCGATTTCATCGAGCGGCAAGTCGGTGAACAACCGGAGGAAACGACCCACGTCGCGGTCGTCGACGTTGCGCCAGTACTGCCAGAAATCATAGCTCGGCAGTTGCGCTTCGTTGAGCCACACCGCGCCGGCGGCGGTCTTGCCCATCTTCGCGCCGTCTGCAGTCGTCAGAAGTGGAGTGGTGACGCCGAACAGTTCGGCCCCGTCCATCCTGCGCCCGAGTTCCACGCCGTTGATAATGTTGCCCCATTGGTCGCTACCGCCCATCTGCAGCCGGACGTCCATTTCCCTGGACAGGTGGCGAAAATCGTATCCTTGCAGAATCATGTAGTTGAATTCGAGGAAGGTCATCGGCTGCTCGCGATCCAGCCGCAGGCGCACCGAATTGAACGTCAGCATCCGATTGATTGTGAAGTGCGTGCCGACTTCCTGCAGCAACTCGATATAGCCGAGTTGGCCGAGCCAATCGTGATTGTTGACCATCACCGCGTCGGTCGGGCCGTCGCCGAACACCAGCAGTTTCTCGAACGCCCTGCGGATGCCCGCGATGTTGTCCTCGATCGCCTGGTCGGTGAGCATCTTGCGGCTCTCGTCGCGTCCGGTCGGATCGCCGATGCGAGTGGTCCCGCCGCCCATCACCACGACCGGCTTGTGCCCCGTCTGCTGGAGCCGGCGGAGCATCATGATCTGCACCAGACTGCCGATATGCAGCGAAGGTGCCGTTGCGTCGAAGCCGATGTATCCGGGCACCACCTGCCGCGCGGCAAGGGCATCCAGCCCCGCCGCGTCAGTCATCTGGTGGACATAGCCGCGGCTGTGGAGCACGCGCAGGAGTTCGGATTTGTACTCGCTCATTGCGGGCGGGCGGTTAGCACGGGGGCGGGAACATGCAAACGCATCGCTTGACGGCGCATCCCGCGCATCCGCCGCTGCACGTCTCGGGTGTGGAAGCGCGTGTGATCGGGTTCGACGCGGATTGGCTGCGAGTGCGCTGGCGGGTCGAAGGTGCCCAGGATCTCGTCATTCCGCCGTTCGCCGGACGCGGTCGCGAGGATGAACTGTGGCGCACTACCTGTTTCGAATTGTTCCTCAGGCCCACCGGCGGCGACGCTTACGTGGAACTCAATCTTTCCCCGTCGGAACGCTGGGCCGCCTATGATTTCACCGAATATCGTGAAGGCATGGGCGATCGACCTGCCTCGCGCGAGCCCGACTGCACGATGCGGCAGGGCAGCAGCTTCGCGATATTCGACGCGGCCATCCCGCGCGACGTGCTCCCGATGCTGCCGGCAGCTGCCAATTTTACCGCCGTGATCGAGGAACAGGGTGGCGTCAAAAGTTACTGGGCCGTCGCCCATCCGGCGGCAAAGGCCGATTTTCACGACCCGGCTTGCTTCACGGTCGAGCTTGCGCCACCGCCGCCAAACTGACCATGACCATGAAATTCGGCATTGACCGGCTGCTCAGCGAGCCCGAACTCCTCCGCCAACTGCACGGCCGGCGCGTGGCGCTCGTCGCGCACCCGGCCTCGGTGACGGCCGATCTGACTCACAGCCTCGACGCGCTGATCGCTGCCGGAATCAATGTCAGCAGTGCCTTTGGGCCACAGCACGGGCTCAAGGGCGACAAGCAGGACAACATGGTCGAAACCTCCGACGAGGTTGACCCGGCATACGGCATCCCGGTTTTCAGTCTTTACGGCGAAGTCCGCAAACCCACCGGGCAGATGATGAGCACGGCGGACGTGTTCCTGTTCGACCTGCAGGATCTCGGCTGCCGCATCTACACCTTCGTCACCACGCTGCTCTACCTGCTCAAGGCGGCATCGAAGACGGGCAAGACGGTTTGGGTGCTCGATCGGCCCAACCCGGCCGGTCGGCCGATCGAAGGCACCTTGTTGCTTCCGGGACAAGAGAGCTTCGTCGGCGCCGCACCGATGCCGATGCGCCACGGGCTGACCATGGGCGAGATGGGCCATTGGTTTATCCGCCACTTCAACCTCGACGTCGATTATCGGGTGATCGACATGCATCACTGGCTGCCTGAGGCGGGACCTGGCTTCGGATGGCCCGACGATCGCGTGTGGATCAATCCCAGCCCCAATGCGGCGAGCATCAATATGGCGCGCGCCTATGCCGGCACGGTCATGCTTGAAGGCACCAACTTGTCCGAGGCGCGCGGCACCACCCGCCCGCTCGAAGTGCTGTTCGGCGCGCCAGACCTCGATTCGGCTGAGATCCTCGGCGAGATGCGCCGCATCGCGCCAGGGTGGCTCGCGGGTTGTGCGATCCGTCCGTGCTATTTCGAACCGACCTTTCACAAGCACGCCAGGCAACTGTGCAGCGGGTTGATGATCCATGCCGAGCACGATTTCTACGATCACGATGCGTTCCGCCCCTGGCGGCTGCAGGCGCTGGCGTTCAAGGCGATCCGGCGGCTGCACCCCGAATACGACTTATGGCGCGATTTTGCCTACGAGTACGAATTCGACCGCGTGGCGATCGACGTCATCAACGGTGGGCCCGCGCTGCGCGAATGGGTCGACGACGAATGCGCGGAGCCGTTCGATCTCGATACGCTGGCCGGCGCGGATGAGGCCCGCTGGCGCGAAGAAGTCGCTGACTTGCTGCTGTATTAGGCGTTTTCGCGCTTGACGTCCGCGTCAGCCTGATCGACCGTCGGTGCAAGACGACGCATGAGCGTCGCGGTCGAGAGGAAATCTGATGGCAAGCGCGCCGGCAGCAGAAGCCGGGCGGCGCGGGGTCACAGCAACGCTGTGGATCCTGCTGATCGTCTACATCTTCAATTTCATCGATCGGCAGATCGTCAACATCCTGGCCGAACCAATCGCCAAGGATCTGCACCTCAGCGACACGCAGATCGGCCTGATGACGGGCATCGCTTTCGCGCTGTTCTACACCGTGCTCGGCCTGCCGATCGCCCGCTATGCCGACAGGCCGAGCACCAACCGACCGCGGCTGATCGCGGCTGCGCTGGCGATCTGGTGCGGCATGACCGCGCTGTGCGGGCTGGCGCAGAACTTCGGCCAACTGCTGCTCGCGCGCGTCGGCGTCGGGGTGGGCGAGGCGGGCTGTACCCCGGCCGCGCATTCGCTGATCAGCGACTTGGTGCCCAAGGAGCGGCGCGCCTCCGCGCTGGGGTTTTACGCACTCGGGCATTCCAGTCGGCACGGTGCTGGGCATGATCATCGGCGGGCCTGCTGGTCGATGCGCTGGGCTGGCGCCACGCGTTCATGATCGTCGGGCTGCCGGGACTGGCGATGGCGCTGGTCGTGTTGCTGGTGCTCAAAGATCCACGCACCGCCATTTGGCGAAGTTTCCCCCATCCGTTGCCGCCCGCCACGCTCAGCGGCAATCTGTTCGAGCGATTGCACGAATGACCAGGCGCATTCGCTCAAGTTCGCCGATCTTCGGCAGCAAGGCGATGGTGCTGCTGCTGGCCGCGGCCTCGTTCGCCGCATTCCTGAGCTATGGCAAGGCGACCTGGGCGACGATCTTCTTCCAGCGGACGTATGGCCTGTCACCGGGCGAGGTCGGGCTTTACTTCGGCATCGTCAACGGCGCGGGCGGTATTTTGGGCACGTGGATGAGCGGCAAGATCGCTGACCGTTTCGGCCACACCAACCGCAAGCACGTGCTGACCGCTGCTGCCTGGGGCATGTTGCTGGTCGCTCCCACCGCGATCCTGGGCTATTCGATGGCCGACTGGCGGGCGGCGCTGTTCCTGCTGTTCGTGCCCACCTTCCTCGGCTCGCTATACTATGGGCCGACCTACTCGAGCGTGCAGGGCCTCACTTCACCGCAATCGCGGGCGATGGCATCGGCGGTGCTGCTGTTCTTCCAGAACCTCATCGGCCTTGGCCTCGGGCCGCTCGCGTTCGGCATGCTGTCCGATGCGATCAAGCCCAGCTTCGGTGAAGACAGCGTGCGCTACGTTCTCTACGCGGCCAGCCTCATGAGCCTGATCCCGGCGTTTTTCTTCTGGCGCTGCAGTCTGCGCCTCAACGAGGAGTTGGACCAGAAAACCTAGGCATGCACCGCGATCCACGCGACCAGCGCGGCGGCGGGCACGAAGAAGAACTGCGCGATCAGCGTGCCGACCAGGCGGCTGAACGAGATCCACACGATCGTGCGGCGGAACAGCGGCTCGTCGATCCGGCCTTCGACCACGTCGTCGGTCATCACCGATAGCTGCGGATCGATCAGCGCGAACAAAAGGATCGTGGCGAATCCGTTGATCACCGCCGACAGCTGGCTCGCGGTGACCCGGAATTCGGGCGCAAGATATCCAGCATAGAGCGAAGCGACCACGCCAACCGTCAGCAGCGCCTGCGCCATCGCGTTGCCCACAAGCACGGTCCACGAAACGCCGAGCGGCTTTCTCAGTGCCTTGAGGTGGCCACGCGCCGGCAACGAGACTTCCTCGCGCACCGTGCGCAAGCCTGAGGGCGTGGCCGAGCGGAGAATCAGCTTGCCGGTCGAGCGGTGGCGCTGGAAATGCCCGATCGCGCGCGCGAACAGGCGCTGTCCGGTCGGCACCAGCAGGATGCCGATGAACACCGCCAGCGATGCGCTGCCGAGCACCATGCGAAAATCATCCGCCAGCGCATGACCGCCGCCGGTGATGAGCCGGCTCTCGATGCGCTTGGCGAGGAACGGACCCAGGAAACCGTTTGCGGTACGGCTCACCAGCACCAGCACGTTGAACAGTGCAAAGCTCATCGCGATGCGCCGCGTGCGCACCCCGGCGATTCGCGCCGCATAGGCGAGCGTGCCGATCAGGTTGATCCCGAACGTCAGGACGCAGATGACGAGAAGCTGGGTGTCCATCGGGCGCGGCCTTTAATCGGCAACCGCGCGCCGCGCTACGTCAATCGTTAAGCTGTCAGCGAGCCGGCTGTAGCCGGGCCGCACCGCTCGGAGTGGGCAGCGGGCGCAAGTCGTTCACGTTGCCCTTCATCTGCATCACGGCGCAGCCATCCAAGCGCATGTCGACCGCGTTGATCATGTAGCCTTCGTCGGGCGCGCCCGGTGTCTTGTCGAGCGCGGGCTGGCCCGAGGCATCGCGCACCTGCTGGATGCGATCCTGGCAATTTTGCGAGGCCATCGCCTCTTCCACGCTCGTCCAGCGTTGCGGCGGCACGGTGTAGCCCGGCATCATCGCCGACTTGTTCGGCGCAACCTGCGGTGCCGGCACTGCGCCGGTCAAAGCGACGAAGCAAAAAGGCAGAATGATCGACCGCATGGCACCGACTCCTCCTGCGCAAACGTATCTCAACCCTGCTTGCGGCTCAACTCGCGCATGGCATCGTCAAGCCCATCGAGGGTCAGCGGGTACATCCGGTCGTTGACCAGGCTCTTGATCAGCTTGGTCGATTGCGAATAACCCCACTGCTGCTCGGGCACAGGGTTCAGCCACACGGTCGCGGGATAGGTGTTGGTCACGCGGTGCAAGCCAGGTCGCGCCGGCTTCCTCGTTCATGTGCTCGACGCTGCCACCGGGGTGCGTGATCTCGTACGGGCTCATCGCCGCGTCGCCGACGAACACGATCTTGTAATCGTGCCCGTACTTGTGAAGCAGATCCCAGGTCTTGGTCCGCTCCGCCCAGCGGCGGCGGTTGTCCTTCCAAACGCCTTCGTAAAGGCAGTTGTGGAAGTAGAAGAATTCCAGGTTCTTGAATTCGGCAGTGGCCGCGCTGAACAGTTCCTCGACCAGCTTGATGAACGGGTCCATCGATCCGCCGACGTCGAGAAACAACAGCAGTTTCACCGCATTGTGGCGCTCGGGCCGCATGTGGATGTCGAGCCACCCCTGCTTGGCGGTGCCTTCGATGGTCGCGTCGATGTCGAGTTCGTCGGCTGCCCCGTCGCGCGCGAAGCGGCGCAGGCGGCGCATCGCCATCTTGATGTTGCGTGTGCCCAGCTCGCGGGTGTTGTCGAGGTTCTTGAATTCGCGCTTTTCCCATACCTTCAAGGCGCGCTTGTGCTTGCTCTCGCCGCCGATGCGGACCCCTTCGGGATTGTAGCCGCCGTTGCCGAACGGGCTCGTGCCGCCGGTGCCGATCCACTTGTTGCCGCCCTGATGGCGCTTTTCCTGTTCCTCGAGCCGCTGCTTGAGCGTCTCCATGATCTCGTCCCACGAACCTAGCGACTTGATCGCCTCCATCTCTTCGGGCGTGAGGAACTTCTCGGCGATGGCCTTCAGCCAGTCTTCCGGAATGTCGACCTGCTTCTGGCCGTAATCACTCAGAACGCCCTTGAAAACCTTCTGGAATACCTGGTCGAACCGGTCGATCAGGCCTTCGTCCTTCACGAAGGTGGCGCGCGACAGGTAGTAAAACGCTTCGGGTGTTTGTTCGATCACGTCCTTTTCGAGCGCCTCGAGCAGTGTGAGGTGCTCCTTGAAGCTGGCCGGAATACCGGCGGCGCGCAGCTCGTCGACGAAGTTGAAGAACATGGGGCACCATACCCAAACCCTGAACCCGGCGCCAGCACGATACGCATGGACGAGCGAGTTTCAGTCCCGGGCCTTCTCACGGCCCAGTTCCCTGGCCGGTTCGCGGATCGGAGAGACTGCGCTCACCAGCACGAAACTGATGTACATCAGCAGATACCAGGCACCCAGCTTCATCGGCGATACCATGTGCCAGCCACTGGCTTGGTCGGGATAGTTCCAGGCATGCGCGAATGTCGCCAGGTTTTCGGCCAGCCAGATGAAGCCCGCCACCAGCAGCCAGCCGAGCAGCAACGGCATCCATCGGGGTGTGCGCCAAACGGTGAACCATACCCGGGTCCGCGCGAACAGGATCGCAAGCGTCGCGAACAGCAGAATGCGAAGGTCGGGCAGCCAATGATGCGAAAAGAAATTCACGTAAATCGCGACTGCGACAACCCAGCTGGTCCAGCGGGGCGGGTATCCGGAATATTTGAAGTCGAATATCCGCCACACGCGCGCGATGTAGCTACCGACCGCGGCGTACATGAAGCCCGAGAACAGAGGCACGCCGCCGATCCTGAGCAGGCTTGCCTCGGGGTATATCCATGATCCGCTGGCGGTCTTGAACAACTCCATCACCGTTCCAACCAGATGAAAGGCGAGAATGACTTTGGCTTCGTCAAGAGTCTCGAGTCGCGAGGCGATCATGCCAAGCTGGATCGCGAGCGCGGCCAGGGTCACGAAATCGTAACGGGCAAGCGGGGCCCCGGCGGGATAGAACAGATGCGTCGCCAATAGCAGGAGCAGCATCAGCGCTCCGAACAGGCAGGCCCATCCCTGCTTGAACACGAACAATGCGAATTCGTAGGACCAGGCTCGCCAGCCGGGCCGGGGCGCGAACTGCTCGAGGTGCCGGCGGGCGGCCGCGAAACGCGTGTGTTGCGAACGGCCGCGTGCAGGCAAATCCATCAGGGGCTTAAACCTTCACTAACCATGCAGCAGCTAAGCCGCCTGCGAAACGAACAAAGGGACGCATGGGGCGGCATGGAACTTAGCGCAATAAGCGTTGCCGGCAGCGGCAACGGCATCGATCGCATTTCGGCCAGCTGCGGCGAGGTCACCGTCGGATGCACCGATGTCGCGGGCATCATCCATGCGGTAATGGTGTCGAGTGAAAACCTGCGCGCGGAGCACTCCGCGTTGCAGGAAACCGTCGCCGGGCTCGAAACCGACCAGATGAAGGTGGCGCAGGCGAGCGACGAAGCACGCCTGCTGTCCGAGCGTGCGATCGAACGACTGGGAGAGGGGTCGAGCCTGATCCAGTCTTCGCTCGACCAGATCACCGGGCTGCTCGAATTGGTCGAAACGCTGACCAGCCACGTCACAGGTTTCGCCGCAGCGATGGCGCAAGTTCGCCGCAGCGCGCAGGAAATCGAACAGATCGCCGAGACGACGAACATCCTCGCGCTCAACGCGACGATCGAGGCAATGCGGGCAGGGGATGCCGGGCGTACGTTCGCGGTCGTCGCGAGTGAGGTGAAGAGCCTGGCCAACGACACCCGCCGCGCGACCGAGGAAATCGGCCGCACGATCGATACGCTCGGCTCCGAGGCCGACGAAGTGATCGCCAAGATCGAGCGCGGCGCCAAGGAAAGCGGCACTGCCAAGGCCTCGGTCGGGCAGATCCATCACACGATGCGTTCGGTCAACGAACTGATCGTCGAGGTCGATGGCCAGAACGACCAGATCACCCGCGCTACCGCGACCATCAGCAATCACGTCCACGCCGTGCAGACGGTGCTCGATTCCTTCGACCGTGCGGCGATCGACAACGAAACCAGGCTGTCGACCGCCCATACCCGGATCGAGGAACTTGAACTGACCGCCAGCGCGATGTTCGATGAACTCGTCAAGGCGGGTCTTTCGCCGGCGGACAGTGTGATGGTCGACAAGGCGCAAGGTTTTGCCCGCGAGATCGTCGAGCGTGCCGAAGCGGCAATCGCCGAGCGCAAGCTGTCGGCCGACGAGCTGTTCGATACCAACTACCGCGAAGTGCCGGGCAGCAACCCCAAGCGCTTCCGCAACGCGGTGAGCGACTGGGCGGATGCCAACTGGCGCCCCGTCAACGACCGGGTGGTGGCCGAAGGCGGCCCGGTGAAGATGTGCAGCCAGGCCGACATGCAGGGCTTCCTGCCGACCCATATCACCGACCGGTCTCGCGCGCCGACCGGCGATCTGGCGCACGACACCAAGTACTGCCGCAACGGCCGCATCCTGCTCGACGCGATCGACCGTAAGGCCAAGGCGAGTACCGCGCCCTACATGATGGCGGTCTATCGCCAGGAAGGCGACGGGCGGACTTACGAGATCGTGCGCAACGTTTATGTGCCGGTAGTGATCAACGGCCGCCGGTGGGGCGATTTCGAGCTGGCGTACGTGCTCTGATCGGCTTCCCTGTGGCTGGTCAGGCCTTGCCGCTGAGCCGCAACACGATGTGATCGAACGTGGGGCCGTACAATCGGTGCTGGAATTCGGCGCCCACGTATCCGCCCTCCTGCCAACGCACGACCGCCGGGAAGGGACCGAGAGTCTCGATCCGCAGGGTGATTTCCGTGCCTCCCATCAGGCTGGAAAACTTGTCGAAGAACCGGCAGCCGGTTTCGGACAGATCCTTGATCGGTACGTCGCGCTTGAGCCCGTTCGGCGTCCGGTAGTGGCCCCAGACCTCCACCGATTGGCGGTCGTCCTTGCGCCCTTCAGTCATCCCGCTTCCTTGTTCGGCCCATCCATCCCGTTAGTTTTCGACTACCCAATTCAGGGGAGAGCAGGCAAGGACTTCGTATCCCGAAGATCAAGATTGAGACCGGGAGGCGCGAAAATCGTGCCATACGCGCCAGGCAGCCCAACCCAGCATTGCGAGCCATGCGAGCACGATCGTAGAGACCGCGTTCTCGCCCCATCGGAAGGGGTCAGCGAGCCCGAACCAGATTGCCAGCACAGGCGGCGCGCAAAGCGCGGCGGGAAGCCACGCACGTCGACGTGCGAGCGCCCACGCTGCGAACCCGCAAGCCATCGCGAGCGCAATAAACTTGGTCCAGACCGGATAGGCCAGCAGTGCAAGCTCGGGCCCGGGGGTCGCCATGTCAGCGTTGATCGACAGCAGGAATGCGTTCTCGACCGCATCGGCCGCCCCGGCTAACGGGCCGAGCCAGCCGGCCAGCCACCAGCGGCCGTTGCCGCTATCGCGCGCGACCGCGCCGAAGAACGCAAGCACGAACGATCCGTAGACGACCATGAACAGGTAATCGAACAGGTTGCCTTTCATCATTCCCGTGATGCGCCCGGCGCGCAGTGGGTCGCCTGCCAGGCCGAACACCGCATCGAGGTGAGCGGGGGTGCGGGCGAATTCGAACGCCAGGACGGGATTGGCTATCGACGCGCCGGGGATCGGATGAGCCAGCGTTGCAGGCATGAACAGGCCGAAGCTCTGCGACACGATCACAGTCGCGATGCCCCACAAGAGGCAGGCCCGCCAGCTGTTCCAGCCGGCGCGCATCATCGCGCGTCAGGCCCCCTGCCGCCGCGCCATGAAGGCGAGGCGTTCGAACAGCATCACGTCCTGCTCGTTCTTGAGCAGCGCGCCGTGCAGCGGCGGGATCGCTTTTGACGGGTCGCGGTCCTGCAGGACCTCCAGCGGCATGTCCTCGTTGAGCAGCAGCTTCAGCCAGTCGAGCAATTCGCTGGTAGAAGGCTTCTTCTTCAGACCCGGCACGTCGCGGATCTCGTAGAATACGTCCATCGCCTTGGTCACCAGGATTTTCTGGATGCCGGGGTAGTGGACCTCGATGATGTCGCGCATCGTGTCGCGGTCGGGAAACTTGATGTAGTGGAAGAAACAGCGGCGCAAAAATGCGTCGGGCAGTTCCTTTTCGTTGTTGGAAGTGATCACCACGATCGGGCGCTCCTGCGCGGCAATCGTCTCTTGGGTTTCGTAAACATCGAACCGCATGCGATCGAGTTCCTGCAACAGGTCGTTGGGAAACTCGATATCGGCCTTGTCGATCTCGTCGATCAGCAGGACCGGGAGCTGAGGGGACGTGAACGCATCCCACAGCTTGCCGCGCTTGATGTAGTTGCGGATGTCGTGGACCCGCTCGTCGCCGAGTTGGCCATCGCGCAGCCGCGCGACGGCGTCGTACTCATAGAGGCCCTGGTGCGCCTTGGTGGTCGACTTGACGTTCCATTCGATCAGCGGCGCATCGATCGCCTTGGCGATCTCGTATGCGAGCACGGTCTTGCCGGTGCCTGGTTCACCCTTGACGAGCAGCGGCCGGCGGAGAGTGACGGCAGCGTTCACTGCGACCTTCAGATCCTCGGTCGCGATATAATCGCTCGTACCCTCGAAACGATCCACCATACCCGGTTTTCCTTTTGCCACTTTACGTAAGCGGTAAGCGGCTTGGCGGCTCAGGGCAAGGCCAGGATGCGTTGCGAGAGCAATTCGAACGACTTGGTTTCGACTGCAGCATCCGGATTGTTCCAGCTCATCGTCAGAATCCACCAGGCACCCTCCGGTTTCTGGAGCAGCCACGTCAGGTTGAGCACTCCCGGTTCGCTGCCGCCCTTGAAGCCGGCGTAGGCAAAGTCCTTGCGCCGCGCCGGCACGATCGAGGGGCTCACCGCCAGTATCTCGCGAGCGGTTGGATCCTTGAGCGCAGCGATCTCAGCCAACAGCTTACGCAAGTCCTGCGCACTGGCGAACCACTCGATGCTGTCGATCATCGTCGGCGCGGTAAACGCCGGCACGGCGATGTGCGCGGGATCGCGGGCGATTTCCTGCGCCAGAGCCTCGATCGCACCTGCCTGATCCTTTTCTGGCAGTGCGCCATACTTGGCCCCGCGCGCTTGATCGGCCTTTAGCGCGAATGCTTCGCGTGTGGTCAGGAACGGCAAGGTGCGATCGGGCGCCGAATTGCCGCTGCCACGCAGTTCCGCGCCAATGGCGTCGCGTCCGAGCAAGTGGATCAACTGATCGGTCGCGGTGTTGTCGCTGATCGAAATCATCATCGTCGCCAGGGTTTGCAGGGTGACCGGAGCGTTCCTGGGCCAGTCCTGCATTTGCCCACTCGGGAGAGAGCGCTGATCGTCGATCCGGACGATGTCGTCCCAGTGCCTCGTCCCGCGCTCGATCTGCTTCGCGAGTGTGGCGAGGACATAGAGCTTGAAACTGGATCCCAGCGCGAACTGGCGATCGGCGTTGACCGCGAGCGACGGGGTGTTGCCATCGAGCGGTCCGTAAAACGCGCCGACGGCGCCCGGCAGGGCGGCGAGATCGCGCTCGATCATCGCAAGCCCGTCGTCACGCATCCGATAGTCGTTGATCAGGAGATTGATCACCTTTCCGTCAGGGCCGATCACAAACGGTCCGCTGTAGACCGCGTGAGCGAACCGCAGCCCGATTACGCCCTTCGCAGCGCCCGCGGCGGTCACACTGTCCAATCCTTCGAGCGGGCCAAACTGCGCCGCGATCTGTCCGACCAGCCCCGCGAGCTTGTCAGCCGGCACCGCTGCGAGGAATTCGGGCGAGAAGACTTCGGCGGCGGGCTTTTCATTCATCAGGACCGAGACGATCCCTTCTGCTGCATCTTGCAACGGTTGCGGCTCCACCGCGGCAGGCGCAGGTATGACCGGCGGGGCCGCCGCAAGCGGTGCGGCAAGCAATGCGATCGGCACGGCGAAGCGGACTATCATCGATTGTTCTCCCTCCGCGCCCGTCTGCCGATCCGGGGCCTGCTGCACAATATGCGACTGACTTTGCGGCGCGATTTGTGCCAGTGGCTCCGGGGTGCCCAGCGAATCTATCCGCATCACCCGCGCGGGCGGTCCGACACTGGCCGCCACGCTCGAACTGCCCGATCAGCGATCCGCTTGGGGCCGCGCTGTTTGCGCATTGCTTTACCTGCACGCGGCAGAGCAAAGCGGCAGTGGCGGTCAGCCGAGAATTATCGGACCGCGGGATCGCCTGTCTGCGGTTCGATTTTGCAGGACTGGGCGATAGCGAGGGTGACTTCGGGGCTGACAGTTTCCCGGCCGATGTCGCCGATGTGACGGCCGCGACGCGTTGGCTGATTGATCGCTTCGGCACGGGTGTGCTGCTGGTGGGCCACAGCCTGGGCGGCGCAGCGGTGCTCGCCGCGGCGAGCGACGTCGAGGGCGTGGCGGCGGTTGCCACGATCGGCGCTCCGGCGAGCGTCGAGCACGTGCTCCACCAGGTTCACGGGGATCTTGCCGCTATCGAGCGCGATGGCGAGGGCTGCGTCACGATCGGCGGCCGGCCGTTCACCATCACCCGCCAGTTCATCGAGAACCTGCGGGGCATCGATCTGGCGGGCGAAGTGGGAGAACTGGGCCGTCCGCTGATGCTGCTGCACTCCCCGACCGATCAACTGGTCGGTATCGACAACGCCGCCCAGTTGTTTGAAGCGGCCAAGCATCCCAAGAGCTTCGTCAGCCTGGCCGGTGCGGATCATCTTTTGCTGCGTCAGCAGGATGCCGACTTCGCGGCGTCGGTGATCGCGGTGTGGGCCGAACGCTATTTGCCGCCAGGCGCTATTCGGCAGGCCGCGACTGCTTGACGCTCACGCAGATCGCGGTGCCCTTGTCACGTTCGAGCACCTGCGCCTTGCTGCCAAGGCTGCGCGCGACGGCATCGACGATCCGGGTGCCGAGGCCGGTGCCAGTAGGTCCGTCCCCGACCGCCATCCCGTTGCCATCATCCTCCACCGTGATCGCAAACCCGCCGCTGTCGTTCGATGTCAGTATGACGCCGATGCGGCCGGTTTGACCGGCGCGAAAAGCGTATTTCGCGGCATTGCTCACCAGTTCGTTGACGATCACGCCCACTGATACGCCGGTGTCGGGTGAAACCACCGTCGGTTCACTCGTCAGCTCGATGGTCACCGATCCGGGAATGCTGTCACGCAAATCATCGATCAGGTTGGAGAGATAGGCGTCCAGATCGATCGAGGTCAGATTACCACGGGTATACAGCCTCTGGTGAACCTTGCTGATCGCCTTGATCCGGTTCTGGATGTCATCGAGCGCCGAGCGGACCACTGGTTCGTTCGACTGCTTGGACTGCATCGCGACGAAGCTGAGAACCATTTGCAGGCTGTTGGAAACCCGGTGGTGAACCTCCCGCACCAACAGTTCGAGCCGTTCGTTGGCCAGCCGCAGATCGTGTTCGGCCGCGCGTTTGTCGCGCTCGAGCTTGTCGCGCGACAACGCCTGCCGAAAGCGACCATCGAGCACATCGAAGAAGCTGTCGCCCACGGTCTTCACCACAAAGTCGAGCGCGCCGGCATGAATTGCCCTGACCGCGATGGCGGTATCGTCGTTGCCGGTTACGAACACCACCGGCGGATGATCCTTCATCGCGACGATGTCGGCGAGCATCTCGAGCCCGCTCTTGCCCGGCATCGAGTGATCCACCGCTACCAGGTCGAAGTTTTCCTCGCGCAACCGGGCGAGCCCCGCCTCCGCACCATCGGCCACTTCCACGGTGAACCCGCGTCGGCCGAGCGCACGTTGAGCCAGACGGCGAAGGCCGTCGTCGTCATCGACATAAAGGATCCGCGGCGCGGGTATTATCAGTCTACCTCGGGCACCTGAATCACCGACAGGAACAGGCCCAGCTGGCGGATCGCGTCGGCAAAACTTTCATAGTTCACCGGCTTGGTGATGTAGACGTTGCAGCCCAGATCATAGCACCGCTGGATCTCGACCTTGTCATCGGTGGTCGTCAGCACCACGACAGGCGTGCGATGAAGCTTTTCGTCGCCCTTGATCTTCTCAAGGATGCTCGTCCCGCTCATGTCGGGGAGGTTGAGATCGAGCAGCACCAGGCACGGCCCGTTGTGTGCCGGTCCGTCCTGGGCGTTCATCAGATAGTCCAGCGCGCTGGTGCCGTCGACGAAGTGGCGAATGTCGTTCGAGATACCCGCGCGACGGATATTCTTCTCGATCAAGCGGGCATGGCCTTCGTCGTCCTCGATCATGACGATTCCGACAGGTTGATGGGCATTCATGCAACTGTATCCAATGCAGTAAATCGTACCGGCAACGAAAGCGTGAAGACTGCGCCTTCGTCAAGTGCGGATTCGAGCGCGATTGTGCCGCCTAGCCGGTAGGCCAGCGCACGAACATTGGCGAGCCCGATGCCCTCTCCGGCCTGGTCCTGAACACCTGCGCGGCGAAACAGGTCGAACACACGCTCATGGTCTACCGGATCGATGCCGCGGCCGTTGTCGCTTACCGCGATCTCGATGAACTCGCCCGCGCGCCGGCCGCTCACGGAGACTCTACCGGGTCGTCCTGGAGCCAAGTATTTGAGCGCGTTCTCCACCAGGTTGGACAGTATCTGTTCCAGGGCGATCCGATCGGTGGTGACATCGGGTATCGGCTCAACCACCACTTCGGCGCCTGCGTCCTGTGCACGCTGGTGCAGTGAAGAGACGACACCGTCGACAAGCGCGTTCATATCAAGTTTGACAGGCGCGAGCTGGCGACGCCCCTGGCGAGACAGGTCGAGGATCGAATTGATCAGTCGATCCATCTTCTCGGTCGATTTGCGTATGAAATCGAGGGCCTCGGGCAGATCTTCGTCGACCGCCAGCCAGATGTTATCGTCACGCAGGGCAGGGTGCTTGGCAAACAGGTTTTCCAGGAACGCGCGGATCGTCTTGCGTGCCTCGTCGAGCTCGGACGTAAAGCCCAGCACATTGACCAGCGGCGAACGAAGATCGTGACTGACGATGTAGGCGAACCGCTGGATTTCCGAGTTCGCGCGAGTCAATTCGACGGTGCGGTTGGCGACAGCTTGTTCCAGGCCCTCGTTGGCTTCGCGTAAGCCCGCCTGCGCCAGGGCGAGCTCGCGGTTGTAGCGCAGGATCAGGAAGATCACCGCTACCAGCGAAACAACCAGCAGTAAGGTTGCGAGGCCTCCAAGAACGTAAAACTGTTGCTGAGATGCCTGCTGTTGCCGGTTACGTGTGAACAGCAGGCTCTCCTCCGTCTGGACCATCAGATAGCCGAGCGCGCGAATACGGCGCGCGATCAACACACCCGGCTCCCGCGCCAGGCCGGTCTCCTGGGCCTGCGCTGCGATAGTACGGGGAGTGAGGATCGTGTCGGAGACGATCGGTCCTCGCCGAGCTTCCAATTTTCGGATTTCGTTGAGCCGAGCCACCTGTTCGGAATTGTCCGCCACCAACTGCTCGGCCTCGTCGAGCTGCGCCTTGAGGTCGCCTTGCGCCTGCTGAAGAATGCGGACGAAGGAAGCGTCAGGCGCAATCAGGTAACCGCGCCGCGAGGTCTCGATCCGCTCGTTGATGCTGACCATGCGGTTGATCGCGGCTTCGACCCGGAGTGTGTGTTCGACTCGCTCGTTGCTGCGAGCGAGCGAGCCCATCGCCAGAAACGCGGCGGTGATCGACACG
Organism: uncultured Alphaproteobacteria bacterium; assembly: GCA_963759895.1. Lineage (GTDB taxonomy): Bacteria > Pseudomonadota > Alphaproteobacteria > Sphingomonadales > Sphingomonadaceae > Tsuneonella. The sequence goes on along the minus strand of CAVXBC010000002.1, from coordinate 671,152 downwards.
ATCAGCAACACCGCGCTGATGCTCAAGAGGATCAGGACCGGACGATTGCCGGCGAGCGTGCGCAAGTTCGCCCCCACCCAAAGCCGACGGTCAGGCATCGATGAGGCCCTGATCGAATTCGGCCGCGTTGTTTTGGATGAAGTTGAAACGGTGTTCCGGGTTGCGGCCCATCAGCTGGTCGACCAGCTCGCTGATCGCGTGCCGCTGCTCGTGCTCGGGTGGCAGGGTGATGCGGATCAAGCTGCGCGAGGCAGGCGCCATCGTCGTTTCGCGCAATTGCTGCGGGTTCATTTCACCCAGACCCTTGAAGCGCGAAACGTCGACCTTCCTGCCCTTGAATGTCGTCGCCTCAAGCTCGGCGCGGTGCGCGTCGTCGCGGGCATAGGCGCTCTCCTTGCCGGCCGTGAGGCGATAAAGGGGAGGCTGGGCGAGAAACAGGTGACCGCGCCGGACCACATCGGGCATTTCCTGGAAGAAGAACGTCATCAACAGCGTGGCAATATGCGCGCCGTCGACATCGGCGTCGGTCATGATGACGATCCGATCGTAGCGCAACTGGTCTGCGTTGCAGTCTCGCCGGGTGCCGCAACCCATCGCCAGGCTGAGGTCGGCGATCTCGCTGTTCGCGCGGATCTTGTCGGCGCTGGCACTGGCGACGTTGAGGATTTTGCCCCGGATGGGCAGGATCGCCTGGGTCTTGCGGTCGCGCGCCTGTTTCGCGCTGCCGCCGGCGCTGTCGCCTTCGACGATGAACAGCTCGGTCTCGCCTTTTCCTTCGCCCGTGCAGTCGGTCAGTTTGCCGGGCAGGCGGACCTTTTTGGAATTGGTCGCCGTCTTGCGCTTGATCTCGCGTTCGGCCTTGCGTTTGAGCCGCTCGTCCATGCGCTCCATCACCGAGCCGAGCAGCGCGCGGCCGCGCTCCATGTTGTCGGTCAGGAAATGGTCGAAGTGGTCGCGGACCGCGTTCTCGACCAGGCGCGCCGCTTCCGGCGAGGTCAGCCGGTCCTTCGTCTGGCTCTGGAACTGCGGATCGCGGATGAACACGCTGAGCATGATCTCCGAGCCTGTCATCACGTCATCCGCTGACAGGTCCTTGGCCTTTTTCTGCCCGATCAGATCGGCAAACGCGCGCAGCCCCTTGGTCAGCGCGGCGCGCAGGCCTTGTTCGTGAGTGCCGCCGTCGGGCGTCGGAACGGTGTTGCAATACCAGCTATAGGAACCGTCGGACCACAGCGGCCAGGCGATCGCCCATTCGACCCGGCCCTGTTCTTCCGGGAAATCCTGCGTCCCGGCGAAGGGCTGGGCGGTGACGCACTCGCGCCCGGCGATCTGCTCGGCGAGGTGATCGGACAACCCACCCGGGAACTTGAACACCGCCTCGGCCGGCACATCGTCAGTGACGAGCGAAGCGGCGCACTTCCAGCGGATCTCCACACCGGCGTAAAGGTAAGCCTTCGAGCGGGCGAGCTTGAACAATCGCTTGGCGCTGAAATCGCGGTCGGCGAAAATCTCGGTATCGGGCGTAAAGCTGACGGTCGTCCCGCGCCGGTTCGGAGTGGGTCCCAGTTCCTGCAGCGGGCCTTGCGTAACCCCGCGAGAGAACTCCTGCGCGTAAAGCTGCCGGTCTCGCGCGACTTCCACCCGCGTGTGGCTCGACAGCGCATTGACCACGCTGACGCCCACCCCGTGCAGGCCCCCGCTGGTGGCATAGGCTTTGCCGGAGAACTTGCCGCCCGAATGCAACATCGACATGATCACTTCGAGCGTCGACTTGCCCGGGAACTTGGGATGTTCGGCCACCGGCATGCCGCGCCCGTTGTCCGCAATCGTCAGCCGGTTGCCTTCTTCGAGGCTCACCTCGATGCGGTTCGCATGGCCGGCGACCGCCTCGTCCATGGCGTTGTCCAGCACTTCGGCGGCGAGGTGGTGCAGCGCGCGATCGTCGGTGCCGCCGATGTACATGCCCGGCCGGCGGCGGACAGGTTCAAGCCCTTCGAGCACCTCGATCGAGGATGCGTCGTAGTCGCCGCTCGATGCGGGCGTATTGGCGAACAGATCGTCGGACATGGGAACGGCTATAGGCAGCGCGCTCGCCACGCTTCAAGCAGCGTGGCGAGTTATCGTCAGCCTCTGCCTACCTGCCGAACTGCGAGGGGGCCGCTTCGACGATCACGACCTGGCCGTTGCGAACCTCGCGCACTTCCATCGCGCGCTCGACCACGCCGTTCCTGCCGAACCGGAACGCACCGTCGAGGCCGAGGAACCCGTCCTCGTCGCGCAGCTTCGCAGTCGGAAAGCTTTTGCCCGGCTTCCAGTCCTTGGCAATCCGAAGCGCCAACAGCACCGCGTCGTAGCCGAGCGTCGAAACCCGGTATGGCGTGGCCCCGAAACGGCCCTTGTAGCTGTCGGAGAACCGCTTGAAGCGCGCATCGGACATCGCCGAGAACCACGCGCCGCGCAGACTGGCGGAGCGAGTGATCTCGCTCTCACCGCTCCACAACTCGGTGCCGAGCAGTTGGACCGCGCCACCGCCGCGCGGCCTGAGTACGCCCGCCGCTTGCGAGGCGAGGCGCGCGCCATCGGCGATCAATACCGTGTCGTAGCCGCCTTTTTGCGACAGCCGGGTCGCGGCGCTGACGATCGAGGTGTTGCCGCGTGCATAAGTCTCGATGCCGGCGACCGCGCCACCGTTGGTGACCACCGACGCGCGGAATGCGGCAGCCGCGCGCTGGCCGTATTCGCCTTCCGGCACGATCGCCGCGAACCGCGACCCGCCGTGGGCGCGTGCGTAGTCGACGGTCCGCTGGATCGACTGTTCGGGCGCCTGTCCCATCACGAACACGTCGGGACTGGCGACGGAACTGTCGTTCGAAAACGTAATCAAGGGCACGTTCGCCGGGCGCGTTTCGGCCAGCGCCTGGCTGACGTCTTCCGACAGCAGGGGGCCGAGGATCAACTGGTTGCCTTCGGCCACCGCGCGTTGGGCAGCGGCCCGCGTGCCGCCCGCAGTATCGTATGTCGTGATGCGCAGATTGTCGGCGTTGGTATCCAGCAGCGCCATGGTCGTCGCGTTGGCGATCGACTGGCCGACCGCTCCGTTGGTGCCCGACATCGGCACCAGCAACGCGACCCGGTGGCGGCCACCATCGGTGGGCAGGCCGCTGGAAATGGGGGTGGGGGTAGGCGAGGGGGTGGTGACCGGTCCGCTGGCCGCGCCACCACCGCCGGGAATGATCTTACACCCCGCCAACAGCATCGCCGCGCCTACCGCGATTAGTTTGCGCCGATCGATCTTACTGCCCGTGTTGGCAACGTTCATGCTTGCCGCTCCCCGCGTCACTGGTTCATGAGGCTCGCCGTGTCCCACCAAACATCCGCGACCTTATCCGTTTCCTTGTCCCCGGGCCTCTACATCGTCGCGACGCCGATTGGCAATCTCGGCGACATCACCCTGCGCGCGGCCGAAGTGTTGCGCGCCTGCGACGCGGTCGCGTGCGAGGATACGCGTGTCACCGGCAAGCTGATGAAGCATATCGGCGCCTCGAAACCGCTTTGGCGTTACGACGATCATGCAAGCGATCACGATCGCGTGCGGTTGCTCGATGCCTTGCACACCCGGGCAGTGGCTCTGGTGAGCGACGCCGGGACGCCGCTCATCTCGGACCCTGGCTATCGCCTGGTGCGCGATGCGCGCGACGCGGGCATCGCGGTGGTCACGATACCGGGGCCTTGCGCGGTGGTGGCGGGGTTGACGGTGTCGGGCCTGCCCAACGATCGTTTCATGTTTGCAGGGTTCCTGCCCAACAAGGACAAGGCGCGCGGCGACGTGCTGGCCGAGCTTGCGACGGTGCCCGCGACCCTGATCTTCTACGAAACCGCGCCGCGACTGGCCAAGTCGCTGGCCGCCATCGGCGATCGGCTGCCGGGACGCGAAGTGGCCGTCGCGCGCGAGCTGACCAAGCTGCACGAGGAATGCCGCACCGGTTCGCCGGCCGAACTGGCGGCGCACTACGCGGCGCATCCCCCGCGGGGCGAGATCGTCCTGCTGATTGCGCCGCCTTCCGAGCGCGCAGCCACCGCGGTCGATGCCGAAGCGATGCTGGTTGAGGCGCTCGCCACCCTCAAGCCTTCGCAAGCCGCCGGGCAGGTCGCCAAGGCCACCGGCCTCGACCGCAGGGCGCTTTACGCCCGCGCGCTCGAACTGCGCGAAGCGGGCGAATGAGCCGCCAGCGCGCCGAGCGGGAAGGACGCAAGGGAGAGCTTGCCGCCGAGCTGTTCCTGCGCGCCAAGGGCTGGTCGATCCTCGATCGACGCCGCAAGACGCCGCTGGGTGAGATCGACCTGGTGGCGCGGCGCGCGGGCATGGTGGCTTTCGTCGAGGTCAAATGGCGCAAGCGGGCCGAGGAACTCGGTCTCGCGATCGACGAGTACCGCTTGCGCCGGGTTGCTGCCGCCGCCGAAGCGGTCGCTCATGAATATGCCCGGCAGGGTGAGGACATGCGGATCGACGTGATCCTGCTTGCGCCGGGGCGGCTGCCGCATCACATCGTCAACGCCTGGCAGCCCTGAAGGATTATCAATGACCTTGCGCGTCGCGGTCCAGATGGACCCGCTCGAATCGATAAACATCGTCGGCGATTCCAGTTTCGCGCTGATGCTGAGCGCGCAGAAGCGCGGCCACGAGCTGTTCCATTACGACGTAGGCAGCCTGACGCTCGACGCCGACGATCGCCTTATCGCCCATGCCCGCCCGGTGCGGGTGCAGCCGGTGGCCGGCGATCACTTCAGCGTTGGCGAACCGCGCAGGATCGACCTGGGGCGCGACATCGACGTTGTCCTGATGCGGCAGGACCCGCCGTTCGACATGGGCTACATCACCGCGACGCACTTGCTCGAACGGATCGCGGACGAGACGCTGGTGGTCAACAATCCGGTAAGCGTGCGCAACGCGCCGGAAAAAGTGCTGGTGCTCGATTACCGCGAGTTCATGCCGCCGACGCTGGTGACGCGTTCGGTCGAAGAAGTCCGCGCGTTCCAGCGCATTCACGGCGCGGTGGTGGTCAAGCCGATCCACGGCAACGGCGGCAAGGCGATTTTCCGCGTGCCGGCAGAGGGTGACAATCTTTCGGCACTGTTCGAAGTGTTCAACCAGACCTGGCCCGAACCGCACATGGTCCAGCCCTTCCTTCCCGAGGTGGCGAGCGGCGACAAGCGCATCGTGCTGGTCGACGGCGAAGTGACCGGCGCGATCAACCGAAAGCCGGGTGAAGGGGAATTCCGCTCCAACCTCGCCGTCGGCGGAAGTGCCGAAGCGACGCAACTTTCCCCGCGGGAGGAAGAAATCTGCGCCGCGATGGGTCCGCGCCTGAAGGAGCTCGGCCTGATCTTCGTCGGCATCGACGTGATCGGCGGCAAGTGGCTGACCGAAATCAACGTCACCAGCCCCACCGGCATTGTGGCCATCGACCGTTTCAACGGTACCGACACCGCAGCGCGAATCTGGGATGCGATCGAAGGTCGTCTGGCACGCTGAACCAATCGGGCTGCGGCCCGTTACCCACCCATGCATAGCCTGATCATCGAAGCGATCGCGCGCGGAGGTTATCTCGGTATCTTCGTGCTGATGGCGCTCGAAAACATTTTTCCGCCGATTCCGTCCGAAGTGATCATGGGCATCGGCGGCGTGCTGGTCGCCCGCGGAGACATGACGTTCTGGCCGCTGATGATCGCCGGAACGCTGGGCACGGTGGCGGGCAACTATGCCTGGTACTGGATCGGAGACCACTGGGGCTACGAGCGCACGAAGCCGTTCATCGACCGCTGGGGCCGCTGGTTGACGATCGATTTCGAGCACATGGAAGCGGCCAGCCGGTTCTTTCACAGCCACGGTCAGTGGGTGGTGTTCTTCCTGCGGTTCAGCCCGTTCATGCGGACTCTGATCTCGCTCCCCGCTGGGCTTGCGCATATGCGCCTGTGGAAGTTCCTCGTGCTGACCACCGCGGGTTCGGCGATCTGGAACGCGCTGCTGATCTACGGCGGGACGGTTCTGGCACGCTATCTCAAGCAGTACGAAGCGGTGATGGGCTGGGCGATCCTCGGATTGATCGGGCTGGCGCTGGTTGGATACGTCTGGCGCGTGCTGACCTGGAAACCGCGCGCATCCCCCGCGGCGACAAGCGACTAATTTTCGCGCGGGTGCGCCCGGCGATAGGTGTCGAGCATCGTTGCCGCGTCGACCCGCGTGTAGATTTGCGTCGACCCCAGGCTGGCGTGGCCGAGCAGTTCCTGCAAGCTGCGCAAATCCGCCCCGGCGCTCAGCAGATGCGTGGCGAAGCTGTGGCGCAACGCATGCGGGGTTGCGGTCGTCGGCAAGCCCAGCGCGATGCGGGCCTTCGCCATTGCCTTCTGTATCGCGCCCTGCCTGAGCGGGCCCCCTTTCGCCCCGCGAAAGAGCGGCATGTCGGGGGCAATGGGCCACGGGCAACGCGCGAGGTATTCGGCAACCCCGGCGCGCACCAACGGGATCAGCGGCACCACCCGCTGCTTGCCGCCCTTGCCGGTGACCATCAGTGTTTCCCCCAGCGGCACGTCCCCGCCGGTGAGCGACAGCGCTTCAGCGATCCGCAGGCCCGCACCGTACATCAACAAGAGGACCGCGCGATCGCGCTCGCCGATCCAGTCCTCCGCCGCACTCGCGCCGACGAGCTCGGCCAGATTGACCGCTTCGTCCGGGGTAACCGGGCGGGGCAGGCCCTTTTTTATTCGCGGCCCGCGCACTCGCGGCGAAACAGGTTCTGCGCCGGACTGGGCACGCGCAAATGCGATGAATCCCTTGAGCGCCGACAGTTCTCGAGCCGCCGAAGCATTGGCGAGGCCTTCCGCCCTTCGACCGGCCAGCTGGCGGCGCAGCGCATGGCTGTCGAGGGCGGCGACTTGCGGCCAGTTCTGGATACCGAGCGCGCTGAGCAAGCGATCAGCCGTCGCCAGGTAAGCGCGTACCGTGTGCGGCGATCGGCGGCGCCCGTCTCGCAAGTGGTCGCCCCATGCTTCGAGCAGATCGGCCTTGCTCACGCGTCGACCAGGCTTTGCGCGACCAGTTCGCCCAGCAATGCATCGAGCAGCGGCATGCCGGAATCGGCGACGATGATCCGGCCACCATCGCGGCGAACAAGTCCCAGCGACTGGTAAAAGTGCAGCCGTTGCTGGTCGATCAGCTCGTCGGCGGGAATGTCGAAGCGGCGCGACAGCGTGGCCAGATCGACGCCTTCGGCCAGCCGCAACCCCATCAGCAGCGCCTCGGATGCTTGCTCGTTGGCCGGGAGCGGTCGGTCTTCGGCGATTCCGTGAAGGTGTTCAGCGACCGCCGCCAGCCAGTTCTCGGGCTTCTTGTGGCGCACAGTCGCCCGCCCGCCGCGTCGACCGTGCGCACCGGGTCCGATGCCGATGTAATCCTGGTAGCGCCAATAGGCGAGATTGTGACGGCTCTCTTCTCCCGGCCGCGCATGATTGGAAATTTCGTACGCGGGGATCCCGGCCGCGGCGGTCATCTCGCGCGTCAGCGCGAACAGGTCCGCAGCAGGATCGTCAGCCAGCGGAGTGAACGATCCCTGCCGCACATCGGTGGCGAAACGCGTGCCCGGCTCGATCGTCAACTGATACAGCGACAAGTGCCCGGTCCCCAGATCGAGCGCGCGCTGCAGTTCGCTCTGCCAATCGGCCTCGGTCTGGCCGGGGCGGGCGTAGATGAGATCTGCATTGACCCGCCTGAAGTGCGTTTGCGCGACCTTCAGGGCGGCCAGCGCCTCAGTGGAATTATGCAGTCGCCCGAGGAACCGGAGCGCGCCGTCGTCGAGCGATTGCAATCCCAGCGAAACCCGGTTGACCCCTGCCGCAGCCAGTCCGGCGAATTTGTCGGCCTCGACCGACGAGGGATTGGCTTCCAGCGTGATCTCGACGTCAGGGGCAAAACCCCACAACCGCTCGGCCTCGGCCAGCAGCCGGGCAACCAGGCGGGGAGGCATCAGGCTGGGCGTGCCGCCGCCAAAGAACACGGACTCGAGCGGTTCGCCCGCTGCCAGTGATGCCTCGTGCCGAAGGTCGGCGATCAACGCTTCCTGCCACAGCGCGTGGTCCACGGTCTCGCGGACATGGCTGTTGAAGTCGCAATACGGGCATTTGCGCGCGCAAAACGGCCAGTGAATGTAAAGCGCGCGGGCCATGGCGTGTTGAGCGCATCCTTCAGAATCGGTTAACTGGTGACAGGATAGCACAGCGATCCATGGGGTTGGGTCGCATCATTCCTGCACTGCTGGCAGGTCTCGCCATACTGGGTTTTGCGCTGTTGTCGCACTCTGCGGAAGCGCAGGGGCGAACCAACGGCTTTGCCGAGCGCCTGCTGGCCGCGCACAATCTCGAACGCGACCGCATGGGGTCCGCCCGGTTGCGCTGGTCGAACCGCCTGGCGCAAGACGCCAGTTCGTGGGCCCAGGTACTCGCCCGCAAGGGCAACCTCGAACACGCCAATGGCGACCAGCGCCACTGGATGGGCGAGAACCTGTGGATGGGCACCGCCGGCTATTACAGTGCCGAGGACATGATCCGCCGGCTTCGTGGCCGAGCGCGACAAGTTCCGTGCTGGCACATTTCCGCAAGTGAGCCGCACCGGCAACTGGGCCGATGTCGGCCATTACACGCAGCTGATCTGGCCACGTACCCAGGAAGTCGGATGCGCGGTGGCCAAGGGGGCGGTCAACGATGTGCTGGTGTGCCGCTACTCCCCCGCCGGGAACATCGTGGGCGAGACCATCGGCTAACTGCCGAACTGCTCAGCCACCAGCTTTGCAAAAGCATCGGCGCGGTGGCTGATGCGGTGCTTTTCATCTGGATCGAGCTCGGCAAAGGTGGCGTCGTGTCCCCGTGGCACGAACACCGGATCGTAGCCGAACCCGAGAGTCCCGCGCGGCGGCCATGTCAGCGAACCATCGACCCGGCCTTCGTAGACCGCGCTCTCGCCGTCGGGCCACGCAATGGCGAGGACGCACGAAAACCACGCGTCGCGCGGCGCTCCGGCACCCTGAGCAGCGAGCAGGCCTTCGACTTTGCCCATTGCCATGTACCAGTCCCGGCCCGGGTCGCCTTCGAACCACTGCCGCTCGGCCCAGTCAGCGGTGTAGACCCCGGGGCGCCCGTCGAGCGCGGCGACCGACAGCCCGCTGTCATCGGCCAACGCGGCCAGACCCGATGCATCGGCTGCGGCGCGCGCCTTGATCATCGCGTTCTGAACGAATGTGGTGCCGGTCTCGGCAGGTTCGGGCAGGCCGAGCGCGCCGGCCGAGATGCACTTCACGCCGTACGGATCGAGCAGGGCACCGATTTCCTTGAGCTTGCCCGCGTTGTGCGTGGCAATCACCAGTGTGCCCGATCCGATACGTCTCATCGAGTGGCGCTCTCCTGCGCCTTGAACACCTGCGCGCAGCCGATCTGGGCCAGGCGCAACAGCCGCAAAAGGCTTTCCTCGTCGTAGGTCGCGCCTTCGGCAGTTGCTTGCACCTCGGCGATCTTGCCGCCTTCGATAAGCACGAAGTTGGCGTCGGCATCGGCGGCGCTGTCCTCGATGTAATCGAGGTCGAGCACCGGCGTGCCCTGATGGATGCCGCAACTGATCGCGGCGATCTTGCCCTCGATCGGATCGTCGGTCAGCGCACCTTTCTTGATCAGGCCGTCGACCGCCAGTCGCAGCGCAACCCAGGCGCCGCTGATCGACGCCGTGCGGGTGCCGCCATCCGCCTGGATGACGTCGCAATCGAGCACGATCTGGCGTTCGCCCAGCTTGCGCATGTCGACCACCGAACGCAGCGAACGCCCGATCAGACGCTGGATTTCCTGCGTACGGCCGCTTTGCTTGCCCTTGGCCGCCTCGCGCTGGCCGCGCGTGTGAGTGGCGCGCGGGAGCATTGAATATTCGGCGGTGACCCAGCCCTGACCCTTGCCGCGCAGGAACGGCGGCACCCGGTCTTCGATGCTGGCGGTGCAGATGACCTTGGTATCGCCGAAACTGACGAGGCACGAGCCCTCGGCATGGACGGTATATCCGGTCTCGATCGTGATGGCGCGCATCTCGTCGGGCGCGCGGCCTGAGGGTCGCATGATAATTCCTTACAATGAGTTGTGTCGGGCCGTTAGGCGTTAGCACCTTGCCCCGGCAAGGCTTGTCGGTTCGGGGCCATGCTCTAGATTGGCTGCCATGGCCACGCCCCCGGTTTCCGAGCTCACCACGCGCGCACGCGATATTTTCCGGCTGGTGGTCGAAGGATACCTCAATAGCGGCCAGCCCGTGGGTTCGAAAACCCTGGCCGTGGATCGCGGGCTCAACCTGTCGCCGGCGTCGATCCGCTCGGTTCTCGCCGAACTCGAGGGGCTTGGCCTGCTCGCCGCGCCGCATACCAGCGCCGGACGGATGCCGACCGAGAGCGGGTTGCGGCTGTTTGTCGACGGGATGATGCAGGCGGCCGAGCCGAGCGCGCAGGAGCGGCAGGCGATCGAAAAGCGTCTGACGGCGCCCGGACCGATCGAGGCCGCGCTTGAGGCGACCAGCTCCCTGCTGTCCGATTTATCGGGGGCGGCGGGGATGGTGATGGTGCCTCGCAACGACCCCCGCCTGGTCCAGTTGACGCTGGTGCCACTTTCCCCGGTCCGGGCGCTGGCGGTGCTGGTCGGCGAGGATGGCGGGATCGAAAACCGGGTGATCGACCTGCCCGCGCCCGCCACCGCGTCGGCGCTCGAACAGGCGGGCAACTTCATCACCGCGCGGCTGGCCGGGCGGACGCTTCCCGAAGCGTCGGCCGCGATGCGTGCGGAACTGGCCGCCGGCCGCTCTCAGCTCGACGGCGCCAGCCGCGACCTGGTCGAGCGCGGGCTGGCGGTGTGGAGCGAGGATGCCGCCCGCCGTCCGGTGCTGATCGTGCGCGGCGCCGCCAACTTGCTCGATGAGGCCGCGCTCGGCGATATCGACCGCGTCCGCCAGCTGCTCGATGACCTTGAGAACAAACAGGAAGTCGCGAGCCTGCTCGATTCGGCGCGCGAGGCGCAGGCGACCCGCATCTTCATCGGTAGCGAGAACCGCCTGTTCGCCCTGTCAGGATCGTCGGTGATCGCATCGCCCTACCGCGACCGCGAGGGCAGGGTGGTTGGCGTAGTGGGGGTGATCGGCCCCACGCGGTTGAATTACGCGCGGGTTGTCCCCATGGTTGATTTCACCGCTCAAACGCTCTCGAAATTGGGGGTGCTGGGCAAACTCATCGGATAGCGACGGCATTAAAATGATGGATGACGACAAGCGCACTTTGGACGAGGCGATGGCGAAGGAGCTAGATGGCGTGCCGGCCGACATGGTCGATGAAGCGCTCGATTCGGATGCCGAACAGGCGCCGAACATGTCCGAAGCGCTCGCAGCGCTGAGAAACGATCTCGAAGCAGCCAAGCAGGATACCCTCTACGCCAAGGCCGAGACGCAGAACGTCCGGCGGCGAATGGAAAAGGACGTGGCCGACGCCCGGGCCTATGCCGCGACCGGCTTTGCGCGCGATATCCTGTCGGTGTACGACAACCTCGTCCGCGCCATCGAAGCGATCCCCGCCGAACTCCACGACGATCCGCGCATGAAGGCGCTGGTTACCGGGATCGAGGCGACCCAGCGCGAGGTGGAGAAGGTGTTCGCCCAGCACGGCATCACCCGCACCCCGGCGATGGGCCTGCCGCTCGACCCCAACCAGCACCAGGCGATGCTCGAAGTGCCCACCGACGCGCATGAGCCCGGCACGGTGGTGCAGGAAATGCAATCAGGCTGGATGATCAAGGACCGCCTGTTGCGGCCCGCGATGGTGGCGGTGGCGAAGAAGCCCGACTGAACTCGCGTGGCGCCGACGGACAACCTGACAGGCGAGCGTCCGACTTTCGTCTCACACCTGGAATGCTCGCTCACGGGCGAGCGCTATCCGGCAAACGAACTGCACGGTTTGTCCGCCGCGGGTCGGCCGCTCCTTGTGCGCTACGATCTCGATGCGGTGCGCCAGGCCCTCACCCGCGACAGGCTGGAGGCAAGGCCGACCGACTTGTGGCGCTGGCGCGAACTGCTGCCGGTGCGCAGGACCGCCAACGTCGTCAGCCTGGGCGAGATCGAGACCCCGCTGATACCGGTCCCGCACTCGGCCGGGCCGAACGTGATCGTCAAGGACGAAGGGCGGCTGCCGACCGGCTCGTTCAAGGCGCGCGGGCTGGTTATGGCGGTGTCGATGGCCAAGGAACTGGGCGTGACCCGGATCGCAATGCCGACCAACGGCAACGCCGGGGCCGCGCTCGCCGCTTATGCCACCCGTGCGGGTATCGAGACCGTGGTGCTGTGCCCCGACGACACGCCCGAGATCAACGTGCGCGAGATCGCCGCGCAAGGGGCGCGGGTATACCGCGTCAACGGCCTGATCGACGAGTGTGGTGCGATCGTGGGGAAGGGAGCGGCCGAGGGGCTGTGGTTCGATTTCTCCACCCTCAAGGAGCCCTACCGGATCGAAGGCAAGAAGACGATGGGGCTGGAACTGGCCGCCCAGCTTTGCTGGCGGCTGCCCAAGGCGATCTTCTATCCCACCGGCGGCGGCACCGGTCTGATCGGGATGTGGAAGGCCTTCGCCGAACTCGAGGCGCTTGGCTGGATCGGGTCCGAACGGCCGAAGATGTTCGCGGTTCAGGCGAGCGGCTGTGCGCCGATCGTCAAGGCGTACGATGAAGGTGTCGAGCACGCCGAGCGCTGGGAGGACGCCCACACCATCGCGATGGGCATCCGTGTGCCCAAGGCAATCGGCGATTTCCTGATCCTGCGCGCGGTGCGGGCAAGCGGCGGGCGCGCCATCGCGGTCGACGATGCGGATATACTCGCCGCGGTCGACGATTGCGGCAAGCAGGACGGCCTGCTGCTGTGCCCCGAAGGCGGGGCGACACTGGCCGCGTGGCGCAAGGCGGTGGCGGAGGGGTGGATCGACCGCGATGACGAAGCGGTGCTGTTCAACTGTGCGACCGGGCTCAAATACCCGTTGGCCGATAGCTCCGGCACGCTGGACAAGGCCAACCTGCCGGAGCTTTCGCGACTTTAGAGTTAGCTGACGGCCTTTTTCAGCAGTCCTATCTTTGATGAGAGGTCCTTGAAGTCTTCGATAGCGACGACCCGGGCTGCCCGCGCCGGCCTACCTGATTCTTGCGTGTTGATCGCAATCGCGTGGAGTTTTCCGTCAATCTGGGCAAACCTTAGATGCGAATGAACAAGATCGTTGCGGACCGATTTCAACGCTTTCAGCAAGTCAGCCAATTGCTTCTCTTGTGAGGGGAGCGGCTTCACAGCGATGGCCTCTTCAAGGCCTGCGAACGCGTCGAGAAAGCGGCTGCGCTCAAGATGGAAGTCGTCTTTCTTTGGGGGAGTTTCGCTTGGAGGCATGCGCTTGCCTACCGTGCCCACCCTGAAACTCGGTTAACAAACCAATCGACCTATCACCCGTCCGCCGGGATTTGATCCGGGGCATGGCTTGTTCGAGTGCCGCACAAGAAGGAAGCACGGCCCCGGATCAAATCAGGAGTGACGGGGGTGAGGCTAAACCAACTGCGCCCGGTTCTCGTCGCGGTGCTTCTTCAGGTATTTCATGAACGGCGTTCCGCCCGTGCCCACATCGGGATCGTTCCCGGCGACCTTGGGCGCCTGCTTGTTGATGTAGCTTGCCGCGTATTCGAGGTGGCGGGTGCGGAAGCGGGCGGTCTGCTCGACGCAGGCATTGAACGCGTCCTTGAGTGATTGCGAGCCGGCCGCCGAGACGAATTCGCGCAAGCTCGATTGTTCGGCGATGTCTTCGATGAACCGGCGGTGCGGCACCGGGCGATAATGGTGCAGTTCGTCGAGAAACGACTTCAACGGATCGTCCGAATGGCCGACGCCGAACAATGCGTCCATCGTCGGCACGATGCTGCTCTGGCTGCCGGTCTGCCCGCGATAGGCTTGCGGGCGGCCCTCGAAGCGGTCGATCCCCTCGTAAAGCAGGCCTTCGCCCAGCGCCGGATTGTTGGCCCAGCCGTGGATGTAGGGGCGCACGCGGTTGAAGTAGATGTAGGGATCGCAACGCTCGGTCATGCGGCCGAAGTGGCCGTAGATCCGCTCCCATGCGGCGTCCATTTCGACCAGCAGGCGTTCGGCTTCGGCGGCATCGCCCTGCTGTGCGACGGCGACCAGCTTGGCGGCATTGTCGAGCAACACGCCGGCCTCGGCCTCGATCGCGACGTGGATCATCACGAACCAGTTCTCGTCATCACCGCCGAGGAAGTTCTGCACCATGTAGATGTTTTCGAGCGCGATCGGTCCCGATTTGTCGAGCCGCGCCCAGTTGTCGAGCACATAGGCCGAATACGGCAGCAACGGCGCCTGGCCCAGCCGGTCGGCGATCGCCACCATCGGGCGCGCCAGGTTGGCGGGCAGGTGCGCGGGCGGGGTGTTCTCACCCCAGACGTAGGCCTGTACCAGGAAGCTGTAGTGAACCATCGCGGTGCGGACTTCTTGGTCCGCCGCTTCGCGCGCCCAGTCTTCCAGTCCGGGATCGGCGAGTTGGTCGAGCCAGTGGCGCACGCGGCCGGTGGACATCAGGCCGGAAAGATTGCCGGCGGCCTGCTTTACCTCGTCGAATAGCGAAGGGAGGGTAACTTCGTCGATCTCGTAATGCGAAAGGAAGCCGCGTTCCCGCGACATGCCGTAGTCAGAAAGCTCCATGATTTGCACCGTATGCCGGGCGCGGGTTGGGCCGCCCGGATCGATGGCCAACAAGTATCAAGCGCAACCGGATCGCTCAAGCCCCCGGCGTCACGCCGCCCCCGGAAATCGCACCAGCATGTCGTAAGCCGCGGGATCGGCGACGCCGGCCACCTGCACGCGGTTCCGCAGCCAGAAAGCGTGCTTCACGATCTGCGCCTGCTGCTCGATGCCGTAGCGTTCGAGGCTCCAGCCAGGCTTGAGGCTATAGTCATAGCGGCAGAACGGATGGCGGTGGAGCAACAGGTACCATTCGCCCCGGCTCTGGGTCTGCCACACGTGGGTCATTTCGTGAATGAACAGGCCTTGCGCGATGCGGCCGGCAGCCGCGAAATCATCGCAATACCCTTCGCCAAGTGGATGAAAATGCAAGTGTCCGCGCGGGGCCATCGTGGTGTGGCGGGGCTGGAACGGGAAGAACTTGCGGCGCCGGATGGTGACCTTGGCGTAATCGATCGCGGTTCCGAAAACGCCCCTCGCAAGCGCGATTTCACCATCGGTCAAACGGCGCTCCTCGCCAACGCCGCACGCCGGCGCCGGATGACTTTCGATGCCGAGGTTATCGACGCTTTCGCTCAGCGCTCATCCCCGGCCGCGCGAATTTCCACCGGAAAGGTCTGGCGCCCGCCGCCCGACACGATCACCGTGGCTTCGGTCGCGCCCCCGGGCTTGAGATCGGGCGATACGTCCATCGCCATCAGGTGCTTGGCGCCCGGCTTGAATTCAAGCCTGGTGCCCTTCTTCAGCGGCACCGGCAGCATCTCCATCATCTGGACCTTGAAGTCGTACTCGCCATAGTCGTGGAACATCGCGCTTTTCGCGCCCTTCACCTCGGCGCGATTTAGAGCGACATTGCGGTCGCCTTCGTAATCGAGGTCGAAATAGACCGCCGCCGGATTGCCCGGGACCGGCGCCAGCACCATCCGCGCGTTCGATATCTTCATCCCGGGAATGCCCGCTGCCTGCTCCGCTGCCGGCTGTTCGGGGCTTTCCCCGCACGCGGCCAGTGCAAACGTTGCCCCGAGCAATGCAGCTGCGATGAATGAGCGTCCCATGCGTCGATATTCCCCCGTGTAAATGCCCGTTTGGGGTAGCGCGACCGCTCTCTTGTGCCAAGGAAAAGCGCACCTATATCGCCCGCATCAATCGAGCCGCCAACGGGCCTTGCCGCGTATGCGGGGGGCCAGCAGGCGACGTCCAACGCAAGAAACGAATAGGGAAATCATGGCCAAAGTTATCGGTATCGACCTCGGCACCACCAACTCCTGCGTCGCTGTCATGGACGGCGGCAAGCCCAAGGTGATCGAGAATTCCGAAGGCGCGCGCACTACGCCGTCGATCGTCGCGTTCACCAAGGACGGCGAACGCCTGATCGGTCAGCCGGCCAAGCGCCAGGCCGTGACCAACGGCGACAACACCATTTTCGCGGTCAAGCGCCTGATCGGCCGCCGTTTCGATGACCCGGTGACCAAGAAGGACACCGAGCTGGTCCCCTATCACATCGTCAAGGGCAAGAATGGCGACGCCTGGGTCCAGGCCGGCGGCGAGGATTATTCGCCCAGCCAGATCAGCGCCTTCACCTTGCAGAAGATGAAGGAAACCGCCGAAAGCTACCTCGGCGAAAAGGTCACGCAGGCCGTGATCACCGTTCCGGCGTACTTCAACGACGCGCAGCGCCAGGCGACCAAGGACGCCGGCCAGATCGCGGGCCTTGAAGTGCTGCGCATCATCAACGAGCCGACCGCGGCCGCGCTCGCCTATGGCCTCGAGAAGAACGACGGCAAGACCATCGCGGTCTACGATCTGGGCGGCGGCACTTTCGACGTCTCGATCCTCGAGATCGGCGACGGCGTGTTCGAGGTGAAGAGCACCAACGGCGACACGTTCCTGGGCGGTGAAGACTTCGACAACGCGATCGTCGAGTGGCTGGCCGACCAGTTCAAGAAAAAGGAGAACATGGATCTCCGCACCGACAAGCTCGCCCTCCAGCGGCTGAAGGAAGCCGCCGAAAAGGCCAAGATCGAGCTGTCGAGCGCGCAGACCACCGAGATCAACCTGCCCTTCATCACCGCGCGCATGGAAGGCGGCAGCACCACGCCGCTCCACCTGGTCGAGACGATCAGCCGCGCCGATCTGGAAAAGATGGTCGGCAGCCTGATCGAGCGCACCAAGGAGCCGATGAAGAAGGCGCTGGCCGATGCCGGCCTCAAGGCCGCCGACATCGACGATGTCGTGCTGGTCGGCGGGATGACCCGCATGCCGCGGGTGCGCGAATTCGTGAAGGAATTCTTCGGCAAGGAACCGCACACCGGCGTCAACCCCGACGAAGTCGTGGCGATGGGCGCGGCGATCCAGGCGGGCGTGCTGCAGGGCGACGTCAAGGACGTGCTGCTGCTCGACGTGACCCCGCTGAGCCTCGGTATCGAGACGCTGGGCGGCATCATGACCCGCATGATCGACCGCAACACCACCATCCCGACCAAGAAGAGCCAGACCTACTCGACCGCCGAGGACAACCAGAACGCGGTGACCATCCGCGTCTTCCAGGGCGAGCGCGAGATGGCCGGCGACAACAAGCTGCTCGGCCAGTTCGACCTGGTCGGCATCCCCGCAGCGCCGCGCGGCGTGCCGCAGATCGAAGTCACTTTCGACATCGACGCCAACGGCATCGTCAACGTCAGCGCCAAGGACAAGGGCACCGGCAAGGAACAGCAGATCCGCATCCAGGCCTCGGGCGGCCTCAGCGACAGCGACATCGACCAGATGGTGCAGGACGCCGAGAAGTTCGCCGACGAGGACAAGAAGCGGCGCGCCTCGGCCGAAGCCCGCAACCAGGCCGACAGCCTGGTCCACGCGACCGAGAAGCAGCTGTCCGAGCATGCCGACAAGGTCGATGCCGGGTTGAAGAGCGAGATCGAGGCGGCGATTGCCGAAACGAAGACCGCGCTTGAAGGCGATGACGTCGATGCGATCAACGCCAAGGCCCAGGCCCTGACCGAAGTCGCGATGAAGATGGGCCAGGCGATCTACAGCCAGGAACAGGCTGCGGCCGCCGATGCCCCGACCGACGGCGCTGCCGCCGGTTCGGAAGGCGGTGCGGAAGAAGACGTGGTCGACGCGGAGTTCTCCGAAGTCGACGAAGACGCCAAGGGCTGATGAGCCGGTGACAACCTGTTTCCCCGCCGGTGCCTTTCGCGCCGGTGGGGGATAGGGCGTCGGGCGGGGTTCTTATGTCAGCGACCGAAATCGATTATTACGAGCTGCTCGGGGTCGAGCGGACGGCCGATGGCGCGGCCATCAAGGCCGCCTATCGCAAGCTCGCGATGGAGCACCATCCCGACCGCAACGCGGGGTGCAAGGAGAACGAGGCCAAGTTCAAGGCGGTTTCGGCCGCTTACGAGTGCCTCAAGGATCCGCAGAAGCGCGCGGCCTATGACCGGTTCGGCCACGCCGCGTTCCAGCAGGGCGGACCAGGCGGGGGCCATCCCGGCGCCGACTTCGGCGACATCGGCGACATTTTCGAAACGATCTTCGGCAGCGCTTTTGGCGGCGGCCGCCAACAGGCGCGGCGCGGTGCGGACTTGCGCTACGACATGGAAATCTCGCTCGACGAGGCCTTCCACGGCGAAAGCCGCGAGATCGAGATCGAGGTCAGCCAGGCCTGCGACACCTGCCACGGGTCGGGCGCGACGCCGGGCACCGGTGCGCGGCGCTGCAACCTGTGTGGCGGCCACGGCAAGGTCCGGGCCAAGCAGGGCTTCTTCGTGGTCGAACGTCCGTGCCCCAATTGCCATGGGGCGGGCGAAGTGATCGAAAGCCCTTGCCGCTCGTGCGGCGGAGAGGGGCGGGTCGACCGCGCGCAGAAGCTCGATGTGGATATTCCGCCCGGGGTCGACACCGGCACCCGCATACGCCTCGCGGGGAAAGGTGAGGCTGGGCCACGCGGCGCTCCGCCCGGGGATCTGTATATCTTCGTGCACGTCAAGCCGCACGCGGTGTTCCAGCGCGAAGGCACTACGTTGCTCACCCGGATCCCGATAAGCTTCACCGCCGCCGCGTTGGGCGACGGCTTGGAGATACCCGATCTCGGCGGCGTCACGCATCAGGTGTCGATTCCCGCCGGCATCCAGTCGGGCAAGCAGTTGCGCGTGCGCGGCGCGGGGATGCCGGTGCTTCAGGGACGCGGCCGGGGTGATCTGGTTGTCGAGATCGCGGTGGAAACACCGACCAGGCTCAGCGCCCGCCAGAAAGAACTGCTGCGCGAATTCCGCGAAACCGAGACCGGTGACGAATGTCCCGAAAGCCGCGGGTTCTTCGAGAAGTTGAAGGGCGCGTTCGGCGGCTGATCAGCCGCGTTCGATCTCGCTTCGGATCTGTTGCACGAGGCCGCGGGCAGCGGTCAGACGATCTTGCTCCTCGTCGAGCACCGCCAGGAATGCCTTGCGCTTCCAGGCGGCCAGATCGGCCTGGTCGAACCGTTCGAGCGTCGAGGCGACCAGGTCGATCATGCGTTCCGCGCCGTGCAGCCGGCCCCACAAGTAATCGTTTTCACGATAGGCCCGGCTGAAGAAGGCGCCGAAATTGTAGAATTCGGTTCCCCGCAATGTCTCGCTGGTACCGCCGGCGCGGATCGAGCGCGCGTCTTCCGGGCTGATGCGATCGATCTTGACCGCCTGAAATTCGGTAAGCCCTTCGTTCTGGAGCAGCGGCAGCGTTGCCGCATCGTAGAACGGGAAGCCCAGATAGGTCAGCAGCACGCGCCGCCGCAACTCCTTGGGCATGGCCTCGAGCGCGGCGGCGAGCATCTCCTCGGCCTCCGCATCCACCTCGGGCAGCAGCCGCCGTTCGGCCAGAGCGTCGAGCACGGCGCCCGGATCGTGCATCACGTTGCCGGCGATGACCGCGAAATCGTCACCCAGGTTCGCGCCGCCCTCCTGCGCGAAGTACAGCGCCAGGATCGCGTAGATCGCCTCGCGCGCGGCATCGAGCGCATCGTCCGGTATGGTGTCGTCGACTTCCCAATCGATCGACAGCCGGCGTGCGATCAGCCGCAGGCGGCGAATTCGAAAAGCCAGGTCGTGTGCGCGCAAAAAGCCGATCGCCCCCTGGCTCAGTCCACCGCCCGGATCCGCCAGCGAGAACAGTCCCCGGTCGTCGAGTTCCCGCCGGAGCCGCTCGACGATCGGCTCGGCGTCGGGCAGCATCAGGGCCGGCGCCGCGGCAAGCACGACCGCAGCCAGCGTCTCGATGATTCCGGCGACCTTTTCCTGCGCGTACGTCTGGAACGCGTAACCGGCGCGGTCGGCGGCGGCCTGCTGCGCCTTCAACCGCCATGCCGACAGCCGCTTGGGGGTGGGTCGATCGAGGAACAGCGTCAGGCCGAACAGTTTCTCGACTGCGCCTTCCACTTCGGGGCGAAGGGCGGTCACGATACGGGCCAGGCGGACCGCCTCGCGCGATTGCTTTTCGAGCGCCTCGAGATTGTCGCGGATCGGTTGTTCTCGCGGGATTGTCGATAGCGACCCGAAAATCGCCTGGAAGAACCCGACGGGCCGGTCGATCGAGTTGTCGATCGCGCCAAACCGGTCGGGCCGGGGATCGATATATACGAAGCGCCGGTCGACTTCGCGCTGCGCCGGCCGCGATGCCAGCGCCGCGCGCGCGGCGGCGAAAGGCGCGTTGATGAGAACCGATCCGTCGATCAGCGACACGTGCGCCTCGTTCCCCTGCCGCACATGAACCGGCATCACGCGTTCAAGAAACGCCGCGCGCCCGTTCCACGGCCGGCCCCGTTCCTGGCCGAGCCGGTCGATCTCTTGCAGCCGAAGCGGAGGGAATGCGCCGGGAAAACTCGCCGTCGCGCGCGCGGCCAGCGCAAGTTCGAGCGGTTCGGCGAGGCCTTCGCCACTCATCGGCGGGGTCTTGCTGCGGAACGCGATCGGCATACGGTGTTCGCTTTCCTCCACATTTGCCGGACTGTTCAGGCGCAGCATCGACAGGAACCCGCGAAAGTCGGTCGTGGTGACCAGCAGGTCGAGCGGATGACCGGGAGGCAGTAGCGGCCCGTCCGCTTTGGTCGCGCTCACCGCCATCAACGCATCGTACAGCAGGCTCGAGAACCCCGGGCCGGAGAATGGCGGCTCGAACCAGCGTCCGCGCACCAGATGCGACACCTTGCGGCGCACCTCGGCGCGGGTTTCGGGTGCGACGCTTTCGCTCACCGCATTGCCGGGGCGGCGCAGCAGCCACCAGACGAGCGGCATCGCCCACAGCTTGGCCATTCGCGACCATGGCCGGGCTTCGGGATCGAGCAGTCGGTCGACGTCGGCATTGGCCAACCACAGGTCAGTCAGCGGTTCGAGGCTGTGGCCCGAATGGATCGCCTGCGCCAGGAACACCGCGTTGATGCCGCCCGCGCTGGCGCCGGTGACGATGTCGGGCAGCACCCGCAGGCGCAGGCCGCGATGCATGTTCAACGTGCTCCAGCAAATCGCGGTAGACGCCGCTCACGCCAGATGCAGGTGGTGCCTTGCCGTGGAAGTCCCGGCTCGCGCGGGCGAGGTGCCACAGTTCCTTGGTGACGCCATGCATGTACACCGCCAGACTGACCCCGCCGTAGCAGACGAGCGCAATGCGGAGTTCCTTCTGGCGCATCGCGCGTTCTTGCCCCGCGCACCGCCGCTTGGCAATTGCGTTCCACCAATGTTCCGTTTACGCCGCGGCCATGGTCAAGACCAAACGCCGCTATGTGTGCCAGGCCTGCGGCTCGCTCAGCCACCGCTGGCAAGGGCAGTGCGCCGACTGCGCCGAATGGAACACGCTGGTCGAGGATGCGCCAGCGAGCGTGTTCTCGCTGAAGCACGATCTGTCCAACGGGGGCCGGGCGATTGTGTTCGAGGCGCTCGATGCGCCGTCCGAACCGCTCGTGCGCCTGCCTACCGGGATGGCGGAATTCGACCGCGCGCTTGGTGGCGGGCTGGTGCCGGGGTCGGCGATCCTGATGGGCGGCGATCCGGGCATCGGCAAGTCCACCCTGCTGCTCCAGTCGGCCGGCGCGGTCGCACGCACCGGGGCAAGCGTGGTCTACGTCAGTGGTGAGGAAGCATCGGGCCAGGTGCGCATGCGAGCCGGTCGCCTGGGCCTTGCCGACGCGCCAATCAAGCTGGCCGCGGCGACCGGCGTGCGCGACATCCTTACTACGCTGGGACAGGGAGCGCCGCCTGCGCTGCTGGTGATCGATTCGATCCAGACCATGCATTCGGATACCATCGAAGGCGCGCCGGGCACTGTCAGCCAGGTGCGCGGCTGCGCGTTCGAGTTGATCCGTTACGCCAAGGAAAACGGGGTCGCGCTGGTACTGGTCGGGCATGTGACCAAGGACGGCTCGATCGCCGGACCCCGCGTGCTGGAACACATGGTCGACGTGGTGATGAGCTTCGAAGGCGAACGCAGCCACCAGTACCGGATCCTGCGCGCGCTCAAGAACCGTTTCGGCGCGATCGACGAGATCGGCGTGTTCGCAATGGCCGGGGCGGGGCTGGAAGAAGTCGCCAACCCATCGCTGTTGTTCCTGTCGGGACGTGAGGAGCCGCTTGCCGGCAGCGCGGTGTTCCCGGCGCTCGAGGGGACGCGGCCGGTGCTGGTCGAAATCCAGGCATTGATCGTCAAGCTGCAATCGGGCGCCACTCCGCGACGCGCGGTGGTGGGGTGGGATTCGGGTCGTCTGGCCATGCTCCTGGCGGTGCTCGAATCGCGCTGCGGGCTCAATTTCAGCTCGGCGGAGGTCTATCTTAACGTTGCCGGCGGCTATCGCCTGTCGGATCCCGCGGCCGACGTGGCGGTGGCCGCGGCACTGGTCTCGGCGCTGGCGGACAAACCGCTCGCGACTCACGCGGTGTGGTTCGGCGAAGTATCGCTGGCAGGCGAAATCCGCCCTGTTTCTCATGCCGGTTTGCGGCTGCGCGAAGCGGCCAAGCTGGGATTCGGGACCGGTTACGGCCCTGCCGACGTGGAACCCGATTCAGCACGTCTTAACTATCGCGGCCTTAGTCGGTTAGCCAATCTCGTTGACCGGGTGATGGCGGAGGCATAATCGGTGATCCGATCGCAATGACGGGTTTCGACATCATCGTACTCCTCGTCGTCGCAGTTGCGGCGGCCGGCGGGTTCCTGCGCGGCTTCGTGCAGGAAGTCCTGTCGCTGCTCGCGTGGGCGGTGACGATCATGGCGATCCACAACCTGCACACGCCGCTATATGACTGGTTGCTGCCCAAGGTGAGCTCGACATCGGGCGCGGCGACGCTCGCGTTCGCGATGCTGCTGCTCATTCCATATGCCGGGATGAAGCTCATTGCGGGGCGCCTGGGGGAATCGAGCCGGACATCGCTGCTCGGTCCGATCGACCGGGTGCTGGGTTTCGGTTTCGGCGCCATCAAGGGCGCGATCGTGGTGACCTGCGGCTTCGCCATCCTGGTGCTGGGATACGATGCCACCTGGGGGATTGCCGGGCGTCCCAGCTGGATCACGCAGGCGCGCACTTATCCGTTGGTGAATGCAGCGGCCGATGAACTGGTGCAACTGATCGAGGAACGCAACGCGACCGTCGACAAGCGGGACCAGGCGCTCAAACTGCGGCGGAAATGAATAGCGCCACGGCCGATCGCGGCGGGTCTGTGCTGTATACCCGCGACCTTCTTGCGCTGGCGGTGTCGCTCGCGGCCTGGCCGCTGGATCCGGCGTCGCCTTTCAGCGCCGAGGCGCGATCACCCACTTGCGGCAGTACCGTCCGATTCGGATGCAGCATCGGGGCGGCCGGCCTGGTCGACAAGCCCGGCGTCGCGGTTACCGCCTGCGCTATCGGACAAGCGGCTGCCGCACTGTTCGTCGTCAGCGCGGCCGGGCGCGACAGGCAGAGCATCCAAGCCGCGCGCAATGCGATAGCGCGATGGCTCACAGACGACGGACCGCTCCCCGAGTGGCCCGGTCTGGCCGTTCTCGACCCGGCACGGGCCTATCCTGCGCGCCATGGCGCGATACTGCTGGCGTGGAACGCCGCCCTGGCCGCGCTTCCCAAGGAAACCGGCGCAAGCTAGAGCCGCGCTCTCCAACGGAAGGAGGGGCTTCGCCACCGACATGAGCGCCACTGCTGCTGCCACCGCCGTTCCGGTTCACGAACCGACAGCGAGCGAAATCAGGCTGGTCATCGCCGCCTCGTCGGCGGGTACGATTTTCGAATGGTACGACTTCTTCATCTACGGCACGCTTGCTGCGTTGATCGGCAAGGCGTTCTTTCCGGCTGATAACGAAACGCTGCAACTGCTTCTGGTGTGGGCCGGGTTTGCGGTGGGTTTCGGTTTTCGCCCGTTGGGCGCGATCCTGTTCGGCTTCCTCGGCGACCGGTTGGGGCGCAAGTATACCTTCCTGGTCACCGTCACCCTGATGGGCATCGCCACGGCCGGGGTCGGTCTGGTGCCCGGCGCGGCCTCGATCGGGCTCGCCGCCCCGGCGATCGTGATCGGCCTGCGCATCCTCCAGGGCCTCGCGCTGGGCGGCGAATATGGCGGCGCGGCGGTCTATGTCGCCGAACACGCGCCTCCGGAGAAGCGCGGGTTCTATACCAGTTTCATCCAGTCGAGCGTGGTCGGCGGGTTCGTGCTGTCGATCATCGTGGTGATCGCCTGCCGGGCGTTCATTCCCGAGGACGAGTTCGCCGCGTGGGGCTGGCGCGTGCCCTTCCTGATCAGCCTGTTCCTGCTGGCCATCAGCCTGTGGATGCGGCTCAAGCTGTCCGAAAGCCCGGTGTTCAAGGCGATGAAGAACGCCGGAGAAATGGTCCGCAACCCGTTCGTCGCCAGCATGACGTATCCTGGCAACCCCAAGCGCCTGTTCGTCGCCCTGTTCGGCATCACCGGGGTGCTGACGACGATCTGGTACACGGCGTTCTTTTCCGGGATGAGCTTCCTGCGCGGTCCGATGCGGATGGACGACGGCACGGTCGAGATCGTCATGCTGATCGCGGGCGGTATCTCGATGGGGTTCTACCTGATCGTCGGAAAATGGTCCGATCGGATCGGGCGCAAGCGGCCGATCATCATCGGCGCGGTGGCCGCGCTGGTGCTGCTGTTCCCGATCTTCTGGGGCATCGGCGCGCTGGCCAATCCGGGGCTGGCCGCCAGTGCCAGGGCCGCGCCCGTGGCGATTTCGGGAGCGGGTTGCACCTACGATCCTTTCGCCAGCAAGCAGGCCACCGCGTGTGGCCGGCTGTTGTCCGACCTGACATCGCTGGGCGTCAGTTACGACCTGTCCAATCCATCCGGTGAACCGCGCGTGTTCGCAGGGTCTGAACCCGTTGCGATCGACCTGGCCGACGATGCCGGACGCAAGGCCGCGTTGCAATCGGCGCTCGAGGCGAACGGCTATGACTTCGCCAAGCAGACGCCCCCCTTCGCCAGCCTGGTCGGCATCATCGCATTGCTGTGCGGGCTGGGGATGCTGTCGGCATTGACCTATGGCTCGGTCGCCGCGCTGCTGGCCGAGATGTTCCCGCCGCAGATCCGGTACAGCTCGATGTCGATCCCCTACCACATCGGTGCGGGCTATCTCGGAGGATTCCTGCCGCTGATCGCCGGCTACATCGTCGCCACCACCGGCAACCCGTATTCCGGCCTGTGGTACACCTGGGGCGTGGTCGCGTTCGGGCTGGTGGTCGCGTGGTGGGGTATCGCGGACGGCCCGCCGCGCGATTTCGAGGCTTCGGATCACGAATTGCCGGTGTCGCCGGCCAATCCATGACCGCGCTTCCGCCGCCGACGCTGCGGCTCGATCTCGATACCCAGGCGCTGGCCGACAACTGGCGCGCGCTCGATCGCCGGTCGGGCAGCGCCACGGCCGGAGCGGCGGTGAAGGCCGACGCCTACGGCTTGGGGGTGGATACGGTAATCCCGGCACTATCCAGCGCTGGCGCGCGCGATTTCTTCGTTGCGCACTGGAGCGAGGTTCCCGCGGTGATTGCGCACGTGCCGCCCGCCCAAGTCTCGGTCCTCCACGGGCCTGTCCACGACGATGATTGCGCGTTCGCCCGCGCGACCGGGGTGCGCCCGGTGCTCAACAGCCTCGAGCAGGTCGCGCGCTGGCAGGCGAGCGGAGGCGGATCGTGCGACCTGATGGTCGACACCGGGATCAACCGGCTCGGGATACCGATGGCCGCGATCGGCGATCCCGCGTTGAAGGGATTGTCGATCGAAACGCTGTTGTCGCACCTGGCTTCGGCCGACGAGGATTCGCCGCGAAACGACTTGCAGCTCGCGCGCTTCGGCGAAGCGTGTGCGGTGCTTCCATCGCGCCGGCGCAGCCTGGCCAATAGCGCGGGGATCGCGCTGGGCGCCGCATTTGCGTTCGACCTCACCCGGCCGGGCCTGGCGCTTTATGGCGGGATTCCGCGCGCCGAACTGGCTGGGGACATCCGTCAGGTGGTCCGGCCCAGGGCAGCGATCCTGCAGGTGCGCGAAATCGCGGCCGGCGAAGGCGTGGGCTACAACGCCGCGTTCATCGCGCCGGACCCGATGCGCGTGGGCGTCGTCTCGCTCGGGTATGCCGACGGTTTCCTGCGTTGCTGGGGGGGGCGCGGCGCGCTCGCTCACGATGGTGTCGAGCTGCCTCTGCTTGGCAAAGTATCGATGGATATGGTGGTCATCGATCTCGCCGACGCACCTTCGTTGCGAGAGGGCGACTGGGTCGATGTTCCCTACGAACTGGCGGCCGCCTCTGCCCGGTCGGGCCTTTCGCAATACGAGTTGCTGACGCTCCTCGGCCACCGCATTACGCGGCTGACTTTTGCTGCACACAAGTCGCGCAGCATTTATTGCGCTGCGAATGCTGCAAGTGCTAAGGAGAGCACCGAAGCGAAAGAGGTTGCAGCAGATGGCAAAACGTAGCGAAGGTGCCGATGGCGCCACGATCATCAAGAAGTACGCCAATCGCCGGCTCTACAACACCGCATCGTCGAGCTACATCACGCTCGAGGATCTCGCGCGGATGACCCGCGAAGGGATCGAATTCAAGGTGCTCGACGCCAAGTCCGGCGACGACATTACGCACTCGATCCTGACCCAGATCATCATGGAAGAGGAATCAAGCGGCGGCGAACAGATGCTGCCGATCAGCTTCCTGCGCCAGCTCATCGGGATGTACGGCAATTCGATGCAGTCGATGATGCCGGCCTATCTCGAAGCGATGATGACCAATTTTCGCGACAACCAGGCCAAGGTGGCCGAAGCGTTGCACGCGCGCGTGGGTTCTAGCCCGCTGGCCAAGATGGCCGAAACCAACCTGGCGATGATGCGCGCCGCTGCCGATGCGCTGATGCCAAAGCGGCCGGATGCCCCGCGCGCTGCTGACTCCGCCCCGTCGGGCAAGGCCGACGAGTTTGCCGAGTTGCGGTCGCAGATGGCCGCGATGCAGAAGAAGCTCGACGAGCTTGGCAAGTAGCCGCGCGGCACGCTAGCCGCCGCCCCCCTTTCTTTCGCGAAAGCACCCTATCTCCGTGTCCCAGATCCGCCACGCCCTCTCGGTCAAGCGCGCCGACGATTTTGCCCAATGGTACCAGGAGGTCATCTCGGCCGCCGACATGGCCGAGGAATTGGGGGTGCGCGGATGCATGGTGATCAAGCCCTGGGGCTACGGCATCTGGGAGCGCATCCAGCGCCTGCTCGATGACCGGATCAAGGCTACCGGACATGACAACGCCTATTTCCCACTGTTCATTCCGCTCAAGAATTTCGCGCGCGAAGCCGAGCACGTCGAAGGTTTTGCCAAGGAAATGGCGGTGGTCACGCATCATCGCCTGATCGCCGACGGCAAGGGCGGGCTGATGCCCGATCCCGAAGCGAAGCTGGAAGAACCGCTGGTGGTGCGCCCGACATCGGAAACGATCATCGGCGATGCGATGGCGCGCTGGGTCCAGTCGTGGCGCGATCTGCCGCTGAAACTCAACCAGTGGGCCAACGTGGTGCGCTGGGAAATGCGCACGCGGATGTTCCTGCGCACCAGCGAATTCCTCTGGCAGGAGGGCCATACCGCGCACGAGACTGCCGACGAAGCGAAGGAGCACACGCTGCGAATGCTCGAGGTCTATCGCGCGTGCGCAGAAGAAGACCTCGCGCTGCCGGTGATCGCCGGCGAGAAGCCCGAGAACGAACGCTTTCCCGGCGCGGTCGAAACGTGGTCGATCGAGGCGATGATGCAGGACGGCAAGGCGCTGCAGGCAGGCACCAGCCATTACCTGGGCACCAACTTCGCCGAAGCGAGCGGGATCAAGTTCCAGGATCGCGACGGCGGCCAGCAATTGGCGCACACCACCAGCTGGGGCGTTTCCACGCGCATGATCGGCGGGGTGATCATGGTGCACGGCGACGACGACGGGCTCAAGGTGCCGCCGGCGATCGCCCCGTGGCAGGTGGTGATCGTTCCGATGCTGCGCGAGGATGACGGCGATGCCGCGCTGATCGATTACTGCGAGGGCCTGCGCGCGAAGCTGGTCGC
This sequence comes from uncultured Alphaproteobacteria bacterium, assembly GCA_963759895.1. Classification (GTDB taxonomy): domain Bacteria; phylum Pseudomonadota; class Alphaproteobacteria; order Sphingomonadales; family Sphingomonadaceae; genus Tsuneonella. Next base: position 642,780 of record CAVXBC010000002.1, on the reverse strand, counting down.
GCAATCGGTGCTTGGCGAGCCGGTTCGTGCGCTGCTCGACAGCAAGCCGGGCAAGGCCGCGGCCAAGCGTTGGGACTGGGTTCGCAAGGGCGCGCCGGTAATCGTCGAAGTGGGCGGCCGCGACATGGCCGGCGGCACCGTCAGCCTGCTGACGCGTGATGCGCTGTGGGCCGAAAACGGCAAGCCCGCGTTCGCCACGCCCTCGCTGGAAGAGGCAGCGGCATCGATTCCCCATTTGCTGACCGACATGCAGACGAACATGTTCATCGCCGCCCGCAAGGCGCGTGACGCGCGGATCACGCGCGGGGTGTCGACGCTCGACGAACTCAAGGCGGCGTTCGCTGAAGACGTGGCGAATCCCGGCTGGGTAGAAGTCCAGTGGTCCAGGCCCGGGGGCGCCGCACTCGATGCGATCGTCGAGCAGCTGAAAGCGCTCAAGCTGACCTTCCGCAATGTGCCGCTGGGCCATCCTGAAGCCGACGGGCGATGCGTTTTTACCGGAGCACCCGCGGTCGAGCGCGTGCTGGTCGCAAGGGCTTATTGAGTAAAAGGACGGAGAACGACGCCATGCTCGGAGCGATGCGGTACCACGCGCAGCACCTGTTCGATTTTACCGGGCGCGATGCGCGGCAGACGTTCTGGTACTGGTTCCTGTTCCTGTTCATCGTCAACATCGCGGTCGGTTTCGCGATGAGTGTGCCGGTCACCATCAGCGCGATGTCGAGTGCGTTCGAGGCCGCCGGCAGCGGCGATCCCGAAGCGGCGCGCACCGCCGTGATGAGCCAGATGGCCGGTGCGATGCGTCCGATGATCGTTGGGGGAATAGTGCTGGGGCTCGCCAACATCGTCCTCATCGCCGCCGCCTTCGTGCGCCGCCTGCACGATAGCGGCAAGCCGGGCCTGTGGGCGCTTGTGGCCGGTGTCATCTACCTCGCATCGCTGTGGTTGAGCTGGGCGGAAGCCGACAAGGTGACCGCCATGATGAACGAAATCGCCAGTGCGGGGGAACCCGGTGGCGCGCTTGCGATGCAATCCCGGATGGGTTGGCAGGGACTGATCGGCTACGTCCCGCTGGCCATGGTGATCGGTTTCGGATTGCTCAAGTCGGATCCCGGCGCAAACCGCTATGGCGCGGAGCCGGTGCGCTTCTGACGGGTTGCATTGCTTCCGGCCCTGTCCGACAAGGCCCGATGCATAAACGTCTTTTCCTCGCGGCCGGCCTGCTTGCCGCCACTCCACTGGCCGCCGCCGACGATCCATCGGCTGGTGTCTCGCAAGCACGGCTGACAGCCGACATCAACACGCTGGTGGCCTTCGGCACGCGGCACACGCTGTCGGTGCAGGACGATCCCAAACGCGGGATTGGCGCAGCGCGCCGCTGGGGCGAGGCTGAGTTCCGCAAGGCCAGCAAGGCCTGTGGCGGCTGCCTGACGGTCGTCTTGCCCGAACGCATGGTGGAGGGTGCTCGGGTGCCCAAGCCTACCCGGCTGGTCGACGTGGTGGCGATCCAGCCCGGCACCGAGCGTCCCGACGAAGTTATCATCGTCCAGGGCCACATCGACAGCCGCGTGACCGACGTGATGAACGCCACCGCCGATGCGCCGGGCGCCAACGATGACGGCAGCGGCACTGCACTGGTGCTGGAATCGGCCCGGGTCCTGTCGCAGCACAAGTATCCGGTGACGATCGTCTACGCGCTGCTTTCGGGCGAGGAACAGGGCCTGTTCGGAGGGCAGTTGCTGGCCGACTATGCCGCCGAACATGGCTGGCAGGTCAAGGCCGTGCTCAACAACGATATCGTCGGAAATTCATGCAGTTCGGATGGCTACTGCGATGCCGATCACGTGCGCGTGTTCTCCGAAGGCCCGCGCGCCGATCTCGATGACAAGGCGCGCGCGGCCCAGCGCCGCGACGGAGGCGAGAACGACAGCCCCAGCCGTAACCTGTCGCGCTTCGCCGCCGGGCTCGACGATCCCGCGCTCGAAGTACGGCAGATCTGGCGTGCGGACCGGATGGGGCGGGGCGGCGATCACCTGCCCTATCTCGACAAGGGCTACCCCGCGATCCGCTTTTCGGTCGCGGTCGAGAACTATGACAAGCAGCACCAGGACCTGCGCACCGAAGACGGCAGGGTCTATGGCGATACGATCGACGCGATGGACCTGCCCTATCTGGCGCGGGTGACCGCGCTCAACGTGCGGATGATCGACCGGCTCGCGCGCACGCCGCCGCCGCCAACCCCTACTGCCGACGCCGCCGTGCAGACGTTCACCACGGTCAGGTGGACCGAAGTGCCGGGCGCGGCCAGCTATTCGATCTGGCAGCGACGCACCGACGAAGCGAACTGGCCCGATACCCCGGTTATCGCGCAGATCGTCGCCACCAGTGCCAAGCTGGAAGGCGTGCGCGGGGATGACTGGGTGTTCGGCGTCAGCGCGTGCTCGGCCGACGGCGTCTGCGGCCCGGTCGCCAGCGCAGTGCCGGGTGGCGGGTTCGTACCGCTCGAGGTGCAACGGGGTGACAAGAAGTAACCGCGACCCCATATCGCGCGCCATGCCAGCCCGCCAAAAACCCGGAATGCCCAGCAGGGCGCAGGTCCTCGAATTTCTTCAATCCAGTAGCGAGATCGCCGGCAAGCGCGAGATCGCCAAGGCTTTCGGGCTGAAGGGGCAGGAAAAGATCGCGCTCAAGGCGCTGCTCAAGGACATGGCCGATGAAGGCCTGATCGACGGGCGCAAGACTGCCTATCACCGGATGGGCGGGGTGCCCAAGGTGACCGTGCTGCGGGTCGCCGAGATCGACGATGGCGATGTCTATGCCATTCCCGACGCGTGGAGCCCCGACGACGCAACCCCGCCGCCGCGGCTGCGGGTGATGGAGGGCAAGAAGGGGCACAAGACCAGCCAGGCCGCGCTCAAGGTCGGCGACCGGGTGCTCGCCCGCACCGAGGAAACCGGGCGCGGGTGGCGCGCCTTTCCGATGAAGAAGCTGCCCGCGCGCACCGATGGCCTGATGGGCGTGGTGGAGATCGATCGGGACGGCAAGGGCTGGCTCGCGCCGGTCGACAAGCGGGTGCGCACGTCATCGCCCATCTCCGATCTCGGCGGGGCGGAAGCGGGCCAGCTGGTGATCGCCGAACCGGGCGGCAAATCGCCGCGCGCGGGCGTCAAGGTGATCGAGGTGATCGGCGATCCGCTCGCACCCAAGTCGTTCAGCCTGATCGCGATCGCCAAGCACGGCATCCCGCACGTGTTCCCTGAAGCCGCGCTGGAAGAAGCCAAGCGCGCCGCCAGGCTGCCGCTGTCGCACGAGCACCGCGAGGACTTGCGCGCCCTGCCGATCGTCGCGATCGACCCGGCCGACGCGCGCGATCACGACGATGCGATCTGGGCCGAACCCGACGGCGAGGGCGGCTACCGCGCGCTGGTCGCGATCGCTGACGTCAGCTTCTATGTTCGCCCTACCAGCGAGGTCGACCGCGAGGCGCGCAAGCGCGGCAACTCGGTCTATTTCCCCGACCGCGTGGTGCCGATGCTGCCCGAAGTGCTCAGCGCCGACGTCTGCAGCCTGAAGGAAGGCGAGGACCGCGCGGCGATGGCCTGCCACTTGCGCATTTCCCCCGAGGGCAACGTCACCAAGTGGCGCTTCACCCGCGCGCTGGTCCGTATTGCGGGCAATATCGCCTACGAGGACGCGCAGGCCGCCATCGACGATGACAGCGCGCCCGAGCACCTCAAACACCTGTGGGGCGCGTGGAAGCTGCTCGCGGCCGCCCGCGCCGCGCGCGATCCGCTCGCGCTCGAGTTGCCCGAGCGCCAGGTGCGGCTCGACGACCAGGGCAAGATCGCCGAGATCGCGGTGCGCGAACGGCTCGATGCGCACCGCGTGGTCGAAGACTTCATGATCGCCGCCAACGTCGCCGCCGCCAAGGCGCTCGAGGCCAAGACCGCGCCGGTGGTGTACCGCGTCCACGAGGCGCCGAGCCGCGAAAAGCTGGTCGCGCTCAAGGAATACATGAAGACGTTCGGCCACAGCCTGGCGATGGGGCAGGTGATCACCCCGGGCCTGTTCAACCGCCTGCTCAAGGACATCGTCGACGAGTCCGAAAAGGCGCAAGTGATGGAGGCCGTCCTGCGCAGCCAGACGCAGGCCTATTACGGACCCACCAACGCCGGCCACTTCGGGCTCGCGCTGGGGAGCTACGCGCACTTCACATCGCCGATCCGCCGGTATTCGGACCTGCTGGTCCATCGCGCGCTGGTCGATGCCTACAAGCTCGAACAGCCGGAACCCAAGGACTTGCCCGCGCACAGCGGCCTGTCCGAACGCGACCGCGACGATCTGGGAAAGATTTCCGAGGCGATCAGCAAGACCGAGCGCCGCGCGATGGAGGCCGAGCGCGACACGATCGACCGCTATGTCGCCGCATGGCTCGCCGCGCGGGTGGGCGAGGTGTTCGAAACCCGCATCACCGGCGTCACCAGCTTCGGCTTCTTCGCCACCATCGTCGGCCTCGGCGGCGACGGTCTGGTGCCGGTCTCGACCCTGGGCCGCGAGCATTTCCGGTGGGAAGAGAACGCCAAGCGCCTGGTCGGCGACGACAGCGGCACCGCCTATTCGCCGGGCGACCGGCTCGAACTGCGGCTGGCCGAAGCCAACCCGCTGACCGGTGCGCTCAAGTTCGAGCTACCCGATACCGAATCCCGCGTGGAGCCGCGTGGCAACCGCCCGCAACCGCGCAACAAGGGCAAGCATCCGCCCAGGCATCCGGCAAACCCGCGTGGCCGCCCCGGCAACATCCGCCACCAGGGGCGCAAACGCTGACCCGGCGTCAGCTGACCCGGTCGATATCCTCGTCAGTCAATCCGCCCGGGACGATGAACAGCGGGCACGCCAGCTCTCCCGCGTGGCTTGAAAAGTGCGCCACCAGCGGATCGGGCCCCGCTTCTTTCGAGGCGCCCAGCACCAGCGCGGCCACTTCCGGGTGCTCCACCAGGTAATCCTTGATCACGCCCTGCGCATCGCCGTTGCGGACCGAAATCACCGGCATCTTGCCGCTTTCGGCGAAGATCGATCCGGCTGCGCTGCTGGCGACCATTTCCGCGCGGTCGAACGCTTCCTGTTCGATCGTCGCCTGCACCGCGCCGAACGCGTTGAAGCTTTCGCGCGGAACCAGCGCCAGGATATGCACCGCACCCCCGGTCTTCATCGCGCGCCGCGAAGCGAAGCGCAGCGCGCGCACGGCTTCCTCGGTTTCGTCCATGATCACCAGATAGACGCGCATCGTTTCCCACCCCTTCGCGTAAGCCGGCGAATATCGGCGGAATCGCCAATCAGGGCAAGCGACTTGCCCGGACGCTACGGCTTTGCCAAAGCATACGGCAATCGCTCCCCGGTGAAGGACCGCCATGCCCACCCCGATCAAGATGCCCGCCCTTTCGCCGACGATGGAGGAGGGCACGCTTGCCAAGTGGCTCGTCAAGGTGGGCGACACGGTGTCATCCGGCGACATCATGGCCGAGATCGAGACCGACAAGGCGACGATGGAATTCGAAGCGGTCGATGAAGGCACGATCGCCAGCATCGATGTGGCCGAGGGCAGCGAAGGGGTGAAGGTGGGCGCGGTCATCGCCACGCTGGCGATGGAGGGCGAGGATGCCGCACCCGCCAAACCGGCCCCCGCCGGTAACGAGGCCGTGGCGCCGGCCAAGGAGGAATCCAGGGAACCTGCGGCACCTGCGCAGGCCCAGGCCGAGGCGCCCAAGGCGGCGCCCGCGCCGTCCACCGCAACCGGCAGCAAGGCCGCCCCCCAGCCATCCGGCGACCGCATCGTCGCCTCACCGCTCGCCAAGCGGATCGCCGAACAGAAGGGCGTCGACTTGTCCTCGCTCAAGGGCAGCGGACCGAACGGCCGGATCGTCAAGGCGGACGTCGAGGGCGCGCAGCCGGGCACCGCGGCACCGGCGCCGGCCGCAGCAACGCCCACCCAGGCAGGGAGCGCACCGAGCGCCGCCGCCCCGGTCGCACCGACCTCGCTGCCCGATTTCGGCATCCCGCACGAAGACGAAAAGCTGTCGGGCGTGCGCAAGGTCATCGCGCGCCGTCTCACCGAATCGAAGCAGACCGTTCCGCACTACTATCTCGCGATCGACGTGCGGCTCGATGCCATGCTCAAGCTGCGTGGCGAGCTCAACGCGGCGCTCGAGGCGCAGGGCATCAAGCTCTCGGTCAACGACCTGCTGATCAAGGCGCTGGCCAAGGCGCTGCTCCAGGTGCCCGATTGCAACGTCAGCTTCGGCGGTGACACGCTGCGCCGCTTCAGCCGCGCCGACATCTCGGTCGCGGTCGCCGCGCCGAGCGGGCTCATCACCCCGATCATCGTCGATGCCGGCGCCGAAGTCGGTCAGCGCCATCGCCACCGAGATGAAAACGCTCGCCGGCAAGGCGCGCGAGGGCAAGCTGCAGCCCGCCGAATACCAGGGCGGCACCGCCAGCCTGTCCAACCTCGGCATGTACGGGATCAAGCAGTTCGAAGCGGTGATCAACCCGCCGCAAGGCATGATCATGGCCGTCGGCGCGGGCGAGAAGCGCCCCTACGTGGTCGACGACGCGCTCGCCATTGCATCGGTGATGACCGCCACCGGCAGCTTCGACCACCGCGCCATCGACGGCGCTACGGGCGCGGAGCTGATGCAGGCCTTCAAGGCGCTGGTGGAGGCACCGCTGGGGCTGGTGGCTTGAGCGGATACTCGCCTCTGACGCTCTCGCGCGCGAAGCGTCTGCGGCGAGACATGACCGATGTCGAGAGGCGCCTGTGGGGCGAGCTCCGGGCGGATGGGCTAGGCGCCAAGTGGCGCCGACAGCAGCCGATCGGACGCTATATCGTCGATTTCGTCTGCCAGTCCGCGCGGTTAGTTGTCGAGCTAGACGGCGGACAGCACTCAGTGAGCGACGCTGATGCGCGTCGAACCGCCTGGCTTGAGAGTGCCGGGTACCGCGTGCTGCGGTTCTGGAATCATGAGGTTCTCGAGAATATCGATGGCGTCTTGATCCGTATCGCTGAGGCGCTTGCCTCCGCCCCCTCTCCAACTCCGACTAGCGAGCAAGCTCGCAAGTCTGCGTATCCTCTCCCTCAAGGGGAGAGGTTAAGTGCACTAAACTCCTCTCCCCTTGAGGGAGAGGAAGGGGCCCGCCGCGTAGCGGTGGGAAGGAGAGGGGGCCTTTGACCCGTAACCCCCTCATCCGCGTCACCGCGATGCCGGCGGACACCAACCCCTACGGCGGCGTGTTCGGCGGGTGGCTGATGAGCCAGATGGCGCTCGGCGCGGGGTCGCTGGCGAGCCGGGTGGGCAAGGGCAAGGCGGTGGTCGTCTCGGCGACCGACTTCGCGTTTCCCGGCGCGATGGCGGTGGGGGACGAACTCAGCGTCTATTGCGAGGTCGCCGCCACCGGCACCACCTCGCTGACCATCGCCGCCGAGGGCATCGCGCGCGAGCGCAACGGCGAAGCGACCACCAAAGTGTGCAGCGGCACGTTCAAGTTCGTTCTGCTTGACGACACCAACCGGCCCCGGGCCGTTGCGGGCGCGGCAACTTGACCGCTTTCCTACAGCGCGGCGGGCGTGCGATGTGCGTCCCTATGCCGACCGATCTCGCCTCTCTACAAGCCCTGCCAACAGGGGCTTATCGCCCGACCGGATTTCTCCTCCAGGACAGTGTGCCAAGTGTGCCAAGTCCAACATGCGCAAGCGGAAACAGGTATCATGGCTGACACCCAATACGACGTCATCGTGCTCGGCAGCGGCCCCGGCGGCTATGTCGCGGCGATCCGCTGCGCGCAGCTTGGCCTCAAGACCGCGATCGTCGAGCGGGAGCTCCTCGGCGGCATCTGCCTCAACTGGGGCTGCATCCCGACCAAGGCGCTGCTGCGCTCGGCCGAGATCAAGCATTACATGGATCATGCCGCCGACTACGGCCTCAAGGTCGCCGGCGCGATCGAGGCGGACCTCGCCGCGGTGGTCAAGCGCAGCCGCGGGGTGGCCAAGCAGCTCAATGCCGGCGTCACCCACCTGATGAAGAAGAACGGAATCGCGGTCCACATGGGCGAGGGCACACTGACCGGCCCGACCGCGCTGACCGTCAAGGGCGACAAGGGCGAAGAGAAGCTCACCGCGAAGCACGTGATCGTCGCCACCGGCGCGCGGGCGCGCGAGCTGCCGTTCGCCAAGTCCGACGGCAAGCGTGTGTGGACCTATCGCCACGCGATGACCCCGGCTGAAATGCCGAGCAAGCTGCTGGTCATCGGCAGCGGTGCGATCGGGATCGAGTTCGCCAGCTTCTACAACGACATGGGGGCCGAAGTTACCGTGGTTGAAATGCTCGACCGCGTGGTGCCGGTGGAGGACGCCGACGTCTCGGCCTTCCTCGAAAAGGCGCTCACCAAGCAGGGCATGACGATCATGACCGGCGCGGGTGTCGAGTCGCTGGCCGTGTCGGCAAGCGGCGTGAAGGCGAAGATCAAGACCAAGGACGGCAAGGTCGCGGAAGAGCAGTTCAGCCACGTGATCGTCGCGGTCGGCATCGTGCCGAACACCGAGAACATCGGGCTGGAAAAGCTCGCCGAAATGGACCGCGGGTTCATCCAGATCGATCCGTATGGCCGCACCAGGTCGAAAGGCCTGTGGGCGATCGGCGACTGCGTGCCCGGCCCGTGGCTGGCGCACAAGGCCAGCCACGAGGGCGTCACCGCGGCCGAGGCGATCGCGCAGGAACTGGGCAACAAGGATGTCCACCCGCATGCGCTCGACCGCAACAACATCCCGGGCTGCACTTATTGCCACCCGCAGATCGCCAGCGTCGGCATGACCGAGGCGAAGGCGAAGGAAGCGGGTTACGAAGTGAAGGCGGGCACTTTCCCCTTCATCGGCAACGGCAAGGCGATCGCGCTGGGCGAGGCGGAGGGCTTCATCAAGACGGTGTTCGACGCCAAGACCGGCGAACTGCTCGGCGCGCACATGATCGGCGCCGAGGTGACCGAACTGATCCAGGGATACGTGATCGGCAAGACGCTCGAAACGACCGAAGCCGAACTGATCGGCTCGATCTTCCCGCATCCCACGCTGTCCGAAATGATGCACGAAAGCGTGCTCGCCGCTTACGGCCGCGCGCTGCATATCTGACCTGCTCTCAATCGGGCGCAAGTCCCTGCAATTCGTCGCAAATCAGCGGAACCCGCCCTCTCTTTCGTCGTTGCGCGAATGAGAGAGGATCGCAGTCATGGAATACGAGATCGCGGATCGCCCGCAGGCCGGAGAAGACGACCTGCTCGAGCATTACGAGACCGGCCCGGTGAGGCGCCGCGTCGCTGCTCCTGGCAAACCCGGCGGCGGCGACCAATACGATCGCGCGGTGGCCATTCCCGAGCAGGAAGCGGGTTCCTGACCGGTCGATGAGGAAGGAAAGGTGGTGGACGCTGTTGGGTTCGAACCAACGACCCGCTGATTAAGAGTCAGCTGCTCTACCAACTGAGCTAAGCGTCCACACCGATGCTCGCTGACCGCTTGCTGCGGCCCCGAATCGTCGGGAGCGCCGCATATAGCGGCCCGCGCGCGGATGCCAAGGGGGTGCGGGGGAATTTGACGGCGCGCTCAGCCAAGGCCGCGCCGACCGGTGCGTCGATTCCACCGGTTGATCATCATAAGGGTCCCGAGGCAAATCATGTTGGTCATCATCGAGCTGCCTCCGTGGCTCATGAACGGCAACGGGATGCCGACCACCGGCGCAAGGCCCACAACCATCATCAGGTTGATCGCGACATAGAAGAACACCGTCGCCACCATCCCGCCACCGAGCAAGCCGGCAAAGCGATCTTCCGAAGACAGCGTCACCCGCCAACCCCAACGCAACACGAGGAAGAACACGCCGAGCACGAACAACCCGCCAAGCAGCCCCCATTCCTCCGACATCGTCGCGAACACGAAGTCGGTGTGCGGTTCGGGCAGGTAGTTGAGATGGCTCTGTGACCCGTTGCCGAACCCCTTGCCGAAAAAGCCTCCCGATCCGATCGCGATCTTGGACTGGGTGATGTGGTATCCGGTGCCCAGCGGATCGCTTTCCGGGTCGAGGAAGGTGAACACCCGGTTGCGCTGATAATCGTGCAGCAGGAAGAAGAACGCCAGCGGTGCCGCGACCGCGGCCGCTGCAGCGCCCGACAGGAACCAGCGCAGCGGAAGTCCGGCGAGAAACATCACGACGATCCCGCCGAAGGTGATCGCCAGACCCGTACCTAGATCGGGCTGGAGCAACACCAGCATAACGGGCATGCCGATCAGCACGCCCGCGGGCACGAACGAGCGCCATGAGGCGACCATGCCCGAAGGCAGGTCGGAATAGAATCGTGCCAGAACCAGCACGATCGCCGGCTTCATCAGTTCGGACGGTTGCAGGACGATGATGCCAAGGTCGATCCACCGCTGGCTCCCGCCGCCGACGAAGCCGAGCATCTCGACCGCCAGCAGCATCAGCAAGATTACGGCGTATGCGGGATAGGCAATGAAGCGGACGAACTCCTTGCCGAACACGGACATCACCCCGGCCATCACCAGGAAGAGCGCAAAGCGAACCAAGTGCGACAGCGCGAATGGCTGCAGATGTCCGCCAGCTGCGGAATAGAGCACCGTGGCCCCGAAGCAGACCAGTAAGGTAAGGGGCAGCAACATCGGCCACGGCTGGCGCGCGATCGGGGCGGGAATGATCGAGCTCATGTCACCCCCGCCTCGGCCAGTTCGTACCCGCCATAGCGCCGTGCCATTCGCTCGGCCGCGTTGCCACCCCACTGGGTTTCGAGCGCGTGAAGCGTCTTGATCGCGCTGTCCGGGTCAAACAGGTACGTCATAACGTCCTTGGCGATCGGAGCCGCGGCGCTTGCCCCGAACCCGCCGTGTTCCACTACCACGGCCATAGCATAGCGCGGCGCGTCGGTGGGGGCGTAGCAGACGAACAGGGCATGATCGCGCGACTTCCAGTTGCCCACATGACCGCGGCTGATCAGCTTCTGCACTTGCGCGGTGCCCGTCTTGCCCGCCATCTTGATGCCGTTGATGTCGATCCGGCTGCCGCCCCCGGTGCCCGATCCGTTGACGACACGGAACATTCCATCGTGCGTCACCGCTAGCTGTTCAGGGGTGAAGGGCAGGGCGGGTCCGCTTTGTTTCGCATCGCCGAAGATAAGCGTGGGCCGAAGGTTGCGCCCACTGGCAATGCGCGCGGTCATCACCGCCAACTGCAAGGGATTCGCCAGGACATAGCCCTGACCGATCGAGGCGTTAAGCCCATCGGCCGCGGTCCATTCCTGCTGGTAGCGGCGCATTTTCCATGCAGGATCGGGGACCGTCCCGTACCGCTGGTTCGTCCCGGGCAGATCGAACTCCTGGCCCAGTCCCAGCATCTTGGCGACCGAGGCAAACGATTCGTAGCCGACGCGGTGAACCATCGACCAGAAGTAGGTGTTGCAGCTGTGTTCGATTGCCGCTCGCATATCGACCGAACCGTGAACCGCGTCGCATCGAAAGAATCGCCGACCCAGTTGATAGCCGCCCCGGCACACGACGCGTTCGTCGGGCGAGACGCCCTTCATCTGCAAGGCCAGGCTCTCCATCGGCTTCATCGTCGAGCCGGGCGGATAAAGCCCGCGCATCGCCTTATTGAGCAACGGAATGTGATCGTCTTCGTTGAGAAGCTTCCATTCGAGCCTGCCAATCCCGCCGACGAAGCTGTTGGGATCGAACGCGGGCATCGACACAAGCGATAGAATCCCGCCCGTTTGACAGTCCATCACCACCACCGAGGCAGATTCCGGCCCGATCCGGCGTGCCGCGAAGTCCTGCAAGGGGCCATCGATCGTCAGCTTGATAGGCTTACCCTGCACGTCGGGGCGGGTACCCAGGTCGCGGACGATCCGACCCGATGCGGTAACCTCAACCCGGCGCGCGCCGGGCGTGCCGCGCAACCGTGGCTCGAAGAACTTTTCGAGTCCCTCCTTGCCCACTTTGTAGCCGGGCGTGATCAAAAGTGGATTGTGATCCTTCTCGTATTCCTCCGCAGAAGCAGGACCGACGTAACCCACCAGATGAGCGATCGACGGGCCGGTCGGATAGAAACGGCTGAACCCGCGCTGCGGCACCACGCCCGGCAATTCGGGAAGCCGCACGCTCAGCGCGGCGAATTGATCGTACGAGATGCTGCCGGCGACTTCGACAGGTTGGTATCCCCGCGCGGCGGCGAGCTTTTCCCGAATGTCCTTGGTCTGTTCGGCATCGAGGCCGACGATCGGCGCCAGCACCGCCAGCTCGGCATCGGGATCGCTCATTCGCTCGGGGATCACGTCGACCCGGAACGCCGCCTTGTTGCTCGCCAGCGGTGCACCGTGCCGATCCAGAACCCAACCGCGCCGCGGCGGGATCAGGGACAGATTGACCCGGTTGCTTTCCGACTGGGTCTTGTATTTCTCGTTCTCGAAGATCGAGAGGTAGGCCATCCGCGACGCGAGGATCAGGCCCATCCCCCCCTGAACCGCACCAATGACAAAGCTGCGCCGCTCGAAGCTGTGGACCAGCGTAGCCGGGCTGACGATCGGGCGCGCACGCCGGCGCCTGCGATTTTTCATCAGATAGCTCTCACCCGGGTGAGGCGGAACCGGTCAAGACCGGCAACGAAGCGCGACATGATGGGAATGACAACCACTGAAACGACAATTTGCGGCACCAGAACCCCAAGGGCCGTAAACCCTATGCGTCCACCCGATAGCAGCGCCGCGATGACCAGATACCAGGCCACAACGATCCCTGCGACGATCCAGTCCTGGAAGAAACCGCGCCAGGGAAAGCGCGCTTCGACCAGTTCGATGCCGATCATGGTGATCGACCAGAGCACGATCGCACAACCGAATGGCTGCCCGCTGAACAAGTCGTCGAAGGCGCCGAGCGGGAAGCCGGCCCAAACCGGCAACAGCCCCGGCCGGACGAGCCGCCATGAAAGGAGAGTCATGAAACCGAGCGGAGGAATGAGCGGCACAGCGCTGGCGATCGGCAGCTGCGGCAAAAGCGAGGCCAGCATGACCGTGATCCAGGGCACCGCGTAAGCCAGCGCCGGTGAATGTGTGCGATTGATCTTGCTGCCATAGCGATCCCGGCGGGCGCGGGTGGAAAGCTGATCGATCATTGGTCAACCGCTTGTTCGACCGGTGTCTGCGCGGCCTTGACCGCTTCGGGCTGCCAGATCGGTTCAATCGCGACGAAATCTGTCGCAGCCGGGTCGCTGATGACGGCCGCGATCGCTCCGTCCTCGGTCACTTCCTGCACGATCGCGACCGCAGTACCTGGATGATAGTAGCCACCCGCACCGCTGGTGACGAAAACATCGCCTTTCCTGAGTGGGTTAATGCCGAGATTGATCAAGCGAATGCCGAGACGCCCGTCTCCACGCCCTTCGGCAAACGCAACCACCTCGTCCTTCGAGCGGCGCACCGGAATCACACTCTCGCTATCGGCCAGCAACAGCACTCGTGAGCTGTCGAGACCCACTTCGAGTACGCGCCCCACGATCCCGCGAGGGCTGCGAACCGGCATGCCGACTTGCACGCCCTGATTGCTGCCCGCTCCGAGATACGCGAACCGGCGCGTGCTTGCTGCGGTTGATCCGACAAGCCGCGCAACGGCGACCGGCTTGACTGCATCTTCCTGGAACCCGAGCAGCGCCTTCAATCGCGCATTCTCACGCTCGATTGCTTCGGCTTCCTTGAGCCGTATTCGGGCGAGTTCGACTTCCTTGCGCAGCTCGGCATTTTGGCTGCCAGCGGCAAGATAGCCTGCGATCGAATCGAAAAGCCCCTGGCCCTCTGCACGGGTAGCTGCGCTCGCCTGACCGACAGGAGCGACCGTGTCCGATGCTGCCCCGCGCAAGCCATTGAAAGAGCTGGGACGCCACAGCGAGATGCCAAGCAGCACCGCGCCCACTGCCGCGCCGATCGCGGCGAGGACATAGCCCGTGAACAGTCCATATTGCGCCCTGCGCGAATGCCCGGAGCGCCGTGCCGAAGTCGGCGCCATCTAAGTGGTCCTTCAGGCCGTCATTAAAACGCCGCGATAGATGGGATCCTCCATCGCCCGGCCGGTGCCGATCGCAACGCAGCTCAACGGATCTTCGGCGATCGACACCGGCAGGCCGGTCTCTTCGCGCAAGTGCTCGTCGAGCCCCTTGATCAGCGCGCCGCCGCCGGTGAGGACGATGCCCTGATCGACGATGTCGGCCGCCAGTTCCGGAGCAGTATTCTCGAGCGCGATGCGCACGCCTTCGACGATCGCACCGATGGGTTCGGACAAGGCCTCGGCGATGTGGCCCTGGTTGATTGTGATTTCCTTGGGCACGCCGTTGACCAGGTCGCGGCCCTTGATGTTGATCGTCTCGCCGATGCCGTCTTCGGGCGGGCGGGCGATGCCGTAATCCTTCTTGATCCGTTCGGCAGTCGCTTCACCGATCAGGAGGTTGTGGTGGCGGCGGACATAGCTGACAATCGCCTCGTCCATCTTGTCGCCCCCGGTGCGCACCGAAGTGGTATAGGCCAGGCCGCGCAGGCTCAGCACCGCAACTTCGGTCGTGCCGCCACCGATGTCGACCACCATGCTGCCGACTGGCTCAGTAACTGGCATGTCGGCGCCGATCGCTGCGGCCATTGGCTCAAGGATCAGGTACACCTGGCTTGCACCGGCGTTGGACGCCGCATCACGGATCGCGCGGCGTTCGACGCTGGTCGAGCCGGACGGAACGCAGATGACGATTTCCGGGTAGCGCAGCAGGCTCTTCTTGCCGTGCACCTTGCGGATGAAGTGCTTGATCATCTCCTCGGCGATCTCGATATCCGCGATCACGCCATCGCGCAGCGGACGGATCGCCTCGATGCTGTCGGGGGTTTTGCCCATCATCATCTTGGCGTCTTCACCGACCGCCTTGACCCGCTTGATCCCGTTGATGGTTTCGATGGCCACAACCGAAGGTTCATTGAGGATGATGCCCTGGCCTTCGACATATACCAGTGTGTTCGCGGTACCGAGGTCTATCGCCATGTTCTGCGAGCCGAATTTCAGGAGATTCGAGAAGAAACCCATCTTGTGGTGTGTTCCGTATGATTTCAGGTCTTTGCCACAGAGCGCTGCGACAACTGCGACCCGGGTGTGACGGGGAATGTCGGCCCCTTACAGAAAGGTGCCCGAAAATGCTAAAAAAAGTTGTACCGCCGTCCCCGGCAATCTGCACGGATCGGCTCGAATTTACGCCCGTTGGTCGCTAGTCGGCAGCGATGGCCGAAATTCGCCGCCTCCCCGAAAGCCTGATCAACCGCATTGCCGCAGGGGAAGTCGTCGAGCGGCCAGCCGCGGCGCTCAAGGAACTGGTCGAGAACGCCATCGACGCAGGGGCTGCGCGGATCGGGGTCGTGCTTACAGAGGGCGGACTCGACAGGATCGAGGTTACTGATGACGGTTGCGGCATGGCGCCGGAAGCCATGGCGCTGGCACTTGAACGGCACGCGACTTCCAAACTGCCCGATGACAGCATCGAACTGGTCGCCACTCTTGGCTTTCGCGGAGAAGCGCTGCCCAGCATCGCCAGCGTCGCGCAGTTCACTATGGAAAGCCGCGCGCAAGGCTCTGATCATGGCTGGCGCAGGGTGGTGGATCACGGCGAATTGATTGCAGAAGGGCCGGCGGCGCTTCCCCCCGGCACGCGCGTGATGGTCGATCAGTTGTTTGCCAAAGTGCCCGCTCGACGCAAGTTTCTGCGCTCGGCGCGAAGCGAATATGCAGCGTGCCTCGACGTTCTGAAGCGCCTTGCGATGGCGCGGCCCGACGTGGGCTTCACGCTCGACCATGCGAGCAATGGGGCGAGCCGGCGTATCTTCGCGTGGCAGCCGGATCAGCTTCTCGTGGACCGCGTGGCGCAGGTCGTCGCGCGCGAGCTCAAGGACAATGGCGTCGCGATCGACCAGACACGGCCCACGACGTCGGGCTCAATGCACCTGACCGGGGTCGCCGGGTTGCCGACCTACAACCGCGGTGTAGCCGATCATCAATACCTGTTCGTCAATGGTCGTCCCGTCAAAGACCGATTGCTGGTGGGTGCGGTTCGTGGAGCCTATTCGGACATGCTCGCGCGGGATCGGCACGCGGTCCTGGCGCTGTTCCTCGACATCCCTCCCGACGAGGTCGACGTCAACGTCCACCCGGCCAAGACTGAAGTGCGGTTTCGCGACCCGCAAGCGGTACGCGGTTTCATCGTATCGGGTCTGCGCCAATCGCTTAGTCTGGCCGATCGGCGTAGCGCTCAAGCGCCCGAAGCCGCGGCGATGGGACGGTGGATCGCCGAACCGGCTCCGGCACTAGCCTCGATTTTCGCTGGCCGCGACTGGAGTGCGCCATCGACTTCGCTGCGCGAGCCGACCCATTCCTGGCATGGCGGCGAAGCGCAAGTGACTACCGAGCCGCTGGGGCGCGCCGAACCGGCGGCGCCGATCCCTGACGGATCGGTCGACTACCCCCTCGGGGTCGCCAGAGGGCAGGTCGCCAACACCTACATTGTCGCTGAGGCACTCGATGGGCTTGTGATCGTCGATCAGCACGCCGCGCACGAGCGCCTTGTGCTCGAGCGGTTGCGTGCGGCCGGGGCGGGGGAGGCGACCGCTCGTGCACAGTCGCTGCTTATTCCCGAGGTGGTGGAACTCGACGAACCCGACTGCGACCGACTTGAGAAGGCCGCCGAAAAACTCGCCACGATGGGCCTGGATATCGAACGGTTCGGTCCCTCGGCCATGCTCGTGCGCAGCGTGCCGCATGCGCTCGCTTCGGCTGACCCGGGCAAGCTTCTGGCCGACATTGCGGACGACATCGCCCACAACGGCGAGTCCCTCTTGCTCGGTGAAAAGCTCGATCTCGTGCTCGCGACGATGGCATGCCACGGCTCCATCCGGGCGGGACGTACGTTGTCGGTTGCCGAGATGAACGCGCTGCTACGTGAGATGGAGCGGACCCCGCGTTCGGGGCAATGCAACCATGGGCGGCCCACGTGGGTTAAGCTTCGCATGGAAGACGTCGAGAAACTGTTCGGGAGGCATTGATGCGGGTTGCTTTGGTCGTGTGCACAGCGTTGCTCCTCATCTCGTGCAGCAAGGAAGAACCATCGCCAGCTGAGCAGGCCCGGATGGACGAGGCGGACATCGCCGCGGTCAACGCCGCGCAAGTACCGCCGCCGGCGCCGGTCGAACCCGATCGCATCGCCATGCAGGATATCGAGAAATATGACATCTACGGGCCCGGTTGCAGCTTCGCCGCGGGCAGCGGATTGGCTGCAATCGCCATCCTTCAGGAGAAGCGCGCGTACATGAAGATCAACGGCAACGTCCTGCCGTTCGCGCCAGACGCGGGCAGCGGCGACTTGCCACTGGGTACAAAGGGCAAATACACCGGCAGCGCGTGGTCGTTCGTGCTCGATCTTGCCAGCGAGGAAGGCAAGCAATCGGGCAGCGAGACGATCAGCTATCCGGCTCGCTTCGTGCTTAGGAACGACCATGATCAGATCGTCTATCAGGCGGATGGCTTAACCCAGTGCGGGGGCTAGCCTAGCCTTCGATGGGCGCCTCCGGGTGCCGCACCTGGATGAGACCGTTGGAGGTCATCTCCAGGACGGTCTGGTCATGTTGATTGAAAACTTGGACCGTTGACTTGAACAGGCCCATGTCGGGGCGCGAAGCGCTGCGGCGCTTGGAAATGATCTCGCTTTCCACCCGCAGCGTGTCGCCAGGATAAACCGGACGGGTCCAACGGAGATTGTCCATGCCCGGCGAACCCAGCCCTGCCTGTTTATGCGACTTCATGTTCTCGACCAGCATCGACATCATCATCGCGCAGGTATGCCAGCCGCTGGCCGACAACCTGCCAAAATGAGTTTGCGCAGCTGCTTCGTCGTCGAGATGAAAAGGCTGTGGATCGTACTTCGAGGCAAAATCGGTCACTTCCTCACGCGTGACCTCGTATTGTCCAAAACTCGATTTGCGACCGACTTCGAGGTCCTCGAAATAATCCATGTGACTTAGTCCCCCAGGCTGAATCGGGCGAACACCGTGTAGCCCATCGGGTTGCTGCCGTAATAGGGTTTCAACGCTTCGTTCTTGGCGAACGCTGACACGGTACCGCCAAGTGCCAGGTTCACCGGTCCCAGCGGCAGGCGATAGGCATAACCGGCCTGGACTTTGGTCACACGGAAAGCCCTGTCGTGAAGCGGGTTGGCGTGATCGGGAAAGAACTCGTCATTCTTCACGTTCTCGAGCCGGCCGAACAGCGTGTGGTGCCGGGTAATGTCCCAGTTGACCTCGCCCAGCCACGCGGTGAGCGTGTTGCCCGGCACCCGGTTCTTTGCGCTGAATGCTGCCATCGCCGAAAGCCCCGTTCCGTTGTTGTAGTGAGCCGAGACGGTGGTGCGATGCTCGTCCTCTCCGGGATGCTGCTCCTCGGGCTCCTTGAGCTGACCATAGCTCGCTTGCACCAGCCAATCCGGGGAAGGTGCGAAACTTGCGCGCACACTCCATGAATTGAGTCTTGGCGTTTCGATGTTCCAGCGAAATTCGTCCGGCTCGCGGCCACGGAAGGCGCTGCCCTCCAGCTGCCACTTGGGCGCGGTAACCCCGGCGGTAACGACGCCGTAGGTGATGTGCGTTGAATCGAACCAGTGATGAGTGATCGGCGCTTCAGGATTAAAGCGCGCGCTGGCACGGTGCATGAACGCGCTGGGTCCGAGCGACGGCTCACCCACCGGGCCGCCGTACAGGAACAAGCTGGTGCCTTCTGCAAGGTCGAGATCGACCCGTGCGGCCAGTTCCATGAACAGGTCGTGCGGATGCTGTCGGTCGACCAGCGGCTCGCCATAGGCGACTTCCCCGGTGGCAAATAAATTCGGATAGCCATCGTGGCGCATCGCGGGCTCGAGGCTAAGCATCGTGCGGGCCATGTAGCGTCCACCTTCGAACGAACCGCTCACGGTCGCCATCGCCATTGACTGGACGAACAGCTTCTGATCGCCCCCGGGGCCGCCCTGGCTCGTGTAGACCGGCCATACGAACCCGTGCAGCATCAGGCTGGCATCTCCGCCCAAGCCCGCCATTACGCCGTGTGCCATCGTCTCGTTCGCGGGCAGTCTGGAGGTGCCGGAGCCTTCTCCGGCCATGTGGCCCATCGCGTCGTGGTCCATCGTTCCATGGTCCATCATGCCGTGGTCCATTGCCGAATGATCGACCTCAGCGTGATCCTCCTCCGCTGGCTTCGTCTTGGAATGGTCCATCATCGAATGGTCCATCGCCGAATGGTCCATCATCGAATGGTCAACCGGCATGGCGCCTGGCAGGTGCTGCGGCTCTTCTGCAATTGTTTCGGGCGAGGGGTGCGGGTCGACCGCGGGCATTGCCATCGCAGTACCGGCATGATCCTGCGCCTGGGCAACCGCCGGCGCGGCTAACCACCCGGCTGAAAGTGCCAGAGCGGCTGATCGGAATGTGGTCATCAGTGGGCCTTCAGCGGATCGGTTTCTGGGTGTCGATGCCCGCTGACCGGTCGGTCTGCGGCGGCGGAGGGGGCGAGTTCGTATCGCGGTAAGACGGCAGGTCCGGCGCGCCGCGCGGCACCGGATCAGCCTCGAGCCGCGCGATCATCGCTTTCATCTCGGCGATCTCGCGCACTTGCGCATCGATGATTCCGTCGGCCAGCTTGCGTACCGCGGGGTCATGCAGATGCGCGCGCTCGCTTGTCATGATCGCAATAGAATGGTGGGGAATCATCGCCTTCATGTAGCTGACGTCGTCGACCGTCTCCTGGCTGCGAACCAGCCACAATGACAGCGCGAAAACGGCCACGGCGCTGCCGAATATCGCCAGGTTGATGCGCTTGCTGGGGTACATTGCGGACATGAAGCCCAGCATGATCACGGCCATCACGGCGCCCATCAACAACGCCATCCATGCCCTTGTCTGGCTCCAGAACACATGGCTGAGCGCGTAGGTATTGAGATACATCAGGCCGTACATGGTCACAGTAGACACGGCGATCATGATGGCGAAGCGGGCGTAGCTCATCTTCTGCATCGGGTGGTCCTCCTCTTCACCCATGTGCGAACATCCACACTGCCATCCCGACCATGGCCAGGTTCTCCGTCATCGAAACGAAGCCCAGCGGCACGTTGCTCGAGCCGCCAACGCATGCACATTTGATCGAACGCTTCTGGACATAGACCGCGTAGAAGACGCTCACCGCCCCTATCGTGCCGATGCCCAACGCGACCGGGATTGATAGCCATTCCATGGTGCGAGCGGTCATCAGCACGCCGGCCCCGGCTTCGAGAAACGGGTAGGCATAGGCGTAAGGCACCCACCGCGCCGCAAGCAGGTCGTAACCGACGAACATGGTAGAGAATTTCTCGATATCCTGCAGCTTGAGCATGGCCAGAATGACCATCGAAAAGCTTACGAACCATTCGGCAGCGCGCAGTGTGAAGGGCGAACCAAATGCGGCATAACTGACAGCGAGTGCGAGTGTCGCTGCGACCGCGAATACGACCAGTACTGGGGTGTAGCTGGTCGCGTCCTTGCCGGGTATCGGCTTACCGAAATAGGCGCGCAAGTCGGTGTAGCCCCCGATGCGCTTGCCATCGATGAAAGTTTGCGGGGTTGTGTCGACGCCGTGGTCGCGTTTGTACGCGTCGGTCTCCGCGCGACTAGTCAGGAGATGATCTTCGACCTGGTAGCCGTGTCGCTCCAGTAGCCATTTTGATTTGATGCCATAGGGACAGACATGGTCGGGCATGACCATGCGGGTCAGGCTGGCGGTGTTGGTTTTACTCATGCCGTGCCCTATAGCCTCAGTACCATGGTACGGAGTCAAGCGATGAATGCGATGCGCATTTCTGACCTCGCGCGCGAAGCGGGTGTGGGGGTGGAGACCGTCCGCTTCTACCAGCGCAAGGGACTGATGATGGCTCCCGACACACACGCAGGGGGCGGCCGTCACTATGGACCGGACGACGCCGGCCGCCTGCGATTCATCCGCCGAGCACAGGCAGCAGGCTTCCGCTTGTCGGAAATTGCCGAGCTAATCGACCTGGATCGAAACGACGACAGGCCTCGTGCGCGCGTCATGGCGCGCGAACGGATTATCGCTCTCGATGCGGAGATTGCGCGACTCGCTGAAGCGCGTCGGTCGCTTTCCAAACTGGCGACGGATTGCGCCACGGGGGGCACAGGGCCGTGCCCGATACTTGCGGCTTTCGATTAAAGCTTGGGCTTCAGGTCCCGTTGCTGGATGTCGGGCAGCACGCGGTATCGTGCCATCACCAGGCTGAACACTCCAAACATCATCAATCCGATCGCCAACAGCGTATAGAGCACCCCATTGTCGCGCAACGCCACGATCGCTTCGCCAAGCCCTTTGACCTTTGACGATTGCGAAAGCCACGCCGATTGCACGAGCGACCATCCGATCAGCGCAAACACCACGGCGCGCGCGGCGCTGCCGGCACGGCCCACCCACTCAACTCCGTTCGGCGCGCGACCGCTGACGTGCTTCATGAAATCCGCGGTGACCGCGCTCTTGCCTTGCATGATCGCGCCGGCAAGGAATCCGAGGCCCACAAGCCCCAGCAGCAATGCGCCAACCTGCCAGTCAAGCAGGGAGCCGGCCATTTGCTGGCTCTCTCCGCCACTCGCCGCTTGTTTGGCGCCGCTCGCGAACTGGGACGCGGCATAGGCCAGGAACAGGTGCGCAAAGCCGCTGGCTGCATCGCCTATCCGCTTGGCGATACCCTTGGCGTCGCGCGTTCGCTTTTCGAAGTTGGTAATGGCGGCCAGGAATTTAAAGGCGGCATAGGCGAGCAGACCAAGCGCCGCGAGCCACAACAGCACTGTGCCCATGGGCACATCCTGCAGATACTCGAACGCCGACGACGCGCCGTCCTTGGCCTTGCCCGCGGTTTCCAGAGCCACCAAGCCGAGCACTAAATAGACCATGCCACGCGCCGCGTAGCCGAGCCGCACCAACCTGATGAAACCTTGCGATTTGTCGACGGTCATGCGGCGTTTGCTCCCTGATCAGAAGGCGGAACGGGCGGCGAGGGGTTTGGTGCCGCTCTCTGCCGGTCGATCAGACGTTGAACTTGAACAGCATCACGTCGCCGTCGTGGACCAGGTATTCCTTGCCCTCCTGGCGCAGCTTGCCGGCCTCCCGCGCCCCGGCTTCTCCATTGAGCGCAATAAAATCATCGAACGCGATCGTCTCGGCGCGAATGAAGCCGCGCTCGAAATCCGAGTGAATCTCGCCCGCGGCCTGCGGCGCCTTTGCTGCAGCGGGGCAGGTCCATGCGCGAGCTTCTTTGGGGCCAGCGGTGAAAAAAGTCTTCAGTCCGAGCAGCTTGTATCCCGCGCGGATCACCCGGCTCAGACCGCTTTCGGTCAGGCCCAACGCTTCGAGGTATTCGCCACGTTCGTCCACCGGCATGGTGACCAGTTCGCTTTCGATCGCCGCGGAAACCACCACCGCTTCGGCGCCGTCTGCCGCTGCCTTTTCGAACACCTTGGCCGAAAACGCGTTGCCGTCCGCAGCATCCTCCTCGCCGACGTTACAGACGTAGAGCACCGGCTTGGCCGTGAGCAATTGGGCCTGCGCGAACACGCGGGCTTCCTCGTCGTCTTTCGGTTCGGTCAGCCGCGCAGGCTTGCCTTCGCGCAGCAGCTCGAGCGCCTGGCCGAGCACGCTGGCCATGACCTTCGATTCCTTGTCTCCGCTTGCGCCTTTCTTGGCGGCTGCCGGAACGCGCTTCTCCAGACTTTCGAGGTCGGACAACATAAGCTCGGTCTCGACCACTTCGGCGTCGGCGATAGGATCGACCTTGTTGGCGACGTGCTGGATGTCGTCATCTTCGAAGCAGCGCAAGACGTGCACAATTGCGTCAACTTCGCGGATATTGCCGAGAAACTGGTTGCCCAGGCCTTCGCCCTTGCTGGCCCCTTTAACCAGGCCGGCGATATCGACGAACGCCAACTGGGTCGGCACGATCTTGGCCGACTTGGCGATCGCGGCAATCTGGTCGAGGCGCGAATCGGGTACGGCGACCTGGCCGACGTTCGGCTCGATCGTGCAGAATGGATAATTCGCGGCCTGTGCGGCCTGCGTTTCGGTGAGGGCGTTGAACAGCGTCGACTTGCCGACGTTGGGCAGGCCGACGATTCCGCAGCGGAAACCCATCGGTAACTCCGGATCATGGGGATGAAGCCGCGCCCTTAGCGGGTGAAGGCCGCGAAAGAAAGAAGTCAGGGAAGGACCTGACAGGGTTTTCGCTCGCGCTTCGAAAGCGGTTGGCAGGCGCGCTTGGTCGGCTAACTTGCAAAAGCGCGGTCAGGGCACGCCTGAGTCGATGGTCGCAAGGGGGAACCGCACGATGCCGAGTGCCGCCGTTGCCATGACTGACGATCCCGAATTCGCCGATCCGCCCCGCGGCGCCGGTTCAACTGGGGATTCGGGCAAAGTCCAGACCTTGGCGGATCTGATGTCGCCGGCGGTTGGCGTGTTCGGCCCGCAGGCGACCGTCGCCGAGACCACCGATGCGCTGCGCGAGCAGGTCAAGACTTCGCTAATCACTTATCTCTACGTGGTTGACCCCACCAATCGCCTGCTCGGCCTGGTGGTGATGCGCGAGATGCTGCTGGCTGCGCCAGACGCAACGCTCGAGACGCTGATGTTGCGAACGCCTTTCGCGTTGAGAGCGGATCTCCCGCTGAGCGAAGCGCTCAAGCTCGCGCTGCACAAGCACTTCCCGGTGTACCCGATCATCGACGGGCAGGATCGTCTGGTGGGACTGGTGCGAGGATCGGACCTGTTCGCTAACCGGGCGATCGAAATCTCCGGCCAGTCGGGGGCGATGGTCGGCGTCGACAAGGAGGAGCGGCTCGGTACATCGCTCGGCCGCAGCCTCAAG
This sequence comes from uncultured Alphaproteobacteria bacterium, assembly GCA_963759895.1. Classification (GTDB taxonomy): domain Bacteria; phylum Pseudomonadota; class Alphaproteobacteria; order Sphingomonadales; family Sphingomonadaceae; genus Tsuneonella. The sequence continues at coordinate 618,724 of CAVXBC010000002.1, read as the reverse complement.
CTGCGCCATCCCTGGCTGCAGGTGAACCTGCTTACAGCCTTTGTCGCAGCGGCGGTGGTAGGCATTTTCGAAGACACGCTGAGCCGCCTGGTAATCCTGGCGGTGTTCCTGCCGGTAATGGCCGGACAGACAGGTAACACCGGCTGCCAGGCGCTCGCAGTGACCTTGCGCGGCATGACCCTTGGTGACGTCAAGCCGGGAGCGGAGCCGGGAATGGTGCGCAAGGAGGGCATGCTCGGCTTTATAAACGGCGCGCTGGTCGGCCTGACTGCTGGGGCGGGCATGTTCGTCTATGCAACAATGCAAGGAGAGGCCTCGCCGATAACGATGGCGGGAGTAGTGCTTCTTGCGATGATCATCGCCTGCACCATCGCCGGGATTGCCGGCGCTTTGATCCCGATGGTGCTCAAGCGTCTCGGGGCGGATCCTGCGACCGCGTCCAGCATCTTCCTCACCACCGCCAGCGATGTCGCCAGTATGGGCATCTTCCTGACACTCGCGACCTGGATGCTCTAGTTCATGCGCACGCTTATCCCTTTCATGATGCTCGGCGCGCTCGCGGCTTGCGAGACAACCAATTCGTCAGACTGGACGGGCGGTAAAGGCACGCCGTTCAAGCAGGCCGAGCGCAGTTGCAACGAACTGCTGCCGACGGTTGAGAAAGAGGATGACCGGCGAGATTTCTTCATCGGTTGCATGCAGTCGCTGGGTTGGACCCCGAAGTCGGGCGCTTCGATCGAGCTGTAGCCGTTCACCACACTGCATAGAGATTATAGGCGATGTGCATGACGATCGGGACATAGACCGATCCAGTGCGCCAGCGGGCCAGGCCCAACATCAACCCGTCGACCGCGATGATTGCAACAACCCACCAGCTGTAATCGACATGCAGGACGGCCCAACCGACCGCGGTGATCACTATTGTGGCCACAATGCCGGCTCGGTCGCGCAAAATTCCGAAAAGATAGCCGCGAAACACAAGCTCCTCGGCTATCGGGCCGAACACTCCAACCGCCAGGACGCGCATGATCGAGGCGGCCAGCGGCGCCTCGCGCCACGGAGCAAAATCCCACGGACCACGCCAGTGCGTCAGCAGGTCGGTCCCGAACATCCACGCGAGGTAGAGTGCGATCCAGCCCGCTGCAGAGGCAACGGAGGGCGGCGCTTGCAATCCCCACCGCTCGGGATGGCTACTGCTCATCCGCAACCGGATAATCACGAATACCGTCAGGCCCGCAGACACGGCAAGCTTGATAGCGGCGGACTCGACGTGACCCATGACCTGCTCCCTGTCAAAGGGAGATAAGTAACCTATAGGTTACATGCGGGCAACAGCGTCTTGCGCTCAATCCTGCTGGCGAAGCGCAATTTCGCTCATGAAACGCGCATCATCGCCATTGGCAAGCCATCCGGCCTCCGACGCGATCGCGGCAAGCATGTCGGACAGCGGGTCCATCTCCGCCTTGGCATAGTTGCCGAGGACGTGACCGGTCACCCGATCCTTGTGCCCCGGATGCCCGATGCCGATCCGTACCCGCCGGAAATCGGGACCGAGATGCTGATCGATCGATCGCAAACCGTTATGGCCCGCCAGCCCACCTCCAGTGCGCGCCTTGACCTTGAAGGGTGCCAGATCGAGCTCATCATGGAACACCGTCAGCGCCTCGGTGCCGAGCTTGTAGAAGCGCAACGCCTCACCCACCGCGCGGCCGCTCTCATTCATGAAAGTCGCCGGCTTGAGAAGCAGCACCTTTTCGCTGCCAATGCGGCCCTCCTGGACCCAACCCGAAAATTTCTTCTGGACGGGTGCAAAGGCGTGCACTTCGGCAATCACGTCGACCGCCATGAAGCCTACATTGTGGCGGTGCAGCGCGTATTGCGGACCGGGATTACCGAGACCTGCCCAGATTTGCATCGCGCGCCTCTAGACTACGCCCGTCGCCTGGCCAAGCCGGTCAACAGAGGCGCTCAGTCGCGCACCGCCGAATTAGCTGCACTGAGGATTGCGCGCACGCTTGCAGTCGCGATGTCCTCGTCGATACCGACACCCCAGACGATCCCTCCGGACGGAACGACACATTCGACATAGGCGGCCGCCCGAGCATCCGAACCTGTCGATAGGGCATGCTCTGAATAGTCTCGCACTTCCAGCTCGACGCCGAACGCTTCGGCCAGGGTCGCGACGACCGACGAGATCAGGCCGTTGCCGCGTCCGCTGACCGATTGAGCGCGCCCGCCCACCTCGATTGTACCGGCGAACACCCGCGTGCCATCCGCGGCCCGGTTTTCTTCGTAATCCACCAGCTCGAAATGGTCGCCTCTGGTCTCGACGTGGTAGGCATCGCGAAAGGCGCGCCAGATGTCGGAAGCGTTCAGCTCACGGCCGAGATCGTCGGCCATACGTTGGACGTGGCGCGAGAAATCAGCCTGCATCGCCTTGGGCAACTTGAGGCCCTGATCCTGCTCGAGCACCCACGCGAAGCCGCCCTTTCCGCTTTGCGAATTGACCCGGATCACCGCTTCGTAGTTGCGGCCGAGGTCGGCCGGGTCGATCGGCAGGTAGGGTACCCGCCAGGCTTCGTCGTTTTGCTGCTGTCGCGCCTCGAAACCCTTCTTGATCGCGTCCTGATGGCTGCCTGAAAAGGCGGTGAACACCAATTCACCGCCATAGGGATGGCGCTGGTGGACCGGAATCTGGTTGCAGAACTCGACCGTCTCGATGACCCGGTCGATGTCGGAAAAGTCGAGCTGCGGGTCGATGCCCTGCGTGTACAAATTGAGCGCAACGGTCACCAGGCAGCAGTTGCCGGTGCGCTCGCCATTGCCGAACAGACAGCCTTCGACCCGGTCCGCGCCGGCCATCAACCCGAGTTCGGCGGCGGCAACCCCGGTGCCGCGGTCGTTATGCGTATGGAGCGAAATCACCGCCCGGTCGCGCCCCGGCAGATTGCGGCTGAAGTATTCAATCTGATCAGCGTAGATGTTCGGCGTTGCCGCCTCCACCGTGGCGGGAAGGTTGAGAATGATGGGACGCTCGAGCGTCGGTTGCAGTACGTCCATCACCGCTTCGCAAACCTCGATCGAGAAATCGAGTTCTGCGGTGGAGAAGGTTTCCGGGCTGTACTGGAAATGCCATTCGGTGTCGGGACGCCGCGCGGCTTCTTCGCGCATGATCCGGGCGCCCGCGACCGCGATTTCGCGCACTTCGTCGCGGCTCATCCGGAACACGATGTCGCGCCAAGCCGGGCTGACCGCGTTGTAGAGATGGACGATGGCCGCGCGGGCACCTTCGAGACTGGCAAACGACGTCCGGATCAGGTCCTCGCGGCTCTGCGTCAGCACCTGGACGGTGACGTCGTCGGGAATGCGGCCGGAGGTTACGAGGCCCCGGATGAAATCGAACTCCGTCGCACCGGCGCTCGGAAAGCCGACCTCGATTTCCTTGACCCCGATCTCGACCAACAGATCGAAAAAGCGGTTCTTCTTCACCGCATCCATCGGGTCGACGATCGCCTGGTTGCCATCGCGCAGGTCGGTCGACAGCCACCGGGGCGGGGCGGTGATCGTGCGACCCGGCCACTGACGATCCGCCAGCGGCACTTGCGGGAAAGGGCTGTACTTGCGCGATGGTTCGCGCAGCATGGTGTGTGGCCGGGTCATGGGCGTGTTCATCGGATATCTCGGTACACGTGCGGTTGCTTCGGAGGGGGGCGATCGGACCCTTGGGCGCTCGCGCGCCCGGCTATGGCACGCGCGCGATCACGCCCAAGGGCGGATAAGTCGAAGCAGGCTTAGCGTGTCACGGCACATTCGGCAGCGATGCGCGAAAAGTCGCGCCTCTGCAAATGTTACAGGTGAAACCGACTAGCCGCAGCTCGCCTTGAGGATGACCTGCTTGGCATCGAGCGAAACGTCTAGCCGATCGGCGCGGTAATCGGCGGTGACCGCCATGCCGGGGCTGATCCAGCGGATGGACTTGGCCCTCGTGGCGGCTGCCACCGCGGAGCGAACCATCGGAGTGGCGGCCTTTCCGATCCAGGGCGCGACCTTGCTGGCACGGCACGCATCGGGGCCGGGTTCCGGCTTCGCCTGCGGCTCAGCTGCGCTGGCGGACTTCATGAACGCAGCCGTGAGGTCGAGCTCCACCTCGTCCGAAACCAGCGGTATTCCCGTGTTGATGCCGAAGTCGGAGCGCTTGATCACCGCGCGGCCCGAAAAACCGATCTGATCGGATCCCATCATCGATCCCGCACCGGTGAAGCGCGCCTGGATGGCAACCGGGTGAGTTTTGCCGTTTAAGGTGAGGTTCCCAAGGACGTAGGCGCTCTGTCCGTCCACCCCCGGCGCGACGCTGGTGGACACGAACCGCGCCGGCGCGGGGTTCGGTCCGAAGAAATCGGGCGCCTTGCCGTTCTCGCCGGGGCGCAGCAGATGATCGTGCAACGCCTGGCTGGCGACGATCGGGTTTATCGGGATGGTCACGTCGACCTTCGCGGTCGTCAGATCGGCCGGATCGATAGACAGGGTGCCGGTTACATCGCCGATCAGCCCGAAGTAGTCGCTGAAGCCGAGATGATCGACGCGCCAGCCGACCAGCGTGTGGTTGGGGTCGGCCTGATATGTGCCGGCAGTCACCCGCGAGGGATCGCGTGCGCCCGGCTTCTCGGTCGGCATTTGTCCGGCCGCGGAGACCGACAGCGCAGTTGCGGCTACGAAAGCGAAGGCGAAGGGCGAACGCGGCATCGGGCGAGAATCCTTGTAGCTGTCGGTCGCTGCACGCTGCGTCGGCATGGTGTTGCTGTCAAATCCGTTTAACCGCGTGCGCCCAAGCGCTACTGTCCAGGACGTGGGACGAGGGGCGACAGTCGGGCGCAAGCGATGGCAGCCGTTGAGGGCGCCGCTCGCCACGCTGATTGCGGTCGCAATGCCGGTTATCACAGGCGAGCTTACCGCGCATGCTGCGTGGGGGCTGGCGATCGGCATGGGCGCCGCGTTGCTTTCGGCCGGTGCGGGCGACCAACGGGCGGAGGAGCGTTTCCCCGTCGGCCCACTGCCTGCGGCGATGGTGCTGAGCATCGCGACTTCGTGGACGCCTTGGCCCGTCCCGGTGACGCTGGCGCTAGTCGCCTCCGCAGCACTGTTATCGGGTTACAGCCGCCCGGCCGGGCAGTTTGCAATGCGGTTCGCGATCTATCTGGTGCTGGCGACGACCATGATCCGCTCAGCGCCCGATCATGCACCGTGGGGAGCGGGTTTGTTCGCGCTCGGCGGGTTGTGGGGACTGGCGGTGCAGCGCGTCCTTGGCGTCCGTCGCGTCGCTGTCGAGAGTTCGGTGGAAGGGCGCCGTGTTCCGGGGCCCCGTCGCCTGCGGCATTCGCTTACGAGCTTCGCCAGTTGGCAATTCGCGCTGCGGCTCGTTCTCGGGTTGGCGCTTGGCTGGGCTTTGTCCGCCGCCTGGCCCGGCCATCATTGGGACTGGATCGCGCTGACTGTGGCGCTGCTCACCCGGCGGCAAATCGAGCCGTTGCCCGCGCGCACCGCCCAGCGGGTGGCGGGCACTGCGCTTGGCGTCGGGCTCGCGTGGCTGCTGATGCAGATTTCCGCCTCTAATGCGCTCCACGCGGGGGCAGTGATCGTGCTGGCGATGGCAGTCGGGCCTGCGAGGCGGCGGAGTTACTTCGCGTACTCGGTCCTCGCCACCCCGCTGATCCTCGCCGCAATCGATCTTGGCCCCGCGAGCGGAGATCAGGTGCTCGTCGAGCGCCTGATCGCCACCATCGCCGGCGGTGCGATCGTGATCGCGGGAAACCTGCTCGCCGCCTCCGCCGTCCGGCGGTGGGGCGACAAAGCGGCGCCTAGTTGACCGCTTTGTCGACCAGCTTGTTCTTGCCGATCCACGGCATCATCGCGCGCAGCTTCGCGCCGACCTGCTCGATCGGATGCGCGGCGGCCGCCTTGCGCGCTGCTTTCAGTTCGGGTTGGCCGGCGCGGTTGTCGAGCACGAAGTTCTTCACGAACCGGCCCGACTGGATGTCGGCGAGCACGCGCTTCATCTCGGCCTTGGTCTCGTCGGTAATGATCCGCGGACCGGTGGAGATGTCGCCGTATTCGGCGGTGTTGCTGATCGAATAGCGCATGTTGGCGATGCCGCCCTCGTAGAGCAGGTCGACGATCAGCTTGGTTTCGTGGAGGCATTCGAAATAGGCCATCTCCGGCGCGTAACCCGCCTCGACCAGCGTCTCGAATCCTGCCTGGATCAGGTGGGTGATCCCGCCACACAGCACGGCCTGTTCGCCGAACAGGTCGGTTTCGCATTCTTCCTTGAAGTTGGTCTCGATGATCCCGCTGCGACCGCCGCCGACGCCACTGGCATAGGCGAGCGCTAAGTCGTGAGCGTTGCCGGTGGCGTCCTGGTGGATGGCGATGAGGCACGGTACGCCGCCGCCCTTCTGGTATTCGCTGCGCACGGTGTGGCCCGGACCCTTGGGCGCGATCATGATCACGTCGATGTCGGCGGGAGGCTCGATCAGGCCGAAGTGGACGTTCAGCCCGTGCGCAAAGGCGAGTGCGCTGCCGGGCTTCATGTTTCCCGCCAGATCGTTGTCCCAGATCGCGGCCTGGTGCTCGTCGGGTGCCAGGACCATCACGATATCGGCCCACCTGGCTGCGTCCGCGTTCGACAGGACCTGAAAGTCGGCGCCTCGCGCCTTCTGCGCCGTGGCGGAGCCATCGCGCAGCGCGATTGCCACGTCTTTCACCCCGCTATCGCGCAAGTTTTGTGCGTGCGCGTGACCCTGGCTGCCATAGCCGACGATCGCGATCTTCTTGTCGGTGATCAGGTTCAGATCGGCGTCGGCGTCGTAATAGACTTTCACGTTCGTAGTTCCTCGTGTGACGATGTTGGTTGAGCCCGGCCCGGTAGAGCTATGCCCCCTCGGCTCCGCGCATCATTCCGACGATGCCGGTTCGGCCCACTTCGACCAGCCCCAACTCACGCATCAGGCCAATGAAGCTGTCTATCTTTTCTGGCGCTCCGGTGATTTCGAAAATGAAGCTTTCCGTAGTCGTATCGACCGGCTTCGCACGGAAGATATCAGCCAGGCGCAACGCCTCGACCCGCTTCTCACCGGTTCCCGAAACCTTGACCAGCGCCAACTCTCGCTCGACGTGGGGGCCGGCTTCAGTCAGGTCGACCACCTTGTGAACCGGCACAAGGCGTTCGAGCTGGGCGTGGATCTGATCGATCACAGCCGGTGGCCCATTGGTGACAATGGTTATCCGGCTGACCGCGTGGTCAGTGCTGATATCTGCCACCGTCAGGCTGTCGATATTGTAGCCGCGCGCGGTGAACATACCGGCGATCTTGGCCAGAATTCCCGCTTCGTTATCGACGGTCACCGCCAGCACATGGCGTTCGGCTTCGGCAGTCTTGATCCGCATCACACCATTGCCTCTAAACCAAAGCCTTCGCTTCATCGTCTAGCGTGCCTTCGACAAGGTCGCCGTAAAGCATCATGTCGGTGTGCGCCGCGCCGCTCGGGATCATCGGCAGGCAATTGGCCTCTTTCGCCACGCGGCAATCGACCATCACCGGGCCGTCGTGCGCCAGCATGGCCTCAATTCCGGCATCGAGCCCCGCCTCGTCCTCGATGCGGATGCCCTTCCAGCCATAAGCTTCGGCAAGCTTCACGAAGTCGGGCAGGCTGTCGCTGTAGCTGTTCGAATAGCGGCTCTCGTACGTCAGCTCCTGCCACTGACGCACCATGCCCATGTATTCGTTGTTGAGGATGAACACCTTGACCGGCAACCGGTACTGGCTGGCGGTTCCAAGCTCCTGGATATTCATCTGGATCGAGGCTTCCCCGGCAATGTCGATCACCAGATCATCGGGGTTACCGAGTTGTGCGCCGATCGCGGCAGGCAGGCCATAGCCCATCGTGCCGAGGCCGCCGCTGGTGAGCCACTTGTTGGGCCCGAAGAATCCGAAATACTGCGCCGCCCACATCTGGTGCTGGCCGACTTCGGTGGTGATGATCGGATCGCGCATCCGGGTGAGCGCGAACAGACGCTCGACCGCCAGTTGCGGCATGATCTCGGTGCGTGACGGGGGATAGGCAAGGCTTTCGCGCGCGCGCCAGCCCGCTATCCGGGCCTTCCATTCGCCCAGGTCCTTTGCCCGGCGATCGCCCCAGGCGTTGACGAGCTGATCGAGCACCGCGGCGCAATCGCCAATGATCGGAACGTCGACCGCGACGATCTTGTTCACGCTGGCCCGATCAATATCGATATGGATCTTGGTCGACTCCGGGCTGAAGGCGTCGAGCTTACCGGTTACCCGGTCATCGAATTGCGCGCCGATGCAGACCATCAGGTCACACCGGTTCATCGCCAAGTTCGCCTCGTAAGTGCCGTGCATGCCGAGCATGCCGAGCCAATCGGGATGATCGGCCGGGAATGCGCCGAGGCCCATCAGCGTGCTGGTTACTGGCGCTCCGGTCAGGTGCTGCAGTTTCCGAAGCGATTCAGTCGCCCGGGGCCCGGAGTTGATAACCCCGCCACCGGTGTAGAACACCGGACGTTCCGCCTTTTCGAGCAGATCGACCGCCTCCAGAACTGCATCAACAGGGCCCGTCGTTGGCGGGCTGTAGCGGGCGGAGGGCAGGGCAGAGGTATCCTGCGCGTCCCACGTCGCCAACGCGACCTGCACATCCTTGGGAATGTCGATCAGGACCGGGCCGGGCCGTCCCGAAGTTGCGATACGGAACGCTTCCTCGATCGTGGCCTGCAGCCGCGCTGGATCCTTCACCAGATAGTTGTGCTTGGTGCAGTGACGGGTGATGCCGATGGTATCGGCCTCCTGGAACGCATCGGTGCCGATCAAGGGCGTGGCCACTTGGCCGGTGATCACCACCATCGGGATCGAGTCCATGAAAGCGTCGGCGATGCCGGTGACCGCGTTGGTCGCGCCCGGTCCGCTAGTCACCAGCACCACGCCGGGCTTTCCTGTGGAGCGCGCATAGCCTTCGGCCGCGTGCGCCGCGCCGGCTTCGTGGCGAACGAGTATGTGACGAATGCGCCCGCCGTTGTTGGCGTCGGCGAACAGCTCATCGTAAATTGGCAATACAGCGCCGCCGGGGTAGCCGAACACGAATTCGACCCCCTGGCGCACCAGGCTTTCGATCAGAATGCTCGCGCCGCTGCGCTCTTCCACCGCACCATTCCTTTTGCCGCGGGCGGCCTAGCGGGACCGCCACATAAAAGCGACCCGGCGCGGGGGGAGCGCGCCGGGTCTTTTTCTCCTAACGAGACAAGCTGGTCTTAGCGACATATTATGCCGTGTCAATCGCTATCTGTGTAATAAAGATGCAAACAATGCGGTTTCATCGAAATGATCTTCCTCGATGCGCGGCCAATCAGGCGGCGGCTGGGCGCGGAACCAGGTGAACTGCCGCCGCACATATTGCCAAGTCGCGCGCTGTCCGCGCAGCGTGGCTTCCTCCCGCGACCAAAGGCCGGTTAGCCATCCCACCACCTGCGGCACGCCGATGGCTCGCATGACCGGCAGGTCGGGAGACAGTCCGCGATCGAGCAGCGCGCGCACCTCGTCCACCGCGCCTGCGTCGAGCATCTGCGAAAATCTGCGCTCGGTTCTTTCGCGCAGCGTACCAAGATGTGGTCGCAGGATCACGGGATAGAGCGCCACGGCGTTCCCGATCCCGCTACCGTCCACTTGCTGCCAGAACGACAGTGGCATCCCAGTCGAGCGCACCACTTCGAGTGCGCGACCGATCCGTAGCCGATCGTTCGCGTGAAGTTCCCGCGCGCGTGGCGGGTCCTCTGCCTGCAGCGCGGCGTACGCCTTCGCCGGCTCGAGCGCGCGCACCGCTTCGCGCACTGCCGGATCGATCGTCGGCACTTTTGCGATGCCTTCGATCAGTGTGCGGACATAGAGCCCGGTTCCGCCGACCAGAATCGGCACACCGCCCCCGGCATGCACCTCGGCCACGACCTCGCGCGCGGCCCGCGCCCAGTCGGCTGCCGAGCACGGATGCGCGCCGTCCCATGTGCCAAACAGACGATGCTCGACACCTTGCATCTCCTCATCGCTCGGCCGGGCGGAAAGCACGCGCAAATCGGCGTACACCTGTGCGCTGTCGGCATTGATCACCACCGCAGTGCGGCCCTGTGTGCGCAGTGCGAGTGCCAACCGCACGGCCAGATCGCTCTTGCCGCTTGCGGTAGGCCCTGCAATGAGCGCGACCGGCGGCCGCGCCAGTAGTTTCGGAGATTTTGCAGTGCTCATTGCGCGGCTGATAGCAGACCCTGACGGACTGGAAACGCGCCTCGACGCCGCAACCCTGGCGCTGGAAGACGAGGGCATTCACATCGCCGCAGCGGTGCTGCTGGATTTCTGTGGCGACGTGCTGCAGATCGCGCTGCCCGATGGCGATCCGATCACCTTGCGCCGGGTGCTCGACGACCACTTTTCGCCCGCCGATCTGCTGGTTTCTTCGCAAGAAATCACCATGCCGCGGTTGTTTGTGTCGGACATGGATTCGACCATGATCGGGCAGGAATGCATCGATGAGCTGGCCGATTTCGCCGGGATCAAGGCGCAAGTCGCTGCGATCACTGAACGCGCGATGCAGGGCGAAATCGATTTCGCCAACGCACTTGCTGAGCGGGTCGCGCTGCTAGGCGGGTTGTCGGAAGATACGATCGCCACTTGTCTTGCCGACCGCATTCGCCCGATGGAGGGAGCGGCGACCCTGGTTGCCACGCTCAAGGCGAATGGCTGTCGCACGGTCCTGGTGACCGGCGGTTTTCACCACTTCGCCGACCCCATCGCCGAGATGCTCGGATTCGAACATGTGGTCGCCAACCGTCTTGCCGTGGAGGACGGCAAGCTGAACGGTACGCTCGCAGGGGGTATCACTGACAGCTCGGTCAAACGGAAGGTATTGCTCGACGAGGCTGCGCATCTGGGGGAGGGCTCCGCTACGTTGGCGATCGGCGACGGCGCTAACGACATTCCCATGCTGGAGGCGGCCACGTGGGGCCTGGCCTATCGCGCCAAGCCCCGGGCGCGGGAAGCCGCCGATGGCTGGATCGACCGGGGCGATCTTACTGCGGTGCTCGAGCTGCTGGGCATACCGAGGGCGAATTGGGTTTCGGCGTGAAACTCTCTTCCTTCTCGGTTATGATAACGCTATATTGACACAGATGTCAGTAGAGGCCTCCCGATGACCGACCTTCAACCGATTTCCTTCGCCGACCCGAATGCGGCCTGCGCCGCTGACGGCACCGTGTTCCGCAACCCGGCTCGCCCGCAACCCAGGCGCGACATCGGCAAGGCGCTGCGCAAGTTCGGTGAGTTGATCAAGGACAAGGAAAACACCGCGCTGGTGTTCGAGATCTACGAAGCGCTGCCTTCGAAGAAATTCCTGCCCCGCGCGATGTCGGCCACGTTGAGCGAAAAGGGTCAGGCACTCCGCGCTGACGAACCTTTCCTGCCGCCGATGCTCGATGACCATGCCGCTTTGCGCACCATGCCCAAGGGCTCGGTCGCGCACGCTTACTGCGATTTCATGGAGACCGAGGGTCTGTCGGCAGCTGGCCTGGTTGCTGAATCGGAAAAGATGGGCCGGCCAAAGTATGGCGATCTGGTCGAATGGTATGGCTTCCGCCAGCGCGACACGCATGACCTGATGCACGTGCTCACCGGGTATGGCCGCGACGCATTGGGCGAGCAGTGCGTGCTGCTGTTTACCCACGGCCAGCAACCCGCCGCGGGCCATCTGCTGCTCGGCTACGCCGGTGCATTCAACATCACCAAGCAGGTCAAGAGCAAGGCTCCGGTCTGGCGCGCGGTGCGCGAGGCACATCGCCGCGGCAAATCCTGTCCGCCGCTGGTCGAGATGTCGATCCGCGAACTGCTAGCGATGGACCTTGTGGACGCGCGCGCCAAATTCGGCATCGGTGAACCGATCTGGTACCGCCGCTGCCACGAAGTCTGGAAGCGCGAGAATGTCGATCCGTACGATTTGCTCGGCAAGCAGACGGAAGACAGGCTGGCGGCCTAAAGCCCGCTGGCGAGCGTTGCTCCGGCCACAATGTCGCTATTCTTCCTTGCCCGAGACTAGCGAAGCTCCTTGCGGATAACCAGTTTGAGGCCCGACCACGTGTCGTCGACGGCGCAGACTTTCGTATCGACGAAACCCATTGGCAAGGCGATCTCGCGGATTGCGTCTTCGGTGATGTCGGTAGGTACCTTGGCGGCCCTTTTCGGCCAGCTGACCCACAAGTGTCCGTCCGGTGCAATCTGGCCGCGCAATGCGGAAAGCTTGCTTTCGAGATCCACCCGGTCGGTCACGAACACATGCGCAGCGTCGAAGCCTTGAGCTGGATCGACGAAGGTCAGCTCAAGCGCGTATTCGTCTATTTCGTCGGCCACGCTTTCCGGCATGCCGTCAAACCACACCCGCATTCCATCGCGCAGCGATAGTTTCCTGGCGAGCGGGGTGCCGGAATAACCATGTGTCGTTTCCGACGGCATCAGTTCTCCATCCAGTCACGGAAGAAGCTGTCGCTCGCCTCACGCAAATCTACGAGCGAGAGGTCGAGATCGGTTGATTGCCATTCCTCGCGGACCATCCGCAGGCTTTCGCCGCCAACCCGGCCGACCATGACGAATGGAATGCCTTCTTCCTCGGCCTTCACGAGCAGATTTTCGCCGGTTTCGGTGTCCAGCGTCACCAGGTAACGTCCCTGATCCTCACCGAAGAGCTGCGCAGTCCGCGTAGGTACGGAATCGGTTGTGTAGGTGTCGGGCAGCGGCACGTTTCTCAGGAAAGCGTCCTCAACGATGGTGGCCCCAATGCCGCCCGCTAGCGCCATTTCGGCGAGCGCCACCAGCGGGCCACCGTCGGAGATGTCGTGCACCGCGCCAAGCCAGCCGTTCGCGATGCCGGCCCGGATGAGCCTGCCCGTTGCCCGTTCAAGGTTGAGATCCACTGCGGGCGGAGGACCGTCCCGTCGACCGTCAACTTCTCGCAACCACAGTGTTTGGCCCATGTGCCCGCATCGCGGACCGATGAGCCAGATTTCTTCCCCTTCGGACTTCAGACCGATCGTGGCCATATGCGCGTAATCGGCAATTACTCCGACACCACCGATCGCCGGGGTGGGAAGGATCGCGCTGCCGCCGCCGGTAGCCTTGCTTTCGTTGTAGAGGCTGACGTTGCCGCTCACGATCGGGAAGTCGAGCGCGCGGCAGGCGTCGCCCATGCCTTCGAGGCAGCCGGTGAGTTGGGCCATGATCTCGGGGCGCTGGGGGTTGGCGAAGTTGAGGCAGTTGGTCACGGCCAGCGGTCGCGCGCCGACCGCACAAAGGTTGCGGTATGCTTCGGCGATGGCCTGCTTGCCGCCCTCGTATGGGTCGGCGTAGCAATAGCGCGGGGTGCAGTCGGTGGTCATCGCCAGCGCCTTGCGGGTGCCGTGGACGCGCACCACCGCCGCGTCGCCGCCCGACAGCTGGAGCGTGTCGGCGCCGACCTGGCTGTCGTACTGCTCCCAGATCCACCGGCGCGAGGCCAAGTCGGGCGAGGCCATCAGCTTGAGCAAATCCGCGCCGATGTCGGTGCTTTCGGGCACATCGCCCAGCGGAGCGACCTTGGCCCACGCCTTGTACTCTTCGCGGCTCAGCGCAGGCCGATCGTAGAGCGGCGCGTCGGCCGCGAGCGGACCGAGTGGAATGTCGCACACCACTTCGCCGCCGAACTCGAGCACCATGTGCTGCGTGTCGGTGACTTCGCCGATGACGGCAAAATCCAGCTCCCACTTGCGGAAGATCGCCTCGGCCTCCGACTCCCGGCCGGGCTTGAGCACCATGAGCATACGCTCCTGGCTTTCGCTCAGCATCATCTCGTAGGGGGTCATCCCTTCCTCGCGGCACGGGACGTTATCCATGACGAGGCGGATTCCAGCCTTACCGTTGGTCGCCATTTCTACGCTTGACGAGGTCAGTCCCGCCGCACCCATATCCTGGATCGCAACGATCATGTCGGTTGCCATCAGTTCCAGGCAGGCCTCGATCAGGAGCTTTTCAGTGAACGGGTCGCCCACCTGCACGGTCGGGCGTTTGGCGTCGGCATCGTCGCCGAAGTCCGCACTCGCCATCGTCGCGCCATGAATACCGTCGCGCCCGGTCTTGGAACCGACGTAGACGATCGGATTGCCGACACCGGTGGCTGCGGAATAGAAAATCTTGTCGGCATCGGCGACGCCAACGGTCATCGCGTTGACCAGAATGTTTCCGTCGTAAGCAGCATCGAAATTGGTTTCGCCACCCACGGTCGGGACCCCCACGCAGTTGCCGTAGCCGCCTATGCCCGCAACAACGCCCTTGACGAGGTGCTTCATCTTCGGATGATCCGGTCGACCGAAGCGCAACGCGTTCAGGTTGGCCACCGGCCGTGCGCCCATCGTGAACACATCGCGCAAGATTCCGCCCACCCCGGTCGCAGCACCCTGGTACGGCTCGATATAGCTCGGGTGGTTGTGACTTTCCATCTTGAAGATGGCGGCTTGACCGTCCCCGATGTCGATCACCCCCGCGTTCTCGCCGGGTCCGCAAATCACCCACGGTGCCTCGGTCGGCAATTTCTTGAGGTGGATGCGACTCGATTTGTAGCTGCAATGCTCGGACCACATAACCGAAAATATGCCGAGCTCGACCAGGTTGGGTTCTCGCCCCAACGCGTGCAGGACGCGTTCGTATTCCTGTGTGGAGAGGCCGTGCGCCTCGACGATTTCAGCTGTGATCTCGGCCATTCGCGCGCGTTAGCGGCCCCGCTGCGGGCACGCGAGTCCCAAAGGCGACTTGTCGGCAGGCACGATCACGCTAAATCGGACCGGGAGGGAAGGGCGCCGGGCTTCGCGCGCCTGTCGAGGGGGAATTCCGATGAAAGTTTGGGTAGTCGCTCTCGGCGCTGCAGCAATGGCAGCCACGTCCAATCCGGTCACCGCTGCCGAAGTGCGGGCACAGGACCCGGCGTCCGTCGTGGCCGCTATGACCAAGGCAGGTTACACCGTCGAATTGTCCAAGGACACGGTGGGTGACCCCAAAATCGTCACCAAGACTCCGGACGGCACGAACTTCCAGGTATTCTTCTACAACTGCACCGACAACACCGACTGTCGCACCATTCAGTTCAATGCCGGATACACCGAAGCGACTGCGACCTACGAATTTATCAATGAATGGAACCGCAGCCAGCGCTTCGGTCAGGCTTATCTCGACAAGGAAGGCGACCCGGTGCTGCAAATGGATGTGGATCTCGACGACGGCGGTATGAGTCAGCTCCTGTTCGAGGATAATCTCCAGTTCTGGACAAGCGTGATCTCTCGTTTCGAGGACCAAATATACCCGTGAGCCCGACGGCTGCTTGACCCCCGCTACCGCGCCCGCCACATCGGTCGGCATGAACGAGAACGTCCCCGACATATCCAGCTTGACCTTCGAGGACGCGCTGAAGGCGCTTGAGGATGTCGTCCGTCGGCTCGAGAGCGGCGAAGTCCCGCTCGACCAGTCGATCGCCCTTTACGAACGTGGCGAGGCACTACGGGCGCATTGCCAGGCACGGCTGGATGCGGCGCAGGCCCGGATCGAGAAGATCGTTGCCGGTCCCGACGGTCGGGCGAGCCACGCGGTGCCCTTCGACAGCGATGGCTGACATCCTCCTCGCTGGTGATGCGGCCTTGGCAGAGGCGCTTTCGCGCATTCAGCGCGAGGTCGATGCCGCCTTCACCGATTTCCTTCCTGTCCCCCCAGATTCGCGCGCACCGCTGGTCAACGCAATGCGCTACGCTGCGATAGGTGGGGGCAAGCGCATCCGCCCCCTGTTGACTGTTTCGACTGCAGGACTGTTTGCGGTCGATCGGGAAGCAGCGGTGCGCGCCGGATGCGCGGTGGAGGCGATCCACGTCTATTCGCTGGTTCACGACGATCTTCCTTGCATGGACGACGACGATCTTCGCCACGGCAAGCAGACGCTGCACAAGGCGTTCGATGAAGCAACCGCTGTCCTGGCCGGCGATTCGCTCCACGCACTCGCGTTCGAGATCCTGACGATGCCAGAAACCGCGCACGATCCGTTCGTCCGCGCGGAATTGGTTGCGGCGTTGGCCGGCGCCAGCGGCTGGAACGGCATGGCCGGCGGGCAGATGATGGACATAGTCGCTGAAGGCCAACCTTGCGATCTGCCCACGATCACGCGGCTTCAGCAGCTCAAGACCGGCGCGCTGCTCGGCGCTGCGATCGAGATGGGTGCGATCCTTGGGCGGGTGCCCGAGGAAGGCCGTGGCCACTTGCGCGCCTACGCCCGCGATATCGGCCTGGCTTTCCAGATTGCCGACGATCTGCTCGACGTTGAGGGCGACGAACACGCCGCCGGCAAGGCGTTGCGCAAGGATGACGGTGCCGGCAAGGCAACGTTCGTCTCGCTGTTGGGGGCAGAGGCCGCGCGAAACCAGGCGCGCGCGCTTGCGGATCAGGCTGTCGGTCACCTCGCCTCGCACGGCGCCGAAGCCGATCTGCTGCGAAAGCTTGCGCGTTACATCATCGAGAGGGACCGTTAGGATGAGCGACAAGGCCGAGCGCATCGGGATTTACCCGGGCACGTTCGATCCGATCACTCTCGGTCACATGGACATCATCGAGCGCGGTGCGACGTTGGTTGATCGGCTGATCGTGGCCGTCACGACCAACATCCAGAAAACGCCCATGTTCACCGATGACGAGCGGATCTCGATCGTCCGGCGCGAAGTCGCACCAGTGGCGCGCAACATCGAGGTCGTAGGCTTCAATTCGCTGCTGATGGACTTTGCCGAGGCGCAGGGCGCGTCGGTGATCATTCGCGGCATTCGCGGGGTGACCGACTTCGAATACGAGTATCAACTGACCGGGATGAACCGCCAGTTGAACGACCGAATTGAGACCATTTTCCTGATGGCCGACGTCAGCCTGCAGCCGATCGCGAGCCGTCTGGTCAAGGAAATCGCGCACTATGGCGGCAACATCGCCAAGTTTGTCTCACCCGCCGTGCGACAGGACGTCGTCGAGCGGGTCGCCCGGTCCAGCCGGGGCTGAGCTCCGCCGATCATTCATTGAACCGACAGTCCGCGGTCGCTACAGGCGACGCGAACGCACAGTTTTCAAATAGACGGGATTTTCATGCTCAACCGCCTGCTCGCTGCCGGGGCGCCCTTCGTGCTGGCGCTCGCTACCGCCGCCCCCGCCCAGGACGAACAGACCGCGCCCGATGCCGGCGCAGCACAAGCGGCGACCGCGGCAGATGCGCCGGTCGCACCGCGCACGTATGCCCCGGTCGATTTCGACATTTCGCATGACCCGGAAAACGTGCTCTTGCTCGACCTGTCGAGTGGGCAACGGGTGGCGATCCGGCTTATGCCTGACTGGGCACCCAACCACGTCGAGCGGATCAAGACGCTGACTCGCTCCGGTTTCTACGACGGGGTCAAGTTCCACCGGGTGATCGAAGGCTTCATGGCGCAGACCGGCGATCCGACCGGGACCGGCCGGGGCGGATCCTCGCTCCCCGATCTCAAGTCCGAATTTAACCCGATGCCGCATCTTCGCGGGACGATCTCGATGGCACACGCGGCGAGCGATGATTCGGCCAACAGCCAGTTTTTCATCACCTTCTACCCGCGTTTCAGCCTTGATCGTCACTACACCAATTTTGGCCGTGTGATCGCCGGGATGGATGCTGTCGACGCGATTCACCGCGGGGAGCCGCCGGCGGATCCAACCGTGGTGTTACAGGCCTCGATCGCCGCCGATGGCAAGCCGCAGGCGCTCGCGCCGGCACCGGTGGTGCAGGAAGGCGCGGTGACCGCGGACATGCTCAACACGCCGCAGTCGAACTGACGACGTCGCTCTGCTAGCGCGCGGCCATGCGCGTAGACCTGTTCGATTTCGATCTCCCGTCCGAACTGATCGCACTCCGCCCGGCGCGGCCGCGCGATGCGGCGCGGATGCTGGTGATCGCCGGAGCCGCGGCGTACCAGGATCGAACGGTGCGCGAGCTGCCCTCGCTTCTGCGATCGGGCGACGTGCTGGTGTTTAACGACACGCGGGTCATCCCGGCTCGGCTCGAGGGGCGGCGCGGGGAAGCGCGCGTAGGAGCTACGCTGCACAAGCGGATCGACCTGCGCCGCTGGCAAGCTTTTATCCGCAACGCCAAGCGGCTGCACGAAGGCGACACCATCGAATTCGGTGCCGGAGTGGAAGCACTGGCAGAGCAGCGTCTCCCCGACGGCTCATGGACACTCGCCTTTGCCGGCGGCGAGCCCGTCGAAATCTTGCTTGAACGTGCTGGTCGCATGCCGCTGCCACCCTACATTGCCGGGAAGCGGCCTACTGACGAACAGGATCGTGCCGACTACCAGACCATGTTTGCGCAGGCCGATGGAGCGGTTGCTGCGCCCACCGCGGCACTGCACTTTACGCCCGAACTGATCGCTGCGCTCGATTCTGCCGGTATCGCCCGCGAGACCCTGACACTACACGTGGGCGCAGGTACCTTTCTGCCGGTCAAGGCGGAAGACACCTCCGACCATGCAATGCACGCCGAATGGGGACGGATTGACGCAGCGACCGCGGATCGCCTCAACGCCGTGCGTGCCGCCGGGGGCAGGGTGATCGCGGTCGGGACTACGTCGCTGCGCCTGCTCGAAAGTGCCGCCGACGAAAGTGGCGCGGTCCGAGCGTTCGAGGGCGACACCTCGATCTTTATCACGCCCGGCTACCGATTCCGGGCGATCGACGGCTTGATGACCAATTTCCACCTGCCGAAATCCACGCTGTTCATGCTGGTCTCGGCGCTAATGGGCCGCGAACGGATGCAGGATGTGTATCGCCACGCGATCGCGCACGGGTATCGCTTTTACAGCTACGGAGATTCCTCGCTGCTGCTGCCGTGAAGCGGAAACAGCGAGTGGGTGTCGAGCAAGCGCTCGATCAGCGCGTCCTCGGCCGGCAGGCGCCCGTCGAGCATCAGCATGGCAATGCCGTGTGCGATAGCCCAGGCCTGCAGCGCCAACCTTTCGGCCGCCGGGCCGCCGCCCGTAAGTTGGGCGGTCGCCTGGTCGAGCATGTTGCGCGCCGGATCGTCCTTGCGCGGTCCGAACCGGTCGCCGTCGCCGTGGGTGAATATCAGGCGGAACAGCGCCGGGTGGGCGAGCGCGAAACGGACATAGGCACGCCCCGTCTCGGCGAAACCCGCTGAGCCGCCGCCGGCCGCCTCGTACAGTTCGCGCTGGGTCGCACCAAGAATGCGCAAGCCTTCGGTGCCGAGCGCTGAAAGCAGCGCGTCCTTGTTGGGGAAGTGCCGATAGACCGCAGCAGGCGATACCCCGACGGTGCGAGCAAGTTCGCGCAACGATATCGTCTCGCTTGCTCCTTCAAGCGCGGCCATGCCAGCCGCAACGAGCGCATCGCGCAGCGAACCGTGATGATAAGTCGACTCAGATGTTGACACTGTTTACATAACCGCTAAGTTGACACTGTTCACATGGGCTAGGCTTGGGAGCTGGCAATGGCAAGCGTACTGGAAAAAACCATCCGCGGGGCAGTAACCGCCGGTGTCACGGGACTGGCGGGGCTCAATCGCAAGCGGCTCGACCGGGAAAACCCGTTTCTCGGTGGCATTCACTCACCCATGACGGATGAGAGGACGCTCAACGATCTGGCGGTCAGCGGGACTATTCCGCCCGAACTAGACGGACGCTACGTCCGCATCGGACCCAATCCTCAATTCGCCGATGGAAAGGGCCATCACTGGTTCGTCGGCGACGGCATGGTTCACGGCATTCGTCTGAAGAACGGCGAGGCGGAGTGGTACCGCAACCGCTACATCAGGTCGCGCGGACTAGAATCCACCAGCGGATTGGCCGCCGCGCCGGGACCGCGACGGGGGATGAGCGACACCGTCAATACCAACGTAATCCAGGTCGCAGGAAAGACACTCGCGCTGGTTGAGGCGGGATCCTTCCCGGCGGAGTTGTCCGACGAGTTGGAAACGAACCAGTACAGCGATTTCGGGGGCGGGCTTTCGGGTTCGTTCACCGCCCATCCGCATGAAGATCCGGTGACCGGCGAATTTCACGCGATCTGCTACGATGCCGGCAACCCGCAGCAAGTCACCCATGTCGCGCTCGACCGTACGGGGCAGGTGTTGCGCGAACTGCCCGTAACCGTCGCCAACGGTCCGTCTGTCCACGACTGCGCGCTGACCCGGCAGTATGTGGTGATCTTCGATTTGCCGGTCACCTTCTCGATGAAGGCGCTGATCGGCGGCCACAAGTTTCCGTACCGCTGGAACCGGACGCATCACGCCCGCGTCGGCCTGCTCCGACGTGATGGCGATGCCAGCGACTTGACCTGGCACGATGTCGATCCGGCATACGTTTTTCACATCGCCAACAGCTACGAAAATGCGGACGGACTCGTGGTCATCGATGCCTGCGCATATGAAACGATGTTCGATGGCGATGGGGGCGGACCTGCTGGCAGGAACCTGGGATTCGAGCGCTGGACAATCGATCCGAGCGGAGGATCGGTTCAACGCCGCACGCTTGATGCACGGCCGCAAGAATTCCCGCGACCGGACGAGCGCTTTTTCGCACGTGACTATCGCTATGTCTGGGCGATGGGCCTGCCTGAAGCCGAAAGCGCCGAATTCCTCGGGGCGGCGCCGCTGATCCGGCACGACCTCCACACCGGCACGAGCGTTACCAGGGAATTCGGCGCGGATGCCGTACTGGGCGAATTCGTGTTCGTTCCCCGCTCGGCCGCAGCGGCCGAAGGCGATGGCTGGTTGATGGGCTACATCATCAATCAGACAAGCAGCACGACAGATCTCGCAATCCTCGACGCTGCGACACTCGGCGACGTCGCCCGTGTCCATATTCCGCACGTGATCCCACCCGGTTTTCACGGCAACTGGCTGCCGACGGTTTGACGAACTTCCTTCGCCGCCCCATGTCAGTGGCGAATGGAAACGATTCTCGATATCGCCGGACTGACCAAGGTCTATCCCGGCGGGCTGAAGGCCCTCGACGGGGTTGATCTGCAAATCCGGCGGGGTGAGATTTTCGCTCTGCTCGGCCCCAATGGTGCCGGCAAGACGACCCTGATCGGTGCTGTCTGCGGACTGGTGCGGGTGACCCAGGGTACGATCACCGCTTTCGGGCAGGACCTGTCGGGTCACTGGCGTGAGGCGCGCCGCCGGATTGGGCTCGTGCCGCAGGAACTGGGCTTCGACATGTTCGACACGGTCGAACGGCAAGTCGCCTATTCGCGTGGCCTGTTCGGCTGCGCGCCGGATCCCGCCCGGATCGAGGATGTACTCCGGTCGCTCAGCCTGTGGGACAAGCGCGGCGAGCAAATTCGCGCACTGTCTGGCGGAATGAAGCGCCGCGTTTTGATCGCCAAGGCGCTGAGCCACGATCCCGAGCTCCTGTTTCTCGATGAGCCCACCGCGGGGGTCGACGTCGAACTGCGCCGGGACATGTGGCGCCAGATCGCCACCCTGCGCGAACGCGGAACCACCGTGATCCTGACAACGCACTACATTGAGGAGGCCGAGGAGATGGCCGACCGGGTCGGGGTGATCGATAAAGGGCGGCTGTTGCTGGTAGACGACAAGGACGCCATCATGGCGCGGATGGGCCGTACCGAGGCCCGCTTCCGCCTGGCCGCGCCGTTGACGGATGTGCCGGACAGCCTGTGCGCATACCCGCTGCACCTCGAAGACGATGGCGCGACACTGGCGTATCGCGGCGGCGACGGCAGTGGAAAGGGTCGGGCCGAAATCGCGGCGCTGGCGCAAGCGATGGCGATGCAGGGCATCGGCTACACCGCCATCGACCAGAAGGCATCCACGCTCGAGGACATCTTCGTCGGGCTGGTTGAGGAGGGCGCGCAATGAGCTCCGGGCTGATCAATTGGCGCTCGACTTACGCGATCTATCGCAACGAGCTGATGCGCTTCATGCGCACCGTGTTCGGCTCGCTGGTGTCGCCGGTGCTGACCACCAGCCTCTATTTCATCGTGTTCGGCGCGGCGATCGGTGGACGCATGAGTGCGGTGGGTGGGGTCGACTACGGCGCCTTTATCGTGCCCGGCCTGCTGATGCTGACGCTACTATCCGAAAGCACCAGCAACGCGAGTTTCGGCATTTATATGCCGCGATTCACCGGCGCGATCTACGAACTGCTCTCGGCTCCGGTGGGCGTAGCGGAGACACTGCTCGGCTTCGTCGGCGCCGCCGCCACCAAAAGCCTGATCCTCGCAACCGTCATCCTGCTGACCGCGAAGATTTTCGTCGATTATCAGATCGCGCATCCGGTCTACGCGCTGCTGTTCATCGTGCTGGTATCGGCCAGCTTTTCGCTGCTCGGCTTCATACTCGGCGTATGGGCCGAGGGATTCGAGAAGCTGCAATTGGTGCCGATGCTCATTCTCACGCCGCTGACGTTTCTCGGCGGGACTTTTTACTCGGTTCAGATGCTGCCAGAACCATGGCGCACGGTCGTCATGTTCAACCCGATCTTCTTCCTCGTCAGCGGACTGCGCTGGACGTTCTACGGCAAGGCGGACGTTGGCATCGGGGTTTCACTCGCGCTGACGCTGGCGTTTCTGACAATCTGCATCACCGTTATCGCATGGATTTTCCGCACGGGCTGGCGGCTGCGGAGCTGAGCCGCTAGGCGGCGCGGCCATGAATCCGCGCTTCCAGTTCACCATCGACGCCACCGACGGCAAGGCTCGTACGGGCACCATCGCAATGCGCCTGGGCGAGATTCGCACGCCCGCGTTCATGCCGGTCGGTACCGCGGCGACGGTAAAGGCCATGAAGCCCGAGACGGTCCGCGCGACGGGAGCGGACATATTGCTTGGCAACACCTATCACCTGATGCTGCGTCCCGGGGCGGAGCGGGTGGCGCGGCTTGGCGGCTTGCACAGGTTCATGAACTGGGATCGACCGATCCTGACCGACAGCGGCGGTTATCAAGTGATGAGCCTCGCGTCGCTGCGCAAGCTGACTGAGGAAGGCGTTGCTTTCCAGAGCCATATCGATGGTTCGAAACACATGCTGACGCCAGAACGGTCGATGGAGATCCAGCGTTTGCTGGACTCCGACATTGTGATGGCGTTCGACGAATGCCCGCGCGCCGACCGGCCGCTGGCGGAAATCGAGACGTCGATGAAGCGCTCGATGCGATGGGCTGAACGCAGTAGAACCGCGTTCGATGCGTACGATGAGCACGCAGGACGCTCGGCACTGTTCGGTATCCAGCAGGGGGCGCTTGACCACGACCTGCGTGCGAAGTCGGCTGACGCCTTGCAGCAGATCGGCTTCGACGGGTACGCGATCGGGGGCCTGGCGGTGGGAGAGGGGCAGGAGGCGATGTTCGCCACGCTCGATTTCGCGCCCGGACAGCTACCTGCCGATCGGCCCCGGTACCTGATGGGAGTTGGCAAGCCTGACGACCTGGTGGGCGCGGTGCTGCGCGGGGTCGACATGTTCGACTGTGTGTTGCCCACACGCTCCGGACGCAACGGCCAGGCGTTCACCTGGTCGGGAGCGGTCAATTTGCGGAACGCTGTTCATGCCGAAGCCGATCAGGTGCTCGATCCGCGCTGTTCGTGCCCGATATGCTCCACTTACAGCCGCGCCTATCTGCACCACCTTACCAAGTCGGGTGAAATGCTCGGCGCGATGCTGCTGACCGAACACAACCTGTCGTTCTATCAGCAACTCATGCAGGCGATGCGCGATGCCATCGGGGCGGGGCGGCTCGAGGCATTCGCCGCCGACTTCGTCCGCGATTACCGCGGGGTGTCGGCGAATTCCGCGCTTTCCAGCCGGGTATCCTTGTAGGCGACGAAGCGACGCGTCATTCGCTCGAAGAAGCCGGCGCCGATGCGTTCGGCAAAGCGTTGCGCCTGTTCGAGGTCGGAGTACCACTTGCCGGCGCGCGAGGGAGTTACAAAGCGGAATTTCGTCATGGCAAAGGCGAAATCCCGCTTGCGAAGGTCGGTTCCTAAGTTGCTGAATGTTTGCGGCGAAACGAAAAAGGGCGGCCGTTGCGGGCCGCCCTTTTGCTTGTTCGGTGTGAGCCGGATCAGCGCGAGTAGAACTCGACCACCAGGTTCGGTTCCATCGTCACCGGATAAGGCACCTCGTCCAGCGTCGGAACGCGGCTGAAGGTGACCTTGTCGGTGCCGTCGGTGCTGACGTATTCGGGGATGTCGCGCTCGGGCAGGCCCTGCGCTTCGATGATCAGCGCCATTTCCTTGGCCTTGTCGCCCAGGCTGATGACATCACCGACCGAAACGCGGCGGCTGGCAATGTTGCACTTCACACCGTTGACGCGGATGTGACCGTGCGAAACGATCTGGCGCGCGGCGAAGATCGTCGGCGCGAACTTGGCGCGGTAGACGATCATGTCGAGCCGGCGCTCGAGCAGGCCGATCAGGTTCTGGCCGGTGTCGCCCTTCATGCGGCTGGCTTCGGCGTACGTCGACTTGAACTGCTTTTCGGTGACGTCGCCGTAATAGCCCTTGAGCTTCTGCTTGGCGCGCAGCTGCAGACCGAAGTCGCTCGTCTTGCCCTTGCGGCGCTGGCCGTGTTGGCCCGGACCATAGGAGCGGCGATTGACGGGAGAGCTGGGACGGCCCCAGATGTTCTCGCCCATCCGGCGGTCGAGTTTGTGCTTGGCGCTCTTGCGCTTTGACATGGTATGTCCTTCAATTTGCGGGACCGCTCCAATAGCGGCCGTTCAACCCGGCATCGCCCGGCGGACCGAATATGTCCGCCGCGATCTCCGCTTCACCGGGATACGGGATCAAATGCGAAGCGCGCCCCTAGCAGGAACCGCGCCAAGGTCAAGCTTCGCGCTCTCGACAAACGCGCGGCGAGCGGCCAACGCGCGCGCCATGAGCGAAACCATCACACCGCCCGGCGATTGCCGCACGATGGCCGACGTGCGTGCCGGCGTCGACCAGACCGACCGCGAACTGGTCGACCTGCTTGAACGCCGGTTCGGCTACATGCGGGCAGCCGCGCGCATCAAGACGGACCGTGCAAGCGTGCGCGACGAAACCCGCAAGGCCGCGGTAGTCGCCGCCGCGGCCGAGCGCGCGGCCAATGCGGGCTTGCCGGGCGAAGCAATCGCCGAAATCTGGGAGCAACTGGTCGAAGCCTCGATCGCCTACGAATTCACCGAATGGGATCGGCTGCGGCGTTAATCCCGGTCGGGCTTGGCGAGATGGCTGAGCACCCCACGCATCGTCCGCACTTCAAGGTGGTTCCAGCCCGGCTTGGTCAATAGGCTGCGCAGCGTGCGCATGGTATGCGGCTTGCGGCTGAGTGGACGGAAAAAGCCCTTGGGGCCCAGCATCGTTTCGAGCTGCACGATCATGCCCTCCAGATCCTCCTGCGGCGCGGGAGGCAGCAATTCCTCGATCGTGGGCGAAGCCAGGCCTTCACGCTTCGACCACTCATATGCGACCAGGATCACCGCCTGTGCCAGGTTGAGCGATCCGAAGCCGGGGTTGATCGGCACGGTCAGTATCGCCCGCGCCAATGCGACGTCGTCGGTTTCCAGCCCCGAACGTTCGGGACCGAACAGGATCGCGCTGCGCCCCGGTTGCGCGTGGATTTCGCGTGCCGCCGCCTCGGGCGTGAAGACCGGTTTGTGAACCTCGCGCTTGCGGACAGTTGTGGCATAGACGTGCGCGCAATCGGCCACCGCCTCGGCAGTGGTGGGGAATACCCGCGCATCTTCCAGCACCCTGTCCGCACCCGCTGCGGCGGGGCCGGCGGACGGATTGGGCCAACCATCGCGCGGTTCGACCAGGCGCAACTCGGTGAGCCCGAAATTGAGCATCGCACGGGCGGCCTTGCCGATGTTCTCACCCAGTTGGGGACGGACGAGAACGATTACCGGGCGCAGATCGCCCATCAGCCGGGTCCGACCTCACGCACGCTGCTGGCGAACTGTTCGAAATCGCGCGCTTCGTTGAAATCGCGGTAGACGCTCGCGAAGCGGATGTAGGCCACGCTGTCGAGCTGGCGCAGGCCTTCCATCACCATTTCGCCGATACGCGTCGAAGGCATCTCGCTCTCGCCGGAAGTTTCGACCTGGCGCTGGATGCCGCTGACCAGCTGGTCGATGCGCTCCTGATCGATCCCACGTTTACGCACTGCGAGCGCGATCGACTGTTCGAGCTTGCCGCGGTCAAACCCCTCGCGCCGCCCTGCCGACTTGACCACGGTCACGTCGCGCAACTGGACCCGCTCGAAGGTGGTGAACCGCGCGCCACAGCCTTCGCATTGTCGGCGGCGACGGATCGATGTGCTGTCCTCGGTCGGGCGGCTGTCCTTGACCTGCGAATCGTCGTGCGCGCAGAACGGACAGCGCATCCTTCGTGGTTACTTCTTGACGCGGTTGTAGAGCGCGATGCCGACACCCGCGAGCAGGCCGACCGGCAAGCTGATCACAGGCAGCAATGCGCCCGCGACGGCACCGATTGCCGCACCGGCCAGCACCGGCTTGGTGGACGGGTGGTGCATGCCTTCCTTGGCCATACCGCTGACTTCGGTCTTGATGTCCTCGACCCAATCCTGCTTGCCGCCGTTATTGTTGCCGCTGTTCTGGTCCATGTTGTTACCTTCCTGGGTAGACGGGAAATTTGTCGCACAGTTCGCTGACGCGGCGGCGGACGCTTTGTTCCACTTGGGCATCGCCCTCGGGCCCGTTGCGGGCAAGGCCATCGACCACCTCTGCGATCAATCCGCCGATCGCGCGAAACTCGTCAGTACCAAATCCCCGGGTGGTTCCCGCCGGGGTGCCGAGCCGGATGCCGCTGGTGACGAACGGGCTGCGCGTGTCGTATGGAATGCCGTTCTTGTTGCAGGTGAGGTAGGCGCGGTCGAGGCCGTGTTCCGCCGCCTTGCCGGTCACGTCCTTGGGCGAAAGGTCGACCAGCATCGAATG
This sequence comes from uncultured Alphaproteobacteria bacterium, assembly GCA_963759895.1. Classification (GTDB taxonomy): domain Bacteria; phylum Pseudomonadota; class Alphaproteobacteria; order Sphingomonadales; family Sphingomonadaceae; genus Tsuneonella. Next base: position 591,634 of record CAVXBC010000002.1, on the reverse strand, counting down.
GTTGTCGGTCCCGCCTGAAACCACCCGCAAGCCGCCCGCTTCAACCCCTGCCGCAAGCGCGCGGGCGTTGTCGACGATCCGGCGGGCGTAGTCCGCGAAGTCGGGCCGCAACGCTTCGGCGAAGGCAACCGCCTTGGCTGCGACCACGTGCATCAGCGGGCCGCCCTGAAGCCCCGGAAAAACCGCCATGTTGAGCGGCTTCACCAACGCCTCGTCGTTCCACAGGATCACGCCTGAGCGCGGTCCGCGCAAGCTCTTGTGCGTCGTGGTGGTGGTGATGTGCGCGTGCGCCACGGGCGAGGGGTGCGCGCCGCCCGCAACCAGGCCGGCGATGTGGCTCATGTCGACCAGCAGATATGCGCCGACTTCGTCGGCGATGCGGCGGAAGCCTTCCCAATCCCACACGCGGGAATAGGCGGTGCCACCGGCGATGATCAGCTTGGGCTTGTGCTCAAGCGCAGTGGCGCGGACCGCGTCCATGTCGATCAGTTCGTCTTCGCGCGGACGCCATAACTGACGGGGTTGAACCACTTGCCGCTCATGTTGACCGGTGAGCCGTGGGTCAGATGCCCGCCCGAATTGAGGTCAAGCCCCATGAATGTGTCGCCCGGTTGCAGCAGCGCCAGGAACACCGCCTGGTTCATCTGGCTGCCGCTGTTGGGCTGAACGTTGGCGAACTGGCAGCCGAACAGCTGCTTGGCGCGCTCGATCGCAAGAGTCTCGACCACGTCGGCATATTCGCAGCCGCCGTAATACCGCTTTCCCGGATAGCCCTCGGCGTACTTGTTCGTGAACACGCTGCCGGTCGCTTCCAGCACCGCCCGACTGGTGATGTTTTCCGATGCGATCAGTTCGATGCGGTTGCGCTGGCGATCGAGTTCATGATCGATCGCGGCCGCGATTTCGGGATCGGCTGTAGCCAGATCATCGCCCCAGAAACGCGCCAGCGGATCGGTCGAGGTCGGGCGGGTAAGTGTGGCGGCGGTCATGCCGTCTCCTTGGAGGCGCTGGGGAAAGCGGGCGGATTGGACAGTTTATCGACGCGCCGCTGATGGCGATTGCCGCCGAATTCGGTCGTCAGAAACGTCGTGACACAGGCCTTGGCCATGTCGATCCCGATCAGCCGCGCGCCCATCGCGACGACGTTGGCATCGTTATGTTCGCGGGCCAGCGCAGCCGACAACGGCTCCGATACCAACGCGCAACGTGCAGCCGGATTGCGGTTGACCGACATCGAAATGCCGATACCCGATCCGCACAACGCCACGCCGCGCTCGGCCGTGCCATCGGCGATCACGCCTGCCAGCAAATAACCGAAATCGGGGTAATCGACGCTGTCGGCACTGTCGGTGCCCAGATCGGCGACTTCATGCCCCTGCTCGATCAGCCACTCGCGCAAGCGTGCCTTGAGATCGAACGCGGCATGATCAGAGGCGATGGCGATGCGCATGGTGCGCCCATAAGCGGTGGCGGCGATTCCCGCCACCCCTCCGGCGGCGGAAATGCGCGGCACGAAACGATTGACGCGAGCGGAACCGGGGCACCATGAGTGCGCCGAGGGGGCGGCACGATGACAATGCGAAGCGGATGGGCCTGGTTGGTTGCCGTACTGATCGGCCTGGGGCTTGGGATACTGGGAACCTCGACGTTCTCGCCGGCGCCGGCCGACAGCGATCCCGCGGGCTTTTCCGCCATGCGCGCGATGCGCGATATCGACTACATCGCCGCACGGCCGCACCCGACTGGTTCGTCAGCCAATGCCGAAGTGCGGGCCTATCTCGCGCGGCGACTCGAATCGCTCGGGCTGACGGTGACCCTGCAAACGTCTCCCTTGAGCGCATCCGCCGCCAGCCGGATCGCCGAGTGGAGCAAGCAGCCGGGTTTCGCGCCATCGGCAGTCAGCCTGATCGGCACGCTGCCGGGTCGCGATCGTTCGCTCCCCGCGGTCCTTCTGATGGCGCATCACGATACCGTGTGGGGATCGCCCGGCGCGCCCGACGATACCACCGGCGTGGCGGCGATTCTCGAGACCGTTCGCGCGCTGTCGCATCGTGGGCAGCCCGCACGCGACGTGATCGTGCTGTTCACCGACGGCGAGGAACTGGGCCTCAACGGCGCGCGTGCCTTTTTCACCGACAATCCGCTGCGGCGCCATGTGGGCGCGGTGATCAACCTTGAATCGCGCGGTGGGGGAGGGCGCGCGACGCTGTTCGAGACATCGCGCAACAATGGCAACGCGGTGCGCCGCTACATATCGTCAGTGGGACGTCCCGCGGGATCGTCGCTGTCGGTATTTGTTTACAAGCTGCTGCCCAACAACACCGACCTGACCGAGGCTCTGGGCGGAGACTATGTCGCTTACAACCTGGCGTTCATCGGCCGGCCCGGACTTTACCACTCGCCGCTGGCCACGCCCGCGCGGCTCGATCGGGGGACGGTGCAGGATATCGGTAAGCAAGCGCTCGGGCTGACCGGGGAACTCGCTGGCGCACGGCCAATGCCCACACCCGCGCCCGACGTGGTATTCTTTGACGCGTTCGGCCTGGTCATGCCGCATTACCCGGCCTGGGCAGGGTGGCTGATGCTCGCAGTGGCGGGGCTGGGGCTGGGCGCGGCCGCGTGGCGTGCACCTGCAGAAGAGCCTCGACCCTGGCGCAATGGAATTTTGAACGCCCTGCGCATCATCGGCCTCGTCGTGCTGGCGGGACTGATCGTATTTGCGCTCGATGCGGTCTCGGGCGTGCTTGGGCCGGTCAATTACTATGATCGTCTGGCGGCGCTTGCGAGACTGGAAGCGGTCGCGCTGGCTGGCGCGCTTGCGGCATTCTCCCTGGTCTACGCCCGATGGAGCGGAGGAGCGCGAGCGGTCGCGGCCAGCGCTGTGCCACTGTTCGCGCTCGGCGTGGCGATGCAGGCGGCGGCGCCGACCGCGAGCTATATCGCGGTGGTTCCACTGCTGCTGGTTGGCCTCGGCCAACTGGCCGGCATCGCGCGGCACACGCTGGTCGGGAGAGCAGGTGCGATCACCGCGGCCGCGCTGGTGACGGGCTACATGGTCCAGCTGGGGCACCAGCTGATCCAGGGCGTGGGTGACAAGATGCTTCCGGTCGCCGCGCTGCCGTTTGCCTTTGCGGCGCTCGCGTGGCTGCCGCTGTGGCCGGGCCTCGGCCGGCGCACAGCGCTGTCGGCGGCGGTGGGGCTGTTCGCGGTCGGCCTGGCGATCGCGCTTTGGGTCCGCCTGGATCCGGTCGCGCCGAGCGTAGCGGTCTATTCGACCAGCAACTGACCCCGGCTCTACTGGTCGAGGAAGCTGCGCATTTTCCGGCTGCGGCTCGGGTGCTTGAGCTTGCGCAGCGCCTTCGCCTCGATCTGACGGATCCGTTCGCGGGTAACCGAGAACTGCTGGCCGACTTCTTCCAGCGTGTGATCGGTGTTCATGCCGATGCCGAAGCGCATACGCAGCACGCGTTCCTCGCGCGGGGTGAGTGACGCCAGCACGCGGGTGACGGTCTCCTTGAGGTTCGACTGGATCGCGGCATCGACCGGGATGACCGCGTTCTTGTCCTCGATGAAATCGCCCAGGTGGCTGTCTTCCTCGTCACCGATCGGCGTTTCGAGGGAAATCGGCTCCTTGGCGATCTTCATCACCTTGCGGACTTTCTCGAGCGGCATGCTCAAGCGCTCGGCCATCTCCTCGGGCGTGGGCTCGCGACCCTGCTCGTGGAGGAACTGGCGGCTGGTGCGGACCAGCTTGTTGATCGTCTCGATCATGTGGACCGGGATGCGGATAGTGCGCGCCTGATCGGCGATGCTGCGAGTGATCGCCTGGCGAATCCACCACGTGGCGTATGTGCTGAACTTGTAGCCGCGGCGGTATTCGAACTTGTCGACCGCCTTCATCAGCCCGATGTTGCCTTCCTGAATAAGATCAAGGAATTGCAGGCCGCGGTTGGTATACTTCTTGGCGATCGAGATCACCAGGCGCAGGTTCGCCTCGACCATTTCCTTCTTGGCGATGCGCGCCTCGCGCTCGCCTTTCTGGACCATATTGACGATGCGCCGGAATTCGGGGAGCGACATGCCCGTATTGCTGGCGATGTCCGCGATCTCGGCGCGGATGCGCTCGACCGCGTCGGCTTCCTTCTCGGCGAAGGCGGCCCACTTTTTGTCCTTTTTGGCGTTCGCCTGCAGCCATGCATCGTCGAGCTCGTTGCCGACATAGGCATTGAGGAAATCCGCGCGCTTGACCTTGTGGCGTTCCGCCAGGCGCAGCATCTGCCCGCCGAGCGTGGTCAGGCGGCGGTTGAAGGCATAGAGGTTGTCGACCAGGAATTCGATCTTGGTCGCGTGGAACTGCACGCTTTCGACTTCGGCGGTCAGCTGCTCGCGCAGGTCCTCGTACTTCTTTTCCTTGGCCTTGGGGAATTCATCCCCCCGACCGAGTACATCGACCCGATCGGCCTGCAGCTTCTCGAATTTCTTGAACAAGTCGGCGATGCGGGCGAACGTCTCGAGCGCTTCGGGCTTGAGAGCGGCCTCCATCTGGGCGAGCGAGAGAGTGTTGTCCTCTTCCTCCTCTTCCTCGACGCGGCGCGAGCGCGGCTCGCCGTCCTCGTCTTCGTCAGCCTCTTCTTCTTCCTCCTCGACGTCCTCTTCTTCCTTGTACGTCGGGCCGGCGGTTTCCTCGGAGATTTCGCCGTCTTCGTCGTCGTCTTCGGCGCCCTCTTCCATCTTCTCGACGGGCGGCTCCTTGGACAGCATCGCGTCGAGATCGAGGATCTCGCGCAGCTGCATTTCTTCGTTGTTGAGCGCCTCGGACCACAGAATGATCGCGTGGAAGGTGATCGGGCTCTCACAAAGCCCCATGATCATCATGTCGCGGCCCGCCTCGATACGCTTGGCGATGGCGATCTCGCCCTCGCGACTGAGCAGCTCGACCGCGCCCATCTCGCGCAGGTACATGCGCACCGGATCGTCGGTGCGCTCGATGGTTTCTTTTTTCTTGGCCGCGGCGGCGGGCTTCGAAGGCTTGTTCGACGCGCCCTCGTCGTCATCGTCCTCGTCGACGCCGACTTCCTCGACATCGTCTTCATTATCGCCTTCGGCTTCGGCATCCTCGTCGGTTTCGACGATGTTGACGCCCATCTCGCTGATCGCGGACATCACGTCCTCGATCTGCTCGCTCGACAGCTCGTCCTGCGGCAGCGCTTCGTTGAGCTCGTCGACAGTGACGTAGCCGCGGCGCTTGGCCTTCATGATCAGTTTCTTCACCGACGCCTCGTTGAGGTCGATCAGCGGGGCGTCGTCTTTGCCGGTGCCGTCTTCTTGAGTGGCCATTTCGTCTCGCGTCATTCGTGATTCTCGTCCGGTGTGCCGGGGTCTGCCACCGACGAGTCAATTTCGGTTTGAGCCGCGCGCGCGGCCCTGCGGCTCGCCATTAGCCCGAGTTGTTTCTCGAACGCCAGCTTTCGTTTAAGCAGCCGCTGCTGCTCCGCGAAAGCGGCTTCCGGGTCAGTCTCGAAGCGCGCAGTGGCGGCCGCAAGCGCGGCATCCAAAGCAGGCCGTTCGACCAATAGCGACACGGCTTCGGCCAGGTCCTCGCGCGCATCCTGCGGATCGGCGCCTTCATCGAGGAAGGCAAAACGGCTTTTGTCCGGCGGGGGTGCGAAGCCCTGGGGCGCAGATATGGTCCCGTTTTCACCGGGTTCAAGCATTTCGGCGGCTTCGATGAGCGATTCGAGCGCCGGGCCGTGGCGTCCGTCTCCCGATGCAAACCGCGACAACGGATCGGCATGCACCAGGATCTGATCTGGGAAGCGCAGCAATCCGGCGATCACTGCGCCTGCAAGAAGGTCACGCGAGCCCCCACCTGCCGACTTGCGCAAGCGCCCCGCGGCGACCGGATCGAGGGCCGGGTTGGCCGGCTTTGCGAACCCGCCCTTCCACTCGCGTTTTTCGCGCTGGGGACGGGGAGGGCGCGGGGGAAAGGCAAATTCGGAAAACTTTTCCAGAAGCTCGCGGCGATACAGCGCCTTGATGTCGGGGTGCTGGATCGCCTCGCAATGCTCGATCAGTCGCGCCTTGAGGCCCGCCTTGTCCTCTGGCGTGCGAAGCGGTGCCGAGTCGCGCTCGAATTCCCACAAGGCGTCGAGGAGGGTTCCCGGTGCGCTGAGCAATGCCTCCATGGCGGCCGGCCCCTGCTGGCGAATCAGGTCATCAGGGTCGAGCCCGGCGGGCAGGCGGACGATCGACAGCGTCTTGCCCGGACCAAGCATGGGTAACGCACGACCGATCGCGCGCATGGCGGCGCGCTGGCCGGCGTTATCGCCGTCGAAGCACAGGATCGGGGCATCGACCATCCGCCACAGCAGGCCGAGCTGGGTCTCGGTCAATGCGGTGCCCATCGGCGCGACCGCTTCCTCGAAGCCGGCGGCGGCCATCGCGACCGCGTCCATCTGGCCTTCGACCACCACCATTCGCCCGCTCTTGCGTGCGGCGGGCCCCGCCCGGTGCAGATTGAACAGCGTGCGGCCCTTGTCGAACAAAGGCGTATCAGGCGAATTCAGATACTTGGGCGCATCTTTTTTGTCCGCGTCGAGGATGCGTGCGGCAAACCCGATCACTCGACCGCGGGGGTCATGGATGGGTATCGTCAGCCGGTCACGGAAACGATCGTACGGTTCCTTTTCGTCGACCTCTATCAGCAGGCCCCCTTCGACCAGCATCGCCCGGTCGAACCGGCTGAGCGCCTTGGCAATCGCGTTGCGGGCATTTGGGGCGAAGCCGAAGCCAAATCGCTCCATCGTGTGCGCATCGAACTTGCGGCTGGCGAGATAATCACGCGCCCTGGCTCCGGCGGGCGTATCGAGACTGGCGCGAAACCAGTCCTGGGCGGCCTGCATCACTTCGTGCAGACCGGCCTGCTGTTCGGCTCGCTGGGCGGCGCGCGGATCGGCGGCGGGGACCTCGAGCCCGGCTTCGCCCGCCAGTTCCTTGACGGCATCGATGAACGACAGGCCGCGCTGGTCGGTCATCCAGCGGATCACGTCGCCATGCGCGCCGCATCCGAAGCAGTGATAGAACCCTTTTTCGTCGCTTACGGTGAAACTGGGCGATTTTTCGTCATGGAACGGGCAGCACGCCTTCCATTCTCGGCCCGCGCGCTGGAGCTTGGTGGTGCGCATGACCACCGCGCTCAGCGTCACTCGCGCGCGCAGTTCGTCGAGCCATTGCGGGGAAAGCGCCATTCACGCTCAATGCGGGCGAATCGACGCTCTTGGCAATATCACGCGCAGGCGTTCGCCACGCCTTCCTTCGCCGCGGGATAAGGGCCGCTGCCGGTCGCCGTGGTGCTGTCTGCGTCGAAGGCATAGGCCTTTGCGGTGCCTGACGGGGGCAGGGTGCTTTGCCAGTAGAAGGTCAGCGGTTCCTTCTGTTCCCACTGGTTGCCGCCGTCGCCGGCGCTGACGGTCCATACGATCTTGCCTGCATCGCATGACACCACGACGTCAGCCTTGGGCCCGATCGCGGCGAGCGCCTCGGGCTTGGCGTAGCCCGCCTTGCCGGTGAAGCCGTGCGCCGGCATGGTCATGCGGAACGCGGTCGCTCGCTCGATATCGCTGGCGGTGTTGTGCGCCCCGGCGCCCGTTTTCGCGTTGTTGTCGCCGCCGGGATAGACCACCAGCACATACGTGTAGATCGTGCCCGCCGGCGCGGTCGCCGGGTTGCATGTCGCCATCCCCTTGGGGCAGGCGACGAAGCTGCGCAGGTCGGCGAAGGTGCCCGCGCCGTTGGTCATCGCGCTGGTGGTGCCTCCGTCCTTACCGCCGCCAACGTGGCCGCCCAGGGTGAATTCGGTCAGGTCGCCGGCCGGCAATGCCTTGGCGTGCGCGTCGGCCTCACCGTCGCTGGCGACGCGCGTCAGATCGGTGGTTTCCTGGTCCTGCACCTCGCGTTGGCTCGGTTCGCCCGAGCAGGCCGCGAGAGCGAGAGCCAGCAGCGGCGCAGTGAAAATGACAGTCCTCATGTCGTCCCCTTCCCGGCGCGTGCGCCGTTGGTTCCTGTGCCGCGACAGTGCGGGTCGGAGCCGAAGGTTCCGGAGGATTTCAATTCGTTGGTTAACGCAATAGGCGCCGCGAAATTAACGGGCGTCAGGACAGCGCCGCTTTGACCAGCGCGCTGGCCTTGCTCATGTCCAGCTCGGTCCCGTGGCGCGCCTTCAGCTCGGCCATCACCTTGCCCATGTCCTTGAGCGAGGAGGCGCCCAGTTCGCCCTTGATTGCCTCGATTGCGGCGCGGGTATCCTCATCGCTCAACTGCTGCGGCAGGAATTCCTCGATCACCCTGAGCTCGCCGCGCTCTTGCTCGGCCAGTTCGAGCCGATTGCCGTCAACGAACATGGTTATCGATTCGCGCCGCTGCTTGGCCATTTTCTGCAACACATCGACCACCAGTGCGTCGTCGTCCGGCTGGGTGGAGGCGGTCCTCAGTTCGATGTCACGGTCCTTCAGCTTGGCGAGGATCAATCGCAGCGCCGCAACGCGTTCCTTGTCGCCGCCCTTCATGGCCGCGATCTGGGCCTGCTTGATGTCGTCACGGATCACGGGAACTGCCTTTCGGGTTGATGGACGGGGTCGGGCGGGCCACTTACCCCGATATTCGGCGGTTGCACAGGTTGACGGGCGCGCTGCTCGTGCTTAGCGGCTGGGACTTAGCAACATCGCCGGTAAACACTGACTCGGAGCGCCTTCTCATGGCCGACCCCGCCACCACGCACGCGCAACCCGCCAATGCGGGTTCGGGGGGCGCGACCGGCGTGCTGGTATTGGCCGATGGCACCGTGGTGTGGGGCAAGGGCTTCGGCGCCACCGGCAGCGCGGTGGGCGAGGTATGCTTCAACACCGCGATGACCGGCTACCAGGAGGTGATGACCGATCCCTCGTACGCCGCGCAGATCGTCACTTTCACCTTCCCGCACATCGGCAACGTCGGCGCGAATTTCGAGGACGTGGAGAGCGTGGTCGAAGGCGCGGTGGGCTGCATCGTGCGCCAGTCGGTCACGCCCAGTTCCAGCTTCCGCGCCGAGCAGGAGTTTGGCGACTGGCTCGCCGCCAAGGGCCGCATCGGCCTGTCGGGCATCGACACCCGCGCGCTGACCCGCCGTATCCGCCAGCAGGGCGCGCCCAACGCGGTGATCGCGCACGATCCCAAGGGCAAGTTCGACATCGCCAAGCTGCTCAAGAAGGCGCGCGAGTGGCCGGGGCTGGAGGGGATGGACCTCGCCAAGCGCGTCAGCCGCGAAAAGCAGGAGCAGTGGGGCGGGGGCTCGTGGGAACTCGGCAAGGGCTATGGCCGCGCCGAGTGGGGCAACAGGCCGCACGTGGTGGCGATCGATTATGGCAGCAAGGACAACATCTTCCGCAACCTGGCGAAAGCGGGCGCGCGGGTGACGGTGGTGCCGGCGCAAACTTCGTATGACGAAGTGATGGCACTGAAACCGGACGGCATCTTCCTCTCCAACGGGCCGGGCGATCCGGCGGCGACCGGGGTGTACGCAGTGCCGTCAATCAAGCGCTTCATTGAGGACGGAACACCGGTGTTCGGCATCTGTCTGGGCCACCAGATGCTCGGCCTCGCCGCCGGCGCGCGGACGAGCAAGATGCACCAGGGCCACCGCGGCGCGAACCACCCGGTCAAGCGGCTGGCCGACGGCGTGGTCGAGATCACCTCGATGAACCACGGCTTCGCGGTCGACAACACCGCGCTCCCCGAGGGCGTCGAGGAAACCCACGTCAGCCTGTTCGACGGCAGCAACTGCGGCATTTCGCGATCAAGGGCAAGCGGGCGTTCGGGGTGCAGTACCACCCCGAGGCGAGCCCGGGCCCGCAGGACAGCTTCTACCTGTTCGAGAAGTTCGTGGGGATGTTGGGGTGAGGCGGACCAAGCTTGTCTCGTTTGTACTTGGAGCCGCGACTGCTGCTGCTTTTGCCGTTGTCGCAAGCATCCGCACGACTCGACCAGCATCGAGTACGCACAGTTCTCAGAATCGCGAGCAGCATTCGGACGGCCAATGGACGGAAATGGTCGAAGTCTGAGCGGAGTTGATGCAATGCCGAGCAGCTGTGTCGCCGACGACACTGTGGAGTCCAAGGCTCATCGGCGAGTGCTCACGATTCAGACGGCTTACGCCAGACGAGGTGACTGTACGCTGGACACTGCGTGTCAAGGCGCTAGAATCGCAGCAACTTCCGAGCGTCAAAGTCGATGCCGATGGCAATCCAGTTATCGACGGAAATGCAGTAATGCCCAAACGCACTGACATCTCCTCGATCCTCGTCATCGGCGCCGGGCCGATCGTCATCGGGCAGGCGTGCGAGTTCGATTATTCGGGCACGCAGGCGATCAAGGCGTTGAAGGAGGAGGGGTACCGGGTGATCCTGGTCAACTCCAACCCCGCCACGATCATGACCGATCCCGAGTTCGCCGACGCCACCTACGTCGAGCCGATCACGCCCGAGATCGTCGCCAAGATCATCGAGAAGGAGCGGCCCGACGCGCTGCTGCCGACGATGGGCGGGCAGACCGCGCTCAACACCGCGCTCGCGCTGTTCAACGATGGCACGCTGGAGCGGCTCGGCGTGCAGATGATCGGCGCCGACGCCGATGCGATCGACAAGGCGGAAAACCGCCAGCGCTTCCGCGAGGCGATGGACCGGATCGGGCTCGAAAGCGCACGCAGCGGGGTTGCCAATACTGTCGAGCAAGCCTTTGAAGTGCTGGAAAGAACCGGCCTCCCTTCGATCATCCGCCCAAGCTTTACCCTGGGCGGCACCGGCGGCGGGATCGCCTACAACAAGGCCGAATTCGAGCGGATCGTGCGCGAAGGGCTCGACGCCAGCCCGACCACCGAAGTGCTGATCGAGGAATCGCTGCTCGGCTGGAAAGAGTACGAGATGGAAGTCGTCCGCGACCGGGCGGACAACTGCATCATCATCTGCTCGATCGAGAATGTCGACCCGATGGGGGTCCACACCGGCGATTCGATCACCGTCGCCCCGGCGCTGACCCTGACCGACAAGGAATACCAGATCATGCGCTCGGCGAGCATCGCCGTGTTGCGCGAAATCGGTGTGGAAACAGGTGGTTCGAACGTGCAGTTCGCAGTCGATCCCAAGTCCGGCCGGCTGATCGTGATCGAGATGAACCCGCGCGTCAGCCGTTCTTCGGCGCTGGCTTCCAAGGCGACCGGCTTCCCGATCGCGCGCGTCGCGGCCAAGCTGGCGGTCGGCTACACGCTCGACGAACTGACCAACGAGATCACCGGCGCCACGCCCGGCGGCGTTCGAGCCCACCATCGATTACGTCGTCACCAAGATTCCCCGCTTCGCGTTCGAGAAGTTCAAGGGCAGCAAGGTCGAGCTGTCGACCGCGATGAAGTCGGTTGGCGAAGTGATGGCCATCGGCCGCAACTTCCAGGAATCGCTACAGAAAGCTTTGCGTGGTCTCGAGACCGGACTCGACGGCTTCAACCGCGTGGTCGAACTGGAAGGGGCAGGGCACGACGCAATCACCGCGGCGCTCAGCAAGCGCACCCCGGATCGCATCCTGCAGATCGGCCAGGCGTTTCGCGCCGGCTTCTCGATCGAGGACGTGAACCGCATCACCGGCTACGACCCGTGGTTCCTACGCCAGATCGAGGAAATCATCGCCTGCGAGGCGGTGGTGATGAACCGCGGGCTGCCCAGAGACGCTGCGCAGCTTCGCCGGCTCAAGGCGATGGGCTTCTCCGATCGCCGCCTGGCCACGCTGGCGGTCCGTTCGGTCGGGGTCGCGGGCGGGCTTGGCGAGACCCAGGCCAAGCGGTCCGGGCTGCTCCACGACACCTTGCGCGCGATGGCCGGCGCCACCAGCGAAGCTGAAGTGCGCGCGCTGCGCCGCAGGCTGGGCGTGGTCCCCGTGTTCAAACGCATCGACAGCTGCGCCGCCGAGTTCGAGGCGATCACGCCGTATATGTATTCGACTTACGAGGCACCGAGCTTCGGCGAGCCGGAAGACGAAGCGGCACCCAGCGATCGCAAGAAGATCGTTATTCTCGGCGGTGGCCCCAACCGCATCGGGCAGGGCATCGAATTCGATTACTGCTGCGTCCACGCCTGCTTCGCGCTGTCCGAAGCGGGGTTCGAAACGATCATGGTCAACTGCAACCCGGAAACGGTGAGCACCGACTACGATACCTCCGACCGGCTCTATTTCGAGCCGCTGACCGCCGAAGACGTCCTGGAAATCCTGCGGGTCGAACAACAGAACGGCGAGCTGGTCGGTGTGATCGTCCAGTTCGGCGGGCAGACGCCATTGAAACTTGCGCAGGCGCTGGAGGACGAGGGTATCCCGATCCTGGGCACATCGCCCGACGCGATCGACCTGGCCGAAGACCGCGAGCGGTTCGCCAAGCTGGTCACCGACCTCAAGCTCAAGCAGCCCGCTAACGGCCTCGCCCGCACCCGCGACGAAGCCGCCGCGATTGCCAACCGGATCGGTTATCCGGTGCTGCTGCGACCGTCCTACGTTCTCGGGGGCCGCGCGATGGAGATCGTCGACAGCGAGGCCCAGCTCGACAACTACATCGCCACCGCGGTCAACGTGTCGGGCGACAGCCCGGTGCTGGTCGACCAGTACCTGCGCGACGCGATCGAGTGCGACGTCGACGCGCTGTGCGACGGCACCGAGGTGCGCATCGCGGGCGTTATGCAGCATATCGAGGAGGCCGGGGTGCATTCGGGCGACAGTGCCTGCACCCTGCCGCCCTACAGCCTGCCGCCCGAGATCGTGGCCGAAATGGAACGCCAGGCCGAGGCACTCGCCAAGGCGCTCAATGTCGTCGGCCTGATGAACGTCCAGTTCGCGGTCAAGGATGGCGAGGTCTACTTGATCGAGGTCAACCCGCGCGCCAGCCGCACGGTGCCGTTCGTCGCCAAGGCGATCGGGCAGCCGGTGGCCAAGATCGCCGCGCGGGTGATGGCGGGCGAACCGCTGGCCAGCTTCCCGCCGTTCAAGCGCCAGTTCGACTATATGGCGGTGAAAGAGGCGGTGTTCCCGTTTGCGCGCTTCCCGGGATCCGATTCGGTGCTCAGTCCGGAAATGAAATCCACCGGCGAGGTGATGGGGATCGATCGCGATTTTCCGACCGCGTTCCTCAAGTCGCAACTTGGCGCGGGCGACACCCTGCCGACCAGCGGCGTCCTGTTCGTGTCGGTCAAGGACAGCGACAAGGCGGCGATCGTGCCGGCGGTGCGCGCGCTGATCGATCATGGCTTCACCGCGGTAGCGACCGGAGGGACGCAGCGCTTCCTGGTGGACCAGGGCCTGCCGGTCGAACGCGTCAACAAGGTCGCCGAGGGACAGCCGCACATCGTCGACAAGATCATCGATCATGACATCGCGCTGATCTTCAACACGACCGAAGGCTGGCAGTCGCTGCTCGACAGCCAGTCGATCCGGGCCAGCGCGCTGACGACCAGGGTGCCGTACTACACCACCGCCGCCGCCAGCCTGGCCGTCACCCGGGCGATAACCGAAGTTGCAGCGAGCCAGCTTGAAGTGCGCCCCTTGCAAGACTATCATAGCTGAAACACACTACGCGTTCCCCCGACATCGCAACCACACGGGGCTGTCTCCTTGGCGGCCGGGTGGCGAATTGTTCCGGACGGCGCGCAAATGGAAAGAAACGGAATGGCTACGATGGAAAAGGTGCCGATGCTGGCCGAGGGCTATGAGCGGATTACCGCCGACCTCAAGGCCTATCGCGCAGAACGGCCCAAGATCGTCGATGCGATCGAGGAAGCGCGCGCGCACGGCGACTTGTCGGAGAACGCCGAATATCACGCAGCCAAGGAACGCCAGGGCCAGGTCGAGGCGCAGATTGCCGATCTGGAAGATCGCATCAGCCGCGCGCAGATCATCGATCCTGGTTCGCTGTCGGGCGACCGCATCGTGTTCGGCGCGACCGTCACCTTGAAGGACGAGGACGACAAGCCGGTCAAGTACCAGATCGTCGGCCAGACCGAGGCGGACGCCAAGGTTGGCCGGATCAGCTACAATTCCCCGCTCGGACGGGCGCTGATCACCCGCAAGGTGGGCGACGAGATCGAAGTCACCGTGCCTTCGGGGGACAAGTTCTATCTCGTCGAGAAGATCGAATTCATCTAGGCTGTTCCGGCCCGATCGCCGGGCCGGAGCTGTGATGCCGATGGTTGTACCTGCCCGCGCGATTGCCGAACGGCGCGTCGCCGAACATTTCCTCAGCCACGACGCCGTCCGGCCCGATAGCGCGATCGAGTACGAGCCGGGCCGCCTGGTTCGTGCGCGCGCTTTCGAGCGGCTAAAGGATCACGACGTCATACGGGGCGGGGCGAACGGGCGCTGGTATCTCGACACGCCCGCGTGGGCCGATCGCCACCAGGGACGCCGCAAGCGGGTGGTGGCGGTCGCGCTGGGCGCGATCATCGTCGGGGTGATCGCCGCCGCGCTCTAGGCGACTATTTCCCCTCTGCGCTCGGATCGAGCAGCTTGTGGAGGTGGACGATGACGTACTTCATTTCGGCATCGTCGACCGTGCGTTGAGCCGCACCGCGCCATGCTTCGAGCGCGCTCGCGTAATCGGGGTACACGCCGACGATCTCGATCGTGTTCAGGTCCTGAAACTGGAGCGTGCGCGGATCGGTCACGCGGCCGCCCATCACCAGGTGCAGCAGCTGCTTCTTGTCGGTCATAAATCAAAGTCCTTGGGGAGGATGCGCCGAGCCCCATAGGCAAAGCGGCGCGACAGGGAAACCCCGCCGCGCCGCAAGAACTCGTTCGATTTGATTTTCGGTCAGTTGGCCATGCGCGAGCGCAAATTGCGCAGCGAGCGCGTGGCGCGCTTGCCCAGGTCGCTCGAGAGCGATCCGGCTGTGTCGGATGCCTCGCCGGCTTCACGGCGAAGCGTGCGCGCACCGTCGGCCAGCGCATCGCCGAGCGTTTCGCCCAGGTCGCCGAGGCGGCTCTGGCCGGTCCGCGCAGCCTTGCTCGCGCCGTCGAGCGCCTGCGAGCCGTAGGTTAGCGCCAGGTCGGCAAGAACCCCGCCCAACACCGCACCGCGCTTGGTCGCTTGCTTGCGCAGTCGGCGGCCGGGGCCGGGGACCAACGCGGCGACCAATACGCCGAGCGCGATGCCACCGGCCAGCGTGGTGATCGGGTGCTCCTTCACGAACGAGGTGGCGCCGTCGCGCGCGTCGCGCGCGTAATCGCCGAACGAACGTTCCTGATTGCGCTGTTCGGCGGCGTCGATCTTCTTCTTGAGCTCGGTGCGTTTTTGCTTGGTGGCGGCCATGACTGGCAACTCCCTTGATGGAAAATGGCGTGGAGGATTAACCCACTAACGGTTGTCGGCGCTCTCCCGTTCCGCATCGTCGCCATCGGTGAACAGGTCCATGATCGGATGCCGCGCGAACCACAGCACGATCGCGGCGATCAGCGTGGCGATCACCCCCTTGTTGTCGTCCGCCACTTCGACCGCCTCGTCGAGCACGTCGGCCGCGCCTTCGCCGATGCGATCCATGATGCGGGTGGAAATGCTGCGGGCCGCGATGTCGGCGCGCAGGTTGGCGATGTCGGCATCGACCAGCGCACGCGCTGCGTCGCGCAGCAGACGATCCTCGCGCATCGCGTGTTCGAGCGAATCGTTCACTTGCCGGGCTCCGAAAATGCGCTCGACAGCTGAGCAAAACGGCGCTTCGCAGCCAGCCCGAGCAAGCCTCCAAGCACCAGCAACAGCCCCACCACCAGCGCGGTCGACGCCCAGGCACCGATGACCGGGGCGAGCGCGATGACCGTGCCGACCGCCAGCGCGATCAGCGCCAGGTGCACCAGCAAGACCGCTGCGAGGCCGTAGATCGCACCCGACCGGCCGCGGTCGGCAGCAAACGTCGCGCGGCTTTTCTGAAACTGCAGTTCGGCTTCGAGGTAGGTCTTGCCGTCGTCGATCAACGCCATGACGTCGTCGCCCAACGAGGGGCCGTGTTCAACGGGCTCCGCTACCGCCGGCTCAACGCCGGCGGCGGGATCGAATTCAGGATCGTGTTCGCTCAACCGTCCCTCCCGGTCGGGGTGTGAAACTCACACCCGGGAAGATATCAGTCGTTCGATCCGCGGAACAGGCGGGCAAGCAGGAAGCCGCCGACCGCAGCTATGCCGACCGCCAGTCCCGGGCTCTTGCGGACCAGCTGGCGCGCATCCTCGCCCAGTTCTTCGACCGACTTGGTATCGAGGCTGGTCGAGGCGTCCTGCAGCGAGCGCGAGGCCGAGCGGGCATAGTCGCCGTAGCGGGCACCGAGCTTTTCATCGACGGTGGGGGCCGTGTCGAATACCGCGCGGCCGAGCGCTGCGAGCGCTTCGGCAAGGCGGCCCTTGCCGTCGGTCGCCAGTTCGCCCGCCTTGCCCTTGGCCTGCTCGCCATAAGCTTTCGCTTCGGAGACCCAGTCCTCGCTCTGCGTGCGGGCCTGGTTTCGATAGGCGGCGGCGCGGTCGGTGGCTTCGCTGCGGAGCGCGGCGGCGCCGGCCTTCGCTTCCTGCAAAGCCGCGTTGAACCGGCCCTTGGCCTCGGCGGTGTTCCCGGCAGCGCGGGGCGTGCTGCCCGTGCCGGTTGCCGAACCCGTGGCACCCGGGCTTGCAGCAGCCGGCTTGCGAGCACCCGCGCCCTTGCCGGTTCCGGCAGCCTTGGCGGACGGCTTGCGCGAAGCCTTGGGTGTAGGGGTCTGGTTCGCGTCAGCCATGATCTTGTCCTCTAGCGCTTTGTGCCAAAAATTCTTGCGCCCGGTGATTACCCGAACGGCTCGATGCTGCAACGCAACTTGCGTAGCATAGTTCCGCCGCATAGAGCGCGGCAGCCATCGATATGGTAGTGTCGTAGGCCATTACAACACCTGTCCCGAACGGAGCGCCCATGACCGCCATCATCGACATCCACGGACGCGAAATTCTCGACAGCCGGGGCAATCCCACGGTCGAGGTGGACGTGCTGCTCGAAGACGGCAGCTTCGGCCGCGCGGCGGTGCCATCGGGCGCCAGCACCGGCGCGCATGAGGCGGTCGAGCTGCGCGACGGGGATTCCGCGCGGTATCTCGGCAAGGGCGTCACCAAGGCGGTCGCTGCGGTCAACGAAGAGCTGCGCGAACTGCTCATCGGCATCGACGCCGAGGATCAGCGCGAGATCGACCTGGCGATGATCGAAGCCGACGGCAGCGACAACAAGGGCAGGCTCGGCGCGAATTCGATCCTCGGCGTCAGCCTGGCGGTTGCCAAGGCGGCCGCCGACGCGCGTGGCCTGCCGCTCTACAGCTACGTGGGCGGCGTGGCCGCGCATGTCCTGCCCGTGCCGATGATGAATATCGTCAACGGCGGGGAGCACGCCGATAACCCGATCGACGTGCAGGAATTCATGATCATGCCGATCGGCGCGCCTAGCCTCACCGAAGCCGTTCGGTGGGGCGCCGAGGTGTTCCACACGCTCAAGAAGGGGCTGCACCAGAAGGGGCTGTCGACTGCGGTCGGCGACGAAGGCGGGTTTGCACCCGATCTCGCCAGCACCCGCGCGGCGCTGGACTTCATAATGGAATCGATCGAGCAGGCCGGCTTCAAGCCAGGCACCGACATCGCACTGGCGCTCGATTGTGCGGCGACCGAGTATTTCAGGGACGGCAAGTACGAGATGACGGGCGAGGGCATTGCCCTCTCGCCGACTGAAAACGCCGATTTCCTCGCCGGCCTTTGCGACGCCTATCCGATCCGCTCGATCGAGGATGGCATGAGCGAGGACGATTTCGAAGGCTGGAAAGCGCTGACCGATCGGATCGGCGGCAAGGTCCAGCTGGTGGGCGACGATCTGTTCGTCACCAACCCCAAGCGGCTGACGATGGGCATCGGCAAGGGGCTGGCGAATTCGCTGCTGGTCAAGGTCAACCAGATCGGCACCCTGACCGAGACGTTGGAAGCGGTCAGCATCGCGCAGCGCGCGGGCTACACCGCGGTGATGAGCCATCGGTCCGGTGAGACCGAGGACGCGACCATCGCCGACCTCGCGGTTGCCACCAACTGCGGACAGATCAAGACCGGCAGCCTTGCGCGGTCGGACCGGCTGGCGAAGTACAACCAGCTCATCCGCATCGAGGAAGAACTGGGCGACAGCGCGCAATACGCCGGGCCCGGTTGTTTCGGCCGTCTGGCCGGCTAGGATTTTTCGACGAACGGCGGTCGGTCGCGGACCAAGCCTGTTCCACTCACGCTCCGACACTCCTAGACGGTTGCGCCTGTAACCGTTTCAAGTCCGGAGAGTCGAACATGAACAAACGCCTGATCGCCGCGCTGCTGCTCGGCACCGCCACCATCACGATGGGCCCGGTCGCCTGCGACATGGCAGGTACCGACACCGCCGCGGTATCGACCCCCGGAACCGCGCTCGGCATCCGCACCGACTGGATGGATACATCGGCCAAGCCGGGCGACGACTGGTTCCAGTACGCCGACGGCAGCTGGCTCAAGAACACCGAGATACCGGCCGATCGCTCGAGCGTCGGCGGCTTCTTCATCGCCGACCAGCAAACCGAGAAGAACCTTCAGGAACTGATCGCAGAGATCGAGAAGTCCACGCCCGCTGCCGGCAGCGAGGCGGCCAAGGTCAAGACATTCTACGACGCGTATCTCGACACCAAGGCGATCGACGCGGCGGGTCTCAAGCCGGTCCAGCCCGATCTCGCCCGGTTCGCCGCTATCGCCGACAAGACCGCGCTATCGCAGGTTCTCGGCAGCCAGACTCGCGCCGACGTCGATCCGCTGAACTCGACCGATTTCGAGACCGAGAACCTGTTCGGTGTATTCGTCACCCAGGCGCTCAAGGGCGGCGAGGTGGTGCCTTACCTGCTGCAAGGCGGCCTGGGGATGCCCGAGCGCGAGTATTACCTGTCATCCGACCCCAAGATGACCGCGCTGCGGACCGCCTATCGCACTTACATCGCCGACCTTCTCAAGGCCGCCGACATCGCCGACGCCGACGCCAAGGCGCAGCGCATCTTCGACCTCGAGATGAAGATCGCGCGGGCGCATGCCAGCCGTGAAGAAAGCGACGACTGGGCCACCGCGAGCAGCCTGTGGAGCAAGGAAGACTTTGCCGCCAAGGCGCCCGGGATCGACTGGAGCACGTACTTCAAGGCCGCTAACCTTGCCGGCTACAAGACCTTTGATGCCTACCACCCTGGTGCGATCACCAAGCTTTCCGCGCTGGTCGCGAGCGAACCGCTCGATGCGTGGAAGGACTGGCTGGCGTTCCACCAGATCAACAGCCACACCGATGTGCTGCCCTCGAAGCTCGATGCGTTGCACTTCGCATTCTACGGCAAGCAGCTGTCCGGGCAGGAGCAACCGCGCGCGCGCGAGAAGCGCGCATTGGCCGCGCTCAACGAGTACATGGGCGACGCGCTGGGCAAGCTCTACGTCGACAAGTATTTCCCCGCCTCGGCCAAGACCGAGATCCAGGGCATGGTCGACAACATCAAGGCCGCGTTCGGCAAGCGTATCGATGCGCTCGACTGGATGGCGCCCGACACCAAGGCCGAGGCGAAGAAGAAAGTCTCCACCATGTCGGTCGGGGTCGGCTATCCCGACAACTGGGTCGATTATTCCAACCTGACGGTTGAACCGGGCCAGCCGTATGGCGCCGTGATCGCCGCCGAAAAGGCCCGCTATGCGCAGCAGCTGGGCAAGATCGGCAAGCCGCTCGACAAGGGCGAATGGTGGATGAACGCGCAGCTGGTCAACGCGGTCAACCTGCCGGTGCAGAACGCGCTCAATTTTCCCGCCGCGATCCTCCAGCCGCCGTTCTTCGATCCCAAGGCCGATCCGGCATTCAACTATGGCGCGATCGGCGCGGTCATCGGTCACGAAATCAGCCACAGCTTCGACAACAACGGCGCGGCATTCGATTCAAGCGGCGCGATGCGCAACTGGTGGACCGACGCCGACAAGAAGAAGTTCGAGGAATCGGGCAAGGCTCTGGCGGGCCAATTCGACACCTACGAGCCGTTCCCCGGGCTTCACGTAAAGGGCGAGCTGACGCTGGGCGAAAACATCGCCGACATCGCCGGCCTGCAGGCGGCTTATGATGCCTATCACGCATCGCTGAACGGCAAGGAGGCGCCGGTGATCGGCGGCTTCACAGGCGATCAGCGATTCTTCATCGCTTACGCTCAGACCTGGGCCACCAAGATGCGCGAAGAAGCGCTGCGCGCGCGGATCGCGACCGACGGCCACGCACCCGGCCAGTATCGCGCGCTGACGGTGCGCAACATGGATGCCTGGTACAAGGCGTTCGACGTCAAGGAAGGCGACAAGCTGTACCTCGCGCCGGATAAGCGCGTGAAGGTCTGGTGATCTCAGGCGGAGGGGAGGGCTAGCCCTTCTCCTCCGCCTCTACCTGCCGCTCGATCCTTTCCGCCACCGGCTCCATCCGGTCCATGATCTTGCGGTTCTTGGGGCTGAGCAGGTACTGCCACACCCCGTAGGCGTTGATCAGCAGCAGGATCGCGTTCATCGCCGCGATCGGCAGCGCCTTGGTGGTCAAGCCTGACACCACCCAGGTCACGGCCACCACACAAAACAACACGAACCCGAAACCGGTTACGCGCCGGCCCAGATCGGCGGCGACCAGCGCAGCGGCGATCATCGTGCCGATCGCGGCCATCCATTCCAGCGGTCCATTCATCGCTACCCCCTTTGCCGAAACAGCCCGTCGGCCAAGCTCGATTGTCATAAGCCCCGTGAGCCCCTAGCGTTCCGGAGCGAACGAAGGAGAGGGCGTGAGCGGATTTCCAACGCATCCCGGTGCGGTGACCGCCGATTGGCTGACCGAACGGCTGCACGCGGCGGGCCTACTGCGCGGCGGCCGGGTTTCGACAGTTTCGTGGCAGTCGATCGGAACCGGCCAGGTCGGCGATAGCGCGCGCTTTACGCTGACTTATGCGGATGGACCGCGCGGGCCGGACACGTTGGCCGGCAAGTTCCCGGCGGAAGACGCCACCAGTCGGGAGACTGCCGCCGCTTTCGGGCTCTACACGAAGGAGGTGGGTTTCTACCGCGAGCTGGCCCCTCAACTCGATGTCCGGGTGCCGCGGACCTACGCCGCCGAGGTCGATGAAGATGGCTCGGATTTCGTTCTCCTGTTCGAAGACCTTGCCCCATGCCGGCAGGGCAACCAGCTCGACAGTTGTTCGCTGGACGATGCTCGCCAGGCGATACGCCAGGCCGCGGCGATCCACGCGCCGAGCTGGAACAACGCTGCGCTGATCGATCGCGATTGGCTGCACACGCGGCCCGAGTCATTGGCGCAGATCAAGGCGCTCTATCCACAGGCGCACGCGCTGTTCGCCGAGCGTTACGCCGACAGTCTGGAGCCTGAGTTGATGCGGGTGTGCGACGAACTCAACGAAGCAAGCGAGCACTGGTTCGGCCGCGAAAGCGCCGATCGCTGCCTGATCCACGGAGATTTCCGGCTCGACAACATGCTGTTCGACATCAAGGGCGGGACCGAACCCATCGCAGTGCTCGATTGGCAAACGGTCGCAATCGGGAGCGGCTTGACCGACATCGGCTATTTTCTTGGCTGCGGAATTGGCGACGGACTGCGCCGCGAGGGCGAGAGTGACCTGCTCGATCTGTACTGCGCCGAAATGACCGGCCGAGGCGTTCCCCTGACCCGCGAGGCGGTGCGCGACGATTGCCGCCTCGGTGCGCTTCACGGGGTATCGACCGCGGTGTTCAGCGCCGCGTTCGTCGAACGAACCGAACGCGGGGACGCCAATTTCCTGTCGATGGCGCGCGGCGCGTGCTCGATGGCGCTGGCGCACAATTCCATCGGTCTGCTGACCGGAAAGGGTTGATATGGCGTTGAGCAAAGGCGACGACTATCCGCTGCACCAAACCGCCGAGCCGGTCGCTTACGCGGGGACCGACCGCAATTTCTACGATCGCTACTTTTTCAACGGCTATGCGCCCGACGGCGGCGGATTTTTCGCGATCGCGTTCGGAGTCTACCCGCACCTGGATGTTGCCGACGCGCATTTCTGCGCCATCCGCGGCGGTACCCAGCATTGCCTTCACGCCAGCCGAAAACTGGGCATGGAACGGATGGACCTGGTCTGCGGGCCAATCCGTATCGAGGTGGTCGAACCGCTGCAGAAGCTGCGCGTGATCGTCGAAGGCGAGGGCATCGCCGCCGACCTCACGTTCACCGGCCGCGCCTTCCCCATCGAGGAACCGCGCTTCACCTGGCGGGTCGGCCCGCGCACGGTGATGGATTACACCCGGATGACCCAGAATGGCCATTACGAGGGGTGGATCGAGATCGACGGCAAGCGGGAACAGCTCGCGCCGGGCAGCGCGGGCACGCGCGATCGCAGCTGGGGCGTCCGCCCGGTGGGTGCTTCCGATCCCCAAGCGGCGGGAGGCGGGATGCGGCAGTTCTTCTGGCAGTGGACCCCGGTCAACCTGCCCAGGCGCAGCCTGTTCTTTCACCTCAATGCGCATCAGGACGGCACACCGTGGAATACCCGCGCAGTGATCGCGCCGGATGGCAATGGCGCCGAAGCGTTCACCGAATTCGAACACGCCGCGATGGTCGCAGCCACCGCCGCGGGCACGCGCTGGCCCGAACATGGAACGTTATCGGTCGGCCACGAGAAGTTCACGTTCGAACCGCTAGGCCGGTTCCAGATGCGCGGGCTGGGCTATACTTCGCCCAAATGGAACCACGGCCTCGATCACGGCACGCTGGAGGTGGAGCGCGAGGATATCGATCTCGCTTCGGTCGATCCGACCCGTCCCGACAATCTCCACGTGCAACTGGTATGCCGCGTCACCGGTCCTGACGGCGAGACCGGGATCGGCGCATTCGAGCAGCTCGCAATCGGGCCTTACGATCCGCTTGGGCTGCAAGGCCTCGCCGATCCGGCCTAGGCTGCGGCCGACAGCCGCTTGATCTGTTCGTCGGACAACTCGACGCGGGTGAACGCCAGCAACTCGTCCAGCTGATCGGCCGTCCGGGCGCTGGCGATCGGGGCAGGAATACCCGGTTGGCGCACCAACCATGCCAGCGCGATCGCCGCCAGGCTTGCGCCGGTCTCGCTGGCCACCGCGTCCATCGCAGCGAGCACTTGTGGGCCGTTTGTGCCGGCAAGCTGCTTCGCACGGGCGCCCCGGCTTGACTTGTCATAGTCGGCCTCGGTCCGGTACTTTCCGGTCAGGTAGCCCGATGCGAGACCGAAGAACGGCAGCATCACCATCCCGTGGTCCACCACCGTGTCTTGCAGGTCCTGACCGTAGGCGTCGCGCGCGACGAGATTGTATTCGTTCTGAAGCGCAGCAAAGCTTGCAGCACCGGTTTCCTCGGCCCGATCAAGGGCATCCTCCAGCCGCTGAACATCGAAGTTGGAAGCCCCGATCGCCAGCGCCTTGCCCGATCGAACCGCGCCGTCGAACGCATCGACGATCTGGGCGACATCGAGGTCGGGATAATCCTTGTGCGCGTAATACAGATCGACGCGGTCGGTACGCAGCCGCTCGAGCGAGGCATCCAGCGATTGCAGGACGCGCGCCGGTTCATACAATTCGGCGCCACCAAGCATCCCGGTCTTGGTGTGCAGACGCATGTCATCGCGCACCCCGCGACTTTCCAGCCATTCCCCGAGCACGGTCTCCGATTCGCCGCCCTTGTGCCCGGGGATCCACGCCGAATAGACGTCGGCAGTGTCGATCATCCGACCCCCGGCCTCGTAGAAGCGATCGAGAACCGCAAATGCTTCATCGCCCTTGGACGACCAGCCGAACACGTTGCCGCCCAGAACCAGGGGGATCCCAGCGATGAATTCATGGCTCATGCGTATTGCTCCTTGATCGTCAGCAAGGCCATCGCAGCCTTGGCCGCTTCGCCGCCCTTGTCGCTCTGCCCGGGATCGGCGCGAACGATCGCCTGGGCTTCGTTCTCGACCGTCAGGATGCCGTTGCCGATGGGCACGCCGTCCATCGTCAAGGCCATGATTCCCCGCGCGCTTTCGCCGGCGACGATCTCGAAGTGGTAGGTCTCGCCGCGGATCACCACGCCGATCGCCACAAACCCGTCGTAGCGCCCGCTTTCCGAAGCCATCGCGATCGCGCCGGGAATCTCAAGCGCGCCGGGAACGATCATAACTTCGTAGTCGTGGCCATTCGCCTTGAGCTGCTCACCAGCGCCAGCGACCAGCATGTCATTGAGATGGTCGTAAAATCGAGCTTCGACGATCAGGAAACGGGCCAAGCGCGGAGCTCCTCAAATGTGGCGGACAGGGTGGTTGCAACCCAAAGCCCTCAAGTGGTTGCGATCGCCCATAAAAAGTTCACAATCAAGGCGGGGATTACCACAATCTCTCCCCAATTCTCAGAATTGTTGGAGCGGGGTCAGGCTGGTCCTACTTAATTCTGCCGCGAAACTGGATTGTGATCGTGGGCGCAGGGGATCCGATACCCAGAGATTGCTTCGGATTGATGCAGATATGGCGGATAGCTGGGTCGTATGCGCCCGTAACTGTGGGAGTGTAGGTGCAAGCCGCGAAACTTGCCGGGCTAGCAGCTAAGTTTGAATACCGAAGGTCGGTTGCCTGACTGTATGTCAGGGCCGCGCCGTTGGACTGTGTGAACAGAACTGTTCCGGTAGCCGGTCCCGCTCCATCAAAATCGCCGATAAAGATTTCGACCTGCGTTGGAAGGGAGTTGATCAAGAGCACGGTTCCACTGTCGGTTGCGGCCGTGCCTGTGTTGGACGAAGTGATCGTGTAGATAACGTCGTTGCCCGGCACGTTGAACCCGTTCGGCCTGGTGGAGGTATAGACGATACTGGTCTTCGAGGTGGTCAGCACCGGTGCCCCGAGCACGGTTACCCGATAATCCTCCACCTCCCCGTCGCGACCAACCAGCGTAGTCGCATCGAGATCGCTTTGCGTCGACCAGCGAAACCGTGCGAAGACTTGCCCGACGGTCGCGTTCGCCGGGATAGCGAACGACAACCCGACCATTCCTACGGCCGCGTTCGTGTCGTTTGCCCCGTTGTCAGTCACATTGGTCGCGACTTGCTCCCCCGCGTCGAGGAAATCTCCGTCGAGGTTCCAGTCGAACCACGCTTGGAGCCTTCCGGCAGCCCCCGTGACATTGACAGTAACCGAGCCAGTGTTGTTGGGACGGAGCGTCCCGAAGGTCACCCCGTCGTCGCCGGCATCGGCACTCGCGGTTGGACTGTTATATGGCCCAGTTTCGCCGGTTATGTTCGCACCGAGCCGGAAACCCGCGAGAATGTCATGCCTCGGATTTCCATACGTGCTTGGCGCATCGCCAAAGTCCTGGGATACCGGATTACCTGTCGGTGCCGGAAGGTTGGGACAGGTGAACTGGAGCGAGGTAAGGCGAACCGTTCCGCCGGTTCCCAGCGCGCCGATGCGGTAGTTGAAACTGCTGCGCTTCGAATAGAACGTAGCCGCGATATTCTGGTTAGCAGCGGGATCAATGCCACCTGCGGTAAACGTCGTGCTCGATTCGAAACGGGTGTTCCCGGCTGAGGGAGTTGAAGCATTGACGCTGATATTGGTGGGCGTGTTGAGTAGGTATTCGGCGTATACATTTTGAAACTCCGCATATTCGCGAAGCGAGCCACTGTCGCCATCGACATCGATCGCGGTCGCGACGAAGTCGAACGGAAGCGGGGTGTTCGTGCCGGCAACGACGAAGCTGAATTGGAAGTCGACGCTTCGCGCGTTGCTGCCGCCCAGCTCGGGATTGAAGAACGCACGCAGGTCGGGCGCACCGCCGGTCGGCGCGGTGTTGTTGTAATCGTGACGAGCGAAGCCCCGTTATTGAAAGCAACAATGCGTACCAGCGCATCGATTCCGAAATTGACATTCGAGTAACGATAGACGGCATTGGGCTGGAGCGCTGTTCCCGACACGAGCGTGGGTGTGGCCGTGAAGTCGAGCGTGGTTATGACGCGCCCGAGGCAGATTTCGGTCGTCTGTGCGCTGGCGGGAGCGGCGGTGAACAGCAGCGTCGCCAAGGCGACGAAGCACAGCGCGAACGCGTGAACCAACCGGGAAAGCAACACGCTCATCGACGCAGGCCCAGGAACGAAAAGGTGTCGGCGTCGAACTTGAAGCGCACCGCGGCGAACACGCCCTTGTCGGTGTTGCGCGCTTCTGAGAAATCGCGATCGCGGAAGCCTGCGAGGTTGTAGCCGATTGTCACCAGCGTATCCTTCGCCGGGACGAAGCCAATCTGCGGTCCGACCGCGAAGCTGGTGACGCCATCGGTAAGGTTCGCGCGTACGGTCGCCGAGCCGCCGATCTCGACACGCTCGCCGATGCCGATTTGCAGATCGAGGCCGCCGAGCACGGTCGTTCCGGCGACATCGAAATTCCCCACCCGGTCGAAGTTATAACGACCTCCGATAAACACCCCGACTTCCGAACGGCGCACCAGTTGGTGGACCCCATCGATCTCGTCAACGCCCTGCGGTGACCAATTGGCAGAAAGGCTGCCGACCAGCCGGCGCGATTTCGCATCGCCGTTCACGATCAGCGCGGTGCGTCCAGCGGGCCCGGCGTCCCCCGCGACCGCATTGGTCACCGCATCGCTGCGATAGGCAAGCTTGCCGAGAAAGGCGAAGGCGGACGCTGCGGGGCGATAGGCGGCGGAGATGGCGGTATCGAGGATCTCAGTACGAACGTCGCCGTCGCCTTGGGCGCGCGTCCAGGTCACGCCGGAGCCGACGACAATGCCATCGTCGAGCTGCCGGATGATGCCGGCCGTCAGGCCGACGCGATCGGCATACTCGCCGCTGCGAATTTCACCGCGCGCGGTCGCGGCCCAGCGATCTTTGCGCCACGACGCGCCGAGCGTCGCCGCCGTGAAATCTTCGAACAGGGCGCCGTCCTGCGACAGGTGTCCGCCGGATGCGACCGGATGAAGCGGGTTGACTACGTCGAAAGCGTCTGCGCCGCCAAGCTTGCGGTTACCGTCGAGCGTGGCGTCGAGCGATAGCTCTGGCGTTAGGGTGAAGGTCTGCGAAAGGCCGAAGGCGGCAAAACTGCGCTTGCCCTGCTCCGCGATGTCTCGCCGGCCCAGCGTCGTGACCAGGCGAGACCCTTGCCATGGGGAAAGCTCGAACCCGGCGTTAAACGTGCGCGCATTGATCGTCTCACCGTCCGCGATCTCGTATGTGCCGAGCACCCGGAGCCAGTCGGTCACCGAATAACGGGCACGCAGCCGGTGCCGCGCTGGCAGATCGATCGATTCTGCCTTGCCCAGAGCAATGCTCGTCGTTGCGCTCAGTTCGAGCTTGTTGTCGAGCAGGCGCTGCGACACCGCACCCTCGACGACGGTCGACGTGACATTGCTTCCGTCGGCAAGTTGGTCGTCGAGACGGGCGATGCCCAGCCGCAGCTCGCTGTCACCGGTGCGGTAGGTTCCGGCCACCTGCACGGCGCGGCGATCGGAGGCGTCGGTCAGGCTCTCATCGTACCACGCGCTGCCGACGAGCGAGAACCGCTCGCTGAGTGAATAGCGCGCGTCGAAGCCGAACTTGCGGCGCCCGAGTTCGGCTCCGGTTTGTTGGCCCGTTCCGTAATCGGCGTCCAGCGAGTGCGCATAGGCTAGCACGTCGAGCGCGCCAGTGCGATGTTCGGCTTCGACCAGCCATGCGGACGCCTCGTCGCCATCGCTGCGGCTCACACCCACTTCGGCGCGGATTTCGGTGCCGGCCCCAATGCGTGCACGCAAATCGACGGCGCCGAGTTCGGTTCGCGGCCCGTCGCCCTTATCCGTTATTCCAGTCACGCCGATACGCAACAAGTCGTCGCCGATCGTGTAGTCCGCGCGACCGCCGGCGTTCCAGTGGGCTTTGCCCACTCCGTCAGCCGCTTCGTAGTCGATCACAATGAACTGTGGGTTGAGGTCGAAGTCGCGACTCAGCACGGGTTCCTTGAAGGAGATGGTGCCCGAAAGGAGGTCGATATCGTAGTCGATGAAGCGGGTCAGTTCGCGGCGCTCGACGATGATCTCCGAACGTAACCGGTCGCGCACTTCGATGGCGACTATCTCGCTGTTCGAGACGATGTCTCGGTCGCTCAGCCGGTAAGGTCCGGACAATCCGTTGCCCTGGATTTCGTCACGGCGATAGCGGCTGGCGATTTTCGCCGCGAAACCTTGTGCGTGGAGAGCGCCTAGGCGTCCTTCCGCCTTTACGCCGGTCGCGGTGCGCTCGTAACGGCCGAGAACGGTCTGGTCGAAGCCGGTGACGAAATCTCCGTAGAGCGCGTAGAAGGTGCTCGTTTCGACCCGCAGGTAGAGCTTTTCGCGGCTCGCCGCATCGAAACGCCGGTCGCTGCCGTCGGCAAAGACGGTGTAGTAGGCGTTGGGGTCGATCGTGCCGAGCAGGCGCTGGTCGTCCCGCTGCTTTGCGCTGTCGTAGGCGATCGTGGCGATGAACTTCCCGAGCACATGGCCTTTGGCGTAGAGAGCAACGCGCGCGTTCTTGCCGAGGTCGCTGTCGAAACTGCCGGTCCGCTCCATGTTGTCGGCGATCGTCTTCGCGCCCACCGACCCTTCGGCAAGGCCGATCACGGTCCATTCCAGCTCGCCGGGAACAATCCAGCTTTCGATCTGCTGTTCGCGCGTCGCTTCGCGATCGGCGAATGAGAAGGAGAGGTGGAGCGGTCCGCTGACCATGGTCGGGGCAAGTTCGATCAGGGCGACGCCCTCGTCACCCTCGATCGTCCACGAAGGCGTTGCCGCGCCTTGCCCGGACAGCTGGCGCAATTGCAACTGGTCGAGAAGCGCCGCGCTTTCGTAAGGCGCGCCGACTGTGACGGTGCCGGTAACTCCGGAGTGAATGGGGCGGCCGTGGCGGTCGGTCAGGCGGACCGCGATCACAGGCCGGGTGCTGCCGTCGGCAACGAGGTACGATTTTTCGCCTACGATCTCCGCGCGCCACGGGGTGGCGACGAATTCGACGTCCCGCGAAAGCTCCCCGGCGATGCTGCCGTCGGCATTGCGAACGACTGCATCGAAGCGGGTTTTCCCGTCGTCGATGCTCACGCCCCGCCAAATGCTGACCGCATAGGCCCCGTCCTGGGACGTACGGACACCGTCGAGCGCGCGATCGGCGACGGGCTTGCCGTTGGCCGTCAGATCCACTGCCTGTCCGGGCCGGTGGCGGATAACCACCCTGACCGCCGGCGCCCGGGGATTGTGGTCGATCTCGGGAAACAGGAAGGCATTCGGGCCATCGCCCAGTGCCAGCCAATCGCGATCGTTGCCGGCGGCCTCGCGGGACGAAGCGATCTCGCTCCCCTCCGAAGCGGGCGTCGGTGCCGCCTGGAGCGGGGCTGCCTCGGTCGCCGGCACGGAGGCCGGCTTGGGCTCGAATGTCCAACCCGGCACGTCGGCGGCAAAATCGGCGACCGCGAGACTACCGCCTTGTCCGGTAGCGAAGCGGGAAGCCGCATTGCCGGCCGTGCGGCTCGAACGGTCGCAGTCGACGAACCGGCCGCCGTCCGGCAGGGTCTGACGCTGAGCCTGGACGACATGCGTTCCCGGCACCACGCCTTCGAAATGATAGCGCCCGTCCTGATCGGTGATCGCAAAACTGCCATCCTCCAGCATGACCCGCACGCCGGGAATTCCCAACCGGTTTCGCGAGCGGTCACAGGCGCCCAGGGTGACGCGGCCGACAATCGTCATGCGCGATGCGACCGTGTCACGTTCAATGCGGACGGCAGCCTCGGCCTCGGCGCGGCCGCCCGATTGATCGCTCGCCATGGCGCGGTTGAGCGCCTGTCCGGCGGGCGCGTCAGGGCGCACGATCATCGCGTAATTGACTTCCACCTTGGCGCCGCCGGCGATCGAATCGATTGCGATACCCAGGCGCCGGCCGTCGGGCGCGATCGTAACGGCGCCGGGCGCAGGCACCTGGCCGTCGATACGAACCGAATCGGCGCGCAACCGCAGCCAGGGGGAGGGCACATCGACCAGCGTTACCCTGCGCTTGGCGCGCGCCGGATCGGGATTGCGCAAGGTAACGGTGTAGATGATCGCGTCGCCCGGCTGCACACGAGCGCGCGAGGCCGATTTGGTGATCGTAACCGCAACGTTCGGGCGATCGACCGGAATGTCGACGCGAACCGGAACTGGCGACGCGAGGGTGAAAGATTTTCCGTAAGAGGCGTCGGATATCTCGAAATTTCCACCGCCGGGGCGAGTAAGCGGGGCCAGTTGCCCGGCCTGCCTTGCCGAGGGGGCGGTGTAAGGCGCGGGCGGCGTGATGACGAGACGATAGGTGCCCAGCGGCGCGAGTGGGAAGCGATATTCGCCCGGCTGCATGGGGTAGATATTGCCGGCCGCATCGCGGATGGGTTCTCCGGAGATCACAGTCGATGGCCATGGCGTGAAGCCGTCGTGGGCGAATACCGTGGCTGCTTGCCCGGTATCGGCGTAGACCAGAGTGACCTCCGCGCCTGAAACCGGCGAGCCGTCCTCGCTGTCGAAAACGAAACCGAAAGGGTCGGCGAGAACCGCCACCAGAGTGGCGATGAGGGGAGCGGCGCCATCGGAACCCTCGAGTGCGACCGTAATCTTCTCGCCTGAGAACACACTGAGTTGGCAGTCGTGGGGTGTTGGGGAGGGCGGAATCGCGCGAGTTCGGATCGCGCCGGTGAACACGCCCGTATCGGGACCTGTCTCGAATATCTCCAGCGTCTCGCGGTCCCCACCGGGCGTGGTGATCGTCGTGACAAGCCGGTCCACGGCGCTAGGACTGCGATTGGCCAACGGAGCTGAGGCGCGGATAACCAACACCTCGCCGATGCGAAGCTCGGATGTCTGCATCGATGCAACACCAACGCCGCCATCGGCGGAGCCGGGGAAGACGACCAGCGGTGTGTTGCCGCAGATAGACGCCCGGATCGGCAGGCTGGAACTGGCGCCGGGTATGGGGTGATAAGTCTCTAGCGACAGGGGATTGGTCGCCCTGCCTATGGTGACCGTGTTGGATACGGTCGAATGGGCGACGCCGCCTTCGCTCCAGTCGGCGCGAGCGGTATTGGTGATCGTCTGGCCTGCGGCAGGCGCAACGAACAGCAGCAGCGCCCATACGAGCGCTGCTGCCATTGCGATGCAAGGTTTCAAATGCCGCATGATCGGTGCCAGGCGAGAGCCCGGCTTCCTTCGCGATCGATTACTTGATCGACGCTTGGAAGCGGAGGGTCCTCGTCTCGGTCGAAGCGATGCTGGCGAACGAATTGCTCACGGTCGTCGTGCCGGCATTGTAGTTTGCCGCATCGGTGCCCGCCGTGCCGCCGGTGCCCGCGCATCCGTCGGTGCCATTGAAGGCGCCGTTGAGGTAGATGCTGCTGGCAACGTAGGTCATAGTAGAGGGTACGATGTCGCTCACGGCGACTGTCGTTGCGGTCGAGCCGCCCGAAGCGTTGGCGACCACGATGCAATATTCAACGACCGCGCCTGGGATTGCACGCGGACTGGCGCTGCCGACAGGATCGCTGATAACGCGGCTATACTTGTTCACCGACAAACGGGCAGCCGTGACCTTGTAGTCGCTGCGCGCGGCGTGTTTGCCGTTGTACTGGGCGTCGTAGGTCAGATAAGCCGCATCGGCAAACACGGTTTCCATGGTGTTCTTGCCGTTGGTTCCGGTCGATTGCGCGATGGCGGTGCCGCCCGAACCCGCGGTTGCGCCAGGAGCTCCGGTGATCGCGGTCCCGGCCGTCGCGCCGCTCGCGGCGGTGGCCGTCAGCAGAACGGTCGCGATCCCGTTGTCCGCGGGAAGGCCCGTGACAGGATCGGTCATGTCCGAAACGACGTACACCGTGGCCACATCGCCCGATCCGAGGCTCGCAATCGAGCTGGCCAGGGTATCGCCGCCGAGCTGGAAGCCCGCAACGCCGTTGGTTTCGATGTAGATGCGAACGTTCGAAGCATCGAACGTGTCGTTCTGCGCACCGTTGAAGTTGGACGGACCGCCCGCTTGGTTGGTCCCGGCGAGCAGGTAATCCAGCGAGGCGTTGGAGTTGTTGGTTACCGTGAAGCTGGTCACGGCGTTAGTCTGGCCCGGAGTCACGGCCACCGCGGCGGAATTGGTCGTTGCGACGGTCACGTTGATCTTGCGGTCGACCTTGAAGGTGTCGGTCGCGGTGATCTGCGCCTGGCTCACGCCGCCGACCTGGTAATTCACGGTGACGGTGTTGGTGATGTCGGTATTGGCGGCTGTCCCTACCGGGGCGGCCATCACAATCGTCGGAGCGGCCGCCAGTGCAATCGCGCTGGTTCCCGCCACCAGTCTCTTGATGCGAGTCATTTCGTTTCGTCCTTCAACGTGGATCGATTGGTCTGCTGATCCGGTGGAGTTTTGTTTCCGGCCTATCGGACGGATGCGAAGTAGGTGACCTGGCCCGAGGCGCCGGAAGAGATCGAGGCAATCGTCCAGCGCACCTGCTCGACATCGGCCAGCGTGGCCGAGCGCGTGCCGCCCTCCGGCGTCGGGATTGTGCGCGTTGCGAGCGTGCCGAAGGATTGCCCGCCGTCGACGGACACTTCGAAATCGCCGGTCTCTGTAAGGACGACCGCCTTCGGCAGAGGATTCGTAATTACGAAATCCTCGACATTCTGGCCGGTCCCATTGCGGTAACTTGTGGTGAACTTGAGGCGATCGCCGGGGATGACTTGCGTCGGCTCGGCATAGGTTTCGACGCGCTGGCCGTCCTGCTCTAGGATGCGGACGACTTGCACCTCGCCCTGCAGCTCTACCCGCGATTGGGCCATGGCTGTGGGAGCACTGATTAACGCGGCGGTCACCATCGAAATGACTGTAAGTTTGCGCTTCAACATATTGGGGTCCAACTTTAATTTACGGTGACGTCGAACGTTACGGTGTGGCTCGTCCCGGCGTCGGTCGTTCCCACGTTGACCGAGATGCCCGACCCCGATGCCGTTCCGGCGTCGCCGTCGGAAAGGTCGGTGAGGGGGGCGCTGTCGAGAGCGAGCGAGTTCGCGGCGTAAGTTGTCGACGCGGGGATAGCGTCGGTTACGATCAGATCGCTGACCGAGCCCGAGCCGCTGGCGCTGGCGACGATCTGAAAGGTGATTCGCGCACCGGGGACGGGCTGTGACCCGCCGAAGGGATCGCGAACCGTCGCAGTCTTGACCAGTGCGACCGAAACCGCGCTCGCAACCAGCGAACCGCGCGCTGCGTCGTCCGCCCCGGTGCTCCCGACCACTGCCGCACCGCCACCCTCGCCGGCACCCGCAAACACGGTGCCCGGCGCTCCGGTCCCCGTTGCGGCTTGTGCCAGGAGATTGACCTGGCTGGTCGCGCCGTCAGCGGCTCCCGCAGAACTGACGAGGACAAAAACGGTAAGTGGGGAATCGGGAGCGATCGAGGGTGATTGACCCCCATTCGCTACCAACGCGTCGACACCTGGATCGTAAACGCCATTGGCATTCGTATCGATCGCCAGCGAATCAATGGTCGTGTTGATTGCATTGCCGGCTACGTTCGGATCGGCGGTCAGCACGAAGACCTCGGGTCCGTTTCCGGTGTTCGTCACCGAGAACGAGAGCACGGCAGAGCCTGAAATTGAAACAGCGCTGGCGTCTTTCGACGCGACTGCAACGTCGAGCAATTCGTCAACCTTGATGGTTACCGTGTTCGAGTTCGAGCGTTTGCGTCGGGCCGCCAGTATTGAACGTCGCAGAGGCGGTGTTTTCGATCAGCGAGCCCGCAGGCACGCCGGCACCGTACGCAGCCGAAGCGGACAGGAGAATGGTGGCGGCGGCCGCGCGGGCGCTGTGCCGGAAAGGTAGAGCACTGGTCATGCGCTCGAATTACATGACAATGGTTAACGCAGCTCTAAAGCAACCTTAATCGTGGACTACGTGATTCCAGCGGAGATGGACGAGGATGACTGCGACCGCACGACTTACGGCAAGGACGAGACCGGTGTGCATTTTGCAAGTTGGTCGCTCGTGGTCACACTGAGCGCTTCCGAGGCGGCGGAACCGTCCAACGCCGCACAAAGGCGTTCCCGCTAACTCGACGGATCATGTGACTTACGAAGCCCTTGCGAGAGATTTGTTTGCCAGTCGCCGGAATTGCTCACAGACTCTAAGAACTGCATATTTCGCGCCGATGCTCGAGTGCGAGATGCGGAGAATGCGTCTACCCCATCCGGACAGATAGGCGGCAGTCGAATGCGAACCCGGCACCCAGCCGTGTCGCTCGCCGGCGTTTTCGCCTTGTGCGCGCCGCTTTTCTATTCTGTTTGACCTCGGAGAGCAGACTTTCGCGTTAATCGGCGAAACCAGTGATCGAGCAGGCCGCTGACCTGTGGTTCATCGGGGAGTGAAGCAATACTCACGATTTCCCGATCGTCCGCTTCCAGGCCCAGTTCGATGGCCTCGCGCCCACCCAAGGGGGCGACAAACTGGATACCCGCGCAACCGTCGCGCGACCATACGACTTGTCCGCGCACCGTACGAGAGTCCCCCAACAACAGGTTGACGGTGCTTCCCACTGGGACCGCACGGTGGTTGACCTGTTCGACTGTCGCATCCCCGCAAGCCCCGTCGATGCTCGGATCGTCGATCTGTCGAATGATGGCTGCAAGCTTCATTGGTTAAGAATACGCCAACGCTCTCTTGATGTGCTCGAGAACGCAGCCCGCAATTTCATCCCATGTTGTCGGACAGCGACGGCGAGAGACAGGGCGGATAGGAGAGCGGGGCCTTGTGCGCCTTCGCCAGGCCACCCGAACCCAATCCGGCTTCTTCGCGAACAGTCCTGAATCAGGGCAGCTGAGGCCGGCAACGCCTTTGCTTCGGGCCGTGTTGGCAGCTGCGCTGCCTGCCCGCACCACCCCTTGCAAAAGCGTTTCCCTTGGGCGCGTTCGCGCCGTGCGGTGCAGTCCTCCCATGCCCTGCTTCTTTGGCAAGTTCGCTTGCCGGAAATGGTTTCCGGTTTGGCACACCGAAGGACCAGTCACATGACCCTCGTAATCCTCACGGGCCGCATCGCCCGCGATCCGGAAACCCGCGAGACCAAGGGCGGAACCTCCGTCACCGGCATCACCGTCGTCACCGACCGACCGCTGCGCGACGAGGACGGCAAGACCTACAAGGATGAAAACGGCTACACCGCCAAGGACACCGAATTCCACCGGGTGACCTGTTTCAACGGCCTCTCCAAGACCGTCGGGCAGTTCTGCACCAAGGGCCAGCTGGTCTCGGTCCAGGGCCGGCTTCACTACACTCAGTGGGAGGACCAGGAAGGCGTCAAGCGATACGGCTGCGAGATCCTCGCCGACAAGGTCGACTTCCTCTCTCGCGGCAACGCCAGGGATGGCGACGGAGACAACCGCGACGCGCCCGAGATCGACTGACGGGCCAGCCGATCGCGTCGAAGAGGCTCTGCCGGAAACGGCAGGACCTCTTTTCCTGTCCGCCCACGGCAGCACAAAGTCCGAGAGGTAAGGGGAGTTCTGGCTCACGGATGCCCAAGGCTGATGCGCTTGCAACTCCGCCTCAAGGAACGTGGTCAGGGTGAAAAGCGGAGCGGGGCTGTTGACGCGCTCGGTCCCGCGCCGCCTCCGGCGGCGCTCCTGCGGCCGCGACGTATTTGCTCTTGGGCCCCGCGCGCACTCCCGGCCGGAGCCGGGTCGGACCGGCGCGGGGCTGGCGGGACTGACAATCGCCGGTCCTGGCCCCGCACGCGGTCCTTGGCCGTCGCCTCTCCGGGGGTGCCGTTGTCGGTCAGCGGTATTCCAGAACGAGTTTTCGACTGGTCGCTTTTGACTTACCAAGGTTGCTCACGCAACCGAAGGTAAGGGTCGCCAAATCTCCCTGAAAGAGAAGCTCGATCATCTCCTGACTCGGCCGCGCAATGGGGAACCTGACATGCACACCGTACGCAGCGACCGCTGCTGGTGAAATGCAATTAGCTCAACGGCTTAGCGGCGAAAAATGGGATGTGCATTTTGTGAGCTAGGAGCGAGTGGGTCGGGATTTCACCGAGCCGAAGTGACTCAGTGCTAGCCAAGCCATTGAAAGGCATGGAGCACTTTTCCGTTTTCCTACAGGTGACGCGCAGCTTAAAGTGGCCCTCGCCTTCCGCGGGGTGAACCAGGTTTCTTGCAACACAAGGAGCTTGGAAAATGTTCAGAAACCACCGATTTCAAACCTACGTCACGCCCGTTCTGGAGGCGTGGATAAATGAGCAGGCGCGCGAGCGACAGGTCAGCGCAAGCATCATCATTTGCGACTGCGTGCACGCCGCGTGGAAGCGTGACACTGAGGATTCGCTGAGGCCGGCAAACGATCCAGCCCGCCAGCTCCTCTTTGCGACGATCGCGCTCGATGCGCTGTTGATGGCAGACCCAGACGAGACTCTCCGCGAGCGCGCTGTTGCCGCTTACCATCGCAAGCTGGAGTCGCTCGGCATGATCGCGCCTCGTACCAAGGGAGGCGACAATGGAGCATGATTGCGGACCTTCGCGGCTCCCCGCGGCGGAGCGCAACGACGCCAACCAGGCAGGCCCGGCGCGCGAGATCAAACGGCTCATACGTCTAAGGGAAGTGCAGCACCGCGTGGGCGTCGGGCGGTCTACCATCTATCGCTGGATGGCCGACGGAAGCTTCCCCAAGCCGGTGCAGTTAGGCCAGCGCTCGGTTGGCTGGATCGAGCATGAGATCGAAGACTGGCTGAGGAGCCGGAGCAGATGAATACGCTCCGGCTCCTCGGTACCTGCATGATCCGTTTGGCGCCGCTTAATGGGCGCCCACGGATCATCTTCGGGTGCAGAATGCGGACCAGTCGCGCATCAGCTCGCGGCGCTTGTCGAGGTAGTTCGTGCGCCGATATGCAGCCTCAACCTTGTTCACCACGGTGTGCGCAAGGGCGGCCTCGGCAACCTCGCCCGGGAAGCGGGATTGTTCGGCCGCCCAGTCCCGGAACGACGAGCGGAACCCATGCACGGTGAAGGGCAGCTCGGCGTAGCGGAGGATCTTCAGCAGGGTCATGTCGGAAAGCGGCTTGAGGACATTCTGGCCCGGGAAGATCAGATCGCTGCATTCGGCATAGTAGGGCCGTGCGCGATCGAGCACGTCGAGCGCTGCATCGCTTAGCGGAACACTGTGTTCCTTGCCCACCTTCATCCGCTCGGCGGGAATCGTCCAGAGTTTCGCTTCACGGTCGATCTCGGACAGCTTTGCACCCCGGACCTCGCCCGATCGCGAAGCGCATAGGATCAGAAACTCGAGCGCCAAGCGGGGCACACTGGAGCGCTTGCGCAAGTGGTCGAGGAACGCCGGCACGTTCTCATAGGGCATCGCGGCGAAGTGCTTGTCCTGCTTCGGCTGACGCGGAAGGGCGCGATTGAGCGACCGCATCGGAGCCTCAGCGGGGCGCATGCCGTTCGCATAAGCCCAGTCGAGCACCATGCCGATCCGCTGCTTTACCCGCCGCGCCGTCTCGGGCTTCTTGAGCCAGATCGGGACCAGACACTCGCGGACCACCGGGCCTTCGATATCGTCGACCAGCCGCTTGCCGGGGATCGGGAAGGCATATTTCTCGAGCGTGGTGATCCACTGCTCCTGGTGCTTGCCGTTCTTCCAGCCCGCCTTCTGCTCCACGTGGACCTTTTTCGCCGCCTCGGCGAATGTGGGATTCTTGATCTCCTCCTTCTGCCGCTCGGCGATCGGATCGATCCCGCGCTGGATGTCGCGGCGCATGTCGAGCGAGATTTCACGCGCTTCCTTGAGCGACATGAGGTCGGACGTTCCGAGCCCGATGTCCCTGCGACGCCCTTTCACCGTAGTGCGGAGCACCCAGTAACCCTTGAGCGAGGTCGAGAGCAGCAGCGAGAGCCCTCCGCCATCGCTGTAACGGCCCGGTTCCTTGAGGTTTCGAATTCTGCAGCGCGGTAAGCTTAGCCATGACCATCCAGTCCTTTCTTTTACCACAATCTCTACCCAAAAATGGGCCAGAACGTGTGGTAAAGCATGGAACAAAATAAGAACTAGAGATTCCGTTGCAAGTCCAAAAAACCGTAGATTTCTGCGGGTTTCCGGGACTTTTTGGGACCTCTAGGGATGGTATAGTTGGCGGACAGGGTGGGATTCGAACCCACGGTGAGCGTGAACCCACGGCGGTTTTCAAGACCGCTGCCTTAAACCACTCGGCCACCTGTCCGATGAAGAGTTCGCCTATCGCGCCGAATTGCCAGTGTCACGAACCGTTTGCGGTTTGCCCCGTTCTACAGGCTATGCGACAAAGCGTCATGCGCCTGACACTCCTTGCAATTCTCGCCTCTTTCGCAGCTGCCTGTTCTTCCGCGCCTTCATCGGCGCAGGACATGTCGTTCGGTTCCTACCTCCAGGTCCTCGTAGCGCGCGCCCGCGCCGAGGGCGTGAGCGAAGCGACCATCCAGCGGATGACATACGACCTGACGCCCAACAACCGGGTGATCGAACTCGACCGGGCGCAACCTGGCACGCCGTCGAGCAGCGGCAGCTTCTCCCGATTGCAGCCCTATATCGACACCCATGTCGATTCCGCACGGATCGGCGGCGGGCGGCGAAATTACCAGGCGCTGGGCCCGATCGCCGGGCAAATCGAGGCGCGCTACGGTGTGCCCGCATCGATCGTCATGGCGATCTGGGGCCATGAGACCAATTACGGCAGTTACACCGGCGATTTCGATCTTGCGCGCAGCCTCGCCACGCTGGCGTGGGAAGGGCGCCGGCGCGAACTGTTCGCGACCGAATTCGTGGACCTGCTCAAGATTGCCGATCTCGGGGTCGAGCGCAGCACCCTGAAAGGCAGCTGGGCGGGTGCATTCGGCAATCCCCAGTTCCTCCCCAGCATCTACTTGCGGCTTGCGCAGGATGGCGATGGCGATGGACACCGCGATATCTGGAATAGCCGTGCCGACACGCTCGCATCGATTGCCAACTACTTTCGCGATGCCGGCTGGCGCCGCGGTCAGCCATGGGGCGTGCGTGCGTCGTTGCCCGACGGCTTCGACTTTGGTGCGCTGCGCTCCAAGATGAACGCCCCGGTATGCGCGCGGGTGCACGAACGGCATGGCCAGTGGCGCACTGTCCGGGAATGGCGCGCGATGGGCGTGCAGCCCCAGGTTTACCTTGATGACAACGCTATGACCGCGCTGTTCCAGCCCGATGGGCCGGGCACGCGCGCCTGGCTCTTAACCGCAAATTATAGGGTGATCCTCGAATATAACTGCTCGAACTATTATGCGATGAGCGTGGGATTGCTGGCCGATGAGATTTCCCGTTGATGCCGGTCTCCGGATACTCGTCCCGCTAGTCGTTGTCATTCTTGGCGCTGCCGTTTCCGGCTGCGGAATGGTCGGCAACGCGGACCGTATGACCCCGCTCACAGTCGCCCCGCTGGCCACGACTGGCCCGGCCGCCGACTACCCGATGGTTCTGGGCGATCCGTTCACGGTGGATGGTGAAGTGTTCACCCCGGCCGATACCCTCAACTACGATGCGGTCGGCTCAGCCGGGATCGACGATGGTGCGGGGGTGACTGCTGCACACCGTACGCTGCCGCTACCCAGCTATGCCGAAGTCACCTCGCTCGACAGC
This sequence comes from uncultured Alphaproteobacteria bacterium, assembly GCA_963759895.1. Classification (GTDB taxonomy): domain Bacteria; phylum Pseudomonadota; class Alphaproteobacteria; order Sphingomonadales; family Sphingomonadaceae; genus Tsuneonella. Next base: position 551,860 of record CAVXBC010000002.1, on the reverse strand, counting down.
GGCAAGACGATCCTGCTCCGGATCGAGCGGCGGGGGCCGATGACCGGCAATCGACTGGTCTCCTTGTCGCCGGCAGCGGCGGCGCAGCTCGGGATCGGAGAGGGCGGTGCGGTGCGTCTTCGCAGGGTCAACCCGCCCGAAGCCGAACGAGCCGAGCTGCGCGCGGGAAATTCGGTTGCCGAACGGATCGAGACGCCCAAATCGCTGGTCGAAGTCCTGCGTCGCAAGCTTCCGGCGAACGGTGTCGCCAATCTCGGCAAGCCTTCTCCCATGGTGCCAACCGCACCCGTCAGTGCTTCGCGAACCGCTATGGCGCAGGCCCAAGCCCGGGCCGTCGTCGAACCTCCAGTGGCTGCTTCCCCTGTTCCCATCCAAACCGCTCCCGCCAAAGCCAGTGTGATAGCTGCTACACCCCCACCTGCGGCGGCTGGTAACCTGGTGGTGCAGGCTGCCGCGTTCGCCAGCCGCGCGAATGCCGACCGTGCGGCAAAGTCGCTCGGCGGATCGGTAACGTCCCAAGGTCGATTTTTCCTCGTCCGCATCGGCCCGTTCACCACCCGGGCACAGGCCGATGTCGCCCTCGCCAAGGCGCGAGCCGCCGGTTATAGCGACGCGCGAGTCACCACCGCAGGTTGAACCGCCGGCTTCCGCCCGGCGGCGGGAGCGCACTTGGGTCAATTCACGAAGTCACTGTTTGCGGCCTGCGCGCTGCTGACCAGCGTCGCTGCCGCGAGCGCGGACGCGCCTGCTCCCTATCCCACGTTCGCGCCACCTCCACCGGAAGTGCCGATCGCGCTAATGGTCGACGTCTCGAGCGGCCAGACGCTCTATTCGCGCGAGCCCGACCGGCGCTTCATGCCGGCATCGATGACCAAGGTGATGACCGTGTTCACCGCGTTCGAATTGATCGACGCAGGAAAGGTTTCGCCCGGCCAGTTGATGCTGGTCGACGACCAGACCTGGACCGATTGGCACGGCGTCGGCTCGACCATGTTCCTCGAGCTCCACCAACGGGTAACCGTCGATGCCTTGCTGCACGGAATCACCACCGTTTCGGCCAATGACGGCGCGGCCGTGCTGGGGGAAGGACTGGCGGGATCCCTGCCCAAGTGGACGGCGATGATGAATGCCAAGGCCCGCGAGATCGGCATGCACAACAGCCATTTCGGGACACCCAACGGGTGGATGGACGAAGGCCGGACGTTTGTGACCGCGCGCGATCTGGCGACGCTTGCATCGGCAATGATTACGCGTCACCCCGATCTTTACGCGCGCTATTTCGGCCATAAGCTGTTCCAGTTCAACGGTTTCCAGCAGCGTAATCACGATCCGGTCACCGGGGTGGTGCAAGGGGCCGATGGGATCAAGACCGGGTTCACCAACCAGGCCGGCTACGGATTTGTCGGCAGCGCCCAGCGCAACGGGCGACGGCTGGTGATGGTCATCGGTGGTGCGCCCACCTCGCGCATCCAGCATCAGGCAAGCCGTGAGTTCCTCGAGTGGGGATTCCAGTCGTTTGCGGGAGCGCCGCTGTTTGCGAAAGGCGTAACCGTTGGCCAGGCGCGGGTACAGAACGGGGCGGAACGGTATGTCGACCTGACCGCGCCGATCGCGCTCGGGTACGATCTGCCGGCCGGCCAGACCGGCGGGGTCAAGCTGTCCATTCACTACGACGGACCGTTGCGCGCTCCGATTGCCAAGGGCGAGCAGGTCGCCGAGCTCGAGGTGGCCGCAGATGGCATGCGTCCCGCGCGCGTGCCCCTGATGGCAGCCGAAGGAGTACCGGTGGCGAACGGGTTTGAGCGGTTGCTCAACGGCGTGGTCGGTTTGTTCTGATGGCGCGTGGCCGGTTCATTGCGTTCGAGGGGGGCGAGGGCAGCGGTAAGTCAACCCAGGCCCGGATGCTGGCAGAGGCCCTCACCGCTCGGGCCATCGAAGTAGAACTCACTCGCGAACCCGGTGGCACGCCCGGCGCGGAGGCCATCCGCGCGCTGTTGCTCGATCCGCCGGGCGAGGGGTGGGGCGTAAGGGCCGAGGCGTTGCTGTTCGCGGCCGCAAGGGCGGACCATGTTGCACGTCGCATAGAGCCCGCGCTCGAGCAGGGTCGCTGGGTCGTGTGCGATCGCTTCGTCGATTCGAGCCGCGCCTATCAAGGCGGTGCAGGGGGCCTCGGCGACGATCTCGTGTGCTCGCTGCACGCAATCGGCAGCAACGGACTGCGCCCTGACATTACCCTTCTGATCGAAGTCGACCCAGCGCGATCCGCTGAGCGTCTCGCCGCACGCGACGGCGCTGACGCCGATGCAATCGGGGGCCGAGATGAAAAGTATCACAGTGGGGTGGCCAAGGCATTCGCGGCGATCGCGGCGGGTGATCCGGCAGGGACCGTGATAATTGACGGCAATGGCTCCCCTGCCGAAGTGCATCGCCGTGTAATCGGCGCGCTGGCTCGCTGCCTTCCCGGTCTGGCATGACCTTGCTCGGGCACGACGACGCCTGGCGCGAATGGCGCGACGCGATGCAAGGCACGCGGATGCATCACGCGTGGCTCCTGGCGGGAAAGAAAGGTCTGGGCAAAAGCACCTTTGCGCTCGCGGCCGCGCGCGAACTGGTCGCGGAGGCCGGCGTCCCGCAGCCGGCAGGCCAGCATCCCGACGTCATCGTGCTCAGTCACCTTCCCAAGGACGACAAGGAGGAGAAGAAGCGCGAAGCGGGACAGGACTACGAACTGGCGCGCAATATCAAGGTAAGCCAGATCCGCGAGATGCAGCGGAGGCTGTCGACACGGCCGACACTGGGCAGCAGGCGGGTGGTAATCGTCGACCCCGCCGACGATCTCGAAACATCGGCGTCGAATGCGCTGCTCAAGAGTCTGGAGGAGCCGCCCGCCGGAACCTTCTTCGTGCTCGTCGCGCATCGGCCGGCGCGCCTGTTGCCGACGATCCGCTCACGCTGCCGGGTGTTGCGCTTCGCCCCGCTGGCTGACGACGCGATTGCCCGGCTGCTGGCAATCGAAGCGCCTGAAAGCGACGCTGCGACACGCGCCGCTGCGGTCACCGCGGCGGCCGGATCACCAGGGGCGGCGATAGAGTTCGTGACACACGATCTCGGCCCGCTCGACGAAATGATGCGGCGTATTGCCTCGGAGGGAGATCCTCATTTCACTTTGCGTGGCAAACTGGCCGAGGAAATCGGCGCCCGGCCCGATCGCGCGCGGATAGCCGCAGCGCTTGATCTGGCGCGCGCGAGCCTGGCGCAAATGGTTCAACATGCTCCGCGCGAGCGTCTTCCCGCGATCGTCGAAGCACACGCCGAACTGGTGCGGCTTACCGGTCAGGCTCCCACCTACAACTTCGATGCTGGCCTGCTGGTGATGCAAATCGGCGGCTTGCTCGCTTCGGCCGGCGCGTCTAGCCAGCGCGCCGATGCCTGAACCCTATTATCTCACCACCGCAATCAGCTACCCCAATGGGCGGCCGCACATCGGCCACGCGTATGAGGCGATCGCAGCCGATGTCATCGCGCGATTCAAGACTGCCCAGGGTTATGATGTGCGGCTGGTTACCGGGACCGACGAACACGGCTTGAAGATGGACAAGACCGCGCGCGAAGCGGACCGCGATACTCTCGAATTCGCGACCGAAATGTCCGATTATTTCCGTGCCATGTGCGACAAACTTGAGATCGGTTACAGCGCGTTCCGGCGCACTACCGAAGCGCAGCATCACGCCGCGAGCATCGCTCTGTGGGAAGCAATGGCCGCCAATGGGGACATGTATCTCGACCGGTACGAGGGCTGGTACTCGATCCGAGACGAAGCCTTCTACGACGAGAGCGAACTGGTCGAGGGTGAAGGCGGCGTCAAACTGTCGCCGCAGGGCACCGCGGTGGAGTGGAATGTCGAAGAAAGCTGGTTCTTCCGGCTTTCGAAGTACCGCGACTATCTAATTGAACTCAATGAAAGTGCCGGCTTCCTTGAACCTGACAGCCGGCGCAACGAAGTGCTCGCGTTTCTCAAGGGTCAGGACCTGCGCGACCTTTCGGTATCGCGAACCAGCTTCGACTGGGGCGTGCCAGTACCGGGCAGCCCTGGTCACGTGATGTACGTCTGGGTGGATGCGCTGACCACCTACCTCACCGGGATCGGTTTTCCTGATCGCGAGGGAGAGTTTGCGCGATTCTGGCCGGTCGACCTGCACCTGATCGGCAAGGATATCGTTCGATTCCACGCAGTGTACTGGCCAGCGTTCCTGAAAAGCGCTGGATTGCCGGCGCCCAAGGCGATCTTCGGCCACGGTTTCTTGCTCCACCGGGGCGAAAAGATGTCCAAATCGCTCGGCAACGTGGTGGATCCGCTTGAATTGGCGGATCGCTTCGGAGTGGACCAGCTGCGCTACTTCCTGATGCGCGAAGTCGTATTCGGCAACGACGGCGGTTTTTCGGCGGAAGCGATTGTCACCCGCTGCAATGCCGAGCTGGCGAACAGTTTCGGCAACTTGGCGCAGCGCGTCCTGTCGATGATTTTCAAGAACCTCGACGGCGTTTTGACGTCATTCGAAGCGGCCGAGGCCGACACCGCCTTGTTGTCCCAGGTTTCCGCCGTGTGTCAGGTGGAACTCCCCGGCGCGTTCGAGACGCTCGATTTCTCGGTCGGCATAGAGGCGTGGATGCGCGCCGTTTTTGCCTGCAACCAGTACGTCGACGAGCAGGCTCCGTGGACCTTGCGCAAGACCGACCCGGATCGGATGCGCGCGGTCTTGCTCACGTTGTTCCTGGCGGTGAGGAGCCTCGCCATCGCGATCCGCCCGGTTGTGCCGTCGTCGGCCGACCGGCTATTGGATCAGCTCGGAGCCGCAGCGGACGCACGCGGCTTCGCGGCGCTCGAAGATGGGGCTTGGTACGATCGGCTGGTCGCATCCGATTTTCGTGTTGCCCAGCCAGTCGGCGTCTTTCCCCGCCTTGAGCTGCCCACCGAAGACAGCGCATGAGGTTGATCGACAGCCATTGCCATCTGCAATACAAGGGCCTGGTCGACGATCAGCCCGGTGTACTCGCCCGCGCACGCGCTGCCGGCGTAACCGGAATGCTCAACATCTCGACCCGCCGCAGTGAATGGGATGACGTGATCGCCACCGCGGCACGTGAGCCTGATGTCTGGGCCAGCGTGGGCATCCACCCGCACGAGGCCGATGCGCATGCCGACCTCGGGCGCGAGGCACTGCTGGCAGCAGCCGCACACCCCAAGGTGATTGGCATTGGCGAGAGCGGCCTTGATTACTACTACGACAAGTCCGATCGCGCGGTACAACGCGATCTGTTCCGCATGCATATCGGCGTGGCCCGCGAGACCGGTCTGCCGATCATCATCCACACGCGGGATGCCGAGGAGGATACCGGGTCAATCCTGGCCGACGAGATGGGGAAGGGCGCCTTCCCAGCGCTGATCCACTGTTTCACCGCATCCTCCGGGTTCGCGCAAACGGTGCTGGACCTGGGACTGACGATCTCGCTGTCAGGTATCGTCACCTTCAAGAATGCCAGCGAATTGCAGGACATCGCCCGTCACCTGCCCGCCGATCGGCTGCTGGTCGAAACCGACAGCCCGTTCCTGGCGCCGGTCCCGCATCGCGGGCGGTCGTGCGAGCCCGCATTTGTGCGCGATACTGCCGCGTTCGTCGCAGGCCTGCGCGGCCTGGAGACTGAAGATCTAGCCGAAACAACGTCGAGCAACTTCTTCAATCTGTTCGCGAAAGCGGTTTTGTGAAGTTGATCATGCTAGGTTCGGGCACCTCCACCGGTGTGCCGCGGATCGGCGACGACTGGGGCGAATGCGATCCGGCCGAGCCGCGCAACCGCCGCACACGTGTCTCGATCATCGTCGAAAGCGCCGAGGGGAAACGGCTGCTGGTCGATACCTCGCCCGATCTCCGCAATCAGTTGCTCGCCAACCGGATCGACAAGGTCGACGGTGTCTTCTGGACTCACGATCACGCCGATCACTGTCACGGAATCGATGACCTGCGGGTAATGCGATATGATCGTTCCGGCCCGCTGCCGGGCTTCGCAGCCGGCGAAACGGTGCGTCGTCTGCGTAGCCGGTTCAGCTATGTCTTTGCCGGTGAGCACGGATATCCGACCATTGTCGAGCTCGACACCCTTGATCGGTTGCGGATCTTTGCCGGATTCGGAATTGGCAAATGCCAGATGCCTCACGGTCCCGCGCAATCGACCGGGTATCGGTTCGATGCAGACGGAAAATCAATTGGTTACGCGACAGACTTCAGCGAAATCGTCGCGCCGATGGTCGACTTGTTCGAGGGCGTCGACTTGTTGGTGTGCGACTGCTTGCGCCGTCGTCCGCATCCGACTCATGCACATCTCGAGATGTCGCTCGATCTGGCCCGGCGCTGTGGCGCGCGACGGATGGTACTGACTCATCTCGACAAGAGCATGGACTACGCGCCACTGGCGGCCGAGGTGCCCAAGAATGTCGAAGTCGGCTACGATGGCCTCGAGATCGTGCTGTGAACGAATTCGGCGTGGTACAGCTGATCGCATTGTTGGCGTGGCTTGTCCTGGCCGGCAGCGCGTTGGCGTCATTTCGGCTCGGTTGGAAGGAAAGCGTGCGTATGGCGTTGACCTGGGCCGGTATTTTCGCGGCGATTACGTTGGTGTTCTCCATGGTGCGATGATCGCGCCCTCTCCCCGCTTAGCTATTTATTTAACATAATATATATTATCAGTTTGAGATGTCCGAACAACTCGACCGCCTTCTTCGCGTGATGGTCACCTTGCGCAGCCCCACCGGCTGTGAGTGGGATCGTGCGCAAACGTTCGAGACGATCGTCCCGCATACGATCGAGGAAGCGTACGAAGTGGCCGATGCCGTAGCGCGCGGAGATGCCGACGAACTACGCGACGAGCTTGGCGACCTGCTGTTCCAGGTCGTGTTCCAGGCACGCATCGCCGAGGAAGCGGATTTGTTCGCGTTCGATGATGTCGCGCGTTCGATTTCTGACAAGCTCGAAGCCCGCCATCCGCACATCTTCGGCGACCCCACCGCCGGACCGGTATCGGCAACTGATCGATGGGAAACGCTCAAGGAAGCGGAACGCGCATCGATGGGCGCGACCAGCGCGATGGACGGGGTCGCCATGGCGCTGCCGGCACTTTTGCGAGCCGACAAGCTGCAGAAGCGCGCGGCGCGGGTCGGCTTCGACTGGCCCGATGCCGAAGGACCGGCCGGCAAGGTGACCGAAGAAATGGCCGAACTGGCAGATGCCCCTGCCAGCAAGCGCTTTGAGGAAGCCGGAGACCTGCTGTTCGCCGCGGTCAATCTCGTCCGCGCCTATGGCATCGCCCCCGAGGATGCACTGCGCGGAGCCAATGCCAAGTTCGAACGCCGGTTTCGCGCGATGGAAGAACTGGCTGACGGCGCCTTCGCCGCGCTCTCGCTCGATCAGCAGGAAGCGTTGTGGCAGCAGGTCAAGGCCACCGAAACCTCATAACGTTTCGAACTGACCAAACTCTTTCGGATTGAGCCGGACCGCCAACCTGCGCAGCGGGCCATCGGGACCCGCGCCAGCATCTTCTTCCTCCAGCACCTCGCCGTGTGCGTGAAGCCATGCCAGTCGCCTGCCCGCGCTGGCGGGAAGCACGAATTCGTGGACGTGCGCGTGCTGGGTCAATTGGTGGCCGAGAAGTTCGAGCAGCGCGGGAATACCATCGCCGGTTTCCGCCGAGATCACCGCGGTATCCTCGCCACCGGCTGCAAGCTCGCGGATTTCGGTCGCCGCCTCGGGCGAAAGCAAGTCGGCCTTGTTCCACACTTCGATGATCGGGATTGATGCGCCCCCTTCCCCTTCCGCTAATCCGAGCTCGCCCAGAACTTCGAGTACCTGCGCCTTCTGCGCCGCAGTCGAGGGATTGGCGATATCACGCACGTGCAGGATCAGGTCGGCGCCGGTCACTTCTTCCAGCGTCGCGCGAAACGCCGCCACCAACTGGGTGGGCAGGTCAGAGATGAACCCGACTGTGTCCGAAAGGATCGCCTTTTCGATCCCGGGCAAAGCGATCGCGCGCATCGTCGGGTCGAGCGTGGCAAACAGCAAGTCCTCCGCCATCACCTCGGCACCGGTCAGGCGGTTGAACAGTGTCGATTTGCCGGCGTTGGTGTAGCCGACCAGGGCGATGATCGGCCAGGGTGCCCTGCCCCTCCGGTCGCGATGAAGAGCGCGGGTCTTGCGAACGCCTTCCAGTTCCTTGCGCAGTCGACCCATGCGCTGGCGGATCATGCGCCGGTCGGCCTCGATCTGGGTCTCACCGGGACCGCCGAGGAAGCCAAATCCGCCGCGCTGACGTTCGAGGTGAGTCCACGAACGTACCAACCGGCTCTGCTGGTAATCGAGGTGCGCAAGTTCGACCTGCAACCGACCCTCTGCGGTCGCGGCGCGCTCACCGAAGATTTCCAGGATCAAACCGGTCCGGTCTATGACCTTGCGCTTCAGGCGGTCTTCGAGGTTCCGCTGCTGAATCGGACTCAGTGCGCCGTCTACCACCACCAGGTCGGCCGCGTGCTGTTCGCAGGCAGTGGCGATGTTGTCGACCTGGCCCGATCCGAACAGTGTGCCCGGGCGCACCTGTCGCACCGGTAGCACAGCGGAATCGGCGATGACGATGCCGATCGCTTGCGCTAGTCCGCACGCCTCCTCAAGCCGTGCCTCGGGTTCGAGATCATGGTGCCTACCACGGACGTCGGGACATACCACGAGCGCCCGGGCGCCGCGTGAGACCTCACCTAGCAGATCGTCGTCGAAGCTCAGTCGCCTTCGCCTTCAAATTCGCCGCTCAGATCGACAGCGGTTGCCGGCTGGATCGTCGATACGGCATGCTTGTAGGCCAGTTGCACGTAGCCCTCGCGCTCGAGCAGCATGCAGAACAGATCATAGGCTGCGATCTTGCCCTGCAGCATCACGCCATTGACCAGGAACATGGTAACCTGGACTTCGGCCTCGCGAACGCGACTAAGGAACACGTCTTGCAACAGACGCTGCTTGGCGCTGGAACCCTGGCTGGAAAACTGGTTCACGTCGATCGGCTGGCCCGGCATGATCGTCGAAACCGCGTGCTTGTAGACCAGCTGCGACTGGCCATCGCGTCGCAGCAGGATCGAAAAGTTATCGAACCAGGTGACGATGCCTTGCAGCTTGACGCCCTTGACCAGAAACATGGTCACCGGCGTCTTGTTCTTGCGCAACAGGTTAAGGAACGCGTCTTGCAAGCTTTGCTGCTTGCCGCCGGAAGGAGCGGCGGGTTCGGGTTCCGGTGCGGAACGGGGGCGCGCGGTCAGCGTGCGGGGTGTGGACACTTGCGTGGTCTCCGTTTTTTCTTGGCGTCCGCTTGGGCGGTTCGCGATCTGGCAATCGTCCGGATGAACGATTACCGGGTATCACAACCGATTATGGGGCGTTTGCCTCAATTCGCAAATGCTTTTGCTGCACCCGCGTTCCGGCGGCGGAGATTCTAATCTTCGTCGCGACGCTCGCCCATCCCCAGCAGCTTCAACTTGCGGTGCAGCGCCGAGCGTTCCATCCCGATGAAATTCGCGGTCTTGGAGATATTTCCCGAGAATCGGCGAATTTGGATGGTCAGGTATTCACGCTCGAAGCTTTCGCGCGCTTCGCGCAGCGGCACACCCATCATGGCCGAAATTCCCGCTCCGCCGCCAAGCCGACCGCCGGTCACTTCGCTGGGTAGCATGTCGGCCTCGATTGTGGTCAGCCGCTCACGCGGCGTGAGGATGACGGTCCGTTCGACCACGTTTCGCAGCTGGCGCACGTTGCCCGGCCAGTCGTATGACTGCAACGCCGCGATCGCATCAGCAGAAATGTCCGGCGGGAGGATGCCCTGCTCGGCGGCGTAGCGGGTAAAGAAATGGTCGGCCAAGGCGGGGATGTCGTCGCGCCTTTCGGCCAGAGAGGGGATCGTCACCGGCACCACGTTGAGTCGATAGAACAAGTCTTCGCGGAAGTTCTTGTCTTCCATCTCGCCGGTCAGATCGCGCGAACTTGAAGATACCACCCGCACATCGACCGCGATCTGGCGGTTGCCCCCCACCCGCACGAAGCTTTGTTCCGTAAGTACCCGCAAAATGCGCGCCTGGGTCGACAGCGGCATATCGGCGACTTCGTCGAGATACAGCGTACCGCCGTCCGCCATTTCGAGCAGGCCGGGCCGGACCAGTTTGCCATCTGCTTCCTCGCCAAACAGCTCCTGTTCGAACCGCTCGGGGGTGATCCGCGCCGAATTGACGATGACGAAGGCGTGGTCGGCGCGGTTGCTCCACGAATGGAGCAGGCGCGCGGCGACTTCCTTGCCCGATCCGCCGGGGCCGCTGATCATCACCCGGCTGCCCGTGGTGGCCACCCGCTTGAGTGTCGCGCGCACTGCATTGATCGCGATCGAATTGCCGGTGAATTCCTCGCCGCGTCCGAAACCTTCCCGAAGCCGGGAATTCTCGCGCCGCAGCCGCTCGGTTTCGGTCGCGCGCTGGACAAGCAGCAACAGCTTTTCAGCCTCGAACGGCTTCTCGATGAAATCCATCGCCCCGCGGCTCACCGCGGAGACCGCCGTGTCGATATTGCCATGGCCCGAGAAGATGATCACCGGCAGTTCCGGCTCGCGCTTCTTGACCTCGTCGAGGACTTCGAGCCCGTCGAGCGCGCTTCCGTGCAGCCACACGTCGAGCAGGATCAGGCTCGGCCGGCGCTCGTCCAGAGCCGCGAGCGCCGCGGTGCTGTCGCCCGCGGTGCGGCATTCGTAGCCTTCATCGCTGAGGACCCCGGCGACCAGTTCGCGGATGTCGCGTTCGTCATCGACGATGAGGATATCGAGCGCCATTACGGCAAGTCCTTTCGGATTTTCATTCGGCCGCCACCTTGCCCGCTGCCAGCGGATCGCGGGCAAAGCGCAAGGTTACGCGGGTACCGCCCCCGGTGGTGCCGCCGAAGGTCATGTCCCCACCATGCTCTTCGACGATCTTGTTGACGATCGCGAGGCCCAGGCCGGTGCCCTTCTCGCGCGTCGTGACATACGGTTCGACGATCCGCTCGCGATCCTGCGGCAGACCGACGCCGTTGTCTTCCACCGTAACGGTGAGCATGGCCGCCGAGGCAGCCATCCCCACCGCGATCCTCCCGCGATAATCAGGCTCGGCATTGCGTGCCCGGGCTTCGATCGCCTCGACCGCGTTCTTGAGCACGTTCGTCATCGCCTGGCCGACCTGGTGCCTGTCACAATCGATCAGCATGTCCGTCTCGCCCTCGGACTCGAGACGGAAATCGATTTCCGGATGGGCGACTTCCTGCAGGAACAGCGCCTGCTTGACGAGGTCGTGCGAGTTCTCCGGCCGGAACACCGGCTTTGGCAGCCGCGCAAAGCTGGAGAATTCATCGACCATCTTGCGCAAGTCTCCGACCTGCCGGACGATCGTATTGGTCAGCTCGTCGAACAGTTCGCCGTCGCTCTCTATCTGCTTGCGATAGCGTCGCTTGAGCCGCTCGGTCGCGAGCTGGATCGGGGTGAGCGGGTTCTTGATCTCGTGCGCGATCCGCCGGGCGACGTCAGACCATGCCGCCTGGCGCTGGTCGAGTATCTGGCGAGTAATGTCTTCAAATGTGATCACCCGCCCCTCTGGCGCATCGCCAACCTTGACCGCGAGGGTGAGCAGTTCGCCACCCTTCGTCCAGTTGACGATGCCGCCTGTCAGACCTGCATCCGAAAGCGCGGCGATCTGCGGCGCCAGCTCAGCCAGCATAAGTCCGGCGGGGACCGGGCCCTGCTCGCTCAGCAGCAGCCTTTGCGCCGAACTGTTCATCAGCAGCACCCGCCCGTCGCGATCCACAGTCACGATGCCCGCTGAGATCGATTCGACCACCGCTTCGATAAAGGCGCGTCGGTCTTCGAGCTGGTGATTGGCGCCGACAAGTGCGGCGGTCTGCTGCTCGATCTGTGCAGCCATGCGGTTGAACGCCCGGTTGAGCATGCCGATCTCGTCGGGGCCTGTCCGCCCTTCGACGCGCACGGCGAAGTTACCGGCACCCACTTTGCGCGATGCCTTCACCAGCTCGGTGAGCGGCTCAACCTGACGGTCCGCGAAGCGAAGCGCGAACCACACCGCCAGCCCGACCAGCGCGAGACTGACGATAAAAAGTGCGAGGTTGAAGCGCAGTTGCAGCGCCCGCGCGCGCTTTGTCAGCACGTCGTACGCGCCCACGATAGACTGGGCGTTGGACCACTGACTGAAGCCAATCGATTCGGCTGTTCCGCGCGTTGTATAGAAAAATGCCGCTCTTCAGATCGATCGGCGCGATCGCCTCGATACGTTTGGTGTTCCCACTGACGACCACGGCGTCGCCGTTCTTGAGTTTGGGCACCGCCTGAGACGCGAACGCAGTCGGTCGATTGTCCGAATTGAGGTCGATCACCGCAGCGATCCTGATCGAACCGTCGGGCACTTGCTGAACCACTGCGGATTTGTTGATTTCGCGCTGCTTGACCTGCAGCACGTATATGTCGGCCAGGTCTGGATCTGTCAGTTTGAAGCTTTGCAGGTAGTACTGCATGTCGCTCGCCATCGCGACCGTTTGGTTGGCGACTTGGACCTGGTTCTGTTCATAGTAGCCGCGGGCCAGCGCGTTTGCGTTCTGCATCAGCCCGCGAGAATTGTCCGAAAACCAGAAATCGACTCCTGACTGAAACAGGATCGCTGCGAAACCCGCGACCAAAAGGGTGGGCACCGCAGCAACCAGCGAGAAGAAGAACACGAGGCGCACGTGCAGCCGGGCCGTGCTTCCCTCGGCCCGGCGTAGCGCCAGTCGTCGACCCAACAGGACAAGCAAGGCCATTGCGGGGATCAAGGTGCCGATCAAAAGTACCGCGACACGGCGAGACGGCAATAGCTGTCCGTCGGGTGGTGCGCTGGTGAAAGTGTACCAAGCGCTCCAGACCATCGCGAGAAACGCGATGAGCGCGGTTAGTTCCAGGAACAGATAGAGGTTCGCTCGCCGGCTCGACACAATGAAGCGCCGCCGCCAGCGCGGGCTGCGCCGCGCCGATCGAACCGACGCGGGAATTGGCGGTGAGGAAGCCATCGTTGCGCGGTTACAACGACACTGTTGCACATATGCAAGTGTTATTCGTTGACCCGCGAAAGCGATCAGCCATCCCGTGCGCAGACGTTGGGATCGATCGCCAGATCGGTCAGTCGCTTGCGCAATGTGTTGCGGTTGATCCCAAGCAGGCGAGCAGCGCGCAACTGGTTGCCGCCGGTCGCCACCAACGCGTGGGCGAATAGCGGTCGCTCCAGCTCGGCGATCGCCGCTTCGTAGAGCCGTCCTTCCGGCGGCGGAGAGTCGCGCAGCCACACTTCCAGCGCATCGGCAAATCCCGCAGGCTCCGGTGACGAATGGGCTGATCGGCGGGCCCAGCACGGCGTCGACCGTGTCGCCGTCGATCGTATCTTCGCGCGTCAGCAGCGCGAGGCGATAGACCGCGTTGCGCAATTCGCGCACATTGCCGCGCCACGGTCGCCGCTCGAGCGCAGCCGCGCCCGCGGGATCGATCTGGCGCTGCGGCAGTCCTTCGGCGGCCGCCTGAGCGAGAAAATGCTTCGTCAGCGCGGCGACATCACTGCGCCGTTCGCGCAGCGGCGGCAGTTCGATGGGCACTACCGCGAGCCGGTAATAGAGATCTTCGCGGAAGGTCCCCGCCGCGATCATCGGCCCCAGGTCCCGGTTGGTCGCGGCCAGGATGCGCACGTCGACACCGATCTCCTGTCGCCCGCCGACCCGGCGAATGCGCCCCGATTGCAGCGCGCGCAACAAACGTGTCTGCGCTTCCAGCGGCATGTCGCCGATCTCGTCGAGAAACAGCGTGCCGCCATTGGCCTGTTCGAACTTGCCGATGGCCTGCGCGATTGCGCCGGTGAAGGCGCCCTTCTCGTGCCCGAACAGCTCGCTTTCGAGCAAGTCGCGTGGGATCGCAGCGGCGTTGACCGCCACGAACGGCCCAGAACGACGGTGCCCCAGCTGGTGAATCGCCTCGGCCACAAGCTCTTTGCCAGTGCCGGATTCGCCGAGGATCAGGACCGACAGGTCGTTGCGCAGGACCCGCGTGATCATCCGGTAGACGCCCTGCATCGCCTGGCTCCGGCCAACCAGCGGCAACGCATCGCCTGGTTCGTCCGCCGCCGCCTCTCCCGCCCCGGCGCGCCGCCCGGCCGCCTGCAACACGGTGCGAACCAGTTCCTCAAGGTCGAACGGCTTGGGAAAGTATTCGAACGCCGCGACGTCAGTCGCGCGCACTGCGGTGTCGAGCGTGTTCTGCGCCGACAGCACGATCACGGGCAAGCGCGGGCTAACTTGGCGAACAGCCGGAAGGCTTGCGATTCCGTCGCCATCGGTAAGCACGACGTCGGTCAGCATCGCGGCATAGTCGCCGCTCTCCAGCAAACGGTCACGACCCGCGATCGAATCTGTGCGGTCGACCGAGAATCCCTCGTCCTCGAGCGCGGTGGTGATGACCGTGGCGATGGCCGCGTCGTCCTCGACCAGCAGGATGCTCCCGCGCATACGCTCTCCTATTTCGCGATCGGAAGGTGAATGCGGAAGTGAGTCAGGCCCCCGCGCTCGTCGCGCTCGTGCGCGATACGGCCTTCCATGTCGCGCACGAGCCGGTGAACAAGCGCGAGCCCGAGACCCTGTCCGCCCTTCTTGCTGCTGACGAACGGCTCGAAAACATGGTCGCGCAGTTCAGGCGGAACACCGGGCCCGTTGTCGCTCACGGTCACCTCGATCGGCAAGCGAACCGACCGACCGGGACGGATGGCGGCGAAGATCAGGCCACTCACATAACGCGATCGCACGGTGACACGCGCCTGGGCACTCCCGGCGCAAGCGTCGCGCGCGTTGACCAACAGATTGATGAGGACCTGCTGGAGAGCGGGTCCGCTGGCCAGCACCGGGGGTAGCGACGGGTCGAACTCCTCGACCAGTTCGACATCGCGAAGCCCGGCGCCGCGAACGGTGGCGATCGCGTCACGCACCGCTTCGTGCAAGTTGATCGGTGTGTTGGGTTCAGCCCCGCGCGCGCCGATCCGCTGCATCCGATCGATGAGTGAAGCGATCCGGGCGACTTCGGTGGCAATCAGATCCGCCAACGGGCGATCCCTGGCGTCGAGCTTGCGGGCGAGAAGCTGGCCGGCGCCCCGGATGGCAGCCAGCGGATTCTTGATTTCGTGAGCAAGCACCGCTGGCGCGCCGATACTGGAAAGCGTGCGGTCGCTGTCGCCAGCCTCCTCCTGCCCCACTTCTGACAGGGTCACCACCCGCCATCCAGGGTGGCTGGCAAGCGGCGACATGGTCAGATTGACCCGGCTGCGGCCCTGACCGGTACGGACCAGCAATCCGCGGGCGACCAACGGCGCCCGGTCCTCGCGCGAATGGGCAGTCACACGGGGATCGTCGATCTCGAGAACATCGAACAGGGCGCATCCGATCAGCCGCTGTGCGCTGCGGCCGAGCATTTCCTCACTCGCCGGATTGGCCTGGACGATGACCATTGCGGGATCGAGCAGGAGCATTGCGAAGACCAGGCCGGCGATCTGCGACCCCTCGTCCGGCGCCGCGCCATGCTGGTTCACGCCGCCTGCCGGCGCAGCAATGGCTCGTAGAAGCGATCGATCTCGCCCAGCACCTGCTGTGCGTCGTCGACGAAGTTGACCTTGTTACGGAACTCGGCAGAGCCGTGCAGCCCCTTGGTGTACCATCCGATATGCTTGCGGGCGATTTTCACGCCTGTCTCGACGCCATAGTGATCCAGCATTGCGCGATAATGCTCCACCAGCACCGCGTACTGTTCGTCGATATCAGGTTCTGCGCGGCGTTCGCCGGTGTGCCACCAGTGCATCACCTGCCCCAGCAACCACGGCCGGCCATAGGCGCCCCGCCCAATCATCAGACCGTCAGCACCCGATTGCTCAAGCGCGCGCGCGGCATCCTCGATCGTGCAGATGTCACCGTTGACGATAACCGGGATCCCCACCGCCTCCTTCACCCGGGCCACGAACCGCCAATCGGCGGTGCCCTTGTACATCTGGTTACGGGTACGGCCGTGGATCGCGACCATCCTGATGCCGAGGTCCTCGGCGATATGGGCCAGTTCGGGGGCATTGAGGCTGTCGTGATCCCAGCCCATGCGCATCTTGACGGTGACCGGCACGTCCACCGCCTTGACGCAGGCTTCCATCAGCTTGATCGCCAGCGGCACCTCGCGCATCAGCGCGGAACCCGCATACTGGCCCACGACCTTGCGCACAGGGCACCCGAAGTTGATGTCGATGATCGCCGCGCCGCGATCGGCGGCGAGCTTGGCGGCCTCGCCCATCGAGCCCGGATCGCAGCCGACCAGCTGCATCGACACCGGATCCTCGATCGGTGCCCATGCGGTCTTCTGGATCGATTGGCGAGTCTCGCGGATAGCGGCCTCGCTGGCGACCATCTCCGTGACGTTGAGCCCCGAGCCATAACGGCGCACGAGTGCGCGGAACGGCAGGTCGGTGACGCCGGTCATCGGCGCCAGCACGACCGGCGTGGCGATCGTCACCGGACCTACCTGGATCGGCCTGGGGGCGGGAGGATTGGGAAGAGTGAACATTCGCTTCGGTGAATGGCTGCCTAAAATTTAGGCAGCGCTTAGTGGATTGAAGCCGAGCGCGCAAGGCGATAGCGCGGCGCGGGCATGCCCGCCCTTCCCCCCTTTTCAGCGATCGTGGTTGCCGCCGGAAAAGGACTGCGCGCAGGACAACCGGTGCCCAAACAATTCGCCATCTGGCGCAGCAAGCCGCTGGTCCGCCATTCGGTCGAAGCACTGATCGCAGCCGGGGCTGCACCGATCATTGTAGCGATACCCGATGGCGCGGAGGGTATGGCGCGCGAGGCGTTGGCGGAGCTCGACACCCTGTTTGTTATCGGCGGCTCGACCCGTCAACAATCGGTCGCGAATGCACTGGAAGCGCTCGACGCAAGCGAGCGTGTTCTGATCCACGACGCCGCGCGCCCCACTGTGCCGCTGGCGGTGATCGAGCGACTTCTCGATGCGCTTGACGATCATCCAGGCGCCATCCCGGTGTTGCCGGTGGTCGACAGCTTGGCGTCAGAGGACCACGGCGTAATGACCGGGACTGCAGACCGCGGGGGCTTACGCCGGGTGCAGACGCCGCAGGCGTTCCGTACCGCGGCGATATTGGCCGCTTACCGCGAGTGGTCGGGCGAACCCACCGCGGGCGACGACGCGCAAGTCTTGCACGCAGCGGGCGGAACGGTGGCGCTGGTCGAGGGCGACGAAGCGCTGGCTAAGCTCACATTCGCAGGAGATTTCATGGACAGAACGCCCGCGGTGCGCATCGGTACCGGGTTCGACGTCCATCGCCTCGCACCGGGCGAAGAGCTTTGGCTGTGCGGGATCAGGATCGATCACGAAATGGGCCTGGCGGGTCACAGCGACGCCGATGTCGGCCTGCACGCCGTTGTCGACGCGATACTGGGTGCCATAGGCGCGGGCGACATCGGGCTGCATTTCCCGCCGAGCGACGCGCAGTGGAAAGGCGCGCCATCCTCACGCTTCGTCGAGCATGCGATCACGCTGGCCAACGACAGCGGATATCGCGTGGGCAACATCGACCTCACGCTGATTTGCGAGATGCCCAAGATCGGTCCGCACCGCGACTCAATGCGCGCGCGGCTCGCGGAGCTTGCGGGCATCGATCAAGGCGCGGTAAACGTGAAGGCGACTACCACCGAGCGGCTTGGGTTCACCGGCCGGGGCGAAGGGATCGCCGCGCAGGCTGCCGTCACCGTGTTTCGTACCTGAAGGGTCTATTATGAAGTTGCTAGCCGTAACTGCCGCGTTGGCCGCGATCTGCACCCCGCACTCCACGCAGGCGGCCGAGATTTCGCCAGCGGCCATGCAGGCGGCCGTGCGCTATGCCCTGCCGCAGCTCGTCTCGGGCATTCGCACGAGCTGCGGAAGCCAACTTTCCCCCACCGGCTTCCTCGCGCGCAACGGCGATGGGCTGGAGCAGCGGTATGCACAGGGCGCCGATACGGCCTGGCCGGCGGCGCGCGCCGCGCTCATCCAGATGGGCGACAAGGACAAGTCCGGCATGGCCGCGATGTTCAACAAGATGCCCGATTCGGCGCTCAAGCCGTTCGTCGATGCGACCATATCGAGCATGATCGCCACCAAGCTCAAGCCGGCGCAATGCCCCGATATCGAACGCGGGATCGAACTGCTCGCGCCGCTACCACCGGAAAACGTTGCCGGCCTGGTCGGCTTCATCGTCGAGATGAAAGAGCGCGAGGATCAGGGCAAGGCGCGCAACGGTGGGTGACAGCGTCCTGCCCGATGACATCGTTTCGCTCGCACGGCGGGTGGTTGAGGCGAATGCCGCGATCGGTCGCCGGATCGCGGTGGCCGAGAGCTGCACCGGCGGACTGGTGGCAGCCGCGCTGACCGAAATTGCCGGCTCATCCGCGGTTCTCGATCGCGGCTTTGTGACCTATTCCAACGAGTCCAAGCAGGAATTGCTCGAGGTCCCGAGCGAGATCATCGAGACGTTCGGCGCGGTATCGATCGCGTGCGTGTGGGCGATGGCGCAGGGTGCGATCGAGCACAGCTCGGCGGATGTGGCGGTGGCGATCAGCGGGGTCGCTGGGCCCGATGGCGGCACCGATCAGAAACCCGTCGGTACGGTTGTCTTCGCGCGGGCGCGACGGGCCGATGACGGTGAGCCCGAGGGCGAGATGCGGCACCTCGATGGTCGCAACCGCAGCGAAATCCGCCGTCAGGCGACGCTTGTCGCGCTCGAGTTGCTGCTGCCGTAAAGCGCGTGTGCCCGCGTATCGAACGCGGCCACCATCTTGCGGAACGCGCGGTCGAAGTACTGCCCGGCGAGCGCTTCGAACACGCTGCTGCGGAAGGTGAAATCGACACAGAAATCGATCTCGCACCCCCCGTCGGGTGTAGGGGTGAACAGCCAGCGATTGTCGAGGTCCTTCATCGGCCCATCAAGGTAAAAAACCTCGATCCGGTGAGGCCGGTCCTTCTCCACCCGCGACGTGAACTTCTCGCGCAGGTGTTTGAAGCCGACCAGCATGTCGGCGATGAGTTCGCT
The DNA here is from genome assembly GCA_963759895.1 of uncultured Alphaproteobacteria bacterium. Classification (GTDB taxonomy): domain Bacteria; phylum Pseudomonadota; class Alphaproteobacteria; order Sphingomonadales; family Sphingomonadaceae; genus Tsuneonella. Next base: position 532,629 of record CAVXBC010000002.1, on the reverse strand, counting down.
CTCGGTGTTGGAGCGCACTCGGGTCGCCACCACCCATGGCAGGAATTCCCCGTAGCGGCCGACATCGGCGACCAGATCGAACATCTGCTCGGCGCTGTAGGGCAGCCGGCGGACTTCGTGGATGCCGGGCATCAGGCCCCGGCGCGCGCCAGTTTGGCTTCGCGCGCTGCACGCATGGCCGCGAAATCGTCGCCCGCGTGATAGCTCGAACGAGTTAGCGGACTGGCGGCGACTTGCAGGAAGCCCTTCGCCCGAGCGATCGATCCGTACGCCGCAAATGCCTTGGGCGTGACGAACTCCTCGACCCTGGCATGGCGCGGAGTGGGCTGGAGATACTGTCCCATGGTGATGAAATCGACGTCGGCGCTGCGCATGTCGTCCATCACCTGGTGCACCTCGAGCCGCTGTTCGCCCAGCCCCATCATCACGCCCGACTTGGTGAAGATGCGCGGATCGTGCGCCTTCACCTCTTCGAGCAGACGAAGCGAGGCGTAATACCGCGCGCCCGGGCGGATCGTCGGATAAAGCCGCGGTACGGTTTCCAGGTTGTGATTGTAGACATCAGGCCCGGCAGCGACGATCGCCTCGACCGCGGGACGCATCTTGTTGCGGAAATCGGGAGTCAGGATTTCGATCGTCGTGTCCGGTGTCTCGCGGCGCAGCGCTTCGATCACCTTGACGAACTGCGACGCGCCGCCATCGGCCAGGTCGTCACGGTCGACGCTGGTTATCACAATGTGCTGCAGCCCCAGCTTGGCCGCCGCGATCGCAACGTGCTCGGGCTCGAGCGGATCGACTGTGCGCGGCATGCCCGTCTTGACATTGCAGAACGCGCAGGCCCGCGTGCACACATCGCCCAGGATCATCACCGTGGCGTGCTTCTTGGTCCAGCATTCGCCGATATTGGGACACGCCGCTTCTTCGCACACGGTGTTGAGCGACAGGTCGCGCATCAGTTGGCGCGTTTCGTGATAGCCCTTGCTGACGGGCGCCTTTACGCGGATCCAGTCCGGCTTGCGCTGGCGTGGCGGGAGAGGTGCGGAAGCGAGATCGTTCATGGGCCGCACTTAGTGCCGGGGGTTGTCAGAGGCAATGCCGTGCGGCAACGGCGGAGACCATGACGATCGCTCCTTCGCTCGAACTAGCCGGCCTGATCGAGGGCTACCGCCGCTTTCGTGAGACCGGGTGGGAGCCGCGGCGCGAACGCTGGGCCGCGTTGCGCGAGGGCCAGGAACCCCGCATCATGGTGATCGCCTGCGCCGACAGCCGCACCGATCCCGCACTGGTGTTCGACACCGATCCGGGCGAGATCTTCACCGTGCGCAACATTGCCGCGATGGTTCCGCCGTTCGAGACGACTCCGGGTCACCATGGCGTGTCCGCCGCGCTCGAGTTCGCTGTCCAGTTTCTCAAGGTGCGCGAGATCGTGGTGATGGGCCACGGCATGTGCGGCGGCTGCAAGGCGGCGCTGACCAAGAGCGTCCACGGAACCGAGCCGGGCCAGGGCGGCTTCATCGCGGACTGGATCGACCTGCTCGACGAGGCGCGCGAAGTGGTGGTGGCCGAGCATGGCACCGAAGGCCGCGAAGCGGAGCGCGCGATGGAGCTTGCGGGCGTCAAGGTGAGCCTGGCCAACCTGCGAACCTTTCCATGCGTCACCGAGCTGGAAAAGCAGGGGCGGCTCAAACTTCGCGGTGCATTCTTCGCGATCTCTGACGGAGTTCTACACCTGCTCGACGAAGATAGCGGCGAGTTCGCGCCGGTTGCATGACGCCGGTCGTGGACTGCCGACCGGGCCTCGAATAAAAATTCCGCCAGGCCCGGCCCGTACCCGATCAGCTCAAGCGAGAGCGTTGCGCCGCGCACTGACTCGGCCCATCTAGCGCGCCATGGAAAACAACGAAAACCTAAAGAACATCGCGCTGCTGATCGACGCGGACAATATCATGCCCGCAGCGATCGATCCGGTGCTGACCGTCATGGCCGAACTGGGCCAGGTCAATATCCGCCGCGCCTATGGCAATTTTGCCAAGCAGGGCCTGGCCAAGTGGGACACCATCACGAACCGCTATGGGATTCGCCCGCAGCAGCAGTTCGACGTGTCCAAAGGCAAGAACGCGACCGACATGGCAATGACGATCGACGCGATCGACCTGCTGTACCAGGGCAAGGTCGACGGGTTCGGGATCATGAGCAGCGACAGCGACTTCACGCCGCTGGTCACGCGGCTGCGCCAGGACGGGATCGTCGTCTACGGCTTCGGCAGCACGAAAACACCGCAGGCATTCAAATCGGTCTGCACCCGCTTCATCGACGTCGATCAGCTGATCAAGACCTCGCAGGCGCAGGAATCCGCCCCCACCGCATCGTCACAAAGCGTCGCCGCGGAAAATCTTGCCGCCGATACCGAGCTGATGGAGCTGATCGGCGCCGCATGGAAGGAAGCCAAGCGCGACGAGGAAGGCTGGGCGCGTGTGCAGCAGGTCGGGCAGATCGCGGGCAACCGGTCCAGCTTCGACGTGCGCAACTATGGCTTCAGCAGCCTGTCTGCGATGTTCCGCAGCCTGCCCAACTTCAAGGTCGAGCGCCGCGAGGGCGCCGAGCTGTGGGTCAAGCGCCTGCGCTGACACAACGAAAGGGCGCGGACCCTTCCGGACCCGCGCCCCGCTAATTTCACGTCAAACCCGTTTACTGGGCCGGAGGCGGAGTTGTTGCGGCCTTCCCGGCGCTTTGCGCATAAAGCGCCCAGAGCCGTGCAATCGCCTGACGCGCGCCTTCCACTTTCGCGAAAGTCGCCTGCGCCTCGGCCGCCTTGCCCTGGTCGGCCTGGGCGATTCCCAGACGGGTCAGTACGCGCGGCGTGTCCACGCCCGGCTTGGTCAGAGCCGCGGTGTAGAACTCCTCGGCGTCGGCGGGCTTCTGATAGCTGAGGAATGCGTCACCCGCCGCCATCAAGGTAGCGACCGAGGCACCCGAAGCGCGTGCATCGCGCGCCAACTTGGGCAAATCAGCCTCATCGGCCTGCACTCGCGAGGACGAGATCGTGTTCGCCTCCTTGACGAATACGTCGCCCGACTTGAGCAAGCCCGCCGCGGTGCCGGCCCGGATGATGCGCTGGGTTTCGCCCGGCAGGCGGCGCGCATCGGCGGCTCCGATGTAGTCGATGTAGTCGCGTTCCGTGCGCAACGCGTTGGTGCGTTGAGCCAGGCGCATCAGGTCGAGCAGTTCCTGCCCGTCATAATTGTTCAGGTTGCGCTGGATCGCGATCGCATCGCCCCAGCTGCTCGCCGAGGGATAGTACTGCGCATACATCGCAGCGAATTTCGCAGCCTGCGGCTGTAGTTTCGCATTGTACGCCATCGCCAAACCACGCTTGAGCCACGAATCGGGCACGGTCTGACCGGCCGCGACCTTCTTCGCGATCGCCTTGTCGAGCAGTTCCAGGCCGGCGGCGTTCTGGTTCTCGTTGAAATAGGTTTCCGCCATCAACAGCTCGGTGTCGCCGGAATAACCCGCGGCGATCGCCTGTTCACCACGTGCCCGCGCATTGGCCCAGTCCTTGTCCTGGTAAGCCAACTGGGCGGCGGCAAACAGAAGCTGCGGGCGATCGGTCGCGCCCAGCGCGCTTCCGCTGCTCAGCATCATGTCGACGCCCTGACGCTGCATGGCCATGTCCTGCGTCTTTGAACCCACGCTATAGGTCGTCTGACCCGCGGTGTACTTGTCGTCAGGCGTCTCTGCGGCGACCTGGAGGGCCGGCACATTCGCCTTGAGCGAAGCGATATCTCCGCCAGCCTTGCCCAAGTCGTAGAACGGCTTGTACGCGGCCACGAAGCCCTTGGAATAGTTGGTCTTAGGCCCCGCGGGCTGTTCCTGCTTCTTGGCGGCATGAGCTGGCGCAGCGACAGCAAGCGCGGCGGCAGAGGACATCGCGACGGCAAAAGCCAGACGCGAAACTGCGCTCGAGCGACGGAAAACGGACATTGGGTGGTCTCCCATGAGTGAATGGACGGCCAGGTCTTGCGGCCCTTTGCCGGACAACGGCGCTAGTTACGCGTCATTCCGAACAATGCAATTGTCTCTAGCGATCGGGCCGTGAACGCGCTTTGAACGGTCCGCTAAGCGGCCGGTCAGAGGTTGCGCCCGGTACGTGGCAATCTTATGTGGACAACCACCCCTTGCGCACCCGCCCGGCGGGCTGCGAACTGGCGGTTTAAACCCCCGTCCCCTATGCCTTGCGCCACCGCAGCGCCCGTTGGCGCGCCATGAGAAATAGAGACCCTTGGCCGACGATACCGAAACCCTGAGCCCGCCTTCCCCGATGGGCGAATACGCCCGCGTCGACATCGTCGACGAGATGAAGACGAGCTATCTCGATTACGCGATGAGCGTGATCGTCGCCCGCGCGCTGCCCGACGTGCGCGACGGCCTCAAGCCTGTTCACCGGCGCATCCTGTTCGCCGCTCAGGAAGGCGGCATGGTCGCCGGGCGCCCGTACCGCAAATGCGCCAAGATCGTCGGCGACGTGATGGGCAACTATCACCCGCACGGCGACAGCGCGATCTACTTCGCGCTCGTCCGGATGGCGCAGGACTGGTCGATGCGGGTGCCGCTGGTCGACGGCCAAGGCAACTTCGGTTCGATGGACCCGGACGATCCGGCCTCGATGCGCTACACCGAGGCGCGGCTGGCCAAAGTCGCCAACAGCCTGCTCGACGATCTCGACAAGGACACCGTCAACTTCCAGGAGAACTACGACGGTTCACGGCGCGAGCCGACCGTTCTCCCGGCACGCTTTCCCAACCTGCTGGTCAACGGCGCGGGCGGCATCGCGGTCGGCATGGCGACCAACATCCCGCCGCACAACCTGGGCGAAGTGATCGACGGCTGCCTGGCACTGATCGACGATCCGCTGACGTCGGCCGAGGCGCTGATGGAGATCATCCCCGGGCCTGATTTCCCCACCGCCCCATTGATCCTGGGCCAGTCGGGCGCGCGAAACGCCTACATGACCGGGCGGGGATCGATCCTGATGCGCGCGCGGCACGAGATCGAGACCGGTCGCGGGGACCGGCAATCGATCGTGTTCACCTCGATCCCCTACCAGGTCGGCAAGGCGGGGCTGGTCGAGAAGATCGCCGACGCCGCCAAGGACAAGCGGATCGAGGGCGTCTCCGACATCCGCGACGAATCGAACCGGCGCGGGGTGCGCGTGGTGGTCGAACTGAAGCGCGACGCGACGCCCGAAGTCGTTCTCAACCAGATCTGGCGTCACACGCCCGCGCAGGCGAGCTTCCCGGCCAACATGCTGGCGATCCGCGGCGGGCGCCCCGAGACGCTGGGGCTGAAGGACATCCTCCAGGCCTTCATCACTTTCCGCGAAGAAGTGATTACCCGCCGCACCAAGTACGAGCTGATGAAGGCCCGCGAGCGCGCGCACATCTTGCTCGGCCTGGTGGTCGCGGTGTCCAACCTCGACGAGGTGGTGGCGATGATCCGCGGTGCGCCCAACCCGGTCGAGGCCCGCGCCCGCCTGCAGGCCAAGGAATGGCCGATCGGCGATATCGCGCAGTACATCGCGCTGGTCGAGGCAATCGAGCCCGATGCCGAACAGTCGGGCGGCACCTATCGCCTGTCCGAGCGGCAGGTCCGTGCGATCCTCGATCTGCGGCTGCACCGCCTCACCGCGCTGGGCCGCGACGAGATCGGCGGCGAGCTCGAGGAACTGGCCGGTCACATCGAGGAATACCTCGCGATCCTGGGCGATCGCGCAAAGCTCTACGCGGTCATGCGCGACGAGCTGGTCGAGATCCGCGATCTCTATGCCACCCCGCGCAAGTCCGAGATCGCACCGGCCTGGGACGGGCTCGAGGACGAGGACCTGATCGAGCGCGACGAGATGGTGGTGACGGTCACCCTCGACGGTTACATCAAGCGCACCCCGCTCTCGACTTTCCGCGCGCAGCATCGCGGGGGCAAGGGCCGTGCGGGCATGGCGACCAAGCAGGAAGACGCGGTGTCGAACATGTTCGTCACCAGCACGCACAACCCGGTGCTGTTCTTCTCGACCGCGGGCAAGGCGTACCGCCTCAAGGTCTGGCGCCTGCCCGAGGGGGGGCCGACGACCCGTGGGCGCCCGATCGTCAATCTGCTGCCGGCGCTCGATGAAGGCGAAACGATCGCGGCCGTGCTTCCGCTGCCCGAGGACGAAGACACCTGGGGCGCGCTCAACGTGGTGTTCGCCACCGCCAAGGGCGGCGTGCGGCGCAACAGCATGGACGCCTTCGCCAACATCCCCACCAACGGCAAATACGCCATGCGCTTCGATGAAGGCAGCGAGGATCGCCTGATCGGGGTCGCGCTGCTCGAGCCGGGCGACGACGTCCTGCTGGCGACCCGGATGGGCAAGGCGATCCGGTTCGACGGCGAGGATGTGCGCGAATTCGTCAGCCGCACCAGCACGGGCGTGCGCGGCATGCGGCTGCTGGGCGACGACGAGGTCGTGTCGCTATCGATCCTGCACAAAGTCGGCGTCTCGGCCGAGGAGCGGGAGACATACCTGCGGTTCGCGCCGTGGAAACCGGACAAGGAAGGCGAGCCCGACATTTCGGCCGACCGCTTCGAGGAAATGGCCGAGAAGGAACAGTTCATCCTCACCGTGTGCCAAAACGGCTACGGCAAGATGAGTTCGGCTTACGAGTATCGCCGCACCGGGCGCGGTGGCCAGGGCATCACCAACATCGACAACATCGATCGCAATGGTCCGGTCGTCGCCAGCTTCACCGCCACGCGCGATCACCAGCTGATGCTGGTGACCGACCAGGCCAAGCTGATCCGCATCGGGCTGAACTCGCTCAGGGTGATCGGCCGCAACAGCGCGGGCGTGCGCCTGTTCAACGTGGCCGACAACGAACACGTCGTCAGCGCGGTTCGCCTCGATGAGGACGAGGAGCCCGAGAACGGCGCCGAAGAAGCGATCGTCGAGGAGATGGTCGGGCGGGAAGCGGTCGAAACCCAACCCGAGACCACGCCGCAAAGCGATTCCGATATCGCCGGCGAGCCAGACGAGTAGAATGCGGATCGAGCCCTCCGGCGAAGCGTGCGGTGCCACTGTCACCGGCGTCGACCTTGCCGGAGAGCTTGCCCCCGACCTGGTCGCGGCGATCCGCGCGACCTGGCTCGAACACCGCGTTCTCGCCTTTCGCGGCCAGGCGATGGACGACGATGCGCTCGAACGCTTCACTTTGGCGATGGGGGGCTTCGGCGAGGATCCATTCTTCGCGCCGATCGCCGGCCGGTCGCACATCGCCGCGGTGCGCCGGGAAGCCGACGAGACGACACCGCTGTTTGCCGAAAACTGGCACAGCGACTGGAGTTTTCTCGAACGCCCGCCGGCCGGCACCTGCCTGCTCGCGATCGACATCCCGGCCGTTGGAGGGGACACGCTGTTCGCCGACCAGCACGCCGCGTGGGACGCCCTCCCCGCTTCCCGCCAGCGTGAACTTGAACGGCTGACCGCGGTTCACAGCGCGCGGTACGCCTATGCGCCCCAGGGCAGCTATGGCGAGAACGACAAGGGGCGGTCGATGGATATCCGCCCGAGCGAGGCGGCAATGGCCACCCAGGCTCACCCGCTTGTCGCGACCCATCCCGAAACCGGCCGGCGGGGTTTCTTCAGTGCGTTCGGGTATATCATCGGCATCGAGGGCATGCCCGAGGCCGACGCGATCGCCTTGCTGCGTGAACTGTACGAGTGGCAGACCCGTGACGAGTTCGTTCACCGCCGCACGTGGGAGGATGGCATGCTGGTGATGTGGGATAACCGCGCCGTGCTGCATCGTGCGACCGGCGGATACGAGGGTCACCGGCGCGAACTGCACCGCACCACGATCGCGGCACCTGCCTAGGCCCGGTGATCTCGCCGCACGGTCCGTATCACACCGGTGCAGATCAGCAGCTGGCCCGTGTAATACAGCGGCCAGATCAGCCATCCGGTTAGGCCTTCATCGAGAACCCCGCCGAGTCTTGCGAAAATCAGCAGGTCGCTCGCCACGAACAGCAGCGCGCCGATGCCGACGTTGTAGCGGCTGAAGCGACTGATCCATGCGGTCGCGGCCATCGCGCCCAGGGCTGCTGCGTAGATCACCACCATCAGGTCTCGTGCCAGTTCCCAGGCCGCCAGCGGCACGCCGACCAGCAACGCGGCGGCGGCGATCGTTTGGGTGGTCGCCGGAGACGGGCGCCGGTTGCGCAAATACAGTGTTATCGCGACGAGGTGCGCCAGCAAAAACAGTCCACCGCCTATCCGGGTATCCAGCTCGATGCCGATGTCGCCCGCGGCACCTATCGCCATGACTGCGGCGATCAGCCGGGCATCGCTGGCCCGGCTGCGCGACAGTGCATAGGCCGCCAGGGCCGCGACCGATCCACCCTTGAGCGCGACGGTGAACACTCCGCCGACCGCGCTGTCGACCAGGATCCAGAAGGCTATCGCCATCGCGATGCCGGCGAGCAGCCACGGTCGATGATCGATCAATGCGCGCTTTGGCAAAACCGCCCCCTTCCCCGAACCGATCGACTGCCCTTGAACTTGCCCCACTGCAAGCTCTAGGCGCGCAAGCATGACACACGATATCCACATCATCGGTGGGGGGCTCGCCGGAAGCGAGGCGGCCTGGCAGCTTGGCCGCCGGGGTTTCCGTGTGCGCCTGTCGGAAATGCGAGGCACTGGCGAACGGACGCCCGCGCACCAGGGCGATGGTCTCGCCGAATTGGTGTGCTCCAATTCATTTCGCTCGGACGACGACGAGAAGAACGCGGTCGGCCTTCTGCACCACGAAATGCGCGCGCTCGACAGCCTGGTGATGCGGGCGGGCGAAATCGCGCGGGTCCCGGCGGGTTCGGCGATGGCAGTCGATCGCGACGTTTTTTCAGCGGAAGTCGAACGTGAACTGGCTGCGCTGGGCACGGTGGAGCTGGTGCGTGAGCGGATCGACGCCCTCCCCCCCTCAGCGCCGACGATCGTCGCGACCGGTCCGCTGACCGCAGCGTCACTCGCCGGCAGCATTGCAGCAGCCACCGGTCAGGACAGCCTGGCGTTCTTCGACGCGATCGCGCCAATCGTGCACCGCGACAGCATCGACATGGACGTATGCTGGATGGCCGCCCGCTGGGACAAAGGTGGAAAAGATTACATCAACTGCCCGATGACCCGCGAGCAGTACGAGGCGTTCGTTCAGGGCCTGCTCGATGGCGAAAAGACCGAATTCCGCGAATGGGAAGCGAACACCCCCTATTTCGACGGGTGCATGCCGATCGAGGTAATGGCGTCGCGTGGACCCGAGACCTTGCGCTTCGGGCCGATGAAACCGGTTGGCCTGGACAATCCGCATTGGGCCACGTCCGAGCATCCGGCCGGTCGCTGGCCATATGCGGTCGTCCAGCTTCGGCAGGACAACAAACTTGGCACGCTGTGGAACATCGTGGGCTTCCAGACCAAGCTTAAGCATGCGGAACAGGTGCGCCTGTTCCGCACCATCCCGGGTCTGGAAAACGCCGAGTTCGCGCGCCTCGGCGGCCTGCACCGCAACACGTTCCTCAATTCGCCGATGGTTCTGGACCGGCAGCTGCGCCTCAACAGCGCCGAGCATGTGCGGTTCGCGGGTCAGATAACGGGCTGCGAAGGTTACGTGGAAAGCGCAGCCATCGGGCTGATGGCCGGGATGATGGCGGCTGCCGAGCTGGGCAACGAAAGCTGGCGCTCGCCGCCGCGCACGACCGCGCTCGGCGCATTGCTGGCCCACATCACCGGCGATGCGGAGGCCGAGACCTACCAGCCGATGAACGTAAACTTCGGCCTGTTTCCCCCGCTCCCCGAAGTCAGGAAAAAGGTCCGCAAGGAAGCATATACTGAACGCGCCAAGGCCGATCTGAGCAACTGGATAACCGAGCGCACGGCCGTGCCGGCCTAACAGCCACAGGCAGGCTTTCGTTTCGCCGGCTTTGGCGCGGTGCGCGTGAATTCGGCCAGGTCCAGCTCGCGATCGCGATTAACGTCAGCCTTGTCGAAGCGTTGCGCGGTGGCCACCGCCCACTCCTCGAAATCGAGCAGGTTGTTGCCGTCCTTGTCGAGTTTGCGGAACGCGTCGGTGCGGGTCGACATCATCTCATTGCGGGTAATCCGCCGATCGCGATTGCGATCGTATCGGAAAAAGCGCTGTTCCTCGCGGGTGAGCTCGGTTGCCTCGGGCGGCGTGGGACCGCGCAAGTCCCCGGCATCGGCGGTCGGGAGTTCGTCTGGCGAAGGCTTGGCCGGTTGCGCCATCGGCGGCGGGGCGCCCTGCTCTACCTCGGCACGGCCTTGCCACCAGAACATGCCGACTCCTGCCAGCACCAACGCCATGAAAGCGCCCAGAATCAGCCGGTTCATCGCACGCACCCTGAAAACATAGACGGATTCATAAGCTAACGGCCGAGCATTCCAAGGCGGATCGCGGCAAGCGCGGCGCCGCGGCCGCGCATGAGTGGTTCACCCCGCGTGAGCGAGCGGCGCGACAATCCTCCGAGCACCGCGATACCGCGCAGCGCGCGCGCGCGAATGGGCACAAAGTCAATCTCACGGCCGAGTGAACGCGCCGTATCCCGTTCGCTTGCATCGGAGCTGCGCCAGGCGAGATCTGCCAGCGCCCAGCCCTGTCCCGCGGTGCGCGCGGCCTCGCTATGCCGGTCGGCACCAGCGAGCGACGCGAAGGCCGCCAGCGCATCACCGCGGCCGGACGCGAAATCGCCAATTGCGCTGGAAGACAAGGGCGCTTCCCCCAGCAGGCTTTCCCATCCATCGACCAAGGATTTCAGGAGTGAAACATGGCCGCTCCACCGGTCAGCAAGATCATCCAGCAGAGGCTCGCCGAGCGCATCGGCGCCCGGGCGTTCCCCCAGTCGGTCGCGCCACCAGGCCAGCCGCATCTGGGCGAGCAGCGGCTCCTTCGCCCTGGAGACGACACCGGCGAGCCGCGCATCGAGCGCGAACAGGGTGGCGAGCGCCGGTCGGCTCGCGACCGGCTGCCACGCAAGCGCGATCGCAATCTCCGGTTCGGCTTGCCAGTGCACGTCCACCCGGGTGCGATGACTCATCGCGCGGCACATCGCAAGCGGCCAGCGCGCAGCCGGATTCAGCGGAGGATTTTGTTAACCATGTAGCTTCGCGAAGCGCTTACCGTGGTGTCGCTATGGCCTGCCGGGAACGGTCCAATTTATCCATCGAAGGACAGCCTGATGCGGGCGATATCCAACTTCCTCAAGCGGATGCAGCGCAGCACAAGCGGCAATGCGACCTTGCTCGTGGCACTCGGCATGCCGATGCTGATCGGCGGAGCGGGCTTCGGCGTGGATCTGGCCCAGTGGTACATGTGGAAGCGCGAGCTGCAACATGCCGTCGATCAGGCGGCAATCGCTGGCGCCTGGGCGCGTTCCGTGGCCGCCACCGAGAACACCTATGCAACCCGCGCGACCCAGGAATTCAACGCCAACCTGTCCGCAATCAAGGGCTCTACGACTGCGCCGGTGATTGGGCTTGCCCTGTACGGCGGCGGCGTGAACGTCGGCGGCGTGGTCAAGCAGAACAGCGTGACGGTGCACGCGACTGTCGGCCGCTCGCTGCCGTTCACCGGCTTTTTCATGAACCAGCCGCCCCAGATCTACGCCTACGCACAGGCGGCTTTCCAGGAGGGCACCAATGTGAACAGCTGCCTGGTGGCGTTGGAGAAAGTCGCCGACAGCACGATCATCGTCGGTGGTAATACGGTGCTCACCGCAGGCTGCGGAATGATGGCGTTGTCCACTGCCAAGGACGCGGTCATCGCCAACGGCAACCCAGAGGTGAGGATTGGCGACATCTACGCTGCGGGCGTAGACGGCGTGGACGCATATTTCGATACCACCGGCAACACGGTGCACGAAGGCTACACCGGCGGCATGGATCCGTTCGCGGGCCTGACTGCCCCCAACCCTGCCGAAAGCCAGGCTGCGGGCAGCTACACTTGCGTCAAAGGCAAAACCACCAGCACGGCCACGCAGACGACGGGCGTCACAACGACCTATTCCTATTGGAAGGGCACCGACCCGATCAATCACCCCGAGCTAATGGTGGAGCAAAACTACAATAACCGTTCCCCCAATACAAAGACGAACGCGACAGCGTACGTCATCGTGGACGGAGTTCCGTCAAACGGAACGACGACGACGACCACCTGGACCAAGTTGAGCGGGAACAACCAGTGGGAAAAGAAGGTCGTCGTCACCGATCAGAACTACACCGGGGTTACGACCACAACCACTGCAGACGCTGCCAATGCCAAGCCGGGAACTTACGTCGGTGGCATCAAGATCTCGTGCAATACCGTTTTCGCCACGGGGGTATATATTCTCGATGGGGGCGGCCTTGATATCAGCGGAAACTACACGGTCTCTGGATCGAGCGTGATGTTCGTGCTCAAGAACGGGGCATACATCGACATTCGCGGCACATCGAACATCAATCTTACGGCGATCCAAGCCGCGGACTTGATCGCTCGCGGCGTTTCGACAAGCGACGCCAACAAACTCGCCGGGATGCTGGTATTCGAGACCGGTTCCTCGACCAGTGACAGGAACAAGATCAACGGCAATGCCAGTACGGTTCTGAACGGGGCGGTCTATCTCCCCAACAGTAATATCGACTTTTCGGGCACCGCTTCCGTTACATCGCAATGCCTGCTGATCGCGTCGAAGACCATTCGGTTTACCGGTAACGTCAACATGACCAACTTCTGTCCGACCGACATCAGTGAGACCCACGTGAGCGGCAAGACAAAATCGACCGTGAAGTTGGTCGCGTGACCGTGCGCAGGTTGTTCGCCTTGCTGCTCCGGAACGATCAAGGCACCGCCGTGATCGAGACGGCGATCGTCGCGCCGGTGCTGGTGATGCTGGCACTCGGCACGTTCGACGCCGCGCAGATGGTTGCCAGGCAAAGCGAGCTCCAGGGCGCGGTGACCGAAGCTGAAGCCATTGTCACCGCAGCCGTGCCGACGACAAGCGCGGCGCGCGACGAAATTCGCAATGTGCTGAGGGCTTCGATCGATCCGAAAAACACCGACCCATACGATACGGTAACTGTCACCGAGGTTTATCGGTGCGGGACAAACGCGAGCTTCGTCACGTCCAATACCTGCGGGAGCGGAGTGACAGTCTCGACTTACGTCAAGATCGCACTGACCGACAAGTACACGCCTCAGTGGACTTCGTTCGGTATCGGTAGCCCACTGAATTACAATATCGTTCGCACGGTACAGATCTCATGAGCCGGCTTGCTTCCGCGCTCGCTCGGCTATTCCGGCAGAGAAAAGGCTCCGCCACGATTGAGTTCGGGCTGGTAGCCCCTGCCATCATCGTTATGATCATGGGCGTGCTTCAGGTGGGCATCGCGGTGCAGAACTATAATGCCTTGCGCGGCGTTTCTTCGGAAGTCTCGCGTTATGCCATGATTTAGTATGCCACCGGCAACAAGCTTAGCGACAGTCAGATGCGCGACTATACCAAATCGGTCGCCAGAAGCGCTCCGTACATGCTCCATTCCCTGATGAACGTCACAGTCTCTGACGCGGCGACGCCGCAAGTCAGCGGAGTGAAGGAAAAGACCTTGAAGATCGACTATCAAATTCCGTCGATTCTTCAATCAATGGGCCTGCACGGCCCGTTTATCACCTATACCCGCCCGCTCTTCCTGGTTAATTGAGCACGCAAAGTCCGCGCCGAGGCGCGGAGAAAGCTGACCGGGATCCAACGATCACGGCAGTGTTTCAGTCGCGGTAGCACACCTTTTTGGCGGCAGTGACGATCGCATCGCTGTCGATCAGCGCGAGCGCCTCGAGATTGGCCGCATACGGCAACGGCACATCCTCGTCGCACACCCTCAGGACCGGTGCGTCGAGGTGGTCGAAGCCCTCGGTCATCGCAATGGAGATGATTTCCGACGCGATCGAGCACGTCGGCCACCCTTCCTCGGCGACGATCATGCGGTTGGTCTTGGCCAGGCTGGCGAGGACGGTCTGCTTGTCGAGCGGGCGCAAGGTCCTGAGGTCGATCACCTCTGCCTCGATACCCTCGGCACTGAGCTTCTCGGCCGCTTCGAGCGAAAGGCCCACGCCGATCGAATAGCTGACGATGGTGACATCGGTCCCTTCGCGCACGACCCGCGCCTTGCCGATCGGCAGGACATGGTCGTCGAGGTCGGGGATCTCGAAGCTGCGGCCGTAAACGAGCTCGTTTTCAAGGAACACCACCGGGTCTTCGGTGCGGATGGCGGCCTTGAGGAGGCCCTTGGCATCGGCCGCGTCATAAGGGGCGATGACGATCAGGCCGGGCACGCTGGCGTACCACGGGCCGTAATTTTGGCTGTGCTGAGCGCCCACCCGGCTTGCGGCACCGTTGGGGCCGCGAAATACGATCGGGCAGCGCATCTGCCCGCCGGACATGTAATTGGTCTTCGCCGCCGAGTTGATGATGTGATCGATGGCCTGCATCGCGAAGTTGAAGGTCATGAACTCGACGATCGGCTTGAGACCGCCCATCGCCGCGCCCGTGCCGATACCGGCAAAGCCGTACTCGGTGATCGGAGTATCGATCACTCGCTTGGGCCCGAATTCCTCGAGCAATCCTTGCGTGACCTTGTACGCGCCCTGGTACTGCGCGACTTCCTCACCCATCACGAACACGCGGTCGTCGCGGCGCATTTCCTCCGCCATCGCGTCGCGCAAGGCTTCGCGCACGGTGACGGTCTTCATCGCGGTGCCTTCAGGCACTTCGGGATCGCGCGCAGGGCCCTTGTTGTGGAACTTGTGCTCGATTTCGGCCCGGTGGGCGGTAGCGGGCCCGTCCGCTCGTCCGACATCCTTGCCTTCGCCGGGAACGTCGGCCGGCGGAGCAGAATCCGATGACTGCTGTGGCGCGTCGCCGCTCTCGCCGGCCTCGCCTGCCATGGTCGCGATCACTTCGCCGACTTTCACGTTCTCGGTCCCTTCGGACACCAGTATCTTGCCGATCGTGCCTTCGTCGACCGCCTCGAACTCCATCGTCGCCTTGTCGGTTTCGATCTCGGCGAGAATGTCGCCAGAGCGCACTTCGTCGCCTTCCTTGACCAGCCACTTGGCAAGCGTGCCCTCTTCCATCGTCGGAGAGAGCGCGGGCATCTTGAGTTCGAGTGCCATCAGTAGCTCTCCACCAGGATGTCGGTGTAGAGTTCGGCCGGAGCCGGCTCGGGCGAACTTTCGGCAAAGTCGGCGGCTTCCGAGACGCGCGCGCGAATGCCCTTGTCGATTTCCTTCAAGGCATCCTCGCTCTGCCCGCGTCCCATCAGTTCCTTCCTGGCCCGTTCGATCGGGTCGTTGTGTTCTCGCTGGTCCTGCACCTCCTCACGGGTGCGATATTTGGCGGGGTCCGACATCGAATGCCCGCGATAGCGATAGGTGTTGAGCTCCATCAGCACCGGCCCGTTGCCGTCGCGCACGTGCTTGAAGGCGACCTCGGCAGCCTGGCGCACCTCGAGCACGTCCATCCCGTTCACGTCCATGCCGGGGATGCGGAATGCGGTTCCGCGGCGATAGAACTCGGTCTCGGCACTCGAACGGACGGTGCTGGTGCCCATCGCATACCCGTTATTCTCGATCGCGAAGACGATCGGCAACTTCCACAACGCCGCCATGTTCATCGTTTCGTAGACCTGCCCCTGGTTAGCCGCGCCGTCGCCGAAATAGGCGAGGCACAGGCCGCCGTCGCCGCGATACTGGTGGCCGAGCGCGAGCCCGCCGCCGAGGGACACCTGCGCACCGACGATGCCGTGGCCGCCATAGAACTTATGCTCGGTCGAGAACATGTGCATCGACCCGCCCTTGCCCTTCGAAATCCCGGCTTCGCGCCCGGTCAATTCCGCCATGATGACCTTGGGTTCGATGCCATAGGCAAGCATGTGACCATGATCGCGATAGCCCGTGATCACCGAATCCTTGTCGTTATCGAGCGCGCTTTGCAGCCCGATCGCAACCGCTTCCTGGCCGATATACAGGTGGCAGAAACCGCCGATCAGGCCGAGGCCATACAGTTGCCCCGCCCTCTCCTCGAACCGCCGGATCAGCAGCATCTGCTCGTAAAACTTCAGAAGCTCTTCGTCACTCGCCTCGTAACGCGGTGATTTCGCGTGAACTTCCTGGAGCGAGTGGAGCACGAATGCCTCGCTGCCGGGAGCGTTTTCGGTCGCGGCGCTGGCTTTTCCCTTGCTGGCTGTCTTGGCCAAGGTGCGGGTCCTCGTTGTTGTTCTCGCCGGGGAGGTGGCGGGCTTGCCAGCCTATGGCGCATGCCCTTCGCGCACGCAATCCGCGCGGGCGTGAAATTGCCGTAGGGGAAACGGCGATCTGGCGAGTAGACCGGTGGGCTAGCGCCCGGGGGTCAGCGTGATGACCACTTCATCGGGGTGGACCACGTTGAGGTTCTTGCGGATGAGCTCGCCCACCAGATCGGGATCGGCGTGATTGGGATCAAGCGCGTTGACCTGGATCTTGAGCTCGTCACGGGTGTGCGAGAGCTGCGCGATCTCGGCCCGGCGTTGATCGAGCAGGCGCAAATTCTCGCCCCAGGCCAGCAGCCCGCTGGGCCCCGCTATCGCCAGGCCGCCCAGCAGCAGCAGGACGAACAAGGCGATCCCTTGCGTCAACCGCTCCTTCGGCGAAGTAATGGTGTGCCCTTCCCGTGTCACAAACGCGACAGAATCACAGTTAACACCGCGTTTCAAGCGCTTTGTGACGACGAATTGCGAAAATGGTTGAAGCAGGCCCGATTGTGCTGTCCGGGCGACGATTACAGGCTACATCTGACGTCATGACGCCGCGCCGCGCCCTTCGCTGGTTAGCACCGGCCGTTATCGTCCTCGCGGTGGTGGTGGCGATTCGGATGTCCGAAGGCTCCGACACGGTGGAACGCGACGGCCTCACCTTCGCCTCGCCTTCGCTGGCCAGGAACCTCGAAAGATCGGGGCCAGGCCCTGACGTGCGCGTGCTCGATGCGTTCGAGGATCGCGATGGCGTGATGTGCCGTACGTTCGTGGCGCGGGCGATTTCCGGTATTGCCTGCGCCGAGCGCGGCGGCTGGCATTTGCGGGTCATCCGGTCGGGTATCTCGCTCGACGATCCCGCCGCGCTCAAGGCGACTGAAATCGGTCTCCGCCTGGCGTCGACTGGAATGCGCGCGCGTCAGTAACTGCGTGGCAGCCCCAGCACGTGCTCGGACAAGTATGACAGGATGAGATTGGTGCTGATAGGAGCCACGGTGTAGAGCCGCGCCTCGCGAAACTTGCGCTCGACGTCGTATTCTTCGGCAAAGCCGAACCCGCCGAACGTCTGGACGCACATGTCGGCGGCCTCCCAGCTCGCCTCGCTTGCGAGCAGCTTGGCGATGTTCGCCTCCTCACCCGCGTTGCCACCGGTGTCATAGACTTTCGCTGCATGGTGCACTGTCAGTTCGGCCGCTCGCATCCGGGCATAGCATCGTGCAATAGGAAACTGGATTCCCTGGTTTTTTCCGATAGGCCGGCCGAACACTTCGCGCTCGTTCGCGTAGCCGCGGGCTTTGTCGATGAACCATTTGGCATCGCCCACGCATTCGGCCGCGATCAGGATCCGTTCGGCGTTCATTCCCGACAGGATATATCGAAAGCCCATGCCTTCTTCGCCGATCAGCGCCGAGGCCGGGATCCGCAGATCTTCGAAGAATATCTCGGTCGTCGAGTGATTCATCAGCGTGCGGATGGGCTTGATCGTCAATCCCTTGCCGATCGCTTCTCGCATATCGACGAGGAATATCGACAACCCTTCGGTACGCTTGGCCACCTCGTCGCGAGGGGTCGTGCGGGCGAGCAGCAGCATCAGATCGGAATGTTCGGCCCGGCTGGTCCACACCTTCTGGCCGTTGACCACATAACTGTCGCCATCACGCACAGCGCGGGTCTTGAGCGACAGGGTGTCTGTCCCGCTGGTAGGCTCGGACACGCCGAACGCCTGCAACCGCAAGTCCCCGCGGGCGATTGCCGGCAGGTACCGCGCCTTCTGTTCGGTGCTGCCATAACGGAGCAGCGTGTTCATGATGTACATTTGCGCGTGAGCGCTGGCGCCGTTGCATCCGGCGGCCTGGATTTCCTCCATGATCACGGCCGCGGCATCGAGCTTGAGCCCGCTGCCACCGAATTCTTCAGGGATCAGCGCAGC
Source organism: uncultured Alphaproteobacteria bacterium (assembly GCA_963759895.1). GTDB lineage: Bacteria > Pseudomonadota > Alphaproteobacteria > Sphingomonadales > Sphingomonadaceae > Tsuneonella. The sequence goes on along the minus strand of CAVXBC010000002.1, from coordinate 514,339 downwards.
GAGGAAACCGGCATTGGTCAGCGCGTCGACGAATTCACCTGGATAGGCCCGCTCGCGATCCTTTGCGCGCCAGTACTCACCGGGAAATTCGGCGCACAGGCTGCGCACGGCACGGCGAATTTCAGTCAGGTCTTCGCGTTCGTCCATGGTCGGCTGACTAACGAGCCCACTCCCGCGTGCAAGCGCGAACCGCTTTGGCTCGCACCCGCTCCGCAATCGGCAATCCGGTCGTTGTCAGGAAATCGCCAAATGGCTAAGCCGCCCGTCGGCGCGCCCGTAGCTCAGCAGGATAGAGCACCAGATTCCTAATCTGGGGGCCATGGGTTCGAATCCCGTCGGGCGCACCACCTGCTTCAGTTGAGCTCGTCGGGCGGCGCGACCGGAAACGGCAGTGGCGATACTGCAATTCCCTCTTCGGCGAGCGATACGGCCTCGGCGCGGGTTGCCCGTCCGTGGATCGTCGCATGATCGCGCTCGCCGTAATGCATCGCGCGGCTGTGTTCGGCGAAGCGGTCTCCCACCCATGTGCTGTCCTTGAGCGCTTTGCCCTGCGCTTCGGCCAGCGCGTGCATCGCTTGCATGACCTGGGGCGGGAGGGAATGGGTGACCGATCGACTTTCCTGGGGCCGGCTCGATTGGGCATTACCTTTAGCCGGCACCGCCGGAGCCATCGGCGCCTTGGCGATATCGGCGGAGCCACACTGAGGACACGTCACCAGCCCGCGATCAAGCTGCCGGGCAAAGGCATCGGACGAGGCGAACCACCCCTCTGAACGGTGCCCTTGGGGGCAGGAAAGGTCGAAGACGATCATCGACCGGTCAGGTGGCGATTTCGCGGCGGTTGGCAAGGCTGGGCAACTGTGCGCGCACGGCTGCGGTGCGCGCAGGGTCGATCTCGGCGAATGCGAGGCCGGCCGCTTCGCCGCCCATATCGAGGATCACCTCCCCCCATGGGTCGACGACCAGGCTGTGCCCGTAGGTGCGCCGACCGTCGGCATGCTCCCCGACTTGGGCGGCGGCCACCACCCACGCGCTCGCCTCCACCGCGCGCGCGCGCTGGAGCAAGTGCCAGTGCGCCGAGCCGGTGGGGACGGTGAAGGCTGCGGGAATCGCGATTACGTCGCAGGCGCGGTTGCCGAGCGCCTCGAACAGCGCGGGAAAGCGGATGTCGTAGCAGATCGACAGCCCCAACCGGCCAACGGGCGTGTCATCCACGGTGACCACCGAGTCCCCCGGTCGATAGGCATTCGATTCGCGCCACGATTCGCCCGTGGCCAGGTCCACGTCGAACATGTGCATCTTGTCGTAACGGGCAACAATCTCGCCGTGCCCGTCGATCAGCAGCGAACGATTTGCCCATATTCCATCGTCGAGCGCGACCGCTATCGATCCGAGAGCGATCCACAGCCCGTTTCGGCGCGCCGCTTCGCGCACCGCAGCCAACACCGGATTTTTTTCTTCCGCGACCACGTGCGCGGCAGCACGCTTGCGATCACGGTCGAGCAGCCCGCTCATCTCGGGCGTAAACAGCATCGCCGCGCCGCCCGCTGCCGCCTCGTCCGCCGCGCGATCGATCGCGCGCGCGTTGGCAGCGGGGTCGATCCCGGAGGTCATCTGCAGCAACGCGATGCGGGTCATCCTATGCCGATCAATCCCGTGCGAGCAACTCGTCGAGCTTGCCCGAAGCATCGAGCGCGTGGAGATCGTCCGATCCCCCGACGTGAGTCTGGCCGATGAAAATCTGCGGGACCGTGCGCGCCATCGGTGCCCGCTCGAGCATCTCGTCGCGTCTCGCACCGCCCATGGTGATGTCGTGCTCGGTGAAATCCAGCCCCTTGCTCTCGAGCAGGCGCTTTGCGCGGAAGCAGAAGCCGCAACCGAACTTGGTGTAGATCACGATCTCGGGGGCGGTCATCGGCTGTCCTTTGCTGGCAGTGCGCGTCCCCTCTTGAACCGGCGGACGAGGCGACTATTTTTTCCCTGCCGGTTCGTGCCGCAAGGCGGACGAATTGGCAATCGTGGCGGACGCTGCATCGCGGGTCCGTCGTTGGTTCAAATTGCTCGTTGGAGGATTTGTTTCATGTCACGTCTTGATTTTACGCCGTATCGCCGGACCACCGTCGGTTTCGACAAGCTGTTCGATCTGCTGGAGAGCCAGGTGCGTAACAACACCGGTGACAATTATCCGCCGTTCAACATCGAACGTCGCGGAGAAGATGAGTACCGCATCACGCTCGCGGTCGCGGGTTTCCGCGCGGGCGATATCGACATCACCGCGCAACAGAACCTGCTGGTTGTCCAGGGCAAGCGACGTCCTGAGACTGCTCAAGGCGAGATGCTGCACCTGGGTATCGCCAATCGCGGGTTCGAGCGCAGGTTCGAATTGGCCGACTATGTGCGGGTGGGCAGCGCCGACCTGGCTGACGGGCTATTGACGATCGATCTCGTGCGCGAAGTCCCCGAGGCGATGAAGCCCAAGAAGATCCATGTTGGCGGGCAGCCATCGCTCGAAGTCGTCAAGGACGATGGCGACAACAGGGGTGATGAGGCCGACGCGGCCTGAATCCCGTCCCCAAACGAATGGAGGCGGGCCTTTCGGCCCGCCTCCGCGACGTGAACGCCGCCTCGGGCGAATTTGACCGTCCGGGTCGCAGAAGACGATCAAACACGCACCAAGCCACCCACCTTCGTGCAAGAGGGGCTGCGGCGGCATCTGCCGCTCATGCGCCCCAAACTTAGCAAAAGGTAATTATTAGCGTGAACGCCGCCCCCTAAGGTCGTCCGCGCATTTGGCAAGATATATTCCAGTTTGGGGAGCCGCGCTTGTAAAAAATAACCCGATTCCCGCACCGGGACAGAAAGATCGCATAGTCCGGTCGACCTAGACCAGGCGCGCCTGCTGAAGCGCCGCGCGGACGAAACCGGCGAACAGTGGATGCGGATCGAACGGTTTGCTCTTCAGCTCGGGGTGGAACTGTACCCCGATGAACCACGGGTGGTCCGGACGCTCGATGATTTCTGGCAGCAGCCCGTCGGGTGACATTCCCGAAAACACCATCCCGTCGGTTTCCAGCGCATCGCGATAGGCCGAATTGACCTCGTAACGGTGGCGATGGCGTTCGCTGATTGTGGTTGCGCCACCATAGACGGTGCTGACGTGGCTGTTGCCCGAAAGCCTGGCCTCGTAAGCGCCCAACCGCATGGTCCCGCCAAGATCACCTTCGACGCTGCGCTTCTGCAGGCCTTCCTTGCTCATCCACTCGGTAATGATGCCGACGACCGGCTCGTCGGTCGGCCCGAATTCGGTCGAGCTGGCCTGCGCATGTCCGGCCGCCCGCGCACCCTCGATGCAGGCCATCTGCATACCGAGGCAGATTCCAAAGAACGGCACTTTGCGTTCCTTGGCGAAGCGCACGCTGGCGATCTTGCCTTCCGAACCGCGTTCGCCGAATCCGCCTGGCACCAGGATCCCGTGCATCGGTTCCAGCTGGGCGGCGATGTCCTCGGCGCCTTTCTCGAACAATTCTGCGTCGATCCAGCGAATGTTGACCTTGACCCGGTTGGCCATCCCGCCGTGTACCAACGCTTCGTTCAACGATTTATAGGCATCGGGCAGACCGACATACTTGCCCACCACGCCGATGGTAACCTCGCCTTCAGGGTGCTCGTAGCGGTCGAGGATGTCGTCCCAGCGCGACAGGTCGGGTGCCGGGGCGTCCATGCCGAAATGGCGCAGGACTTCGTTATCGAGTCCTTCGCGATGGTACTGGAGCGGGACCGCATAGATGCTGCTGGCATCGAGCGCGGGGATGACGGCTTCCTTGCGCACGTTGCAGAACAGCGCGATCTTGGCCCGCTCACTGTCGGGCAATGGTTTTTCGCAGCGGCAAAGCAGCAGGTCGGGCTGCACCCCCAGCCCTGTCATCTCGCGCACCGAATGCTGGGTGGGCTTGGTCTTCAGTTCGCCGGCAGCGGCGATGTAAGGCACCAGGGTAACGTGAACCGAGCAGGTATTCTCGCGCCCGAGCTCGTTGCGAAGCTGGCGCAGCGCCTCGATGAACGGGAGGCTTTCGATGTCGCCGACCGTGCCACCGATCTCGCACAGGACGAAATCGAGGTCGCTGGTGTCATCCTGAGCGAACTGCTTGATGGCGTCGGTGACGTGCGGGATGACCTGCACGGTCGCTCCCAGATAGTCGCCGCGCCGTTCCTTGGCGATGATATCGCGATAAATCCGGCCGGACGTGATGTTGTCGCCCTGGTGAGCGGAGACGCCCGTGAAGCGTTCGTAATGCCCGAGGTCGAGATCGGTCTCCGCCCCGTCGTCGGTCACGTAGACCTCACCATGCTGGTAAGGGCTCATCGTGCCCGGATCGACGTTCAGATAGGGATCGAACTTGCGAATGCGGACGCGAAATCCGCGCGCCTGCAGGAGAGCTGCGAGGCTCGCCGCCATGAGACCTTTGCCAAGCGAGGAGACCACGCCGCCGGTGATAAAGATATACCGCGCCATGGGAGTTGGGCCTTAAGCCTGTGAATGGGGGTTGGGCAAGCGGCTTGGCGCGGCGACTTGCCGCAATCCACAGCCGCTTCGACGTTCAGGACTGACTGGAACGGATCAGCCGGTCACGCCGGCCAGCGGATCGTCACTGGTGGCGGGCGCAGTGGGTACGCCCGTCGCGGGCGCGCTCTGTACCGGCACGGCCTGATCGGGAGCGGTCTGTACCGGAGCCGCGCGGTCGAGCGTGGATTCGACCGAAACGCCGCCGCCCGCACTCTTGGCAGCGATCGCCGCGAGGACGATCGACAGGACTACGAAGATCATCGCCAGCCAGCGCGTTGCGCGGGTGAGGAAATCGGCCGCGCCGCGCGCGCTCATCATCCCGCTCGGGCTGCCACCGATACCCAGACCGCCGCCTTCGGACCGCTGAATGAGGATTACCCCGACGAGTGAGGCGGCGATGATCGCCTGGACGACGAGAAGAAAAATAAACAACGACATGGGCGTGGATCGATCCGGTTGGCTTGCGCTCGCTTGAGGAGCCCGCGCGACTTAGGCGCGGCGGGCGCCCACGGCAAGGGCGGGCAAGCGAGCGTACATCTTTGACGGCGAGCGGGTTCAGGCGTCCTGCAAGTCGACCGTCGCCATCGCGATGCCGAGGAAGCTTTCGGCGGTGAGGCTTGCACCGCCGACCAGCGCGCCCCCCACTTCGTCGGCCGCCAACAGCTTGCGGGCGTTGTCGGGCTTGACCGACCCGCCGTACAGGATCCGCACGTTCGCGCCATCTTCGTCGCCATAGCGGGCGACCAACAGCGCGCGGATTGAACGGTGCATCGCGCCGATATCGGCGACGGTCGGTGTCCGTCCGGTCCCGATCGCCCAGATCGGCTCGTACGCGACCGAGAGGCGATCGCCCGCGGCATCGAGCGTTTCGGGCAGCGACCCGTCGAGCTGAGAAGCGACAAAGTCTTCTGCCCCTCCAGCATCGCGAATCTCTTCACTCTCGCCGCAGCAGACGATCAGTTTGAGACCGGCTGTCAAAGCGGCTTCGGCCTTGGCCCGCACCAGCGCATCGCTTTCGCCATGGCCCATGCGCCGCTCGCTGTGCCCCAGAATGACGAACTTGGCCCCGGCATCGGCAGCCATTGCGGCCGAGATATCGCCCGTGAACGCGCCATCGACAGCCGGATGGCAATCCTGCGCACCGACGCCGATCTGTTCGGCCTCGCGGTGGACCGCATGAATCAAGGTGTACGGCGGCGCCAGGGCGATTTCGACCTTCATCAGGCGTTGCGCCGAACGGTCGATCGCGCGCGCTTCGGTGAGCATCGCACGCGTTCCGTTCATCTTCCAATTGCCGACGACGTAGGGCCGTAGGGGCATAGAGTTCCTCGAGATTACCGGTGAAAGACGTCCAGGCCCGCTATAGGAGCGGACGCCGTCGGCCTGCTAGCGTGCAAAATGGCCTGCGTCAAAACGGCGCAGCACCTGTTGCAGCAGGGTCGCAGGGTCACTAGAGCTGCCCGCCGATCCGCGCTACCGCGGCGCACCTTCTCGTTCGACCAGGCAACTTCTGTTTATGCTCCAGTTTTTCCGCAATATCTTCAAGTCGAAGTACGGCATCGTAATCACGCTGCTGTTTATCGGCATCATCGGCCTTGCCTTCGCGGTGGGCGACGTCGCCAGCAACGGATCGTTCGGCGGGGGCATCGCGGGTGGAGATCGGGTCGCGGTAGTGGGCGACGAAAAGGTCAACGCGACCGAATTGGCCAATGAAGCGAGCAACGCCGTCGATCGCCTTCGCCAGCAGAATCCGACCATTTCGATGGCCGCGTTCATCGAACAGGGCGGCTTGACTGAAGTGCTCGACCAAGTGCTCGATCGCCGTGCGATCAGCGGTTGGGCGAGCAAGCACGGGTTCGCTTCGGGAGAAAACCTGGTCAACAGCGAAATCCGCCGGATTCCCGCCTTTGCCGGCCCCGATGGGAAGTTCAGCGAAGCGGTCTACCAGCAGGCGTTGGCGGGCCGCAAGCTGACCGATGCGACTGTTCGTCGTGATCTCGCCGATGGGCTGCTCGCACAGCAGGTGCTGGTGCCCGCCGCCTTCGGCGCGCGGATGCCGCAGAAGATCGCGCTACGTTACGCCGCATTGACCAAGGAACGCAGGCAGGGCGCGATCGCGGCGATCCCGAGCGCGGCGTTCGCGCCCAAAGGTGACCCGACTGCCGCGCAGCTCGCCACCTACTATAATGGCCACAAAGCTGATTACATCCGTCCCGAGCGCCGGACGCTCCGCTACCTCGTGTTCGACGACAAGTCCTTGGGCAACGTCGAGCCGAGCGATGCCGAGATCGCCGCACGTTACGCCAGCAACCGCGCCGCGCTTTACGCAGCGCGCGAACAGCGCACACTGACCCAGTTGATCGTGCCCACTCGTCCTGCGGCAATGGCGATTGCCCAGCGTGGGGCCGGCGCGCTCGACGCCGCCGCGCGCGAAGCCGGGCTTGAGACAAGCAAGGTCGCGGCGGTCGACCAGGCCGCGTACGCCGCGCAAAGCTCGCAAGCGGTCGCCCAGGCCGTATTCGCGGCCCAGCAGGGAGCGATCGCGGCCCCCGCGCGGGGCGGCCTCGGCTGGTACGTCGTTCGCGTCGACCAGGTGATCGCCAAGCCGGCAAGATCACTCGATCAGGCTCGCGAAGAAATCGCCACTGGCCTGCGGGCCGAAAAGCGCGCCCGCGCGCTGTCGGAACTGGCGGGTGAAGTCGAACAGCAGATCGACGACGGCAACGCGCTGACCGACATCGCCAAAGCGGTCAAGGCGGACATCCAGTCTACCGGCCAGGTCGTGGCCGATGGCCGCATCTACGGTTCTGCCACGCAGCGGGCCCCCGAGGTGCTGGCTTCCGCCCTCGCGAGCGCGTTCGAGATGGAGGAAGGACAACCCCAGATCGCCGCGCTGCCAGGGGGCGACAGCTACCTTGTCTACGAAACCAGCCGCATCACGCCATCGGCCGCAGCGCCCCTGGCCGAGATTCGCAGTGACGTGGTGGCGGGATGGCGCAGCGCGACGGGATCGACCGCGGCCAAGGCGGCCGCCGACCGGGTGATCGCCCGCGTCGCAAAAGGCCAGTCGCTTGCGCAAGCACTGGCAGCGGAGAAGGTCACCCTCCCCGCCCCCGATCCGATCGACATGACCCGCGAGCAACTGGCCGCGCAAGGCCAGCGAGTGCCCCCGCCGCTCGCCCTGCTGTTCTCGATGGCCAAGAACAGCGTCAAGCGGCTCGAAGCCCCCAACAGCGGGGGGTGGTTCGTGGTCACCGTCAACGCGATCGAGCCCGGCAAGATCGCACCTAACGATCCGCTTATGGCACAGGCGTCGCAAAGCCTTGGCCAACTGATGGGCCGCGAATATGGCGACGCACTGCGCGCCGCGATCCGCAAGGACGTCGGCATCGAGCGCAATGCAGAAGCGATTGCCGCGGTGCGCAAGCGCCTCGTCGGCGAAAACTGAGGACGATCCCGCTGGGCATTGCCGCGCCTCAAAACGTCGCAACCGCGCGCGCGGCGCTCTCACGCGGCCAACCCGCACTGGTCTGGCGGCGGGTGGTGGCAGATACCGAGACCCCGGTCGGCGCCGCGCTCAAGCTGATCGAGGCGGAGCGCGGCGATTTTCTGCTCGAATCTGTCGAGGGGGGCGAAGTGCGCGGGCGCTACAGCCTGCTCGGACTCGATCCTGATCTGGTGTTCCGCGCGCAGGGCTCGCAGGCCGAAGTCAACGACAGCTGGCAGACTGCCCGCGGATCCTTTGCACCCTGCCCCGGCGACGCGCTTGCGGAGCTTCGCAAGCTGGTCGACGCCTGCCGGATCGACGTGCCGGAAGGATTGCCGCCGATCGCGTGCCTGGTCGGTTACTTCGGGTACGAAACGATCGGACTGGTCGAACGGCTTCCCCGGGCCAAGGCGCCGGGACTGGGGCTGCCCGACATGCTCTTCGTGCGGCCGACCTTGATCCTGGTGTTCGACCGGCTCGGCGATGAAATGTTTTGTATCGCGCCGTTGTGGCCCGATGGGCGTGATCCGACCGTGGCCGTCGATCGCGCGGGGGAGCGGATCGATGAGGCGTTGCGCAAGCTCGCCCTTGCACCACCAGTGGCCCAGCGCGCGGCGTCACTGCCCGACTTGGCGCTGTCCCCGGTTATCCCGGCCGACGACTACCGTGCGATGGTATTGAAGGCGAAGGATTACATCGAGGCCGGCGACGTGTTCCAGGTCGTGCTGGCGCAGCGCTTCACCTGCCCCTTCCCGCTGCCGCCGTTTGCGCTGTATCGCGCGCTTCGGCGGGTGAACCCCAGCCCTTTCCTCTATTTCCTCGATTTGCCGGGCTTTGCGGTGGTCGGCTCGAGCCCGGAAATTCTTGTTCGTGTGCGCGATGGACAGGTCACCATCCGGCCGATCGCGGGGACAAGCCCCCGTGGGCGCAACTCGTCCGAGGACGAGCAGCGCGCGCGCGACCTCTTGTCTGACCCGAAAGAGCGCGCCGAGCACCTCATGCTTCTCGATCTTGGTCGCAACGATGTCGGCCGGGTCGCGGCGCGCGGAACGGTCGAGGTAACCGACAGCTTCACGGTGGAGCGCTACAGCCACGTGATGCACATCGTCAGCAACGTGGTCGGTCGGCTTGATCCCGCCAAAGATGCGCTCGACGCGCTGTTCGCCGGTTTTCCCGCTGGCACCGTCAGCGGCGCGCCCAAGGTGCGCGCGTGCCAGATCATCGCCGAACTCGAGCCCGAAGCGCGCGGAGCCTACGCAGGTGGAGTGGGCTACTTCGCGCCCGATGGCACGCTCGATTCGTGCATCGTGCTGCGCACCGGAGTGGTCAAGGATGGCACGCTCCATGTCCAGGCCGGCGCGGGAATAGTCGCCGACAGCGATCCCGACTACGAGTTGCGTGAGTGCGAGGCCAAGGCGGGCGCGCTGATCGCCGCCGCTCGCGAAGCGGCGCGGATCGCGCAGGAACCGGGGTTCGGCCAGTGATGCGCATCGCCCTGTCCGCCCTCGCCCTGCCGTTTCTGACCCTGATCGCGGGATGCAACCAGCAGGCCGGCGGCGAGCCGATCACCCGGATCGATCTCGACAACCCAAACCGAGCGGTCGCTCGCCCTGCCAAGCCGACGCCGACACCGACGGTCGCCTCAGCTTGTGAGACGATCATGTTCGAGGATGCGGCGCTTACGCATTGCATCGCCGATCCCGCGAAGAACCGGATCACCACCATGTTGGGCAATCCGCCCTATCGTGGCTTCAAGGCATTCGCCGACGCACGGCCCGCCGGCGCGCCGCGCGTATCCTTCGCCATGAACGCGGGCATGTTCGGGGAAGATGGCAAGCCGATCGGCTATTACGTCAAGGATGGCGAGCGCGGTCACGAGCTCAACCGCAACGATGGCGCGGGCAACTTCCACCTGAAACCCAACGGTGTGTTCTTCGGCAGCGGCGGCAAGTGGCGAGTGATGACTGCCGATGCATTCTATTCACAAGTCGGCGACCGGCCCGATTTCGGTACCCAAAGCGGCCCGATGCTGTTGGTCGACGGCAAGCTGCACCCTGAAATAACCGACGACGGTCCAAGCCGGACGATCCGCAACGGAGTGGGCGTGGATAGCGCCGGGCGCGCGCACTTCGTGATCAGCGAAGGTCCGGTCAGTTTCGGCAAGATCGCCCGTTATTTCCGCGATGTTCTCAAAACCCCCAACGCGCTCTATCTTGACGGCTCGGTGTCAGGGCTGTGGGATCCGGCGGCCCAGCGCATGGATGCCCGCGCACCGATCGGGCCGATGATCGTGGTCGAGGAGAAGCCCGAATGACCATTAATTACAGTGACCGTCGCGTTCTTTACCCGCCGATCGAGCCCTACCAGTGCGGCATGCTGGATGTCGGCGAAGGTCATTCGATCTACTGGGAACGCGTCGGCACCCCCGGTGCGAAACCCGCTGTCATGCTCCACGGCGGACCCGGTGCCGGATGCAACGAGAAGCATCGCAGCCAGTGGGATCCCGCGCGCTACGACGTGCTGTTGTTCGACCAGCGCGGATGTGGCCGGTCGACGCCGTTCGCCTCGCTTGACGCCAACTCAACCTGGGACCTGGTCGCCGACATCGAAGCCCTGCGCCAGATGTGCGGACACGAGAAGTGGCAGGTGTTCGGCGGAAGCTGGGGTTCGACCCTGTCGCTGGCTTACGCCGAAACGCACCCTGAACGGGTGAGCGAGATCATCATGCGCGGGATATTCCTGTGCGAGCAGAACGAGCTCGACTGGCTCTACAAGTATGGCGCGAGCGAACTCTATCCCGAAGAGTGGGAGCGCTTCGTGGCGCATGCCGCGCAACACGGCGACGGCGACTTGCTGACGACCTACATCGCCTTGCTCGACGACCCCGATATGCAGGTCCGCAAGGCTGCCGCGGCGGCGTGGAACCGCTGGGAGGGCGTCACCGTAACGCTGCTGCCCGAAGCCGAGACCATCGACCACATGGCCGAAGGCGAAAATGCGGTGGCAACCGCGCGCATCGAGACGCACTATTTCCGCCACAAGTGTTGGCTGGAGAGTGGCCAATTGCTGCGAGACGCCGGCAAGCTGCGCGGGATTCCCGGCGTGATCGTACAGGGCCGCCACGATTGCTGCACACCGCCAGCTGCCGCGTGGGCTCTCAAGCACGTCTGGCCCGAGGTGGACCTGCAGATCGTGCCCGACGCCAGCCACTTGTTTACCGAGCCAGGGATCACCGATGGCCTGGTGCGGGCGACTGACCGTTTCGCCGACGGTTCTCCATGATCCTCGTCATCGACAATTACGACAGTTTCACCTTCAACCTGGTCCATTACCTGATGGAGCTGGGTGCCGAGGTGCGCGTGGAGCGCAACGATGCACTTACCGCGGCCGAAGCGATCGCCAGCGGCGCTAAGGGGTATCTGATCAGCCCGGGGCCGTGCACGCCCAACGAAGCGGGCGTCAGCCTCGACCTCGTCGCCGCCTGCGCGGATGCGGGCAAGCCCCTGCTCGGCGTGTGCCTCGGCCATCAGGCGATCGGCCAGCATTTCGGAGGGCAGGTAGTGCGCGGCGGGCTGATGCACGGCAAGACCTCGCCGGTCAGTCATGATGGCAGCGGAGTATTCGCCGGGCTGCCCTCGCCGTTCACCGCGACCCGTTATCACAGCCTGGTAGTCAGAGACATTCCGGCCGAGCTTGCGGTCAACGCGACATCCGACGACATGCACGTGATGGGATTCCGCCACACGACATTGCCAATTCACGGGGTCCAGTTCCACCCTGAGAGTATCGCCACCGAACACGGGCACACGCTGCTCGCCAACTTCCTCGCGCTGTGCGGGATTACCGCCGAGGCGCCCGCATGACGACCTTGCCGCAGGCCGAGCCGCATTTGGGCGAGCAGGAAGCCGAACAGGTGTTCGGCGCGCTGCTCGATGGCGAAGTCGCCGATGCCGAAATTGCGCGCTTCCTGTGCGCCTTGTCGGATCGCGGGGAAACGGCAGACGAGATCGCCGGAGCGGCGCGGGCCCTGCGCGCCCGGATGAGTCCAGTCGAAGCACCCGAAGGCGCGATCGACGTTTGCGGTACCGGTGGTGATGGACATCACACGCTCAACGTCTCGACCGCCGTCAGCCTCGTAGTCGCCGCGTCGGGCGTGCCGGTCGCCAAGCACGGCAACCGTGCCGCAAGCAGCAAGGCGGGCGGTGCGGATACCCTGGAAGCGCTCGGCCTGGACATGGAAGCGGCGGGAAGAACCGCTGAGAAGTCCCTGACGGAATTGGGAATATGTTTCCTGTTTGCGGCCAACCATCATCCTGCGATGGTACGTATTCAGCCGATCCGCCGGCAACTGGGAAGGCGAACCATCTTCAACCTGATGGGCCCGCTGTCAAACCCTGCCGGGGTAAAGCGCCAGTTGATTGGCATCGCCCGCCCCGCTTACGTGCCGATCTATGCGCAGGCCAAGGCGCGCCTCGGATCGGAACGGACGCTGATCGTCTCGGGCGACGAGGGGCTCGACGAGTTGAGTCTCGCCGGCGGCAACGAAGTGGCCGATGTCCAGGGCCACGAGTGGGAATTGCGCCGCGCCCGCGCTTCCGATGCCGCCCTGCCGACCGCGCCGATCGAGGCGATCCGTGGCGGAGACGCAGTGCACAACGCCAAGGCGCTCAAGGCCCTGCTGATGGGCGCGCCCGGACCTTATCGCGATGCCGTGCTGTTCAATGCCGGCGCGGCGCTGATGATCGCAGGCCGCGCGGCCGATTACGCCGAGGGCGCCGCAGTGGCTGCCGAAGCGATCGATTCCGGCCGTGTCCGAAGCACTTCTTGCACGCTGGATCGAGTTGGCGCGATGAACAAGCTCGAAGAGATCTGCGCTTCAAAGCGGGCCGAGGTCGCCGAGAGGCGGACACGTGCGACGATCGAAGATCTCGATCGCCTTGCACGCGATCAATCGCGGCCGCGCGGTTTTCGCGCCGCCCTGGAAGAAAAGTCGCGCAACGGCTTAGCCCTGATCGCAGAGATCAAGAAAGCTTCCCCTTCCAAGGGCTTGATCCGCGAAGATTTCAGGCCGGCCGAACACGCGGTGGCCTACCAGCGCGGTGGTGCCGCGTGTCTGTCCGTGCTGACCGATGCACCATACTTCCAGGGTCACGAAGACTATCTGGCCGATGCGCGCCGCGCGTGCTCGCTGCCAGTCCTGCGCAAGGACTTCATGGTCGATCCCTGGCAGGTTGCCGAAGCGCGCGCGATCGGGGCGGACGCGATCCTCATCATCGTGGCCGCGCTCGACGAGGGGGCAATGGCGGAGATCGAAGCGGCGGCAATCGAGCGCGGAATGGACGTGCTGGTCGAAGTCCATGACGAGGGCGAGATGGACCGCGCGGCGCGCCTGCGTTCACGGCTTATCGGGATAAACAATCGCGATCTCAAGACTTTCAGGACGGACCTTGCGACAACCGAGCGTCTGGCCCCGTACGCGCCGCAGGGCACCCTGCTGGTCGGCGAAAGCGGGATCGAGACGCACGGCGATTGCAAGCGGCTCGCACGCGCCGGGGTTCGCACCTTCCTGGTTGGCGAAAGCCTGATGCGTCAACCCGACGTGGAGGCAGCAACGCGCACTCTGCTGGAATCGCCATCACTCGGCTGACTCATCTCGACGACGCGGGTGCCGCCCGGATGGTCGATGTCGGCGCCAAGCCGGAAACCAGGCGCTCGGCTACGGCATCCGGACGCATTCGCATGACGGCCGAGGCGCTGGACGCGGTGGTCTCCGGCAGCGGACCCAAAGGCGACGTCGTCGCCGCGGCGCGCATTGCCGGGATCATGGCGGCCAAGAAGACCGCCGACCTGATCCCGCTTTGCCATCCACTCGCGCTGACCAGCGTCACGCTCGATTTCGGGTTCGAACCGACCGCGGTAACAGTCACCGCAAGTGCTTCGCTCACTGGTCGAACCGGAGTAGAAATGGAAGCGATGACAGCGTGTTGCGTCGCCTTGCTGACAATCTACGACATGGCCAAGGCAGTCGACAAGGGTATGGTGATCGAATCCGTCCGGTTGACCGAAAAGACCGGCGGCAAGTCTGGGTCCTGGCACGCACCGGATGAATGACAAAGGGTGCTTGACGCACGACGCCAAGTTGCCTACTTGTTCCGCGTTCGTTCCCGAATTGGGACGGTAATGCGAAGGAACGCGCATGCTCACTGCCAAGCAACGCGAACTGCTCAAGTTCATCACCGTGCGCCTCGAAGACAGCGGCGTCTCGCCCTCGTTCGAGGAAATGAAGGATGCGCTCGATCTCAAGAGCAAGTCGGGCGTCCATCGGTTGATTTCAGCTCTCGAGGAACGCGGCTTCATTCGTCGTCTGCCAAACCGGGCGCGCGCACTCGAAGTGATCCGCCAGCCCGAAGATTCGGTTGCCGCGCCGCGCAGCCGGGCCAACGATAACGTGATCCCGCTCCGCCGCCCTGCGGCCACCGCCCGCACGCCAATCGCAAATGATGTGGTTGAGTTGCCGCTGCATGGCCGGATCGCCGCCGGCGTCCCGATCGAGGCATTCGAAGGTCATTCGACCCTGCCCGTGCCCGCCGCGCTGCTGGGCCCGGGCGAACATTATGCGCTTGAGGTGTCGGGCGATTCGATGATCGAGGCGGGCATCTTCGATGGCGATTACGCGCTCGTGCGCAAGACGGACGTCGCGCGCGATGGAGAAATCGTGGTGGCGTTGGTTCGTGACGAGGAAGCGACGCTCAAGTACCTTCGCCGCGAGGACGGTATGATCCGGCTCGATCCCGCCAATGGGGCTTACGAGCCGCAGATCTACCGCGCGAACGAGGTGCAGGTCCAGGGCAAGCTAGCGGGGCTGCTGCGACGCTACCATTGAGCCGGATTTGTCGCGCGTAAATCTCGGTGCGGCTCGCGGTTCGGGCCGGCTGGCGATCCACCATGGATGTCCGGCCTGGTTCTGGCCCACCGAGATCACCCGTTCATTGGCCAGGTAAAGCGCGAGCCCCCCGTGTTCTTCAAGGAACCCGCGATCGGCCTTGAGCCAGCGCGGGCGGCAACTCGACGGTAGCCAGCGGTCGGCGATGACCACGTCGGCCCGGTCACACGCCGCGGCGAGCGCGCGTTCTTCGATCCGCGCTCGGCTTCGTCCCATCAGCAGGTGCCACGCGCGCCCGGCACGATCGAGGGTCAACGAGCAGAAGTCTCGGCTGCACCGAGCGCCCGGCCAATCCTCGAGGGTGACCGGACGCCCGCTCTTCCCAGCCAGTTCGAGCAGATTATCGCGGGCGAAATCGCTCCGCCCTTCACGCAGGATGAGCAGGCGTTCGCCCTCGCCCGAGATACCGACATTGCGGCCGTCGCTGGACACCAGAACGTCGGGCACGGGAGTAACGGCCAGCATCGTCGTGGCGGCGAGTACCGGAACGAAGCCAAACAGTCTGCGCCGCCCGTGCCATAATGCGATCCACAATCCGCCCATGACGAACAAGGCGAACGTCCCGGCGCCCATTTGCGGCATCAGTCTGACCGCGCCGGGTTGCGCGGCGGTGAAGCGTGCGATCGCCAACATCAGGTCGAGCGACGCGCCCACCAACGTCCAGACCGGCGCGCCCAGGCCAGCCAGATCGAACAAAAGCGCCACGCCGATCAATGGCATCGTGACAAACGTCACCAGCGGGATCGCCACGACATTCGCCAGTGCGCCGTAGAATCCCGCGCGATGAAAATGGAACAGGACGATCGGCATCAAGGCCAGCTCGATGACGAATCCGGTAAGCAGCAGCATCGCCGTGCGGCGTCCGATCCGCATCATCGCGGCTTCCTCGCGAGGTGCAAGGAATGCACGGATCGGCGCCGCCTCGTGCAAGGCGACGATGGCGATCACCGCCGCAAAGCTCATTTGAAAGCCGGGACTGACCACCGCTTCGGGCCAGACCAGCATCACTACTACTGCTGCCGCCGCGACCATTCGCAGTGATAACGGCTCGCGTCCAAGCGCAAGCGCGCCCAGCACCAGAAGGGAGCCGACGCAACTGCGCACCGTGGGCACCTCGGCGCCAGTCAGCAGGGTATAAGCGATCCCCGCACCGGCCCCGCATGCCGCCGCGACGAGCGGCAGTCGGACGCGCAGGGTGAGCCAGGGCCACAGCGCGAGCAGGCGCAGCGCGAGAAAATATATGCACGCTATCACTGCGCTCACGTGCAAACCGCTGATCGACAGCAGATGCGTGAGCCCCGCATCCCGCATCGCATCTTCGTCGGCAGTCGAGATGCCGCCGCGGTCACCGCTGGCGAATGCCGATGCGATCGTTCCGGCCGAACCGCCCAACTGGCCGTGAACGTGCGCAGATAGCGACCGCTGGGTTGCCGCCAGTGTGCCCCCTGCGCGGCCCGGCTCTATCAGTTCGACCGGTCCAATCGCACTGCCGGTCGCGGCAAGTCCGGAAAACCAAGCGGTACGCGCAAAGTCGTAAGCGCCCGGCACCATCGGCGGCCCCGGCGGCATCAACCGCGCGCGCAAGCGGACGAGCGCCCCTTCGGTCAATCGCGGACCGACCTGCCCGAGCGGTACGTTGACCCGCACCTTGCGCGCAAAACCTGCATCGGCATCGCGATAGGCCACGATCAGCCTTACCCGCTGCTCGGCCGGCTGGTTCTCCCGCTCGAGCACGCGCCCCTCAAGCCAGATCATTTGCGGCCGCTGGATCGGAGCGGCGCCGACCATCGCCGAACGGAACCACACCAGCGCAATTCCGAACGCGATCAGCAGTGCGGCCGCAGTAACTGCCCGGCGGAGGTGGCCGTGCCTATCTCCTCGCGCGCTCATCGCGATCGCAATGAGAACGCACGCCCCGATCGCGGCCAGCCACCAGGTCGCGCCCGGAAGCGCAAACCACGCCACGATCCCGCCCGCCAGCGCGATGGCCAGCCATGGTGCGCGATCGAACCCCGCCCGCTCGAGCCACGCTTCCGCGAAGTCGGCGAGACTGGACAATCGTCGTGCCTTACGCCAAGACTGCTGCTGCATTGCAGCATCGTCTTGGTCGCCGTCCAACGGCACGAGCGGCGCAGTGCGGGTCGCCATGCAACTGTTGGATAAGGAAGCGATTTCGGATGGCAAGCGCTAGCGGACAAGTGGTCACCCGCTTTGCCCCCTCGCCGACCGGATTCCTGCACATCGGCGGCGCCCGAACCGCCTTGTTCAACTGGTTGTTCGCACGCCATCACGGCGGCAAGGCGCTGCTGCGGATCGAGGATACCGACCACAAGCGCAGCACCAGCGAAGCGATTGACGCAATCCTTGATGGCCTGTCGTGGCTTGGCCTCGACTACGACGCGCCGCCGGTGTTCCAGTCGGCCAACGCCGCGCGCCATGCGCAAGTGGCCAACCAGCTCCTCGCCGCCGGTCACGCCTACAAGTGTTTCGCCACGCCCGAGGAACTCGAGGCGATGCGCGAGGCGCAACGCGCTGCCCGCCAGCCTCTGCGCTACGATGGCCGCTGGCGCGATCGTGATCCGGCCGAGGCACCCGCGGGCGCGCCGTTCGTTGTCCGCTTGCGGACCCCCGAGACGGGCGAAACCGCGATCGAGGATGTGGTCCAGGGCCATGTTACCGTCCGTAACGAAGAGCTGGACGATTACGTTCTGCTGCGCGCCGACGGCACACCCACCTACATGCTCGCGGTGGTGGTGGACGATCACGATATGGGGGTCACTCATGTGATCCGGGGCGACGACCATCTCAACAACGCGTTCCGTCAGTTGCCGATTTACCACGCGATGGACGCGGTCGAGGGCCGCTGGCCGCAACCGGTCTACGCGCACATCCCCCTGATCCACGGCGCCGATGGCGCCAAGCTGTCGAAGCGCCACGGTGCGCTCGGCGCGGAGACTTATCGCGACGAATTCGGCATCCTGCCCGAAGCGCTGTTCAACTATTTGCTCCGTCTCGGCTGGGGTCACGGCGACCGCGAAGAAATCACCCGTGACGAGGCGATCGAACTGTTCGACCTCGCCGGAGTCGGCCGGAGCCCGTCGCGCTTCGATCTCAAGAAGCTTCAGAACCTCAACGGCCATTACATCCGCGAGGCGGCCGACACCCGGCTCGCCGAACTGGTGGCTCGACGTATCGGTCCGGCGGCCGACATCGCTCTGCTGACCGAGGCGATGCCCCAGCTTAAACTGCGTGCGAAAGACCTCGACGAGCTCGCTGCGGGTGCCGCGTTCCTGTTCAAGGTCCGTCCGCTCACCCTCGACGAAAAGGCCGCCGCGCTGGTCGAGCTTCCGGAGGCACGCGCGCTGCTGGCAAATATTTCTGCCCGATTGCAAACCCAAACCGACTGGACGGTCGAATCGCTCGAAGCCAACCTCAAGGCATTCGCCGAAGAGCTGGGGCTGGGGCTCGGCAAGCTCGCACAGCCGATGCGTGCCGCCTTGACCGGAACGACCACTTCACCCGGAATTTTCGACGTATTGGCCCTTCTCGGGCGTGAGGAATCGCTGGCGCGACTTGACGCGCAGGCGACCTCGGCCGAGGCGGCTCAGCAAAACTAAGGAGACCGAACATGGCGGACAAGCAGGCCACCCTGACCTACAACGACAAGACCATCGAGCTTCCCGTGCTCGAGGGTAGCGTCGGTCCCGAGGTGATCGATATCCGCAAGCTGTACGGCCAGACCGGCGCGTTCACTTACGATCCAGGCTACAAGTCGACCGGCAGCTGCGAGAGCGCGCTGACCTACATCGACGGCGACGAGGGCGTGCTGCTCCATCGCGGGTACCCGATCGGTCAACTCGCCGAACAATCCAGCTTCATGGAAGTCAGCTACCTGCTGCTCAATGGCGAGCTGCCGTCGAAGGCCGAACTGGACGATTTCACCTACACCATCAGCCGCCATACGATGCTGCACGAGCAGCTCGCGTCGTTCTTTCGCGGGTTTCGGCGCGATGCGCACCCGATGGCGATCATGTGCGGCGTGGTCGGCGCATTGAGCGCCTTCTACCATGACAGCACCGACATCTCCGACCCGGTCCAGCGCACCATCGCCAGCCACCGGCTGATCGCCAAGATGCCGACGATCGCGGCAATGGCGTACAAATATTCGGTCGGTCAGCCGTTCCTCTATCCTGACAATTCGCTGAGCTATACCGGCAACTTCCTGCGCATGACCTTCGGCGTCCCCGCCGAACCGTACGAGGTCGTTCCCGCGGTCGAGAAGGCGATGGACCGCATTTTCATCCTCCACGCCGATCACGAGCAGAACGCATCGACCTCGACCGTGCGGCTGGCCGGCTCTTCTGGTGCCAACCCATTCGCCTGCATCGCAGCGGGCATCGCCTGCCTGTGGGGTCCAGCGCACGGGGGCGCCAACGAAGCGGCGCTCAACATGCTGCGCGAGATCGGTACGCCGGATAAGATCCCGCACTATATCGAGCGTGCGAAGGACAAGAATGACCCTTTCCGGCTGATGGGTTTCGGGCACCGGGTGTACAAGAACTACGACCCCCGCGCGACGGTGATGCAGAAGACCGTGCGCGAGGTATTCGATGCGCTGAAGGTGAACGACCCGCTGTTCGAAACCGCACTGCGGCTCGAGGAACTGGCGTTGAAGGACGACTATTTCATCGAGAAGAAGCTGTTCCCGAACGTCGACTTCTATTCCGGCGTGATCCTGTCGGCGATCGGGTTCCCGACCACCATGTTCACCGCGCTGTTCGCGCTCGCCCGTACGGTCGGCTGGGTCGCGCAGTGGAACGAGATGATCTCCGATCCCGCGCAAGTGATCGGCCGTCCGCGCCAGCTCTACACCGGGCCGACGCAGCGCGACTACCGGCCGGTGGGCGAACGCTGAGATGCGCGCGCTCAGGCTACTAGCGCAGATCCTCGGTGTGGCGCTGGTGCTTTCCGGGGGATTGTGGGCATTGCAGGGACTGGGCCTGGTGATGTGGCCCGCGGACAGTTTCATGCTCGCGGACCGGTCGTGGGCCCTCTACGGTTCGATCACCGTTCTCATCGGCATCTTGTTGTTCTGGTGGGGTAGCCGCCGCCGCGCCTAGCGCGCGGCCGGCAACTGCAGCGTAAAACGCGCGCCTTCCTCAGGCGTACTGGCAACCGTCAGGTCTCCGCCCATCGCGCGCGCGAGTTTGCGCGAGATATACAAACCGAGACCCGATCCCCCGTCTCCGCTGCGCCCGAGGCGTTCGAACTGATCGAACACCTTGCCAACCTGGTCGGCTGAAAGGCCCGGTCCCTGGTCGGACACGGTGATGCGCGCCGCGCTTGCGTCTTGGTGTAGCGAAAGCGCGACCCGCGAACCGGCGGGCGAATAGGCGATCGCGTTTCCGACCAGATTGAGAAGGATCTGCAAAACGCGGCGGAATTCGCCAGTTGCCGACAGGCTTTCGCCATCACCCGGCGCGACCAGCGTGATGCTCTTGCTCCGAGCACGAACTCCCAGGATGCCAACCGCGCGGCGCGCAACATCCGCCAAATCGATTTGGTCGGGCGCGGTGACGAAATCGTCCGCTTCGACCGCTTCGAGATCGGACAGGTCCTCGACAAGCGACAGAAGATGCTGGCCCGCCGAAGCGATGTCTGCGGCGTAATTGCTGTATTCGTCAGCCAAGGGACCGGCGAGGCGCGCGCGGATCGTTTCCGCGTTGGCGATGATGCGAGCGATCGGCTGGCGCAGGACCGGCGTCAGTTCACGGCCGATCGCGGGCGAAAGCGGCACATCGGTCGACGGCGCGCACGACACTTCGGGTAGCGGAGCGTCGGCCAGCAGCAAAAGCTCGAAACCGGCGCTGCCGGGCTCGGGACGCCCTAACGGAACCAGCGAAACCGTCCACGTTCGGTCCGAGCCTTCGGCCAGACAGCGGGCACCGTCGAGCAGGCGCCAGTGAAGGGGTTGGCGATGGGCAAGTTCGGGAAAAGTCACGAAATCGCTCCAAGGGCGATCCCGCCCCTCGCGCATGGCTTTCGCCAGTTCGGCCAGATCGGGCGCGTCGGTATCCACCGCGACAGGAATTTGCGATGGATCCAGGCGCGCGCTCAGTTCCGCCAGTTCGCGATCGATCGCAATCCTGCGCGCCGCGGATGTCTCATCAGGTTCGGCCGGATTCGGCGAGCTCGACCATGCGCCGACAGCGATCGAACAACCGCCCTCGCCCGCCGGTCCTTCGGGTGCGATCTCGACCCACGCACGTACCGTTTCATCGCCATCGAGTGCGATGATCGTCCGCGCGAGCTTGAGCCCGATCGTGCGCGACTTGCGCACGACTTCGAGCAATTGCGGCACCGCGACCGTCCCCGGCAGTTCACCGCCGCAGCGCCGCTGGAGCCCGGCGATGAGTTCGTCAGCCTCGACCAGACGATCCTCGCCGTCAGTGCGGGCGCGCGCGAGCACTACTTTGTCAGGTGCCACGATCAGGCCCCCGATGCCCGTGTCGACGCGCCAAGCAGAGCCAGCGCACGGTCCGTGCGCAGGTCCTCGAACCGTTCAGGCAAGGCGATGTCGGGATGAATGGTCAGAAACTGTTCTTCGATCGCCTTCTGCTTGAGGCCTGCCGCGCGCAAGGCGAGCGCCAGCCGCACCAATTGTCGGTCGTTGGTCGCGATCACCAACATATCGCGGGTCTGGCGCGAAGCTTCGGCCAGCGCGGTGAGGAAAATGGCGCTGCCGGCATGGCTAATCGACAGCGCCGCCAGCGCACCCGCACCCATCGTATGGACCAGTCGCGCGAGCAATCCGAGGCGGCCAGCGCTCTCGTCGTAATCATCACGCAGGGCCGCCGCTGCCTGCGTGGCTGCTGGCACGTCGTCATCGGCCACCTGTTCGAGCCAGATGGTCAGGACCTGGTGGAACAAGTCGGCCGGCAACTCGCCGAGCGGCAGCTCCATTCGCCGTTGGCGCTGGACGAAGCGCGCCTGCGCGGCCAGCGCGGCCATTGCGGTCGAGGCGGTGGGCGCATCGTCCGAAGCGATCAAGGCTTGCAGCAAAGGCGACAGAATAGGGTCGAGTGCGTGGCGGGCCTCCAGCCGCGCAGTCAGTTGCCATTCGAGCGCGAGAACGTGGCAGTGCGCCACCAGTCGTTCGACGGTCAGCAACGCGGTCGACAGCGCCGCATGGCCGCGCTCGGCGAATCCTCGGGGATCGGGGATCTCGGCAGCTTCAGCCTGTGCGCTCAGCATCTGGCGGGCAAGATCGCCGACCATGCCGCGGACCCGGCTGACGATCTCGTCGCTGAACAGCGAATGGTCATGGTTGGCCAGCAGGTGATCCAGCACCGGCCCGATCGTGCCCAGCACGATGTCAGCCCGCGCCAGCTCGTCGCGCAGCATCGCCTCCACCGGGGCTTCGGAAGATGAGGGCATGACCGCGTCGTTCATCGCGCTGGCCCTAGCAGGCCGTGGTTAAACCTGCGTTAGCTGCTTTTCGCAGGCCAAAATAAGCGCAACGCCAATCCCACCAAGGACAATACCGCCAATCCGGGCACAAGCAGCCCCACGGCGGCCGCGAAGGCCAGCAGCGCGAAGACCAGCGTGCGATCGGATAGTGGCCGCACCGGACGCGGCGCGAGCGGTTCATGGGCAAGGCGCACGACCGCGACCAGCACCAGGGCGGAAAACACCGCAGTCCAGCCCTCGAACGCACCGGGACTGGCTGCAATGACCACAAGTGACACGTCGAGCATCGCTCGACGGGCCTCGACGACCCACTGACGCTGGCTTTCGCCAGTCCCGGCACGCGCCAGGCGGGCAAGCGCGTTGCCGACTGCGAACAGTGCGCTGGAGATAGCGAGACCGGCGATACCCGCACCGGTGTGCCCGAAATAGCCACCGATCGCGCTCGCGAGAGCGACCAGCGCGCCGCCGCCGAGCAATGCACTGGCGGCCTGGCTGGCGTTACTGACCCGTTCGACCAATGTCCGGGCGACGCGATGGGCCAGCGCGGCGGCCGGCCGATCGTATCCCGGCGAGGGAACGTGGCGCAGATACCAGCCGGCCTGATAGCGCGACGCGGCGGCCGGGCTGGCAACAAGAGCCCAGCGTCCGTCGTCCAGCCATTTGTCGGGAACCGCGACCCCGCCGGCACCGCGCTGGAGGGCAACGCGCAGCAATCCGCCCACCGGATCAGCGTCCGGTGGCAGCGCCGCCAGCGCCTCGACGGCATCGCCGCGCGTCGCAAGTACGCCGGCCCACGCCCGATCACGGTCGATCCGTTCGAACCCCTGCTCGACCGCGCCCTCGGCGGGCAGCACCGCCACACCAGCACGGCCGCCAAACGCCTGTGCCAGCCACTCGCGGTCAGGCAACACGCCCGGCGCGAATACCAGCAGCGTATCGGCCGCGCCCACCAATCCCGACAGCGCGCGGTGATGCGCGACCGCGTGAAAGGTGGCGCCGCGGCGCTCGGTTTCGCGCTGGAGCTCGGCGAGCTCGGGTCCCGGAGCCTCGGCAAGGCAAACGATACGCTCGCACGCGAGCGCGATTGCGGCCTGCAACTGGTGCCACGCGATCGAGCGCCCGGCCAGGCGCACCGCGCCCCCGCCGCTTCCCGCCATCGAAATCAGCGCAATGCGCAATGCCAGCAACCCTTCCGCCCGTTCAGGGCCGAACTAGGGCGTGGCCGGTCGGTTGGCTAGCTCTGCGGAACGTTAGCGAGCGACGAAACGGTCGCGGAAACGCTCGATCCGTTTGATCACCGTGGGATCTCCCGGTGCGCCCGCCACGGCCTCGTCCGCCAGCTCTATCAGCTCGCCGGCGTGAAAGCTTGCCGCCAGACCCTTGAGGCGTTGCGCAGCGACCGTCCAATTGCCGTCGCAGCGGGCCCGCCGCAGCAGGTCGAGATGGCGATCGAGGCTCTCACCGAACGCCGCCCGCAGCTCTGCCAGCAGCGACGGATCGTGTCCCGCCGCCGCCGCCAAAGTCGCATCGAATGCACCCTGTTCGTATGCCATCGTCGATCGCGATAACCGCGATCCCATTAAGAGACTGTTTAACCATACCCCTTTGGTGTATTTCATAAACCATGAGCGGGGGTTCACACATTCGGGCGATCGGGTCCGAAAGCGGCGCGCAGGCGCCTGACACACACGTCGCGCACGACGAAGAGCCGTTGACGCTCGACGAAAGCTGGGCCGAAGAGCCGGCTTACGAAGAGGAGTGGGACGCCCCCGCCCCTCGCCGCCGCTTCCCACTGGCGCCCGCTGCCGCGTTGCTCGTGTTGGCCGGCTGGACCGCATTCTTCGGTTGGGCGCACTGGGCACAGTTGCGCGCTGGATTTACTCCGCTGGACGCGTCGCAGTTGATCGTCGACTGGTCGGTCCCGGCCCTGCTGGTTATCACTCTATGGCTGCTTGCGATGCGCAACAGCCGTCGCGAAGCGGGCCGCTTCGGCGATGTGGCGGTTTCGTTGCGTAACGAAAGCGCGGCACTCGAAACGCGACTCTCGGCGGTCAATCGCGAACTCAGCCTCGCGCGGGAGTTCCTTGCCGCGCAGGCGCTCGAACTCGATTCACTGGGACGCATCGCGACTCAGAGGCTGTCGGAACACGCCGACCGGCTCCAGGGACTGGTGCGTGACAACGGAACGCAAGTTGAGGCGATTGCGGGGGTCAGCCGCACCGCACTGTCCAATATGGACAAGCTGCGCGATGACCTGCCGGTCATCGCCAATGCTGCGCGCGATGTGTCGAACCAGATCGGCAATGCGGGCAACACCGCCCATTCGCAGCTGGCCGAAATGGTTGCAGGGTTCAACCGGCTGAATGAATTCGGCCAGGCGAGCGAACGCCAGGTGGCATCGCTCCAGGCCAAAGTCGACGCCGCGATCGCCGGTTTCAACGCTCAGGCTCTCCAGCTCGACGAAATCGCCGGTGCCCGTTTCACCACCCTGCGCGACAAGAGCGATGCCTTCCGCACCGAACTGGACGGGCGCGAAGTCGACGCGCTGGCTGCAATGCGCCACCGCGCCGATCGCCTGCGGGATGAAGTCGCCGAGGCCGCGCAGGCGCTCGAAACGCAGGAAGAAGAACTGCTCAAATCGCTTCAGGCGCGTCTTGGCGCACTGCGCGATGGGGCCGCCACCGTCGGTAGCGGCCTCACCGCGATCGAGCGCGATGCCCTGACGGGTTGGAGCAAGCGGCTCGACGCGATGAAGGCGGACCTCGAAGCAGCAATCCGCCAGGTTGAGGGAATCGACAACGCCGCCAAGGCCGGCGCGGTCGACCGGCTGCGGCTGATCCGCGAGGAAGCCGAGCTGGTCGATAGCAAGCTTACCGAATCGCACGCGATGTTCGTTAGCGAAGTCGAGAAGCGGCGTGCCGAGGCCGGCCAGCTGGCCGCGACGCAGATCGAGCACACGCAAGCGCGCCTTGCCGAGCTGGACGCGGCCATTGCCGACCGCCGCGCGGCCCATGCGGTCCACTCGGAACACCTGGTTGAACAAAGCGCCGAGATCGGCGCGAAGCTTGAAACGCTGGGCAGCGAGATGGAGCGTGCGGCGGGCCAAGGACGCGAAGCGGAAGGCGCGCTCACTGCGTCGATCGATGCGCTTGCCGCCCGTCTTTCCGCCAGCCGGGACGCGCTGGCCGACAGCGATCGCGCGGTCGCCGAGTTGACCGACGCGAGCGTCCGCCTGCTCGAATTGATCCGCGCTAGCGCCGAACACACGCGCACCGATTTACCCGCAGCTCTCGGAAACGCCGAGCAGCGGCTCGACGAACTGGGAGAGCGGGGCGAGAAGCTCGGCACGATGCTGGGTGCCGCGAGCGAGCGCAGTCGCGAATTGTCCGAATACGTCATCACCGCCACTCGCGACAGCGCGTCCGCCATGGGCGATCTCAAGGCCTTGCAGGGGCAGATAGCCGCCGCTCACTCCGCCAATGGTGATCGCGTGGCCGAACTGCGCGCCCAGCTCGAGAGCCTGGCGCAGGATAGCCGGAGCGCGTCTGCCGAAGTGCAGGGTCCGCTGCGTGAGGCAATCGCGACACTGGAGACGTCAGCGCGGACTGCGCTCTCGACGCTCGAGACCGACAGCGCCGGCCAGATCGAGGCGCTGGCGACGCGAATCGGCAGCGAAGCCGCAAGCGCGATCGACCGGGCATTGCAGGCCAAAGTCGGCACCGCGATGGCCGAGCTCGATGACAGCGCCGCCCGTGCGGCGGGCGCCGGACGCGAGGCGGCGGTTCAGTTGCGTGACCAGCTCGCGCGGGTCAACGAACTCGCGGGCAATCTCGAAAGCCGGGTCGCGCATGCGCGTCAACGGGCCGAGGAGCAGGTCGACACCGATTTCTCGCGCCGCGTCGCGCTGATCACCGAGAGCCTGAATTCCAACGCGATCGACATCGCCAAGGCCCTGTCGAGCGACGTTACCGATACCGCGTGGGCGAGCTACCTGCGCGGAGACCGCGGCATCTTCACTCGCCGAGCGGTTCGCCTGATCGACAATACCCAGGCGCGGGAAATCGCCGACCTGTTCGAGAGCGACAGCGAATTCCGCGAGCATGTCAGCCGCTACATCCACGATTTCGAAGCGATGCTGCGGTCGATGCTGTCGACCCGCGACGGTCACGCGATCGGCGTGACGCTGCTGAGCAGCGACATGGGCAAGCTCTATGTCGCGCTGGCGCAGGCGATCGAACGACTGCGCGACTGACCTGCTAGAACAGGTTCAATATCGTGTCGGGGGTGATCCAGCCGTAGACGTAGTTGGCGACGTAAATCGCGGTCAGCAATATCGACAGGATCGTCGCGCGCAGCAGCAATAGCCTGGGGCGGAAATTGCCCGGTGCGCTGTCAGCCTGGCCGGGTATCTTCTCGATTCCCAGCTCCTCGTGCGTCTTGACCCCGAAAGGCAGCAGGATGAACGCGCTGGCGACCCAGAACAGGAAGTAGATCGCAACGATCGAACTCCACTCCATCGTGCTCAGCCTCCTGCCAGCAAGACACGTACCTGCGGCCGCTTGCCGCTCCAGCGGGTCGCGGCGCGTCGTGCGGCGAGGCGCGCGGCCTCGATCACGCTGGCGCTGTCGCGCGCGGCATTACCCTTCAGGCTACCGATGGCCTTGACCACGTCGGCCTGAGTTTCCGCGATAAACGCATCGTAGTCTTCGTCGAGCGGCAGCCCCACGCTGTCGACTTGCGCGTTCCCCTTGGGTCCCAGCGCGACAATCACGAGCCCTTCACGCGAAATCCGGCGGCGCATCGCGATCGCCTCGCCATCGGCGGGCGCGATGATGTCGCCATCCAGGATCAGCCTTCCCGCGCGCACTTCGGCGAGCTTGCCCGGCTTGCCGGGCGCGATGCGGATCAGATCGCCATTTTTCTGTACCACCGCCTGCGGGATCCCGCGAGACAGCCCGAGCCGGGCCTGTTCGCTCATGTGGCGAATCTCGCCATGAACCGGGACCAGTATCTGCGGGCGCAGCCAGCTGTAGAGCGCTTCGAGCTCGGGGCGGCCGGGATGACCCGAGACGTGGATTGCGCTCTGCCGATCGGTCACCACCACGATACCGCGATCCGCGAGCAGGTTCTGGATGCGTCCGACCGATATTTCGTTGCCGGGAATCTGCCGGCTCGAAAACAGCACCACGTCGCCTGCGGACAGTTCGATCGGGTGCTGCTTTTCGGCTACCCGCGCGAGCGCGGCGCGCGGCTCGCCCTGCCCGCCGGTGGCGACAATCAGCACTTCGCCGCGCGGCAGGCCCATCGCCGTGTCGAAATCGATCACCTCGGGGAAATCGGCCAGGTAGCCGTTGTCCTGCGCCACCTCGATCATGCGGTCGAGCGAACGGCCGGCAACGCATAGCTGGCGGCCGCTTGCTTGCGCCACCGCGCCCAGTGTGTGCAGCCGCGCGACGTTGCTGGCAAAGGTCGTCACCAGGACTCGCCGACCATCCCACTTGGCGACTTCATCGTGCAGCGCACGGTAGACCGCGCCTTCAGAGCCGCTTGCCTCCGGATTGAACACGTTGGTCGAATCGCACACGAGCGCGAGCACGCCTTCGTCGCCGATCTCGCACAGTTCCTCTTCGGTGGTTGGCTCGCCGATGATCGGCTCCTCGTCGAGCTTCCAGTCGCCGGTGTGGAACACCCGTCCGTACGCGGTGTCGATCAGCAGCGCGTGGCCTTCCGCAATCGAGTGCGCGAGCGGGAGATAGGAGATATCGAACGGGCCGAGCGCAAAGCTGTCGTTGTGCTCGATCACGTTCAACTCGATCTTGTCGACCAGCCCCGCCTCGGCAAGCTTGCGACGCACGAGATCAGCGGTGAACGGCGTGGCGTAGAGCGGCACGCCCAATTCCGCGGCGAAATACGGCACCGCTCCGATGTGGTCTTCGTGCGCGTGAGTCAGCACTACGCCGACCAGCTTGTCCGCCCGATCCTCGATGAACTCGAGATCGGCGAACACCAAGTCGACACCGGGATACTCGTTGCCGCTGAAGGTCATACCCAGGTCGACCATCAGCCACTTGCCCTGACAACCATAGAGATTGACGTTCATGCCGATCTCGCCCGATCCCCCCAGCGCGAGAAACAGCAATTCGTCTTCGGGTGTGAAATCCTTTTTCAAGTCGCGCTCCTCGCCGCCAGGATCGCCAGGCCGTCGAGCGTCAGGTCGGAATCGACCGCGTCGAAGATCGTGGTGTGCTGGTCGAACAGGATCGCGAGGCCCCCGGTCGCGACGACCCGCGCGGGCCGCCCTATTTCCTCGCGCATGCGGGCAATCAGGCCTTCCATCATCGCGACGTATCCCCAGTAGACCCCGATCAGCATCTGATCTTCGGTGTTGGTGCCGATCACGCTGTTCCCGCGCGGTGCCTCGATCGCGATGCGGGGCAGCTTGGCGGTGTTGCCGACCAGTGCGTCTAGCGACAGGTTGATCCCCGGGGCGATGATCCCGCCCTTGTAGGCGCCCGAAAAATCAATCGCGTCGAAAGTCGTAGCGGTGCCGAAGTCGACCACGATCAGGTCGCCATCGTACTTCGCGTGCGCCGCGATCGCATTGAGCGCACGGTCGGCGCCAAGCGAGCGGGGCTCGTCGACATCGACCGCAAAACCCCACTCCGCCGCGCCTTCCCCAGCGATCAGGGGGGTGATCTTGAAGTATTTCTCCGCCAGCACGGTGATGTTGTGGACCGCGCGTGGGACCACCGAGCCGACGATGATCCGGGTCACGTCCTCGCGATCATACCCTTCGATGGCCAGCAGCTGGAGAAGCCACACCGCGTATTCGTCACCGGTCCGGCGGGCATCGGTGGCGATCCGCCAGCGGGCCTTGATCTCGCGGCCGTCGAACAGCGCGAAGACCACGTTGGTATTGCCGACATCGGCGGCGAGCAGCATGGGCAGTTTCCTTCAGCCGAGCGAGACGTCGCCGGCGTGGATAGTCCGGGTTGTTCCGTCTTCCAAGCGTAGCGACAGCGAACCATCGGGTGTGAGACCGGCGAACCGGCCCGTTACGATGGCGCCGGCCGGTTCGTGCACGGTCAGCGGCGTGCCTGCGGGATGGGCGACCGCCTGCCAGCGGCGCAGCATCGGCTCGATGCCGACGGTTCGCCAGCGATGAAGCTCGCGATCGAACACCACGGCCAGGTCGCTTGCGAAATCGTCGCGATCCGGCGCCGGGCCGAGCGCGGCCAGCGCAGTCGTTTCGCGACCGTCGACCGTCGGCGCGGCCGAGAGATTGACGCCGATGCCGCAGATGACCACCTCGCCCTCGCGCTCGAGCAGAATGCCGGCCAGCTTTGCGCGGCCGATGAGAAGGTCGTTGGGCCACTTGAGCGAGAGCGCGGACGGATCTGCGAGCAGTGGCGCTACCGTTTCGTACAGCGCAAGTCCGGCCATCAGCGCCAGCGTCGACGCGGGCGGATCATGCGGGCCGGGACACACCACGGTCGATCCCATGAAGTTGCCCGCGCCATCGAACCACGCGCGACCTTGCCGCCCGCGACCGGCGGTCTGCCGATCGGCGATCAGCCAATGACCCTCGCCCAGACGATCACCATTACGCGAAGCGGCGGCGAGGTCGGCATTGGTCGAGCCGGTTTCGGCGACGAATTTCAGCCGGGGATGGCTCAAGCGGCCAGGAAGAGCGCCGCGCTCGCCTTTCCGGCCAGCGTGTCGAGCAAGCCGGTGAGCAGGTAGCCAAGCGGCGAATTGAAAACGGTGGCGGCGATCAGCAGCGCCCAGTGCGCCCCATCGTTTCGACCCCGAACCTTGTCCGCCGGTTCGTCGAAGAACATCGTCTTGGCGATCATCAGGTAATAATACGCGCTGATCACGCTGCCGACGATCGCCAGCGTCGCCAGCGCGAGCATGCCCCCGTCGACCGCCGCGCGGAACACCACCAGTTTGCCCCAGAAACCGAACAGCGGCGGGATGCCTGCGAGGCTGAACATCAGCAGCAGCAGGCACCAGGCAAGCAACGGCCGCGTCCGCGACAGACCCGCCATCTGGGCGATCGATTCGATCTGGTTGCCATCCTCGTCGCGCAGCATCAGCACCGCGACGAAACTGCCAATCGACATCGCGACGTAGATCACCAGGTACACCAGCATCGCCGACGCGCCGGCCTGAGTGGCGACCGCCAGGCCGACGAGGATGAATCCGACGTTGTTGATCGAGGAATAGGCCAGCAAGCGCTTGATATTGTCCTGCCCGATCGCGCCCAGCGCGCCGACCACGATCGAGGCGAGCGAGGCGAACACCACTACCTGGCGCCACGCGTCAGCCTGTGGCCCGAACGCATCGAGCGCGACGCGCATGGTCAGCGCGATCGCAGCCACCTTGGGTGCGGTCGAAAAGAACATCGTCACCGGGGTCGGCGCACCTTCGTAGACGTCCGGGGTCCACATGTGGAACGGCACCGCCGAAATCTTGAACGCGAGGCCCGCGAGCACGAAGATCAACCCGAACAGCGCGCCGGTCGACAGATCGCCGGCAAGCGCAGCGCGGATGCCTGCAAAGCTGGTGGTCCCGGTGAAGCCGTACGTCAGGCTCATTCCGTAGAGCAGGATTCCGCTGGCGAGCGCGCCAAGCACGAAATACTTGAGCCCTGCCTCTTCCGATCGCCCGTCGACCCGCAGGAACGCCGCCAGCACGTATGCCGCAAGACTGTTCATCTCGAGCCCGATGTACAACGTCATCAGGTCGCCGGCCGAAACCATGATTCCCATGCCCAGCACCGCGAACAGCACCAGCACCGGGTATTCGGCCTTCATCGCCTTCCAGCGGTCGAAGAACCGGGGGGCGATCATCAAGCTGGCGGCGGCGGCAAGGTAGATCAGCAATTTCGCGAATGCCGAAAATGCATCGACCCGCATCTGGCCGAAGAACGCCTGGCTATCGGCGCCCATCGACCCGGAGCAGAGGACCGGGACGGTGAGTGCGGCAGCCGCCCCGATTACCACCACTGCGCCGATCGAGATCGCGCGGCTGGCCTTGTCACCCAGCCAGGCAGCGGCAACCAGGAGGATAAGACCGCCGACGCTGAGGATTTCCTCGGGCGCGATCAACCGCAGCGAATGAGCGAAGTCCATTAGTGGGCCTCCCCCTCCCCGGCTTCATGATGAGCCACCGCATTCGCGGCATGCGTGCGTGCGTGACCCTTTTCAGGGGCAGCGACAGCGCTGTCGCCCGCGGGAGCGGCTCGCGCCAGACGCGCATCGAGCGCGGCGATATCCTTGCGCATCGGAGCGAGGAAGCTTTCGGGATAGACACCCATCCACAACACCGCTGCCGCGATCGGCGCCAGCATGACCCATTCACGCAGGCTGAGATCCGCCATCGCCGCCGCGTCGGCATTCTTCTGCACCCCGAAGGCAACGCGGCGATAAAGATACAGCATATAGGCCGCACCCAGAATGATACCGGTGGTGCACACCAGAGTGACCCAGCTCGAAATCTGGTAAATCCCTGCAAGGCTGAGGAATTCGCCGACGAACCCGCTGGTGCCGGGCAAACCGATGCTCGCCATCGTGAACAGCATGAAGAACAGCGCGTACCTGGGCATGTTGATGGAGAGGCCGCCGTAGCGATCGATCTCGCGGGTGTGCAGGCGGTCGTAGATCACGCCGACGCACAGGAACAGCGCGCCGGAAACGAGCCCGTGCGAAAGCATCACGATCATGGCCCCTTCAAGGCCTTGGACGTTGAACGCGAACAGCCCGATCGTGACGATCGCCATGTGCGCGACCGAGGAATAGGCGATCAGCTTTTTCATATCGGTCTGAACCAGCGCGATCAGCGACGTGACGACCACCGCGATCATGCTGAGCGCGAAGATGATCCAGGCAAGCTGCGCGCTCGCTTCGGGGAACATCGGCAGGCTGAAACGAATGAAGCCATATCCGCCCATCTTCAGCAGC
The DNA here is from genome assembly GCA_963759895.1 of uncultured Alphaproteobacteria bacterium. Lineage (GTDB taxonomy): Bacteria > Pseudomonadota > Alphaproteobacteria > Sphingomonadales > Sphingomonadaceae > Tsuneonella. The sequence continues at coordinate 481,910 of CAVXBC010000002.1, read as the reverse complement.
ACGCCGGCCAGGATCACCGATCCCGCAGTGGGCGCCTGGACGTGCGCGTCGGGCAGCCAGGTGTGGACCGGCCACATCGGCATCTTGACCGCGAAGCTGGCGAAGAACGCCAGCCACAGCCAGGTCTGCGCCTGTACCGGGAAATCGTACTGCATCAGCGTCGGGATGTCGGTCGTGCGCGCCTCGTGGATCATCCACAGCATGGCGATCAGCATCACGACCGATCCGAGCAGCGTGTAGAGGAAGAACTTGTAGCTCGCGTATATCCGGTTGGCCCCGCCCCAGATGCCGATGATCAGGTACATCGGGATCAGGCCCGCTTCGAAGAAGATGTAGAACAGCAGCAGGTCCTGCGACGCGAACACGCCGATCATCAGCAGTTCCATGAACAGGAACGCGGCCATGTATTCGCCGACGCGCTTTTCGATGCTGGTCCAGCTGGCGAGGATGCAGATCGGCATCAGGAACACGCTGAGCACGATCAGCAACAGCGCGATGCCGTCGATCCCCAGCGCGTACTGGAAACCCGCGAACAAGGGCGCGCGCTCGGTAAACTGCCACTGCGCGCCGCCGATGTCGTAGTTCGCCCACAACACTATGCCCAGCGCCAGATCGACCAGCGTGGCGACCAGCGCGACCATTCGCGCGGGCTTCGCATCGAGGAAAAAGCAAGCCATGCCGCCGACCAGCGGCACCAGCAGCATCAGCGAAAGGATCGGAACGCCGCCCATCAGAAAAGCACCCAGGTCACGGCGGCGACGACGCCCACGAGCATCCACAGCGCGTACGAAGTCAAATATCCCGACTGGAACCGGCGGTTGCCCACCGCGCCCTGCGCCACCACCCAGGCGGCGCCGTTCGGGCCGAAGCGATCGATAATCCCCTCGTCACCCTGCTTCCAGAACAGGCGACCGAACCAGAACGCCGGGCGCACGAACAGGAAGTGGTAAAGCTCGTCGAAATACCACTTGTTGAACAGGAATTTGTAGACGGGGCCGAGCTGCTTGGCCGCCCGCTCGGGCATCCCTGTGTCGCGGATATAGCCGAGCCAGGCGATGCCGAAGCCGATCAGCATCACCACCGTCGCGGTCAGCTTTACCCACACCGGAACGGCGTGCATCGCGTGCATCAGGTTTTCATTGAAGAAGATCGATCCGCCCCAGAACTCGGCCGAATTGAGGAACTGCGGATTGAACACATAGCCGGCCGCAATCGCGCCGAGCGACAACACGCCGAGCGGGATCAGCATCGAGACCGGGCTTTCGTGCGGGTGATACCCGGCCGTCCCATCGCCATGCGCGGGATCGGGGACGTTGTGCGCGACATCGTGGCCGGCGTCTTCCTCGTCCGGATGATCGTGATGGTCCCCGTGGACCGCGTGCTGGATGTGCTCGCTCGCGGCCCAGCGCGGCTTGCCGAAGAAGGTCAGGAATATCAGCCGCCAGCTATAGAAGCTCGTCAGCAAAGCGGCGAACGATCCCAGCCAGAAGGCAAAGTGCGCCATCTCGGTTCCGCGCGCCCACGACACTTCGAGGATGGCGTCCTTCGAGTGGTAGCCGGCGAAACCGCCGATCTCGTAGATGCCCACGCCGGTGATCGCGAGCGTTCCCGCCAGCATCGCCCAGAACGTCAGCGGGATGCTTTTGCGCAGCCCGCCGTAATAGCGCATGTCCTGCTCGTGATGCATCGCGTGGATCACGCTGCCCGCGCCCAGGAACAGCAGCGCCTTGAAGAAGGCGTGCGTGAACAGGTGGAACATCGCCGCGTTGTAGGCGCCCACCCCGGCGGCGAAGAACATGTAGCCGAGCTGCGAGCAGGTCGAATAGGCGATCACCCGCTTGATGTCCCACTGGGTGGTGCCCACGGTCGCGGCGAACAGGCAGGTCGCCGCGCCGATGAAGGTCACGAACATCAGCGCGATGGGCGCGGCTTCGAACATCGGCGACAGGCGGCAGACCATGAACACGCCCGCGGTCACCATCGTCGCCGCGTGGATCAGTGCCGAGACGGGGGTCGGGCCTTCCATCGCGTCCGGAAGCCAGGTGTGCAGGCCGAGCTGCGCCGACTTGCCCATCGCTCCGATGAACAGCAAGATGCACAGTACATCCATCGTGTCGACGCGGTGGCCAAGGAAGCCGATCGTGCTGCCCGCCATCCCCGGCGCGGCGGCCAGGATCTCGGGGATCGAGACGGTGCCGAAAACAAGATAGGTGCCGAAGATGCCGAGCATGAAGCCGAGGTCACCCACGCGATTGACCACGAATGCCTTGATCGCGGCGGCGTTGGCGCTCGGCTTGCGGAACCAGAAACCGATCAGCAGGTAGCTGGCAAGGCCGACCCCTTCCCATCCGAAGAACATCTGGACCAGGTTGTCCGCCGTCACCAGCATCAGCATCGCGAAGGTGAACAGGCTGAGGTAAGCGAAGAACCGCGGCTGATCCGGGTCTTCCTCCATATAGCCCCAGCTATAGAGGTGGACGAGCGCCGAAACCGTAGTGATCACCACCAGCATGATCGCAGTCAGCGTGTCGACCCGCAGCGCCCAGTCGAACGCCATGTCGCCCGAGCGGACCCACTGCAGCACCGGCACCACGCTGGCCTCGTAGCTGCCGTTGAGGAAGCCGAGGAAGATCGGCCAGCTCAGTGCGCACGACAGGAACAGCGCCCCGGTGGTCAGCGACTTGACCACGGTGTTGCCGAACGCGCGGTTGCCCAACCCGCCGACGATCGCGGCAACCAGCGGCGCGAACACGATAAGGATGATCGGATGCAAGGGTGCTTATCCCTTCAGCCGGTCGACACTGTCGACCGCGATGGTGCCGCGGCCGCGGAAATAGATGACCAGGATCGCCAGCCCGATTGCCGCCTCGCCGGCGGCCACGGTCAGCACGAACATCGCGAATATCTGGCCCGTCAGATCGTGCAGGAAGCTGCTGAACGCCACCAGGTTGATGTTCACCGCCAGCAGGATCAGTTCGATCGACATCAGGATGACGATCACGTTCTTGCGGTTGAGGAATATCCCCAGCACCCCAAGCACGAACAGCACCGCGCCCACGACGATGTAATGTTCGATGCCGATCACGGTTGCACCCGAGTCATATCTGGACCCCTTGGCCGATTTCGGGCTTCACGTTGCGGGTCGCATCCTGCGGCCGGCGGCGATTTTGCTTGCCGATGTCCTGGGGGCGGCTGTCCTTGCGTTCGCGATGGGTGAGCACGATCGCGCCGATCATCGCCACCAGCAGGATGATGCCCGCACTTTCGAACAGGAACAGGTATTGCCCGTAGAGCACCTGGCCGATCGCGGCGGTGTTGCTCGCCGCCATGGTCGACACCTGGTCACCGGTCGCCGGGGCCAACTCGATCGAACCCGCGCGGTAAGCGCCGATGCCGAACACCAGCTCCGCCAGCAGAACCAGTGCGATCAGCAGTCCAAGCGGGAAATTCTTCACGAATCCGGCGCGCAGTTCGGCAAAGTCGATGTCGAGCATCATCACCACGAACAGGAACAGCACCGCGACTGCGCCGACGTAAACGATCACCAGCAGCATCGCGATGAATTCCGCCCCGGCCAGGACCATCAGGCCGGCTGCGTTGAAGAACGCCATGATCAGCCACAGCACCGAATGGACCGGGTTGCGCGACACGATCACGAACACCGCAGAGAGGATCGCCAGCGCGGCGAAAAGGTAGAAGGCGAGGACCTGTATCATGCTTCGGCGCGGCCCCTACCGGTAGGGCGCATCGGCTTCAAGGTTCGCGGCCAGCGCCCGCTCCCACTTGTCCCCGTTGGCCAGCAGTTTCGCCTTGTCGTAAAGCAACTCCTCCCGCGTTTCGGTCGCGTATTCGAAGTTCGGCCCTTCGACGATGGCATCGACCGGGCAGGCTTCCTGGCAGAAACCGCAGAAGATGCACTTGGTCATGTCGATGTCGTAGCGGGTGGTCCGGCGGCTGCCGTCCTCGCGCGGTTCGCTCTCGATCGTGATCGCCAGCGCCGGGCACACAGCCTCGCACAGCTTGCACGCGATGCAACGCTCCTCGCCGTTGGGATAGCGCCGCAGCGCATGCTCGCCGCGGAAGCGCGGGCTGAGCGGGTTCTTTTCGAACGGGTAGTTGATCGTCGCCTTGGGCTTGAAGAAGTACTTCAAGGTGAGCGCGTGGGCCTTGAGGAATTCCCACAAGGTGAACGACTTGATGAGATGGGCGACGGTCATGAATACCTCGTCAGCATGAGCCAGCCGGACACCAGCACCACGAACGACAGGCTCAGAGGCAGGAACACCTTCCACCCCAGGCGCATCAACTGGTCGTAGCGGTACCGCGGCACGGTCGCCTTCACCCAGCTGAAGATGAAGAAGAAGAACAGGATCTTGGCGAACAGCCAGATCCAGCCCGGGATCCAGTAGAGGAACCCGATCTCGAGCGGAGGCAGCCAGCCGCCGAAGAACAGCGTGGCGTTGAGCGCGCACATCAGCAGCACGTTGGCGTATTCGCCGAGCCAGTAGAGCGCGAAGCTCATGCTCGAATATTCGGTCTGGTAGCCGGCGACGAGCTCACTCTCCGCCTCGGTGAGGTCGAACGGCGCGCGCGCGGTCTCCGCCATTCCCGAGATCAGGAACATGACCCACATCGGAAACAGCAGCAGGTTGAACACGAACCCGTTGACGATGCCCAAAGCCGTGTCCACGCTGCGCCTCGACGATCGCGTTGAGATTGAACGAATTGGCGTAAAGCACCACGCAGATGAGGATGAACCCGATCGAGACTTCATACGAAATCATCTGGGCCGCGGCGCGCATTGCGGAGAAGAACGGGTATTTCGAGTTCGACGCCCAACCCGCGATCACCACCCCGTAAACGCCGAGGCTGCTGATCGCGAGCACGTAGAGCAGGCCGACGTTGATGTCCGCCAGCACCGCGCCCGAATTGAACGGGATCACCGCCCACGCCATCAGCGCCACCGTGAAGGTGATGATCGGCGCGATCAGGAACAGGCCCTTGTTCGCCGCCGAAGGGATGATGGTTTCCTGCAGGAACACCTTCAGCCCGTCGGCAAAGCTCTGCAGCAGGCCGAACGGCCCCACCACATTGGGCCCGCGCCGCAGCGCCATCGCCGCCCAGATCTTGCGATCGGCATAGATGATCATTGCGACGGCCAGCATCAGCGGCAGCGCGATGAGCAGGATGCCCGCGATGGTCGCGAGGAACCATGCCCAGCTGGCGTCCATGCCCCATTGAATGAATTGCGCGGTCATTCCGCGGCCTCCGCCAGGTCTTCGCCGTGGAGCAGTTCGGCCGAGCAGCGCTGCATCACCACGCTCGCGCGGGCGATCGGGTTGGTCAGGTAGAAGTCCTGGATCGGATAGCGGATCGCGCCCTTGGCCTTGGCTTTGCCGGCCTTGGGCAGCTTGCCGTAATCGGCCAGTCCTTCGACACCCAGCGCCGGGAATTCCTCAATCATCTTGGCCTGCAATTCGGCCAAGCTATCGAAGCCGACGTTGACACCCAGTGCGTCAGCCAGCGCGCGCAGGATCGTCCAGTCTTCGCGCGCGTCGCCGGGCGCGAACACGGCCTTCTCGGCGAACTGCACCCGGCCCTCGGTGTTGACGTACGTGCCGTCCTTTTCGCTGTAGGCGGCGCCGGGCAGGATGATGTCCGCCGCGTGCGCGCCCTTGTCGCCGTGGTGGCCGATGTAGACCTTGAGGCTTGAGCCGAACTGCGACCAGTCGACCTCGTCCGCGCCGAGCGCGAGCACGACCTTGGGCGCGGCGTGGATAATATCGGCAATGCCGCCCTTCTGCGCGAAGCCGAGCATCAGCCCGCCCATCCGGCTTGCCGCCATGTGCAGCACGTTGAGGCCGTTCCACCCGTCGCGCTGCGTGTCGAGTGAAAGTGCCGCGTCGAGCGCGCCCGCCGCCAGCCCCGCTCCGCCGACGATCACAGCCGGCCGTTCGGCCTTGGCAAGCGCCTCGGTCACGTGGCCCGGAAGGTCGTGCAGCATGCCTGCGTCGTCGCCGAGGAATTCGGCAGAATAGGTGGTTTCCCAGCGCGGTCCGACCACGAACACCCTGGCGCCGCGCTTGACGGCGGTGCGCAACCGCACGTTGACCAGCGGGGCTTCCCAGCGGACGTGGCTGCCCACGATCAGGATCGCATCGGCGGTCTCGATTCCCGCCAGCGTGGAATTGAAATTGACCGCCGCGAGGTTGCCGGCCGGATAGCTCATCCCGGTCTGCCGTCCTTCGAGCAGCGTCGATCCCAGCGCGCCGAGCAGCGTCTTTGCGGCGTACATGGTTTCGCAATCGACCATGTCGCCCGCGATCGCCGCGATGCTCGCGCCAGGCTTGGCCCTGGCAATCGCCTTGAACGCCTCGTCCCAGCTCGCCGCCTGCAGCTTGCCGGATTTCCGGATCCACACCTTGTCGAGCCGGCGGCGGGTGAGCCCGTCGACCATGTAGCGGCCCTTGTCGCTCAGCCATTCCTCGTTGACGTCGTCGTTGATGCGCGGCAGCGCGCGCAGCACTTCGCGCCCACGGCTGTCGAGCCGGATATTGGCGCCGACCGCGTCCGATACGTCGATCGACAGCGTCTTCTTCAATTCCCACGGCCGCGCCTCGAAGGCATAGGGGCGCGAGGTCAGCGCGCCGACCGGGCACAAATCGATCACGTTGGCTGACAGCTCATGGCTCGCCGCCCGCTCGAGATAGGTGGTGATCTGCATGTCCTCGCCGCGCCCGAGCGCGCCGATCTCGTCGACCCCCGCGATCTCTTCGGAGAACCGGACGCAGCGGGTGCAGTGGATGCAGCGGGTCATCACCGTCTTGATCAGCGGACCCATGTATTTCTCAGTCACCGCACGCTTGTTCTCGCGATCATAGCGCGATCCACCGCGGCCATAGGCGACCGACTGGTCCTGCAGGTCGCATTCGCCGCCCTGGTCACAGATCGGGCAGTCGAGCGGATGGTTGATGAGCAGGAATTCCATCACCCCTTCGCGCGCCAGCTTGACCATCTGGCTATCGGTGCGGATTTCCTGACCCTCGGTGGCCGGCAGGGCGCAGCTTGCCTGCGGCTTGGGCGGCCCCGGCTTCACTTCGACCAGGCACATCCGGCAATTGCCGGCGATGCTCAGCCGCTCGTGATAACAGAAGCGCGGGATTTCCTTGCCGGCAAGCTCGCACGCCTGCAGCACGGTCGCGCCGTCCGGAACCTCGATCGCCTCGCCGTCTACGGTAACCTTAGGCATCAGCCATTGTCCTGCGAATAGGCTCGATAATCGACAAGCTCGCGATACAAGGCGACCGCCAGTGCCGAGCGCAGACTGCTGCGGTCGAACGTGACTGTCTGGCCCTCCAGAACGCAGGGAGCCAGCTTGGGAGCAATCCTTGCGATCGCGGCTTTTTCCTCCTCGCTGTCAGGCACGGCGTTTATCATCGCGTACACGTCCGGTGCCGAAGCATCGACGACGCACGCCCCAAATCTCTCGTATGCGTTGCGCGGCGGGGATTGAACCGATCGCCACTCGTCGCCCGCGAGACGTTCGACTTGCTCGCTGCGAAAGCGGTGCGCGACGAAGAATTCCGCGAACGCCCCTGCGTAGCTGGTCGCCTGCGCGCTCGATTGAATTGAATCAGCGTCGAAGCATTCTCCGCTGTCGTACGTGGCCAGCTTCAGCAAGCGATCGACGGCTTTCTTCTGCTCTTCCTCACCATATGCGGGGACCAAAGCAGCACGCGTCTTGCTTTCGAAGATCTCTGCAAAGCATCGCCCATAGGCGTTGAATTCAGCGCGCATCGACCCGGACCGACGCGACGAATATCGACCTGTAGCGCCGGCCTCCTTCCGCTTGATGTTGGAGCCGGTCACCTCCTGGCCAACCGCGGGCACGGACAGAACCATCGCGGCCAACGCGCCAGAGGCCAGCAACGCGCTCACTCGCCGAGCGGGCATCACGCGTCCTTCGCCGCTTCGAGCGTGCGGAACGTTGCGGTCGCCAGCATCGCACGCAGTCCGGCCGGGTTGATCGACAGCGGCTTCCTGGCCTCGGCCACCCGCGCGCACATGCCCATCGTGTTGGAGATTGCCTGTAGCGCAGCGGCTTCCTGTTCGCTGTCGCGCTCTGTGGTGAACAGCTGCGCCACGTCGTTCGGGGCCGAACGTACCGTGCAGATCGCCACTTTGTCGGTGAACGAGAACGACTGCGTTGCAGGTCCTCCGGCGGCCTGCACCAGGCGCGTCAACAGTGGATCGCCAGGCCGTTCAAGCAGGGCTTCGGCCAGTTCGCCCGCGAACAGCAGACCAGCAGCCTTCAACGTGCCGCGGAACTTGAAGCAACTCTTGCTCTCCTGCGACAGCAACAGCATCGCGCGGCCGTAAGTGGGCGCGGTGAAATCCATCGTCAGCACACGGGTGGTCTCGGCCGCATTCGCGCGCGCGATGCAACCTGCCCACTGCTCGAGCGCGACGCGCGACACCCGGTCGTTGGAGCGCGCGTCCATCCGGTCATGATCCGCCCGTTCGAGCATCTTTTCGACCGACACGTCATTGCGCGCAGGAATATCCTCGCGGTCGTTCTCGTTCGCGGTCTGGGCGATGGCGGGTGACGCGACCATCGCGATCGCGACGCCCAGGGAAAACATCCGTGTCATTCAGCCGCCTCCGCCAGGTTGCCCGCCTCGGCGATGCGCCGTTCCAGTTCGGGCCGGAAATGCTTGATCAGGCCCTGGATCGGCCACGCCGCCGCGTCGCCCAGCGCGCAGATGGTGTGGCCTTCGACCTGCTTGGTCACCTGCTGGAGCATGTCGATCTCGCTCACGTCGGCGTCGCCGGTGCGCAGGCGTTCCATCATGCGCCACATCCATCCGGTGCCCTCGCGGCACGGGGTGCACTGGCCACAGCTTTCGTGCTTGTAGAAATACGAGATGCGGCTGATCGCGCGGACGATGTCGGTCGACTTGTCCATCACGATCGCGGCCGCGGTGCCGAGGCCGCTGCCCAATTCCTTGAGCCCGTCGAAATCCATCGGGCAATCCCAGATCTGGTCTGCCGGGACCAGCGGGACCGAGGAACCGCCGGGGATCACCGCCAGCAGGTTGTCCTTGCCGCCAATGATGCCGCCGCAGTGCTTTTCGATCAGTTCGCTGAACGGAATGCTCATCGCTTCCTCGACGACGCACGGCCGGTTCACGTGGCCGCTGATCTGGAACAGCTTGGTGCCCTTGTTGCCTTCGCGCCCGAAGGAACTGAACCACGACGCGCCGCGCCGCAGGATCGTGGGCACGACCGCGATGCTTTCGACGTTGTTGACCGTGGTCGGGCAGCCGTACAGCCCCGCGCCGGCCGGGAACGGCGGCTTGAGGCGCGGCTGGCCCTTCTTGCCTTCGAGACTTTCGATCATCGCGGTTTCTTCGCCGCAGATGTAGGCGCCCGCGCCGCGGTGGACGAAGACGTCGAAATCGTAGCCCGATCCGGCCGCGTTCTTGCCCAGCAGCCCGGCGTCGTACGCCTCGGCCACTGCCTTGAAGAGCGTCTCGGCCTCGCGGATGAATTCGCCCCGGATGTAAATGTACGCCGCCCGCGCGCGCATCGCGAAGCCCGCGATCAGCGCGCCCTCGATCAGCTTGTGCGGATCGTGGCGGATGATCTCGCGGTCCTTGCAACTGCCAGGCTCGGATTCGTCGGCGTTGATGACCAGGAAGCTCGGCCGGCCGTCCTTGCTCTCCTTGGGCATGAACGACCACTTCATGCCGGTCGGGAAGCCCGCCCCGCCGCGACCGCGCAGGCCTGAATCCTTGATCTCCTGGATGATCGCATCCTGCCCGCGCGCGATCAGGGTCTTGGTATCGTCCCAATCGCCGCGCGCCTGCGCTGCCTTCAGGCCCCAGTCCTGGAAGCCGTAAAGGTTGGTGAAGATGCGGTCCTTATCGTCCAGCATCGTCGCCCCCCGCCTTCCGCTTGCGTGCGCCGATGGCGAAAAAAGCGGCACCAAGCGCGATGAATGCCGCGCCGCTGCCGCCCATCTTGAGCGCGAACTGGCTCGCGCCGATCGCCATGAATGCAACGCCGAGCGCGAAGAACGCTGTTCCCTGCTGCTTCATGCGCCGATCCCGCCCTGGCTGAGAAAATAGATCGCGGCCACGACGATCAACGCGATCAGACCGAACTTGATCACGCCCTTCACCACCTTCCAGGCGACGAAGATCAAGATCAACGCGATGATGATGGTGGCGAGGCTCATGCCCACTCGTCCCGGTAATCATGGTTCTCGTGCATCATTGCGGCGAGATTGGTCGGCTCCCCCACCGGTTCGACCGTGTGACGCGCCGGGTCCTGCGTGCCTTCCTTGGGGAAGCGGCCCGCGGCCAGCTCGTCAAGCACATGATCGAGCCGCGCGGGGGTCAGGTCTTCGTAGTTGCCGTCGTTGATCTGGACCATCGGGGCGCTGGCGCAGTTGCCCATGCACTCGACCTCGGTCAGCGTCCACATGCCGTCCTCGGTCGTGTGGCCCTTGATCATCCCGCGCTTTTTGCACGCGGCGATGATGTCGTCCGACCCGCGCAGCATGCACGGCGTGGTGCCGCACACCTGTACGTGGAAGCGCCCGACGGGCACGAGGTTGTACATGAAATAGAATGTCGCAACCTCGAGCACGCGGATCACCGGCATGTCGAGCTCACGCGCGACGAATTCGATCACCGGCAGCGGCAGCCAGCCCTGCGTGTTCGTCTCCGCGCCGACCTGCCGCTGGGCAAGGTCGAGCAGCGGCATCACCGCCGAACGCTGCCGCCCCTCGGGATAGCGCGCGACGATCTCCTTCGCCTTGGCCGCGTTGTCGCCGGTCCAGGCAAACGTACCCCACCGCTCGCGCAGCTCGGGCGTATCGGGTGCGGGGGCGCGGTCAGCCATTGCCGGTACTCACATTAGCTCCGCAGCGAATCTTGGTAACACGGCCATCACGTACTTCTAGATAAGCGCGCTGAAGCATCTCCTCGCGATTCCACCCCTTGACCGCCATTGGACTGCAAAATTACGGTTGCAACGGATCCAATGACATCGACCGTGCAGCCTTCGCGTGCGCAAGTGACTCGTCGATATCGGGAGCATACGACCTGGCGATCTAAATTTCCTCAGGAAGCGCAGCATCCGATCGCATAGAACGTGAAGGCGGCGCAGAACAGCCGTCTCGTCCGCCTTTGTGCCGCAACGAGAAGGGAGCGGCCAACGCCAAGAGCAATATGCGCCTCACCGGTCACACTCCCCGAACACCACGTCGATCGCGCCGATGATGGCGGTGACGTCGGGGAGCATGTGGCCCTTGGACATGAAGTCCATCGCCTGCAGGTGGCTGAACGCGGTCGGGCGAATCTTGCAGCGGTACGGCTTGTTGCTGCCGTCCGACACCAGGTAGACGCCGAACTCGCCCTTGGGGCTTTCGGTGGCGACGTAGACTTCGCCGGCGGGCACGTGGAAGCCCTCGGTGTAGAGCTTGAAGTGGTGGATCAGCGCTTCCATCGACTGCTTCATCTCGCCGCGCTTGGGCGGCACCACCTTGCGGTCGTCGCTCGCGATCGGGCCTTCGGGCATTTCGGCGAGGCACTGCTTCATGATCCGCGCGGACTGGCGCACCTCCTCGACCCGGACCATGAACCGGTCGTAGCAGTCGGAGTTGGTGCCGACGGGGATTTCGAAGTCCATCCGGTCGTAGACGTCGTAGGGCTGGCTCTTGCGCAAGTCCCACGGGATGCCCGCGGCGCGGATCATCGGGCCGGAAAAGCCCCATGCGAGTGCATCGGTCTTGCTGACCACCGCGATATCGACGTTGCGCTGCTTGAAGATGCGGTTGTCGACCACCAGGCTCATCGCATCTTCGAACAGGCGCGGCAGGCGCGTGTCGAGCCAGTCGGCGATGTCGGTCAGCAGCTTCAATGGCACGTCCTGGTGGACGCCGCCGGGGCGGAACCAGGCCATGTGCATCCGCGCGCCGCTCGCGCGTTCGAAGAAATTGAGGCAATCCTCGCGGATCTCGAACAGCCACAGGTTCGGCGTCATCGCGCCCACGTCCATCACGTGGCTGCCGAGGTTGAGCATGTGGTTGCAGATGCGGGTCAGCTCGGCGAACAGCACCCGCAGGTACTGCGCGCGCAGCGGCACTTCGATGTTCAGCAGCTTCTCGATCGCGAGGACGTAGCTGTGCTCCATCGCCAGCGGACTGCAGTAATCGAGCCGGTCAAAATAGGGCAGCGCCTGGAGATAGGTCTTGTGCTCGATCAGTTTCTCGGTGCCACGGTGAAGCAGGCCGACGTGCGGGTCGATCCGCTCGATGATCTCGCCGTCCAGCTCCATCACCATCCGCAGCACGCCGTGCGCCGCCGGGTGCTGGGGCCCGAAGTTGATCGTATAGTTGGTGATGACCTCGTCGCCGGTGGTGGGCGACTGTTCCAGTTGCATGCTCATGGTGTGCAATTCCATGTGCCGGGGGCGAACGTGGTTTCGCCGCCGGGGCCGTTGACCACCAGATCGGCGGACCATTCGTTACGGCCGGCGACGACTTGCGGCGCGCCTTCGGCCCGATTGACCGCAACGGTGAAGCCGCCGCCCGACAGCGTCGGGCCGCTTTCGACCACTTGTGGCCCGCCGGCGGCAGCACCCGGGAGGACCACCTGGCGCCCGTCGATCACCAACACGCCGTTGCCGGTCGCATCGGTGGTGTCGGGCGCGCCAACCACCAGCAGCGAGCGGCCCTGATAGATGAACGAACAGCCGCCCTTGATCTTGCCGAGCGCCTTGGGCGCGCTGGAGGCGAGCGGGGTCAGCTGAACCTTGCCCGTCGGCGCGACGACCGGCTGGGCGTTGATCTCGGTCACCGTCGGAACACCGCTGGTCGCGGTGGCGACACCGGCGCGTTGCGCGAAATCGTCCGCACTGTCGGTGACAGCCGAATCCTTTGCCTTCGAGCAGCCGGCGAGCGCCAGCGCGGCCACGCAGCAGGTGAGAACGGCACGCTTCATGCGCCGTCGCCTTTCGGCTTGCGCGGGCGTTTGGGCTTGGTCTCGGTGGCGGGCTTGGTGTCGCGCGCGGTCGCCTTGCGCGGCTTGCGGGCCGGTCGGTCCTCGGTGGGCTCGGGTGCGCCCGGCTCCTTGGTGGCCGATTTCTTCTTGGCCGGGGGAGCGGCGGACTTCCGTTCGCTCGCCTTGGCGTCGGTCTTGGGTCCGGCGCCGGTATCGGCCGGCTTGTCGGTCGTCTTGGGTTCGTTGACGGGCGGCGGCGGTGGTGCCTGCGCGGCCTTCTCATCGCCCGGCAGCACGTAGTCGGCGCCTTCCCAAGGGCTCATGAAATCGAACTGCCGCAAATCCTGCGGCAGCTCGACCGGCTGGTACACCACCCGCTTCTCGTCTTCCGAATAGCGCAGCTCGGTATAACCGGTGAGCGGGAAATCCTTGCGCTGCGGGTGCCCTTCGAAACCGTAATCGGTCAGGATCCGGCGCAAATCGGTGTTGCCGGCGAACAGCACGCCGTACATGTCGAACACCTCGCGCTCGAGCCAGCCGGCGTTGGGCCACAGCGTGGTCACCGTCGGCACCGGCGTGCCTTCAGCGGCGGTGCACTTGACCATCACCCGGTGGTTCTTGGTCACGCTGAGGAGCATGTACACCACTTCGAACCGCTCGGCGCGGCTCGGGTAGTCGACCCCGGCGATCTCGACCAGTTGCTGATAATCGTGGCTGTCGCGCAGCAGGCGCAGCGCTTCCTCGATGCTGTCGCGCGCGACGGTGAGCACGATCTCGCCATGCTCTTCCTTCGCCGACACGAGCATCGCGCCAAGCGCCATCGTGAGCGTATCGCTCACGCCTTCGTTCGAGGCGATCCTCGGGGCCGGATGCAGGACGCTGGCCATGCTAGCGTTCAACCGTACCCGAACGGCGGATCTTTCGCTGGAGCTGCATCACGCCGTAAAGCAACGCCTCCGCGGTCGGCGGGCAGCCGGGCACGTAAATGTCGACCGGCACGATCCGGTCGCATCCGCGCACGACGGAGTAACTGTAGTGGTAGTATCCGCCGCCGTTGGCGCAGCTGCCCATGCGATGACGTACTTGGGGTCCGACATCTGGTCGTAGACCTTGCGCAGCGCCGGGGCCATCTTGTTGCACAGCGTGCCGGCCACGATCATCACGTCCGACTGGCGCGGGCTTGCGCGCGGTGCCACGCCGAAGCGCTCCATGTCATAACGCGGCATGTTGACGTGGATCATCTCGACCGCGCAGCACGCGAGGCCGAAGGTCATCCACCACAACGATCCGGTGCGCGCCCACTGGAACAGCTCCTCGGTCGAAGTGACCAGGAAACCCTTGTTGTCCAGCTCGGTCGACAGGCCATTGTAAAAGCCGGCGTCGGGCGCCTTGGCATCTGGGTGCAGGGCCCAGTTCTCTCCCGGCCCGCTCGCGGTCGAGGCGGCGGGATTAGCCATCTGGTGGCTCAACGAAGGCTGGCGGGTCACTCCCATTCGAGCGCTCCCTTCTTCCATGCATAGGCGAGGCCGATCGCCAGTTCGCCGAGGAACACCATCATCGTGATCCAACCGGGCCAGCCGGTGAATTCCAGGCTGACCGCCCAGGGGAACAGGAACGCCGCCTCGAGATCGAAGATGATGAACAGGATCGCCACCAGGTAGAAACGCACGTCGAACTGGCTGCGCGGATCCTCGAACGCGGGGAAGCCGCATTCGTACTCGGAATTTTTCTCGGCATTGGGGTTGTGCGTGCCGGTCAGCCGCGAGACGCCCATCGGCAGAAACACGAACAGCGACGACAGCGCCACGGCGATGCCGAGGAAGATCAGGATCGGCAGGTACTGCGAAAGGTCGACCACGGTGAATCCAGTTGCGGGAGCTCGGTTTCGCGCCCGCCTCTAGGCTGCGTGCCGGAGCGGTGCAAGGGCACGAGGCTTGCATTTTCCAGATTCCGGGTTGCGTTTCACGCTCACTCGCCGCCCCGTTCAATCGGCCGCGGTGCAATGCGCATAGTGGGCCGCGAGGAGCTGCTCCCAGGCAACTCGTCCACCAGGCTCGATCCGCTCGAGGCGGAGGGAAAAATCTGAATAGTTATCGTGGTTCGGCCGGTCGAAGTCGGCAGCGATGATGTGCCCATGCACAGGGTCGATCCAGAGCTGTCCCCGCACCGCCGGATCGGAACGCAGGATCAAATCGAACCGACGCGCTGGGCTCCCATTGTGGGTCGTAATGCCGTGATCCCGGGCATCGACCCAACCC
Source organism: uncultured Alphaproteobacteria bacterium (assembly GCA_963759895.1). GTDB lineage: Bacteria > Pseudomonadota > Alphaproteobacteria > Sphingomonadales > Sphingomonadaceae > Tsuneonella. The sequence goes on along the minus strand of CAVXBC010000002.1, from coordinate 466,642 downwards.
AGCTTTCTCATCATTGTCTGGCTCTCGCTGTCAGGCCAGACGAGACCCCACCAGAAGGCAAAGTCGCCGACCGGAACGCGGGACTGAAACGCGGCGTTGAGATCAGCGAGATCGTAATCGAACAGCGCCCACGGGCTGCCGACCCCCGTAACCTGTTCGGTTACAGGCCCGTCGGGCGTGTCGAGACGAACGTCGAGGGTCCGGGTTGTGGGATCGAGCACGATGCGCCCGAACTTCGCCTGGCTGCCGTCTGGCGCGACCTTGCCCGCATAAAGGGCGGTAGCCTCGCCTGCGACCGGATCGAAATCGGCCGTGACATACGCCGCACGGCTGCATTTCTCGACCCATTTGTAGACTGCGATGTGCCTGGCATCGGGCTGGAAATGGACGACGTGCTCGGGCTCGCTGCCGTCGCGATTGGCGCGTATGTAGTGATAAATCCCCGGCTGTTCGCTTGGGCTCGGAACAGCCGCGCATCCCGCGACGGCGGTTGCGATCAGAAAAGCTGCACAGACGGGTTTCACCTCCCGACCGATAGCTGTATTACCTGCCTAATACAATAGATCGAGCGACCCGCATCATTTCATCATGCCCTTGATCGCCTTAGCGGTCGCCGCGCCATAGGGGGGCTTGAACCCGCCCAGCTTGGCAATGTCGATCTTGGGCTGGGTGTAGACGCTTCGCGCGTGGCTGAATTCGCGGAAGCCTTCGATCCCGTGATAGCTGCCCATCCCGCTCGGACCCACTCCGCCAAAGGGCAGGTCTTCCATCGAGACGTGGAACACCACGTCGTTGACCGTCACTCCACCCGAAATGGTCCGGGTCAGAACTTTCTCGCGCTCATCGGAATCGTCGCCGAAATAATACAGGCCCAGCGGTCGGTCGTGCGCGTTGACGTAGTCGATCGCCTCGTCGACCGCCTTGTAGGTCTTGACCGGCAGCACCGGGCCGAAGATTTCCTCCTTCATCGCGGCCATGTCGTCGGTCACGTTGCGCAGGATCGTCAGCGGCATCTTGCGCGCGTTCGACGAGCCGAAATCTTCCTCGCCCGGATTGACCTCGATCACCTCTGCGCCTTTTTCGCGCGCATCGGCGACCAGACCCTTGAGACGGTCGAAATGCCGGTCGGACACCACGCTGGCGTAATCCTCGTTATCGAGCAGCGTCGGGTACATGTTGTGCACGCCCAGCTGGACCGCCGCGACCGCACCCTCCTCCATGTCTTCGGGCACGTAGAGATAGTCTGGCGCCAGGCAGATCTGGCCAGCGTTCATCATCTTGCCAAGCGCGATCCGCTCGCCCGCCTTGGCCAGGTCGGCGCTGCGGCCCAGGAAGACCGGGCTCTTTCCACCCAGTTCGAGCGTGACCGGAACCAGGTTCTTCGCTGCGGCTTCCATCACCTTGCGCCCCGTGGCGGTCGAGCCGGTAAAGACAAGGTGGTCGAACGGCAGTTCGGAAAACGCGTGCGCCACTTCGGGCCCACCGGTGACCACCGTGCATTCCGCTTCCTCGAACCGCTTGGCGACCAGCTCGGCCATCAGGTCGCTCGTGCGCTCGGTAAACTCGCTCGGCTTGATCATCGCGCGGTTGCCTGCGGCGAACACCTGCATCAGCGGGCCGAAGCTGAGGTTGACCGGGAAGTTCCATGGCGCAAGGATGCCGATCACGCCCTTGGGCTCGTAACGCAATTCCGCCTTCGCGCCGAGCAGGCCAAGCGGGAACTGTACCTTGCGGCGTTCGGATTTCGACCATTTTTCCAGGTGCTTGAGGCAATAGCGTCCGAAGCCGATCGTGCCGGCGATATCGGTGATCATCGACTGCTGAGGGCTACGACTGCCGAAGTCGGCGCTCATCGCGCGGCACAATTCGTCACCGTGTTCCTTGAGCAGCGCCATCGCCCGCTCGACGCGGTCGCGGCGGACATACGAGCGGCTCCGGCCGGGCGGCGGTGAACGCGGCGCGCTGCTTTTCGAGCAGCGCGGTGAGCTCGGTCTTGCGGTTTCGGCCATCGAGATCCTCCGTCTCGATTTGCCACGGATTTCGGCGATAGCCGGCGCGGTTGGCAAGCGCCCGCGAGCGTGGCATCTGTCCTACAGGCGGCGATCCTCCATTGGCGCTTGTCCGAAACCTCCGTTTCGCCCTTGCCAGGACGACTTCAAGCGTCGGGCAGGCAAGACTGCTCGCATACGCAAGCGACTTGTTCCAGCGGAAGGCCGGCCAGTTCTCGACCTGGACACCGCGATCAAGTGGACAATCCTGAGTGAACTTTGCGCAGGCGAACTTGCCGGACGTTGGTTTGCCATTGCCGCAGCGCAACATTAGATCGCTCGCAGAGCTCATACGAAAGGCCGCAGCCATGACCACTTTCTCCGCCGCCGATCCCGTCGTCATCCTCTCCTACGCGCGCACCCCGATGGGCGGGATGCAGGGCGTGCTGTGCGATGTCTCGGCAACCGACCTCGGCGCCACCGCGGTCAAGGCGGCGGTTGAGCGCGCGGGCGTTGCCGGTGACGATATCGAACGGATTTACATGGGCTGCGTGCTGCCCGCCGGCCTCGGCCAGGCGCCCGCGCGGCAGGCGGCGATCAAGGCCGGCCTGCCAACCTCGGTCCAGGCGACCACCGTCAACAAGGTGTGTGGCAGCGGAATGCAGACCGTCATCATGGCGAGCGAGGCGATCGCCAGTGGCTCGCTCGACTTCGCGATCGCTGGCGGGATGGAGAGCATGACCAACGCGCCCTACCTGCTCAAGAAGCACCGTTCAGGCGCCCGGATCGGCCACGATACTGCGTACGATCACATGTTCCTGGACGGGTTGGAAGATGCCTATGACGCGGGCCGCGCAATGGGCACCTTCGCGCAGGATACCGCCAACGAATATCAGCTCACCCGCGAGAACCAGGACGATTATTCGGTCGAATCGCTGCGCCGCGCGAACGAGGCGATCACCAGCGGGGCGTTCGCGGACGAAGTGGTGCCGGTGACCTTTACCACCCGCAAGGGCGAGACCACCGTCGCCACCGACGAACAGCCGCCCAAGGGCAATCCTGACAAGCTGCGCAGCCTTCGCGCCGCGTTCGCCAAGGACGGCACGATCACCGCCGCCTCGTCGAGCTCGATCAGCGACGGCGCCGCTGCCGTTGTGCTGGCGCGTGAAAGCGCGGCGAAGGAACGGGGACTGGCGCCGGTCGCGCGGGTCGTCGCGATGGCCGCACACGCGCAGGCGCCCAAGGACTTCACCACAGCCCCGGTCGGCGCGATCGAAAAAGTGCTCGAGAAAGCTGGCTGGACCAAGGACGATGTCGACCTGTTCGAAATCAACGAGGCGTTCGCCTGCGTCGCCATGTTCGCGATGAAGGACCTGGGGCTGGACCATGCCAAGGTCAACGTCAACGGCGGCGCCACCGCGCTCGGCCATCCGATCGGTGCGAGCGGGACGCGGATCATCGTGACCTTGCTTAACGCGTTGAAGCAGAAGGGTTTGAAGCGCGGTGTGGCGTCCTTGTGCATCGGCGGCGGCGAGGCAACCGCGGTCGCCGTCGAACTGGTGTGAGAGCTGGCTGAGAATCCGATTGCGGCGACTTTGTGACAGGCGTATTTCCTCGCTCACCCAAACCTTGGGGGAGGATAAAAACATGAAAAAGCTTATACTGCTTGCCGCTGTCGCCGCCCTGGCTGCCTGTAACCAGAAAGCCGAAGAAACGCCGATGGCGACCGATACCGCAATGGCCGATGCCACCCCGATGGCCGACGCCAGCGTTACGCCCGGGACCTATGACGTGAAATCGTCCGACGGAAAGATGGGCACGACCACCATCAACGCCGATGGCACCTATGTCGACACCGACGACAAGGGCAAGGAAATGAAGGGCATGTATGCCCGCAAGGACGGCAAGGATTGCTTCACCCCCGAAGGTGGGGCCGAGGAATGCTGGTCGGTCACACCGCCGGCCGCCGACGGCAGTTTCACCGCTACCGCGGCCGATGGCAAGACAACCGTCACGGTGACCCCGCATATGGATGCGATGGCCGCTACTCCGGCGCCTGCCGCCACGTAACGTCACTGCAGGGGCGGCCCGTTGCGAGATGGGCCGCCCTTTTCATTTCAAGCGCGTGTCAGGGCTCCTGCGCGCCCCACAGCCGGCCTGCCCGCATGAAACCCTTGCGGCCCGCAACGTCGATCCGGCACCAACCGTCCTCGCAATCGTCGATCTTGCCAACGACCCCGGGTTCGGCATTCCACTTGAGCTTGGCGCTGTCGGACGCGTCGGCGCGGATCGCGGCCAGACCTTCGCCGATGACCAGCCCGCTGCGGTCCTTGCTGAGCAGGTTGGCGGTCACCCAGCCTTCGTCTCCGGCAGGATCGCGCACCAGCCGCCAGCCTTCGTGGACCCGGATCACCTTCAGCGGCAAGCCCGCGCGGTGATAGACCCAGCGCACCGGGTAATCGCGCCCGGGCCCGGCGCGCAGGTTGAGCTTCTCGGTCTTGATCGACGCCCAATAGGGCACCTCACGCTCCTGCGCAGACAGCGGCGCGGCGAAAAGCAGGGCAATGGCAAGGTGGTGAAATCGCATCGTGAAAGTGCGATAGCGCGTCCACCCCATCGGCTTCAAGCGGGCCGTGGCGCTCACCGATGCTTGACCGCCCTGCCTCGGACACACTAGCCCACTCCCAGATGAGCGACGCCCCCGCCCCCCGCCGTACCGCCAAGCCCCGGGTGTCGGTTACGCGCCACCTGCTGCCATCGATCGAGGCGCGGCTGGATGAACTGTTCGACGCCTCGTTCAACACCGAGGATGTGCCGCTTTCGCGCGATCAGTTAGCCGCCGCGATGCGCAACGCGGATGTTCTGGTCCCGACCGTGACCGACCGCATCGATGCCGACCTGATTGCGCAGGCCGGCCCGCAACTCGGCCTCATCGCCAGCTTTGGCGCGGGCGTCGATCACGTTGACTTGGCCGCCGCGCGGGCGCGGAAGATCATCGTCACCAATACCCCGGGCGTATTCACGGAAGACACCGCCGACCTGACGATGGCGCTGATTATCGGCGTCCCGCGGCGCCTGCGCGAAGGCACGTCGCTGATCCGCCGCGGTGAGTGGACCGGGTGGGCGCCCCTCAACCTCCTCGGTCGCAAGCTGAGCGGCAAAGTGTTGGGCATCGTCGGGATGGGGCGCATCGGCCAGGCGGTCGCATGGCGCGCACGCGCATTCGGGCTGACGATCCGCTATCATAATCGGCACCGCTTGCCGCAGTCGGCCGAAAGCATGTTCGGTGCCGAATATGTCGAAGACCTCGATACGCTGCTGCGCGAGTCGGACATCGTCACGCTTCATTGCCCCTCGAACGATGCCACCCGCGGTTTGCTCAGTGCGGCCCGGATCGCTGCGATGAAGCCGGGGGCGACGATCGTGAATACCGCGCGCGCGGATCTGCTCGACTACGACGCGTTGATCGGCGCGCTTGAAAGCGGCCATCTTGGCGGTGCCGGCCTCGATGTCTATCCAGGAGAGCCGCAAGTCGATCCACGATTGATCGCGCTTCCCAACGTGATCGCGCAGCCGCACATCGGCAGTGCAACGATCGAAGGACGCGAAGCGGCGGGCGAGAAGGTGATCGCCAACATCCGGTTCTGGGCGGACGGCCACCGCCCACCCGACCAGGTGCTCGAAGGTCTCGTCTGACCGACCCTGCCCCACCTGCTCCGCTGTCCCCGGTCGATCCGGCCAGTGCGCTGTGCCTGTCGTGCGGAATGTGCTGCGACGGAGGACTGTTCGATCTCGTCAAGCTGAGCGACGAAGATCGGTCGCGTTTCCAGGAACACGGCCTGGCCGCGCCCGAAAGTCTTGCGCACCCCTGCCCGCATTTCGCCGCCCCCGCCTGCACGATCTACGCGATCCGGCCCTGGCGCTGCAGCGACTATCGCTGCGAAGTGCTCGCAGGGATGATGGCGGGCACGATCGAGCCCGATGCCGCGCACGCGCTGGTCGATCAGGCGCTGGCAATGCGCGCGCTCGTCCGCGATGTTCTGCCGGCCGAGGTCAGTATCGTCGAGCTGGCGCGAGACCTGAAGGCACAGTCGCCCCAAGATCGCTCGCCCGGCCGACTTCAGGCGATGGCCCGCCTGGCCGCCTTCCGGGTGTTCGTCGAGAGGCACTTCCTCGGACCCAAATCGCGATGGCTGACCGGTAAGGACGAATAGCGTGTCTGCGCGGGTAAAGACCTTGCGGCGCCCCGAAGGACGAATAATGAACTGAAGCTATGGATCAGTTTGCTGCCCGAATCGAAACCCTCGAACATCAGTGGATGCGTGCGTGGATGCAGCGCGACCGCAATACGATGAAGGCGCTCGCGTCACGCGATTTCATCTTCCTGCTGGGATCGACCAGCCCTGCTCTCCTTGATCGTACCAGTTGGCTCGAGGCCGCAACCACGCGTTTTCGATGCGCGTCGTATCGCTTCGGCGAAGTTTACATTCGTCGGCATGGGTCAGGCGCCATGTTCGCCGCGCCGGTGACGATTGAGGCGTCGATCGGCGACGAAGATTGGTCGGGTACCGCGTGGGTGACCGATCAGTGGGTTCGAAGTAGGGTCAGGCGGAAGTGGCGGCTAGTCGAACGCGTGCTGTCGCGCCCCGATACCGACAATCAGCGGCCACTTGCCATTCGATCCATGCAGCTCTGGCGTTGAGATCGATCTACCGGGGAATCAATCCCCGGTAAGAATCCGATCGACCAATTCCTTCACCGTCGGGGTGAAGTTGTTGGAATAAAACGGATCCTGCTTGAACCGGTATGCCGCGTGACCGGCGAACGCGAGGTTCTCGTCCGGATCGCCGCCATGAGCGATATCCTGCAGCGTCTTCTGGATACAGAAGCTCCGCGGGTCGGCGAGACGCCCGGTGGTGTGGTTGTCGTGATCCATCCAGCTGGAAAACTGGCAGTGCGATAGACAACCCATGCATCCCTGCTGGTCTGCGCGAATTTGCTCGGCACTTTCAGGCGTGACGAAAACCACCGTGTCGCTCGGCGTCTTGAGCGCCTCGGTGAATCCCTCGTGCATCCAGGCGAGTGCCTTGCGTTGGTCGCCAGGGTGAACGAAAAAGTATTTCGCCTTGCCGTGATCAGCGAGCGGGATTGTGCCGCTTTCCTCGTCTCGCTTGAAGATCGGGATCTGCCGGTCGGACCGGTGCATCAGATCATAGAGGAACGGCGTCTTCACCGCACTGGAATAGAACCCCGTTGGGCTGAACTGGTGCAGTAGCACGTCGCCCGGCTCGACCGTGCGCAACATGTCCTTCCACACTTGCGGGATCGGACTTTCATGCGTCAGCAAGGGACGGGTACCGAACTGGAAGATGATCTTGCCAAGTTCAGGATTATCGATCCAGTCGTTCCATTCGCGCAGGAACCATACCCCGCCGGCCATCACGATGGCAGTGTCCTCGGACACGCCTTCGGCCCGCATCGTATCGCGCAGCGCTTTCACCCGAGGATAGGGGTCTTCCGGCCTGGTCGGATCTTCGGCATTCGACAGGCCGTTGTGTCCGCCCGCCAGCCACGGATCCTCGTAGACCACCGCTGCCATCAGATCCGGAACCTTGGAATAACTGCGCTTCCACAACGCCCGGAAGGCACGCGCCGAACTGACGATGGGCAGATAATAGACGTTAAAGCGTGCGGCGATCTCGGCCAGCTTGTACGGCATGCCCGCGCCACAGGTGACCCCGGTGACCAACCCCTTGCAGTTTTCCAGCACGCCTTCGAGAACCTGCTGGGCGCCGCCCATTTCCCACAAGACGTTGATGTTGATGGCGCCCTGACCATTGGCGATCTCGTGCGCGCGCCTGACCTGCTCGGTCGCACCGTCGATGGCGTAGCGGACGAGTTGTTCGAAGCGTTCGACGCGGGTCGACTGCGGATAAATCTGGGGGATCGGATTGCCGTCCTCGTCGTAGCTGTCGGCGTTGACCGCGCTGACCGTGCCAATGCCGCCCGCCGCGGCCCACGCGCCCGAACTCATATGATTGGTGGCCGAAACGCCCTTGCCGCCTTCGACAAGCGGCCAGACTTCACGTCCACCGTAGAGTATCGGCTGCAAACCCTTGAACGCCATCAGGCTAAATCACTTTCCCAGTATCAATCCGCGCGGTGGAATCAGCGCGCCGCGTCGCCGGTCGTTCCCGGCTGCTGCTTGCAGGGCTCGATCGCCTGCGGTTCGGGCCTCGTAGCGGCTCGTTTGAACTGTGCATAGTACCCGGCCAGTTCGGGCGCGTCCTTGAACGCGTCGAGCGTGAAACCAACCGATTCGAACTCGCAACTGAGCAGAAGCGGATCGATGCCATGCTGGTTGGTGGGTCGGTTGACGTCCACCACCACCACCCGGCCGTTCTCACGCAGGCTCGGCCACAGCCGCCACAGGAATGCGTAGGGTTCCTGCACCTCGTGGTACATGTGGACCATGAACACGCGATCAAAGCTGTTGTCGGGCAGTCGCGGATCGTCCGGCGTGCCAAGGCGGATCGATACGTTGTCGAGCCGTTCACGCTCAACGCGTCGGCCAAGGCGATCGAGCGCAGCGCGATCGATGTCCTCTGCCAACACGCGACCCTTGCGGCCGACAGCATCGGCCAGGCGCACCGTGTAGTACCCCTCCCCCGCCCCAAGATCGGCGGCAGTCATTCCGGGCTTGATCTCGGCGAGGTCCATCACCTTCTTGGCCTCACCGACACTATCGCGTTGGATTTCGGTAGAAAACTGGTTCGAGCCGAGACCGGATACAGCGCGCTGCGCCCGGGGAAACAACTGCGAGGATTCCCGTCGATCCTGGCTTTTGTCTTGGTCTGCCCATTTGCAAGCGCCCGGCAGCATGGCGGCTGCCATGAGCAATCCCCGCGCAAGCCGGTGCATCAATCGGCATCCTCGACGTCGACGGTCTCTCCGGTAACCTGCTGAGCAAGCGCGGCCGAAATGAAAGGATCCAGCGCCCCGTCGAGAACATCGTCCGGTGCAGGCGACGTATGACCGGTGCGCAGATCCTTCACCATCTGATACGGTTGCAGGACATAGCTGCGGATCTGATGCCCCCAACCGATGTCGGTCTTGCTCGCGTGCTCAGCCGAAGCGGCCTCCTCGCGCCGGCGCATTTCCGCCTCGAACATGCGCGCCTTGAGCATGTTCATCGCAATCTCGCGGTTCTTGTGCTGGCTACGGTCGATCTGGCTCGCGACGATGATACCGCTGGGTACGTGCGTGATGCGCACGGCGCTGTCGGTGGTGTTGACGTGCTGTCCGCCCGCGCCGCTGGCGCGATAGGTATCGATCCTGAGATCGGCCGGATTGACTTCTATCGCGATGTTGTCGTCGATCACCGGGTAGACCCACACCGAACTGAAGCTGGTATGGCGCCGGGCCGAGCTATCGTACGGGCTGATCCGCACGAGGCGGTGCACGCCGCTCTCGGTCTTGGCATAGCCGTAGGCGTTCTCGCCCTTGATCTGCAATGTCGCGCTCTTGATCCCGGCCTGGTCGCCCGAATGGTAATCGACAAGATCGACCTTGAAACCGCGCCGCTCGGCCCAGCGGGTATACATCCGCTGAAGCATCTCGGCCCAATCCTGGCTTTCGGTTCCACCTGCGCCGGCATGGATCTCAAGATAGGTGTCGTTGGCGTCCGCTTCGCCCGAAAGCAGCGCCTGAACCTTGTCGGCGTCGGCCCGGTCGGCCAGCCGAGCAAGCGTCGCCAACCCTTCTGCCTCGACTTCGCTGTCGCCCTCTGCCTCACCCAGATCGACGAACTCGATCGCATCGGCCATTTCGGCGCTGATCTCGTTGACCGTCCCGATGGCCCCTTCAAGCCGGCGACGCTCGCGCATGACCGCTTCGGCTTCCTTTGGATCGTTCCACAAGTTCGGATCCTCGACCCGCGCGTTGAGCTCGTCGAGCCGGCGCAGGGCGCGGTCCCAGTCGAGCGACTGGCGCACGAGCGCCAGCGCAGCCTGTATACGATCGATATGAGCCTGCCCTTCGGCACGCATGGTAAGCACTCCAGCGGAAAATCGGCCCGCCGCTTAGCCGACAGCGGTCGGTTGGGAAAGGTGCGCCGGCCCTTCGGTCAGCGCCGTCGGCTTGTTTCCAGCTTCTTGACCGCCTCAAGCGTCAGGCGGACGTGGTCCTTGTAGTCGAGGTCGGAGTGGACGAACACGATGCGCCCCTTGCGATCGATGACATAGCTGGTCCGCTCGGTCAGCCCGGTGCTTTTGCCCTGGGCGACGAGCGCGGCATCGTATGCCTTGACGATCTTGGGCGTGGCCGCCGCAACCGCAAACTGATCGCGGCATTCCTCCTTTGAGAATCGCTTGAGGGTGTCGATGTCGTCGTTCGACATGCCGACCACGGTCGCCCCGTGACGGGCGAACTCGGGGGTCATTTCGGCAAATTCGTGCGCCTCCAGCGTGCACCCCTTGGTGAACGCCTTGGGATAGAAATAGAGGACCACCGGGCCCTTCGCCAGCGCGCTTCGCAAGTTGAAGCCGAACGCCTTGCCCGCGAGCGCCGCCTGGGTAGCGAACATCGGCGCCTTTGTTCCGACCGGCAGTTCGGCGGTCGCCGGAACCGCCGCGAAAGAAAGGGCGGCGGCGAATGCGGCAAGCTTCTTCATCATTTAATTCCTCAGTTGCCGCAGCGAGCCTGCGCAATCAGTATATTCCGCCTTGATCCTCGACGAAATCGTGGGTCTGCGCTTCTTCGCTCTTCTTGGCGACGGCTGCCCTTTCATTCGCCTGGCGGCCGCGACGGATAGATTCCAGAATCTCGTTGCGCCGTGCGGCGATCTCGTCCTGGCGGGTGGCCCGCGGCGGTTCGGTATCCGGCTTGAACGCCTCCCAGATGACCGGCGCCTTGGCGTCGTTGGTGGGCCAGGCGTCGAACACCCGCTTGCCGCTTTGGCGGTCGATACGCACCATCCGTACGCCGGCGGGCGCAACGAACGGTTCGTCCGACCAACGGTCTCGCGTGGCCTTCACGAAGTCGATGAAGATCGGTCCACCGGTGTTTCCGCCCTGCACCCAACCACCCAGGTTGCGCGGCTTGTCGAACCCGATGTAGGTGCCCGCGACGATGTCGGGCGACCCGCCGACGAACCACGCGTTGGTCGGCCCGCTGGTGGTTCCCGTCTTGCCGAACAACGGCAGGCCGAGCGAAGCCACCCGCACCGCGGTACCACGCTGGACCACGCCCTCGAGCATGTGGACCACTTGGTAGGCAGTTCGCGCGTCCATCACCTGCCGCCCCGAAGCGCCGATCCGCGGCATCGCTTTCCCGTCCCATTCGGCCATGCTGCATCCTGCGCATTCGCGCTTGTCTGCGCGCCAGATGATCTTGCCACGACGATCCTGCACGTAGTCGATCAGCGACGGGGCATGCATCCGGCCAAAGTTCGCCAGCGTGGCGTAAGCGTTGACCATCTTGAGCACGGTTGTGTCCCCCGCACCGAGCGCGAACGCGGGATAGGGCTTGTACGAGCCGATGCCCATCCGTTCGAAGGTGCGCACCACGTTGGGCATGCCGGCGTCCATCGCGATGTGCACGGTCATCAGGTTGCGGCTTTGCTCGAGACCCCAGCGCATGGTGTGCACCCCGCCGCCACCGCCACCGAAGTTGCGGAAGCATTTCTCGCCCAGCGCCGCGCCCTGATAGAAGCAGTAAGCCTGGTCGGGCACCTCGGTCGCCGGGGTCATGCCCTGGTCGAGCCCCGTCGCGTAGACGAACGGCTTGATCGTCGAACCGGGCTGACGCAACGCCTGGGTCGCGCGGTTGAAGTCCGACAGGCGGTAATCGAAGCCCCCTTGGAGCGCCAGGACCCGCCCGGTAGCCGGTTCTTCGGCGACGAAGCCGCCCGACACCTCGGGCACGGTCCGCACGGCGTAGGAACTGCCGACCGGAGCGGCCGCGATCACATCGCCCGCCTTCAGTGCATCGGGCATTCCGGTCAGCGGCGCGGTATCGCCGTCCGAAAACCCGATTTGCGCGCTCCCCCCGCTACGCTTGGTGACGACACCGATCCGCCAGTCCTTGTAGCCGATGCCCAGCGGCGAAGCAGCGAGCTGGGACTGCCAGGTATCGTTCGTCACATCGATGCGCGCGAGCGGGCCGTTCCAAGCCTTGCCCGCGCTGTAGCGCAGGATTCCGCCCCGCAATGCATCGCGCGCGGCGATCTGCATCTTCGGGTCGAGCGAGGTGCGCACCCACAGTCCGCCGGCATAGACACTGTTCTTGCCATCGTCCGATGTCTCGCCGAATTTCTCCAGCAGCTGCCTGCGGACTTCCTCGAGAAAGTAGCCCGCATCGACCGAGGGCACCGCGGACCGGGACGGCTTCAGGTCAAGCGGTTGGGCCTTGGCCGCGGCGCCTTCCTGCGCGGTGATGAAATCGTTGGCGACCATCTGGTCGAGCACGAAATTGCGCCGGGCGATCGCCATGCCTTCGTACTTCTTGCGGCCATAGCGTTCGGGCGCCTTGGGCAGGATCGCCAGGAACGCCATTTCGTGCAGATCGAGATCGCCGACGTCCTTGTCGAAGTAGGCCCGCGAGGCCGCCTGGACGCCGTAGCTGCGCCGGCCGAGGGGAATTTCGTTGAGGTACAGCTCGAGGATCTGCGGCTTGGTCAGCACGCCTTCGATCCGCCGGGCAAGGATCATCTCCTTGAGCTTGCGGGTAACCGAGTACTCGTCGCCGAGCAGGATGTTCTTGGCGACCTGCTGAGTGATCGTCGAGCCGCCGACCGCGCGTTCGCCCGAACCGAACTTGGTCGCATAGTCGACCACCGCGAACAGCGTACCCGTTACGTCGACACCGCCGTGACTGAAGAACGTCTTGTCTTCGGCCGCCAGAAACGATTCGATCAGTTCCTGCGGGAAATCCGCATATTGCAGCTGCACGCGCCGCTCGCGCGCGTACGAATGGACGATCTCGCCGTCGACCCCGCGCACGATTGTCGGCAGCGGCGGCTCGTAGTCGAGCAGGGTGTCAGCGTCGGGCAGGTCCTTGGCGAGGAAGATCCAGCCGACCACCAACAGCAAAAACCCCGCTGCGGCGATACTCGCCAGCCACCGGAACCAGCGACGATCGCGCCAGTTGCCGCGAAACCACTGCACCACGCCATGCGTGTCGCGGCGAATCCGGTAGCGAAAATGTTCGAGGGTGGTGGCGGTCTCAGACATGAATTGCGCGCGCCTTAGCATGGCGATTCCGCGCCGCGCCAGTTCCAATGGTTACGAAGCGTTCGACTGGCGTGCGAAATAAATGCGGATCGCGTGAGCCAGCACGCGCGCGAACTTGCCACGGCCCTCGGGTGACGCCAGCCGGTTGGCCTCGTCGCGATTGGAAATGAAGCCAGCCTCGTACAGCACCGAAGGCACGTCGGGCGCGCGCAACACCGCAAGCCCCGCGGACCGCCGCGCCTGCGGATGAAACTGGAGAACACCTTGCCCCTCACGCGCGATCAGGCGCGAGAATTCGGCGCTGTCGGCCTGCGTGCGGCGCTGCGACAATTCCACCAGAATCGAATTGACCGTGTCGCTCTGGCCCGAGAGCTCGACGCCATTGATTGAATCGACCGCGTTCTCACGAGCGGCAAAGCGCGCCGCCGCCTGGCTCGAAGCATCGTTCGACAGCGTGTAGATGCTCGCCCCCGCGACCTGGTCCTCGGCGCCCGCCGAGTTGGCGTGGATCGAAACGAACAGGTCCGCACCCAGCGCGCGGGCGATGGCAAACCGTTCTCCGAGAACCAGAAAGCGATCATCGTCCCGGGTGAGCGCAACGCGCACGCCGCCTTCCGCCACGACTTCGTCGCGCAGCGCCTTGGCCAGGCCGAGCACCAGATCCTTTTCGCGAAACCCCTGCCCGCTGGCGCCGGGGTCGTGACCGCCGTGGCCGGCATCGATAACCACCAGCGGGCGCGACTTGTCGGGTGGTCCGTAAACTCGCGGCAAGTCGATCGGTTCGCCCGTCGGTGGAAGTTCGAGCCGGACGACGTATCGCCTGCCCAATGCAGGAACCGGCAAACTGAGGCCGAAGGCGTACAGCGCGCCCAGCAGGACCAGAGGGGCCAGAAAGATCAACCACAGTTGCGCGCGCCGGGACATCGCCCCACGGTTAATGGTCTCAGTCACCTGCGCGCAATATGGTTGCCCGGTTTAACCCACGATGCTAGCACCCGCGTCGACCGGGGCGCCCTGCCTTCGTGCCAGCCAAAACGCGTCAGCGATGCGTCGGTCGGGGCCGATCCGGACACCGACCGTGGCGTTCGCACCGGTCCAACACCAGGTTGACGCAAGCGATGAGCCTTCCCTCCCAGCAGACCGCGACGCCGCCCGAGGGCGGTCGCGTGAGCTCTGCCGGCCAGGGCGCGTATCGCGCGCACCAGCGCATCCTTGCAGACACATCATCCCGGCCCGCCGCTCTCCTGAGCGCGGGCCGGTTCGCTTTCGTTTCCCGGCAATCGTTGCCGGGCGACGGCTTAACAACAGCGCACGCGCCGTATCCCCCGCTCGATCGTAATCGAGCCCGGCCGGCACGCGCACGGAGAAAAAATCATGGCAACGCGCATGCTCATCGACGCGCGCCACCCGGAAGAAACCCGGGTTGCGGTAGTTCAGGGTAACCGAATCGAGGAATTCGATTTCGAGTCTGCCGAACACAAGCAGATCAAGGGCAACATCTATCTCGCCAAGGTCACTCGAGTAGAACCGAGCCTGCAGGCGGCGTTCGTGGATTTTGGCGGCAACCGTCACGGTTTCCTCGCCTTCAGCGAAATCCACCCCGACTACTATCAGATCCCCAAGGAAGACCGCGAACAGCTGCTCGCCGAAGAGGCTGAAGCGGCCGAGGAAGAAGCCAAGCTCCGGGCTGAAGAGGAAGAGGACGGCCATTCACCGGGCGAAGAATACGACGCCGACGACGAGACGAGCGAATCGCTGGTCGAGGATTTCGCCGAGGATGGCGTCGAGGAGATCGACACTTCTGAAAAGGACGATGTGTCGACCATCGAGGACGGCCAGTTCGAAGGCGGCGATGACGATTCCGAGGACGAGGAATCTCGCGACGGCGATGACAACCGCTCGCGCGGCCGTGGTCGTGGCCGCCGGCAGGGCAAGGGTGGCCGCAGTCGCGCCAAGGAAGTCGACGAAGTCCGCGCCAAGCGGATGGCGCTGCGCCGCCGCTACAAAATCCAGGATGTGATCCAGCGCCGCCAGGTGCTGCTGGTCCAGGTTGTCAAGGAAGAGCGCGGCAACAAGGGCGCCGCGCTGACCACCTATCTCAGCCTCGCTGGCCGCTATTGCGTGCTGATGCCCAATTCGAGCCACGGCGGCGGCATCAGCCGCAAGATCAGCTCGGCGGCCGATCGCAAGCGGCTCAAGACGATCGTCAGCGACCTGTCGCTGCCTCGCTCGATGGGCCTGATCGTGCGGACCGCAGGGCTGCAGCGCACCAAGCCCGAGATCAAGCGCGACTTCGATTATCTCGCCCGCGTGTGGGACGAGATCCGCGAGAACACCTTGGGATCAGTCGCTCCGGCGCTGATCCATTCGGACAGCGACCTGATCAAGCGCGCCATCCGTGACATCTACAACAAGGAAATCGAGGAAGTCGTCGTCGAGGGCGAACGGGGATACCGCCTCGCCCGCGAGTTCATGAAGCTGCTGATGCCGAGCCACGCGCGCAAGGTGAAGGCCTATTCCGACGCGGTGCCGCTGTTCCAGCGCTACGGCGCCGAGGATCAGTTGCGCGCGATGTACGATCCGGTCGTCCAGCTGAAGAGCGGCGGCTATCTGGTGATCAACCCGACCGAGGCGCTGGTGTCGATCGACATCAACTCCGGCCGCTCGACCAAGGAGCACGGGATCGAGGCGACCGCGGTCAGCACCAACCTCGAGGCCGCGCGTGAGATCGCCCGTCAGCTGCGCCTGCGCGACATGGCCGGCCTGGTCGTGATCGACTTCATCGACATGGAGCACGGTTCGAACGTGCGCAAAGTCGAAAAGGCGATGAAGGACGCGCTCAAGAACGATCGCGCACGGATCCAGGTGGGCCGCATTTCGGGCTTCGGACTGATGGAGATGAGCCGCCAGCGCCTGCGCACCGGCGTGCTCGAGGCGACCACCCGCGAATGCCCGCATTGCGACGGCACCGGGCTGGTCCGCACCGCGTCGAGTGCCGGGCTGTCCGCCCTGCGCCTGATCGAGGACGAAGCAGCCAAGGGCAAGGGATCGGTCATCAGCCTGTTCGCCTCGAGCGAAGCGGCGATCTACCTGCTCAACGCCAAGCGCGCCGATCTCGCTGAAATCGAGGATCGCTATGGCGTTACGGTCGAAGTCCTGCCCGAAGGCGAGCAGGAAGGCGCCAAGATGCGCGTCGACAGCAGCGGTCCGCGCCCGACCACCCCGCCCAAGTTCGCCCCCATCATCGATGAGGTCGACGACGAGCCGATCGAGGATGACGACGAGTTCGACGCCGAAACGGAGGAAACATCCGAGGAAGACGAGAACCGCAACCGCAAGAACCGCCGCCGCCGGGGAGGCCGCAATCGGCGCGACCGTGATGATACGGGCGAGGAAGCCCCATCGTCCGACGAGTCCGAGGATGCGGGCGATTCCGATACCGCTGGCGAGCGCGGCGAGCGCCCCGAGGCGGAAAGCGACGAAGACAAGCCGCGCAAGCGCCGCCGTCGCGGTGGCCGTCGCAGGCGTGGCCGTGGTCGCGGCGAAGGCGAGGAAACGAACGAACAGAGTGATGCCGAAGCGATCGAAGGCGCAGTCGGGGAACAGCTGACCGACGACATCGCGGTCGTCGCAGGCCCGACCGAGGACACCCCCGAGGTCGCGCCAGACGAGCAACCCAAGAAGCGTTCGCGGCGCAAGAAGGTCGCGCCCGCCGAGGCAAGCGCCGATGAGACGCCATCGCCTGCGACTGAAGAAACGGTGATTCCTGGGGACGCCCCCGTTGCGGAAGAAAAGCCGAAGCGCAGTCGACGCAAGAAGGTGGTTGAGCCGGAAGCTGACGCTTCGGTCCCCGTACCGGCAGAGGAACCTGCGACGCTGGAAGCTGCACCGGCCAAACCGCGCCGGACCCGGGCGAAGAAGACCGCGCCCATCGATATGGCGTCCACGGCGGTCAGTGCCGATCCGGTGACCGCCCCGGCTGACGAACCCGTGACGTCTAATGCTGCCGGTGACGCCAGCAATGATGGCGGCGACGACGCAAAGGGCAGCAAGCGCGGCTGGTGGCAGCGCACCTTCGGCGAGTGACGACGCGAACGGCCGCCGCCGATCGCCCGGATCATCACCGGGCCGGCGGCGGCTTTCGCAACCCTCCCGGCAGTCCGGAGCAGAGCGCTACGCTGGGCGATTTCCTGCGTTTCATTCTGCGCGACATGCGGCGGGCCAAGCTGCCCCCGATCCCGGCGGGCCATGTCGCGGACCAGGCGCCCGATCTTGTGAACCTGGCGGAGAACCGGATCGCCTGGCTCGGGCACGCATGTTTCGCGTTTCGAATGGCCGGCAAGCTGGTCCTCACCGACCCTTACCTCAGCCGCACCGCCGGCCCGCTCGGCTTCGGCCCCAAACGCTTCATCGCCTCGCCGATCGCGGCGCGCGATCTGCCGCGGCTCGATCTGATCGCGATCAGCCATAATCACTACGATCACATCGATGTGAATGCCTTGAGGGCCTATCGCTGGCGCACGGAAACGCCCGTCATATGCCCGCTGGGCGTGGGCCAGTTGCTCCGGGAATGCGGCTATCGCCGGGTTACCGAGCTAGACTGGTGGCAGGACTGGCAGCTCGACGGGCTCACGGTAACCTGTCTTCCGGCCGTGCATTTTTCCGGACGCGGTCTGTTCGACCGGAACCGGACCCTGTGGGCCAGCTTTGCCTTCGCTTCGACCGATAGGAAAATCTGGTTCGGCGGCGATAGCGCGCCCGGGGCAGTATTTTCCGAGATCGGAGAACGGGCCGGTCCGTTCGACCTGGCGATCGTGGGTATCGGCGCCTACGAGCCGCGCTCGATCATGCAGGCGAGCCATGCCACCCCGGAAGAAGCGATCGGCATCGCCCGCGATCTGCGCGCCCGCGCTGCGCTGGGGATGCATTGGGGCACGATCATGCTTACGCCCGAAGACCCGTTCGAGGCCGCCGACCGCTTCCGCCGCGCCGCGCTCGAACAGCAGTTCGGCGAAGCCAATGCCTGGACGATGCCGATTGGCGGCGTGCGAGCGTTCTAGCGAAAATGCCCGATCCGATCGCTACACTGGTCCTTGCAGGGTCACGCCCGGGCCCCGATCCGCTGCTTGCTGGAACGGGCCTGGCGAGCAAGGCCCTGTTACCGATCGGCGGCCGGCCGATGCTCGCGCATGTTCTTGCTGCGCTGAAGGAGGCGCCGGAAATCGGCCCGGTGACCGTCGTCGCGCAAAATACCGCGCCATTCGCTGCCGATGCCGAGATCGCCAGCGTGGCCGACAACGTGCAATGGCAGGATGCACCTGGCTCGATCGCAGATGCCGTCCGGGGGGCATTGGAAGCGGCGCGCGGCCCGCTGCTGGTGACGACCGCCGACAACGTGCTGCTCACGCGGGCGATGATCGCCCAATTCGTGGCCGAGGCATGGGGAAGCGATGTCTCGGTGGGCCTGGTCGAGCGTTCGGCGGTCGCAGCGGCGGGTCATTCGACGCAGCGCACCTGGCTCGGGTTTCGCGGGGGACAATGGTCGGGTGCCAACCTGTTCCAGCTCGGCGGTCCGCAAGTCCTCCCGCTGGTGGAATTCTGGCGTGCGCTCGAGCAGGATCGCAAGAAGGGCATGAAAATCATCGGCGCGTTCGGCCCCGGCCTTCTGCTTGCCGCCCTGTTGCGAATAATCGACATCCATTCGTTCGCGAGACGCGTCGCCGGCAGGTTCGGCCTTACAGGCAAGATCGTGTCGATCGCTGCGGCCGAAGCCTGCATCGATGCCGACAAGCCGAGCGACATTCCAGTGATCGAGGCGATCCTTGCCGCGCGTCAGGCGTCGGCGAGCGCCTTGTCCACCGCCGCCAGCGCCAGCGACAGTTCCTCTTCGT
The DNA here is from genome assembly GCA_963759895.1 of uncultured Alphaproteobacteria bacterium. Taxonomy (GTDB): domain Bacteria; phylum Pseudomonadota; class Alphaproteobacteria; order Sphingomonadales; family Sphingomonadaceae; genus Tsuneonella. The sequence continues at coordinate 447,532 of CAVXBC010000002.1, read as the reverse complement.
AAGGCATGGTAGCGTCGAGATCGACGATGGGCGCGCCATTGAACAACAGCCGCGGCACGGTCGCCACCTTGCGCGCGATCAGCGCACGGGAATGATCGGGCTTGCGCCCCATCACCGTGTCGACATCGACATTGAGCCGGATCACCAAGGTCGGCACCCATATCGCCATGCCCTGCGTAAAGCGCTCGTTCGCGGTGCTGAATTGCGCCGATCCGTTCGCTGGTCGCCTTGCCGGCCAGGATCGGACCATCGTGCAGCCCGGGGACTTCGAGTTGCGGATAGCGGTCGGTGACGATCGTCACCCCTTGCCGCCGCCGTTCGAGCAGCGCATCGAACCGCGCGCGCCGCTTGCGCGAACGACGCATGGCGTAGCGCGCGGCGAGCATACCCGGGATTTCGGCTTGCGGGTCGCGCAGGCTATCGGCCACGCTCTCGAGATAGCGCTGGAGCGCCGCGCCGATAAGCGGCCAGCGTCCGATCGCCCTGCCCTGTTCGCCTGAACCGAGACCCAGATAGCCCAACTCGGCCACACGGCTCGTGCGGACATGCGCCAGTATGTCCGCCGCCAACGTGGATTTGCCCGATCCGTCGCTGCCGACCACCGCGATCAGCGGCGCGATCGGAGGCTCGTCCTCGAGCAGCGGCACTCAGCTCAATTCCTTGAAAAACCCGATCATCTTGAGCCCGCCGATCGCAAAGCGGACCACCACCAGCGCTGCGTAGGCAAAAACCCAGCCCTCCATCGGGCCGTGCAGCGCGGCGGCGTCGAAGCCGGTGCGCGCGAACCAGGTGAGGAACAGTGCGGTCGCCAGCAGGAACAGCTTGTTCTGTTCGCGCCAGATCATCCGCTTCCACCAAAACGGATACTTGGGCGGCACCCAGCCGTGGAAGCGCGGCATCAGCGAAGGCACGTCCTTGGCCCACGCCGCGTGCGCTTCACCGAATTTTCCTCGCAGGAACTCTTCCTCGTAAGTCGAAATCCGCTCGTAAATCAGCACACCGAGCAGGAACACCAGCGCCCCGAACACCCAGCTTCCCGACAGCATCGCAAGGCCGGTGAAATTGAGGATCCGCCCGACATACAGCGGGTTGCGCACCAGACTGTAAGGCCCGGTTGTATTGAGCTCGGATGCCTCGGCGGCAACCTTGGCACGGCCTGAAGTTCCCAGCGCGGCCCAACCGCTGGTGAACACACGCACCAGGGCGCCCAGGCTCGCCACACCGAGCGACAGCCAGAACCAGGCGCGGTCGCCGTCCGTGGTGCGGAATGGGCCCAGATCGCGGGTGCACCACGCGATCAGGACCGAAATTGCGATGACCGTGTAGATGTAGGTCCCGCGGATGAAGAACAGGCGCTTGCCGCTGCGGGCGAGTTCGTGCTGGTACATGAGATTGGTCGCTTCCGCCCCGGGGGCCCGGTCGCCGGGGCCGCAAAAAACTCGCGGCGCCCTTAGCTGCGCGCGCCCTGTTCCGTCAATGGACGGGGGTGCCGGCCGGCACCAGGCGCAGCCTTAGCGCCAGCTTGCCGAGCGAAGCGCGATCGTCGAGCGGAAGCGCTATCCGCAGCGACGTCCAGATCGCCAACCCGCCGATCACCAGAATCGCCGGAATCGCGAACTCGTTGGTCAGGGCGACATCCGCGATGGCAGCGGCGAGACCTCCCGCCACCGCAACGACACTCACCTTCAGTGCGACGAGCGGGAAATGTCGGTCGAACGGATGAAGGCGTTCGGTGATCAAGAGCTGGATCAACGGAATCAGCGCCATCGTCACAAAGCCGATCGCCATCGCAAGAGTGATCCCGGTCAGCGGATCAAACGGCCCCACGATTTCCCGCCCTGCCAGAACCGCTACGGCAACACCGAACACACTCGCCGTGATCTGGTGTTTGTAGTGCGCGATGACCTGAAGGACGGGCAGCGAGATCCCGAGCATCGCCTCGAGGGCCCTGCCAAACACCAGGATCACGACCGCGGCCGCCGCCACGTCGGCCTGGCTGCCGAACAGACTCAAGATTGAATAGCGCCCCCCTGCGATGACCGCGGCCAGCGGGAAGGCGATCGCCACGATAACCCGCACCGCATAGCTGTAGATCGCGGCCACTTGCGCCCGGTCGGCCTTCTCGGCGGTGGCCGCCAGCGGGGCCATCACATAGACAAATGCAATGCGCACCAGTTGCACCACGCTCGAAAGCTTGCGCGCGATGGTGAACAGCCCCGAAGCGCGCGCGCCCGCCGCGCCGGGGAGCAACTGGTTGAGGATCAGTGCAGGCGAATCGCTGAATATGCGCGCCACGATATTGGATGGGAGGACTGAAAGCCCGGCCCAGAAAGTGTGCCTGGCGCACTCGCCCCACCACTTGCCCGCGAAAAGCAGATCGAGCCGGTAGTATTGCCTGAGCAATCGCAGGCACAGCACGGCAGTCACCAGCAGCGACAGGATGTGGGCGATGAACAGGCCCCACAGGCCCATCCCGGCAAAGAAGAACAGGCCGGCCATCACCAGGCGGATGATCTGTTCCCACACGATCCGCAGGCGAATTTCGGGGCCGAACACCATCCGCGCGCGCAGCGCCGAGGTGGTGATCTCGACGAATGCCCACAGCGGCAGTGCCCAGATGAACATCCGCACCGCCGGGATCAGCAGGTGTTCGTCGTCGGCAGCGACGTTGAGATAGGGCGCGAGCGCGTCGGCAAAGATCGAGATGAACCCGGCAACGATGATACACGGTCCAACGCCGAACAGCATCGCCGTGCGCAGCGCCTCGACCGCCTCGGCATCGGTGGCCGATTTGGGAACCGTGCGCTGCATCGCGCTGGTCATCCCCAGATCGAAGATGTTCTCGATCAGGTTCACGGTCGCCCACATGACCGCGTACATTCCGTAGCCCGCGAGGCCGAACATCACCACGTAGAGCGGCTGCGCGACGATCTCGACCACGGCGCCCATCCGGGCGAGCACCGTCGAGCCGAGCCCGCGGGCCACGCGGCGGCTATCGATGCTGTCGGAGGGCGGCGCGGGATCGCTCATCGGCTGCGGCCCCCTAGTGGCAAAAGACAGACAAGGAAAGCGCGCGCGTAGGAGCGACAGGCCGGCGACGGTCCCGCTCACGCTTGCCCTTGGCGGTGCAACCGCTAGAGAGTGGCGCAAACCACAGGCTGTTCAAGGATCGGTGCGCCCATGGCGAGCTTCACCCTGCCCGCAAATTCGAAGATCAACGGCAAGGGCCGCGCCCACCGGGCCGAGGGCGCCAAGCGGGCACGCTCCTTCAAGATCTATCGCTTCGATCCGGACAGTGGAGAAAATCCGCGCTACGATACTTTCGAGATCGATCTCGACGATTGCGGCCCGATGGTGCTGGACGCGCTGATCAAGATCAAGAACGAGATTGACCCCACGCTGACCTTCCGCCGTTCGTGCCGCGAAGGAATCTGCGGCAGCTGCTCGATGAACATGGACGGCAGGAACGGCCTTGCCTGCACCACCGCGATTGAGGACCTGAAGGGCGAAATCCGCATTACCCCCCTGCCCGCGATGGAAGTGGTCAAGGACCTGGTGCCCGACTTCACCCACTTTTACGCCCAGTATGCTTCGATCAAGCCGTGGCTGCAGACGGTCAGCCCGACGCCTTCGGGCAAGGAGCGATTGCAGAGCCCCGAGCAACGCGAAAAGCTCGATGGCCTGTACGAATGCATCCTGTGCGCCTGCTGCTCGACCGCGTGCCCGAGCTATTGGTGGAATTCGGACAAGTTCCTGGGGCCGGCGATCCTTCTGCAAGCCTATCGCTGGCTGGCCGATAGCCGCGACGAGATGGCAGGTGAACGGCTCGACAGCCTCGAGGACCCGTTCCGGCTCTATCGCTGCCACACGATCATGAACTGCGCGAACGTTTGCCCCAAGGGCCTCAACCCGGCCCGTGCGATCGCCGAAATCAAGAAACTGCAGGTCGAAAAGCACGGCTGACCGGAGTGGGCGAGGACAATCGGTTTTTCCGCTACCGGCCGTCGGAAGATCATCCGGGCTGGTACACTTGGAACATCATCGACGAAACGCGCTTCAATCACGCGGTGATGGGGCCGATGCTGTTGCGTACCGAAGGTGACAAATGCCGCGTCCGGATGCACCCGGAGCGCAAACATTCTAATCTGCAGGACATGATCCACGGCGCGGTGACGTTGGCGCTGATCGACATCTCGATGTTCGCCGGGATGCGCACGTTGACCGATAACGAAGGCGCTCGCGCGGTGACGCTTGAGCTGTCGACCCAGTTCACCGGCGCTGGAAAAATGGACGCCCCGCTCGATGCCGTGGTCGAGGTGCTCAAGGAAACCAGGCGCACGGTCTTCATGCGCGGCCACGTCGAGCAGGGCGACCATCTCGTTGCCGCCTATTCCGGCCTGGTGCGCAAGGCCGCCGGCTGATGCCGGGGATGCTCGCGCGATACCAGGCGCTCGTCGAGGCGGGGGAGCTCAAGGCCGACCTCGATCAATCCAAAGCGGCCGAGAGGCTCGATCGTCTGCAGCGCGAGTTGGAAGCGGGTCCGCCGAAGAAAAGGTGGTATGCACGTCTTGTCGGCACACCGGCCGCCAGCGTCGACCCAAGGGGTGTCTACCTCTGGGGCGGCGTCGGACGCGGCAAGTCGATGCTGATGGACCTGTTCGTCGAGACCTTGGCGATCGAGCGCAAGCGGCGGGTCCATTTCCACGCCTTCATGCTCGAACTCGACGGTCTGATCGCCGAAGAACGCAAGGCCCAGACACAGGATCCGCTCACGGTCGTCGCGATGCGAATGGCCGAGCAGGTGCGTTGCCTGGCGTTCGACGAGATGGTTGTCACCAATACCGCCGATGCGGCGATCATGGGCCGCTTTTTCACGACGCTGATCGAAACCGGCACCGTGATCGTCACCACCAGCAACCGTCCCCCGCGCGATCTGTACAAGGATGGACTGAACAGGTCGCTGTTCCTGCCGTTCATCGAACTGATCGAGCGCTTCACTGACGTGTTGCCGCTCGACGGGCCGACCGACTACCGGCTCGATCGCCTGGCGGGGATCGACAGCTGGCACGCCCCGCTCGGCGATGCCGCGACGGCGCAAGTGCGCGAGGCGTTCTTTCGCCTGACCGACTACAATCCCGAAGATGCCGCGCATGTACCCAGCGCCGAAGTCGATCTCGGCGGAGGCCGATTCTTGCACGTTCCCAAAAGCTTGAAAGGCGTTGCAGTATTCAGCTTCAAGCGCCTGTGCGGAGAAAACCGCGGCGCGGCCGACTACCTTGCGATCGCGCGCACCTATCACACGGTTATCGTGGTCGGCATCCCGGTGATGGACGCCGACAATCGGGACGAGGCGCTGCGCTTCACCAAGCTGATCGACGCGCTATACGAAAACAACGTGAAACTGTTCGCCACTGCCGCCGCCGAACCGGAGGCGCTTTACCCTGCGGGCGTCGGCAGCTTCGAATTCGCCCGAACCGTCAGTCGCCTCGAAGAGATGCGGAGCGCCGGCTACATGGCGCGTGGGCATGGTCTGGCAACGGCTTGAACCACACGCGATCGATCGCCACATTTCCTGTATTCCGGCGGCAACACCCCGCCGAGGTGGACTAATTTCATGATCGATATCCGTTCTCGCGCCAGCCTGGCGCATCGCGACCACGGCTGGCTCGACACCCGCTATCACTTCAGTTTTTCAGACTACCACGATCCCGAACGCATGGGCTGGGGCGCACTGCGGGTGTGGAACGACGATCGTATTGCCGCCAAAAGCGGCTTTCCGCCCCACTCGCACAGCGACATGGAGATCGTGACGTTCGTTCATTCGGGCGCGATCACTCACCAGGATTCGCTCGGCAATCGCGGACGCACCGGCGCGGGCGACGTGCAGGTGATGAGCGCTGGCACGGGGATCACCCACGCAGAGTACAATCTCGAAGATAGCGAGACCACGCTCTTCCAGCTGTGGATCATGCCGGATCGAGCGGGCGAGCAGCCGAGCTGGGGTGCGCGCGAGTTTCCGCATGGCGACCGGTCCGGGCGCTGGGTCACGCTTGCGAGCGGTCAGCCCGACAGCGACGACGCGCTGCCGATCCGTGCCGATGCCAGCGTGCTCGCCGCTACGCTGAAGGCTGGCGAGACGGTGACGTATCCCGCCGATGCCACACGCCATCAGTATCTGGTGCCAATCAACGGCGGAGTCCGCGTCAACGGACAGGATGCCAGCGCGCGCGACGGAGTTGCGGTGACAGGCGAACACGAACTGGTGGTCGAAGCGCTCGATGACGTTGAGTTGGTCCTTGTCGATACCCGCTAGGCAATCCCTAGCCGCTTGAGCGAGCGGTCGAGCATCAGCAACTGCCAAAGCAGGCGCGAATGATCGCTGCGGCCGGAGATATGCGCTTCCGCAAGCGCGGATATCCGGCCGCTGTCGAACCAGCCCGTGCGTGCCAAAGCGGCTCCCCGCCCGATGGCCCTTGCCTCGCCCGCGAGCGGCCCACGCAGCCATTGCGCGATCGGAGAAACGAAGCCCTGTTTTGGTCGGTACAGTACCTCGCGCGGGAGATAACGCTCCATCGCGTGCTTGAGCAGCCACTTGCCCTGCCCGCCGCGAATGCGAAGCCGCGCGGGCAGAGCCGCGGCGAATTCGATCAGCCGGTGATCGAGCAGCGGCTCGCGCGCCTCGAGACTGACGGCCATGCTCGTGCGATCGACCTTGGTGAGGATGTCACCTGGCAGCCAGAACGTCAGATCAGCATATTGCGCGCGATCGAGGCCCGATCGCGCCGGAGCGCCGCGCATTAAATCGATCAGCGGCTGTTCGGCACGATAATCGCGCAGTTCGTTCTGGAAACTGTCAGTGTAAAGTCCGCCGCGGATCTCGGGCGCGGTTACCGACAGTGCGCGGGCGTAGCCCTCCTCGCCCGAACTCGCGAGCGACTGGAAGGTGGTTTTCGCTCGCAATGCTTGCGGTGCCCAGTCGGCCTTGGGCCATATTGCCCCCAGTGCGCCGAACATCGGCGCACGCAGCTTTGAAGGCAAAGCGGTTCGGGCGCGCTCTTCAAAGGCATGAAAGCGCTGGCGGCGGTAGCCGGCGAAGGCCTCGTCGGCACCGTCGCCCGACAGTGCCACGGTGACGGTCTCGCGGGCCAGCTCGCACACCCGCAGTGTCGGCAACGCGGACGCGTCAGCGAACGGTTCGTCGAACATCGCCGCAAGACGATCGATCTCGGAAAAGTCGTCGACCGCCACCACGCGCTCACGATGATCTGTTGCAAAGCGGGTCGCGATCTGGCGGGCGTAGGATGTCTCGTCCAGCGCGGCTTCGTCGAACCCGATCGAACAGGTGCGCACCGGTTCGCGCGACGCTTCCGCCATCAGCGCGACAACGCTCGAACTGTCGACCCCGCCCGATAGAAAGGCGCCCAGAGGAACGTCTGCCACCATGCGGCTGGTAACCGCTTCACGCAGATGGAAAAGCAGCTCGGCCTCGAGGTCTTGCGGCTTTTCCCGGCGGCGTTCGGTGAAGCCGACATCCCACCAGCGGACCGGAGCTGACGGCACGGCATCGTGTCGAAGCAGGCGAAAGTGCCCTGCCGGCAGCTTCTCGACGCCGGCCAGGATCGACCGATGATCGGGCACGTAACCCCACGCGAGGTAATCCTCGACCGCGAGCGGATCGACCTCGCGCCGTAGCAGGGGGTGCGCCAGGAGAGCCTTCAGTTCCGACGCGAAAGCCAGGCTACCATCGCTGAGCATCGCGGTGAACATCGGCTTCACGCCGAGCCGGTCACGCGCGAGGAACAACTCTCGGCGGCGCTGGTCGTAGATCGCGAACGCGAACATGCCGTGAAGCCGGCTCAGGCATCGGGGTCCCCACTGCTGCCACGCGGCGAGTATCACTTCGCTGTCGCCCTGAGTGCGAAAACGCGCGCCGAGCGCCTCAAGTTCGCCCCGCAACTCGCGGAAATTGTAGATTTCCCCGTTGTAAACCAGCATTGCGTCGCCATCGAACGATGCCATCGGCTGCGGCGATCCGGCAAGGTCGATGATCGAGAGCCGGCGATGCCCGAGCCCGACTCCCGGCGCGGTCCACACGCCCTCGCCATCGGGTCCGCGATGCGCGATGGCATCGCACATCCGCGTTACCCTTGCCGGATCGACCGGCTTGGGGGTGCCGCAGTGAAATATGCCTGCAATCCCGCACATGGTGAGCCGCCTAGAGCAGCCGCGCCAACACGGCAAAGCCGATTGCTGCGATTACGATCACCGTCAGCGCAAGATCGGGCGCCAAGCCCCGGTCATTGATGCGGCGAGCGATCGCATCGGCAGTCTTGGCAGTCAGCCCGGCGTCGGACGGATCGCGCTCGAAGAACCGCCATGAAACGCCAAGGACGGTCGCGATGACCACCGCGAAGAACACCCAACCATAAACGATGTGGTCGAAGCCTCCAGCCCGCTCCGGTCCCACGTACTGGGCGACGTAGATCGTTCCCCACGCCCGCACGCCGTTGGCCAGGATCGAAGTCAGCGCCGCCCCCACCAGGAACAGTGCGCGTCGTTTCCAGCTGCGAAACGCGGTCCATGCCACCAACGTGGCCAGCGCCACCATCGCGATGAGGAACTTCACCCCCGAACACTCCTCGGCCACCACGAAGCGGCCGGCCGGGGTGTCGATGAACAGGCCGTGGAGCACCGCCGGCACGCCGCTGAGATGCGTCAGTACGACAGCAATTCGCGCGGTGGCCTGTTGCAGCGCCGGCACGATCTCATCACCGAAGGGCACCAGAAACAGCGCATAGAGCATGGGAAAGGCCAGAATGAGCGCCACACGCGCGCCCAGCATCGTGACGATCGCCCCCTGGAGCGCGACCACCGCACCCACCTGCGCAATGAGGTTGGCATCGGTCGACTTTCCCGTCAGCCATATCGCCAGCCCAAAGCCCACGATCGCCAGCCCGCCAGTCCATACATGTGGAGCAGTCTTTGCCAGTTCCCCTCGTCGCAACCATACCAGCCAGGCAAGGATAGGGGGGATCAGCACGATGTGTCCGTAGGTATCGATGTCCCACCACTGATGAACCATCTCGCGCCAGTCGGACAAAGTCACCGTCACCAGGACGGCACACGCGATCGCGAGTTCGAACGAGAGCGAGCGGCCAGGGCCCACTCATCGATGCGGTCACGCCTGATTGCAGCGTGGGGCTATCAGGCGGCGTCGCGCGCATCGCATTCCACCATGCCGACGATATTGGCCAGCGGAGCGAGCGCTGCATCCCATGCCTTGTGTTCGACCACGAAACGTCGTGCAGCCGCGCCCATCGCCAGCGCCCCCGCATCGTCCGCCAGCATCGTAAGCGTGCGTTTAACGAGTTCATCGTCGCCGGCGGCGACCGCATAGTGCACGCCGTCCGTCCCGCCGATGCCGGTGGCGGCTTCAGGAGTCAGCAGAACCGGCCGAGCCATCGCCATCGCTTCGAGCACCTTGTTCTGCACCCCGCGCGCGATCGCGAGAGGGGCGACGACCAGGTCGGCCGCAGAGAGGAACGGCCGGACGTCGGGCACCTCGCCCCACACACGGGTGCCTTGGATGCCGTCGAGCGCGCGCACCTCGGCCGACGGTGCGCGGCCGACAATGTGGAACCGGGCTTCAGGGTGCGCCGTGCGGATCGCCGGCATCATCCGCTGCGTTACTCTCCCGGCCGCTGCAACATTCGGCGGATAATCCATCTGACCAGTCAGTACGATATGCGGACCGCCAGAGCCGCCAAGCGCTGGGTGCGCTTCAACCGTCGCGGGATCGAAATGCCCTGGATCTATACCGTTGCCGATGGTGATCAGGTTCGCGCGAACATCGCCAATCCGCTGGCGAAACAAGGTGGTTTCGGCCTCGCTGATCAGCAGAGTCGCGTGGGCGCGGGCAGCGAGGCGGGCTTCCTCCGCAGCCAGCAGACGTCCCTCGCGCGCGTCGATCGATCCCCGGGGCCCACTGCGATCCAGCGCGTACGCTTCGAACTTGGCGGAATTGACGTCGCAAAGGTCGACCACCAGCCGACCCGTATAGCCGGGCGGCACATATTGACCCATTTGGCCCGAGAACACGAAGATCGTCTCGATCGACCGGCTGGCCAGTGTGCGCGCAATCCATGTGTGCAGCCGGGGGCTGTCGAAGGCGGTCAGGCTGACCGGTTTGCCGCTTGCCAGCGCGCGCACCCCCGCGAGCGGCAGGCTGCGCGGGCGCTGCGCAATGCAATAGCTCGAGGCAATCTCGGCCAACAAAGGCTCGGCCGCGAAGTCGGCTGCGGTCTCACCCAGTGTTGCAACATGAACCGGACCCAGCGCGGCAAGCGCCTTAAGCAGATGGTGCGAGCGGATCTTGTCACCGCGGTCGGGCGGAAACGGCATTCGGTGCGCGATGAACAGCGTCTCGCCCATCACGCAAGCCCGCGTGCGATGGGCGGGCCGAGCCGGTTGGCGAGCGCGACCGGCAAACGCTTCCACAATGCGATCTTTGCGGAATAGGCATCGCTCGTCGGATCTATGTCGCGCGCTTCGCTGCCTGGTGAATGCCATACCGCATATGTCAGAGGGGCTGGTTCGAACCCCCAGTTCTTCTTGTACGCGTAGGCTCCGCTGCCGATTTTGGACCGGCCAAAATCGAACGAGTGGCAGCCGCGTGCGCGGGCGTGGCGCATCAGTTCGAAATACATGCGCTCGTTCGCTCGTGTCCCGCGGGCCGCGAACGTGCCGCCGCCCCAATACGGCATTGCGACGCCGCGGTGGTAAATGGTCAAAACGCTGGCGACGGCTGCGCCCTCAAGGTCCAGCGTCAGGATGTCCGCGTCACGACCGAAGGCTTCAAGAACAGCCGAGAATAACTCGCGCGGAAACACCGGGGTACCAAGGTTGCGCACGCTCTCGCCATAACAGGCATAGTGCGCGTCCTGCTCAGCAGCACCGCTGCCTATGGTCACAACGAACGGTCGTTCGAGGCTCTTGCGGACTTCGGCGCGCTGCTTGCGTGGAATCGAGAGCAATTGCGCTGCATCGTCGATCGCCAGGGGAGCAGCGAAGTTGGCGTGCTTGCCGTCGTGCGATGTCCAACCGGTTGCCGCATGGCCGCTACGCAGTTCGACGGTTGCACAAGCTCGTCGCTGCGCAAGTTCGGTGGCAGCTTCACACAACCGGCGCGCGGTGTCGGCAGACTCCGCCAGCGGGCCGCCGCCCACCGCGAAGCCGCTTGACACCAGTGCCGCTGGAAACAGCGGTGAACGCACCTCAGTCAGCGGCAGCCACCCGGTCAATACGCCCCGCTTCTGTGCAGCCAAGCCGAGCCCGCACTGGCCGGTTCCCTTTTCGACTGCTCGCAGCCACGCCGGCCGATGGAACGGCGTCCCATGTTGCTCAGCGACGAAGTGTTCGATCCGCGCCGTTTCATTCCGGTCGCGCAGGTCGACGAGCGCAACTGTTTCGCGCGCCGGAACAAATGGCGCGTTCACGCAGCCCGTCCGGACACCATCGCGGCCTCGCGGTGCGCGAGCAGATCCATCCGGCCCCAGGCGAACTCATGGACCAGCTCGGTCAGCTTGCCCGCCATCTTGTCGAGGTTCGTGTAGTGCCGCAGCTTCGATCGCATTGGGGCGTCAGGCACGCGCGGCTGTTCGGGATCGATCTCCCACGGGTGGAAATAGAACACCGCCGGGCGCTGCTCCACGCGGTTGACCTGACGGATGGCCCAGCGGCTGAAGGCATAAGGCAAGACGCGGAAAAACCCGCCCCCGCCCGCCGCGACACGGCGTCCACCGAGGATCGCAGTGGTGACAGGGATTTCGACCAGCGAATGCCACGGCAGCGGCTGGAACGCGAACCGCGGAGCTTCTCGCCAACCGTAATGATCGTGCGCGATCGGAGCGACCGAAGAGCTGTAGGCATAACCCTGCTGCGCGAGTTCTTCATACGCCCACGGCGTGCGGTGATCGATCGAGAAGCTGGGCGCGCGATACCCGGTCACCCTCGCCCCGCTGGCGTCCTCCAGCTCCTTGCGCGCTTTGGCTAGGTCTTCGCCGAAGCTCTTGCGATCAAGTGTGAACACGCGTGCGTGGTCCCATCCGTGACTTGCAATTTCATGCCCGGCGTCGGCGATGCGGCGGATCAAGGCACCATTACGGCGCGCGACCCAGCCCAATGTGAAGAAAGTCGCCTTGACGTCGGCCGCGTCGAACATGTCGAGCACCCGCAGAACGTTGTCGGCCACCCGCAGCGGCAAATTGTCCCATGTATCGCGCGCGATCACGTTCTCGAACGCGCCAACCTGGAACCAGTCCTCGACGTCGACCGACAGCCCGTTGACGATTGTGCGCTGGGGGACGGTGTGCACCGTCATGATACAGTCGCCTTTCTTAGGCCGCTTCGCGCGGCGCTTCGCCTTCGAACCACTCGATCAGCATGGTGAGCACATGGCGTACCGCACGGTCTTGTTCGTCGACTCGCAGTTCGAGCAACTTGAAGCGATCGACCCATTCGTCCGATACCGCCTGCGCTCCATTGGAGCGCTCCTGTGCGATTTCGGCTAGCGCCTGTCGCACCTCGGCGAGTTGAGCGTCGTGTGAGGACAGCACCTCCTCGAATGCGGCGGGCACCAGTTCGGGCGAGCCGTCGTCGGCGATCGGCGACGCGGCAGGAGTACCCTCGACCTTCTGCCTGTGGCTGCGCGCAGCGACCGGGTGGTCGCTCTCGCTTTCCATTTCGCGCCGCACCAGCGACAGCATTTCGGTGTCGATCCGCGAACGCTGTTCGACCGCGCCCAGCAACAACAGGCGGCTCATCATCTGGTTGAGGCGGCGGGGGACTCCTCCAGTCGCTTCATGCAGCTCGGCGAACAGCCGCTGGTCGAACGACGGGTTTCCGTCCCAGCCGACGCACTTGAGGCGGTGGACGATGTACGGCTCGATCTCGCCTGATCCCATCGGCTCGAGGTGGTGCGCCGCGATCACTCGCTGGCGCAGTTGCTCGAGCGAAGGCTCGTTCGCCAGCACTGCCCTGAATTCGGGCTGGCCAAGCAGCAGCGTTTGCAGCAGCGGGTGCGCGCCAAGCTGGAAGTTCGACAGCATGCGCAGCTCCTCCAGCGCCTCGACGCTGAGGTTCTGCGATTCATCGACCACCAGCAGGCAGCGGCGCCCGGCGCGCGCCTCGTCATGCAGGAAGGCTTCGATCATGCCCAGCGCCGTCGCCTTGTCGTGCCCCTCGATCTCGAGCCCGAAGCTTTGCGCGGCGACATGGACCAGCTCTGCCCCATCGAGGTTGCTGGTGACGATCTGGCCGACAGTGAGCTGTGCCGGATCGACCTTGCGCATCAGGTGCGCAACCAGCGTCGATTTGCCCGCGCCGACTTCGCCGGTGATGACGATAAAGCCCTCGCCCTGCGCCAGGCCGTAACCGAGATAGCTCAACGCCTTGCGATGCGTGGCGCTCTCGAAATAAAACGCGGCATCGGGGGTAAGTTGAAAGGGTCGTCCGGTCAGGCCGTAGAAATCGTCGAACATCTTCAGTCTCTTTTCCTAGCCCTAGAAGTCGTAGCGCAGGCCGAGCAGCGCCGAGGCGGTGCGCAAATCCTGGCCGGCGGCAGCGCTGTCGAGGTAGTCGAGGCCGACCGCCGCGTTGGCTGACAGGCCATCAAGCAGGTATCGCCGATAGGCGGCCGATGCCCCGAGCACGGTCGCATCGCCCGCGCCGGCAAATCCGCTCGTCAGCCAGTTGGCATAGGCGTTGACGTTGAACGTTGAGCGCGCGTCGATCTGGCCCGAAACATAAGCGGCAAGCCACCAGCTTTCGTCGACCACGCCGTTGGCGGCGGCCAGTACGGTGCCCGGCGCGGCGATGAACTTGCGCCGATCGTAGCCGGCACCGATCCCGGCGCTCATGCGGCCAACCTGTTCGGAATAACTGGCGTTGATGCCGCGCCCGCGGAACACTGCCGAGCGGACCGAGCCGAGCACACCGGTGAGGCAGTTATTGCCCTGCAGGCTGTCGACACAGCCGGTGACATCGCCAGTGATCGGATTGCGATTGACGCCGAAGTCGGTCGGCAGCGCGACCAGCGCGTTGTTGAGTTGCCCGCCGAACCCGGTGAGCCCGTCGTAAATCGACAGGTTGACCGAACTACGGCTCGTCGTGGCCCAGGCGAAGCTGCCGTAATAGGTCAACGAATTGTACCGACGGCCGACATGCGCCTCGGCCGACGTGCGGCTACTCGGCCGCCACATCACGCCGACGTCCCAGATCAGTCCTGACACGTCATAAGCGAGCTGTCGGGGTGCCCCGCTATCGGTGACAAAGCGGCCATCGGCACCGATCACCGGATTGCCGGCGCCATCGCGCAGCGCATCGCGGCTCGACACCTCGACATCTTCGTAGCCGACCCCGCCGACCGCCGCGAGCGACGGCGTCAGCGGCACGGTTACATCGGCCCGCACATGCGCATCACGCACGCGCTGGTCGAGGTTCGAGACATCTTCCTGGTATACACCGCCGCCAACGCCGAGGCCGACCGGCAGCGGCTCTCCGGCGCGGGTGCCGACGTGGATCCCGGCGCTCTGAACGACACTGTCGTCGAACACGTCGACCGAGGGTGCGCCGGAAGCCGCGGCGAACGCATCGGGCGCTTCGACGCGCGTATACCCGACGCGGTAGTTGGCGTTGATTTCTGCATCGCCCGCGCTGGTGTGAAGGTTGGGTCCGGCATAAGCCGAATAGACCCGGCTTTCCGCGTCCCCGGCGCGGCCAGTCCCAACGGTCGTTCCGCCATTGGCATCAACCCGCGTGCGGGTCGCGAGTGCGCCGCCCTCGATCGTCAAAGTCCGTGGTACTACGCTGGCATAGCCGCGGGCGACACCCGACAGGGTCGAACTGTCCGCCACCGCGTTGTCATAACCGAATGTGCGCTCGTAGCGCACCGATGCAGAACCGCCATTGTTGCGGCCCTGGATGCTGACATCGACCCCGGCGGCGACCTGCGTGTAAGTCACGATATCGCTGCCCGGAGATAGCTCGGCAGTGAGTACCTGGTTGGCTTCGATGTAAGGCGCTACGCGCACCTCGCGTGTGCGCTGGCCGCTATCGGCTTCCTGCGCCACGGCCGGGGCCGCAGCGGAGACTAGCGCGGCTCCGATCGCGAGACTGAATGACCACGATTTCACGGTCCTACCCCTCATACCCGTAATAGGTGCCGAAGCGGCGGCCGCTCGGGCTGAAGTGCGTCGCATTGAGCAGCAACTTGATGTCCGGGCAGGCACCCAGCAGTCGGATGGCATCGTCGAGTGCGTTGCGACCGGTCTGGTCGGCGCGTGCGACCAGCACGGCTTGCCCCACGTGCCGGGCCAGATCCGCAGCAGGCGAAGCGGCGAGTGCCGGCGGACTGTCGAACACCACCATTCGGCCGGGCGCGCCCCGCGTCAGCCGGTCGAGGACCTGGGCGGTTCGAGCGCTTGCGAGGTGTTCGCTGTCGGCGGCCGTCTGGCTTCCGGCAGGCAATACGAACAGTCCGGGAATGTCGGTCGCCATGACCAGGTCTTCGACCTTGAGCGTTTCGTCAGCGAGCGCATCCATGAGCCCCGGTCCTTTGGGCAGGCCCAGCGTGGAGAGGATTGACGGCTTGGCGAAATCGGCATCGACCAGCAGAACCTCACCATCGCGCTCGCCCGCCATCGCGATCGCCAGGTTGGTGGCGCAGAACGTCTTCCCATCGCCCGGCAGCGGAGAGCAGACGAGCACCCTGCGCGCGGCGGCGTCGCCGGCCGCCTGGGCCGCTGCGATCACCTGCCGCTTGATGATCCGAAATTCCTCAAGCAGTTCGGTCGCACCCGCTTCAGGCACGATCATGCCGCGAAGGCGCAACCGTTCGCGGTCGATCGGGTGGCGCGTGCCGCTAAAGTGTACCGCGTGCTCGATCGGCGCGACCGGGCCCGTGGCATTCGAGCGCGTAGGCCGGTCGTGCACCGGTTCGTCTGGAGCGGTAATCGCCGGAGCGATGGCCTTTGGCGGCAACGGCACCGGTCGTGCGCGCTTGGCTGGGATTTCGGTGAGACGCCCCGGGACCGGCGCAGAGCGAAACGGATCAAGTCCGAACACTCCGCTGGCACGCTCGAACAGCGAACCATCGGAAACGACCGTGTCCTCGGCCGGGAGCGGGATCTTGCTGTGTTCGGTCATCTTACGCCACCATCCCGCGCTGAACGAATTCGATCGTCAGCAGCACCACGAACAGGCCCGCGAGCGAGGCGCCTCCGGTGTAAAATAGTTTGAGCCGCTTCTTGCGCGTGGCCTTTGCGGAATCGGTCAGGCTTTCCGAGATCGCCCCCAGTACCGGCAGATCGAACGCACGTTCGAGCCCAGCGGTAGTGGCGAAAGTCGAGCGAAGCTGGGCCAGTCCGAACGCGGAGCCCAGCCCCGCGCCAAGTCCGAGGATCAGCACACCGAACAGCAGCAGGGGACGATTGGGGGACGCGGGACCCCGCGGGGTCGAGGGCGGATCGACGACATCGAACTTGAAGCTCGATCGTTCGCTTTCGACCTGACCGCGCAGGCGCATTTCCTCGCGGTTCTGGAGGAGCTCGTCGTACTTTGTCTTGAGCACTTCGTAGTCTCGGCTGATACGATTGGCTTCGGCAGAAACGGCCGGTTCGCTAGACTGATCGGCCATCGCGCCCGAAAGATCGGCCTGGAGTGCCGCCTTGCGCGCCATCAACGCCTGGACGTTGGCTTCACGCTCGGCCTTGATCGAGATCAGCGAGCTGTACGCCGGGTTGACCGTGCCGCCCGCCGCCGCGCCGCCGCCGGCGCGCTGCAACAGCGCGATCTGGCGTTTGAGCGCGACGATATCAGGGTGGCTGTCGGTCAACCCGCGCGCCTGCAGTCCCGCAAGTTGCGCCTGCGACTGGCCGAGCGCGCTGCCGTCACTGCCGGCACCGGCCAGCAGGCGCGGCGTGCCGGCGAGCTGCCCGTTGATCGCCGCCAGCGCGCTTTGCGCCGCGGCGAGATCGGCATCGACCCCCCGCACTTCCTGCCGGGTTGCTGCGAGGCGACCGGAAATCGCCGTGCTACCGCCGACGAGATCGGGGTGCGATGCTTCGAACGCGGACAGTTTGCTCTCGGCAGCCTCGAGCTCGGTCTTGCGCTGTTCGAGCTGCTGGTCGAGGAACACGACCGTCTCGGCGACTTCGCCGCGGCTTCCGGCGATGTTCTCCTCGCGAAAGATGTCGATCAGTTTCTGGACAACGTCCTGCGCCAGCTTGGCATTTTCGGCATCGGACAGGCTCGACTTGCCGACCAGTGCGGTGATCGTGAACAGGTTGTCCTCGACGCTTTCGACCTTCACGCTCTGGGCCAGCCCCGAAACGGTCCGCTCCATCTGGCGCTGGCTGGTGATGTCCCTGCCCAGATCGGTGCTGCGAACCACTTTCTCGAGGTTCACCGCGCCTGCAAGTGTCTTGCGCACGCGATCGATCTCACCCTTGCCGCCATTCGCGATCTTGAGTTGATCGGACAACACATCATCGAGTTGGACGAACACACGTGCCTTCGATTCGTACTTGTTGGGGATCATCGCCACGGCCATCCAGCCGAGCAGGCACACGCCCCACGCAACGCCGAGGACGAGCCAGCGCCGGTGCCACGCGGAAACCGCCGCAGCCCGCAGTTCCTCGAACACCTCGTTCATCAGAACATGCTTTCGGGGATGATGATGACGTCGCCGGGCTGGAGCATGACGTTGGCCTTGCTCTCGCCCTTCTTGAGCAGATCGCCGAGCCGGAGCCCGTACTCGCGCTGGCGGCCCACCTGCTTGTCAAAGCGGATCAGCCGGGCTTTGTTGCCGGCGGCGAACTCGCTGAGGCCGCCGACCGCGATCATCGCATCGAGCACGGTCATGTTGGCCCGATAGGGAATGCTTGCGGGTTTCTCGGTCGCACCGATTACCCGCACTTGCTGGCTGAAGGTGCCCGAGAAGTTGGTCACGATCACACTGACCAGCGGGTCCTCGATATACTGGGAAAGCTGCAGGCGGATGTCTTCCGACAGCATCGCGGGAGTCTTGCCGACCGCGGGCATGTCGTTGACCAGCGGGGTGGTGATCCGTCCGTCGGGACGAACCTGGATCTTCTCGGCACTCAGTTCGGGATTGCGCCACACATTGATCGTCAGCTCGTCGAGCGGTCCGATCACATAGTCTTCGCCCGGCCCTTCCTGCATCGCGACGAACGAAGCGGGTGGCAATTGCCCGCTTCCGCCGGTCGTGGCGCAGCCGCTCAGCGACAAGACGGCCGCGGCCAGGCCTGCGAGAACATTGAGCGGACGGGTGAAACGCATTGTGGATCCTTGTCTGCAGACCGCCCAGCGATGCCGGTTGCCGGGAGCGACCCGGCCCACCGATGGGCGCATATATGGCTCCGCTATCTCGCGGAAATTGGTGAACATACCGTTAGGTTAGAAGCGGCTTGACGAGCCCGGTCCCAGCGCGGGACAGCGTTAGCGGAAAAGGTTAAACCAGCAGCTCGCGCGCCGGACCTTGCCCCAGGAACATCGCAGGCGACGCGCTGGCGCCGTACGCGCCAGCGCAGAACACCGCGACGATATCGCCGACTTCGGCACGCGGCAGGTGCGCCTTGTCCGCCAGCCGGTCGAGCGGGGTGCACAAGCAACCGACCACATTGGCCTCTTCCACCGGCTCGGCATCGAAGTGCGAAGCGATGGCGACGGGATAATTGCGCCGCACCACGGTGCCAAAGTTGCCTGAGGCCGCGAGCTGGTGATGCAAGCCGCCGTCGGTGATCACGTAAGTCTCACCGTGGCTTTCCTTGCGATCGACCACAGTCGACAAGTAGACTCCGGCTTCACCGACCAGATAACGGCCGAGCTCGATGCACAATTGGGACTCGGAGAGAGTCGGGGGCAGCCGATCGAACCGCTCGGCAAGCCTCGCTCCCACAAGGATGAGATCGACCGGCGTATCGCCCGCAAAATAGGGTATTCCCAATCCGCCGCCCATGTTGAGCTTGGGCAACGGACCGTGGCCGATCTCCCGGGTCAACCGGTCGGCAAGGTCGAGCACATTGCCCTGCGTCTCGGCGATCGCCTCGGCGTCGAGTGCCTGGCTCCCGGTAAAAATGTGCAGCCCGCGCCAGTCTGCTCCGGCATCGATCAACTCCCTTGCCAGCGCAGGCACGCGCTCGGCGTCAATCCCGAACGGCTTGGCGCCACCGCCCATCTTCATGCCCGAACCGCGCAGTTCGAAGTCGGGGTTGACCCGGATCGCCAGCTTCGGCGCGATAGAAAGCTGCTTGCCGATCGTCAGCGCGCGGCGCACCTCGTTCTCGCTCTCACTGTTGAGCGTCGCACCGGCCGTGATCGCGGCTTCCAGTTCGGCATCCCGCTTGCCGGGTCCGGCGAAGCTGACCAACGCCGGGTCGATCCCGGCTGCGATGACCATCGCCAGTTCGCCCCCTGAGGCGATGTCGAAGCCATCGACCAGCCCGGCCATGTGGCCGAGCACCGGCTGCCACGCATTCGCCTTGACCGCGTAGTGGATCGCCAGCCGTTTGGGCATGGCGCTACGCAATTCGGCCACGCGCCGGTCGAGATGATCTCGCGAATAGACGAACAGCGGCGTTCCACCTGCCTGTTCGATCAGCGCGCTGACGGTCTTGCCGCCGATCGCCAGTTCCCCGTCAATCGCATGGTATCCCGCCGGTATCGGTCCCAACGGCTTCATGTTGCGAACTCCCTTTCGATCGCGTTGCGATCGAGCTTGCCGTTGGGATTGCGCGGCATCGAGTTGTAGCGCCTGATAAGGCGCGGCTGCATGAAATTGGGCAGCGCGCTGGCGAGCGCCCTTTTCAATTCGTCGGCATCGAACTCGTCGCCCGCACGCACCGCCAGGCAGACCGCCTGCCCCAGCTTGGCATCGGGCACCCCGACCGCCACCGCCTCGGCCACCAGGCCAGTCGCGACCGCAGCATCCTCGACCTCCTGCGGACTGATGCGGTTGCCTGCACTCTTGATCATCGCATCGCGGCGGCCGACGAAATAGAGCAGCCCATCGGCCGCGCGCCGCACCCGGTCGCCCGACCACACCGCCATTCCGCCATACGACGAGGTGCGTGGCGCAGGCTTGAAGCGCTCGGCGGTGCGGGTGTCGTCGCGCCAGTAGCCGTATGAAACCAGCGGACCGGCGTGTACCAGTTCGCCTTCCGCATCATCGGCGGCAATCTCGCCGTCGTCACCCACCACCATGATTTCGGCAAACGGGATGGCCTTGCCCATCGAAGTGGGGTGGCTGTCGACCAGCGCGGGATCAAGATAAGTCGAACGAAACGCCTCGGTCAGTCCGTACATCGGGAACAGACGCGCGGCGGGGAAGATTCGTCGCAGATCGCGCACCAGACTTTCGGTCAGCGCGCCGCCGCTGTTGGTCAACCGCCGGATCGAAGCGATGGCGTCCTCCGGCCAGTCGATTTCGGTCAGTTGCAGCCACAAGGGCGGCACCGCGGCGAGCGTAGTCACGCCATGCCTGGCGCAAGCTTTCGCGACATCGCGCGGCACGAGATAATCGAGCGGCACCACCGCGCCGCCCGCATACCACGTCGAGAGCAACTGGTTCTGCCCGTAATCGAAGCTTAGCGGGAGCACGGCGAGAGTGACGTCGTCGGTCGCCAGATCGAGGTAATGCGCCACGCTGACCGCGCCGAGCCACATGTTGGCATGGCTCAGCATCACGCCTTTGGGCATACCGGTCGAGCCACTGGTGTACAGGATCGCAGCCAGTTCGTCCGGATCGTTGTCCGAAGGGCCGAGCGGTTCGATCGCCTCCACTTCGCTCCACAGGTCATCCTCCGCCACGACGGCGCAGTCTTCGGGAACATCCCCGTCCTCGAGCGACCCCACCCGGGCGCTGGTGGCGATCAGAACGACCGAACCGCTGTCGGCAAGGATATGCGCTGCCTGTGCGCGCTTGAGCAGCGGATTGATCGGTACGTGGACGACGCCGGCGCGCGCACATGCAAGTGGGAGGATGCAAGTGGCCTCGCCCTTGGCGGCCCAGCTGGCGACCCGGTCGCCCTTGGCGGCGCGGTTGGCCAGCCACCCGGCGAGCCTGCCGACACGGTTCCTTAAATCATCATAGTTAAGCGTCCCCGAGCGCACGATCAGCGCCGTCGCCCGTCCCTCGCCCCGTTCGGCGAGATGATCGAGCGGCAGGGGCCGCGAATCGAGCGCTGAGGGCATGATGACTCCGAAGGGACGAGAAGCGCGTTGATCGCGATCAGCTATCACGACACAGTTAACGTCTTGCAAGGCGTGGCTTTCGAACCCGATGGGCCGTTCGACCGGCCCGAGTGGTTCGCGCTGCTGGCCGATCGAGATGGGCCGCCGCTTGTCGCGCTGGCGAGCGAGAATGGGCACAGCGTCGCGCTTCCCTTGCTGGCAACCAACGGGCGGCTGGAGGCGCTGCGCAACTGGTACGCCTTCACCTGGCGCCCGTTCGGCAACCAGGACCCATCGCTGTTGCGCGGTGCCGCCACGGGCCTGCGCAAGCAAAGCCATCGTGTCACGTTGTGGCCCGTACCCGACGAGGACGGCTCGGCGACCCGCCTTGCGGCGGCGTTCGCTGCCGCCGGCTGGTCGGTGCGGTGCGAGCCGTGCGACCATAACCATGTTCTGCCCGTCAATGGCCGCAGCTTCGCTGAATACTGGGCCGGCCGACCCGGGCAGATGCGCACGACGCTGAAGCGCAAGGCGAAGAAGGTCGACGTCGAGATTTTTGACCGGTTCAATCCTCAGGCATGGGACGCGTACGAGGCGATCTACCGCGAGAGCTGGAAGCCCGAGGAAGGCGATCCGGCGCTGCTGCAAAGTTTCGCCCAGGCCGAGGGCGCTGCGGGCCGCATCCGGCTGGGAATCGCGCGCGCCAACGGTGAGGCGGTCGCGGCGCAATTCTGGACTGTCGAGAGCGGGACTGCCTACATCCATAAGCTCGCTCACCGCGAAAGTGCCAAGCCGCTTTCGGCCGGTGCCACCCTCAGCGCGGCGCTTTTCGAGCGCGTGATCGACATCGACACTGTAGATCTGATCGACTTCGGCACCGGCAATGACAGCTACAAGGCGGACTGGATGGAACTCGACAGGCCGCGCTATCGGATCGATTGTCTCGACCCGGTACAGCCCCGCGCGTGGCCGGCGCTTGCAAAGCGCGCGCTTGCGCGCAAATCAGGCAAACGCTAGGGGCGGCGCGCTTTTGGCATCGGAGCCGCAATGACGGTTGATCATCACCAACTGGCCCCAGACCGCGGCGCGATCGACGCCCACTTGCGCGCGATCCTGGTCGATGCGCTGGGACTGGACGCGAGCCGGGTGGATCGGTTCGATGCGCAGACGGGACTGTTCGGCCATCTGCCCGAGCTCGACTCGATGGCGGTCGCCGGACTGTTGACCGAGATGGAAGATCGTCTCGACATCATCATCGACGACGACGACGTCGATGGCGAGA
Organism: uncultured Alphaproteobacteria bacterium; assembly: GCA_963759895.1. Lineage (GTDB taxonomy): Bacteria > Pseudomonadota > Alphaproteobacteria > Sphingomonadales > Sphingomonadaceae > Tsuneonella. The sequence goes on along the minus strand of CAVXBC010000002.1, from coordinate 425,001 downwards.
TGCTCGAAACCTACGGCGGCCTGCTCGCCTTCGCCGAGGCCAAAGCCGCCTCGGCGTGACCCCGTTCACGTTCATCGATTGGCCGTGCCCTGCCCCCGATGGCGAGCGGCGCGAGGAAATGGCGCTCGCGTTCGATCGCCGGCGCGCGCATCGCCTGCTCGTGCTTCCGGCCTGGTTCGACGAGGCCAACAAGCTGCGCCGCCAGACCGTTGAAGTGATGCGTCGGCTGGATTTGTCGGGCGTCGACAGCTTCCTGCCGGACCTGCCCGGATGCAATGAGAGCGAAGCCGCGCTCGCGGTCCAGACAATCGATACCTGGCGTCGAGCGGCGCAGGCGGCAGCGGATCACTTCGGCGCGACGCATGTGCTCGCGGTGCGTGCCGCGTCGATGATTGCCCCGCCCGCTCTGGCCGGTTGGGCCTATGCACCGGTTGACGGCAAACGAGTTCTTCGATCGATGCTGCGAGCACACGCGATCGCCGCGCGCGAAGCGGGCAAGGCCGAGCGGACCGAGGAGGTTCAGGCACGCGCGCGAAAATCGGGCATCGAACTGGGCGGTTGGTCGATCGGTGCGCCGATGTTTGGCGAACTCGAAACAGCCCAAGCCGACCCTTCGCTGCTGCTCATCGAACAGGCTGTATTAGGCGGTACGGGCCTGTGGCTGCGGGCCGAACCCGACGAGGATCCCGAGCAGGCCGACGCGCTCGCCGCGCTGGTCGCCATGGGAATCACCGGCGCATGAGCCGCCTCCATCTCACCTTCGAATGTGCCGACACCACACTTGGCGGGACGCTGGACACCGCCGCGGGTTCCACTGGCCTGCTGCTGGTCACCGGCGGCAACGAAGTGCGCTCGGGGGCATTTTCAGGCCAGGCAGCGCTTGCGGCCCGGATCGCCGCGGCGGGCTTTCCGGTGTTTCGCTTCGATCGTCGCGGCGTCGGCGACAGCGGCGGCGAGAACAGGGGCTTTCGCAAGAGCAGCCGGGATATCGAGAGCGCGCTGGCAGCGTTCCGGGTGATCGCCCCCAACGTCCACCGCGTGGTCGCCTTCGGCAACTGCGATGCGGCCAGCGCCCTGATGCTGGCTGCCGGTGCCGAGTGCGACGCGCTGGTGCTGTCGAACCCGTGGACGATCGAGGGCGACGACGTCGCGCCGCCCCCGGCGGCGGTCCGCGCGCGCTACGCCGAAAAACTCAAGAACCCGCGCGAAATCGCGCGGCTGCTGACCGGCGGGGTCAACCTGGGCAAGCTGGCCAGGGGGCTTGTCCACGCAGGCCGGCGCAACGCGGCCCGCACCACGCTGGCCGACGAAATGGCCGCCGGGCTTGCCAGATTCACCGGCCCGGTGCGGATCATGCTGGCGGGCGCGGACCGGACTGCGCAAGTGTTCGCAGCGAACTGGGAGCGAGGCGACGACCGAGTGGTTCGCTGCGAAGCGGCGGGGCACGCCTGGGGAGAACCGGATTCCCGGGCCTTCCTCGACCGGCATCTGCTCGAGATGCTGCGCGGATAGCACCCTTATCCGGCACCGAGCCTATCGGACGAAAAGGCTGGCGAGTTCGACATGGGTCGACCAGCGAAATTGCCCGACCGGCCGCAATTCGACGAGACGAAATCCCGCATCGGCGAGCACCCGGCCGTCCTTGGCCCAACTGGCCGGATTGCAACTGACGTAGACCACCCGCGACACCGCGCTTTGCGCAATGCGCGCGACCTGTTCGCGGGCGCCGGCACGGGGCGGATCGAGCAGCACGCCGTCGAACCGGCCCAGCTCGTCGGGCTGCAGAGGGTTGCGGAACAGGTCGCGGTGATGGGCGTCCACAGGCGCGCGCGTGCGGGTCGCGGCCAGGCGGCAGGCCAGATGCGCGTCGCGGGCCGCCTCGTAAGCCGCCACCCGGCCTTCGAGCGCAAATGCGAAAGTGCCCAGCCCGGCGAACAGGTCGGCCACCAGCGCGCTTTCACCGAGCCATTCGCGCGCCGCCCCTACCAGTGCGGCTTCGCCGTCGGCGGTCGCCTGCAGGAACGCTCCCGGCGGCAGCGGAACGGCGATACTGCCTAGCGTCACTGTTACAGGCTCGGGCTCCCACACCGCCTCCGCGCCGTATCCCAGGTCGACCGACAGCCGGGCGAGCGCGTTGTCCTGCGCGAAGGCCAGCGCGGCCTCGGTCGCTTCGAGCCCCTCCATCGCGAAATTCCGCAGGCCGCAGTCGACGCCCTGATCTGCCAGGGTCAGTTCGATGTCGACCGACCAGCGTCCGCGCTGGGTCGCAAGCAGGCGGCGCAGCGGCGCGACCAGCGCAAACAGTTCGGGGCGGATGACGTGGCATTCGGCAAGGTCGACGATCGTGTGCGAGCCGGCCTCCCGAAATCCGACCGCCAGCCGGCCATCCTGCACGCCTGCGTGCAAGGTTGCCCGGCGCCGCGCGCGCGGCGGAGACAGATGAGTCGGAGCCAGCCGCTCGGCCTCGAGTCCCTGTGACCGGGCCGCGTGAACCACCCGGTCGCGGACGAACCCTGCGAGCGCATTCTCATCGAGATGTTGGAGCTGGCATCCGCCGCAGCGGCCGAAGTGACGGCACGGAGGCGGTGCCCGGTGCGGTCCGGGCTGCAAGCCACCATCGGGCAGCACGCGATCGCCGGGCGCTGCGAACGCGACATGGCGGCCGCTGGCGGTAACGCCGTCGCCCTTCGCGGCAATCCGCACAATTTCTTCAGAGCCGGTCACAGGAATTGCGCATATGCATCTGAAATTTGACTGGAAAGATCGTCCGCGACAAACGCGGGCCCAGCCAGACGCGCAGCCTCGCCATGAATCCAGACGGCTTCTCCGGCCGCCGAGAACGGATCGCCACGAACCGCCAGCCGGCTCGCCGCCAACCCCGCGAGCACGTCTCCGGTCCCCGCGGTCGACAGCCAGCTCGATGATGGCCAGAAAAAAGCCACCCGACCGTTCGGTCCGGCCAGGACGGTATCGGGCCCCTTGGCGAGCACCGTCATCCCGGTGGCATCCGCCAACGCCAGTGCGCGCTCGATCTTGCTTCCGCTCTCGCCCGTTTCGAACGAGCGCGTCAGGGCTGCCAATTCGCCCTCGTGCGGCGTGACCAGCAGCCGCGATGCGTCGATGCCCTCGAGCATGTCATGATCGAGCAAGTGGAGTGCATCGGCGTCGATCACCGTTGCGATCCCGCGATCGAGGACCACGTGAAGCCGCTCGCGGGCATCTTCGCCCCGCCCCATGCCGGGGCCGACCAGCAGAGCCGACCACCGTTTGTCGGCAAGCGCCTCACCCAGCGGAGAGCGGTCGACCACCAGCGCCGCCGGAGCACCCGGCGCAGCGTCAGGTGACAGCAGCTTCACGTATCCCGCCCCGCCCCGCATCGCGGCCTCTGCCGCCAGCAAGGCGGCGCCCGGCATGGTGCCCGCGACGACGCCGACCAGCCCGCGGGTGTACTTGTGCGCATTGCGCGCAGGCGCCGCCAGACGCGGTCGCGGGAACACGCTCGCCGCCCCTGCAACGTCCTTGATCCCGATATCGACCAGCCGCCGTTCGCCCATCACCGCCATCGCTGGCATCAGGAAATGCGCCGGTTTCCACGAACCGAGTGCGAGTGTGAGGTCATAGCTCGGGATCTCGCCCAGCGCCCCGCCGTCGTCGGTACGCACCCCGCTGGGCAAATCGACGGCGATCGGAAAAGTCATGGTGCGCGGCCAGTTCGCCAATGAGCGCCTGATGATCGCCCGACAGCGGCCGCGACAGGCCCGAGCCGAACAGGCAATCGACGAATACCCCGCCACGTTGCCGGGCGGATGCTTTCATGTCGGCCGAGCCTTGCCACGCCTCTTTCGCGCGGCGAGCCGCATCGGTCGCCGGGGGTGACGGCGCGATCACCGTCACCGAAAGACCGCTTTCGCGCAAGGCTTCGGCGATCACGTAGCCGTCACCGCCATTGTTACCGGGACCGCACAAGACGGTGACCGGGCGACCGATGGCGACCCGTCGGACCCACTCGGCTGCCCCGCGCCCGGCCCGCTGCATCAGCTGGTCGACCGATGTGCCGCCGTCGATCAGCGCCTGCTCCGCAGCGCGCATCTGGCGGGTTGTCAGAACCTGCTCAGGGCTGGACATCGATATCGGCGGGAAAGCGGTAGCGGTCGGGACCGACGGTGACCTCACGGACCGGCGGATCGCCCGCGACCGTGTTGATGGCCTCGTCCGCCCCGTCGATCGCGATCATGCTCTGGCGATCTTCGGCGATGCGGAAACGGCGGAAGGCGCCGTTGGGATGGCGGACGACGAATTCGGGGCCCTGCTCACCGGCGACCTTTTCCACCAGGCAGTCGGGTCCGAACTGGCTGCCTTCGCCTTGCGCGCATTCGATACGCGTGGCGCCCTGGCTCGCCTGCGGTTGCGCCTCACCGCGATTGCAGGCGACCAGCATCAGTAACGCGAGCGCCGGCCACAGGCGCATCAGCCGCGCTTCAACCGGCTGAGATCGCGCACCGCGCCGCGCGCCGCGCTGGTGGTCATCGCTGCGTAGGCCTGGAGTGCGGTCGAAACCACGCGAGGGCGCGGCTTGGCAGGATGGTATCCGATATCGACCTGCCGGGAGCGGCGCAAAGAGAGTTCACTTTCGGGCACCGCAAGGGTTATCGTGCGGGCGGGAATGTCGATCTCGATCCGGTCGCCGTTCTCGACCAACGCGATCAACCCGCCCTCGGCCGCTTCGGGGCTGACATGCCCGATCGACAGGCCCGAGGTGCCGCCCGAAAACCGTCCGTCGGTGATCAATGCGCAGGCTGCGCCCAGTCCCTTCGATTTGAGGTAGCTGGTGGGATAGAGCATTTCCTGCATCCCCGGCCCGCCGCGCGGTCCTTCGTAACGGATCACCACCACGTCGCCCGCGACCACCTGGTCGGTCAGGATCGCCGCCACCGCGGCGTCCTGGCTCTCGTAAACCTTGGCCGGCCCGGCGAAGGTAAGGATGTGCTCGTCGACCCCGGCGGTCTTCACGATGCATCCGTCTTTCGCGAGGTTGCCCGACAGCACCGCCAGCCCGCCATCCTGGCTGAACGCGTGCTCGCTTGCGCGGATCACCCCGCCTTGCCGGTCGGTATCGAGATCGTCCCACCGCCGCGACTGGCTGAACGCGGTCTGGGTCGGCACGCCGCCCGGCGCCGCTCGGTAGAAGTCCTGCACCGCCGGGCTGTTGGTCAGGCGCACGTCCCAGTCGGCCAGCGCGTCGCCCATGGTCGGGCTGTGAACGGTCGGCAGCGCGGTGTGGAGCAGGCCGCCGCGATCGAGCTCGCCCAGGATCGCCATGATCCCGCCCGCGCGGTGGACGTCCTCCATGTGGACGTCGCTCTTGGCCGGGGCGACCTTGCACAGGCACGGCACCTGGCGGCTGAGCCGGTCGATATCGGCCATCGTGAAATCGACTCCCGCCTCATGCGCAGCGGCGAGCAGGTGGAGCACGGTGTTGGTCGAACCGCCCATCGCGATGTCGAGGCTCATCGCGTTCTCGAACGCTTCGAAAGTGGCGATCGATCGCGGCAGCACGCTGTCGTCGCCCTCCTGGTAATACCGGTTGCAGAGCGCCACCACCAGGCGACCGGCGCGCTCGAACAGCCCTTGCCGGTCGGAGTGGGTGGCCAGCACCGATCCGTTGCCGGGCAGCGACAGGCCGAGCGCCTCGGTCAGGCAGTTCATCGAATTGGCGGTGAACATGCCGCTGCACGATCCGCACGTCGGGACACGCCGCGCGCTCGATATCGAGCACTTCCTCATCGGTGTAATGCTCGTCGCCCGCGGCAACCATCGCATCGACCAGGTCGAGCGCGACTTCCTTGCCCTTGATGACGACCTTACCCGCTTCCATCGGGCCGCCGGAGACGAACACCGCGGGGACGTTGATCCGCAACGCGGCCATCAACATGCCGGGGGTGATCTTGTCGCAGTTGGAGATGCACACCATCGCATCGGCGCAGTGGGCATTGACCATGAATTCGACGCTGTCGGCGATCAGCTCACGCGACGGGAGCGAATAGAGCATCCCGTCGTGCCCCATCGCTATGCCATCATCGACCGCTATCGTATTGAATTCCTTGGCCACCCCGCCCGCTGCCTCGATCTGGCGGGCGACCAGTTGGCCAAGATCCTTGAGGTGGACGTGCCCCGGCACGAACTGGGTGAAGCTGTTGACCACCGCGACGATCGGCTTGCCGAAATCGCCGTCCTTCATGCCCGTGGCGCGCCATAGCCCGCGCGCGCCGGCCATGTTGCGGCCGTGTGTCGAGGTGCGGGAGCGTAGGTCGGGCATGGCAGCGGTCCTTATGTCGGGATCGGCCTAGGCCAGCCAGCCCGCCAAACCCAACGGCTTTTCCTTAAGCCGCCTCAAGCAGCAGCGCCACCCGCGCCGCGACGTCGGAGATCAGATCCGCCCAGCGTGCCTGGCCGGCCTCGCTGTCGATCTGGTCCTGCCGCACCTCGATCGCGAGATAGGGACGGCCGTGCGCTTCGGCGTGGCGGTTCATCGTCGCGTTGAGCTGGCGGCCCGAATAGGGCTGGTTGTCGCCCACGGTCAGCCCGGCTTCCGCAAACAGGCGAATGGCGTGACGGGCGGCGCGGTCGTCGTGGTTGTAGAGCAACGCGACCTCCCACGGACGGTCGGCGGGTGCACTGCGCAGCGACGGTGTGAAGCTGTGCAGCGAGATGATCAGCGCTGGCTCGGCCGCGTCGAGCCAGCGGGTCAGCGCCGCGTGGTAAGGCCGGTGGAAGCGATCCAGCCGCGCCTCGATATCCGCGCCGACGTTGCCGGGGATCGGGTGCCCGTCGCTGATCTCGGGCATCACCGCCGGGTTGTCCTCCTCGCGGTGGAGATCGCACACGAGCCGGCTGACGCACGCGAGGTGGCCGCTGACGTCATGACGCCGCGCCATGCGCTCGGCGACCCCCGCCACCCCGATGTCGATCGCGATGTGTTCGTGGAGCAACGCGGGATCGACGCCGAGGTCGATGTCGCCAGGCACGAAGTTCGAGGCATGGTCCGCGACCAGCACGATCCCGCCGGGTTTCGGCTGTGGCCCGACGTGCCGCCACGGCTGCCAGTCGCTCATGGACGCAGCTTGCCGGTCATCTGCCACCAATCGGGATGGTCGCTCGCAAGCCGCGCAGCGGCCTGGGCCCGTGCGTCCTCATCGTGGATAGAGCGCGAAGCACGTCGCGCCCGAGCCGGACATGCGGGCCAGCGTAGCCCCTGTTCCGCCGAGCGCTTCGAGCACTGCGGCGATCTCCGGCACCAGCGCGATGGCGGGGGCCTCGAGGTCGTTGCGTCCCTCGGCAGCGATCTTCGAGGCAGGCCCGTCGGGCAAGGGCCCGCGATCCTTGCCGTCCCACCCGGCGAACACCGGCCCGGTGGCGAGCGGCACGCGCGGGTTCACGAGCAGGACAGGTGTTCCTTCCAGATCGTTGACCACGCTCGACAATTCGGTGCCGGTGCCGTGGCCGAGGCACATCTTGCTTGTCACGCACGCAGGCACGTCGGCACCCAGCTTCGCGGCCCGCTCGCGCCAGTCGTCGGGCAGGCCGTGGAGCGCCTCGACGATCCGGAACACCGCCCCCGCATCCGCCGACCCGCCCCCGAGCCCCGCCGCGACCGGCAGGTTCTTCTCGAGCGTCAGCGCCAGCCCTTGCGAACGCGGCAGCTTCGCCAGCGCCTGCGCGACGATATTGCCAAACGGATCAGTCAGTTGCGGGGCGAACTCGCCAACCACTGTCAGCTCGTCGCGCTCCGCCGGCCGCGCGGTCAGCCCATCCCCCGCATCGACGAACGCGAACAGCGTCTCGATGTTCGTGATACCCGTCCTCCCGCCGCCGCCGGACATGCAGCGCGAGGTTGATCTTGGCGTAGGCGGTTTCGTGGTCACGATCTAGCCAATCTAGAGCGCCTGCGCGGCGTCCCGGCTGCCCTAACCTGTCGCATGAAGTTAGAATGCATCGACTCCGCCATCATCCATCCGGATGGCGGAGCGATCATGGTGAGACGATCAGATCAAATATAAGTCTCCTTGCCGAATCCCGACGGCTGCTCGTTAGTCGGTGCATATAGCGAACGACCAAATGCAGTCAGCTCCACTGCGTACAGCGCTTACCGTGGAATTAGCGACCATCGGGAGCGATGACTGCAGCTCCATACATCAGCCGAGAATGGCGATAGGCGCATCGCACAGATGAGTCATCGATCAATACGCGTAATCGAGACAGTCTCTGCGCACACTTGGATTTCTGCTCCCATCACATATTCGGATAGTTCGGCCCGCCGCCGCCTTCGGGCGTGACCCAGGTGATGTTCTGGTTGGGGTCCTTGATGTCGCAGGTCTTGCAGTGGACGCAGTTCTGCGCGTTGATCTGGTAGCTGCGGCTCGCCGGTGGCTTCGTCGACCAGCCATTCGTAGACGCCCGCCGGGCAATAGAACTGCGACGGGCCGCCGTAGACGCCGAGCTCGCTGCGCTTCTGCAGCTCCATGTCCTTCGACCACGAGGTGGACCGGCTGGTCCTCGGCGTGGTTGGTGTAGCTGAACGCCACGCTGGTCAGCCGGTCGAAGCTGATCACGCCGTCGGGCTTGGGATAGGCAATCTTCGGGAACAGGTCGGCGCGGCCGGTCAGCTCGTAGTCGGGCTCGTGCTTGAACGCCGGGATGATCGGCATCTTGAGATAGCGCAGCCACATGTCGAGGCCGGCGACGATCGTGCCGAAGTCGCCGCCGAACTTGGCGACCGCGGGCTGCGCGTTCTGCACCAGCTTCAACTCGTCCGCGATCCAGCTTGAACGCACCGCCGCATCGTAGTCCATCAGCGCGGTCTTTTCCTCGCCGCGCGCGATTGCGGCGGCGATGGCCTCGGCGGCGAGCATCCCGCTCTTCATCGCGGTGTGGCTGCCCTTGATGCGCGGCACGTTCACGAACCCTGCCGCGCAGCCGATCAGCGCGCCGCCGGGGAAGGCGAGCTTCGGGACCGACTGCCAGCCGCCTTCGTTGATCGCCCGCGCGCCATAGGCCACGCGCTTGCCGCCTTCGAGATACTCGCGGATCGCCGGGTGCTGCTTCCAGCGCTGGAATTCCTGGAACGGGCTGACCCACGGGTTGCGATAGTCGAGCGCGGTGACGAACCCGATCGCGACCTGGTTGTTGGCCTGGTGGTAGAGGAAGCCGCCGCCCCAGCTCTCGCTTTCGCTCAACGGCCAACCCTGCGTGTGGATCACGCGGCCGGGCACGTGCTTGTCGGGATCGATGTCCCACAGCTCCTTCACGCCGAGCCCGTAGACCTGCGGCTGGCAATCCGCCTCGAGGTCGAACTTCGCCTTCATCTGCTTGGTCAGGCTGCCGCGCGCACCTTCGGCAAGGAGCGTGTATTTCGCGTGGATCTCCATTCCCGGCTGGTAATCGGGCTTGTGGCTGCCGTCCGCCGCTACGCCCATGTCCTGCGTGATCACGCCAGCGACGGATCCATCGTCGGAAATGATGATTTCAGCGGCCGGAAAGCCGGGGAAAATCATCACTCCGAGCGCTTCGGCCTGCTCGGCCAGCCAGCGGCACATGTTGCCCAAGCTACCGGTGTAGCAGCCATCGTTGGACATGAACGGGGGCATGATCAGGTGCGGCAGGCTGGTCTTGCCCTTCTTTCCGAGCACCCAGTGCCAATTGTCGGTCACCGGCACTTCTGCCATCGGGCAACCCTGGTCGCGCCAATCGGGCAGCAGTTCATCCAGCCCCTTGGGATCGACCACTGCGCCCGACAGGATGTGCGCGCCGATCTCGCTGCCCTTTTCAAGCACGATCACTTCCAGATCGGCATTGATCTGCTTGAGACGGATCGCGGCTGCCAGCCCGGCGGGGCCTCCACCGACGATCACCACGTCGCACGGCATCGATTCTCGTTCGCTCATCGCTGTTCGGCTCACTGTTTCATGGTCAATGAAGCGCTTGATTGCACAGGCAGGGCAGGTCAAGGCTTTGTGCCCTGCGATCATGCCCCGCCCCGTCCCTTCCGCGCTCACAAGCGATATCGCCGCCGCGCTCGACTGGTGGCGCGAGGCCGGTGTCGACGCCGCGTTTTCCGATGCCGCGAGCGGATGGCTCGCCGCCCCGGCCTCAGCCGAAGCAGCCGCGGCCCCGCCTCCACCCGAACCCGACCAGGCACCACCCCCGCCGCCCGCGCGCAAAGCCGGTGGCCCGAAGGAGACCTGGCCGCAGGATCTGGCCGGGTTCCGCCAATGGTGGCTCTCCGATCCCTCGCTCGACGAGGGCGGGCTTGCGCCGCGAGTCGCGCCGGTTGGCGATGCGAGCCCCGCGCTGATGGTCCTGGTTGCCATGCCAGAGGAGAGTGACCGCGACGCGTTGCTGAGCGGGCAGCAGGGAGAATTGCTCGACGGTTTCCTGCGTGCGGCAGCGCTGGCGCCCGATCAGGTCTATCGTGCCAGCGCCCTGCCGCGACATAACGCGCTGCCCGATTGGCGGAGCCTGGGCGAAGAAGGGCTCGGCGCGGTGATCGCGCACCACGTCGCGCTGGTGCAGCCGCAGCGGTTGTTGATCCTCGGCTTGAACATCCTGCCGCTTTGCGGGCACGATCCGGCGCAAGGCCCTGCCGCGTTATCCTTTTTTAACCATGAAGGCGGCAGGGTGCCCGCGCTGGCAGAGGCCGGGCTCGATCGATTGCGCGGAAATGCGCAACTCCGGGCCCGCCTGTGGAAGCGTTGGCTGGAGTGGACGGACGGGTGATAATTCGATGATGGCGGCAGGACGGGCGCGGTTCGTTTTGGGATTGGCAGGCGTTCTCGCCTGCACCGTTTCGACGCCTGCACTCGCCAACAGCTCTGCCGCCGAATACTTCCGCGCCCGCGCGATTTCGAGCAACGTTCCCGAACTTCTGAGCAAGTCCGAACGCGATTGGTACAAGTCGCTATTCGCCGCGATCGACCTGCACGATTGGACGCGGGTCGATGCGATGTTCGCGGAAAAGCCCGACGGCCCGCTCCACCAGGTTGCCCGCGCCGAATACTATCTCGATTCCGCCAGCCCCAAGATCGAGCTGCCCGCGATCGAGAACTGGCTCGCCAACGGCACCAGCCTGCCGCAAGCCAGCCAGATCGCCAACCTCGGCCTCAAGCGCGGGCTGACCGCGATGCCGGCGCTTCCGCACGAACAGCAGCTGGTGTCGCAAGGGTACGCGCCGCGCCGGGTTCTGCCCGCCAGCGTCGACGACGGGACGATGCCCGCAACGGTCAAGGCCGCGATCCTCGATCGCATCAAGGGCGACGATCCGGGCGGCGCACGAGTGCTGCTCGACGGCGTCGACGCGGGGCTTTCGGGCGAGGCCCGCGCCGAGTGGCGCCAGCGGGTCGCGTGGAGCTATTACATCGAGAACCAGGACGCTGCGGCGCTGGCGATGGCCAACACCGTGCGCGATGGCGGCAGCGGCGCCTGGGTGGGCGAAGGCGATTGGGCCGCCGGCCTTGCCGCCTGGCGCCTCAACGACTGTTCGGGAGCGGCAGATGGTTTCGAGCGCGCGGCCCGTTCGGCGCAGAACCTCGAACTGACCGCCGCCGCCTACTATTGGTCGAGCCGCGCGCTGGTGCGCTGCCGCCAGCCCGAAAAGGCCGCCGAGCAGTTGCGCGGCGCCGCGCGGCTCGACGAGACCCTCTATGGCATGCTCGCGCGCGAAGCGCTGGGGCAGGAGCTTCCCGGTAGCGCGCGAAGCGCCGACTTCGACTTGTCCGACTGGCAGCGACTGCGCGACGCGCCCAACGTGCGTACGGCGGTCGCGCTGGCCGAGATCGGCCGCGACACGCTCGCCGACGAGGTGCTCCGGCACGAAGCCAGGATCGGTCCCGCGAACGAGTACGACGCGCTGAGCCGACTCGCGCGCGAGCTTGGCCTGCCCTCCACCCAGCTATGGATGGCTGCCAACGCACCGCGCGGGGCCAAGGCGCAGACCGCCCTGCGCTATCCGGCACCGCGCTGGCAGCCGGCCAACGGGTGGGAAGTCGATCCCGCGCTGGCGTTTGCGCACACACTGCAGGAATCGCGGTTCCAGACCAACGCGGTCAGCCCGGCGCAGGCCAAGGGACTGATGCAGATCACCCCGATCACGGTCCGCCAGCACGCGCCGCGGCTCAACATGAGCGCCAGCTACGTCAACCTGGCCGATCCGGCGACCAATTTGGCGTTCGGGCAGGAAAACCTCGAAATGCTGCGCGACAGTTCGGCGACTGGTGGCCTGCTCCCCAAGATCATGGCGGCATACAACGCCGGGCTTTCGCCGGTCACCCGGTGGAACAGCGAGGTGCACGATCAGGGCGACCCGCTGCTGTACATGGAAAGTATCCCCTACTGGGAAACACGCGGCTACGTCGGCATCGTCATGCGCAATTACTGGATGTATGAGCGTCAGGCGGGCGGCGCGAGCGAAAGCAGGGTCGCTCTGGCGCAAGGCATGTGGCCGACCTTCCCCGAACTCGCCGGCGGCGGCGCGGTGCGGCTAACCAAAGCCAACTGACGGGCGCGGGTTGATGGCCATAGACCCGGAGCGGTCGTTCCGTCCCGTAAACATCGCCCTGCTCACGGTATCCGACACCCGAACCCCCGCCGACGACACCAGCGGCGACATCCTGGCCGAGCGGATCGTGGCTGCGGGCCACAAACTCACCGCGCGGGCGATCGAACGGGACGATTCCGGCCTGCTTTTGAATCGCTTGAACGCCTGGATCGACGATCCGGAGATCGATGTCGTCGTCTGCACAGGCGGGACCGGCCTGACGGGTCGCGATGTGACTCCCGAGGCGCTTGAGCGGCTCAAGGGGGCCGGCGAATGCCGTGACATTCCCGGGTTCGGCGAGCTGTTTCGCTGGCTCAGCTTCCGCTCGATCGGCACCAGCACGATCCAGAGTCGCGCCTGCGCGGTGGTCGCACGCGGCACTTACGTCTTCGCCCTCCCCGGCTCGAACGGCGCGGTGAAGGATGGCTGGGACGGCATCCTCGCGGAGCAGCTCGACAGCCGCAATCGCCCGTGCAACTTCGTCGAACTGATGCCGCGCCTGCGCGAGAAATAGCCGCTACCGCGACTCATTTGTTCCGTGTATGTTCCCCATCATGGAACGCCGTCTCGAACCCGGAATCAGCGGCCGCGGTGCGCAATCGGACCATGTCCCGTCCCGCTTCGGTCTCGCGACGCGCGAAGTCGACGGCGACTGGCGCGACCACATGGAAGCGCTCGCCAACGAGGATGGCGGGCTACCGGTCAAGCTCCGCACGACGGTGACCGAAGAGCACCCCAAGACCATCGTCTCATTCAACAATTCGCCGGACATCGGCTTCGATCGCTCGATCAACGCCTATCGGGGATGCGAGCACGGGTGCGTGTATTGCTTCGCCCGGCCGACGCATGCCTATCACGACCTGTCGCCTGGCCTCGATTTCGAGACCCGGCTGTTCGCCAAGCCCGATGCCGCACGGCTACTGCGGGAAACGCTGGCCAAGCCCAAATACCGGCCCCGCCCGATCGCGATGGGGACCAACACCGATCCGTACCAGCCGATCGAAAGGCGCTATCGCATCACCCGCCAAGTGCTCGAAGTGTGCCTCGACGCTCGTCATCCGGTGACGATCACCACCAAGTCCGATCGCGTACTCGACGATCTCGACCTGTTGCGCCAGATGGCCGAACAGCGGCTGATTGCTGTGTGCGTCTCGGTCACCACGCTCGATCCGGCCCTGTCGGGTAAGCTCGAACCGCGCGCCGCTGCCCCGGCCAAGCGGCTCGCGGCGCTCGGCAAGCTGGTCGATGCGGGCGTCCCCACGCATTGCTCCATCGCGCCGATCATCCCGGCGATCACGGACAGCTTCATGGAAGACATCGTCTCCCGCGCCGCCGCGCTCGGAGTCCAGTCGATCGGCTGGATTCCGCTGCGCCTGCCGCACGAGGTCGCCCCGCTGTTCCGCGAATGGCTGTCGGTCCATTTCCCGGAGCGCGGCGATAAGGTGATGAGCATTGTTCGCTCGATCCGGGGCGGGCGCGACAACGATCCCGACTTCTTCACCCGAATGAAACCGAGTGGGGTGTGGGCCGACCTGTTCCGTGCGCGCTTCAAGCTGGCGTGCAAACGCGCAGGCCTAGGCAAGGAACGCTTCGAACTCGACTGCACACGGTTCCGCCCGCCCGCGACGGGCGGGCAGTTACGCTTGCTCTAGCCGATCAAGTTTCGCTGCATGTAAAGCGTATCGAGAACGCGGCCGAACTTGCGACCGACTGCGCGCATCCTCCCCGCCTCGACGAAGCCGAGTTTGGCGTGGAGCGCAACGCTGGCCGGTTCGGCTCCACCGATGACTGCAATCATCTGCTCGAACCCGGTCTCGCGCGCCGCCTCAATCAACGCGGTGAGCAGCACTGTGCCGACGCCGCGTCCCATCAGCTCGGGCGCGATGTAGATACTGTCCTCGCAGGTCGCGATATAGGCGGGTCGATCGCGGAACTGGGTCGCGTAGGCATAGCCTGAAACAGCGTCATAGATCTCGGCGATCAGGAACGGCCACCCGCGGCCGGCGATCTCGTCGATCTTGTCGCGCCAGTATTCGGTCGAGGGCGGCCTGGTATCAAAGCTCGCGGTGCCGTGCAGCACGTGGTGGGCGTAAATCTTGGCGATCGAGTCCGCGTCGGCCGGGATGGCTGCGCGAATTTCCGGCCCACTCACCTCAGACTGCCGTTGCGAAGGCATCCTCGTCCAGAGCCATCATCGCCTCTGCGCCCGTCTCGATCTTGCGGCGCAACGCGCCGGCATCAGGGGCATAGCGGTCCATGAAGTAACGGGCGGTGGTCACCTTGGCCTCGTAGAATGCGCGCTCGCCGGTGCCGCCGGCCAGCGCCGCCGACGCCACCCGCGCCATCTTGATCCACATCAGTCCGACCGCGACGATCCCCATGATGTGCATGTAGTGGTGCGCGCCGGCGCCAAGGTTGTTCGGATTGGCCATGGCGTTTTGCATGAACCACATCGTCGCAGCCTTCTGTTCGCCGAGCGCGCGCTCGAACGGAGCAGCGAGCGAAGCGAGGGCCTCGTCGGCCTTCGCCAGGGCCACCTCCTCGTCGCACAGCGCGAAGAAGCGCTGGATGCCGGCGCCGCCCTTCATGGCGAGCTTGCGACCACACAGATCCATCGCCTGCACGCCGTTGGTGCCTTCGTAGATCTGCGCGATCCGGGCATCGCGGACGAATTGCTCCATGCCCCATTCGGCGATGTAACCGTGCCCGCCGAACACCTGCTGCATGTTGACCGCAACGTCGAACCCCTTGTCGGTGCCGTACCCCTTGAGCACCGGGGTCAGCAGACCAAGCAGCATGTCGGCTTCGGCGCGTTCCTCTTCGGTCGCCGCCTTGTGCGTCAGGTCGACCAGCAGCGCGGCCCACAGGTACAAAGCGCGGGTGCCTTCGGTGAACGCCTTGGCATCCATCAGCATGCGGCGCACATCTGGGTGGACGAAAATCGGATCGGCCTTCGCCTCGGGCTCGGAGGGCCCGGTCAGCGCGCGGCCCTGACGCCGGTCAAGCGCATAGGCCACCGCGTTCTGGTAGGCGACTTCAGCCTGGCTCAGGCCCTGGATGCCAACCCCCAGCCGTGCAGCGTTCATCATGATGAACATGGCGGCCAGCCCCTTCATCTCTTCGCCCAGCAGCCAGCCCTTCGCGCCGTCGTAGTTCATCAGGCAGGTCGAATTGCCGTGAATGCCCATCTTGTGCTCGAGCGAGCCGCACAGGACCGCGTTGCGTTCCCCCAGCGAACCGTCGGCATTGACCAGCACCTTGGGCACGATGAACAGGCTGATGCCCTTGCTGCTGTCAGGCGCTCCCGGCGTCTTGGCGAGGACGAGGTGGATGATGTTGTCGGTCAGATCGTGTTCGCCCGCCGAAATGAATATCTTGGTGCCGGTGATCGAATAGCTGCCGTCGGCCTGTGGCTCAGCCTTCGTCCGGATCAGCCCCAGATCGGTGCCGCACTGGGGCTCGGTCAGGTTCATCGTACCGAGCCACTCGTTGGCGATCATTTTGGGCCCATAGAGCGCCTTCTGCTCGTCGCTACCGACCGCGAGGATCGCGCTGACCGCGCCGTTGGTGAGGCCCGGGTACATCCCGAAGGAGTGGTTGGCGCTCGAGGCGAACTCCTCGAGTACGAAGCCAAGAACGTGCGGCATGCCCTGCCCACCGAACTGGGTCGGCTGCGACAACGTGCTCCAGCCCGCCTCGACGTACTGGTCGAATGCGGCCTTGAACCCGGTCGGTGTGGTGACCGATCCATCCGCAGCGCGGGTACAGCCTTCGCGATCTCCGACCTGATTCAATGGCTGCAGGACTTCGGCTGCGAACTTGCCGCACTCGTCGATGACGGTATCGATCAAGTCACGTGTCGCGCTCTCGAAGCCTGGCAGATTTCCGTATCCGGGCAGGTCGAGCACTTCGTTCACGATGAACTTCGCATCGCGTGTCGGGGCGGTATAGCTCGGCATGGGAGTGTCCTGTCAGGTGCGGCTGTTAGCTCTCGTCGGCGACGCGCTCGACGTGGGCAATGAAATCGGTGAGCTCGGTGATAGCGGCGTCGATATCCGCGCGCTGCCGCTTCATCTTGGCGACGTGCTCGCGGCACTTCTCGATCGTGACGCGGCGCTGCTCGACGCGGCCATCGCCCAGATCGTAAAGGTCGATCATCTCGCGGATTTCACCGAGGCTGAAACCCACGTTCTTGGCGCGCATGATCCACGCTAGGCGGGCGCGGTCGCGCTGGGAATAGATTCGCGCCAGGCCGACCCGGCGGGGTGCGATCAACCCCTCGTCCTCGTAAAACCGCAGCGCTCTTGCGGTGCAGCCGAATTCCTCGGTCAGGTCGGAAATCGAGAACTGCTCGCGCGCGAGCCGGTCGGGCCGCTCGATATGCGCGCCGCCGTGAGCGGCCGGAGCGGATTTGGGATGCTGAGCGGTATCGACCATCGCTACCGCAATAGGCGCTGCTTTACGTTTGCGTCAAGATTTGACGGGGCGGAGAGCGTCGCCATCGAGCACCCGAAAGAAGCACGAATCCGAACCGGTGTGGCAAGTGGGGCCGGCGGGACGGCATTCGAGCACGAGCGCGTCCTGATCGCAATCCACCAGTATCCGTTCGACCGCGAGCACATGGCCCGAGCTCTCCCCCTTCTTCCACAGGCGCTCGCGCGAGCGCGAATGGAAGTGTGCGAACCCGGTTTCGCGCGTCGCGGAGAGCGCTTCGGCATCCATGAACGCGACCATCAGTACCGCTTTGCTGTCCACGTCGACGACCACCGCGGTGAGCATACCCTGGGAATCGAACTTGGCTGTGAACACAGCATCGGTGGGTTCGGTCATGTGGTGAAAATCCTTTTCGCGAAGTGCCGTACCGCTTGTTGCACCGCAGCCACAGATGTCAGGCAAAATCAGCCACCTTGCAAGATGGCGCTTTGATGAACGCGGGATCGGTGGGACACAGCGGGCCGCAGTCCAAAGGGGGCCGCGAGCCAGAACGACGGTGTCGATAGAGCGCCTGGTTCAGGGACCACCGATACGGGTTACGCGCCCTTCTTGGAGCGCGGCCGGATCGGAAGACGATGAGGGATCGGATCCACGGTCATAGGGGGTGACCGTCTCGGCCGAAAGGCGGGTCCAATGTATTTCGTCACGGTGCGCCCGGGGTTAACGCCCCGGGCGTTTCGTTTATCTGACCCTCAGCGCCCCTCTGCGACACTCCGTCCACTTCATCGAGCACGCGCGCGAAGCAGGCGACGATGACCTTGGCCGCGCCTGCCCGCTTCAGTGCGCGAACGCACGCATCGCTGGTCGCGCCGCTGGTCAGCACGTCGTCGACCAGGATGACCTGGGCACCCTTGAGGAGCGCCGCATCGCGCGGATTGGCACTCAGCGCCCCGGACAACGCCCGCGCACGCGCCTTGCGGCCGAGCCCGCCGAGCATCGGCGTGCGCTTGTGACGCACCAACGCCTCGACCTCCAGCCGCGCACCGGTTGTTCGCGCGATCTGGCGCGCGAGCAGCGCCGCCTGGTTGAACCCGCGCGACCACAGCCGCCAGCGGTGCAGCGGCACCGGCACCACGATCCACTCGCCTGGCAGCGGTGGAAGGCGCGCGACGATCAATCGCGCGAGCATCGGCGCCAGCGCGATCCGCCGGCCGTGCTTGAACGCGAGCGCGAGCTTGCGAGACCCTTCACCATACAGCGTACCTGCCGCGATCCCGTCGTGGCGCGGCGGATCGGCGAGGCACGGCGCACAAATGGCGCCGCGTTCAGCGGATCCGACCTCGAACGGCCGTTGGCAGCGGACGCATGATGGCTCACCGGGAATGCGCAATTCGCTCCAGCACGCGGCGCACAGGCCGCTCTGCGCGCCGATGGCGGCGCCGCACAGCGGACAGCGCGGCGGGTAGACCAGATCGACCAGCGGAGCGAAGCTTTCGCGCAGCGTGGCGGTGACGGTCATCGCATCGCCTCGCGCATCGGCCCTTGCATCGGGCGGCTGGATAGTGGTTTGCTCAAGCCATGACCCCCGCCGCCCCGCCGATGATATTCAGTGCCCGTCGCAAGCACGCCCGCGCATCGCGCGCCGAAGGGCTGCAGCAGCGCAGCGACGCCGCGCAATGGCTGGCCGAATTGCTGGTCGAGGACGCGCTCGAACGGGTTGAATTCATGCGCATCCCGCCCGGACGGGCGCTGGTGATGGGCGCAGGGGGGGCGGAACTCGGCCGCTTGCTCGAGCGCAAGGAATTCCGCGTCACGCTGGCCGAGCCAGGATCGTTCGATCTTGAGCAGCCCTATCCGTTTGGCGGGTTCGGGTTGATCGCCAGCATGGCGGTGCTCGACACCGTCAATGACCTGCCGGGTGCGCTGATCCACCAGCGCGCGGCGCTCGCACCCGGGGGGGTGCTGCTGGCGAGCCTGGTCGGCGCGGGGAGCCTGCCGCGGCTGCGTGCCGCGCTGCTTGCCGCCGATGGCGAGCGTCCCGCCGCCCGGCTTCACCCGGCGGTCGATGCCCGCGCGGGCGCCGGGCTGTTGCAGCGCGCGGGTTTCGCGCGGCAGGTCGCCGACGCGTGGACGGTTCGGTTGCGCTATGGTGCGCTCGATGCGCTGATCGCCGACTTGCGCGCGCAAGGGCTGACGAGCGCGCTGGCCGACAGCGCCCCGCCGCTCACCCGCGCGGGGCTGGAACGCGCGCGCGCGGCGTTCCTGGACGATGCCGACCGGCACGGGCGGGTGCTCGAGACGGTCGAGATGCTGACGTTGACCGGCTGGGTCGACTAGGCCGGCGGGCACACTCAATCCTGCAAGGCCGCCTGCGCTGCCGCGAGCCGGGCGATCGGCACGCGGTACGGACTGGCGCTGACGTAATCGAGGCCGACGTCCTCGCAGAACGCGATCGATGCAGGATCGCCGCCATGTTCGCCGCAAATTCCCAGCTTGATGTCCGGACGGGTCGCTCGACCGCGCTCGACCGCGATGCGGACCAGTTCGCCGACGCCGTCGATGTCGAGGCTGACGAACGGATCGCGCGCGAAGATCCCCTTTTCGACATACGCACCCAGGAAGCGCCCGGCATCATCCCTCGAAAGGCCCAGAGTAGTCTGCGTCAAATCGTTGGTTCCGAACGAAAAGAAGAGTGCTTCCGTAGCAATCTGGCCGGCCATCAGCGCGGCGCGCGGCAGCTCGATCATGGTGCCGACGAGGTATTCGATGGTGCGCCCCTTGTCGGCGAACACCTCGCCCGCGATCCGGTCGATCAGCGCCTTGAGCAGTTCGAGCTCGCGCCTGGTGGCGACCAGCGGGACCATGATCTCAGGCACCGGCGCGGCACCGCTCGCCTGGGCCACGTCGCATGCGGCCTCGAAAATCGCACGGGCCTGCATCTCGTAGATCTCGGGGTAGGTGATCCCCAGCCGGCAGCCGCGATGGCCCAGCATCGGATTGAATTCGTGCAGCTCGGCGGCGCGGCGCCTCAGGTGATCGACGCCGAGGCCGGTGGCTTCGGACAGCTCGGCGAAATCCCCCTCATCGTGCGGGAGGAATTCGTGGAGCGGCGGATCGAGCAGGCGAATGGTGCACGGCAGGCCCGCCATCACCTCGAAGATCTGCGCAAAATCGGCGCGCTGTTCGGGCAGCAGCAGCGCGAGCGCCTTGCGCCGGCCCGCCTCGTCATCGGCGAGGATCATCTGGCGCACCGCGCTGATGCGCCCGGCATCGAAGAACATGTGTTCGGTACGGCACAGACCGATGCCCTCGGCGCCGAACGAGCGCGCCATGCGGCAATCGGCGGGGGTTTCGGCATTGGTGCGCACCGCCATCCGCCGGTGGCGGTCGGCCCATTCCATCAGGGTGCCGAAGTCGCCTGCGAGCACCGGCTCGATCGTGCGCACTTCACCCGCCATCACCTGCCCGGTCCCGCCGTCGAGCGTCAGCGTGTCGCCCTCGGCCAGATCGCGCCCGGCGATGCGCAGGGTGCGGGTCTTGAGATCGATCGACACCGCGCTCGCGCCCGAGACGCAGCACCGCCCCATACCCCGCGCGACCACCGCCGCGTGTGACGTCATGCCGCCACGTGCGGTCAGAATGCCCTGCGCGGCGTGCATCCCGTGGATGTCTTCCGGACTGGTCTCGACCCGCACCAGGATCACCTTCTCGCCCCGCCCGGCCCAGGCTTCGGCGGTGTTGGCATCGAGCACGATCTTGCCCGATGCCGCGCCCGGTGACGCCGGCAATCCGCTGGTCAGCACATCGCGCGGGGCTTCGGGATCGAGCGTCGGGTGGAGCAGCTGGTCGAGCGCCATCGGATCGACGCGCAGGATCGCGGTCTTCTCGTCGATCAACCCCTCGCCCGCCATGTCGACCGCCATCTTCAGCGCGGCCTTGGCGGTGCGTTTGCCGCTGCGGGTCTGCAGCATCCACAGCTTGCCCCGCTCAACGGTGAATTCGATGTCCTGCATGTCGCGGTAATGCGCCTCGAGCAGGTCGAAGACCTTGGCGAGTTCGCCGTAGGCATCGGGCATCGCCTCTTCCATGCTCAGCGGCTTGGCCTTGGCCGCCTCGCGCGCGGCGCGGGTCAGGTATTGCGGAGTGCGGATGCCGGCGACCACGTCCTCGCCCTGCGCATTGACCAGCCATTCGCCGTAGTACGCCCGTTCGCCGGTGGCGGGATCACGGGTGAAGGCGACCCCGGTGGCGCTGGTATTACCCATGTTGCCGAACACCATCGCCTGCACGTTGACCGCGGTCCCCCAGCCGCCCGGAATGTCGTTGAGGCGGCGATAGACCTTCGCCCGGTCGCTGTCCCAGCTGTCGAACACCGCGCGGATCGCGCCCCACAGTTGTTCGGTCACATCCTGCGGAAACGGGTGCCCGAGTTCCTCCTCGGCGATCGCGCGGTATTGCGCGACGAGCGCCTGCCAGTCTTCAGCCTCCATCTCGGTATCGGCGTAGAAGCCCTTGTCTTCCTTGGCGATTTCCAGCGCTTCTTCGAACAGTCCGTGATCGAGCCCGAGCACCACGTCGGAATACATCTGGATGAAGCGGCGGTAGCTGTCCCATGCGAAGCGCGGATCGCCGCTGGCGGCGGCGAGGCCCTGCACGGTCTCGTCGTTGAGCCCCAGGTTGAGCACGGTGTCCATCATCCCGGGCATCGACACCCGAGCACCCGAGCGGACCGAGACAAGCAGCGGATCGGCGGGATCGCCAAACCGCTTGCCGACCGATTTTTCGATGTGCGTCAGCGCGTTGGCGACCGCAGTTCGCAAATCATACGAAAAGTCCCCGCCCTCCGCGAGGTAGCGGACGCACTCCTCGGTGGTGATGGTGAAGCCGGGAGGGACAGGCAGGCCGATGCTTGCCATCTCGGCAAGATTGGCGCCCTTGCCGCCGACAATCGTCTTGTCCTTCGCGCGCGGGTCGCTGGAGGTGGAATTGCCGCCGAACAGATAGACTCGATCGCTCATGCGGCTTGCAATTCCCTGTCAAAGTTCACTCAAAGTTCACCCGGAATTCGGCTCAGCCCTCGATCCGGGAGAAGTCCGCGACCCGATGCACCGCGTCGCGGAAGCGCGCCAGCAGGTTGAGCCGCGCGGCGCGCTTGCCGGCGTCGGGGTCGTTCACGGTCACGCTGTCAAAGAACCGGTCAATGGGCGCGCGCAGGGTGGCGAGCGCCGCCATCGCCGCGCCGAAATCCTCCGCCTCGACCGCCTGGCTGGCGGTTGGCTCGGCGGCGTCGAGCGCATCGATCAGCGCCTTTTCGTCCGCCTCGGGCGTGTAGGAAAGCGCTTTCTCGTGCCGCTCGGCCATCTTGGCGGCAATGACGGGCGCGAGGTCGGGATCGTCGACCAGCGCCAGCGGGTCTTCCTCGCCGGTGCGGGCGATCTGGTCGTCGGTTCCGGTCCAGTCTTCCTTCTTGAGGATGTTGGCCGCGCGCTTGTAGCCGGCGAGCAGGTTGGCGCCGTCCTCGGTGGCCATGAACGCCTGCAGCGCCAACGTGAGCATTACCATGCGGACGTTGTCGCCCTTTTCTCGACGGCCACGACGGCGTCGATCATGTCGTTGCGGATGTCGGCGTCGCGCTGTTGCACTTTCAACCGCTCGATCAGAAACGAAGCGATCTCGCGGCCGGCGTCCGCCGACTTGCCAGGATGGGCGGCATGGGTGATGAGATCGAACATCGAGACGCGCAGGCCATTGCCAAGGATCGTCCGGAGAATTCCCAGGGCCGCGCGGCGCAGGGCGAACGGGTCTTTCGAGCCTGTCGGTTTCTCATCGATCTGAAAGAAACCGACGAGAGTATCCAGCTTGTCCGCCAGGCTCACCGCCACCGTCACCGGCGCGGTCGGCACGTCGTCGCCCTGCCCGACCGGCTTGTAGTGGTCGCGGATGGCGTCGGCGACTGTGTCGGGCAGGCCCTCGGCGCGGGCGTAGTAGCCGCCCATCAGGCCCTGCAGCTCGGGGAATTCGCCGACCATCTCGGTGACGAGGTCGGCCTTGGCGAGCCGTGCGGCCTGTTCGGCCTGGTCGGCGTCGGCGCCCTTGACGATCCCTTCCTCGACCAGCCACCGCGCCAGCTTGGCCACCCGCTCGACCTTGTCGGCGACGGTGCCGAGCTTCTCGTGGAAGGTGATCCGCTCCAGCTTCTTCGCGTGGCTCGGCGAGCGGGG
Organism: uncultured Alphaproteobacteria bacterium; assembly: GCA_963759895.1. Classification (GTDB taxonomy): domain Bacteria; phylum Pseudomonadota; class Alphaproteobacteria; order Sphingomonadales; family Sphingomonadaceae; genus Tsuneonella. The sequence goes on along the minus strand of CAVXBC010000002.1, from coordinate 401,757 downwards.
TCTTGCGGTCCTGCTCCCAGAAGAAGCGCGCATCGGACAGCCGCGCGGCGAGGACCTTGCGGTTGCCGTCGACGATCGCCGCGCCGCCATCGGCCGCGTCGATATTGGCGGTGCACACGAACGCGTTGGCGAGCTTGCCGTCCGCCGAATTGCAGACGAAGTATTTCTGGTTGGTCCGCGCGGTAAGCTGGATCACCTCGGGCGGCACATCGAGATATTCGGCGTCGAACCGGCCGAGCAGCGGCACCGGCCATTCGGTGAGGCCGGCGTTCTCGATCACCAGCCCCTCGTCCGCGACCAGCGTCAATCCGGCGTCGGCGGCGGCCTTCGCGGCGCCGGCGCGGACCAGGTCCTGCCGTTCCTCGTGATCGACCACCACGTGGCAAGCGCGCAGCTTTTCCTGGTAATCCGATGCGCCGCCGATGGTGATCGGGCCGGGTCCGTGGAAACGATGGCCGAGCGTCATGTAGCCGCTGGTGATGCCGCCCGCTTCGCATTCGACCAGATCTTCGCCGAGGATCGCGACGATCCCGCTCAAGGGCCGCACCCAGCGCGGGGATTCAGTCGACAACGATGCCGCGCCCCAGCGCATCGATTTGGGCCACGCGAATGCGGCCACTATCGCGGGGACCGCCTCAGCCAGCACATCGCGCACCGCGCGGCCCGGCTTGTCGATGATCGCGAACCACACGCCCTCGCGCTCGGTGAGCTGGTCCTGCGTCAGCCCGGTCTTGCGCAGGAACCCTTCGAGCGCCTGCGCCGGCGCGCTGGTGCGCGGGCCCTTGGTTTCTTCGCTGACCGCCTGCGTGCTGGCGGGCAGGTCGCGCGCAATCAGCGCCAGCCGGCGCGGTGTGGACCACACGACGACCTCGCCCGGCGACACGCCAGCCGAAGCCATTTCCCTGCGAAACAGCTTTTCCAGTTCGGCGCGTGCGCCGGCCTGCATCCGCGCGGGGATTTCCTCGCAGCGCAGTTCGAGGAGGAAGTCCGCCCCGCTCACAACGTCCACCCCGGATACTTCGCCTGCCACTCGGGCGTCATCCGGGTGGCGTAGGCCTCGCACGCCCCGCGCGCCAAATCGCGCACCCGGCCCATGTAGCTGGCGCGTTCCTGCACGCTGATCACCCCTCGCGCCTGCAGCAGGTTGAACAGGTGGCTCGCCTCGATCGCCTGTTCGTACGCGGCCAGCGGCACGTCGGCGGCGAGCGCATTGCGGCTTTCAGCCTCGGCCTTGGCGAACAGGTCGAACAAGGCGTCCGTGTCGGCGACCTCGAAGTTCCACTTCGACATCTGTTTTTCGTTCTCGAGGAATACCTGGCCGTAAGTGTATCCGCGCCCGTCGAAGTCGAGATCGTAGACGTTGTCGACGCCCTGCAGGTACATCGCCAACCGCTCGAGGCCGTAGGTCAGCTCGCCGGCGACCGGCTTGCAGTCGAACCCGCCCATCTGCTGGAAATAGGTGAACTGGGTCACCTCCATCCCGTCGCACCAGACCTCCCAGCCCAGCCCCCAGGCGCCCAGCGTGGGGCTTTCCCAGTCGTCCTCGACGAAGCGGATATCGTGCTTGAGCGGATCGATCCCGATCGCGGCCAGGCTTTGCAGGTAAAGCTCCTGCAGGTCCGGCGGGCTCGGCTTGAGGATCACCTGGTACTGGTAATAATGCTGCAGCCGGTTGGGGTTCTCGCCATAGCGCCCGTCGGTCGGCCGGCGGCAGGGCTGGACGAACGCGGCGTTCCACGGCTCCGGCCCCAGCGCGCGCAGCGTGGTCGCGGTGTGGAAGGTGCCCGCTCCCATCCGCATGTCATAGGGCTGGAGGATCAGGCAGCCGTGCGCGCTCCAGAAATCGTGGAGCGTCAGGATCATGTCCTGGAAGCTGCGCTTCGGATCGCGGGACGGGGCCAATGTCATTGGGCAGGCAAATGGCCGAGCGGCCCCGACGCGTCAATGCTGCGCCTGCGAACCCTGGCTTTGACAGGATGACACGACATTCTGTCGCGAGTACTTGACACGGTCAGGGAATCGCGACAGAATGTCACTATAACCTGACATAAGGACACTTTCACATGACACCGGAAAAGCGCGCACACATGATCATGATGGCGGCCTATGTCGGCACTGTCGGCACGATCCTGCTCGCGCTGTCGCTCGCGTTGCACCTGCCCGATTTCGTTCGCGGAGTGGGGCCGGGATTGCTGGTCGGCAGCATCTTCATATTGTTGTGGAGGAGCTTGCGCGACGAGTACTTCGAGGGGCTGTGGGCCGCCGGTGCATCGTGGTCATTCGTCGCCATGATCGCGTGGACCACGCTGGTGCCGATCTACCAGGGCACCTTCGAAGGCCAGAGCGGCGCGACATGGGTGCCGGACATCTCGAGCAACTGGACCCTGATCGTCGCCCTGGGGGCGTTCTTCGCCGGATTCCACGCCAAACGCCTGCGGGGGGCGGCATGAACAACCAGCTCAAGGTCCTGCGCGCGATGCGCAACTGGAGCCAGGCCGAACTGGCGGACCGGCTCCAGGTTTCGCGACAGGCGGTCAACGCGATCGAGACCGGCAAGCACGACCCCTCGCTACCGCTGGCGTTTCGCCTCGCTCGCCTGTTCGACATGCCGATCGAGGAGATATTCGATGACCGCGCGCAGTAATCCAGGGAAGGCGAGCTCGCGCATGATGCTGGGCGGCGCTATCGCCGGCGCGACGGTCGCGCTGGCATTGATCCTCTTCCTCGTTTCGCAATGGAGCGGCAGCGATGGCGTGCACGCTGCCGGCTCCGGCACCGGCGCCCTGGTCCTTTTTGTCCGTCTCCCTTGCGTGAACGCACCGGGCGCCCCAATCTTCCAGCGTCCATCCGCCATCCAGCATTCGAGATCATCCGCATGACTTTCATCCGCAAGTTGACGCGGAGCCTCTGCGCTGCCGCCATCGCCCTGACCGGGGCGTGCGCGACCACCCCGGCCCCGCCGGTGGCGCCTGCGGTCAGCGGACCGGCGCTGTGGAAGGTAGCCGACGCTGACACCACCATCTACCTGTTCGGTACCGTCCACGCGCTGCCCAAGGACGTTCCCTGGATGCGCGGCGCGATCGAGCCCGCGTTGGCCGCCTCCGATACGCTGGTGACCGAAGTCGATCTCAATGCGCAGGACCCTGCAGCGATGCAGAAGCTGATCATGACCACCGGGGTATTGCCGCCCGACGAAAACCTGCGCGGCCTGCTCAACGCCGATCAGAAGGCCCAGTACGAGAAGGCGCTGAGCAAGCTTGGCATGCCGGTCGAATTGTTCGACCGGTTCGAACCGTGGTACGCATCGTTGATGTTCGCGCTGATCCCGCTCGCCAAGGCCGGAATCGTTGGAGACAACGGTGTCGAAAAGGGCCTCGATGCCACCGCCGGCGCGGGCAAGCAGCACGCCGCGCTGGAGACCGTGGAATATCAGCTGTCCATCTTCGACAGCCTGCCACGCGAAACGCAGATCGATTACATGATGAAGACGATCGACGGCAGCGATGATATCAAGGCGCTGCTCGATGCGATGATGGCGGAATGGCTGAAGGGCGATGCCGACGCGCTTGCCGCACTTATGAACGAGGACATGGAGGGCGAGGACGCGCTGATGGAGCGCCTGCTTTGGCAGCGTAACCGGAACTGGGCGGACTGGGTCCAGAAACGGCTCGACACGCCGGGCACGGTATTCGTCGCGGTCGGCGCGGGGCACCTGGCGGGCGCGAAGAGCGTACAGGCCGATCTCGCCGCCAGGGGCATCGCAGTGAGCCGCGTGCAGTGATCCGCGGCGCGCTCGCGCTGCTGGCCGCGCTGGCGCTGGCGGCGTGCGGCAAGGCCGAACGCACCGATCTTCCCGCCGCCAGCCCCGCCCTGTGGCAGGTCACCGCGCCCGACGGCAGGCCGGCGGGCTGGCTGTTCGGCACCATCCACACGCTGCCCGACGGCGCCAAGTGGCGCACCCCTGCCATCGAACAGGCGATCGTCGACGCCGACTTGCTGGTGGTCGAGGCGAAAGACCTCGAGGATAGCGGCAAGATGGCCGCCACCTTCACCCGCCTGTCGCACAGCGCCGACCTGCCGCCATTGTCGCAGCGCGTGCCGCCAGCGCTGGAGGGTCGGTTACGCCAGTTGCTTGCCAAGGGCGGCTACCGCGAGGCCGATTTCAAGGCGGTCGAAACCTGGGCGGCGGCGATCACGCTGTCGCAGGTGACGGACGAACCGGGGGGCGAGAACGGGGTCGATCGCGCGCTGCTCAAGGATTTCCGCGCCCGCCCGATCGAGGATCTGGAAGGCGTCGAGGCCCAGTTCCGGATCTTCGACACGCTGCCCGAGGCCGACCAGCGCGACCTGCTCGGCGCGTTGCTCGAAGAGGACACCATGACCTCCGAAGAAAGCGATCAACTCGTCAAATTGTGGCTCGCGGGCGACATGGAGGCGATCGCACGCGAGGGCGACGAGGGCATGCTCGCCGATCCGGAACTGAGGCAAGCGCTGCTGATCGGACGCAACCACGCGTGGGTGGACAAGCTGCTGGCTATCTATGCAACCGGCAAGCGACCGCTTGTGGCGGTAGGGGCCGCGCACCTCGCGCCGCCCGAGGGACTGCCCGAACTCCTGGCGGCCAAGGGTTACACGGTCGCGCGCGTGCGCTGAGCTTGCCTTTGGCGCCCCCTTCCGCTAACGGCCCGCGCACCGGCGTCATGGTCATCCCTGGAGGCGTGGCGGACCGGGCACTCTACCGCATTTGAAAGGCATCAAGATGAGCGACGCTCTGACCCTGCCGGCCGAGGCGCGCGAGCGGGCTGGCAAGGGAGCCTCCCGTGTACTGCGCCGTGAAGGCCGTGTTCCCGCCGTGATCTACGGCGGCAAGGAAGAACCCACTCCCATTCACGTCGAAGCCAAGGAGCTGATCCGTCAGCTCGGCACCGGTCACTTCATGAACTCGATCGTGATGATCGAGGTCGGCGGCGGAAAGGCCGTGCGCGCGATCCCCAAGGACGTCGCGTTCGATCCCGTCACCGATCGCCCGATCCACGCCGATTTCCTGCGCCTGTCGAAGGATTCGAAAATCCAGGTTGCGGTTCCGGTGGTCTTTTCGCACGAAGAAGCGAGCCCCGGCCTCAAGAAGGGCGGCGTGCTCAACATCGTCCGCCACGAACTCGAACTGGTCTGCGAATTGGACAAGATCCCCGACGAGATCACGATCGACGTGACCGGCAAGGACATCGGCGATTCGATCCACATCAGCGAGGTGACCCTGCCCGCCGGTGCGGAAAGCGCGATCACCGACCGCGACTTCACCATCGCCACGCTGGTCGCCCCGTCGGCGCTCAAGAAGGCCGAGGGCGAAGATGCCGGTGAAACCGACGCAGGCAGCGTTGCCGCGACCGAACAGGGTCCGGACGATGACGCCGCTGACGAACAGGAAGAAAAGGGCGCTTAACCTCGCCCCCTTTTCACCGCACGAACAACCAGGCGCCGGTCCTCGCAAGAGGGCCGGCGTTTTGCGTTCGGGCTTAAGCCGGTGCTGGAAGTCCCTTAACTCTAGGCACGCCTAACCCTGGCCCGCCGCGTCCCTTGCGCGGAGCCTGCCAGCGCGGCTTGTGGCGAGTGATCGAGCATCGTAGTCACCGGCGGCGACCTGGGAGAGAACGCCGATGACCGAACAGATCCTCGAACCCGAACTGCCGATCATCGACCCCCACCATCACCTGTGGGACTTGCGCCCCGTGCTGGCCGCTTTCCCCGAACCACGGCACGATTTCCTCGAGACGCTGGCGGGCGCCGCGCACTACACGTTCGACCAGCTTCAGGCGGATACGCGCGGTGGACTGGAGGGCGGCCACAACGTGGTCGCGACCGTGTTCATGGAATGCGGCGCGTTCTACGATTCCAGCCGGGGCGAGGCGCTGAAGGTCGTCGGCGAGGTTGAATTCGTCAACGGCGTGGCGGCGCAAGGCGCGAGCGGGCTCTACGGCCCGTATCGCCCATGCGCGGCAATCGTCGGCCATGCAGACCTCATGACGGGATCCAAGGCCGGCGCGGTGCTCGACGCGCTCCAGGCCGCCTCCCCGCGTTTCGTCGGCATCCGCCACGCAGCCGCGTGGGATGCCGACCCCGAGGTACTCGGCCCGCCGTTCCACGCGGCCCGCGGCCTCTATCTCGATACCACGTTCCGCGAAGGATTCGCCGAACTCGGCAAGCGCGGGCTGACATTCGACGCCTGGCTGCTCGAGCCGCAGCTGGATGACGTGCTCGATCTCGCTCGCGCGTTCCCTGACCAGCCGATCGTGCTCGATCACTGCGGTACGCCGCTCGGCATCGCCAGCTATCGCGGCAAGCTGGAAGACAACTTCGGCCGCTGGCGCAATTCGATCCAGGCGATTGCCGAGTGCGAGAACGTCTCGGTCAAGCTCGGTGGGCTGGCGATGGCGTTCTGCCAGTTGCCCGATCAAGGCCCGGCCCGTGGGCTTGGCTCGGAAGAGCTGGCTGCAATGTGGCGCCCCTATGTCGAGACCTGCATCGAGGCGTTCGGCCCGGCCCGTGCGATGTTCGAGAGCAACTATCCCGTCGATCGCTGGGGTGCGAGCTACCCGGTGCTGTGGAACGCCTTCAAGCGGCTTTCCGCGGGCGCTTCGGACAGCGAGAAGCGCGACTTGTTCGCGGGCACCGCGGCGCGGTTCTATGGGCTTGAGGGACTGCTTCCCGCGTGACCCTCGACACCCGAACAACGCCACGATAGGCAACACCCGGTTTCAATCCGCAACTGGAGTTGCCAGCATGCCGCTTTTTGCACCGTTCGATCGCCTTCGCCTGCCGGTGATCGGATCGCCGCTGTTCATCGTGTCGGGGCCCGAACTGGTGATCGCCCAGTGCAAGGCGGGAATTGTCGGCAGCTTCCCTGCGCTCAACGCACGCCCGTCGGGCATGCTCGACGAATGGCTCCACCGCATCACCGAGGAGCTGGCGGCGCATAACCGCGATCACCCCGATCGGCCCGCGGCGCCCTACGCGGTCAACCAGATCGTCCACAAATCGAACAATCGGCTCGACGAGGACATGGACGTCTGCGCCAAATGGCAGGTGCCGATGGTGATCACCTCGCTGGGCGCGCGCGAGGACGTGTTCGCCGCGGTGACCGGCTGGGGCGGGATAACCATCCACGACGTGATCAACGATCGTTTCGCGCGCAAGGCGATCGAGAAAGGCGCGACCGGGCTGATTCCCGTGGCGACCGGCGCGGGGGGACATGCCGGGACGCTGTCGCCATTCGCACTGATGCAGGAAATCCGCAGCTGGTTCGACGGGCCGGTCGCGTTGTCGGGCGCCATCGCGCATGGACGCTCGGTGCTCGCCGCGCAGGCGATGGGGGCCGATTTCGCCTATATCGGCAGCCCGTGGATCGCCACGCACGAAGCCAACGCCGATCAGCGTTACAAGAATGCCATCGTCGAAGCGCGCGCCGACGGGATCGTTTATTCGAACTTGTTCACCGGCATTCATGGCAATTACCTGCGATCGTCGATCGTCGGCGCGGGCATGGACCCGGACAACCTGCCGGTGAGCGACCCCAGCGCGATGAACTTCGGATCGGGCGGCAACACCGAAGCCAAGGCGTGGAAGGACATCTGGGGCTCGGGCCAGGGCGTTGGCATGGTCGAGGCGGTCGAGAGTGTGGCCGAACGGGTCGACCGGCTCGAGACGGAATATCAGCGCGCCAAGGAAGAACTTTCCGCCAAAATGGCCTGAGTGCCGCTCCACAACGTTTCGGCCATCGCATCGAGCTGAGTGAAGTCGAAGCCGGTCCCAAGCGGGTCGTGCCGGTTGAGTCGCAGCGGACGGCCCGGGGGATCGAGCAGGCGGCGGCGCAGCGTGCGTTGAAGCAGAGCGAGCCGGAACAGCGCATCCTCACCCGCCGCATGCGAATTGCGCGCCTGGCGTGCCGACCACGCCGCTTCGATCTGACCGACCCGTTCGATGACCATCGCATTGTAATCGCGGTGCGGCCCGCGGTGCAGAGGCAGGCCCGTGCGGCGCGCGGCCTCGCTGCGCGAGGGCAGCAGCAGGCCGTTGCGGCGAAAGTCGTCGAACCCCAGCCGCGCCGGATCAAGCTGCCCGATCAGCCGCGCGAAGCAGCGCCTGGTGCGTAACTGGCACGGCAGCAGGTGATGGCGCTGGAGCGATGGATCGTGGCCCGGCTGCCCGGCCCGATTGACCGCGCGGAAAGGAAGTCTGGCCCGTTCCGGTGCTGGCCCGGTCATCCTCCGCCCGGTCATCCCCGCCCGGTCATCCCCGGCGGACCCGGATCGTGCGGCCGTCTGCCGACGGGTCCAGCGTCAGGCGCTCGCCATCGGGGCCGATGATCGCTTCGATCGATCGCACGCGCCCCTGCCCCACCAGCTGGTTGATTAGCCTGATGCCGAGCCGGGTCCCTGCCGCGCGATCCTCAACCAGCTCGCGCGCAAGCGACAGTTCTTGCCCGGTGAAAAAGGCCAGTCCTTCGCTGTGCAGGCTTGCGTCGGGACGGGGGGCAAAGGCGGTCAGCCCGAGCGCGGGAAAGGCGCCACCCCCCAGCCATGCCGTCATGCTCGAGACGAAGAAGTCGGGCCCGATCAGGGTCGCCGCGGGCCGCCAGGCAACTGCCACCAGCCCTGGCAGGTGCGGCACGATCATCGCCGCGACCCCCATCATCGTGCGCACGACCGGCACCGTGCCTGCGCCCGCCGCGAGATGCGGCCCGGGCCGCAGCGACAGTGCCTCGGTCTCACTCTCGTCGAGATCGCGCGCCACCCCCAGCCGGTGATCCAACTTCGGCACTGCCACCGCCTGGCCGGGCAAGGCGCCCAGGAGATCGTAAGTCATCCCGTCACGCAGCAGTTCGACGCCGGATAGTTCCGCCCCGCCTTCGAAAACGCTGGTGACCTGCAGACGATCGGTCTCGGCGGCGACTCGTTGCACGGTCGCGACATCCGGCCGCTGTCCGCGCGCGAACAGCAGCAGCAAGGTACCCTCGCCCGCGCGAGCTATCGAGACATCACCCCCCGAAATGAACGAACCCTTTGCGATCGTGCCAACGGACGAATTTGTGACGTGAAACAGTCGCTTCGTCGAGTCCCGCGCGCAGTTATCGGTCCGATTCGGTGCAATCGGTCAAAACAGGCCCCCGGCCAGACCTTCCGCCAGCGCCGCCCCGAGCTCGCGGCACTGTGCCAGCGAAGCAGCCGGCACGGTCTTGGGTGCCAGGATTGCTTGGGGAGTCTGCGCGGCGAGATTGACGATCAGCGGGCCGACCACGCGCCGCAGCCTCCAGCCGGTCGCGATCCGGTCGATCTGCCTTTGCGCCCCCTCGCCGTCCGAACCGGCGGCGATCAGCGTGGCGTAGGCGCGCCCCTCGATCTGTCCGAGCACGGGGTAATAGCAGCGGTCGAACATCTCCTTCATCAGCCCGCTCATGCTGGCGAGGTTCTCCGGGCATACGAACAGGTAGCCCGCCGCGGCGAGCAGATCGTCAGGCTGGACTTCCTGTGCACCAAGCAGTCGGGCGCGTCCGGCTGCGCCTTCGCCGGCCGCCGCGGCCATCGCCCGCGCCGCGCCGGTGCGGCTGTGCCAGGCGATCAGCAGGTGCCGTTCCATGCGGCCGACCTTCGCCTGCCGCTGTCGGTTGTCAACCGCCCCGGTTTGCCCGCGGGGCCCGGGTCGGATAGGCACCGCGGCATGGCTTCCGCAACTCTCGCCCACGTGTTCGGCGTCCACCGCTCGCTGTCGGGCAAGGCATGGCAATGGCGCGGCGGCAACATGGACATCAGCGACGGCCACGGCGCGATCGACGATGTCGTCACCCAGCTCCTGCTGTCGCGCGGGGTCGCCCGTGACGACCTCGATCGGCACCGCGCGCCGACCCTGCGCGCCTTCCTCCCCGACCCATCGCATTTCCGCGACATGGAGGCCGCCGCCGAACGGATCGCCCAGGCCGTGATGACCGGCGAGACGGTAACCGTCTACGGCGACTACGATGTCGACGGCGCGACCAGCGCGGCACTCGTCATCCGCCTCCTGCGCATGCTCGGCCACGATGCGCGCTACTACATTCCCGACCGGCTGCTCGAAGGCTACGGCCCGAGCGGAGAGGCGCTGGTGCGCCTTGCCGATGAAGGATCGAGCCTGATCGTCACCGTCGATTGCGGGGCGATGGCGCACGACGCGCTGGCGCAGGCGCACGCCGCCGGGGTCGACGTGATCGTGGTCGATCATCACAAGTGTTCGGCCGAGTTGCCGATCGCGGCGGCGCTGGTGAACCCCAATCGGCTTGACGAGAGCGAGACCGGCGCCGCGCACGGTCACCTTGCGGCGGTCGGGGTGGCCTTTGTGCTGGCCGTCGCGCTGGTGCGCACGTTGCGCGCGCAGGATTACTTCGCTGACCGGGCCGAACCCGATCTGATGAGCCTGCTCGATCTCGTGGCGCTCGGCACGGTGGCCGATGTGGCGCAAATCCGCGGGCTCAACCGCGCGTTCGTCGCCCAGGGGCTCAAGGTGATGGCGCGGCGCGCGAATGTCGGGATGGCCGCGCTGATCGACGCCAGCCGGCTGAAACGTGCACCCGCCTGCAGCGATCTCGGCTTCGCGCTCGGCCCGCGCATCAATGCCGGCGGACGCGTGGGCGAATCGACCCTTGGCGTGCGGCTGCTGACCACCGAAGATCCCGACGAGGCCGCGGCGATCGCCGCGCAGTTGTCGGCGCTCAACGAGGAACGCCGCGCGATCGAGGCTGAAGTGCAGGCGGCCGCCGAAGCGATGCTCGAAGGGCAGCACAACCGCGCTGTGCACGTTCTCGCCGGCAAGGGATGGCATCCCGGGGTGATCGGCATCGTCGCCGGGCGGCTCAAGGAAAAGACGGGTAAGCCGGTACTGGTGATCGCGCTCGACGGGGAAACCGGAAAAGGGTCTGGCCGGTCGATCGCGGGCATCGACCTCGGCGCGGCGATCATCGCCGCGCGCGAGGCGGGGCTGCTGGTCGCCGGCGGTGGGCATGCGATGGCCGCCGGGCTGACGATCCAGTCGGACAAACTCGGCACGCTCGCCGATTGGCTCGATGAGCGTCTCGGCCCACAAGTCGCGGCCGCGATGGAGAGCGGCGTTACGCAAATGGACCTCGCGCTCGCGCCCGGCGGGCTGACGCCTGAACTGGTCGAGGCGCTCGATGGCGCGGGGCCCTACGGCATGGGCTGGCCTGGTCCACGCATCGCCGTCGGCCCGGTGCGGCTGATTCGCGCCGAAATCGTCGGCACCGATCACGTGCGGCTGGTCGCCAGCGGCCTCGACGGCAAGAGCTTCAAGGCGATCGCGTTTCGCGCCGCGGAAAGCGCGCTGGGCCAGGCGCTGCTTCACGGATCGCGCGGTCGCAGCCTGTGGCTCGCCGGACGCGCCAAGATCGACGACTGGGGAACCCGCCCGCAGGCCGAACTCCACCTCGAGGACGCCGCCTGGGCAGATTAAGAGGACAACGCGCATGTTCAGTCACGTCACGCTTGGCACCAACGACTGGCAGCGCGCGCGCCCGTTCTGGCTGGCGGTGATGGAAGCGCTGGCTCACCCGGTCATGTTCGAGCGTGAGGGCGGGATCGCCTTCGGCACGCCGACCGGGCCGAAGACTTTCATCGGCGCGCCGTTCGATCGCCAACCGGCGCGCGCCGGTAACGGCATCCATATTGCCTTTATCGCCCCGGACCACGCGACGGTCGACGCGTTTCACGCCGCCGCGCTGGCGCATGGCGGGACCGACGAAGGCGCGCCAGGGCCGCGGCCGCACTACCATCCCAACTACTATGGCGCCTATGTGCGCGACCCGGACGGAAACAAGCTGCAGGCCGTCTGTCACTCGCGCAAAGGATAGCGCCCGACACGGGGTTGACCGGGCATCGCCTCCACCCTAATGCGCCCGCCACGCTTACGGGTGTGGCCCCATCGTCTAGCGGTTAGGACGCGGCCCTTTCACGGCTGAAACACGGGTTCGATTCCCGTTGGGGTCACCATAGTTTGCGCGCCATCCGGCATGGATGGCCCCTTCGTCTAGCGGTTAGGACGCGGCCCTCTCACGGCTGAAACACGGGTTCGATTCCCGTAGGGGTCACCAGCTTCGCGCCCGCGCCGGCGCCCGCCTTCTAGAACAGCCGGGTGACGAGGTAGAACGCCGCACCCACCGCCGCGCTCGCGGGGATGGTGATGAACCAGGCGGTGACCACGCGTGCCGCGACCGTCCAGCGCACCGCGCTGGTGCGCCGCGCGGCGCCGGTGCCGACGACGCTGCCGCTGATCGCGTGCGTGGTCGAAACCGGTATCCCCATCGCGCTGGCGCCGAACACCACGATCGACCCTGCGGTCGAGGCGCAGAAATCCCGAGTGATGATTGAGCTTGGTCAGGCCGGTTCCCATCGTGCGGATGATTCGCCAACCGCCCGACAGCGTGCCCAGCGAGATCGCCGCATAGCAGCTCAGCACGACCCATTCGGGCACATGGAATGCGCCGCCCAGATGGCCGGTGGAATAGAGCAGCACGGCGATGATCCCCATCGTCTTCTGCGCATCGTTACCGCCGTGGCTGATCGAATACGCGGCCGAGGAAAACAGGTGCAGCACCTTGAACGTGCTGTTGGCCTTGCGCGGGGTCGAACCCTGGAACACGACACTCGTCAGCAGCATCAGCGCCATCGCCAGCACGAAGCCGAGCATCGGCGACAACACGATCGCCACCAGTGTCTTGATGGTCCCCGCCGACTCGATCGCGCCGAAGCCGCCTGCCGCGATGCCGGCACCCAGCAGGCCGCCGATCAGCGCGTGGCTGGATGACGACGGGATGCCCTTGATCCAGGTGACGATGTTCCAGAACATCGCGCCGACCAGCGCTCCGAACACCACTGCAGGGGAGATGATGTCCTTGTCGACGATCCCCTTGCCGACCGTTTCGGCCACGTGGAGGCCGACCAGCCAATAGGCCAGGAAATTGCCCACCGCGGCGAACAACACCGCCTGGACGGGCGACAGCAACTGGGTCGAAACGACCGTCGCGATCGAATTGGCCGCATCGTGCAGCCCGTTGAGAAAGTCGAACGCCAGCGCCAGCGCGACCAGCGCGACGAGCAGCGGGAATGCGAGGTCATGCATGTCCGTCGCCCCTCAGGCGTAGTCGATCACGATGCCGTCGATCTGGTTCGCGACATCCTCGAATGCATCGGCGACTTTTTCGAGGTGCTTGAAGATCTCGCGATTGACGATGAAACGCACCGTCTGGCCATCCGCCTTGGCGGCCGCAAAATTGGCTTTCAGCCCGCGCGAGTGGATGATGTCGACTTCACCCTCAGCAGCGACGATTTCGCCGGTGAGCGCGTGCAGCTTCTTGCCGTTGCGGGGCACATCGCGAAGCAGCGGCAGCGCCTGGTCGATCTTGCCGAGCGCGCGGCAGATGTGTTCGGCCATTTCGCGCATATCGGGGGCGAATTCGTCGAAATCGTAAGTCTCGATGGCAGAGGCGCATGACTGGATCTCGTCGGTCACGTCGTCCATTGCCGCGATCAGTCCGGTGATCGCCCCGCGATCGAACGGCGTGAGAAAGGTCTGGCGAACCTCGGTCAGCACTTCGCGGATAACGTCGTCGGCGTCGTGCTCGCGATCGCGAATGGTGGCCACCAGCGTCGTGCGGTCGCCTTCGCCCCGCACCAGCTTGGCAAGCGCCTCTCCAGCCGCGACGGTCGCCGCGGAATGCCGTTCGAACAGCACGAAGAAATCTGCCGATTGAGGTACCAGGCGGCGGAACCAGTCGAACACCAGCGATACTCCATCCAGACTTTGCGCAATCGCGCGTTGGCCCGTTGCCCCATCGGTGACGCGCACGCAAGCCGAGCGCGTCGCGCATCCACCGCTGAACCGGTCAGCGGCACACCCCGCCAAGGCCGCGCGCCGCCTGGTCCAGGTGCAGATGATCGTGGTGCGCGGCGTTGTAGTCCGGACTGAGCACGGTGCCGAAATCTCCGCACGCCTCGTCCCGAACCAGGTGGAGGAAGGCGGCCCGATCGTCCCCGCCCCGCCAGTCCTTCAAAACCGAAATGCGCCGTCCGTCGGCGAGCACGAATGCCGCGATGTCGATCGCATTGCCGGTAGCATGTTCGCTCCACGGCCCGGTATCGCGCCCGTAAAGCCGGCGGCACGAATAAGCGCCCAGATGCTCCACCTTGGCGATTTCGGCACCCAGCAACTCGCGCGCGGCCGGTTTGACGGATCGATCGAGCCACACGGCCAGCCCGGCCGCAACCGCACAGGTCGTCGGCGGGCGATCGGGTCGCAAGGGAAAGCCGGTCAGCACCGTCCGGTCAGGACGCGCGCAAGTGCCCGCCCCAACCGGCTGGAGGTCATCGAATGCGACCGCGCTTCGGGCCAGCACCGCGCGACATTCGGTCCGGTCGTCGCGCAGCGCGGCGAACTTGCGCGGGGTCGCCCATCCGGGCGGATCGTTGAGATCGAGTGGCGCCCACGGGTTGGCCCCGGGATGCGCGTCGAGCCAACCCTTCGCGGTCAGCGCCAGCCCAAGCAACAGCAGGGCCAGCATGGCAAGATGATCGAAGCGCGACAGCCGCATGGCCGGTCAACGGATGAGCGAGCGCGGAGGGTTCAACGCGACGCGATGTCGACGAGAAGGCCCATCGCGATGGCGATGAACAATACCCCGATCGCGCGGTCGAACCCGGTGCGCGTCGCGGGCCGCGCCATCGCCAGCGCGAGGCGCGATCCCATCGCGATATAGAGCACGCCCACCGCGACATCGATCACCATCGCGATCAGTGCGAGGATCACGAGTTGCACCGCGACCGGCTGGCGTGGATCGACGAACGGCGGCAGCAGAGCGACGATATAGATCAGCGACTTGGGGTTCGACAGCGCCACCAGCACCCCTTCGCGGAACGCGCCGCTTCGCCGCCTTCCCTGTTCGCCCGTCCCTTCGCCAGCATGCCGCCCGGCAGTGCGCAGCGACCGCAGGCCAAGCCAGGCGAGATAGAGCGCGCCGAGCACGGTGAGCGCCTGGAATCCGAGCGGAAAGGCCAGAGCGAGGGTGCCCAGTCCGAGCGCGGCCAGCAGCCACCAGCCGATGTAGCCGATCTGCATGCCTGCCAGGCCGGCGCCTCCGCTCCGCCAACCGTCGCGGACGGTTCGCCCGATGACGAACAGCATCGACGCGCCGGGAACCACGCTGGTGGCGGTGGTCATCAGCGCGAAGGCGGCAAGGCGTTCGGGATCGAGCATGGCGGCGCGCGTGCTAGTGCACGCGGCACGACTTGGAAACGGTCAGCGCGGTTGAAGCGCGGCCGGCTCGTCCCAGCCCTTGCGGCGCTGCCACGGGAATGCGAGCGCCAGCGCGCAATCCGCCGCCGACACTTGCGCCATGACGGTTCCGCCCTCGCCGCGATTGTAGCGGAAGGGGATGTAATAATGCTGCCAGGTACCGTCGTTGCCTGCCCGGATGGTCCAGTCGATCGGAACCATGTCGCCGTTGAACAGCTGCAGCCGGCCCGCCTGGCCCGGCGTAAGGCCGGTGACCGACAGGACATAGAACTGCCCGTTGGTACCGACTTCGCCGCGGCAACCGTCCGATCGGTCGCTCGCGACGCGGTACCAGCCCTTGGCCAGCACGACCGGATCGTAGGCCACCGCGCTGGTGCCCAGGGCAGCGGCAGCGAGCGCCGTCGAGATCGTTACCATGCGCATGGGCGGGCTCCTGCAGAGACGGGCCGGTATAGCTGAGCCCGAAACCGCCGGCTGCAGGCAAATCTGCGTCCGGCCCGCTTCGGGACATGCTCAATGGAAGTCGCGGCTGGGCGGCAGCGGGAGCAGCTTCGGCACGATCCGCACGTCGCGCGGATGTCCACCCGCGACCGGGCCATGAAATCCGCAATCGCGGTTTCCCGGCCCGGGCGGTTGCCACGGTTCGGGCTGCGCGGCTGGCCGCCCGTCCTCATCGTCCCTGAGCAGTACGCCGTGCGGCCCCCACCGGCTCGGCAGGGGATTGTTGCAATGATCGGCGCGGGCGATGGTGACCGGCATCAGATCGTCCGACAGTCGATGCAGGTCGTGCGTGGCGTCGACCAGATGGTGGACGATCACGTGGATCACTTCGTCGTCGTATTCGACCCGGCCGCGCACCTCCATCAGCCGCGCGCCCATGATCACCTTGCGGTATTTCTCCATCGTGTCGGGCCATACGACCAGGTTGACCACCCCGCTTTCGTCCTCGAGCGTGATGAAGCACACGCCCTTGGCGCTGCCGGGCCGCTGGCGGATCAGCACCACGCCGGCGACCTGGACCATCGCGCGGAACTTGCGACCCCGCAACTCCTCGGCGCGAACGAACCCGCGGGCCGTCAGCGATGGTCGCAGGAAACTTAAAGGATGCGCCTTCAGGCTGAGCCGGTGAGTCTGGTAATCGGCGACCACTTCCTCGGCCAGCGCCATCGCCGGAAGCCGGGTCGCCTCGCGTTCGGCCCCCTCCTCGCGTTCGCGCGCGGCAGCGAACAGCGGCAATTCCCCCCCACTCACCAGGGTGCGCGCATCCCACAGCGCCTGGCGACGCGGCAAGTCGATCGAGCCGAAGCAATCCGCCGCCGCCAGCCGTTCGACATGCGCCGGGGGAATCCCCGCGCGGTCGCGCACATCGCGCACATCGCGAAAAGGCCCGCCCTCCTCGCGCGTGGCGACCAGCCGGGCGGCTATGAATTCGGGCAGCCCGTCGATCTGCCGCAATCCCAGGCGCACCGCGATCTGTCCTTCGTGCTGTTCGAGCGTATTGTCCCACCCCGACAGGTTGGCGTCGATCGGCAGCACCGCGACCCCGTGTTGCTGCGCGTCGCGCACGATCTGCGCAGGGGCGTAGAAGCCCATCGGCTGCGAATTGAGCAACGCCGCCGCGAACGCCGCCGGGTAATGGCATTTGAGCCAGCTCGAAATATAGACCAGCTTGGCGAAGCTGGCCGCGTGGCTTTCGGGAAAGCCGTATTCGCCGAATCCCTTGATCTGGTTGAAGCAGCGTTCGGCGAACGCGGGATCATAGCCACGGTCGATCATGTTGCCGACCATCAGGTCCTGCAGTTCGTGGACCATCCCGCGGCTGCGGAAGGTCGCCATCGCCTTGCGCAGCCGGTTGGCATCGTACGAACCGAACTTTGCCGCATCGAGCGCGATCTTCATCGCCTGCTCCTGGAAGATCGGCACCCCGAAGGTGCGGCCGAGGATCGACGACAGCTCGTCGGGCGGGCCCTGGTCGGGTGACGGACCGGGGATATGGAAATCGCGCTTGCCCGCGCGCCATTCGCGCCGGGCGGTGAGATAGGGGTGGACCATGTCGCCCTGGATCGGCCCGGGCCGAACGATCGCCACCTGCACCACCAGGTCGTAAAGCTGGCGCGGCTGGAGGCGCGGCAGCATGTTCATCTGCGCGCGGCTTTCGACCTGGAACACCCCCAGCGAATCGCCCTTGCACAGCATCTCGTAAACCGCCGGGTCTTCCTTGGGGACGGTCGCCAGCTGATAGGTTTTGCCGTGATGAGCGGTCAGCAGGTCGAGCGCCTTGCGGATGCAGGTGAGCATGCCGAGCGCGAGGACATCCACCTTGAGGATCCTGAGATCGTCGATGTCGTCCTTGTCCCACTCGATGAAGGTGCGATCGGGCATCGCGCCGTTGCCGATCGGCACCGTTTCGGTCAGCGGCCCATCGGTCAGGATGAACCCGCCGACGTGCTGGCTGAGGTGGCGCGGCATGTCGATCATCTGGCGGGTCAGCGCCAGCACCCGGCGCAAGTGCGGGTCGCTCAGATCCAGTCCCGTTTCGTTGAGCACATGCGCCTGATCGATGTCGCGCCCATGCCCGCCCCACACGGTGCGCGCGAGCGATGCGGTGACGTCCTCGGTCAGGCCCATCGCCTTGCCGACCTCGCGGATCGCCATCCGCGGACGATAATGGATCACCGTCGCGCACAGCCCCGCGTGCTGGCGGCCATAGGTGCGATAGATGTGCTGGATCACCTCCTCGCGGCGCTCGTGCTCGAAATCGACGTCGATGTCGGGCGGTTCGTCGCGGTCCTCGGAAATGAACCGTTCGAACAACAGCTCGTTTTCCGATGGATCGACCGCGGTGATGCCGAGGCAGAAGCAGACCGCCGAATTGGCCGCCGAACCGCGCCCCTGGCACAGGATCGGCGGATCCTGCTCGCGCGCGAAATCGACGATGCTCTTGATGGTCAGGAAGTACTGCGCCAGCACCTTTTTCTCGATCAGCGCCAGCTCGTCCTTGAGAGTCTGGCGGACCTTGCGCGGAACGCCTTGCGGGTAGTGCGCGGCGGCGCCTTCCCAGGTCAGCCGCGCGAGGTACTGCTGCGCCGACAGGCCATCGGGATAATCGGCCCGCGGGTACTCATAGCGCAATTCATCCAGGCTGAACCCGCACGCATCGGCCACTTCGCGCGCGGCAGCGATGGCGTGCGGCCAGCGGGCGAACAGCGCGATCATCTCGGCGGGCGATTTGAAGTGCCGCTCGGCATTGGGATGCAGCAGGTGACCGGCGGCGGTCACCGTGGTCTTGTGCCGGATCGCGGTCATCACGTCCTGCAGCGGGCGGCGTTCGGGCGCGTGATAGTGGACGTCGTTGGTCGCGAGCAGGCACAGGCCGCTGGCGCTCGCCAGTGCATCGAGGCGATCGATCCGGGCGATATCGTCTTCGGCATAGCGATAGCTGGCGGCCAGGTGACGCAAGGTGGGCAGCAGGCGCGCAAGGTGCGGCAGGATATCGCAGAGCGTGCCGGTGAACCCCATCGTCGCGCCATCTTCGGATCGAATCGGGCGCGTGACCGGGAAACCGGACCACGTTGCTCGGCACCGCGATGGTGAACTGGTCTTCCAGGTCGCCCGGTGGCAGCACGATCAGCTGCACGCCCTGGGCATGGGCGGCGAGCATCTGGAGGGAAATGTCGCACACCCCCTTGTCCTGCCACTCGCCGTCCAGGTCACGCATCCGCCCCGCCGAGATCAACCGGCACAGGCGGCCATAGGCGGCGCGGTCGGTGGGATAGGCCAGGAACACCAGTCCCTCGGCGGTCTCGATCCGGCAGCCGATCAACGGCTTCAGCCGCAGTTTCTTGGCTTCGGTATGGATGCGCACCACGCCGGCCATCGAATTGGCATCGGCGATTGCGATCGCATCGTAACCCAGCGCGTGAGCGGTCAGCACCAGGTCGACCGGATCCGAGGCACCGCGCAGGAAACTGAAGTTGCTGACCAGCCCGAGCTCGACGAACGCGCTGCGCGGCGGCGGGGCGATCAGGTCGGGATCGAATTCGATCCTTCGCCGCGGGATTTGAAGATCGTTCTCGGGCACGCGCTCACCCCGCCAGTTCCTCTAGCCGCTCTTTCACCGCGGCGAGATCGGCGTCGAACAGGCGCGACTGTTCCTCGCGCGCCGCGCCGTCGAGGCGCAGCAGGTACGATGGGTGCGCGGTCACCCACAGCTCGCCGCCGTCTTCCAGTGTGTGCGGAATGCCCCGCGCCTTGGATATGCTGACCGTCTTGCCAAGCATCCCGCGCGCCGCGCTGGCGCCCATCGCCAGCACCAGTTTGGGCTGCACGAGCGCGCGTTCGCCCTCGATCCACCAGCGGCACACGTCGATCTCCTTTGCGGTGGGCGACTGGTGCAGCCGCCGCTTGCCGCGCTGGACGAACTTGAAATGCTTGACCGCATTGGTGACGTAGGCGCTGCGCCGGTCGATCCCCACGCGTTCGAGGTGACGGTCAAGCAACTGTCCGGCGGGGCCGACGAACGGGCGCCCTGCAAGGTCCTCCTGATCGCCGGGCTGCTCGCCCACGATCATCAGCCCGGAAAACCCCTTGTCGTAGTCGTACGGTCCCTCGCCCATCACCGCGTTGTTGTCGAGCAGCCCGATCGGACACATGCGGCAGGCGTGGATCGCCGTGTCGATCGCGGCGAGCGAGGTGGGTTTTTCCCCCATGTCGAGCGAACCGGCGGCGACCATCTGCGACTCCCGCGATTGCGCCCCGGCGACCAGCTCGGGGATGAGCGCCGCCTCGGGCATGTTCTTCCAATACTTGCGGGGCATTTCCTTCATCATCGCCCCGATCTTCAAACGCGCGGGATTGAAGATCGATGCATAATACTTGCGCCACAAATCCTCGATCGGATCACCCGCGGGCGCATCCGACCGCTGCGCCGGGGGGCCTTCCTCAAGCATGGCGCCGTCCCAGTGAAGTGAGCCCTTCGGGGTCAGGATCGACCACCTCATGTTGGCGAACCGCCGCACGAAGAACCCGGCGTTGGCCCGCAGGATGTGATGTTCGGGCTCGAACCACGCGACGTAGTGCTCGCCCGCATCCGCAACTGCATCCGGGCCGTCCTCGACCAGCCGGAAGCGGACGAACGCGCGCATCTTGTGGATGTCGCGCCGCACCGCCTTGGCCAGCTCCTCAAGCCGGCGCACGTCGCTGTCGGCACCGTCCTCGAGCAGACGCGGACTGGCCTGCATCCGCCACAGCAGGCGATAGAGCAGCGCGAACCGCTCGGGTTCCGAATGGCAGATCGCGCTCCGGGCGAGCTGGACGAAGGCACGGCTGGCGCGCACCGGTCGCGCATTGGCGGGAAGCGCCGGCATGCGTCTGCGGCCCCCCGCGAACAGGTCCCCCGCCCCGCCCGGTTCGACCCACGCCGCGCGATCGGGTGGGACGTCGCACTGGACCAGCGCGCGTGCCTGGTCGCGCCAATACTCGAAATCGTCGGGCTCGGTCAGCGTGACGCAATACGCGCCAGCCAAACGCATGTCGCGAAACGGCGCGGTCATGCGGCGAACAGCTCGAGCTGTTCCGTCTTCGGCGCGAGCAGCGCGCGCAAGTCGGCGCGGTCGGTGAGGAGAACCGGGCGCCAGTCACTGGTGACGATGAACGGACGCACCTTGGCGATCGAGACGGTCAGCTTGGCGACATCGTCGAGCCGCATTGTCCGGTGGCGGCGACTGGCAAGAATGCGCCCGACCGCGCGCACCCCCAGCCCCGGCACGCGCAGCAACGCTTCCCTCGGTGCCCGGTTGACGTCGACCGGAAAGCGCTCACGAAACTTCAGCGCCCAGGCCAGCTTGGGATCGATATCGAGCGGCAGATTGCCGTCGGCCTCGGTCGCCTGCATCACCTCGGCAGGCTGGTACCCGTAGAACCGCATCAGCCAGTCTGACTGGTAGAGCCGGTGCTCGCGGATCAGCGGCGGGCGCTTCAGCGGCAGCACCGCGCTGGCATCGGGGATCGGGCTGAACGCACTGTAATAGACCCGGCGCAATCCGAAGCTGTCATAAAGCCGGCTGGCCTTGCCCACGATATCGGCATCGCTCGCCGCGTCGGCGCCCACGATCATCTGGGTCGACTGGCCCGCCGGCGCGAAGCGCGGGGCGTGCTTGAAGCGCTTCCGGGCGTCCTTGGCCTCGACGATGTCGCTTTTCACATGGCTCATCGCGCCCTCGATCTGGCGCGCGTTCTTGTCGGGTGCCAGACGAACAAGCCCGGCGTCGGTCGGCAACTCGACGTTGATCGACACGCGATCGGCATAAAGCCCGGCCTGGTGGACCAGTTCGGGATCGGCCTCGGGAATGGTCTTCAGGTGGATATAACCGCGAAAGTCGTGCTCTTCGCGCAGCATCCGCGCGACTTCGACCAGTTGCTCCATCGTGTGGTTGGAGCTTTTGACGATGCCCGAGGAAAGGAACAGCCCCTCGATATAGTTGCGGCGATAGAAGCTGAGCGTCAGGTCGACCACTTCCTGCGGCGTGAACCGCGCGCGGCGCACGTTCGAGCTCTTGCGGTTGATGCAGTAATGGCAATCGAACACACAGTGATTGGTCAGCAAAATCTTCAACAGCGAGATGCAGCGGCCGTCGGGGGCGTAGGCGTGACAGATGCCCATCCCCTCGGTCGAGCCGATGCCTTTGCCGCCGGTGGAACTGCGCTTGGCAGTGCCCGAGGAAGCGCATGAAGCATCGTACTTCGCCGCGTCGGCGAGAATCTCGAGCTTTTCGATGGTGGTTTGCGGACCCATATGTTCCTTATATGTTCCCGCAACGGATTCGCCAAGCTCCTTCCGCCGCAATCGTCCGTCCGGTTGTCGTACGCGTGGAACGGCGGCTTGTCCGCGCCGTTAGGCAGGAGACGGGCCGAAAGGATTTTGCATGCCATACGCCACCACCCAGGACGGAACGAAGCTGCGCTGGAAGGAGCTCGGGAAAGGCCGCCCGGTCATCCTCATTCACGGCTGGCCGCTCTCGGCCGATAGCTGGGACCCGATCATGATAAAGCTCGCCAATGCCGGTTACCGTGCGATCGCGTACGACCGGCGCGGGTTCGGCCATTCGGACCATGCGCCCAAGGGATACGATTACGATACCTTCGCCGACGACCTGGCCGATGTCATGAAGGAGACTGGCGCCACCGACGATGTTGCGCTGGTCGGCTTCTCGATGGGCGGCGGCGAGATCGCCCGTTACATGAGCAAGCATCAGGGCAAGGGCGTGACCCAGGCGGTGCTGGTCAGTTCGGTCGTTCCGTACATGCTTCAGACCGACGACAACCCCGATGGCGTGCCGCAGGCGACCTTCGACAAGATGACAGAAGGCATGAAGACCGATTACCGGCACTTCTTCACCGGCTTCTTCGCCGATTTCTACGGCGACGGCGTGCTCACCGACAAGGTCAGCCAGGAAGAAAAGGACTGGGCGTGGATGACCACCATGCACGCCAGCCAGTACGCAACGATGCAGTCGGCGGCGGCCTTCGCCACCACCGATTTCCGCCCCGACCTGCCAAGCCTGACGGTGCCGACGCTGGTGATCCACGGAACCGCCGACGTGACCGTGCCGATCGATCCGACCGGCCGCGCTGTCGCCAATGCGGTGCCGAGCGCAACGCTGGTCGAATACGAAGGCGAGCCGCATGCGGTCTTCGCTACCCAGACCGAACGCCTGGGAGACGATTTGCTCACCTTCCTCGGCCAAGGTGGGCGTGCCGCCGCGCGCGCCGAAGGCGGGACGATCGCGCAACCTGCCTGATCCCATCTGACGACGAAGGCGTTTCGGACAAGAAGGGGCGCGTCCTGCGAGGGGCGCGCCTTCTTGTTTGTCCGGTGCGGGCCTATCTGATGGAAGGGAAAGGCACACGATGGTCACCGCGCTGATGATATTGCTGGGCGCGATAGCGCTGCAGCGGGCCGCGCCCGCGCTGCCACTGTCGCGAGTGCTCAACGAATGGCTGGCCCGGCGACCCGCGGCGTGGCTTTTGCGTAGAACACGGCGCGAACTGATTGCGTGGGCGATTGTCGCCGCGATGTTCGCTTTCGCCGGCGAGTACGTCCTGGCCCTCGGCGGCCCCCAGCTTGCGCTTGCGTTCGCGGTAGACCTGGCCGGCTATGTCGACGCGGCAATCGCGGTCGCCGCGCTCGCATCGGTTGCACGCCTGAAAATAGCGGCACAATGGCTGGCGCGCGTCGACAAGGCAGCCGATCGGCGCCTCCCACGACCGCGCGCACCCCGCCGTGCGCGCACGCGATCCGCCTCGAACGACGATGCGGATCGACCGGATACGATCATCGCTGCATAGCGGATCCCCGCGCAACCCGATCGCCACCCGACCGTTGAACGCGCATGGCAGCGGTTCGCATCGGCACTGCGGGGTGGAGCATCGCACGCGATGCGGCCGGCCGATTTCCCGCCGAGGGCAGCGGTCTCGAACGCTATGCGGCGGTGTTCGATGCAGTTGAAATCAACAGCTCGTTCCATCGCCCGCATCGCGTCGCGACCTGGGAGCGGTGGGGCGACAGCGTGCCGGCACAGTTCCGGTTCGCGGTGAAAGTGCCCAAGCGGATCACGCACGAGTTAAAGCTGGTCGGCTGCGACGAGGCGTTAGCGACATTCGTCGGTGAGGCCGGGGCATTGGGCGACAAGCTCGCCGTGCTGTTGGTGCAACTGCCGCCCAAACTCGAATTCGATGCTGTCCAGGCGGGGCAGTTCTTCGCGGCGCTCGCTCGGCAGAGCCCGGCGGCGATCGTGTGCGAGCCGCGCCATGCCAGCTGGTTCACCGCAGACGTCGACCGCTTGCTTGGCGACTGGCGGGTCGCCCGCGTGGCGGCCGATCCCGCGCGCTGCGAGGGCGCGGGAGAGCCGGGCGGCTGGCGAGGCCTCAGTTACTGGCGTTTGCACGGATCCCCGGTGATATACCGTTCGAGCTATGCCGACCGCCTCGGTGGCTATGCCGAAGCCATGCGTGCCGACATCGACGCGGGCCGCGAGACGTGGTGCGTGTTCGACAACACCGCGGCTTCGGCAGCGACCGGCGACGCGCTGGCGCTTGGCGACCTGGTCGTTAAGCCGGGTTAGGTTGCCGCGGCGTTCAGCATTTCCGGTGGCGGGCTTTTAATCCTCGGGGTTGATGGTGCGCCGCGGTGGAACCCCTGCTCAGCCTCGATCCCGACGCGTTAGTCGAGCGCCGCGCATCACGCCGCACGCGGGTTGTGTGCGACGCGGTGCTCGAAACGCTGACCGGGCGATACGCGGGCAAACTGTGGGACATTTCCGAACACGGAGCGCGGCTGCAATTGCCGCTGGCACCCGAGGCCGGGGCCACCGCGCGGCTACGATGGGAGGATCACGAAGCGATCTGCCGGGTGGTTTGGGGTGAGGAGGACATGTGCGGGATATCCTTCGACAGCCCGCTTGTCGAAGCGATCGTTGCCCAGACGGCCGAGCGCAACCGGGTAGTCGATTTACCGATCGCGCGGGTCGGCAATATCGCCCTGGGCCGCAAGCGTTCGCTATCGCTGGTGCCGCCTGCCGTTGCCGAGCCGGCGACGACGCCCGAACCGGAGATGGCGCGTTCGCAATGGATAGTCGCCTTCCCCGGCGGCCGACACTGCCCCATCGCGGGCGATGTTGACGCGCTGCCGGCCGCGCAGGCGATGTTCTTTTACGGAGCGCCGCTGTCGCATGTCGTCGCCTTCCAGGCCTGGGCGCACCGCTCAGGCGCATAAGCCTTGCAGAAACCAGTCGGGCGGCCCTCCGCGCCCGTCGCCGACCAACCCGAGGCGGTAGATCCAGTAGCGGCGACCCTCGCCGTCCTCGATCCGGTAGTAGTCGCGCAGCCGGGTGGTGCCCTTCTCGCGCCACCATTCGGGCGCGATCCGTTCGGGGCCTTCGACCCGGACCACCTCGTGCACCCGGCCGCGCCAGCGGAACGCCTTGGGATAGCCGTCGGGCGTCGGATAGAGCACCGCGATCTTCTCCGCCCGGTCGAGCAGCTTCAACGGCCGCGCGTGGAACGCCAGTTCTCCCTGGGTGGGACGCTCGGCGGCCAACGCCCCCCCTTCCACAGGCGATTGCCAACGTTGCGCGCGTTCGGGGATGTGACTGGCATAGGGAATGGGGCGGCGCACCGCTTGCGGTCCCAGGCGCACCGTCAACCGATCGATGCACGCGGCCAGCGAGGTGCCATGCTGCTCGGCCGCAGCTTCGATATCGGCCTGCGCCAGCGTGAGCGGTTCGGTCCAGCTGGCGCGGAGCCGGACGGTCTCGATCCCGAAGCCCGCGTCGACATCGTCGAGCCGGGCGGCGAACAGCCGGGTGATATGCGCCGCCTCGCGCGTCGCGGCAGCCAGTTCGAGACTGCGGACGACCAGCTCGCCATCGACCCGCCACATCCCCAGTTCGAGCCGCCGCGCGCCCTGCCCCAGACCTTCCAGTGTGCGCGCCATGTCGGCGGCGAGATCGGCCGCCACGGTATCGAGCAGGGCGCGGTGGCGGATCGGCTCCATCAGCCGGCGCTGGACCAGCGGCATCACTTGCGGGACCACCGGCAGCAAGGGCTCGGGCACGCGCCCAAGCAATTGGTCGAGCCGCTTCAGCGGATTGGCCGCAGGCGACTTGTGGCGAAACCGCCGGTGGAGCGCATCGCGTCCGGCGTTTTGATGGAACCGGGCGGTGAGGTCGCCGACCCGCTTGAGGCCGAGACGGCGCAGCACCGTCAGCACATCGTCATCGAGCCGCAGCGCCGCCACCGGCAGGTCGGCGAGGCGCGCGGCAATGTCCTCCTGCGGAGAAAGCAGCGCGCCGTTCGGACCGTAGTGCGCCAATGCCCACGCCGCACCCCCGGTGGGAGCGATCGCCATCCGAACGGCGAGTCCGCGCGCGGCAAAGCGGGCTTGCGCATCGGCCAGCAACTTGTGCTCTCCGCCGAACAAGTGTGCGACCGCGGTGACATCGACCAGCAAGCCATCGGGCGCATCGATCGCCGACCACGGCCCCCAGCGCAGCGCCCACAGCGCGAGCTTGTCGAGAAACGCCCGATCGCCTGCCGGATCGCTGGGGGCGACCTGTATTTTCGGGCACAGCGCGCGCGCATCTGCCAGCATCATCCCCGGCCCCGCGCCCGCGGCGAGGCCCGCCGCGTTGGCCGCATCGATCCGCGGACCGTGCGCGGTGTCGGTGATCAGCGCCAGCGGATCGGCGTCGGCGCCCTCCCCTGGCGCGAGCGCGTTAGCCAGCCGCCAGCGATCGATCGCCAGCCGCGAAAGCCAGGCCGAGAGGATACGGCGTGGTGTCGGGCCGGGCGATGCGATCGGCGGCGAGACGGTGATCGTCATCGCGCAAGGTCCATATGCCGGGGGGATGCGCGCGGGCGCGGAACAGTTCGGCCTGCCATGAAGGCGCACCAGGCGCCGCCGCGTTCCAGCGCGGGCGCGGCGAAGGGGCGGTGCACACCTCCCACCGCATCCTTGCCGAAGACAAGTCATGCCGCGCATCGAGCCGCACCAGCCACAGCGGAACGCCGTGGCGCTCAGCGGTCAGCGTCAGTCGGCGCGAGGCGGTGAAATCGAACGCCTTGGGATTGCCCGCGACTTCTCCGATCACCGCCGCCACTTCACGGCAGTGCAGGCTCTCCTCAAGCGCGAACAGCACGTCTTCCGGCTTTTCGCAGGCGACATGGATCAGCCGGTGCCGAAAAGCCGGCGGCAGGCCTGCGCGGTACGGACGCCCACCCAGCTTGAGCGCGGCGCGGTCCTGCACCCACACCAGCGCGCGGCGATCATCGGTTTCGGCGGCGGAATCGGGTTGGGTATTGCGCAGCGCATCGGCAGCGAACGCCAGTGCTGCAGCCGCGCCGCTCGCCTCGGTTGCCGGAGCGAATACCTCGCTGTGGTAAGTCGCCGCCAGCCCCGGTCGCCAGCGCGGGGTGCGCGCGGCAACTTGCGCCAGTTCGGACGCGGGCACGAGGATGCTGGGCTTGGACATGGCAGCGGAACGACTCATCTGTTCCGGTTATGTTCCATCACCAATCGATTCGCAACGCCGGAACCACGCGTCCTGCCCTCCGTTCGCATTTCGAAAGGAGACCCGTCATGAAATACGATTCCGGCAATGCCGACGAGCTCAAGGAAAAATTCTGGAAGGCGTTCGCCGATTCCTCGTTCGTGTTCGTCTCGCTGCAAAGCACCGCCAACGATGCGATCCCGATGACCGCCAGCCTCGACAAGGACGCCAACCACGCGATCTGGTTCTTTACCGGACGCGACAATCACCTGTCCGAACTGGGCAAGGCCACCTGCCACTTCGCCAGCAAGGGCCACGACATGTTCGCGCGCTTCGAAGGCGTGTTGAGCGAGGAAACCAGCCGCGAGCGGCTCGACAAGCAGTGGTCGAACTTCGTCGAGGCGTGGTTCCCCGGCGGCAAGGACGATCCCAACCTGCTGTTCCTGCGGATGGACCTGGGCAATGCCGAACTATGGAGCGGCGATCAGGGCCTGCTCACCACCGCCAAGATGGCGCTGGGGATGGATGTTCGGAAGGACGTGATCGGCAGCCATACCGAAGCCGCGCTCTAACCCCAATTCCTGCACAACGAAAAAAGGGCCGCCTCTCGTTTGAGGGGCGGCCCTTTCGTTTGAGTGTTTCCGATCAGTCCCGATCGGGGTGGATCGGCACCATCGTTTCCTCGCCGCCGATATCATCGACCACCTCGACGATCCCGCGGCCCAGATGGCTGCGGCTGCGGCTGTAGAGCACGTAGATGATGATCCCCAGCAAGCCCCAGCCCGGCAGGAACAGCATCGCCGCGGTCGGGAGGTTGAGGAACAGGAACACGCAACCGATGATCGTCAGCGGAGCGATCAGCCACACCGCCGGGACCTTGAAGCTGCGCTGGCGGCTCGGATCGATCCGCCGCAGCATCATCACCGCGATCGCCACCATCAGGAAAGCGTAGAGCGTGCCTGCGTTGGAGATATCGGCCAGCTGTCCGACCGGGAAGAACGCCGCCGCGACCGCCACCGCAAGACCGGTGATTATGGTCACCACGTGCGGGGTGCGAAACTTCGGGTGCACGCGGCTCAGCGCTTCGGGCAGCAGTCCGTCGCGGCTCATCACGAAGAAGATGCGCGTCTGGCCGAAGATCAGCACCAGGATGACTGACGGCAGCGCCAGAAACGCGGCGATGCCGATGGCGTTGCCGAACCATGAAAAGCCGAGCACCTTGAGCACGTGCGCCAAGGGTTCCTTGGAGCAGACCAGCGCATCGGCATGGACCGCCATTGCACACTGGCGCGCTAGCTCGGGTGAACCGGCTTCGAGCGGTCCGCCTGCGCCCATGATCGGGTTGCCACCGATCGTGCCGATCGCGCCCGCGGCCACGAGGATATAGAACACGGTGCAGAACAGCAGCGAACCGACCAGCCCGATAGGCACATTGCGCTGCGGGTTCTTGGTCTCCTCCGCCGCTGTCGAGACTGCATCGAAACCCACATAAGCGAAGAACATCGTCGCCGCCGCGCCGACCGCGCCGACCCCGGTACCGAACCCGCCGAACACGCCGGCCGGAAGGAAGGGATTGAAGCGCGATGGCTCGAAATCGGGGCTGGTCAGGGTCAGGGCGATGAACCCGGTCAGTGCGGTGACCTTGATCAGCACCAGGACGGCATTGACCTTGGCGCTTTCGCTGGTGCCGACCACCAGCAACGCGGTTACCAGCAACGCGATCAGCAACGCGGGCAGGTTGATGAAGCCGCCTTCGATCCCGCCGAACGCAAGCGGTCCGCCGCTCAGGAATGCCGGCAGGTGTATCCCCAGGCCGCCCAGGATCGTGCCCGAGAAATAGCCGGACCACCCGACCGACACCGCGGCGGCGGCGATCGCGTATTCCATGATCAGAGCCCAGCCGACGGTCCAGGCGAGAAATTCGCCCATTGTCGCATAACTGTATGTGTAGGCTGAGCCCGCCACCGGGATCATCGCGGCGATCTCGGCATAGCAAAGCGCGGCCACGATGCAGACAGCGCCGGCTATCGCGAACGCCAGCATCAGGCCCGGTCCGGCCTTCTGCGCGCCGACCGCGGTCAGCACGAAGATGCCGGTACCGATGACGCAGCCGATCCCGAACAGGGTCAGCTGGAACCAGCCGAGCGTGCGCTTGAGTGATTTCTTTTCCGCCGTCGCCAAAATGGCATCGAGCGGCTTGACGCGGTCGAGAAGCATGGACCCGTTATCCCTCTTTCAAAGGGGGCCGTTGCAGCTCCCCTCCCTCATGGGCGCGAAGCTAGCGCCGCGACTCGTCAAGGCAAGGCCTATTCGAAAGGCTTTCCCCGCTTGTGTCGCCCCGCTAGAGCCTGTCCGGATGTCCACCACCTTCCAGCTCGACACCGCGACCAGCCGCGCCAACCCCACGCCGCAGCCGATGCGGCGGCTCACGGTGCCCGCGATCAAGGGGCGCAAGGCCGATGGGAAGACCGCCGACCCGCTGGTCATGCTGACCGCCTATACCGCGCGCCAGGCGCAGCTGCTGGACGCGCATTGCGATATCCTGCTGGTGGGGGATTCGCTGGGGCAGGTGATTTACGGCCTGCCCTCGACACTACAGGTCACGCTCGAGATGATGATCGCCCACGGTGCCGCGGTGGTGCGCGGAAGTTACCACAGCCTGGTGATCGTCGATATGCCGTTCGGCGCCTACGAGGCGAGCCCGCAAGCCGCGTTCGCCAGCGCCAGCCGGATCATGGCAGAAACCGGCTGCGCGGCGGTCAAACTCGAAGGCGGCGCGGCGATGGCTGAGACGATCGCTTTCCTGTCCAGTCGCGGGATACCGGTGATGGCACACGTCGGCCTCACCCCGCAGGCTGTCAATGCGCTGGGCGGGTACGGCGCGCGCGGGCGCAGCCAGGAAGAGCACGCCAAGATCGTTTCAGACGGCAAGGCGGTGCAGGAAGCGGGCGCATTTGCGGTGGTGGCCGAAGGCGTGATCGAACCGATTGCGGTGGCGCTGACCCAGAGCCTTGAAATTCCCGTGATCGGAATCGGTGCTTCGGCGCAATGCGACGGGCAGGTACTCGTGACCGAAGACATGCTCGGCATGTTCGAGCGGGTGCCGCGCTTCGTCAAACGATACGAGGACCTGGCCAGCGTGATCTCGAAAGCGGCCGAGACCTACGCCGCCGAAGTGCGCAGCCGCGCGTTTCCGACCGCCGACCAGACCTACCAGCCCAAATAAGGCCGCCCGCATGCTCCGTTTCTTCCGCGGTTCGATCCTGTTCGCGATCGCCTGCTTCATACTCGCGGCGATCTACGGCTGGTCGCAGGGCCATACCGTTCTTGCGCTGGTGCGGGCCTTGTGGATCGTGCTGGTGCTGTCGGTGCTGGAGGTTTCGCTCAGCTTCGACAACGCGGTGGTCAACGCCACCGTGCTCAAGGACATGGACGAAGTGTGGCAGCGCCGGTTCCTGACCTGGGGCATGGTGATCGCGGTCTACGGCATGTACATCCTTTTCCCGCTCGCGATCGTCGCGGTGGCAGCCGGCCTCAACCCCGTTCAGGCCGTGACGCTGTCGCTCGAGCACCCCGACCAGTACGAGACGATCGTGTCGGGCGCACACATCGGCATCGCGGGGTACGGCGGCGCATTCCTGGGCATGGTCGGCCTGAAGTTCTTTTTCGACGACGAGAAAGACGTCCACTGGATCCACGTGATCGAGGAAAAGCTGGCCTATGCCTCGGCGGTGCCGGCGGTGGAGATCGCAACCATGCTGCTGGCGCTGTGGGGCATTTCGTTGCTGCTTCCCGCACCGGCCGATCACACGTTCGTGATCGCCGGCATCCTCGGCATCGTCAGCTTCATCGCGGTCCATGCGCTGGGCGAGATCATGAAGAAGCGCGAGGAGAAGCTGAAACTGACCGGCACCGCGGTTCACGCGGGGCTCGGCGGGTTCCTCTACCTCAACGTGCTCGACGCCTCGTTCAGCTTCGACGCGGTGATCGGAGCCTTCGCGCTGAGCAATAACATGGTGATCATCGCGCTCGGTCTGTCGATCGGGGCGATGTTCGTGCGATCGATGACGGTGATGCTGGTGCGCAAGGGCACGCTGTCGGCCTATCGCTATCTCGAACACGGCGCATTCTGGGCGATCCTGGCACTGGCGGCGATCATGCTGCTGTCGGCCGCTTACGAGGTCCCCGAAACGATTACCGGCTTGATCGGCGCGGTGCTGATCGGGTTTTCGCTGTGGTGGTCGATCCGGGTCAATCGGGCCGAGGAAGCGGAGGCGTCGGCCAACGCCGCCGGCTAGCGATTGGCCAACCGGTTTGCCAACGGCGCCGACGCGACCAGCTGCAGCAAGTGGTAGATCAGCAGCGGCAGCAGCACCAAACCGGCGATCTGCGGCGGGAACAGCACCGCGGCGAGCGGCGCGCCCATCGCCACGCTCTTGTGCGCACCGGCGAACAGAAACGCGATCCGATCGGGCCGGCCCAGGCCGATGGCAGCCGAGAGCGCCCACGATCCGGCGAAACCTGCGATCAGGAACGCGACCACGCCGCCCACCAGGACTAACCATTCGAGCGGGCTCACAAGCGTCCACAGGCCTTGCTCGACCGCGCCGGAAAATGCCACGTACACCGCG
This sequence comes from uncultured Alphaproteobacteria bacterium, assembly GCA_963759895.1. Taxonomy (GTDB): domain Bacteria; phylum Pseudomonadota; class Alphaproteobacteria; order Sphingomonadales; family Sphingomonadaceae; genus Tsuneonella. Next base: position 369,752 of record CAVXBC010000002.1, on the reverse strand, counting down.
ATCGCGATCGACAGCCGGTCCATCCATGTCACCAGAGCGCGATGATCGCCGACCCATGGCGCCAGCCGCACCTGCAATGCCTGACCGATGGCGAACGGCAGTATCAGGATCAGCGCCACCTTGATCAGGCCGGTGGCACCCATCGCGGCCGCTCCGCCACCGCCGAGCGCGGCGAACAGCGGCGCGCTGACGAACACCCCGATCACGTTGAGCAAGGCGGCGGCAACCACCGAATTGGCGACGTTGCCGCCCGCCAGCGAGCTGTAGGCGGTCGCCGACTGGACCGTGGATGGCAGCGCGCCAAGATACAGGAACCCCAGCGCGACCAGCGGCGGCAGCACGGGCGCCAGCGCCAGCTCGAAAGCCTTGCCCGCAAGCGCCATCGCACCAAAGCACCACAGCAGCAGGGGCAGCAGGAATCGCCAGTGGCCGATGCCGCGGCGCACATCGGCGCGCGACAGGCGCAAACCGTTCAACAGGAACAGCACGAAGATCGCCGCGTTCGATACGCCTTGCGCGATGCTCCGCGCCTCGCCGGTGGCGGGAAACACGCTCGCGAGCACGATCGCCAGAACAAGCAGGCGAACCATCAGGTCGATATGCGAAAGGAACCTCACCATGCGCTGCCCTTGTCGGGCGTTACGCCGCTTGTCGAGTTTCAGCCGCCGTGCCTCGCCGCGTGACCGAGCAGAAGGGCGGCGCGTTGGCGATCCCCGCGCGCGGCCAGCCGGCGGGCCAGCATTGTCGCGGCTTCCGCGTTGTTGGGTTCGCTCGCGATCTGTTCGGCGATCAGCAGTTCAGCCGCATCGGCCCTGCCCGTGGCCTCGAGCGCAGCGGCAATGCGCTTGGTAAGCGGCCACGGCCGACGGATCTCTGCAGCGGCGCGATAGCGGGCGAGCGCGCCGCGCGGGTCGTTCGCGGCGAAGGCGGCATCGCCCGCCAGCGCCATCGCGTCGGCTGCGCCCGGGTGCCTGCGCAGCCATTGGTCTGCCCGCACGCGCGCTTCGGCAGGGCGGCCTGCCTTGATCAGCCCGCGCACGAGCGACACGGTACTTGCACCATCCGACGTGCCGCGTTGTTCAGCGACGTCGAGCGATGTCGCGGCCGGCAAGGCGACCGCATGCGCAGTGGCGGCCCGTGCAAGCGCGCGATCGAGATAGGGCGCAGCCTTGTCGCGCTGGCCGAGACGTTCGTACGCTCGCCCGACCAGCAGGGCGATATAGCGGTTCTCGCGCTCGCCGCCGAACCGCGCGATCAGCTCTCGGTCGTTCCCGGCCGACGCCAGGGCATGCGCCAGCAGCGCTTGCACCCGCGCGTTGTCTGGCTGGCTGGCGAGCAAGCGGTCGAAGCCCTGGGCGGCGCTGGCCGGATTGCCGTTGGCGAGGTCGACCACCCCGAGCAACAGGATCGCGGCGGGCATCTCGCGGTCGAGGTCGCCGCTGCGCTGAAGCAGGTTGCGCGCCAGGTCGGCATTGCCCGCCCGCGCCGCGAGTACCGCCTGGAGATAGAGTGCGCGCCGATCGCCGGGAGCGGCGGCCGCAAATCGGCGCACCGCATTGAGCATGTCCTTGGCGCGGCCCAATTCGCCAAGCGTCGCGGCGTATTCCGCCAGCAGGTCGCGATCGTCCGGCGCGATGGCCAGGCCATGTTCGAACAGCGGCAGCGCGGCGAGATTGCCTTGCGCATCGCGAGCCAGTTGCGCGCGCAAGAGCAGCGCGGCCGGGTTGTCTGGGCCCAGCGCAATCGCCTTGCGCGAGGCGTCGATGGCTTGCGCCTGCTCGCCGCCGCGATAGCGCAGGCGCGCGATATCGACCCACAATTCGGGGTCTTCGGAGCGGCCTTGCAACGCGACGTCGAACGCCCGGCCTGCGCCGGCCAGATCGCCCTCGCGCATCCGCAGCCGGCCGAGCATATGAAAACCGTGCGCGGCGACGTCGGGCGCAAACTGCGCATCACCGAGCCAGAAGCGCGCTTCGGACAGATCGCCTTGCTCGAGCTCGGCTTCGCCCAGGAACGGCGCGATCGCCGTCCTGGAAGCGCCTGCTGCCAATGCCTTCTTGAGCGCGACTTCCGCGCCGACACCGTCGCCACGCCCAAGCGCGCTGCGCCAGTCGTCGGGCGCGGATGGTCGCTCACCGCCACAGGCCGCCAGCAGCAGCGCGAGCAGGAGCGTTCCCTTACGCGTGGAGATCATACTGCTTGAGCAGGTCGTATAACGTCGGCCGGCTGATCCCGAGCAACTTGGCGCTGCTCGAGATATTGCCTTCGCTGCGCGCAAGCGCGTGACGGATCACGGTCCGGTCGGCCCGCTCGCGCGCGCTCTTGAGGTTGAGCACTTCGGCGGTGTCGGACTGGTCCTCGGCAGCAAGGTCGAGATCGCTCGCCCCGACCAGCTTGCCATCGGCCATGATCGCCGCGCGCTTGACCCGGTTTTCCAGTTCGCGGACATTGCCCGGCCATGGCCACGCATCGATCGCGGCCAGCGCATCGGGTGCGAAGCCCTTCACCGCCGGGTTCATCTCGCGCGCGAATCGCGCAAGGAACGCCTTGGCCAGCAGCACCGCATCGCCCGGCCGCTCGGCCAGCGTGGGCACCTTCACCACGATCTCGGCCAGGCGATAGAACAGGTCCTCGCGGAACGTGCCGGCCGCGATCATCGCTTCCAGATCCTGGTGCGTGGCGCAGACGATCCGGGTGTCGACTTCGATCGGTTTGCGTCCGCCGATCCGCTCGATCGTGCGTTCCTGCAGGAAGCGCAGCAGCTTGACCTGCAGCGGCAGCGGGATGTCGCCCACTTCGTCGAGGAACAGCGTGCCGCCGTGCGCGAGCTCGATCTTGCCCTCGTTGGTCCGCACCGCGCCGGTGAAGGCGCCCTTTTCGTGACCGAACAGCTCGGCTTCGAGCAGTGTTTCCGGGATCGCCGCGCAGTTCAGCGCCACGAATGCACCGCCGCGCCGATCGCTCGCTTCGTGCAGCCCGCGCGCGAGCAACTCCTTGCCGGTCCCGCTCGCGCCCAGCAGCATGACCGAAACATTGGTGTTGGCGACCCGCTCGATCGTGCGCGCCACCCGCGCCATCTCCGGCGCGGCGGTGATGAGGGTGCCGAGCACGGTCTTGTCCTCGCCCACCTTGGCGGCCAGCCGGCGGTTTTCCGCCTCGATCTCGCGCAGGTTGCACGCGCGCCGGACGATCAGCCCCAGCGCATCGATATCGACCGGCTTCTGGTAGAAATCGTACGCCCCGCGCTCGATCGCCTGCAGCGCGCTTTCGCGTGCGCCGTGACCGCTCGCGACGATCACCTTGGTATCGGGCTTCAGCGCCATGATCGCGTCGAGCACGGCAAAGCCTTCGCTGGTTCCGTCGGGATCGGGCGGCAGGCCCAGGTCGAGCGTGACCACGTGCGGCTCTTCCGAACGCAGCGCGGCAAGCGCGGCATCGCGGTCGCCGACCACGGTGACTGCAAAATCCTCGTAGGCCCACTTGAGCTGCGCCTGCAGCCCTTCGTCGTCCTCGATGATCAGCAACCGGGGCTTGTCCTCACGCATCAGGCGACCTCGCTTTTGTATGGTTCAATGTCAGCGGAACCCGCCGCCGCGGACAGCGGCAACAGGATGGTGAAGTGGGTGCCCAGTCCTTCGCGCGATTCGACCTCGAGCCGTCCGCCCATGCCGCGCACCAGTTCGCGCGCCTCGAACGCACCGATCCCGAAGCCGCCATCCTTCGACGAGACGAAAGGCTTGAACAGCCCTTCGCGAATGAATTGGGGCGCCATTCCCTGGCCCGAATCGATCACGTCGAGGCGCCCCTGCAAGCCGTCGCATGACACGTCGAGATAGACCGGCATCGATGAAGGGCTGGCGTCGATCGCATTCTGCACCAGGTGGACCAGCGCCTGTTCCAAGCCCTCGCCATCGGCGAGAACCTCGCAGGGGTCCGTGCGCGTCAGCTCGACCGCGTGAATGCCTTCGAACCGGTTCGCCACCCGTCGCGCCAGACCGACCAGATCGTGGTGCGTGCGCGCGGCGCCGCCGCTCGATCCGTAGCGGCCAAGCCGCGCGAGCAGCGCATTCAGCTTTTCGGCGCTCTTGCTCAGCGTCACCAGCATGTCCTTGCGGAATTCGGGATTGTCCGCATGCCGCTGCGCGTTGCGCGACAGCAGCGACATCTGGCTGGCGAGGTTCTTGATGTCGTGCATCACGAACGCGATCCGGCGGTTGAATTCGTCGAACCGGTTCGCCTCGGCCAACGCGGCGTGTCCGGCCTGCTCGGCGATGTAACTGGCGAGCTGGCGCCCGGCGACCTTGAGCAGGTCGAAATCTTCCCAATCCAGCCGCCGCGCGATCGCGGGACGGGCCAGGATCGCGATGCCGACAAGGCGTTCAAAATGGAGCAGCGGGACGAGCGCCCACGCGCGCCGGTCGTGCCGCAGCCACGCGGGAACCAGCGCCTGCTCTCCCAGCCGATCGGCGCCGCCGCGAACCTCGTCGAGCTCGATCACGCCGCCGGTCTTTTCGAACATCGCCGCCAGATCGGGGGGGCAGGCCATCGCCGGTACCTCCAGGTCGCGCCACTGCCAGCGCCCGGCAGCCTGCATCGTGCCCTCGTCGCCCGGCAGAAGAAGGACGGCGCCTTCGCTGTCGGCGATATCCGCCAGCGCCTGGGCCGCGCGATCGGGCAGTGCGGGAGCGTCGACGCCCGACCGCCCGATCGTTTCGGTGAAGCGCAACCACTCGGCCCGGTAATCGTACCGATGCTGAAACAGGTGCTTGAACGCCTTGACCCGCAGCCAACCGCGCAGCCGCGTCGAAGGCAGCCAGATCAGCGTCGCGAGCGCCGCCGCAAGCAGAAACCCGACTTGCGAGAGGCGTCCGAAATCTCCGCCGAGCAGGTTCAGCGATTGCGAGATCAGCACCATCGTCAGCAGGTATGCGCCGATCACGATCAGCGACAGCGTCTGGAACGCGACCGTCCGGCTGGGCACCAGCTTGAGTTCGGCCGCGCGCGCGTTGGCGCCCAGCGCGACGAGCATCGCCATCAGCGCGACCACCAACCCGCGCAGCGCCAGCAACTCGGTCGGCAGCGCCTGCGCGAACCAGGCGATCGTGAACAGATTGAGCTGATAGCCCCACATCAGCACCAGCGCGCCCGCGGGCCAGCGCAGCACCTGCCGCGACAATGCGGAAGCGCCCGCGTAGAGGTTGTGCAACAGCACCAGCGCACCGACCGCGACCAGCGCGCGGAACAGCGCGGTGATCGAAAACGCAACCGCATGGACCTGCGCGTCCCCGCCGAAATGGCGGTCGAGCAGCATGACCACCGGCTGAAGGCACTCGACGAATGCCAGAACGTACACCAGCGGCCGGATCGGCGCGAGGCTCTGGTCCCGGCCGTCGTTGCCGAACAGGCGGTAGACTACCACGATCCAGCACAAGTTGCGGACGCTCTCGATCAGGTTCGAGGATGGCGAGCCAGTTCCCCACGCAGCGATCGTCACGCACCATACGGCAGTGACCGCAAGCGCAGCGATCATTGCCCCGCGCTCGCGCCGCGAATGATCCTTGCGCCACAACAGGCCGGCCACCAGCGTGCACGCGACCGCGCCCGACAAATTCAGGAAGAACGAAATCAGGATCCAGACATGCGCCATTCCCATGTCAGCGGGCGCCCTCGGGCCACAGCACCACGCGCACCGTCTGCAACAGGATCAGCAGGTCGAGGAATGGCGTGTAGTTCTTCGCGTAGTAGAGATCGTATTCGAGCTTGGCGCGCGCATCCTCGACGCTGGCGCCATAGGGATAATTGACCTGCGCCCAGCCGGTGATCCCGGGCTTCACCATGTGCCGCTCGGCGTAATACGGCAGCTTGTCTTCCAGATCGCCGACGAATTGCGGCACTTCGGGACGCGGGCCGACGAAGCTCATCTTGCCGGTCAGCACGGTCCACACCTGCGGCAGCTCGTCAATCCGCACCTTGCGGATGAAACGGCCGAGCCGGGTGATGCGCGGATCGTCCTGCAGGGCCCACTGCGCGCCGTTTTTTTCGGCATCGGTGCGCATCGAGCGCAGCTTCACCAGTTGGAAGCTCTGGCCGTAAAGTCCGACGCGAGTCTGGCGGAAGAACGCCGGACCCTTGCTGTCGAGCTTCACCAGCGCCGCGAACAGCGCGATGACCGGGAACGTGAGCGCAAGAAGCAGCCCGCTGGCGGTGACGTCGAACACGCGCTTGGCCGCGCTCGACAAGACCCGGCCCGAGGAAAATCCGTCGGAAAAGATCAGCCAGCTGGGGTTGAGCGTGTCGAGGTCGACGCGGCCGGTCTCCCGCTCCAGAAAGCTGGAGAAATCGTTGACGTGCACGCCGTGGGTCTTGATCCGCAGCAGATCCTTGAGCGGCAGCGAATTGCGCCGTTCCTCGAGCGCGAGGACCACCTCGCTCGCGCCGATGTTTTCCACGAACCGGCCGAGATCGTGGATCGCGGCCCGCGGGATCGCCTCGTCGATCACCGGCGATCCTTCGTTCATGCCGATGAAGCTGACCACCGCGAAGCCACTTTCGGGACGCTCGGAAATATCGCGGATGCGCTTTGCCCGCAGGCCGTCGCCCAGCACCAGCACCCGCCTTCGAAACGCGGCCGTGCCAATCACGCTGCCGACGAGCAACCGGTTGGCGACCAGCAGGCCGATCGACAGGAACATCGCGTAGAACAGCGTCGAGCGCCAGAACGTGTGGCCCGGCAACAGGAAATCGATCACTGACAGCGCGATGATCCCGATGCTCACCGCGACCAGCAGGCGCGCCCCGGCATAACGCATCGAACGCAGCGAATCCGCGCCGTAAGTGCCCACCGCGATCATCGCCAGCCAGACCGTGGCGGCGAAACCGACCAGCATCGGGATGCGGTCGGACAGCAACCCGGTATCGGTGCCGATCTGCGAGGCGCGCACCTGCCAGGCGATCTCGCCGGCGGCCAGCAGCAACGCCAGGTCGAACAGCCCCAGCAGCATCACCGCGTGCGGGATATAGTGCTTGAACAGGCGGATCATCGTCTCGGCTCGGAGCGCTCCTATCGGGACCGCCCGCCTTAAGGCCGAGAAATGAAATGTCGGTAAACTTTACAGGCGCCGAAATTCCCTCGGAATTCCGGCGCCTGCGATGGTTAAGCGATTACTTGTTGTCGGTAACGTTGTTGGCGGCATCCTGCGCCGCGTCACCGACCTGCTGTGCTGCATTGCCGACGTTGTCGGCCGCGTTGGCGATCGCGTTGTCCTTGGCGCTCTCCGAGTTGCTCATACCGGAAAAGAACCAGATGCCGGCGATCACCGCGATGATCAGTACGATCGCGATCAGCCAGCCCGATCCGCCCCCGCTGCGCGGGTTATCGTCGGTGACGATCGTATGCGTAGTGTGGGTGTCGCCGGTAGGGGTCTGGACCTCGGTGATGCGTTCTTCGCTCATGGCAAGTTCTCCCTCATGATGCCGGCCGAACGGTCGACGCGGTACGCCGGTTCCGCGACCGATGGTTAACTCGCGAAGCGGAAAGGGGTAACGCCCTGTTCGAGTTGCGAGAACTGCAGCGCCGCCCCGCGCGGGGGCAGCGACCGCTGCACGCAGCCTGCGATCCGGCAGCGTGCGCAGCCAAGGCCCACTCCGGTCGCATCTTCCGGGCGCAGCGAAACCCTGCGTGCAGCAGCGATTTCGCCCGCCAGCCGCGCCTCGATCCCCAGCACCACCGCAAAGCGCGCCCCGCCCCGCCCTTCGACCGCGCGCGCGACCGTGAGCCAGTGCGCCGGCGCGGCGCCCGCGCCGTCCTGAACCAGGGTCTGCACCCCCCATTCCCCGGTGCGTTCGAACGCACGGTGCACGTCCCACAAGGGGCAGCTGTCGTCGCTTTCCAGCAAGGTCGCCCCGCTCGCGCCGGCAAAGCGCTTGGAATACTGGCCCGCACGGTCGATCCGCGCCATGAAGAACGGCAAGCCGCGCTGACCGACCCGCTGGAGCGTCGTCAACCGGTGCGCCAGTTGCTCGAAGCCGACCCCGAAGCGCCGCATCAGCACCGCGAAATCGTAACCGGTGCCCTCGCACGCGCGCAGGAACCGCCCATACGGCATGACCAGCGCGGCCGCGACATAGGCGGCAAGGTGCCGCTCGAACAAGGCACGCGGCGCCGGGTCGGCGAACTGGCCGCCGGCGGCAAGGCTGGCGATCTCGGTGCGGAATTCGAGCAGAGCGATCTGGGTCGCGACCTGGAACGTGCGCGACGCGGGGTCGAGCATCTCGTTGAGCTGGAGCTGGCGGGCGTGGAGATCGAGCCGGCGCATCGCATCGGGCAGGACTTCGCGGGGCAGGATGCGGATGGTCAGCTGATGCCGCTCGCGCAGCCGCTCGGCGAGCGCGGCGTACGTGTCGCCCCGCGAAAGGCGCAGTTCGTCGGCCAGCGCCTCGGCGGAACTGTCGAGATCGGCGAAGTGGTTGCGCCAGCGCTCGATCTCGCGCCGCGCGGCGTCGGTCGGATCGTCGCGACGATCGGCCGGGGCGGCGTCATCGTACAGCCGGGCAAACGCTGCGGCCGCCTGCGGCGCGGCGGACAGCCATTCGGCCAGCTCGTCGCGGTCGATGCCGAGGTCGGCGAACCGCTCGTCGGCCATGCGGCGCGCCAGCCCGTCGACTCCGCCGATCGCCTCGTTTTCCCGCAGCGAGCGCGGATCGAATTCGAATTGCTCGACCACCTGGATCACCACCCGCGCCGACAGCGGGCGCTGGTTGCGTTCGATCAGGTTGAGATAGCTGGGGGAAATCGCCAGCCGGGCGGCCATCGCGGCCTGGGTCAGACCCTCGCGCTTGCGCAGGCGACGCAGCGCCGCACCGGCGAACAGGCTGGGCTCTGCCATTGTAATTTCCTTTACAACTTTGCACGTCTGGTTGCCCCGTCGCCCGGCAATAGACAAGATAATTTGTAACTTTCGCGATCTTTTGCCGGTCTGGCGTGTCACATCGATCAACACCTTCCGACACGGGATCCGTTTCATGACCTACCAGAGCAGCATCGCCGATTTCCGCCGCACGATCGACGGCGCAGGCGCCCCGTGGGCCGCGATCGACGCCACCAGCGCCGCGCGCATGAAGCTGCAGAATCGCTTCCCCACGGGGCTCGATATCGCGCGCTACACCGCCAAGATCATGCGCGATGACATGGCTGCCTACGACGCCGACCCGGCCGCCTACACCCAGAGCCTGGGTTGCTGGCACGGCTTCATCGGCCAGCAGAAGATGATCGCGATCAAGAAGCATTTCGGCACCACCAAGAGCCGGTACCTCTACCTCTCGGGCTGGATGATCGCCGCGCTGCGCAGCGAATTCGGCCCGCTGCCCGACCAGTCGATGCACGAGAAGACTTCGGTCCCCGCGCTGATCGAGGAGCTGTACACATTCCTGCGCCAGGCCGACGCACGCGAACTGGGCGGACTGTTCCGCGAGCTCGACAAGGCGCGTGAAGCGGGCAACGAGGTCGAGGCGGCGCGCATCCAGAACGCGATCGACAACCACGAGACCCACGTGGTCCCGATCATCGCCGACATCGATGCCGGCTTCGGCAACCCCGAAGCGACATACCTGCTGGCCAAGAAGATGATCGAGGCGGGCGCCTGCGCGATCCAGATCGAGAACCAGGTCAGCGACGAAAAGCAGTGCGGCCACCAGGACGGCAAGGTCACCGTGCCGCACGAGGACTTCCTGCAGAAGATCCGCGCGATCCGTTACGCTTTCCTTGAGCTGGGCGTGGAAGACGGCGTGATCGTCGCGCGCACCGACAGCCTCGGCGCGGGCCTGACCAAGCAGATCGCCTTTTCCAAGGAACCGGGCGATCTCGGCGACCAGTACAACGCCTTCCTCGACTGCGAGGAAGTCGACGCCGGCCAGATCGGTAACGGTGACGTCCTGATCACCCGCGACGGAAAGCTGCTGCGGCCCAGGCGGCTGCCGTCCAACCTGTTCCAGTTCCAGGCCGGCACCGGCGAGGATCGCTGCGTGCTCGACTGCATCACCAGCCTGCAAAACGGCGCCGACCTGCTGTGGATCGAAACCGAAAAGCCGCACATCGGCCAGATCGGCGGGATGGTGAACCGCATCCGCGAGGTGATCCCCAACGCCAAGCTGGTGTACAACAACTCGCCCAGCTTCAACTGGACCTTGAACTTCCGCCAGCAGGTGTTCGATGCCTGGCAGGCCGCCGGAAGGGACGTGTCCGCGTTCGACCGTGCCAGGCTGATGAGCGTCGATTACGACGGCACCGACCTGGCCGCCGAAGCCGACGAGCGGATCCGCACCTTCCAGGCGGATTCGGCACGCGAGGCGGGCATTTTCCACCACCTGATCACCCTGCCGACCTATCACACGGCCGCGCTGTCGACCGACAACCTGGCCCGTGAATACTTCGGCGACCAGGGCATGCTCGGCTACGTCAAGAACGTGCAACGCGAAGAAATCCGCCAGGGCATCGCCTGCGTGAAGCACCAGAACATGTCGGGCAGCGACATCGGCGACGACCACAAGGAATACTTCGCCGGCGAGGCCGCCCTGAAAGCAGGCGGCGCCGCGAACACGATGAACCAGTTTGCGGCTGCTTGACGGCACCCGAGGCAACCAGTTCGCCGCCTAGCGGAGATATGAGGATGACGACGATGACCGACGAATCCACCGCCGCCGACACGCCGAGCGAGCCGGGCCGCGCGCGCGCGCTGCTGTCGACTGCGGATTTCCGCCTGCTGCGCACCGCGCTGACCGCTTACGCCCGCTCGATCGACGACCGTGACGAACTGGCCAAGATCAACGCCCTGCATCACCGGCTGGGCAGCTACACCTGACAACGATCTCCTGGGGAGGAGAGACGGCCGTCGGAGATTCCCCGTCTCCGGCGGTCGTCAAATGTTCTGACGCAACGACTACCCGCGTGTGAGCCCGCGCTACATCCCGTAAGTCGTCACCAGCAGGAACGACAGCGTAACCACCATCAGCAGCACCAGCGGCACGCCGGTGCGGATGTAGTCGCGGAATTCATAGCTGCCTTCGGACATGATCAGCATGTTGGTCTGGTAGGCGATCGGTGTCGCATAGCAGAGATTGCACCCGAACAGCACCGCCAGCACCAGCGGTTCGGCGGGCAGGCCCAGCCGCTGTGCGATCGAAAACGCGATCGGGGTGCCGACCGATGCGGCAGTGGCATTGCTCGCGAAATTGGTCAGCACGGTCACGAACAGCATGATCGCCGCGAGCACCGCCGCCGGGCTGAGGAACTGCAGCCCGATCGACAGCAATTCGCCCAGCCAGGCCGCCGCTCCCGTTTCGCCGACCAGCCGTCCGATCGCGATGCTGGCGGCAACCAGTACGATGACGTGCGCCGACAGCGCGCGCCCCACCCGGTCGAACTTCACGCATCCGGTAACGAACATGGCGATCGCCCCGGCCAGCGCGGAAATCGCGATCGGCACCAGCCCGAGCGAGGCGAGGCCGACCGAGAACAGCATGATTCCGCCCGACAGCAGCGCCTTGGAGCGGCGCGGCAGCTCGCGCATGCCTTCGAGCACCAGCAAGCTATCGCCGCGCGCGAAGGTTTCCACGGTTCGGGCCAATCCCATGACCAGCAGCACGTCGCCCTCGCCGATCCGCAGATCGCCGCCTTCGCTATAGTGGTCGCGCTCGGCCATGATGGGCTTGGGCCGATGGATGCCCAGCACCGCCACGCTGTACAGATCGGCGATGCCCGAACCGGGCAGGGTGCGGCCGATCAGCCGCGAATCCGCGGTCACGATCATCTCGACGACGACGATGTCCTCGCCCTTTTCGCTCGCGTCGCGACGAATGCGGTCCATCACCCATGCTGGCGCGACCTCGCTCCGGAGCACCCGCAGTGCATCTTCGAGCGCTTCATGCGTACCCGACATCGTCAGCCGATCATCCGGGCCCAGCGGTTCCAGCGGATTCTCGTGGAAGGCGATCTCGGCCGGCAGGCGGGGCATGACCGTGGCGAGCCTCTGCCCGGTCAGCAGGCTGTCCTCGCCGATCCGCAAGCGCGTGACGAAACGGCGCTGCTCGTGCGCCTCCTCGGTGCTGTTGTCGCGCAGCAACCGGGGCGCGACCAGCCACAGGTACGGCAGCGCAACCAGCGCCGCGACCATCACGATCGGGGTGTACTGGAACACGTGCATCTCGGGCATGCCGAGATCGCGCGCAAGGGCCACCACGATCAGGTTGGTCGAGGTGCCGATGGTCGTCCCCATCCCGCCCAGCAGCACCGCCGCGTTCAGTGGAATCAGCGTTTTCGACGCCGGCATCCCACCGCGCGCCGACAGGCTGACGAACATCGGCAGCAGCAGCACCAGCACCGGCGTGTCGTTGATGAACATCGACAGGAAAAACGCCAGCACCAGGCTGACGAGCAGGCCGATCTGCTGGTTGAACTTGAACACCCGCTGCAGCACGCGGGCCGCCGGATCGAGCGTGCCCGTCACCACCAGGCCCCGCCCCATGATCATCAGCGCGCAGATCGTGATCAGCGCCGGGTGGCCGAACCCCGAGAACGCGAGCGCCAGACCGTCGGTTGCCTGGGTATTGGGCAGCGGCAGGAAGTAGAGCCCGACCGCGATCACCGCGATCGTTACCAGCGACACGATCTCGGTACTCATCCTCCCGCGCGCGAACGCAACGAACATCGCCACGGTCACGATCATCGCGCCGAGTGCGTGCCAGGAAGGGGGATCGATCATTCGCCACCGCCGATCACAGACCGCTGTGGCAATTTCAAGGCCTTGGTGCCCCCGGACGGACTCGAACCGTCACTCCTTGCGGAACTCGATTTTGAGTCGAGCGCGTCTACCAATTCCACCACGGGGGCGCGGCGAGTTGAGCGGGGCGCGATAGCGGCCGCTCGCCCGGGCGGCAAGCCGGGATTGGTCATTCGGCGTGCCGGTTTGTCGCTATCGCCTGCGGCTACTTGAGCGCGCCTGCCAGCGCCTTGTGCAGCTTCGAATGGAGGCTGTCGTTGCCCGCAAGCACCTGGCGGTCGCAGATCGGCTGCGAGCGGCCGCGGTAGTCGGTCACGAACCCGCCCGCCTCACGCACCAGCAGGCAACCGGCGGCGGTATCCCACGCGGCCAGATCGCTTTCCCAGAACCCGTCGAAGCGTCCGGCGGCGACCCATGCCAGGTCGAGCGAGGCGGCACCATAGCGCCGGATGCCCGCCACTTGAGGACCGATCGCGCCGAGCACCTTGCCCCATTCGGCAAAATCGCCACGCCCACCGTAAGGGATGCCGGTGGCGATCAGCGCGTCGCCCATGTTCTTGCGGCTGGACACCCGTAGCCGCTTGTCCTGCAACCACGCGCCGCGGGTCTTCTCGGCCCAGAATGTTTCGTCGGTGATCGGCTGGTAGACCACCGCGGCAACCACGTCGCCCCAACCCGAACCATCGGGCCCCTTGCCGTCCAGCGCCGGTTCCTGAGCGGCGATCGAGATCGCGAAGTGCGGGATGCCGTGAAGGAAATTGCTGGTGCCGTCGAGCGGGTCGATCACCCAGCGCGGCATTCCCGGCTTGCCTTCGATCGTGCCGCCTTCTTCCAGCTCGAAACCCCAGTCGGGCCGTGCGTGGAGCAACTCGTCGTAAATCGTCCGCTCCGAAACCTGATCTGCCTTCGACACGAAATCGGCCGGACCCTTGCGGCTGACCTGCAAGTGTTCGACCTCGCCGAAGTCGCGCCGCAGCTTGCCGCCCGCCTTGCGCGCGGCTTTTTCCATTACCCGGATCAGGCCCGAAACGGCTGCCATCGGATCGCCCTCAGCCGGCCTTGCCGACGTAGGTGCGTTCGTAGACGTCGACCACGATCCGCGTTCCGCTGCCGATATGCGGCGGCACCATCACCCGCACCCCGTTGTCGAGAATCGCGGGCTTGTAGCTGGAGCTGGCGGTCTGCCCCTTCACCACCGCGTCGGCCTCGACGATGGTGGCTTCGATCTGCGAAGGCAGCGCGACCGAGATCGGCTTTTCGTCCCACAGTTCCAGATCGACTTCCATCCCGTCCTGCAGGAACGCCGCCGCATCGCCGACAAGGTCGGCGGGCAGGGTGATCTGCTCGAACGTGTCCTTGTCCATGAACACCAGCATATCGCCGTCGGCGTAAAGGTACTGGTATTCCTTCTGGTCGAGCCGGACGCGCTCGATCGTGTCGGCGCTGCGGAAGCGGACGTTGGTCTTGCGGCCATCCTGCAGGTTCTTCATCTCGACCTGCATGTACGCCCCGCCCTTGCCCGGCTGGGTGTGCTGGATCTTGGCAACCTTCCAGATGCCGCCATCGTATTCGAGGATGTTGCCGGGACGGATGTCCACGCCGGAGATCTTCATGGGTAGTGGAGCCTTCTTGAAAAAACGGGCCGCGCCGGGGCGTGCCGGGGGCCGGGTACAGCAAGCTGTGCGCGCGCGGGCCTTAGCCGGTCGGTCATGCAGGAGCAAGACGGGTGGTGGCACCCGCCGCGCCATGATAGGAATTGCCGCATGAACCGCGTTTGTCTCATCGCCCTGTTTCCCGCCGCGCTGGCGCTCGCCAGCGGTGTCTCGGCCAAGGGTCCGCTCGAGACACTGCCGCTGGGGCGCTATCTGTGCGAGTTGCCGGGAGATGCCGCAGGCCTCGCATCGGTGCCGGTCGCGGGCGCATGGTTCGATATCACCAACGCCTCTACCTACATCGCCGAAGGCGGCCACGGTACGTACCTTCTGACGGGCGATGACCTGGTCTTTACCCGCGGCCCGATGCGCGGGGCACGGTTCGAGCGGACAGGTATGCGCGCGTTCCGTCGGACGGATGTTACGGGGCCATTGGCCAAGATGCGCTGCATCAAGACCGGCCGCGCGCGCTAGCTAGCGCGCCGCCAGCAGCGGATAGGGATTGATCGCCCTGTTCTGCTCCCACCACTTCGCTTGCGGAGTGGTTTGCAGGATCGCGAAATGCAGGTGCGGACCATCGGGGCTGGCGTTGCCGGTGTGGCCCACTTCACCCAGCGGCTGTCCGGCGATTACCGCCTGCCCTTCGGCGAGACCGGCGGCGTAGCTCTTGAGATGGGCGTAGTAGTAGATCGTGCGCCCGTCGAGCGAACGGACATAGATCGTGTTGCCGCCCGCCTGCGACAGGAACAGCTTTTCGATTTTGCCGGGCGCGGCGGCGATCACCGGGGTTCCCTCGGCCGCCATGATGTCGATCGCGTCGTGCACCCGCTCGCCGCCCGCCCGGGCCGCGGTAAAGGTGTCGGTCAGATCCCGTGGCCCCTTGCCGCGCACCGGGATCACCAGCGCACCCGCTTGCCGCCGGGGCGCCTGCGCCCGGACCGCCGCGCCACCGGCGGATAGGGGTGCGGCAGTACCAGGTGTTGCCCCCGCAACGGTTGGCGCGGGCGCGGCGCCGCTCGCGTGACGGGCGCGGTCCATGATCGTGCTTCCGGCAACGATCCACACCGCTGAAGTCAGCGTGGCGGTGACCACGATCGTCAACGCCCGATCGATCGCGGTCAGCGCCACCGTCAGGCCTCGAACACGACCTTGGTGCCCGGGCTGACCATCTGCGCCAGCCGTGCGGCGTCCCAGTTGGTCAGCCGCACGCACCCGTGCGACTGGGCGCGGCCGATCGTCTGCGGCTCGGACGTGCCGTGGATGCCATAATGCTCCTTCGACAGGTCGATCCACACCACGCCGACGGGACCGTTCGGACCCGGCGGCAGCGTGGCCTTCTCGTCGCCCGCCTTGGCATCCCAGAACAGGTCGGGGTTGTAGTGGAACGGCGGGTTGCGCGAGACGCCCGTTGACCTTCCAGTTGCCCAGCGGAAGCGGATCGTGGCTCGATCCCGAGGTAACCGTGAACAGCGCCACCAGCTTGCCGCCTTCGTCATAGGCCTTGAGCGTGTCCTTGCTCTTGCTCACCACCACCTTGGCGACCTTCGGCTGTTCGGTGCCGACCCCCAGGCTTTGCAGCGTCTGCTGCCAGTCGGGATCGTCGACCGCGCCCGGCGCGATCCGGTCAACCCCGATGTTGGGCACGCGGATCAACTGGCCGGCGGCGAAAACCGAGGGCAACGGCGCGCTATCGCTGGCGGCCGATGCGCTGGCCGATGGAGTCGAGCTCGGCAAGGGCGGCGGCGTTGCGCTGGCGGTGGCCGACGGCGATGCCGGGGCGCCCGTGTCCTGCCCGTCCTTCATGCCGGCCGGCTTGCCGCCCGGGTTGAGAGCTTTCAGCACGTCGACAGTGGTGTGGAAGCGTTCCGCCAGCTTCTCATCGAGGTTCTGGTAACCGAGCCGGTCGAGCTTGCTCTGCTCCTCGGGTCCCTTCGGCGTACGCTGGTAGGCAAGCGTGCCCCATTCGGCGGGAACGCGCACCACGCGGGTCGCGGGGATCGCCTGCCACTGTGCGAGCTTGGCCTTGGTCGGCTCGTCCAGCTTGCCGGTGACGGTGAGGCCGTTGGCTTCCTGAAAGCCATTGAGCGCGTTTTCGGTCGACAGGCCCGATTTGCCGTCGATCACGCCCGGACCGAAGCCTTGCCGATCGAGCACAACCTGCGCCTGCATCACGGGACGCGCTTCGGGATCGGCGATGTCGGGAACTTGCGACGCGGTGTCGCCGCCGTCATGCGAGGCCATCGTGTCGGCCATGTTCTGCGTGGTGGAATTGACGGATTTGTCCGCTGCGGCGTCGTCGGCATAACGGTCGGTGCCGTTCATGCCGCACGCGGCGAGTGCCAGGAGCGAGGCGGCGGCGAAGATCAAGCGCATATGTTTTCCCAAGGCATCGGGACGCGACCCGCCCCTTCGCCAAGGACAACACACCATCGGGAAAAAGTATCCAGCCGGTCAGTCGGACCGTGTCGCCTGCCCCTTGGTTCGTGCGTAGACCCCCACCAGCAACGCCACCAGCGCGATCACCGCGATCCATTCGGCCACCGGCGCGAAGCTGGCCGGAACGACCGACAGCCGCGCCGGATCGCCCAGCGCCCCGACCGCTCCGGCATAGGCCAGCCCCATCAGGCTGTCGCCCACCACCAGCCCCGTGGCCAGCAGCACGCCCAGGCGCACGGTGTATTCGGGCCGCGCGGTGGTGCGCGCCATCTTGTTCCAGAAGTGCCCGATGACCGTACCCAGCACCGCCGGCAGCACCAGGCTGACCGGCAGGTAGATGCCCATGCCCACCGCCAGCGGCGGGAAGCGGCCCTTGCCGGTCTTGCCCAGCACCTCGTCGATGATCACGATCACCACCCCGATGGCGGCGCCGATGCCGACCAGGTCCCACCGCAGCGATCCGCCCAGTACCCCTTGGGCGATGGCGGCGAACAGCGAGGCTTGCGGCGCGGCGAGCGCGTTGGGCCCCGCGCCAGGCGCACCGAGGAAGCCGAACGTATCGGCCAGCAACTGCAGCACCGGCGGCAGCACCAGCGACCCGGCAACCACGCCGATGATCAGCGCGACCTGCTGCTTCCACGGGGTGGAGCCGACCAGCTGGCCGGTCTTCAGGTCCTGCAGGTTGTCGTTGGCGACGATCGCGATACCGAACACGAAGGCAACGATGAACAGCGCGAACGCGATCAGCGGCTTGGTCTGTTCCGGGTTGGCGCCCCCGCCGAACAGCGCGGCGACCAGCACCGATGCGATCAGGATCGACAGGATGCCGACGCCGGAAACCGGGCTGTTCGAGGTGCCCACCAGGCCCGCCATGTAGCCGGTCACCACCGCGGTGAAGACGCCGACCACCACGATGAAAGCGAACGCCAGCAGCAGCACCGGCACGATCGAGCCGGCCAGCGGCCCGCCCTGCACGAACTGCCACACCAGGTAGAGGATCGGCCCGAACATCAGCGCGCTCACCCCCAGCACCCAGCCGCCCGGCAGGTCGCGCTCGGTCAGCTCGATCGCCGCGCCTTCGCGCCGTGCGCGCGCGGTGGCGGCGATCCCGGCCAGCCCGCGCATGATCGAGCCCATGATCCGCACCAGCGCCCACACCGCCGCCACCGCCATCGCGCCGGCGCCGACGAAGCGCACCTGTTCGCTGAAGATCGTGCCCGCCACATCGTCGATCGGGCCGGCCACGCCATAGCTTAGCCACGGCAACAGGACGAAGCGCGAGGTGATCACGCCGGCCAGCATGGCGATGCCGGTGGTGAGGCCGATCAGGTGGCCGATCGCGACCAGGCCGAGCGAGGTGGAGCCGGCCACGCCGCTGACCCCGCCGGCGAACTTGAAGTTGCGCCCTACTTCGGCCGCGGCGACCTGGATCGAGGTGAGAAGATAGAAGAATGCGCCCGCCGCGGCGCCCCACATGATCGTCGCCAGGCCAGCGCGGTTCTCGCGCGCGCCTTCGGAATCGGCCATGCCGACCCGCAGGATCTCGGCACCCGCGACCCCTTCGGGGTACGGCAGGTCGCTATCGACCACCAGCGCGCGGCGCATCGGCACCGACAGCATCACGCCCAGGACGCCGCCGGTGGCGCACACCAGCATCGTTTCCCAGTACGGGATGCGGGTCCACCAGCCGACGATCACCAGCCCGGGCAGCACGAACACCATCGTCGCCACCGCGCCCGCCGCGCTGCCGATGGTCTGGACGATGTTGTTTTCGACGATCGTCGATCCGCCCATCGTGCGCAGGATCGCCATCGAGATTACTGCTGCCGGAATGGCGGTGGAGAACGTGAGACCGACCCTGAGGCCGAAATAGACGTTGGCGGCGGTGAACACGAACGTCAGCAGCCCGCCGATGATCAACGCGCGCAGCGTCATTTCGCGGACCGGTGCGCCGCCTTCAACCTGCCCTGCCATCACCCGTCTCCCCCGGTGAGAATATTACGGGCGAGTTTGCATATCCGTCGCGGCTTGGGAACCCGCCTCGGCGATTGCGCGGTGGAAGGCGCGCACGGCCTCGGCCTCGTCGCCATTCCAGATCGCAGCGGAAACCGCCAGGAAATCCGCCCCGGCGCGCACCAGCGGCGCGCAGTTGGCCGGGGTGATCCCGCCGATCGCGACCGCCGGGATCTCGACCATCTTGTGCCACCATTCGAGCAGTTCGATCTCGGGCCTATGCTCGCTCGGCTTGGTCTCGCTGGCAAAGAAGCTGCCGAACGCGACGTAATCGGCGCCCGCCTCGCCCGCTTCCAATGCGAGGTGGCGGCTGGCGTGGCAGGTGACGCCGATCTGCGCTTCGCGGCCCAGCACCTCGCGCGCCTCGCGCACGTCGCCGTCGCCCTGCCCCAGATGCACGCCATCGGCGCCCAGCCGTTTGGCAAGGCCGACGTCGTCGTTGACGATGAACGCGCAATCGTGGCCGGCACAGATTTCCTGCAGCGGCCCGGCGAGCGCGGCGGCCGCGTGCTGGTCGATGCCCTTGACCCGGAACTGGAAGGCCGAGACGTCGGCGGCCGACAGCGCGCGTTCGAGCCGTTCGGGAAAGGCACCGCCCACGTCGAGCGGGGAAATCAGGTAAAGGTGGCAATAGGGCATCGCGCCGTTAGGTAGCGGCCATTCAGGCAACCGCAAGCGGCAGCGGTGCGTTATGGTGCGCATGAAAACTTTTCTCACGCTCATCGCCCCCGCCGTCCTCCTTGGCGGCTGCGCCGTGGTGCCGGCCCCTGACAGCACCCCGCCCCAGCCCGCCGGTTACGCTGTGCCGATCGGCCAGCCGGTTCGCGTCGGAGACCTGATCGTGACGCCGAAGAAGCTGGTCGAGGACAGCCGCTGCCCGATGAACGCCCGGTGCGTCTGGGCGGGCCGCGTGGTGGTCAAGACCCGCATCGCCGGCGCCGGCTGGGCCGACACCGCCGACCTTACGCTGGGCGAGCCTTACGGCACCCACGGCAAGGTGATCGCGCTGGTCTCGGCGCGGCCCGACAAGGTGGCCGGGGCAGAGGCGCCGCCGATAGATTACCGCTTCACCTACGAGGCGCGCTGACCCTTCGGCACGGAGCGGCCGGATAATCGGTTCGCTTGTGGAACGTCTGGTGTGGGGTTGAGCCCGGTCTAACGCGAACGGCTGGATTTGGGTGGAAACCGGACGTTCGAACTCTCCATCCGCAGGCCCTTCAGTGCGGCATGAGGCCTGTCATTGCCTGCAACGCGGTCTAATGCAGGGTCGGAAACGAAACTTGGAAACAGGACCCGCCGTCAGGTCGGTGCCCGCTTGTCAGTTCTCCGCCGAGTTGACCTGTAAGTGACGTGATAACCCGCATGCCCAGGCTCTGGGTTGCCGCGCTCGCGTTGAAGTCTTTCGGAAGATTGCGACCCTCGTCACAGACCATCAACAAATGCTGATTGCCTTCGATCTCATACTTCACCTCAATCACTCCCTGCCCGTGCTTGGCCGCGTTTGTAACTAGCTCGTTGACCAGCAACCCAATGGGCTGGATCGACCTAGTTGGGATCGTGCCCTCATCGCCCTCTACCCGTATTTCCCTGTCGAGAATGGACGCAAGATCGGCGCACAGCCTTCTTAGGAATGTGATGCAGGACGCCTGATCCGCGCCATCTGCGTAGAAATGGCGGTGTACCTGCGCGACAGCATTGACCCGGTTTGCGGCAAGTTGCAGATGCCCGACGGCTTCGGTGTCTTGGAGCGATCGGCTTTGCATCGTGAGCAAGCCAGACACGAACTGAAGGCTATTCATAACGCGATGATCAATCTCCTTGGCCATCAACTCGGCCTGGGAGACAGCCCGCCGCGCGGCAAGCTGCACCTCAATCTGGTCCATGACGATCGCTGCAAGGTCTTTGAGGTCATCGATCTGGGATTGATCGATTGGCCGTGCTTCCCTGTCGATAATGCAAAGCGTACCAAGTTTATGCCCGTCATCAGTGGTCAGCGGAACGCCAGCATAGAAGCGCAACCCAAAATCCCCCGCGACGAGAGGGTTGGCCAGCGACCGAGGATCGATGCTCGCATCGGTTAGTATGTGCGGATCATCTGAGAGAATTGCCGAAGCGCAAAGGCCAGGGTCGCGGCCAATCTGCTCCACGGGCACGCCATGGTGGGATTTGAACCAGATTCGATCCTCATCGACGATGCTGATAATCGAGATGGGAACCCCAAAGCGCCGGGCGGCCAGTGCGGTAATTCTATCGAAAGCGCCGTCCGGAGGAGTGTCGAGAATGCCGTAACGCCGCACCGCGGCGAGGCGCTCCGCCTCGTTAGCTGGGATGATTGACGTTCCGATCATTTCAATTCGCTTTCTCGCTACCGCGCAACGCCATTGAACGGCGTAATGGGACCCCGGCTTCCTAAGGCAGGCTGCCCGACCAATCGCACAAGGAGTTGAACCCTAAAAGCGGTTGTTGCGTTGTGGAGGAGTTAAGGAGCCCGCGCGCATGTGTCACGTATTGATCATCGAGGATGAACCCTTGGTGGCGATGAACATTCAGGATATCCTCGCAAGCGAGGGCGCAACATCCTTTGCGATAGCCAGTTCGCAGGCGGAGGCTGTTGCAAAGGCCGCGCGGAACGCACCAAACATCATCACTTCAGACGTGAAGCTTCTTGAGGGCACGGGCCCGGCCGCGGTCGCCGAAATTCAAGAACGCTTTGGACCCATACCCGTGCTTTTCATCACCGGAACACCTGAGGAATGCAAACCGTGCAATCCCCCCGGCTCAATCCTACGCAAGCCATTTTCAGAGCATGAACTCATCGCTGCGTTTCACAAAGCGGCGACTGAATAGCGATCGCGGGGGGCGCCCGGGACTGGCACTCTCCTTCGGGTCGCGCAAAAGGCGAATGTCCGCAATGGGGTCGTTTGCTGACAGTCCGCTTCAAGGGCCTGCCTGGCGGCTAGCAGACACTCGTCCTCAGCGCACCGACGCAAGGTGAATCTGGTCGATCGCGCTGCCGAGCGTCGTGTCAAACTCCTCGTCGCTCTGGTGGTGGCGCAGGTCCTGCAGCAGGCCGCGGCTGAAGCTGGCGATCATGCCCTGGTTCTCGGCCAGCTTGGCGCACGCCTCGTCGGTCGAATAGCCGCCCGACAGCGCGACCACGCGCAGCACCGCAGGGTGATCGATCAGCGGCTTGTAGAGGTTGGCCTCGACCGGGATCGACAGTTTGAGCATGACCTGGCGGCCTTCGGGCAGCGCGCCAAGCTCCTGCAGGATCGCATCGCGCAGCACGCGCTCGCCTTCGGCGCGATCGGCCGCGTGGATGTCGTATTCAGGCTCGAGCATCGGCATCAGGCCGGCGGCGCTGATGCGCGCGCCTTCGTCGAACTGCTGGCGGACGATACGCTCGATCCCGCCCGGCTGGTTGGACTTGATCACGCTGCGCATCTTGGTTCCGAACACGCCCTTGGCCCGGGCGCGGGTGCACAGCGCTTCCAGGTCGGGCATCGGCTTCATCAGCTGGACGCCGTTCGCCTCGTCCTCCAGCCCCTTGTCGACCTTGAGGAACGGGACCACGCCGCGCTCGGCCAGCCGCTCGGGCACCGGCTTGCCGCCGGCCATGCCGTCCATCGTCTTTTCGAACAGGATCGCGCCGATCACCTTGCCGCCGCCGAAGCACGGGCTTTCGATGATCCGCTCGCGCATCGCGTGGATCAGCGCGAACATCTCGTCGTCGTTCGACCACGAATCGTCCGCCACGCCGTAGCCGGTCAGTGCCTTGGGGGTCGATCCGCCCGACTGGTCGAGCGCGGCGATGAAGCCTTCGCCGGTGGCGATGCGGCGGGTCATGTCGTCGGTGTTCATTGCGTGTCCCTGTGTGTGGTGAAACTTGCTTAGGTGCGCTTGCCGACCTTGCGGATGATGCCGGTGAAGGTGAACACCGGTTTGCCGTCGGCAGTCACCGTGCCGCGCACGAAAATGGTCTTGCCGCCCGCGCGGGTGACTTCGCCGCGGGCTTCCATCCACTGGCCGACGCGGCTGGCGTCGAGGAAGTCGCAGCCCATGTTGAGCGTGACCGCGAAGTTGTCCTTCAGTTCGGCGTGCGCGATCGAGAACAGCGCGAAGTCGGCGAAGGTCATCAGGCAGCCGCCGTGCATGAACCCGCCGCCGTTCATGTGCTTCTGCTCGGCGCGGAAGGCGCTGACCGACTGGCCGTTCTCGTCGGTGCGGAAATAGAACGGGCCGGCGCGGGTCTCGAACGCATCGTGCGGCCAGTTCGACCACCCGGCATATTCGCCCTCGGTGATCAGGATCGGACCGTGCGAGGTCTGCGCCTTTTCCTCGCTCATGGCCGGTTGCCCGATTCCAGCGCCTTCACGCCGGGCAGTTCGCGCCCCTCCATCCATTCGAGGAACGCGCCGCCCGCCGTCGAGACGTACGTGAAGCCCTGCGCCACACCGGCATGGTTGAGCGCCGCCACGGTGTCTCCCCCGCCCGCGACCGACACCAGGCTGCCATCCTGCGTCAGCGCCGCGGCGGTACGCGCCAGTGCAACCGTGGCGTCATCGAACGGCGGCGTCTCGAAGGCGCCCAGCGGGCCGTTCCACACCAGCGTGCGGCAGGTCTTGAGCACGTCGGCCAGCGCCTCGACCGCGGCGGGGCCGATGTCGAGGATCATCTCGTCGGGCGCCACCTCGTGGACGTTGCAGGTGCGCAAGGATGGCGGGTTGGCGGCGAATTCCGTGGCGACCACGACGTCATAGGGCAAGTGCACCGTGCAGCCGGCGTGATCGGCCCGGTCGAGGATCGCGTTCACCGTCGGCGCCAGTTCGTGCTCGCACAGCGACTTGCCGACATCGATCCCGCGCGCGGCGAGGAAGGTGTTGGCCATGCCGCCGCCGATGATCAGGTGCTGGACCTTGCTGACCAGGTGTTCGAGCACCGCCAGCTTGCTCGATACTTTCGCCCCGCCGACCACCGCCGCGACCGGCGTCTCGGGGTTGCCGAGCGCGGCGTCGAGCGCCTTCAGTTCCTTCTCCATCGCGCGCCCGGCATAGGACGGCAGGAAGTGCGTGATCCCCTCGGTGCTGGCGTGCGCCCGGTGCGCGGCGGAGAACGCATCGTTGACGTAGAAATCGCCGTTGGCGGCGATCGCCCTTGCGAATGCGGGATCGTTGGCTTCCTCGCCCGGCCAGAAGCGCACATTGTCGAGCAGGCCGATATCGCCGGGGCGCAGGATGCCGATCGATTGCTCGACCACCGGGCCGGAGAGTTCGGAAATGAACATAACCTCGCGTCCCAGCACGCGCTCGACATCGCCCTGCACCAGGCTGGTGCTCATTGTCGAAGAGCGCTCGCCTTTTGGGCCGCCCGAAGTGCGCCAGCAGCAGCACCTTGGCGCCGGCATCGGCCAGTTCCAGGATCGTCGGCGCGCTCGCCTCGACCCGGGTGACGTCACTCGCCCGGCCTTCGTTCATCGGCAAGTTGAGGTCGACCCGGACCAGCGCCACCTTGCCGGTCAGGTCTTCAGGAAGATCGTCGAGCGTCCGGAAGCGTTTCATGCGGTGTTCGGTGTCCCAATCGAGCGCTTCATTGACATGTTTCGAGTCAGAGGAATTTCGCCATCACGCCGGCGGTATCGATCATCCGGTTGGAGAAGCCCCACTCGTTGTCGTACCACGAAACCACGCGCGCCAGCTTGCCTTCGAGCACCGCGGTTTCCAGCGAATCGACCGTAGAAGACGCCGGGTAGTGATTGAAATCGCTCGAAACCAGCGGCTGGTCGGTGTAGTCGAGCACGCCCTTCATTGCCCCTTGTGAAGCGGCCTTGAGCGCGGCGTTGATCTCGTCCTTGGTGGTGTCGCGGCCGGGCGTGAACACCAGGTCGATCAGCGACACGTTGGGGGTCGGCACCCGGACGCTCGAACCGTCCAGTTTCCCCTTCAATTCAGGCAGAACCAGCCCCACCGCGCGCGCCGCGCCGGTGGTGGTGGGGATCATGTTCTGCGCCCCGCCCCGCGCACGCCGCAAGTCCGAATGGATCTGGTCGAGCATTCGCTGGTCGTTGGTGTAACTGTGGATCGTGGTCATGAAACCGCGTTCGATTCCAATGGTATCGTTGAGAACCTTGGCAACCGGTGCGAGGCAGTTGGTGGTGCAGCTGGCGTTGGACACGATCACGTCGTCGGCGGTCAGCTGGTCCTGGTTGACCCCGAACACGATCGTCTTGGACACGCCCGTCGCCGGCGCCGAGATCAGCACCCGCTTGGCGCCCGCCGCCAGGTGCGGCCGGCTCGCCTCGTCCGACTGGAAGAAGCCGGTGCACTCGAGAACGATGTCAATTCCGTTGGCCTTGTGCGGCAGGTTGCCCGGATCGCGTTCCGCGGTGACGTGGATGTGCTTGCCGTTGACCAGCAGATCGTTGCCCGATGTCTCGACCTTGCCGGGGAAGCGCCCATGGGTGCTGTCGAAGCCGAACAGCAGCGCGTTCGACTTGGTGTCGGCCAGGTCGTTGATCGACACCAGCTCCAGATCGTGGTCGCTGCGCTCCAGGATCGCCCGCGCGACAAGCCGCCCGATGCGTCCGAAACCGTTGATCGCAACCTTGGTCGCCATGAGAAAAGCTCCTGCTAAATTCCGAGTTTTGTTTTGATTTGTGGCACGATGGCCTCGGCCGTGATGCCGAATTTGGCGTACAGGTCCTCGGCCGGGGCCGAAGCACCGAACCGGTCGAGGCCGATGCGCAGCCCGTTGGTCATGGTGTAGCGATCCCAGCCCAGCGTCACGCCCGCCTCGATCGACACCCGCAACAGCTGTTCGGGCGGCACGTCGGGGAGCAGATCGGCCTTGTATGCGTCGTCCTGTTGCTCGAACAATTCCATGCAAGGCATTGAAATCACGTCCGCGCCGATGCCGGCGGCCTCAAGGGCGTCGGCGGTGGCGCAGGCGACTTCGACTTCCGAACCGGTGGCGATCAGGATTACCTTGCGGGCGGCCGTGGCGGATCGCAGCCGGTAAGCGCCCCTTGCCGAAAGATTGCCGCCCCCGGTCCTGAGCTGCGGCAGGTTCTGCCGGCTCAGCGCGAGCACCGACGGGGTGTTCGCGTCGGCCAGTGCGAGCGCCCAGCACTCGGCGGTCTCGATCGTGTCGCACGGGCGGAAGACGTTGAGGTTGGGAATCAGCCGCAGGCTCATCAATTGCTCGACCGGCTGGTGCGTCGGCCCGTCCTCGCCCAGTCCGATGCTGTCGTGGGTGAACACATAGATCGCGCGGGCCTGCTGGAGCGCGCTCAGCCGCACGGCATTGCGGCAATAGTCGCTGAAGATCAGGAACGTGCCGCCGTACGGCACCACCCCGCCGTGCAGCGCCATGCCGTTCATCGCGCAGGCCATGCCGAATTCGCGGATCCCGTAGTAGATATAGCGCCCGGCGTAGTCGTCGGCGGTGAGCGGACCGGTCGCCTTTGTCTTGGTGTTGTTCGAGCCGGTCAGGTCGGCCGATCCACCGATCATCGCGGGGATGCTCGCAGTCAGCACTTCGAGCGCCATCTCGCTCGCCTTGCGAGTGGCGACTGTCTTGGGTTCGGCGAGCAGGCCGGCGATATAGCGATCGAGCCCGTCGTCCGCTGGCAGAGCGCCCGCCATGCGCGCCTTGAACTCGGCAGCCTTGCCCGATTGATCGAGGCGTTCCGCCCATTCGCGATGCGCGGCCGCGCCGCGCGCGCCGGTCTTGCGCCAGTCGGCCAGAATATCGTCCGGCACCGTGAATGGCGCGGCGGTCCAGTTCAACGCCTGGCGCGCCGCGGCGACCTCGTCCGCACCAAGTGCCGAACCATGCACGCCGCTGGTGCCCTGCTTGTTGGGCGCGCCCTTGCCGATCACCGTGTGACACGCGACCAGGACCGGCGAGGCATCGTGCGCCGCCGCCTCGCCCAGCGCACGGTCGATGTCAGCGAAATCGTGCCCGTCGCACTCGATCACGTGCCAGCCCGAGGCGCGATAGCGCGCGGGGATATCTTCACAGGTCGAAAGCGACGTCGACCCGTCGATGGTGATGTGGTTCGAATCCCACAGCACCTTCAGCCGCCCGAGCCGCAGATGTCCTGCAAGCCCGATCGCCTCGTGGTTGACGCCTTCCATCAGGCACCCGTCACCCGCGATCACCCAGGTGTGATGATCGACCAGATCATCGCCGTAACCGGCATTCAGATGCCGCTCGGCAATCGCCATGCCTACCGCCATCGCAAGACCCTGGCCCAGCGGGCCGGTGGTGCATTCGATGCCGGGAACCAGGAAGTTCTCCGGGTGCCCGGCGCACACACTGCCGAGCTGGCGGAAATTGGCGATGTCCCCGATCGTCGGCGATTCGTAGCCGGACAGATACAGCAGGCTGTAGATCAGCATCGATCCGTGCCCGGCCGACAGCACGAACCGGTCGCGGTCAGCCCAGTCGGGGGCAGCCGGATCGAACCGCAGGTATTTCGACCACAGCACGGTGGCGACGTCGGCCATGCCCATCGGCATTCCCGGATGCCCCGAATTGGCCGCTTGCACCGCGTCCATCGACAGCGCGCGTATGGCATTGGCCATCGGCGCCAGGCGGGCGGGGTCGAGACTCATCGCAGGCAAGCTCCTCACGGCGATTCGGGCACGCGCGGTCGCCTTCGCGGAGGCTCCCCGCAAGGTCAAGGCGAGCGGCGGCCGGCTCCCCGACGGGCTTACTGAAGGGCAGTTATCAACAGGCCGCAGCAACCCTTTGCGCAAGCGCGGGAAAGACGGTAAATCATCCGCCATGACGGGGGATCGGACCGAAGCAGCGGTGCAGCGGATCGAAGCGGCACTGGCGCGTATCGCGCAGGCCGCCGATCGCGCGGGCGTATCCGCGCCGCAGTCTCCCTCGCCGGTTCCGCCCTCGGTATCCGCGCTGGTCGAGCGTCACGAGAGCCTGCGCGAGACCGTCGCGACCGCGCTGGGCGAGCTCGATACACTGCTCAACGAGATCGATCAGTGAGCGCGCCGGCATGAGCGAAGTCGCGCTGTCGATCGGTGGACGAGCATACCGGGTGGCGTGTGCACCCGGCGAGGAGGATCACGTCTCGCGCCTCGGCGCGGTGATCAACGACAAGCTCGCCTCGATGGGCAACCTGTCGGGTCACGAGGCGCAGAACCTGCTGTTCGCCGCCCTCCTGCTGGCCGACGAGGTGCACGAGCGGGGATCGGCTGGTCCGGCCGCGAACGACGAGATCGCCGCCGCCAGGGCGCTTGCCGGTGCCGCCGCGGGCGAACTCGATGAGCTCAAGGCCGCGCTGGGGAACCGCGATGCCGAATTCGATCGGCTGCAAACCGCGCACCACGATGCGCAGCAGGAAGTGGCCCGGGTCACGCAGCGCCTCGCCGAAGCCGACGAGCAATTGGCCGAACGGCACGCTAACGAGTCCGCGCTCCACCAGCAGATCGACTCGCTGACCCGCGAGCGCGACGAGCTGGCGGCGCGCCCGCAGCCGGTCTCGACCGAAGGCGTCCCGACCCAGGCCGACCTGGCGCCCGCGCTCGAGCGCCTGGCCGAAATGCTCGAGCAAACAGCGGATAAGCTTGAGGGTACGGCCCCGGCACCTTAGATAGGCGTTGGCGGGACTGCCCGGCACGAGCCGCAACATTATCCCTGGGCTATAAGCAATCCTAGGGGGCTGTCCCTGCCCTGGCGACCGGATCCGTTCCGGGGACCGGGGTACATGGTCCCCACCTGACCTAAGGCGTCAGAGGATACTGGGGCAAACGACCCATGGTGGTTCCGCCACTCCATCATCGCTAAGGCGCCCCTGTGACCGAGACAAAAGCTTCCTTGCGCAAGGCGATGCGCGCCGCGCGCCGCCGCCATGTCGCGGCGCTGCCTGACAGCACGCGCGCACTCCTGTTTCGCATACCACCAGCGCCGCTTGCCGCGCTGGTTCCGGACGGCGCGACGATCGGTCTCTACCGCGCGGGGCCCGACGAGGCGCCCGCGCAAGGATATGCGCGGCACTTCCTCGACCGCGGCCACCCGATCGCGCTGCCCCGTTTCGCAACGCGCGATGCATCCATGGAGTTTGCCCGGCACACCGATCCCCATGCCGAAAGCGATCTCGAGACCGGACCGTTCGGGCTGCTCCAGCCCGTTGCAGATGCGGACGTGCTGACACCTGACGTGGTGATCGTCCCCCTGATCGGGTTCACCGCCGATGGCGGCCGGCTGGGCCAGGGCGGCGGGCACTATGACCGCTGGCTGGCCGCCCACCCCGATGCCGTCGCGATCGGGCTGGCGTGGGACAGCCAGCTGATGGCCGACCTGCCGCACGAGCCGCACGATCGCACGCTGGCGGCGGTGGTGACCCCCACCCGCCTTTACGGACCGTTCGCATGAGGACCGAACCGACCGCGCGCATCCCGCTGGGCATTCTTGCGCTGCTGGCGGGTATCGCCGGCTATGCCCTGGTGGTCGCGCGTTACGTGCCGGGCCTGATCGGCGATTGGCCGACGCTGGCGCAGATGCTGGTCTACCTGGTTCTGGGCATCGCCTGGCTGCTGCCGCTCAAGCGCTTCCTGATCTGGATGGAAACCGGCCGCTGGAGCGCACCCGACCCCGGGTCGTAAAGCGCGCCGCCACCACCCGAAAGGGTAGTGGCGAGCTGCGTTTCGATCCGAAAAGGCCCCAAGTGGCGCGAGTGACGGGACTTGAACCCGCGACCTCCGGCGTGACAGGCCGGCACTCTAACCAACTGAGCTACACCCGCGCATTTAACGGGCTTGCACCGCTTGGGAGCAGCGCCACTAGGGCGTCGATACCGGGCTGTCAACCGCGCTTCCGGGCCTTACCGTCGCCTCGGGAGGTGCACGGAAAATTAACCATATCGAGCGATCTTCGCCCCGCCCCGTAACCGGGGTCGGGGGATAGTTCAAACATGCGTGCAGGACTGGGATTGAGTGTGCTGGCGTGCCTGATGGGCAGCGCGGCGGCAGCCGAAAACGCGGTCGATATCGACCGTTCGGTCTACATCGAGCGGAGCGACGACGGCGTTCGCGCGCTTGAGCCGGCAACCACCTTGAAGAAGGGTGACAAAGTCGTCCTGGTGGTCGAGTGGCGCGCGTCCGAACCCGGCCGTGGATTCATCGTCGAGAGCGCGGTGCCGCGCCCGCTGGCGTTCCAGCGCGCCGGTAGCGATGCGGTCGAAGTGTCGACCGATAACGGCCGCAACTGGGGCCGGCTGGGCAGCCTGCACATCGGCCAGCGAATCGCATCGGCCGAAGATGTCACCCACTTGCGCCTGCGGGTTCCCGGGTCCGCGCCCGCCGGGCGGCTGACTTACAGCGCGATCGTCCGCTGACGCTTCAGCAGTTTTCGTACTTCCAGTTGCGCTTCTTGCCTTCGGCCAACCACTCAACCGCCTGAGCGATGCGCTTGGCACGCGTTTCCTCGCGCTTGGCCTCGGTAATCCACTGGAGATATTCGCGGCGATGCGAGGGCGCAAAGCCTTCCAGCGTGGCACGCGCCGCTGAATTCCCTTCCAGAGCGGCGGCCAGGTCGTCGGGCACGCCAATTTCGGCCTTTGGCGTGGTGGCGGCGCGTTTGGGAGCTGCGCTGCCCGCGCTATCGATCCGCCCGACGGCATCCCTGAGCTTGGCCTTCAGGAGATTTTCCGGCGGAATGTCCGCAACCGAGGTCAGTTTGCCGTGCTGGCCCATGCCTTCGGTTCCACCCCGCCCTTCGCCGTGGACGGTGAACGCGCAATGCGCCTTGAAAGCCGCCATCCCGGCGACGTTCTTTCCGCCGACCGTGAAGTGCGGCATCGACCATTTGATGGTCTCCTCCGCCTGCGGCAGCGCGTCATGGACGATCGCGCGCAGGCGCGTGAGTACCGGCCGCGCGAAATCGGCGGCGTTGGCGATATAAGCATCGATGCGCGGATCGGTTTTCATGCTGCCCTCCGGATTACCGGTGCAGCATAACCCGATCAGTTCATCAGCAAAAGCGCAGGCGTCTCGATCAGCTTCTTGACGGCCTGGACGAAGCTCGCCGCATCCCAGCCATCGACCACGCGGTGGTCGCAGCTGAT
This sequence comes from uncultured Alphaproteobacteria bacterium, assembly GCA_963759895.1. Lineage (GTDB taxonomy): Bacteria > Pseudomonadota > Alphaproteobacteria > Sphingomonadales > Sphingomonadaceae > Tsuneonella. Next base: position 338,793 of record CAVXBC010000002.1, on the reverse strand, counting down.
CGAGATGTTCATCAGCTTGCGCTTTTCCACCCGCTCGCCGCCCATGCCGTCGGGCACGAACATCGGCCGCTCAACGATCCGGTTGGGACCGATGATCGCCACTTCGGGCCGGTTGATCACCGGAGTGGTGGCTACCCCTCCGAGCGGGCCGAGCGAAGTCACGGTCAGGGTCGATCCACTCAGCTCGTTCGATTTGGCCGAACCGTCACGGGCGGCAGCGGCGAGCCGGCGGATCTCGGTCGCCAGCTGCCACAGGTTCTTGGCCTGCGCATCGCGGATCACCGGCACCATCAGGCCGCCATCGGTCTGGGTCGCCATGCCCAGATGGACCGCGCCGTGGCGAGTGACCACGCCCGGCCCCGAACCATCGCCATCGTCGAAGCGGGCGTTGATCATCGGGTAATCGGGTATCGATTTGCAGATGGCGGCGATCAGCAACGGCAGCATGGTCAGCTTGGGCTTTTCGCCCCGAGCGGCGTTGAGCTGTTCGCGCAGGCGTTCCAGCTCGGTGACGTCGCATTCCTCGACGTAGGTAAAGTGCGGGATGTTGCGCTTGGCCGCAGCCATGTTGTCGGCAATCCGGCGGCGCAGGCCGATGACCTTGATCGCCTCGTCGGGCCGCGTGCGGCCGGCCGGTGCATGGCCGGTGGCTCCGCCGTACGACAGGAACGCGTCGAGGTCCGAATGGCGAATGCGTCCTTCCTCGCTCGGACGCACTTCGGACAAGTCAATTCCCAGGTCGGTCGCGCGGGCGCGCACCGCAGGGGTCGCCAGAACCTTCGCGTTTGACGCCTTTGGGGCCGGAGCGGGCTCCGTCCTGGCTGCGGGTGCCTCGGGCTCGGGGTCGGCGTCCGGCGGCGGCGCAGCCGCGGCCTTCGCGATCGCCTTGTCGGCATCGCCCGCGTCGGGGTTCTCGACCTCGATGCGCTGTTCGATCTCGGCTTTCTTGGGGGCCGGCGCAGGTGCATGCTGTGTGCTGTCGTCGCCCGCGCTGTCGCCTTCGGTCTCGATCACCACCAGCATCGAACCGATCGCGATGACGTCGCCGACTTCGCCTGCGACCTCGATCACGGTGCCGCTGACAGGGCTTTCCATCTCGACCGTCGCCTTGTCGGTCATCATGTCGGCAACTTGCTGATCTTCCTCGACCCGGTCGCCCGGCTTGACGTGGAAAGCGACGATCTCAGCCTCGGCGATGCCTTCGCCGATGTCGGGGAGGTTGAAGGTATACCGGCCCATTTATGCTTCCATTATCTTGTCGATCGCCTCGCCGATGCGGACTGGCCCGGGGAAATAGGCCCATTCGAGGCTGTGCGGATAGGGGGTGTCGAAGCCGGTGACACGTTCGACCGGGGCTTCGAGGTGGTAGAAGCAGCGTTCGGTCACCAGCGCCGACAATTCGGCGCCGAAGCCACTGGTGCGGGTCGCTTCGTGGACGATCAGGCAGCGGCCAGTCTTCTTCACCGAAGCTTCGATCGCCTCGATGTCGAGCGGCATCAGCGATCGCAAGTCGACGATATCGGCATCGATACCCTTTTCGCGGCAGACCGCCTCGCTGACGTGAACCATCGTGCCGTAGCTCAGCACCGTCAGCGCTTCGCCTTCGCGCACGGTGCGCGCCTTGCCCAGCGGGATACGATAATACCCGTCCGGCACGCGGCTATCGGCGTGCTTTTTCCACGGTTCGACCGGCTTGTCGTAATAGCCGTCGAAGGGGCCATTGTAGATCCGCTTGGGCTCGAAGAAGATCACCGGGTCATTGTCTTCGATCGCGGCGATCAGCAGGCCCTTGGCGTCGTACGGCGTGGATGGGATCACCGTTTTCAGGCCCGCGACGTGGGTGAAGATCGCTTCGGGGCTCTGGCTGTGAGTCTGGCCGCCGAAGATGCCGCCGCCAAACGGGCTGCGAACGGTCATCGGCGCGATGAATTCGCCCGCCGAGCGATAGCGCAGCCGCGCCGCCTCGCTGATCAGCTGGTCGAGCCCCGGGTAGATGTAATCGGCGAACTGGATCTCGGGCACGGGACGCAGGCCATACGCGCCCATCCCCACCGCCGCGCCGATGATCCCGCATTCGGAAATCGGCGTGTCGAACACCCGGTTCTTGCCGTGCTTTTCCTGCAAGCCCGCGGTGGCGCGGAACACCCCGCCGAAATAACCGACGTCCTCGCCCATGATCACGACCATCGGATCACGGGTGAGCATGATGTCGAGGGCGTCGTTGATCGCCTCGATCATGTTGAGGTTGCGCGCGGGCGCTTGGGCCGATTGGGCCGGCACGTCGCTTTCGATCACGCTGCTGGCCACTTGATTTCCCTTTCGCGGATCGCTTGTGCGGCCTGTTCTTCCAGATGCCACGGCAGGTCCTCGAACACGTCCTCGAACATGGTGTGGAACGGGTGGTGGAGGCCGTGGCCCAGGATGCCGTTCTTTTCGGCTTCCTTGGTCGCCGCCTTGACCTGCTCGGCACTGTCGAGATCGAGTTGCGTCTGCCGGCCCTCGTCCCACTCGCCCAGCGCGATCAGGTGGTTCTTCAGGCGCATGACCGGATCGCCCAGCGGCCATTCGCTGCGTTCGTGCGCGCTGCGGTACTGGCCCGGGTCATCCGAGGTCGAATGTCCCTCGGCGCGGTAGCTGAAGTGCTCGATCAGCGTCGGCCCGGCGTTGGCGCGCGCGCGGTTGGCGGCCCATTGCTCGGCCGCATAGCACGCCAGCGCATCGTTGCCGTCGACGCGCAGCGAAGCGATGCCATAGCCCACGCCCTTGGACGCGAACGTCGCGCGCTCGCCGCCGGCAAAGCCCGAAAAGCTGCTGATGGCCCACTGGTTGTTGACCACGTTCAGGATCACCGGCGCGTTATAGACGGTGGCGAACAGGCAGGCGGCGTGGAAATCCCCCTCCGCGGTGCTGCCCTCGCCCACCCAGGTCGCGGCGATCCGGCTGTCGCCGCGCATCGCACTCGCCATCGCCCAGCCGACCGCCTGCGGGGTCTGCGTGGCGAGGTTGCCGCTGATGGTGAAAAACGAATGCTCGCGGCTCGAATACATGATCGGCAGCTGGCGGCCCTTGAGCTTGTCGCCGCGGTTCGAATAGATCTGGTTGATCATCTCGATCAGCGGGTATCCGCGCGCGATCAGGATGCCCTGCTGGCGATAGCTGGGAAACACCATGTCGTCGTCTTCGAGCGCCATCGCGGCCGCGACGCTGGTTGCCTCCTCGCCGGTACATTTCATGTAAAAGCTGGTCTTGCCCTGCCGCTGGCCGCGATACATCCGCTCGTCGAACGCGCGGGTCAGCGCCATCGTGGCGAGCATCTTGCGCAGCGTTTCGGGGGCGAGCTTGGGATCCCACGGTCCGTGCGCGGCATTGTCATCGCCCAGCACGCGGATCAGGTCGTTGGCGAACGGAGCGGTTTCGATCGCGGGGCAAGTCTCGTCGGGACGAGCCTGCGCGCCGGCCTCGGTGATCCGGAGATCGGAAAAATCCACCGCATCGCCCGGGCGGAATTTTGGTTCGGGAACGTGAAAGCTCAGTGCCGGGCGATTGTGCCCGGCTTGCCCTGTCTCGTTGGGCCGATCTTCCGCCTTGGCGGCCATCACGCTCTCCCGCGTTGCAGCAATCTTATACGACCGCGTTATTTTATTTCAAAGCGGGTGAACGAGTCAAGAAAGTCCGATCACACCGCCACCGGCGCCTTGAGGGCACCGAGCGGCATGTAGCTGGACACCTCGAAATCCTCGATCCGATAATCGAACATCGTCGACGGCCGCCGCACGATCTCAAGCCGCGGCCGCCCTTGCGGTTCCCGGGTCAGCTGCTCCTCGATCAGTTCGGCGTGGTTGAGATAGAGGTGTACGTCGCCGCCCATCCACACCAGCTCGCCGGGCTCCAGGTCAGCCTGTTGAGCCAGCATCCGCTGCAGCAGCGCCGCCGACCACAAGTTGAACGGCAGCCCCAAGGCAACGTCGCAACTACGCTGATATAGCAATCCGTTGAGCTTCCCCTCGGCAACATGAAACTGGTAGGTCTTGTGGCACGGCGGCAGCGCCATGCGGTCAAGCTCGGCGACGTTCCAGCCTTCAATGATGTGCCGCCGGCTGCCCGGGTTCTCGCGCAGCGAGCGGACCACATCGGCCACCTGGTTGATCCCCTCGCCCGGCTCGTAGAGGCCGTCGGGGCGATAGCGCCAGGTGGGCCAGTCGACCCATTGCTTGCCGTACACCGGCCCCAGATCTCCCCACTGTTCGGCGAACGTTTCATCCTGTTCGACACGCTCGATAAAGCGCTGGATCGACATGTCGTCGCCGGTTTCGCGCACATAGCGCGCATGCGGCCAATCGTCCCAGATGTGCACCCCTTGAAGCACCAGCGGGCGGATATTGGTGCTGCCGGTGAGGAACCACAGCAGCTCGCGCGTCGCGGTCTTCCAGTACACCCGCTTGGTGGTAATCAGGGGCATCTCGCCATTCGCCAGATCATACCGCAGGGTGGCACCGAACACCGATCGCGTGCCGATCCCGGTGCGGTCGATCCGCTCCGACCCTTCGCGCCAGATGCGGCGCATCAGGTCGAGGTATTGCACCTCGGGATGCGGCAGGGGCGAAGAATCGGGGAGCGGAACGGCGCTGGCCATGCGAAGTCCCTAGACCGCCAATTGCCCGCTTGCCACCCCGCGCGCCCCTCCCTATAGGCCCGCTCCTGCCTCGCCGCCCCATCCGCTGGATGGCAAGCGTCGGACATCGGTCGGGGAATAGCTCAGCCTGGTAGAGCACTGTCTTCGGGAGGCAGGGGCCGGAGGTTCGAATCCTCTTTCCCCGACCATTTCATCCATTCGGCGCAACGTTTCGGCTACGGCCGGAAGCTCACCGAATCGATCCGCCACTGGTCGCATCCGTCGAGATCGATGTCGTCGAAATCGAATGCATCGCCGGGTCGCGCTCCGACCACCTCGGCGCGGATATAACGTCCGGTCTCGCGCAGCAGGATGCGCCGGGCCTCGGGAAAGCGCTGCTGCAGATCGTCGCTCAGCGCCTTGGCTTCTTTCGACATGCTGTCGTCACCCGGCTCACGCGGGACGCCATCGATCAATTCGGCGGCAGCGATCTTCATCGCCTTCCAGCCATCCCAGATGATACTGCCGGCGATCAGCAGCGCCGCGGCAGAATCGGCCCACCACCAGCCCATGCCCAGTCCCGCCACGCCGACGATACCGGCGACGCCGGTCTGCCAGTTGGCCTTGTTCATCAGCGCATCGGTGTGGAGCAGCTTGTCCTTCAGCCGCTTGGCCAGTGGCAGTTCCGCCCGACCGATGAAGATCGGGGGAATGGTCGCGTAGGCCTGTGCGGCGAGCATGAACCAGCCTAGCCAGATGTCGTGCCCCCACAAGCGCGTGGTGCCGATGGTCACGTGCTCCTGCGTAAGCAGCGACGTCCCGGCGTCTTTCACCAGGAATGCGCCAACCGCCGTCAGCGCGACCGCGGCGACCATGAAGCCGAGGCTGTTCACCCGGTCGAAGCCGTAATGAAAATCGTGGCCGGCGCTCTTTTTCTCCCAGTGGACCGCGATCAGGAAGGCGATGGGCGGCACCAGCGCGAGCAGGTCTTCCACCCACGCAGTCTTCATCGCCTGGCTCGACCCCATCGCCAGCCCCATCACGATCACGACGGTGGTCGACCAGAAGATGTCCCACCATTCGACGCGCTTGGCGTGAGCGATGTCGTCCTGGATCTCCTGGGGGTGCCCCTGCCTCTCGCTCACTTGGGCGCCTCGCGCATGTCGCGGACTTCGCGTTCGAGCAGGCCGACCCAGCGATTCTCGCCGTTCGCGGCGACCGGGGCGAGCCCCACGGTGCGCTCGCCCACAGCGCGGATGGAAATCGGCTCGATCAGCGCAACCGATTGGAGCCATGGCGAATCATCAGCGAATTCGCCGATCACAAGGTCGAGCTCGCCCGCCTCAAGCTGCGCCAGCAAGCGCTCGGCGGATCCCGAGGCAATCTGTGGCTGCGATCCTGTCGCGCGCGCGACCCGGCCCAGATAGGCTTTCGCCGAGGCCGCATCGCGCGGGTCGATCGCCGCCATTCCTACGGTCATGACATGGCTGCGCTCGACCCGGTCCAGCGTGCCCTCGACGTCGCGGGGATAGGGCCCGCAGCCGGCGAGCGTCAGAACAAGCATCACCCAGGCACAGCGCAGCATACTGCTGCCAATGCACAAGATTGCGATCGGTGCCCTACCCTCCACGCAGGAGCTGGACACCCCAGTCGCGCTCGAACAGGTAGAGCAGGATTCGCGCCGCCTGTCCCCGCTCGCTGTCGAGACCGCCGTCGCGTTCCATCAGCAGCCGCGCATCGTCGTGAGCGATCGGCAGCAGGCGCTGGATCTGTTCCAGGTCGGCGATGCGGAACGGAGTGTCGCCCGATTGCCGCGTGCCGAGCAGTTCGCCGCCCCCGCGCAGGCGCAAGTCCTCCTCCGCCAGCCGGAAGCCGTCCTGCGTCTCGCGCATCAGGGCCAGCCGCTCCTTGCCCGTTTCGCTCAGGGTATCGCCGCGCAGCAGCAGGCATACGCTCTTCTTGTGGCCGCGCCCCACCCGTCCGCGCAGCTGGTGCAATTGGGCAAGGCCGAAGCGCTCGGCCTGCTCGATCACCATCAGGGTGGCGTTGGGAACATCGACGCCGACCTCGATCACCGTGGTCGCGACCAGCAGCTTCGCGTGACCTGCCGCGAAGCGCTCCATCGCCGCGTCCTTGGCCTCGGGGCGAAGCTGGCCGTGGACCAGCACGACGTCGTCGCCAAACCGCTCGCGCAGCGCCGCGTAGCGCGCCTCGGCCGCGGCGATGTCCTCGTTTTCGAGCTCGCGCACCATCGGGCAGACCCAATAGGCCTGCGCGCCCGCTGTCGAGTTGTCCGGCGAGCCGCTCGATCACCTCGCCGGTGCGTTCGGTGCTGATCACCACGGTGTCGATCGCCTGTCGCCCCGGGGGCATTTCGTCGAGCCGGCTGACGTCCATCTCGCCGTATTGCGCCAGCGTCAGGGTGCGCGGGATCGGGGTCGCGGTCATCGCCAGCGTGTGCGGGGTCACCCGCCCCTTGTTGGCCAGCGTCAGCCGCTGCGACACCCCGAACCGGTGCTGTTCGTCGATCACGATCAGGCCAAGATTGCGATAGGAGACGGTCTCCTGGAAGATGGCATGGGTGCCGACGACGATCGGTATCGAGCCATCCTGCAGGCCCATCAGGATCGATTCGCGCGCGCGGCCCTTGTCCCTGCCGGTCAGCAGCGCGATCTCGACCCCGGTGGGCGCCAGCATCCGCCGCAATGTCTCGAAATGCTGGCGCGCGAGGATTTCCGTCGGCGCCAGCAGGGCGGCCTGCGCCCCCGCCTCCACCGCGACCAGCATCGCCTCCAGCGCAACCACCGTCTTGCCGGAACCGACGTCGCCCTGCAGCAGCCGCAGCATCGGGGTCGACTGCGCCAGGTCGCCCTCGATTTCGGCGATCGAGCGCTGCTGCGCGCCGGTCAGGGGGAACGGCAGTTCGAGCTTTCCACGCAGCGAACCGTCGCCCTGCAGTGGCTGCCCGCGCCGCTTGCGGTTGTCCGCCTTGACCAGCGCCAGCGCGAGGCTGTTGGCGAGCAGTTCGTCGTACGCCAGCCGGTCGCGCGCCGCCGGATGCTCGGCCTTGTGCGCCAGCGTGAGCGCATCGGCCCACGCGGGCCATTTCGCACGCTCGAAATGGGCTGGCTCGATCCATTCGGGAAGCTCGGGCAAGCGCGTCAGCGCCTGCGCGGCGAGGCCGGAGACCTTGGGTTGCGTGAGCCCTTCGGACAGCGCGTAGACCGGTTCGTTGAGCGTCCCGAGCAAACCCGCGCTGTCCTCCGCGACGTGATCGGGATGCACGATCTGAAGCATCTGGCCGTATTGATCGAGCCGCCCCGCGACCCACCGCTTCGCGCCCACCGGCAGCTGCTTTCTGGCGGTGTAACTTGCCTTGCCGAAATAGGTCAGTGACGCGACATTGCCCAGCGCATCTTGCGCCATCACGTTGTACGGCCCGCGCCCGGTCCGGCTCGATCGGTGCTCGATCACGGTCAACGGCACCACCACCTGCTCGCCGACGCTGCCGTGGTCGAGATTCTCGATCGGACGGCGGCTCACGAACCGGTCGGGCAGATGGTAGGCGATGTCGCGCACCCGCGTCAGCCCAAGCTTTTCGAGCGGCTTCATCACCTTCGGCCCGACGCCCTCGAGCGTCTCGGCTTCGGCAAACAGCGGATTGAGCACGTCGGGGCGCATCGCGCGCTTAGATCAACTTACGCGGCCCGCGTCACCCCCCGCCCGAAGATGATGAATGTTGGGTCCGGAACGAGTCAGCGCGTTGGGAGATTTCACGCCCACAACCCCACTGACACCACGACGGAGTTTCACTCATGGCGACCGAAGAATACACCGACGCGATCATGCTGCTCCGGGCCGACCACCGCGAGGTCGAGGACCTGTTCGAAAAGTTCGAGAACGCCTCCGACCAGGACCGGAAGTGGGCGATTGCCCAACAGGTCTGCAACGCACTCAAGATTCACTCGATGATCGAGGAAGAGATCTTCTATCCCGCGACCGAGGATGCGGTGGAAGAAGACCTCTACAATGAAGCCTATGTCGAGCACGACGGCGCCAAAGTCCTGATCAACGACATCATGGAAAGCGGGGGCAAGGGGGAGTTCTTCGAGGCCAAGGTCACCGTCCTCAGTGAAGAAATCAAGCATCACGTCGAGGAAGAGGAAAAGCCCAACGAGGGCTATTTCGCCCAGGTGCGCGACAGCGACGTCGACGTGGTCGCGCTGCTCGAGCCGATGTTGGCGCGCAAGAAGGAACTCCAGGCGCAGGTCGATGCCGGCGGACTTCCTCCCGCCGAACTCACCGTGATCGACGCCGACGCGAGCTGATAGTGACGGGCGCGGCCGTGGCGGGTAATGGACCCGTCATGGCCGTCCCCACCCCGCTTGCCGAACGCCTCGCCCGCGCCAGATTTCGTGCCTGGCATCGCGGCACGCGCGAGGCGGACTACATGATCGGAGGGTTCTTCGATCGCTATCATTCCGGCTGGACCGATGGCGAACTCGCGTGGTTCGAAGACCTGCTGGGCGAGGACGATGTCGACGTGATGGCGTGGGCGCTCGGCGTGCAGGATGCGCCCGGCTCGTTTCCAGGGCGAACAGCTGATCGCGATGCAGCGGCTGGACTACGTCGATATAACCTGATCCGGGGCCGGAAACCGGTTGGCAAACCGGGCGTTCGGCCTATCTGACCCCAACCGGTTCTCCCGCTCGATTTTTCATCGAGCGGGTGGCCACGCGCGTGCCGACGACAGGAACCCGATGCCCGACCTCCAGAAGATCCTGACCGCCGACAAGCCGCTCACCCTGGCATCGGTCCCGCGCGGCGCGCAGCCGCTGGTGATGGCCGATCTGGCCCGCGCCGCGGCGCACGCGAGCAAGGCTGGGCGCGCGGTGCTGATCGCGGCGGACGAGGCGGCGATGCGCTCGGTCGCCGACGCAGCGCAGTTCTTCGCGCCCGAGCTCGAGGTGATCGAGTTTCCGGCTTGGGACTGCCTGCCCTACGACCGCGCCAGCCCGGCGCTGTCGGTCAGCGCGCGGCGGCTGGCGGCGCTCCACCGCCTGCAGGGCCCCCGCAGCGGCGCGCAGCTGGTGGTCACCACCGTCAACGCGCTCCTCCAGCGCGTGCTCACCCCGTTCCGCGTGCGGGAGGCCGTGCAGGAGCTCAAGCCCGGCATGACGATCGCGCGCGAGGCGCTGATCGCGCTGCTCCAGCGGCAGGGTTATGCGCGCAACGACACCGTGATCGATCATGGCGAATTCGCGGTGCGCGGGTCGATCTTCGATGTCTTCCCGTCCGGCCTCGAGTCAGGCCTGCGGCTCGACTTCTTCGGCGACGAGCTCGAATCGCTCCGGCTGTTCGATCCGACCACCCAGATGACCACCGGCACCCGCGACAGCCACCTGCTGCTCCCCGCGAGCGAGGCCTTGCTGGGCGAGGATACGATCAAGCGCTTTCGTACTCGCTACCGCGAGCTGTTCGGCGCCAACGCGACGCAGGATCCGCTCTACCAGGCGGTCAGCGAAGGCCGCCGTCTCGCGGGCATGGAGCACTGGCTGCCGCTGTTCGAAGACCGCCTCGCGACGCTGTTCGATCACCTGTCCGACAACGACCTGATGGTGATCGACAACGCCGCCCTGCAGGCCGCCGACGAGCGGCTGGCCGATATCGCCGACTATCATCGCCAGCGCGGGGAGGGATCGTACCGGCCGCTGGCGGAAGATGCGCTGTACCTTTCGAAGGATGAATTCGCGACCGCGATAGATCACCACCCGGTCCACCGCGCGTCGATCTTCGCCGAGCCCGAAAGCGCACGGGTGATCGACTTCGGCTTCCAGTCGGGTCGTGACTTCGCCCCCGAACGCGCGCGCCAGGCGGGCGGATCGGGCGACAGCATCTACGCCGCCGCGGCCGACCACCTGAAGGCCGCCGCCAAGGCCGGCAAGCGCCCGCTGCTGGCGACCTATTCCAAAGGCAGCCGCGCAAGGATCGCCTCGATCATCGGCGAAGCGGGCGCGCCGATGGAACTGGCGGAAAGCTGGCAGGAAGCGCTCGGGGCGTCGGCAAAAGGCAAGCCGGTCGCGCTGGTGGTGCCGCTCGAGCACGGCTTCATCAACGACCAGATCGACCTGGTCACCGAAGCAGACCTGCTGGGCGATCGGCTGGTCCGGCGCAAGAAGCGCCGCAAGAGCGCGGACGCGTTCCTCGCCGAACTGCAGGCATTGAATGCCGGCGACCTGGTGGTCCACATCGATCACGGGATCGGCAAGTACCTGGGGCTGGAACCGATCAAGGTCGGCAAGTCGAGCCACGACTGCGTGATGCTGGCCTACGCCGGAGGCGACAAGCTCTACGTCCCGGTCGAGAACCTCGAGGTGCTCAGCCGCTATGGATCGAGCGAGGAACTGGTCCCGCTCGACCGGCTCGGCGGCGAGGCGTGGCAGAAGCGCCGCAGCCGCCTGAAGGAGCGCATCCGCGAGATCGCGCACGAACTGCTGCGCACCGCCGCCGCGCGCGCGCTGCGCAAGGCCGCGGTGGTCGAGGTCGACGAAGCCAGCTTCATGCCGTTCGTCGACCGCTTCCCGTGGGACGAGACCGACGACCAGGAGCGCGCGATCTTCGAAGTGCTGGGTGATCTCGCCAGCGGCACCCCGATGGACCGGCTGGTCTGCGGCGATGTCGGCTTCGGCAAGACCGAAGTCGCCCTGCGCGCCGCATTCGCCACCGCGATGAGCGGCCGGCAGGTGGCGATCGTCGCCCCCACCACGCTGCTCGCCCGCCAGCACTATGAAAACTTCGCCGCGCGCTTTTCAGGCTTTCCGTTGAGGGTGGGCCGCCTCAGCCGGCTGGTGTCGTCGAAGGAGATGACCGAGACCCGCGAGGGCCTGAAATCCGGCCATGTCGACGTGGTCATCGGCACGCACGCGATCCTTTCGAAATCGACCGCCTTCAAGAACCTGGGGCTGGTGGTGGTGGACGAGGAACAGCGCTTCGGCGTCACGCACAAGGAAAAGCTCAAGCAGCTGCGCGCTGACGTCCATGTGCTGACGCTCACCGCCACCCCGATCCCGCGCACGCTGCAGATGGCGATGAGCGGCTTGCGTGAACTATCCACCATCCAGACCCCGCCGGTCGATCGCCTGGCGGTGCGTACTTACGTGATGGAATGGGACGACATGGTGATGCGTGAGGCGCTGCTGCGCGAGCATCATCGCGGCGGGCAGAGCTTCATTGTGGTTCCCCGCATCAAGGACATGTCCGAAGTCGAGGAGTGGCTGCATAAGCATGTGCCCGAAGTGAAAGCGATCAGCGCGCACGGGCAGATGTCGCCGACCGAGGTCGAGGAACGCATGAGCGCGTTCTACGAAGGCAAGTACGAAGTGCTGCTGTCGACCACGATCGTCGAGAGCGGGCTCGATATCCCGTCCGCCAACACGATCGTCATCCACCGCGCCGATCGCTTCGGCCTGGCCCAGCTCTACCAGCTGCGCGGACGGGTCGGCCGGTCGAAGCTGCGCGCTTATGCGTATCTGACCACACCCAAGGACACCGCGCTGGGCGAAGTGGCCGAAAAGCGGCTGAAGGTGCTCGGCGATCTCGATTCGCTGGGTGCTGGCTTCCAACTCGCCAGCCACGATCTCGACATTCGCGGGGCGGGAAACCTGCTGGGCGACGAGCAGTCCGGGCATATCCGCGAAGTCGGTTTCGAGCTGTACCAGTCGATGCTCGAGGATGCGATCCTTGCCGCCAAGGCGGGGGACATGGGTATCGAGCGCGAAGCCGGGCCCAGTCCGCAGATCACGGTCGATGCGCCGATCATGATCCCGGAAAACTACGTTCCCGACCTGACCGTGCGAATGGGGCTCTATCGACGGCTCAACGATGCCCGCGACCAGGGCGAGATCGAAGCGCTTGCGGCCGAGATGATCGACCGTTTCGGCCCCCTGCCCGCGCCCACCGCCAACCTGGTCAAGCTGATCGAGATCAAGCACCAGGCGATTGCCGCCAACATAGCCAAGATCGACGTGGGACTGCGCGGTACGCTGGTCACCTTCCACAAGGACGATTTCCCCGATCCGGCGGGCCTGCTCGCGTGGGTCGAGCGGGTCGGCGAGGATGCCAAGCTGCGCCCCGACATGAAGCTGGTGCTCGCGCGCGCATGGGGCGATCCCCAGAGCCGGCTGAACGGCCTGTTCCAGCTGACCAAGGGGTTGAGCGGCGTCGCCCGCCGCAAGGACGGAGGCAGAAAAGCCGCGTGAAATAGTTAATATTCGCGAATTGGTTGGCGGGAATCGGGCGTGCCTTGGCCTCGACACACAAAAAAAGCCCCGGTCTAGGGCCGGGGCTTTTTATGTTTGATTTGGGGACCTTAGCGGCCGCCGAATACGTCTCTGAACCAGACCCACATCATAGGATTTCTCCACCTGTTACCAAATTGGCAACAAGCAGGGTTAACAGTTCGTAAACGGATTGCAAGGATTTAGGCGGCCTTCACTCCCTGTGACAGTTGCAAGACAAGTCTTGCCATCGGAACGGCGCGGGAAAAGAAGTAACCCTGCGCGGTGTCGCAGCCCATTTCCCGTAGCAGATCGACCACCGCCTGGTTTTCCACCCCCTCCGCGACAGAAACCCGACCCAGCGCGTGGATCATGTCGATCGAAGCGCGGACAAGCGCCCGGTCTTCGGCCGAGGTGTCCATCCCGGTCACGAAGCTGCGGTCGATCTTGACTTCATCGGCGGGAATTTGCCGCAGGTAATGCAGGGACGCATGTCCGCTACCGAAGTCATCGACCGACAGCTTGACGCCGATCTTCTTCAGCGCCGCCATGTTTTGCGCGACGGTGGTGTCGTTCTCGATCGGCGCCGTCTCGGTGATTTCGAGCATCAGGTTGCGCGCCGGAAAACGGTAGGCGGCGACCAGGTTTTCCACCTGCTGGGCGAACATCGGGTCGCGCAAGTCGAGCGCCGAGATGTTGACCGCGATCGTGAAAGCCGGATCGCGCTCGATCGCGGCGCGCGATTCCCGCAGGGCGCGATTGAGGACGAAGCGGGTGATCATGTCGATCCGGTTGTGCTCTTCCGCGCTCGCGACGACTTGCGCCGGTTCGATCGGCCCACGCGTGGGATGCACCCAGCGCATCAGCGCTTCGGCACCGATCACCTGGCCGGTCGACAGCGACACCTTGGGCTGGAAGGCGACATTGACCTCGTCGTTGCGGATCGCGTGCTCGAGTTCGGACAGGATCTGCAGCTTCCAGGCGCGATCTTCCACCACCCGCGCTTCGCTGACCATGAATATCTTGCCGGCGTGCGCGGCATCCTCGGCGCTCTGGATCGCGCTCTCGGTCCGCTCTCGCAGCGGTGCTTCGCGGTTGACGTCGAGCCCGATCGACGAAGCGACATCCGGCGCGTGCGATCCGATGGTGATGCTGGTGCGGAATAATGCGTGCAGGCCCCGGACGTGGTTTTCCAGTTCCTCAACCGGCAGCGCCGCGCGCAGCCACACGAACGTGTCCTTGTGAAACGCAAACTGCGCGTCGGGCTCGGTCGCGCGCAGCATGGTCTTGGCCTTCATCAGCAGAAGGTCGATTTCCTCGCGCGTCAGGCTCGCACTGATGGTCGCGAAATTGCGGATCTTGAGCGCGATGACATCGGAGGTTTCCGCCTTGTCGGCCGCTTGCAGGCCCTCGATCCGCTGCAGGCCGGTCGCCCCGTGATAGGTCGCCTGCGACAGCCGGCCCAGCCGGAACATGCCGATGCCGATGCACAGCAAGGCGGGCATCACGTCGATGTTGATATTGGCATAGTCAAGCGCGAACGGAGCCGCGACCAGCGCCGCAACCGACAGCATGGTGAGACGGTTGAGCGGCTGACGGCGCGCCGCCTGTACGATCACTACAAGTGCCGACAGGAAAAAGGCTGGCAGCCAGCCAAGATCGAGCGGGAAGCCCTTCTTGAGTGTCTCCGCGCCGATCACGTGCATCATCACGCCCGGGACCAACTGACGGAACGGGACGAGATGGAAATCGGAGGCGACCCGGCTCGAAGGGGAAATGATCACGTCCCGGCCGTGCACCAGCCGGGGATCCACCGGACCTCGTAGCACTTCGATGTAATCGATCGTGGGTATGGTCTGATAATCGACCGAAAAATCGACCCGGTAGTTACCCCCTGCCCCATCGAAATTGGCCAGCTCTGCCGAGATCGACTTGCGGTCCGTGCCAAGAATGTGCTCCCGTGTGGGAAAGCTGGTCGAAAGTCCGAAAGGTCCCTCGAACCCGGTCATCGAGGCGATCGTCACCGAATCGCGGAACATGCTGTTGGGCACGATATCGGCCTGCGATCCATCGCTCTGATCGATGCCGGTTATCGCGCCGACGATGACCTTGCCTTTGTGACGCTCGAACGCGGCGATCAGTTGCTGATCCTCCTCCGGAGTGGTCGGGTCAGCGTAGGCGCGATCGAACATCACCCGTTTGGCACCCATCGAGAACAGTCGGTCGAGCACACGCGCGTCGTCGCTGCGCTTGGGGTCGCTGGTGCCGAGTTCGTTCAGGGAGCGGTCGTCGACCGTTACCACCAGCACCGACTGGTCTGCCGGGTGAAGCCGGGTCAAATCGCGAATGCCGCGGAATGCGTCCTCGATCGGCCACATCAGGCCGACGAAGCCGGCGACCAGTGACAAGCCGATAGTCCACGCGGCGATCTTGCCGCGGGACTGCCGAGGCTTGTCGACCCGCGAGGCGCGCGCGGCCGCACGACGCAAGCGCCGGCGGTCGGCAACTGCACGCAGCGCCGTCAGCGGTCGGACCTGAAACAAACCTCGCATGCGCATGGAGCGCCATGCCTCCTGTGGGTCGGCCTACGTCGCCCACGGGTTTGGCACCGAATGGAAAAGAAATCGTAACCTTGAAGTCGCGCACAATCCGCGCGGCCGCCTATCCGGCGGCGGCTGTCAGCGCGGATCCGCCGCGCGTGCGGTCAGCTCGCGGTGACGCCGGCGGCGCGCTTCTGCACCAGCGCATAGGCCTTTTGGTACCACTCGTTGCCCGGATAGTTAGCCCCCAGCACCGCGGTGTACTTGACCGCCTCTTCCGGGATGCCGAGCGCGAGGTTGGTTTCGGTCAGGCGATAAAGCGCTTCGGGCGCGTGGTTGGTGGTCTGGAAATTGTCGACCACGTTCTGGAAGCGGATCTGCGCCGCCAGCCAGTTGCCGGCACGCTCGTAATAGCGGCCGATTTCCATTTCCTTGCCGGCGAGGTGATCCTGCACCAGGTCGAGCTTCAGCTGGGCGTCGTTGGCGTATTCGGTGCTCGGATAGCGACGGATCAGTTCCTGCAGCGCGGTGCGGGTCTGTTCGGTCACCTTCTGGTCGCGGGTGACGTCGCTGATCTGTTCGTAATACGACAGCGCGATCAGGTAATAGGCGTACGGCGCGTCCTTGTTGCCCGGGTGGATCGACAGGAACCGCTGCGCGCTGGACACCGACTTGTCGTAATCGCGCGCGGCGTAATAGCTGAACGCGCTCATCAACTGGGCCCGGCGGGCCCACGGCGAATAGGGGTGCTGCCGCTCCACTTCGTCGAACAGGGCAGCGGCCACGGTCGGCTGGCCGCGGTCGAGCCGGTCCTTGGCCGAGGCGTACAGCGTCTCGACGTCGCGCGCGACATAGGCGGTGTCCTTCGGCCCGCCCTTGCCGGCGCAGGCCGACACGGTGAGCGAAGCGCAGCCAAGGATGGCGGCAGCGGCGACAAGCTTGAACGAGGCGCGGGGCGCGCGGGGGGCGATCTGCATAGGGCTGCGCCTATACCGCCCGCGCGGGTGAACGCAAAGTGAAGTTGGCACTTGTCCGCCGCCCGTCCGGCGCCGCTCTCCGCCCCCTCGCCCGCGCCCGCCCGGCCCGCTTTAACGCCTTGCTAACCGTGTCCGGGCTAATGCCAACCAAACGGGAGGGAGACCCACGATGCTGCGTAAGCTGTTGAAAGATCAAACAGGCGCTTCGGCGCTCGAATATGCGATCATCGCCTCGATGATCTCGGTCGCCGCGATCGGCGCGTTCCTGGCGCTCGGCAACCAGTCGAAGGCCAACCTCGACAAGGTGCAGGTCGCCTACGAACAGGCGAACTGACGCGCGGCGCCGCGCAAAGCATTTTCCTACACGAAAATTATCTGCTTCCTGGCCGGTTGCCCGCAGCAACCAGCCCACGAGGAAGCCCATGACCCGCCGCAAGGACCCCGCCGCCACCCGCACCCCGCTTGCCGAGATGGAGGCGGCCGGCCACGCCCTGCCCGCGTTCGAGCCCGTCCCGCGCAAGTACCGCCACGATGGCTGGACGCCCGAACGGCAGAAGGCGTTCATCGCCGCGCTCGCCGATACCGGCAGCGTCAAGCGCGCCGCGCGGGCGGTGAACATGAGCCCCGAGGGCGCCTACTGGCTCCGCCGCCAGCCCGGCTCCGAAACCTTCCGCCGCGCGTGGGAGGCCGCACTGGACTTCGGCGTCCAGCGGCTGAAGGACGAGGCGTTCGACCGCGCATTGAACGGCCAGCTCAGCCCGGTGTTCGTCGGCGGCAAGCTGAAAGGCTTCCGCCGCATCAAGAACGACCGGCTGCTGATGTTCTGCCTGCGCATGAACGCCCGCGGCGAAGACGGCCGCCGCCTTTCCGCCAGCTACTTCGACCCCAACGGCTTCCGACTGTCGGGAGCTCGGATAGCCCCCTCCCCTTGAGGGAGGGGGTTGGGGGAGGGGTCAGCGGAGCCACCTACCTCGGCGCCAGCTACACCACCCCCGCCCTCAGCCAGGCCGAGAAGGACGACATGAACGCCGCGCTGATCGAACACTTCGATCCGGTGCGCATGACCCTGCCCGAGATCGAGGCGATGCAGGCCATGCTCAGCGAGGCCGCCGCCCGCCACCGCGCCGAGATGGACGGCCCGCCCGAAGGCGACGTCGAGACCGCGTTCTTCCAGCTCGGCGCCGAGTCGGAGACGGCCAAGGCCACCGGACTTCAAGGCCGTGGGCGAGCTGGAGGACATCGTCGGGGCGGAGGACGAACTGGAGGAGTTCGACCCGGAGGAGGATGATTGGCGAGGTCGCTCGAAGGCGACTAACGCCAGGCTTGCGCAGCGAACGGCAAGTTAGGAGCCGGTGCGCGCTAGCGCATCGAGAGAGCCGGCCGGCGGGTCGGCGTCAGCCGAACCCGTTCGACGTCACGTGACGGACGGAGCGGTTGCGCAAGCAATCGCGGAGCGGCGCGTGACGGCGCTGGCGCAACGTCAGAAGTCATGATGCTCCCGGTGCCACGCGAGAAACTGTGGGTGGGGCTGATCCCCTTGCCGCTCCGGCACCAGCAAGCGCCTCTTGGGATTGAGCATGGCCGCAACCCCCTCCCGGTCATTCACCTTGCGATGCACCAGGATTGATAGGTCATCGGCGAAGCCAATCAGCCCACGGTCAAACATCCAGTGTGCGGTGCCTGACAGCGCGAGCCCGTTGCGCACGCTGTCCGGCCCGCCGTGCTCGACGGGACGGATATGCGCTGCCTCGGCTTCCAACCGGCCGCCGCCGTTGACGAGCTTCCACCCCGTCACCGCGCAGCGCCCGTCATACGCGTGAAGCACCGCGCGGCGGAACGCACGGTCGCGGAATGGGCGATTGAGCAGCGTTTGCACGATGGGCCGCTCGATCTCGAACGGCATCTGCGTGTCCTGCACGCGCCATTCGTCATTAGCGGCTCGCGGTTCAAGGTTGCCGACGCGCGGCAGCGTGTCGTCCCCGGACAAGCCGAGCGCGATGATGCGCGCGAAATCGGAATTGGACAGCGGGCGCACGGCGGCTTGCGCATTGGCGAGGTCACGCTCGACCGGCTGGCCGTCCACCTTGTGCGGCACGGTGGGCTCGAACGGCAGGTAGCTGCCTTCTTCGATCAGCGCGCGGTAGTGGTCGGCCTTGTCCGGATCGGGAATGATCCGCTCGACCTTCGCGACGGCGAAGAAGCACTTCGAATTCGGAATGTTGACCGGCTCGCGATAGACGATCCAGTCACCGACCATTTGCTTGGCGCGGCTGAGATAGACCTTCGGGAATTGGTAACGCACCTCGGGGATGTCGTCGTAGATCGACTCGTCCTTGTGCATGAATACACCGAAGGTCATTGCGCGGTCCCCGTCTTTCCAGGAGTCGGACTTTCCCGCGTTGCCGGTGACAAGCGAGGGGCAGGATCTGTTGGAACAGGGGGCAAACCGGGAGTTCTAGAGGTGATGGCTGTTGGTGGTTGCGTGCCGTGCCTTGCGCGTACTTGCGAGCGTTCTAGAGCCGAAAACGATAGCACTCCTAGTAGAATGAATACAAAGGTAACAGCGGAGTACTTCGCGAGTCGAAAAGCAAATTCCCCAGCCTTTACCCTGCTCCACTCGGACTTCAACAGGAGTTGAGCCTTCCCAATAAGTTCGTCTTCAAGTTCCCGCATAGATGAGGACGACAATGCGTTGTCGTCAGCTGACTGACGCTCGATGCGAGCCATGACATCTAATATCTCTTTTGCCGCAGATTCATTGGGGTTCAGGCGAAGCTTGATGGAGTTGGCAGCAGAGTTCACAGACGAATAGTACGGAATCAAGTGCTTTAGTTTCTCATTGTCATCACAAAAAACTATCTTCACCTGATCCGAGATAGCCGTCACATTAGTTACATACTCGGAGATTTCTGTGCGCAGATTGTTTATCCATTCCTGTCGAAATTCAGATGTCTTCTGCTCTTTGCCTAATACTAGGCCGATAAGCGACACTACTGCGGCGATGAGTGCGGCCCCGATTGCGCCTAGAGTGAGCCCGCCCATCCATCATCTCCACAGGAATTCGCGACCGTATATTTGCATCCGCGTTGAAGCAGGTCAAATTCGCCTGCCGGAGGTGAACAACATGCACTTTCAGCAATGACCGAGAAAATTACATTCGAGTTCAATGGTGCTCTAGCAGATCACCACCGCATGAACTTCTACGAGGCCGCGCGCTTTCAGTATGCGGCCGCAAGGCTGCTCGTGAAGTTAGCGCAATTCAGAAATACAGGAAAATTTCGTCAAAAGATCACCGATCTGTCCAATCTTGGCATCCTTCTTGAACCTCAAACAGAAGGTAGCTTTCGTATAAATACAGAAGCTCCAGATACAGCAGCGGAAGCGAACCCAGAAGCACAGAACGTATTTCTAAATATGAGCCTCGCTGACCTGCTGTCTTATGTAATCGAGCGCGTCATAGCCAAGGCAGACGACGGCGATTTAATCCAACTATTCAATGCAGTACCTGCCATAGTGGACAGGTTCGGAACCCTAGAACCGGGAGAGGGAGACAAGCTCGAACAGATCGTCACCGAGCTCATACGGAATTCCGAGCTTCGGGAGCATATTTTCCCGGAAGCATCAGAGCTGGTGGAACGCCGTATTAGCGAGCTCACCCGCCAGGAAAGATTGGCAGCTACCCAGGGCCAAGTGGCGCGAATTGATGCACCACGCGAGCAAAAGCTTATTTCGATGGCTGCGCCTTTGATCTCTGAAATGGCGACCGCGCTTCGTCGCAGTGCCGACACCTTGAGGATTGTAGGAGGACAGCCGGACAACCGTTCTAACATCTTGTTCCTAAATCAATCAATGGCTCAAGACATCTTAGCATCAAAAGTTGATGATCAGATCACGCCAATATTAGGAAATATCATTCAATACAATAAAGAGACCGGCTGGGGCAAGGTAAGGCTGCATGTTGCGAATCAGCCTTTGAGTTTCAGCGTACCGTCAGATCAGAAGGCAATACTTCAAGACACCCTACTAACTCAAATGGGGAAGGATCAAGTTTACCTTCAGGTATACATCGTAAGAGACAAGGCTCGCGAGCCGGTTCGCGTCATCCTTGTGGGAATATTGCCTTTGCCCGATCAGTAACAAAAGTGGCTAGCCGCCGCGGCAAAGCCGCGTCGTCGAAGGGCTCGGCTCGGCAAGGGCTCGCCGGCCCCCGGCCGGAATTACAGCGCTACTCGCTTCTAAGCCTGCGGTTGCTGCGCAATCCTCGGCTTAGGCGCGGGGCTCTCACTCCTCCCCCATCCGCAGCGCCGCAATAAACGCCTCCTGCGGAATGCTCACGTTCCCATACTCGCGCATCCGGGCCTTGCCCTTCTTCTGCTTGTCGAGCAGCTTCTTCTTCCGGCTGATGTCGCCGCCATAGCACTTGGCGGTCACGTCCTTGCGCAGGGCGGCGATGGTCTCGCGGGCGATCACCTTGCCGCCGATCGCGGCCTGGATCGGGATCTTGAACAGGTGGCGGGGGATGAGGTCCTTCAGCCGTTCGCACATGCCGCGCCCGCGCGCTTCGGCGACCGCGCGGTGGACGATCATGCTCAATGCGTCGACCGGCTCGTTGTTGACCAGGATCTGCATCTTCACCAGGTCGCCTTCGCGCAGGCCGATCTGTTCGTAATCGAAGCTGGCATAGCCGCGGCTGATCGATTTCAGGCGGTCGTAGAAATCGAACACCACTTCGTTGAGCGGCAGCTCGTAGCTCACCTGCGCGCGGCCGCCGACATACGTCAGGTCGGTCTGGATGCCGCGCCGGTCCTGGCACAGCTTGAGGATCGAGCCGAGGTATTCGTCGGGCGTGTAGATCGTCGCCTTGATCCACGGCTCCTCGATCGCTCGCGATGCGGCTGGGATCGGGGTAGTCGGCCGGGTTGTGCAGCATGATCTCGCGCGCGTCGTCGGTCCGGCTCTTGTTGAGCTGGATGCGGTAGACGACCGATGGCGCGGTGGTGATGAGGTCGAGATCGTATTCGCGGGTCAGGCGTTCCTGGATGATCTCCAGGTGCAGCAGGCCGAGGAACCCGCAGCGGAAGCCGAAGCCCAGCGCGGCGCTGCTCTCCATCTCGAAGCTGAACGACGCGTCGTTGAGGCGCAGGCGGGCGATGCTTTCGCGCAGCTTCTCGAAGTCGGCGGCGTCGACCGGGAACATGCCGCAGAACACCACCGGCTGCACTTCCTTGTAGCCGGGCAGCGCCTGGGTCGCCCCGCCCTTCACCGTGGTGATCGTGTCGCCGACGCGGGCCTGCTCCACTTCCTTGATCTGCGCGGTGATGAAGCCGATCTCGCCCGCCGCGAGTTCGGGCAGGTCGATGCGCTTGGGGGTGAAGGCGCCGACGCGGTCGATCAGGTGTTCGGTCTGGCCGGCCATGAACTTGACCTGCAGGCCCTTTTTCAGGACCCCGTCGATCACCCGCACCAGGATCACCACGCCGAGGTAGGGATCGTACCAGCTGTCGACCAGCATCGCCTTCAAGGGCGCGGTGCGGTCGCCGGTGGGGGGCGGGATCTTCTTGACGATCGCCTCGAGCGTTTCCTCGATGCCGATGCCCGACTTGGCGCTGGTGAGCACGGCTTCGGATGCGTCGATGCCGATGATGTCCTCGATCTCGTGGCGCACCTTCTCGGGCTCGGCGGCGGGGAGGTCGATCTTGTTGATGACGGGGACGATCTCGTGGTCGTGCTCGATCGACTGGTACACGTTGGCGAGCGTCTGCGCCTCGACCCCTTGCGCCGCGTCGACCACCAGCAGCGCACCCTCGCACGCGGCCAGGGAGCGGCTGACCTCGTACGCGAAGTCGACGTGACCGGGCGTATCCATCAGGTTGAGCTCATACGTGAGCCCGTCCTTGGCGGTGTAGTTCAGCCGCACCGTCTGGGCCTTGATCGTGATCCCCCGCTCACGCTCAATGTCCATGTTATCAAGCACTTGCTCGCTCATCTCGCGCGCAGTCAAGCCCCCCGTCGCCTGGATCAACCGATCCGCCAGGGTCGATTTCCCATGGTCGATATGGGCGATAATTGAAAAATTGCGTATGTGTCGAAGGTCGGTCATCGCCGCGCCCTTAGCCGCGCGGGAAACACCTGTCAGCAACCGCCTGCGAACGGCGGTGGTTTAAGCGGCGGCGCGGCCGCTTTGAGCAAGGTCGACCTGCAGGAAGGCCGGGCGGCTCTTGACCCCTTCTTCGCGCGCGTTCGGCGGCAGGTACGAGCCGGGCGGAAGCGCCGCCAGCGGCATTCCCGCCGAGGCAAGCGCGTACGGGCTGATCCGATGGCGCGTGCAAAGACCGTCCGCTCCGTCGCTGATCAGCGGTTGCTCGAAATCGAGACCCTGCGAATAGCCCTCGGTCCGCACCACTTTGGCGACCGCCAACTGGCCTCCCCCGAGATCGAGCACGAGCGGGGTGCCCATCGGTACGTCGAGCAGCCCCTCGATACCCGCGCCGGTCTTGGACAGATTGCGCATGACCACCTCGTAGCGATGGTCTTCGTGGATCACGCCTACACGTCGATACGTCGATCGCCGGTCGGCCCGGTGCTTGGCCGGCCCGTCGGGATCGAACTTTAATCCGCCTTCCTTGAGCCGGGCAAGCAACTCGTCTTGCGGTAATGCCTTGGAGAAGATGTAACCCTGGATGTGGCTCGCGCCGAGTTGGGTGATAAGCTCAAGCTCGTCCATCGCCTCGACACCCTCTGCGACGGTTTCCATCTTGAGGGCACGCGCCAGGCTGACGATGGCGGTGATGATCGCGGCGTTGTTGTTCTCGTCTTCGGTCAGACCGGCGACGAAGCTGCGGTCGATCTTGATCTTGTCGAGCGGGGCGCTGCTCAGGTACCCGAGCGACGAATAGCCGGTCCCAAAGTCGTCGAGCGCGAGCCGGACGCCCATTTTCTTGAGCGCCTTGAGCATGACCCCGGTGCCCTGCGGATCGCCCAGGAATACGCTTTCGGTGATCTCCAATTCGAGACGCGAAGGCTCAAGGCCCGTCCTTTCGAGCACCGTTTTGACGACCTTGGGCAGATCGGTCGCGGAGAACTGGATGGCGGACACATTGACCGCAACCCGCAAGCTTTCCGGCCACTCGGTCGCCTGCTGGCACGCACGCCGAAGCACCCATTCGCCAAGCGCGTTGATGAGATTGGTCTCCTCGGCCACCGGAATGAATTCCGCCGGGCTGATCCAGCCACGCTCGGGGTGCTTCCATCGGACCAGCGCCTCGAGTGCCGATACGATGTGATCCTTGGTCCGCACGATCGGCTGATAGTGCATCTCGAGTTGATCGGTTTGAATCGCATCGCGCAGATCTTCTTCGATCTGTCGGCGCAAGCGGGCGCCATCCTTGAGCTCGCTCGAGAAGAACCGGTACTGGCCGCGACCGCCGCCCTTCGCGGCGTAGAGCGCCAAATCTGCGCTGCTGACCAGTCCATCGGTATCGATCCCGTCGTAAGGGGCGATCGCGATGCCGACAGAGGTACCGATGATCGCCCGATCCCCACCTAGCGAATAGGGCTGCGAGATCATCTGGATCACGCTGTTGGCGATTTCTCCGAGGCGCCCCCGATCGTCGATGTCGGGCAGCATGATCTGGAATTCATCGCCCCCAAGCCGGCCGATTTCGCCTTTGCCGGCGATGATCCGCTCAAGCCGCTGAGCGACCTGCTTGAGCAGTTCGTCTCCCGCTGGATGGCCCAGCGTATCGTTGACCTGCTTGAACCGGTCGAGATCGAGCATCATCAGCGCGCAACTGCGCTTGGCGACCTTGTAGGCGGTAAGCGTGGTCGCGAGACGCTTGCTCATCCTGTGGCGATTGGCGAGCCCGGTAAGCGAATCGTACTGCGACAGACGCGAGGCGTCGCGCTGACTGTCGCGGACCGCGGTGATATCCTTCGCGCTCCCACGATAGCCGAGAAAGTCGCCTTGCGAACTGAGCTGCGGCTTGGCGCAGATCGACCACCAGCGTTCGGTGCCCTCGACCGCGACGCGAACCGACATGTCGGCGATGGAGCTGCGCGCACGCAACTGGAAAGCAAACGGCCGCTCGGCGCGGTCCTCGTCATCATGATCGTCGGGCAGGAACAGCGCCGTCAGCGGAGTGCCGAGCATCTCATCGGGTTCGCGCCCCAGCCGGTGCGCCGCACTTGCGGACAAGTAGCTGAGCTTGCCCTCCGTATCGGTTGCCCAGAACCATCCCAGCTCCGACTCCTCGAACTGGTCGAGCAGCGCAAGGCGATCGACGTCCCCACCGTGGTGCGCACGCGCGCCTCCGGTCCGATCGCTGTTTCGCCGCTGAAAGATGTCCGTTAGTGCCACGTTCCTCCGAAGGTCAGAGCCTGCGACCACCCGCGCCGTGTCTCCGGCCTGGTCGCTGCCTAATGCAAATACCTAACTCATTTACTAACCAATCAGGCCGATCTCCTGAATTCTCGCCGGTGCGGTGTCGGCGGGTCGGCCGCCAGTGCGATCAGCATCCCCGAACCATCGCGTTCGAGCGGCGTGGCGAACTCCAGTCCGACACGGTCTTCGGCGCACCACCGGGTGGTCGCGGCAACGCTGACGGTGTCGGACAATGCAACCTGGAAGACAGTCCCTACCGGCACGTTCCACAGCCCCTCAACCAGCACGCCAGTGCCTGAAATATTGCGGATGGTGCCGTTGTAGGTGTGTCCCGAATGATCCAGCACGATCTTGCGCAGCAGCGTGTGACGCGATGCGCGCGCCGATCGCGGGCCCTTGGCCACAGCAGCCAGACCCGTCTTCAATCGCTGACTGGCAGATGCCGCATCGATAGCGCGCTCGTAGATGTAGCCTTGGACGTGGCTGCACCCGTACATCCGCACCAGATCGAGTTCGTCGAGGGTCTCGACCCCTTCCGCCGTCGTATCCATGCCAAGCGCCTGTGCGAGGCCGGTGATCGACGCGATGATCGCACCGTTGCGACTGCCTGGCTCGGTCGCGCCACGCACAAAGCTCTGGTCGATCTTGATCTTGTCGAAGGGCGCCTTCTTCAGATAGCCGAGCGAGGAATAGCCGGTACCGAAGTCATCGAGCGCCAGGCGAACGCCGACCGCCTTCAGCGCGGCGAACATGGCATCGGTGCCCTCGTTGTCGTTGAGGAACACGCTCTCGGTGATCTCGAGTTCGAGCCGCGAGGGGTCGATGCCGGCCTGCGCGATCGCGTGGGTGACGATTGCCGGCAGGTTGGGGTTGGCAAACTGCAGCGCCGACACGTTGACCGCGCAGCGCACGTCCTCGGGCCAACCGGCCAGGTCGCGGCACGCGGTGCGGATGGCCCATTCACCGATTGCGCCGATCAGGCCCGATTCCTCGGCGATGGGGACGAACTTGGCGGGCGACAGCCACCCGTGTTCATGATGACGCCAGCGCAGCAGAGCCTCGAACCCGGCGATCTTCTCGGTCGAGGTGTGGATCACCGGCTGGTAGTAAAGTTCCAGCCCGCCGTTGGCGATCGCATCGCGCAAATCCTGCTCGAGCCGGCTGCGTTCCTCGGCCTGCGAATGGAGGTCGGCCGAATAGAAATGGAACCGCCCCCTCCCGCGGTCCTTCGCAGCGTAAAGCGCCAGATCGGAATTGCGGACCAGCGCCTCGCTGGTCACGCCGTCCTCGGGCGACAATGCGATACCGATCGAAGCGCCGATGACCACCCGTTGGCCGTCGATCGAGTACGGTTGCGACAGCGACGCGATCACGTCGGCCGCCAGCACCCCCAACTGGTCGCGATCGATCCGGCCGGGCAGGATGACCTGGAATTCATCGCCGCCCAGGCGACCTACACGGCCCATCCGGCCGACCGCGCGTTCGAGCCGTTGGGCCACCTGTTCGAGCAATGCGTCACCCGCCGGGTGACCGAGCGTGTCGTTGACGTGCTTGAAGCGGTCGAGGTCGAGCAGGAACACGCTGCAGTCTCGGTGCATCTCGAGTGGCGCCGCCAAGATTTTCTCGAGGCTCTGCGACATCTGGAACCGGTTCGCGAGCCCGGTCAGCGAATCGAAGTGGGCCAGTCGCGAGGCATGTTCGGCACTCTTGCGCTTCTCGGTGAGATCGGTGCCCGATCCGCGGAAGCCGCAAAAATTCTCGAACTCGTCGAACACCGGGCGGCCGTTGATCGACCACCAGCGTTCTTCGAGGTCGGTGCCGGCGCGGACCGCCAGATCGGTGAACGACGACCGCGCCGAGAGATGGAACAGCAACGTCCGCTCGCCATCACGATTGTCGTTTTCGAGATCGAACAGTTCTACAAAGGGCCGTCCCGCCAGCTCGATCTCCGACCGATCGAGCGTGCGCGCGACGCTGCCTGAAACGTATGTGATCTGGCCGCGTCGGTCTGTTTCCCAGAACCAGCCCTGCCCTGTTTCTTCGTAGTCGTGGAGAATGTCCTCCGCCCGGTGTCGAACCCGCTCGAGCAACTGCTGGCGTTCGTCTTCCGCCCGATTGATCCGCGACTGATAACGGGTGACCAGCACCATTACCGCCACCCCCGCACCGGCAGCACCGACCGCTTGGAGCGATCCATCCAGCACCGCAAAGGCGCTCCAGCAGGCGGCCTTGCCGGCAAGGATTTGGCCCAGTCGGCCACCCAACAGCGCAGTCATGACACCCATCATCGATATCAGGGTCGCGACCCCCCAATAGAACCCGAGGCCGCCGCTGAGCATCCAGTACGAGAACGCGGACGAAGTCAGCATGACCGGGAGGATGATGGAAAAGGCAGTCAGGCCGATCGTTGCCGCCTTGCTGTCGTGCAACCGCGCTTCGAGCCTGTTCAATTGCGGAGCGAGCAGAAAGATGCCGGTCGCCGTGAGTGCGAAGGCAATGCTGGTCAGCGGCGGAAGGGTTTGTCCCGCCACCGATGCGAACATCATGGCGCAGATCACGAAAATGGCCACCCGGTTCCATTGTCGTGGCACACAGCAGACCGCCTGCGCGAGTTGATCTGCGCGAGCGGCGTCGCTGCGGCGCGGCCGGCGGCGCGCGATCAGATTGCGTCGCGATGGCTTGGCGACCTCACGCATCATCGGCACGCGTGACGGTTCTTCGGGCGAACCGGCATCGTCTGGGGTTTGCAACAGAGCTGTTGCTCGCATTCCGGCCATGCCGGGCTTGTCGGCCCCTGCGCTTGACATTGCGTTAAGATTGCCCGCCTGATTTTTTCAGGAGGCACGGCAAGTCCTTGCCAATCAATGGTTAATCGCGCCTTGCCTCAGCGCGGCGCGGCTTGCTTGCCAAGCGTCGCGGCACCGTGCAACAACCGTCCCACCCGACGATGGTGGAAGGACGCGCGATGAGCACCAGGCTGGAGAACGAAGCAGCGCAATCCACCACCGCGCTGGGCCCGATGGTCGGCCTGGTGCGTGAAGATTTCGTCGGCGCCATCGCGCTGTTGCTGCGGGAAACTGCGAGCGATCCACAACGCACCATGCGCCACGCGCAGGCGATGGGCGAAGACATGGTCAAGATCATGACCGGCAAAAGTGACCTTGCGCCCGATGCCAGGGACAAGCGATTCAAGGACCCGGCCTGGCAATACAACCCGTTCTTGCGGGCTGGCGCGCAGTACTTTCTTGCGGTGCAGAAGGGCATGAAGAACTGGCTCGGCGAACTCGAACTCGACGCGATCGAACGCGACCGGGCAAATTTCATCAGCCAGATCATCATCGACGCGCTGGCCCCCACCAACACCCTGATCGGCAACCCGACCGCGCAGAA
Source organism: uncultured Alphaproteobacteria bacterium (assembly GCA_963759895.1). Lineage (GTDB taxonomy): Bacteria > Pseudomonadota > Alphaproteobacteria > Sphingomonadales > Sphingomonadaceae > Tsuneonella. The sequence continues at coordinate 310,618 of CAVXBC010000002.1, read as the reverse complement.
ACGGCTGGTCGACAGCGGCGGGCTATCGCTGATCAAGGGGCTCAAGAACGCCTACAACGACATGGTCCATAACAAGGGCATGGTCAGCCAGGTCGACAAACGGCCGTTCAAGCTGGGCGAGAACGTCGCCACCACCAAGGGATCGGTCGTGCTGCGGACCGACATGATGGAACTGATCCAGTACGCACCGACCACCGACGAGGTCTACGCGGTCCCGCAACTGACCATCCCGCCCCAGATCAACAAGATGTACATCAACGATCTGACCCCGGACAAATCGGTGGTGAAATACCAGGTCGACGGCGGGATTCAGACGTTCGTCATCAGCTGGAAGAACCCGACCAAGGAACAGGGCGCCTGGGGCATGGGCGATTACGTCGACAGCTGTCAGCAGGCGATGGAAGCGGTCGCCCGCATCACCGGCAGCAAGAAGGTCAACGTCTCGGCGGGGTGCTCGGGAGGTCAGACTGCCGCAGTGCTCGCCAGCAAGCTCGCCTCGCAAGGCAGCGACCTGCTCGGCGCGCTGACCCTGATGGTGTGCGTGCTGCACCCGCAGCAGGGCGATATCGAGGCGGGCGCGCTGATGACCGACAACGGCCTGGCGCTGGCCAAGAAGCGCGCGGCCAAGGGCGGGATCATCAAGGGCGAAGATCTTTCGCGCGGGTTCGCCTGGCTGCGGCCGAACGACCTGATCTGGAACTACGTGATCAACAACTACCTGCTGGGCGACGACCCGCCCGCGTTCGACGTGCTGTTCTGGAATTCCGACGCCACCAACCTGTCGGCAACGTTGATGGGCGATTTCCTGACCCTGTCGGAAACGCTCGCATTCACCCGCAAGGGTGAGGTCGAGATGGCGGGTCACAAGGTCGACTTGTCCAAAGTCGATGCCGACTTGTTCATCCTGGGCGGCGTGACCGATCACATTACCCCGTGGCGTGCGACCTACCGTTCAACCCAGCTGTTCGGATCAGGAGATGTGACATACGTGCTCAGCCAGTCGGGGCACATGCAGGCGATCCTCAACCCGCCCGGCAACCCCAAGGCAAAATACTACGTACAAAAGGGTGATGGCGCGCTGCCGGCGACCGCCGAGGAATGGCTGCAGGGCGCCGAGGAACAAGCCGGTTCATGGTGGCCGTTCTGGCTCGAATGGCTTCAGCAGCGTTCCGGCGGCAAAAAGGCGGCACCGAAAAAACTCGGCGCAAAGGGCTTCGCGGTGACCGATCCGGCGCCCGGGCGTTATGTCCTCGAACAAGCCTGAAGGAATGCCCGACTTGACCGATCCCATGACTCACGCCGACGTCCGCCTGATGCATTTTGGCGGGCGTGAACTGCGCGTCGCCACCTGGCGGCTCGACATGCCGTCCGAACACCTGCCGGTGCTGTTCTTCAACGGTATCGGCGCAAACATCGAGGCGGTCGCTCCGCTCGCCGAAGCGCTCGACGATCGCGGGTTCGTGATGTTCGACATGCCCGGCGTTGGCGGCTCGCCCGAGCCGGTGGTGCCATACACCATCGTCACGATGTGCTGGACGGCGGCCAAGCTGCTCGACCAACTCGGCATCGACCAGGTCGACGTGATGGGCGTGAGCTGGGGCGGCGCGATGGCACAGCATTTCGCGCTCCAGCATGGCAATCGGGTAAACCGCCTGGTCCTGTGTGCCACCACTGCGGGCATGCTGATGATACCCGGCAGCCCCGCCGCGCTGAGCAAGATGGCCAACCCCCGCCGCTACGTCGATGCGGCTTTCATGGAAAAGCATTTCGCCACGCTCTACGGCGATGCGCTGGGCAAAACTGCTGGAAAGTCTTCGCACATGGGCAGGCTCACCCCGCCCTCGCGGCGCGGGTACATCTACCAGCTGCTGGCGATGCTCGGCTGGACGAGCGCGCCTGCCCTGCCCTTCCTGAAGAAGCCGACGCTGATCATGATGGGCGACGAGGATGCCATCGTGCCACTGGTCAACGGACGTTTCCTCCACGCGCTGATCCCCGGCAGCGAGCTGGAAATCTTCGAAGGCGGCGGGCACTTGTTCCTGCTCAGCCATCGCGAACAGTCGATCAGCTGCATCCGCGCCTTCCTCGACCGTGAAGAAGACCAATCGGACAAGCGGCAAGCGGCATGACCCGCCATCTCGCGATCGTCGGTTCGGGCCCGGCGGGCTACTACACCGCCGAAGCCGCGCAGAAAAAATGGGGCGACCAGGTGCGGGTCGATGTGTTCGACACCCTGCCGGTGCCATACGGCCTGATCCGTACCGGGGTCGCGCCCGATCACCAGTCGATCAAGGGGGTAAGCCGCCGCTACGAGACGACCGCGCTGTCCGACAACGTCCGGTTCGTCGGGAATGTCACGATTGGCCAGGACCTGTCGGTCGAGGAACTGCGCCAACTCTACGATGCAGTGGTGTTCGCCACCGGTGCCCCGCACGATCGGGCACTCGGAATTCCCGGTGAGGATCTCGCCAACGTGTTCGGGAGCGCCGCGTTCGTCGGCTGGTACAATGGCCACCCGCAGTTCGCGGACCTCGATCCCGACCTCTCCGGCAAGTCGGCGGTGGTGATCGGCATGGGCAACGTCGCGCTCGACGTCGCGCGTATCCTGGCCAAGACCGACGAGGAATTCGTCGGCAGCGACATCGTCAACCACGCGCTCGACGCGCTGCGCACTTCCAACATCCGAGCGATCACGATCGTCGGCCGGCGCGGCCCCCACCAGATCATGATGACGCCCAAGGAACTGGGCGAACTGATGCACCTGGCGCGGGCCACCCCCCGGGTCGATCCTCGCGACCTGCCGCCGGTGGATGACGACGCAATCCTGGAGCCGGGCCTGCGCAAGTCGGTTGGCCATTTGCGCAGTTTCGCCGCGATTCCGGAGAGCGAGCGCGCTGACAAGGCGGTCGAAATCGATTTCGACATGTTCGCATCTCCCGTGAGGGTGATTGGAGACGGCAAGGTGACGGGGGTCGAAGTCGAGCGCACGGCGGTCGAGGCCGGCCGCGCCGTCGGTACGGGCGAAACCTACGTGATCCCCGCCGACCTGGTGGTCGCCTGCATCGGCTATCGCAGTTCACCGATCCCCGGGGTGCCGTTCGACGAGCGAGCGGGCAAATTTGCCAATGACGAAGGGCGCATCGTCCCCGGACTGTATGCGGTTGGCTGGGCGCGGCGCGGCCCCACCGGCACGATCGGGACCAACCGGCCCGATGGCTTCGCGGTCATCGACAAGATCGCCGACGATCTCGATAGCGGAGCGCTGGGCAACGATCCGCGCGAAGGACGCGCGGGGTTTGATCGCCTGGCGGCCGAACGCAATCTCGACGTGGTCACCTTCCGCGACTGGAAGAAGATCGAGCAGGCCGAAGCCAGCGGCGCTCGCGAAGGCGCCCCGCGGGAAAAGTTCGTCGATATCGCAAGCATGATCCGCGCCCGCAGCTGACTCGGCGTTGTCGTGCGACGAAGGTTGCACAAAGCAACTGGACTCGACTCTGCGTGCATGTAACTCTCCCGGCCAAGGAGAGGACACAACCATGCCTGCATTCGATCTGATCGTCCGTAACGGCACCATTGTCGATGGCACCGGAGAGCCGACATTCAGCGGCGATATCGCCATAAAGGATGGCCTCATCGCGCAAGTCGGCAACGTACGCGGCGACGCTGCGGAAGAAATCGACGCGGCGGGCATGATCGTCACCCCCGGCTTCGTCGACATCCACACGCATTACGATGGACAAGCGACCTGGGACCAGGAGATGGCCCCATCCAGCTGGCATGGGGTGACAACGGTAGTGATGGGTAACTGCGGGGTCGGCTTCGCCCCTGCCCAGCCCGAGCGTCATGACTGGCTGATCGGGCTGATGGAGGGGGTCGAGGACATTCCCGGCACCGCGCTCGCCGAAGGCATGAAATGGGACTGGGAAACATTCCCCGAATACCTCGATGCGCTGGAGAAGCTGCCACGCAGCATCGACGTCGGCACTCACGTCCCGCACGGCGCGGTTCGCGCGTACGTGCTCGGCGATCGCGAGCGCCCGGGAGCGGTGCCCACCGCAGAGGATATCGACGCGATGGGCAAGATCGTCGAGGAAGGTGTGCGCGCGGGCGCGCTCGGGTTCTCGACCAGCCGCACCGTGCTTCACCGGTCGATCGAAGGTGAAGTCGTCCCCGGCACCACCGCCACCGCCGAGGAACTGGTCGGCATCGGCCGCGCGATGGGCCGCGCCGGGCACGGCGTGTTCGAGATGGCGAGCGACATGATGCGCGAGTGGGACGAATTCGGCTGGATGGGGCAGTTGAGCCGTGAAACCGGTCTCCCGGTCACCTTCGCCGCGCTGCAGTCGATCGCAAAAGAGCTCCCGCTCGAAGAGCAGATCGAAAAGATGCGCGCCGAAAACGACAACGGCGCCAATATCGTCGCCCAGATCGCACTGCGCGGGAATGGCATCGTGATGGCCTGGCAGGGCACGGTCCATCCATTCCGCCTCAAGCCCAGCTGGCAGGCGATCTCCGAATTGTCGTGGGACCAGCAGAAGGCCAAGCTGCTCGATCCCGGGTTCAAGGCGCAGATGTTGTCCGAAGCCAACGATTTCAGCCAGGTCAACCAGGACATCATCGGCCTGATCATGGTCGTCTGCGGCGGTTGGGGCATGCAGTACGAGATGGACCCGGAGTTCGATTACGAACCGCAGGCGGGAGAAAGCATCGCCGCGCGCGCCCAAGCGGCCGGGGTCTCGGGCGAAGAATACGCCTATGACCTGCTGTGCCGCGACGACGGCAAGGGGTTCATCTACCTGCCGATCCTCAACTACGCCGACGGCAACCTCGATTTCCTCGAGGCGCTGCAGGCGAGCGACGACACGGTCAATTCGCTGTCCGACGGCGGCGCGCACTGCGGCACGATCTGTGATGCGGCTTCGCCCACATTCATGCTCCAACACTGGGTGCGCGATCGCAAGCGCGGCGGCCGCATAAGCCTCGAGCACGCGGTCAAGCGCCAGTGCCAGGATACCGCGCGACTTTACGGCCTCGACGATCGCGGGGTGATCGCGCCGGGCTATCTGGCCGATCTCAACGTGATCGACATGAACCGGATCAAGCTGGGCAAGCCGTGGCTGGCATTCGACCTGCCCGCCGAAGGCAAGCGTCTGCTGCAGAAGGCAGAAGGCTATGTCTGCACGATCAAGAACGGCGTGGTCACCTTCCGCGAGGGCGAATGGACCGGCAAGACACCGGGCGGCCTGATCCGCGGGCCGCAGCGCGCCGAGTTGGCCGAAGCCGCCGAATGAAGGCAATCCGCACGGGAGGTTCGCCCTCTTCGCTCGATACGCTGACGCTGGCCGACTTGCCGGATGCCGCTGCCCCCGGCCCGGGAGAGATCACGGTCGCACTCAAGGCAAGTTCGCTCAACTTCCACGATCTCGCGGTCGTCACGGGAATGATCCCGGCGCCGCAAGGCCGGATTCCCATGTCCGATGGGGCGGGCCAGGTTGTCGCGGTCGGCGACGGCGACACCGGATTCGCTGTTGGAGACATGGCACTCAGCCTGTTCTTCCCCCGCTGGCGCGATGGCCGCGATGCCTCGATGGAGGCGTTGCGGATGGTCCCGGGCGACAGCGCCGACGGCTTCGCGCGCGAGACGGTAACCCTACCCGCATCGTGGTTCACCCGCGCACCCAAGGGTTACAGCGCCCCGGAAGCCGCAACGCTGACCTGTGCGGGCCTGACCGCCTGGCGCGCTCTGTTCGTCGATAGCCAGACCAAGCCGGGCGATACCGTGCTGGTACAGGGCAGCGGGGGGGTCAGCGTGTTCGCTCTCCAGCTCGCCAAGGCCGCCGGAGCGCGCGTGATCGCCACCAGCTCGAGCGGCGAAAAGCTGGAACGGCTGCGCGATCTCGGCGCGGACGAGACGATCAACTACAAGGAAACCCCGACATGGGGCCCGCTGGCGATGGAGCTGACCGGGGGCAGCGGAGTGGACACCGTGGTTGAAGTCGGCGGTCCCGGCACGCTGGACCAGTCAATGCTCGCCTGCCGCATCGGCGGCCACGTGGCGTTGATCGGCGTGCTCACCGGCGTCGCCGGACCGGTGCAGACCGCGCTGCTGTTCTCCAAGAACCTGACCGTCCAGGGTCTCACCGTCGGTAGCCGCGCGCAGCAACTCGACATGATCGCCGCGATCGAGGCGAACGGGATCAAGCCGGTGATCAGCGACACGTTCGAGCTCGCCGACCTGGCCGACGCCTTCCGCCACCAGATCGCTGGACGGCATTTCGGCAAGATCGCGGTGGCGATCTAGCCGGCCGAAAGCGGGCTCACCGCAGCCAATTTGCGAAAGGTTCTGGCCGGGATCGTTAAAGTCCGGCCGGATCCGCCCAGGTGCAAGCGGTACATCCGGAACAGCAGCATTCGCCGCTCGCTCACCGAAATGTGGCGCCAGGGGACGAAGAACGGGCGGATAAAAGGCCCGAAAATCTTCCACATTGATACACGGAGGCCTGACTCGCATGCGTCCAGTCGCAAGCAGTTGCCGTATTGGACGTTACCCCAAGGGTTCCAAAGACTGCCCGAACCCAGCGCACCGGATTGGAAGCGCAACCGAAGCCGTGGCTCCTCGCTTCGATCGGGAAATTCGTCCTGTAATGAGTACCAGCCAGACCAAGCGCCAAGCGCGGTCGTGACCAACAGCCACAGGCCTGCGAAGAGCAGAGGGAAGAGGGTAGCCCAAACCAGCTCGTCTGCCACGAATTCGCTCGGGGCCTTAGACCCGCATCGGCATCAGTACATAGAGCGCCGGGCTGTTCTCGTCCTGCCGGATCAGCGTCGGCGCGCCCGGATCGGCCAGGTGGAGTTCGACCGTGTCGCCGTCGATCTGGTGAAGAATGTCCTTCAGGTAATTGGCGTTGAACCCGATCTCCATCCCCTCGGCGCGGTAGTCGGCAGGGACTTCCTCGGCCGCGGTCCCATTGTCGGGAGAGGTGACCGACAGCGTGACCTTGTCGGTGTCGAGGCCCATCTTGACCGCGCGGGTCTTTTCCGTGGCAATCGTGGCGACGCGGTCGACGCCTTCGTAGAACGACTTCGGATCGAGCCTCAAGAGCTTGTCGTTACCGGTTGGAATGACACGCGAATAATCGGGGAAGGTGCCGTCGATCAACTTGCTGGTCAGGACCACCCCGCCCTCGCCGCCGAGCGTGAAGCGGATCTTGCTGGCGGACAGGTCGATCTGCACGTTCCCGTCGAGCGCCTCCTCGAGCAGTTTGCGCAGCTCGGCGACTGCTTTGCGCGGCACGATCACGTCGGGCATGCCCTCGGCACCGTCGGGACGCGCAATGGTGAAGCGAGCGAGACGGTGGCCATCGGTCGCAGCCGCCTTGAGCACCGGACCCCCGCTGTCGGCCGCCTCGTCCGAGACGTGCAGGAAGATGCCGTTGAGGTAATACCGGGTCTCTTCAGTGGAGATTGCGAACCGCGTACGGTCGATCAGTTCGGCGAGCGTGCGTGCGGGCAGCTCGAAGCTGGTCGGCAGGTCGCCCTCGACGATAACCGGGAAATCGTCGCGCGGCAGCGTCGGCAGCGAGAAGCGGCTGCGCCCGGCCTTGACCGTCATCCGGTTGTCAGCAGTCTCGAGGCTGACCTGGCTGCCTTCCTGCAGCTTGCGCGCGATATCGAACAACAAGTGCGCCGAAACGGTGATCGCGCCCGCCTGCTCGACCGAGGCGGCGGAGATGTTCTCCACCACCTGCAGGTCGAGATCGGTCGCCATAACCTTGAGCGAACCGCCGTCCGACGCATCGAGCAGCACGTTCGACAGGATCGGGATGGTGTTGCGGCGCTCAACCACCGACTGCACGTGGGACAGGCAGCGCAGCAGCGTAGCGCGTTCGATCGTCGCCTTCATCGGTTCCTACTCTTACCCCTCAGCGCGCCCGCCTGCGAAACGCCCGCCTGAAACAACGAGGCCGGAATCGCCCGCGAGCGCCGGAAATCACCCGAATATCCTTAGCGGGGAGGTCGCTCGGAGCAAGGACGAAGCCCCGCCACCTCCGATTCGCTGGGGATAACGCCGCTTACGACATCATCGCCATGCCGCCATTCACGTGCAGCGTCTGCCCGGTGATGTATCCCGCTTCGTTCGAGGCGAGGTAGGCGACCGCGGCGCCGATGTCTTCGCCCTCACCCATTCGGCCCATCGGGATGCGCGCATTGAGCGCTTCCTTCTGCGCGTCGGCCAGTTGATCCGTCATCGCGGTGCGGATGAAACCCGGTGCGACGCAGTTGACGGTAATGCCGCGACTGGCGAGTTCCTGCGCCAGCGCCTTCGACATCGCGGTCAACCCGCCCTTGGCCGCGGCGTAATTGACCTGGCCCGGATTGCCGGTCGCCCCGACCACGCTGGTGATAGTGACGATCCGGCCGAAACGCGCCTTCATCATCGGCCGCGCGGCGGCGCGCATCAGCCGGAAGGCGGCTTCGAGGTTGATGCGGATGACATCGTCCCACTCCTCGTCCTTCATCCGCATCGCGAGGTTGTCACGAGTGATGCCGGCGTTGTTGATCAGGATATCGAGCTTGCCGAACGTATCGACCGCCGCCGGGACCAATTCCTCGACCTGAGTGGAATTCGACAGATCGCAGGTGATCTCGACATGATCGAGCCGCGATTCCTCGTTCAGCTCCTCACGGAACGATCGCAATTTGGAACTGTTCGATCCCGAAAGCGCCAACCGGGCGCCCTGCCGCGACAGCGCGCGCGCGATCGCCGAACCGATACCGCCGCTGGCGCCGGTGACCAGCGCGGTTTTCCCTTCGAGCGTGAACATCATCCGATCTCCTTCGCCAGCGCTTCGATATCGGCCATCGTCACCACGCTGGTGACTTTCGCCTCGCCGTCGATCCGGCCGATCATCGGGCCGAGCACCTTGCCGCCCAGCTCGACGAATTCCTCGACCCCCGCGGCGCGCATGGCGAGGACGCTCTCGCGCCATCGCACCCGTCCGCACACCTGTTCGACCAGCAGGCGTTGCTCATCGGCCGGCTCGTTGACCTCGGCGGCGGTTACATTGGCATAGAGCGGCAAGCGAAAAGAGCGGGGCGGGCACTTTTCGAGCGCCGTTGCCATTGCGTCGGCGGCGGGCTGCATCAGCGTGCAATGAAACGGTGCAGACACGGGCAGCAGAATGCCGCGCTTGATCCCGTGGTCTTTGGCCAACGCAATCGCGCGCTCGATCGCTTCGCGATGACCCGAAAGAACCACTTGGCCGGGATCGTTGTCATTGGCGACCTGGCACACCTGCCCTTCCGCCGCTGCCTCTGCGAGCGCCTGCGCCTTTTCAAGATCGGCGCCCAGCAGAGCGCACATCGCGCCGACACCCACCGGCACCGCGGCCTGCATCGAACGCCCGCGCAACTGGAGCAGCCGCGCTGTATCGGCGAGGGAGAATGCCCCGGCAGCGCACAAGGCGGTGTATTCGCCAAGGCTGTGTCCCGCCACGCAGTCCGCGGCCTCGGTCAGTGCAACGCCGCCTTCCTTCTCGAGCACTCTCAGCACGGCGATCGCGTGCGCCATGATCGCCGGCTGCGCGTTTTCGGTGAGCGTCAGCTGGTCTTCGGGCCCTTCGGCCATGATCTTCGATAGCTTCGCGCCGAGCGCATCGTCGACTTCCTGAAGCACCTCGCGCGCGATATTGCTCGAGCCCGTCAGTTCCAAACCCATACCGACCTTCTGGCTGCCCTGACCGGGGAAGACGAACGCTCTCATGCAATCACACTCCTTTGCCGCAGGCGACTATGCGCGCGCGCCACTGGCGGCAAGGCCGAAGGGGACGATCCGGTTGTCGGGATGATGGCCGACGTCCGCACGTCCGAGGTAGGGTAAGCCGGCCTTGCGACACCAGTAACGTGCAATGTCCTCCGCCTCGGAGCCGAACGGCCTGTCATTCTCGGGCACCGCGGTGACCATGCCCAGGCGCAGCCCGGCGATCCCTTCAAGCTGCGCGACGACGTGAAAGAACAGACGGTCTATCGCATACAGATGTTCGGCGACTTCCTCGACGATCACCACGTGATCGGTCAGATCGGGCATCAGCGGGGTTCCGGTCAACGCCGCGAGCGTCATCAGGTTGAACGCGACCGTGGGGCGATCATCGAGCCCCGGCGCGAGACCTTCGTCACTGCCTGCGAACCACGCCAGCGCGCGGCGAACACAAGCTTCGCCGTCGGAGCCGCGGATATTGACAGGCATGGGTCCGTGCGCCGGCCTTCCGATCCCTGCCTTGTACAATCCGGCGAGCAGGAACCCGCAGTCGGAAAAACCGAGGTACGCCTTGTCGCGTGCCATGGGCTCCAGTTGCTCAATGGCAGCCTCCGCGATCCGGTTCGATCCATAGCCGCCGCGCGCGAACCACACGGCGTGACTGCTGGGATCGTTGGCACACTCCACCAGCGCCTGCAGGCGAAGCGCGTCAGACCCTGCAAAATGGCCCTCGCTGGCGAAACACTGCTCGTGGAACGCCAACTCGATCTGGGGAAATTCGGCTGCGGCCAGTGCACTCACTGCCTCGGCAATTTCGCGGGTGATCGGGGTGGCCGGTGCACAAATGGCGATGCGCGTCATAATCCCGGCCTAGCAGCCGCTTCACAACTTGTGCATCCCCGACTAGCACGCTGCCAAATTATGGACACTACATTCGATCCTTCAGCTCACCCCTGGTTCTTTTGCGGCATCGGTGGGTCGGGCATGCTGCCGTTGGCGCAGATCGTGCAAGGTCTCGGCGGCACAGTGGCGGGATCCGACCGGAGCCGCGACCAGGGCCGCACCGGTGACAAGTTCGCCTGGCTCGAAAGCCACGGCTTCGCGCTCTTTGCGCAAGATGGAAGCGGTGTCACCAGCCCTGACCAGATCGTGGTAGCAAGTGCTGCAGTCGAGGATACCGTGCCCGAGATCGTCCGCGCGGGTCTGCTCGGCTGTGGACGCATGACCCGGGCAGAACTCAACGCGGCGCTGTTCAATGCGGCACAAACCAGCGTCGCTGTCGCGGGTACCAGCGGCAAAAGCACGGTCACCGCTATGCTCGGGTGGATCATGCAGCAGACCGGGCGCGATCCGACGATCATGAACGGCGCGGTGATGAAGAACTTCGCGTCGTCCGCCAACCCCTTCGCGAGCGCGCATGTCGGCGGCCGAGCATTGTATGTCAGCGAGGTAGATGAAAGCGACGGCTCGATCGCGCTTTACCGGCCGAGCGTGGGTGTGCTGCTTAACGTCAGCCTCGACCACAAGAGCATGGAAGAATTGCGCGCACTGTTTGGGGATTTCCTGGCGACCTCAGGCCAGCGTGCGATCAACTTCGACGATCCCGAAGTGCGAGCGCTGGCGAGCGACCTCGACCGGTTGACGAGCTTCGGGATCGACTCCGAGGACGCGCAGATCACCGTGGAGGCCAATACGATCGCCGATACACAGGCCGGTATCGCGGCGACGGTTTTCGACCGCCGCGATGGGGCCGCGCACCCGTTGCGCATCAAGATGCCGGGGCGACACAACCTGTCCAATGCGCTGGCAGCCATCGCGGGCGCGAACTCGGCAGGCGTGCCGGTGGCCGATGCGGTCAACGCGCTCTCCGGCTTCGCCGGCCTGGCACGCCGCTTCGACGTAATCGGCACGTCCGCCGCCGGTGTGACGGTGATTGACGATTTCGGTCATAATCCGGAAAAATGCGCCGCCACCTTGCGAACGCTCAAGCAGCATCCGGGCCGCGTGATCGCGTTTTTCCAGCCTCACGGCTACGGCCCTTTGCGGCAGATGGGCGCTGAACTCGCAGAGACATTCGCGCGCGAGCTGGGCCCCGACGATGTGACGCTGATTTGCGATCCGGTTTATTTCGGCGGCACGGTTGATCGCAGCGGCGGCGCCGATCGCGTGGTCGAACTGATAGGCCGAGCCGGCGGCCGGGCTGAACACCTCGCCACGCGGGACGCTGTCGCCGACCGCATCGCCGCGCTGGTCCGCCCCGGCGACCGCATCGTCGTGATGGGAGCCCGCGACGATACGCTCACCGAATTCGCCTGCGAGCTTTTCCGCCGCGTCAGTTAAGCAGTCAGGTGCGTGCCACGCGCTACATGAACCAGGTGCAACAGCGTTGCGATGACTGCGCCGAGAACGAGGCCGACCAGCGCCGAGAGCGCGGCAAAGGTCAGCCAGCCGAACAAGCCACCGAACATGCCGGTAGCCGTTTCGACGGCATGACGCATTCCTTCCACCACATGTTCGGGACCGGGCACGCCCAGGCCGGCCAGTCCGTGCAGAATGATTCCGCCGCCGACCCACAACATCGCTACGGTTCCGACCGTCGACAGCGCGGTCAGGACATGCGGCATCGCGTGCACCAGTCCCCGCCCCAGTCTGCGCACCGCTGACGTGCCGCGCTGGGCGAGATGGAGCCCGATGTCGTCCATCTTCACGATCAGTCCGACAGATCCATAAACCAGCACCGTGATACCCACCCCGACGATCGCCAGCACCGCGGCGCGGGCGAGTAGTGTCTCTGCGGCGACCGACGCAAGGGTGATCGCCATGATCTCGGCCGACAGGATCAGGTCGGTGCGCACGGCGCCGCCGACGCGTGCCTGTTCGAAGGCGACCGGATCCTCGACAGGATCCTCCAGCGTTTCTCCGTGCTTTTCTCCGCCAAGCTTCTCGATGACCTTTTCCGCGCCTTCATAGCTCAGATAAGCGCCGCCGAGCATCAGCAGCGGCGTGATCGCCCACGGCAGGAACTCACTCAGCAGCAGTGCTGCGGGGAGCAGGATCAGCAGCTTGTTCTTCAGGCTCCCCTTGGTGATCTTCGCAATGATCGGCAGTTCGCGGTCAGGGGTGAAGCCGGTGACGTAATTGGGCGTAACGGCGGCATCGTCGATTACCACACCCGCCGCCTTGGCACCCGCACGGCTCGCCGCGATGCCCACGTCATCGATCGATGCGGCCGCCGCGCGCGCGATAACGGCGACATCGTCCAAAAGTGCGACCAGGCCACCGGGCATCGGGCATTCTCCTATTGCCCGATTCCCTGCCCGCCGCTTCGCAGGCGCACAAGACTTGCTTTTACCTCGCCAGCCGCTATGTGCGCCGCTTCTTCAGGTCAGCCTGGGAAAAGCAGAAAGCCGGAGGGGCCCCGTCATCCGGACGGATAAGCCAGCGATCGGCATAACCAAAGGACCGCGAAATGGCTCTGTACGAGCATGTTTTCCTCGCGCGCCAGGACCTGAGCCAGGCTCAGGTCGATGCACTGGCAGCGACGGCCACCGAGATCGTTCAGTCGAACGACGGCAAGGTGACCAAGACCGAGACCTGGGGTCTCAAGAATCTCGCCTACAAGATCGATCGCAATCGCAAGGCGCATTTCGTGCTGCTCAACATCGAGGGCCCCGGCTCCGTTGTTGCCGAGCTCGAGCGTCAGACCCGGATCAACGAAGATGTGATCCGTTACCTGACCGTTCGCGTCGACGAGCACGAGGAAGGCCCCAGCGTTATGATGCGCAAGGGCGATCGTGACCGCGAGCGTAGCGGTGACCGCGGCGATCGCGGTGACCGTGGCGGCGACCGTGATCGCAAACCCCGCCGTGACCGTGAGGAGCGCGACTGATGGCCCGCCCGTTTTTCCGCCGCCGCAAGTCGTGCCCGTTTTCGGGCAAGAATGCGCCGAAGATCGATTACAAGGACGTGCGTCTGCTGCAGGGCTTCATGTCCGAACGCGGCAAAATCGTCCCTTCGCGCATCACTGCCGTTTCCGGCAAGAAGCAGCGCGAACTCGCCCAGGCGATCAAGCGTTCGCGCCAGATCGGCCTGCTCCCCTACATCGTGAAGTAAGGAGGGCGGACCGATGGAAATCATCCTGCTCGAACGCATCGCCAAACTTGGCGCCATGGGCGACGTAGTCACCGTCAAGGACGGCTACGCACGCAACTTCCTGCTGCCGCAAAAGAAAGCGCTGCGGGCCAACGATTCGAACCGCAAGGTCTATGAAGCCAACCGCGAGCGTCTCGAAACCGAGAACGCGGATCGCCGTTCGGACGCGGAAAAGGCCGGTGAGAAGCTCGAAGGCGCCGAGATCGTCCTGATCCGTTCGTCCTCGAACGCCGGCCAGCTCTACGGCTCGGTCAGCGTGCGCGACGTGGTCCAGGGCCTCGATGCAGCCGGCCACAAGGTCGACAAGCGCCAGGTCGTGCTGGGTCACCCGATCAAGACGCTCGGCGTCCACGACGTGACCATTGCGTTGCACCCGGAAGTGCACGTGACGGTCAAGGCCAACGTCGCCCGTTCCGACGACGAAGCCGAGCTTCAGCGTCAAGGTGTCGACGTCATCGGCGCCATGGCCGATGAAGAACGTGCCGAGAGCGAAGGGTTCACCGAAGCGGTCGATCCGACGCTCGAGCCCGGCGAAATCCCGGCCGATCTTCTCGAAGAGCGCGCCGAGGCCAACGAAGCCTAAGCGTCCTTTCGGACCAATCGAAAAGGGGCGCGGCACCGCAGGGTTCCGCGCCCCTTTTTCTTTGCCGCGGCGCGGGCTATCGACAGTCGATGCAATCTGTCGAAACGATCCTCACGCAGCTCTCCGAACTTTATGACCAGGCGGTCGGCAATCTTCGCGCCGACGTGCTCGCTTATGCGCGCGACGGCCAACTTCCGCCGGAATCGCGGCGGCTCGATGGCAGCTACGCCTATCCCGAACTGGTTGTCCGCTATGCCGGGGGCGAGCCGCGCGAGAATCGCGGTCGGGCGTTCGGCCGACTCAACACGCCGGGCACGTATGCCACCACGGTGACCCGCCCGGCGCTGTTCGAGGACTATCTGCGCGATCAGCTCGAACATATTGCCGATGACTACGCGGTCGAGATGGAAGTGCGGTCCTCGCGTCAGGAGATTCCGTTTCCCTACGTCCTCGATGGAGCTGCCGGTGCCGCGATGGCCGGGATCAGCCCGCAGGAGCTTGCGCGCCATTTTCCCGCCACCGAATTGGCACTGATCGGTGACGAGCTGGCCGACGGGATCGAGCTTGACGGCGAAACGATCCCGCTGTCGCTGTTCGATGGCCTGCGAACCGATTTCTCGCTCGCTCGACTGGCGCACTACACCGGCACGCGGATCGAGGATTTCCAGCGCTACATCCTGTTCACCAACTATCACCGCTATGTCGATGAATTCGTCGATTGGGCAGCCGAACAGCTCGGCGAAAACGGCTGCACTGCGCTCGCGGGAGCAGGTGGACTGATACTGACCGAGCGGCGCAGCAATGCCAGGCTCCAACTGTCCGATACTGCGTGGCGACGCCACCAGATGCCGGCCTACCACCTCATTGGCGAGAATCGCTCGGGGATTACCCTGGTCAACATCGGGGTCGGTCCGTCGAACGCCAAGACGATCACCGATCACCTCGCAGTGTTGCGACCCGAAGCATGGCTGATGATTGGTCATTGCGGCGGCCTGCGACCGAGCCAGAAGATCGGCGATTACGTGCTCGCCCATGCCTACTTGCGCGACGATCACGTGCTCGACCCGGTCCTGCCGCCGGAAATTCCGCTGCCTGCTATCGCCGAGGTCCAGCAGGCGCTTTATGGCGCGGCCGAAGAAGTCAGCGGCGCCCACGGAGCTGACCTCAAGCAGCGCATGCGCACCGGCACCGTAGTCACTACCGATGACCGCAACTGGGAGTTGCAGTATACCCAGTCCGCCCGTCGGATGTCGCTCAGCCGCGCGGTCGGGGTCGACATGGAGAGCGCGACCATCGCCGGACAGGGATACCGCTTCCGGGTCCCGTACGGCACTCTGCTCTGCGTCAGCGACAAGCCGCTCCATGGCGAAATCAAGCTGCCGGGCCAGGCGAACAAGTTCTACGAGGAAGCCATCGCCGCGCACTTGCAGATCGGTGTCACCGCCTGTCGCCGCCTGCGAGACGAAGGCGACCGCTTGCACAGCCGGAAGTTGCGCGCGTTCAACGAGCCGCCGTTCCGGTGAGCCGGCCCGACCGATCGCGGTCGGTGGCCGGGAGATCGGCGATCGTCACCGGCGCCGCCAGCGGCATGGGCCGCGCCACCGCGCTGCTGCTTGCGGCCGAAGGCGCGAAAGTGGCCGTGACCGATCTCGATGCCGACGCGTGCGCGCAGACCGCTGCGGAGGCCGGGCCGAACGCACATCCCTTCGCGCTCGACGTTTCCGACGCCGGCGCCATTGCCGAAGTGGTCCCACGGATCGCAGCGACGCTGGGCGGGATCGATATCCTGATCAACAACGCCGGCGTTTCCGCCTGGGCACCGCTCGACGATGGTGCCGCTTACGAAGCGGCGTGGACCCGTGGGTTGGCTGTCCTGCTCACCGCGCAGCAGCGGATGGTCCGCGCAGCACTGCCGTTCTTGCGCCAGAGCGATGCGCCACGGATCGTCAACATCGCTTCCACCGAAGGGCTCGGCGCGACGCCCGGCAATTCGCCCTATTCGGCTGCCAAGTCGGGCGTGGTGGGGCTGACCCGGGCGCTTGCGTGCGACCTCGGCAAGGACGGCATTACGGTCAATTGCGTGTGCCCCGGACCGATCCGCACTGCGATGACCGCGAGCATTCCGGACGAGGCGAAGACGATATACGCGCATCGCCGCACGGCGTTACGCCGTTACGGCGAGCCCGAGGAGGTGGCCCACGTGACGTTGAGCCTGGTGTTGCCAGCTGCGAGCTTCATCACAGGCGCGATCATCCCGGTCGACGGCGGATTGATGGCGCGCAACGCCTGAACAGGACTTGCGCGCCGATCTATCATCCGGACCTGCTCACCATCCCGTGGGCTTGCCCTTGTTCTGCTGATCTAGCCACTTCTTGAGTGGCGCGAAATATTCCAGCATCGGCTTGGCGCTCATCTCGCTGGTGCCGGTGAACACCTTGAGCGCGTCGGGCCAGGGCTTTGAAGCGCCCATCGACAGCATTGCGTTGAGCTTATCGCCGACCTGCTTGTTGCCATAGAAGCTGCAACGATGCAGCGGCCCCTTCCAGCCGGCCTGCTTGCACGCAGCCTGGTAGAACTGGAACTGCAGGATCCGTGCGAGAAAGTATCGCGTGTAAGGCGTGTTGCCCGGAATATGATATTTGGCACCGGGATCGAACGCGTTCGCCGGCCGGTCGACCGGGGGCACGATGCCCTGGTACTGCTTCTTCAGGTCAACCCACGCGCTGTTGTACTTGTCCGGCGTTATCGAACCGTCGAACACACCCCAGCGCCACTTGTCGACCAACAGTCCGAACGGAAGAAACGCGACTTTGTCCATCGCCTGACGCAACAGCAGGCCGATATCCTTGTCGGCGCTCGGGACCTTATCCTTGTCGAGCAGGCCGATGTCGACCAAGTACTGCGGGGTGATCGACAAAGCGATAAAATCGCCAATTGCTTCGTGGAAGCCGTCGTTTGCCCCATTTTCATAGATGAACGGCTGCGCTTTATACGAACGCTGGTAGTAGTTGTGGCCCAGTTCGTGGTGAATTGTGACGAAGTCTTCCGAGTTCACCTTGGTGCACATCTTGATGCGGATATCGTCCTTGTTGTCGATATCCCACGCGCTGGCATGACAGACGACCTCGCGGTCCGCCGGCTTGACGAACAGGCTGCGCTCCCAGAACGTCTCAGGCAGCTTGTCGAAGCCGAGCGAGGAATAGAAACCCTCGCCGTAGTGGACCATGTCGAGCGGGCTCTTGCCCTTCGCCTTGAGCAGCGCGCCAATGTCATAGCCCAGATCGCCCGCTCCGGCCGGCGCGACGAGCGGGTAGATATTGCCCCATTCCTGCGCCCACATGTTGCCCAGCAGGTCGGCACGGATCGGGCCGGTCTTTGATTGCACCGCATCGCCGTACTTCTCGTTGAGTTTCCACCGAACGTAGGTGTGCAGCGCTTGGTAAAGCGGCTTGGTCTCCTGCCACAGCCGCTCGGTCATCGCGGTGAATTCTTCCGGGCTCATGTCGTAGCCCGAGCGCCACATGGCGCCCACGTTATCGAACCCCAGTTCCTTCGCGCCCTGGTTGGCGATGCCCACCATCTGGACGTAATCGTCTTTCATCGGAGCGCCGACGTTGTCGTGCCAGCTGGCCCACATCTCGGCGAACTGCGCCGGCGTATGGTCGAGGTTGCCCATTTCGGCCTCGATATCGGAACCGGAGATTTCCTTGCCGTCGAGCGTGCCCTTGCCCTTGCCGTACTGGCTCGAGAGGCCCGTGGTGATCTCGCTGAGCTGAGCCGCCGCGCCCGCGGTGGTCGGGGCGGGAAGCACGATCCCGTTGCGCAAGATATCGAGCTTCCGCTTCACGTCGGCGTCCAGACCTGGGACCGCTGCGTACTTGGCGGCTTCCACGGCGTAATTCACGGCCTTTTCAGTCAGTTCGCCGTTACTGCGGGCGGCCAAAGCGTCGGTATCATCAGTGATGAAGTTGTAATTGACCCAGTTGATCTGATTGTTCTCGACCGAAAATTCCGCGAAGTCCTTTTCCGCCGCCGCGACGAAATCGGCCGCGCCCGCCGCGGTCATCGGATAGGCAGGCGGAACGACATCCTGCGCGAACGCTGGCGTGGCGAGCGCGACGGCGAGCGCGGCGAACGCGGTCGAAGCAAGTCTCATGTGGGCAACCTCTCTTGTGCGACATGTTTGTTACGGTTGATACCGTCTAGAACGCGTGTTTCGCGTGAAATCAACCCGCCAGGAAGCGCACCAGCGCTTCGCCCAGCTCGGGTTTGGTGACCGAACTCATGTGAGTGCCTGGCACTTGGGCGAACTGCGCATTGGGCAGCGCGTCGACCAGTGCATGCGGGTCGCCGTTGTCCCGATCCTGCGCTCCGCACAGCACGAGGGTTGGCATTGCGACCCGTACGAGTTCGGCCGGATCGGTGTCTCCCACCGATTGCAGCAACAAACGCGCGGCAATCCGGTCGACGTTCTGGCTCTTCATGAAGCTGACCGCGAAAAACGCCGGGTCGCCGTGCTTGACGTTCTCAAACCGGTCGATCGCGTCGAGGAAGAACGCCGCACGGTCGCTCCAGCCGGCGAGACCGCCCAGCCCCATTCCGCCCAGCACCAGTCGCCGCGGCTCGAGCCCCGCAAGCACTCCCCGCACCGCGGTGCGCGAGCCGAGCGAGAAGCCGACCAGATCGTAATCAACAAGGCCCAAGCCTTCGACAACGGCCTTCAGGTCGCGCACCAGTACGTCTTGCGGATAGGCCGCGGGCTGGTGAGGCGCCGCGCTGTCGCCGTGTGCGCGCAGATCGGGCATCACCGCCTCGAACCCGGCATCGACGAGGCGCTTTGCGTGGCCAAATCTGATCCAGTTGGTGCTCGCATCGGAGAACAGACCGTGCAGCAACAGCACCGGTCGCCCTGCTCCCGACCTGTGAATCGCGAGCGGCTGACCGTCGAAACCGGGCACCATTTCCATTCGGACTGTCACTCCGGCGGGCTCGCACCCGCCTCCCGCCACTTTCGCACGATAACCTCGTTCTCGTCAGTGCGGGTCCGTGGAAGCGCGCTCGTGTCGATCCACGCCTCGTGGAGACTCTCCGCGCCGAAGTGGCTGCTGGGGCGAAAGTCCGCCGGGTCGTCGAAGCTGCCGACGGTGAGGTCCATGTTAGGCGAACTCTTGACGAACCGGAAGCCAAGCGGTGTTCCGCAGCCCGTGCAGAACGGCCGCTCGGCGATCGGTGAACTGGCGTACCAGGCGGGATTACCGTGCCACTGCACGTCGGCCTGGGCCGCCTGGACGAACGCCGCCGCGACACCGCCTGTGGCGCGCTGGCACATTCGGCAATGACACAGATACGCCTCCGTCGGATCGACAAGCGCCGTGTAGCGAACAGCACGGCATTGGCAGCCGCCGCTTTTCTCGATCTTGGCCATGGCCAAGCTTTTATAGTGCGCTATCGGAATACGAAAGCCGCTTGCGGCGTTGAGACCATTGCTTTTCGCAACTGAGTGGGCTTTGGACTGTCTATGACGACCGACTACAAGCGGCGCTCGCCTCGTGTCTGAGGCCGACCCGACACCCCCCGACACGATCGACGCCGAACCCGCCGAACAGGTGGTTGAGGTAGCCCGGCCAAAGCGGCGTTGGGGCCGGCTGTTGCTCATGCTCGGCGTGCCGCTTGCGTTGGTGGCCGGCGGGGTGATCTACTGGTTGAGCCTCGAGGGCAAGGTTTCGACTGACAACGCCTATGTCCAACAGGACAAGGTTTCGGTCAGCCCCGAAGTAGGCGGCAAGATCGTGGAGGTATCGGTCAAGGACGGTCAGGCCGTCCACAGCGGCGATCTGCTGTTCCGTATCGATCCCGCTCCGTTCCGTCTTCAGATCCAGCAGGCCGACGCGCAGATTGCGCTGGCCCAGGCGAACGTGGTGGCGCTCGAAAATTCTTCCGATCTTTCCGGCGCCGACATCGCCGGAGCGCGCGAGGACATCGGCTTCGCGCAGGCCACGCTCAACCGCCAGCAAGCGTTATGGACCCGCGGCTTCACCACAAAAGCCGACTATCAGGCCGCGCAGCACGCCGTGGCGCAGGCCAAAGAGGAACTGCGCGCAGCGGAAGCACGCCAGGCCGAGGCGCGGTCCCGACTCGCCACCGGGCCACAAGTGCCGGGTGAAAACCCGCAGGTGGCCGCAGCCAAGGCCCAGAGAGCGGTTGCCGAGCTCAATTTGAGCCGGACGACCGTGCGTGCCCCGATGGACGGGCGCGTCGCTCAGGCGGATCGGCTGCAATTGGGCAACCAGATCATCCAGGGCGTTCCCGTCATCACTCTGGTCGAGACCACCAGCACATACGTCGAGGCCAATTTCAAGGAAACCGACCTCGCCGACATGCAGGTAGGACAGCCGGCGGAAATCCGCTTCGATGCCTACCCCGATCTTGTGGTCAAGGGCCATGTAGCATCGATCGGGGCCGGCACCGGTTCGGAATTCTCGGTACTGCCCGCGCAGAACGCCACCGGAAATTGGGTCAAGGTCACCCAACGCGTGCCAGTCCGCATCGCAATCGATGGCACCCCGCCGCGCCAGATGATTGCCGGCATCTCCAGCGACGTCACCGTCTACACCGACGGCCGCAAGCGCTAGGCTGCCCAGTGGCCAGCGCCGCGAAGCCAGCTTCGTCGCCCGCGCGGCGAAACATTCCCCAACCGCAAGCCGACATCGCGGCGCTGCCGGTCGAGAATACCGCGCTTCTCGTCGTGGGCGTGATGATGGCTTCGCTGTTGCAGGTACTCGACGGCACCATCGCCAATGTCGCCCTGCCCCATATGCAGGCATCGCTCGGCGCGACCGTAGACACGGTGACCTGGGTGCTGACGAGCTACATCATCGCCTCGGCAGTGGCGATGCCGATTACCGGCTGGCTCGCCGACCGGATCGGCGCACGCCAACTGTTCATCGGCGCGGTCTTTGGCTTCATCGCTTCCTCGGCGCTGTGCGGCATCGCGCAGAACCTTGGCGAGATGGTCGTCTTCCGCGCCATCCAGGGCGTGGCCGGTGCGTTCATCGCGCCCCTCAGCCAAAGTTTCATGCTGGATGCGACCAAACCCAGCCGCCACCCCCAGATGATGGCGATCTGGGGCATGGGCGTAATGATCGGGCCGATCCTGGGCCCGGTGCTTGGCGGCTACCTGACCGAGAACTGGAACTGGCGCTGGGTCTTCTACGTCAACGTGCCGCTCGGCCTCATCAGCCTTGCCATCCTTTTTGCTACCCTTCCTGCCCGGGGCGAGGTCGTGCGCAAATTCGATCTGCTCGGCTTCGCGCTGATCGCGATCGGACTAAGTTCGTTCCAGCTGTTGATCGACCGGGGCGCGCAGGCCGACTGGTACGATTCAGCCGAAATCTGGATCTATACGATCGTGGCCGTGAGCGCGGCATGGATGGCGGCCATCCACTTCGCCACCTCGCGCAATCCCCTGTTCGACCGCCTGCTGTTCGCCGATCGCAACTTTCTCATCGCGCTGATATTCATGCTCGCAATCGGCTCGGTCCTGTTTGCGACGATGGCGCTGATGCCGCCGATGCTGCAGCACCTGTTCGGTTACAGCGTGATCGATACCGGCCTGGTGCTGATGCCGCGCGGCGTCGGCGTGCTGATAACCATGCAAATTGCCGGCTACGCCACGCGCAAGGGCATCGACGCGCGGATCATGGTCGGTTTCGGCTTTGCGATCACCGCGTTGTCCCTGTGGCAGATGGCGCACTGGTCGCTCGCGCTTGACCGGTCGCACATCATCACTTCGGGCCTGATCCAGGGCCTTGGGATCGGCTTCGTGTTCATTCCGCTTCAAACCACCGCGTTCGCGACCCTCGCGCCGCGAATGCGGACCGATGGATCCAGCCTGCTCAACCTGTTCCGGTCGGTCGGCTCGTCGATCGGAATCTCGATCGCCACGGTCGAACTCTCGCGTAACATCCAGGTCAGTCATGCGGACCTTGCCGGCCACATCGACTCCGCATCGATCGGTGTGCTCGATGTCACCACCATCGATCGCTATCAGACGATCGGCGACATCGGGATGCGGATCGTCGACGCCGAGATCGGCCGTCAGGCCGCGATGGTCGCTTATATCGACGACTATTACATGATGATGTGGATGAGCCTTGCGGCAATTCCGATGGTCCTGCTCATGCGGCGAAGCACGGGCCGGGTTAAGGCCGGTGCCGACGCGATGGGGCACTAGCGCGCAATCACGCCCTTCTGTTCCATACGCCACCTGGCCATCGCGATACGATCCTGTCCGAAGAACGGCTCGCCATCGAACACCAGCGTGGGGACACCCCAATGGCCCGCGTCCTCGAGCGCCTGCTGATTGGCTGCGATCTCGGCGTCGAGTGCATCGGCATCGCGCGCCGCCTCGGCGTCGAGCTCGTCCAGGTCGAGGCCGGCCCGCTCGGCCGCCCCAGCCAGATGTTCGCCATCAGGCCATCCCTGCGCACCGCCCCAGATCAGCCGCGCGGCCTCTGCTGCGAAGGCCAGCCCCTTGCCACGCCGCGCGGCGGCCTGGCCCAGCCGGGTGATCCGATGGATATACGGTTGCTCGTCAGCAATCCGGCGAGTGGCGACATCCTGCACGATCGGATCGGGCCGCGGCGGCCCGAACGGAATTCCCTCCAACTGCGCCACTCGGAACATGTCGAGCATCGTGTAGCGCAGCCAGTTGGGATGATTGCGCTCGAAGAAATCGGGCTGCCGGATCGCCAGCGGATAGACCGGCCGTAGCGCGATATCGATTGCCAGTTCTTGTGCCAGCGAACGGTAGCGTCCCACCGCCAGATAGCTGTACGGGCTGCGGAAACTGAAGAACAAGTCAGCGGTCGGCGACATGGCGAAATCCTCAGCGGAAGAAGCAGTTCTCTCCAGCGTAAAGGCTATCAATCTTCGCGTCACGCCCGTCGCCCGAGGCGAAGCCGCCGATAGCGTGACCGTCTGCGGCCAGATAGTCGAATTCGCCTGCCAGCGTGCTGCCGTCGATCATGCGTACGCTGCGGGCGACCTGAAGGTCGCGCATGAAGCTTCCAGGGCGAATGCCGTCGCTGGTGACCGAACCGGAACCCTCGCGGGCGAGCCAGCCGACCAGCTTGCCCCGCTGGAAGTTCAGCGTCAGCGCACCATAGCGCGAAAAGTCCATGGGTCCCGCGCCACACTCGCCATTGGATGAACGCTCGTCCGGTGGTCCGAACGTTCGCACTGCCATCGCCTCGACTTCGTCGCGCGAGGCGCCGAAAGTGAATTCTCGCGTCTTGCCTGCGCGCGAATCGAACACGATTCCACCTGCGTCGAGGACCGCCTTGTTCACTGGCTTCGCCGGCACGTGTGCACGGGTGACGGCTGACGGCGCGGCGCGGACTTTTGTTCCGGGCGGCGCAGGGCGCCGCTCGTCGTTCTTCTGACAGCCAGCCACGCACACCAGGATCGCCAGCGGGCCTAGCCAGCGCAACATCGCTAGGCCTTCTTCAGGTGCCGTCGACCGAGTAACTCGGCGATCTGAACCGCGTTGAGCGCGGCGCCTTTGCGTAGATTGTCGGACACGCACCAGATGTTGAGACCATTTTCGACAGTCGGGTCCTCGCGCACGCGTGACACGAATGTCGCCGCATCGCCGACGCATTCGATCGGGGTCACATAACCACCGTCCTCGCGTTTATCGACCAGCATGACGCCGGGCGCCTCGCGCAAAATGTCCATCGCATCCTGCGCCGAGATCTCGCGCTCGAATTCGATGTTGAGCGCTTCGGAATGGCCGACGAACACGGGCACCCGCACGCAGGTGGCGGTGACCTTGATCTTGGGATCGAGGATCTTCTTCGTCTCGACCACCATCTTCCATTCTTCCTTGGTCGATCCGTCGTCGAGGAAGCTGTCGATGTGCGGGATCACGTTGAACGCAATCTGCTTGGTGAACTTCTTGGCTTCGGCGGAATCGCCGACGAAGATCGCCCGGCTCTGCTCGAACAACTCATCCATACCGGCCTTGCCGGCACCACTGACCGATTGATAGGTCGAGACGACCACTCGCTTGATCCCGGCAGCGTCGTGGAGCGGCTTGAGCGCGACGACCATCTGGGCGGTCGAACAGTTCGGATTGGCGATGATATTGCGGCGGGTGTAGCCCTCGATGGCGTCGGGGTTCACCTCCGGAACGATCAGCGGAACGTCGGGGTCCATCCGATAGAGCGACGAATTGTCGATGACCACGCATCCCGCAGCAGCGGCCTTGGGAGCGTATTCGGCAGACGGGCCGCTTCCGGCAGCGAACAGCGCGATATCCCAGCCGGCGAAGTCGAAATGTTCGATGTTGCGGCATTTGAGCATGCGGCCGGAATCGCCGAACTCGACATCCATGCCGGTTGAGCGTGAGCTTGCGACTGCGGCGACTTCATCGCAGGGAAATTCGCGCTCAGCGAGCACCGCGAGCATTTCACGCCCCACATTGCCAGTCGCGCCAACAACGGCCACCCGGTACCCCACCTGCATCTCCTTCGCACATGCACAAAATGGACGGTCGCTCTACGCCGATCGCCGCAAAGAGCAACCGACTGGCGCCAAACCGATCAAGATCGTGGTTAAATTCGGGTTGACCGACTTTCTTGATATTTGCCTAATGCCCTCTGCCCCACGGTGACGAGGCCCGGCCGACCGGAGCTCGTCTGGCTCCGCAAGGTTCGTCCGGTGCATTCAAGCACATCCCGCATCAATGCGGGAGGGACCCAATTCGGCGGTGACGTCGCGTTTCGCGTCCTGACAGTCGTATACCCTTCTTGGCGGGGCGGCTCCATCCAGCCCCCCGGCGCTGCCCCGCCGCTTTTCACGCCGTTCCAGCAAAAAAAGCGCCCCGGTTTCCCGAGGCGCCCTTTGTCATGTCAGCGAGTGGCGGGAGGGTTCAGCCTTCCTTGACCACATCGCGGCGCTCGGCGATGCGAGCGCGCTTGCCGGTCCGGCCACGCAGATAATAGAGCTTGGCGCGCCGCACGACGCCGCGACGGACCACGGTCACGCTCTCGATGTTCGGCGAGTACAGCGGAAAAACGCGTTCCACGCCTTCGCCGAAGCTCATCTTGCGAACGGTGAAATTGCTGTTGATGCCCCGGTTCGAACGCGCGATGCATACGCCTTCAAAGTTCTGGGTCCGGGTGCGAGTGCCTTCGACGACGCGCACACCCACGCGGAGCGTGTCGCCGGCGCGGAAAGCGGGAATTTCCTTACCCTGGGTCAGGGCCTCGATGGCTTCTGCCTCGAGCGTCTGGATCAGGTTCACTGGTCCTTGTCCTTCATTTCTCGCCGCGCACCAGAGGCAGGCTGGCCCCGAACGCTACCATAGCGTTCCCAAAGGTCCGGCCTGCGTAGCCGTGTGTCGGTCTCGGCCATGGACTTGCGCCATGCCGCGATCCTCGCATGATCCCCCGATCGCAGCACTTCGGGGATCGTGCGCCCTTCCCATTCGAATGGTCGGGTATATTGCGGATATTCAAGCAGCCCATCTTCGAAGGACTCCTCGGCTCCGCTAAGCGGGGCGCCCATTACGCCGGGAAGCAGGCGAATGCAAGCATCGAGCAGCGCCAGCGCGGCGGGCTCCCCTCCCGAGAGGATGAGGTCGCCCAGCGAAACCTGTTCGATTTGCGGCCGCGCCTCGAACAGGCGTTCGTCGAAGCCTTCGAATCGACCGCACAGGACGACGACACCCGGCCCGGCAGCGAGATCGCGAACGCGTTCCTGGGTGATAGGCGCACCGCGCGGCGTCATCGCCAGCACCGGCCTGCCTCCACCGGCACTGTCGACTGCGCAAGCGAGCACGTCAGCCTTGAGCACCATTCCTGCGCCGCCACCGGCCGGCCTGTCGTCCACCGTGCGGTGCCTGTCGTTCGCGAAGTCCCGAATCTGCACCGTTTCAAGGCTCCAGTTTCCCCGCTCCAGCGCTCGACCGGCGAGCGATATGCCAAGCGGTCCGGGAAACATCTCGGGATACAGCGTCAAGACGGTGGCGGCGAAAGTCATCCGAGCTCGTCGCCCTGTACCCTCGGCATTGGCCGAAGCCGATCGGCCAGCCGGCGGGCGGGGCCATGTAGCGCCAGCGCGGCAACCGCCACGATAATCCACAACCCCACTATCTCGACCAAGAAAAGCAGAATCAGCAGCCCGTTCGCGATGTCTTCGTCGGGCGCGAAATTCCCCGGCCTGAAGACCGCAGCGAGAACGAGCATGGCTGCCATCCCCAGCAAAAGGCCCCACGCACGGTCCCACCCACCGTCGCGCACTACCAGGCAACCAATCAGCTGGCCGATGAAAGCGATGGCGAATCCGAGCAGCATTAACAGGACCCAGTTCATGAAGCGGGCGATATCCATTTTCGGCCAAACGCACCAGCGGGCACGCCTGCCGCCTTGCGGCGTTGTGTGCTGAAATGGACGATTGCATCATCATCGGTAGCGGCCCCGCTGGCCTGACAGCGGCGATCTATCTCGCCCGCTACCACCTTTCGATCCGCCTGTTCGACAGCGGCACCAGCCGGGCGGCGTGGATTCCTTGCACGCATAACCATGCCGGCTACCCCGAAGGCATCTCGGGCAAGGAGCTCCTCGCGCGGATGCTGGAGCAGGCGCAGCAAGTACGGCGCGGTGCGCGAGGAAAAGCGGGTCGAACACCTGGCCAAAGCCGGCGATCATTTCGTGGTCGGCACCGATGTCGGTACGTACACCGCACGCACAGTTCTGCTCGCCACCGGAGTGGTCAACCGCCGACCGGACGCCTTGGCGGACGATGTCCATGACCAGGCCCTCGCGCGCGGGCTGCTGCGCTATTGCCCGGTGTGCGACGGCTACGAAGTAACCGACAAGCGGGTCGGGGTGATCGGCACCAGCAAACACGGCACTTCCGAGGCATTGTTCCTGCGCGGTTTTACTGCCGATCTGACCCTGATCTCTCCCCATGGAGACCACGATCTCGACGACGAATGCATCACACAGCTCGATGAAGCCGGCATCGCCCGGGAATCGGGTCCTTGCGGCGGCTTCGCGATCGAGGGCGACAAGCTCGCATTCGACACCCTCGACAAGCGGATGGCGTTCGACAGCGTCTATCCCGCGCTCGGGAGCCACGTTCGGTCCGAGCTCGCCAAGCTGGCCGGTGCACGCACGACCGACGAGGGCTGCGTGATCGTCGATGACCACTTCGAAACCGACGTCCCCGGCCTGTTCGGCGCAGGCGATGTCGTGCTCGGGCTCGATCAGATCAGCCACGCGATGGGACAGGCAGGTGTCGCAGCCACTGCGATCCGCAATCACCTTGCCAAAGAAAAGCCGCTTCGGCGCTAACTGCGGGTCTTTTCGGCTTTCTTCTTCTTCATCGCATCGTGAAAGCGGTCAGCCCAGCCCGGCTTCACCAATTGTTCGGCCCGTACCAGACGCAATTCGCCGTCGGCGACGTCGCGGCTGACCGCGCTGCCCGCGGCAACGATCGCGTCCGCGCCGATCCGCACCGGGGCGATCAGCGCGCTGTTCGAGCCGATGAAGGCACGCGGGCCGATCACGGTCTTGTACTTGAAGTATCCGTCGTAATTACAGGTAATGGTGCCCGCGCCGATATTAGCGCCCGCGCCAACTTCCGCGTCGCCGAGATAGGTCAGGTGACTGGCCTTCGCGCCTTCGCCCAGGATCGCCTTCTTCATCTCGACGAAGTTGCCGACCTTGGCGCCCATTTCCATCACCGCTCCCGGGCGCAGGCGCGCGAACGGTCCGACCTCGCAGCGCTCGCCCACACTTGCGCCTTCGAGGTGAGAGAAGCCGCGGATGGTCGCGCCGTCGGCCACGCTCACGCCGGGGCCGAAAATTACATTGGGCTCAACCGTCACGTCGCGGCCGAGCGCGGTGTCCCAGCTGAAGAATACCGTCCCCGGCGCGCGCAGCGAGGCGCCGCCAGCCATCGCCTCTTCGCGCTTGAAGTCCTGCCACTGCGCTTCCGCTTCGGCGAGCTCGCCGCGCGAATTGATGCCGGCAACTTCACCCGGATCGTCAGTTACCACGACCGCGCTGTGGCGACCGTCCGCGCGCGCGATATTGACCACATCGACGAGGTAATATTCCCCCGCCGCATTGTCGTTGCCGACCCGGTCGAGCAGCGCGAAAAGGTCCTCCCTCCGGGCCGCCATCAGGCCGGAATTGCACAGCCGGCATGCGCGCTCTGCATCGCTCGCATCCTTGTGCTCGACCATCTTCTCGATCGTGCCGTCGGGGCCGGCGATCACACGGCCGTACTGGAGCGTATCGGCGGGCTCGAAGCCGAGCACCACCACCGCCGGCGCGTCCTGTGCGTGAAGCCGATCAAGCATCCGGCGCATGGTTTCGGCGCGAACGAACGGCACGTCGCCATAGAGAATCAGGACATCGCCCGAGAAACCCGCCAGGCTCTCACCCGCTTGTTGAACCGCGTGCCCGGTGCCCAGTTGCGGTTCCTGGAGCGCCGTGGTCGCGCGATCCTGAACCGCAGCTTCGATTTGTTCGCGACCGCTGCCGACCACCACTACCGTATGCTGGGGACCGAGTTCGTCCACGCTCGCCATCAGGTGATGAAGCATCGGCCGTCCGCCGATCGGATGCAGCACCTTGTGCAGCGTGCTCTTCATGCGAGTGCCCTTGCCCGCGGCAAGGATGACGGCGGCGAAATCTCTCATTTGGGCGCCAATGGCACCAATTGGTTGCGGTTGGAAGAATGCAGGGTATCGCCGCTGCCGATGGCCGATTTTCCGTTCGACATAGTCGGGTTCGATCTCGACGGCACACTGCTCGATACCCACCGCGACCTGGGCGCGGCGGTCAACCACGCTTTGGTGGTCGGAGGGCAGCAGCCTGTGCCGGTCGAGGAGATCGAAGATCTTATCGGCGGCGGCGCGAAGATGATGCTCAAGCGGGTGACCGATAGTCGCGGCGGGTTGCCGGACGATCAGTTTCGCGTGCTCTACAAGGCGCTGCTGGCATATTATGCCGAGAACAACTGCGTCCACACGCGGGCGTATGACGGCGTCAATGAAGCGCTTGATCGGCTGACCGAACACGGAGTTCGGCTGGCACTGATCACCAACAAGTTCGAAAGCTTCGCCCGGACGATCCTGAACCGGCTGGATCTTGCCCGCCATTTCGAGGTGATCCTCGGCGGCGATACCCTGGGCAAGGGGCGATCGAAGCCCGCTCCCGATCCATTGATCGAAGCACGCGCCCGGCTTGGCGGCGGCAGCTTCGTGTATATCGGAGACAGCAGCTACGATGTGCAGTCGGCGCGCGCGGCGGGCGTGCCGGTGGTGGTTGCGGCGTACGGCTATTGCGACAGGCCGCCGGCCGAACTGGGCGGCGACGCGCTGATCGGATCATTCGCCGAGCTGATCCCGGTGCTCGAAGCGCTCTAGGCCGGTTGCATCGCGCGGCGGTTGGTGCCAACGCCGCTTCGCACTTTACGGGCGCGTAAACCCAGACGCGCCGCCAATCGGAGGAAATACGCCATGACCATCTCGTTCAAGGACAAGGTCGCCATCGTCACCGGCGCGGGCGGAGGCCTGGGCCGCGCGTACGCGCTCGAACTGGCCCGCCGCGGCGCAAAGGTCGTGGTCAACGACCTGGGCGGCGCGCGCGATGGCACGGGTCATTCGGATATGGCGCTGCAGGTGGTCGAGGAAATCGAACGTGCCGGTGGCGAGGCGATTTCCAACGGCGCCTCGGTCACCGAATACGAACAGATGGAAAAGATGGTTGCCGACGCCAAGCAGAAGTGGGGCGGCGTCCACGTGCTGATCAACAACGCCGGGGTGCTGCGCGACAAGACGTTCGCCAAGATGGAGCCGGCCGACTTCGAATTCGTGGTCGACGTGCATCTCAACGGATCGGCGTTCGCGACCAAGGCGTGCTGGGAACTGATGCGCGAGCAGGCCTATGGCCGCATCCTGATGACTGCATCGTCCACCGGGCTGTTCGGCAACTTCGGCCAGGCCAATTATGGCGCGGCCAAGCTCGGCCTCGCAGGCCTGACCAAGACGCTTCAGCTTGAGGGCGCCAAGTACGGGATCAAGGTCAACACGCTGGCCCCGGTCGCCGGCACCCGCATGACCGAGGATCTGTTCCCCGAACAGGCGTTCAAGCTGTTCGCGCCCGAGAACGTTGTGCCCGCCGCGCTCTACCTGGTCAGCGAGGATGCTCCCACCAACGCGATCGTCGGCGCCGGAGGGGGCGGTTATCACTCGGCCTGGGTGATGATGAACGATGCGGTCTGGCTGCCCGACGGTGAGCGCACCGTCGAAGGTTTCGCCGCACACTGGGACGAGATTTCCGCGCAGAACAACCTGCGCTCGCCCAACTCGGGTAGCGAGCAGTCGGGTGCGATCATGACGGCGATGCAGAAGGTCATGGGCGACGCCGCGCCGAAGTCGACCCGGGGCTGATTTCGGCCCGATCGACCAACGCACGAATCAGATGTTCTCTCGGGCTCCACGAGGGGCCTGGCGGTCGCTGCGCCGAGCGGCGAGCCTGGTCGGTCCGCAGGGCAAGCGGGAGAATCCCGCTTCGTCTGCTATCAGGCATGGCCGGTACAGTCAGGTCGTCCGGCGAGGAGTGGGACGCCGCCACACGGTACTAATGATTAATAGCTGCCCATTTGACTCGTCTTGACCAGCCTCACTGCGAGGTGGCCACGTCAGATTGCCCGGATTGAGGCCCTGAATGCAGCAGCTGCGCCGTAACGGCGGTTACTATTTGCGCGTCGGCAAAAGGCTTCTGCACTATGGCGCTGTTCGGCACACCTTCGGATGGCCATTCCGAGACGCTGTCGCCATGATGTATACAACAGCCAGATCAGGAAATTTCTTTCGTGCTTGGCGAGCTACTGACCAACCATTTGCCTCGGACCCTAAGTTGACATCAGTAACCAGGCCACAAAGTGTGTTAAGACGCTCAATGGCATCGATCGCCGCCTTTCCATCAGCAGCATCACTTACAGTGAATCCGCCGGTCTCAAAAAGGTCGACCAATCCAAGTCGGATAAGCGTCTCATCCTCCACGACGAGGAGAGGTTGAACATCCATGATTGAAATTTCGCTCCAGTTTGCGCAAAAAACTCAAGATCTCGCCAAGCGTTCCGTGGGAAACAAAAGCTAGTCGCTCCGGTTCGTATTGTCGGTCTCGACAGCGTCAATCGCCACCGGCCCGGTGGATCTGCAGATGAGGCCGAATGGTGCACACTCAAGCGCCGTCGCCCCCCATCGCCTGCCAAGCCTCGCTCCTCACTGGTCGCCTTTGCGTTGCGGAGGGATAATGGATGGACCCCCTTCTTCTCGCCAGATGAAATCGGAAATTCACCTCAGAGTCCACGGAGTAAAAATCCCACGTTATTTTGACGCTTCCGAGTTCGTTGGAGAGCGATCCATACTTTAGCGCATTGGTGCAGAGCTCATGAATAGCGAGCGAAACGGTTACGGCGTTCCCCGTGGAAACGCGGACCTCGGTACCTGACATTTCTACACGATCGACGTCTACACCGGAACCTCGCAGGGCCCCGATAATGATCTCCTCAAGTGTCGCGCCCGAGGCATTTTGCGAAACGAGCACATCTTGAGCCTGGGCGATCGCCATCAGTCTCCCACGCAAATCCTCGTAGGCCTGCTCCACCGAGCTAGCGCGCCGAAGGGTTTGTTGAGCAACTGCCTGGACGACGCTCAAGATATTTTTAACGCGGTGATTCAGCTCGTGATCAACAGGCCCTGGTGGTCCTGCATGCGCTTACGCTCAAAAAGCGGCCGACTTGCTCGCCTAGGCGCGGACAGTGAGGAGAAGACTCTGGCTCAGGTCGCGCTTCCGAAGCAGAAAAAAACTCCAGAACGGCGATCGTTCGCCCGTCACGCTTTAGGGGGAATCCGAAATGCCCCAAGAAACCCGTTCCCTTTACGAGGAAAGTCCGGCTCTGCGTCTGTATCGCAAACCCATTTGGGCTCCCCGGTCTCCAAAATTCGTCCCGGCAACCGCCGCCTGACTTGATCGCGATGGCTCCTTGCCTGCCATGCGAACTGAAATGCCTTCCGTCGCCTCGACCCAGAACCCGCGGACTGCAGCAAGCGCTGGTATTCCAGTCGGCACGATGAAGGCTGGCCCCTGGCCATCCGGTTACCTTACATTCGCTTCGGCGATGCGAGTGCGGACTCAAGTGAGTCCGATTCCGCACCACGCTGGCGATTTCGCCTGAGTCGCCTCTTCGGCTTGCACCTATCTTCCGCTCCGCATGTCGCGCTCCGTTATTTCCCGATTGGCTCCTCCCCACGAGGACATCGGCTTTGGGGTATTGGCGTCTTGGTGGTTAGCTCGTCGGAAATTCGTCTCCCTGGCGATGAACGGCGGTGTCCCGCTGCGGCGCTGGCATATGTCCTCGCCGCCGAGGCTATCCGTTCGAGACCGCTTGAGCTTTGCGGTGCTGTCGAGCTCAACATCGCTCCGCCCGCGTTGGCGACGGCCTCTCCGCGCTGTGACGTCTTCTGAGCGCATTCTGGACCCCGATCCGCCGCTCGGTGGTCGCCATACTGCCGGGCAACGTGCAGGCGCGCCTGCCGGTGTCGGGGATCGCGTTCGTCTCGGCCTGACAATTTCTAACCGGCGCCGAGAAACCCGGATATCGGCGCCGGTGACCCAATCCGTCCTGACCACGACCTTCAGGTCACGCAACAGCGTGGCCGTGACATCCCGGGATCTGCCGGCCTAGTCCCCAACCGCCTTCACCAGGCGACGCTCGACCGGTGCCAGCACTCCGGCAAGCTCGTGGCCGCGCTTGAGGACCTGACCGTGTTCGCCGAACAAGGTCCACATGCCCTGGCGGGCGCGTAGCGAGGGCCGCTTCTCGATCCGAGCCTGCGGGCGCTCGGCGGCGCGGCGGAAGGCGGCAAAGGCAGCGAAATCGCGGGTGAAGTCCATCGCGTAATCGCGCCATTCGCCGGCGGCGACCATACGGCCGTAGAGATCGAGGATGCGCATGAGCTCGGTGCGTTCAAAGCCGATCTGATGGGGAACGCGGCCGGGAAAGGGGACAACCGAGCCGCTGCCCGGATGGAAGCTCATCCGCGCTTGGCTCCACTGCGCTTGGCGGTCATGGGTGCGGACGCAGGCAGCGCCGCCTTAAGCTCGGCGATTTCCGCGCGCATCGCGGCCAACTCGCTCTCGAGCTTTTCGACGCAGTCCCGGCTCGGCGCGCACGGTTCATCGCACGGGGTTCCGTAGGGTATGAATTCCTTGATCCACTGCTCGGCAGGGACCAGCGTCGAGCGCGCCTTGAGCCCGATCATCGTTGCGCCTTCCGGCACGTCGTCGGTCACCACCGCGTTGGCGCCGATTCGCGACCGCTCACCCAACGTGATCGGCCCGATGATCTGCGCGCCCGATCCGATGATCACATTATCGCGCACGCTCGGGTGCCGCTTGCCACCGACGCCGTTCGTGGGATTGGTGCCGCCGAGCGTAACGCACTGGTAGATGGTGACGTCGTTGCCGATCTCGGCGGTCTCGCCGATCACCGTGAAGCCGTGGTCGATGAACAGGTTCTTCCCGATCACGGCACCCGGGTGAATGTCGATCGCGGTCAGGAACCGGCTGAAGTGGTTGACCAGGCGAGCCAGAAAATAGAGCCGCGCCTCGTAAAGCCAGTGCGCCCCGCGGTGAAGCCCCAGCGCAAGCACGCCCGGATAGAGCAGAATTTCCCATCGCGACCGGGGCGCGGGATCGCGTGCCCGGATGGAGTCGAGATACTCGGTCAGTCGATCGAACATTGCACGCGAGACTCCCACCAATCACGCCTCAAAGCAAGCGTGGCTGCTCCGCACCCTGAACGGTCTCGAGCGCGTCCCGCCAGACCGATTGGGTCGGCGGAATCTTGCGTTCGAGGCTCAACCTGTCGATCGCGGCGACCACCGCCTCGATCCCGGCAAAGCTGCGCTCGAGGCGCGGTACGAGGTAGGTAAGCGCGCCCTCGCCCAGTGCAAGGGATCGCGCCTCGGCGTGCGTCGCGATCAGCGCGCCGACCATCTCGTCGTCGGGCTGGCCGATCTCGGCATGAAGGGCCGCGGAGAGCCGGCTGCGCAAATCCGGCAGGGCGATGTCCCAAGGGTCGCGGCCGGCCACTAACAACAGCGCACGGCGGCTTTCCTGCGCACGGTTCCAGCGATGGAACAGTTCGGTCTCGTCCAGCGAATCGGCATCGTCGATCAGGTCGATCTCGCCTGATGACGCAGCCCACCGCGCGAGCAGCGACTTGCCACTGCGCGCGGGCCCAACCAGGATGGCCGTGCCGTAGGGCCAGGCCGCCGGCTCACCCAGCGCGTCGACCGCCGAGCGGTTGGCGTTGCCGACCACGATCCGCGCCGGGTCGTCCGCCCGCCGCGTGGTCAGCGGCAGCGCGATCTGGCTCATCGCCGGGCGTCTCCTACCGGTTGATCGAGAGCGCGTTGCCCGACTGGCGGACGGTGTAGCCGCGCGCGCGCAGCGCCGCCGCCAGCCCTGCCGCATCGCCGGCGAAACTCACGTTCATCACCGAAGTGCCGCCAATCGCGGTGCTGGTGACCGCCGCGCCGCGCACGCCGATCGCCGCGCGAACCGATGCCACCGCGCCTTCGAAGGCGGCGGCATCGGGCGTGGCGACCTGCACCGTAAAGCTCGACACCACCGCCGGCGGGCCGGTCTCGGTGGGAGTGGGCGTTGCAGCGCTGGTCTCCGCCGCCGCGCGCGCTGCCGCATTGGCGCGTTCCTGTGCGTCGGCTGCCCGGCCGAGATCGATCAGACGCTGGATCATCGGATCGATCTGCACGGTGCCCAGGTTGAGCGTCGGGTCGGGCTTGAGCCTGCCGTCCGCGAGCGCCTGCTCGTAAATCGTGTTGAACCGCAGCACGGCCTTGTCGAGCATCTTGGGCAAGGCATCCTGACTTGGCGCGACGAGGGTGAAGCTGCCGAGGAAGGTATCGTCCGGTCCATAGCGCGCGGTGAAAGTGCCCTGCACCGGCCCGCCGGGATACTGGTGATCGAGCTTGGCGATCGCGATCAGCACGTCGCTCGCGCCGAACTGGTCGAGCACGTTGCGCCACCAGGTGCGGCTCCGGCGTGTGGTCTGACCATAGGTGAGAAGCAGCGAATCGCTGTTTGCGCCCGATGGACGGACGTAGTCTATCCGGCTCGCCCCCGGTTGATACTCGGCCCACGCGCGCTGCCACGGGTTGCGGATCTCGTAGACGGTCTGCGCGCCGGCGGTGAACGTGACCGGCACCAACAGCAGCGGGGCCGAATGCTGCACCGCCTCGCCGCGGCCGAGCAACCCGCCTGCTCGCGTACGATCGAACACGATGCCGAGACGCCCGATATAGCGGTTGGCGCCCAGTTCCTCGCTCTCGACCACCACCGACGACACCAGCGAATAGAGCTGTCCATCGGGAATCGCCGGCCCGTCGATCTTCTTCCAGGCGAGTTTCATGGCCTCGCGCCAGCCCTGCTCGCGCGCTTCCTCGGCGGTCTTGGCGGTGACGTCGACCTCGATACCGCCGACCTGGATATCGCCCGAGGCGGCGACGGCGGCGATTCCGCGATCGCCCGCGATCTGCGCCAGCAACGCCTTGCCGCCGAGCAT
This sequence comes from uncultured Alphaproteobacteria bacterium, assembly GCA_963759895.1. Taxonomy (GTDB): domain Bacteria; phylum Pseudomonadota; class Alphaproteobacteria; order Sphingomonadales; family Sphingomonadaceae; genus Tsuneonella. The sequence continues at coordinate 274,451 of CAVXBC010000002.1, read as the reverse complement.
CGCCAGCGCCAGTGCGGCAAGCGCAGCGATGCCGATCAGGGCGGCGCGGCGCGGATCGCGCGGAAGGGTGGGAAAGCTGGCCATCGGGGAGATTTCCGCGCCTTTTGCCGAAACGGTCATGGAAATCCAAGCGCGTTATCACTAGGCGGCTGCAATGAGCGACGAACCGCGCCGCAACAGCCCCTACACTTACGCCGATGCCGGCGTTTCGATCGACGCGGGCAACGCGCTGGTCCGCGCGATCGCTCCGCTCGCCAAGGCCACCGCCCGCCCCGGCGCGACGAGCGAACTGGGCGGATTCGGAGGATTCTTCGATCCGCGCGCGGCAGGATACCGCGATCCGCTGCTGGTGGCCGCAAATGATGGCGTCGGTACCAAGCTCAAGCTTGCGATCGAGCATGACCGGCACGACACGGTGGGCATCGATCTGGTCGCGATGTGCGTCAACGACCTGATCGTCCAGGGCGCCGAGCCGCTGTTTTTCCTCGACTACTTTGCCACCGGCAAGCTCGAAGGCGGAATCGCCGAGCGGGTGGTCGCGGGGATCGCGAATGGGTGCAAGGACGCCGGCTGCGCGTTGATCGGCGGCGAGACCGCCGAGATGCCCGGTATGTACCAGGCCGGCGATTACGACCTGGCGGGATTCTGCGTCGGGGCGGTCGAACGCGGAGAGCAGGTGACCGGCGCCAAGGTCGCACCCGGGCACGTCTTGCTGGGCCTCGCCAGCACCGGCGTCCATTCGAACGGCTATTCGCTGGTGCGCCGGCTCGCCGCCGACAAGGGATGGCGGCTCGATCGCCCCGCCCTGTTCGATTCCGAAACGCTTTTGATCGACGCGTTGATCGCGCCCACCCGGATCTATGTGCGCACGCTGCTGCCTTTGGTTCGCGCCGGGAAGATCGACGCGCTGGCGCACATCACCGGCGGCGGCTTGCTTGAAAACGTCCCCCGCGTGCTACCCGACGGCGCGCACGCGGTGATCGACGCCGATGCGTGGGAGCAGCCACGGCTGATGGCATTCCTGCAATCGCAGGGCGCGATCGAGCCCGGCGAAATGGCGCGCACGTTCAATTGCGGGATCGGAATGGTGCTGGCCGTGACCCCCGAACTGGCACGCGAAGTGGCCGCCGAACTCGAGGCAGAAGGCGAAGGCGTAAGCCGGATCGGCGAGGTGATCGAGGGTCCGCGCGGCTGCACCGTTCGCGGCGGCCTCGACACGTGGAGCGCGCGAGAGGCGTGGGAAGCGCGTCATCTTGCGTGAGCCGGCGAAAGTCGCGGTATTACTGTCCGGCAGCGGGACCAATATGGCCGCCCTGCTTTACGCCAGCCGACTTCCGGGTGCGCCATACGAGATCGTGCTCGTCGCCAGCAACGATGCACAGGCGGCCGGCCTCAGGATCGCCGAAGCGGAAAACGTGCCGACGTTCGCTCTGGAGCACCAGGGGATGGACCGCACCGCGCACGATGCCGCGATGGACGAGGCCATCCGTGCCAGCGGCGCCCAATACGTCGCGCTCGCCGGCTACATGCGGGTGCTGGGCGATCGCTTCGTCGCGGCGTGGAGCGGACGAATCCTCAATATCCACCCGTCGCTGTTGCCCAAGTACCGCGGGCTCCGCCCTCATCGCGAGGCGCTGGCGGCAGGTGATGCGACGGCCGGATGCTCGGTCCATCTGGTGACGGACGAGCTCGATGCGGGCGAAGTGCTCGGCCAGCTGGAAGTTGCGGTTCTGCCGGACGACGACGAGGCATCGCTTGCGGCGCGCGTGCTGTTCGCAGAGCACCAGCTCTACGCCCGCGTTCTGTCGGATTTTGTCTCGCGCCCGTTCGAGGCAGATTGGCTGATCGCGCAAGTGCGGACCCGTGCGCTGGCGCTTCCGCAAGCCGAGGAGACGACCAGCCACGGCATGCCCTGCTTCGGTATCGTCAAGGGCAAGAAGTTCGCCTGGGTCTCGGCCGATCACCACGGTGACGGCAAGACCGCGCTGCTGGCCAAGATCAGCGGCGAAGATGAGCAGGCACAATTGATCGAGAACGATCCCGATCGGTTCTACCGTCCGGCCTACTTCGGGGCCGAGTGGATCGGCATCCGGCTCGACCTTGGCGATACGGACTGGGATTCGATCGACGACTGGCTGTCACGCAGCTGGCGCGCAGTCGCGCCGAAGAAGCTCACCAGTCTGATCGACGCCGCGGACGCGTTCTAGCCAACGCTCACGCTCGTCGGCCCACTCCCGGGATCACCATCCCGACCCGCTTGCGATACTCGACGTAGGAGTCGCCGAAATGTCCGATCAGGTCGCGTTCTTCGTGAGCGATGCCGATGAAGACATACGCCGAAAAGCCGATCGCCAGCAGAAGGTGCCCGAAGGTCATGTGCGGCGTCGCCCAGAACGCCAGCAGGAAACCGCTGTAGATCGGGTGCCGAACCCAGTTGTAGAGGAACGGCGTACGAAACGGCTGCGCGGGTGCCTCTGTCTTGCGGAAGTGCCGCCAGGCCTGCGCAATCCCGAACAGCTCGAAATGACTGATCAGCCAGGTGGCGATGAACAGGATCGTCCAGCCGAGCAGGAACAGGCCCCAGATAATCATCCGCGCGGCGGGATTCTCCACCGACCACACGGTCCCGGGAATCGGGTGCCAGAACGTATAGAGCAGGATCAGGCACAGCGCGGATGCCAGGCAATAGATCGACCGCTCGATCGCAGGTGACACCGTGCGCGTCCACGCCGCCTTGAACGCCGGACGCGCCATGACCGAGTGCTGCACACCAAACAGCGCGATCAGCGAGATATCGATGAACGCGGCGATGGTCGGCGACGCGGCGAGGCCCTTGTCAACGTGGCTGGGCAACACGTCGAGCCCGGCGACGAAGCCGATCAGGTACACAAAGGATGCGAAGAAGGCCGTGTAGCATAATATTGCGGTGGCCAAGGCAAGCGAGCGTGTCATGCCATCCCTCCTACGAAGGAGGCGACCCGCGGGCGCCAAGCTATCACGATTCGGCGGTGCGAGAAACCGCACTGTCGAACGCGCGTCAGGGGGTTCCCGGAACCTCCGGAGCGCGATCGGACATATCGATTGTGGCTTCGGGAGAAAACGTGCGATTGAGCGGCGGCGGACGTCCTTCGGCCCACGCCTGCCATTCGGCGATTCGTCCGTTCTGGCAGCGTGCGCGCCAGACCGCGCGGCGGCGTCCGACATCGGGATTGGCGCTGTTCACCCAGCCACGCAGCAGCGCGAACGGATCGCTGTAGCTTGCCGACTCGACCTCAATCCGAAAGCCGGGATCGGCGAGGAACAATTGGCGCGAGCCCTCAACCACCCGGTCGCGGCCAGTGACGCCTTCGCGCCAGCTGTCGATGTAGGTGAAATCGTCGGTGACCAGGTCGCCCAGCGCGTCGGCATCATGCGCGTTGACGGCGGCGACGAAACGCGCCGCCAGTGCTTTGCACTTTATTCCCCGACCCCACAGCATCGCGTCCGATACCATGGGCCGGGGCATAACCGCTATATCAATTGATAACCGGGAATGAGCGCCCCGGCCTTGCCGATCGAGTCAGCCGACGATCTCTTCGGGCGTGAAGAAATAATCGATCTCGATGCGAGCGTTCTCTTCCGAATCCGAACCATGGACCGAGTTCGCCTCGATTCCTTCGGCGAAGGTCTTGCGGATCGTGCCCTCCGCCGCGTCGGTCGGGTTGGTCGCACCCATGACGTCGCGATTGGTCTTAACGGCATCCTCGCCCTCGAGCACCTGAACCACCACCGGGCCGCTGGTCATGAAATCGCACAGTTCGCCGAAGAAGGGGCGCTCCTTGTGGACGGCATAGAAGCCCTCGGCCTGTGCGCGGCTCATCTGGATGCGCTTCGACGCAATGACGCGCAGGCCCGCATCCTCGAGCATTTTGGTCACCGCGCCGGTCAGGTTGCGGCGGGTGGCATCGGGCTTGATGATCGAAAAGGTGCGGGTAACCGCCATGGGAAGAGTCCTTCAAAACGCTGTGGGGGAATTGCGCGCGCCCCTAGCGAGGCACCAAGGTGCGCGCAAGGGTCACGCCTTCTTGACCCATTTCCCGTCCTCCTGCGCAAAGTAGCCGCGGGTGACGTCGTCACGTGCGTCGAACTGGCGCCAGACGCCTCGCGCCGCCTCGACCTGGGCTTCTCCGAACAGGAGTATGGTGCGATCAAACCTTTCGCCGGCCTCGCGCCATTCGCCGTCGGCAAGAACCGCGAAGCGCGCGCCGTTGGGCGCCTGGCAGTCGGCGGCCAGCACGATCGGCTGTCGTTCGGCGTGGGCTTCGCTCGCCTCGCCGTTGGCAAGAAATGCCTCCGGGCTCGCTTCCCACAACGCCCGGGCGATCATGCCGCGCCGCTCCGTGTCGCGATCGACGACCACCAATCGCCTGTCCCCGGCCAGCGCCCGCTCCGCGATAAGGGCGACGATCCGCTCCACCGGCCCTTGTGAGAATTGCCAGAAGTCGAGTTGCATGGCGAAGCCTGCTGTCAGCTCTCCAATACGTCCCGGACATAGCGATCGATCAAACGCACGCCGTAGCCGGTCGCGCCCTTGTCCCATGTCGCGCCCGGCTTGGCCGACCACACCATTCCCGCGATATCGCAGTGCGCCCACGGACGGCCCTTGTCGACAAAGCGCTGGATGAACTGCGCCGCGGTGATCGAACCGCCCTCTCGCGGGCCGATGTTCTGCATGTCGGCGATCGGCGAATCGATCAGCTTGTCGTACGCGGCCCCCAGGGGCATCCGCCACAGCTTGTCGCCACTCTTCCTGCCGGCAGCCAGCATCGCCTCGGCCAGCGTATCGTCGTTTGAAAACACGCCGCCCTGCTCGAAACCGAGGCTGATCAGCATGGCGCCGGTCAAGGTAGCCAGATCGACGATCGCGATCGGATCATGCTCCTTTTGCACCCAGGTGATCGCGTCGCACAGCACCAGTCGGCCTTCGGCGTCGGTATTGAGCACCTCGATGGTCTGGCCGCTCATCGAAGTCAGAACATCGCCCGGCCGCATGGCCTTTCCATCAGGCATGTTCTCGACCAGTCCCATCACGCCCACGACGTTGGCTTTGGCCTTGCGCTTGGCCAGCGCGAGCATCGCTCCGGCCACTGCGCCCGCGCCGCCCATGTCCCACTTCATGTCGCCCATGCCGGGACCTGGCTTGATGCTGATCCCGCCGGTGTCGAAGGTCACGCCCTTGCCGACAAATGCCATCGGGCGGGCGCCCTTCTCGCCGCCGTTCCACTTTACCGCGAGCAATCGCGATGGGCGGTCCGATCCCTGCCCCACACCGAGCAGCGCGCCCATGCCGAGCTTGGTCATTTCCTCGACCCCGAGCACGGTGACTTCGAGACCGGCCGCCTCGAACGGACCGCGAACTCGATCGACGAACGATTCGGGATAGATGACGTTGGCGGGTTCGGTGACCAATTCGCGGGTCAGATCGATACCTTCGGCGAGCGACGCCGCATCGGCCCACGCCGCCTCGGTGCCCTCTGGCGCGCCGATGACAACCGCCCGCGCGAGCGTGACCTTTTGCTCGTCCTTCAAACGGGTGCGATAGATATCATGGCGCCACGCGCGCAGGCGCAAGCCCATCAGCACGCTGGCGACTTCCTCGGCACTCAGGCCAGCGGCCTCGATCGCGATCGATTCGGCGCCCGAGCAGGAATACCGCGCCGCGAGCGCGCCGCCCGCCTTCTCGAGGTTGGCGGTGCGCGCCTCGTCGCCCGTCTCACCGGCGCCGGTGAGGACCACTCGCACGACTTCTCCGCCTCGTTCGGCGAACCCGTCGAACACCTGCCCGGGCCGGCCCTTGAAGCGCGCTGCCTTCGCGCCTGCAGCCAGCGTCGGCTCAAGGCCATCGGGAAGTGCATCCTGATCGACGACACGGGCGACGATCGGGGTTCCTGCAGGAACGGCGGCAGCAAATTCGATGTTCATGAACACTCCGGAATTAGGCGGGGCCCCAAGGGTTCGACGCAGGCAAGCGCACCGGGGCAAAATGGGACGGCAATGGCGATTGCGATTAGGCGGCAGTGCTGCGATAGGCAAGCGATGCTCCCCGCTTCGAACGGATCGCAGCAAGCCACCTTCCGCCGCTTGCCCCGCCCGACGCGCAAGTCGCGGAGGTGTCTTGGTTCGCGCACGAGATTCGGCCTCGCAAGCGCGGCGGCGCTGGCTGCGGCACTGGTTGCCGGCCCCGTATTCGCCCAGGACGGAGCGACCGAGGCCATGGGCTCGACCCAGGCGCCCGAGGGTTCCCCTCCGCCGCTTTCGACCCCCTTGCCGCCGATCGATCCGGCCACCCTGCCCCCGTCACCAACCAGTGATCGGCAGATCAACTTCGAAGCCAACGAAGTCGCCTACGACGAGAACGCCGACACCGTGACCGCCAGCGGTGCGGTGGTCTTGCGCAGCGAGGACAAGTCGGTTCGCGCCGACCAGGTGACCTGGAACCGCAAGACCGGCGAGATCGTCGGCAGCGGCAATGTCCGCTTCGTCGACGAGGACGGCAACCAGCTTTACACCAGCCGGATCGAGCTGACCGACAAGTTCGAAGCCGGCGCGATGGAGGATCTCCTGCTCGCGCTGCGCGAAGGCGGCAGGCTCGCCGCGGCCAGCGGTGTCCGTCAGGCCGACGGCACGATCGAGCTGACCCGCGCGGCCTATACGGGGTGCGATGTGGTCACCACCGAGGGTTGTCCGAAGGAGCCGAGCTGGCGGATCACGGCCGACAGGGTGGTCTATTCTCCTGCCGACAAGCGGGTGCGCTTTCGTGGCGCTTTCCTCGAATTGTTCGGCGCCAGACTGATCCCGTTACCGGGGCTGGCGATCAGGACGGATGGACGCGCGGTCTCAGGCTTCCTCGTTCCCGACCTGCAGTTTTCGCGCAACAACGGTTTCGAGGTGAGCGGCAGTTATTATCTCAACGTCGCACCGGACAAGGATCTGACACTCAGCGCTTACGCATTCACCGAGGCCCCGCCGATGGTCAGCGCGCAATGGCGACACCTGACCGGGCTCGGCGCCTATCAGGTTACCGGATACGGCACCGTCAGCCGCCGGTTCGATCCGAGCGGCACGATGCTGACCCCGCAGGACGACTTTCGCGGCTACCTGTTCGCCAACGGCCGGTTCCAGTTCGATCCCAACTGGAGCCTCAATTTCTCGGCCCGGCGTACCACGGACCGCACATTCCTGCGGCGCTACGACATCAGCCGCGACGATCGCCTCCGCTCGATGTTCGAACTCGAACGGATCGACCTCGATTCGTACTTTGCAGTCTCGGGCTTCGCGACCCAGACGCTCCGTCTCGGGGTACCGCAAGGCCAGGTGCCGATCGCCTTGCCGCTGATCGACTACCGCAGGCGGATCGACGATCCGATCCTGGGCGGCAAGGTCGAACTGATGGCCAACACCTTGGCGCTCTACCGGCCCGAGGGGCAGGACACCCAGCGCGCGATCGCCGGCGCACGGTGGGATTTGCGACGGGTAACCGGATGGGGCCAGCTGCTCACGCTCACTGCCCTCGTCCGCGGCGATGTGTATCACTCCGACGAGAATGGCCTGACTGCGACAGCGATCTATCGCGGAAATCCCGGCTGGGAGGCGCGCGGCGTGGCACTGGCCGCGGCAGACCTCGAATGGCCGTTCGTCGGCCGTTTTCTTGGCGGCACGCAAGTGCTGACCCCGCGGGTGCAGCTGGTACTCACGCCGCCGATCAAGAACCTCGCGGTACCCAACGAGGATGCGCGCGCGATCGACCTGGAAGATTCCAACCTGTTCGCCCTCAATCGCTTCCCCGGATACGATCGGATCGAGGATCGACCGCGCGTGACCTATGGGGTCGACTGGGAATTCACCCGGCGCAACTGGCGCATCAGCACCACGATCGGCCAGTCCTATCGGCTCAACAATGGCGGCTCGATCCTGCCCGACGGGACCGGGCTGTCCGAACGTGTATCCGATTTCGTCGGTCGAACGGACGTTCGATACAAGGATTTCGTCAAGCTGACGCACCGGTTCAGACTCGACAAGGATAGTCTCGCGGTCCGCCGGAACGAGATCGACGCGACCGTGGGGTCGAGCAGGACGTACGCCGAGATTGGCTATCTGCGGCTCAATCGCGACATTTCGCCCACCATCGAGGATCTGCGCGATCGCGAGGAAATGCGCATTGCAGCCCGGGTGGCGTTCGCCCGTTACTGGTCGGTGTTCGGCGCGGGCGTGTTCAACCTGACCGACCGGGCAGAAGATCCCACGTTCAATTCGGATGGCTTCGACCCCATTCGCACCCGTCTCGGCGTCGCGTATCGCGACGACTGTCTTGAGATGGGCGTCACCTGGCGGCGCGACTATCTCGACCAGGGCGATGCCCGGCGCGGGAATACTTTCCAGCTCTATTTCGCGCTGCGTAACCTGGGGTTCCGCTAGGCCGTTGGCAGCATGGCGCAAACGCGCTATCCGGCCCCGCACTCAGCTTGGGTTCAGCCGTTCGACGGCACTTGCCCAGGCCGATGAGGGGGCGCGCGATGCGTCCTGCCCGAAACGGATGACAGCGTGATCGACCAGACTTTTTCCAGACTGCTTTGCGGCCTCGCCGCGGTTTCGCTTGTCGCCTCGCCGATCGCCGTATCCGCGCAGTCGGCGGAAGCGGCAGCCGGCGGGCTCGACATTCCCGAAGACGTCACAATCCTCGGGAAAAGCGATCCCAACGTTCGCAAGCCGACCGCGGTGATCAACGGACAGATCATCACCGGCACTGATGTGGACCAGCGCGCCGCGCTGGTGGTCGCCGCTTCGAAAGGCGAAGTTGCGCCCGAGGAATTGCAGCGCCTGCGCACCCAGGTGCTGCGAAATCTGATCGACGAAACGCTGCAGATCCAGGAAGCCAAGGCGCAGGAAATCGAAGTACTTCCCGCCGAAGTCGATCAGACTTACGCCCGCGTGGCGGCGCAGAACTTCGGTCAGAACGTCGCCGCTATGGACGCGTACCTCACCTCGATCGGATCATCGACGGCCTCGCTCAAGCGACAGATCCTGGGCGAGTTGTCGTGGCAGCGGCTGCTGCGGCGCAACGTTGCACCGTTCGTCAACGTGTCGGCCGACGAGGTCAACGAGATGTTGGCCCGGCTCGAAGCGAGCCGCGGGACCGAAGAGTACCGGCTCGGCGAAATCTGGCTCTCCGCCACGCCCGAGAATCGCGATCAGGTGCTCGCCAACATTTCGCGGATCATCGACCAGCTCAAGCAGGGCGGCAGTTTCCTCGGCTATGCCCGCCAGTACTCCGAATCCTCGACTGCCGCCGCTGGTGGTGATCTCGGATTCGTGCGGCTTGAGCGCTTGCCGAGTGAGCTGGCGGTCGCGGCCCGGTCGATGCAGCCGGGCCAGCTGGTCGGGCCGATCGAAAACTCGGGCGGCTTCTCGATTCTCCTTCTGATCGACAAGAAGGCGATCCTGACCGCCGACCCGCGCGATGCGGTGCTCAGCCTCAAGCAGATATCGCTCAAATTCCCCGACGGCCTGTCCGAGGCAGACGCGCAGGGCAAGCTTGCCTCGTTCACCACCGCGGTTGCCGGGATGCGTGGCTGCGGTGACGCGGAATTGGGCGCTGCGGCCATCGGGGCCGAAGTCGCCGCCAACGATGGCATCGTCCTGCGCTCGCTTCCCGAACAGCTCCAGCCGCTGCTCGCCGAACTGCAAGTCGGGCAAACCACGCCGCCGTTCGGTTCAGCCAAGGATGGCGTCAGCGTACTGATGTTGTGCGGGCGCGACGATCCGCAATCGGCCGGTGCGCCCAGCTTCGACGACCTGATGGCGCAACTTGAGGACGACCGGGTCAACAAGCGCGCCCAGCGCTACTTGCGCGACCTGCGCAACGACGCGGTGATCGAATACAACTGACGCCGCTGATCGTCTCGCTCGGCGATCCGGCGGGTGTTGGTCCCGAGCTGATCGCCGAGGCCTGGACGCACCGCGAGCGCGAAAGTCTGCGGCCGTTCGCGGTGGTGGGCGGAGTGCGCCTGCTCGCCGCTGCCGCCGCTTCGCGCGGGCTGGCACTGCCGGTCGAACCGATAGCGTCATTGACTGAAGCAGGGGACGTGTTTGGCCGCGCACTCCCGGTGCTCGGCACGCTTGATGGTGCCTGGCGGCCTGGTGAGCCGGACCGCGACGGCGCCGAAATGGCGCTCGGCTCGCTCGAGCGAGCGACAGAACTGGCGGTATCGGGCGAATTGAGCGGGCTGGTCACCGGCCCGATCGCCAAGTCTCTGCTAGCCGAAGTGGGGTTTCAATTTCCCGGCCAGACCGAATTTGTCGCCCATGCCTGCGGAGTCCCCGCACAGGACGCGGTGATGATGCTTGCCGGGCCGCAGCTGCGGACGATCCCGCTGACCGTCCACATTGCGCTGGCCAGAGTAGCCGGTTCCATCACCGTCGATCTCATCCGCCGGCGAGCAGGAATTGCCGCCGAAGCGCTTCGCCGCGATTTCGGCATCGAGCGCCCACGGATCGCGATTGCCGCGCTCAATCCGCACGCGGGAGAGGACGGCCGCATGGGCGACGAAGAATTACGCATCATCGCCCCGGCCATCTCCGCGCTTCGGGCCGACGGGATCGACGCGACCGGCCCGCATCCGGCCGACGCTCTGTTCGCGCCCCACGCCAGAACCAGCTTCGACGCCGCCTTGTGCATGTACCACGATCAGGCGCTGATTCCCTTGAAGGCGCTCGATTTCGATAGCGGGGTCAACGTCACCCTCGGCTTGCCGGTAATCCGCACCAGCCCCGACCATGGCACCGCGTTCGACATCGCCGGCACGGATCGCGCGAACGCCGGCGCGATGATTGCCGCAATCCGCATGGCCGGAGAATGTGCGGCGAGGCGGGCCAACCGTGCCTGACCTTCCGCCCCTTCGGGAGGTCATTGCCCGCCACGGCCTGACCGCGAGCAAGGCGCTGGGGCAGAACTTCCTGCTAGACGAACAGTTGCTCACCCGCATTGCCGCGATCCCGGATGGCCTTTCAGGCAAGTCCGTGCTGGAAATCGGCCCCGGTCCCGGAGGGCTGACGCGCGCGCTGCTGCGCGCAGGGGCTCGCGTGACCGCGATCGAGATGGACCGCCGCTGCCTGCCCGCACTCGCCGAGCTCGGAGCCGCGTTTCCGGGCCAGCTCCGGGTGATCGAGGGCGATGCTCTGAGGCAGGACCACGATGCCTTGATGGGCGAGCCTTACGCCGTCGTCGCCAACCTGCCGTACAACGTCGGCACCGCACTGCTGGTCCGCTGGCTCGGCGGCGAGACATGGCCGCCGCTGTGGACCAGCCTGACGCTGATGTTCCAGCAGGAAGTGGCTCAGCGCATCGTCGCCTCTCCGGCCAGCGATGCCTATGGCCGGCTGGCGATCCTCGCCGGCTGGCGCTCCACCGCCCGCATCGCGATGAAGGTCCACCGCAGCGCCTTCACTCCGCCCCCCAAGGTGATGAGCGCGGTTGTCCATGTCGAGCCCGCAACCATGCCCGAGGGCGTCTCGGCCCGAGTGCTCGAGCGAATTACCGAGGCCGCCTTCGGCCAGCGCCGCAAGATGCTGCGCCAAAGTCTCAAGAGCGTGCCAGGCGCTCTGGAAGCACTCCAATCGCTCGGCATCGATCCGCAGCGTCGCGCGGAAACCCTTTCGGTCGACGAATTCGTCGCGATTGCGCGCGGCTTGAAGGGCTAATCGGCCTCCGCGTCGCCGTAGACGCGGTTCATCTCCGAGCGAAGGCGCTGCTCGTCGAACGCGTGTTGCGCGAACCGACCGCCGCGTTCGACCCAGAACAGGAAGAGATGCGCCGACCAGCGATTGGGGTTGGGTTGCGTGCGCCCGTGGCGCAGATCGATCCCGCGATAGAGCACCGCATCGCCCGGCTGCATCGCGACCGACGCGTACGCTTCGTCGCCGAAATCCTCGGTCGCCGGTTCCACGCTCGTCACCGGCACCAATCCCATTTCGAGCGGCCAGGCCAATCCGTCGCTATACGCGAGCGTCAGCGACACACTGTGCTCGCAAGACGGCCGATCGGCGTGCACGCGGCAGGTATCGCCCTGGTGATAGATTCGGAAATAATCGTAGCTCGGCAGCAGATCGGCGCCGGTCAGTTCGGCCATGATCGGGGTCAGGCCCCACAGGAACGTCGTCAGCGGCCGGTAGAAATGACCGGAGATTTCCACGGTCGGGTTCGCGGTGAGCGCGTGCGACTGCGCGAACGACTGGAAGGTCCTTCCGCCAGCTTCAAGGTCCAGCTTGATCTGGCGGAACAACATTGCCGCGACGTCGGGCGGGATCAGACTGCGGATAGCCGCGTAGCCGTCTTTCCCGTAATCGCCTTCGACCTGCATGCGGCGCCTTTCGCGTGATGCTTGATGCTATCAAGGCTTGCCCGACTGCGTCAATTAGCGGCCTTTGCACTGTGCCGCCAGGCGTGAAGCAGTGGTTCGGTGTAGCCCGATGGCTGCTCGACGCCCTTGAACACCAGGTCTATCGCGGCGCGAAAAGCGGGGCCATTCTCGTTATCCACGAGCGGGGTGTAGCCAGGATCGCCGGCGTTCTGCGCGTCGACCTTGGCGGCCATCCGGCGTAGCGAATCCATCACCTGCTCGCGCGTGCAGACACCGTGAAGCAGCCAGTTGGCCATGTGCTGCGAGGAGATGCGCAGCGTCGCGCGATCCTCCATCAGGCCCACGTCGTGCACGTCGGGCACCTTGGAACAGCCCACTCCGGCATCGACCCAGCGCACCACGTAGCCGAGCAGGCCCTGCGCGTTGTTGTCGAGCTCCTCACGCACCTCATCTTCGGACCAGTTGGCGCCCTGGGCCAACGGGATCGCGAACAGCTTGTCGAGACCGGGCGCTTCACCCAGTTCCTTCTGCTGCGCGAACACGTCGAGCTGGTGGTAATGCAGCGCGTGCAGCGTGGCAGCGGTCGGACTCGGCACCCACGCGGTGTTCGCGCCCGCTTTCAGGTGGCCGATCTTCTGGGCCATCATGTCGCGCATCATGTCGGGTGCCGCCCACATGCCCTTTCCGATCTGCGCCTTGCCCGACAGCCCGTGGCGCAGCCCGATCGCGACGTTGCGGGCCTCGTACGCCGACAGCCACTTGCTGGTCTTCATCTCGGCCTTGCGGATCATCGGGCCCGCTTGCATCGAGGTGTGGATCTCGTCGCCGGTGCGGTCGAGAAAGCCGGTGTTGATGAACACGATGCGTTCGCGCACCGCCTCGATGCACGCTGCCAGATTGGCGCTGGTGCGCCGCTCCTCGTCCATCACACCGACCTTGATCGTGTGCCGCGGAAGCTCGAGCAAATCCTCAACTGCATCGAACAAATCGTTGGTAAACTTGCATTCATCCGGACCATGTTGCTTCGGCTTGACGATATAGATCGAGCGCGCGGCGCTGTTGCGGTAGCGCCCCAGTCCGGCGATGTCGTGCGCGCCGATCGCGCTGGTCAACACCGCGTCCATGATCCCTTCGGGCACTTCGGTTCCGTCGGGCAACAGGACTGCGGAACTGGTCATCAGATGGCCGACGTTGCGTACGAACAGCAGGCTGCGGCCGGCGAGCGAATTCACTTGTCCTGCTGCGTCGCTAAAGCTCTTTTCGTCCGCCAACCGGCGGGTGACGACTTTTCCGCCCTTTTCGAAGCAGTCTTCAAGATCGCCGCGGATCACTCCGAGCCAGTTGCGATAGGCAGCAAGCTTGTCGGCGGCATCGACCGCGGCAACCGAATCTTCCAGATCGACGATCGTCGTGAGTGCGCTTTCGAGGATGACGTCCGCAATGCCCGCCGGATCGCTTCGACCGATCGGATGGTCGCGATCAATCACCACCTCGATATGAAGGCCGTTGTTGCGGAACAGCAGGCCCTTGGCGGTCCGGCCGACATATTGTTCGCGATCCGCGAGCAACGAAACCGGATCGCCGGTCAGCCCGCTCCAACTCCCATCCTTCAAAGGCAGTGCGGAATCGAGGAACGCGCGCGCAGCCGCGATGACGGCTGCGCCACGCTCGGCATCGTAGCCACCCTGACGCGCCGGCGGAGCGTCGATAGCATCGGTGCCATAGTAGGCGTCGTACAAGCTGCCCCAGCGCGCGTTGGCAGCATTTAGCAGGAATCGCGCGTTGAGCACGGGAACGACCAGTTGTGGCCCCGCCATGGTGGCGATCTCGGGATCGACGTTCCGGGTCGATATCGAGAACTCGTCCGGCTCGGGTGCCAGGTATCCGATCTGCTCAAGAAACCCCAGGTAGGCCGCGGGATCGTGCGGCCGACCGCGCTGCGAAATGTGCCATTGGTCGATCTGGTGCTGCAGTTCCTCGCGTCGGGCCAACAACGCGCGATTGCGCGGCGCGAAGGTGGCCAGCAGGTCCGCAAAACCCTGCCAGAAGGCGGCCGCATCCTTGCCCAGCGGAGCGAGCACGTCCCGTTCGACGAACCACGCCAGTGCGCTTTCTATCTGCAATCCGGACTTGTCGACGTAGTCGCTCACATATCCCTCGCATCGTACAGCGGCGCACCGGTTTCGGTGAGGCCAGGTCAATCTGTCGTCCGGGGAGGAATCGAGAGCGCCTATGGCCAAGCCAAGCGTCCAATGCAACATCCGCCGCGAGCACGGCGGCGCGGGGTTGGACACACGGGCTCGGGCGGCTAGGAGCAGTCGCAAATGGAACGACCGGCTGACCAACTCCTCGCTTCGATCGACGCCGAGGCCATGCTCGATCAGGTGCGTGGCTGGAGCGCGATCAACACCGGCACCGGCAATCTCGATGGCCTGCACCGACAGGCAGCGGTGCTGGCCGACGCGTTCTCCGCCCTTCCCGGCGCGATCGAACTTGTCGATCCGGCGCCGGTCACTGCAGTCGATGCGACTGGGGTCGAGGTCGAGAGGGCTCACGGCCGCCATCTGGTGCTGCGTGTGCGGCCCAAGGCCGAACGTCGGCTGTTGCTGACCGGGCACATGGATACCGTGTTTCCCGTCGACCACGCGTTCCAGGACCAGCGCTGGATCGACGATACGACGCTGTGCGGCCCGGGCCTCGCCGACATGAAGGGCGGCATCGCGGTGATTTTCCACGCACTCATGGCATTCGAGGACACCGACGGCGCGGTGAAACTGGGCTATGACGTCATGATCAATTCGGACGAGGAAACCGGCTCGCTATCATCGTCGGCGCTGATCAACGAACTCGCGCGTGGCAAGTACGCCGCACTGACATACGAGCCGTCGGCGTTGCCTGACGGGACACTTGCCCACGCACGCGGCGGGAGCGGGAACTACAGCCTGATCATCAAGGGCAAATCCGCGCACGCGGGTCGCAATCCGCAGGATGGCCGCAACGCGATCGTCGCCGCGGGCGATTTTGCTGTCCGGGTCAAGGCGCTGAGCCACGAACATCTGTCGGTCAATCCCGCGCGGATCGACGGCGGATCAGCCAACAATGTGGTGCCCGACAATGCCGTGGTCCGGTTTAACATTCGCCCCAAGTCGACCGAGGCAGCGCTGGATTTCCAGTCGAACCTCGAAAGCCTGGTCAACGATATTGAGACACGGCACGAGGTGACCTGTGCGCTTCACGGCGGAATAACCCGCCCTCCCAAGCCGGTAGATGCGCGCGCGCAGCGGCTGTTCGATCTGGTCCGCGATTGCGGCGCCGAACTCGGCCAGACGATCGGGTGGCAGCCTTCGGGCGGCGTGTGCGACGGCAACAATATCGCCGCCTGCGGGGTGCCGGTGGTCGACACAATGGGCGTCCGCGGCGGCGCGATCCATTCTCCGGACGAATTCCTCATCGTGCCGAGCCTGGCCGAGCGCGCGGCGCTTTCGGCCCTCCTGTTGAACCGCCTGTCGTCCGGAGACCTGGCATGAGTTTTCGTTTGCGCGCGGCGCATCCCCGCGACCTTGAACCGCTCTACGAGATGGCCAAGCTGACTGGCGGCGGGTTCACCAACCTCCCCGCCGATCGCCAGGCGCTTGCGGCGAAGCTCGAGCGTACCGAAAGCGCATTTGCGCGCCAGGAAGACAGTCTGGCCGACGAGCAGTTCGTGTTGGTGCTGGAGAACGTCGAGACCGGCGATGTGCGGGGAACCTGCCAGTTGATGAGCCAGGTCGGCCAGCGCTGGCCGTTCTATTCGTATCGCCTGAACACGCTGACCCAGCATTCGCAGGAACTCGATCGCACGGTGCGTGCCGACCTGTTGAGCCTCGTCACTGACCTCGAAGGGTCGAGCGAAGTAGGCGGGCTGTTTCTCCATCCCAGCGAGCGTGCGGGCGGATTAGGCCTTCTCCTCGCACGGAGCCGCTACCTGTTCATCGCGATGCATCGCGCGCGGTTCGCCGACCGTATCCTGGCCGAGCTGCGCGGCATCATCGACTCGCGCGGTGGATCACCGTTCTGGGACGGGGTCGCGGGCCGTTTCTTCGGGATGTCTTTCCAGGAAGCCGACTATTTCAACGCCATCAACGGAAACCAGTTCATCGCCGACCTGATGCCCAAGCACCCGGTATACGTGGCGATGCTGGACGACGAGGCGCGCACCGCGATCAGCATGCCGCACCCGACAGGCCGCGCGGCGATGCGCATGCTCGAGCATGAAGGTTTCCGGCACGACGGCTATGTCGACATCTTCGACGGCGGACCCACAATGACCGCGCGCACCAACGACGTGAAGTCGATTGCCAACGCCCGGCCGGCGCGGCTCGCCTTGGCCGACCTTGACCTTGGCGAGCGTGCAATCCTGGCCACCGGCACGCTCGGCTCATTCCGGTCGACGTTCGGGATGCGCGATTTCCGGGCCGACGGGAGCATCGAGATCGATCGTCTATCGGCTGCTGCGCTAGGGGTGACCGAGGGCGACGAAGTCTGGAGCGTCGCGCGGTGAACCAGCCGACCGGCCTGGTCGAGATCAACTTCGATGGGATTGTCGGACCGAGCCACAATTACGCTGGGCTCAGCCTCGGCAATCTCGCCGCTACCGCGCACTCGGGGGAAGCCAGCTATCCACGTGCCGCTGCATTGCAGGGGATCGCGAAGATGCGCCACAATCTCGCGCTGGGCCTTGCGCAAGGCTTCCTGGTACCCCTGCCGCGTCCAAACGCCGCGTATCTAGCCCGGCTGGGAGCCGATCCGTCGACCGATCGGGGGCTGACCGCGGCGAGTTGGTCGGCATCGTCGATGTGGACCGCCAACGCGGCGACGGTGAGCCCTGCGCCCGATGCCGGAGATGGGCGATGCCACCTGACCCCGGCGAACCTAGTCACCATGCCGCACCGCGCCCAGGAATGGCCCGATACCGCCCGTCAGTTGGCACTCGCGTTCGCCGATACCGCGCACTTCGTGCTTCACGATCCGGTTCCGCCCTCCTTCGGTGACGAGGGGGCCGCCAACCACATGCGGCTGTGCGAAGCGCATGAGCGGTCGGGAGTGGAGGTGTTCGTCTACGGCCGAACGGGCGGAAAATTTCCTGCCCGCCAGCACGAGCAGGCCAGCCGAGCCGTCGCCCGTCTTCATCGCCTGGACGGTTCGCGGACGATTTTCATCGAACAGAACCCCGCTGCTATCGCGGCCGGTGCATTTCATAACGATGTCGTCGCCGTCGCCAACGAGCGTGTGCTGTTTGCCCACCAGCAAGCATTCGCCGATCAGCCCTTGGCCTACGACAGTATTCGTGCGGCATTTCCGGCGCTTGAAGTCGTCGAAGTTCCGGCCTCGGCCGTGTCGCTGGCCGAGGCGATCCGGACTTATCTGTTCAACGCCCAACTAGTCACGCTGCCCGATTGCACGATGGCGCTGATCGTGCCGTCGGAATGCACCGAGAGCATTGCCGTGTCGGCGTGGCTGGAATCAATGATCGCGGGCAACGGACCAATCCGCCGTGTTCTGCCGGTCGATGTCCGCCAGTCGATGGCCAACGGCGGGGGACCCGCGTGCCTGCGCCTGCGTGTCGTCGCTGACCCGGCCACGGTCGACCCGCGGTTCCTGTTCGACGAGCGCACGGCCGACCGGATCGAGGCGGTGGTCAGCGAAACCTGGCCCAAGCAGATCGATCCGACCGATCTAGGTTCGGCGGGCCTGGCCGCGGACGTGACTTCCGCCCGCAATACATTGCTTGAGGCGCTTGATCTCGCTGAACTGGGTTAACGCGCTGGACGCTTCGTCGCTGTCGTTTACACTTCTCCCACCGTTAACCGTCGCAGGGCGCACAAAACCGTATCTGGCACGGGTTTTGCTCCTGATGACGTTAAGGAAATCGTGGGACCATGTTGAACAAGATCAGGCGCCTTTTCGTCATCAAGACCACATTCGAGGCGTGCCTGATCATTTACGCGCTTGCTCTCGGGGCGGTTGAGCGCGGTTCTGCCTACGCAGTCCAATATCCCGGGTGGGGTGGCAAGCTGCTGTTCCTTGCCGCGACAGGCTCGGTGTTTCTAGCCGGAGCGAAGATTTTCGACTGCCTGCGATTCGAACGTGAGAAGCGAGCCATGCAGGCGCGAGCCAGCGCTGTCGTCGCTTGACGCAGGCATACTCAGCATCAGCGTCAACAAGCGCGTAACCTTATCCCAGAACCGGGTGTTAGGCGGTCTCTGGCTACCACTCTTGCTCGTTGAAATCACAAGGTCGCCCCTGTGTCCGCCAATTTCCTGTCCGCTAATTCCGTAAGCGCACGATGTGCCGCTCTCGCACCCCGCGCGCGCCATGCCGTGGCGCGGACTATGCAGTCGCGCGAACCGATGGCTCCGGCCAATGACGACTTCGATGCCGACGCCGTGGCGGGTGATCACATGCTCGAGCCGGCCCTGCGCCACTTTGCCAAATATGGCCTTAGTGCTGCGAAGGTCGCGTTCATCGAAGCGAACCGTGCTTTCGATGCCGGCGATCGGGTCCGCGCAGACGAGTGGTCCAGGATCTGCCGAGCACTCGACAAACGCCTCGCCCAAGGACTGGCACAGTCGTCCGCACAGGCGTCGCGCCATACCTTTTGACTAGGTAACTATCGCGTTAACCGACCCTTGACCTGTCCGCTCTAAGACACGCGGTCATGGCCAGAGGGTTCGCGAAGCGCGGGATGCGCCTCCTTTACGGTTACCTGGGGAGCGGCGACGCGCTTAACGAGCGGGTCCGTCGCACGCTGGTGCGCTCATTGTACGACCAGCCCGTCAGCCTCGCGATCGGGGTGGTAGTGGGTGTGGTGTCCGCGTGCGTCGCCGCGATTGTGAGCCACCTCGCCGTGCTCTACCTCTTCTGTTCTCTGCTGAGCCTGGTTGGCGCCGGGCGCATAGTTCTGGCCTTCGCCATGGCGGCCGACCACGCGCACATCAGCACGCGCAGGCTCGAGCGCCGCTATGCAATCGGCGCCGTCACCTACGCACTGGTACTGGGCATGATCGCGGGACTGACGATGGTGCTGAAAGCCGCGCCCGGCGTGCAGGCCTTGGCACTGGTCAACGCAGTTGCATACGGCGTGGGCGTGTGCGCGCGCAACGCCGGCCGGCCGGCAATTGCGCTGGCGCAGTTGGCGCTGTCCGCCCTCCCCCTGGCATTGGCCGCGCTGTACGTGGGAACTGCGGCGCACCTGGTCATGGCCATATCGATGCTGCTGCTGATGGGCGCGATGGCCTCGATCGTGAAGCACCTGTTCGCAACCTTGCGGGGAGCCATCGGAGCGGCCGAGACCAGCGCGCAACTGGCCGACAAGATGCAAATCCTGGCGCGCACCGACGTGGTGACGGGCCTCGCGAACCGCGCCGGCCTCAATCACGCGGTCGGTGAAATTCTTGCCACGCTGCCAGATGGCGAAGCATTGGCGTTGTTCTGGCTCGATCTCGACCGGTTCAAGGAAGTCAATGACGTGTTCGGCCATCCGGTCGGAGACCGCGTGCTCAGCGAAATCGCTCGCCGGCTACGTGTGAGCGCCCCTGAAGGCGCTGCGATTGCGCGGTTCGGTGGCGACGAATTCATCATGATGTGCCGGGTCGCCAGCCGCCCAGAGTGTGAACGCCTCGCGGCACGCCTGCTCGACGATGTGACGCGCCCGATGCGGATTGATGATGTGCGGCTCGAAGCCCCCTGCTCGATGGGTATCGCGATCCTGCCCGAGGACGGCGACGATTCCGACGCCCTGATGCAGGCCGCCGACCTGGCACTCTACCACGCCAAGATTGGTGGGAAAAACCACAGTCGCTTCTACGAGCGCTCGATGAGCCGCGATCTCGTCCGCCGGCGCGAGATCGAAGTCGAACTGCGCGCCGCCATCCAGCGCGACGAGCTGTCGATCTTCTTCCAGCCGATCATCGATCTCGAAACCGGCCGGATCCGCACCTTCGAGGCGCTGGTGCGCTGGTTCCACCCGGAAAAGGGCGAACTCAGGCCGGACGAATTCATACCGGTGGCGGAAGAGACAGGCGTCATCGTCACCCTGGGCAACTGGATCACCGCGCAGGCCGCGCGCACCGCGGTCCATTGGCCGGATGACGTAACACTGGCGGTCAACCTTTCTCCGCTCCAGATCAAGGCCCCGGGCGCGGCGCTGGGCATACTGTCCGCCCTGCGAGAGGCCGGCCTCCCGCCATCGCGCCTCGAGCTCGAAGTGACTGAGAGCCTTTTCCTCGATGACAATCAGGCCACTGCAAACTTCATCAACGAGCTGTCCAATGCTGGCGTGCACTTCGCGCTCGACGACTTCGGCATCGGCTATTCATCGCTCGGCTCGATCAACAAATTCCCGTTCAGCAAGATCAAGGTCGATCGCAGCTTCGTCTCCGGCCCAAACGTCGGCCGCAAGAGCGAGGCGATCATTCGCGCGGTCGCCGAAATGGGCGCGCGGCTCGATATGGAGATCGTTGCTGAGGGGCTCGAAACGGTCGATCAGGTGCGCGCGGTACGCGCGACCGGTTGCACGCTGGGTCAGGGTTATTACTTCAGCCGTGCAGTACCCGATTACCTCGCCGCCATGCTGCTAGCCCAGGAGCGCGCATCCGGGGCCATGCGAGCAAGCGCCTGACCACCTTGGCGCATCGATCAATCCAAAAATAACCATTCGAGTGCAAACTGGCCGCAATGGGATGGAAACTTCTCTTTCTCGCCTGCCTGGGCGCGGCGACCATGTGGTTCTTCGGCTTCGGCCCGGAGAAGATGCATCGCCTTGCATCGAGCGCGGCTGACGGAACCGCCGATGCAATTATGGGCAGTGTAAACGACAGTTGAGCGGTCGCGCACAGTCTTTTTGCAATTGCGAACCATTTGCAAAGATAGTTCCGTCAGTCCGTCCTTTAGACAGTTGCAATCCCGCTTTCGCGAGCCTAGGTCCGCGTCGAATTAGGCTGCCCCCGCCCGCGGGACGGGGATACGCGCCTCACGTCGGCCGATCCCGCGCGATGGAAGGATTGTTTTCCACATGGCTCGCAAAAAGATCGCGCTCGTAGGCTCCGGGATGATCGGCGGCACGCTCGCCCACCTGGCAGCCAAGAAGGAATTGGGCGATATCGTCCTGTTCGACATCGCCGAAGGTATCCCGCAGGGCAAGGCGCTCGATCTCAGCCAGTGCGGCCCGGTCGAGGGTTTCGACGCCAGGATCACCGGCACGAACAGCTACGAAGATATCGCAGGCGCCGATGTGGTGATCGTCACCGCCGGAGTCCCGCGCAAGCCCGGTATGAGCCGTGACGATCTTCTCGGCATCAACCTCAAGGTCATGAAAGCGGTCGGCGAAGGGATCCGTGACAACTGCCCCGACGCGTTTGTGATCTGCATCACCAACCCGCTCGACGCGATGGTGTGGGCGCTGCGCGAATTTTCGGGCCTGCCGCACAACAAGGTGGTCGGCATGGCCGGCGTGCTCGACAGCGCGCGCTTTGCCACGTTCCTCGCCTGGGAATTCGGCGTTTCCGTGCGCGATGTGAACGCGTTCGTGCTCGGCGGCCACGGTGACACGATGGTCCCCGTCACCAGCTACACCACGATCAGCGGCATCCCGGTCGATGACCTCGTCGCGATGGGCAAGTCCTCGAAGGGCGCGCTGGACGAGATCGTCAAGCGCACCCGCGGCGGCGGCGGTGAAATCGTCGGCCTGCTCAAGACCGGCAGCGCCTATTACGCCCCCGCCACCAGCGCCATCGCGATGGCCGAGGCATACCTCGGCGATCAGAAGCGCATCCTGCCCGTCGCCGCCTACGTAAAGGGCAAATACGGACTCGACGGACTCTACGTCGGCGTCCCCGCGGTGATCGGCGCGAACGGCATCGAGGACGTTATCGAGATTAAGCTGACCGACGAGGAAAAGGCCAATCTCAAGACCTCGACCGACGCGGTCGAAGAGTTGCTTGTGGCGTGCAAGGGACTCGACGGAGATCTTGCATGAGCATTCTTGTCGACCGCAATACCAAGGTCATCACGCAAGGGATGACCGGCGAAACGGGCACTTTCCACACCCAGCAGGCACTCGACTACGGCACCCAGATGGTCGCCGGCGTCACCCCGGGCAAAGGCGGAACCACGCACATCGGGCTGCCGGTGTACGACACCGTGCTCGAAGCCAAGAAGGCGACCGGTGCGACCGCGAGCTGCATCTACGTGCCGCCGCCGTTTGCAGCCGACTCGATCCTCGAGGCGATCGACGCCGAGGTCGAACTGATCGTCTGCATCACCGAAGGCATTCCGGTGCTCGACATGGTCCGCGTGAAGCGGGCGCTTACCGGCAGCAAAAGCCGCTTGATCGGTCCCAATTGCCCCGGGGTACTGACACCCGGCGAATGCAAGATCGGGATTATGCCGGGCTCGATCTTCCAGAAGGGTTCGGTCGGCATCGTCAGCCGCTCGGGGACGCTGACCTACGAAGCCGTCCACCAGACCACGCAAGTCGGCCTCGGCCAGACCACCGCGGTCGGGCATCGGCGGCGATCCGGTCAACGGGACCAACTTCATCGACGTCCTTGAGCTGTTCCTCAAGGACGATGCGACCAAGTCGATCGTGATGATCGGCGAGATCGGCGGCAGCGCCGAGGAAGAGGCCGCGCAGTTCCTTGCCGACGAGGCCAAGCGCGGCTGGAAGAAGCCGGTGGTGGGCTTCATTGCGGGCCGCACCGCGCCCCCCGGCCGCCGGATGGGTCACGCCGGCGCGATCGTTTCGGGCGGCAAAGGCGGCGCTGACGACAAGATCGCCGCGATGGAAGCGGCCGGCATTCGTGTCTCCCCCTCGCCTTCCGAACTCGGCACCACGCTTGATGCGCTGCTGAAGGAACTCGCCTGAGCGCAGGCTCGGCGCGTCTCCTCCCCGGGAGCGTCGGGCCGGCTGAGGCATTACCTCACCGAAGGTTGAGACAACCGATGGGTAACGAAGCACTCGAATTCCTGCCTGACGACCCGCAACCGGGACCGTCCTGGAACAATCCGCGCTGGCCACTGGTCGGCGGGGAGAGCGAAGACGACCTGACGCAGGCGCTCGACCCCACCGCTATGGTGCTGGCGGTCAAGGCGGCCGTGGCCCAAAGAGATGCTGGGTCTGGCACGGCGATGGATGAAAAGGCGGTCGAACAGGCTGCCGCGGATTCGATCCGCGCCATGATGCTCGTACGCACCTACCGCGTTCGCGGGCACCTGGCGGCCGAGCTTGACCCGCTTCACCTATCGCACCGCGAGCTTCCCGCCGATCTCACTCCCGAATATCACGGCTTCACCGGCGCCGCGCTTGAACGACCGCTCTACGTGGGCGGGACCCTGGGGCTCGAGTGGACCACGATGTCCGAACTCGTGCGCATCCTACACAAGAATTACTGCGGCCATGTTGGCTTTGAATACATGCACATTTCGGACGTGGAGGAGCGACGCTTCATCCAGGACCGGATCGAGGGGCCGGACAAGGTCATCACCTTCACCCCCGAAGGCAAACGAGCGATCCTTTCAGCCGTCATCCGCGGCGAGCAGTATGAAAAATTCCTCGGCAAGAAATACGTCGGCACCAAGCGCTTCGGTCTCGACGGCGGGGAATCGATGATCCCGGCGCTCGAGGGCGTCATCAAGTACGGCGGCCAGTTGGGCGTGCGCGAGATCATCTATGGCATGGCCCACCGTGGCCGCCTGAACGTGCTCGCGAACGTGATGGCCAAGCCTTACCGGGTGATCTTCCACGAATTTTCGGGCGGCAGCGCCAACCCCGAGGATGTCGGCGGGTCGGGCGACGTCAAGTATCACCTCGGCACCAGCACCGATCGCGAATTCGACGGCATCAAGGTGCACATGAGCCTGGTGCCCAACCCCAGCCACCTCGAGGCGGCCGATCCGGTGGTTCTCGGCAAGACCCGAGCCCAGCAGGCGATCCACGGTGATCTGGACAAGCACGAGCAGGTTCTGCCGGTGCTGATCCATGGCGACGCGGCGTTCGCCGGCCAGGGTATCGTGTGGGAGTGCTTCGGCTTTTCGGGTGTGCGCGGCTACAATGTGGGCGGCTGCATTCATTTCGTGATCAACAACCAGATCGGTTTCACCACTTCACCGCAATTCGCACGGTCGAGCCCCTACCCGTCGGACGTCGCCAAGGGCGTCCAGGCGCCGATACTCCACGTCAACGGCGACGATCCCGAGGCGGTCACATTCGTCTGCAAGCTGGCGATCGAGTTCCGCCAGCGGTTCAAGCGCGATATCGTGATCGACATGTGGTGCTACCGCCGCTTCGGCCATAACGAAGGCGACGAGCCGAGCTTCACCCAGCCGCTGATGTATTCCCGCATACGCCAGCACCCGAAGGTCAGCGTGCTCTACGACACCCGTCTTCAGAAGGAAGGCGTCGTCAAAGCCGGCGACGCCGACGCGATGTGCAATGAATTCAACGAGCACCTCGAAGCTGAATTCGAAACCGCGGGTAGCTACAAGGCGAACGAGGCCGACTGGTTCGGCGGCCGCTGGGCGGGCCTCAGCAAGCCGGCCGACGACGAGGAGGCGCGGCGCAACGTCGATACCGCGATCCCCAAGAAGCTGTTCGACAGTCTGGGCCGAACGCTGACGACCGTTCCGGAAGGCCTGACGATCCACAAGACGCTCGAGCGCGTCCTCGAGGCCAAGCGCACCATGTTCTCCAGTGGAGAAGGCTTCGACTGGGCCACCGCCGAAGCGCTCGCTTTCGGTAGCCTGGTGACCGAAGGCCATGGCGTGCGGCTGTCCGGCCAGGATTCGGGTCGCGGCACCTTTAGCCAGCGTCACGCGGTGTGGATCGACCAGACCGACGAGCACAAGTACATTCCGCTGTGCCAGCTCCCGCACGGCAAGTTCGAGGTCTATGACAGCCCGCTTTCCGAATATGGCGTGCTCGGATTCGAATACGGCTTCGCGATGGCCGATCC
Organism: uncultured Alphaproteobacteria bacterium; assembly: GCA_963759895.1. GTDB lineage: Bacteria > Pseudomonadota > Alphaproteobacteria > Sphingomonadales > Sphingomonadaceae > Tsuneonella. The sequence continues at coordinate 249,067 of CAVXBC010000002.1, read as the reverse complement.
CAAGTCGCTCGTGTTGTGGGAAGCGCAATTCGGCGACTTCGCCAACGGCGCGCAGATCATTATCGACCAGTTCATTGCCGCCGGCGAAGCCAAGTGGCTGCGCGCGAACGGCCTCGTGCTGCTGCTGCCGCATGGTTACGAAGGCCAGGGCCCTGAGCATTCGAGTGCCCGGCTAGAGCGCTTCCTGCAGCTGTGTGCCGACGACAATCTGCAAGTGTGCAACATCACCAGCCCGGCCAATTACTTCCACGTGTTGCGCCGACAGATGCTGCGTCCCTTCCGCAAGCCTCTGGTGATCATGACGCCCAAGTCACTGCTTCGTCACCCGATGGCAAAGAGCAGCGCCGAGGAGTTCATCTCCGCCAGCCACTTCAAGCGCATCCTGTCGGACAGGGTCGAGGTCGCCGACGATAAGATCCGGCGCCTCGTCCTGTGCAGCGGCAAAGTGGCCTACGACTTGATGACCAAGCGCGACGAGGCAGGCATCGACGACCTGTCGATCGTCAGGATCGAGCAGCTTTATCCCTTCCCCAGCGAACCTCTCGCCATCCGGCTAGAGCGGATGACCGCGCTGGAGGAAGTCGTCTGGTGCCAGGAAGAACCGAAAAACAACGGCGCGTGGTTCTTCGTCGAGAGCAGGATCGAGGAAGCGCTCACAGCTGCCGGTCATGCCGGGATGCGGCCACGATACGCCGGACGCGGTGCCGCCGCCTCCCCCGCAACCGGGTTCGCCAAGCGACACGAAATCCAGCAGGCCGCGCTGGTTGCCGACGCGCTCGGCACGATTGCCGCCGATCGGCCCAAGCCCAAGTCCGCCGCCGCCAAAAAGCTCGCCTGAGGAAAATCGATGTCGAAGGAAGTCAAAGTTCCCACGTTGGGTGAATCGATCACCGAGGCGACCGTAGGCGAATGGCTCAAGCAGCCGGGCGATCCGATAAAGGCCGACGAGCCGATCGCCAGCCTCGAGACCGACAAGGTCGCGATCGAGGTCCCGAGCCCGGTCGCAGGCGTGATGGGTTCACACGCCGTCGAGGTGGGCGCCACGGTGGAAGTCGGCGCTTTGCTGGCGACGATCGAGGACGACGTCGCGCCCGGCGAAGCCTCGAAGCCCACCCCCCGCCAGGACGCTGAACCGGCTTCGGCGAGCGCTCCGGCTCCGGACTCCGCGCCGGCCGCTGCCCCTGCAGCCACGAAGGATGCGGAAACGGCCGCCTCCTCTGGCGAACGCAAGGACAACAACACGCTCGAGGATACAGCCCCAGCGCAGGCGAAGATCCATGACCCGGAGGCAACCCAGACGCTCTCTCCCGCCGTGCGCCGCGCGGTGCTCGAACACGGTGTGGATCCCACGCAGATTAAAGGCAGCGGCAAGGACGGGCGGCTGACCAAGGAAGACGTGATCGCGGCGGCCGAGGCCAAGAAGCCGGATACCGCGAGCGCAGCGCCTGCCCCGACAGCAAGTGCCGCGGCACCAGCGGGCGACCGTCGGGAAGAGCGGGTCAAGATGACCCGCATGCGGCAGACGATCGCCAAGCGCCTCAAGAGCGCGCAGGACACCGCCGCGTTGCTGACCACCTTCAACGACGTCGATATGACTGCGGTCATCGAGGCGCGTGAGAAGTTCAAGGACACCTTCGCCAAGAAGCACGGCATCAAGCTCGGCTTCATGTCGTTTTTCGCCAAGGCTGCCTGCCTCGCGGTCAAGGGCATCCCCTCGGTCAACGGCCAGATCGATGGCGATGAGATCGTTTATTTCGACTACGTCGACATCTCGGTCGCGGTCAGCGCGCCCAACGGCCTGGTGGTGCCCGTGGTGCGCGACGCCGACAGCAAATCGTTCGCCCAGATCGAGATGGATATCGCCGACTTCGGCAAGCGCGCAAAGGACGGCACGCTGACGATGGACGACATGAAGGGCGGTACCTTCACGATTTCCAACGGCGGCGTGTTCGGCGGGCTGATGTCCACCCCGATCATCAATCCGCCGCAGAGCGCCGTGCTCGGTCTGCACCGGATCGAGGATCGCCCCGTCGTGCGCGACGGCCAGATCGTGATCCGCCCGATGATGTACATCGCGCTCAGTTACGACCACCGCCTGATCGACGGGCGCGAGGCAGTCACCGCCCTCAAGACGATCAAGGAGGCGATCGAGGATCCCATGCGGATGCTGATCGACCTTTGAGGAAAATGTAATGGCAGAATACGACTACGACGTCCTCGTCATCGGCTCCGGGCCGGGCGGCTATGTTGCTGCGATCCGCGCGGCGCAGTTGGGACTGAAAACCGCCTGCGTGGAGAGCCGCGAGACGCTGGGCGGCACCTGCCTCAACGTTGGCTGCATACCTTCCAAGGCGATGCTGCACGCGAGCGAATACTTCGACGCGGCAGCCAATGGCACGATGGCCAAAATGGGCGTCGAAGTTACGCCCAAGCTCAACCTCGATGCAATGCATGCCCAGCGGCTCGACGCGGTCAAGCAGCTGACCGGCGGCATCGCTTTCCTGTTCAAGAAGAACAAGGTCGACTGGAAGAAAGGCCACGCAACCTTCGTCGACGCACATACGGTCGATGTCGGCGGCGAGAAGGTGTCGGCGAAGAACGTGATCATCGCGACCGGCTCATCAGTCACTCCGCTGAAGGGGGTCGAGGTCGACAACGCGAAGCAGGTCGTGGTCGACAGCACCGGCGCCCTCGAGCTGAAGGCTGTCCCGAAGAAAATGGTCGTCATCGGCGGCGGGGTGATCGGGCTGGAGCTCGGATCGGTCTGGAGGCGGCTCGGAGCCGAGGTCGTGGTGGTCGAGTTCCTCGATCAGCTCCTTCCCGGCATGGACATGGACGTGCGCAAAGAAGCCGCCAAGATCTTCAAGAAGCAGGGCATGACGATGATGCTCGGCCACAAGGTCACCGGATGCACCGTCAAGGGCAAACGGGCGAGCCTGACGATCGAACCGAGCGCTGGTGGTGAGGCCCAGACAATCGACGCCGATTGCGTGTTGGTTTCGATCGGCCGCCGACCCAACACCGAAGGGCTCGGCCTCGATCAGATCGGGCTTGAGTTGAACAAGCGCGGCCAGATCGAAACCGATCACGATTTTCGTACCAAAGTCGACGGCGTGTGGGCGATCGGCGATGTGATCCCCGGTCCTATGCTGGCGCACAAGGCGGAAGACGAAGGCATTGCCTGCGCCGAAAACATCGCCGGGCAGACGGGCATCGTCAATCACGCAGTGATCCCTGGCGTGGTCTACACCTGGCCCGAAATGGCCGGCGTGGGTCTGACCGAGGACGAAGCGAAGGAAGCCGGGCACACGATCAAGGTCGGCAAGTTCCCGATGCTCGCCAACAGCCGCGCCAAGACCAATCACGAGCCCGATGGCTTTGTGAAAGTGATCGCCGAAGCAGAGAGCGACAAGGTGCTGGGCGTATGGTGCATCGCCAGCGTTGCTGGCACGATGATCGCCGAAGCCGCATTGGCGATGGAGTTCGGCGCGACCAGTGAGGACATCGCCTACACCTGCCACGCCCACCCGACGCACTCCGAAGCGATAAAAGAGGCGGCTATGGCGGTTCAGGGCAAGCCGATCCACATTTGACCGCCCGCATTTGACGCACGAAGCGCACTGACGCATCTCCTCTGTTCAGGGAGAAGCCGATGACGATTTCAAAGCTGACCGACGAACCCGGTGCGATCGCGCTTGCCGCGCAGATCCGCGCAGGCGCGCTTTCGCCGCTCGAAGCGGTGGACGCCGCAATTGCGCGTATCGAGGCGCTCGACGGGCCCATCAACGCTGTAGTGGTGCGCGATTTCGACCGCGCGCGCGAGCAGGCCCGTCAGTACACCAAAGCCGGCGAGGGCCTCGATCAGCCGCTGTTCGGCGTGCCGATGACGATCAAGGAAAGCTTCGACATCGCCGGCTTGCCGACCACCTGGGGCCATACGCAATACAAAAACAATATCGCCCGGTCGAATTCACGCGTCGTCCGCGACCTCCTTAACGCGGGCGTGATCTTCCTGGGCAAGACTAACGTTCCTCCCGATCTGGCCGATTGGCAATCGACCAATCCGGTTTACGGACGCACTGCCAATCCCCACGACCTCTCGCGCAGTCCTGGCGGATCGTCGGGCGGGTCCGCTGCAGCAGTCGCGAGCGGGATGGTCCCGTGTGAATTCGGTACCGACATCGGCGGGTCAGTCCGCGTGCCCGCTCATTTCTGCGGCATCTGGGGGCACAAGACGAGTTGGGGCGTGGTGTCGAAACAGGGGCACGACCACCCGGCCTTCACAGGAATTGGCGCGCACGACGGCGCGCTGTCGATCGCCGGCCCGCTGGCCCGCAATGCCGATGACCTTGCGCTGCTGGTCGAGCGCACGGCGAGCTTTCCGTTGCGGCGCAGCCCGAACCCTATGGGCCTTGGACGCTTCCTTGTGATCGATGACCTTCCCGGCAGCCCGGTCGACGACGCAGTGCGCGCGCGGATCGAAGAGGCGGCGAACGCGCTCGAGAAAGCCGGTCACATTGTCGATCGCAAGGCGCGCCGCACACTGCCCGACTTCGCCCAGGCTCACGCAGACTATCTGCGGATGCTCAATGTCGCGATGGCGCGCGGTGCCCCGGGGCCCGACGGCCAGCGCGCAAGTGCAACCGACTGGTTCGAAATGCTCGATGCCCAGGCGCGCTGCGAGGCGGCGTGGGAGGAAGTGTTCAGCGGCCACAGCTTCGTGCTTGCCCCTCCTGCGCCGGTCGTCGCCGTGCCCCAGCGCGAGGGTCGCGTATTTGACGGGACGATCACGATAAATGGCAATGAAGAAAGCAGCGCCGGCGCGCTGGCCTGGGCGGGCATCGCCACTTTCCCCAACCTGCCTTCAACCGTCCTGCCGATCGGAGAGATTGGCGGTCTGCCGTGTGGCATGCAGGTTATCGGTCCGCGCTGGTCCGACCTCGACTGCATCGCCGCTGCCGGCGCGATCGGCGCATTACTGGAAACCTAGGGATGGCTCGGCAGCGCTGGATGAGGCGATTTGCGCGGTGGCACATCTGGATCGGATGGCTGGTGGCGGTGCCCGTTCTGCTGTGGATGGTCAGCGGCATCGTGATGGTCGCTCGTCCCATCGAAGAGGTGCGTGGAGAGACATTGCGGATCAAGGGCAAGCCTCAGGCGATCCCGGGATCGCAGGGCATCAGCCAGGTTCGAACGTTTGTTCAGCGCGGCAAGGTTGTAACGCTGGTGAGCCGGGTTGACGGGTCGGTGGGCCGTTATGACGCCGGTCATCGGCCACTTCCCCCGCTAGACGCGATCGAGGCGCGCGCCGCAGTGGCTGCGGCGATACGAGGAGGCGATCGTGTGAAAGCGGTGCGCGCGTTCGACGCCAAGTCGCCACCGCTGGATCTGCGCAAGCCCGTTGCCAGCTGGCAAGTGGAGCTGGTCGACGGCACGCACGTTTACGTCAATCGCGACACTGGCGAAATCGAGGCGGTACGGACGCGCTGGTGGCGCTTTTACGACGTCATGTGGGGCCTACACATCATGGATCTCCAGACTCGCGAGGATAGTCACAACCCGTTTGTGATCGTCTTCGGAGCCTTCGCATTGATCGGCACATTGATCGGGAGCGTGCTGCTGTTTCGGCGTCGACAGGCGCGACCAGCACCATGAACCCGCCCGCCCTGCCCCCGATCCTGGACCTGGCCGGCACAGCGGTGTTCGCCCTGACGGGCGCCCTCCTCGCCGCGCGCCTGCGACAGACGTTCGTGACAATGAGCTTTTTCGCGCTGGTCACCGGGGTCGGCGGAGGAAGCTTGCGTGACATGCTGCTGGGTGCACGGGCCTTCTGGCTACACAATCCGTGGGTAACCCCCGTGATCTTCGCAACCGCCCTGATCGCGTGGTACACGCCCAGGAAGTGGTGGGAGAATGAACTGCTGGAATGGGCGGACGCTGCTGGCCTCGCGGGTTTCGCGGTGCTCGGCACGGCCAAGGCGCTCGCTTTTGGCGTGGCGCCAGTCCCCGCCGCGGTGCTTGGCGTCGTGACGGGCTGCGCAGGCGGCGTGGCACGCGATGTTATCGCCGGTGTCCCGTCGATCATCATGCGGCCGGAATTGTATGTGACCGCCGCCGCGCTCGCCGCAGTGCTGACTATCGTGGGCAACCTCGCAGGATTGCCCGATGCGATCACCTGGCCGGTTGCATGGGCAGCCGGGTTCGCGCTGAGAGGCGCGGCAATCCGCTTCCATCTTGCACTCCCCGCGTATCGCGAGGAACGCGGAAGCTAGCGATCAACCCGGAAAGTCGGGCGTTTCGGCGGTATCGTAGCGGCCATCGTCGCCATTGGACTCGTCTCCCACCGGGCCGCCTGGATAGGCGGGCGTTCCCAGACCGTCCTGCGACTGGCGTGCGGCGGCGTAGCGATCATCATCCCACTGGCGATCGTCTAAAGCACCGCGGTTGCCGTAATCGACAGTGCCGATGCGGCCATCGTTGCCGATCGAGCATGAGAACGGGGAGCCATTGGCGAGCCGGCCGGTGACGCGCCACCCGTCGCCGTTGCGATCTACCCCGTCGACTGTATCGATCCGGCCATTACGCTCCACCTCCCGCGCGCACATATCGACTGCCCGATCGAGACCACGGCTGTCGTTGTAGCCCGAATCGCGCGGTACGCTGCGATAGTCATACGGTCGGTCGGGGGCAGGATAACGCTGCGGATAGCGATACTCGCCATCCCGATTGGACTTGCTGGCAGCGCTTGCGATTGCTGCGATCGCACCAATGACGAGCACTCCGGCTACCACGTCGCCGCCGTCGACCCTGTCTCGCCGGTGCCAGCGATGATCTGCGGCATTGACCCCGTTGGTGCTCATCACACTGTCGGCAACCTGGGTGGGAAGGCGAGGAAATTCCGCGGCAGCGAGCGGCGCAACGGCCATCGATGCTGCAGCGACAAGCGCACTGGCGGAAGCGAATCGGAAGAGCATGACCTGCGGTCCCTCAAGACAGATCACGCGGCACGATGCCGCATAACGCCCAAACGACTAGGCGGCCCAGGCTTGCGAAAGCCTGAACCGCCTGCCGGTGTTCAAACGTGAACAGTGGGACTTAGTAGCGGTAACCGCGGTTGCGCAGGCCGCTGAAGTCCAGATCCACCACCCGGCCGTACTGTACGTCACAGCTAAACTTGCCCTGATCGTAGTTGCGGCCGCTGTAGCGGTAGTTGTAGTCACGACCCCAGCCGCCGCCACGCTCGTTGACCACCACGGTCCCCTTGATCCGGTATCCATCGCGCTTGCGATCGATGCTGCGAACGTCGGTTACGCGGGCGCCATACGCATTACGCTGAGCGGCGTTGACGCACTGCTGAACCGCTTGGCGCGAGTTGCCGTAACGACTGTAGTTGTATCCGTTGTTGTAACGGCCGTTGTCGTAACGGCCGTTGTCGCCGTAATAGGGGCCACCGTAGGTGCCGTTATACCCTCGGTTGTTCCCGATCGAACTGGCGACAGCGGCGATGCCGCCGATCACCAGGGCGCCGGCGATAATGTCGCCCGCGTCGATTCCGTCATCATGACGGTCGCGCGCAGCAGCAGGGGTAGCAGCCAGAGCCATCGCGCCAGCCGCGACGGTTCCAACCAGGGCCTTGGAAATGGTTTTCATGGCTCACCTCACAAATTCGGCGGGAAAGGATTCCTCCGCCTCGTGTCAACTTTCTAGGTGATTCGCACTGAGTTGAGCCTGAATTGCGATGACAGCTTTCGTTCAGCTAACGAAGGTCGAAACTGAACATGACTCTGCGCAGCCGTGGTGACGGCGCCAAATAGGAAAGGGCCGGAGAGCGCAATGCGTTCTCCGGCCCTTTCGATAATCCTTGTCGAGCGTGCCTCAGGCGGCTTCGAACTCGTCCTCGTCGTGAGTCATCACTGGACCCGAATCCTGGCCCTTCGCATCGACATCGCGGTCCACCAGTTCGATGATCGCGATCGGCGCGGCGTCGCTGGCGCGAATGCCAGCCTTGATGACGCGGGTGTAACCACCCTCGCGGCCGGCATATCGCTCGGCCAGAACGTCGAACAACTTCTTGAGTTGGGTGTCGTCACCCAGACGCCCCATCGCCAGGCGGCGATTGGACAGGCCGCCGCGCTTGGCCAGCGTGATCAGCTTCTCGACGTAAGGACGCAGTTCCTTCGCCTTGGGCGTGGTCGTGAGAATCTGCTCGTGCTTGATCAGTGCTGCGGCGAGGTTGCGCAGCAGCGCGGCGCGGTGGCCGCTCTTGCGCTGCAGTTTACGGCCTGAATGTCCGTGACGCATGTTCAATACTCCGTTCGTAGGGGGGCCGTGCGAGGTACCCCGATCCTGGCAGCGATTGCGGGCGCTGCCGTACCCGCTTTAGCCCAGCAGTTCCTGTTCGAGCTTCTTGGCCATCTCTTCGATGTTCTCTGGCGGCCAGCCGGGGATATCCATCCCGAGGCGCAGACCCATCGAGCTCAGGACTTCCTTGATCTCGTTCAGGCTCTTGCGGCCGAAGTTCGGCGTGCGCAGCATCTCGGCCTCGGTCTTCTGGACCAGGTCGCCGATGTAGATGATATTGTCGTTCTTGAGGCAGTTGGCCGAACGCACCGACAGTTCCAGCTCGTCGACCTTCTTGAGCAGATAGCGGTTGAGCTGATTTGCATCGCTCTCTTCCGGCTGCGCGGCGAGACCGATCATCGGGCTCGACGACTGCGGAATGCCGTCTTCGAAGTGGACGAACAGCGCGAGCTGGTCCTGAAGGATGCGCGCGGCATAGGCCACTGCATCCTCGGGGCTCACGGTGCCGTCGGTCTCGACCGAGAGCGAAAGCTTGTCGAAGTCGAGTTCCTGCCCAACGCGGGCGTTCTCGACCTTGTAGCTGACCTGGCGAACCGGCGAATAGAGACTGTCGACCGGGATCAGCCCGATCGGCGCATCCACCGGACGGTTGCCGACGGCCGGGACGTAGCCCTTACCCGAATCGGCGGTCAGCTCCATGTTGAGGTTCGCGCCCTCGTCGAGGTGGCAAATCACCAGATCCTTGTTCAGCACCTCGATATCGCCCGACACCGCGATATCACCCGCGGTGACTTCGCCGGGGCCGGTGGCCGCGAGTTGGAGCCGCTTGGGACCTTCGCCTTCCATGCGCAGCGCGATCTGCTTCACGTTGAGGACGATGTCGGTCACATCCTCGCGCACGCCGGCGAGCGAGGAAAATTCGTGGAGCACGTTCTCGATCTTGATCGAGGTGATCGCCGCGCCCTGCAGGCTCGACAGAAGCACACGGCGCAATGCGTTGCCAAGGGTGAGACCGTAGCCGCGCTCAAGCGGCTCGGCGACGAAAGTAGCCTTGCGGCCCTTCGCGGCGTCCTTCACCTCGAGATTGTTGGGCTTCTTGAGTTCCTGCCAGTTCTTGGTGTTGACGGCCATGGATATCCCCTGGGGTTCAAATGGTCACGGGACCGGCGCCGGCGGAGCGTCCGATCCTGCAGAAAAACGGCGGCGGGGAGCGACCCTGCCGCCGGCAGGTACGATCAGACGCGGCGGCGCTTCGACGGGCGAACCCCGTTGTGCGGGATCGCAGTCACGTCGCGGATCGAGGTGATCGTGAAGCCGACCGCCTGCAGCGCGCGGAGCGCACTTTCGCGACCCGAGCCGGGGCCCTTGACCTCGACTTCGAGGGTCCGGACACCGTGCTCGGCAGCTTTCTTGCCGGCATCATCGGCGGCGACCTGGGCGGCATAGGGAGTCGACTTGCGGCTCCCCTTGAAGCCCATCATGCCGGCCGATGACCAGCTGATCGCGTTGCCTTGCGCGTCGGTGATTGTGATCATCGTATTGTTGAAGCTGGCGTTCACGTGCGCGACGCCGCTGGAAATGTTCTTCCGCTCGCGGCGCCGAATGCGCTGGGGTTCGCGTGCCATTGTGCTGGTATCCTGTAACTAGCTCGAAAAAAGACCAAGTGGACGGCCCCGAAGGGCGCGCACGCTTACTTCTTCTTCCCGGCGATTGCCTTGGCCTTGCCCTTGCGGGTGCGGGCGTTGGTGTGCGTGCGCTGGCCGCGGACCGGCAGGCCCTTGCGGTGACGCAAGCCGCGATAGCTGGCGAGGTCCATCAGTCGCTTGATGTTCATCGCGGTGTCGCGGCGCAGGTCGCCCTCGACCTGATGCTCGCCGTCGATTGTCTCGCGGATCTGCAGCACTTCGGCGTCGGACAGGTCCGAAATCCGGCGGCTGTGATCGATGCCCAGCTTGTCGGCAATCTTGAGCGCGGTGGTCCGCCCGATCCCGTGAATGTAGGTGAGCGCGATAATCACGCGCTTGTTGGTGGGGAGGTTTACCCCGGCAATACGAGCCACTTTATATTCTCCATGCTCCACAGGGAACCTGACCGGCCTGTCCGAAGACGGGAGGCGGCCCCTATCTCATCGCGGTTATCCGACAGCGGCCAAAGCGGCCTGACGGCAAAATGCCCGGTAAGAGCGCGATCGGAATCGCGCCTGCCGGACTACCCCGCTTTGTCGAATAAGCGGCGCGCTTAAGGCGATTCGACCGATCAGTCAACCGTCAAGCGCGCGCAAACGACGGCAGGCGCCAATGGCCCGCGTCGTGATTTACCCTGCTCTTTTACACCGAATTGGACGTCGGTCAAAGCGCAGCTGGTCAGTCATCCTTTCCTGCGCCCATTTCATCGAGTGCCGCCCCGACCTGGTCGGTGCCGGCTGCTGCATCTGTGGGTGACGGAATGGGTGGCGCGCTTGGCTTGTCGGCCCGCTCGTCCAGAGGCGGCGATGCCTTCACCGGAGCGACTGGCGCGGCTGGGCCAAGCTTGTTGGCCAGGTGGGCAAGCTGCTGGCTCATGACCGTGTCCACCGAAGCCGAAATCTTGTTGACGGGAAAGCGCATGTGACCGGCAACGACATATTCCCACACCAGCTTGGTGCCGCCGCCCGCAGCGTCCTGAAGGGTAACCGTCAACACCCCGTCGACCGGCTCGCTCTGCAGCGGCCCCAGTGCACCTCGCATGCGCAGGACTTTTGCGGGCTCTGCCATTACCACCGTCATGTGCTGCGCACTTCCCGCCAGCCCGGTGTCGGCCGTGCCTTCCTTCTCGGGCAGGCGTTCGCAAAAGCAGCCACCGCCCTGCGGGACGATCGAAAGGTTCGCGGCCGAGCCGGACCAGGTATGATCATCGTCCCACCATCCCGCAGGTTCGATCAGCGTAAGCCAGGCGGCCTTCGGGGTCGCCTTGACCGTCACGCTGTCGCGGGTGACGAAGTGATCGGCCGAAGTCTCGACCACCTCGGCCGCAGCGGGGGTGCCGAGCGCCAGCCCAGCGGCGGCCGCAACCAAAATCCTGACCATCGATAGCTCTCCCATCGCGGGTAGTATTCCACGCCCCTGCGTGGCCGCAAAGGACTAACCTGCCAGGATTGCTTCGATGGCGTCGGTGACCTTTTCAATGTCGGCCATGCCGTCGATCCGTCGCACAATCCCGCGGGTTTCGTAAATCGGCAGGATTGGCGCGGTCTTGGCACGGTATTCGGCCATCCGCGTGCGAACCGTGTGTTCGTTGTCGTCTGGCCGGCGCTTGAATTCGGTCGAACCGCAGCGGTCACATACACCAAGCTGTGTTGGCCGCTTGGTGTCGTCGTTGTACCCCTCCCCGCACTTGGTGCAGGTGAAACGACCGGTGATGCGCTTGACCAGAGCATCCTCGTCGACTTCAAGTTCGATCACGTAGTCGAGTTCGCGCCTGTGTTCGGCCAACAGGCGATCAAGCGCATGGGCCTGCGTCGCGGTGCGCGGGTAGCCGTCGAAGATCGCGCCGGTTGCCGGTCCCATCGCAGTGAGTTCGGCATCGATCAGGCGAGAAACGATGTCGTCAGACACGAGCTCGCCGCGGTCCATCACAGTCTTGGCTTCGAGGCCAACCGGGGTGCCCGCCTTGACGGCCGCGCGCAGCATGTCGCCGGTCGATAGTTGGCGCATCCCGTGATGGTCGACGAGCCGCTGGGCTTGGGTGCCCTTGCCCGCTCCGGGCGGCCCGAGAAGGATGATGTTCACGCGCGTCCCCTATCCGCCCCGCGTCGCCCGCTAGCGCAGCCGACCCTTCAGTTTGGCCTTCTTGATCAGGTTACCGTACTGGTGCGCCAGCAGGTGCGACTGGATCTGGCTGATGGTGTCAACGGTCACGTTGACCACGATCAGCAGGCTGGTCCCGCCGAGAAATAGCGGGATGCCGGTCTGCGCGATCATGTATTCCGGGATCACGCACACCAGTGTCAGGTAAACCGCACCGATAACGGTAATGCGCGTCAGCACATAGTCGAGATAATCCTGCGTCCGCTTTCCCGGACGAATGCCCGGGATGAAACCGCCGTTTTTCTTCAGGTTCTCCGCCGTCTCTTCCGGATTGAAAACAACCGCGGTGTAGAAGAACGTGAAGAAGATGATCCCTGCCGCGTACAGCAAGAGGTACAGCGGCTTGCCATGCTGTAGGTAGAAGTTCAGCGAGTTGATCACCCCGCCCGCGGTACCGTCCGGATCGATCGCCTGGCCGGCGAATTGCGTGATTGTCAGCGGCAGAAGCAACAGCGAACTGGCAAAGATCGGCGGAATCACGCCCGATGTGTTGAGCTTCAACGGCAAGTGACTGCGATCGGCCTGCATCATCCCGCGCTGGCTGGCACGCTTGGGATACTGGATCAGAAGCTGCCGCTGCGCGCGCTCCATGAACGCGATGAACACGATCAGGCTGACAATCATCAGAACGAAGAAAACGATCACGAACGGGCTGATGGAGCCGGATCGCCCGCCTTCGAACAGGTTCGCACCGAAACTGGGGAAGCGCGAAACGATGCCCGCCATGATGATCAGCGACACCCCGTTGCCGATCCCGCGACTGGTGATCTGCTCGCCCAGCCACAGGAGGAACATCGACCCGCCGACGAGGCTGATAACCGCCGTGACCCGGAAGGTGATCCCGGGGAACACCACTGCCTGCAGGCCGCTCGACGCGCCGTAGGCCTCGAGCCCCGAAGCCAGGAACCAGCCCTGGACCGCGCACAGGAACACCGCGCCGTAGCGGGTGTACTGGTTCAATTTCTGGCGACCCGAAGCGCCTTCCTTCTTCAACGCCGCGAGCGCGGGATGAAGCGAAGCTGCGAGCTGAACGACGATCGATGCGGTAATGTACGGCATGATGCCGAGCGCAATGAGGCTCATCCGCTCGAGGCTGCCGCCCGAGAACGTGTTGAACAGATCGAGGATGCCGCCCTGGGTCTGGGCGTAAAGCTGCTCGAGCACCAGCGGGTTGACCCCCGGCAGCGGCACGAAGCTCAGGAAACGGAAAACGATCAAGGCGCCGACCGTGAACCAGATACGGTTCTTCAGTTCGGTGGCCTTGGAGAAATTCGCGAGGCTCAGCGAGCTGGCGATATTGTCGGCGCGTGATGCCATGGGATTACCCGAAAACCCTCTAATACGCCGGTCCCTCCCGGCACAGGGAGGCTACATAGGAAGCGCAGGGTCCGATGTCGAACCCTGCGCTGCCCGTTATTCGCTTACTTCGAAGACTTCGCGGCCCTGGCGGCGGTGTTCACCTCGCGACGGGCTGCCTTCTTCTCGTGTTCCGGCTGCGCCTTGGCGATCACTTCGACCGAACCGCCAGCCTTCTCGACCGCCTCGAGGGCACCCTTCGATGCACCGGCAACCTTGAAGCTGACCTTGCTGGTCAACGCGCCCTTGCCAAGCAGGCGAACGCCGTCCTTGGCCGAACGAGCCACGCCCGCGCTCTTGAGCGCGTCGTGATCGATCACGCCCTTGGCGTCGATCTTGCCGGCGTCGATGAATTTCTGGACCATGCCCAGGTTCACCTCGGCATAGTCCTTGCCGAACGGGTTGTTGAAGCCACGCTTCGGCAGCCGCATGTGGAGCGGCATCTGGCCGCCTTCGAAACCCTTTACGGCCACGCCGGAACGCGCCTTCTGGCCCTTCTGGCCGCGTCCGGCGGTCTTGCCCTTGCCCGAGCCGATGCCCCGGCCAACCCGCATCTTGCGGTGGCGGGCGCCTTCGTTGTCGCGGATGTCGTTCAGTTTCATGTCAATGCACTCGCTTTCGCTTTTGTCGCGCTGATATTGTGTAAATTAGTCGACGATCTCGACCATGTGAGGCAGCTTGGCGATCGCCCCGCGCACCTCGGCCGTATCCATGATCTCGACCACGCGGTGCATCTTTCCAAGGCCCAGGCCGACCAGGATCTTCTTCTGGCTTTCCGGGCGGCGGATCGGGCTGCCGATCTGCTTAAGCTTGATAGTCGCCATCTGGCTTACTCCACAATCGCGGCGGCTTCGGCTTCCGCCTCGGCTTCGCTCGCGCCGCCACGACCCAGCAGGTCGGCGACCTTCTTGCCACGACGCTGCGCAACCGACTTCGGCGAAGTCTGGTCCTGCAGCGCGTCGAACGTCGCGCGGATCATGTTATAGGGGTTGCTGGTGCCAACCGACTTGGTGACCACGTCGGCAACACCCAGGCTTTCGAACACCGCGCGCATCGGGCCGCCGGCAATGATGCCGGTACCAGCGGGCGCACTGCGGACGTTCACCTTGCCCGCACCAAAACGGCCCTTGCCGTCGTGGTGCAGTGTGCGGCCTTCCTTGAGCGGGACGCGGATCATCTTCTTCTTGGCCGAGGCGGTCGCCTTGGTGATGGCCTCGGGCACTTCGCGCGCCTTGCCATGACCGAAGCCGACCCGACCCGCACCGTCGCCCACGACGACCAGCGCCGCGAAGCCGAAGCGCTTGCCGCCCTTCACCGTCTTGGAGACGCGGTTGATGTGGACCAGCTTCTCGATGATGCCGTCATCTTCCTCGTCGCGGCCACCGCGGCGATCGTCACGTCGGCCACCGCCGCGGTTCCCACCGCCACGATTGCCACCGGGGCCGCCACCGCGGTTTCCACCGCGATCGCCGCCACCGCGGCCACCACGCGCGCGCGGTTGAGTGGGGTCGCCACTCTCGGCGCTTTGGGTCTGAACCGCTTCGGACGGCGTGTCGGCGATCGCCGGCTGCTCGTTGACGACGGCGTTCTGCGTCTCGGCAGTCGCTTCGTTGGTGTTTTCGTTCTCAGGCATCATCAAAACTCCAGCCCGCCTTCGCGGGCGGCGTCGGCCAGCGCTTTCACGCGGCCATGGAACAGGAACCCGCCACGGTCGAACACGACCGTGCTGACGCCGGCCTTCTTGGCGGCTTCGGCGATGGTCTTGCCGACCAGGGTCGCGGCATCGACGTTCGCGCCGCTGGCGGAAACGCCCAGCGTGCTCGCCGAGGCCAGGGTGCGGCCCTGCTTGTCATCGATGACCTGCGCATAGATGTGCCGGCCGGTGCGGTGGATCGACAGCCGCGGCCGATCGCCCGCGCGGGACTTGATCGCGGTGCGCACGCGGCGGCGGCGGCGCTCGAAAAGGGAAAGCTTGGCCATCTTACTTCTTCTTCCCTTCCTTGCGGAAGATGTACTCGCCACGATAGGCGATACCCTTGCCCTTGTAAGGTTCGGGCTTGCGCCAACGGCGTATCTCGGCGGCGAACTGCCCGACCGCCTGCTTGTCGATGCCCGACACTTCGATCGTGGTCTGATCGGGTGTCTTGACCTCGAGCCCTTCGGGCACGGCCAGGTCGACATCGTGCGAATAGCCAAGCTGCAGCTTCAGGTTGCGCCCTTGGGCCGCGGCACGATAGCCGACGCCCTTGATGTCGAGCGTCTTGGTGAAGCCGTCGGTGACGCCTTCGACCAGGTTCGAAACCAGTGTGCGCTGCATGCCCCAGAAGGCGCGTGCCGCTTTGCTGTCATTGGCCGGCAATACAGAAATCGCACCGTCATCGACCTTGTAGTCGATCAGGTCCGACATTCCCATCGACAGGGTGCCCTTGGGTCCCTTTACCGACAGCGTGCCTTCGTTGATGTCGGCCGTAACCCCGCTCGGGATCGCTACCGGCCGTTTACCGATGCGGCTCATCAGAATACCTCCGCCAGCACTTCGCCACCGACGTTCTGCGTGCGTGCTTCGGCATCCGAGAGCACGCCACGCGGCGTCGAGACGATGGTGATGCCAAGGCCGTTGCGCACGTTCGGCAGTTCTTTCGAACCCGAATAGACGCGGCGGCCCGGCTTGGAGACGCGGATGAGATGCTTGATCGCAGGCTCACCCTCGAAATACTTCAATTCAATCCGCAATGCGGGGTGTGCGCCGCTCTCATCCTCGGTGAAGCCACGGATGAAGCCTTCACGCTTCAGGACTTCGAGGACGTTCGCGCGCAGCTTGCTGGCGGGAGTCAGGACGGAATCCTTCTTCGCCTGCTGGCCGTTGCGGATGCGGGTGAGCATATCACCCAGGGGATCGGTCATTGCCATCGTCTAGTTCCTCACCAGCTCGACTTGGTCAGGCCTGGAATCAGGCCCTTGTTGCCGAGGTCGCGGAGCTCGATGCGGTTGAGCCCGAACTTGCGGTAATAGCCGCGCGGGCGGCCAGTGGTGGAGCAGCGGTTGCGCACCCGGGTCGGGTTCGCGTTACGCGGGATTTCGGCCAGCTTCAGGCGCGCGATCAGACGCTCACCATCGTCGAGCGACTTGTCGTCGGCGATCGCCTTCAGCCGGGCGTATTTGCCCGCGTACTTCTTAACGAGCTTCTTGCGCCGCTCGTTCTTGTTGATCGAACTCAGTTTCGCCATGGACTTAAGCTCTCTTCCTTAGACGTTTGTCACGCGGCCTGCTGCTCGCCGGTCGATTCCGGGGCAGCGGCTTCTTCGCGCGGGAAAGGGAAACCGAACAGGCGCAGCAGCTCGCGCGCCTCGTCGTCGGTGTTCGCCGTGGTGGTTACGATGATGTCCATTCCCCGGACCTTCTCGATCTTGTCATACGAGATTTCCGGGAAAATGATCTGCTCCTTGAGGCCCATCGCGTAGTTGCCGCGCCCGTCGAAGCTCTTCGGGTTCAGCCCGCGAAAGTCGCGGATGCGCGGCATCGCCACGGTCACCAGACGGTCGAGGAATTCATACATCCGCTCACGGCGAAGGGTAACCTTCGCACCGATCGGCATCCCTTCGCGCAGCTTGAACTGGGCGATCGACTTCTTGGCCTTGGTGATGACAGGCTTCTGGCCCGCGATCAGCGCCATTTCCTCGGCGGCGGTCTGGACCTTCTTCTTGTCCTGGCTCGCTTCACCCACGCCCATGTTGAGCGTGATCTTCTCGAGCCGCGGAACCTGCAGACGGTTCGTGTAACCAAATTTCTCGGTCATCGCCTTGACGATTTCATCGTCGTAGCGCGACTTCATGCGGGGGCTGTAATCAGCCATCGATGGTCTCCCCGGACTTGACGGCGACGCGAACCTTGCGTCCGTCCTTGTTCGTTTCGAACCGGACGCGGGTCGGCTTGCCATCCTTGGGATCGGCCAGCGCGACGTTCGAGATGTGCATCGGCGCGGACTTGCGATCGATGCCACCCTGCGGGTTGGTCTGGCTCGGCTTGCGGTGGCGGGCGGTCACATTGACACCCTCGACAACGACTTTGCTGTCCTTCGGCATCACAGCCTGGACGGTGCCGGTGCGGCCCTTGTCCTTGCCCGAGAGCACGACGACATTGTCGCCCTTCTTGATCTTCGCGGCAGCCATCACAGCACCTCCGGAGCAAGACTGATGATCTTCATGAAGCCGCGACCGCGCAGTTCGCGCACGACCGGCCCGAAGATACGGGTGCCGATCGGCTCCTCGTTCTTGTTAACCAGCACCGCGGCGTTGCTATCGAAGCGGATCACGCTGCCGTCGGTCCGACGCACGTCCTTGCGAGTGCGCACGATCACCGCGCGGTGAACGTCGCCCTTCTTCACGCGGGTGCGCGGCTGTGCCTCTTTGACCGAGACGACGATCACGTCGCCCACGCCGGCGGTGCGGCGCTTCGATCCGCCCAGCACCTTGATGCACTGGACTCGCTTGGCGCCACTGTTGTCAGCGACGTCGAGCGTGGATTGCATCTGGATCATAGATCCGGTTCCTTCTCGTTCGGCTTGCCGGAACCAGTCCGGCAGTTCCTAAAAACTGTTGCTCAGTTGCCGGCTTCGGCGACTTCGATATCGGCTTCGACCGCCTGGACACCGCCAGCGGTGACCCGATCCTTGACGGCCCAGGTCTTGGTCTTGGAGATCGGGCGGGTTTCCTCGATCCGGACCACGTCGCCAGGATGAAACGCATTGGCTTCATCGTGCGCGTGATACTTCTTCGAGCGACGAATGATCTTGCCGTAGAGCGGGTGCTTCACCTTGCGCTCGACCAGCACGGTCACGGTCTTGTCGGTCTTGTCGGAGACGACGGTCCCGACCAGGATACGCTTGGGCATATCGGTTCCTTACTTCGCTTCGGCAGTGCGAGTGCGCTCGCCCTGCAGCGTCTTGATGCGCGCGATGTCGCGACGCACTTCGCGGATGCGCGCGGGGCGCTCCAGCTGGTTGGTCGCTGCCTGAAAGCGCAGGTTGAACGCCTCGCGCTTCAGATCGACGAGTTGCTCGCCGAGCTGGTCGTCGGTCTTGGTCCGCATGTCCTCGGCCTTGCTGCCGGCAGGTGCTTTGGTGGGCTTCTTCGCCATCACTCGGCTCCCAGGTGGCTGGTATCGCCCAGGCGGGCGATGACTTTGGTCTTAATCGGCAGCTTCATCGCCGCGCGGCTGAATGCCTCGGCCGCGAGCGGGCCGGGAACGCCGTCGAGCTCGAACAACACGCGGCCCGGTTTGACGCGAGCAGCCC
Source organism: uncultured Alphaproteobacteria bacterium (assembly GCA_963759895.1). Lineage (GTDB taxonomy): Bacteria > Pseudomonadota > Alphaproteobacteria > Sphingomonadales > Sphingomonadaceae > Tsuneonella. Next base: position 230,272 of record CAVXBC010000002.1, on the reverse strand, counting down.
AGTATTCGACCGAGCCCTTGCCCTTGCCCTGACGCACTTCGGCCGGCTTCTTCGACACCGGCACGTCGGGGAAGATGCGAATCCACAAGCGCCCCTGGCGCTTGATGTGACGCGTGATCGCCCGGCGGGCGGCCTCGATCTGACGGGCGGTGACCCGCTCAGGCTCGAGCGCCTTCAGGCCGTACGAGCCAAAGTTCAGGCTCGTGCCGCCCTTGGCGTCACCCTTGATCCGGCCCTTGAAGGCCTTGCGAAACTTGGTTTTCTTCGGTTGCAGCATGGTGTTTCTCTACTTCCGAAATCAGCGGGCAGGCCGGACGCCGGAGGTCTGGGCCTCCATCATCAGGCGGTCCTGGGCGGTCGGATCATGGCCGAGAATCTCGCCCTTGAAGATCCACACCTTGATGCCGATCACGCCATACGCGGTCAGCGCCTCGGCATCGGCATAGTCGACGTTGGCGCGCAGCGTGTGCAGGGGCACACGGCCTTCACGGTACTGCTCGACGCGGGCGATCTCGGCACCGCCAAGGCGGCCGCCGCACATCACCTTGATGCCCTCGGCACCCAGGCGCATGGCAGACTGCATCGCGCGCTTCATCGCCCGGCGGAACGCCACGCGACGAACGAGCTGATCGGCAATTCCCTGGGCGACGAGCTTGGAATCGATCTCCGGCTTGCGGATCTCGACGATGTTGAGCTTGACGTCGCTCTTGGTCATCGTCGCGAGCTTGGCACGCAGCTTCTCGATGTCGGCGCCCTTCTTGCCGATTATGACACCCGGGCGGGCGGCATAGATCGACACGCGGCACAGCTTGGCGGGACGCTCGATCACGACCTTGCTGATCGCGGCCTGCGGCAGGCTGTCGACGATGTACTTGCGGATCTCGATGTCCTCGCTGAGCAGCTTGGCATAATCACGCCCTTCGGCGTACCAGCGGCTGTCCCAGGTGCGGTTGATCTGCAGGCGCAGGCCGATGGGGTTCGATTTATGACCCATGGATCAGGCCTCCTCGCTTTCACGGACCACGATGCGCAGCCGGCTGAATGGCTTCAGGATGCGGGTGCTCTTGCCCCGCCCACGCGTGTGGAAACGCTTCATGGTGACGGACTTGCCGACCGACGCCTCGGCGACGACGAGCGCGTCGACATCGAGGTTGTGGTTGTTCTCGGCATTGGCGATCGCACTCGCGAGCACCTTCGATGCGTCGCGGGCCATGGCCTTGGTCGAGAAGGCGAGGATGTTCAGCGCGTCCTCGGCCTTGCGGCCACGGATCAACGCGGCGACGAGATTGAGCTTCTGCGCCGAACCACGGATCGTGGTGCCGACGGCCAGAGCCTCGTTGTCGCCGACGCGGCGGGGGGCTTTCTGCTTGCCCATCAGCGCTTGCCCTTCTTGTCAGCGGCGTGACCCGGGAAGCTGCGCGTGGGCGCGAACTCGCCGAGCTTGTGGCCGACCATGTCTTCGTTGACGGAGACCGGAATGAACTTCTGGCCGTTGTAGACGCTGAAGGTCAGCCCGACGAACTGCGGGAGGATCGTGCTGCGCCGCGACCAGGTCTTGATCGCGCCGCGCGCGCTCTTCTCCTGCGCGTCCTCGGCCTTCTTCAGCAGGTGGAGGTCGACGAACGGACCTTTCCAGACGGAACGAGCCATCTCGATTACCTCTTCTTCTTGGCGTGACGCGAACGGATGATCATCTTGTCCGTCGCCTTGTTGTGGCGGGTGCGGGCACCCTTGGTCGGCTTGCCCCACGGGGTGACCGGATGACGGCCGCCCGAGGTACGGCCTTCGCCGCCGCCGTGCGGGTGATCGACCGGGTTCTTCGCCACGCCGCGTGTCAGCGGACGCTTGCCCATCCAGCGGCTGCGGCCGGCCTTGGCGAAGTTCTGGTTCTGGTTGTCGGGGTTCGAGACGGCGCCGACGGTGCCCATGCAATCGGCACGCAGGTAACGCTGCTCGCCGCTGTTGAGGCGCACGATCACCATCCCGCGATCGCGACCGACCACTTGGACGTAGGTGCCGGCCGAACGGGCAATCTGGCCACCCTTGCCAGGCTTCATCTCGACGTTGTGGCAGATCGTGCCGACCGGCATCGTGCCCAGCAACATCGCGTTGCCCGGCTTCGTATCGGTCTTCTCGCCCGCGACCACGCTGTCGCCGACCGCCAGACGCTGCGGCGCGAGGATGTAGGCGAGCTCGCCGTCCTCGTACTTGATCAGCGCAATGAAAGCGGTGCGGTTGGGATCGTATTCCATCCGCTCGACGGTCGCCGGCATGTCCCACTTGCGCCGCTTGAAGTCGACGTAACGGTACTTCTGCTTGTGGCCGCCAGCGATGCCGCGACTGGTCACGTGGCCCTTGTTGTTACGGCCACCGGTCTTGCGCTTGCCTTCAGTAAGCGCCTTGACCGGCTTGCCCTTCCACAGGCCCGACTTGTCGACCAGGATCAGGCCACGACGGGCCGGGCTGGTCGGTTTGTAGTTCTTGAGTGCCATTTCCCTGCCCTCAGATCCCGCTGGTGATGTCGATCGAATCCTGGCCGGCGGCCAAGGTCACGATCGCCTTCTTCATGTCGGTACGCTGATAGGGCTTGCCCTTCCAACGCTTGGTCTTCCCCTTGACGACGATGGTATTCACCTTCGCCACCTTGCGATCATAAATGGCCTCGACGGCCTCTTTGATCTGCGACTTGGTGGCATCGCCGGCGACCTTGAAAACGATCGCGTTGAATTCCGAAGCCAGGGTCGACTTTTCGGTGATGTGCGGGGCGACGATCACGTCGTAATGACGCGCATCGACCTGCTTTTGCTGCTTAGCCATTGAAGCGCGCCTCCAGCTTCTCGACAGCGGCCTTGGTCAAGACCAGCGTGTCGTGCTTCAGGATGTCGTAGACGTTGGCGCCGACCGCCGGCATGACATTGATGCCAGGCAAGTTGCCCGCTGCCCGAGCGAACGAACCTTCGACCGCATCGCCATCGATCACCAGGACCTTGCCGTTCCAGCCGTTCTTGTCGAACTGGCCCTTGAGCGCCTTGGTCTTGGCATCGTCGAGCACCAGGCTGTCAACGATCACGAGACCGTCCTTGGCCTTGCTCGAGAGTGCCATCCGCAGCCCGAGCGCACGGATCTTCTTGTTGAGCGAGATATCGAAATCCCGCTTGCGAGCACCATGAGCCTTGCCGCCGCCGATGAACACCGGAGCCGCACGGTCGCCGTGACGAGCGGTACCGCCGCCCTTCTGACGGCCGAACTTCTTGCCGGTACGCGACACGTCGCTGCGCTCGCGGGTCGGCCGCGCGGTCGCACGACGGTTCCACAGCTGCCAGGTTACGACCCGGTGCAGGATGTCCTGCCGCGGTTCGATACCGAACACGTCGTCGCTCAGCTCCAAGTCACCCTTGACTGCCGTGCCGTCGAGTTTCTGGACTTTCACCTTCATGGGTTCAGCCCTCCTTGCCATCATCCGAAGCGGCCGAGCCGTCTTCGGGGGTTGTTTCGCCCACAGCAGGCGTAGTCTCGTCACCCGCGCCGGCCTGCTGCTCCTTGAGGAGCTGCTCCTGATGCTCGGAATCGACCTGATCGTGCACTTCGTGCTCGGCGGCCGCTTCGACCAGACCGGCAGGTGCTTCCTCATGCTGAGGGGCAGCGTTCTTGTCGATTACCGCTCCGGGGAACGGCAGACCGTCGGGCGCTGAAAGCTTGACCGAGTCGCGAACCAGCAGCCAACCATTCTTCGAACCAGGGACCGAGCCCTTGACGAAGATCAGGCCACGGGTCGCGTCGGTGCGCACCACTTCCAGATTCTGCTGGGTGCGCTGCTTGTCGCCCATGTGACCGGCCATCTTCTTGTTCTTGAAGACCTTGCCCGGATCCTGACGCTGACCGGTAGAACCGTGCGCACGGTGGCTGATCGAAACGCCGTGCGTCGCGCGCATGCCTCCGAAGCCCCAGCGCTTCATCGCGCCCTGGAAACCCTTGCCCTGCGTGTGGCCGGTGATGTCGACTTTCTGACCCGCGATGAAATGCTCGGCCGAAATGGTCGAGCCGACCGGGATCAGAGCGTCTTCGCCTTCGACACGGAATTCCGCCACGCGCATCTTGAGGCCAACCTGCGCCTTCGCGAAAGCTTCGCGCTGCGGCTTGTTGACGTTCTTCTGCTTGGCTTCGCCGGCGCCGAGCTGGACGGCAAAGTAGCCGTCGCGGTCAGCGGTGCGGTGCGAAACGACCTGGCAGTCTTCAAGCGCCAGGACGGTGACGGGCACGTGGCGGCCGTCTTCCTGGAACAGGCGGGTCATCCCGACTTTTTTCACGATCACGCCTGAGCGCATGATCCATTCTCCTTACAGAGGCCTACCGGACCATCCGGCAGGCTTGCTCGGCCCTTGGAAATCATACGTCGCCCCGTCCGGGCCAAAATGCCTCTCGAGAGAGGCGAGACGGGGGACGCTGCCCGGCGACTTGCCGGAGGTATCCCTTGTCCGCGAGCCGTGGGGCCCGCAGCGAAATCGATCTGGCTTAGGCCAGCTTGATCTCGACGTTGACGCCGGCAGCCAAGTCGAGCTTCATCAAAGCGTCGACGGTCTGGGCGTTGGGCTGCACGATATCGAGCAACCGCTTGTAGGTGCGCACCTCGAACTGCTCACGCGACTTCTTGTCGATGTGCGGACCGCGGTTGACGGTGAACTTCTCAAGACGCGTCGGCAGGGGAATGGGGCCCCGGATCAGCGCGCCGGTGCGGCGTGCCGTGTCCGCGATCTCTCCAGTCGCCTGGTCGAGCACGCGGTGATCAAACGCCTTCAGGCGAATGCGGATGTTTTGAGCTTCCATGTCCACTTACCGATGCGAAAGAGCCGAGCGAGCCGTTGGTGTAGACACCTAGGACCCGCAAAAAAGAAAGGCACGCCCCGCTTGCATCCGGTTTCCCGGTACGGGCGGCCTTCCCTGAATTCTTTAGGACGGGGACGAATCCCCGGCCGGTGGCGGGCCTATACGGATGGAGCCCCTGTGTGGCAACCCCGAAAGACGGTTTTTACCGGCCTGGCCCGCAACTTCCCAATTCGAATGGAAAGGGCCCGGCTCCGTGAACAGAGCCGGGCCCAAACTCGATTGCGAAACTTACTTCGTGATCTTCGAAACGACGCCCGAACCCACGGTGCGGCCGCCTTCGCGGATCGCGAAGCGCAAGCCTTCGTCCATTGCGATCGGCGCGATCAGCTTGACGCCGATCGTCACGTTGTCGCCCGGCATGACCATCTCAGTGCCTTCAGGAAGGACGACTTCGCCGGTCACGTCGGTGGTGCGGAAGTAGAACTGCGGGCGGTAGTTGGCGAAGAAAGGCGTGTGACGGCCACCTTCGTCCTTCGACAGCACGTAAACTTCGGCCTCGAAATCGGTGTGCGGGTTAACCGAACCGGGCTTGGCCAGAACCTGGCCACGCTCGACGGCTTCACGCGCCACGCCGCGGATCAGCGCACCGATGTTGTCGCCCGCTTCGCCGCGGTCGAGCAGCTTGCGGAACATCTCGACGCCGGTGACGGTCGTCTTGGTGGTGTCCTTGATTCCGACGATTTCGCACTCGTCGCCGACGTTGACGACGCCGGTCTCGACGCGGCCGGTGACCACGGTACCGCGGCCCGAGATCGAGAACACGTCCTCGATCGGCATCAGGAAGGGCTTGTCGACCGGACGGTCGGGCTGCGGGATGAATTCGTCGACAGCCTTCATCAGGGCGTCGATCGATTCCTTGCCGATCTTGTCGTCACGGCCTTCGAGAGCGGCGAGAGCCGAACCCTTGACGATCGGAATGTTGTCGCCGTCGAAGTCGTAGTAGCTGAGCAGCTCACGCACTTCGAGCTCGACCAGCTCGAGGATTTCCTCGTCGTCGACCTGATCAACCTTGTTCATGTACACGACCAGCGCCGGCACACCGACCTGACGCGCGAGCAGGATGTGCTCGCGGGTCTGCGGCATCGGGCCGTCGGCCGCGTTCACGACCAGGATCGCGCCGTCCATCTGGGCGGCACCGGTGATCATGTTCTTCACGTAGTCGGCGTGGCCCGGGCAATCGACGTGCGCATAGTGGCGCGCAGCCGTTTCGTACTCGACGTGCGCAGTCGAAATGGTGATGCCGCGCTCACGCTCTTCGGGAGCCTTGTCGATGTTCGCGAAATCGACCGCAGAACCGCCGAACTCTTCCGCCATGACCTTGGTGATCGCCGCGGTCAGCGTGGTCTTGCCATGGTCGACGTGACCGATGGTGCCGATGTTGCAGTGCGGCTTGTTCCGCTGGAATTTTTCCTTAGCCATTTTGACTCTAACCTCTGTCTGAAAATGAATATCACCAAGTCAGGCTGCGGCACCCGGTGAATCGGGTGCCGCCCCTAGACGCTCGCCCTATCTTAGGCAAGCTTCTCCTTGACCCCGCTCACCGTCAGGCGAGCTTCTCCTTGACTTCCGCTGCCACGTTCGCCGGCACTTCGTCGTAGTGCGAGAACTGCATCGTGTATTGCGCGCGCCCTTGCGTGAACGAGCGCAGTTCGTTGACGTATCCGAACATGTTGGCGAGCGGGACGATCGCCTCGACCGCCTGCGCGTTGCCGCGGGTATCGGTTCCCTGGATCTGCCCACGCCGGCTGTTGATGTCGCCGATCACGTCGCCGAGATAATCCTCGGGCGTCACGACTTCCACCTTCATGATCGGTTCGAGCAGCTTGATGCCCGACTTCTGCGCTACTTCGCGCATCGCGCCGCGGCCGCAGATTTCGAACGCGATCGCGCTCGAATCGACGTCGTGGTAGGCGCCGTCGTAGAGTTCGATCGAGAAGTCGATGATCGGGAAGCCGACGAGATAGCCGCTTTCGGCCTGCTCGCGGAAACCCTTTTCGATCGCCGGGATGTATTCCTTGGGAATGTTTCCGCCCTTGACGTTGTCTTCGAAGACCACGCCCTGGCCGCGTTCGCCCGGGGTCACCTTGACCTTCACGCGACCGAACTGACCCGATCCGCCCGACTGCTTCTTGTGGGTGTAATCGACGTCCACCGGCTTTGCGAGGCTTTCACGATACGCCACCTGCGGTGCGCCCACGTTCGCCTCGACCTTGAACTCGCGCTTCATGCGATCGACCAGGATGTCGAGGTGAAGCTCGCCCATGCCCTTGATGATCGTCTGGCCCGATTCATGATCGGTCGAAACGCGGAACGAGGGATCCTCGGCAGCCAGGCGGTTGAGCGCGATGCCCATCTTTTCCTGGTCGGCCTTGGTCTTGGGTTCGACCGACAGTTCGATCACCGGATCGGGGAATTCCATCCGCTCGAGGATGATGGGGTTTGCAGGATCGCACAGGGTATCGCCCGTGGTCGTGTCCTTCATGCCCGCCAACGCGACGATGTCGCCTGCGAACGCCTCATCGATGTCTTCGCGGTTGTTGGAATGCATCAGCAGCATGCGGCCGATCTTTTCCTTCTTGTCCTTCACCGAGTTCAGGTAAGTGCCCTTGGACAGCTTACCCGAATAGATGCGGGTAAAGGTCAGCGAGCCCACAAACGGATCGTTCATGATCTTGAACGCGAGCGCCGCGAACGGCGCATCATCACTCGAGGCGCGAGTCTGCTCTTCGTCGGTATCGGGCAGCACGCCCTTGATCGCCGGCACGTCGAGCGGGCTCGGCATGTAGTCGACGACCGCGTCGAGCAAGGGCTGGACGCCCTTGTTCTTGAACGCCGAGCCGCAGGTGACCGGCACGAACTTACGATCGAGCGTGCCCTTACGGATCAACTTCTTGATCGTGGCGATATCGGGCTCGTTACCTTCGAGATAAGCTTCCATGATGTCGTCGTCTTGCTCGACGACCAGTTCGATCAGCTTCTCGCGGTATTCAGCCGCCTTGTCCGCCAGGTCGGCGGGAATTTCGACATATTCGAACTCGGCGCCGAGGCTCTCGTCCTTCCAGACAATACCGCGGTTGCTGACGAGGTCGACAACACCCTTAAGGCTGCTTTCTGCACCGATCGGCAAGTAAAGCACAAGCGGAACGGCGCCGAGACGGTCGACGATGCTTTGAACGCAGTAATAAAAGTCCGCGCCCGTCCGGTCCAATTTATTGATGAAGCACATCCGCGGCACGCCGTACTTGTCGGCCTGACGCCAGACCGTTTCCGACTGAGGCTCTACTCCGGCGACGCCATCGAATACTGCAACGGCACCATCCAAGACTCTGAGCGAGCGTTCGACTTCGATCGTGAAATCGACGTGCCCGGGGGTGTCGATGATGTTGATGCGGTGCTTGGGCCCCTGACCGTCTTCGGCCTGCCAGAAGGTGGTCGTGGCGGCCGAGGTGATGGTGATCCCGCGCTCCTGCTCCTGCTCCATCCAGTCCATCGTCGCGGCGCCGTCGTGGACTTCGCCGATCTTGTAGGACTTGCCGGTGTAGTAAAGGATACGCTCGGTGGTGGTGGTCTTGCCGGCATCGATGTGCGCCATGATGCCGATGTTGCGATAGCGCTCCAGCGGGTATTCGCGGGCCATTGTAAATTCCTCAGGGGGTAGCGGGGGCGGCTCTCACCGGAGAGCCGGCCCCCATATGGGTGTTACCAGCGGCGTTGCCAGTGCACCGTTGTTACCAACGGTAATGCGAGAAGGCGCGGTTGGCATCGGCCATGCGGTGGGTGTCTTCGCGCTTCTTGACCGCGTTGCCGCGATTGTTGGCGGCATCCATCAGCTCGCCCGAAAGACGGGCGGCCATGGTGGTCTCGGCACGGCCGCGCGCGGCGGTGATGAGCCAGCGGATGGCGAGCGCCTGGGCGCGTTCGGGACGGACCTCGACCGGCACCTGGTAGGTGGCACCACCGACGCGCCGCGAACGGACCTCGATCTGCGGAGCGACGTTCTCGAGCGCGGTGTGGAACAGCGCGATCGGATCGGCTTTCGCACGGGTCTCGACGGTCTCGAGCGCACCATAGACGATGCTCTCGGCAACGGACTTCTTACCATCGTACATGAGGTTGTTCATGAACTTGGACAGGATCTGATCACCGAACTTGGGATCAGGCAGGATGACCCGCTTTTCGGGACGACGACGACGTGACATTGGCTTGTCTCCAAATCTCTATTCCGTCGGCCCGGACTTGATCCGGGCCAGTGCGGTTCTCTGAGCGACCTTGCGCATCAGCAGAGAAAGCACCTGTCCCGGCTCGGGGGCCGGAACGACGAGCAGCGGGTTACTTCGGCCGCTTGGCCCCGTACTTCGAACGGCTCTTGCGGCGATCCTTGACGCCCTGCGTGTCGAGCACGCCGCGCAGCACGTGATAGCGCACGCCGGGAAGGTCGCGCACGCGGCCGCCGCGGATCAGCACCACGCTGTGCTCCTGCAGGTTGTGCCCCTCGCCGGGGATGTAGGAGATGACCTCGCGCTGGTTGGTCAGGCGCACCTTGGCAACCTTGCGCAGCGCCGAGTTCGGCTTCTTCGGGGTCGTCGTATAGACGCGGGTGCAGACGCCGCGCTTCTGCGGATTCTGTTCCATCGCAGGGACCTTGGACTTGGCCTTCTGCGGTTCGCGGCCCTTGCGGACCAGCTGGTTGATAGTCGGCATTAAGGAGTTCTCTCTCTTCACCGTATGGTGGTGGCGACATGGCCCGAGGAGGAGAGCTTCCAGAGGATCGTGCGCGCGACAGGCGAGCTCCTGAGCGAGCTAGCCGAAGCACAGCACGAGCCGAAAACACTCCACCCGGGTCAGGGACACCAGGTTACTTTGACGGCTGCCCGGACATCCGGACCCGGCCGCCAACGTTCAGCTCAACCGAACCCAAAGGTCCGGAAGGGCGCGCCGTTAGGCCAAGCAAGCGGCGGGGTCAAGTCATCTGGCCCAACGGCGCGCGCTAAGGCATCGCTCCGGCCTGGCGCAGCAGCGCGTACAACTGTTCGCGAGCGCGGCCTTCGTCCGTGTCGGGATGAACGTTCGCTTCCGCCGCCCATTCGGCGATCGTGGTGCCGTCTTCCGATTTCGCGAGCGGGGAAGCTCCGCGCTGCAGCAGATGGACCGCCATCTGATACTTGGTCGCCTGCGTTGCCGCGAGAACCGGTGTTTCGCCCAGGCTGTTGGCCGCATCGATTGCAGCGCCATGCTGGAGTAGCGCGTCGACGATCGGCGCGCTGTTGCGAACCGCTGCCCGCCAGATCGCCGGCTCGCTTCCCGAACGGCCATTGGGGTCGGCGCCCGCCTTCAGCAAGTCGAACACGATCTGGGGGTCGGCCCTCTCCGCTGCGGCGGCAATTGGCGCGCGCCCCTGCGGAATCGACGGGTTGGCCCCGGCCGCAAGCAGCGCGCGCACCCCTGCGGCGTCGTTGGCATTGACCGCCAGTAGCAACAGGGTCACGTCTCCCTCGCCCACCGTATCGATGCCAGTGGATCCGCGGGCCGCATCGACCGCGGGCCCGTAGCTACCCTGCGACAGGTACTGGACCGCCTGCCGCATGGCAGGATCGGAGAACTTGCTCGCTTCTTCGACGCTCACCGTCTCACCACCCCCCGAGCAGGCGGCCAGTACGATCGACAGCAAACCCGCGACTGTCTGTCTCTTCATGTCGACACCCTTGCTGTCCTGGGACCGTCACGGCTTGCATCCCGCATCCTTCTGTTCTTGTTTGAGGCCGTCCATCACCAATCGCATACCGTGCGTGTCGCGGGCACCCTCGACGTGGCCGCCGTCGGGGAACGGCACCACGTGGCGATCACCGTACGCCTTGGGAAGGCCCGTGTTGTCCTGGATGGCGGATAGCGGGTCGCTCGGAGAGAACACGGCCTGCACCTTGCCTGCGCCCGGGGGAATCTTGCCGCCGACGGTATTCGGATGCAAGCCGGCGGCGTTGAAAGAATGCGCGGGCTTGCCTGTCACGACCGCAGCCGCAGAGGCCATGCCGCCACCAAGCGAGTGGCCCGCGAAAGACACGGTCGCATTCTGTTTTGCAGCATTCCTCTTCACCTTGACCGCCATCTTGATCGCACGATCATAGGCCGATTGGTCGTCCGGGCCGTTCATGCCCAATGCCTGGGTGACGTCCTCGCGCACGTTGGCACCCGGCTTGAGGTTGTTCATCATGCCTTCGCGGGGCGCGGTACCGCGGAAGCCCACGACGTACTCGGTCTGGCCCGCGCCGTTTACGCCCTTGTAGATATGCGCCCGAAAGTCGGAATCGGTGGGTGCAAGCTCCTCGGGCGATAGACCCAGTTCTTTCAACTCGTTTGCATCGACCGTCGGATCGAGACGCGTGTACCCGCCCACACTTCGGTTCTTGCCGTCGGCAGGGGAATAGGTGTCTTCCGCGATCTCCGCCTTGTTCAGCGCCGCCTGCAAATCCGCGCACTTCCTGACTTGGGCAGCACAGTGCTGGACCGGGCTGCCCGCCTTGCCCATGCCAAGCGCTTCCTTCGCCTTGCGATAAGCCCGCTCGGCTGCCTTTTTGGGGCCGGCAGCTTGCACGTACCGCGCCTCGATAGCGCCGCGGCCCACTGCGCGCCCCGCCATCCCTGCCCCGGCAACCACGCCATCCTTGACCGCCTTCGCACCGGCAATCGCTGCGTCCTTGGCTGCCGTTGCAGTCGCGACTGCGGCGTCCTTGGCGGCCTGGTAAGTCTGCACCGCTTTATCGGCGGCGTAATCGTATGCGGACTTGGCGGTGCTCGCGGCGGAGCGGGCAGCGCTTTTGGCGGCATCCGTGGCCTTGCCGACCGCATCGAGGAAGGACGAGCCCCAACCCATCAGCCGCGTTCCAAAATCTCGAACAAATTGAGCGTGAAAGCTTCGAGCAATTCTGCCTTGCGATGCGGCAGACTCCTGACCTTCGAGTATTTCGCGCACACCGGGGAAGGCATCCACGAAATCGACTCCGAGCAGCCCGGCGGTGACAGCAAACGAACCGATCTCCTGTTCGCTCAGCAGGCCATAGCTTCGCGCCTGTTCGATCAGCAGGCGGACTTGCGCGAGAAAGGCCACGTCACCAACCTCTCGCAGGTCCGGCACGGCGTCACGCAGGACTGTTCCCAGCTTTTCGACAAAAGCTGTCTCGGCCTTCGCTTCGTGCGCCGCGAAACTTTCGGGAGAAACCGTCCTCACTTGGTGCTGTCCCCATTCAGCCGCCGATGGCGAGCAATCCGATGTTACTCATGCGGCACGCATTTAAGCAAGGGCACCGATTGCCGGCGATCGGTCCATGGTTCGCCGCCAGCAGTTTTCTGCATCATCTTGGCGAAACTGATTTTCCTACACGCATCCTGTGTGCGTAGACCGCGCATGCCATGACCCGCCCCACTCGCGCCACGCCCCGCCAGGCGACTTCGTTGCTTGCTTTCGAACCCGTTCCACCGCCGCCCGCGGACGATCCATTGCTCGCCTTCGCGCCATACCTCCACCCGCGCCCGCGGCGAAATTCGATCACGCCCGAGCTGCAGCGGCGGTTCGTCGCCGCGCTCGCCGCGACCGGGATCGTCAACCAGGCGGCGCGGACGATCGGCAAGAGCATGGAGGCGCTCTACAAGCTGCGCGCGCGGCCGGGGGCGGAAGGATTCGCTGCAGCCTGGGACGAGGCGCTCGGCTGGGGCATGCAGCGGCTAGAGGATTGCGCGCTTGAGCAGGCGCTGACGGGCGCGAAGCTCGACGGCGGCAATGCCATGCTGTGCTCCGTGTTGCAGCACCATAGCCGCTTTCGCGTCGACGAGCGCGATATCGTGCCCGGCCACCCGGTGTACGAACGCATCCGCTCCGAGGTGATCGCCAGCCTTGCACCAGGGCACGCGACCACACCGAGTCGATGACGCAAGCGCAGGCCCTCCGACAGCGTGCTTACCTAAGGATGCTTTCCTTTAACTTTCGATAGATAGCGGCAATCGATCGCCAGCATTACGATCATCGCATGGTCGGAATCGACGATCCGGTCGAGCCTCTGTGCGTGACCTGCGGCATCTGCTGCGGCGGCGCGATGTTCGATTACGGCAAGGTCACACCCGAGGAAGAGCCGCGGCTGCGCGCGCTCGGCTTCGCCATCGCCAAGGAAAACGAAACGGCGGTCTTTGCGCTTCCGTGCGGGAATTTGTGCGGTACGGCATGTCAGGTTTATGCCGACCGACCCGCAACCTGTCGTGCATTTACCTGCCCGACCTTGCGGCAAATCGAGTCCGGCGAAATCGATCGCACCGAGGCCGATCGCCGGGTAGCGGCCACCAAGTACGCGGTGGACGAAGTCCGCCACCACCTGTTGCCAGGCGAGACATTTCGCCAGCTGCGCCAGCGGTTCGGCGGGTACGGACAGCCGCCAGCGGACTTGCAGGTTGCGATGGTGGCCTATGACATGCTGATGGACCGCTACTTTCGCAAACCGCATCAGCGCGTGCTGGTTGGGCACTAGCTCACCTCCGTTCGGGCGGAGCGGAACGGCGAATTCAGCGTTTCCTTCAAGCGATGTATTCAGAGCATCAGGACGCCGATTGGCGGCGGGCGGTGGCGGCGGTCGTTACGCTGGCGGTTCACGCAGCGATCGGCGCGGGGCTGATCTGGGGCCTCGCGGGCGACGATCGTGCGCCTATCCAAGGCGGCACCACGCGCATCGTCGAGGTCGACGTGCATCCGCCCCCGCCTCCCCAACCTCCGCCTCCGCCCACCGCACCTCGCGAACCCGCGAAGGAGCGTGCCGATAATGCGGGGCCGAAGCGACAGCCACTCCCGGTCGAAGCACCCGAGGCGGCCCTGCCGCTCGCACCCGCGCCTGCCGCGCCGGTGGCTGGCCAAAGCAACGATCCGGTCGCCGGCGCTGGTGCGCAAGGCATCGGGGCTGGCGCTGGAGCGGGCGGCGGCACGGGAGGGGGCGGTGACGGTATCGGCTCGCCCGCCCGGCGGACTGCCGGCGCACTTCGCGACAGCGACTACCCGCGGGCGGCGGAGGCCGAAGGGCTGGCGGGAACCGTCGCAATCAGTTTCCGGGTGCGGATCGATGGACGGGTCGATCGCTGCACGGTGGTCCGGTCGAGCGGGCACGCTCTACTCGACGATTTGACCTGCAGGCTGTTCACCCAGCGCTTTCGCTTCCGTCCGGCCACCGATGCGGCGGGGGCGGCTGTCGAGTCGACCTTGCAGACCAGCTTCACCTGGGGAACCCGGCGGCGCTAGCCACCGGGCGCGCGATCATTTGCCGCCGAGGCTGGCCATCTGGAACGCGCTGTCGCGATCGTAGACATCGTCGCGAAAGGCGATCCCGCCGTCGCTCGGGAAGGCGGTGAGATAAGTGATGTAGACCGGCACCAGCGTCGGCAGGTCGATCCGCTTTTCCTTACCGGCAGGGATCTTGCTGACCTGCTGGCCGAGCAGCCAGCGCCCCAGCCGGTCGGCATCTTCGAGCCGCACGCAGCCATTGCTGAGCTGGCGCTCGTCACGTTTGAGCAACGCGCGTTCGGGGGTGTCGTGGAGGTAGATGCCCTGCGGGTTGGGGAATTCGTACTTCACCTTGCCCATGAAGTTGCCGCCGCCCGGCTTCTGCCGGACATACGGCCCGGGCGCGCCTTGCGATACAGCCTTCCAGTCGACCTTGGCCGGATTGAGCAGGGCGGCGTCGGCATCGTAGCTCGACAGCACCTCGTATCCGTGAGTCTTGAGCCATTTGGGCCCGGAGGTGAGCACACCGTGGGCGATCGAGCCCTGGACGAGGTCTGGCGGCACGTTCCAGTACGGATTGACCGTTGCGAACCGGATGAATCCGGCCATCGCGGGGGTCTGCGCGTCGGGGCGGCCCACGACGACCTTCATCGAATTGACCTCGCGGCCGTTCTCGAACATCGACAGCCGGGCGGCGGCGGCGTCGACCAGCACATAGCGTTCGGCCGGGGTCGCCGGCAGCGCGCGCACGCGAGCCAGGTTCTCCCATATCGACCGCCGCTGTTCGGCACCGAACGCGCGCGATTCCATCGCATCGCGCAGCGGTGCATAATACGGGTGCATCCAGCCCATCTGGCTGACGTAGTCGTCGAGCGACGGCGCGCTGGCGGCCGATGCCAGGGCGGACAGCGCAGTCGGCACCACCGGAGCGAGCGCGGCGCTTTCGTAGATCATGGTCGCCCGCGGCGCAGCGCGCATGGCGCGGACATAGCTGGCGAACAGCCGTGACAATTCGACATCCGCCTGGGCAACGGCAGACGGTTTTCCTCGCGCGGCGCGGTCCAGATCGCGACGGACCGAACCGGTGCGCAGGCGCTTCACGGTCTGGGCGTCGAGTGCATCGAGGCCCGCGCTGTCGAGGCGATCGAGCAGCATGTATGCAGCCGGAGTCGCCCTTCCATTGGGCGCAACCCACAGCGGCGCATATCCGCGCGTCGCGTAGAACTGGCGCAGTTCCCCCGCTTCATCGGCAAGCGCCGCGCTCAAGGGTGAATGCGTGCCCCACGCCGATGCCTTGGCAGAGGCAGCGGTGGGCGCGCCGATCGAAATCAGCGCGCCCACACTGGCAACCAGCACCGCACGGGTGGTGTGGCCAATCATGGCCCTGGCGGTGCTCGTCATTCGTCGATCAGCCTCGTTCACCGGTGTAGGTTACCGCAGTCGGCTGTTGCGCGGGCGCACCGGCATAATACTGCCCTTCGCGGACATATCCGTCGACGCAGCCATCGTTGTTGCTGTCGGCCCACACCGCGCCGCCGAGACCGCCGATGGCGGCCCCGATCGCGGCGCCTTCAAGGACGCTGACGCCCCCGATCAACGCGCCCGCTCCGGCACCCACCGCCGCGCCGGCAACGCCGGTCTTGACCGCAGTGCCTGCGACACTGGGGCAGCTGCGGGTGGTATAGGCTGCATTGGAGGGCGCGCCGGCATAGTACTGGTCCTGATAGACGTAGCCGTCAGCCCGGCCGTCGCGATCGCGGTCGGCCCAGACCGCACCAGCGAGGCCACCGGCCGCGGCGCCGATAACCGCGCCGGTCAGAAGATCGCCACCGGCAATCGCGGCGACGCCGGCACCACCAGCGGCACCGATCGCGGCGCCGGTTCCGGCACTCGCAAGAGTGCCGTTATCATTTCCATAGGATGAGCACGCACCGAGCGGCAGAGCTGCAGCGGCGAGCAAGACGAGAGAATACTTCATTGTTAGTCCCTTCGATTTTAGTCGGATCAACCGGCTTCCGTCGCAAAGCAACGCCTCTCGTCCCCGCCCTGTAACGTCACCATTGACGAACCGTTCCGGCCGCGTGCCAGGCCGACGCGCCAAATCGATGGCCGACGTTGCGTTCAGGCCGCGCTCGCGATGGATAACGATATCGGTCACCCGAGGGGATTTGCGCCGCACCCATCTCTCGCCCCGGGCCGGGCGCGGTGCTCAAGTCTGGGTGAGAAACGCCACCAGGCTCTTGACCTTCTTCTGCCGCCACTGCGGCAGCGGCGCGACGAGCCAGTAAGCGCGGCGGCCTTCGTCGGGCCCTTCGAGGATTGTCAGCCGGCCTGCGGATACGGCTTCCTCGACCAGCAGGGCCGGCAACATCGCCTTGCCCAGCCCCGCAATGGCGCTCGATAACGCCTGACCCGGATTGGCAACCAGCACCATGCCTTCGGCGCCCTCGGGCAGCGGCGCTCCGGGCCACGCGATCCATTGGTCGGGGGCGTCCGGCGCGGCAACGATCACTCGGCGGGCCGGCGCCAGCTCGATCCCTTCGAGATCGCCCGGGCCATCGACCAGCCGGATTGCCACATCGAGGTTGGTCTCGGTGAAATCGGCGTTTTCATCGGCAATCAGCTGCAGCCGTATGCCAGGGTTCGCTTCGCGAAACGAGGCCAGCCGGTGGCTGAGCCACTGGGCGTAGAATTCGCGCGGGGCGGCAATGGTATAGCGGTCGCTCGCCTGCCCCGCCTGCATGGACTGGACAGCTTCCTCGAACTTGAGGAAGCCTTCGCGCAAGGCATCGAGCCCGGCGCCGGCCTCGTCAGTCAGTTCGAGACCCTTGCTGGTGCGCCGGAACAGCACCGTACCTAGGTGATCTTCCAGCGCGCGAATTTGCTGGCCAACCGCTGCAGGGGTGACTGCCAATTCGTCCGCCGCGCGAGTGAACGACAGATGCCGCGCCGCCGCGTCGAACACGCGCAGTGCGTTCAGAGGGAGGTGTGTGCGCTTCATTGCGGGTGCGCATGTAACCGCGCCCGGCCGATTTGCCAATCGCGCCTTCGCTCGTGCAGCATCAGCGGTAGCGGGTCATGGGTGCCAGTCTTTTGCTGGTGCGGGCGTAGCCCAGCAGGGCTGGCATCCGGATGCGAAGCCTACCCAGCCTCTGCCGGCGCAGCGAGCGGAAAGAAGGGTATGCGCACCTCGATCGGCCCGGAGCGCGAGCGGTTGAAGGTGTAGAACCCTTCCATCGTGCCGTGCGGAGTGGTGAGCGGGCAGCCGGATACGTAATCGTGGCTTTGCCCCGGTTCGATCACCGGCTTTTCGCCGACCACGCCCTCGCCGTCGACGATGTTGACCAACCCGCGCGCATCGGTGATCCGCCAGTGCCGGCTGACCAGTTGAACTCGATCGTCCGATCCGTTCTCGATCCGGATGTGATAGACCCAGAACCACTTGCCGTCCTGCGGGCGCGACTGTTCGGGCAGGAAGTTGACCGCGACCCGGATAGTTATGCCATCGGTGATGGCGGCATGCTGGAACAGCTGTTTCATCGTATACCCGAACGTAGCGCGGCCCGCCCGCCGTGCAAGGGTCTCGGCAAGTTCTTCCCCATTGCGCATCGCACCTGCATCGCAAACGGGCCCGGCCTCAAAGCCCCGCCTTGCCGAGCGCGCGATCGAGGTCCTCGAACAGGTCTTCGACATCTTCGAGCCCGATGTTGATCCGCAGCAACCCTTCGGTCACCCCCATTGCCGCGCGTGCCTCGGGCCCCATGTTTGCGTGCGTGGAACTGGCCGGGTGGCACAGCAGGCTGCGGGTATCGCCGATGTTGTTCGAGATATCGATCAGCTCGAGCGCATCGAGCAGCGCGAACGCCTGCTGGCGCCCACCCGGCACTTCGAACGCGAAGATCGGGCCGGTACCGTTCGGCATCTGGCGAACCGCAAGGTCGTGACGCGGATGGCTGGCGAGGCCGGGATGAAGCATGCGCGCCACACGCGGTTCAATCCGCTGCCCGAGCGTGACGGCCGATGCGCTCTGCGCCCGCGCGCGCAAATCGAGCGTCTCCAGCCCCTTGTGCACCACCCACGCATTGAACGGGCTCAAGTTGGGCCCGGTATTGCGCTGGAACGGAAGCAGCACCTCGTCGATGAAGTGGGTCGATCCGCACACCGCGCCGGCCAGCACGCGGCCTTGCCCGTCCATCAGCTTGGTCGCCGAATAGGCCACCACGTCGGCCCCGAATTCGAGCGGACGCTGCAGCGCCGGCGAAGCGAATGCGTTATCGACCACGCTCACGATGCCGTGCGCTTGGGCCAGGTCGCACACGTATTGCATGTCGACCACGTCGAGTGTGGGATTGGCCGGGGTCTCGAAGAAGAAGACCTTGGTGTTCGGCCGGATCGCGCGATCCCATTCGGCATTGACCGCACTGTCGATCACGGTCGCTTCGATACCGAAGCGCGGGCACAAGTGATCGACCAGCCAGCGGCACGATCCGAACGCCGCGCGGGCGGCAACGATGTGATCGCCGGCGGATAGCTGGCACAGCAGAGCGGCGGTCATCGCAGCCATGCCGCTGGCCTGAGTGCGGCAACCTTCCGCGCCCTCCATCAGCGCAATGCGCTCCTCGAGCATGGCCACGGTCGGGTTCTGGAGCCGCGAATACGTCATGCCGCTCGCCTCGCCGGCAAAGCGTGCCGCGACGGTGGCGGCATCGTCGTACGTATAGCCAGACGACAGAAACAGCGCCTCGCTCGTCTCGCCGTGTTCGGATCGCCAAGTGCCTCCGCGCACCGCTCGGGTTGCGGGACGCCAGCGCGCAGTCGCCGCGCGGTCCATTCCGGTTGTCTTCTTCATTCAGTGCGCTCTAGGAGCGCATGAAGGCCTTCGACAACGATAAATCCGACGCCAACGAAAAACGGGGCCGAATCGACCCCGTTTGACGTAACTTGCAGCGCCTGGCGCTCAATCGTGGCGATCAGCTGCTGACCGGATCATTGTTATCATCGAGCAGGAGAATGGCGCCGACGATCACACCAATGGCCAGCAGTATCCATAGAATGTGACCGCCAAGATCGCTTTCTTCTGCCGTCGGAGCGGCCGCGCGTTCGATCGGGGCGGCCGCTACTGCGAGCGGGCTCACCGCGAGTGTTGCAGCAGCAATGGCTATGGGCAGTTTGCGGACAGACATGGGCATTCCCCTCTTGTTTAAAGATGAATCGGCTGGACTTTATACGCTTCTTAAGCGCCTGAGTTCCGTCAGGTTTATTACATAGCCGGTCAATCTGTCGCAAGACTGTCTCGATTCATCGCGGGCTCTTCCCCTCCCATCGCCGCGCGGCTATGCGCCGGCCTCGAATGTCGCCCCCGCCGTACCATCCTCGCGATCCTGTTGGCTGGTGCGCCGGCCTCGCGCTGGGCTTTCTGGCTCTGGCGTGTGTCCGTCTCGGCATTCCGTCCAAGCCCTATTTCGACGAAATCCACTATCTCCCGGCCGCCCGTGCGTTGCTGGCCGGAAGCGACTGGCTCAACCGCGAACATCCGATGTTCGGCAAGGAACTGCTCGCGGCGGGCATCGGGCTGCTGGGAGACCATCCCTGGGCGTGGCGTGTACCGAGCGCGCTGGCGGGGGCGCTGGCGTTGTGGGCCGCGATGCGCGCGCTGTGGTACGCCTCGCTAAGCCGGTTCGCCACGCTGGCATATGGCGTGCTGCTGGCGACGGGGTTCATGGTGTTCATTCACGCGCGAATCGCGATGCTCGACATGTTCATGGTCGCCGCCTTGGCGGTCGCGTTCTGGCAGTGCGCTGCCGCGGTGCGCGAACCCGAGCACGGTCGCCGCAGCCTCGCGATCGCGGGGGTCGCGCTGGGACTGGCGCTGGGGACGAAGTGGAACGCCATCCCGCTCGCGCCGCTGCCCGGCCTCGCGTTTCTTGCCACGCGGGTCCACGCTTGCGGCTGGCGCGGCGCGCTCGGGCGGCGTGGCGCACCAGTGCCGGGCATCCGCCTCGCCGAAGCGGCGGTGTGGCTGGGCGTGGTCCCGCTGGCCATCTATGCGCTGACTTACCTTCCGGCTTACCTGATCGAGCCGGCCGAAGTCTCGCAGCGGGGGTTCATTGGCCTCCACCAGATGATGCTGAGGATGCAGGAAAGCGTGATAAAGCCGCACCCATACCAAAGCGTGTGGACCGACTGGATCATCGATCGGCGTGCGATCTGGTATCTTTATGAACCAGTCGACGGGGCGCAACGCGGCGTCCTCCTGATCGGAAACCCGCTCACCATGCTGCTGGGCCTGCCCGCGGTCGTCTGGTGCGGGTGGATGGGGCTCGCCCGCAAGCGCCTCGATGCGCTGGCGGTGTTCCTGATCTATGCCGCGAGCCTGGGCATGTGGATCGTCGCGGCCAAGCCGATCCAGTTCTATTACCATTATTTCCTGCCCAGCATGGCGCTGTTGGCGGCCTTGGCGCTGGCGCTCGACGCCTTGCGTCAACGCGGTTGGGGCTGGCTTTCGTGGACTGTCCTGGTCGGATCGGTCTGCCTGTTCGTGTGGTTCTTCCCGATCCTCGACGCCGCTCCGCTCGATGGACCACGGGCGTTCGAGCGCTGGATGTGGCTCGATAGCTGGCGCTAGTACTTGCCCCAGACGAAGCGGCTCGACAGCGCGTAGTTCCACACCGACCCGATGACGATCCCCGCCAGCGCGGCGAGCACCCAGTGGACGCCCCTGCCCTGCAACATGGTCGCGGTGGCGACGTTGGCGAGCGCGCCCACCGCGCACGTCGCGCAAAAACCCAGCCAGCCGCGCGCGACGGCGCTGAAACCGCGCAGCCGCTGGTCACGATAGGTCAACCAGTTGTTGAGCCAGAAGTTGAAGCTCATCGCCGCCAGCGTCGCGAACCCGGTGGCAAGCGCAAAGCCCTCGCCGGCCACGCGATAGAGCACGGTCAGCACGCTCATGTGCACCGCCACGCCGAGCGCGCCGACGGTGCCGAACAACGCAAAGCGCGACGGCACCACGCGGCCGAAGCTGCGATCGTAGAGCCCGACGAGAAATTCGAACGCCACCGCGTTGTCGAGCTTGCTCTGCCCGGCGCGCCGCTCTGCGAACAGGAGCGGAAATTCCTTCACCCTGAGCGGCGGATTGGCGGTCGCCAGAATGTCGAGCAGGATCTTGAAGCCGATCCCCGACAGGCGCGGCGCGGCGGCGCGCGCGGCGGCGGTGCTGAGCAGGAAATAGCCGCTCATCGGGTCCGTCAGTTCGATCCCGGTGACCTTGCGCGCGAGCCGGTTGGCGAGGTTCGAACCCTTTTCGCGCGTCGCGCTCGACAAGCCCGCCGCGCTGCCACCCTCGACGAAACGCGACGCTACCGCGATGTCGCTCAGCCCGTCGCGGACCGCCGCGAGCATCTCGGGCAAAAGCGCCGGATCGTGCTGGTGATCGGCGTCCATCACCGCCACGAACGGAGCGGCGGTGGCGCACATTCCCTCGATCGCGGCGCTGGCGAGGCCGCGGCGGCCGAACCGGTGGATTGCACGCACCCGTGGATCCGCCAGCGCCAGCGCGCGCGCGGCATCGGCGGTTCCATCGGGGCTGTCGTCGTCGACCACGATCACTTCCCAGCCGTCCCGGCCCAGCGCGGCCTCGATCCGCGCGACCAGCGGCGCGAGATTGTCGCGCTCGTTAAGCGTGGGCAGGACGATTGCGAGTTCGCGCACGCTCAGAGCCGTTCGATGACCGCGTCGCCGATCGACGCGGTGCCGCTCTGGCCGCCGAGGTCGCCGCCGCGAATGCCATCGGCCAGCGCGCGCGCGACCGCGGCCTCGATCCGCGCCGCGTCGGCCTCACGGCCAAACGAATGACGCAGCATCATCGCCGCCGAAAGGATCGTCGCCATCGGGTTGGCCTTGCCCTGCCCGGCGATATCGGGCGCGCTGCCGTGGATCGGTTCATACAGGCCGAACGTGCCGTGAACGGTCTGCCGCTCACCGAGCGCGGCAGAGGCCAGCAGGCCGATCGATCCGACGCACATGCTTGCCTGATCCGACAGGATGTCGCCGAACAGGTTGCCGGTCACAACCACGTCGAATGCGCCGGGATCGCGCACCATCTGCATCGCCGCGTTGTCGACATACATGTGTTCGAGCGCGACATCCGGGTATTCGTCCGCCACTTCGATCATCACATCGCGCCATAGCTGGCTGGTCTCGAGCACGTTGGCCTTGTCGACGCTGGTAAGCCGCCCTTTGCGCCCTTGCGCCGCGCGGAAGGCGACGTGGGCGATCCGCCGGACCTCGTCCTCGGCATAGCTCATCATGTCCCATCCTCGGCGCCGGCCGTCGGGCAGCATCTCGATCGCCTTGTCGCCGAAATAAACGTCACCGTTCAGCTCGCGCACGATCAGAAGGTCGATCTTCGAAGCGATCTCGGGCTTGAGCGCGCTCATGCCTTCCAGGCCGGCGAAGGTGGTCGCGGGGCGCAAGTTGGCAAACAGACCGAGTTGGCTGCGCAGACCAAGGATCGCCTGTTCCGGTCGAAGTGCGCGTTCGAGGCCGTCGCACGCCGGATCGCCGACCGCGCCGAACAGGACCGCGTCGGCCTCGCGCGCCATTTCGAGCGTCTCGGAGGGCAGCGGATGGCCATGGCGGCGGTAGGCGACCGCGCCGACGTCGCCTTCGAACAGGGTCAGTCCCGGTAGATCGAGCACCTCGAGCACGCGCACCGCCTCGCGGGTCACTTCGGGCCCGATCCCGTCGCCGGGCAGCAGCGCGACTTTCATGGCTTCAACTTCTCCAGTCGCTCGCCGAGCATGGCGCGCGCGGCCATAGCATCGCCCCTCCGGTCGGCAAGCAGGTAGCGTTCCAGCGGAGCGGCCTGGCGGGCAAACAATTGCAGCAGCGCATCAAGTTCGGCTTCGGGCGGCGGCGAACCGCCATAGCCAAGCTCGCGCAGGACGAGCGCCTCGTATGCCACCACCGCGCGCAGCCACCCGCGCGCCGACGGAGCATGACAAATCGCGTCAAGCGTTGCCCCCAGCGCGTTGTAAACACTCGGATAGGGATTGCGTTCGGGCAGGACGGCCGCCGCCAGGGTGGTCACCCACGCAATCGCGGATGCCGCCAGCGGCTCGCCCAGCCACGGGCCGCGACTATCGACCAGTTCGAGCTTGAGGAATGGCAGCTGACTGTCGCTTTTTGCCGACAGCTCGACCGCCACCCGATTGCCGGGGATCAGCACCGGGCGCAGGTGCCTGCCTCTCCCGCCCGCGACATAACCTGCCAGAAGGCCATGTTCCTCGGTCAGCACCCGCGCGATAGACGCCGTCTCGCCGTGCTGGCGCGATGCGACGACGATGGCCGAAGCGCTAAGGTGCACTCACTCGGCTTTCGGCAAGGCGCCTGCGATGGCCGCGCGCGTCGCCGCCACCAGTCGGGCCACGCCTTCGGAAGTGGGGTGGACGTGATCGGCTTGCAGCAGCCGGGCATCGGTGAATACCGCCGTGCCCACGAACGGCACCAGCGCGGCGCCCTGCGCTTTCGCCAGATCGGGGTAGATCGCGTCGAATGCGCGCTGGAAGTCCGGCCCGGCATTGGGCGGTGCCTGCACCCCCATCAGCACCACCGCGATGTCGCGCTTGTTCAGTTCGGCGATCATCGCTTCCAGATTCGCGCGGGTCTGCTGAGGAGGCAGGCCGCGCAGCAGGTCATTCCCGCCCAGCTCGAGCAACACCAGATCGGGCCTTGGTCGGCTGGCTGTCGAGAGTGAAGGCGAGCCGTTGGCGACCGGCGGCGGTGGTATCGCCCGAGACCCCGGCATTGGCGATGCGCACGTTGCGGCCCGTTCCGCGCAACGCCTGTTCCAGCTGCGCGGGATAGCTCTGGTCCGGGGAGGCGAGACCATAGCCGGCAAACAGCGAATCGCCGAACGCGAGCACATTGATTTGGGGCCCAGATACTGGAGTGCCCGATGCCTGCGCAGTCCTGACGTCAACCTGGTCGGTATCGGCCACCGTCGTGCGATCCGAAGTGTCGCTGCCACAGGCCGACAGCATCAGCGCGCACATCATCGACAATATACCTACCCGCATCGACCAGCTTCCCTTGTCGTGATTGCCGCCCTTCCCCAGCTATGCCATCGCATGCCTGTGACAAGTCCAGAAGCGGCGATTTCCGCCCGCAACCTCACCCTCACTCTCGGCACCGCCACCGCTCCGGTCGACATCCTCAAGGGGATCGACCTTGAAGTGGCGGCCGGCGAGGTGATCGCCCTGCTCGGCCCTTCGGGTTCGGGCAAGAGCAGCCTGATGGCGGTGCTGACCGGGCTCGAACGCGCCAGCGCGGGCACGCTTACCGTGGCGGGCGCGGATTTCACCGCTATGGACGAAGACGGCCTCGCCCGTGCGCGTCGAGGCCGCATCGGGATAGTGCTGCAGGCGTTCCACCTGCTGCCGACGATGACCGCGATCGAGAATGTCGCAACCCCGATGGAGCTTGCCGGGATGGCCGATGCACGGGACCGGGCACGCACCGAACTTGAGGCGGTCGGCCTTGGCCACCGGCTTGATCATTACCCCGCGCAACTTTCGGGCGGCGAGCAGCAGCGCGTCGCGATCGCCCGCGCGACCGCGTCGCGTCCGGCGCTGATCTTCGCCGACGAACCCACCGGCAACCTCGACGGTGCCACCGGCAACATCATCGTCGACCTGCTGCTCGCGCGGCGGGCCGACAGCGGTGCGACCTTGCTGGTGATTACGCACGATGCAGAACTCGCCGCGCGCTGCGATCGCGTGGTGACCCTTGCCGACGGCCGTATCGCGAGTGATGTGCGCTCCTGATGAGTTGGAGCGCTGCCTGGCGTATCGCACGCCGTGATCTGAGCGCGCGGTTTCGCGGGCTTCGCCTGCTGCTGGTGTGCCTGTTCCTCGGCACAGGCGCGCTGGCCGCAATCGGAACATTGACCGGCACGATCGAGCGCCAGCTGGCCGATCGCGGGCGCGAATTCCTCGGTGGCGACCTGCAGGTATCGTTGTGGCAGCGTGCTCCCTCGGCACAGGAACTGGACGCTCTCGGCAAGCTGGGCACCGTGTCACAGGGTTCGCGGATGCAGGCGATGGCGAGCACCGGCGACGCCGCCGCGCCGGTCGAGTTGAAGGCGGTAGATGCCAAGTGGCCGCTCTATGGCCGCGCCACACTGGTCGGCGGCAAAATCGTTGGTGCACCGCCTGTCGGCAAGGCGTGGGTCGCGCAAGGGGCGGCCGACCGGCTCGGCGTGGCCCCCGGCGACACGTTCACCATCGGTACGGCGCGGCTGATCGTCGGCGGACTGCTCGACCAGGAACCCGACCGGCTCGGCGAAGGCTTCCAGTTGGGTCCCACGGTGATCGTGCGCGCCGAGGTACCTGCCTCTGCCGGGCTGACCGCGCCCGGAGCGATGTACCGGTCGAAGACCAACATCGCCTTTGCCGGCAGCCGCGATGCCAAGGCTGCGGAAACTTCCCTCAAAGAGTCGTTTCCCGCCGCCGGGTTCGAGATTCGCACGCGCGACAACGGCGCACCGGGAGCCGACCGGTTCGTCGGGCGAATGGGCGAATTCCTTACCCTGGTCGGGCTTGCCGCGCTGGTGATCGCCGGGATCGGCATCGGCGGCGGCGTATCGTCATACCTCGACGCGCGCCGGCAGAGCATAGCGACCCTGAAGGTGCTCGGTGCGACCAGCGGCGATGTCGCGAAAATCTATGCGCTCGAAATCGGCGCGGCGTCGCTCGTCGGCAGCCTTGCCGGGATTGCGGCGGGCGTGGCTCTGACCCCGCTGCTCGCGCGCGCCCTGTCGGGCCTGCTGCCTGTGGGAAGCGGAATCATATTCGCCCCCGCCGCGCTGCTGACCGCGCTCGCGTATGGATTGCTGGTGGCGCTGGTATTTGCCGCGCCGCCACTGGTGCGCGCGCGGCGATTCCCGGCGATGGCGCTGATGCGCGAACGGGTCTCGCCGCTGGGCCGGGACCCGGCTGCGCTGGTGCCTGTGGTCGCGGGACTCGCGGCGATCGTCCTGCTGGCGCTGGGAACCGCCAAACAGCCACTGCTGACCGGGGGATTCCTCGGCGGCGCAGCAGCGGCCCTGGCGCTGCTGGCCGCGATCGGCTGGGCCATTCGCGGGATCGCTGCCCGGCTCCCGCGTCCGCGCGATCCATTATGGCGTGCCGCGCTCGCCAATCTCCATCGCCCCGGCGCGGCGACCGGCACACTGGTGACCGCGCTGGGCTTCGGGCTGTCGGCCTTCGTGCTGCTGGCCGCAGTGCAGACCAGCATCGACGGCACGATCGCCAAACGGGTGCCGGCGCAGGCACCCGATTACTTCGTGCTCGATTTGCCCAAGGACCAGGTCGCGCAGTTCACCGCGCTGGTCGAACGCGATGCGCCAGGCGCCCACGTACGCACGGTGCCTGCGCTGCGCGGCGCGATCCTCGCCTACGGCCCCAAGGACCGCATGACCCGCGTATCGACGCTGGGCGACGACCTGCCCGACGGGGCGTGGGCGCTGCGCGGCGAACGCGGGCTTACCTATGCCGAAGACGTTCCGCCCGGCAACACCATCGTCGCCGGTCAGTGGTGGGGTCCGATGTGGCAAGGGGAACCACTCGTCTCGGTCGATGAAGACCTTGCCACCGCGATCGGGCTCAAGCTGGGCGATTATCTGACCATCGGCGTGCTCGGCGTCGAGCGGCAGGCGCGGGTGGCCTCGTTTCGGCGGATCGACTGGCAGACGATGGGATTCAACTACGTGCTGGTATTCAGCCCCAACACGCTGCGCGATGCCCCGCACAACATGGCGGCAACGATCGAACTTCCCGGGACCGCCCCCAAGGGCCGGCTGCTCAAGGACCTGGTCGGCGCGTTTCCCTCGTCGAGCGTGATCGAGACCGGGCCGGTCCTGGTGCAGGCACGCGAACTGCTCGACCAGGTCGGCCTCGCGACCCTGGCGGCCGCATCGGTGGCAGTATTCGCAGGGCTTGCGGTGCTGCTCGGCGCGATCGCCGCGGCGCGCGCGCAAAGGACCTATGACACGGTGATCTTGCGGGTGCTCGGCGCAAGCCGGCGGCAAGTGCTGGTGCTGGCGTTGGCCGAATACGGCGCGCTCGCCGCGGTGCTTGCTCTGGTCGCGCTCGCGCTCGGGCTGGCAGCGGCGTGGGGCGTGGTCACCGGGCTATTCGACTTCGAATGGTTGCCGGGCTGGGGTGCGGTGCTCGGAGTGCTCGCGGGAGGGCTCGTGCTGGTGATCGCGTTTGCGCTGGCGGGTGCGTTGCCCTTGCTGCGCGCCAAGCCGGCGCAGGCGCTGCGCGAGCTTTAACTGAATACCTGCGCCACGTCGCCTTCACCGATCGGCAAGCCATGCCGGTTGCTGCCCTGCTGCGAAGGCAGGCTCATCCAGACCATGTAGGCAATCCAGCCAATCGCGTTGAGGATCGCCACACCGAAGAAAATGACGATCAGCAGCGCGCCCGACAGGCCCATATCGTGCAGCCGCCGTGTGGTGAGCGCGATCCCGGGCACGAAGTTGACCGCGAAGAACAGCCCCCAGCCGCCGATCAGCACCAGCCCGATCAGATCGTCCGCCATCGTGTCCTCGAAGGCGAGTATGCCGACAACGGTGACGGCGAATATCGCCAGGTAGCCGAGCATGAGAAACAGGCAGTAGAACCAGAACTCGCGCCGCCCCGACCGGCCGGTGAATTGCGCATAGCGGCGCAGCGGCAGGATCATCCAGCCGAGCCAGTTGGCGGGGATAACGGGGTGCATCATGCCAGACGGCCCGCCCTCACCTGGCGAGGACGGGCCGCGGGTTCGCTAGCGTCGGTCAGGCGAATGTTTCGGCTTCGCCAGCGCCCTTGGGATCGGGTCCGAAGCGGTTCGGCCCCGGGGTACCTGGCAGTGCGAGCAGCACCAGGAACGCGATCGACACGAGAAAGCCGGCGATCGGTATCATGCTGCCGATAACGGCGCCCAGATACCACCAACCACTCATATCGCGGTCGTGGAGCCGCCGTATGGTCACCGCG
Source organism: uncultured Alphaproteobacteria bacterium (assembly GCA_963759895.1). Classification (GTDB taxonomy): domain Bacteria; phylum Pseudomonadota; class Alphaproteobacteria; order Sphingomonadales; family Sphingomonadaceae; genus Tsuneonella. The sequence continues at coordinate 202,093 of CAVXBC010000002.1, read as the reverse complement.
ATACTCGGGAGTAGCACCGCGAGACCGTAGATCAGCAGCAGGATGCCGACCCCGCCAAACAGCGCCATCAGGCCGCCGCTGGGATCGCCGCCATTCTCCAGGTCAGTCATCGCACCGATCCCGCCGGTGGCGAACAGCAGCACGGTGACGACGATCACGTTGAGCAAGGTGAACATCCAGTATTCCATCCGACGCGAACGGCCGCTGAATTCGGCGTAGCGCTTGAACGGCAGGATCATCCAATTCATCGTAAATTCCCCCCTTTGTCGGTTTCCCTGGCGACAGGGAATCACAAGCCTGCGGCGCGCGCAACAAAAAAGGGCCCCGCGAGCGGGGCCCTTGCTTGGTTTGGCGACAGCCTGATCGCGGCGATCAGAACTTGAACCGTGCCGACACGCCGTACGTGCGCGGCTGGTTGGTATAGCCCGAGATCGACTTGGCCTGCGCCACCGAATCGAAGATGTCGGTGATGTTGCGGTCGTTCAGCAGGTTGCGGCCCCACACGCTCACTTCCAGGCCCATCGCCATCGCATAGGTGAGCGATGCGTTGACGTTGTTCACTTCGCTGCGGAACGGCCGTGCGGCGGCGCGCGCGGCGGCAAAGTTGCGGCTGCCGTCGGGGTTGGTGGTGATGAATGCCAGCAAACCCGGCTCCACCTGCACCGGCGAGGCGTACGAATAATCGCCGCGCAGAATCAGGTGATCTTCGCCGATCGGCTGATCCCACTGCGCGCCGAACACCGCCGACAGCTTGGGAATGTTGCCGATCGTGGTCCCAGACAGATCGCCCAGCGGAGAGTTGGGGAAGCTGTCGTACTTGGGATTCAGATAGGTCATCGCCAGGCTCAGCGTGAGCTCATCACGCGGATGGACGAGACCGTCGAATTCAACGCCGTCGGTAGTCTGCTTGTCCGCGTTCGAGAAGATGAACCCGGTGCCGGTGAAGGTGTTGGTCTGGAAGTTCGAGATCGACTGGCGGAAGAACGTCAGGTTGGCCGAGGCCAGCCCCCAGTTGCCCTTGATCCCGAGCTCGTAAACGGTCGAATCTTCCGCGTCCGCGAAACGCGTACCGGCGGCCAGGTTGGTGACCGCCTGGCCAGCCGAGCGCAGCGCTGCCACATCGCCCACCGTCGGACGGCTGTCACGTGACAGGTTGAAGCTCGGCGCCTTGTACCCGGTCGCGTACGAGAGATAGACGTTGAGCCTGGGATTGATCTCGTATGCGAGGCGCGCAGTGTAGCTCCAGTCGCTATCGCGGGTCGAGCAACTCTCGACCGCGTTCGGGCAGTTCTGGAACGGCGGCAGGAACTGCAACGGCCTGAGGGCGAGCAGGGGATTGACAGCCGGGTTGGCCGCATTGGCCGCGGCGAACGCCTGAACGCCCGCGTTGACTTGCGCAAACGCGGCCGGATTGCCGCCCGCAAATGCGCCGATTTCAGCCTGCGTCGCCGGACGGCCCAGTCCGAGCAGCCCGCCCACTTGAGTCGCGAGCCCTTGCGCGTAGATCGCCGTCTGGCCGACCGCGACGAGGTCGATTCCCGAGAACACGTCGGTGCTGACCGAATTGGTCACCAGGTCCTTGGCGTCATGGGTGTAGTTGGCGCCCAGCGTCAGCGTCAGCCCGTCGGTGATTTCGAAATCGACGTTGCCGAATGCCGAGTAGCTCTCGTCCTTCTGGCGCATGTCATTGAAGAAGCCCTGACCGGACTGGAAGAACTTGTTGATGTAGTTCTGCCCGGTCAGCGCGCTGATGGTCGCTTCGATGCTGTCGACAGCGAAATCGTTGGGCGGGCTGGTGACCGGCCCGCCGATCAGGAGGTTGGCATACGGCCGGAAATCGGGTCCGTATACGATCTGGTCCTGGGTGTGGACCTTCTCGTTGAAGTAGTAGCCGCCAAGGATGAAGTTGAGCGGTCCGTCGAAGTCCGATGCGACGCGCAGTTCCTGGGTGAAGGTCTTGAGGTGCGCCTGGCCGACATTCGCGCCGGTTGCGGTGCGCGCGCTATTGAAGTCGACATCCTGGTCGGCATTCAGCCGCGTATCGCGGTAAGCGGTGATCGAAGTCAGCGTCAGCGCGCCCAGTTCAAGGTCGCCCTGGCCCGAAACACCCCAGTTGCGCACCTTGCTGGTCGGCACGACGTCCGAATAGACAACATCCGCATCGGCATCGAACGGGGTCGGATTGACCCGGCCACCAACGGCTTCAACCGCCGATGTCGCTGCCGAGCGCTGCAGGTTGAACACCGCGCAGCACTTTTCATCGATCTTGTCGTAATCGCCGATCAGACGGAACTTGAAGGTGTCGGACGGTTCGAAAAGCACCTGGCCGCGCGCGAAATAACGGTTGCGGTTGTTGAGGTCATCGCCGTTGAACAGGTTGGTGACGTAACCGTCGCGCTTGTTGTAGCCGGCCGAAACCGAGGCGGCGATCGTGTCGGTGATCGGCCCGGTCAGGTAGCCTTTGACCACGATCGCATCGTAGTTGCCGTAGCTTGCTTCGAGGCTGCCGCCGAAATCAAAACTGGGCAATTTGGAAACGATCGAGATCACGCCCGCCGATGCGTTCTTTCCGAACAGGGTCGACTGGGGGCCGCGCAGCACTTCGACGCGCTGGATGTCGGGCAGATCGCTGATCTGCGCGATCGCGCGGCTGCGATAGACGCCGTCGACGAAGACCGCGACTGACGGCTCGAGCCCGAGGTTGTTGCCGCTGGTGCCGAAACCGCGGATCGAATAGGTCGTCGCGAACTGGCTCTGACTCTGTGACACGCGCAGCGAGGGGACGACGCTTGCAAGGTCGGTCACGTCGCGGATCTGCGCGCGTTCGATCGTCTCGGCGGTGGTCACGCTGACTGCGACGGGGGTTTCCTGCAGCGTCTGTTCGCGCTTGGTGGCGGTGACGATGATTTCGTTGCCGGTGCCCGAATCCTCGGCGTCGGCGAAATTGTCCGCATCGGAATTGGTCTGTGCCTGCGCCTCTTGTCCGTCAGTGTCCTGAGCGTGCGCAAGTGAAGGGAATGCCAGCGTGGCGGCGCCGGCGAGCAAAGCGAAACGGGCCGAGCCGGCGAAACCGGAAACGGTCTTGATCATGGCAGTGGAAATCCTCGTCCGATGGCGGGCGACGCTGAATACGCGAACCATTCGCGCAGCGCGGCGACCTTTAGCTGACAGAGGAGTCAATAAACTCACCCCGGTTGCGCCTCAAGCGCACTTGTCGAGTGAAATCAGTTGCCCATCGGACTGTGGCGCGCGCGACACAACGCGCGCGGTTGTTTTCGTCGCCACCCTCGGCTAGGGGCGCGCGACTTCGCGTGGGACCCCTTCCCCGCCCTTACGACCAAGAGACATCGACATGAACCTTCGCAACGTGGCGATCATCGCCCACGTCGACCATGGCAAGACCACGCTCGTGGATCAGCTGTTCCGCCAGTCCGGCACTTTTCGCGACAACCAGCGCGTCGAAGAGCGGGCGATGGATTCGAACGATCTCGAAAAGGAACGCGGGATCACCATTCTCGCCAAGTGCACCAGCGTCGAATGGGCGCCTCCGGGCGGAGAGACCACGCACATCAATATCGTCGACACGCCCGGCCACGCCGACTTCGGCGGCGAGGTGGAGCGCATCCTCAGCATGGTCGACGGCGTCATCCTGCTGGTCGATAGTTCCGAAGGCGCGATGCCGCAGACCAAGTTCGTAACCGGCAAGGCGCTCGCGCTCGGCCTCAAGCCGATTGTCGTGGTCAACAAGATCGACCGCCCGGACGAGCGCATCCAGGAAGTGCTCGACGAAGTGTTCGACCTGTTCGTGAGCCTCGATGCCAACGACGAACAGCTCGATTTTCCCGTGCTCTACGCATCCGGCCGCAACGGCTATGCCAACGAGGACCCGAGCTTGCGCGAAGGCACGCTGACCCCGCTGTTCGAGAAGATCGTCGCGCACGTCCCGCCGCCCGAGGCCGACTTCGACGGACCGTTCAAGTTCCTCGTCACCCTGCTCGACCGCGACAACTTCCTGGGCCGCATCCTGACCGGCAAGGTCCAGTCCGGCACGATCAAGGTCAACTCGCCGATCCACGCGCTCGACAACGACGGCAAGATCGTCGAAACCGGCCGCGCATCCAAGCTGCTCGCCTTCCGCGGGCTCGAGCGGGTGCCGGTAGAGGAAGCCCGCGCGGGCGACATCATCTCGATCGCGGGCCTGACCACCGCGACCGTTTCCAACACCATCGCCGACCCTTCGGTGACCGAGCCGCTCCACGCGCAGCCGATCGACCCGCCGACGCTGAGCATGCGTTTCGCGGTCAACGACAGCCCGATGGCGGGCCGCGAGGGGACCAAGGTCACCAGCCGGATGATCCGCGACCGATTGGAGCGCGAGGCCGAATTGAACGTCGCCATCCGCGTCACCGAAAGCGCCGACAAGGACGCGTTCGAAGTCGCCGGCCGCGGCGAGCTGCAGCTGGGTGTGCTGATCGAGACGATGCGCCGCGAAGGGTTCGAGCTGGGCATCAGCCGCCCGCGCGTGCTCTATCGCGAAGGCGACGACGGCAAGCGCACCGAACCGTACGAGACCGTAGTGATCGACGTCGACGACGAGCACAGCGGCACGGTGGTGGAGAAAATGGCCATCCGCAAAGGCGAGATGACCGACATGCGCCCGAGCGGTGGCGGCAAGACCCGCATCACTTTCTCGGCCCCTAGCCGCGGCCTGATCGGCTATCACGGCGAATTCCTGTCCGACACGCGCGGCACCGGGATCATGAACCGGTTGTTCGAGAAGTACGGGCCCCACAAGGGCAACATCGAAGGCCGCCCGGTGGGTGTGCTGATCTCCAACGGCACCGGCGAAGCGGTCGGCTATGCGCTCAACATGCTGGAAGAACGCGGCGTGCTGTTCGTGCGCCCGCAGGAGAAGATCTACGAAGGCATGCTGGTGGGCGAGAACGCCAAGCCGGAAGACCTCGAGGTCAACCCGATGAAGTCCAAGCAGCTGACCAACTTCCGCAGCACCGGCAAGGACGACGCGATCCGCCTCACCCCGCCGCGCGTGATGACGCTGGAACAGGCAATCGCCTACATCGACGATGACGAGATGGTCGAGGTGACCCCGAAGAGCATCCGGCTGCGTAAGGCGATCCTGGACCCGAACGAGCGGAAGAAGGCGCGGCGCAAGGGCGACTAGGCCGGGCTGATCGCCGCGAGGCGCGCAGCCTCGCGGCGGCAATCGTAACGCAGGCCGGGTTCGGAACAGAAATCGGGCCAGCGGTCGCGCCGTCGCCATTCGGCGACCAGGCCGACCTCCGCCATCTTGGCGAAGAACCGCGGATCGCGCCGCAGCTCGGCGGCGTCGGGCCAGAACAGCATATACCATTCGGGCTCGCTCAAGCTCGCGTGGCTGCGCTGCAGCCAGAACATGGCGCGCGTCTGATCCTTCATGCGGGCGGCGCCGAATGCGAGGTTCCAGGCCATCAGCGGGTCGCGGCGATAGAGACGGTCGGCCATCGCGTCGAAAGCCTTCCAGTCAAACCCGACCGGGTTCGTGTGCCAGACGAGTTCGGCGCGGGCGACTTCCGAAATGGCGGGATCGGGCAAGGGGCCGGCGTCGTACGCGCGCAGGCCAGCCTGGCGATCTGGATCATAGAAGGCCAGAACCGCCCGCGCGGTCGTTTTTCGCTCACCACCCCAGATCCGCTCGATCCGCCGCGCGAGTTCGCGCGCTTCGGCGTATCGGCCGGACCCGACGAGCACGGAAAAGGCGCCGGCAGCCAGGCCGTAGTCGCCCGGATCGAGAGCCACGGCCCTCAGCGCGGGATCGGCGGCAGCGGATACGTACCCCAAGTCGAACAGTCCAAAAGCGTATCGTGCCAGCAGCCCCGAGTGCTCAGGGTCAAGCCTTACGCCGTCCTCGATCGCCGGGAAGCCGAACCGTCCCTGCATCTCGAGTGCGACGGCAAGTGACTGGTGGGCCAGCCCGGATCGCGGGTCCATGCTGATCGCATGGCGGGCGTATTTCATCGCCTCGCGCGCCGCCTCCTCGCGCCCGGCCGGGTTGCCATCTCCGGCATGGGCGGTCGTCATGGCGAGACATGCCCAGCTTGCCGCACTGTCCGGGCGCCGTTCGACGATTTGCTGAGCAAAGCTGCGCGCCCGTGGCCAGTCGCGCATCTGGACCGCGTCGCACGCCGAGAAGTAGAGCCGCTTGCTGACCGGGTCACCCAGGTTGCCCGCGGAGCGATCGAGCCCGCATCGGATGACCCCGGCAATCGCATGGGCAGCGCGCTCGCGGACGAGCGCCTCGGTATTGTTCCGGCCGTCGAAATCGCGAGACCAGACCACCGCTCCGTCCGAAGTGCTGACCAGCCGCGCACCGGCCCCGTCACCCGACTGATTGCCGTGGTAGGTGACCTGCAGCGTCATGTCCGCATTGGTCGGCGCGTCGGGTTCAACAAGCGTGAGGCGGGTCATCGATCCGGTCAGTTGCGCGATGTCGGAAGTCAGATCGCTCGCGAAGGCAGCGGTTCGCGCGTCCGATCCGCTGCCCGCTGCGGGCTCGATCGCGATCGCAACGCCGCTGGCCGGGGTTTCCACGAGCATGGCCGCCGCACCGAGGCCCATCATTCCGACCAGCGCCGCGCCGGCGGCAGCGAGGCGTCGGCGTGGACGCCCCTGATCCGCGCCAGACGGGGCTTCGGGCGCCTGACCGAATGCGCCGGGACAGTCACCCTGTGTCACCGCCAGCCGGTAACCCACTTTCGCCACCGTCTCGACGCGCAAGGCGTCGCCGCACGTCGCGGCGAGGCTGCGCCGCAGGCGCGAAATGACCCGGTTGACCGCATCATCGCCTACGATCCGGCGGCCCCAGCATTGCGCCACGAGGTCGTCGCGCGACACCGTGTGCCCATCTGCATGGGCGAGCGCGACGAGCACCTGCATGACCAGCGGTTCCAGGATGCTCTCGCGGCCGTCGGGCGCGACGAGGCGCCGTTCGGCCGGCGCGACGGTGGTCCGCCCCACTTCGAACCGATCGATGTGGGCAAGGTCCGGCGGGCCCGAAAAGAGGCCGACTGGCGTGCCGAATCTCGCCTGCTCCAGATTCATCGCAAGCTGTCGCTCCCGACCGATCAATGACGGTGATATCATCAAACCGATCAGCATCGTTGTAAAATCCCGATCCGGTCAGCAAGAAATCAGCCGTTGGTCAGGATTTTCCCGCGCGACCGGCGGATGCTTCGATCTGCGGGAGCGGATCAACCCTTCCCCGGAATTGGCAAAGGGGCCCAGAGCATGAACGCGTTTTGGAAAACGACAATGGTATGCGGTGTAGCGGCGTCGGCAGTCGCCGCGCTGGCGACGGGGGCGGCGTTGGCGCTGCCCTCCGGCGATTACGGTTACAGCGATTGGAGCGCCCCGGTGAGCGCGGAATCCGGCTCCGATCCGTCGCTCAACACATCTGCCACGGACGGGTGCCCGATCATGTCGCCCGACGGTCTCGACCTCTACATGGCAAGCAATCGGCCGGGCAGCGATTCCGGCAAGCTGGATATCTGGGTCGCCCATCGGAGCAGGACCACCGATGGGTGGGGGGCACCGGAACGACTGCCCGCTCCGATTAACACCGAGGTCGACGAATTCTGCCCCACCCCGGCACGCGGACACAAACTGTTCTTCGTCAGCCGCCGCGATGATCCAAATGGCGACATCTATCTGACCACCGAAACAAAGACCGGCTGGACCACGCCGGTCCGGCTGGGCGCGGGGATCAACAGCAGCGCGCAGGAATGGAGCCCATCGTACTTCGAGATCGACGACGGCACGCCGGTGCTGTATTTTTCGAGTACGCGAAATGGGACGCAGGACATCTTCGCCAGTGTGAACTGGGGTCCCGCTCAACCCGTTGCCGAGCTCAACACCGCAGCCGATGATGCGCGGCCGAACGTGCGGCACGATGGGAAGGAGATCGTTTTCGACACCACCCGTGCCGGTGGCGCGCCGGACATATGGACCGCAACGCGCGCCTCGCCGACCGGACCCTGGTCGGCTCCACACCCGATTGACGCAGTCAACAGCGCGGCCGGCGAATCGCGCGGCTCGCTTTCGTGGGACGGCACATATCTGCTGTTCGGTTCGTCCCGTCCCGGCGAAGGCGTGCCGCCGACGACCGACATCTACGTCTCGCACCGCAACCGTACCCACGGCGCGCCCTCAGCGGACGATTGAGGGTGCGCGTCGCCCTTCTGGGTGTGGCGGCGCTCGGGATCCTGTGGCTCGCGACGTGGGCCACAGGTTCCGGCCCCGACCCCGCGGTTCGCTTGCCCGAAGGTTCGGCGGACGCGGCCGATTTCGCCCGGCGTATTGGCAGAACATCGCCGCAGGCCATGCCGGTGGTATCGATCGCAGTGTCGTCCGGCCAGTCAGGGCAGCCAAATATCGCGGCTGCCGGCGTAGTTCGGCACGACGCTGCGACCGCACGGGCGGTATGGGGAATGCCCGCCCAGTTCGCGCCGCCGGAGGATTGAAGACCGACCGCGATCGTTCGCAAGCGAGGCGCTGGCGGCTCTCATGCCGTCGCCCCTTCCGGCCGCTCGGCGCAATGCGGTTCGATCGACCGTGGGGCGCTGAACTATCGCGGCGCTGGCGGCTGCTCGGCCTCGCCAAGCCCTCCGGGGCCGCGGCGCCGGACTGCGGGGTGAAGGCTCCGCCGGTGGCCAAACGGCCGCCGCGCCGCTAACACCCCGCGCCATGCAGACCGGCGTCATCATCTCACTCGCTCTCTACTTCATCCTCATGCTCGCGATCGGCGTCTACGCCTGGCGCAAGTCGACTTCTGACAGCGAGGGATACCTGCTGGCCGGGCGCAACCTGTCGCCGGCGGTGGCCGCGCTGTCGGCGGGGGCGAGCGACATGTCGGGCTGGCTGCTGCTCGGCCTGCCGGGCGCGCTTTATGTGACCGGGCTGGTCGAGGCGTGGATCGGCATCGGGCTGTTCATCGGGGCGCTGGTCAACTGGATCGTGGTCGCCCCGCGCTTGCGCCGCCAGACCGAGGAACTGGGCAACGCGCTGACGATCCCCGAATTCCTCGCCAACCGGTTTCCCACTCACGCGGTTGCGCTGCGGCTGACCAGCGCGGTGATCGTGGTGGCGTTCTTCACCGTCTATACTGCCGCCGGAATGGTGGGCGGGGGCAAGCTGTTCGCGACCGCGTTCGGCGGCGACTACATGACCGGTGTGTGGGTGACGACCGGGGTGGTGCTGGCCTACACCATGATCGGCGGGTTCCTGGCGGTCAGCCTGACCGATTTCGTGCAAGGGCTGATCATGTTCGGCGCGCTGGTGCTGATGCCGCTGGTGGTGATGTTCGGCCCCGGCGGCAGTTCGGGTCAATCGATCGCCGCCGTGCCGGTCGACGGGTTCCTGAGCCTGACACACGGCCTGACCGCGATCGGCTGGCTTTCGGCGGTGACCTGGGGCCTGGGCTATTTCGGCCAGCCGCACATAATCGTGCGGTTCATGGCGATCCGATCGGTCGAAGACGTGCCGCGCGCGCGCAACATCGGCATGGGCTGGATGGCCGTGTGCCTGGCTGGCGCCATCGGCCTGGGCCTGGCCGGACGCGCCTATGTCGAGCGCAACGGGCTGACGCTGGACGATCCCGAAACGATCTTCATCCTGCTCGCCAACCTGCTGTTCCATCCGCTGGTGACCGGTTTCCTCTACGCCGCATTGCTGGCCGCGATCATGAGCACGATCAGTTCGCAGCTGCTGGTCTCGTCGAGTTCGCTGACCGAGGATTTCTACCGCCTGTTCCTGCGCAAGGAGGCCAGCGAGCGCGAGGCGGTCAACGTGGGGCGGATCAGCGTGGCGCTGGTGGCGCTGGCGGGAATCGCCATCGCCGCCGATCCCGACAGCAAGGTGCTCGGGCTGGTGGCGCACGCGTGGGCCGGGTTCGGTGCCGCGTTCGGCCCGATGATCGTGCTCGCGCTGACCTGGCGCCGGATGACCGGAGCGGGCGCGGTCACCGGGCTAGTGACGGGTGCAGTGGTGGTCATCGCCTGGATCTGGCTCGGATGGGACAAGTCGTTCCTCGGCGGGCAAGGCGTGTACGAGATCATTCCCGGCTTCTTCGCCGCGTGGCTGGCGATCGTGCTGGTCAGCAACGCGACCCGTGCTTCATCGCAGGTGGAGCCCGTCGCGGCGTCCAATTAGGGCGGCGTTAACCATCCCTGCGTGAAACTGGGGAGATGATCCGCCACCTCGCCCTTGTCGCAATGTCGCTGGCGCTTCCGTTGGCCGCGTGCGGCAGCGTGGTGCCCCAGGGTCGCGCGACGCAAGCGGCGCAGGTACGCACTCCCCGCCCGGTCGCGGTAACCGGCGAATCTCGCCAGTGCCTCACCGCACTGAATGCCGACGGCGCGAGCTTTTCGCCGGTTTCCGATCGCTATTACGGAGCCGGCTGCTCGACCGTCGGCACCGTCAGCCTGACTGCCCTGCAAGGTGATGCCGCGCGGTTCTCGCTAGCCAATCTCGGCCCCGTCGCGTGCCCGTTGGCCGAAACGACCGCGGCTTGGGCGCGATTCGGGGTCGATCGCGCCGCCCGTCAGGTGCTTGGCAGCGCACTGGCGCGGATCGAGACGTTCGGGAGCTATTCGTGCCGCGACGTCGCCGGCAGCGGCCGCCGATCGGCGCATGCGACTGCCCAGGCGATCGACGTTTCGGCATTCATACTGGCCGACGGACGCCGGATAAGCGTCCTCGCCGACTGGACCAATGGAACGCCGCAAGAGCGCCAGTTCCTGCGGCTGGTCCACGCCAGCGCCTGCAAGCGCTTCGGCACGGTTCTCGGGCCCGACTACAACGCGGCGCACAAGGATCACTTCCACGTCGAGGCAGGCGAGAGCGGCGGTTTCTGCCGCTAGGCGCTGCTCAGGCAGTGCCTTCGAGCTGGGCTTCGATCCGTAGTCGGACCGCCTCGGCCGAATGGGCCGCGCCCAGCTTGGTCATCATGTTCGCGCGGTGAATTTCGACCGTTCGCGGGCTGATGTCGAGCTCGCGTGCGATCGACTTGTTGCTGCTTCCTCGCGCGAGCCAGTCGAGCACCTCGCGCTCGCGCGTCGACAGCACCCCGATCCGTTCGCGCGCCTCTACCATTCGCCGCCGCGCCTCCGCGTGCGCGCGCGCCTCGTCGCCGATCCGGCCGAGCATAGCTCCAAGCCGTTCCGGGTCGAGCGGCAAGGACAGGTAATCGAGAGCGCCGGCCTTGATCGCGGCGACCACGCTGCCGGTGCTCGGGCATTCGTCCATCGCCACCAGCGGCAGCCAGATCCCGCGTTCGGCCAGATAATCGAGCGTTTCGCGCACCGCGTCTGGCGCGCCGCTGTCATGCACCGCGACCACGCCGCGCCGGGGTGGATGATCGGTCAGTTCCTCGATATCGGCATAGACTTCGGCATGATGGCCGAGTTCGAAGGTCGCCCTCGCCAGATCGGCCCGCAGGCGGATGTCTGCCTCGACGAAATGAATGATGTGCCGTTCGCTCATGGATTGCGGGATGCCCCTTAATCCCGCAGAATAAATCCGGCGATGGAAGGAAATTGGACCTTTTTACCTAAGTAGAAGACCATAGCCCTCGAACAAAATCCCTCCAAATTGGAGCATTTTGAGGAATCGTGCGCAAAATGGGAGGGCGGCCGGCTCGTTAATCGCCGTCGGAATAAAAACTGTAGTCCGGAAGATCGGTGAATGCGCTCTTGAGCGCTTCGCTCCAACCGCTCGAGATCGCCTGGTAATATTCGTCCTCGTGCGTGATCCGGCGCTCATGGACCGCCGAGAAGGCATCCCGTTCGATTACCATCAGGTCCAGCGGCAGCCCGACCGACAGGTTCGCCTTGAGCGTCGAATCGAAGCTGACCAGCAGCAGCTTGACCGCATCCTCGAAACTCATCTCGCGATCGTAGGCGCGGATCAGGATCGGGCGACCGTACTTGGTTTCTCCGATCTGGAAAAACGGAGTGTCCCAACTCGCCTCGATGAAGTTGCCTTCGGGGTAGATCATGAACAGGCGCGGCTCCATGCCCTGGATCTGCCCGCCGACGATGATCGAGCCGGTGAAGCGGCCCTGCCCGGCGGTCCCGTTGGCGGCCTGGCGTTCCTCGATCGTCTGTCGCAACAGGCGGCCGATCTCGGTCGCGACCTGGAACATGGTGTTGGCACCGAACACCGTGTTGTGCCGCTCGCCCGGGGTCTTGTCGCGCTCCTCAAGCTGGCTGATGACCGCCTGTGTGGTGGCGAGGTTGCCCGCCGTCATCACGGTAATGATCCGTTCGCCGGGCACCTGCCAACTGATCATCTTGCGAAAAACCGAGATATTGTCGACGCCCGAATTGGTGCGGGTGTCGCTCATCAACACCAGTCCCTTGTCGAGCACCATCCCCACGCAATACGTCATCGTTTTCTCCGGCGGTCGGGCGACGGCGGCACCTGGTAGCGGCATCGTTCCGCCGGGTTTGCTCCGGACGCGGGACACGGTGTAACCGCGTCCGGACAGACGCCACAAGCCTGGCTCACTGTTCCTGCCGCTGTTGTTCCACAGCCACCGCGACATGCAGATCCTCGGTCGTGGCGCCGAAGCTGATGCCGGTGATCGGCGCCGCATCGCGATAGTCGCGCCCGGTGGCGATGCGGACATAGCGCGGATCGGGGCTGATACCGTTGGAAACGTCGAACCCGATCCACCCGAGCCCGTCGACGTGCGCCTCGGCCCAGGCATGAGTCGCTTCCTGCTCGATGCGATCGTTCATCATCAGGTAGCCCGATACATAGCGCGCCGGGATGCCGGTCAGCCGCGCGGCGCCGATGAAGATATGCGCGTGATCCTGGCACACCCCGCAGCCGGCTTCGAGCGCTTCTTCGGCGGTGGTGCGTACCCCCGTCGCGCCGGTCATGTACGTCACCTGGTTGCGGATCGCATCGGACAGCGCGTGGAGATAATCGATCCGGCTGCGATCGGGCGCCTCGAGCCCGCGTATGAGGTGCTTGAGGCGCGGGCCGGGGCGGGTGAGCGGAGTCTGGCCGACGAAGCTCCACAACGGAAGATGGCCGGAATGGCGGCCGATCACGCCGGCGTGATCGATCGTGTCGACCGTTCCCCGGCAGTCGATCGTCACTTCCTCCGCGCCGGGCTCGACCGAAACCAGCGTCACGTGGTTGTGATGCTGATCGTCGTACTCGAGTTCCTGCCGCGCGTTCGCGTACGTCATCGTCCAGTCGAGCACGGCCTGGCCCTGCGTGGCCTTCGGAGTCAGCCGCAACCGCTGCAGCGCGTGCGCCACCGGCTGATCGAAACGGTAACGGGTTGTGTGCTGGATCGCCAGGCGCATCGGTTGTTTGCCCTCCCTACCGCTGGAACCGGTAGTCTTCGGCGATCGCGGCCGCGATGATCGCGTTGCAGCTGGTGAAATCGGTCAGGAACTGGTGCAATCCCTGATCGAACACACTCTCGATCGTTACGTCCGCCAGCCGGCTGGCTGAATCGCGGATCACCGCGTTGCTGGTGCCGTCGCGCCCGTGAATGCGGGCCAGCGCCGCCAGCGTTCCGCCCAGTTGTGCATGGCAATAGGCCAGGCTGCGCGGAAAGCGTTCGTCGAGCACCAGGAACTGGACGATCCCGCGCGGATCGGCCTGCCCCGCGTTGAGCCAGCGATAGGCGCGGTGGCCCGAGACCGAGCGTAGCACATGATCCCATTGCCCGCTGTCGAGCGGGGTACCGACATAACTCAGCGACGGCAGAAGCAGGTAGTACTTCATGTCGAGAATGCGCGCGGTGTTGTCTGCCCGTTCCACCAGCGTGCCGGCGCGCGCGAAGTGATAGCCCGAATCGCGCAGCATCGAATTGACCATCGCACCGTGCGCCAGCGTGCCCGCCCGGCGGATCATCGCGATCGCATCACCCACGGTCGCCTGTCCGATCGGACGCGACATCGCCTCGTCGATCGCCATCCAGCTTTCGTTGACCACGCCCCACAGCTCGCCGCTTATCGCATTGCGCGCACCGCGTGCGTTGGTGCGGACCTGGCGCATCATCGCCAGCACGCTGCCGGGGTTGTCCTTGTCGCGCAGGATGTGGTTCCACACCTGGATGCCGGTGTAGGTGCCGTGCTTTTCGCGATAGGCATGGCTCTGTCCCGAGGCATGGATGACCGATCGCCATTCCTCCTCGGCGGTGATCATGTCGCGGGTCAGCGCCATCCGCAAGCCCGGCCTCGAGCAGGCGCGCGGTGTTCTCCGCCCGCTCGAGATAGCGGAACATCCAGAACAGTCCGTTGGCGGTCCGGCCTAACATGATGAAGTCCCGGGCATGCTAGTCTTTCAGCACCCAGGTATCCTTGGTCCCGCCGCCTTGTGACGAATTGACCACCAGCGAGCCCTTCTTGAGCGCAACCCGCGTCAGCCCGCCGGGCGTGATGTCGATTCCATTTGGTGAAACAAGCACATAGGGCCGCAGGTCGACGTGACGTGGGGCAAGCCCGCGTCGGGTGAACACGGGACAGGTGGACAGTGCCAGCGTCGGCTGTGCGATATAGTTTTCCGGCCGCGCGATCAGTTTGCGGCGGAACGCGGCCAGCTCGCGCCGGCTCGCCGCCGGGCCCACCAGCATGCCGTATCCGCCCGATCCGTGGACTTCCTTGACCACCAGTTCGGCAAGGTTGTCGAGCACGTATTTAAGGCTGTCGGGATCGGCGCAGCGGAACGTCTCGACATTGGGTAGCAACGGTTTTTCGCCGGTATAGAATTCGACGATTTCCGGCATGAACGAATAGACCGCTTTGTCATCCGAGATGCCCGTGCCCGGCGCGTTGGCGATGGTGATCCGGCCGCTGCGATAGACGTCCATGATGCCCGGCACGCCGATCATGCTGTCGGGATTGAACGTGAGCGCGTCGAGGTAATCGTCGTCGACCCGGCGATAGAGCACGTCGATCGGTTCGTAGCCGCCCGTAGTACGCATCGCCACGCGGCCATCGATGACCCGCAAGTCGCTGCCTTCCACCAGCTCGGCCCCCATCTGATCGGCGAGGAAGGCGTGCTCGTAATAAGCCGAATTGTATATCCCCGGGGTCAGCACCGCGACCACCGGTTTCCCCCGGGTGCCCTGCGGCGCGCACGCGGCCAGGCTGCGCGCGAGCCGCATCGGGTAATCGCTGACCGTTTCCACCGGCACCCGCGTGAACAGCTCGGGGAACATCGCCATCATCGTTTCGCGGTTCTCGAGCATGTACGAAACCCCGCTGGGTGTGCGCGCGTTGTCTTCCAGCACGAAGAAGTCGTTGGTCCCGGTGCGCACCAGGTCGATGCCCACGATGTGGGTATAGACCCCGCCCGGGGGCGTGAACCCGACCATGTCTGGCAACCACGCCTGGTTGTCGCGGAACAATCGCTCGGGCACCCGGCCCGCACGGATGATTTCCTGCCGGTGATAGAGATCGTGGATAAAGGCATTGAGCGCGCGGACGCGCTGCTCGATCCCGCGGCTCAGGCGGCGCCATTCGGCCGCCGAAACGATCCGCGGGATCATGTCGAACGGGATCAACCGTTCTTCGGCCGCATCCTCGCCATAGACGTTGAAGGTGATCCCGGTGCGCCGGAACACCCCTTCGGTCTCGAGGTTCTTGCGCCGCAGCCAGTCGGCCTGTTGCTGGCTCAACCATTCGCTGTAGCCGGCATAGGCGGGGCGCACGACTCCGGCAGGATCGTGCATCTCGTCGAATGGTTCTCCCGACCCGCTCATCGTGTTCCCGTTGCCTGCACTTCGCAGGTGTCTAGCGGAACCGAACCGTTGTGCCGCGTTAAAACGTGTCGCGGCCTCATTCGCTATCGAGCTCTCGCAACACGGCGGCGACGACTTCGGGGTCGTAGGCGAACCCCATGTGCGTGCAACGCAGCGCCACCTCGCGGTCGCGCTCGCCCGCCGTTCCGCGCGCGCTGCGCGGGTGGACGATCCCGTCTCGCGGGCTCCACAGCGCCACCGTCTCGACCGGTGGCTTGACCGCCAGTTCGACCGTTACCGGCGGTTCCTCTACCCGATGGCCCGTGATGAAGTGATAGGCACGCCACACGTTGTTGGCGCGCGGGCTGTAGGAAAACGGCGAGCCCATCGTCACCACCTTGGCGACGCATTCGGGCCGGCGCTTCGATACTTCGCGCGCGAACAGGCCGCCCAGGCTCCAGCCGACCAGCACCACCGGCTCGCCATGCCGTTCAGCAAGATCGCCCAGCCGCCGTTCGAGCACGTCGAAGTTATGCGCGGTGGGGCCCCAGTTGAAGCCTAGCCCCCAGCGCTTGACCCGGTGTCCGGCAGATTCCAGTCGCCGCGCGAGATAGCGCATGCGGATCGGATGGGTGGCGAAACCCGGCAACAGCATCACCGTCCGCGGGCGCGCCGCGGTGAATTGGGGGTGACGCCGAACCGCCCGGCGAAACGGTTCGGCCAGCACGGCGATTTCGCCGACAAACCGCCGCAGCGGCGGCCCCACCGCTTCGCCCGGCGAATCTTCGCGCGCCAGTGCCACGCGGTGGCGCAATTCCTCGCGGGCGCCGGCTATCGCGTCCATCGCATGCAGTGTGGCCATCAGCGTGTGGTTCTCCTGCCGCGAGGTTTCGCGGTGGTCATCAACGGACGAACGGCCCAACCGGTTTCAGGACGCGCAATCGCCGGTCCGATGCGAATCCATCTGCATCTCCATCCGCATCTCCCCGCCCGGGATCATCGACGCCTTCTGAGTCATCGCAAGGTGCATTGAGGTGCTTCGTTCGGTGGCAGTCCCATCGAGCTTCATGGTCGACTGTAACCCTTGCGCGCCGGTACAGGTCATGGTTGCGGTCAGCTTGGTGCCGTCGACATCGAAAGTGTCGAACGCGCATTTCAGGCCCCCCTGGCCTTCGCCCATCTTGCGAACCGAATCCTCGAAGCCTTTCCGGGCTTCCTCGGGGCTCAGGCAATAGCTGGAGGTCTCGCCGCCCCCGTTGCCCATCATCGCCTTCATCTTGTCGGCCTGCGCGGGCGGCAGGCCCGGAACCGAGAATTCGAGCAACTTGACCTTGGTCTCGTATCGTCCGGGCAGCGGCTGCGCGAGCTCGCCCGCCTCGGCAACCACTTGTTCGGCGGTCTTGGGCTCGTGAGCCTGCTTGCCGCATCCGGCCAGCGCCAGGATCGCGAGTGCCACAAGTTGCGCTTTCATGCATTGCCTCCCCAAGTTGTGCGCGGACAATCTAGCGCATCTCGGTGCGCAAGCCATCGCCGATGTTTATCCGTGCCCAAGTCGCATTCTTCCAATTATTTTCAGGGGTTGGCGATATTTGCCGGCCTTCATGGGTTTGGGAAGAGGATGGCGATCGACATGAAAAGAGTGTTCGCGGCAGTCGCACTGGCGTTTGCATTGGTGTTGGGCGGGCAATCGATCGTTCCGATCGCCCCACCCGCGCAGGCTCAGGCCGATCCGTTCGACACCGCTCGCTACTATGTCGTCAACAAGCAGAACGCCGAGGCGCTCAAGATCATCGACAGCGGTGAGTTTCCGATCGACCAGGGCAATTACGAAGGCTGGACGATGCTTCACTACGCGGCCGAGGCAGGCAACCTCGAGATGGTGAAGGCGCTGCTGGAACGGCGCGCCGATCCCACCCTCAAGACCAAGTATGGCTCGCTGCCCTACGAAGTCGCATCGAGCACGATGGTCAAAGCCGCGATTGCTGCCGCGGTCGAGGCGCGCACCGGCAGCAACCCGATGAAGCCGGCCGCCACATCGCGCGCTGCCTCCGCCCCGGCCCGCACCACCGCGCCGACGGTTGCCGCTGCATCCAAGACCAAGACTCCCCGCGAGAAAATGTGCGGAGAGCGCTGGTACGCCAGCCAGGCGCTGTGCTCGGACAGCACCTGCAAGATGCGCGAATATCGCAAGTGGCAGACCTGCCTGAAAACCGGCTCGTACTACTGAGGCGAAACGAGGGGCCGCTTCCGCGCGGTCGCGGAAGTGTTCGAGCACCCGGCGCTTGTTCTCGTCCACTGCCCAGCGGGCAATGGGCAGGAAATATGCCGTCGGGCCGATCCGTAGCTGGTGCTCGGTCGCGAGAGTCAGGCGGGTGCGTCCGCCGGTGGTCGGCTGAATCGCGAAATGCGCTGTACGACGCGGGTGTTATAGGCGGTCCGGCCGAGCGGCCTGATGCAGGGACAATTCGCTGTGCGCGCTGTCTGTTGCCCCGTTCATGCGAGCCTACGCTAACCCCGGCAAAATCAAACGACAACTGCCGATCCGCCGCTTGCCCGTTCGCCTATCGTTCCCCATATCGGGCCGATGGCCGAACTCGTCATCCGTCGTGGGCTGGAAGAGCCCGACACTTCCGATAAATTCGTTCCGCACAAGCCCGCCCGGCCGGAAAAGTCGATGGGTGGGCGGCCGTTCGAACTGGTCAGCGACTACTCGCCGTCGGGCGACCAGCCGGGTGCGATCAAGGAGCTGGTCGCCTCGGCCCTCGACGGGGAGCGGACACAAGTGCTGCTGGGCGTGACAGGCAGCGGCAAGACCTTCACCATGGCCAAGGTGATCGAGGCGTTGCAGCGTCCGGCGTTGATCCTGGCGCCCAACAAGATCCTCGCCGCGCAGCTCTATGGTGAGTTCAAGAGCTTCTTCCCCAACAACGCGGTCGAATACTTCGTCAGTTACTACGACTACTACCAGCCCGAGGCCTATGTGCCTCGGTCCGACACCTACATCGAGAAGGAAAGCTCGGTGAACGAGGCGATCGACCGGATGCGCCATTCGGCCACCCGCGCGCTGCTGGAGCGCGACGACGTGATCATCGTCGCCTCGGTTTCATGCCTCTACGGGATCGGCTCGGTCGAGACCTACTCGGCTATGATTTTCGACCTCAAGAAAGGTGCGAGCGCCGACCAGCGCGAGATCATCCGCAAGCTCGTCGCGCTGCAGTACAAGCGCAACGACGCCGCCTTCCAGCGCGGCAATTTCCGCGTGCGTGGCGACAGCCTCGAGATCTTTCCCTCGCACTATGAAGACATGGCCTGGCGGATCAGCTTCTTCGGTGACGAGATCGAGGAAATCAGCGAGTTCGACCCGCTGACCGGGGCGAAGGGCGCCAGCCTCAATACCGTTCGGGTCTACGCCAACAGCCACTATGTCACGCCTGGGCCGACGATGAAGCAGGCCAGCGCGGCGATCAAGTTCGAGCTCGAGGAGCGGCTCAAGGAACTGCACGCCGAAGGCCGCCTGCTCGAAGCCCAGAGGCTTGAGCAGCGGACCAACTTCGATCTCGAGATGATCGCGGCCACCGGCAGCTGTGCCGGGATCGAGAACTACAGCCGATTCCTGACCGGACGTCTGCCCGGAGAACCGCCGCCCACCTTGTTCGAATACCTGCCCGACAATGCGCTGCTGTTCGTCGATGAGAGCCACCAGACGGTGCCGCAGGTCGGCGCCATGGCCAAGGGCGACCATCGCCGCAAGCTGACGCTGGCAGAATACGGTTTTCGCCTGCCCAGTTGCATCGATAACCGCCCGTTGCGGTTCAACGAATGGGACGCGATGCGCCCGCAGACGTTCGCGGTCAGCGCCACCCCCGGCAACTGGGAGATGGAGCAGACTGGCGGGGTGTTTGCCGAACAGGTCATCCGCCCGACCGGACTGATCGATCCTCCGGTCCAAATCCGGCCGGTCGAGGACCAGGTGCAGGATTGCATCGAGGAATGCCGCAAGACCGCGCAGAAGGGCTATCGCACGCTGGTCACCACGCTCACCAAGCGGATGGCCGAAGACCTGACCGAATTCATGCACGAGGCCGGGCTACGGGTGCGTTACATGCACTCCGACGTCGAGACACTGGAGCGCATCGAGCTGATCCGAGATTTGCGACTGGGCGTGTACGACGTTCTGGTGGGCATCAACCTGCTGCGCGAAGGGCTCGACATTCCCGAATGCGGCCTGGTGTGCATCCTCGACGCCGACAAGGAAGGCTTCCTGCGCTCCGAAACCTCGCTGATCCAGACGATCGGCCGCGCCGCGCGCAACGTCGACAGCAAGGTCATCCTCTACGCCGACCGGATCACCGGCAGCATGGAGCGCGCGATGGCGGAGACTTCGCGCCGGCGCGAGAAGCAGGAAGAATACAACGCCGAGCACGGGATCACCCCGACCACCATCATTCGCGGCATCCAGGACATCGTTGCGCATACCGCCAGCAGGGATGGCGTGCTGGTCGACACCGGCGATCCGGAGCGCAACAATCTCGTCGGCCACAACTTGCGCGGGTACATCCAGGACCTTGAGAAACGCATGCGCACCGCAGCCGCCGATCTCGAGTTCGAGGAAGCCGGCCGACTGCGCGACGAAATCCGCCGGCTCGAGAACGACGAGCTCGGCTTACCCGCGGGCGATCACAAGGCGCCGCTGGTCGGCCGCAGTAACGAGGGCAAGCCGGGCACGCGCAAGGACCGGTTCGGCAAGACCCGCTACAAGAAGATGCGCGGGAAGCCCTGAGGCTGGGTGGCGCTTCCCTCGTGCGCGGATATCGTGCAAACCGGACGGACAAGTTCAGGGGAACATAGCCATGAGAGCATTTGCCGCATTCGCCGCCGCTTCGCTGGTCACGCTGGCGGCGTGCACTACGATGAGCGAAAGTCCCTCAAGCCAGCCGGTAACCGCGCAGGCTTTCAATGCCGCGATCGCCGATTCCAGCCGCAGCGCAGAAATGCTGGCGCTCGACGAAAGCCGCAAGCCGGCCGAAACGCTGGCGTTCCTCGGGCTGCGGCCGGGCATGGATGCCGCCGATATCTTCACCGGCGGTGGGTACTGGGCGCAGATCATGGCACACGTGGTCGCCCCCGGAGGCTCGGTGACCGCGTACGAGCCCAACCAGTTCTACAAGGGCGAAGGCAAGACCAAGCTCGACGCGATGATCGCCGGTTTGCCCGCGACCAGTCTTGCGGCGTTTCCGTTCGAAGGATTCACCGCGCCGGCCGGCGCGTATGATTTCGCGATGATCAACCTCAACTACCACGATCTGTACTGGGAATCGGCCAAGTACGGCATCCCGCGTTCGGACCCGGCGGCGTTCACCCGCAACCTGTATGCGGCGATGCGCCCCGGCGGAGTGGTGGGGGTGATCGACCACGTCGGCCCCGCCGGCGACACGCGCGCGATCGTCGAAAAGAGCCACCGGATCGATCCGGCCACGGTGCGCGCAGATTTCGAACGCGCGGGCTTCAAGCTCGAAGCGCAGAGCGACCTGCTCGCCAATCCTGCCGACGACCACACGCTCGGCGTGTTCGACCCAGCGATCCGTGGCAAGACCGACCGCTTCCTGTACAAGTTCCGCAAACCGCGCTGAAATCGACGCCGCAAATTGACGGCTTTGCGGGCGTTGCATAGGAGCGCGGACATGACATTCCGCATTCCGGCGGCGCTGGTCGCGCTCTCCCTCGCTTCACCCGCTTTACCGGCCGAGAAGGACGGACCCAGGCCTGAACCGGTGGCGGCGGAAACCTATGTCGCCAACAGCGCGACGAAGACCCTGAACGGCACCTTCGGCGCGCGCACGATGCGCTATACCGCGACGGTGCAGGAACAGGTGCTGAAGGGCGATGACGGCACGCCCAAGGCGGCGATCGTCACCACCGCCTATATCGCCGAGCCACGCGATCCCTCGCGCCCGGTCACATTCCTGTTCAACGGCGGCCCCGGATCTGGCTCGGTGTGGTTGCAGATGGGGGCGTTCGGGCCAAAGCGCGTGGCTATTCCCAGCGATGCGCGCGACGATGGCGGGCCGCCCTACCCGATCCTCGACAATCCCAATTCACTGCTCGACGTGACCGACCTGGTGTTCATCGATCCGGTCGGCACCGGTTTTTCGCACACCATCGGCGAGACCAAGGGCGAGGATTACTGGGGCGTCACCAAGGATGCCAAGTCGGTCGCCCAGGTGATCCGGCAATGGCTGGGTGACAACGGACGCTGGAACAGCCCCAAATTCCTCGGCGGCGAAAGCTACGGCACTACCCGGTCGGCCGCGGTCGTCGATCAGCTCGAAGGCGAATACAACGACGTCGCATTGAACGGCGTGATCCTGTTGTCGACGGTGCTCGATTTCGCGGCCGGGTCGGAAGCGCCGGGCAACGAGCTTGGATACATCACCACGTTGCCCTCGATGGCGACCACCGCGCTCTATCACGGCAAGGCCAGCGCCGCTTCGCCGCAAGCGTTCGCGGATGAAGCGCGCGCGTTCGCGATCGGGCCCTACGCCACATTCCTTCTCAAGGGACAGGCCGCCCCGGCTGACGAGCGCGCCGCGGTCCGTTCGCAACTGGCGCGCTTCACGGGATTGTCCGAACAGTATCTCGAAGAGGCCGACCTGCGGGTGACGCCGGGGCGGTTCTACAAGGAGCTACTGCGTGACCGCGGGCTCACGATCGGACGGCTCGACAGCCGCTATACCGGCAAGGACCTCGACAACGCGGGAGAATACCCGGACAACGATCCCAGTTTCTACGGCATCGACGGCGGCTATACCGCGGCGATCAATTCGTGGATGCGGGACACGCTCGGCTACAAGACCGATCAACGCTATGTCACGATCGGCAGCGTGCAGCCGTGGGACTGGCAGCTCGCAGGCGGGCGCGACACCAACGCCTATCTCAACGTGGCACCTTATCTGGGCCGTGCGTTGCGCGAAAATTCGTCGCTGCGCATTTTCGTCGGCCAGGGGTGGTACGATTTCGCGACCCCGTTCTTCGCCGCCGAGTATGCGCTCAGCCGCACCGGCTTCCCGCAGGATCGCATCCAGTACCATTACTACGACGCCGGCCACATGATGTACGTTCGCGACGAGGATCGCCACAAGCTCGCCGACGATGTGCGTAGCTTCATCCGCGCACGGTGAAACGCGCGGCCGCCCTGATGCTGCTGGTGCTCGCGGCTTGTCGCCCGCCGGCGAGCGACCGCTATGTCCAGCGGATCGAGCTTGGCCGCGACAACGATCGTCCGCACGTGTTGGCCGAATCCCCGCAAGTCGACGGGGCGATCTGGGCCAGTAGTGGCGGTCCCGAACGGATCGTGTTCGGCAAGCCGGGCAGTCCTCCGTTCCTGGCGATTGCCTGCACTGGCACCGGTGCCGGGCGCGCGATCGAGATTACCCGGTTTGCACAGACCGATCCGCGTGCGCAGGGCATGATGGCCCTGATCGGCAACGGCCACGTCGAACGGCTCAAGATCGACGCGAAATGGAACGGCCGCGGGTGGTTGTGGCAGGGCCGCTACCGCCCCGCCGACACCCGGCTTGACGCGCTGACCGGCGCGCGCAGGCTCGAACTGACGATACCGGGGGCGGGAACGCTCAAGTTGGAAGGCAGCCCGCGGCCGGGCGAGGTTATCGAACTGTGCCGCCGGCTCGCCGCGCCCGAGGTCAGCGCGCAGCCGGCCCTTTCGCCCGCCTGACGAGGTCGGCCGACGACAGCACCTGGGGCAGGACTTCCGCCTCCCCGCCAGCCGGATACCACAAGTAGAGCGGAACGCCGGCTGCGCCATTGCGGGCGAGGAACCGGGTGATGGCGGGATCGCGCCGGGTCCAGTCGCCTACCAGCGCGACCACTCCGGACTTTGCGAACGCATCGCGGGTGTCCTCGCGCTCGATCGCCACGCGCTCGTTGACCTTGCAGGTCAGGCACCAGTCGGCGGTGAACCACACGAATACCGGCTTGCCGGCGGCCCGCGCCTGGGTCAGCGCGGCTTCGGAGAAGGGCCGTGCCGGAATCACACCGTCTCGCGCACCCGCGGCGGGCGTTGCCATCTGGGTCGGCAACACGATCGCGAGCAGGAGCGCCAGCGCCGCGGCCGATCCAGCAACCAGCTTGCGGCTCTTATGCGGTACCCGCGCGCGCCACAGCGCGGCAAGCGCAACAACCACCATCAGCGCAAGCGCGCAGGCGCCCGCGGCGAACCACGCCCCGCCCAGCCTCCAGCACAGCCACGCGAGCGCCACGGCGGTAAGCCCCATCGGCACCGCCATGACCTTGCGGAAGGTCTCCATCCACGCGCCCGGCCGGGGCAGCATCCGCCGCAGCGCCGGCACGAAGCCGAGCAACAGGAACGGCAAGGCCAGACCCAGCCCCAGTGCGCCGAACAGCAGCAGTGCCTGGAACGTCGGCAGCAACAGCGCCGCGCCCATCGCCGCCGCCATGAACGGGCCAGTGCAGGGGGTGGCCACGAACGCCGCCAACAGACCGGTCGCGAAGGCCCCCGCCGGCTCGCCGCCTCGCGTCAGTGACAGCGACGGCAGCTCGAACAGGCCGGCGAGATTGGCGGTGATCGCCGCCGCGAGCGCGAGCAGCAGCACGATCACGGCCGGCTCCTGCAACTGGAACGCCCATCCCACCGCCTCGCCGGCCGCGCGGAGAGCGAGCAATACTGCGCCCAGCGCCAGCGTCGCGAGCACCACCCCGGCGGTGTAGGCGATCCCCTCGGCGCGCGCCTTCGCATCGCTCTCTCCGGCACGCGCCAGGCTCAGCGCCTTGAGGCTCAGGATCGGGAACACGCACGGCATCACGTTGAGCAGCAACCCACCCGCCAGCGCGCCCAGCAGCAGCAGCCACAAGGGACCGACACTGGTTGCCGCCGGCCTGAGCGGAGCGCCGCCGCTTGGCACCGGGCCGGGCGATGCCTCGAACCGCACCCCGTCGTGGCCGTCGAGCGCGAGGATCCCGCTCACCATCGCGGGACGGACCGGCCGCTCGACAAGGGGCAGCTCGGCAACCAGCAGGTCTCCGTCGACGGAGAAGTTCTGCGATCCGGCGTAACTGATCAGATCGTGCTGCTCGACGAACACGTGCGGAGCGGGCTTGGCGAGCGTCTGTGGCAAGGGGATCGCGATGCGCAATCGGCCGCCTTCTATCGCGAAGGTTGCGTGCCGGTCGAGCAAGGCCGGGATCGCTGCGCGCCACGTATCGAACGCCGGATCGCGCGTGGCGCGCGAGAGGTCGAGCGTAAGGTGGGCCTGCTCGGGTACGCAAATCTGGTCGGTGCACGCGAGCCACTGCGCGTCGAGGGCGACCGGCGCGAGGTTGCCGACCGCCGCCTGCATGGGAACCGCGACATCCACCAGCACCGCATACGGCCCTTCGTAGACGTGGTTCATCAGCCCGCCGATGACTAACGTCTGCGGCACGGGGTAGTGCGGCTCGCCCGCGCTCCAGCCGCCAGGCAGGTGCCAGTCGAGCGTCATGCCGTAGCCCGCGTCACCGGGGTTCTTCCAATATCCATGCCAGCCCGGTTGGGGCACGAAAGCGATCGCCAGCGTCAGCGGCTCACCGGGCCGCGGCGGGCTTTCCGCAACCAGCCGCGCGCTGATGTGGTTGGCGCGGGCGTCGGGCCGTGCCTGCGCCGCGACCACCCCGGGCAGCAGGGCGACGAACAGCGCGCAGATCGCGGCCAGCAATGTTCTTGCGCGCATAGTGGCTCCGCCTCTAGGGCGGCACCCGATGGACGACAAGCGCGACCTCGTGATCCTTGGCGGTGGCCTTGTCGGCATGACGCTGGCGCTGGCCGCCGCGCACAAGGGCATCTCCAGCCATGTGGTCGATCGCGCCGATCCCGCCGAACTGACCGCCGAAGGCTTCGACGGACGCGCTTCGGCGATATCGACCGCGAGCTGGAACCTGTTCAAGAATATCGGCCTTGCCGAAAGCCTCGAACCGTTCGCCTGTCCGATTGCGCGGATCGCGGTGAGCGACCAGCTCAAGCCGGGCCACATCGACTTCGTGCCCGAGCCGCATGAGGGCTCGCTCGGCCGGATGTTCGAGAACCGCCGCCTGCGGCTGGCGCTGTACGAAGCGGCGGCACGACAACCGCTGATCGCGTTCCACCCGCGTACCGACGTGATCGAGCGCGAACGCGGGCCGCACGGCGTGTCCGCCACACTGGCCGATGGCCGGACACTCGCAGGAAGCCTGCTTGTCGGTGCAGAAGGTCGCCGCTCGCCGACCCGCGAGGAAGCCGGGCTGGCGCTGGCGCAATGGGACTATCGCCATCGCGCGATCGTCTCGGGCCTGGTCCATTCGGCTCCGCACCAGGGAACCGCCTGGGAAATCTTCTACCCCGCCGGCCCGTTCGCGCTGTTGCCGATGCGCGACGATGAAGGCGGCAATCATCGCAGCGCGCTGGTCTGGACCGTGGCCGAAAAGGATGCCGCGGGCATGCTCAAGCTGGGCGACCGCGCTTTCCTGGCGGAGGCGAGCAAGCGCATGGGTGACATACTCGGCACGGTCGTTTCAGCCGGTCCGCGGGCATCCTGGCCGCTGAGCTTCCAGCACACCGTCCGGATCGTTTCGGATCGTCTCGCGCTGGTCGGCGACGCGGCGCACGGCATCCATCCGATTGCGGGCCAGGGGCTCAACCTGGGGCTGCGCGACGTCGGTGCGCTGGTCGAGGTGATCGCCGACGGTATGCGGCTCGGGCTCGAGGCGGGCGATGCCCAGGTGCTTGCCCGCTACGAACGCTGGCGCGGGCTCGACAGCCTGTCGGTGTCGGTGGCAACTGACAGCCTGACGTGGCTGTTCGGGGTACCCGGCAAGGCGGCAAGCACGGTCCGCCGCCTCGGCATGCGCGGCGTCCAGCGCCTGTCGCCGCTGAAGCACTGGTTCATGGACGAAGCGCGCGGAATCTCCGGCGACCTGCCCGCGTTGCTGAAGGGCTAAAGCCCGGCCTGCTAGGGGGCGGCAGGGGTCGCCGCCGGGCTCAACTGCTCGACCGGCGCGCCCGTGCCCGTGCGCAGCCGGCGCGGTTCCTGCACCGCTGCGGTCTCGATCAGGTCGAGCGCGCGCTGGGCGCGTTCGTAGCGGCCCGCGCTGGCAATCCAGTCAGCCGCGCTGGCCGATCCGGGCAGCATCTCGACTTCAGCGATCGCCCGGTCGACGCGGCCGGTCTCGACGAACATGCGCGCCCGCTCGAACCGCCGTTCGGGCTGCGGCGACGGGGTCGTTTCGCGGCGGATCACGAACAGGCCCGACAGTTCCTCGCGCAGTCGGCTCAGGCTGGGCCGGCCCCGCCCTTCCTGCAAGCGCGGCTGCAGCCCGTCGAGCCGCGCCAGCAGCACGTCGCGGGTTACCGGAGAGCGCGCGAAGTCGAGCACGGTCTGCACCGAATTGGGCTGCGCATCGCCAAAGCGCAGACGCAACTGATCCGCCAGGTAGCCGAGCTCGGCACCCCGATCGAGTGCGCGGCGGGTGGCGAAGGCGATCAGCAGCCCCTCTGCGCGCGCGGTATTGCCGCCCGCGGCCTGGGCTTGCAGATCGAGCCGTGCGATGCGCTGTTCAGCGGCGGCGAGCCGCTGGTCGATCCCGCCCTGCGTTTCCTCCACCCGCGCAACCGCCGCGGCACGCGCGGTTTCGCTCGCGCTCGGCGTCGGAGACGGCGCCGGACCGGCAAGCAAGCGCAGTCGCGCTCGGTTCGGGCGTTACGGCTGCGCGATCGGATGCGGCGAAATATCCCCGCCACGAAAGATAGCCGACCGCCGAAGCGCCAAGCAGAAACGACGCCAGTACCGCGAACACGACCGGCTTTAGTGACGGACTGGTGCGGCCCGTAGACGTATATTCGTTCATCAAGTCCCGTTCTGCGAACCCCGAGGCTTTGCGCCCCTGTTGTGGCCGCATCATTGGCATATGTCACCAGCCAAGGCCAGCAAGGCGGCGTCGGTCGGTTCGGGAGCAATCGCCGCTTCTCGCCAGCCCAGTCCCGCCGCTTCGGCAATCCGTGGCGCGAGCGCGGCAAGCGTCACCCCTCCGCGATCGATATCAAGCCGATCGCATTCAGCCGCAAACCTGCGCGCCGCTTCGCCCGAATGCAGCAGCACGACCGCGTTCGACCGAAGGGCGTTCCTCGCCGCCTCGGCGAGAGGCAAGGCCACGGCACGATAGACCACCTGCTCCTCGATCGTGATGCCGGGGGGAATATCCAGCTCGACCCGCCGCTCACCCGCAAGTCGTAGCAAGTGCGCTGGTGGCAACTGATCGAGCACCGCCTGCAACCCGTGTTCACCGACGCGCACCACAGTGAACCCGGCTTCGCGCGCGGCGCGGGCGGTCTGCTCCCCCACCGCGTGGACCGGCAGCGCGGACATGCCGGCGAGTTGCGCTCCTCCATGGCCAAAAGCGTTGGCGCTGCCGACCAGAATCGCATCGAAGCGCGCTGGATCGGGCGCCTCCCATGCAACGGCCTCGATCGCGAACAGCGGCGCGGCGACCGCCTCCAGTCCCATTGACTGCGCGCGTTCGATGGTCCGGCTCAATCCCGGCTCGGGCCGCAGCACGAGCAACCGGCGTGTCACGGCCCGGCGAACAACGCGGCGATCGCGGGGGTCGCACGGGCGAGCAAGTCTGCCGCCAGCCGGGCGGGGGTTTCCTGATCGCCGGCTGCGAAGGTCACGGTCCCGTCGACCCGCTCGGCCCCGTCGGCACTGAACAGCGCGACCGTCATGGCGAGGTGATCGCCCTCGCCGCGGGTCAGCACTGCGATCGGCGAGTGGCAATTGCCGCCGAGCCCCGCCAGCAGAGCGCGCTCGGCAATAACTTGCGCGCGGCTCGGTGCGTGGTCGATGGTGGCCAGCCATTCGCGAACCTGTTCGTCGTCGGCGCGGCACTCGATCGCGATTGCGCCCTGGGCGGGTGCCGGCAGCCACTCGGCAGGATCGAGCGGATGGCCGACGCCGGTTTCGCCCAGCCGTTCGAGCCCGGCGGCCGCGAGCAGCGTCACGTCGGCCTCGCCCGCCGCGAGCTTGGCGAGGCGGGTGGCGACATTGCCGCGGATCGGCACGATCGCGACGTCGGGCCGGTGATGAAGCATTTGTGCGGCGCGTCGCGGGGCGCTGGTGCCTACCCGTGCACCCTCGGGGATCGCACGGATGCCGGCCGCACCGAGCAGAACATCGGCCACGTTCGCGCGCGGCAGCACGGCCGCGATCGTCAGCCAATCGGGCCGCACAGTTTCGACGTCCTTGAGCGAATGGACCGCACCGTCGATCCGCCGGTCGGCCAGGCAAGCGTCGAGTTCCTTGGTCCACAGCGCCTTGCCACCGATCTCGGCCAGCGGTCGATCCTGCACCTTGTCGCCGCTGGCCAATACCGGGACCAGCTCGATCGCACTTTCATCCCATCCCAGTGCGCGACACAGTCGCGCCCGCGCCTCGTGCGCCTGTGCCATCGCAAGCGGTGAGCGGCGGGTGCCGAGGCGCAGGGCGGGCGCGGTGGGTGTGGGCTGGGTCATCGGGTCGGCTTGCCGTAGCCAAGCAAAGCCTTAAGGAAAAGTCGGATGGGCGTGGTGCTGGGCATAGAATTGAGCTGTGACGAGACCGCCGCGGCGCTGGTCGCGAGCGATCGCACCATCATCGCCCAGGCGATCGCCAGCCAGGACGAAGCCCACGCGCCATATGGCGGAGTGGTGCCGGAGATCGCCGCCCGCGCGCACGCCGAACGGCTCGCACCGATGATCGAGGCGGTCATGCGCGACGGCGGGATGGCACTGGCCGACCTGGACGCGATCGCCGCGACCGCCGGTCCGGGCCTGATCGGCGGGGTGATGGTGGGTCTGGTGACCGCGAAAGCGCTGGCAATGGCGGCGGATGTGCCGCTGATGGCGATCAACCACCTCGAAGGCCACGCATTGTCCCCGCGTCTGGCCGATCGCGCGCTCGCATTTCCCTATGCCCTGCTGCTGGTGTCCGGCGGGCATTGCCAGATCCTGCGGGTGGAGGGCGTCGGACGATACCGCCGGCTCGCCACCACCATCGACGATGCATTGGGCGAAGCGTTCGACAAGACCGCCAAGGTCCTTTCGCTCGGCTTTCCCGGCGGGCCGGCGGTCGAACGGCTGGCGCGCGAGGGCGATCCGCGTGCAGTGCCGCTCCCCCGGCCGCTGGTCGGCAGCGGTGAACCTCATTTCAGCTTCGCCGGGCTCAAGAGCGCCGTGATGCGCGCAAAGCAGGGCGGCCAGCACGCCGATGCCGATATCGCCGCCAGCTTCCAGCAGGCGGCGATCGATTGCGTGGTCGACCGGCTCGGGATTGCGCTCGATGCGATGGGACCGGTCAGCGCGCTGGTCGTGGCCGGGGGTGTCGCGGCCAACGCCCGTGTGCGCGACGCGCTGGAGACGCTGGCCGACACGCGACGCCTGCGCTTTTCCGCCCCGCCCCCGGCCCTGTGCACCGACAACGCCGCCATGATCGCATGGGCCGGTCAGGAGCGATTGGCGGCCGGTTTGCCGAGCGATCCGCTCGATATCGCCGCGCGACCGCGCTGGCCGCTCGATCCGGCGGCCGAGCCCGTCCGGGGCGCTGGAGTCAAAGGATGACCGTCGCCGTCCTTGGCGCGGGCGCGTGGGGCACCGCGCTGGCGCAGATGCTCGCCGGCGACGGACGCGAAGTGCTGCTGTGGGCGCGCGAGCCTGAGTTGGTCGACGAGATCAACGGCGCCCGAACCAACAGCCTTTTCCTGCCCTCGGCAACGCTCGCGCCGAGCATTCGCGCGACCGGCGATCTGGCGGACGTAGCGGGCGTCGAAGTTCTGCTCGCGGTCACTCCGGCACAGCATCTGGCGTCGGTTCTCGCGGCGATGCCGTCCCTTCCGCGTGACCTGGTGCTGTGCTCCAAGGGCATCGAGGCGGGTAGCGGCCGGCTGATGAATCACGTCGCGCGCGATGCCGCGCCGCAAAGCACGGTGGCCGTGCTATCGGGCCCGACTTTCGCGCACGAGGTTGCCGCCGGGCTGCCGACCGCGGTCACGCTCGCTTGCGGCGGCGGCCAGGCACAGTGGCAACGGCTTCATCCGGCGATCGCCCGGCCGACTTTCCGCCCGTATTATTCGGACGACGTCACCGGCGCCGAGATCGGCGGCGCGGTCAAGAACGTGCTCGCGATCGCATGCGGGGTGGTCGACGGCCTCGGGCTCGGCCAGAATGCCCGCGCGGCGCTGATCGCGCGCGGTTATGCCGAAATGCTGCGCTTCGGGGAGGCGCTCGGCGCCGAGCGCGACACGCTGGCGGGCTTGTGCGGTCTGGGTGACCTTGTGCTCACCTGCTCGTCGACCGCCAGCCGTAACTTCAGCCTCGGCAAGGCGCTCGGCGAGGGCGGCGATCCCGCGGCCCTGATGGCCGACCGGCCGACGGTGGCCGAAGGCGCGCACACCGCGCCGGTGCTGACGGAATTGGCAGCCCGGCATGGGGTGGCGATGCCGATCGTTGCCGCAGTCTATCGCCTGCTCCAGGGCGCTCCGGCGCGGACCGTCGTGGCCGAACTGCTCGCGCGTCCTCTTGGCGCGGAGACCGATGCGTGACCCCGGGCGAGGACAAGAGCGGGCACGATCAGGGCGATATCGCCGCGCTTGCCAAGGGCGGGCGGCAGAATTTCCTCGGTTTCCTGGTGCGGCTGGCCGGGATGTTGCCGTTCCTGTTCATTGCCGGGCGGCTCTACGGTGCGGCCGCGCTCGGTCGCTACGCATCGGCGCTGGTGGTGGTCGAGATCACCGGGCTGGTTTGTTCGATGGGCGAGAAACGCGGGCTCGCCCAGCGTCTGACCGAGGATTCCGAAAGCCACCCGGCCAACATCGTCTTCGACGGCATGCTGGTCGCGACCATCGCGGGGTTCGCGGTGGCGGCCCTCTTCTGGGTCGTCTCGGCGCCGATGTTCCCCAGCGGGACGCCAACCCAGCTCGAACGGCTGATCGTTCTGGCGATACCCGGCTACGCGCTGACCGAGATCGTGCTGGCGGCGCAGGCCTACCGGTTCGATATCGGCACGACAGTGCGCGCGCGATCGATCGTGCTCCCGTGGACACTGTCGATCCTCGCCGGCGCGCTGTACTTCGTGGCGCCGAAATCGGGCCTTTTGCTGGCGTATCTGGGATCGATATACGCGGGGCTGGCCACGGGGCTGTGGTCGTTCCTCAAGACTTACGGCTTGCCGAAAGTGTGGCGGCCGCGTCCCCGGGCGATGGCCGATATGACCATGCGCGCGCTCCCGCTGGCGACCGCCGATGCGATCGAATGGGGCACCCGCCGGCTCGATATCTTCATCCTCGGCCTGTTCGCCGCGCCGGCGGCGGTCGGCGTCTATTACGTCGCGCAGCAGGTCGCGTCGCTGCCCCAGAAGCTGAAGACCAGCTTCGAACCGATCCTGGGGCCGGTGATTACCCGCAACCTCAAGGAAAAGAACTACGACGCGATCGCCCGCCAGGTATGCCAGGTAGGCTTCTGGATCACCGCAGCACAGGCCGGCATCGCGCTGGCGCTGGGGATTCCGGGCGAAGCGGTGATGGGCCTGGTCGGACCGCACTTCGTGGGTGGCACCGGCGCGCTGGCCTTCCTGCTGAGCGCCGAAGTGCTGGCCGCCACCGCGGTCGTTTCGGAAGCCGCGCTGATCTACGTCGCGCGCGTGCGCAACCTGATAATCTCGCTCGCCACAATCGGGCTCCAGGGCTTGCTGACGATCGCCGTGATGATCGCGGTCGAGCGGCTCGGCCTGCCCGAATCGTACAAGGCAGCCGGTGCGGCGCTCGCGCTGATGGTGGCGCTCGGCACCGCGAGCCTGGTCAAGTCGATCGTACTTGGCCGCATCCTCAAGAAGCGGATCAACAACTGGCGCTGGGCGCTGGTGATCGCGGGCGCCCCGGCGATCATCGTCGGCTATCTGGCGACGCGGCTGCCCGAATGGGCCGAACTGGCAGTCGGCGTGCCGTCGATCCTGTTCGCCTATGGCTGGTTCATCTGGCGCTATGGGTTCGGCCCCGAAGACCGCGTGTTGTTCCGCCGCAACCTCGAACATGCCGAGGACGAAATCGAAACGCAGATCGACCAGGCGGCCGGCAAGCCGGCAGTGAAAGGATAAGCCATGAACGACATCATCACCGCCCACTGGCCGCTGTTCGTGATCGGCACCGTGGTGGTAATAGCGCTGCTCTGGTGGCTGCTGCTGGCATCCCGCCGCACCCGGATCGCCGTCGACCGGCGCGACACGCTCGACGAGGGCGCCGCCCCCGCCGCGCGCAACCAGGCGCTGATCGATGCCGCTCCGGTTGCGCAGGTGGCCGTCCCGCCGATCGTGCCCGAGGCAATCGGCGGAGCGGGTATCGCGGTGGCCGCAGCAGTGGAGGAAGCGCACCTTCGAGCGGCCAAAGCCGCTGAAACCAAAGTCGCTGAAACCACTGGCGCGGACGATCTGACCCGGATCAAGGGGCTCGGACCCAAGCTCGCCGCCACGCTCAACGATTTGGGCGTTGCGCAATTTGTGCAGATTGCCGGCTGGAGCGAAGCTGACATCGATCGCATCGACGGACAACTCGGGCGATTCCAAGGACGTATCCGGCGCGACGAATGGGTCGAACAGGCACGCCTGCTCGCAGCGGGCGACAGTGCAGGTTTCGAGGAGCGCTTCGGCGCCAGTTAGCCGGGAACGAACACCGGTGATGAAGGTTAAATCGCGGACAAACCTCGTCACTCAAGGAATCTCTCATGGCTCAACAGTGCGTCCTCGTCGCCGAAGATGAAATGATCATCGGGGTCGACCTGTGCGACACGGTTGAGGAGGCCGGGTTCACGGTCGACGGTCCGTACGATTCGGCCAGTTCGGCAATCGATTCGCTCGAGCGGCGTACTCCCGACCTGGCGATCCTCGATATCCGGCTCGATGACGGAATGGTGTTCCCGCTGGCTGACCGCCTGATGGCGGCCAACGTCCCGGTGATTTTCCATTCGGGCGAAGTGACCCCGCAGGAAGTCAGCGGCCGCTATCCGCACGCGCATGCGCTCGCCAAGCCCTGCCCGCCGAACCAGATCATCGAGACGATGCGCGAAGCGCTCGCCGCCGCGTAAGCACCTTGCACCG
The DNA here is from genome assembly GCA_963759895.1 of uncultured Alphaproteobacteria bacterium. Taxonomy (GTDB): domain Bacteria; phylum Pseudomonadota; class Alphaproteobacteria; order Sphingomonadales; family Sphingomonadaceae; genus Tsuneonella. The sequence goes on along the minus strand of CAVXBC010000002.1, from coordinate 168,172 downwards.
GCCGCGCGCTCCTGCAAAGGATCGCGCATGACTTCATTCGACTGGCAGGATCCGTTCGGCCTCGACGCGCAGTTGAGCGAGGACGAGCGGATGATCCGCGACGCCGCGCACGCCTTCGCCCAATCCGAGTTGCAGCCCCGGGTGATCGAGGCTTTCGCCAGCGAGGCCGATGCGCCCGAACTGTTCCCCCTGATGGGCCGCGCCGGCCTGCTGGGCGCGACGGTGCCCGAAGAATATGGCGGAGCGGGCGCCAGCTATGTCGCCTATGGCCTGATCGCGCGTGAGATCGAGCGGGTCGATTCCGGCTATCGTTCGATGGCGAGCGTCCAGTCGAGCCTCGTGATGTACCCGATCCTGGCCTACGGATCGGAAGCGCAGAAGCGCAAATACCTGCCCGGCCTCGCCAGCGGCGATCTGATCGGCTGCTTCGGTTTGACCGAGCCCGACGCCGGCTCCGATCCGGGCGCTATGCGCACCTTCGCCAAACAGGATGGCGATGGCTATTCGATCTCGGGTTCCAAAACCTGGATCAGCAACGCCCCGTTCGCCGACGTATTCGTGGTGTGGGCCAAGAGCGAGGCCCACGGCGGCGCTATCCGCGGCTTCGTGCTCGACAAGGGCATGGCCGGGCTATCGGCGCCCAAGATCGAGAACAAGCTCAGCTTGCGCGCCAGCACCACCGGCATGATCCTGATGGACGAGGTCAAGGTGAGCGCCGATGCGCTACTGCCCGATGTCCAGGGCCTCAAAGGACCGTTCGGCTGCCTCAATCGCGCGCGCTACGGCATTTCGTGGGGGGCGATGGGCGCGGCGGAATTCTGTTTCGACGCCGCACGTCAGTACGGACTGGACCGGCAGCAATTCGGCGTACCGCTCGCCTCCAAGCAGCTTTATCAGCTTAAGCTCGCCGATATGATGACTGACATCGCGCTGGGCCTGCACGCATCCTTACGTGTTGGCCGGTTGATGGACGAGCACGCCTTCGCGCCCGAGATGATCTCGATCGTCAAGCGTAACAACGTGGGCAAGGCACTCGATATCGCACGCAAGGCGCGTGACATGCACGGCGGCAACGGGATCAGCGGCGAATACCAGGTGATCCGCCACATGGTGAACCTGGAAACGGTCAACACGTACGAGGGCACGCATGACGTCCATGCGCTGATCCTCGGGCGCGCGATTACCGGGATCCCGGCCTTTTGATGAAACTTCACGCCTATTTCCGCAGCTCGACCAGTTACCGGTTGCGGATCGCGCTGAACCTCAAGGGCCTCGACTACGAAGTGGTGCCGGTCGACCTGCGCATTTCGCAGCAGAAGGACGCGGATTACGTCTCGCGCAACCCGTTCGGCAGTGTTCCGATGCTCGAAGCCGATGGCCGCGACCGGGCGCAGTCGATGGCACTGCTCGAGTGGCTGGACGAGGCATACCCCCAGCCGCCGCTGCTGCCCGTCGCCATCGAGGATCGCTACACGGCGCGCGAACTCGCCTATGGCATCGCGACCGAAATCCACGCGGTGAACAATCTGCCGGTGTTGAACTACCTCAAGACCGAGCTCGGCCAGTCGCAGGACCAGATCGACGTGTGGTACCGCCACTGGCTGGCGCGCACGCTCGATCCCGTCGAGCGACTGCTGGCGCAACGCGGCACCGGCGACTTCCTGTTCGACGGACCCGGCCTGTTCGAGATCGTGCTGCTTCCCCAGGTCTACAACGCCCGCAAGTTCGCGTTCGATTTTACCCCTCACCCGCACATCGAACGGATCGAGGCCGCGTGCCTCGCCCTCCCCGCGTTCCAGCGCGCCCACCCCGACAATCAACCGGATAGCCCGCAATGAAACTCGCAAGCCTCAAGCACGGCCGTGACGGCAAGCTCGTCGTGGTCTCGAAGGACATCACCCGCTACTCATCGGCCGAACATATCGCGCCGACGATGCAGTATGCGCTCGATAACTGGGCCGAAGTCGCCCCCCAGCTCGAAGCGCTTTATCGCGATGTCGAGCACTGGACGGTGCCCTGCGGCCGCTTCCACGAGCACGATGCGGCGAGCCCGCTGCCCCGCGCCTACCAGTGGGCCGACGGCAGCGCCTACATCAACCACGTCGAACTGGTGCGGCAGGCGCGCGGCGCGAAGGTCCCCGAGAGTTTCTACCACGATCCGCTGATGTACCAGGGCGGCAGCGACGGCTTCCTGGGCCCGCGCGATCCGATTCCGCTCAAGGATGAAGCGTGGGGCTGCGACATGGAAGGCGAGATCGCGGTTATCGTCGACGACGTGCCGCTGGGCGTCTCTGCCACCGACGCGGCCGGGCACATCAAGTTATTGATGTTGGTCAATGATGTGAGCCTTCGCGGCCTGATCCCGGGCGAACTGGAAAAGGGCTTCGGCTTTTTCCAGTCGAAGCCCGCCAGCGCGTTTTCGCCTGTGGCGGTGACGCCGGACGAGCTCGAGGACGCATGGCAGAACAGCGTGATCAACCTGCCGCTGATGGTCGATTACAACGGCCAGCCGTTCGGCCGCGCCAACGCCGCACAGGAGGCAACTTTCAACCTGGCCGACCTGGTGGCGCATGCCGCCAAGACCCGCAGCCTGTGCGCCGGCACGATCATCGGATCGGGCACGGTCAGCAACAAGGGCGCCGACGGCGGCGCGGGCACGCCGGTGAGCGCGGGCGGCGCAGGCTATTCGTGCATCGCCGAAATCCGCATGATCGAGACGATCGCTGACGGAAAGCCGGCGACCGCATTCATGAAGCCGGGCGATACCGTCTCGGTCGAGATGCGCGATGCGGCCGGCCATTCGATCTTCGGCAAGATCGAACAGGAAGTGGTCGCCGCCTAAGTCGCCCGCCTTGGGGCTTGCACGCTAGCGCTTTCGAAATCATGGTATCTCCAAACCTGAGGAGAGATGCCATGACCGATCCGTTCGACCTCACCGGCAAAGTCGCCGTCATAACCGGTTCCTCGCGCGGGATCGGCAAGGCGATCGCCGGGCAGCTTGCCGCGCGCGGCGCCAAGGTGGTGGTTTCGAGCCGCAAGCAGGATGCGTGCGAGGCGGTCGCCGCCAGCATCAATGCCGCTCATGGCGCCGGCACCGCACTGGCGATCGCGGCGAGTATCTCGTCGAAGGAGGCGCTGCAGGACCTGATGGCGCGCACTCGCGCCGAGCTGGGTCCGGTCGACATCCTGGTGTGCAATGCCGCTTCGAACCCGCATTACGGATCACTCGATACGATCGACGATGCGATGTTCAGGAAGACCCTGGACAACAACATCCTGTCGAACCACTGGCTGATCCAGCTGGCCCTGCCCGACATGCGCGAAAAAGGGGACGGCGCGATCGTGGTGATTTCCTCGATCGGTGGCCTGCGCGGATCCAGCGTGCTGGGTGCCTACACCATCACCAAGGCGGCCGACATCCAGCTGGTGCGAAACTACGCGGTCGAGAACGGCCGGCACGGCATTCGCGTCAACGGGATCGCGCCGGGACTGGTGAAGACCGATTTCGCCAAGGCCCTCTATGAGGATCCGCAGGCGGAAAAGGCGGCGGTGTCGCGCACCCCGATGGGACGGCTCGGCGTTCCCGACGACATCGCCGGGGCGGCGGTTTTCCTGTCCTCGCCGGCGGCAAGCTGGCTGACCGGCCAGACGCTGGTGGTCGACGGAGGCTCGACCGTTTGATTCCAGCCGCTTGCCGCCATTCCAAAAAGCGGTATGCTCGATTCGTGCAAGGCGCATAAGCGCCTGCGGGAGAGATGCGATGGCGTGGGATTTTGAAACAGACCCTGATTTTCAGGCCAAGCTCGACTGGATGCAGTCGTTCGTCGATGAAAAGGTCGAACCTCTCGGCTACCTCGGCATCCATCCGTACGATGTGAAGAACGAGCGTCGCAACGCGCTGGTTCGGCCTTTGCAGGACGAAGTGAAGGCGCAAGGCTTGTGGGCCTGCCATCTCGGCCCCGAACTCGGTGGTCAGGGGTATGGGCAGGTCAAGTTGGGCCTGATGAACGAGATCATCGGCGGCGCCACCTTCGCGCCGATCGTATTCGGATGCCAGGCACCCGACACCGGGAACGCCGAGATCATCGCGCACTACGGCACGCCCGAGCAGAAGGAACAGTACCTCCAGCCGCTGCTCGACAACCGCATCGTCAGCGCGTTTTCGATGACCGAACCGCAAGGCGGCAGCGACCCGACCAATTTCGTCACGCGCGCGGAGCAGGACGGCAACCACTGGAAGATCAACGGTGAGAAGTGGTTCTCGACCAACGGCAAGTGGGCCGAATTCCTGATCGTGATGGCGGTGACCGATCCCGATGCGCCCCGGCATGAGCGGATGAGCATGTTCATCGTCCCGATCGACACGCCCGGGGTCGAAATCGTGCGCAACGTCGGTGTTTATGGCCAGCAGGACGGAAGCGAGAGCTATGTCCGCTACACCGACGTGCGGGTGCCGGCCGATCATCTGCTGGGCGAACGGGGCGGCGCGTTCGCGATCTCGCAAACCCGGCTCGGCGGCGGGCGCGTGCATCACGCCATGCGCACCGTGGGCAACTGCAGGAAGCTGCTCGACAAGATGAGCCGCCGGGCGGTCAGCCGCACCACCCGCACCGGCACGTTGGCCGATTTCCAGGCCGTGCAGTTCGATATCGCCGACAGCTACATCGAACTGGAACAGTTCAAGCTGTTTGTGCTCAAGACCGCGTGGACGATCGACAAGTACAACGATTATCGCCGCGTGCGGAAGGATATCGCCGCGATCAAGGCGCTGATGCCCACCGTGTTCGCCAACATTGCGAAGCGCTGCATCCACATTCACGGCAGCCTTGGCGTGTCCAATGAGATGCCGTTCGTCGGCAGCCTGATCGGCGCGATGGTGATGGGTATCGCCGACGGACCGACCGAAGTGCACAAGGTCACCGTCGCCAAGCAGCATCTCAAGCAATATCGCGACGTGAAGGACCCGGTATTTCCCGACTATTCGCTGCTCAACCGGCGGCAAGTCGCGCTGGAGCTCTATCCCGATCCGATCGGCGATATTCAGGATGCAGCGGAGGCGGTCGCTTGAACACGGCCAACGGCGTGCCCCCGCTCACACGCGGCAACCGGACCGCGTATGGCTTCGGCGCCACGGCCGATGGCATCAAGAGCACCGCGTTTTCGACCTACTTGCTACTTTACTTCAACCAGGTCCTCGGGGTCTCGGCGGGGATCGTGTCGACCGCGATCGCGCTGACGCTGCTGGTCGATGCGGTCGCCGACCCCGTGATCGGCCGCCTGTCCGACCGCACCCGGTCGCGGCTGGGCCGGCGGCATCCGTACATCTACGGCGCGGCCATCCCGACCGCGATCTTCTTTACCCTCACCTGGTTTCCGCCATCGGGGCTGAGTGACGCGATGATGGGCGTGTGGATATTCGCGTTCGCCTCGCTCGCGCGGCTCGCCATGAGCGCGTACCAGATCCCCGCCAATGCGCTCGGCAGCGAACTGACGCAGGACTATGCCGAGCGCACGCGGCTTTACGGGCTGCGTTACTGGTTCGCCTATGCGGGCACCTTCGCGTTCGCCGCTTTTGCGCTCAAGTTCTTCTTCGTTGCCACCCCTGAGTTTCCCAAGGGGCAGCTCAACCCGGCGGGCTACGTGCCGTTCGCGCTCACCGGTGCGGCGCTGATCCTGATCAGCATTCTGGTGTGCGGCTGGGGCACGCGCTCGCGCATCCCTTACATCCGCCAGAAAGACGAACGGCCGGTCGTTCCCGGGGTGATGACACATCTGAAGGAGATGGGCTCGGCGTTCCGCAACCGCGCGTTCCTGACCATCTTCGGCTACGCGATCTTCAAGTGGACCGCCATCGGAGTGTACGGCGCCACCTCGCTTTACTTCGGCACTTATGTGTTCCAGCTTTCTTCCGGCCAGCTTGCCCTGCTCACCCTCGACGGCTTCCTCGCGGTGTGCATCGCGCTGCCGCTGGCGCCCAAGTTCACCAAGTGGTGGGGCAAGCGCAATTCCGCGCTTTATCTCGCGCTGCTGGGGGTGCTGCTGGGCACCACGCCGTTGACGCTGACATACCTCGACCTGTTCTTCGCGCCGGGCCATCCACTGCTGCTGCCGACCCTGCTGGTCGTGGGCGCTCTCTACGGCGCGATGGTGGCAATCAGCCTGATGACCGCGTCGTCCATGCTCGCCGACGTGGTGGAGGACGACGCCGTCCGCTCGGGCGGGCACAACGCAGGCATCTATTTCTCGGCCGCGAGCTTCTCCGCCCAATGCGCCAGCGGTCTCGGCATTCTTGCCGCGGGCATCGTGATCGAGACCTCGCGCTTCCCCGCCGGGATCGATCCGGCAAAGGTGACGGAGGCGATGACCGATAGCCTGATCATCCATTATGTGCCCATGGTCCTCGGCCTGTGGGCCGTCGGCTGCGCGATCATCTGGTTCTATCCGATCACCGAGGCAAAACATCTTGCCAACCTCGATCGATTGCGCGCACGCGAAGCCGAGGCCAACAGTCAAATGGTCCAGGACGCGCCGCTCGGCGCTCCGGTACGATAGCAAGGAGAGACAACATGGCGACCCTGGCCGAACCCAAAGCCGACACCGACGACGCCTTTCGTGAGGAAGTACGCGATTTCATCGCGAAGAACTTTCCGGCCGAACTCAAGGGCAAAGGCAACGCCCTCGCCTCGGTCGAAGGCCCGACGCGCGAAGGACCGGCCGAGAAGGCCTGGCGCGAGGCGATGGGTGAGCGTGGCTGGGGCGTTCCGACCTGGCCGAAAGAATACGGCGGCGGCGGGCTGACCCGCAAGCAGGCGCACATCCTCAACGAGGAGATGGCCAAGGCCGGCGCCTATAATCCGATCGGCGGCATGGGGGTGATGATGTTCGGCCCCACCCTGCTGGAATTCGGCAGCGAAGAGCAGAAGCGCGAACATATCCCTGCCGATCGCGCGCGGCGAGATCCGCTGGTGCCAGGGCTATTCCGAGCCCAACGCCGGATCCGACCTCGCCAACCTGCAGACATTCGCCGAGGACAAGGGCGATCACTACCTGGTCAACGGCCAGAAAACGTGGACCAGCGGCGGACAGTGGGCCGACAAGTGCTTCGCGATCGTCCGCACCGACCGCAGCGACAAACACCACGGCATCAGCTTCATGCTGATCGACATGAAGGACCCGGGCGTCGAAGTGCGCCCGATCCAGATGATCAGCGGGATGAGCCCGTTCTGCGAAACTTTCTTCACCGACGTGAAGGTTCCCAAGGAAAACCTGGTCGGCAAGGAAGGCCAGGGTTGGACGATCGGCAAGCGCCTGCTCCAGCACGAACGCACCAACCTGTCGGGCGGCGGCAGCATGGCCCGGCTGATGGGCCAGAACCTTTCGGATATTGCCAAAAAGTATCTCGAGACCGACGAAAACGGGGTGCTCGCAGACAAGGTGATGCGCGATCGCATCGCCGATTTCGAGATTCGCTGGCAGAGCTTCCTGCTCACCGCCCGCCGCGCTGTCGAAGAAAGCAAGGCTGCCGGCGGCGTGTCCGAGATCAGCTCGGTGCTCAAGAAGCTCGGCACCAAGCTGGGCCAGGAACGCGCCGAAATGCTGATCGAGATCATGGGCCTGCAGGGCCTCGGCTGGGAGGGCGAAGGTTTCTCCGACAGCGAGCTCGCGGGCGTGCGCGGCTGGCTGTTCGGCAAGGCGACCACGATCTACGGCGGCTCGACCGAAATCCAGAACAACATCATCGCCAAGCGCGTGCTCGGCATGTTGGACCACCAGTAAGGGAGCGCGCACGATGGCTATTTTGAACGAAGAACAGGAAATGCTGCGCGACATGGCGCGCGGCTGGACCACTAGCGAAAACCCGGTCGCCGCCTGGCGCAAGGTTCGCGCCGACAAACCGGCCGAGGGGTATTCGCCCGACGCGTGGAAGGCGATGGCCGAGATGGGCTGGGCCGGGATCGTCATTCCCGAACAGCACGGCGGCAGCGACTTCGGATGGCTTTCGGCCGGACTGGTCATCGAAGAATTAGGCAAGACCCTCGCCGCCAGTCCGCTCATCGCTACCACCGTCGCCGCCAGCGCGATCATCCTTGGCGGCAGCGACGAGCAGAAGGCGAAGTGGCTGCCGAAGCTCGCCAGCGGCGAAGCTGTCGGCACCTTGGCGATCGACGAAGGTCCGCGCTTCACCGGCAGATCGACGGCCACGGTCGACGGCGGCAAGCTCACCGGCACCAAGGCGTTCGTCCACGAGGCGCACGGCGCGAACCTGTTCGTGGTCGCAGCCTCCGACGGGCTCTATCTGGTCGAGAAAGGTGACGGCGTATCGCTGTCCGATCGCAAGCTGACCGACCAGCGCAGCCACGCCGAAGTGACCTTTGATGGCGCCGCGGCAGACAAGCTCGCGGACGGCGGGGACAAGCTGCTCGACGACGTGCTCGACCGCGCCCGCATCCTCACCGCGGCCGAGATGCTGGGCATGGCGCAACAAGTGTTCGACGTGACGCTCGACTACCTGAAGCAGCGCGTGCAGTTCAACCAGGTGCTGGCGAGCTTCCAGGCACTGCAGCACCGCATGGCCGACCTGTTCGGCGACTTGGCGATGATGCGCTCGGCAGTCGAAGGTGGACTGGAGGCGCTCGACAGCGGCTTCGGCATCGCCCGCGCGGCGACGGTCGCCAAGGCCGAGGCCAACCGCGTGCTCCACACGATGAGCCGCGAGGGCGTGCAGCTTCACGGCGGCATCGGCATGACCGACGAGTACGATATCGGGTTCTATCTCAAGCGCGCGCGCGTGCTCGAGGCGAGCTGGGGATCGACGAGCTTCCTCAAGAACCGCTTCGCGGCGCTGGCCGGCTACTGAGTTCGATCGGGCCCATCGAAGACGACGTCCTCGCCGTTCCCGGTGAGGGCGACGCCTTCGCGCGGCACCACCAGTTCGTCCAGGCGAACCTCAAGCGCAACTATACGGCCAACTTCGTTCACGGCGTGCTGGGGATGACCGGCTTCCGTCTGATCTACGCGCCGACGATCATCCCGGCCTACCTGTTGGCGATCACCGGCAGCACCGCAGCCGTGGGCCTTGGCACCGCATTGCTGCAGTTAGGCGCGACGGTGTCGCCGATCCTGTCCGGCGCCCGGATCGAACACCGCAGCCACATCCTTCCTTATTCGATCCGTGTGGGATCGATGATGCGACTGGCGATCCTGGGCATGGCGCTGGCGGGGTGGTTCCTGACCGGTCAGGTGCTGGTGGTGGTCACCCTGGCGTTGTTCCTGGTCCTCGGGTTCTTCAATGGCGCCCAGCGGGTCGCGTTCCAGATGATCATGGCCAAGGTGATCCCGATCGATCGGCGCGGCCGGCTGCAAGGTTATCGCAATATGGCGGGCGGGCTGATCGCCGCGGTGCTGGCGTGGGTAGCGGGCAAGTATTTCATCGCCGACCACTGGCTGGGCAACGGATATTCGACGACCTTCCTGTTCGCCTTTGGACTCACCAGCGCGGGGCTGCTGGTGCTGCAGACGCTGATCCGCGAGCCACCCGCGCCGGTGTCGCGACCGGTCATCCCCTTGCGAGAGCGCATTCGCCAGTTCCCGCAATTGCTCGAAGACCGCGACTTTGCCCGGTTCATCGGCGCACAGGCGTGCGCGACCGCGATCCGCATCGGAGGTCCGTTCTGGACGGTGTATGCCGCGCAGCGACTGGGCATGAGCGGCGCGCTGATCGGCGGCCTGAGCTTTGCGTTCCTCGGAGCCGATACCCTCTCCAACCTGCTGTGGGGCCCGATGGGCGACCGGCTCGGATTCCGCATCGTCTACATCGCCTCGCTCGCGCTGGCGGCGGCGGGCGTGCTCTTGCTGATGCTGTCAGGCACCGCGGTGGCCATCTACCTGGCGTTCGTCCTGCTCGGCGTAGGCGGATCGGGATGGATGATGGCCGCGACCACCATGGTCCTCGAATTCGGCGCGCACGAGGATATTCCCATGCGGCTCGCGTTCGTGACCACCGCCGAAGGCGCGGTCGCCGCAATCGGCCCCGTGCTGGCGGGACTGCTGGTCGCCGTCGCAGGGTTTGAGCCATTGTTCGGACTGGTGCTCGCGGGCATCGCCGCGGCGCTGGCGCTGATGACGTTCGCGGTTCGCGAGCCGCGCGGCCGGAATGCCGTTTGAAGAAATGCGGTTTGGCGTAACCCGGATCACGCAGAGCGTTGGGAAACGTCACCTAACCTTCGTAAATTGGATGATTGTTGCTTGACAATGGCGGCCCATTGTCATTGAATTTCGAGGAACGGGTATCCGCCTCAACGGTGAGAATAATAAACCCGTCGCAAGGGAGAGACCGATGACCAAATCGATTTTGCGCCACACGTGCGCCTGCTTCGCGCTCGCCACGGGGATTTTCGGCAGCTCCGCTTTCGCACAGGTAGCGGCAGGTACTGATGCCGACGTGTCGGCCGATACCGCCGCCACTACTCCCGAAATCGTCGTGACCGGATCGCTTATCCGCGGCTCGACCGAAGATTCGGCGCTGCCGGTCGATGTGATCTCGTCGGAAGAACTGATCAATCAGGGCTCCCCCAGCGCACTCGATCTGGTCAAGAACCTGCCCGGTTCGAGCGGCGTACTCGGCGATTCCAACCAGTTCGATTCCCGCTCGCAGGGATCCGAAGGCGTCGCCTCGGTCAACTTGCGCGGGCTAGGCCAGGCACGCACGCTCGTGCTGCTCAATGGCGGCCGTCTGGTGCCCTCGCCGATCGGGACCCCGGCCGTCGACATCAACCTTCTCCCCGCCGCAGCCATCGGACGGGTTGAAGTGCTCAAGGACGGCGCCGCGGCGACCTACGGTTCGGACGCGGTTGCTGGCGTGGTCAACTTCATCACCAACAAGCGGCTCGAAGGCCTGGTGGTGGCTGGCGACTATCGTTTCATCGACGACACGGACGGCGACTGGACCGCTTCGGCGACGTACGGCCACCATCAAGACGGCTTCCGCGTTCTCGCCTCGTTCGGATACCAGCACCGCTCCCCGTTGCGCGTGACCGACCGCGATTTCGCTGTTCGCCCGTACTCGGAAAATCCCGCCGGCGGCTTTACCCAGGGTGGCAATCCCAGCGCGTTTCTGCCCTTCTTCCTGGCTCCGGCAGGTTCGGGCCTTGCATCTGGTCTGCGGTCAGGCTTCCAGCTCGATCGCGGTTGCGCACCGCTGGGCGGCGTCCCGGTCAAAGGGGGTATCGAGACCACCACCGCGCTCGCCGACCGCTGCGCCAATCAGTACACGCTGTTCGATCTGCTGGTGGAAAAGGAAGATCGTTTCCAAGCCTATATCGAAAGCGAGATCGACCTGACCGACAACATCTCGCTCGAGGTATCGGGTCTTTATGGTCACACCGAAGTTCTGGCGAACACATCGCCGAGCTACATCCTGCTCAACACGCCGACCCCCGGGGCGATGGGCAATCCGATCGGCTCGCAGTTCTTCGTGCCGGGCAATAACCCGGGGCTGATCGCCTACAAGGCGGCCAACCCCGATCAGTTTCCGCTTGGAGCAAACTCGGCGCTGGTCGCGGCCGGCGCATTCCGCGCGGCGCTGCTAGGCGGCGATCCGCGCTTCCAGGATGTCAACGGCATCGACGGCGCGTCGCCGGTGGTGCGCGAAGGCGATTCGGTCCGCTTCAGCGCGGCCCTGCGCGGCGAAGTCTCGCCGATGTTCAACTGGGAACTGAGCGGCGTCTTTCACTACTACAACCGGGACTCGAACCAGTACGACACGATCATCGATCGCCTGCAGCTAGCGCTGCGCGGGCTTGGCGGCGAGGGTTGCAACCCGACCACGGGCGTGCCGGGTGTTGGCCCCTGTACGTTCTACAACCCGTTCTCGAATGCGATCCAGTCGAACCCGGTTACCGGGCAAACCAATCCCGGCTACAACGCGTCGGTCGCCAATAGCCCGGCAATCTTCGATTACTTCAGCAAGAAGTCGCGCACCGAACTGACCAACCGGCTTTATGTCGCCAATTTCGTCGTCAGCGGCGACACCGGGATCAATCTCGGCGGATCGTCGAACATCGGCTACGCGGTGGGCGCGCAATACCGCAAGACGAGCTTCGACAGCCGCTACGGTTTCTATAACAATCTTACACAGAACCCATGCCGCTCCTCGATCGATTTCCCGACTTCCACCTGCAGCAATCCGGTCGGCGTGCTCGGCTTCCTCGGTTCGAGCACCCCCGACCACAACTCGCAGGACGCCAAGGCGATCTTTGCCGAAGCCCAGGTTCCGATCGGCGACCGGGTCGACGTACAGCTTGCCGCGCGGTTCGAAGACTACGGCGGATCGGTCGGTTCGACGTTCGACCCGAAGGTCAGCGCGCGCTTCCAGGTGACCGACTGGCTCGCGCTGCGCGGATCGTATCAGACCACTTTCCGGGCGCCTCCATCGAACATCCTGAGCGCGGGTGACTACGTCACTTCGCTGCAATTCATCGGCGGATCGTTCCGTGCGGTGCGCGTAAACGACAATCCCACGCTCATCCCCGAAAGCGCCACCAGCTACGGCGGCGGCGTACTGGTCAACTTTGGCGGATTCAGCGCAAGCGCAGATTACTGGCGTTACGACTTCAAGGACGATCTCGTGGCCGAACCGCTTGCCGGACTGCTCAACGCAGTGTTCGGCGGATCGGCAGGCTCGAATACCGCCGCGACCGCCCCCGCCAACTGCAGCAATCCGCTGTCCAGCCGCTTCATCTTCTCCGGCGGGCCCGCCGGTGGGGGATGCGGAACCCTGACCCCGACGCTGGGCGACGTCACCATCGTCAACACCAACTACACCAACGGGTCGGGCCTCTCGACTTCCGGGGTCGACGTCCTGGCCAACTACAACGGCACCTTCGGGGCCGAAGGATCGTTCGGCGCGGGTGTGACCGCCAGCTATGTGATCGACTATCAAACCAACGATTTCTCGATCGGATCGACCCTGATCCAGCCGGGGTTCGGGGCGGTCGGCAAGCTCAATTACCAGACCACCGCCTATCCCCTCCCGCAGTGGAAGGTGACATCCTATCTCGAAGCGGGCTGGGGCCGCAACAACGCCCGGCTCACGCTCAACTACATCGACGGGTACATCGATCAGCGGCAGGCTCCCACGACGACGGGCTACAATATCCCGAGCTTCACCACGCTCGATTTCACTGCCCGCATCGGCCTGCCGTGGAAGACCGATCTGTTGCTGTCGGTCTACAATCTCACCGACAAGGAACCCGGCTTCGCGCGGCTCGATTACAACTACGATCCGTTCACCGCGAACCCGCTCGGCCGCAACTACAAGATCGGTCTCCGCAAGGAATTCTGATCGCCGCACGTCACATGCGAAGGGCCCCGGAATTCCGGGGCCCTTTTCGTTGCTAGCGCCTCAAACGACTTCGGGTGGATCGGTGAACACGCCCGCGCATAGCGTCCAGGCGTAGAGCTTGACCGCCAGCGCCGGATCGGGCTGCCGCGCCGCCCACCCGCGCGCTTCGTAGGCGGCGTTGAGCGCGGGCATGATCAACTGGCTCGCCACCAGCGGGTCGACCGCGCGGACCGAGCCATCGGCGATCCCGTCGGACAGCATCCCGGCAAACCGGTTGGCGAGACGGTTCGATCGCACCACCACGCTGCCGCGTTCGTCGCTTGGCAGCGCCTGCAAGGCGGCGGTGCGCAGCAGCGGCATCGGATCGCGAAACTGCAGGTCGATCAATTCGGCCAACGCAGACGCGATCTGGGTCCATCCGTCGCCTTCGATTGCCCCGGCCGCGAGCTGGACCGCCGACAACCGGTCGTAACTGCGCTGAAAACACTCGAACACCAGGTCGTCCTTGGCGCTGTGGTGGTGGTAGAAACTGCCCTTGGTGACATTGAGCGCGGCGGCGATGCGATTGACCGAGGCGCCGCGATAGCCGCGCTGGTTGATCATCACCGTCGCCGATCGCAGGAATGCGTCCGATGTTTCCCCGTCGCCGTCGTCAGCGGCGCGCCAGGCCCGGTTGTCGAGGATCCGCGGTTGCCAGCCTTGGGCGGCACCGGCCAGTCCGCTGGCGAAGATATCGAAAATTCGCGCCTCGAGCCGGCCGAAGTCGCGCGTCGAATAACGCAGCGACCACACCGGCCACCAGAACATCGTCTCCAGCAGAACGTGGGCCCGCGCGGTATCGACCGCACGCTTCAATCCGCCGCGATCACGCCCGAAGAACGAGCGCACATGATCGAGCACCCGCGCGTATTGCTCGAGCAACGGGGCCTGCAACGTTTCGTCGAGCGTGCGGATTTCGCTGAGCGCGGTGATCAAGCCGCTCTCGCCGTCGCGAATGCGCCGCCGCAGCGCTACGTGCGCGGCGATGAAGGACCGCACCCGCTCCTCCGGCGTCGGCAGGCCGGCTGCCTCGCGCGCAGCCTCCTCGAGCCAGTCGAGCGTCGCCTCGTAAACCGCGACCACCAGCTTGTCCTTGCGGTCGAAGTAATAGGTGATGCTGGTCGCGTTGAGCCCGACCGAGCGGGCGAGCTCGGCGAACGTGGTACCCTTGACGCCAAGATCGTTGATCAGCGCCGACGCGGCGTGGATCACGTCCTGCCGTCGCCGCTCGAAGCGCTCGGTCTCGCTCGCTCTCGGTTGGGTCCCCTCTCCCATCGCCAATCTATAGCCGCGCCGGTTCCGTTTCGAACAGTGCTTTCAGGTCCTTTTTGAGAATCTTGCCGTTCGCGTTGCGCGGCAGCGTCTCGGCGCTGAACAGGATCCGGACCGGCACCTTGAATTTGGCCAGCCGTTCGGCGACGAACGCCTTGAGCTCGGCCTCGGTGGCGCTCGTCCCCGGGGCGAGATGGACCACCGCGGCGGGTTCTTCGCCCAATTGCTGATGCGGGATGCCAACCAGTGCGGCGTCGGTCACCGCGGGGTGATCGTAGAGCACGTTCTCGACCTCGGACGAATAGATGTTCTCGCCCCCGCGCAGGATCATGTCCTTGGCCCGGTCGACGATGTAGCAGAAGCCTTCCTCGTCGAGTTTCGCCAGGTCGCCGGTGCGGACCCAGCCGTCGATGAATGTCTCGGCGGTTTCCGCGGGCCGGTTCCAGTACCCCTTCACCACCATCGGTCCGCGCGCCCACAGCTCGCCGACTTCGCCGACGGGAAGTTCCTGGGTCCCGTCCTCGCTCATGATCTTGAGGTCGGCGACCGCGACCGGCGGGCCGCAACTGGTGGGCCGGTTGAGGTAATCCTCGCTCGAATGGCCGGTGACGGTGGCCATCGTCTCGGTCATACCCCAGCCGTTACCCGGCAATGCGCCGAACACGTCGCGGATCTTGCGCACCAGTTCGGGCGCACTGGGCGCGCCGCCATAGGCAATCGCTTCGATGCTGGAGAGGTCGTAGTTCTCGCGCTCGGGGTGTTCGAGCAGCTGCCAGGCGATGGTCGGCACCCCGCCGGTGACGTTGACCTTCTCGCGCTCGATGATCTCGAACGCCTTCAACGGATCCCATCGGTGCATGTAGATCGTCGTGTTGCCCGCCGCGACGGTGCCCATCAGCCCGGCCGAGCACGCAGTGACGTGGAACATCGGGATCACCGTCAGCGCGGTCTTGGGCACCGGATCGGGCGGCACTTCGCCGCGCCGCAGCACCGAGACGGTGCCGTTATAGGCGCCTGAAAAAATGTTGGTGATCAGGTTGCGATGCGTGCCGAGCGCGCCCTTGGGCTTGCCGGTGGTGCCGCTGGTGTAGAAAATCGTCGCGTCGTCGTCGGGCGCGATTTCGGCTGCCGGGATATCGGCGTCGGGCAATCCCGCCCAGGTCATCGGCGCGCCGATCAGCGCTTCGAGATGTTCCGCCGGCCCGGTCAGGTCGCCGGTGCCGGCGCGGGCGACGAAAGCGTGCTCCAGCGCCGGCATCTGGTCCAGGTGCGGCGCGATCCGGTCCCACCGCTCGCTGTCGCAGATGAGAACCCTGGTTCCCGAATCCGCCAAACCGTAAGCCAGTTCGCCCCCGGTCCACCAGGCGTTGAGCGGCACGCAGATCGCCCCGATCGTGACGCACGCGAAGAACGCCACCGGCCATTCGGGCAGATTGCGCATCGCCAGCGCGACCCGGTCACCCTTGACCACGCCGCGTGACTGCAACTCGTGCGCGAGCTTCGCGACGGCGCGGTGAAACGCGGCATAGGTCACGCGCTCGTCTTCGTAGATCACGAATTCGCGCGCATCGTGCGCGCGCGCCAGCACCATCAGCGCGCGCAGATTTTCGGGGGCGTTCTTCCACACGCGGGTTGGCACGCCCCGGATGGAAATCGTCTCCATCTCGAACCGTTCGCCCGGTGCGGTCAGCCGGTCGCGAATCTCGTCGCGAGTCGCGGCGGGCCAACCGGGCGGTGGAGTCCAGCCGAGCGCCTCGGCCAGGTTCATATCAGGCATCGCATTCCCTTGTGTGTTCTTGTCTTTGGGCGGAGTGTATGGCCATTCGCGCTTGGCGCGCAAGCGTGCTTTCCTAATGCTGGTATGGGTTCGAACGGCGGAGAGGGTTTGCCCTCGTCGGAAAGCTGGGTATGGCACGGACAAGAGCGCCGCGGTGCGCCATGCGGGAGAGAATCGCACATGTTGGACACGACAGCTTCAGCCGCCCAGGCAGCAGCAGCTGGTTTCGATCAGGATCGGCTCGACCGGATCGAACCCTTCCTGCGCACGGCCTATCTCGACAGCGGCCGGTTGCCGATGATGCAGGTGGTTGTCGCGCGCGACGGAACGCCGGTCTACCGCACCCAGATGGGCACGATGGGCGAAGGCCGCGAAGCCTTGCGCGACGACGCCCTGTTCCGCATCGCCAGCATGACCAAGCCGGTCACCTCGATCGCGTTCATGCAGCTGGTCGAACAGTGCAAGGTGGCGCTGGAAGAGCCGGTCACCAAGTGGCTGCCGGAATTTGCCAATCTTTCGGTGTTCGCCGGCGGGGGTGGCAGCGATGCGCCGTGGTACCCCGGCACCGCGGCCGCCCCCATGCGCTTTGTCGATCTGCTGACGCACATGTCGGGCTTGACCTACGGCTTGCAGAACCGCTCCAACGTCGATGCCGCGTATCGGTCGAGCAACCTCGACGTCGCGCGCATGCACTTGAGCTCGGACGAATACATCGCGCGGCTGGCCAAGCTGCCGCTCGAATTCTCGCCCGGCGAACGGTGGAATTATTCGGTGTCGACCGATGTGCTCGGCGTCGCGGTCGAGCGCATTTCGGGGATGCGGCTGGGGGATTACTTCCAGCAGCACATCTTCGCGCCGCTGGGCATGACCGACACCAGCTTCGGAGTGGCCGACGGACAGCAGGATCGGCTGGTCGATGCCTACCAGTATATTCCCGGCAAGCCGGCCAAGATGATCGATGCCGGCAAGACCAGCCGGCTCGGTCAGCCGGGCAAGTTCGACAGCGGCGGCGGCGGGCTGGTCGGCACAATCGCCGATTACGAGCGCTTTACCGCTATGCTGGTCGGCCGCGGCGAGCTTGACGGGGTGCGGATCGTCAGCCCCAAGACGCTCGACTTGATGACCGCCAACCATCTCCCTGGCGGGCAGGACCTTACCCAACTTTCGCAAAGCCTGTTTTCGGAAAGCAACAACGCCGGCGTCGGGTTCGGGCTCGGTTTTGCAACCGTGATCGATCCGGCCAAGACCCTGATGCCGTCGAGCAAGGGCGAGTTCTACTGGGGCGGCGCCTATTCGACCGCGTTCTTCGTCGACCCGGTCGAAGCGATCACGATGGTGTTCATGACCCAGGTCTACCCGTCGAGCGCGTATCCGGTGCGCCGCCAGTTGAAGACCCTGATCTATTCGGCGCTCGCCGACAGCCGCGCTTGAGGAGCTGCATATGACCGATCCGATTTCCTCCCACCGCGATGGCGAAGTGCTGGTCGTCGTGTCGAACAACCCACCGGTCAACGCGCTCGGGCAGGCCGTGCGCGCGGGATTGAAGCGCGAGATCGAGGCGGGCCTGGCCGATGACGGGGTGAAGGCGATCGTCATTCGCTGCGACGGGCGAACCTTCTTCGCCGGGGCCGACATCACCGAATTCGGCAAGCCGCCGCAAGGCCCCAGCCTGCCCGAAACGCTCGATGCGATGGAGGCAAGCGAAAAGCCGGTGATCGCGGCCATCCACGGCACCGCATTGGGCGGTGGGTGCGAGGTTGCGCTGGCGTGCCATTACCGCGTCGCGGCCGAGGACGCCAAGCTCGGCCTGCCCGAAGTGAAGCTGGGGCTGATCCCCGGCGCCGCGGGCACCCAGCGCATGCCGCGTCTCGTTGGCGCCGAAGCGGCGCTGCCGCTGGTGGTCGGAGGCGATCCGATATCGGCCGCCAAGGCCAAGGCGATCGGGCTGGTCGACCAGCTCGTGTGCGGCGATACGCTCGAACGCGATGCCGTCGCCTTTGCCCGGACCAAGATCGGCCAGCCGGTCCCGCGCGCGTCGGAAGGAACCGCCAACCAGGACGGCGTGCGCGATCCCGATATTTTCGACAGGTTCCGCGCCAGCCAGGCCCGCAAGATCCGCGGGTTCGACGCACCCAATGCCGCGATCGAAGCGGTCAAGGCCGCCGGCGAGTTGCCCTACGCGGAAGGCGTCAAGCGCGAGCGCGAGCTGTTCATGAAGCTGATGACCGGCACGCAATCAGCCGCGATGCGCCACTACTTCTTCGCCGAGCGCGCTGCCAACAAGATCGACGACGTTCCCGCCGATACCCCGCTGATCCCGATCAAGAAGGTGGGTATCATTGGCGCGGGCACGATGGGCGGCGGCATCGGAATGAATTTCCTGTCCGCCGGCATCCCGGTGACGATCCTCGAAATGCAGCAGGATGCGCTCGACCGCGGCCAAAGTACCATCCGCAAGAACTACGAAAACACCGCCAAGCGCGGGCGCATGACCGCCGAGGGCGTGCAAAGCGCCATGGCCTTGCTGACCCCGACGCTCGACTATGCCGACCTGGCCGATTGCGACCTGGTGATCGAAGCGGTCTACGAGAGCATGGACGTCAAGAAGCAGGTATTCGCCAAGCTCGACGAAGTGGTGAAGCAGGGCGCGATCCTGGCGTCCAACACCAGCTATCTCGACATCGACGAAATCGCCACCGCGACCAAGCGGCCGGGCTATGTGCTGGGCCTGCACTTCTTCTCGCCCGCCAACGTCATGAAGCTGCTCGAGATCGTCCGCGGCAAGGAAACCCGCGCGGATGTGCTCGCCACCTGCATGAAGCTGGCCAAGACGATCGGCAAGGTCGCCGCGGTTTCCGGCGTGTGCCCCGGCTTCATCGGCAACCGCATGCTCAGCCCTCGCCAGCAACAGGCCAACGCGCTGATCATGGAAGGCGCGAACTACTGGGACATCGACGATGTCCTGCTCGAATTCGGCTTCCCGATGGGTCCTTTCCAGATGGGTGACCTGGCCGGCACCGACATCGGCTGGCACCGCGACCCGACGAAGATCGAGACGATCCGCGACGCGCTGTGCGCCAAGGGGCGCTTCGGCCAGAAGGCGGGCAAGGGCTATTACGACTACGACGAGGCGCGCAACCGCACGCCATCGGATGAGACCAAGGCAATCATCGCGGACTTCGCGGCCAAGGCAGGCAAGCCGCAGCGCGCGATTTCCAAGGACGAAATTCGCGAACGGCTGCTCTATCCGATGGTCAACGAAGGCGCGAAAATCCTCGACGAAGGGATGGCCCAGCGCGCGAGCGACATCGATGTGGTGTGGATCAACGGCTATGGCTGGCCGCTGTACACTGGCGGGCCGATGTTCTGGGCCGATACGATCGGGCTCGACACAGTGGTCGCCGGGCTGGAGAAGCACGATCTTCCGGTGAGCGGTTATCTGCGCCGCAAGGCCGAGGGGCACGAGAAGTTCAACCGCTGAGCACGCGGTTTCCTACACGGTCGTGCCTGTGCCAAGGTGCCGGCATGACCGTGTTGGCGCCCCGTTCCCATCCCCACCATCGCTCCCGGTCCGGAGCCCGGAATTTTCGCTCCAGGACTGTGTGCCAAGTGTGCCAAGTCCAACACGATGGATGACCTGACCCCTGTCATCGTCGGTGTCGGCCAAGTGGTCGAGCGTATCGGTGAACCCGGCTGGCAAGGCCGCTCCGCCGCCGATCTCGCGGCGGTGGCGGCCCAGCGGGCGATCGCGGATGCCGGCGCGACGGAGGACCTGAAATCGCGGATCGAGGTCGTCTCCGCAATCCGCACCTTCGAAGATTCGGGAGCGGCGCCCTCCCCGTTCGGTAAGCCCGACAAGTTCCCGCTCGCCGTGGCACGGCGGGTCGGCCTGGCGCCGAAGCACGCGATCCTCGAGGCGGTCGGCGGGCAGTCGCCGGTAACTGCGCTGGTCGAAATGGCCGAGCGTGTCGCGCGCGGGGAGACCGCCGCCGGGCTGGTGTTCGGGGCGGAGGCGATCTCGAACACGCGCCATCTCTCCGGCCAGGGCGAGACACGTCAGTGGGCCGAACACGACGAAGGCGAGATCGAGGACCGCGGCTCGGCACGGATGCTCACCGCACAAGGAATCAAGCACGGGATCGTCAGCGCCCCGATCGCCTACGCGCTGCTCGAGAACGCGCGCCGCGCGCGCCTCGGCCTGAGCCGCGCGGCGTATCGCGCCGCCATGGGCGAACTGTTCGCGCCGTTCAGCGCGGTGGCGGCGGCGAACCCCTATTCGAGCGCAGCCAGCGAGCCGCTGTCGCCCCAGGACATCGCAACGGTCACGCCGAAAAACCGGATGATCGCCGATCCCTTCCCGCTCAAAGTCGTCGCCCGCGACCAGGTCAACATGGGCGCCGCGATGCTGGTGATGTCGGTCGCAGCCGCGCGCGAAGCGGGGATCGCCGAGGAACGCTGGGTCTACATCCACGGCGCCGCGCAAGCCGCCGAGCCCGACATCCTCGAGCGGGCCGACCCGGGCGCCTACCCGGCCGCCGAGGCCGCGCTCGACGCGGCGCTGGGCGCGGCGGGCAAGAGCATCGGTGAGGTCGACGTGCTCGACTTCTATTCGTGCTTCCCGATCGCGGTGTTCTCGACCGCCATCGATCATCTCGGCCTCAGCCAGGATGACCCGCGCGGGCTGACCGTGACTGGCGGCCTTCCCTACTTCGGCGGCGCGGGCAACGGCTATTCGAGCCACGCCATTGCCAGCACCGTCGAGCGCCTGCGCGAACGCCCCGGCGCCTTCGGCCTCGTGGGCGCCAACGGCGGTTTCCAGAGCAAGTATGCCGCGCTGGCCCTGTCGACCGACCCGGCCGCGTTTCCCGGCTGGAGCGAGGCGGCCCAGCACCGCCGCGCCCCGCCCGTTTTGGCCGAACTCGTCGAAGGCAGCGGGACGATCGCGACCTACACCGTAGTGCACGGCCGCGAAGGACCGACCTATGCGATTGCGATCGGAGGCCTGCCCGACGGCCAGCGCTTCATCGCCCGCAGCGACGATCCGGCAACCCTCGCCGCGATGGAGGCCACCGATCCCCTGGGATCACGCGTCTCGCTATCGAACGACGGAGCGCGCAACGCGTTCACACTCGCCGCTTGACCCGCTAGGCTGGCGGCAGAGGAGAAGACCATGACCGACGCCGCCGCGCACCACGACGAATGGGTGCGCCGCCCCGCCACCGCCGCCGACGGCACCAACTGCACTGCCGAGCAGTATGCGTCGATGTACGCACGGAGCATCGACGATAGCGACGGGTTCTGGCTCGATCAGGCGAAGCGACTCGAATGGTTTCAGGAGCCGACCAGGGCGGGCGAATGGAGTTTCGATCCGGTCGACATTCAATGGTTTTCCGACGGCACGCTCAACATCTGCCACAATGCGGTGGACCGCCATGTCGCCGCCGGTAACGGGACACGGATCGCGCTGATCTTCGAGCCCGACGATCCCGCCGGCGAAGTCCGCCGCATCACCTATGCCGAGCTTCAGGCCGAAGTGATCCGCCTCGCCAACACTCTGAAAAAAATGGGTGTTTCCAAAGGCGACCGGGTTACGATCTATATGCCGATGGTGCCCGAAGGCGCCTTCGCGATGCTCGCCTGCGCGCGGATCGGCGCGGTGCATTCGGTGATTTTCGGCGGATTCAGCCCCGAGGCGATAGCCGGCCGGATCGAGGATTGCGCGAGCGACTGGATGATCACGGCCGACGAAGGGCGCCGCGGCGGCAAGACCGTGCCGCTCAAAAGCAATGTCGATGAAGCGCTTCGAAAGGTCCCGAACAGGGGCGTTCTGGTGTTCGAACACACCGGAAACGCAGTGAACATGACTGCCGGACGCGATCACTGGTATCACGAACTGTCGCAAGGCGTGTCCGACGAGTGCCCGTGCGAGCCGATGGCCGCGGAAGACCCGTTGTTCATCCTCTATACCAGCGGATCGACCGGCAAGCCCAAGGGCGTGCTCCACACTACTGGCGGCTATGCCGTGTGGACCGAGACCACGTTCCGCTACACCTTCGATTACCGCGCCGGCGAGGTGTTCTGGTGCACCGCCGATATCGGCTGGGTCACCGGGCACAGCTACATCGTTTACGGTCCGCTGCAGAACGGGGCGACCGCGCTGATGTTCGAAGGCGTTCCCAACTGGCCCGATCACGACCGCTTCTGGGCGACCATCGCGAAACACAAGGTCAACATTTTCTACACCGCGCCGACCGCGATCCGCGCGCTGATGCGCGAAGGCGCCGAGCCGGTGAATCGGCATGACCTGACCAGCCTGCGTTTGCTCGGCAGCGTGGGCGAGCCGATCAATCCCGAGGCATGGCGGTGGTATTCGGACACCGTCGGCAAGGGCCGTATCCCGGTGGTCGACACCTGGTGGCAGACCGAGACCGGCGGGGTGATGATCACCACCCTGCCGGGCGCGCACGACATGAAGCCGGGTAGCGGCGGCAAGCCGTTCTTCGGGGTGTGTCCGCAACTGGTGGACGGCGAGGGGGAGGTGCTGGAGGGAGCGGCCAGCGGCAACTTGTGCATCACCCGCTCATGGCCGGGCCAGGCGCGGACGATCTACGGCGACCACCAGCGCTTCGCCGAGACCTATTTCACCACCTATCGCGGCAAGTACTTCACCGGCGATGGCTGCCGCCGCGACGCCGACGGGTACTACTGGATCACCGGCCGGGTGGACGACGTGATCAACGTGAGCGGCCACCGCATGGGCACCGCCGAAGTCGAAAGCGCGCTTGTACTCCACCCCAAGGTTGCCGAGGCCGCGGTGGTCGGCTTCCCGCACGACATCAAGGGACAGGGAATCTACTGCTACGTCACCCTGAACGCCGGCGAGGAACCGTCCGACGCGCTCCACGCGGACCTGCGCAACCAGGTGCGCAAGGAAATCGGCCCGATCGCTTCGCCCGATCACCTCCACTTCACCCCCGCCCTCCCCAAGACTCGCAGCGGCAAGATCATGCGCCGCATCCTGCGCAAGATCGCCGAGAACGAAGTCAGCGCGCTGGGGGATGTCTCGACGCTGGCGGACCCCAGCGTGGTGGAGACACTGATCGAGGGGCGGTTGAACAGGTAGGCGGCAATCGGACCGCCGGCGCTAGTCCAGCAGCGCGAACATTAGCAGCGCAACGCTGGAGAACAGGCCAGAAAACGCCACCCACATGGGGCACACGAAGGTTCCAGGCGGATTGGACGGGCTGCTGCGCTTTATGCAGATCAGCGCTAGGTTGATGATTGCGAACATCAGCAGCGTGCCCTGGGACGCTATTTCCGCAAGTCGCTCGAGCGGAAAGGCAAGCGTCAGCGTCAGAATCGCGCAAGCGGCAATGGCAGTACCCAGGACAGGAGTGCGCGTTCGCGTGCTCAACAGGCTGAGAAAGCGGGGCAGCATGCCCTGCATCGACAGACCGTAAAGCACGCGCGCAATCATGATCATGTTCACGACAATGCCGTTCATGGTGGCCACGATGGCAATGGCGCTCATCGTCATCGGGGACAGGCCCGTGAGCCGTCCGAACACCTCTGCCAACGGCGCCTTGCTCGCCGCAAGTTCCGGCGGCGGAACCGTGACAACGGCGATCCAGACCACCAGCACGTACAAGGCGGCGGTGATGCCGAGGGTCAGGAACAGGGCACGTGGCAGCGTGCGATTGGGCTCTTTCAATTCTTCCGCCACGTTCACGAGATGCTCGAACCCGATGAAGGCGAACACGGCGATCACCGTGGTCCCGCCGATCGCGAGCCACGCACTCGCATCCCCGATGGCGGGCACGATCTCGGGCAATCGGGTGAACACCTCAGGCTCCTGCCCAAGCCCCGCGCCGACGATCAGCAGCAGGCCCCCGATCTCGACGAGCGTCATCGCGCCGGCGATGGCTATCGACTGCGATGTGCCAAGGCTTGCGATCAAGCCGGTGGCCAGAACCACGCCCACGATGATCCACGTATCGGGAAACCGGACGATTGCCGCGATATAGCCGGCGCTTCCCGCGCTGATCGTAGCGGCGCTGATGACGGCTGTGATGACGACCAGCAAGCCGACCATCAGGCCAAGCGATTTGCGGTGGAACGCCGCCTCGACATAGGCCGCCTCGCTCGCACTGACCGGCATCCGCGTGCCGAGCTCAGCGAACGCTGCGGCCGTGAAACCCATCGCGAGCGCTGCGATCAGAAACGACAGCGGGGCATTCATGCCGCTCCGCCCCGCGGCGACGCCCACCAGCACGTATATCCCCGCTCCAATGGTTACGCCCAGCCCGTACAGGACGGCGTGCGACAGCGACAGCGATCGGATGAGCGTGACGGCTTCGGCCTTGCCGGTCATTCCGGCAACGCCCACGGTTTCTTGTGCCACCCGTCAGTGATGGATGATGGAAACGAGGCAGCCGGGGTCGTTGTCGGTCGTCTCGACCGTGGCGTTCAACTGCGCGGCGAGTGCGTTGACGATCCCGGTACCCAGGCCTGGCTTTCCGCCGGCAACGTTGCCTGAAAAGCCAACCCCATCGTCGCCGACCGACAGGGTCCACCCGTCGCTTAGCGAACGATAACGAACCGTAATCACGCCTGATGCAGCTGGATCGGGGAAAGCGTGCTTGAGCGAGTTGATCACAAGTTCGGTGACGATCAGACCCATGCTTACCGATCGTTCGGCGGTGGTGACGCTTTCGTCAGCTTCGACTTTGAGCGACAGCTTGTCGGGGTCGGCGATCATCGAGGCGCCGATGCTGGCGCACAGGTCCATGAAATAGGAGGCCAGCCGCACCTCGCCCGATGCGGTGGATGCGAGTTGTCGCTGGAGCGTCGCGATCGACATCACGCGGTGGTGCGCGTCGCGCAGGTGGCCGCGGGCCTCTTCGGACTGGACGCTGCGCACCCGTTGCATGAGCACGCTGGCTATGATCTGCAGGCTGTTCGCGACCCGGTGATTCAACTCCGCGACCAAGACATCCTTGTCCCGCACCAGCGCCGCACGCTCCTTTTGTGCGTCGCGCGCATGCGGTGACATCGCTCATCGCCACGGCGATGCGCGGGACCTCACCGTCCTTGTGATCGAGAATATGCGCGTTGATGACGAGACACCGCGTCGCCTCGCCGGCCCGCTTCAACTCCATTTCATATGCGTCGATTGCGGCGTTTCCTGCCGCAGTCGCCGTAAGCAACGAGCGAAACTGGGGTATGTCCCATTCCCCGCCGCCCAGAGCGAAGAGTTCCGAACCAACCGCGGTATCCGGGTCGATCGAAAAGCAGCGGCAGAACGAGCTGCTCACCGCCTGGACGATGAGCAAATCGTCGAGCAGTACGAGAGGGGTGTTGGACGACATGACGAGCGCCATTCCCAGGCTGCTCGATGCTTCGGGTCTCAGGGGCGTAAAGAATTCCATGGCCGGAGCCTTCGCGTACCGGAGACTCGCGATGCGAAAGTCATTCCCGGCGCTCGCTCGACAGTCCACGCTCCCGGCGAACTCGAGAGCGGACATATCCTAGCACACATGTCGGGAACAGCGGCGCATACTGATATGAAGACCTGACGGTGGGAGGATACCCGCCTTTCCAAACAAATTGGCCAGCTTCAAGGAGCATCCCTGCAGGAACGCGCCGGGAACGCGCAAGCAGACCAGCAGCTTCAGCTGGCCGGGTGCGCCGATAGCCATTGAGCCAAGTCCCCGATCACCTGGTCCTTTTCAGGCTCGTTGTAGATTTCGTGGAACAGGCCTGGGTAGGTGATCACGGTCTTGTCGCGGCGCGCCGATGGCGTCGATTGCTGGGCGGGCGCCGCTGAGCGGAACGAGCGCGTCGGCCTCGCCGTGCTGGATCAGGACCGGGACTTTCATACCGGGCGCGCGCTCGAGGTAGCCCGGGTAGCGGTGCGAACAGTTCGTGAGCGGTGCGCGCCGGTACTTTGCCGACAGTCACCAGCGGGTCCGCGGCGTAGGCGGCGACCACCGCCGGATCGCGGCTGACCGCCTCTGGAGGGAGCGCGACGGTGCCCAGCCCCGGCGCGATGGCCGACAGCAGGCTCACCACCAATCGCTGGGCCGCCGGCGCACTGCCGCCGATCAGCGGGCCGGACAAGATCAGGCCCGACAGGTCCTCGGGCCAGCGCAGCGCATAGCCGAACGCGACGTTGCCGCCCATCGAGTGGCCGAGCAACTTTACCCGCTGGCCATCGTGGCGCGCGCGCACTTCGCCGACGAATGCGTGGAAGTCCTCGATCACCCAGGCCATCCGGTCGACCAGCGCGCGTTTGCCGCCCGAGCGGCCGTGGCCGCGGTGGTCGAGCGCGTAGAGCGCGTAGCCCTGCGGCACGAGCCGCTCGACAAGGTTGCCGTAACGCCCGCCGTGCTCGGCATAGCCGTGGGCGATGGCGATCACGTCGCGCACCGGGCCGTCCGGCAGCCAGCCCTGCGCGTAGAGCTCGATCCCGCCGTGGCCGGTCAGCTTCCAATCGACCTGCTTCACGCGAACTTACCCCGATTGGGGCCGAGGTAGCCGAACAAGTACGCGCCGACTTTGCGCATCTGGATTTCCTCGGCGCCTTCGGTGATGCGGTAGCGGCGGTGGTGGCGGAAGATGTGCTCGAACGGCTTGTGCCGCGAATAGCCGATCCCGCCGTGGACCTGCATCGCCCGGTCGGCCGCCTCGCACACCAGCCGGTTTGCCCAGTAATTGCACATGCTCACCTTGTCGGAGATCGTCCGCTCGATCTCCTCGTGGGGCATGTTGTCCATCTCCCACGCGGTCTTGTAGATCAGCAGGCGCAGCATTTCGCACTGGGTTTTCAATTCGACGAGCGGGAACTGGATCGCCTGGTTGCGGGCCAGTTCCTCGCCGAACGGCTTGCGGTGGCGGGCGTACTTCACGCTCTCGTCGATGCAGAACAGCGCCGCGCCAAGACTGCTCGCGGCCTGGCGGATGCGGTTCTGGTGGACGAAGCTCTGCGCCAAACTGAGGCCCCGGCCTTCCTGCCCCAGCATCGCGCTTTCGGGTACCCACACGTTGGTGAAGCTGAGCCGCGGGTGATCGGTGGGCATGTTGAAGGTCCACATCCACTCCTCGATCTTTAACCCCTCCGTCGGGTTGGGAACGAGCAGACAGGAAATGCCCCGCGCGTCGCCCGGCTTGCCGCTGGTACGGCAGAACGTGGCGCAGTGGGTGGCGACGTGCATTCCGGTGATCCACATCTTCTCGCCGTCGATTCGCCATCCCGGTACGCCGTCCCGTTCCTCGCGAACCGCTTTGGTCTCCATCCAGGTAGCGTCGGAGCCATGGTCGGGCTCGGTCAGACCAAAGGCGACGCGGCGCTTGCCCTCGAACCCGCCCAGGATGAATTCGTCCTTCTGTTCGTCGGTCCCGAAGTGTTCGTACATCGCCACGAACGGGAAGTTGCCGACGATCGAGTGTTCGTTCTGCAAATCGTTGTGCAGCCCCAGCCCGCGCCGCGCGAAGCGTTCGCGGATCACCGCCATCCACAGGTTCGATCCATCCTTGCCGCCGTATTTCCTGGGGGCGGAGAAGCGCCAGTGACCGGCCTTGTCCGCTGCCCGCCGCGCCTTGCCGAGCAGCAGTTCCCAATCGTGATTGGGCAAGCCTTCGCGGTCCCAGTCGGTGCGCGCATCCTCGCGTCGGTGATCGAAGAAACGAATGTTGTCGTCGGCAGCAACCAGCGGATCGATCTCCGCCTCGATGAACGCGACGAGCTCGGCGTAGTAGTCTTCCAGCTCCTGCGGAATCGCGAAGTCCATCACAGCCTCTCCCGTTTTCGTTTTCAGGAGAAACCTATCGCACGGACAGCGTTCCGCAAGCGTCAGGTCACCGCCGAACGCACTTTGTATTCGGCGCGGTCCCATTCGCCCGCCGCCATCACCGCCTCGATATGGTCGACCGCAGCGGCCGCCTCCGCATGGGTGGTATAGAGCGGGGTGAAGCCAAACCGCAGGATGTCGGGCGCACGGAAGTCGCCGATCACGCCGCGCGCGATCAGCGCCTGCATGATCGCATAACCATGTGAATGGCGGTAGGACACCTGGCTCCCCCGTTCGGCCGGATCGGATGGGCTGGCGAGTTCGAAATCCCACCGCGCGCACAACGGCGCCATCCGATCGATGAACAATTGGGACAGCGAGAGCGACTTCGCGCGCACCAGCGCCATGTCGGCTTCGAGGAACAGGTCCACGCCCACCTCGAGCGCGGTCATCCCCAATACCGGCGGGGTGCCGACCAGGAAGCGCGAGATGCCGGGCGCAGGCGTGTACGCGTCCTCGAAATCGAATGGTGCGGCGTGTCCGAACCAGCCGGTCAACGCCGGGATCACCCGGTCCTGGTGCCTCCTGGCGACGTAGAGGAATCCGGGAGCCCCCGGCCCGCCGTTGAGATACTTGTATCCGCAACCCACCGCGAAATCGGCGTTCGCGCCGTTAAGGTCGACCGCGATCGCACCGGCGCTGTGGCTCAGGTCCCAGATCATCGCCGCACCGTTCCGCTGGGCAATTTTCGTGGTCTGCGCCATGTCGCGCATCCGGCCGGTCTTGTAGTGAACCTGGGTCAGCAGCACCGCCGCCACGGTATCGTCGACCGCGTCCTCGATCTCGTCGGGTTCGACCAGTCGCGCGGTCACGTCGCGGCCTGTGAGCCCCGCTATCCCTTGCATGATGTAAATATCGGTCGGGAAGTTGCCTTTCTCCGACAGGATCACGCTGCGATCCGGCGCAAGCGACAGCGCCGCGCACAAGGCCTTGAACACATTGATCGAGGTTGAATCGCAAGCCACGACTTCACCTTCATCCGCGCCGATCAGCCGGGCGATCTTGTCGCCGATCCGCCGCGGCATTTCGACCCACCCGGCCTTGTTCCACGAGGTGATCAGGCCATCCCCCCACTCGCCTCGGATGGTCTCCAGCAGCCGCTCCTCGACCGCCCGCGGCCGAGCGCCGAGCGAGTTTCCATCGAGGTAGATAACCCCCTCGGGCAGCGCGAAGCGGTTGCGGAAAGGAGCCAGCGGGTCGGCGGCGTCCAGCCGTTCGGGAAGGTCTTGCGCGGTCATCGTGTCCCCTTACCCGCACAAGCGTTTGCCAGCGAGGCGCAAATCGACCAATCCACCGGCAATGGGAGCGGAAGCCGACCTTGCCGACGCCTTGTGCCAGGCCGCGCGAAGCGCCGGTCTGGCGGCCGATCGCGTGGAAGGCCTGCGCCAGCTTTCGGGCGGCGCGAGCAAGGAGATGTGGGCGTTCGACCTGGTGTCGCCTCAGGGTGTCGAAACTCCGCTGGTCCTGCGTCGCCAGCCCGCGGGACGGCGCTTTTCGACACAGGGTCTGCCCAGCGTGGCGTCCGAAGCGGCACTCGTCCGCCTCGCCGAGCGCGCCGGCATTCCGGTACCCCCGGTAGCGTTCGAACTGCCACCCGGTTCGTCCGCGGGCGACGGCTACGCGATGGCTCGGGTGGAGGGAGAGACCGTCGGCGGACGCGTCCTCAAGCTGCCGGAACTGGCGGACGCGCGGAAGGGAATGGCGCGGCACTGCGGCGAAATCCTCGCCCGGCTGCACGCCGTCGACGGGTATCAGGCGCTTGGCCTGCGTGAGATCGGCGCGCGCGACGAACTCGCCGCGCTGGAGCAACGCCATCGGGCCACCGGACAGGACCGACCGGTATTCGAATTCACTTTGCGCTGGCTGGGCGAAAACCTGCCGCAGGAGCGCATCCGCGTCCTCCTCCACGGCGACTTCCGCAACGGCAACCTGATGGTTGGCCCCGAGGGTATCCGCGCGGTGCTCGACTGGGAACTCGCCCATGTCGGCCCGCCGGTCTACGATCTGGCCTGGTTGTGCGTCACAAGCTGGCGATTTCAGCGACCTGAATTGCCGGTCGGCGGATTCGGCACCCGCGAAGACCTTATCGCGGGCTATGAGAGCGCCGGCGGCGCGCCGGTCGACCGTGCCGAACTGCGCGCGTGGGAGGTCTTCCAGACGATGAACTGGGGTGTAATGTGCGCCGGTGTGGCCGAGGCTTTCATCGACGGCAGCCGCTCGATCGAGGCAGGAGTGATCGCGCGCCGCGCATCGGAAACCGAGTTCGACCTGATGCGCCTGCTCGCGCCAAATCATGGAGCATGGCATGTTCGATAAGCCATCGCCCACGCTGTTGATCGCCGAGGCGAGACGAGCGCTCGACGCGGGAGTAGCGTCCGGCTTCCCCCAGAAGGTCGTCGCCAATGCGCTCGGCATCGCCCAACGCGAGCTCGAGCGCGGACCGGCTTTGATGGCCGAGGAACACCACCGCCTCGCCGAACTGGTTGGCGATGATCCAGAGATTGCCGCGCTCAACTCTGCGTTGTCAGCCGCGATCCGCGAAGGGCGCATCGCGCTGGACGACCCCGCACTGCTCGATCACCTCATCCGCACTACGGTCGCCAAGCTCGAGATCGACCAGCCCGCCTACCCCGCCTTTCGCGCGTGGCGCGAACGGCTGGCAGAGCCCGCATGACCGCAAAGAAGCAGCCCCCGGTGGACTGGGATACCCTTCCCTATGGCGGCGACCTGTTCGGCGAGATGTACCTGGCCGATCAAGAGGTGCAAGCGGTCACCGGAGGCGCGACTGGCAGGAACCTGCTGCCCGGCCTGATCGCCTGCGGGGTGGGCGCAGCGGCCGCTGCCTGGCTCGCTGAACACTACGGGTTTCCGATCATCCTTCTCGGCCTGCTCGTGGGCCTTTCGCTAAACTTCGTTGCGCGCGAGCCGACCACCCATCGCGGTCTCGACTTTGCCTCGCGCACGTTCCTGCGCTGGGGCATCGTCTTGCTCGGCTTGCAGGTAACTTTCGGCCAGATCGGTTCGCTCGGCCCCGCACCGTTTGCCGCGTTGCTGGTGGTCATGGCGTTGACTTTCGGTGCCGGGATCCTCGGCGCGCGCCTGGCCGGCCAATCGCGGTTCGCCGGCATTCTTGCGGGGGGCGCGACTGCGATATGCGGGGCGAGTGCGGCGCTCGCGCTCTACGGCGTGATCGGCAAGGACCGGCTGAGCCAGGCGCAGTTCGCGCTCACGCTGGTGGGCGTGTCTCTGGCGAGCGCGCTGGCGATGTCGCTTTACCCGCCACTCGCGGCGCTGCTTGCGCTGGATGACCGGCAGGCCGGATTCCTGATCGGCGCCTCGATCCACGACGTCGCGCAGGCTATCGGCGGCGGGTATGCCTTTTCCGACAGCGCGGGCAGCTACGCCACGGTCGTCAAGCTGTCGCGGGTCGCACTGCTCGCGCCGCTGGTGGCGTTGGTCAGCGTGGTGATCGGCGGAAGCGGTGGGGCCGTGGGGCAACCGTGGTTCCGGCGGATCGCGCCGCCGTGGTTCATCGTCGCGTTTATCGGCGTTGTGGTGCTCAATTCGCTGGTCTCGCTACCGGCAAACCTGTCGGCTGGCGCGCTGACGGCTTCGAAAGGACTGCTCCTGCTTGCGGTCACCGCGACCGCGATGCGCAGCCGGATGGACCTGCTGATGCAGATGGGCTGGCGTGCGACGGTCCCGGTCCTGGCTGCAACCGCGGTCAGCTTCGCCGTCGCGCTCGGCTTCGCGCTGGCTTTGCTCTGACCGCAATCACGCGAGAGCGAGCACGCTGAGCAGGATATTGCGGACCAGCTCGGGCTGGCCCCTCGCGCCCGCCTTGGCGTAGATCTTCTTGGAATAGTTGCGCGCCGTCTCGATCGTCAGCCCTACCTCGCCTGCCGCTTCGGCAATGCTCATACCTTGCGCCATCGCCCACGCCAGCCGCGCTTCGCTCGCAGTCAGGCCGAACAACTCCGCCAACTGTTCGCAGCGATCGGCGGTCGAGCGGCGGTCGCCGTTGAGGTACGCGATCGCGACGGGTGTTCGGGCCGACGAGATCGAGCGCTGCTGGACAGGCGAGACGAGCATGTCGAGCCACGGATCGCGGCTGAGGCTGATCGCGCGTGGCCTCGATCCGGGACTCTCGGCAAACCGGCGCACCAGCGCGGACAGCGCCCGGTCGTCGCCCGGCGACGCGACCGCCAGCCGTCCATAGCGGCCCCTGCCGAGCAAGCTGGTCCGTTCGAGCACTCGTTCCGCGTTCGCATCGAGGTCGACGATCCGGCATTGCGCGTCGAGCGTGATCCAGCCGAAGTTGAGCCGCGCGATCGCATCATTGGCCAGGTCGGATCGAAAGCGTTCGCGCTCCAATGCGATGAAGTTTTGCAACGCAATCCGTAAGTGCGGCGCGAGTGCGCTGAGGATCGCCCCAGCGCGCGGGCCGAACGGGTTCGCGCTGGCGATCGCCAGCCAGGCATCGACCCCGCTCGCTTCGCTGACCCGCACCATGCGCATGCTCGCGACGTCCCCTGGCTGCGCGCGATGGACAGCGCCGCCTTCGAGCATCTCGTCGAGCGTATAGACCCTCCCTTCGCGCAACAACCGCGACTGGGTCGCGTACAGCCGCCGCATGTCGGCCACCGGTCGGCATCCAGCAAAAAGCTCCACCACGCTGTCGAGCGGCTGGTCCACCGGGCGAAAGATCAGGCTGGCGTAATCGGCCTTGGTCCTGCCGCGCACCCGTTCGAGGAAGGTCTGCCACAGGGGCTGCTCGAACGCGCCCTGGTGAAGCGCGGTGAGCAGATCGGTCTCGTCCTGCGATGACAGTTGCATGGCACATCCGGTACTAACTCCCATATGGGAGGTCTAGTCGGACGTTTGCTCTGTCATGAGGGTCGCCGGCCAGTCCAGAAAGTGCGAGGCGAACAATGAGCGAGGCCCGGGTCCTTACCCACTTGCAGCGGCTGGAAGCCGAGAGCATCCACATCCTGCGCGAGGTGGTCGCCGAAACCGAGCGGCCGGTCATGCTCTATTCGGTGGGCAAGGATTCGGCGGTGATGCTGCATCTGGCCCGCAAGGCATTTTATCCCAGCCCGCCGCCCTTCCCGCTGCTTCACGTCGATACCACCTGGAAGTTTCGCGCGATGTACGAAATGCGCGACCGGATGGCGCAAGAAAGCGGTATGGAGCTGCTGGTCCACAAGAACCCCGACGCCGAAGCGCGCGGGATCAATCCATTCGATCACGGCCCGCTTCACACCGACATGTGGAAGACCGAAGGGCTGAAGCAGGCGCTCGACCAGTACGGCTTCGACGCGGCGTTCGGCGGAGCCCGCCGCGACGAGGAGAAGAGCCGCGCGAAGGAACGCATCTTCAGCTTCCGCTCGGCCAACCACCGATGGGATCCCAAGAACCAGCGGCCCGAGCTGTGGCGGCTCTACAACGCGCGCAAGGCGCGGGGAGAGAGCATCCGCGTGTTCCCGATCTCCAACTGGACCGAACTCGACATCTGGCAATACATCCACCTCGAAAACATTCCGATCGTGCCGCTGTATCTCGCGGCGCGCCGGCCGACGGTGGAACGCGACGGCATGCTGCTGATGGTCGACGACGGCCGCTTCCGGTTGCGGGATGGCGAAGTGCCGGTCGAACGCTCGATCCGGTTCCGGACGCTCGGCTGCTACCCGCTTACCGGCGCGGTTGAGAGCGAGGCAGCGACTTTGCCCGAAGTGATCCAGGAAATGCTTCTCACCGCCACTTCGGAGCGGCAGGGACGCGCGATCGACCGCGATGCCGGCGACGCCAGCATGGAGAAGAAGAAGCAGGAGGGGTATTTCTGATGACCGAGCAGTCCCCCACCTACCAGGCCGACAGGCTGATCGCCGAGGACGTCGAAGCGTATCTCGAGCTCCACCAGCACAAATCCATGCTGCGATTCATCACCTGCGGGTCGGTCGATGACGGCAAATCCACCCTGATCGGGCGCCTGCTGTACGATTCGAAGATGATCTTCGAAGATCAGCTCGCCGCCCTCGAGGCCGATAGCAAGCGCGTCGGGACGCAGGGTCAGGAGATCGATTTCGCGCTGCTGGTAGACGGTCTTGCCGCAGAGCGCGAACAGGGCATAACGATCGACGTCGCCTATCGCTTTTTCGCGACCGAAAAGCGCAAGTTCATTGTCGCCGACACCCCGGGTCACGAACAATATACCCGCAACATGGTCACCGGTGCATCGACCGCGGACCTCGCGGTCATCCTGATCGACGCGCGCAAGGGGGTGCTTACCCAGACCCGGCGTCACAGCTACCTGGCACATCTGATCGGCATCCGTAGCGTGGTGCTGGCGGTCAACAAGATGGACCTGATCGGCTACGACCAAGCGACCTACGACGCGATCGTGGCGGATTATGCAGCTTTTGCTGCATCCATCGGCATCGCGGATTTCGTGCCGATGCCGATTTCGGGCTTCAAGGGCGACAACATCACAGCGCTGAGCGCCAACACCCCCTGGTATGCCGGACCTTCGCTGATCGAGCATCTCGAAAGCGTCACGGTCGATGCGTCGGTTGACCAGGAAAAACCGTTTCGCATGGCGGTGCAATGGGTCAACCGGCCCAACCTCGACTTCCGCGGATTCTCGGGCTTCATCGGCAGCGGGGCGATCAAGCCGGGCGACTCCATCCGCGTTCTGCCGTCGGGCAAGCTGTCAACGATCCGCCGGATCGTTACCTTCGACGGGGATCTCGACGGGGCCGTCGCGGGCCAGGCGGTTACGCTGACCTTCGCCGACGAGATCGACTGCAGCCGCGGCGATGTGATCGCGGCGTCCGATGCCCCGCCGCAGGTGGCCGATCAGTTCGAGACCACCATAGTGTGGATGGCCGACGACGAGATGCTGCCGGGCCGTTCGTACTGGCTCAAGCTGGGCACGCAGACCGTTTCGGCGACGGTTCAGGCGCCGAAATACCAGATCAACGTCAACACGATGGAGCGGCTGGCAGCCAAGACGCTGGAGCTTAACGCGATCGGGGTTGCCAACATCTCGACCGACAAGCCGGTGGTTTTCGAAAGCTACGCCGACAATCGCGACCTTGGCGGCTTCATCCTGATCGACAAGATCACCAACGCCACGGTGGCCGCAGGCATGCTTCATTTCGCGCTGCGGCGCGGGCAGAACGTGCACTGGCAGGCGCTCGACATCACTCGCGAAAAGCACGCCGGCCTCAAGAACCAGCAGCCTGCGGTGCTGTGGTTCACGGGACTGTCGGGCGCGGGAAAATCGACCATTGCCAACCTGGTCGAGAAGAAACTGCACCGGATGAACCGTCACACTTTCCTGCTCGACGGCGATAACGTGCGCCACGGGCTCAACAAGGATCTGGGCTTTACCGACGCCGACCGGGTGGAAAACATCCGCCGCGTGGGCGAAGTGGCGAAACTGATGACCGATGCCGGACTGATCGTGATCACCGCGTTCATCTCGCCTTTCCGCGCCGAACGGCAGATGGTGCGCGACATGATCGCGAGCGGCGAATTCGTCGAGGTTTTCATCGACACCTCGCTGGCCGATGCCGAGGCGCGCGACGTGAAAGGCCTCTACAAAAAGGCCCGCAGCGGGCAGCTGGCAAACTTCACCGGCATCGATAGCCCTTATGAAGCGCCGATCGATCCCGACATCCGCATCGACACCACCCAGATGACGCCGGAGGAAGCCGCCGACCTGATCGTTGAAAGGTTGATCGCATGAGGGCGCCCATGTCCGACGCCGAGCTGGCCGCCCGCCTTGCCGAAACCGCCGGCAAGCTGCTGATCGACCTGCGCGTAAGCGCGCTGCTTGAGGGCAAGGCATTGGGGCGTGCGGGCGATCTCGCTGCCAATGCCTTTCTAGTCGAAGCGCTGGCACAGCACCGCCCCGATGACGGGGTGCTGTCCGAGGAATCCCTCGACGATCGCGCACGACTGGGCAAATCGCGTGTATGGATCGTCGATCCACTCGACGGCACGCGTGAATATTCCGAAGGGCGCGAAGACTGGGCGGTGCACGTCGCGCTGGCGATCGATGGATTCGCGGCAGTCGGCGCGGTCGCCCTGCCCGCACAAGGCGTCGTGCTGCGTTCCGATGCACCCCCGGTGCCGCCGAGCCGTCCGGACCGTTTGCGCATACTGGTCAGCCGCACCCGCCCGCCTGCCCTGGCAGAGAAACTCGCCGCCACGCTGGATGCCGTACTTGTACCGATGGGGTCGGCGGGGGCCAAGGCCATGGCGGTGCTATTGGGCCAGGGAGATATCTATCTCCACGCCGGAGGGCAGTACGAATGGGACAATTGCGCGCCGGCGGCGGTCGCGCTCGCCGCCGGGCTGAGCGCAACCCGGCTCAACGGCGCGCCGCTGCGCTACAACAATGACGATCCGAGCCTGCCCGATCTGCTGATCTGCGAGGAGGCGATCGCGCCGCGCATCCACGCCGCGCTGCGCGGACATTAAGGCAGCCTCATTGCTGCCAGGTCATCGAAAGGTGGTAGCGGAGGAGGGACTCGAACCCCCGACACGCGGATTATGATTCCGCTGCTCTAACCGGCTGAGCTACTCCGCCACGCTCGCATCAAACAGGCCTGGGCCCGCGAGGCAGGCGGCGCGTTTAGGGTGGCGGTTGGCGGCGGTCAACCGCGAAACGGCCACCGCTTGACGAACTCCCAAGGACCGCCACGATAGCGATGCAGTGCGAGCCCGGCGAAGGCAAAATCGCGGGGCTCGATGGTTGACGCCAACTGCTGCTGAAGCGCCTTGGCCTCGCTCGGTGCGACCTTGTT
Organism: uncultured Alphaproteobacteria bacterium; assembly: GCA_963759895.1. Lineage (GTDB taxonomy): Bacteria > Pseudomonadota > Alphaproteobacteria > Sphingomonadales > Sphingomonadaceae > Tsuneonella. Next base: position 131,080 of record CAVXBC010000002.1, on the reverse strand, counting down.
CTGGATCGTCACATGCAACCGCGGGGTGTGCAGGTCCTGTGGGGTGAGCATTCCGTGAAAACGCTCGGCCAATCTTTGCCACAGCGCAAGCATCCCGGGACTTTCCAGTCGCAGCGCCGTCCCGCGGCCGAGATTCATGACGCCATCCAGGCGGCCTGGCACCGGCTTTGCCTTGGCTTCGATTGCCAGCAGATCGCCCAGTTCCTCCTCGACGCTCGGCGGCAACGCATGGAACAGCGTGACATGCGCACTGAGGTGGTTCCGCTCGGGCGGAAAATGCGCGCGGCGCAGCTGGTCCGCACGCGACTGCATCGCTTCGGGCAGCTCGGCGGTGACTATCAAGGGCGCAGACAGCGGTGCGCGTACCCCCGTGATCAGTTGAGCTCCCCGCGCGCGCGGCGGATAGCGAACCACTTGCTGACGTTGGCATTGTGTTCGGCCAGCGTGCTGGCAAAGACGTGCCCGCCCTTGCCGTTGGCGACCATGTACAGCGCACCGGTGGGAGCGGGATCGAGCACCGCGGCGATCGATTCGCGCCCGGGATTGGTGATCGGACCATTGGGCAGCCCGCGCATCGTGTAGGTGTTGTAGCCGTTCACCGCGGCGATTTCGCTCTGACGAATGCGGCGGCCCAGTGGCTTGCCCTTGGTCAGCGGGTAGATGATCGTCGGATCGGCCTGCAACGGCATCCCCTGCCTGACGCGGTTCGAATAGAGCCCGGCAACCATGCGCCGTTCGCTCGCGACCCCGGTTTCCTTCTCGACGATCGAGGCGAGCGTGACCGCTTCCTGCGGGGTGGAGACCGCGATGCCGGGCTTTCGCTTCGACCATGCTTCGGCCAGGTAGTTGGTCATCGCCGCCTGCATCCGCGCGAGCACCTTGGTCCGCGCCTCGCCACGTTCGAAATCGTAGGTGTCGGGCAAGAGCGAACCTTCGGCAGGTACCGGGATCGGGCCGGTCAGCAGCGGCTCTGCCATCAGCTTGTCGTAGACCATGATCGACGGCAGGCCTTCGGGCACGGTGACGAACCGGCGGATGACCTGCCCGTGCTGGAGCGTGTCGAGGATACTGGCCGCGCTGGCCCCTGCGGGAATCGCGAACTCGCCGCGCTGGACCGGATCCCCGCTGGCGAGGATTTTCGCGCGCAGCAGGAAGCTGCTCGACGAGCCGATCAGCCCCTGCTCTTCCAGCTTGCTCGCGACCGACGTCAGCGTTGCGCCGTCGGGCACGGTGAACGCGCCGTCTTTTTCCAGCGGACCGCTACCGTACCAGCCCCAGGCAAACCAGATCAGGGCCAGCGCGCCGAGCGCGACCAGCCCTAGCGCAAGCTTGCGCACGTCAGTCGTCGACCCGCTTGAAGATCACGCTCGCGTTGGTCCCGCCAAACCCGAAACTGTTCGATAGCGCGGCGCGTACCTGGCGCTTCCTGGCGTGGTGCGGAACGAGATCGACACCTTCGGTACCTTCATCGGGATCGTCGAGATTGAGCGTCGGCGGCACCACCTGGTCGCGGATCGCCAGCACGCAGAAGATGCCTTCCACCGCGCCTGCGCCGCCCAGCAAATGCCCGATCGCGCTCTTGGTGCTGCTCATCGATGCTCCGTGCAAATCGTCGCCCAGCACGCGCTTGACCGCGGCGAGCTCGATCGTGTCGGCCATCGTCGAGGTGCCGTGCGCGTTGACGTAGTCGATGTCGCCCGGCTCCATGTGCGCCTTCTTAAGCGCCATCTTCATCGCCAGTTCCGCGCCCCGCCCTTCGGGATGCGGCGCGGTGACGTGGTAGGCATCGCCCGACAGGCCGTAACCGACAACCTCGGCGTAGATCTTCGCGCCGCGCGCCTTGGCGTGTTCGTACTCTTCGAGCACCATCACGCCCGCGCCCTCGCCCATCACGAAGCCGTCGCGGCCCTTGTCATAGGGGCGGCTGGCGCGCGTGGGATCGTCGTTCATGCTCATGTTGAGCGCCTTGGCCTGCGCGAAGCCGGCAATGCCGATCGGGCTGATCGTCGCTTCCGCACCGCCCGCCAGCATGATGTCGGCGTCGTCATCGCGGATCATTCGCGCCGCGTCACCAATCGAATGCGCACCCGTCGAGCATGCGGTGACCACCGAGTGATTGGGGCCCATCAGCCCGTACTTGATCGACACCTGACCGCTGGTGAGGTTAATCAGGCGACCGTGTACGAAGTGTGGCGACACGCGACCCGGCCCCTTCTCGGCCAGCACGAGAGATTCGCTTTCGATTCCCGGAAGCCCGCCGATGCCCGATCCGATCGACACGCCAGTGCGCTCCTTTAGCGCCTGATCCATGTCTTCCAGGCCGGCATCCTCGATCGCCTGTCCAGCCGCATCGATCGCGTAGACGATGAACAAGTCGACCTGCCGCTGCACCTTGTGATCGACCCGCTTGGCAGGATCGAAGCCCCACTCGTGATCGGCCGGCTTCACCTCTCCGGCGATCTTTGCTTTCTGGTCGCTGACATCGAAGCGAGTGATGGGCCCGATGCCACTTTTGCCGGCGATCAGGTTGCTCCACGTCGTCTCGACGTCGGCTCCCAGTGGGGTGACGAGGCCCAATCCGGTTACGACCACTCGGCGCATGCTTCTCTCCGTAAATGCAACAGGCCCGGCCCCGTTGCGGGGTCGAGCCTGTTAGTCCCCGCCGACTAGCCGTCAGGCGAGCGCGGCGGGATGGGCGATCAGCCCTTGTGCTCTTCGATGTACTTGGTCGCGTCGCCAACAGTGGTGATCTTTTCGGCGGCATCGTCGGGGATTTCGACCCCGAACTCTTCCTCGAACGCCATCACCAGCTCGACGATGTCGAGGCTGTCGGCGCCCAGATCGTCGATGAAGCTCGCATCCTGGGTAACCTTGTCGGATTCCACGCCAAGGTGTTCGACGACAATCTTCTGCACGCGCTCGGCGGTATCGCTCATGAGTGTTCCCTCTTGAGTTGGGGTTTCGAATTCCCTTTCGCCCTAATGAACGCCGCTGAGGCTGGCAAGTGCCCGCGCGGGCATCAGGAAACCGGATCCGCCGCGGCAGTTTGAACAGACACCCCCAGCGGCGCGGCGAAACCTACGGCGGCAAACCGAGTTGACTCGCCAGAAGTTTTCCCGGCGAGAGGTTGTACCAGAAGCGATGCCTGAGGCCATTGTCCGCACATTCGAGGCGGTACGCCGCTCGTTCCAGGAGTTCCTGTTCATCCCGGTCGCGGAAGTCGTCGGCTTTTGCCTGCTTAGCTTTGGGGCTTTCAAGTTCGACGACAGCGCGCCAGACCGCGGGGATTGGGGCGCGTTCCGGCGAGCGCTCGATGCCTATATCGGAACCGCCGACAACGCGAGCAGCCTATTGCAGACTGTTGCCACGAGTTTGATCACGATCACGTCGATCACATTCTCGATTCTCCTGCTTGCCGTCCAGCAGAGCTCGGCTGCAATGACCAACCAGGTGGTGGACCAGTATCTCGGCCGTCGGTCGAACCAGTGGTTTTTCGGATTTTTCGTCGGCACCTCGATCTACGCGCTGAACTGCCTCGCCTTCACTCGCCGTGGCGTTACGCCCGTGCTTGGCACCACGCTTGCTCTGATCTTGTGCGCCATGTGCGTGTTCTCGCTAATCGTGTTGATCTATTCAACTCTCGACCAGACACGTCCCGCCTCGATCATCAGTCGTATCCATCAGGCGACGAGAGACGCGCGGAAGAGCCAGATGATTGACCTCAAACGCACGAGCAATTCTCCGATGCCGTGCCGCCCGGTAGGATCGATCAGCAGCACCACTTTCGGCTACGTGGCCCGGATTGATGTCGATCGACTATGCAAGCTCGCGTCGAAGTATCCGGCAATGCACATTGACCTGATGTCGAGGCTGGGTGACCCGGTATTCGCCGGACAGGATATCGCCGCGATTGGCGGTATTGAGGCCGTTCCCGACGACGCCGAAAGGGAAGTGCGCGGTGCGTTGACTGTGAGCGGCCGGCGCGAACTGGCGAATGATCCGATGTTCGGTGTAGACCAGTTGGGCAACATTGCGTGGACCGCGACATCGACCGCGAAGTCCAACCCGGCCGCCGCGCTAAATACCTGTCATGCGCTCAATGATCTTCTCTGGCGATGGGCCCGGTCGGGAGACCTGGCGCCCCCTGACGACGGCGAATCGCGGGTGCACATGCGCGATGATCTCGGCAACCACATCGCATGTGCCTACGAATCGCTGATGGTTGTCGCCTCGGAATCGATGCAACACCAGACGCTGGCCGAGATCAGCCGCGGTCTTGCGAGAACGATTCCCCACTTGCCCGCGGACTTGCTTGACGACTTCGAAGACATCGTTTTGCGGTCCCTGTCGGGCTTGGGCGACCAAGTTCCAACAGGGGCGCTCAGCCAGGAATTCAGCAAACTCGCAGATGCTTTCAGGGCTGCGGGGAAAGCCGAGACCGCGAACGCGCTCGACACAGCTTGGCGGCAACTCAAGCAAAGCGTCGGCATTTTGCATTCGCGCGCCGGACGCGTGCCTTCGGAAAACGTGAACTAACCCGCCGCGGGATCGACCAGCGCGTCGGGATTCGGGGCTGCGGTCTTCGGAGGCTCCATCAGACGAACGTGCACGTCGCGCAACGCACGCGCGGGGACTTCGCTCGGCGCGCCCATCATCAGGTCCTGCGCGCGCTGGTTGAGCGGGAAGGCGATCACCTCGCGTATGTTGGGCTCGTCGGCCAGCAGCATGACGATCCGGTCGATACCCGGGGCCGATCCCCCGTGCGGCGGGGCCCCCAGCTTGAACGCCTCGATCATGCCCGAGAAGTTGCTGTCGACATCCTCGCGGCTGTAGCCGGCGATTTCGAACGCCTTGTACATGATGTCGGGCCGGTGATTACGGATCGCGCCCGACGACAGCTCGTACCCGTTGCAGACGATATCGTACTGCCATGCGAGGATATCGAGCGGGTCCTGGTTCTCCAGGGCCTCCATTTCGCCCTGCGGCATCGAAAACGGGTTGTGGCTGAAATCGACTTTCTTGGCGTCCTCGTCGTATTCGAACATCGGGAAATCGACGATCCAGCAGAATTCGAACCGATCATCCGGGATCAGGCCCAGTTCCTCACCCACACGCGTGCGCGCGGCACCCGCCAGCTTGGCCGCGTCCTTTTCCTTGCCCGCGGCAAAGAACAGACCGTCGTTCTCGCCCAGACCGAGCTCGGCGTAGAGCGCTTCCATGCCCTGTTGTCCGTGGTTCTTGGCGATCGGACCGCCGAATTCGCCGCCCTTGCGAGTGACGTAACCGAGCCCGGCAAACCCTTCGCGGCGGGCCCAGTCGTTCATCTCGTCGAAGAACTTGCGGCTTTTCTCGTGGGTTGCCGGCGCAGGGATCGCTCGGACCACGCCGCCCGAGCCGACGATCTTCTCGAACAGGCCGAAGCCGCTCTGCGTAAAGTGCTGCGAGACGTCGGCGATGATCAGCGGGTTGCGCAGATCGGGCTTGTCGGTGCCGTATTTCAGCAGCGATTCGCGGTACGGGATGCGTGGGAAGCTGCCCGCCGGTGTCACTGACTTCCCGCCGGAAAATTCTTCGAATACACCCGCCAGCACTGGCTCGATGGTGTTGAAAACATCTTCCTGCGTGACGAAACTCATCTCGAAGTCGAGCTGGTAGAATTCGGGGCTGCGGTCGGCGCGCAGGTCCTCGTCGCGGAAGCACGGGGCGATCTGGAAATAGCGATCGAACCCGGCGACCATCAGCAACTGCTTGAACATCTGCGGGGCCTGGGGAAGCGCATAGAACCGGCCCGGATGGAGACGGCTCGGCACCAGGTAATCGCGCGCGCCTTCGGGGCTGGAGGCGCCGAGGATGGGTGTCTGGAACTCGGTAAAGCCCTCGGCGATCATCCGCCTGCGCAGCGAGGCGATGACGTTCGAGCGCAGCACGATGTTCCGGTGCAGCCGCTCGCGCCGCAGATCGACGAAACGATACTTGAGCCGGGTTTCCTCCGGGTAGTCTTCCGCTGAATTGACGATCAGCGGCAGCTCTTCGGCCCGGCTCTGCACCGTGCAGCTTGTCGCGAACACCTCGATCGCGCCGGTCGGCAGGTTCGGATTGACCGCCATGTCGGCGCGCGCCTTGACCGTGCCGTCGATCGTCACGACCGATTCCAGCTTGATCTTCTCGAGCACGGCCAGCGCCTCGCTGTCGCTATCGGCAACGATCTGGGTGACCCCGTAATGATCGCGCAAGTCGACGAACAGGATGCCGCCGTGATCCCGCTTGTTGTGCACCCAGCCCGACAGGCGGACGGTTTCGCCCACCGCGTCCTTGGTCAGGGCGCCGCAGCTGTGGGTACGATAGGCGTGCATCTTAAGTTGTTCCAATTCCGGGGCTATGGCGCTAGGGGCGCGGCGCGCGCGCATCCCTTAGGCGGAAACGACGCGCGCTAACAGGGGAACGAGGGCGCTTTGTCAAGCGCCTCGCCGGTCCCGGGGGCGGTACTCCGCCCGAGACAAGAAAAGACCGATGAAGATACACGAACTGATTACCACCACCGACGCGCTGGCCGATTTGTGCGGGCGCCTGGCGAAAAGCGATTTCGTCACCGTCGATACCGAATTCATGCGCGAAAACACCTACTGGCCCGAACTGTGCCTGGTGCAGATCGCGGACACCAACGAAGCCGCCGCGATCGATCCGCTGGCCGACGGGATCGACCTTGCCCCGCTGCTCGATCTGTTGTGCGAGAACGAGGACGTACTCAAGGTCTTCCACGCCGGCGGGCAGGACGTCGAAATCGTTTTCAACCTTACTGGCAAGACCCCGCACCCGATTTTCGACACCCAGATCGCCACGATGGCGATCAGCCAGTCCGAACAGATCGGCTATGCCAACCTGGTCGAAAGCTGGCTCGGCTTCACGGTCGACAAGGGCGCTCGCTTCACCGACTGGAGCCGCCGCCCGCTGACCGAACGCCAGATCGAGTATGCGATCGGCGACGTCACGCATTTGGCAAACATCTTCCCTCGTATTCTCAAGAAGCTGATCAAGACCGGCCGCGGATCGTGGCTCAACGCCGAGATGGAGAAACTCGCCGATCCGGCCAATTACGCGACCGACGGCGAAGCGGCGTGGGAGCGGATTCGTCCGCCGAGCCGGAATCCCGCGGTGCTGGGCCGTTTGAAGGCGCTGGCCGCGTGGCGCGAGCAGGAGGCCCAGCACAAGAACATCCCCCGCGGGCGGATCATGCGCGACGAAACGCTCGCCGATCTGGCCAGCCATCCCGCCAAGCAGCAGGCCGATCTGGCCAAAGTGCGCGGGCTGTCCGCGGCGTGGCGCGACAACGATATCGGCAAGCGGCTGATCAAGGTCCTCGAAAAGGCCGAACCGCTGACGTCCGACGAGATGCCCGACAAACCGCGCCGCGGTGCCCCCCTGGGCAAGGAAGGCGCGCTGGTCGCCGACCTATTGAAGCTGCTGCTCAAGATCCGCAGCCGCGAGATCGACGTCGCCGCTCGTCTGCTCACCCGCAGCGACGAGATGGAAGCCCTCGCCGCCGGTGCGCGCGACCTGCCGGTGCTCAAGGGGTGGCGCTACGAAGTATTCGGCAAGGACGCCCTCGAACTGGTCGAGGGCCGACTGGGTTTCGGGGTCGAGGGCGGCAAGCTCAAGATGACTCGCATCGCGCCTGTTGAGCACGAGGAACTGGCAGCGGAATAGGGTTCGGTTCGGCTTGTCGAAGCACGCTGAAGCGCTACAGCCGGCGCGTGAGCACCTATCTCCCCACGATCAAGCAATTGCAGTACCTCGTGGCGCTGCACGAACACGGTCATTTCGGACGCGCGGCGGAAGCCAGCTTCGTGTCGCAGTCGACGCTGTCTGCAGGCCTGCGCGAACTTGAATCGCTGCTGGGTGTGACGCTCGTCGAACGAAGCCGGCGGGCGATGCGGTTTACGCCACTGGGCGAGCAGGTGGTGGCCAAGGCTCACCGGCTGTTGCGCGAGGCAGAGGAATTGAGCGAACTGGTTCAGGCCAGCGGCAAGCCGCTTGCAGGCGAATTGCGGATGAGCGTGATCCCCACGATCGCGCCATTCCTGCTGCCGCGCATCCTGCCCCGGCTGCGCCGCGAACGGCCCGCGCTAAAGCTGTACTTGCGCGAAGAGACCAGCGCCGACGCGATCGAGAGCCTGCATCACGGCCGCGCCGACTGCGTGCTGCTCGCGCTGCCGTTCGGGACCGGTGAAGTCGAAGCTGCCCATATCTCCGATGACCGCCTCTATGTGGCCTTTCCCAAGGGCGAACCGATCGACCCTCCAGCGGAAATTCCGCCTGCGATGATCGACGAGGGCCGATTGTTGCTGCTCGAGGACGGCCACTGCCTGCGCGACCACGCGCTGGCCGCGTGCAACCGGCCCGAACTGCGAGCCAATGCGGCGATGATCGGAACCTCGCTCCACACGCTCGTGCAAATGGTCGATAACGGGCTGGGCGTGACGATGCTGCCGCAGATGGCGATCGACGCGGGCATTCTGCACGAAACCGACGTGGTCGCGCGCCCGCTCAAGGGCAAGGCGGCCAGTCGCGAAATCGCGCTTGTGTGGCGAAAGAACTCGCCGCGGGCCGACGAATTCGGGCTGCTGGCCGAGGAATTGCGCGCCGGGTAGGCCCCGACCGGGGTCGAAACCTGCCAGGGCGAAGAGAACTTAGCGCCGGCCTTTTTTCTTCTTGCGCGCTGCATACTTGGCGTCGCGCGCGGCCTTTTTCTCTTCTTCGGTCAGCTTGGGCTTCTTGCTCGCCTTGGCCTCGGCTTCGGCCTGGCGGGCCGCTTCGCGCTCGGCTTCGGCGGCGGCCTCCTGGGCGCGAAGGGCTTCCTCGGCTTGCTGGCGCGCCTGTTCGGCCTGCTCACGTGCTTCCTGCGCCAGCCGCCGTTTTTCGACCTTGGCCGCTTCACGCGCCTCGGCCGCGGCGAGCCGGCGGGCCTGCTCGGCAGGATCGATCGGCGGCCGCGCTTTCAGCTTGGCGAGCGCGGCGGCACGCGCCTTCTCCGCTGAAGCGCGCCGTTCGTTGAAGTCGAGGTCTTTGAATCCGGCCATCATTCCATTCCAAAAGCGCAGGTATCGCGCGCGGCGCCCCTATACCCATGTCGCGCCCGCTTGCCACCCTCTGTGGTGAGCGAGCGGCACTCGCCTCAATCCATGTGCTTGAGACCGACCCGCAGATAATCCCAGCCGGTCACCAGCGTCAGCGCAGCAGCGGCCCACAGGGCTGCAAGGCCAGTCAGGTGGATCCACTGGCCCGCGAGCGGTCCGCAATCGTAGCGGATCGCGCACGGCGGCCCCTCGATCGCACCACCGAGGATCAGCGCGCCGAGGCTGACGAGCTGGAAGGTCGTCTTCCATTTGGCCAGCTTCGACACCGGCATGGATACCTGCAGCGGCCCGAGGAATTCGCGCAGGCCCGACACGGCGATCTCGCGCATCAGGATCACCAGCCCGGCGATCACGTGCAGATCGCCCACATACGGCCCACGCATATAGCCTTGCGCGGCGAGAACCAGAATCACAGCGGCGACCATGATCTTGTCGGCGATCGGATCGAGAAACACCCCGAGTTTACTCACCGTCCCTTGCGCGCGCGCAAGATAGCCGTCGAGGTAATCTGTGAATCCGATCACGCAGTACAGCGCGAAGCCGACCCCATAGCCGAAGCGCCAGTCGGGCCACCACAACAGGAAAGCCAGCAGCGGCACTGCGAAGATACGGCTGAGGGTGAGAAGGTTGGGTAGCGTCAGCATGTGTGCCCCGCCCTAGCGCAGTGCAGCCTTGCGCAAAAGCGCCGCCTTTGCCCTTGTCGCCCCGCGACGAGCCGCTAGACCGCTAGCCCGAGAGGCTGCTGGCAAGGATCGCATGACCGTTTCAACGCACATGCTGCGGCGACGCCGCTTCCTGCCGCTGTTCGTCACCCAGTTGCTCAACGCGTTCAACGACAACCTCTACAAGACCGCGATGGTGCTGTTCGTGGTCTACAGCATCTACAATTCCGAAGAAGCCGAAGGCATGTTCAGCGCGGTCGCGTCGGCCGTGTTCATCCTGCCGTTCTTCCTGTTTTCCGCGCTCGCAGGCCAGCTTGCCGACATGCGCGACAAGGCGAAGATCATCCGCATCGTCAAGGCCTGCGAGATCGGGATCATGTCGGTCGGCGCACTTGGCCTGGTGCTCGCGTGGAAAGGGTATCGGACGTCACGCACTGGCGATTCCCGCTGCTGATGCTCGCGCTGTTCGCGATGGGCGTCCATTCGACGTTTTTCGGGCCGATCAAGTACGCCATCCTGCCGCAGCATCTGCACGACGACGAGGTGTTGGCGGGGACCGGACTGGTCGAGGCGGGAACGTATATCGCGATCCTGTTCGGCACGATTCTGGCGGGTTGGATTCCGGTCGAGGCCGCGGCCTTCGGGGTGATCGGCACTGCTTTGATCGGGTACCTGGTCGCGCGCCAGGTACCCGAAGCGCCCGCGCAGGGCGAAGTCGAGCCGCTCGATTTCCATTTCGTACGCAGCTCGATCGCTCTAGTGCGCAACACTTCCCATGATCGGCGCGTGTTCCTGGCGATCATGGCGATCAGCTTCTTCTGGACCATTGGCGCGGTGCTGTTCATCCAGTTTCCCCCGCTCGCCAAGAACGTGCTGACCGCGAGCAAGGAAGTCGCCAGCCTGTTCCTGGTGATCTTCTCGATCGGCGTCGCGATCGGTTCGGTTTCGGTCAATGCGCTGCTCAAGGGGACGGTATCTGCCCGTTATTCGCCGCTGTCGGTGATCGCGATGGGCGTGTTCGTGCTCGGTTTCTACCTGGTCTGCCGGACGTGGACGCCGGATCCCACGGGACTGTTCGACGTGGCGGAGTTCGTGGCGCATCCGATGGCGATCCCGCTCCTGCTGTGCCTGCTGGGCATCGCGGTATCGGGCGGGATGTTCGTGGTGCCGCTTTACGCGTTCCTGACGACTTTCGTGCCCAAGACCCAGACCGCGCGCACGATCGCGGCGAACAATATCGTCAATTCGGGCGCGATGGTGGTGGGCTCGCTGCTCGCCACGGGCCTGTCAGCTCTGGGGATCGATATCGTCCATCACCTGCTGCTGAGCGCGGCGATGTGCCTGATTTCAGCCTGGCTCGGACTGCTGCTGCTGCGCGCCGAGCGCGCCGCGCAGCCCTAGACTATGAAAACCGCGACAGCCGCCAGGCACGCGAAGTAGGCGCCGACGAAGCCGTGCACATCATCGCGTGTAATCACCCACGATGGCCGGGTAGCGACCGGCGCGGTGACATGGCAGACGTGCGGCGGAAGCGAGGCACGAAAGGGGTGGCGGGCCGATTCATCGGTGAGAACAAGGGAGCGTCGCATGGCGAAGGTGTTAACAACCCGGAAACCATTGCGCTCCCCGCATTTGCGCCCTTGTCGCGCCGCGGGACATTAATCGTGTTCGTTCACCGCGAGCCGCGATGATCCACAGAAAAAGGGCCGCCCGCAGCCGGGCGGCCCTTTTCATTTAACGCGTAGCGTGGGCTCAGACTTTGTCGCCGAGAGCGCCCTTGACCTCACCCTTGAGGTTCTGGGCTTCGCCCTTGCGTTCCTGCGCCGCGCCTTCGGCACGGGTCTCGGGATCGCCCGACATCTGCTTGGTGTTGCCAGCGATTTCGTTGCCGAGGCCCTTGGCCTTGTCCTTCAGTTCACCCATGATGGTTCTCCTTGATATGGTGCGGCGACACACTTGCCGCCGTCTCATCCCATCAACGGCCAAGTGTCGGGAAACGTTCCGATTCAACCTTCCGCCATGCGAAGAATCGTCTTCCATTCGGCTGGTCGCAACTCGGCCACGCTCAGGCGTGACTGCTTGATGATTTCGCTTTCGGCCAGCTTGGGCTCAGCCTTGATGGCTGCCAGCGTGACCGGTCGCACGAGTTTCTCGACCGGCCTGACCTTGACCGAGGCCCACGTCCCCGTGTCATCGCTGGGGTCCGCAAGGCCGGCCACGCTGATCTCGATCACACCGACCACTTCCTTGCCGATGTTCGAATGATAGAAGAAGGCCCGGTCGCCGACTTTCATCGCGGCCAGATTGTTACGGGCACGGTAGTTGCGCACCCCGTCCCAGGTGCCCTCGCCCTCGGCGACGAGATCGTCCCAGCCGTAGACATCGGGCTCCGATTTCATCAGCCAGTATCGCCGGGGCATTGGGTTCCTTTCTCGGTAGCGGCTCGCACGCGGGGCTTAACTTAATTTTCAACCCCATAAGCGATAGGGAACCATTCGCAACGTCAGGGGGCGTGGTTGCTCAGCAAGATTGCCAAAGCTGCTCGGCGGAAACCGCGCGAACCAAAGATGGGTCGCGCGGAGCGGGACATTGTCGCGCTTGGCATTGCGGTGGCTGCAATCCTGCTGTTTGTCGGCACCGGCGGAATGGTCATGCCCCAGGTCATCCGTTCGTGGATGGGGGTGGGGGCAGCGCCCGATCCCCTGCTCGTGAACGCGTTGCTGCTCAACATTGCGCTCGTGATCTTCGGCTGGCGCCGCTATGCCGAGCTGACGCTCGAAATCGCCGAGCGCCGCAAGGCCGAGGATTTGGCCCGCCAGCTCGCCGAAATCGATCCACTGACCGACGCGCTCAACCGACGCAGCATCGGACCGGCGACCGACGCGCTGTTGGCAAGCGTAAAGGCCGACGGACGATCGGTCGCTTTCGTGATGGTCGATCTCGATAATTTCAAGCTGGTCAACGATCTCAACGGCCATCTGGCGGGTGACATCCTGCTCCGGACTACAGCCGACCGCATCCGCACGTTGCTGCCCAAGGATGGCTTGCTGGCGCGCCACGGGGGCGATGAATTCGCGTGCGTGGTGCCGTTCGACCCGCGCAGCCCCGACCGCATCGACCAGTTCGCCAGCCTGCTGATCGACCGCATCGCCCAGCCGATCGAATGCAATGGCCTGATGATCGAGGTGACCGTGTCGGTCGGGATGGCCGCCGATATTGTCCGCCGAGGTCCACCGGTGCCCTCGGCCGACGCCGAGACGCTCGTCCACCGCGCCGATATCGCGATGTACCACGCCAAGAAGCACGGCAAAAACCGCTACTTCTGGTTCGAGGAATCGATGGAGAGCGAACTGCGTTTCCGCAGCGAGCTCGAAAACGGTATTCGCCGGGGTATCCCGCTGGGCGAGTTCGTGCCGTATTACGAACAGCAGATCGATCTCGTCAGCGGCAAGCTGGCCGGGTTCGAGATGCTCGCGCGCTGGCAATCGCCCAAGCTGGGAACGATCAAGCCCGAATTGTTCATTCCGGTCGCCGAGGAAATCGGTGCGATTGGTGATCTCAGCGAGAGCCTGATCGAACAGGCTCTGGAGGACGCCAAAACCTGGGACCCCAGCCTGTCGCTCTCGATCAATATCTCACCCGTGCAACTGCGCGACCCGTGGTTTTCGCAAAAGCTGCTCAAGATGCTGGTGCGGCACAACTTCCCGCCCGCACGGCTCGACGTCGAGATCACCGAAAGCTGCCTGCACGAAAACATCGGCGTCGTGCGCTCGATCATCACCAGCCTCAAGAACCAGGGCGTGACAATCAGCCTCGATGATTTCGGGACCGGCTTTTCCAGTCTTTCGCAATTGCGAACCCTGCCGTTTGACCGGCTGAAGATCGACCGCAGCTTCGTCGCCGAGCTCAACGACGGCGAGGACAGCGACAAGCTCGTGCGCGCGATCGTGTCGCTGGGCGGTGGCCTCGATTTGCCGATCACAGCCGAGGGAATCGAAACCCCGGCCATCCTCGACAAGCTTCAGTCCATGGGCCAGCTCAAGGGTCAGGGGTATTTCTACGGCCGGCCCGAAAGCGCCCAGGATGTGCGCACACGATTGGCCAATCTCGGGTTGCTGACAACCCTCACGACCCCAGCCGACCCCAAGCCGCTCGTCGCGCCGACGAAAGCGGGCGAAGCGAAGCCGGATCAACGCAAGGTCGGCTGATCCCTCGCCACTGGACGCGAACGCTCCCCCCGCATAGAGCCCGCCCGCGATGCGGGTACCCTTCGTCAAGATGCACGGCCTCGGCAACGACTTCGTCGTGCTCGATGCGCGGACCGAGGCGTTGCCGCCGATCGGGCCGGCGATGGCGGCCGCGCTGGCCGATCGCCGCACCGGGATCGGCTGCGACCAGTTGATCCTGCTCGAACCGTCGACCAGCGCCAATTTCCGCATGCGCATCTTCAACGCTGACGGGGGCGAAGTGGAAGCGTGCGGCAACGCCAGCCGGGCGGTGGCCCTGCTCCATGGTAGCGCCGCAACGGTAGAGACGGCCGGGGGCCCGATCACGCTAGAACCGTCTGCAGGCGGCGCGCGGATCGACATGGGTGAACCGCGCTTTAGCTGGGACCAGATACCGCTCGCCTATCCGCTCGATACGCTCGCCATGCCGCTGGCCTGGGAAATGCTGGAGACGCCCGTAGCGGTCAATGTCGGCAATCCGCACGCGGTGTTCTTCGTGGCCGACCTCGCCAGCATCCCGATCGAGCGTCTCGGCCCCGAGATCGAGCATGACCCGGTGTTCCCCGAGCGCATCAACGTCAACGTGGCACAAGTTACCGGCCCCGGATCCATCACGCTCAGGGTGTGGGAACGTGGCGCCGGCCTGACCCGTGCGTGCGGCACGGGCGCCTGCGCGACCACGGTCGCGGCGATCCGGCGCGGGCTGCTTTCCGGTCGGCAAGCCACCGTCACCCTTCCCGGCGGCGACCTCGACATCGAATGGGGCGCCGATGGGCGCATGGTCATGACCGGTCCTGCCACGGAAAGCTTTCGCGGCGAATTTGAATGGGGCGCGTTCGCGTGAGCGTGCAGGTCATCTCGCTCGGCTGCCGGATGAACCTGGCCGAAGGCGAACGCATGCGCGCCATCCTTGGCCGCGAATCCGGTGTGATTGTGATCAATTCGTGCGCGGTCACCGCCGAGGCGGTGCGCCAGACCCGTCAGGCGATCCGCCGCGCCCGCCGTCTGCAGCCTGATGCGCGATTGATGGTGACGGGCTGCGCGGCCGAGATCGAGCGCGAGGCGATCGGATCGATGAGTGAGGTCGATGGCATCGTCGGCAACGGCAAGAAACTCGATCCGCGTGCGTGGAACGTGTCGCCCGAGGTCGCTTCGACCACGCGGCTCCATACCCGCGCTTTCGTTGCGGTGCAGAACGGGTGCGATCATGCGTGCACCTTTTGCGTGATCCCGCAAGGCCGAGGCCTGAGCCGCTCGCTGACGATCGCGCATGCCTTGCGCGATATCGAGCGGGACCTGGCCGGCGGCGCAGGCGAGCTTGTCCTGACCGGGGTCGACCTGACCAGTTGGGGACATGACCTGGCGGGATCGCTCCGTCTTGGCGATCTGGTGGCCGCGATCCTGCGCGAATTTCCTTCCCTGCGGCGGCTCCGGCTGTCTTCTCTCGACGGGATCGAGATCGACCCGCTGCTCGAAGAGCTGATCGTCGGCGATGCGCGCGTAATGCCGCACGTTCATTTATCGTTGCAGCACGGCCACGACCTGATCCTCAAGCGGATGAAGCGGCGCCATTCGCGCGACGACGCGATCGCGCTGGTGCGCCGGCTGAGCGCACGTCGGCCGGAAATAGCGATCGGCGCCGACCTGATCGCCGGCTTTCCCACCGAGACTGACGAACATCACGCCGCCAACCTTGCAATCGTGCGAGACCTGGGCGTGGTGCACGGCCATGTGTTTCCCTATTCACCCCGGCCGGGAACGCCTGCGGCGCGCATGCCGCAAATTGACCGGCAGGTGATCAAGGCTCGCGCCGGTGCCATGCGTCGTGCGATTGCAGACGTTCGCGACACCTGGCTGCGCATGCAAATCGGCATCCCCATCTCGGTTCTCGCGGAAGCCGACGGGACCGGCTATTCGGAAAACTTCGCTCGTGTCCGCCTGCCGGCCGGAACGCCGCGCGGCGCAATCGTCAGTGTCACGCCCACCTCTATTGAAGAAGGCCTGCTCGTATGAGCGAACCCAGCTGGACCGAGCGCGTGTTTGGTGGATTCCGCAAGACCTCCGAAAAGCTCAGCCAGAACCTCACCGGGGTGGTTGGTACCGCCAAGCTGGATGACACGACGCTCGATGATGTCGAGGATGCTCTGATCGTGTCCGACCTTGGCCCCGCCGCCGCCCGCCGCATCCGCGACAAGCTCGCTGAAAAGCGCTTCGGGCTTGGCGTAACCGAGCTTGAGCTCAAGGAAGCAGTGGCCGAAGAGATCGCCGCCATCCTGCGCCCGGTCGCCAAGCCGCTCGAAATCGTCGCCTTTCCGCGCCCGCAAGTGATCCTGGTCATCGGGGTCAATGGCAGCGGTAAGACGACCACCATCGCCAAGCTCGCACACTGGTTGCAGGAAGACGATTACAACGTGATGCTGGCGGCCGGCGATACCTTTCGCGCGGCCGCGATCGGCCAGCTGGCGACCTGGGCCGAACGGGTGGGCGTGCCGCTTGTCAAGGGCGCGGAAGGCGGCGACCCGGCCTCGATCGTTTTCGATGCGGTCAGGGAAGCTACCGCCAAAGGGACCGACGCACTGATCGTCGACACCGCCGGCCGATTGCAGAACAAGCGCGAGCTAATGGACGAGCTGGCCAAGATTCGCCGCGTCCTTGGGCGGCTCAACCCCGAAGCACCGCACGACGTGATCCTGGTGCTCGACGCTACCAACGGACAGAACGCGCTGGCGCAAATCGAGATATTCCGGGAAGTCGCAGGGGTTACCGGCCTGGTCATGACCAAGCTCGACGGCACCGCGCGCGGCGGGGTGCTGGTCGCGGCAGCCGAGCAGTTCGGCCTGCCGATTCACGCGATCGGCGTGGGCGAGAAAATCGACGACTTGCGCCCGTTTGACCCTGATCTGGTCGCGCGCGTGATCGCGGGAGTGGCGTGATGAGCGACGCGGGCAAGCGCAAGCCATCGGGATGGCTCAACGTCGCGGTCGATTACGGTCCGCTGATCGTGTTCCTGGCGGTGTTCAAGCTATCCGATCCGGGCGGTAACGACATGGCCGGCACCATCGCCGCGATCATACGCGGGACCGGCGCATTCATCGTCGCAGCCGTCGCCGCGCTGCTGTTTTCGCGCTTCAAGTTCGGCCGCGTTTCGCCGATGCTGTGGCTGTCCACGGCGTTGATCGTCGGCTTTGGCGGCCTGACGATCTTCTTCGGCGACCCTTTCTGGGTGCAGGTGAAGCCGACGGTGATCTACCTGCTGTTCGCCGTATCGCTGCTGATTGGCTACGCGCGCGGCACCGCCTTGCTCCAAGTCCTGCTCGGAGCGGCATTCGAAGGTGTCGATCACGCCGGCTGGCTCAAGCTGTCGCGCAACTGGGGGTTGTTCTTTGCCTTCCTCGCCGCGCTGAACGAGGGGATTCGGTTTTTCTACAATGCCGACAACGGCGGCTTTGAGACGTGGCTGTGGGCCAAGCTGTGGGTATTCATGCCGCTCAGTTTCCTGTTCACGTTCACCCAGATTCCGATGTTGCTGCGCCACGGCCTGAGCTTCGAGGACCGCGACGAGCCGTTGCAGGATCAGCCGCCGACCGATTGAGCGATCAGATCTGAACCTGGCTTCCGAGTTCGACCACCCGGTTGGGCGGCAGGCGGAAGAATTCCATCGCGGTCGCCGAATTGCGGAGCATCCACGCGAACAGCTTTTCGCGCCATACCGCCATGCTCGGCCGCTTCGATGCGATCAGGGTCTGCCGGCTCAGGAAGAAGCTGGTGTGCATCATATCGAACATGCCGCCACAGGCATCGTTGCCCTTGAGAGCGGCGGGGACGTCGGTCTCTTCCATGAAGCCGAAATGGAGGACCACGCGGTACAGCCCGTCGCTGACCGTGTGGATTTCGAACCGTTCCGCCGGATCCACATAGGGAAAATCGGCGATCTCGATCGTCAGGATCACCACCCGTTCGTGCAGCACCTTGTTGTGCTTGATGTTGTGCAGCAGCGCGCTCGGGACGCCGCCGGTGTTGGATGCCATGAAAATCGCCGTCCCCGGCACACGCGTGGCCGAATTGCGCGCGCTCTTGGCGAAGATCGCGATCGGCAGCGCGACCTCGCTCATCCGATCACGCATCAACTTGCGCCCGCGTGCCCAGGTCGTCAGCAGCGTGAACGCGATGGCGCCGACCAGCAGCGGGAACCAGCCGCCATCGGGCACCTTCGGCAGGTTGGCCCCAAAGAACGCGCCGTCGACCAGGAAGAACACGCCCGCCACCGGCAGCGCCATCCACAGCTTCCAGCGCCATACTGCGACGAACAGCACCGCCATCAGGCAGGTATCGATCAGCATCGCCCCGGTCACCGCGATGCCATAAGCGCTGGCCAGGTTGGACGAATTGCGGAATGTCAGCACCAGCAGGATCACCGCGATCATCAATACCCAGTTGACGAACGGGATGTAGATCTGCCCGTGCTCGGTCTCGCTCGTGTGGAGGATCGACAGGCGCGGCACGAAGCCGAGCTGGATCGCCTGCTGGGTGACCGAGAACGCGCCCGAGATCACCGCCTGGCTGGCGATGAAGCTGGCGCACATCACCAGCAGCACCAGAGGCAGGCGGAAGCTTTCGCTGGCCATCACGAAGAACGGGTTCTGGATTGCCTCGGCGGCCGCCGCGGCCTCGAGGTTCATGATCATCGCCGCCTGGCCGAAATAGTTGAGCAGAAGGCAGGGCATGACGAAGCCGAACCAGCTCAGCCGCAGAGGGCCGCGGCCAAAATGGCCCATGTCGGTGTAAAGCGCCTCGGCCCCGGTCACCGCGAGCACGACTGAGCCGAGCGCGAGAAAGCCCAGCAGCTTGTCGGTCAGGAAGAACTGGACCGCGTACCAGGGATTGAGCGCGGCGAGCACGCCCGGATAATCGAGGATATGGATGATCCCCAGCACCGCCAGGGTTATAAAGTAGACCAGCATGATCGGCGCAAACAGCTTGCCGATGGTCGCCGTCCCACGCTTCTGGAGCAGGAACAGGGCAATCAGCAGCGCCAGCGCCAGAGGAATGACGTACTCACCGAGCCGTGGATCGACGGTGATCAATCCCTCGGCGGCTGACAGCACCGATACCGCGGGCGTAATCATGCTGTCGCCATAGAACAGCGAGGTCGCGAACACGCCCAGCATGATCGCGATCCAGCCGCGATTGGTCCCACCGATCTTGCGCGAGATCAACGCGACCAGCGCCAGCGTGCCGCCCTGCCCCTTGTTGTCCGCGCGCATCAGGATTGCGACATATTGAAGCGAGACGATCATCGTCATCGCCCAGAAGATCAGGCTGACCACGCCCATCAGGTGAAGGGTGTCGAGCGTCAGCGGATGCGGCCCGACGAAGGTTTCGCGAAAGGCATAGATGGGGCTGGTGCCGATATCGCCGAACACGATGCCGATCGCACCGACCGCCAGCTTCACCTTGGCGCTCGTCGACTTACCGCCTGACGCGCCCTGCGCGAGCGGAGCGCTCATTGATCTGGGATTTGCATCATAAGGGGCGCGGCGCTTAGCACCGCGTCATGCGCCCCGCAACGCAGAGCGCGAATGGTCACTGGGTCCCCATTTGCGCGATCAGAACGTCCAGCCGGTCAAGCCGTTCCTTCAGACCCTCGCGCCAGGGAGCATCGGCCGGCGCGCGGGTCAGCATGTCCTGCCACAGCTTGCGCGCGTCGATCGGCCGGCCCGAATTGATCAGCGCCACGCCAAGAAAAAATCCGGGTCCGGGGCTGGCGCGGTCAATATGCTCGGCACGGCTGAAGGCGTACATCGCCGCGGGGGTCAGTTGCCCTTCGGCATTCTCGACCAGCGCGTTGGCGAGTGCCAGCCAGCCCTCGCCATCTTGCGGGTTGTCTTCGATCGCGCCGCGCAGGATTCCGGCGGCATCGGCGAACTGGCCACGCCGCGCGAACCCGTCGGCCATGGTGACGAAGCGGCTGGGAGGCGCCGGGCCGTACAGTTCGCGGCGGGCGTCCACCAGCGCCACGCCGACGCCGGCCGCCTGGTCCACAGCCGCCTTGGGCGCGCCGGCCTGGCCGGGCGACCCCTGCAGGGCATACCCTGCCAGCCCGAACAGCAACGCGGCACCGAACAGCGCCCAACCGGTTCGCGGTAGGCGCAAGACCAGCACGGCGACGGCAAAGGCAGCTGCCGCGAGCAGGATAATCGGTAGGAAGCTCACCGGCGGCGCTTTCCGAACCGGCGCCACATCAGCACACCTGCGAGTGCGAGCAATACCAGCGGTCCGGCAAACAGCGGCCAGGTGGTGCGGCTCACCTGCGGGGCGTAGCTGACATAATCGCCATAGCGATCCATCATCCACTGCCGGATATGCTCAGGATCCTCCCCCGCGGCGATGCGGGTGCGCACCTGATGGCGCATGTCGCCGGCCATCGGCGCGTCGCTGTCCGCAATCGACTGGCTCTGGCACTTGAGACAGCGGAGGGTTTCCATCAGGCCCTGCGCGCGCGCTTCGAGCGCCGGGTCGTCAAGCTGGCGATAGGCATATGGCGCGGGCGGCATCGTGTCCTGTGCGGCCACCGTGACCGCGCCCAGCGCCAGCAGCAAGACGAGGAACAGCCTCACGCGCCCGCCTCGTGCAGCTTTTCGAGGATCATCGGCACCTGATCGGCACGGATATCACCGATGTGCTGGTAGCGGATCACGCCCTGGCCATCGACGACGAACGTTTCTGGCACCCCCGAGCTGCCGATCGACAGCTGCAGTTCCGACAAGTCGTCAGCGCCGATGCGGGCGAACGGGTTGCCGTAGCGTGCGAGAAAAGCCGCGACATCCTCGGGCCGATCACGGATCGCGACCGCGACGATCGTCGCCCCTTGCGCTTTCAGTTGCGCCAGCTGCGGGGCCTCGGCCGCGCATGGCACGCACCAGCTCGCCCAGATGTTGAGCAGCTTGGGCCGGCCGTCCTTGAGATCGGCCAGCGCCAGCCCTGGGCCGGTCGGGCGACGCTGCGCGCATCGCGAACGGCGGGATCGGCTTGCCGACCATGGTGGAATGGACGAATTCGTCCTTGGTACCGGTCAACTGCCATCCGGCGACACCGACGAAGGCTGCGAACACCGCCAGCGGCAGGAAGAAGCGCCACGATTTCATGGCGCGGTTGCCGCCTTCCGCTGGGCAACCTTGCGAATAATGGTGCGGCGCTTGAGGTCCGCGAATACGCGCCCGATCAGCGCCAGAACCCCACCAAACGCCACCAGCAATCCGCCAAACCATATCAGCGTCACGAACGGTTTCCACCATAGCCGCACCTGCCACCGCTCGCCATCGGCGGCCTTGCCCAGCACCGCATAGAGCTGGCCGTTCCAGCGCGTGTCCAGCGCGCTCTCCGTGGTCTCTTGCGGGGGAGTCCAGAAGCTGCGCGCCTGGGGTGCGAGCCGCACCGGCGTGCCGCCAGCATAGCTCGCCAACATCACGCCTTCGAGCGCGTTCCAGTTCGGCCCGGCGACCGGCATGACCGATTGCAAGGTCACTTCCCAAGGGCCCACGTGAGCCGCATCACCCACCTTGAGCGCGGCCAGCTTTTCCTCGCTGAACGCGCTGTCGCTCGCCATGCCGACCAGGGCGACCGCGATGCCGAAGTGGGCGACGACCATCCCCCAGGTCGCCAGCGGCACCCGTCGCAGGTTGCGGCCGCGCAAGGGCAGGAGGCTGGCGATCGCAAGGCCGGCGCCGAACGCCAGGCCCAGCAGCGGCAGCATGCCCGGCCCCGCCAGCGCGAACACCGCCACCAGCGCCGCCAGCGCTACCAACGCTGCGAAAATCAGCGGCCGCTGAATGCGCGCGAGCCGGTCTCCCCGCCACTGCAGCAGCGGACCAGCCGCCATCACCAGCAACATCGGCAGCGCAAAGATCGCCGCCGCCGGATCGAAGTACGGAGGGCCGACAGAAACCCGCACGCCCATCGCTTCGGTCAGCAGAGGGTATAATGTGCCGAGCAGCACCACCCCGAGTATGGCGGAGAGAAACACGTTATTGACCACCAGCGCGCCCTCGCGGCTGACCAGCGCAAACCGCTCGCCTTCGGCCACGGTGTTCGCGCGCAAGCCGAATACCGCCAATGCACCGCCGATATAGATCGCCAGCAAGCCCAGAATGAACGCGCCGCGTTCAGGATCGACCGCGAATGCGTGGACGCTGGTGAGGATGCCCGAGCGGACCAGGAAGGTCCCGATCATGCTCATCGAGAACGCCACCACTCCCAGCATGATCGTCCATGCGCGCAGCGCATCGCGGGCGGCGAGCACGCTTGCCGAATGGAGCAGCGCGGTCGCCGCCAGCCACGGCATCAACGACGCGTTCTCGACCGGGTCCCAGAACCACCAGCCGCCCCAGCCAAGCTCGTAATAGGCCCAGTACGAGCCCGCGGTGATGCCGACTGTAAGGAATATCCACGCGCCCAGCACCCATGGCCGCATAGCGCGCGCGAAATCGGGGGTCACCTGGCGAGTCAGCAGTGCGCCCACCGCGAAGCTGAACGCGACCGACAGCCCGACGTAACCCAGGTACAGCGTCGGCGGATGGAACGCCAAGCCGATGTCCTGCAACAGCGGGTTGAGGCCGTTGCCCTCCACCGCCGGGATCGGAAGCCGTTCGAACGGATTGGAGGCGAACAGCAGAAACGCATAGAAACCGAGCGCGACGAAGCCTTGCGCGGCCAGCGTCGCATGCATCGTGCGTTCGGGCAGCCGTCGTTCGACCGCTGCGATCAGCGCGCCGGCGGCCGACATCACCGTCACCCACAGCAGCATCGAGCCTTCGTGATTGCCCCACGCGCCTGCCACCTTGAAGATGAGCGGCTTGGCCGAATGCGAGTTCATCGCCACCAACTTGACCGACAGATCGGTCCGCGCGAACAGCCAGATCAGCATCGCGAAGGCGAATGCGCAGACTGCACCCTGCACCACTGCCGCGGGACGGATCAGGACCGCAAGTTCCCCTGCATCGCCATCGCCGTGGCGCGCGGCAAGGAACCCCGCAACCAGTTGCAGCGCGGCGAGTGCGGCGGCGAGCCACAGCGCGGCAAGACCAAGCTCGGCGATCACCGGGCGGTGGCTTCCTCGACCACCAGCTTCTTCTGCGCCGCGGTCATTTCTTCAAGCTCACGCGGGACGTAGTTCTCATCGTGCTTGGCGAGCAGGGTATCCGCGACGAATGTGCCGTTGGCCTGCATTCGCCCTTCGGCCACCACACCCGAGTTTTCCACGAACAAGTCGGGCACGATGCCGGTGTAGCGAACCGGGACCCGCGCGGTGCCGTCGCCGACCACGAAATGGATCGTCACACCATCGGGCTCGGTCACGATCGAGCCTTTCTCGACCATTCCGCCCAGCCGCACTGCGCGGCCGGGCGCCGGGTGATCCTTCACGATCTCGCTGGGCACATAGAAGTAGCTCGCCTGGCTGCGCAGCGCCCAGGTCGCGATCACCGCGGCGGCCACCAGCGCCACCACGGCCGCGACGACCAATGCCAGCCTCTGGTGCTTGGGAGCCAGGGACCGCGGCGCACCGTTCATCGCCGGGCTCCATCGCGCTGGTTTTCGGCGCGACGGCGCTCGGCACGGCGCATCTCCAGCCAGCTCCATCCTGCCAGCACCAGCGTGCCCACGATTACGAGCGCGTAAGCGGCGATCACGAACGGCCACGGATCCAGCGTCTCGCGCATCAGGCCGTCACCGGATCCAGGTCCGCATCTCGCGCACGGCGGCGGAGGCGCGCCTCGGCCTGCGCCTGGGCGAGCAGCGCGCGCATTCGCATCAGCACGACTGCGGCGAACAGGCAGGTGAAGCCCACGGTCGAGGCGAGCAGCGGCCAGTAGAAATCGGGCGCCATCGCCGATTTTCCGAGCGACAGACTGGGCCGCTGGTGGATCGAATAGAACCAGATCACCGAGAAATGGATCACCGGAAGGTTGACGATCCCGACCAGCCCGAAAATCGCCGGGATGCGGCTTGACGCTCCTTCGCGCGCGGTGGCCCCAGCCAGCGCGATATAGGCAAGGTACAGGAATAGCAGCACCAGCATGCTGGTCAGCCGGCCATCCCACACCCACCATGTACCCCACGCAGGCCGGCCCCACAGCGATCCTGTGATCAGGCACAAGGCGGTAAAGACCGCTCCCGGCAGGGCCGCGGCGCGTCCTGCGATTGCGCTCAGCGGATGGCGCCAGACGATCTCAGCCAGACTCGCCGCAGCAATCGTCATCCAGCCCGCCATGCCCAGCCAGGCGGTCGGGACGTGGACGAACAGGATGCGCACCGTTTGGCCTTGCAGCCGCTCGGCGGGGACCTGGGTCAGGGCCCAGACCAGTGCTGCACCCGTGATAAGCAGGCCAAGCGTCAGCAGCCACGGCGTCAGAGGCCGCGCGATGCTCAAAAAGCGCTTTGGATTGGCGAAGCCGTGCATCGATACTTGTCGATGTTGCTTTGGCAGGCGGCGTCTGGCGCGGCAAGTGGCCGTTAGACCAGCCCGCCCGATCAGCGATCAGCGGCCGATCAGCTTTTGCGCCATGCGGTCGGCCACCTGATCGGATGACACACCCGTGCTATCGCTTTCCTGCCAGATGGTGCGAAGACGATCGGGGATCTGCGCGAGCCGCTTGCGCACTTCGTTGATGTCGCACGCCTGGCCTTGCGTCCGGCTCAGGTATTCGAGCGTGACCGAGATGATCCCGCCGGCGTTGATCACGTAGTCGGGTGCGTAAAGTATCCCGCGTTCGGCCAGCAGGCGGCCGTGTTCGGCACGAGCGAGCTGATTGTTCGCTCCGCCCGCGACGATCGGGCAATCGAGCCGGGCAATGCCCTCCTCGTTCAGGATCGCGCCAAGCGCGTTGGGGCTGAACACGTCGCACGCGACCGACATGATCTGTTCGGGCGCGACCGCCTCGCCGTCGACTTCGCGGGCGAGAGTTTTGGCCCGCGCCTCATCGACGTCGGCCACCACCAGCCGCGCGCCGTCCTTGTGAAGCAGGCGCGCGACTCCGCCGCCGACGCTGCCGGTGCCCTGCACCGCCACCCGCACGCCATTGAGAGAAGATTTGCCCAGCTTGTGCTCAACCGCCGCCTTGATGCCGTGGTAGATTCCCATCGCGGTAAACGGCCCCGGATCCCCCCCGGCTTCCCCTTCGCCCACTGGCAAACCCGACACGAAGCGCGTGTGCTGTGACACCGCGACCATGTCAGCCTCGGAGATGCCGACGTCTTCGGCGGTAACGTAACGCCCGCCGAGCGATTCCACCGCTTCGCCGAACGCAGCCAGCATTTCGGGAGTTTTGCGGCGATCCTTGCCCGCCAGGATGACTGCCTTGCCGCCGCCCATCGGCAGCCCGGCCATCGCGTTCTTGTAACTCATCCCGCGGCTGAGGCGGAGCGCGTCGCGCATCGCATCGGCGGATTCGGCATAGTGCCAGAAGCGGGTGCCGCCCGCGCCCGGACCGAGATGAGTCGAATGGAGCGCGATGATCGCGGTCAGGCCGGAAGCCCGGTCATGGACCAGTTCGACCAGTTCGTGGTCGTCGTAGTCCGCTTGGTCCCAGAAAGCCGTCATTACAAATGCCCCGCGCGCGGCCCGCCGTGTGGGCCAGGAAAAGCGCGGCATTACAAGGGGGAAATGGGGCGATCGAGGGGTCTCGAACCCCCGACCTCCGGTACCACAAACCGGCGCTCTAACCAACTGAGCTACGATCGCCATATGCCCGCAAGCATGCCGTGAGGCGGGGCTGTTAGGCCTGCGCGGCATGCCGTCAAGACGGTTCCCACGCGGGCGAGCGCCTGTTGCATAGGCGGCCGGATTTGAGAAGCGAAAACTGCCCCTACGCTGTGTTCACGCAAGATTGTTTCGCGAGCGCCGGTCGCCTATCAGCGCACGGATGATTCAGCCCGGCGAATCCTCGGCCGAAATCCTTGCCGCGACGGCGGGGGTGCAGCGCGCGCCCTTCCCCAAGCTCGAACTGTTCCAGATGAAACGGTTCCTCGATGTTGACCTGTGTACCGACCTGATTGCGCTGATCGATGCCGACCGGCGGCCATCGACGATCGCCGATGCCAACGGCGACCATTATTTTCGCACCAGCGAGACTTGCGACTTGAATCCGGACCAACCGGCGGTGCGCGCGCTCGAAGCGCGACTGTTCGCGCTCAACCGGATCGATCCGGCCTTCGGTGAGCCGGTGCAAGGGCAGCGTTACGCTGTCGGGCAGGAATTCAAGGCGCACACCGATTACTTCGAACCTGATGGCGCCGACTGGGAACGCTACTGCTCAGTCGCCGGGCAACGGACCTGGACTTTCATGGTCTACCTCAATGACGTCGAGGCGGGCGGCGGCACTCGATTTGGCGTAGCGCGCAAAATTATCCAGCCCGAAACCGGCAAGCTCCTGGCATGGAACAACCGGCGGCCGGACGGTCGACCCAATCCCAACACGCTCCATCACGGCATGAAAGTGCGCAAGGGCGCGAAATATGTCATCACCAAGTGGTACCGCGAGAAGGAATGGCGATGATCAGCGCACGGATCGTGGGCCTTGCACGAAGCGCTGGGCACGCATTTTCGAAGGCACCATGCGAACGGCTGACGCTGATTGCGGGACTTGGCGTCGAACACGATGCGCACGCGGGAGTGACGGTCCAGCACCTCTCACGCATCCGCATGAACCCCGACCAGCCCAATTTACGCCAGGTCCACCTGCTCCACGCCGAACTGTTCGACGAACTTCGCGGTAACGGCTTTGCGATCGAGTCAGGCGATCTGGGCGAGAACCTCACAACGAGCGGGATCGACCTGCTGGGGCTGCCCACCCATACCCGGTTGCAGATCGGCGACGCCGTCGTGCGGTTAACAGGCCTGCGCAATCCGTGCGGCCAGATCGAAGCGTTTCGTCCCGGGTTGCTTGCACAGATGGTCGAGAAGCGGCCCGACGGCACGCTCAACCGCAAGTGCGGGGTGATGGGCGTGGTCGAGCACGGTGGAGAGATCGCGGTCGGGATGCCGATCGCGGTGGCGCTTCCGGCCACCCCTCATCACGTGCTCGAACCGGTCTGAGCCACGCCACGAAAAAGGGCGGCCCGATGGACCGCCCTCTTGGTACCGGATCGATCGAAAGCCCGATCAGCCCTTCTTGAGGCTGAGCCCGCCGAAACGCTGGTTGAACTTGGCCACGCGGCCGCCTTCCTGCAGCTGCTGCTTGCCGCCGGTCCACGCCGGGTGGCTGGTCGGATCGATGTCGAGCTGCAGCGTGTCGCCTTCCGCGCCCCAGGTCGAGCGGGTCTGGAATTCGGTGCCATCGGTCATCTTGACCGTGATGGTGTGGTAATCGGGGTGGGTATCGGCCTTCATGGCAAGTCTCCGTAGCCTCGGAACGGTACCGACCGGTCCAGCTGTGGGTGGAAAGCGGCGCGGTTAGCCGCCAATGGTCCAAAAGGCAAGCGTCCGCGAGAGCACGGTCTGCGACCAGCAGACCGCAAGCCCGAATGGGCGCCCGCAGGACCCTCGAAGCGAAGCGGAGAGCAAAGCACCGAGGACGAGCGCGCGGACGCGAGCTCGATTACTAGGAGCTTGGCGCGTCGGCGATCATCGCGGTGAATTCCACGTCGCAGGTGGTCTGGCCCTCGACGCTCGCGCGGCCCTTGAACTTGCAGACCCGGGTGCTCTTGCGGACGAACTCGACTTCGAGATCAAGCAGGCAGCCGGGTTCCACGGGGGCACGGAACTTGGCGTTCTCGATCGCCATGAAGATCACCAGCTTGCCGGTGCCGGCGAGCTCGAACGTCTCGATCCCGAGCACGCCAGCGGCCTGCGCCAGCGCTTCGATCTGCAGCACGCCCGGCATGATCGGACGGCCGGGGAAATGCCCCTGGAAGAACTGCTCGTTGAACGAGACCGCCTTGACCGCGTGGATCCGCTCCCCGAGTTCGATCGACTTGACCCGGTCGACCAGCAGCAGCGGATAGCGGTGCGGCAGGGCCGCCATCACCCGCCGGATATCCAGCGGCTGACCGGCGGCACCTGCCACGGATTCGCTCATCGTGTGGGTTGCGGCTGCGGCGCGGGCGTACCGGCGGGGGCCGGCAACGGAGTCACGCTGACCGAAGGCAGCGCCGCGTTCAGCTGCGCGAGGACCTGGTCGGTCACGTCGAGACTGGCCGCACGGGCGAGCGTCGCGTTGGTGTCGAGCGCGATATTGGCGCCGCGCGCGGTCATCACGCTGCTGATGATCGGGTTGAGCCGCTCATTGATCTGGCGCAGCACATTGGCCTGGGTCGACTGAACGTTCTGCTCCATCTGCTGCAGTTCCTGCTGCGCAGCGGTCTGACGCTGCTGGAACGCCTGCGCGCGGGTGTTGAGCGCGGTTTCGCCGGAAGTGCGGGCAGCGCCGGTCTGGTTGCGCAGCGCCGCGGCGGCCTGCTCGATCGACTGGGCTTCGGTCTGCAACGGCTGGCCCAGCTCCTGGGCGCGCGTACGAGACGAAGCGACCAGGCTCTGGAGCTGGGTCTGCGCCGCGACGCAGGCGTTGCATTCACGGAACACGCGGTCGGTGTTGACCACCACGATCACCGCGGACGGGGCCTTCTGCGCGTGCGCGACGCCGGGGAGGCCGAGCGACAGCGCGGCAGCAGCCGCGCCGAATACGATTTTCTTCATTAGAATTGGGTTCCTACGTTGAATGTGAATCGCTTGGTATCGTCACCGGGCTCCTTCAAGAGCGCGTGAGCAAAATCTATCCTGAACGGACCAAACGGCGAGTTCCAGTTGACCCCGATGCCGATCGACAGGCGCGGGCTCGGGGTGTCGCCCAGGTACACCTCCTGGAACGGCGAGATGTTGTTGAGCAGAGCTGTATTGGCGCTGCCGTCAGGTGCTGTCGGAGAGGTGACCAGGGTTGTGGTCGCGACGCCGTCGGGGCCAGTCAGCACCTGAGTATAGAGCGCATTCCCGTTCGCATCGCGTTGCGGGAAGTTGATCCCACCCGGGAACGGGCTGGCCTGCAACACCGGATCGCGCACACCCCACAGGGCACCGACATCCATGAAGATCGAAGGCCGCAGCCCCAGTTCCTTGGCCCCGCTGCCGAGTGGGATTTCGAGTTCGGCGCGCCCGAGGTAGTAATAGTTGCCGCCCAGCGAATCGTCCGACACGCGCTGGCGATCGGTAATCAGCACGCCATCGGGATCGTTCGGGTCGTCGGGATTGGCGACGATCGGCTGGCGCAGCACGCGCGGGCCCACGCCGCGAATGTCGAACCCGCGTATCTGCGGTTCACCGAGGAAGAAGCGGTCTGTCAGCCGGACGTCGTCGCCGCCAAAGCCCTTGATCGCGCCGCCTTCGGCCGAGACCGAGAAGATGAACCCGCCCCCGACCGGCCAGAACTGTTGGGCCTTGGCGCGAAGCCGCGCGAACTTAACCGAGCCACCGAGTCCGGCAACCTCCAGGCCCGCCGAAATCGAGCGTCCGCGGGTCGGCCGCAGGCGGCTGTCGAGCGTATCGTAGACCAGGTTGGCGCCGACGATCGAACTGGTACGCTTGCCCACCGCTTCGCACAGATAGCGGCCCGCCAGCAGCGGATCGCATTCAAACGTCGGCGGGTTCTGCCGATCGCTGAAGAACTGGTTTTGATCGAGGCCGACGTCGTCGTAGTTGAGCGTGTAGCTGCCGACCAGCGACATGTACTCGGTCAGCGGGACCCCGAGACGGATTTGCCCGCCTGTGGTCGTCTGCTGGAAGGTCGTGTTGCGATCGTTGTTGAGGTAGTTGAAGCTGTTGAGGTCGCGGCGATAAATGTCGACGCCCATCGAGATATTGCGATCGAACACGTAGGGTTCGGAAAAGCTGATGTTCGCGCTCTTGGAATAGCGCGAATAATTGACTCCGAAGCCGACCGTCTGGCCACGGCCGCGGAAGTTGCGCTGCTGGATCGAGGCTGCAAGAATAAAGCTCTCGATCGACGAAAAGCCCGCCGAAAGCTGCAACTGCCCGGTCGGCTGCTCCTCGACGTTGGCCTCGAGCACGATCCGGTCGGGCGTGCTGCCGTCCTTTTGCGCGACCTCGAAGGTCTCCTGGAAGTAGCCGAGCGACTTGATCCGGTTGGTGGTGCGCTTGACCTGGAGCGAGTTGAACGCGTCGCCTTCGACCAGTCGGAACTCGCGGCGAATGACCTTGTCCTGCGTCAGCGTGTTGCCGTTCACGTCGATCCGCTCGACATAGACCCGGGGCGCTTCCTTGAGGACGTAGGTCACGTCCATCGTCAGGTCGTCCTGGTTGCGTGTGAACTCGGGCGTGACATCGGCAAATGCGTAACCGAACGTCCCGGCCAGGTCGGTGAATTGCTCGGTCGTGTCCTCGACCGCCTTGGCGTTGTACCAGTCCCCCGTCTTCATCGGCAGGTTGGTGGTCAGCGCCTCGCTCGAGAAATCGCGGATCTGGCTCTGCACGTTGACGTCGCCGAACTTGTACCGCTTGCCCTCTTCCACCACGTACGTGATGATGAAGTCTTTCTTGTCGGGGGTCAGCTCGGCGACCGCCGAAATCACCCGGAAATCGGCGTAACCCTCGGTCAGGTAGAACTGGCGCAGCTTTTGCTGGTCGAACGCGAGGCGATCGGGATCGTAGCTTGTGTTCGAGCTCAGGAAGCGCGTGAGGCGCGCCTCCTTGGTGATCATCTGGTCCTTGAGGTCGCCGTCCGAGAACGCCTCGTTACCGATGATGTTGATCTGCTGGACCTTGGACTTGGGCCCTTCGTTGATCTCGAACACCACGTCGACGCGGTTCTGCGACAGCTCGACCATCTTGGGTTCGACGGTCGCGGCGAAGCGGCCCTGCCGCTTGTACAGTTCGATGATCCGGGCGACATCCGCGCGGACCTTCGAACGAGTGAATATCTGGCGCGGGGCAAGCTTGATTTCGGGCGTGATCTTGTCCGACTTGATCCGCTTGTTGCCTTCCAGCACGATGCGGTTGATGACCGGGTTCTCGGCCACGGTGATGACCACGTCGCCGTTGTTGTTGACGATGTTCGCACTCGAGAACAACTCGGTCGCGTAGAGATCCTTGAGCGCCTGGTCCGCCGCCGCCTGGGTGTAGACCTGGCCGGTACGCAGACGGATGTAGGACACGATCGTGTTGGGTTCGAGCCGCTGCGCTCCGGCGACCGAGATCGAGCGGATCACGTCGGCCTGGGGCGCGGGTGCCGCCACACCGGCATCCGGGCCGGCCGGAACATCTTGCGCAAATGCCGCCGCGGGCAAGCCGCCGAGCATCGTGCCGCACAGCAGGGACAGCGCCAGCCTGGTCATGCCCGGCTTGGTGCGCTTACCGGCAAATTCGCGTGCGATCATTGACGTGGGACTCCCGTCCGGATTTATTCAAATTGCGCGAAATGCGCCCACCACCTGCCGTATTATCCGGCCCGGTGGCACGTGCGTGCGCCCTTGCCCGATAGCCGGTCCCCGATCAAGCTGTGGAACGCTGTTGTCCCTCCGCGCGAACGACCCTTTTCGATCCTCCCGCTATCGCCCGAAGATCGGCAGCGACAGCAGGTCGTTGACAGTGACGAACAGCATCAGCGCAAGGATCATCGCCACGCCGGCACGGAACGCCATTTCCTGACCGCGCGCGCCCACCGGCTTCCGACGGACCGCTTCGGCCGCGTAGAAAGCGAGGTGCCCGCCGTCGAGGGCGGGGATTGGCAACAGGTTGATGAATGCCAAGTTAAGCGAGATCAGCGCAGCGAAGCTGGCAAAGGCCGATGCACCGAGGCTGAGCTGCTCGCCCGAGAACTTGGCGATCTTGATTGGTCCGCCCAGTTCCTTGACCGACCGTTGGCCACTGACGATCTGGCCGATCCCGACGACCATCATCCGTACCATGCCCACGCTTTCACCTGCAGCAAGGCCGACCGCCTGCAATGGGCCGACGGGGGCGAAGCGCAACGGACTGGAATAGATGCCCAGGCGGCCGATCCGCGATTCGTTACCGAACCGGTCGCGCTCGACAGTGGTGCCGATCGTGACCGGGAACCGCAACCTGTCGCCGGCCCGTTCGACCGCGATCACGATCCGATCGCCCGGGTGCATGATGACCCGATCGGTCACGTCGCGAAATTCGCCCACCGGTGCGCCGTCGATGCTGACGATCCGGTCGCCCACTGCGAGCCCGGCGGCCTCCGCCACTGAATCGGGGGCGAACTTCTGGATCACGTTGGTCTCGGCCGGGTCGGCCTGTACCGGCTGGCCGTAAGCCATGAAGAATGCCGCGAAGATGCCGACCGCGACCACGATATTGGTGAGCGGGCCGGCGAACACGATCAGCGCACGCTGCCACAGCGGGGCGAAGTGGAAGCTGCGCGCCCGCTCTTCGGCCGGCAATGCGGCAAGTGCCTCGGCATCGGGGATCGAGGCGGGATTCATGTCGCCCTTGAACTGGCAATATCCGCCGAGCGGCAACGCGGAGAGCTTCCAGCGGGTGCCGCGGCGGTCAGTGAAGCCGGCAATCTCCTTGCCGAAACCGACCGAAAAAGCGTCCACGCCGACACCGAACAGACGACCCATCAGGTAGTGGCCGAACTCGTGCACTGTCACCAGCGGCCCCAGCAGCAGCAGGAAACCGGCGATGTAGAGCCAGAAGGGTGGGCTATCGATCAATTCAGGCAAGCTCCAGCAATTGGTCGGCACGCGCCCTCGCCTCGCGATCGACCGCCAGCACGTCGTCTAAGCTGGCGGGCGCTGCAGGCATCGTGCGCGACAGGGTACGCTCGACCACTACGGCAATCCGGGTGAACGCAATCTTGCCCGCCAGGAATGCGGCAACTGCCGCTTCGTTGGCGGCGTTGAGCACCGCGGGTGCCGCTCCGCCCGCTTGCGCCGCTTCGCGCGCCAGCCGGGTGGCGGGAAAGCGCGCCTCGTCGGGCGCCTCGAACGTCAGGGAGCCGAGCGCAGCCAGGTCGAGCGGGGCCATCGGCGTATCCATGCGTCGCGGCCAGGCGAGGCAGCTGGCGATGGGCACTCGCATGTCCGACGGGCCGAGCTGCGCAAGCGTCGATCCGTCACGATATTCGACCAGGCTGTGAACCACGCTCTGCGGGTGCACGACGATGCCGATCCGGTCGAGCCCGACCGGAAACAGGTGATGCGCCTCGATGAATTCGAGCCCCTTGTTCATCATGGTCGCCGAATCGACGCTGATCTTGGCACCCATGTCCCAGTTGGGATGCGCCACGGCCTGCGCGGGCGTGGCGGCATCGAGTTGGGCCGGGGTCCAGGTGCGGAAAGGCCCGCCGCTCGCGGTAAGGATGATCCGCCGAACATCCTCGATCCGGTTACCGGCCATGCACTGGAAGATCGCGTTGTGCTCTGAATCGACCGGCAGCAGCGTTGCGCCATGCCTGGCGATCGCAGCGGTCATCACGCCGCCGGCGGATACCAGCGCCTCCTTGTTGGCGAGCGCGATCGTGCCGCCCTGCTCGATCGCCGCCATCACCGGGGCAAGCCCCGCGCAGCCGACGATCGCGGCTACCGTCAGGTCGACGTTGCGCGTTGCCGCCTCGACCAGCGCCGCCCTGCCGCCGGCGCATTCGATGCCACTGCCCGCCAGAGCGGCGCGCAATTCGGGCAGGCACGCCTCGTCGCCCACCACGGCGATCTCGGCGGAAAATTCGCGCGCGAGCGCGGCCAGTTCGGCCGCGCTGCAATTGGCGGTCAGCGCGACCACCCGCCAGTCGGCGCGGTTGCGGCGCACCAGATCGAGCGTCGACGCACCGACCGAGCCGGTCGCGCCGAGGATCGAGATCGTCCTGATCGAACCGGTTCGCATCAGCGGGCCAGCGACGACGCCAGCGCACCGACCGCTATCGCCACCGGCAGCATTCCGTCGATCCGGTCGAATACCCCGCCGTGGCCGGGAATGAGCCCGGATGAATCCTTCACGCCCGCGCGGCGCTTGAGCCAGGATTCGAAGAAATCGCCCATTTGCGCCAGCACCGCGAGCGCTGCGCCGAGCAGCGCCGCGGTCCCGAGATTCTCGCTCACCAGCGGCAGCCCCAGCTCGAATCGGGGGCCGACGATCCCGCCGTCGATCGCGACCAGCCACATTACCACCCACAGGGCCGCGCCGATCATCCCGCCAACCAGGCCCGCCCAGGTCTTGGACGGGCTGATCGAGGGCGCGATCTTGGGCCCGCCGATTGCGCGCCCGGTGAAATAGGCAAAGGTATCTGTGAACACGGCCACGCCCACGATCAGCACGATAAGGAAATCGGCCGCGCCCGCCAGAACGCCCGCTGCGAACGCGAAATAGATCGCGCCGGCAATGATCGAGGCGAGGCGAAAGGCGGTGTTGCCGGTGGCCTTCACCACCAGCAGGACGAATTCGATGAACGCTGCCAGCGCGACGAACACCACGAATGTCTGAAACACCCGCCCGCCGATCACCACGGCAGCGACGGCTACCGCCAGCATGATCACCGCCGACGCCAGCCGCACGGGCAGGTCGCTGCGCTTGGGTGGGGCTGCCCCAACCGTCCCTGTATCAGCGTCCGCCATAGCGTCTCTCCCGGCGCGCGAATTCTTCGAGCGCGTCGTCTAAATGCGCGGGCGTGAAATCCGGCCACAAGACATCGGTAAAAATCATCTCGGCATAGGCCGCCTGCCATAACAGGAAATTCGACAACCGCACTTCCCCGCTGGTGCGGATCAGCAGGTCGAGCGGCGGCAAGGACGCGGTGTCGAGATGGCGTTCGATCGCCTCGGTCGTGATCGGTCCGTCATTCGCCGCCAGGGTCGCGGCCCGGACGATTTCCTGATGTGAACCATAATTCAGTGCAACAGCCAGTGTTCGGCGCCCGTTCGACGTCAAATCAAGCGCTTCATTGACAAGTTCGACGATGTCCGGCGCCAGGCCTCGCCAGTCACCCAGCACATGCAGCTTGACGTCGTTGGCGATGAATTCGGGCAGGTCCGATTTGATGAACTTGCGCATCATGTTCATCAGATCGTCGACTTCATCCTCCGGCCGCTTCCAGTTTTCGGAGCTGAAGGCATAAAGCGTAAGGCAGTCGATCGGCGTGTCTTTCAACGCGCGCACGAGCTTGCGAACCGCCTCGACCCCGCGCTGGTGGCCGACCACCCGCGGCAGGTGCCGGGCCTTCGCCCAGCGGCCGTTGCCGTCCATGATGATCGCGACGTGCCTGGCACCCGGGCGTGCGACCGCGCCCTCGCCTGCCATCACTTCGCTCCGATACCGTCGACGGTCACTGAGTGAGGATTTCCTTTTCCTTCGCCGCAGCGGCTTCATCGGTCAGCGCGACATACTTGTCGGTCAGCTTCTGGACTTCGTCCTCGCTCCGCTTGCGGTCGTCTTCCGAGATGTCCTTCTTCTTCTCGTCCTCCTTCAACGCCTCCATCCCGTCACGGCGGACGTTGCGGATCGCGATCTTGGCGTTCTCGGCATATTTGCCAGCAAGCTTTGCCAGTTCCTTGCGCCGTTCCTGCGTCAGGTCGGGAATCGGCAGCCGGATGGTCTGTCCGTCGATCATCGGATTGAGGCCCAGGTTCGCGTGCGCGATGCCCTTTTCGACCGCGGTCAGGTTCGATTTGTCCCACACCTGCACGCTGAGCATACGAGGCTCGGGAGCAGACACCGTCGCGACCTGGTTTAACGGCATCATCGCGCCGTAGACTTCGCATACGACCGGATCGAGCAACGTGGTGTTGGCGCGCCCGGTGCGCAGTCCCGAAAGATCGCTCTTGAGCGAATCCACCGCCCCCGTCATCCGCCGCTCGATATCGGCCTTGTCGTATTTCGCCATCAGGCTTCTCCCTGCACGATCGTCTGGACGCCCTGCCCGCTCAACACCCGCGCAAGATTGCCCTGCTCGCGGATCGAGAAGACCACGATCGGGATGGCGTTATCGCGGCACAGCGCCACGGCCGAGGCGTCCATCACCTTAAGATTGTCTGCCAATACCGTGTCGTAAGTCACAGTACCGAAACGCTTTGCAGCACTATTCTTTTTGGGGTCGCTATCGTACACCCCGTCGACGCTGGTGCCCTTGAACAACGCGTCGCACTTCATTTCGGCCGCGCGCAAGGCGGCGCCGCTATCGGTGGTGAAGTATGGCGCTCCCACCCCCGCGGCAAAGATCACCACGCGGCCCTTTTCAAGATGCCGCTCGGCGCGTCGGCGGATCACCGGCTCGCATATGGCGTCCATCTGAACAGCCGACTGCACGCGGGTCTGCACGCCGATCTGTTCGAGCGCGTTCTGCATGGCCAACGCGTTCATGACCGTTGCCAACATGCCCATGTAGTCCGCCTGCGCGCGGTCCATCCCCTGCGCTGCCCCGGCCATCCCGCGAAAGATGTTGCCGCCTCCGATGACCAGGCAGATTTCCAGGCCGCCGTCCTTGGCTGCCTTCACTTCCTTGGCCAGCTCCGACACGAAGCCCGGATCGATGCCGAACTGCTGGTTGCCCATCAACACCTCGCCCGACAGCTTCAGGAGGATGCGTTTGAGCTTGGGCAGGGCCATCGAACTGGTTTCTCGCGAAAAGACCGGGCCGCCGAGCGCCCATGCAATCGGCGCCCTTATAGGCGGCGGCACCCTTGCGGCAAGGGCGGAAGGGCGAAACGAAAGCGGCCGCCGGATCGCTCCGGCGGCCGCCATTCGATACCGGTTGAGCTCAGCCCTTGACCGCAGCTGCGACTTCGGCGGCAAAATCGGTCTCTTCCTTCTCGATCCCCTCGCCGAGCTGGAAGCGGACATAGTCCTTCAGCACGATCGTCGATCCGGCATCCTTGCCGGCCTTGGCGATCACGTCGCTGATCGGAGTTTTGTTGTCATGCACCAGCAGCTGGCTGAGCAGCGCGTTTTCCTTGGCGAACTTCTTCACTGCGCCGTCGACCATCTTGGCCTGGACGTCTGCCGGCTTGCCGCTCTCGGCGGCCTTCTCGGCAGCGACCTTGCGCTCGCGCTCGATCACGTCGGCGTCGAGGCTTTCGGCGTCGAGCGCCTGCGGGAAAGCGGCGGCAATGTGCTGCGCCAGTTGCTTACCAAGCGCCTCGAGCGCCGTCTTGTCGGCGGTCGACTCAAGGGCGACGAGCACGCCGATCTTGCCCAGGTTCGCTGCGGCGGCATTGTGCATGTACGGCACCACCACACCCTCGGTGACCGAAACGTGCTTGAGGCGGCGGACCTGCTGGTTCTCGCCGATCGTCGCGACGTTGTCCGTCAGCTTGTCGCCGACTGTTCCGCCACCGGGATAGGCGGCAGCCTTGAGCGCTTCGACATCGCTGCTGCCTTCGGCCAGGGCCACTTCGGTCACCCTGCGGACGAAGTCCTGGAACTGGTCGTTCTTGGCGACGAAATCGGTTTCCGAGTTGACCTCGACCGCGACGCCCTTGGTGCCCTCGACAGCGACGCCGACGAGGCCTTCAGCCGCGGTACGGCTCGATTTCTTGGCGGCAGTGGCGAGGCCCTTGGCGCGCAGTGCGTCGACCGCGGCCTCGATGTCGCCGCCGGTCTGCTCAAGCGCCTTCTTGGCATCCATCATGCCCGCGCCGGTCTTCTCGCGCAGAGCCTTCACGTCGGCGGCGGTGAATCCAGCCATGTCTCAATTCCTTCTTGAAATGCAGTGTGGCGCCGGGCGATCAGGCCCGGCGCTCATGTATCAATGCGAAGCGCAGCTTACGCTTCGGTAGCGGCCGCGGGAGTCGCAGCCTCGGCGCTCGCAGCCGGGGCAGCGGCCTCGGCGGCGGCTTCCGACGCAGCCGCAACGGGCGCGGCCGCTTCGGCGGCGTCCACTTCGGACGGGGGATTGGCCATCGCGCCCACGTCCTGGCCCGAATCGATGGTCGCGCGGCCCTTGCCGGTCGACGCCGCTTCGGCGATGGCGTCGCAATACAGGCGCACCGCGCGAGCGGCATCGTCGTTACCGGGGATCGGGAAAGCGATGCCCGTCGGATCGACGTTGGAATCGAGAACCGCAACCACCGGGATGCCGAGCACGCCGGCCTCCTTGATCGCGAGATCTTCCTTGTTGGCGTCGATCACGAACATCACGTCCGGGATGCCGCCCATGTCGCGAATGCCGCCAAGCGACAGCTCGAGCTTGTCACGCTCACGGGTGAGCTGGAGCACTTCCTTCTTGGTCAGGCCCGAAATCTCGCCCGAAAGCTGCTCATCGAGGCTCTTAAGCCGACGGATCGAGCCCGAGATGGTCTTCCAGTTGGTGAGCATTCCGCCCAGCCAACGGTGATTGACGAAGTGCTGGCCCGAAGCGCGGGCGGCCTGGGCGATCGGCTCTTGTGCCTGGCGCTTGGTGCCGACGAACAGCACCTTGCCGCCGCTGCGAACGGTGTCCTGGACGAAATCGAGCGCGCGCGCGAACAGCGGCACGGTCTGCGACAGGTCGATGATGTGAACCCCGTTGCGGGCGCCGAAGATGTACGGCTTCATCCGCGGATTCCAGCGGTGGGTCTGGTGGCCGAAGTGTGCGCCGGCCTCGATCAATTGCTGCATGGTGACGACAGGAGCCGCCATAGGTAATTCCCTTCCGGTTGAGCCTCTGGAGAGCTGGAACCCGCGCGGAGATCCCGCGCAAAAGCACCGGTATGTGGCGCTCTCCATGTGGATTTGTCCGTCCAGCCGGGGCCAAAATGGACCCTGTAACTACACGAACGAGCGGCCCCTTAGCCGCCGGCAAGCCAAAAATCCACCCTCAATTCATCGCGCGAAGGATTCACCCGAACGCAAAAATCACTTGACCGGCATGAACAAACAGAGAACATTGTCTCGTATCGGGAACAATACCCGATTCGGAGTTTTCCACTAGTTGTCCACATCCGGTCAACACGGTTGTGCCGACCAACGAGGGTTTCGTGAAATGATCGGTTCTTTGCTTGTTGCGCTGTTCGCCACCGTTGCAGTGGCCAGTGTCGTCACCCTCGCCGACGCCGCCGCCCGTGGCCGGAATGCCTTCCGGTTGCTGCGCGGCGACCTCGCGCGGATCGACGGCTTGCGGCAGGTGACCGTACGGTTGGAAGGCGAGAACGCTCTGGAGCGGTTCCCCGCGCTGCGGCCGGCCGCGTTTAGCGCAACTCGCTCGTCGCAGCATCGTAAGGCGCGGGCACCGGAACGGCTGCGCGCTGCCGCTTGATCCGTGCATAGCGGGTCCAGGCATAGGGAATGAGCGCCAGGTAGACCGCGCAGATCGCGACCAGCGTCCACCACGGTTCGAGCAGCAACGCTGCGAACACCATTCCGACCACCGCGATCACACCCAGTCGAACATCGCGCCGGGGACGCATCAGGGTCCAACTCAGCGTCGCAACGTTGGAGATCATCAGGAACGCCATCAGCGCTGTCCACGGGGCGACCAGGCGCGGATCGCGGAACAGGTCATCGCCCGTGGCCAGCCACAGGTACACTGGCAGCATGGCCAGTCCTGCGCCGACCGGCGCGGGTACGCCGGTCAAAAAGCCGGCCGACTTGTGCGGTTGTTCCTTGACGTCGATCTGCGCGTTGAAGCGCGCCAATCGCAGGGCGCCGCAGATTGCAAACGCAAGAGCGGCAAACCAGCCGATCCGGGTCATGTCCTGCAACGACCACAGGAACAGGATCAGCGCGGGAGCGGTGCCGAAGCTCAACGAATCAGCGAGACTGTCGAGTTCAGCCCCGAAGCGCGACTGCGCACGCAGGAGCCGCGCAATGCGGCCGTCCATTCCGTCGAGCACCCCGGCCAGGATCACCGCGATGATCGCCTCGCGCCACATGCCCGAGATCGCGAAACGGATTCCGGTGAGGCCCGAGCACATCGCCGCTGCGGTGATCGCGTTCGGAACGACTGCGCGCATTGCCAGCCCGCGGACTTCCTTGCGGGATTGCAGCGGTACTTCGTCTTCGGCCGCTTTGGGTCCGACCCTGGGGCGATCTTCCATCACAGGTTAACACCCTCGATCAGTTTCTGACTACCGGCCTCGGCGAGCACCGTCTCACCCGCGATCACGCTCTGGCCGAGCACCACTTTCGCGTCGGTCCCGGCGGGCAGATAGACGTCCACCCGGCTCCCGAAGCGGATCAGCCCGATCCGCTGCCCCGCGGCGACCATGTCGCCCGGCTTGACGAACGGCACGATCCGCCGGGCGACGAGCCCGGCGATCTGGGTGAACCCGATCGTCAGTCCGTCGGGCCGCTCGATCAGGACATGCTGGCGCTCGTTCTCGTCGCTCGCCTTGTCGAGGTCGGCGTTGACGAACTTGCCCGGGATATAGACGACCCGGCGAACGGTTCCGCCGATCGGCGCACGATTGATGTGAACGTCGAACACACTCATGAAGATCGAAATTCGGGTGACCGGGCCTGGGGTCAGGCCGCGCGCACCGCTGCCATCGTCGACCAGCAATTCGGCAGGCGGCTCTACCTGCATGATCAGCGAAACCAGGCCGTCGGCGGGCGAGACGATTAAGCGGTCGTCCTGCGGCACCACGCGCTCGGGATCTCTGAAAAACGCCAGCACCCCGAGGGTGAGGAAGGCGAGCGGCCACGCGATCGTTTCCCACGCGAGGAACGCACAGACGAGGCACGCCGCCGCAGTGATCAGCCCAAACTTGCGCCCTTCAGGGTGGATCGACGGCCACTGCCAGTGCGCATCGCCGCGACCCTTGTTGTCGAGTATTTCTCCGGCCATGGGCCGCGGCTTAGGTGCTGCGGACCGGCGTCACAAGCGAAACCGCCGCTCCCTACCCGGCCTTTCGGACGAACACCGTTCCCGCCGAGTAGCCCGCTCCGAAGCTGCAGATGATCCCGGTGTCGCCAGAAACAAGGTCGTCGTTGTGCTTGTGGAAGGCGATGATCGAACCCGCGCTCGAGGTGTTGGCATAAGTATCGAGCACGGTCGGGCTCTCGTCCTCGCTTGCTTCGTGACCGAGCACGCGCTGGGCGATCAGGCGATTCATGCCCGCGTTGGCCTGGTGCAGCCACAGCCTGCGCAGCGATTGCGGTTCGATCCCCAACCGGGCGGCTTCCTCGATGATCATCGCAGCAACCATCGGCACCACTTCCTTGAACACCTTGCGGCCTTCCTGGACGAACAGCTTGTCTGCCTGCCCTTGCCCTTCGGGCGCGGCACGGTTGAGAAAGCCGAAGTTGTTGCGGATGTTGTTCGAAAAAACCGTCTTCAGTTTGGTGCCGACAATCTCCCAGTGCGCCGATGGCGCTACGGCGACCTCCTCGACCAGAACGGCGGTCGCCACGTCTCCGAAGATGAAGTGGCTGTCGCGGTCACGCCAGTTGAGGTGGCCGCTGGTGATCTCGGGGCTTACCACCAGCACGCTGCGCGCGTTACCGGCGCGAATGTAGTCCGCCGCGGTCTGGATGCCGAAAGTGGCCGACGAGCAGGCGACGTTCATGTCGAAACCGAATCCATCGATGCCCAGCGCGTGCTGGATCTCGATCGCCATTGCGGGATAGGCGCGCTGCATATTCGATGCCGCGCACAGTACCGCGTCGACATCCGCCGCATCGCGCCCCGCCCGGTCGAGTGCGTGACGTGCGGCGGCGACGCCGATTTCCGCCATGATCGACAACTCGTCGTTGCCGCGTTCGGCTATGCGCGGGCACATCGTGGCTGGGTCGAGTACGCTGGCCTTGTCGACCACATTGCGTGCCTTGATCCCGCTCGCCTTCTCGATAAATTCGACCGAACTCGGCTCGAGGGGTGCCAATTCTCCGGCTGCAATCGCGACGGAATGTGCCGCATTGTGTTGCGCAACGTAGGCATTGAAGCTTTCGACCAGTTCCGCGTTGGTGATCGTGTCCGGCGGGGTGTAGAGGCCGGTCGCTGAGATAACCGGGCGCAGTGTCGGGTCCATCGCGGTTCCTTACGCGCAGCGTTCAGGCCTCACAAGCCACGCGGATTGACAGGGCGACATCGCTTCGCCATTGCGCGCCCTTCTCGCGCCGGCTCGCCCTTTTTCGAAGGGCCTCGCAGTGCCGGCGGACCTGTGTGGACAGGTGGCCGAGTGGTTAAAGGCAGCAGACTGTAAATCTGCCCGTGCAAGCGTACGCTGGTTCGAATCCAGCCCTGTCCACCAACTCCTCCATTTCGGGCGCTTGCCGAGATTGCCGACTGCTGGCAGGGCGCGACCCATGGCCAAAGGTGACAACAAGCGGGCGATGCGCGGGCGTGCCGGGCGCAATCAGGGTGGGCGCGGCAGCGGCCGCGCAGGCGCGGGGCAGGTGCGGCTGTGGGGCCGCCACGCCGTCGAGGCGGCGCTCAAGAATCCCGAACGCCAGCATCGCAAGCTTTGGGCGACGCGCGAAGGCATCGCCTCGCTCGATGGCGATCTGCCAGCCGATTTTCCGATCGAGTATGCCGATCCGCACGATCTGGCCCGCCTGGTCGCGCGCGATGCGCCGCACCAAGGCCTGGTGCTCGAATGCGCCCCGCTTGAGGACGTATTCCTCGAGGACGTCATCGAGGGGGCCGAGGGCCCGGTCCTCGTGCTCGACCAGGTGGTCGATCCGCACAACGTCGGCGCCATCCTGCGCTCGGCCGCCGCTTTCGGCGCGGCGGCAATCGTCACTCAGGATCGCCACGCGCCGCCCGAGTCGGGCACTGTCGCCAAGTCCGCCAGCGGCGCGCTTGAACTGGTGCCGTGGGTCCGCGTAGTCAATCTTGCTCGCGCGCTCGAACAACTTGCGGAAGCCGGTTACTGGCGGATCGGCCTGGCCGGCGAAAGCGAGGCGACTTTGGCCGAAGCGCTGCCGACGGGCAACGTCGCGCTGGTGCTCGGCGCCGAGGGTGAAGGGATGCGTCACAACATCTCCACGCATTGCGATGCGCTCGCCCGGCTGCCGATCACCGACCGGATGGAAAGCCTCAACGTTTCCAACGCGGCGGCGATCGCGCTTTACGCCGTGGCGACCCGGGCGCCATAACGCCGCTCACATTCCAAGGGGGGGATCGACGATGACGGACCGGACCAACTGGCCTCGCCGGCTCGCAGCCGCGGCACTCGCCGCGAGCTTCGCGGTGCTGCTTGCCGGCTGCTTGCTGACGCCAGGCAAATTTGCCGCCAGCCTCGACCTGCGCAAAAGTGGCGCCTTCACTTACAAGTACGACGGCGAAATCCACCTGCTGGCGCTGAGCAAGCTGGCTCAGATGGGCCAGGCTGCTCAAGGCGACGACTACGTGCCAGAGCCATGCTACGACGACGAAACGTTCGAGGAACGCGATTGTACCGCCGAA
Organism: uncultured Alphaproteobacteria bacterium; assembly: GCA_963759895.1. GTDB lineage: Bacteria > Pseudomonadota > Alphaproteobacteria > Sphingomonadales > Sphingomonadaceae > Tsuneonella. Next base: position 87,773 of record CAVXBC010000002.1, on the reverse strand, counting down.
GAAGTCGCCGATCACCGCCGGGCCTGGGATGACGGCGCCGCCGCCCGCAAAGCCAAGAAGGAACAGGACGCTGCCGCGATGCGGGCAATGCTCGGCGGGATCGATCCGGCGGATCCGGCTGCGGCTGAGGAACTCGCGGCGCGGCTACGACGCCAGGTCGGGTGGAACCGGGTCGACTATCGGGGCGACGGACTGTTCGAGGTGAGCTTTGCGCTCAGCGGCAGGCTCGATCACGATTTCCTCTTCCCGACCTTCGAGGGTTTCCCGATGGCGAACTTCTTCGTCACCGCATCACGCCGGATTGGCGGAGCGGTGAGGGTCGACGCGCCGGGGTTCGGCCCGCAGGCTGGCGGGAATCCCTTCCAGAGCCTGATGATGAGTGGGATGATGTCAGGCGCATCGGATGCTGCTGCCTCGGCCTCGGCCGAAGCCCAATCGGTCGAGGACGGTAATGCCGGCCCTGGAGCGGACAATGGGATCCCAGGCATGCCGGTTGTGGATGGAACCTTCATCATCACAACCGATGGGGAAATTCTTGCCAACAATACCGATGAAGGATCGAGCATGGGCGCCGGCGGCAAGACGCTTAAGTGGACGATCAACGTGCGCACCAAGCAGGCGCCGACTGCGTTGATCAAGCTCGATTAGCGCGAGTCGGGAATTCTGGACAGCGCCCGCGCCACTTGCGCGGGCGCCTGATCTCAGTTGACCGAATCCTTCAGGACTTTGCCCGCCTTGAATTTGGGCTGGTTGGAAGCGTTGATCTTCATCGGCTCCCCAGTGCGGGGGTTGCGACCCGTGGAAGCCTTGCGCCGCGCGACGGTAAACGTGCCGAAACCGACCAACCGCACCTCATCGCCCTTTTTGAGCGCGCCAGTGATCGCGTCGAACACGCCCTCGACGGCACTGGCCGCGTCGCTCTTGGACAGACCCGCAGCCTCGGCAACGGCACCGACAAGATCGTTTTTGTTCATTCCTTCCCCCGTGGTGATCTGGCGCGCATGACCAGCGAACCCCAATCGGACTCACCCTGCGCGAAAGGCCGGGTTTGAGAGCCTTTTGGCACTCAAGTCAAAGCCAAATCGGGCTGCAGAGCCGCTGTTTTCGACAAGCGGAAGGGAAACACGCCCGAATCGGGACACTCAGGTTGCCGTAGCGTCGACGCCGGATCAGTGTGCTGTCGCGCCTTCGCCCTGCGGTGGGGAGAGCGGCTGACTGGCGATATCGTCCGCCTCGCTCCACTCGATCGCGGCGAGCGGTGCCACCAGAGCACCGTCAAGCACCTGGTCAACGTGGGATACCGGCACGATTTCAAGTCCGTCGAGTATGTTCTGCGGTATCTCCGCAAGATCCTTGACGTTGTCGTCGGGAATGAAAACCGTCTTGATTCCACCCCGCAGCGCCGCGAGCAGTTTTTCCTTCAGGCCGCCGATCGCCAGCACCCGCCCGCGCAAGGTCACTTCGCCGGTCATCGCCACATCGGGCCGCACGGCGACTCCTGACAAAGTCGACACGATCGAGGTGACCATCCCTACGCCCGCGCTCGGCCCATCCTTGGGCACCGCGCCTTCCGGGAGGTGGATATGGATGTTCTTGCGCTGGAACAGGCTCGGCCGGATACCATAGGCGGGCGCGCGCGCCTTCACGAAGCTGAATGCGGCGGCGATGCTTTCGGTCATCACGTCGCCGAGCTTGCCGGTGGTCTTGATCTCGCCCTTGCCCGGGGTCGTGACGCTCTCGATGGTCAGCAGCTCTCCACCGACCTCGGTCCAGGCGAGCCCGGTTACCGCCCCGACCTGCGCCTCTTCTTCCGACATCCCATGCTTGAACTTGCGCACCCCGGCGAACTCGCCGAGATTTTCAGGCGTGATGGTGACGCTGTCGGCCTTCTTCTCGAGAATGCGGCGCAGCGTCTTGCGCGCCAGCCGGGCGATCTCGCGCTCAAGCGTGCGAACGCCCGCCTCGCGGGTGTAGTACCGGATCAGGTCGCGCAGGCCCTCGGTGGTGAGAACGAATTCGCCCTCCTTGAGCCCATGGGCTTCGATCTGCTTGGCGATCAGGTGGCGTTCGGCGATCTCGACTTTCTCGTCCTCGGTATATCCCTCCAGCCGAATGATCTCCATCCGGTCCAGCAGTGGCTGTGGCAGATTGAGGCTGTTCGCAGTTGTCACGAACATCACGTCGGACAGATCGAGGTCGAGCTCCAGGTAATGATCCTGGAACTTGTTGTTCTGTTCAGGGTCGAGCACCTCGAGCAGCGCCGACGCCGGATCGCCGCGGAAATCCTGGCCCAGCTTGTCGATTTCGTCGAGCAGGAACAATGGGTTGCTCGTCCCAGCCTTTTTCAGGTTGGACACAATCTTGCCCGGCAGTGATCCGATGTAAGTGCGCCGGTGGCCGCGGATCTCGGCCTCGTCGCGCACGCCCCCGAGCGATTGGCGCACGAATTCGCGCCCCGTTGCCTTGGCGATCGACTTGCCGAGGCTCGTCTTGCCGACGCCCGGAGGGCCGACGAGGCACAGGATCGGGCCCTTGAGCTTGTTGGTGCGCGCCTGGACCGCGAGGTATTCGACGATCCGGTCCTTGACCTTTTCGAGCGCATAATGGTCCTCGTCGAGCACCATCTGCGCTTGCGCGATATCCTTTTTGACCTTCGACTTCTTGCCCCACGGCAACCCGAGCAGGACGTCGAGATAGTTGCGGATGACCGTCGCTTCGGCGCTCATCGGTTGCATGGACTTGAGCTTCTTGAGCTCGCTCTCGGCCTTCGCGCGGGCTTCCTTGCTGAGTTTCAGCTTGGCGATCTTGTCGGTCAGCTCGGCGATCTCGTCGCCGTCCTCGCCATCACCGCCGCCGAGCTCGTTCTGGATCGCCTTCAACTGCTCGTTCAGATAGTATTCGCGCTGGGTCTTTTCCATCTGCCGCTTCACGCGGCCGCGGATCTTGCGCTCGACCTGCAGGACCGAGAGTTCGCCCTCCATGATCGCCATGACCATCTCGAGCCGCTTCAGAGGGCTGCGTTCGGTCAGCAGCGCCTGCTTGTCCGCGACTTTGCCCTGCAGCGCGGCGGCGATCGTGTCGGCCAGTTCGCCGGCATCGTCGATGTCGGCCAGATCGTTCCCCGCGCCCTCGCCGATCTTCTTGTTGAGCTTGGCATATTCGCCGAACTGCTCGATCACCTGGCGCATCATCGCCACGACTTCGCTGCCACCGGCAGTCTGGGCGTCGGTGACTTCGACTTCGGCGACGATGAAACCGCCTTCGGGCCGCATCGCGATCAGTTCGCCGCGCGATCCGCCTTCGACCAGCAGGCGCACGGTGCCGTCGGGCATCTTGAGCAGCTGGAGCACCTGCGCGACCACTCCGATATCGTAGAGATCGTCGTCCGAAGGATCGTCGCAGCCGGGGTCAAGCTGGGCGACCAGGAAGATGTCCTTGTTGCCCTCCATGGCCGCCTCAAGCGCGGCGACCGATTTTTCTCGGCCGACAAAGATCGACACGACCTGGCCGGGGAAGACCACGATGTCGCGCAAGGGAAGGAGGGGGTAAATCTGGTTCATGGTGCAATCCGTCTGTGGCCCGCGTCCCGCGTCGGCCGTTCGGTGACCGATATGGTGCCTGGGGCGCTAGGGTGCAACGCCGCGCGCAAACCCGTCCCCGTCCGTCTGGCAGGACCCGGTTCGCGGGCTAGAACGCGACGGTGACGGTGATGCTGTCGCGATAGTCGCCGGTCGGCACAGCGCTGTCGCGCGCTTCGATCCGCCCGTAAGCCATCAATCGCAGCGCCGTGCCGCCGGCGGCTTGGCCGGCCAGCGCGCCCCTGCTCCACGGCCGGGTACGCGCGGCATCCGAATAGACCGAGTAAGCGACTTCGGGCCCGCCTTCGCGCGACAGGCGCCTTTGGCCGTCGGCCGAATGGCGCCCTGCGTCGAGCGAGACCGCCACCGCTGTATCGCCCGAGCATTGGACCTCGATCTCGGCCTCGGCGTCGGCAGCGGAGCCAGCGCGGGCGGCGAACGCCAGTGGCGCGACGAGCACCGCGCAACCGGGCAGGACCGTCAATGAAACATCGAGCGTGGCCGATGTGGTGCCTGCGCTGAGAGGCGCCGAGAGGGCGAGCAAGGGCCCGCACATTGAACCGGAGAAGATGGCGAGCCCTCGCATCGCCGAACCGCCTAGCGTTTCTCCGGCTAACGGCGGCCTGCGCCCTGCCTAGGCGAAACTACGCAAGTCCGAGCTCAGCTGAATCCGGGAATCTCAAGTCCCGGCGGCAGGCCCATGCCCGACTGGATCTTCTGCATTTCCTCGCCCGCAACGCGGTCGGCCTTGCCGCGCGCATCATTGAACGCGGCGGTGATGAGGTCTTCGAGCATCGCCTTGTCATCGGGGACAATCAGGCTGTCATCGATAGACACCCCCAAGATGCGGCCCTTGGCGGTGCAGCGGATCTTGACCAACCCGCCGCCCGAGACGCCTTCGACTTCGAGGGTGTCGAGCTTGGCCTGCGCGTCGCCCATCTGCTGCTGGATCGTCTCGGCCGCCTTTTGCGCGGCGGCCAGCATCTCTTCCATCGATTTCATGCGCGGTTTCTCCATGGGGGCGAGCCGGCGGTATCCTCGTGGGAAACCAGCTCGGCATCGGGAAAGGCGGCAAAGGTGGCTTCGACCATCGGGTGCGCGCGCAGCTTTGCATCGGCGGCATCGCGTTCGGACTGTTGCTGCTCGAAAATCGTCGGCGCCCCACCTTCGGCCACCCGATCGACCTGCCACCGCTGGCCGGTCAGGTCGAGCAGCGCCTGACGCAGATCTGGCGCAAAATCGTCGGCGAAGCCCGGTGCCTGGGCATATGTCAGGTGCCCTTCGATCACTTCGACCGGACGCGCCTGCATCTTGAGCTGCGAGGCCAGCTGCAATCGACCGATCTTGTTCTCGATGCCGTCGACCAGCTTGACCCAGTCGAGCGCAACGGGCGCCACGGGGTCTGGGCCAGCGGCGCCCTGAGCGGCGGGCGCGGCGGCGGCGCGGGCGGCCATGTCTTCCAGCGTTTTTGCAAGGGTGCCGGGATCGGGCATGTCGCTCGCGTGGAGCGCACGCAGCAGCGCCATCTGTGCAGCCACCAGCGGGTCGGGCGCGGCGCGCACCTCGTCATATCCCTTGAGCAGCAGTTGCCACAGCCGATGGAGCTGGCCTGGCGCAAGCCGTCCCGCCCACTCCTCGATCACATCGCGTTCCTCCGCAGTGGGAGCGTCTGCCCCGCTGCCGCCGACCTGGCACACGGTGATCCGGTTGGTCAGGTTCATCAGCGCACGCATCAGCGCGAGCGGCTCGACCCCCAGCGCGTACTGATCTGCGAGCGCATCGAGCAAACCCCTCGAATCGCCCCCGAGCAGACAGCCGAACAGCCGCCGCTGCGCTCCCTTGTCGGCCAGGCCCAGCATGTCGCGCACGCGCGCCGCGGTGACGTTCGGTTTGCTATCGGGGCCTTCGCTGTCGAGATCGGCATGAGCGATCGCCTGGTCGAGGATCGACAGACCATCGCGCACCGAACCTTCGGCAGCGCCCGCAACCAGGTGCAGCGCCTCGTCCTCGGCCTCGACGCCTTCCTGCCGGCAGATGCTGGCGAAGTGCTGCTGGAGCATTTCGGCCGGGATCCGCCGCAAGTCGAACCGCTGGGTGCGGCTGAGCACGGTAACCGGCAGCTTCTCGACCTCGGTGGTCGCGAAAAGAAACTTCACGTGGCTCGGCGGTTCCTCAAGTGTCTTGAGCAAAGCATTGAAAGCATTGCGTGACAGCATGTGGACTTCGTCGATGATGTAGATCTTGTAGCGCGCCGAAACCGCGGCGTAGCGGACCGCCTCGATGATCTCGCGCACATCGTCGACGCCGGTGTTGGAGGCCGCGTCCATCTCGATCACGTCGATGTGGCGACCCTCGGCGATCGCGCGGCATGGCTCGCACACCCCGCATGGATCGATTGTGGGCCCGCCGGTTCCGTCAGGCCCGATGCAGTTCAACGCCTTGGCGATCAGCCGGGCGGTACTGGTCTTGCCGACCCCGCGTACCCCGGTCATCAGGAAGGCGTGCGCCAGCCGTTCGCGCTTGATCGCGTTGGCCAGCGTGCGGACCATCGGTTCCTGCCCGATCAGCTCGCTGAACGTCTGCGGCCGGTATTTGCGCGCCAGCACGCGATACGGCTGCCCCGCGCTTTCGGGGACCTTGGCTGGCGACGGCGGAGTTGGCGGCTGCGGTTCGGGAGCGGCATCGCCGAACATCGAATTCTGCCCCGCCGCCTCGAGTTCGGCCGCCGTGGGGGCCTCGTCACGCTCGTCGTCGGGCGGGGTTTCGCCGAACATGTCCCCGGAATCGGTCATGTCCCAAAGCTAGGGATTGCGGGCGCGAAAGTCATGAGGTGATTGAGGAGCCGGCCGACCCGCCGCAACCCGTTGTGGCTGCTTCCTTCCGGACCTGACCAGGTTGGCGGACGCAAGCGCCCGACCGACTCCCGGGCGCGCATATGGCGGGGGTCGGCACGGAAATCAATTAGCGAAAATTATCGGCGTAGGCCTGCAGCTTGAGCCGGCGGGGCGGAGTCGGCTGCACCCGCGCGGGGATGCCGTACTTGTCGGCATAGGCCTTCGCCTCGGCCACGCTGGCGAACCTGAGCACGACTTGCGCCTGGGTGTCGCCGCTGCCGGTCCAGCCCATCAGCGGATCGGGCAGGCGCGCTTCGGACTGTTCGAATTCGAGCACCCATTCGTCGGTCAGAGCCTTGCCGGACTGCATCGCGTTCTTCGGGCGTTGGTAGATTCTTGCGGCCATTGTTTGCCCTTAAGTCAGCTTTGCCCGCGCGAAAAGGCGTTCTTGGTCTTGAGGCTCGGCTTTTCGGCCCACGGCTCGTCAGGCCAGCGATGTCTGGGATAGCGGCCCTTCATCTCCTTCTTCACCTCGGCCCATGTTCCCCGCCAGAATCCCGGCAGATCGCGGGTCGTCTGCAACGGACGGCCGGCAGGGCTGGTGAGTTTGAGCAAGAGCGGGGTGTCGCCCACCATCGGGTGCGCTTCGAGGCCGAACAGCGCCTGGATCCGGACCTCGACGCTGGGCGCGTCGTCGGCAGAATAGTCGACAGGGTGCGTGGTACCCGCCGGACTGACGAATTCGCGCGGCGCCAGTCGATCGAGCCGCTGGCGCGAATCCCAGTCGAGCAAGCCGAGCAGCGCGTCGATGACTTGTCCGCGCGGCACCGCGAGATTGCGCCGTCCGGCGAGCAGCGGGCGGAGCCATAAGTCCGCGGACCGGCGCAGCGCGCCGTCGGACAGTCCCTCGATTCCGGCGAACCGCGCTCGTGCCAGCAAATCCGTGGGCGCAACCATCGACAGGTTTTCCAGAGCCTTTTCCACAAGCAGGGCGGTGACGGCCTCGCGGTCCGGCGACGGGTCGGGGCCGCTCGCCAGCGTGATCGCGCCGATCCGTCGCTCGAGCCGCGCCTCGACCCGTCCCTGTTCGCCTGCACCTGTCCACGCCAGCACGCTGCGTCGTTCGATCCGGTCGGCCAGCCATTGTTCGACGTCGTTCGTGTCGAGTGGCAGCGCAGCGGTGATTCGCGCACCCTTGGCTGAACCCTGCGCGTCGCCGATCGCCAGCCATTCGGCGCGCGCGAGCGGGCTCGCGGCATCGAGCGTATAGCCCCTGCCGCCGGCCGACAGCCACTGCTCGCCCGACGCATCGCGGCGCCGGGCCAGGTTGTCCGGCAGGCCTTCGACGAGGAGCACGGCCAGCGGCGCCCCGCCACCGCCTCGTTGGTGAGGCTGGGAGAGTGTCGCGGCCGTCCGCGCCCAGCCGGCGGCGAGCTTGCGGCTTGCTTCGGCGCGCGCAGACCGGTCGCCCTCCCATCGCTGAAGCCGGGCGGCAAGATCTTCGCCCCGTCCCCCCAGGCCGCGTTCCTGCAGCAGCAGCGCGAGTTTGGCGGCCGCGTCCCCTTCGGCACGCTCGGCGCCTGCCAGCACCATCGCGGCGTGCGCGGGGTCGAGTGGCAGGCGGGCCAGCGCGCGCCCGCGTTCGGTGATCCGCCCCGCACCGTCGAGCGCCCCCAGACCCTCCAGCCGCCCACGCGCGGCAGCCACAGCGGCTGCGGGCGGTGGGTCGAGCCAGGCCATCTTCGCGGGGTCGCCCGCGCCCCATTGCGCCAGCGAAAGCACCAGCGGGGCAAGATCGGCGCTGAGCATCTCGGGCGGGTCGAACGGCGGACGCCCCGGATGCGCGGCCGCCTCCCACAAACGGTAAGCCACCCCCGGACCCTGACGCGCCGCCCGGCCGGCACGTTGCGCGGCCGATGCCTGGCTTGCGCGGCCGGTGACAAGGTGCGTCGTGCCCGCGGCCTTGTCGAACTCCGCGCGCCGCGAAAGCCCGCTATCGACCACCACCGACACCCCGTCGAGCGTCAGCGAAGTTTCGGCGATACTGGTGGCGAGCACGATCCGCCGTCGGCCTTGCGGATCGCGCCGGATCGCGGCGCGCTGACCGGCCGGCTCGACTTGTCCGTGAAGCGGAAGGATCGGGGTTTCCGGCAATCGTGCCTCCAGTCGCTCGCGCGTGCGCTCGATCTCACCCACTCCGGGCAGGAACGCGAGCAGGTCACCCCCTCGCACGTCGGCAGTCTCCCGCCACGCCGTAAGCACCGCGCCCGCCATCGCATCTTCCAGCCGCTTGTCAGGAGACGATCCCAACCATTTGATATCGAGCGGAAACGCCTTGCCCGCGCTTTCGATCACCGGTGCATCCCGGCCCAGCAATCGGGCAAACCGCGCCCCGTCGATCGTGGCCGACATCACCAGCACCCGCAGGTCTTCTCGCAGTACGGCTTGCGCTTCGAGCGCCAGCGCGAGGCCCAGATCGCCGTCGAGATGGCGCTCGTGCGCCTCGTCGAACAGCAACGCGGACACGCCGCCCAGTTCGGGATCGCCGATCAGCCGGTTCACCAGGATCGCCTCGGTCACTACAAGGATGCGCGTGCGCGCCGACTGGCGGCTGTCCATGCGGGTAAGATAGCCGACCGTCTCGCCAGCCCGCTCCCCCATCAGTTCGGCCATCCGCTCCGCCGCAGCCCGCGCGGCGACTCGGCGCGGGGAAGTGACGATGATTTGCCCGGTGCACCATTGCTGGTCGAGCATCGCGGGCGCGACCGCGGTGGTCTTGCCGGCGCCTGGCGGCGCGATCAGCACCGCGCCGGACCGATTCTGCAACGCGGACAGGAGCTTGGGCAGGACCGCGTGGATCGGCAGTTCAGGCACCGGATGGACCACCGACCGGGGGTATTTTAAAAACTCCGCCCAGCCTCTCCTGATCCGTAAATCGGCCGGATCCGGCGCAGGAATTGTGATCTTCCAGATCTGCGCGGACGCAGCCCAGGCGAACGCGGGGCGTGGCGGAAGGGAAAGTGCCGAAGACGAACATCGCCGGTGCCTGCCACAGCCGGGTGCTTGTAGGAAAGCGGCGCCGGGGACGTCCCCAGTGCGCGGGCCGGGTCAATAGCCGCGCGCGACCGCGAACTCGGCCGCTTGTGCCATCGCGCGGCGCGCGGCGCCGTCGGGAAAGATCGACAGCGCGTCGATCGCGCGGCTGGCGAAATGGCGCGCGCGCTCGCGGGTCGCGTCGAGCGCATGGTGCCTGGCGATCAACCGCGTCGCCTCGGCGAGCGCTTCGTCGCCCTCGCGGTGGCCCATGATCGCCGCCTGCCAGAACTTGCGCTCGGCCTCGTCGCCGCGGGCATACGCGAGGATTACCGGCAGGGTCATCTTGCCTTCGCGGAAATCGTCGCCCCGCGCCTTGCCCATCGTGCTGGCATCCGCGTCATAATCGAGCGCATCGTCGACCAGCTGGAACGCGATGCCGAGGTTGCGCCCGTAATCGTCCAGCGCCTGCTCGCGCCGGTCGTCGCATTCGGCAACCACCGCGGCGATCCGGCTGGCGGCGGCGAACAGCGCAGCGGTCTTGGCGCCGATGATGGTGAGGTAACGCTCCTCGCTCGTCTCGATCTGACGCTGCGCGGTGAGCTGGTCGACCTCGCCCTCGGCGATCACCGCGCTGGCGTTCGACAGGATCTTGAGGACCTTGAGGCTGCCGTCCTCGACCATCAGCTCGAACGCGCGGGAGAACAGGAAATCGCCCACCAGCACGGTCGCCGGGTTGCCGAACACGATGTTGGCCGCCGCCTTGCCGCGCCGCAGATCGCTGCCGTCGACGACATCGTCGTGCAGCAGGGTGGCGGTGTGGATGAATTCGACGGCGGCGGCCAGCTTGTGGTGCCGCGCACCGTTGTAGCCGACCAGGTCGGCCCCCGCGAGCGTCAGCATCGGACGCAGCCGCTTGCCGCCGCCCGCGATCAGGTGGCCGGCCAGCGCGGGAATGAGCGGGATCTTCGACTGCATCCGTTCAAGGATCACCGCGTTGACCGCGTTCATGCCGGGAGCGGTCAGCGCGAGGATCGGATCGAGCGAAGGGGCTGCGGCGCCAGCGCGCTTGAGCGGGACGATCTCGGCGGTCATGCGCGGCAGATGGGAGAGCGCAGCGCGCTTGGCAAGCGTCGAATCGCCGCTATCGTGGCGTCCCAGCATGACAGACGCACCCGATCCGATCCTGGCCGGCTATCGCAAGAGCATCGACAATTTCGACGCCGCGCTGATCCATATCCTCGCCGAACGATTCCGCATCACCCAGGCGGTGGGCGCGTACAAGGCGAAAGCCGCGCTTCCCCCCGCCGACCCGGGCCGCGAAGCCGCGCAGATCGCACGATTGCGCAAACTGGCCGAGGAGGCCGAGCTCGATCCCGAATTCAGCGAAAAGTTCATCCGCTTCGTGATCGACGAAGTGATCCGCCACCACGAAAGCGCACGAAAAGGCTAGCCGGCCCGTCAGCCAGCTCTAGGAAGGCTGAGCCGCACCAGCAGACCGCCTAGGTCCTCGCTCTCGTCCAGCGTCACGCCGCCGCCATAGATTTCCGCCACGTCGCGTACGATCGCCAGGCCCAGCCCTGTGCCAGGCTTTCCGGTGTCGAGCCGCGCGCCGCGGTCAAAAATTCGCGTGCGCTCCTCTTCCGGTATGCCGCGCCCATCGTCCTCGACCCAGATGACGCAGGCCTTGCTGCCGGCTTCGGCGTCGACCGTCACGAACACGCTGCCGCCGCCGTACTTGGCGGCGTTCTCGATCAGGTTGCCGAGGATTTCATCGAGGTCCTGCCGTTCGATCGCGACCCGCGCCTGGCGGTTGCCGTCAAGATCGAAGCGCACCTGGGGATAGAGCCGCTCAACCGCGCGGCGCACCGCCTCGGCGCTCTCGCACACCGGCGTCTGCGCGTGCCCGACCGCGCGGCGGCCGACCGCGCGCGCCCGGGCAAGGTGATGGTCGACGTGGCGGCGCATTGTACCGGCCTCGCGGATGACGGTCTCGGACAGATCGGACGCCTTGGCGGTCGCGGCGTTATTGATCACCGTCAGCGGGGTCTTGAGAGCGTGCGCCAGGTTGCCCGCGTGGGTGCGCGCTTCCTCGGCCTGGCGTTCCGAATGGGCGAGCAGCGCGTTCAATTCCTGCACCAGCGGCTGGACTTCCAGCGGCAACGGATCGGTCACCCGGTTGGCGCCGCCGGCGCGCATGTGCTGGATCGCCAGCCGCACCCGGCGCAGCGGCCCGAGGCCATAGAGCGTCTGCAGCGCGGCCATCAGGAACAGGCCCAGGCCGAGCACCGCAAAGCTCCAGATCAGGATCGAACGGATGCGGCTGATCTGCTGGTTGAGCTGCGCACGCGCCGATGCGACCGCGAACGTCCAACGGCTGTCGCTGTAAGGCAACTTCACGGTCCGTTCGACCAGCCGCAGCGGCTCGTCGGGCAATTGGTTGCTGTCGTAGATGTGGGTCCGCGAATTGGCGTGATCGGCCTGCACCTGCAGCGTCTTGTCCCACAGCGAGCGCGACGGATAACCCTCGCGGCCCGGCGCGCTGATCTGGAAATAAAGCCCGCTATTGGGCTCGAGGAAACGCGGCTCGCCGATCGTGCGGTTGAAATATACCTCGCCGTCGGGCCCGATCTCGGCCGACACGAGCATCGCGTTGAGCAGGTATTCGAGTTGCTCGTCGAAGTTCTTCTCGACCAGGTTGGTGAGCGTGCGATCAAGCGCGAATCCGCCAGCAAGCAGCAGGATCGCGATCCAACCGAACGCGATCAGCATCATCCGGCGCGCGAGGCTGCCGGTATGGGCGGGAGCGTCGGGCGACGCCGTCACCGGCGAACTGGGCACCGGCGAGCGCGGCACCGGCGCGTCTGGCGCACCCTGCGGAATGTCGGCGGCAGCCGATCCCGAGGATGCGGGATCAGGACGCGCGGGGCTGCTCGTCGGGGTCGTCGAGGCTGTAACCGAGGCCACGGATGGTGGTGATGACATCTGCGCCCAGCTTCTTGCGGATGCGGGTGACGAAGACTTCGATGGTGTTGGAGTCGCGGTCAAAATCCTGATCGTAGATGTGCTCGATCAGCTCGGTGCGGCTGACCACCTTGCCCTTGTGATGCATCAGGTAGCTCAGCAGCTTGTATTCCTGCGCGGTCAGCTTGACCGGTTCGCCCGAGTGGGTGACGCGGCCCGACCGCGTGTCGAGCCGGACCGGTCCGGCGGTCAGCTCGCTCGAGGTGTTGCCAGAAGCGCGCCGGATCAGCGCGCGCAGGCGGGCAATCAGCTCTTCGGTCTGGAAGGGCTTGGCGAGGTAATCGTCAGCCCCGGCATCGAGCCCTGCCACCTTGTCGGACCAACTGTCGCGCGCGGTCAGCACCAGCACGGGGAACTTGCGCCCCTCCTTGCGCCACATGCCGAGCACGGTCAGCCCGTCGATCTCGGGCAGGCCGAGATCGAGAATGACCGCGTCGTATTCTTCTGTGCTGCCGAGAAAGTGGCCGTCTTCGCCGTCGGTCGACAAGTCGATCGCATAACCGTTTTGTTCGAGCGTCGATTTGAGCTGTTTGCCGAGGGTCGGTTCGTCCTCGACGATCAGAATGCGCATGGCCGAGTTGTCCCCTAAGACGTGACGTGTGAACGCGGGCCCGATGTGGGCGTTCGCCTGTAACGCGTCAACCGAGCCAGCGGTTTCCGCCTTCGTCCTAGCGGGTGACCCCGAGCACTCGCCCGGTGCGCGCGTCGACATCGACGTAAGTCACGTTGCCCTGCTTGCTGATGAACTTCAGCCGATAAGCCATCGCGGTCGAATCGTAGGCGGGGCCCAGATACTGCTGGCCAGTCATCGTCGGCACCACGCGGCTCTCGATCTGGCGCAGGCTGAGCACGTTGCCCGCACGCATCTCCTTGCGCGCCTCGCCCTGGTCGCCGCGCTGCTGGGCGAACGCGGGCGCGCCCGGTACGAGCAGGGCAACGGCAATGATCGAGGCGAAAAGCTTGGTCATGTCGCGATGATGTATGGGCGCGGCGCATTGAACAACCCGTGAATGCTGGCGCCGCGCGCCGTTCAGCAGCGTCAGCGGGTCATCTCGAAAGTTACCGACACGGTTACCGCGGTGCCGACCAGCCCGGGCTCGATCGGGGTCTGCTTCATGTCCGCGGCCATCGCTACGCGCGCTTCGGCATACGGCATCGGCCGGCTGGGATTGACCGCCTCGCTGACCGACAGCAACCGCACCCCGTTGTAACCCGCCCAGCGCGCATATTCGCTCGCCTGCGCCTGCGCCTTGTCGAAAGCGGCCTTGCGGGCTTGCGCGCGCGGCGCGCTGTCGTCGTCGATTGAAAAGTTCGGGCCGCCGATGTCGGTCGCCCCGGCGGCCACCAGTGCATCGAGCACCGGGCCGGCGCGGTCTACCTTGCGCAAGGTCACGCTGACCCGGTTCGAAGCCTGGTAGCCGCGGAACACCTGCCGCTGGTTCGCCTGATCGTAATCGTACTGCGCACCCAAGTTGATGCCGGTGGTCTGGATGTCATCGGCCGCGATGCCGAGCGCCTTGATCCGGCGGATCACCGCATCCATCGCATCGGCGTTGCTCTGCATCGCCGCGACCGCGGTGGACGCCTGTGTGGTGACGCCCGCGCTGACCTCGGCGATATCGGGGCGCGCCTTGACGCTCTCGGTCACCGTCAGCTCGACCAGCGGACCTTGCGAGGTCACCTGCACATCGGCGGCGGCGGCGGGAACGGTAAGTGCGGCGGCAGTGGCGGCGAGGACGACGGTCGTACGGATCATGTGATGTGGCTTCCTTATCAATTCGCAACGAATGGTGGGGTTACCGGGATTACGCGCCGGTGAACCGCCTTGTTCCGCCCGGTGACCGTCGCTAGGGCCCGCGCGTCATGGCGCAACCCCCGATCCTCAGCTGGGAAGGCCTTGGCCTGCAACAGGGCGGCCGCTGGCTGTTCGGCGGCCCCGACGGCGATGGTGGGTGGGACGGCCTCGACCTGCACATCGGCCCCCGCGACCGGCTGGCGCTGATCGGCCGTAACGGCGTCGGCAAGACCACGCTGTTCCGCCTGATCGACGCCCGCATCGATGCCGACAGGGGCTTGCGCAAGATCAAGCCGGGCACACGGATCGTCACGCTCGAGCAGGAGCCCGACTTCGCCGGCTTCACCACCCTGATGGACTGGGCGCTGTCGGGCGCCCATCCCCCGGCGGTGCACGAGGTCGAGGCGATCGCCGGCCAGCTCGGGATCGACATGGCGACCCCTTCGGCAGGCGCCAGCGGCGGCGAGCGGCGTCGGGCAGGCATCGCCCGCGCGCTTGCGCAAGACCCCGATCTGCTGCTGATGGACGAGCCGACCAACCACCTCGATCTCGCCGCGATCGAGTGGCTGGAGGACTGGTTGAGCCGGTACACCGGCGCGTTCGTGGTGATCAGTCACGACCGCACGTTCCTGAAGCGCCTGACCAGCGCGACGCTGTGGCTCGATCGCGGGGCGCTGCGGCGCAAGGAAGTGGGCTTCGGCGGCTACGAGGCATGGGAAGGCCAGGTCTACGCCGAGGAAGCGCGCGCCGCCGAGCGGCTCGACGCCAGGCTCAAGCTCGAGGCGCACTGGTTGGAACGCGGAGTCACCGCGCGGCGCAAGCGCAACCAGGGCCGGCTGGAAAAGCTGTGGCAGATGCGCGCCCAGCGTGCGGCGATGATCGACCCGCAAGGCGCGGCCAAGCTGCAACTGGCAACCCAGGCGGACTTCAAGAGCAAGTCGGTGATTGTCGCCGACAAGGTATCCAAGAGCTTTGGCGAGCGGCGGATCATTCGCGATTTTTCGCTCCGCATCCAGCGCGGCGACCGGATCGGCGTGGTCGGCGCCAACGGCGCGGGCAAGACCACACTGCTCAAGCTGCTGACCGGCGAACTGGCCCCCGACACCGGCACGGTCGAGATCTCGAAAAAACTGTCCGGCGTGATGATCGACCAGCAGCGCAGCGTGATGGCGCCCGACAAGAGCGTCCGGCAGGTGCTGGCCGAGGGGGGCGACTGGATCGACGTGCGCGGGGTGCGCAAGCACGTCCAGGGCTATCTCAAGGATTTCCTGTTCGATCCGGCAATCATCGATACGAAGGTGGGCATGTTGTCGGGTGGCGAGCGCAGCCGGCTGCTGCTGGCGCGCGAATTCGCCAAGGCATCGAACCTGCTGGTGCTCGACGAGCCGACCAACGATCTCGATCTCGAGACACTCGACCTGCTGCAGGAAGTGATCGCGGATTATGAAGGTACCGTGCTGATCGTCAGCCACGATCGCGATTTCCTCGACCGCACTGTCACGCTGACGCTGGGGTTGGACGGCAGCGGGACGGTCGACGTGGTGGCCGGCGGTTACGAGGACTGGGTCGCGAAGCGCCGCGAACGCACCCCGGCCAAGCCGGCACGCGCCGAGCGCGTTCGTGAGCCTGCCCAGCAGCGCGCGTCCTCTCCCGCCCCGCGCGCCAAGCTCAGCTACAAGGACCAGCGCGACTACGAATTGCTGCCCGCGCGGATCGAAGAGCTCGACCAGGCGATCGTGCGAGGCGAGGACATTCTGGCCGATCCCGACCTGTTTTCCCGCGATCCGCAGCGCTTCGCGACGATCAACCAGGGACATCGCCAATGCCCGCGCCGAAAAGGCCACCGCCGAGGAGCGCTGGCTTATGCTGGCCGCAATGGTCGAAGGATAATCGGCGAAACAGCTTGCTCGCCCGCGCGGCGCGCACCATTGCAGCTATATGACGCCGCCTCCGGCCCCGCCCACCCGCATCCAGCACAACATCCTGGCGCGCTCCGAACAGCGCCTGCTGCAGTGGCTGTGCCCGCGCCTGCCGCAGTGGATCACTCCCGATGTCCTGACTGCGCTGGCGTTGATCGCAGCCTTGGCGATCGGCACGGGATATGCGCTCAGCAATCGCGATCCGGCGTGGCTGGCGCTCGCGGTGGGCGGATACTTCGTCCACTGGTTCGGCGATTCACTCGACGGAACGATTGCGCGCTATCGCCGCATCGAGCGCCCGCGTTACGGATATTTCATCGATCACAGCTGCGATGGCCTCGCCACCCTGCTGATCCTGGGGGGCATCGGTGCCAGTCCCTATCTGCGGGTCGACGTCGCGCTGTTCGCGGTTGTCGCATACCTGCTGATGTCGGTGCACACGTTCCTGCTCGCCAAAGTGTCGGGCAAATTCCAGCTATCCCACCTCGGCGCCGGTCCGACGGAACTGCGCATCCTGCTGATCGCGCTGACCATCGCGATGGGCTGGCTGGGGCCGGACGTCGGGCGCATTGCGGGCCTGAACGCGTTCGACATCCTGTTCACCGCGCTGGCAGCGGTGCTGATTGTCCTGTTCATGGTACAGACCCTGCGCGCGGGACGCATGCTGGCCGCGACCGATCGCGGCGATCACACGATCCGGTAGAAACCCGCGACCCGGTCAAGCGCGAGGCGCAAAACAACCTTGCCGCTGCGCGCCGGCCATTCGAGCGCGCGCTCGGCATCGGGCAGCGTTTCTCCAGCGCAGACCACTCTCCACAACACGTCCGCCAACCCTGGGCCGGCCGCGACCAGCGCGCCATCGAAGCGCGTCTTTGCCGCGATTTGCCTTTCCCCGGCGGTGAGCCCGGTATCGGCAGTGCCCTTCACGCGCACCAGATCCCATCGCATCGTCACGCTCGGCGCCAGTTGCGCGCGTTCGTAGTCGGCACGCAGGCGTTCACCCGCGTCGAACAGCCGGTCGCACAGGTGGCCGCGCGCGTGGAGCCAAGCGATCGGCGATTCGGCGAGATTGACCGTCACCGTGCGGGGCCTGCCGCGCGCACTGCCGGTGCGGCGCGGACCTTCGCTGGTGAGTTCACGTTCGACGAGTTTGCGGGGCAATGCGGTTCTCCTGATGCGAATCGTCGCTTGCCAAAACAGGTTGCCTGTAGGAAAGCAGAAAACCGATTTGGTTAGGAGGCCCTCGTGATAAACCGCATTCGCGACATCCGGCGGGAAAAAGGCATGACCCTGGCCGATCTGGCCGAGGCGTGCGATCCGCCGACCACGCCGCAAACCATTGGCCGTCTCGAGACGGGGATGCGCAACGTGTCAATCCGCTGGATGGACCGGATCGCCGCCGCGTTAGGGGTCGATCCTGAAATGCTGGTCCGGTCCGAAGCCAGGGACAGCGCCCAGGTGGTCGCCCAACTGACCGCGAACGGTGCCGACGCGCTGACCGCCCCGCGCGATGCGCTGCTCCCCAGCGAGCTTGGCGGAGACGCCGTCCGGGTGGTGCTCGCGATCGAACATGGCGCGGGCGAATACCGCACGGGCGATCAATTGTGGTTGCGCCAGATTGCTCCCGACCGCGCGGCGCAGGCGATTAACCGCGACGTGCTGGTTCCGCGCAAGGGCGGGCGGTTCGCGTTCGGGCGGCTGATCGACCGTCAGGGTACGCGGATCGGAGTGCTGCCGGTGGGCGCGGGGCAGAAGCAGATGGTGGTCGACGATCCACCGTGGATCGCCGTGGCCGAGATGCTCGTCCGGCGGTTATGAAATCCGGCCGATGAACCGCGTACTGTCGCTCGCGACGCTATACCCCAACGCCGCCGCGCCGCGTTTTGGCACGTTCGTCGCTCGCAGCCTCGAGGCGCTGGCGGCGCGCGGCGATTGGGAAGTGACAGTAATCAACCCGATCGGAGTGCCGCCGCTGGCGCTGGGCCGCTACCGCGCGCTGAAGGCGGCGGCGATCGACGGGATCGAGCGCGGCGTATCGGTCCATCGGCCCACCTTCCCGTTGATTCCCAGGATAGGGGGATCGATCAATCCCGCGCTGATCGCGCGCGCCGTCCTCCCTCTCGCCCGCAGTCTGCACGCCGAAGCTCCGTTCGACCTGATCGACGCGCAGTTCTTCTATCCCGACGGCCCGGCAGCGATGCGGATTGCCGGTTCACTTGGCTTGCCTCTGTCGATCAAGGCACGCGGGGCGGACATCCATTACTGGGGAGCGCATAAACGCGCCCACGCGCAGATATTGCAAGCGGGCGCTGCGGCGGCGGGACTGCTCGCGGTATGCGGGTCGCTGGCCGACGATATGGCCGCGATCGGCCTGCCGGGCGAGAAGATCACCCTGCACTACACCGGTCTCGACCGCGACCGGTTCCGCCCGATGCATCATGCCCAGCTCCGCCGGCGGCTCGCCCGCGAACTGGCGATCTGCCTGCCCGATGCGGCGCCAGTGCTCGCCACCGTCGGCGCGCTGATCCCGCGCAAGGGCCAGGCGCTGGTGATCGAGGCGCTATCGTATCTGCCCGCGGATACGGTCCTGCTTCTGGTGGGGCGTGGGGACGATGAAGCCGCGCTCCACTCGCTCGTCCGGGAGCGTGGTGTGGCAAACCGGGTCCATTTCCTCGGCAGCCTCGATCACGATCTGCTGCCGCTGGTCCTATCGGCGGCGGACGCGATGGTGCTGCCGTCAGCCAGCGAAGGCCTTGCCAACGCGTGGGTCGAGGCGCTCGCGTGCGGGACGCCGCTGGTGATCGCCGATGCCGGAGGTGCCCGCGAAGTGGTCACTGCGCCTGAGGCCGGGCGGATCGTCGCGCGCGATCCGCTGGCGATCGCCGACGGCGTACGCGCGCTGCTCGCCGATCCCCCGCCTCGCGATGCGGTCGCCGCGCTCGCGGACCGGTTCAGCTGGCGCGCCAACGCCGAGGCGCTGGCAGAATACTACCAGCGGCTGCTCGGCTAGGCCTCGCCGCGCGCGATTCTCTCGGCCTGGTTCGGCCCCTTCTCGCCCGGCACGAAGCTGTCCGATTTCACCCCGAACCAGATCAGCAGCGGCGCGGCCATGTAGATCGAGCTGTATGTGCCGACGAAGATGCCCAGCGTGATCGCCGACGCCAGGCCGAACAGGCTGGCGGGCCCGAACAACAGCAGCGGGACGAGTGCCAGCAGCACCGTCAACGACGTCATCACCGTCCGCGCGAGGGTTTCGTTGACCGAAAGGTCAAGCAGCTCGGGCAACGGCATCTTGCGGTATTTCTTCAGGTTCTCGCGGATGCGATCGTACACCACGATCGTGTCGTTCAGCGAATAGCCGATGATCGTCAGGATCGCCGCGACGATGTTGAGGTCGAACTCCAGCTGGGTGATCGTGAAGAACCCGAGCGTCAGCGAGACGTCGTGGAACAGCGCGAACAGCGCCCCCACCCCGAACTGCCATTCGAACCGGATCCAGATGTAGATCGAGATGGCGATCATCGCGAACGCCAGCGACATCAGCCCGGTGCTGAACAATTCGCTCGAAACCTTGCCGGAAACCGAATCCACGCCGTCGATGCGGGCTTCGGGATGCGCGGCCTTGAGCGCGCTGGTGATCCGGCTGGCCATGGTGTTGGAAAGGTCAGGCCGTTTGTCGGACCCTTCGGGCAGCTTCATCCGGATCGACGCTTCATTGGGCTTGCCGAAGCGCTGGATGATCGGATCGCCATAGCCGAGCGCGGAAATCTCCTTGCGCATCGAGGCGACCGGCGCATCGGGCTTGTCGACGAATGTCACCCGGATCATCTGCCCGCCGACAAAATCGACCCCGAGGTTGAGCCCCTTGGTCATCACCATGCCCCAACTCGCCGCGATCAGCAGCAGGCTGATGACGTAAAACGGCACCCGCCACCTGAGGAAGTGGATGTTGGTGTGATCGGGAACCAGCTTGAGGAGTTTCATGACGTTCGCCTTCCTCAAATCTGCAGGTCTGCGGGGCGCGCCTTGCGCAGCCAGCCGGCAACCCACATGCGGGTGATGGTGACGGCGGTGAACACCGAGGTGATCACGCCGATGACGAGGACGACCGCGAAGCCCTTGACCGGTCCCTGCCCGAACAGGAACAGCAAGGTAGCCGCGATCACGTTGGTGATGTTGGCGTCGAAGATCGCCCGGCTCGCTTCGGTGTAACCAACCTCGACCGCCTGGACCACGCGGCGCCCTCGATGTCGTTCCTCGCGGATACGCTCGTTGATCAGCACGTTGGCATCGACCGCGGCCCCGATCGTAAGCACGAAGCCGGCGATGCCCGGCAGGGTCAAGGTGGTGTTGAGCACCGCCATGATGCCCAGGATCATCAATACGTTGAGCACCAGGGCGGTGTCGGCGTAGACCCCGAACCGGCCGTATGTGACCAGCATCAGGATCAGGACGAGGCCCGTGCCGATACCCAGCGCGATCATCCCGCTGCGGATCGAATCCGCGCCCAGGTCAGGGCCGACGGTGCGTTCCTCGATCACCTTGAGATCGACCGGCAGCGCGCCCGATCGCAGCGCGATCGCAAGCTGGTTGGCGCTTTCGGACGTAAAGCTGCCCGAAATCTGCGCGGTCCCGCCGCGGATCGGTTCGTTGATGTTGGGCGCCGAAAGAACCTTGTCGTCGAGGATGATCGCGAACGGCTTGTTGACGTTCTGCGTCGTCAGCCGGGCGAACTTTGCGGCGCCCTGCTGGTCGAAGGTGATGTTGACGACGTTCTCGTTGGTCTGCGGGTTGACGCTCGCCTGCGCGTTGGTGAGGCTGTCGCCCTTGATCCCGCCCAGCCGGCGCACGGCCAGCTTGCTGCCCGCGAACGGCGTGCCGTCAGCATACGGGAAGATCTGGCTGCCAGCGGGCGCGGTGCCGGCCTGGACGTCGCTCGGCAGTGCGGTCTCGTCGACCAGCTTGAATTCGAGCTTGGCGGTCTGCCCGATCAGCGCCTTCAGCGCCTCGGGGTCTTCCTGTCCGGGCGCCTGCACCACGATCCGGTCATCGCCCTGGCGGATGATGGTCGGCTCGAGCGTGCCGATCGCGTTGATGCGCCGGTCGATCACGTCCTTGGCGCTGTCCATCGCCTGGTCGAGCGCGGCGTCGAGCCCTTCCTGCGTAGGGGTCAGGACGAAGCGCGTCTCGTCGATTACCGTAAGCGTCCATTCGCGGCGCGGCCCGGTTCCGTTGACCAGCGGCAGCAACAGTTCGCGTGCGCGATCGATGTCGGTGGCGCTATCGACCATGAAGCTCAGCCGCCGTCCCTGGGTCGAGACATCGCCGATGCGGATCGCCGGGCTTGCCTGGCGCATCGCCGCGCGGACCGATTCCTCCATCGTTTCCAGCCGCTGGCTGGCGATCTGGCCGGTATCCGCCTCGAGCAGGATGTGGCTGCCGCCGGCAAGGTCGAGCCCGAGGTTGATCGACGGACTGGGAAGGCTGTCGGGCCAGCGCGTGCCGCTGAGCGAGGCGAGCGAGGGAAGCGAGGCCAGCGCGACCACGATGATCAGGCTCCACAGCCAGATCCGCTTCCAACGTGGGAAATCGAGCATGTCGGGTATGCGCCCCTATCTGTCTGCTGGCGTCAGTCGTTGGCGGCGGTGCCGGCGGGCGGGATCACCTCGCCAATTGTCTGCTTGACGGCCTTGACCTTGACGCCCTGTCCCAGCTCCAGATCGACGTAGTTGTCGTCGACCTTGAGCACTTTGCCCACCAGGCCACCGGCGGTAACCACCTGATCACCCTTTTTCAGACCGCCGATCTTTTCGCGGTGCTGTTTCTGCTGTCGCATTTGCGGGCGGATCAACAGGAACCAGAAGATCGCGATCATGCCGACGATCGGCAGCCAGCTGATCCACACCGGGGGCGCGGCACCCGCAGTCGCGGTGGCGAGAAAATTCAGCATCACAGGTTCGGTCCGTTCGCACGAATTGAAGGGCGCCAAGCAGGTAGGATATCATCCCGCGGCGGCAATGGCGGCGCGCCTAGCAGCAACGCCGAACAAGGGCAATCTGTGGCCAACTGTGACACGATCGACACGCCTTGCCTTGCCCGAAAGCCGGACCTATAGGCGCCGCTCCACCGGTTCGGGACGTAGCGCAGCCTGGTAGCGCATCACACTGGGGGTGTGGGGGTCGGAGGTTCGAATCCTCTCGTCCCGACCAGTGGTTTTCATGACGGCTGGACGCGGCCTCATCGACGCATCGTCCAGCCTGTCCCCAAGCCTCGCGCGCCATGGCGCGCCGCTATCAGATTCACCGACCGCGCAGCAGGTGCAGCCGGAGGGGGTTCAGCAGGAACAGAACCCACGCACCAGTTGCGTGAGCTGGACCGCGGATTCGACCGCGGCCTTGGAATGAATTTGCTTGAGATGGCTGCGCACGGTGCTGACCGAGATATCCATCTTTTCGGCGATCTCGCGAGGGGTGTTGAGCCGCGCAAAACGATCGAGCACCCGTGTTTCGGCGCCCGTCAGCTTGAGTGTGCGCGCCAGGCCGCTTTCCTCCACCCCGCGATGCGGCACCGAGAGGTTGAGCAACATGCAAACGTCATCGGGCCGATCGCGCGGGCTCCATGCCAGAACCATTGCCCAATGCTTGCGACTTTCGCCGCGCACCAGCAGGCTGTCACAGTCGAAACTGACCCGCTCGATGAATTCGGTCAGAGTGTTGGTGGTGGTAACCGCATCGGTGGACAGCTGCCCGTCCGACAGATGGAGGGGGACGGGCGGCGATAGCAGCCGTTCGGCATTGTCGCTCCGCCAGAGCACCTGACGATCGCGGTCGATCACGATGCGCGGACGCGCATCGATCAAGCCAAGCCGGTGTTCAAACTCCGAATCAAAATCGAAATTTGGCGGCTTGCCCGCCCGAATGCTGATTGCGCCCCTCACACCCTGACCCCCATCCATCACCCTACGATCCGGCAATGCCTGCCGAAAGTTATCGTGGTGCGAACCAAAGATAGGTCTATTCACCCTTCCCTTGGGAAGGGGTTGCCCTTGGCGACGTTCTACGTCCCGTTACGGAAGTTTCAAGCATTTGAAGCCGTTATCGATGTAAAAACGCGCCAAAACCGAACAATTCGTTTAGTCGTAAGAGACTCCAGCCAGCCCTTGGCCACCATCGGCGATAAAGGCGTCGATCCGCGACTCGAGTTCAGGCAGCGGCACCGAACCCAGCGCCAGCACCACATCATGGAACTTGCGGATGTCGAAAGCGTCTCCGAGCGCGGCCTCGGCCTTGCTCCGCATCCGCCGGATGGTCATCTCGCCCAGCTTGTAGGCCAGCGCCTGGCCCGGCCACGAGATGTAGCGATCGACTTCGGTCTCGACCTCGTGACGCGAAAGCGCGGTGCGATCGGCAAGATAGGAGATTGCCTGGTTGCGGGTCCAGCCATCGTGATGAATCCCGGTATCGATCACCAGCCGCGCCGCGCGCCACATTTCGTAACTCAGCCGCCCGAAGCGCTCCTCCGGCGTGCGATAGATACCCATCTCCTCGCCGAGATATTCACTGTAAAGACCCCAGCCCTCGCCCATTCCGGAAAAGTAGATGTTGCGGCGGAATTTGGGTTGTTCGCCGCGCTCCTTCTGAAACGCCATCTGGAAACTGTGACCCGGCTCACACTCATGCAGGGTCAGCGCGGGGATGTTGTACAATGGCCGAGAGGCCAGATCGTAGGTATTCATCAGGCACGCATCGAGCCCGCCCCGCCCCGAAGTGTAGAACGGTGCGATCGCGTCGGGAACCGGACGGATGGTGAACCGGGCCCGTGGCAGGAAGCCGAAATAGTCGCCCAGCTTCCCGTCGACCCTCTTCACCACGTAGGCCGAAACACCCATCAGCTCGTCGGGCCCGCCAGCGACGTGCGCGGGGTCGGTCCGCAGCTTTTCGGTGAATTGCGCGACCGTGCCGGCGAATCCGACCTGCTGCATGATCGCCTTCATCTCGCCATCGATGCGGGCAACTTCCGCAAGGCCGATCGCGTGGATTTGATCGGGCGTCAGGTCGAGCGTGGTATATTGCCGGATCTGCTGCTGATAATACGCTTTGCCGTCGGGCATCGCCTCCGCGGCAAGCGTGGTGCGCGCTTCTGGCAGGTATTCATCGCGCAAAAACCCGAGCAGCTTGCCGTAGGCCGGAATAACCGCGCCCGAGATCGCGGCGCGTCCGTCACGTTCCAATCGCGCCTTGTCGGCGGCTGAGAAGCGAGTGGGGATTTCGGAAAACGCGCGCCAGAACGGGCTCTTGTCCGGCGCGTCGACGATATAGGCTGCCAGGCTCGCATCGCGCCCCGCCAGCGTCACCCTCGGAACGCTGAAACCGCGCCTCAGCCCGGCCCGCGCATTGGCGATCTGCTCGTCGAAATAGCGCGGCAGCGCATTCATGCGGGCGATATAGGCCTCGTATTCGGCGACCGTCTGGAAGCCGGTGCGCGAATCCCAGTAGCTCCAGAAATTGGAATCGCTGTCGAACGGCATTTCCCATTCGGAAAAGCGCGCGTCCTCGATCGTCTCGGTCAGCGCGGCGCGCAGGACCGCGGCGTTAGTCTTCTCGGCGGGCGACAACGCGGCGGTGTCGATCGAGTCGAGCCGCGCACGGAAAGCCTCGGCGGCCGCCGCGCGTGCCTTTTGCGAAGCCGGAGCAGCCGAGGCGATCGACGGCCCTTCGTCGATCGATCCATCGGCCTTTTCGATCCAGCCGTACGTGTCGACCTGCCAATCCCAGTATTCGCCGTAAAGCGCCTGCAAGGTCTGGTCGGCCGCGCTCGGCGCCGCAGGCGCGCTCTGCGCCAGCGCGGGGGTGGATGCGGCCAGGGCGAGTGTGATCAGCAGCGCGAATTTCATTCGCTCTCCCTGATGCGAGGACAGCGACCTGTCAAACGCAGGACCGCTAAACGAAAATGGTGATTCCAATTTCCTACACGAACCGAATTGGTTATTCCAAACCAAATTGAGCCGGAGGAAGCATCCATGTCCATTCTCGACGTCCTGATCGGGCCCGTCACCTCGATTATCGACAAGGTCATTCCCGACAAGGAAGCGCGCGCCAAGGCCAAGCTCGAACTGCTCGAGCTTGAAGGAACCCAGGAACTGAAGCAGCTCGAGACGCAGCTTTCCGCGATTGTCGCCGAGGCGAACTCGCACGATCCGTGGACCAGTCGGGCCCGGCCAAGCTTTCTCTACGTGATGTATGCGATGATCCTGTGGGCGCTGCCGATCGGCGTGCTGTCGCTGTTCCGCCCGGACGCCGCCGGTGCGATCGCCGGCGCCATGACCGCCTACCTGCGGGGGCTGCCCGAAGAGCTCTACGCGCTCTTCGGAACCGGTTACCTGGGCTACACCGCCGCGCGCCAGTGGGGAAAGATCAAGGGCGTCGAAGGCTGAAAACGCAGGATAATGCCGTCACTGATCCCTTTTTCTTTTCGAACCCTCCCGCTAAGCAGTCGCCGACGAGGATGGAACGTATGGATTCAGACAGTGACGACCGGTTAGCCGCGAGTGAGGCTGGCCGCGACGATATGGAGCGGCGCCTGTACGAGTCCTTGATCTCGCATACGCCAGACCTGATCTACGCCTTCGACCTCGACTATCGCTTCACGTTCGCGAACCGCGCGCTGCTGGACATGTGGGATCGCACGTTCGAGGAGTCGGTGGGCAAGCGCCTGCTCGACGTCGGCTACGAGCCTTGGCATGCAGAAATGCACGAACGCGAGATCGACGAAGTCGTCGCCACCAAGAAATCGATTCGCGGCGAAGTCGGTTTTCCTCACGCGACGCTGGGCTGGCGTGTTTACGACTACATTTTCTCGCCGGTGATGAACGAAGCGGGCGAAGTCGAATGGATTTCCGGCAGCACGCGCGACATCACCGAGCTCAAGAACGCGCAGGATCACCTCCAGCTCGTCCTCAACGAGCTCAATCACCGCGTGAAAAATACGCTCGCGACCATCCAGTCGATCGCCGCTCAGACATTTCGCAAGGATGCGGCCAGGGAGGATCTCGCGGCCGATTTCGAAGCGCGCCTGCTGGGCTTGTCCAACGCCCACAACATCCTCACCCGCACCAATTGGGAAAGCGCCGACCTGCACGCACTGGCGGCGCAGGCCCTGGCGCCGTTCCAGGTGGATGGAGACTCGTCGACGCGCATCGAGATCTCGGGAGGTTCGGTCGAACTCGGGCCCCGCGCGGCGCTATCGATAGCCATGGCCCTTCACGAACTGGCGTCAAATGCGGTCAAGTACGGCGCCCTTTCGTCCGGGCGGGGACAGGTTGATCTGACATGGTCCCGCGACGACGGGGATCTGCTGATCGAATGGCGCGAGCGGGGTGGTCCGCTGGTCGAGCCTCCCGCTTCGCGCGGTTTCGGGTCGCGCCTGATCGAGCGAGGCCTGGCCAGAGAGCTCGACGGGACTGTCGATCTAGAATTTCACCCCTCGGGTGTTGCATGTCACATCCGGTTCCCGCTGGCCGAGGCGGTCACCAACACATGACCGACAGCAACCTTTCGGGTCTTCGTATCCTGTGCGTCGAAGACGAATGCATCGTGGCGATGCTGATTGAAGACATCCTGGCGGAGGAAGGATGCGAAATCGTCGGCCCGTTCGCCAAGCTCGCCCCAGCGATCGCCATCGCACGGTCAGCCCGTATCGATGGCGCCGTACTCGATGTGAATCTGAACGGTGAGACGAGTTACCAACTGGCCGAGCTACTAGCAGGAATGCAGGTACCGTACATCTTCGTCACCGGTTATGGGGACGAGGGGATCGCGGAATTGCACCGGCGCACCCGGGTTGTGCAAAAGCCCTTCAAGGGAAGCGAGTTGGTCAGTGCGCTTGCAGGCATGATCGCGACTTCTACCTAGCGAACCGCTTCCCCCTTGCTCTGCGGGCCGCTAACCACAGGGCATGACCGAACTCGTCTACGTCCTCAACGGCCCCAACCTCAACCTGCTGGGCACCCGCGAGCCGGAAATCTACGGCTCGGCCACACTCGATGATATCGCGGGAATGCTCGAGGATCGGGGACGCGAGCTGGGGCTGGAAGTCGACGTCCGCCAGTCGAACCATGAGGGTCACCTAGTCGACTGGCTGCACGAGGCGCAGGCCGAAGGCGCGAAAGCTGTGCTCCTCAACGCCGGCGCCTATACGCATACCTCGATCGCGCTGCTCGATGCGATCAGATCGATCAAAGTCCCCGTGATCGAGGTGCATCTGTCCGATCCGCTGACGCGCGAGCCCTTCCGGCACCGGTCGTATGTCGGCATGGCCGCTGTCGACGGGGTGAAGGGGCTGGGTCCGCAGAGCTACATCGTCGCGCTGGAAAAGGCCGCCGCGCTCTAATTGCCTGCACTTGCCAGTGAGGGCCAGCCCGCGCATAGGCACCCGTTCGACAGGACAAGAGGCGAATAATGGCCGAAACAAAGGGCTCAGCCGGGCGTAGCTCGGGCATGAACGTCGATATCAAGCTGGTGCGTGAGTTGGCCGAGCTGCTCGCCGAGACCGGGTTGACCGAGATCGAAGTGGAAGACGGGGACCGCAAGGTGCGTGTCGCGCGCGGCGGTGTGATGATGGCTGCCCCGCAGCAGATGGCGCCGGCACCCGCCGCAGCGCCTGCCGCGAGCCGCAGCGCCCACCGCGCCGGTGGCTGCCGCTGCACCCGATCACGCCGACGCGCTCAAATCACCGATGGTCGGCACCGCCTATCTCATGCCCGAACCCGGCGCTCAGCCGTTCGTAAAAGTGGGCGACAGCGTCAAGCAAGGCGATACGCTGCTGATCGTCGAGGCGATGAAGGTGATGAACCCGATCGCGGCCGATAAATCCGGCACGATTCAGGCGATCCTGGTGGAGAACGCCCAGCCGGTCGAATTCGACCAGCCGCTGGTCGTGATCGGCTAAGCTCAAGATGGGAATTTCGCGCATACTGATTGCCAACCGCGGCGAGATCGCGCTGCGTATCCACCGCGCGGCGCACGAGATGGGGATCGAGACTGTCGCGGTGCACTCCACCGCCGACGCCGACGCGATGCACGTGCGGCTGGCCGACCACGCGGTGTGCATCGGGCCCCCGTCGGCCACCGACAGTTACCTCAATGTCGCGGCGATCATCTCTGCTGCAGAGATCGCCCATGCCGATGCGATCCATCCCGGGTATGGTTTCCTGTCCGAAAACGCCCAGTTCGCCGAGATCGTCGAGGCGCACGGGATTACCTGGATCGGCCCCAAGCCCGAACACATCCGCACGATGGGCGACAAGGTCGAGGCCAAGCGCACCGCCGGCGCACTCGGCCTGCCGCTGGTTCCCGGCAGCGACGGCGCGGTGTCCGACTATGACGAGGCGCGCAGGATTGCTGCCGAGACCGGCTATCCGGTGATCATCAAGGCCGCATCGGGCGGCGGCGGCCGCGGGATGAAGGTGTGCGAAAGCGAGGACCAGCTTGAAACGCTGATGAAGCAGGCCGGCAGCGAGGCGAAGGCCGCGTTTGGCGACGCGACGGTCTATATCGAAAAGTACCTCGGCAACCCGCGCCACATCGAATTCCAGGTGTTCGGCGACGGACGCGGACAGGCGGTCCACCTGGGGGAGCGCGATTGTTCGCTCCAGCGGCGCCATCAGAAAGTGCTCGAGGAAGCGCCATCACCGGTGATCTCGGAAGAAGATCGCATGCGAATGGGCGGCGTCTGTTCAAAGGCGATGGCTGACATGGGCTATCGCGGCGCCGGGACGATCGAGTTCCTGTGGGAGAACGGCGAGTTCTACTTCATCGAGATGAACACCCGGCTGCAAGTCGAACACCCGGTGACCGAGATGATCACCGGCATCGACCTGGTACGCGAACAGATTCGCGTCGCGGACGGCAAGGATCTGTCGTGCAAGCAGGAAGACATCCACTTCCACGGCCATGCGATCGAATGCCGCATTAACGCAGAAGATCCGTGGACCTTCGCACCTAGCCCAGGCAACGTCACCGCCTACCATGCGGCCGGCGGCATGCACGTGCGTGTCGATAGCGGGCTCTACGCCGGCTACCGCATCCCGCCCTATTACGATTCGATGATCGCCAAGCTGATCGTCTACGGCAGCACCCGCGAACGCTGCATCATGCGGCTGCGGCGCGCGCTCGAGGAAATGGTAATCGAGGGGGTCAAAACCAGCCTCCCGCTGCACCGCGAACTGATCCAGCAAGCCGACGTGCTGAGCGGCGACTATTCGATCAAGTGGCTCGAAGACTGGTTGCGGGAACGCGGCGCGTAATCGTTTACGCACGCCGAAAACCGCATTGAGCGGGAAATCATCGGCAAATCATCGGTCGGCCATCATGGCCTGAGCAGCGCATCCGCCCGAACATGATACCTCAAAAGGGAGGTAGTCCATGTTCAAGCCGTGCCACCGCGCCTCTGTTGCCATGGCAGCGCTCATCCTGATCGCCGGCTGCGGTGGCGGCGGAAACGGTTCCACCGCGAACGCGTCCGCCTCGGGGGGGCCGACGACTTCGCCGACACCGCCGGCGACCGCGACAGCCGCGAGCGACGTCTACCCTTCGGCGCCCTACCAGGCGAGCGGGCCTGTCGCATTCGATGCAATTGGCTGGGCAAAAAACCATCAGGCCGGGGCCGTCACGGACATCACGCCCGGCCAGTTCGACGTCCGTTGGGACGGCCAGTCGTACTACAACGTGGCTGTGGCCGAGGTCGGTTCGGGCCGCCTGCGCTACTTCTTCGGCAAGCAAAGCAACCCCAATGTATTCTCGCTCGAACGGTCGGACGGCAGCGATCATCCCGATCGGGATCTCGTGGGCGGCTACCGAGCCTCTGTTGGCCAAGCCCGAGAGTGTGTCGTGGCATTATCCCGCCTCCGGAACGGCCCCATCACCGCCCACCCAGTTTTCGGGTGCGATCATCCTGGGGAAGCTGACCGCGGCAAGCAATGTGCCCAAGGCGGGAAGCAAGACCTACCGCTTCGCAGCCGAAGGGGTAGGAACCGCGCAGTTCACCGTGGATTTCGGAAGCGGCGCAATCGCGGGGCAATTTGCCGCGAGCTACAACGACGCTTGGGGTCCCTACGATCCCACGCCGACCACCCTGACCCAACCGGTGCTTTCGCCCGACAGATCGTCGTTCACCGCGTCCTACACGATTTCCGGCACGAACCAGCAGGGCATGCTCAAAGGCTGGTTCTTCGGGCCGAACGCGCAATACGTCGGCCTGCAGTGGAAAGGTCCGGTCGTTGAACCCTACGGGCCGAGCGTGATCGAGATTTTCGGCGCGTGGCGGCTAGAGCAAGCGGGCGGCTAAGTCTGGGGCACCCAAAGTCAGCCAGAGGCAAATCACTCGAGCGGCACCCCGGGCTCATGCTTCGCGGTGCGGATTGTGAGCGACGTTTTCACGCTGTCGACGTTGGGCGCAGGAGTCAGCTTGCTGGTGAGGAATTCCTGGAAGCTCTGCAAATCGGGACTGACGATCTTCAGGATGAAATCGATTTCGCCGTTGAGCATGTGGCACTCGCGCACCTCGGGCAGCGATTTCATGTGATCCTCGAATTCGCGCAACGAGTTCTCGGCCTGGCTCTTGAGGCTGACCATCGCGAACACGGTGATCGCAAAGCCAAGCTTGGAGGGATCAAGCTCGGCATGATAGCCGCGAATCACCCCTTCCTCCTCGAGGCTGCGCACCCGTCGCAGGCACGGCGGCGCGGTGAGACCGACGCGACTCGCCAGTTCGACGTTCGTCACGCGCCCTTCGCGCTGGAGCTCGGCGAGCAATTTACGGTCGATATCATCCAGGTTGGCCATTGCCGCGCCCCTGCGAGATGGTACCCAACACGATAGCCGGGCAACAAAGGCGGCACATTCAGGCGCCGCCGGCTAATTTTATTGTTTCTGCCAGCAATTGTCCCGCTTTGCAACGCGCGGATCGGCTTCCGAGTCACGCCGGGCCCGACGTGATAGCGAGACCCGGCGGACCGGTCCGGTTCATCGCGCGGCGCGCAATATTTGGAGCACTATGCACTTCGACGATCGCCTTGCCACAGTCCTGCGCCATCGCGCCGCGGGCGAGCGCGCGGCGAGGACGCAATTCCGGCAGTTGCTCGATCTTCTCGGCAATCGGCGGGTCGGGCGGGACGAATCGATGCTCGCGGCCGCCTGGCTGCGGCTGGCCGCGCTCGGAGAGGCGATCGACCCTGCCGATCGCGCCGAGATGATCCGCGAGCCGGGCCTGCGCTTCCGCAATCCCGAACTCGCGCTCCATCTGGCCGAAGACGAGCCCGAAGTGGCCGCCGCTGCGCTCGCGGTCGCCCAGTTGTCGGTCGACGATTGGGAGGCTCTGATCCCGCGCCTGCCGATCCGCGCCCGCGGTTTCCTGCGCCTGCGCCGCGATATGCCGATCGCCACGCAGGACCTGCTCGACCGGCTCGGCATTCGCGACCGCGGCTTGCCCCGTCCCGACGAAGTGATCGAACAGCCAGTGCCCGATCGCGCACCGATGCGGCCGATCCCGGCCAACGACCAGGCCGGCATCGACGAGGGCGAGGACAGCGAGATCGGCGCGCTCGTTCGCCGGATCGAAACATTCAGGAAAACCCGCGCCACCCGTCCCGCGGAGGAAGCCCCGCAGCTTCCGCTAGGCGAACGACCCGGGTCCGCAGCAGGGCCCCGCATCGAAGGTTTCGCCTTCACTACCGATGCCGAAGGTCGGATTGACTGGGCCGACCCGCGGGTCGCGCCGATGGTGGTCGGCGCGATGATAGCGGCCGCGGCCGCGGGCGCTCGCCGACAGTATCAGGCGCTGCGCCAGGTCACGACTGACTGGCAGGGCGCCCCTGCAGTCGCCGGTGAATGGACGATCGATGCCGGTCCGCGCTTCTCCGATCCGGGCGGCCGCTTCATCGGCTATGCGGGCCGTTTCCGCCGGCCTGCCTCGCCGATCATGGCCGTTCCCCAGACCACGACGGCCGCCGATCGCATGCGCCAGTTGCTTCACGAGCTGAAGACCCCCGTCAATGCGATCCAGGGCTTTGCCGAGGTCATTCAGCAGCAGCTGTTCGGACCTACCCCGCACGAATACCGCGCCTTGGCCGCGGCGATCGCGGGCGATGCGGCGCGTATGCTCGCCGGATTCGACGAGCTCGACCGGCTGGCCAAGCTGGAGAGCGGTACGATGATGCTCGACGCCGGCAGCACCGATTTTGCCGCTGTCGTGGGTGTGCTGGCGCGGCAACTCGACGAAGTCCTGCAATCGCGAAATGCCCGCTTCGAAGTTGCGATGAACGCCACCGATGGCTGCACGGTGCCGCTGAGCCATCACGATGCCGAGGCGCTCGGCTGGCGCCTGCTGGCGACCATCACCGGGGCGGCGGGTGCCGGCGAGCGACTGACCTTGCGGCTGGACGGTACGGGCAGTGCAATTGTGCTCAATTGCGCCCTCCCCGCCTCGCTCTCAGCGCAAGACGACATCTTCGCGGCGGAAAGCCGGGCAGGCGGAGGCGCCGTGAGCGCGGGCATGTTCGGCGCGGGTTTCGCGCTGCGGCTGGCCCGGGCCGAGACGCGTGCGATTGGCGGTGACCTGGTTCGCGAAGGCACCATGCTGGTGCTGACGCTGCCTCGCTTGACCGTCGCCGAAGCCCGCCCTAGCCAAGACGACGCTGGCGCGGCGACCGGCTGACACCGCGCCGACTGAACGGCGCCAAGCGGCGGGGGAACGCGTGAATCGACCAATCACCGAACCGCCCGGCCCGGCAGCAGCCGCGCGTTTCGCGCCGGGTTTCGGCACGCGTTCGCTGCTGACCGTCGATACCGAAGAGGAATTCGACTGGTCCGGTCCTTTTACCCGTTCCGAACACGGCCTGACCCACGTGCCGCATATCGCCCGCTTCCAGCAGTTCTGCGAGGAGCTGGGGGTGATACCGGTGTACCTGGTCGATTGGCCGGTCGCCACGTCCCCCGCAGCGGTCGAGTTGATCGGCGAGGCGGTCAAGGCGGGCCGCGCCGAAGTCGGCATCCAGCTTCATCCATGGGTCAATCCGCCGTTCGACGAGGATGTCGGCCCCTACAACAGTTATGCCGGCAACCTGCCGCCCGCGCTCGAGCGGGCCAAGTTCCTCGCCCTGCGTGACAAGATCGCCGATGCGTTCGGCAGCGATCCCTTGATCTATCGCGCCGGGCGCTACGGGCTGGGAGCCGAAAGCGCGGCCTTGCTGCGCGATGCGGGCGTGCCGCTCGACAGCTCGGTGCGATCGCATTTCGATTATCGCGCGGGCCATGGCCCCGACTACAGCGGGCACCCGCTGTCGCCCTACTGGGTCGACGACGACCGCCGGCTGCTCGAACTGCCGCTGACGACAGTCTATTGGGGAATGCTCCGCCGCCAGGGCCGGTTCGTTCACCCGCTGCTCGGCAAACTGCCGAAAATGACCGGGCTATTCGCGCGCGCAGGGCTACTCGAACGGATCGCGCTCACTCCCGAAGGAGTGACCGCCGAGGAGGCATTGCGCGGCATCGACATGGCGATCGACGACCGCTTGCCGCTGTTGGTGCTGAGCTTCCACAGCCCTTCGCTCGCACCCGGACATACGCCGTACGTGCGCAACGAGACCGATCTCGAGCGCCTCTATGACTGGTTCCGTCGTATCTACATGTACCTTGAGATGCGCGGAGTCGCGCCGACCAGCGTGGCGGAAATCTTGCGCTCGATCGAGCGTTGAGCCGCTTGCAAGCGCCCCGCCCTGCGTCTACCGCGCGCGGACCGGTTTTCGGAGGGCCTGTAGCTCAGCGGTTAGAGCTGGCCGCTCATAACGGCTAGGTCGCGGGTTCGAATCCTGCCGGGCCCACCGGCCGGAAATCGGTTCGCCTCGGGCGGGTCGGGGAGTGGCGCAGTCCGGTAGCGCGCTTGCTTTGGGAGCAAGATGTCGCAGGTTCGAATCCTGTCTCCCCGACCAATCCCCTGCCTCTCCGACCAATCCATCGCCTGACGATTGTGGCGGAAGATCATGATTGGCGATGCCAACTCCGATCTCCCGCCCGTTCGCGTACTAACCTGCCTTGGCCGGCTGCGGGATCACCCGCACTTCGATCGCCGCTTTCGGATCGAGATAACGGTCTGCCGCAGCCCCGACATCGGCGGGCGTGATCGCTTCGAGGACCGCGGCGCGGGTCCGCCGGCGCTCAAGATAGTCGGGCCGCGATTGCGCTTCGGCGACAAGCGCAACCCAACTGCCGTTCTGCCGGGTCTGGCGCTGCCAGCGCTCGAGGATCGGCTGCCGTGCGCGCAACATTTCGTCGGCGGTCGGCGGGCTGGCGCGCAGGTCGGCGGCAATCTTGCGGATCGCGCCCGCGACCGCGTCCATCGATCCTTGTGCCACCGGCGCCGAAGCGGTCAGGTAGCCAAAGCCCTTGTAGGTCGACTGATCGACTGACGAGGCGTCGGGCGTGTACGTCGCGCCCAGTTCCTCGCGGACCACGTCGATCAGGCGAAGGCCCATCACCGCCGCCAGCATGTCGCGCGTCAGCGAATCCTTGAAATTGCTGTCGTCGGTGGTCGGCCAGGCGAGCGTGATCGCGCCCTGGTCGGCGGCGCCTTCGTGGTAGACGACTTTGGGCTGGCGATCGGTCGTGAAGGTGACCGGCCGGACGCCCGCCGGCTTGGCCCCGGCATCCCCCCGTTGCGGCAGGGCGGCAAGCGTCTTGGCAATCGCGGCGATGGCCGCCTCCTGATCGAAATCGCCGACCAGGCCGATCTCGACACTGCCGTTCGCCAGTTGCGGCTGGACTGCCGCCTTCACCTCGTCGAGATTTCGCGCCGCCAGCACGGCCGGATCGTCGAAGCCGAACCGGGCGTCGTTGCCGGTCAGGATCCACGGCACCGCGACCGACGCCAGCGTCGACGGGTTGGTGATGATGTTCTTGGCGATCACCGGCCCCATGCCTGCCCACTGCGACTGGGTCGAAGGCGCATAAGCGCGATCGGTCAGTTCGGCCGCCAGCAGTTTCATCTGCAGTTCGAGATCGACTGCCGTCGTCGTTCCCGAGGCGACGATAGCATCGGTATCCACGCTCAGCCCCACGCCGACCTGCCGCCCTGCCGTGATACGGCGCAATTCATCGATATCGTGCTGGCCCAGGCCATCGATCGACGAAAGAATCTGGCTGACCACCGTCAGCCCCGGTTTATCGGCCGGGAACACTTGCGCGCCCGATCCGATGTCGGCGTACCAGGCGATCTTTCCGGGTTCGAAATCGGTTTTCTTGAGGTTGAGCTCGACCCCGTTGGCGAACCGCACGGTACGAATGCCCAGATCGGCGATGGTCGTGTCGGCAACGATCTTGCCCGCCGGTCCGAAGTCGTCGTAGGCGAACGCCTTGGTCGCTTCGGCCACCGGCGCGGTGACCGCGACTTTCGCGCTGTTGGCCAGCGCAGCTTCGATCGTCGGCGCTCCGCCCGCAATCGGCGACTTGGTCGCCACGTGGACCGTCGACGGCCCACCCTTCCATGCCGCGCGGAAGGCGTCGCTGGCGGCCTCGGCGGTCAGCGTCGGGTCGAGCGCGTTGTACAGCGCAAGGTTCGCCGCGGGCGAGGTGTAGACGCTGTCGGACAGCGAAGCGCTCGCAAGGCGATCGGCAATCGCGCTGCTCTGCCGGCCGGCTTCCTGCTTCACCGCATTTTCGAACGCAGTGCGAAAATTGGCTTTCGCTTCGGAGATCTCGGGCCCGGTGAAACCATAGTCGATAGCCCGGCGCAGTTCCTGTTCGCCGATCGCGAGGGCCGGCTCCCACATTCCATCCTTGGCCACCACGATTGCGGTTGCGGCCCGCGCGCTGCGTGCGACATCGTCGACGTTCGCCTGACCCAGCAAGATCGGGGTGTCGGCCTTGTGAGCCAGCGTATTGAACCGGTTCGACAACGCGGTGCTGGCGATCGCGACGAGCAGATCGCGCCGCTGTTCGGCCACATCGTTCGCAGGCGCGCTGTATGCGGACACTCGGTCGAACTCGATAATCTCGGGGACCGCCGGGTCCGAGAACGTGGCGACCTTTGGCTTGCCCGCCGGGGCGATCGCAGGAACGTAGCTGTCCAGCTTGCCCCCCTTGCCCTGCCAGTTGGAGAACCGGGACCGGATTTCGGCCTCCATCGCGTCGACGTCGAAGTCGCCGACCATCACCATGGTCGCCCGCTCGGGCCGGTAGTAACCCTGGTAGAATGCACGCAGTTGGGCAGGCGTGATCGCAGTGAGCGATTCAGGGGTGCCGGTGATGCCGGGGCCGAAGCGCGGGTCGCCGATCTGGTTGCCCAGCGCATCGATCGTGCGGCGCAACGCGGGGACGTTACGAACGCGATATTCGGATACCAGGACCCCGCGCTCACGATCGACCGCGGCCGGATCCAGCGTCAGTTCGGACGCTATCTCGCGCATGACCGTCAGCGCGCCATCGACCGTTTCCGGCTTCAGGTTGGGCAGGTCGAGCTTGTAGGTGGTGTGTTCAAGATCGGTCTCGGCGTTGGTATCCGCGCCGAACGCCAGCCCCAGCCGCTCGAGTTGCTTGACCAGTTCACCTTCGGGGATGTGGGTCGAACCGTTGAACGCCATGTGCTCGATGAAGTGCGGGATGCCCGCCTGCGCCGGAACCGCCTCACGCATGCCGACGTCGAATGCAAAGCGGATGACCGCGGCACCCTTGGGTGTTTCATTATGCTTGATGGCGTAGCGCATGCCGTTGGGCAGGACGCCGAAACGGACCGTGGGGTCGGCCGGGAGCAGGCTTTCCAGACCCCATGCGGGCACGCCGGCCGTCTCGGCGACCGCCGCGGAAGGCGCAGGCGCGGCTGCATCCTGAGCGATGGCAGGCGCACCAAGCCCTGCCATGCCCGCACAGGCGAGCGCGAAAGAAGATGTTCTCAGCCACACCGCCACATTGGCGTTGCGACGAACGGCGTTAGCAAAGCGACCCACGATTTTCCCCTAGTCTCAAAACACTAGGGCGCTTTGCCAGAACTCTCGGCTACCATCAACTTTCGATAGGTGGTCGCCTCACGGTGTGTCGTGCCCGGCCTTCGCCGTTCGTTCGATCCACTTTGCGAAGGCATCGATGAAGGTCTGGAAGAACGCCTCGGTCCCATCCTTCACGATATCGCCGTTTTCGCCGAACAGCTTGAACCCATCACCCACGTACGCCTCGGGCTGCTGCAACACCGGCATGTCGAGGAACACCAGCGATTGGCGCAAGTGATGGTTCGCGCCGAACCCGCCGATCGCTCCGGGCGAAACCGTCATCACCGCAGCCGGCTTTCCCTTCCATGCACTCTCGCCATAAGGTCGCGAGCCGACGTCGATCGCGTTCTTGAGGCCGCCGGGCACCGATCGGTTATACTCGGGCGTCACGAACAGGACCGCGTCGGAGGCCTTGATCTGCTGGCGAAACTCCACCCACGCTTCGGGCGCGCGGTCAGCTTCGACATCTTCGTTGTAGAGCGGCAGGCCGCCGATCTCGACGGTCTTCAGTTCGAGGTTGGCGGGCGCAAGTTTCGCGAGCGCGTTGGCCGCCTTGCGATTGATCGATTCCTTGCGAAGGCTGCCGACAACGACCGCCACTTTGTACTGCTGGGACATCTATTCTCCGTCGGAAAATCATTCGCGTTCCGTTCCAGCTAACGAACGAGCGTCCGCGCTGTTTCCCACTGGCCCGGACCCGCTTCCGCCGCCGAGCGTCTTATCACCAGGAGATACCTACGCGGAGCGAACATGGGACTGCAACTGGAGCGCTGGCGAGCGCTCAGGCATATGGACGATTGGCTGCGCACGCCGATGCTGTTGCTCAGCCTCGCCTGGCTGGCGCTGATCGTGATCGACCTGACCGGCGGAACGAGCCCGCTGCTGGGCATTTTCGCGACCATCATCTGGATTGTGTTCATCGTCGAGTTCGCGGTCCGCTTCGCCATCGCGCCCAGCAAGCGGCGCTTTCTCAAGCACAACTGGCTCACCCTCATCGCGCTGATCGTTCCGGCGCTGCGATTGTTCCGCGCGTTCGCGATCCTGCGCGCAGCGCGTGGCATCCGTCTGATCCGCATCGTCGGCACCGCCAACCGCAGCATGCGCGCGCTCAAATCGACCTTGCGCCGGCGCCAGTTCGGCTACGTGACGATGCTGACGATCGCGGTCATCGCGCTGGGCGCGGCGGGCATGCTGAGTTTCGAGCCCGCCACCGAAGTAACGGGCGGCTTCGCGAGCTATTGGGACGCGCTGTGGTGGACCGGGATGCTGCTGACAACGATCGGCAGCCAGTTCTGGCCGGCGACCACCGAAGGCCGCGTCCTCGCGTTCATCCTGTCACTCTACGGCCTCGCCGTGCTCGGCTACCTGACCGCGACGTTCGCCAGCTTCTTCATCGGGCGCGATGCCGAAGAGGAAAGCGGCCCGGTCGCCGGCGCGGCGGACGTGCAGGCATTGAAGGCCGAAGTCGCCGCGCTGCGGCGCGCGATCGAGCGTGCCAATCCCACCCTCATCCCGCCGGCTTGATCGGGCCCCCTTCGTTGGCAAGGATCTTGAGCACTTCGGTCCACGCCGCGACATTCTGACGCAGCTGCGCCGGGTCGACCTTGTCGAGCGTGTCGTCCGGGGTGTGATGCAGGTCAAAATAGCGGGTCCCGTCTTGCGCGAGGTCGACCACCGCCAGTTTCTGCGCGGCGATGATGGCCCCCACGTCGGTGCCGCCCTCCACCCGGCCGGTCTGCGGGACAATACCCATCGGATTGAGCGCGTCGTTGATCCGTTTCGCGAGCGCGGGGTTGGCGTCGGCGAAGTTGGTCCTGACCCCCCACACCCGGTCGGCGCCGAAATCGCTTTCCATCGCCACCGCGTGCGCCTCGCCGGCGTGGGCCTTGGCGTAAGCGTCGCCGCCGAAGCCGCCGAGTTCCTCGCTGCCCGCCCACAGCACGCGGATGGTTCGCAGGTTGCCGGCCCTGTGCGCGGCGAGCGCGGCGTCGGTGACGATGCCGCAACCCGACGCGTCGTCGATCGCGCCCGTGCCCAGGTCCCAACTGTCGAGATGGCAGGCGACCAGCACCAGCGGCAACGAGGGATCGCTGCCCGGCAGATCGGCGATCACATTGCCCGACGGCATGTTGTCCTGCGGGTGGCTGGTCAGCGTCAGGGCAATCTTGAGCGGCTCGCCGCGCGCGGCGAGACGGGCGATCAGGTCAGCGTCGGGGTTCGACACCGCACCGGACGGGATCGGCTTGGCCTGGCCGAAATTGGTCCCGCCGGTGTGCGGATTGCGGTGGTTGTCGGTCCCTGCCGAGCGGATGACGGTGCCGATCGCGCCCTTGCCAGACGCGATCGCCGGGCCTTGCCGGCGCACATTGCCGTACGGGCCGTAGCCAGAACCATCCTGGTTGGCGCGCATCGCGTGGTCGATGAAGGCGATCTTGCCCTTGAGCGAGCCCTCGGCCGCCGCCTTCAATGCATCGAGGCTGGCGAAATACACCAGCGGCGCGGTGATGCCGCCAGCCGGAGTGGGCGCGCTGTTGCCGAGCGCGGTGATCGCGAGCGGCTGCGGCACCGGAGCGGTGAGCCGCGCACGGTCGTCCCCGCGCACGAAACCGCGGATGGTGAAGGGTTCGATCCGCACATTGGCAAAGCCAAGACGAGTGAGACGCTCCGTGGCCCAATCGCGCGCCGCGGCCTCACGTGCACTGCCGTCGAGCCGTGGGCCGATCTCGGTGGTCAGGCCTTCGGTGATGTCCCAGGCGACGCCTTCGCCGTCTTGCGGCGTAGCGTGAGCGGGGTTTGCAACAACGAGCGACAGCGCGGCAAGCGCGAGTGGGTGCGACCTCATGCACCGCCTGCTAACCGCTCCGCGCCTGCATGCCAAGCCGCTTGCCCGAAACCGCGCCAGTCCCTATCTGCGCGGCAATTCCGAAACCCCCTGACTACCCGAAGGACGACCATGGCCGCCCAGTACGCATACGTCATGAAAGGCATGACCAAGACCTTCCCCGGCGCTCCCAAGCCGGTGCTGAAGGACATCGACCTGCAGTTCTACCAGGGCGCCAAGATCGGCATCGTCGGCCCCAACGGCGCGGGCAAGTCGACCCTGATCAAGATCATGGCGGGAATCGACAAGGACTTCACCGGCGAAGCCTGGCCGGGCGAAAACATCACCGTGGGCTATCTCGAGCAGGAGCCCGAGCTCGATCCGACCAAGACCGTGCTGGAAAACGTCAAGGACGGCGCGCGCGAGACCGCCGACCTGGTTGACCGGTTCAACGCGGTATCGGCCGCGATGGGCGAACCCGACGCCGATTTCGACGCGCTCGGCGAAGAGATGAGCGAGTTGCAGGGCAAGATCGACGCGGTCGACGGGTGGACGCTCGACAACCAGCTGGAAATCGCGATGGAGGCTCTGCGCTGCCCCCCAGGCGACATGGGCGTCGAGAGCCTGTCGGGCGGCGAGAAGCGCCGCGTCGCGCTGACCCGGCTGCTGATCCAGAAGCCCGGCATCCTGCTGCTCGACGAACCGACCAACCATCTCGACGCCGAAAGCGTCCAGTGGCTCGAAAACCACCTCAAGGAATATGCCGGCGCGGTGCTGATGATCACCCACGACCGCTACTTCCTCGACAATGTGGTCGGCTGGATCCTCGAACTCGATCGCGGCAGCTACTATCCCTACGAAGGCAACTATTCGACCTACCTCGAAAAGAAGGCCAAGCGGCTGGAACAGGAAAGCCGCGAGGAAAGCGGCCGGTCCAAGGCGCTCAAGGAAGAGCTCGAGTGGATCCGCCAGACCCCGGCCGCGCGGCAGACCAAGTCCAAGGCGCGCATCCGCAAGTTCGAACAGCTTCAGGAGGCGCAGAGCAACCGCAAGCCGGGCAAGGCGCAGATTGTCATCCAGGTGCCAGAACGGCTCGGCGGCAAGGTGATCGAGATGAAGAACATCTCGAAGGCCTATGGCGACAAGCTGTTGTTCGAGGACCTGAGCTTCACCCTGCCCCCCGGTGGCATCGTCGGGGTGATCGGCCCCAACGGCGCAGGCAAGTCCACGTTGTTCAAGATCATCACCGGCAAGGAAACGCCCGATAGCGGCACCGTCGAGATGGGCTCGACCGTCCACCTGGGTTTCGTCGACCAGAGCCGCGACGATCTCAATCCCAAGAACAACGTGTGGGAGGAAGTGTCCGACGGGCTCGATTACATGAAGGTCAACGGCCACGACATGAGCACGCGCGCTTACGTCGGCGCGTTCAACTTCAAGGGATCCGACCAGCAGAAGAACGTCGGCAAGCTGTCGGGCGGCGAACGCAATCGCGTGCACATGGCCAAGATGCTCAAGGCCGGTGGCAACGTGTTGCTGCTCGACGAACCGACCAACGACCTCGACGTGGAAACCCTCGGCGCGCTCGAAGACGCGATCGAAAACTTCGCCGGCTGCGCCGTGGTCATCAGCCATGACCGCTTCTTCCTCGACCGCCTGGCGACGCACATCCTCGCGTTCGAAGGCGACAGCCATGTGGAGTGGTTCGAAGGCAACTTCGAAAGCTACGAGGAAGACAAGCGGCGGCGCATGGGCGATGCGGCGGACCGGCCGACAAGGTTGGCGTATAAGAAACTCACCCGGTAGGAAGCGAGGCGACAGGCCAAATGCGGACAGTCCGCTAACGACCCCATTGCGGACATTCGTTAGTGCGGTCGTCAGTCCGGACCATAGATGCTATGTCGAAACTCAGCCTCGCCACGTGCCCTACAGTAGCGATGCGCGTCTGTCGGCGCGGGCTTATGACACTGTCGTCGGACTCGTTCAAGACAGTCGGTCGCATCGAATTGACGCTGACTGGGCTTCTGATAAGTCGGCCGCGTAGAGTTCGTTCTCGAACGGCGATCGGCTTCGAGTTTCAGTGGTGCGTCGAGCAGTTCACTGTGACTGTCCGTACTGAGTGCCCCGTATCTGCGTCGATCAACGGTTAGCCCGCCATCTGGCCGCGTGAGTCGCATTGCCGCGTTGTACTGTGGGCCTTCGGTGAGGGGGACTACATGCGCACCCATTTTGTCGATCCTCTGGATGGGATGCGTGGTCCTAGGCGTTCGCTTCGTATCGTTCTGGCGCTGCTGGAAGCGTTCGTCGGTCGATGGGACTGCATACCGTCGCATGGTCAGTAATCTTCGCCCTGCTGACGCTCGCATGGACGGTTGCCCTCGCCGTAGGTGTCACTTGGCGATGGACCCCGCCTCAATGGTGGTAGTCTGCGACGACCGCTTCCACCCCATTGTCGGACATTAGCGGCCAAGGTGATCGGACCTGAAACCGGTCAGTGGGAGGGAGTTTCTCACCGCAGTCGCGCACATTTGGCGATACCTCCAACAAGGGCCATGAAACGCGTGGCACCCGGCCTGCCCGCTGCATTTCGCTCCTGCTCCATGCATCAAACGCCGCACATGCCGCCAACTCGCGTTCGTCATAAGATTCCACCGCTGCCAAGCGGCCCGCTACGACTTCGGTCGGCAGAGCGGTTGGGATTCCACGCCATCCGTGCTACGGTAACGTCATCACGGACGGACTGTGTAAGCGCTCCGTGACTGAGAGATTGTTTGTGCTCCCGCTTGCGACCGGAGCGACAGATGAATCCGAACCGTCACTATTTCGACCATCGGGCGTTACCAATCGCGGCCAACCGGACCTGCTGGGCCGGCAAGCGATCCGCGCATTTGCACAGCGCGGCGGCGATCGCGGCAAATATCCGGGAAACCCAGGCCCAATTGGGCGCCGAAGCGTCCTTCTGGTTCGTCCAGCCACCCCTCCACCATCATCCGCGAAGGTACGACATATGAAGCCCGAGAAAGCCTACGTTCCGCTAAAGCCGTTTCTCATCACCAAAGAAGAAGACGGGACGGTCCGGCTGACCGTCCGCGAGACCCGCTACAACAGCAAGGGTTATCCCCTGGTCACCGCGACCAAGATCGAGCAGCCCTTCAAGACTGCGACCGCGGCCCGGAATCACGCCACCGAAGAATATCGCGCCAAGGCAGGCGAGTTCGCTCTGAAGTGAAAATCAGGCGGACAGGCGATTCAAGCTGCCCGTTCGAGTGTTCCATCATAATTCGCCCGGTTCGCGTGAATCTGCGGCAGGTGCGCGAAGGTCCAGTCGGCCAGCGCCATCACCGGCACCGCGAGCGAGCGGCCAAGTTCGGTCAGCCGGTATTCGACCGAGGGCGGCACGGTCGGATGGACGATCCGCTCGACCATTCCGTCGCGTTCCAGCGTGCGCAAGGTGCGGGTCAGCATCTGCTGGCTGATGCCGCCGATCTCGCGCTTG
Source organism: uncultured Alphaproteobacteria bacterium (assembly GCA_963759895.1). GTDB lineage: Bacteria > Pseudomonadota > Alphaproteobacteria > Sphingomonadales > Sphingomonadaceae > Tsuneonella. The sequence goes on along the minus strand of CAVXBC010000002.1, from coordinate 44,242 downwards.
AGCTCGTTGAAGCGACATGACCGCGCTTCGAGCGATTTCACCACCAGCACCGTCCACTTGTCGCCTACGCGGCTCAGCAGTTCGCTGACTGAACGGCAGTCCGGGTTGGAATGGGGGTGCGGGCTGTCAGTCATATACCAAATTCCTAGTCACACAGACCTGACCTGGTCAGGAAAATTTGCGTTCTTGCGGGTCGCATGTGGTCACTTATGTGGTGCTGGTCAAGATTAGTGACTACCCACTCAAGGACCCCAGCAGATGAACATCCTCCATCTCGATTCGAGCATCACCGGCGACAATTCGGCCAGCCGCGCGCTATCGGCAGCGATCGTGCGCGAGTTGACCGATGCCGATCCGGCAGCACGCGTGACGTATCGCGATCTGGTCGCGCAGCCGCTCGATCACCTCACCCTGCCCGGTTTCACCACCGACGCCTCGCAAGCCGCGCTGGCCGATTTCCAGGCGGCCAACGTCGTCGTGATCGGCGCGCCGATGTACAATTTCACGATTCCGACGCAGCTCAAGGCATGGTTCGACCGGGTGATGATCGCCGGGCAGACGTTTCGCTATACCCCGAACGGTCCCGAAGGCCTCGCCGGCGACAAACAAGTGATCGTCGCGCTCGCCCGCGGCGGGCTCTATGGTGAAGGCAGTGCCCAGCGCAGCATCGAGCACGCCGAACGCTATATTACCGATGCGCTCGCTTTCATCGGCATCACCGCCCCCAGGTTCGTGATCGCCGAGGGGCTGGCGATGGGCGACGAGGCGCGCGATGCGGCGCTGGCGGCGGCCCACCAGGCGGTGCGTGAGATCGGCGCGGCCTGCCCCGTCGCATGAGCGAAACGGCGCGCGCGGCGGCGGCATTCAGACCGTTTTCCTGCAGGCAATTGCTCACGCTAGATTTGCAGAATGCCGCCCGCCGTGCGCGGCGGACCGAGGCGCTTTATAGGGGGCGTTGCGGCTCGACCGCTTCGGGCTGCGGAGCGGGCAGGAAGCCCTCCGCCAGCTTGTGATAGAGCCGGTCGCGGCACACCAGCGCGCCGGCCCAGTCGCCGATCAGCGCGGTCGCGAACAGCGGCAGGATGGCATAGCTGCTCCCGGTCGCCTCGCTGAGAATGATCACCGCAGTCAGCGGCGCGCGGACGACGCCGGTGAAGTATCCGGCCATCCCCATCAGAACGATCAGGCCGGCCGCGCGGCTGTCGAATAGCGGGGTCAGCAGATCGCCGAAGCCCGCTCCGATCGCCAGCGAGGGCGCGAAGATCCCGCCCGGAATGCCACTGGCGCAGGTGGCGAGCGCGCTGGCGAACTTGGCCGGGCCGAACCAGTACGCGCTGTCGCCGCCCTTCGAGCAGCATCGCGGTCGGGCCATACCCGGTGCCCGACGTGGCGCCTCCGGTGGCCCAGCCGATCGCCCCCACCACCAGGCCGCAGACCAGCGCGGTGACCAGCGGCCGGCGCGTGATGCCGGCCGACCAGCGCCCGTGCTTGCCCCGCATAGCCAGCAGCAGGCGCGAGAACAGCCCTCCCAGCACCCCGCCCCCGATCCCTGCGAGCGGCGCCGCGATGATCACGGTCTTGACCTCGAGCGCCCCATTGAGCTCGCCGAAATAGACGTAGTCGCCGGCAATGCCCTGCGCGGTCAGGCCGGAAATCATCACCGCCCCCATCACCAGCACCGCGACCCGCTGTTCGTACGCCACCGCCAGTTCCTCGATCGCGAAGGCGATCCCGGCCAGCGGCGTGTTGAACGCCGCCGCCACCCCGGCGGCTCCGCCTGCGATCAGCACCCCTGCGGTCAGCGGCACGCGCAGCAGCTTGTGAACCTGTACCATCAGTGCAGCGGCAAGCTGGACGGTCGGGCCTTCGCGGCCCACCGCCGCGCCGCCGAACAGGCCGGCGACGGTCAACCCGACCTTGGCGATCGCGGTCTTGAGCGACACCAGCGCCTGACTCTCCTCGCTGTCGGGAGCGCGCGCTGCGGCAATCACCTGCGGTATCCCGGAACCCCGCGTTTGCGGCGCATAGCGAGCGGTCACCAGTGCGATCGCCACGAACACCATCGGGGTCATCACCACGTTGACCCATGGCCGCGCCGCCTGCAGGACGAAGAACAGGTGCTGCGCGCGATCGCCTGCCCAGGCGAAGCCGAGCGCGGCGAGCCCGATCAGGACCGCGCCGGCCAGCGTGGCGATCCGGCGGCGCCAGTCCTTCGCTGCGACGAATTCGTCGGGCAGCGAATCGCGCACTTTGTGGAAGCCGGGAAGCAGTCGCATGACGGCTGCGCCGCATATGCTCCCCCAGCGCGCGCGTCCACCTTGGTCACCGGTCGATGAACGGCGAGACTCGTTTCCGGTTCAGTTTCGCGACAGCCACGATTAACTAGAAGGATTGCATCGACATACGGCCGCAGGTGGTGGGGCGGCTTCTCGAAGATGGAGAACGCCCGTGAATCTCAAGTCCCTACTGCGCTCCGGAAGCGCCGCGGCGATCGCCGCCGTGCTTTCGTTCGGTGCCCTACCCTCGATCGCGCACGCCGACGACAGCGGCCGCAGGGGCCATCAGGCTCGTAGCGGTACCGATGTCGACCGCACCGAGGCTCGCCAGGCTCGTCAGGAACGTCGTGCCGCCCAGGCCCCGCAGGCTGCGCCGCAACAGCGCACATACGCCGCGCCCGCGCAACAGCAGCGCACCCGCCAGGCGCCCGTCGCGCAGCAGCGAAGCGGACGCGACTGGAACCAGGGCGACCGCCGGAGCGACACTGGCGCTACGCGCAGCGGTCGCGAATGGAATCGCGGCGACTTGGGTCAAACCCGCGCTGTCGTTCAGGCTCAGGCAGCGGCTCAGGCTCGGGCTGAGGCGCGCTCGCGGACGACCGCGCAAACCGGTTCGCGTGACTGGGGTAACCGTACGCAGGGCACTGCCACTGGCGGCAATTGGGAGCGCAACCGTACGTATTCCGACACCTCGCGCAACCAGACCTATCGCGACGGGCGGCAACAGACCCAGAACGCATATCGCGATGGCAACCGGACCAGCGGCTATCGCGATGGCAACCGCACGAGCAGCTACCGCGATGGCAACCGCACGAGTACCTACCGCGATGGCTATCGCAACGGCAGTTACCGCGACGGCGATCACCGTTCGTGGAGCCGCGACTGGCGGCGGGACAACCGTTACGACTGGTCGAATTATCGGCGCACCAACCGCAACGTCTATCACATCGGCCGCTATTACGCGCCGTACAGCAACTACCGCTACAATCGCCTGAGCATCGGTTTCAGCCTCAACAGCCTGTTCTACGGCAGCCGTTACTGGATCAACGATCCCTGGCAGTACCGCCTGCCGGAAGCTTACGGCCCTTATCGCTGGGTGCGCTATTACGATGATGCGCTGCTGGTCGACATCTACAGCGGCCAGGTGGTCGACGTGATCTACGACTTCTTCTGGTAAGGAAGAACGCTCTTCCCGGACGGGATTGAGTGGCCCTTCCGGGAAATCTGGACCCCCGCCGGAGTAATCCGGCGGGGGTTCTTTTCGGGCCGCCTATGCCTTCGGGGTGCCGAATGGCAGCATCCGCCACAGGTTGCCGTCCTTGTCCCACAAAGTGTGCTTGAGCGCGCCCGCGATGTGCAATGCGATGAGGTAAATCATGATATTGCCGCCGAGGTGGTGCGCTTCGAATATCGAATGCCCGAGTTGCTTGTCCTGGCCCAGCGGCAGCGCGGGAATGGTGAATAGCCCGAACATGTCCACGCCGCGGCCTGACAGCGAACTGGCAATCCATCCGCCCAGCGGAAGGGCAATCAGCAGAATGTAGAAGATCGAATGGACCGCGTGCGCCAATCCACGTTCCCAGCGCGCGAGATGGGCCGCCAGCGGCGGGGGCCGGTGCACCAGGCGCCAGATGATCCGCAGCACGGTCAGGATCAGGATCGACATTCCGATCGCCATGTGTGTCGCCATCAGGCTGGCCCCCGCCTCGCGCGGACCTTCGTGGGCGCCTTCGGCGAGCCGCCAGTTAACGATCACCGCGATCGCGATGAGCCAGTGAAGCAGCATCGCCACCCCTGAATATCGCGCACCTTGTTCTGCTTGCATTACCAACCTCCGGATCGACGGTGTTCGTCTGTAGCAGCGGCTTTGCGCGGCGCCAGTGGCTTGCTAGGAGCGCTTCCATGGCGACCACCGAGATGATTCCCGACAAGGATGCGCTCCGCCGCGTGGGTGAAACGGTGCGCAAGCGGCTGGCCAGCGACCCTCGGGTATACCAGGTGCCCTCCGACAAGGCCGAGATCTTCGCGGTCGGCGATTTTCTCAGCCCGTCCGAATGCGAGCGGACGATGCGGATGATCGATACCGTGGCAAATCCCAGCACGTTGTACGACCAGGATTATTCATCGGGCTTTCGCACGTCGTATTCAGGCAACTTCGATTCCAACGATCCATTGGTCAAGGCGATCAGCCGGCGGATCGACGACCTGCTGGGGATCAACGGCATCTGCGGCGAGACGATCCAGGGCCAGCGCTATTTCCCCGGCCAGGAATTCAAGCCGCATAACGACTGGTTCTATACCTCCGAAGACTACTGGAAGGGCGAGCGCAAGCGGGGCGGGCAGCGGAGCTGGACCGCGATGGCGTTCCTGAACCGGGTCGAACAGGGCGGCGAGACGCACTTCGTCCAGGTTGGCGCCAAGATTGAACCGAAGCCGGGCGTGCTGCTGGTGTGGAACAACGCGCTGCCCGACGGCACCCCCAACGAGAACACCCTCCACGCCGGAACGCCGGTGATCGCCGGTGTCAAATACGTGCTCACCAGATGGTACCGCACGCGCAAGTGGAAGTAGCCGCGCCGCTACTTCGCCGCGCGCACTTCGTCGGCGATTTCTTCCATCGTCTGCTCGGTCTTCTTGACCTCTTTCATGGCAAGGTGCGCAATCCGGTCAAACTTGCGATGGAGCCGCATCAGCTCGACCGTGGTGCGCAAGTTGACCTCATAGTCGTGCCGGCTCGCGATCCGGTCCTTCTTGGCTGAACGGTTCTGGCTCATCATAATGATCGGTGCCTGCAGGGCCGCGATGGTCGAGAGCATAAGGTTGAGGAAGATGAACGGGTACTCGTCCCAGACCACCCCCAGCTTCTGCGCCAGAGGGCCGTTGATGAGCATCCACGCGACCAGCACGATCGAGAAGACGACGATAAAGCCCCAACTGCCCCCTACCCGCGCGACGGCGTCGGCGGCACGATCGCCAAACTTGACGTGAACCACCTCGATCTCGTCGGGATCGAGTTCGATTTCGCTCGAGGCGACCCGACATAGAGCGCGTTTCTCGTCCTCTTCGAGCTCGTCGTAAGGCCGCCCCAGCAGGTCCTCGGCGAGCGCTTCGGCGCTGGTGTCGAACCCCTTCCTCATGCCACGGGCGCCGCCGTCGCGAGCGAATCGGCGATCAACTGACGGGTGTTGGCGATGCCGTAGAGCGCGATGAAGCTGCCCATACGCGGGCCCTGCTCGCTGCCCAGCAAGGTTCGGTACAATGCCTGGAACCAGTCGCGCAGCGACGCGAAGGCGAATTCTTCCTGCTTGCCGATTTCATAAACCATAGTCTGCAGGACATCGGCCGGCGTATTCGGTTCCAGAGCTGACAATTGTTGGTCGAGCGCGCGCAGCGCAGCCGCCTCGTTCGCGCTCGGAGGCTGGCGGACCAGCCGCGGGGCAACGAAGTCGCGGTTATAGGCGAGCGCGTTATCGACGAGCCGATCGAGCGCGGGATGCGCGGCAGGGTCGGCCTGATCGACGTAGTTGCCGAGATACGACCACACTTGCTCGCGCGTCGCGCCCGCGCCGAGCACGCCGACGAGATTGAGCAGCAAGGCATAGGTGACCGGCAGCACATCGCCCGCGCCCGCCCGCTGAGTTGGGGCGTCACGATCGTTCAGGCCAAGCAGGTGCCACACCGGATTGCCAAGCTGCTTGTCGAGGGGCTGGTCGGCCAGGCTTCCGCGAAACTGCCAGTAATCGTCCACCGCCCGCGGGATTACCCCGGCGTGCAGGCTCTTTGCGCTTTTGGGATTGGGGAAGATATAGAACCCCAGGGATTCCTCGCTGCCGTAGGTCAGCCATTCCTCGATCGTCAGGCCGTTGCCCTTCGACTTGGAGATCTTTTCGCCATTGGCGTCGAGAAACAGCTCGTAGATCAGCCCTTCGGGCTTGCGCCCTCCGAGCACGGCCGCGATCTTGCCCGATTGTACGCCGCTGTCGGTCAGGTCCTTGCCGTACATCTCGTAATCGACGCCGAGCGCGACCCAGCGCATCGCCCAGTCGACCTTCCACTGCAGCTTGGCCATGCCGCCGAGCGCCGACTGCTCGACCACCGTGCCGTCCTCGTCGGTGAAGCGGATCATGCCCGCTTCGGCATCAAGCACCTCGACCGGGACCTGCAGCACGGCGCCGCTCTTCGGGCTCACCGGTAAGACAGGCGAATAAGTCGCGGCGCGCTCGGCCCTGAGCGTCGGCAGCATGATGTCGAGGATCGCCTGGTAGTTGCGCAACACCCCCCGCAGGGCGTCGTCGAATTGGCCAGAGTTGTACATCTCGCTCGACGAGACGAATTCGTAGTCGAACCCGAAGCGGTCGAGGAATTCGCGCAGCTTGGCGTTGTTGTGAAAGGCGAAGCTGGCGTTGGAGCCGAAGGGATCGGGGATGCGCGACAGCGGCATACCGAGATGGCGGGTCAGCATATCCTTGTTCGGCACGTTGTCGGGCACCTTGCGCAGGCCGTCCATGTCGTCGCTGAACGCGATTAACCGGGTCGGCGCGCCGCCGGTCAGCGCTTCGAACGCGCGGCGCACCAGCGTGGTGCGCAAGACTTCCTGGAAGGTGCCGATGTGCGGCAGGCCCGAGGGCCCATAGCCGGTTTCGAACACAACCGGCTTTCCATCCGGACGGCGCCCGCTGGGATAGCGCTTCAAAAGCTTGCGCGCCTCTTCGAACGGCCAGGCCTTGGACACGCGGGCGGCTTCGATCAGGGCATCGTCGGTCATACAGCCCAGCCCTTTGCCCAAGGCGCGCGCAGTGACAAGTCGGGCATTGAACGCAGGGCCGAGCGTGGACCACACACGACCCCTGCATTAACAACTTCGAAGAGCCCATTTCCTTTTTACGAACAGACACTTGATCCGAAAAGTGGCAACCCGCTCGCAATCTTCCAATTCTCGTCCCGCGCCGGACCGAGGAGCGCGGTCCGGCGCGGGACGAGAGGAAGGTAAAAGAGCGATCGCGTCCGCATATCCGCGACGTACGCCATTTACGGCCCGGTAGGGCAGCGCCGTGTTTACTTTTCGTTCCGTGGTTTGCATGGGTTGGGCGTGACCGAGCCGCTCCTCCTTCCCGCTCTCCACGCCAGTCACGCAGGTACTTGGCTGCGCGACCGCGACGCCACCCGCGGCTGCGGCAAGGGTGACGCGGTGATGGCGGCGGCCGACACCCCGCTGCTGATCCTCAATGCGCCGCTGGTGGCAACCCGGCTGGGCTATCCCGACCTTTCGGGGCTCGACGTGCTCGAGCTGTTCGCCTTCGTCCATCCAGCGCGGTTCGCGGTGCCGACCCCCAAGGGACTGGCGCACGCGCTGGAAATCGACGAGCCCGCCGGTGACGATGCGGTCCCGGCGTTCCTGCAAACTGCCGCGGGCAAGCTGATCGCCACGTGCGAAAGCGGCGATTGGCCCGAACGCGAAGGCGCGTGGTCCGGATTGCAATCGCTGATGCGATTGCGCTGGCCGTGGGCGCAAGTGCTCGCTCCGCACATCGCCAAACCGGAACGCGCCGAGCGGTGGCTGTTCGCGCGCCTGCCCGAATGGGAGGAAGCGCCCGAGCGCCCCGCCCCCGGTCACGTGCTGATCGAGGAAGAAGAGGTCGAGGCCCGGCTTGCCCGCCTGACCGGAGAAGGTGCGGAAGTTCGCGAAGGACAGCGGCGTTATGCGCGCGAGGTGGGCGGCGTGTTCGCCCCGCGCCCCAGGCGCGGTGTGCCCCACTTGCTGCTGGCGCAAGCGGGCACCGGGATCGGCAAGACACTCGGTTATCTCGCGCCCGCGCACTTGTGGTCCGAACGATCCGGCGGGACGGTGTGGGTGAGCACCTTCACCAAGAACCTTCAGCGCCAGCTCCGCCGCGAAAGCGGTCGCGCGTGGCCCGCAAGTCGTGCCGACGGAACCCGCCCGGTGGTGGTTCGCAAGGGCCGCGAGAATTACCTCTGCCTGCTCAACCTGGAGGACGCGCTACAGGGCGGGTTCGGCGGGCGAGCGGCGATCCTTGCCCAGCTGGTCGCCCGGTGGGCGGCCTTCAGCCAGGACGGCGACATGGTTGGTGGCGATCTGCCCGGCTGGCTCGGCACGCTGTTCCGCAAGCGCGGGATCGCGGCGTTGACCGACCAGCGGGGGGAGTGCGTCTACGCGGGCTGCCCGCACTACCGCAAATGCTTCATCGAGCATGCGGCGCGGGCAAGCGCGCAGGCCGATCTGGTGATCGCCAACCACGCGCTGGTGATGGTCAACGCCGCGCGCGGGCGCGATCACGCGCAGCGCCCGACGCGGATCGTGTTCGACGAAGGCCATCACGTGTTCGAAGCGGCTGACAGCACGTTCGCCGCCGCACTCACCGGGGCCGAGGCGATCGAGTTGCGGCGCTGGATCGTCGGCCCGGAGAAGCAATCGCGCGGACGGCGGCGGGGGCTAGCGGCGCGGCTGGCCGACGTCGCAAGCTACGACGAAGCGGGCGGCAAGGCGGTCGAGGCGGCGCTGGCGGCGGCGCAGGCCTTGCCGTCCGACGGTTGGCTCCAGCGGCTGGTCGAGGGGATGCCCGCCGGGCCGATCGAGGCGCTGCTCGGCGCGGTCCGCGCGGTTACCTTCGCGCGCGACGAAAGCGGCGGTCAGGATGCCGGCTATGGGCTGGAGACCGAGGCGGCCGGACTCGACGGGCCGATCATCGAACTTTCCGGCCAGGCCGCGGGCGCGTTGGCGGCGATCCGGTCACCCCTGCTGCGGCTCGGCGCGAGGCTCGAGGCGATCCTCGCCGATCCCCCCGACTGGCTCGACGCGCAGGGCCGCGCGCGGATCGAGGGCGCGCGCCATTCGCTGACCTGGCGCTGTGACCTGCTGGCCGCATGGGAATCGCTGCTCGACCGGCTCGGCGGGGTCGATGGTGATAATCTGGGCGATCCCGAATTCGTCGACTGGCTGGCGGTCGAGCGCAATCCCAATTCCGCCAGCGGCGCGCGCGAATTCGACGTGGGGCTGCATCGCCACTGGCTCGATCCGATGAAGCCGTTCGCGCAAGTGGTGCTCGAACCCGCGCACGGGGTGATGCTGACCAGCGCAACGTTGAAGGACGGACCTGACTGGGCGGCGGCGATCGCCCGCAGCGGCGCGGCCCACATCGACGCCGTGGCCCGCACCAGCGAAGCGGACAGTCCGTTCGATTACGCGGCGAACGCCGAAGTGCTGATCGTGACCGATATACAGCGCGGCGACATTCCCGCGCTGGCCGGTGCCTATGGCCGGATCGTCGAGGCGTGCGGCGGCGGGGTGCTCGGCCTGTTTACGGCGATCCGGCGGTTGCGGGCGGTGCACGGCCGCATCGCCGACCGGCTCGCGCGCTCGGGGCTGCCGCTCTATGCCCAGCATGTCGATCCGATCGACACCGGCACGCTGGTCGATATCTTCCGGGATGATCCGTCCGCATCGCTGCTGGGCACCGACGCGCTGCGCGACGGAGTAGATGTGCCCGGACACAGTTTGCGATGCGTGGTGATGGAGCAAGTCCCGTGGCCGCGACCCACGATCCTCCATCGCGCGCGGCGCGCAGCGGGTGGCGGTTCGGCCTATGACGACCGCATCATCCGCGCCCGGCTGGCGCAGGCGTTCGGACGGCTGATCCGGTCGAAGGACGATTCCGGACACTTCGTGGTGCTGTCGCCGGCGTTCCCCAGCCGCCTGCTCGGGGCCTTCCCGCCCGGTACCCCGATCGTCCGCTGCACGCTCGACGAGGCTTTACAACGCCTCGCATCCGGTGTTTCCGGGACAGGAAACGACAACCGCGCCGATCAGGACGCGGAACAGGGGATGATCTGACCTGCCCAAGCTGCTTGGCCTCCTTCGCCATGCCAAGTCCGATTGGGACGATATCGGCATGCGCGATTTCGATCGCGGACTGAACGCGCGCGGTCAGCGTGGCGCGGCGCTGATTGGGGATCATATCCGCCATCACGGCGTGCGCTGGGACGCGCTGCTGGCAAGCCCCGCGGCACGGGTCAAGCAGACGCTCGAGACCGCGCTGCCCGCGCTCGAGCCACATTACGACAAGCGAATTTATCTGGCCGATTCGGACACCCTTCTCGATGTCCTGCGCAGAAGCCGGCGAGGCCGATGCGGTGCTGTTGTCAGGGCACAACCCGGGGTTGCAGGATCTGCTGTTCGCGCTCGTCTCGCCGGCCGACGAGAACGATCTGTTCGACGAGGCCTCGGTCAAGTTCCCGACCGCATCGTTCGCGGTGATCGAGCTGGCCGCCGACGACTGGGCCGCGCTGGACAAGGAATGCGGCAAGCTGGTCCACTTCGCCCGGCCACGCGATCTCGACCCCGCGCTGGGGCCCGAAGCCTAGCGCAGCGGGCGTTAGCGCAGCCCGCGCTATCGCAGAACTCTGGGTCCCGGCCCGCCCGCCGCCGCGCTGTCCTGCGGGTTGTACAGCTTGCATCGCTCCAGGCTGAGGCAGCCGCAGCCGATGCATCCGGTCAGGTCCTCGCGGGTTTTCTCAAGCACACGAATGCGCTCGTCGATCGCCGCGCGGACGCGGGAGCTGATCTGTTGCCAATCGCGTGCGGTGGGATTGCGGCCTTGCGGCAGCCGCGCCAGCTCGCCCTCGATCTCGCTGAGCGACAGTCCGAGGTTCTGCGCGATCAGCACGAAGCTCAATCGGCGGATCTCGCCGCGCAAGAAGCGCCGTTGGTTGCCGCCGGTGCGCAGCGATGTGACCAACCCGCGCGCCTCGTAAAAGCGGATCGCCGAGACGCTGATCCCGGTGCGGCGGGCGAGTTCCCCGATCGTCAGCAGGTCGCTAGCGCGCAAGGTCATCGCAATATTCCTTGACCTCAAGTTAGCTTGAGGTTGCATCTGGAGCAAGCGGACGATTCGGATCCGCGGTAACAGCAGGGAAGATCGCATGCCGAACGGCTCGCTCGAACACGTCAATATCTCGGTCAGCAACCCGAGTCGGACGGCCGATCTGCTCGGCAAGCTCGCCGGTTGGAGCCGGCGTTGGGAAGGGCCGGCGATGAATGGCGGCCAGACCATCCACTGCGGCACCGATGACGCATACGTGGCGCTCTATACCAACCCGGCGATCGGCGGTGGGTTCAGCAAAGGTGCACCGATGAATCACATCGGCCTGGCGGTCGACGATCTCGATGCCGCCGAAGCGGTCGTGATCGAGGCGGGGCTCGAACCGTTCAGCCACGGACGATACGAGCCCGGCCCGCGCACTTTCTACTTCTTCGATTGGGACCACATCGAGTGGGAGGTGGTCAGCTACCGCTAGAGCAGCGTTCCCTCGACCTTGGGCCTGGGCCGACCGGCCCACAGCTCGTCCGTCCGCTCTACATGGAGCTCGAGGTGGCACGTGCTCGCCAGCGCGAGTGCCTCGTCAGGGCCGCCGTGCAGCCACGGGTGCCACTGATCGCGGGTGAGGATAACCGGCATCCGGTCGTGCACCTCGGCCATTTGCGAGCACGAATCGGACATCACCATCGTGTAGGCGTTGCCCCACTCGGCGGTGGGCCGCCACAGCCCGGCGACCGCGAACAGTTCATGCCCCGCCAGCCGATACCACGTGCGCGTCATCCGCCCCCGTTCGCCTTCGGCTTCGGCCCATTGGGACACCGGAATCAGGCACCGGCGCTTGGCGAAGCTGTCGCGCCAGAACGCGGTGGTCAGCTTGTCGTCGCGCGCGTTGTTGACCGGCTTCGGTTTGAGCGGCTGGCCCTTCTTGCCCTTGAGCACCACCGGAAAGCCCCACGCCATCTGCCGCACGCGCCCTTCGGCCAGCACCAGCCCGGGATAGCCGGGATAGACCTCCTCGCCGAAGTTGGCCCCGGTCGATTCGTTGGTGGCGGCAAACCACCTGGCAACCTCGTCGGCGTTTTTGGTCATGCGATAGAGGTTGCACATCAGGCCGGCACCCTAAGCATTGCCGACCACGAAGCACGCGGCCGCGACCAGCGCACCGGCGAAGCGGTTTGACCGGAACCGGGCCAGCGGATTGTCTGGATCCGCCGGATCGAGCGTCGCCACCTGCCAGCCGAGATGGACTGCCGCCGGGGCCAGCGCGAGCAGCGCCACCGGATCGCCCCGCAGCAACCAGAACGCCAGCAGCCACAGCGCCACTGCCGCTGCATAGAAACCGGCCACACCCGTGCGCACGTGCGCGCCAAGTCGCAGCGCGCTCGACCGGATGCCTGCCAGGGCATCGTCATCGCGATCCTGCAGCGCGTAGATCGTGTCGTAGCCCATGCACCAGAAGAACGCGCCGGCGTACAACGCGGCTACTACGTCCAGGTGATCGGCACGCAGCGTGGTCCACCCGACCAGCGCGCCCCAGGTGAACACCAGTCCCAGCCACGCCTGCGGCCACCAGGTGACCCGCTTCATGAATGGATAGGCGGCCACCAGCGCCAGGCTGGCGAGCGCGACCAGCTGGGCCTGCCAGCGCAATTGCAGCAACACAACCAGCCCGATCGCGCACAGCGCCAGCAGCCAGCCCCATGCCAGCTTCACCGATACCCGCCCGCTCGCCACGGGACGCTGCGCCGTTCGGGCGACCTGCCGGTCGAGATCGGCATCCACGATATCGTTGTAGACGCACCCGGCCCCGCGCATCGCGACCGCGCCCAGCAGCAGCCAGCCGAGCAGCCCGATCTGCCAGCCCGCGCCCGCCAGCCACACACCCCACGCGCAGGGCCAGAACAGCAGCCACCAGCCGATCGGCCGGTCGAATCGGGCCAGCATGGCAAGGTCGCGCAGTCGCCGCGGCAAGCGGGCGACCATGCCGCGATGCTGGCTATCGGGGACCACCGTCTCGCTCACCACCCGTCACTACCTCACGAACGCCTCACTGCAAGAGCTACACGGCGCCGGTGATTTATTCGCTGGCGCACGCGATTAGCGTTTTCTAATGCAACCCGCATGAGCACCCGACAGGCCTCCGACGCCGACGATCCGATCATCGAGCGCCGCGAGCAGCTCATCATGCCGATGGCCAATGGGGAAAAGCCCAAAGATGCCTGGCGCATCGGCACCGAGCACGAAAAGCTGGTCTACCGCCGCAGCGATCACGCCGCGCCCAGCTACGACGAACGCGGAGGTATCCGCGACATGCTGCTGGAATTGCAGGCCTTCGGCTGGAGCCCGGTGGAAGAAGGGGGCAACGTGATCGCCTTGTCCGGGCCCGACGGCGCGGTCAGCCTCGAGCCCGCGGGGCAGCTCGAATTGTCAGGCGCGCCGCTGCGTTCGCTGCACGAGACCTGCGCCGAAACCGGCCGCCACCTCGATCAGGTCAAGGCGATCGGCGAGCGGCTGGGCGTCGGCTTCCTCGGCCTTGGCATGTGGCCCGACAAGACCCGCGCCGAATTGCCGATCATGCCCAAGGGCCGCTACGAGATCATGCTGCGCCACATGCCGCGGGTGGGCAGCCTGGGTCTGGACATGATGCTGCGCACCTGCACCATCCAGACCAACCTCGACTATTCGAGTGAGGCGGACATGGCGCAGAAGTTTCGCGTCAGCCTCGCGCTTCAGCCGCTGGCAACCGCGCTGTTCGCCAATTCACCGTTCACCGAAGGCAAGCCCAACGGTTTCCTGAGCTATCGCAGCCACATCTGGTCGGACACCGATCCGCAGCGCACGGGGATGCTGCCGTTCGTGTTCGACGAAGGCTTCGGATACGAATCCTACGTCGACTACATCCTCGACGTGCCGATGTATTTTGTGTTTCGGGACGGCAAGTATATCGACGCCTCTGGCCACAGCTTCCGCGATTTCCTCGACGGGAACCTGTCGGTCCTGCCTGGTGAGAAGCCGCGTCAATCGGACTGGTGGGATCACCTGTCGACCGCGTTTCCCGAGGTGCGGCTCAAATCCTTCCTCGAAATGCGCGGCGCTGACGGCGGCCCGTGGAACCGCATCTGCGCACTGCCTGCGCTGTGGGTCGGCCTATTGTACGACCAAGGCGCACTCGATGCTGCGTGGGACCTCGTCAAGGACTGGACCATGGAAGAGCGCGAATCGCTCCGCAACGCAGTTCCCAAGCTGGGTCTCGACGCGCCGATCGCGGGCGGGCGCAGCCTGCGAGATATCGCCCCTGAAGTGCTGGCGATCGCCCGCACGGGCCTCGCTGCGCGGGCCATGCTCAACAGCAGCGGTGACAACGAGACCGGTTTCCTCGGCACGCTCGACGATATCGTCGCCAGCGGTAAAGTTCCCGCCGAGCGATTGCTGGATCTCTATCATGGCGAATGGGGCGGCGACATCAGCCGGGTTTACGAGGAGAGCTTCTAGATGATCCTGGTGCTCGGCACGGTGCAGCTCGCACCCGACAAGCTCGATGGCGCTAAGGGCGCGATGGAGCGGATGGTCACCGCCAGCCGCGCCGAAAGCGGCTGTGTAGCCTATAGCTATGCGCAGGACGTGCTCGATCCGCAGACCATCCACGTGGTCGAAAAATGGCGCGACCGCGCCGCGCTCGATGCCCATTTCGCAACCCCGCACATGGCCCAATGGCGCACCGTGATGGGCGCGCTCGGTCTCAACGGCCGCGATCTGAAGATATTCCAGAGCGACGAAGGCGCGCCGATCTAGGCCCTATTCGGCCGGGGCGAGCATCGGTCCGCGCCGCCGCAGGATGCGTTTCAGGCGTACCAGCGGGGCGGTGATCAGCCCGTGCTCGCTCATCCACGCGTGATAGGTGCGATACTTGGGGTCTTCGGCCCACAAGTGCTCTTCCTCGGTCCGCGCGCGCCAGAAATAGATCGCGTTGACCGCCGCCAGGCATGCGCAGTTGCGAATGATGTCGGTGGCCGAACCGTTGGTGACCAGGAATGGCAGCGTCGAAGCCCACCAGAAGGCGTTCTTCGACAAATAGGCCGGATGGCGGCTGAGGCGGTAGGGCCCGTTGGTGATCACGCCGCGATAGGTCAGGTTGGAAAAGCGCAGGCCGAACGCGAACGTAGCCCAGGCATAGATTGCGGTCAGCGTCACCAGCAGCGCTGCCCAGCCCCACGTCAGCACGGGATGGCCGGCGAGCCAGAAGGCCCAGTTGGCATCGCCCTTGCCCGGGGTGCCGAATTCATACCCCAGCATCCCGCTACCCATGAAGGCAAACACGAATGGCGGATAACACATCAGCGCCGCGACCCATCCGGCAAGCAGCGGGTTGCCGCTGCGAATGTGGGCGTCGAGCGGGCGAAAGGTGACCAGGTACCCGACGGTGCCGATCTGCACGTCGATCAGGAACAACAGCGTGATCAGCGCCATTCCGAGGGCGGCGGGATCGGCCAGCATGGCGGCGAAATCGGCGTTGACCGCAGCCTGCCAGCCGGCCGGCAGGATCGAGATCATGAACGCGCCGAAGAAAGCCTTGATCGCCCACGCCCGCCAGTGCTTGCGCACTTCGCCCGGATCGTACGCCTCGCGCCCCAGCATCAGCGCGCCGAAATGCCACGCCGCATCGCGCGGATCGACCAAGACGCGATCGAGCCAGATGACGTAGGGCACCGATAGGATCACCAGCGGGATTGCGGCGAACCTGAGGACTTCGATCGAGAACAGGTACGGTTCGGCCCAGTACCAGCGGCCGAGGCAATAGAACCCCGCGATCGCCAGCCAGGTCAGCCACAGGGCCATGATTTTGACCAGTGACACCCCGATCGTGTCCGCGATCCGCCGGGGATGCGACCAGTCGATACCGGTCGAGGGCCGGAGGTGCGCCTTGTCGACCAGCAGCGTGACCGCGATCATCGGCGCCACCGACCACAGCATGGCTGTCAGCGCGGCGTAGGGTCCGTCGAGCCGGGCGCGCGGGCCGGGAATGGCGAACATGTCCGCCACCAGCGGCCAGTGCCGACAGATCAGGAACCACGCCAGCAGTCCGGCAAGGCCAGCCACGCCGACCCGCGCCGAGACGTCGCTCGGCGGGCAGGCCGTGGGACGGCCATTTGCAAAGACGGGGCGATCGGACGCGCTCATCGGCGCCCTCGATTAGCGGCTAACGGTTAACAGCGCGGCAAGAGCCGGCTGATAGCCCGCCTAGCGATAGGCGTGGATCGTTCCGTCGTCGTCGAGCACGTACAGCGTGCTGTTGGCCACCACCGGTGCGAGGCTGATCGGCGCCTTGACGCTCTGGAACAGGCTCGCCGAACCCTCGCCGGGACTGACGCGATAGATTTGCCCTTGTGAGTTGCCGACCCACAACTGGTTGCCCGCGAGAACTGGCCCGGTCCAGAAGATCGGATCCTTCTTCTTCTCGACGTTGCGCCACTGGCCCAGATCGGTGATCCACCGCACCTTGCCGCTGGCGCGCGCGATCGCCAGCAGGCGCGCGTCGTTGGTCAGCGTGAATATCCATTCCCCCGCGATCGCCGGGGTCGAAATGCCGGCGAGGTTGAGCTCCCAGATGCGCTGCCCGGTGACCAGTTCATACGCCGCCATCCGGCCGCCCTGGCCCAGCGCATAGACGCGGCCCTGGTCGATGATCGGATCGGCATCGATATCGGTCAGCGCGCCGACTTCGGTCGAAATCGAAGTCCGCGCGAGCGCATCGGCCCACAGCGTGCGGCCGTTCTCGTAACGGTAAGCGATCAACTCGCCGGTCGAATATCCGGCGATCACGGTGCCCTGCGCAGCGGCCGGCGCGGCGACCCCGAACACGCCGGTCTGCGCTGTCGAGCCCGATTCGTTCCACTGCAGCTTGCCATCGTCGGTCGACAACGCGACGATCTGGTTGTCCTGCGTCATCACATAGACCGAACCGAACGCGACCGTCGGCGAACCGCGCAAGGGCCCGGCCGGCTTGACCTTCCAGATCTCGCTGCCGTTCGAGGCATCGAGCGCGAGCACTTCACCGACCCCGTTGGTCACGTAGACCCGGCCCTGGTCATAGCTGACCCCGCCGCCGAAGTTTGCCGAGCGGAGGTTTCCATCGACTTCCGCGACGTGAGTCCAGCTGCGCGCGCCGGTCTGGGCGTCGAACGCATTGACCACGCCGTCGCTGTCTTCGACGAACAGCATTCCGTTGCCGATCACCGGCGCGGCCGCCAGGCGGCGGCGCTGGCTGGACCCGGCAATCTTGACAGTCCACGCCTCGCTCAGCGTGTCGCCGAGCGCCAGATGCCCGTACGATTTGCCCGGCGTGTTGCCGGCTTGCGCCCATTCGCTGTTAACCGAGGCGGGAGGAAGGATCACCGACACGCCTGCCAGCGCGGGATCGACTTTCGCGCCCTCGATTCGCGACAGGATCGGCACGCGGTTGCCAACCGTCGGAGTGACTTTCTTGTCCGCGCCGAACAGGCCGCCCTTGCAGGCGACCAGCCCGAGCGAAAGCGCCAGCGCGAGCGCCACGCGGCCGGTGGTGGAAAGCGCCTTGGCAGTCGTCATCGCCTGTCGGTCCTTCGAGTAAGTCATTCGCCAGCCGCGTCGGGCCGCTTGAGCACGGTATCCACGTCGTCGATAGCATCGACCCCAAGCAGGCCCGCCATCTGGCGGGTGCGCGATCGCAAGGTATCGGACGTATTCTTGTCCTTGGAAATCGCCGCGAACAGCGCACCGGCCTCGGCCGACCGGCCTTGATCGAGATAGGCCATCGCGACCACTTCGCCGGCCGGGCCGAACCACGCGTTGCCGGGAATCGCCAGCGGCTTGAGCCGGGCGACGACGTCGGCCGGCTTCATCTTGTCATAGCGCGTGGTCACCGCGCGGATCGTCGCCAGGTCTCGCAGCGCCTGCGGGGCACTGCCGTCGGCCGCGACCGTATCGTAGATCCTGGCCGCTTCCTCGGGCTTCGATTGCTCCATCGCGATCCCTGCCTTGAGCAGCTGCGCGGCGACCTGTTGTCCGTCGGCTGCGTCCGCGACCAGCGGATCGAGCGCGGTCGACGCGCTTGCAAGGTTGCCCCGTTCGACCTGGTCGAGTGCGCCCACCAGGCTTTCCGAATCTTTTTCGTGACCGGCGTCGTTCCGGCTGTCCCAGAACAGGTAGCCTGCGAACAGTGCGAGCGCGAGGACCACCGCGATGCCGAGCGGGCGGCCGTAACGCTGGGCCGCTTCGGCGTACTGGTCCTGCCGTACGGCGTCGTCGACTTCGCGCAACAGGACATCGTCCTGCGCGGCCTGCGCGCGAGCGCGCTTGTCATCGGGAGTGAGCGAGCGGTCGGTAGGGAGAGCCAAGCGGTGGTGCTTCTCGTTTCGTGCCAAGGTGCGCGGCCGGACATCCGGTCGGCGCGTCTTTACCCTAAGGGGCGGTCAATTCAACTTGTCAAAACGGTTGATACCCGGCGAGTGAACGCGATGTGAAGCGCGCCGCCTGTCACGGCAGGCTGGCCCGCCCCATGGCGCCCGCATACAGCCGCCGATAAGCCTCGATCATCGGTTTCTCGTCGAACCGCGCGTGCGCGGCGGCACGATTGGCCTTGCCCAGCCGCACGCGCAACGCGGCATCATGCGCCAGCGCCGACAGCGCACCGCTCAGCGCGGCCTCATCGCCTGGCGTCGATATCAACGGGCGGTTCTCATCAGAAACCATTGCCGCGATATCGCCCACCGCGGGCGCGGCGACCGGCTTGCCGGCGGCCATCGCCTCGACCAGCGAAATCGGGAACTGTTCGCTGCGCGATGACAGCGCGAACACGTCGAACAGGCCGACATAGCGCGAGGGATCGGCGACGAAGCCGGGCAAGTGGACCCGATGCTCGATTCTGAGCCGCTCGGCCTCTGCGCGGATCGCATCGAGTTGTGGTCCCTCGCCCACGATCACCAACTGCCATTCCTCGGGCAGCGGCGCGAACGCGCGGACAAGCGCCGGTAAGTTCTTGACCGGGCGCAGGCCGGCCAGCGTGCCGACCCAGAATTCGCCCTTGCGCTTGACGATCCCACGCAGCGCATCGGCGCGCGGCTTGTTGGCGAAGGCGGCAGTGTCGATGCCGTTGGGAATCAGCGAGACTCGCCCGATCGGCTGCGCCCACTTGGTCAGGGCGATTTTCTCGAGCGTCTCCGAGGGTACGACCAAACGATGCGCCCGGCCCAATCCAATCCGGCGGAACCAGTTGCGCCTGGCCTTGAGGTGGTCCTGCTCGTCGAAGTTGAAGCCATCTTCGTGGTGGATCAGCGGCGGCAGGCCGAGCATCTGCCCGAACAGCGTATTGGCCATCACTGCGTCCATCGCGCCCCAGTTGTAGGTCAGGACCAGATCGTAATCGCGCATGGCCTGCGCGATCCGCTGCAGCCGTGCGGGGGTGGGCAGGCCAGTGAGAGAGGGGAAATCGGTCGGCCATTCTACCGGGATCGCGCTGGATATCTCGCGCGCCGCGCCGGTCTGATCCGGCACGCCCGACACGATTGCGTGCGATACGCGCGGACCCAGCACGTTCATCAGGCGCACCGCACGACGCTCCTTGCCGCCGGCCGAAAACGTCGAATGGAGATGAAGAATGCGCGCGTCGGCGCGAACCTGCCCGCTCATGCCACCTGCGCGAGCAAGGCGTCGATCGCGGCCACCGAGCGCTCTTCGGCAAGAGTGGGCGCATGGCCTGTGCGCGGCACGGTGACCACCTCGAGCGCGGGGATCCGCCGCTTCATCTCGCTGGCGGTCTCGCGCGAAAGGATCGCCGAATGCTCGCCTCGCAGAAGCAGCAGGGGCCGACCGGAGAGCGCCTCGAACGCCGGCCACAAGTCAACCGCTGCCGGAGCAGCGCTCGCGTTGAATGGCTCGGCAATGCCCATGTCGTAATCGTAGGCGATGCGGCCGTTGGCGCCCAACGCCATCACCCGCTTCGCCATCGCCAGCCAATCGTCGAGCGTGAAATCCGGATGCACCGCGCCGTGCAGTTCCTGCAACGCCCGCGCGGCATGAATCCATGTCGGGAAGCTGCCCCCCTGCCCAACATATTCGCGGATCTGCGCAATTCCCGCGTCGTCGACCACCGGCCCCACATCGACCAGCGCCGCGCCGGCGATCCGCGCGGGATCTTCGAGCGCGAGCAGCATCGTCATCAACCCTCCGAGCGAAGTGCCGATCGACACGAACCGTTCGATCCTTTCCTGCACCAGCAGCGCCTTGAGATCGGCCACGTATTGCAGGGGGTTGTAGCTCGCGCTGTCCGAGGCGTAGTCCGACATCCCGCGCCCGCGCATCTCGGGCACCAGCACGCGCCATTCGCCCGCCAGGCGATCGGCCAACGCGGCGGCATCGCGGGCGTTGCGGGTGAGCCCGTGGAGCGCGATCAGCGGTGGCCGGTCATCGCGCCCCGGATAGTCGCGAAAATGCAGTTTGAGCCGGTCGGGCGTTTCCCAGAACCGGTCGCTCCACGGCCTTTCGGCGGACTTTCGATCGAGGCTCGAACGGTCGAGACTGTTCATCGGCGCGTTCAAATCCCTGGTCTCACTGGCGCGAGCGACGCTTGCATGGCTGCCACCGCACCGCCACTATCGCCTGATGGGCACCGAACCGCAACCTGTCGCGAGCGCGATCCCCAATTCGCATTATCGCCCCACCGCACCGTTGCTCGCGCTTTCGCCATGGCTCGCCGACGCGGTAGAACCGGCCGCCTTTCCCCAGACCCGGCTTCGCTGGCGAAACGATCGGGCAGCAGCCGCGGTCGGTCTGGAACAGCTCGCCGACGCCGAATGGGTGCGATATTTCGGCCGGTTCGATCCGCTTCCCGGCACTCTGCCTGGGCCGCTTGCGTTGCGCTATCACGGGCACCAGTTCCGGGTTTACAATCCGGAGATCGGCGACGGTCGCGGGTTCACGTTCGCTCAGCTTCGCGCCATCGATGGCCGGCTGCTCGAACTGGGCACCAAGGGATCCGGACAGACCCCGCATAGCCGCACCGCGGATGGACGCCTGACCCTGAAGGGAGCGGTGCGCGAATTGCTCGCGACCGAGATGCTCGAAGCGCTGGGGGTGAACACCAGCAAGACATTCTCGATCGTCGAAACCGGCGAAGAGTTGTGGCGCGGCGACGAGCCTTCGCCCACCCGCTCGGCGGTGCTCGTGCGGCTGAGCCACGGGCACATCCGCATTGGCACGTTCCAGCGGCTCGCGGTGCTCGATGAGGCCGGGCACATGGCGCAGCTGGTGGAATACTGCCTGCGCGAGTTTCCCGGCCCCCCGCCCCCTGCCGATGCGCCCGGTCGCGACGCGCCGGCGGTGATGCTGCTGCACCAGGTGGTCGAGCGCCTCGCCGATCTCGCCGCGAGCTGGATGGTCGCGGGGTTCGTTCACGGAGTGCTCAATACCGACAACATGAACATCTCGGGCGAGAGTTTCGATTATGGTCCGTGGCGCTGGCTTCCGAAATGGGATCCCGGCTTCACCGCCGCCTATTTCGACAGCCAAGGCCTCTACGCCTTCGGCCGGCAGCCCGAGGCGCTGTACTGGAACTGCGGGCAACTGGCGATCGCCCTGCGAACGGTGAGCGACGCCCCCGCCCTGCTCGCGGCGCTCGAGCGGTTCGGTCCACTGTATATGGCGAACGTGCGACGGCGCTGGCTGTGGCGGCTGGGCCTGGCGAGCGAAGGCGAGGAACGCGATGCCGCGCTGGTCGCCGCGTGCGAGGCGGCGATGCGCGAGAGCGGCGAGGTGCCCGATGCATTTTTCCACCGCCACCGCGGCGGCCGGCATGCCGAGGGCGCTCTTGGCGAGGCGGTGTCCGGCTATCGCCCGCTCGACGCGCACCATCCTCTGTGGAGCGAACCGGAGGTGCCTTCGCTGGTGATCGATCGGGTCGAAGCGCTCTGGACGTCGATCGCCGAGCACGACGACTGGTCGCCGCTGATGGGCTGAAGTCGATGCGATCAGGCGACTGGGATCAGCGCTGGGCGCGGCGCCCGTGCCCGCCGGCCAACCCTGATCAACGCCTTCGAGGCGGTTGGGCGGGCGGCTGGCTTCCGGGCATCGCCTCGACCATCGATACCGGCTGGATGTCGATCCCGAACAGTTTCCAGCGGCCCTGTTCCCATTGATAGTAAATGTCGAACTGCAGCGACGTCGGGCGCAGCTGGAAGATGCCCTTCACCTCGATCACATCGCTCTGCACCTGGCGTACCGGCCCGAGATATGTCGGCGGTACCAGCAGCGAATTCGACAGGTCGATGCGGCTGTCGCGCAAGCCGGCGAAAATCTGGCCGAGCCGCGCCGCATCGTTGTTGATCTGGAATCCTTGCGCACCGAGATCGCGCAGGACCGAATAATTGCCCGAGCGGTTGGCGTGATCGACCGCCAGCATGGTCGACCAGACCAGCTTGGCCAACTCGAGCTGATCGGGCACCGGACGCGTTGCGGGCGGCGGCTGGAGGGCGGGCGAAGACTGTGCCTGCAGCGGTGCAAGCGGCACGGCCGATGCCAGCGCGAGGGAAAACAAGAATGCCGGGGCGCGCAGCCCCGGCATCTCGAACATGCATGATTTCAGCCTCATGCGAACGGCTTTAACGGCTTACCAGGCAACCTGGAAGCCGCCACGCGCACCGACTTCGCCGCTGTCGAAACCGACGCCGACGCCGGCCGAGACCGAGGCGTTTTCACCCACCCGGGCCGCAAGCGAAAGGGTGCCGGCGGCGTTGTTCTGGTAATAGCCGATCCCGCCCGCGAGACCGAAGTTGGTTCCCGACGGAAGCGACGGCGATTCCATTGCCAGGCCCATCGCGACGCCTTCGTAGGCCTTGTCGAGACCGCCGAAGAGGCCGTTGATCTGGGCCTGCTGCGAGGTCGTCAGGGTCTGGAGGTTGGTGATGCTGGTGGTATTGGCCGCGGTGGCCGCCGCGTTGGCTGCGACTTGTGCGTTGGTCGCCGCAATCGAGGCCGTGGTTGCGAGGCTTGCGACCGACACGCCCTGGCCCAGCGTGCCCGTCCCATCGACAGTGGCAAAGAACGTCGGGCCGCTCTGCGCCGCGGTGCTGGCGGCAATGTCGCCGACCGTCACTGAAGTGCCCGTGCCGCCCAGCTTGACCTGGTTGGCCCGGGTGGTCGTCGCGCCGAAACCGACTGCCGTCGAACCCGCTTGGGCGGCGTTGGCGCTCTGGCCGAGCGCGGTCGACTGCAGACCGGCCGCGTTGGCCTGACGGCCCAGCGCGGTCGACTGTGCGCCGGTCGCCGATGCCTGCCAGCCGAACGCCTGCGCGCCGGTGCCGCTGGCAATCGATTCCCCGCCGATCGCGGTCGAATGGAAGCCCGAGGCGTTGGCCATGTCACCGATCGCCACCGCATCTTCGTTGGTCGCCTGGGCAAGGTTGCCGATCGCTACCGACGTGCCGAGCGAAGCCGCGCCCGACGGAGTCACGCCGGGGGAAGCGATCGCGCCCTCGCCGATCGCCACCGAACGGATCGCCGATGCGCTGGCAAGGTGGCCGACGGCAGTTGCGCGGTCGGCCGTTGCGGCGGCGCGCCAGCCGAAAGCGGTCGCCGCGGTGGCGGTCGCCTGCGCTTGGCCACCGACGGCGGTCGAAGATGTCCCGCTGGCGGTGGTGAACAGGCCACCGGCGGCGGAATCGCGATTGCCACCGATGGCGACAGCGTCGAGCCCGCTGGCGATCGCACCATTGCCGACCGATATCGCGTTGCTCGCGGTGGCGTCGGCGTTCTCGCCCACCGCGACGGTGAAGTCAGCGGTGGCATCGGCCAGGTGGCCCACTGCCGTCGCGCGCACGCCGGTGGCGTTGGCGCGCCAGCCAAAGGCCGAAGCGCCGGCCTGGCTAGCCTGCGATTCGCCGCCGACCGCGGTGGTCGAGGCGGCCGTCGCGCGGGCGGGAGCGAGGCCCGCGTCGTCGCTGCCGATCGCAACCGAGTCAGTGCCGGTCGCGGTGGCGCTGGTACCCACGGCGATCGATCCTGGCCCGGCCGCGTTGGCGGTGGTCCCGCAAGCGAGCGTGCCCACGCCCGCGCTGGTCGCACCTTCGGTAGTGTCACCGGCATCGGCAATCTGATTGCCGTTGGTGTCGAGCAGGCATTCCGCCGCCGCCGCAGGAGATGCCATCATCGTGGCCGCGGCAAAAATCGCCATCGCCCCGGTCGAAGTGCCGATCGTCAGTCCGGCAAGTCGCTTTCCATTCCAGAACATCGCATTCTCCTTCAAAAAGTTTGTGCGCGCGAGTGCGCGCGGTGGCGGGAAGATTTCCTGTCTCGAAGATTCCTGCGAGCCCCCCTGTTCGTTTACGGTGGCCCGAGGCCGTGGTTTCACTGCAATCGGTTTTTGTTGTGCTTCATGCTCGCGTGGCGGCATCGCCGCCCGCGTTCGGATCATTCGAAATAATGCGGCCCCGCGTTCCGTCGGTTCGCTTCGCGAACAGGCTTCCTTCACCATGTCTTGGCATTTGACCGAAAGAAGCGAGCGGCTAGAAGCGGCGGAACTTGGGCTGAGTTAACCACGCACGGCAACCTTGGTCGAGTCCAAAGAGAAATCCCTTTCCCGAGGTCCGACACAACTCTTGTCTGCTGCTGAAATCGTCTCTCGCGAACCTGCCACCGGCGCCGAACTGTGGCGCGGGGCGATCGGGGATGTCGATGCGACGGTCGAACGCGCGCGGCGCGCATGGCCGGCGTGGGCCGCGCAGCCGCTGGCGACACGGATCGAGCTGTGCCGCCGCTTTGCCAACGAAGTGCGCAAGGCGCAGGACGAATTCGCCGAACTCATCGCACGCGAGACCGGCAAGCCGCTGTGGGAAGCGCGCACCGAAGTCGAATCGGTGATCGCCAAGGTCGATATCTCGGTCAGCGCCTATGCCGAGCGGACCGGACAGAAGAAGTTCGACAGTGCGCTGCAGGGCACCGCCGCGGTGCGCCACAAGCCGCACGGCGTGATGGTGGTGCTGGGCCCGTACAATTTCCCCGCGCACCTGCCCAACGGCCACATCGTGCCCGCACTGATCGCCGGCAACGCAGTGATCTTCAAGCCCAGCGAGAAGACCCCGGCGGTGGGTGAATTCCTGCTCGCCTGCTTCCATCGCGCGGGCATTTCGCCGGCGGTGATCCAGTTGCTGGTGGGTGGGCCGGGGGAAGGCCAGGCGCTGGTCGCGCACCGCGATGTCGACGGAGTGCTGTTCACCGGCAGCGCGCAGGCGGGAATCGCGATCAACAAGAAGCTTGCCACCAACCCGGGCAAGATCGTCGCGCTCGAGATGGGCGGAAACAATCCGATCGTGGTGATCGACACTCCCAAGATCGCCGACGCCGCGGTCCTGATCGTCCAGAGCGCGTTCACTTCCGCCGGACAGCGCTGCACCGCTGCGCGCCGGCTGATCGTCAAGGCGAGCATGTACGATGCATTGGTGGCCGAGGTGAAGCGCCTTGCCGACCGTATCGTGTACGACGAACCATTTGCCGATCCCGCACCGTTCATGGGGCCGGTGATCGACAACCATTCGGCCGATCAGCTTTCGGAAAGCTTCCTCTACCTGCTGTCCAACGGCGGGAAGGCGATCAAGCACATGCAGCGCCCTCACGAACACCTGCCGTTTGTCAGCCCGGCGATCATCGATGTCACCGCGATGAAGGATCGCCCGGATGTAGAGTTGTTCGGGCCGCTGCTGCAGGTCGTAAAGGTCGACGATTTCGACCACGCCATCGCCGAAGCGAACAACACCCGCTTCGGCCTGTCCGCCTCGCTGATCGGGGGCTCACCGCAAGACTACAACCGTTTCTGGGCCAACGTGCGCGCCGGGATCATCAACTGGAACCGGCCCACCAACGGCGCCAGCAGCAAGGCGCCGTTCGGCGGCCTGGGGTTATCGGGCAACCACCGCCCGGCTGCTTTTTACGCTGCTGACTATTGCGCATACCCGGTCGCCAGCACCGAGATGGACCAGCCGCGGGCCAGTATCGGCGTTGGCATCCGGCCGGACCGACGCGGCAAACCGCGCTAGCGAAGCGCGACCGCCAGCCTCACCAGCGCGCCCTGGTCGAGCCGCCGCACCCGGATATCATAGGCGACCCCTTCACCCGTTCCGCGCAGGACTTCCCCCGCTCCGTCACTGGCGTGCAGAGCGGTCAGTCCCGCCGTGGTTGCCAAGTGATGGTAGAACGCCGTCACCTCTGTCGGTGACACCGGCGTCCGGTACGCAATCGCCCGCACCCGGCAACCTTTCGCATCGCTGCCCGCTGCGCTCACCACCTGGCCGCGCGGATAGACCGGCAACGCGCCGGGCAGACGCGCTGCCCAGATCGTGCTCGGCGCCAGGTGCGATCGACAACGTGCGTCGGTCAGAAGCGTGGCGAGTTGGGCTGCGGCAGGGTCGCCATCGCCAGACACAGGCGGGATCGTTTCGGACGATTGGGGCAGCGCGGACAAATTCGCCGACCCGCCGACCATCGCCGCCGCTTCGGCGCGCGCGGCAGCGATTTCCTCGGGGCTCACCGCGATCACCGGCAATCTGCCGTCGGTTCGGATGGTGATCGCCGCCGCCGCCTCGTTGCGCGACGACAAGTCGGGATCGGTCATCAGCGGATCGTCGAGCGCCTGAGCGACTACCGGATCGCCACGTTCCTTCTTCATCGACGGAGCCGCCCGGTCGCAAGCCGAGCTGCCCAGCGACAGGACGATCAGTGGCAGGACGGCGCGGATCACCCCCGTCGTCTAGCCGATCGCGCAGCGCACATAAAGAAGGCGCCCCCCGCCGCAAAGCGAGAGGCGCCTTCCGCGACCCCCAAAGGGTTCGCGCTTGCGGCCGCGGGTGGGCACGGCCGCGAAGCTTGTGTCAGCCGATCAGCGGCAGCTGGAACTGCTTTTGTCGACCGAGCGTCCGAGCAGCGCGCCACCTGCGGCGCCGAGGATCGCACCAAGCGTGCGGTCGCCATTGCGGCCGGCAATCTCGCGGCCCAGCAGGGCCCCTGCCGCTCCGCCGATCAACAGGCCGGTGGTCCCGTTCGAACGCTGGCAATAGTACCGGTTGTCGTTGCCGCGCCACACGCGGGTGTTGGCGTAAACCGGCTCACCATAATAGTTCTGCTGCTGGTAATTTCCGCCGCCGTAATAGCCTTGGCCAGACCGTTGATACTGACGCTGGTGCTTGCGTCCGTGATCGACGTTCTGATCGGCCCATACGGCGCTGTGTGCGTATGCAGCGCTGTGCGGCGCGGGGGCAGCGAATGCGGGGGCCGCGATCGCGAGGCCGGGCACGGCCAGGACCAGCGCGGCGTTCTTGAACATCGAATTTCTCATCGGGACTTCCTTTCGTACTCTTGAGAGCAAGAGGTTTGCGACAACCCCCGTCTGTGATGTTCATAAATAGGCCTACAAAGCTGAACGATGCGCAACCTGCCGTGCAGGTCGGACATTTTTTTACATCGCCGCTGAATGGTCTCCGTCGCACTCGGCGAAGGCGCCTTGTGAGGCTGTGCGGGCGGGCCTAGAGGCCGGCCCGAACATGAACGAAACGCCCCCCTTGGCCCGATCGGGCTTGCCCGCCGCGCTCGGCGCCTACCTTACCTGGGGGTTCCTGCCGCTTTATCTGATTCTCGTCAGCAGCGTGCCGCCGGTGGAATTCGTCGCGTGGCGGATCGTGTGGACTTTGCCGCTGTGTGTTCTGATCGCGGGTCTGCGACACCAGTTGCCCGAAATCGTCGCGGCGCTCCGCAATCCCCGGGTGCTGGCGACGCTCACCGCCAGCGCGGCGCTGATCGCGATCAACTGGCTGGTGTACATCTGGGCCATCCAGACCGGCGAGGTGTTCGCCGCCAGCCTGGGCTATTACATCAACCCGCTGATCAACGTGCTGCTCGGCACGCTTCTGCTGGGTGAGCGACTGAGCGCGCGCGGATGGACTGCGGTGGGGATCGCCGCAGCAGGGATCGCCCTGCTGCTCGGCGGCGCCTTGACGACGCTATGGATCAGCCTGACGCTTGCGCTCAGCTTCGGATGTTATGGCATCCTGAGAAAGCGGGTTCCGGTCGGCGCGCTGCCCGGGCTGACCATCGAATCGCTGATCCTTTTGGTACCAGCGCTCGCCACCACGATGTATTACGCGGCAACCCCGCAGGGATCGTCGTTCGGACAGGGACTGTCGCTGAGCCTGCTGATCGTGCTTGGCGGAGCGCTGACCGCGATTCCGCTGTGGCTGTTCGCGGTTGCCGCGCGGCGGATGGCCTATTCGACGCTCGGTTTCGTCCAGTTCCTCGCCCCGACGATCGTGTTCGTGCTCGGCTTGACGGTGTTCGCCAAGCCATTGCTGCCGGCGCAATTGGCCGCGTTCGTCGCGATCTGGATCGCGATCGCGATCTTCGTGTGGGACTTGCGCGCTAGTCGGACGCCAGTCGCCACCTGAGCGTATCACCCGCGTGGAACGGGACGACCGGCGTACCGCAGGCGTCGATCGTTTCGGGCACGATGACATCCTGCCGCACGAGCGTGACGGTGTCTGCATGTGGCGGCAGCCGGTAGAACGCGGGCCCATCGAGCGAGGCGAAGCTTTCCAGCCGGTCGAGCGCACCTTCCTCGTCGAACACCTGCGCATAGCTTTCCAGTGCGAAGGGCGCGTTGAAGATGCCCGCGCAGCCACACGCCGAATTCCTTGTCGCCCCGCGCGTGAGGCGCGCTGTCGGTGCCAAGGAAGAAGTCGCCTGACCCGGACGTCGCCGCCTTGCGCAGCGCCAGGCGATGCGCCTCGCGCTTGGCGACCGGCAGGCAATAGGCATGGGGACGAATACCGCCGACCAGCATGGCATTGCGATTGATATGCAGGTGCTGCGGAGTGATCGTGCCGGCTACATAGCTCGAGGATCCCTCGACAAAGCCGACCCCCTCGATGGTCGTCACGTGCTCGAGCACCAATTTCAGCTCAGGGAAGTCGCGCACGATCCGCGCGAGATGGCGCTCGATGAATACCGCCTCGCGATCGAACACGTCGACTTCCGGATCGGTCACCTCTCCGTGGACGCATAGCACCATCGCAGCGCGCTCCATCGCCGCGAAGACCGGCCACAGCCGCTCGATATCGCTCACGCCGTGAGCCGAATTGGTGGTCGCGTTCGCGGGATAGAGCTTGGCCGCTGTCAGCACGCCGTCGGCCTTGCCTGCGACCAGGTCGGCCGGATCGGTGTGATCGGTGAGATAGGCCGTCATCAGCGGTTCGAATGTCACGCCGGCCGGCAGCGCGGCGACAATCCGATCGCGATAATCGCGCGCCGCACCGGCGGTGGTCACCGGCGGCGAAAGGTTCGGCATGACGATCGCCCGGCCGAACTGGCGCGCGGTGTGGGCGACCACTCCGCGCAGCATGTTGCCATCGCGCAAGTGGACGTGCCAATCGTCGGGGCGGCGAATGGTGAGGGAATCGGCCATCGCTTCCCCTTATGCGAGCGGGCTCCTATCTGTCACCCATGCCAGCTGCCCCCTTGTTCGCCACCCGCTTGTTCGACCGCGCCGTTGTCCGCGTGTCTCCCACCCAGGAGGACGAAGACGCGGGCGATTTCCTGCAGGGCCTGTTGACCAACGACGTGACCGGCGTTCTGCCGGTCTACGCCGGGCTGCTGACCGCGCAGGGAAAGGCGCTGTTCGATTTGATCGTGTGGCCGGGTGCCGAGCGCGAGCTGCTGCTCGACTGCGAGGCCGCCACCGCCGATGAGCTCGTGCGGCGCC
This sequence comes from uncultured Alphaproteobacteria bacterium, assembly GCA_963759895.1. Taxonomy (GTDB): domain Bacteria; phylum Pseudomonadota; class Alphaproteobacteria; order Sphingomonadales; family Sphingomonadaceae; genus Tsuneonella. The sequence continues at coordinate 14,363 of CAVXBC010000002.1, read as the reverse complement.
TGTCGATGTATCGCCTGCGTCGAAAGTTGGCGATGGCGCGGGACGACGCTGTCGCCGTCCACTGGGCGCCGGATACCGGGGGAGGAGTGACCCGCGATCCGCGTCTCGTGGCGCTTGGCAGTCGCTGGCTTGCTCCGGCGTCCCCGGATGATCAGTCGGCCGACGAGGCCTGGCAGAGGCACCGCCTTGCGCTCGGCGTGGCGGAAGGGCGCGACGAGCTTGGCGACGTTTTGTGGCTGGAAACCAACGCGGCCGAATTGAACGGGGTCAGCTTCACCAAGGGTTGTTACGTAGGGCAGGAAAACACCGCGCGGATGAACTGGCGACAAAAGGTCAATCGCAGGTTGGTCGTCGTACCGCTCGACCGTTCGGAGGAGAGCCGTCGCAAGGCGGGTTATCCCGAGCTTGGGCTGGCGGTCGATCACTTGCGGACCGACGCAATCGATCGCGCGCTGATGCCCGGTTGGATGGTCGCGACGGCCGGCTAGGGTTTGCTATCGGGCGGCGTGAAGCCACGGCGTTCGGTCCAGGCACAGCCCTGGCGCTGCTCTGCCTGCACTATCAGCGTCGCAGTGAACGGATAGGTCCGGTCGCTCATCCCGTCCGAGCACTGCCCTTCGGTGACCGCGAGGCGGAAGGGCTTGTCCTCGAACGTTCCGCTCCACGAGACCCCGGCACGGCCGGCAAAGCGCTCGACAGTGATCGGCACCCCATCAGGACTGTCGGGCGTCGAATAGGTGAGCGTGGCTCCGGCCACCTGCCCGCCCCAGAACGGCTCGGTGCCGGTGAGATGGACCGTCTCGCCGATGCGAATCCCATCATAGGCGCGCATGTCACTCGCATCTCCGGGCACCTTCGTCCCTGCAGCGGTCGTAACCGGTGAGCCTTCGGCACTATCCGCGGGCGCACGCGCGTTGTTGCAAGCGACAAGCGCCAGCGGCGCGGCGAACATCAGCATGCGTGGGCTCATGGGGTGGCGACGCGCAGAACCGGTGGGAGTTCCCACCCGGGATACGGTCCGGGAACGCGGCAAGGGGCTGCGCATTGATCGAACACAGGTATTCGAACAGCTATGGAGCAACGCCATGAAGGCAACGCCCTTGTTTTTGGGTGCGTGCGCGCTCGCCTCGATCACCGGAGTGGTCAGCGGCGCATCGATCAACACGCAACCGATCCAGCACGCCGGCATCGGCATGGACGAGATCGCACGGCCAGAAATCGCCTTTGACGCGGGCGATACCGGTCTCAGCGATCAGGTCGCCTTGCCCGATCACTATGCGCTCCGCACCCCCGAGGGACGGTTCGAGGTGGGCGAACTTTCAAACCGCGGACTTTATGCCCAGCGCCGTTTCGGCTGGCGCGACGCGACCTGGTCTCCGCCGCCCGAACCCGCTTTCAGCGAGCCGCAGGCCGATCCCGAATGGTCGGCGAGTGCTGATGATCTAGCGGCGGAGGCTGCGCCAGCGATTGTGCCACTTCCAGCCACTGCGACGTCGGCGAACGCAATGCAGGACAACGCACCGCAAGCGAGCACGCCCCCGGGCCAGCCGCGCGTGATTGATGTGCAGAGTGAGCTCGCCAGACGGGCGAGCTAAATTGGTTACCGAAGATCGCGAGCGCCAGGCGCCTGCGCGATGCGCTCAGGCTTCTTCGGCCGCGCGCCGTTCGGCTTTCTCGCGCTCGGTCCGGACGCGATCGGTCATCACTTTGCGCGCCTGATCGGCGAGCCCACGCCAGGTCTTCGCCGCGCGCAAGTTGCGCTCCCGCACGTTGTCGAGAGTCGCTGCGTCGGCTTCCGCCGCCGCTTCGTTCGCGCGTGCGTCATAAAACTCGAAAGTCTGGCTCATCGGCGGCTCCGAAGGGGGAAAGGAAATCCCCTCCCGCGCGATGGCGGGAGGGGTCGCACATAGTGCGAGATCAGTCGGCCGCGGTCAGGTTGACTGCGCTGGCCTTGCCGTTGCGGCCCTGCTCGATTTCGTAGCTCAGACGCTGATCCTTATCGAGCGACTGCATCCCGGCGGCCTGGACGGCCGAAATGTGGACGAAGCTATCGCCCGAACCGTCGTCGGGCTGGATGAAGCCATAGCCCTTGTCGGTGTTGAAGAACTTTACGGTTCCGGTCTTGGTGCTCATGCGTGTTTCCCTTCAAGAAACGATAGTACCCGATCACAAAATGCGCCGGGGTCGTGCGTCAGGTCGTCACATGAAAGGAAGTCGTCGTCTGGTTTGCGCCGGGGCCCGTTGAGGGCAAACGGCGGTCGTCAAAAGTCGAAGTCCGTCGCAAATTTCGACGTCAGCGGCAACGCGTCTAGCACGGGACCGCCAATTAAGCGAATCATTCGCCCCGCGCGCCGAACGAACGGCCCGCCACGCACCACATTTCTTGACTGGCCGGCGCTATGCGCGCCGCTCGTAAGTGCCGGTCAGCACCGCGGCGGCGAGTACGTGGCCCTCGATCGCATCGACCAGCGCGCCGCGACCCGCACCTGGATCGAGCGCGAGCGGCGTGTCGAGCGCGAACAACTGGAACACATAGTCGTGCGGGCCGTGCCCGGTGGGCGGATCGGGCGCCAGCCAGCCGGCCTGGTTGTACGAGTTGAGACCGATCATCGGCGGATCGTCGCCCTCGAACAGCTCACCGGCGGCAGGCTCGAAACCCCAGCCCAGCAGGTGGACCAGCGGCTGCGGGCTGGGCGCGTCGGGATCCTCGACGATCAGCGCCAGCGCGCGGGTGCCCTTGGGTGGAGCGGTCCACGCGAGAGGCGGTGCAACGGCGTCCTCCTCGTCGGCGGTGAACGTCGGGTCGAGCGGCTCGCCGTCTTCGAACGCGGCGCTGGTCAGCACGAAAGCCGCCCGCGCCGAGCGTCTCGTCCGCGCCGAGCTTCGCCACCGCGAGCTTGCCGTGCCCCGCGCGCACGTTCTTGAGCGCGCGGCCGAGAAAGGCGGGGACGTGTTCGAGCATGCTGGGTCCTTCACAAATCTGTTTGTCACAAAATGCGCCCACTCTCCGGGCGGTTCCGCCGAGCCGGTTGGCGGCGGCGTTCGAGCGCGCTAGGCGCACAAGCGTGGACCGCCAACCCCCTTCCAGCCCCCTGACGATCCTGGTCGACGCCGATGCGTGCCCGGTCAAGGACGAGGTGTACCGCGTCGCCCGGCGCCACGGCGCCCGCGTATTCGTGGTCAGCAATTCGCCCTTCCGGGTGCCCGACAGCCCGCTGGTCAGCCGGGTGCTGGTGTCCGACGCCTTCGACGCTGCCGACGACTGGATCGCCGAGCGCGCCGATCCCCGCAGTGTGGTGATCACCGGCGACATCCTGCTCGCCGAACGCTGCATCAAGGCCGGGGCGCAAGTGATTGCCCACACCGGAAAGATGTTCGACGCCGCGAGCATCGGCGGCGCGATCGCCACCCGCGCGATCATGGCCGACCTGCGCAGCGGCATGGATGGCCCGCTGGGGAGTTCCGGCGGCGGCCCCGCCCCATTCGCCAAGGCCGACCGGTCGCGCTTCCTGCAAGCGCTCGACCAGGCGCTGGTCAAGCTGGCTCGCTAGCGGGTCGGGGGCCTAACGTCGGCGCCCGTCAGGTTCCTTCGCGACGCCCTTGAACGGTTTACCATCGGACTTCACGTCCATGAATTCGCCCGCGTCTTCGCCATCGGACCGATCGCGCTTGACCCACTTGCCGGTGGCCGGATTCTTGACCTGGGTCCGCTCGTCGACTGAGCCGATGCGGTAGCCCTCGCCTGTGTTGGTAGCCATTTTGCATCTCCTTGATACCTATGGAATCAACGAAGAGTCGCGCGGGTTCCGAGATAGTTGGATGATGCGGCCGGGCGACCGGTGCGGCGCTGCTCAACCGCCACGCTCGCGCCGGGCTGTGGGCCAGCCTCGCATCTCGCGCTATGATCCAATCGCCTTCGACGACCGCGCGCCGCTACGCTGCTCCAGGATATCCAGGCATCTCTAACTGCGCGAGCGCCCATCCCGCTCCGCCAGTGGGAGCAGCACGCCGAGCACCACCGTCACCAGAAACAGCGCGGGGACATCGCCCAGCAGGTGACCGCCGTGCGCCGGATCCTTGATCGACTGGACCGCCATGATCGCCGCGTGCGCGGCGCTCGAGACGGCGGTGAACTGGATCAGCGAGCGGTTGGCGATCGGGTCGCGCGCGGCGAGGATGAGGAACACGCCGAGCGTGGCGTAGACCCCCACGATCATCTGGAAATAGTGCGAGGCCATCGGCGGGCCGTCGTGCCACGCCCAGCCCGCCGGCCAGACGATCGACAGCGGCCAGACCAGGCAGAACACCACCCCGAACGCGGCGAGCGCGATTTGCAGCATGCGATAGGCGGACATGGCGAAGGCCCCTCCCCCGGGCGATTTGGCAAGACGGCCCGCTGTCTCCCCGATCGCACCCCGCGTCAATGCGCGGTGATGCCGGAGGTGTTGGCGCGGGCACTCGCCTTATGGTCGCCGGGCGCGTAGAACCGGCAACCGGGCCTGCCGCCCGCCGGAGACAGCATATGGCCAAGGGTCAGGTGAAATCGAACAGGGAAAAGCGCAAACCCAAGGCCGAAAAGCCCAAGACCAACGCCTCGACGCCCAGCCTCAAGCAGGGTGAGGTCAAGGGGCTGGAGAACCTGCGCAACAAGTAGGCGGGCGGCCGGCCCGCCGGGTCAGCCGGGCTTCTTGGCCTTCGGTTTCGCCCCCTGCTTGGCCCCCTGCTGAGCCTTGTGCTCGGCGATCAGCTGGTCGAGTTCGGCGATGCGCTGGCGTTCGGGGGTGCCGACCGGCAAGCCCTTGAGCCGGCAGGTCGCCCACAGCGCCTTGCGTTCGGATTCGAGGTTCTTCGCGTAGAGATCGGCCATTCCCGCCATGTGGGGCCGCGGGCGGCGCGAGTAAACCCCGCGGCAGCGCGGCGACCGGCCGGCGCTTGCGCCGCGCCGCCGTGCGGGGCAGCATTGGCGCATGACCAAGCCCGCACCCGACACCCGCTACGCCACCTTCGCCGAGTTCTGGCCGTTCTACCTGCGCGAACACTCGCGCCCGCGCACCCGCGCGCTGCACTATGTGGGGACGAGCCTGGTGGTGGCGGTGGCGGCGTTCGCGCTGGTGACGGGCCGGTATTGGTGGCTGCTGGCGATGCCGGTGGCGGGCTACTTCTTCGCCTGGCTCGCGCACTTCACGGTCGAGAAGAACCGCCCCGCGACCTTCACCTACCCCCTATGGAGCCTCGCCGCCGACTTCCGCATGTGGTGGCTGTGGCTGACCGGGCGGCTGGGGGCGGAGTTGCGGGCGGCGGGGGTTGAAAACAAGCCTGACTGACGGACCAGATCGCTTCGAACTCTGCCGATATTCGCGAACGCTAAGGTCCGCAAAGCCTAACTGAGCGGCTTCCGTAGTTCGGTGAACAAGGCGGCAAATTTCTTCTTCGTATCGCCACCGATTACTTCCCGGGACTTAGGCATCAGCTTCTTACCCTGCTCGCGGATCACCCGGACCGCCGCAAGAAGGTCGTCCTTGCCGACCGCGTCAATTTTCTCCTCAAGAGCTAGCTCATAAAGCGCCTTCTTCTCGCCCTCAGTGAACATGCTCTCAATGCGCGTTTTTGAACCTGGCAGAAGCACGATAACGCCATCATCAAGCGAGAACGCTGTTTCGTACTTCTTCTTCTCCTTGATGCCTGCGCCATCGGAATCGAGGAGCACCGAGAATTTCGTATCCCAACCAAGATTGAGCGAAATTAGGGTGCTGAGATTACTAGCCGAAGTCCCAGGGTATACGACCTCTTCGGGTTTCAAGCCCAGCATTTCGCGCATCATTTCGAGTATTAGGGCATCCGACGGACCTTCAGTGATGATGGCCTTCTCCCACGGGATCGTGTGAGAATTCGGGACCACTTGAAGGCAGTCATACAACGGCTGATAGAATGTGGTATTGACCTTTTTGCCCTTGATGTAGTCACTCCACTTAACGCACTCGACCACTCCGTTAGCACGGGCCACCACATACGCGTTCTTGATATGACTAGGCGATACCAAATACTGGCTATGCGTCGTATAAATGAGGTTTGTATCCTCAACAAGGCGAACAAAGTCCTCGACCATTTTTTGCTGCGCTGTTGAGTGTAAATTCGAGGCCGGCTCGTCAATAAGGTAAACTGGCTTGCCTGACCCCTCTCGAAGCTTTTTCCGTCGAAACTCGGTCTTCATTAAGAAGGCAAGGTACCATACGGCCCCCTTGCTTCGTTCATGAACCGAATAAGTCGTTCCATCCTTTTCGCTTACTTTTATCTCGAAAAATTTCGGGCCCTTGTCGCCTGCGGCCCGGGCCCGCACATCGAGCAGAAATGCGCGGTCTTGGCGCCTTCGGCGGGCAGGGTCTGGTCGTGGTATTGCTCGGCGGTGTCGGGGTCGAGTGAGGCACGAACCGGTCGCGCCAGCGGAATTCGAAGCGGGCGCGGCTCAACGCGTCGTCGCGGACTTGGCGGCGCGCGCCCTCAGCCAAACAGCCAGTGCCCCAGCATGCGGTCGAACGGAAAGGTGAAGAACCCCGCGATCAGCAGGGCGCCCGTCACCATGCCGCGCACGGCGCTGCGGTGCCGCCTCACCTGATGGGTGCGGGCGGTCCAGGCGACGATCGGCACCTGGATCAGCGTCCACGCCGACAGGAGGTGGATGATCGAAAAGCCGCCGTTGTTGGCAAGCCGGATGAACAGGCTGTCGATCGCGGTCAGCATCAGCGCCGCGCACCAGACCCAGCCGATCGTGCGGTGGCGGCGGTCGCCGCGCGGGCGCAGCAACATGACCGGAGTCAGGACCAGCGCCACGGCGATCGTGGCCAGGTGGATCCACACCACGCCGGGCACTTGCGGCCAGTCGGCCCGGCCGCGCAGCAACGCGGCGATCACCGCGACCATCAGCAGCACCGCACCGGCGGCAAGGACCTTTTCGAACGTGTCGGGCGTCAGCGGGCGCGTATAGGGCTCGCGCCGCCGCGCGGGGATGCGCGGGGGATGCGCTTCGATCGTGTTCGTGCCCGCCGGTTCCGCCATCGCCTCTTCCCCCTGTGCTATCGTGCTGGTGTCTGTCCTGGGCCCGCGCGCGTCAACCGTCAGTCATGCTCCCGGTCGCCCTGCCCGATGTACAGCTCGCGCCCGCCCTCGTTATAGACGCGGCTCATCTCCGCCATCCCGGCTTCCGCCTCCTCGGCCGCGACGAACGTCTCCACCCCGGCGTTCTGCTTCGCCGCGAAGTCGCGCACTTCCTGGGTGATCTTCATCGAGCAGAACTTGGGCCCGCACATCGAGCAGAAGTGCGCGGTCTTGGCGCCTTCGGCCGGCAGGGTCTGGTCGTGGTATTGCTCGGCGGTGTCGGGATCGAGCGACTGAGGTTGAACTGGTCGCGCCAGCGGAATTCGAAGCGGGCGCGGCTGAGCGCGTCGTCGCGGACCTTGGCGGCCGGGTGGCCCTTGGCGAGGTCGGCGGCGTGGGCGGCGAGCTTGTAGGTGACCACGCCCACCTTCACGTCGTCGCGGTCGGGCAGGCCGAGGTGTTCCTTGGGCGTGACGTAGCAGAGCATCGCCGTGCCGAACCACCCGATCATCGCCGCGCCGATGCCGCTGGTGATGTGGTCGTAGCCGGGCGCGATGTCGGTGACGAGCGGCCCGAGGGTGTAGAACGGCGCCTCGCCGCAGGCGGCGAGCTGCTTGTCCATGTTCTCCTTGATCTTGTGCATCGGCACGTGGCCGGGCCCTTCGATCATCACCTGCACGTCCTGCGCCCAGGCGCGCTTGGTCAGCTCGCCCAGCGTGTAGAGCTCGGCGAACTGCGCCTCGTCGTTGGCGTCGGCGATGCGAGCCGGGGCGCAGGCCGTCGCCCAGCGAATAGGCGATGTCGTAGGCCTTCATGATCTCGGTGATCTCGTCGAACCGTTCGTAGAGGAACGATCTCCTTGTGGTGGCTGAGGCACCATTTCGCCATGATCGAGCCGCCGCGGCTGACGATGCCGGTGACGCGCTTGGCGGTCATCGGGATGTACGGCAGGCGCACGCCGGCGTGGATGGTGAAGTAGTCGACGCCCTGCTCGGCCTGCTCGATCAGCGTGTCGCGGAAGATCTCCCAGGTCAGGTCCTCGGCCACGCCGCCGACCTTCTCGAGCGCCTGGTAGATCGGCACGGTGCCGATGGGGACGGGGCTGTTGCGGATGATCCATTCGCGGGTGTCGTGGATGTTGCGGCCGGTGGAGAGGTCCATCACGGTGTCGGCGCCCCAGCGGATCGACCAGACCATCTTGTCGACTTCGGCGGCGACGTCGCTGGCGACGGCGGAGTTGCCGATGTTGGCGTTGATCTTGACCAGGAAGTTGCGCCCGATCGCCATCGGCTCGGCTTCCGGGTGGTTGACGTTGGAGGGGATGATCGCCCGCCCGCGCGCCACTTCGTCGCGGACGAATTCGGGGGTGACGTAGTCGGGGATCTCGGCGCCCCAGTCCTGCCCGTCGCGCTCGTGGCGCGATCTGCGCGCGGCCGAGGTTCTCGCGGATCGGCGACGTATTCCATCTCGGGCGTGATGATGCCGCGGCGGGCGTAGTGCATCTGGCTCAGGTTCGCGCCGGCCTTGGCGCGCAAGCGGGCGGCGCAGCGCGGTGGGGAACGGCGGCACGCCGCCCGAACGATCGGGTCCGAGCTGGCCGTTGTCCTCCGGCTTCACGTCGCGCGGGGCGTATTCCTCGACATCGCCGCGTGCGAGCTGCCATTCGCGGCGCAGCGGCGGCAGGCCGGCGCGGATGTCGATGGTGCAGGCCGGGTCGGTGTAGGGGCCGGAGGTATCGTAGACCCGCACCGGGGCCTCGCCGCACGAAGGCTCGAGCACGATCTCGCGCATCGCCACGCCCAGCGGGCCGACGTGCACCTTGCGGCTGCCGCGGATCGGGCCGGTGGTGACGCCGATTTCGAGCTTGGAATTGATGTCGGCCATGCGCGCTTCCTTGTCAGGACGGAACGGGGGCGCTGGCAACCGGCCCTCCCTCCGCCCGTGCTAACGGGTTCAGGTTCGACGGGTCGGGCGATACCCCCCGATACCTTCATGCCCGGCTTGGCACGCAGCACGCGGCGGCGCACGGCGGGGAATGCGGGCACGCCGCCCGAGCGCGTCGGCGGCCGAGCTGGCGCGATGTCCTCGGGCCGGACCTCGCGCTGGTTCACTTCCTCGACGTCGCCGCGCCCGACGATCCAGGGCTTGCGCACCTCGGGCAGGCCGGCGGCGATGTCGATCGCGGCGTCGGGATCGGTGTAGGGGCCGCTGGTGTCATACACGCGCACCGGCGGTTCGCCGCACGAAGGCTCCAGGCTGATCTCGCGCATCGCGACCCTGAGCGGGCCGACTGGACCTTGCGGCTGCCGCGAATCGGGCCGGTGGTGACGCCGATCTCGAGCTTGGAATTGATGTCGGCCATATGCGCGCTCTCTCAGGTCGGCGGACGAGGGGGCTGCGGCAGGCCGCGCCCTTCCCTCCGCCCGTGCTAACGGGTTCAGGTTCGACGGGTCGGAGGTTGCAAGACCTCCCTCTCAGCCAAGCGGCTCCCCGGGGTGCGCTGCACGATAGACGCGCGGGGCGCCAGCCGTCTAGCGCGCGCAGGCAATGACCATGCTCTATCGCCTCGATGCCGCATGCCGCTTCTATCGCCGCCGCGTTCGGCGCGGATGCGGGCGACGATCCGTGGGCGGGCGGCCATGTCGCGCCAGGCCAGTTCGCGCCGGTGATCACGGCGGGGCGCGAGTTCGTTGCCGGGCCGGGCCGTGCGGGACAGCCGCGCGGCGGATGATCCCGCGGCTGTGGGGCGTGCCGCCGCCGCCCTCGGCCGGCGACGGGCCCCGCCCCGGCATCGCCACGGTGCGCAATCCCGACAGCCCGTTCTGGATCGGCAACCTCCGCAACAGCGAATTCCGCTGCCTTGTCCCCGCGACGGCCTTCATGGAATGGGGCGAGGGGATGGACGCGGCGGGCAAGCGCCGCGCCACTGGTTCGCCTGCGCCGACCAGCCTTTGTTCGCTTTTGCGGGCGTGTGGAAGGACAGCGAGGTGCCGAGCTTCGCGCTGCTGACCTGCGAGGCCAACGCCGCGCTTCGCCCGCGGGCCGCGAGCAATGCCGGTGATCCTGCCGCCCTCACGCGCGGCGCACGACCGGTGGCTGCGCGGAGAATGGGGCAAGGCGCGCGAACTGCTGGTGCCCTATGCCTCATCGTCGATGCGCGAGCGGGCGGGCTGACCTGGGTTTCCCCGCCCGCGGGCCGCTAGCCCATCAGTTCATGCAGGTGGCCGTAACTTTCGAGGCTGAGCGCAGTGTGTTCGATGTGCAGCGCCAGCATGCCGGTCGCGACCTCGATCTCGCGGCGCTGGATCGCGCGGAACAGCAGGTCGCGTTCGGCATGGAGGGTGGCCGCGCGCTCCTCGTCCTGCCGGGCCAGCCTCGCGTAGGCGCGGCGATAGCTCTGCGTGGTGTCCCACAGCCGCTCGACGATCTGCGCCAGCAGCGGCATGTCTGCGCCGCTGAACGCCTTCCAGTGGAACTGGCGGGCCAGCATCAGGTATTCGTCGAGATCGGTGTAGGCTTCCAGCCGCGCCTTGATCGCGGCCATCTCCTCGATCGCGTCGTCGGTCAGGTTCGGGATGCTTCCGGCCAGCAGCATCGGTTCCAGCATCGCGCGGATGCGGTACGAAAGCTTCATGTCCGCAAGCGTCAGCGCGGTCACCCGCGCGCCGGCATTGGCCTTGAGCGTGACCAGACCGCGCGTTTCCAGGATGCGCAGCGCATCGCGCACCGGTATCCGGCTGATCTTCAGTTCCTGCGCGAGCTCGTCCTGCTTGATCCGTTCGCCGGGGCGCAGCCGGCCCGAGGTGATCCGCTCGGCGAGGATATCGGCGACGCGCTGGCTGGCGACGCTGGAGGGTACGGTCTTGGTCATGTTTCCCCGGTTCAGTCCCGCCCCGACGATTAACCGCAACCGCCGCCACCGCCAAGCACCGACGCCTTGACTCGTGGGGACGCGCTAACATCGTGACAAGCGAAAGTCCCGCGAAACCGCGACGGGACCGGTCAGCGAATACGGGAGAGATCATGGCCACCAGCGATCGTCTGCGCGTCATCCAGTGGACCACCGGCAAGGTCGGCAAGCTCGCGCTGCGCGGCGTGCTCGACGATCCCCGGCATCGAGCTGGCCGGCGTCTATGCGCATTCGCCGGCGAAGGCCGGCACCGACGCCGGCGAACTGTGCGGCCGGCCCGAACGACCGGCGTAGCGGCCACCAACGATATCGACGCGCTGATCGCGCTGCGGCGCCGACACCGTGCTCTACACGCCGTTCGAGGCCAACCTCGATCACGCCGTCCGGCTGCTCGAAAGCGGCACCGACGTGATCAGCACCAATTTGTTCCTCAACGTTGGCGGCGTCGAGGGCGAAGTGAAGGAACGACTGGAGGCCGCCTGCGCCAAGGGCAATGCCTCGCTCTACGTCACCGGCATCAATCCGGGCTGGGTCAACTCGATCACCGCCGCGCTGACCGCGGTATGCCGCAAGGTCGATTGGGTCGGCCTGACCGAAATCGCCGATTGCTCGGTCTACGAATCGGTCGAGACCTGGAGCTTCCTCGGCATCGGCGAGCCCGGCGGCGCCACGCCCGAACTGATGGAGCGCGCGCCGGCATGGCTGATCCTGTTCCGCGACGCGGTCGAGCGGATCGGCGACGCGCTGTCGCTACACTTCGACGACATCGAGTTCTTCTGCGAATACGCGACCGCCGCCGAAGACGGTCGACCTCGGCTGGCTCCGGATGGAGAAGGGCACCAACGCGGCGCTGCGCGGCGGCTGGAACGGCAAGGTCGGCGGCGAGACCGTGGTGACCATGAAGGTCGTCTGGTACCTGACCAAGAAGCTCGCCGAGGGCTGGGACATCGACGAGGATCACTACCACCTCGTCGTCAAGGGCGAACCCTCGTCAACGTCAAGATGCGCATCATCCCGCCCGAACACTGGGGCAACCACGACTGGGACACGATGACCGCGCTGCCGGCCGTCAACGCGCTGTTCCAGATCAAACAGGCGCGCCCCGGCGTGCTCGGCCTGCTCGACGTCGGCCTGCCGTACGCGCCGGCGGGGCTGTGGCGCAAGGACCGCAAGGGCTGAAGCGGCGTCCCGATCGCTCCCCGCCAGCGGGGAGGGATCCCGCTACGCCGGCTCAAGCTCCAGAGCCGGCGCCGGATCGAACGCGATCGGCAGGCCCTTCAATCCCCACACGCCGAAGAACGGCCGCCACGCCGACGGGCCGACCCGCCGCGGGTTGCGCATGCGCTGGGCGATCAGGTGCAGCCCTTCCTCGATCTGCGCGCGGGCGATGTACTGGCCCAGGCAGATGTGCACGCCCATGCCGAAGGTGATGTGCTTGCGCTCCCGCGCGAACGCCGGATCGAAGCTGGTCGGCCTGCGGCAGCGCCGGATCGCGGCCCGATACGCTGACAGGGAAGAACAGGTTGGTCCCGGCCGGGATCGTCACGCCGCTGGTAAACGATGTCCTTCGTCACCAGCCGCGGGATGGTGGACGTGGTGAGGTAGCGGAAGTTCTCCTCCACCACCCGCGCGCACCACGGCAGGTCGGTGGCGCAGCGCTGATAGATGTCGGGCCGCTGGATCATCACGTCCATCAGCAGCGTCAGCGCGTTCTTCGAGGTGTCATATCCCGCGACGAACAGGAAGATCAGCAGGTCGTCAAGCTCGCGGGCGGTCAGCTTGCCCTCGTCCTGCGTGCGCAGCAGGATGCCGAGCAGGTCCTCCTCGCCTCCGGCAATGGGTTCGCGCAGCGGTTCGCGACCAGATCCTGCACGAAGGCGTCGAGCGCCAGCATCGCGGCTTCGAGCCGGGGCAGGATCGCCGGGTCCATGCTCATCGACAGGCCGAACGCCTCGAGCGAATCCTTGATCTGCGGGATCACTTTGGGATCGGCGCCGATCAGGCTGGCCATGACGGTGATCGGAAACATCGAAGCGAAATCCTCGAAGTCGAATTCACGCCTGGGCACCCATTCGTCGAGCAGTTCGCCGATCACCTTGCGCATCAGCGGGCGGTGGCGGTTGGCCTGCTGCGGGGTGAACGCGGGTGCCAGCACGCTGCGGATGCGCCTGTGCGCATCGCCGCTCTGGCCGAGCAGGCTTTCGGACTGGAACCGGCCCCACTGCGTCCCGCGCGCCTGCATCATCTCGACCACGCTGTCGTAGGCGCCGGTCAGGCTGTGATCGAGCCACAGCAGGTCGCGCATCGCGTCATAGCTGGTGATCACGTGGCCAAAGGCGCAGCGCGCAAGCCACGGATGCACGCTGCGCACGGCGGCGAAGTGCGGGAACGGATCGGCGGCGAAGCCCGGCTCCTCCATTGGCAGGTAGGCGAGCGTCAGCGCATCGAGGCTGGTCATCGGCATTCTCCCGGTATTTTGCCGGAATGTTAGCGCACCACCGCCCATCGGCAATGCCGCCGGCCGGCATCACCCGCATTTTGAGCGACCACGGTGTTGCCCGCTTGCGCAATCCCGTTCGCCGCAATAGAGGGCGGCTTCCGACCGGCCGTCCCGAAGCGGGACCGCCCTGACAGTCAAGGATGCGAATCGATGGCGCGTCGTAGTGCCGACAACCAGGCCAGCCAGCCCTCCGCAGATGCGGAGCGTTCGCCGCTGCACGGCGACGACAACGGCATCCTCTCGTTCGGTGACGGCGAATTTTCCGGCGATACCGTGATCGACGTCACCGACGAAGTGCTCGCGTTGTTCGGCTCGATCGCCCTGCCGGGCAGCGATGCCGGTCTCGAGGCGTCGCTCGGCTGGAACTTCTTCGTCTTCGGATGATGGGCAACGCCCGGGACCTTGCGGTTCGGGCCTGATGGACGATTTCTACCTCACGCTGCTCGCAGTCGCGCTCGCCGGGATCGGCGCGCGCGATCAGGTTCTGATCGCGCACCTGACCCGCGTGCAGGGCCAACGCCCGGCGGTGCTGGTGCTGGCGATCCTGGGCGCAATGCCACCGCCGCCTTCGCCGCGTTCGCCGCGCAGGCGGTCGCGCCGATGCTGGCCCCGCAGGCGCAGCGCTTCTTCATGGGGACCGGGCTGGTGCTGGCCGGCATCGAATCGATCGCGATCCGCCCGCGTGGGGCGATGCGTGAGCCGACCCGCTCGCTCGCCGCGATCGGCTTTGCGCTGGTTGCGTTTCAGGCAATCGATGCCGCGCGGTTCATCGTGTTCGCCTTCGCCATTGCCGATCGCCAGCCGTGGCTGACCGGGCTGGCCGGGGGGCTGGCGGGTGCCGGGCTGGTGACCGCCGCCTGG
>CAVXBC010000001.1:0-125532 GCA_963759895.1 uncultured Alphaproteobacteria bacterium | reverse complement strand
AGAACCTGCGCGAAGACCTGCCGGCCGGCGTGTACCGTGAACAGTACACGGTCCGGTTGTGGTGCGGCGAGGCGCAACAGGCGCTGCCGGAGGATCTCCCCGGCATCGTCACTGTAGCCGTCCAGGTACCCAACGTGCTGAGCGCGAGTGTTGCGGGGGTGACCAACCAGGGCCAGATCGATTTCCTCGATTTCACCGCGTTGTCGCGCACGCTGTCTGTATCGGTGCGCAGTACGGGGCCCTATCTGGTGAGCGCGCGCAGCGTAAATGGCAGCGCGCTGCTGCGCGGTGGTTCATCGAGCGCCGGGGATGCGGACCGGATCGATTACACGGTGGCGTTCGGGGGAGAAACGGTCACGCCCGACACCAGCCCCTTCCGGCGCGAGCGGGCGGGTCTCGACGGCCAGCAAATCCCGCTTCAGGTCAAGGTCGAGGATGTATCGTCGAAGCGCGCCGGGGAATACAGCGATACGCTGATCCTGACGCTAACGCCCGGAGTGTAATCCGGAGGCGCCACGAACGGCGCGCGGCGAACCACCGGTGGTCAGTATTTGACCTCGATGCGCAAACCCAGGCGGCTTACCGCCTCGGAGTAGTCTCCGAGGTCGAGCGAAAGCTGGCGCTGTTCGAAGCCGGGTTGATCCGAATCCCACAGCACGGTCTCGCCGCTCTGCGAAAGCGGGATCCGCGACGTGTCACTGACCACCGCGGCAAGCGCCATGTTCGCCGGATGATCGAGGATGATGCGATAGCCGCGCGGCGAATTGCACAACTCCTGCGAGGTCCCAAGCGGGATCAGTCCGTTTCCGGATGAGCCCATGCCAGATGGGAACAACTCGACATTGCAGTAGACCGGCACGGTCGCATGAAGATAAATCGTCCCTGCCACGCTGGCGACCGCCGGGATGGCCGACAGGCAGGCGACGGCGCCCACGCCGGTCGCGATCAGTCGCTTGGTCGGCAACATGGCTTCACTCCATTCAATTCAAGGCGAAGTTCTCCTATCGGGAATTGGTTAAATTTGGGTTTGGCAGACTCGCGCCAGCCCCACCCTCGCGGATGCAGGCAATCGCCTGTTGGGTCGCGGGGCGGGTGCTGCTAGGGGCGCCCGCGCCATGATCACGATCAAGAACCTGACTGTTCGCCTCGGCGGAAACACGATCCTGTCGGACGCCAGCGCGTCGATTCCGATGGGCGCGCGGGTGGGCCTGATCGGTCGTAACGGTGCGGGCAAGTCGACCTTGATGAAAGTGCTGATCGGCCAGATCGAGGCGGACGATGGCGCGGTGGAGTTACCCCGTCGAACCCGGCTCGGCTACATTGCGCAGGAGGCTCCCAGCGGGGCGCTTTCACCGTTCGAAACGGTGGTGGCTGCCGATGTAGAACGAACCGCTTTGCTCGCCGAATCCGAGACCTGCCACGATCCGGACCGGCTGGGCGACATCCACGAGCGGCTGATCGCGATTGACGCTTACACCGCATCCGCGCGCGCCGCGCGCATACTCAGCGGGTTGGGCTTCGACGAGGCCGCGCAGTCGCAGCCGCTCGACAGCTTCTCGGGCGGGTGGAAGATGCGTGTCGCTCTGGCCGCGCTGCTGTTTTCTGCGCCTGACGTGCTGCTTCTTGACGAGCCGTCCAACCATCTCGACCTCGAAGCGACGCTGTGGCTGGAGAATTTCCTTAAAAGCTATGACGGCACGCTGATCGTTATCAGCCACGAACGCGACCTGCTCAACAACGTGGTCGACACCATCCTCCACCTGCAAGGTGGCAAATTGACGATCTATTCAGGCGCCTACGACAGTTTCGAGCGCCAGCGGGCCGAACGCGCGAGCCAGCTTGCCGCGGCCAAGGCCTCGCAGGACGCCCAGCGCGCGCGGCTGCAGGACTATGTCGCGCGTAACAGTGCGCGCGCCTCGACCGCCAAGCAGGCGCAGTCGCGCGCCAAGATGCTGGCCAAGATGCAGCCGATCGCCGCGCTGGCGGAAGATCCCAGCCTGAGCTTCGATTTTCCCAATCCGGACGAACTTCGCCCGCCGTTGATCACACTCGATCACGCATCGGTCGGCTATGGCGACCAGCCGGTGCTCCAGCGGCTCAACCTGCGGATAGACCCCGACGACCGGCTCGCCTTGCTGGGCCGCAACGGCAACGGCAAGACCACGCTCGCGCGCCTTCTAGCCTCGCAGTTGTTGCCGATGGAAGGCAAGATGCAGGCCTCGGGCAAGCTCAAGGTGGGGTATTTCACCCAGTACCAGGTCGAGGAACTGGCCACCGACGCGACACCACTCGAACACATGAACCGGGTGATGGAGGGCAAGACCCCCGGCGCTGTGCGCGCGCAACTGGGGCGGTTCGGCTTTTCCGGCCATCGTGCCACGACCAACGTCGGCAAACTTTCGGGGGGAGAGCGCGCCCGGCTCGCGCTGGCGCTGATCACCCGCGACGCGCCGCATATGCTGGTGCTCGACGAGCCGACCAACCACCTCGATGTCGATGCGCGCGAGGCGCTGGTGCAGGCGCTCAACGATTACGAGGGCGCCGTCTTGCTGATCAGCCACGATCGCCACATGGTCGAACTGGTGGCCGACCGTCTGGTGTTGGTCGACGACGGGACCGCGACCGAATACGCCGGCAGTATTGAGGATTACATCGACTTCGTGCTCGGCCGAAATCAGCCCAAGGCCGTCGCGCCGGGTGGCAAGGCGAAAAAGGGCGGCAAGGGCAGGCCGAAGGATCGTGAAGGGGCCAAGCGAGCGCGGATTGCGGTGTCAGAAGCCGAAAGGGAGATAGCCCGGCTGCAGGAGCAGGCCGCGGCGGTCGATCGCGCGATGTTCGAGCCGGCCAGTGCCCGCTCCGATCTTGCGCAATTGACCATGGGTGAACTGGCGCGGCGAAGGGCTGGCTTGACCAGCGAGCTCGAAATCGCCGAGCGCGCGTGGATCGATGCCAGCGAGCAGGTCGAATTGCACAGCGCCTGATTGGTCCTGGCGGCCAACTCCCGCCTTGACTTTCACATATAATGATATCTTTATATGCCGCATGGGAATTGAAGCCACCATGCGCGCGCTGGGCGACCTTACTCGGCTGAGGATCATGCGCTTGATCGCGACGATGGAACTCGCGATCGGTGAACTTGCGCATGCGTTGGGGCAAAGCCAGCCGCGCGTTTCGCGCCACGTCGCAATCCTGTGCGATGCCGGCCTGGCAGAGCGGCGGCGTGAGGGTAGCTGGGTGTTCCTGCGGCAATCGGCCGCGGGTGGGGAGGCCACCGCCAGGGCGGTCGCACGACTGCTCGCCGCCGCCGAGGACGAAGACGCGAGCTTTGCCCACACTTGCGCCGAGGACCGCCGCCACCTGGCCGCAATCCGCGACGCGCGTGACAAGAGCGCCGCCGATTACTTCGCGCGCCATGCCGGCGAATGGGATCGCCTGCGAGCGCTGCTGGCGCCAGCCGATGCGGTCGAACAGGCACTCGTCGCGGCGCTCGGCAGCGAGTCGCTGGGCGCGGTGCTCGACATCGGCACCGGAACCGGGCGGATCGCCGAGCTGCTCGAACCCGCGTCGGACAAGGTCACCGGGCTCGACAAGAGCCCCGAGATGTTGCGGCTCGCCCGTGCGCGCTTGCAGGGGCTGCCGTCAGGGCGGGTTGAGCTGGTGCAGGGCGATTTCGCGGCACTTCCGTTCGCGCCCGCCAGCTTCGACACGGTCGTGTTCCACCAGGTGCTGCATTACGCCAGCGAGCCGGACTACGCGCTGGCCGAAGCTGCGCGGGTGTGCCGCGCGGGCGGGCGGATCGCGATCGTCGATCTGGCCGCGCACGAGCGTGAGGACATGCGACGCGCCCATGCCCATGCGCGGCTCGGTTTCGGGGATGACCAGATGTCCGCGATGCTGTCACGTTATGGGTTCGAGGCGGGTGCGCGCGAGACTATCGAGGGTGGCGAACTGGCGGTCAAAGTGTGGACCGCCCGGCGGCTCGATCCGCAAGTGCCGCGGATCGGCGAGCCCGCTGGCGCGCGCACTTCACGCAAGGCGGCCATCCGATGAACGCAGCGATCGCTCACTCCGAACCACTCTATGCCTCGCTTCCGGGTGATATCGGCGTATCCTTCGAATTCTTCCCGCCCAAGACCGAGAGGATGGCAGAAACGCTGTGGGACAGCGTCCGCACGCTGGAGCCGCTGCAGCCCGATTTCGTCTCGGTCACATATGGCGCCGGCGGATCGACCCGCGAGCGAACCCATGCCGCGGTGCAGCGGATCATCACCGAGACCAGCATTCCGGCCGCCGCGCACCTCACCTGCGTCGATGCGACACGCGAGGATGTCGATGCGATTGCGCGCGCGTATTGGGACAGCGGAATTCGTCACATCGTGGCGCTGCGCGGGGACGCCTCCGACCCCAGCGGCGGTTATCGGCCGCATCCCGGAGGCTACGAGAATGCCGCTGCGCTGATCGAGGGATTGCTGAAAATTGCGCCGTTCGAGATTTCGACCGCCGCCTATCCGGAAACGCACCCGGATTCGGCTGACGAAGCAGCCGATCTCGACAATCTGAAGCGCAAGCTCGACGCCGGCGCGACGCGGGCGATCACCCAGTTCTTTTTCGAACCCGATTGCTTCTTCCGCTTTCGCGACAAGGCGGCGGCGGCGGGAATTACTGCCGAAATCGTGCCCGGGATCATGCCGATCATGAGTTTCGCCAGCGTCCAGCGCATGAGCGGCTTGTGCGGGACTGCGATCCCCGACTGGCTGGCGACACTGTTCGAAGGGCTCGACGAACGCCCGGCCGCACGCCAGCTGGTCGCCGCCACCGTCGCCGCCGAGTTGTGCCGGCGGCTCTATGCCGGGGACGTGCGCAAGTTCCATTTCTACACCCTCAACCGTGCCGAGCTGAGTTATGCCATCTGCCACCTGCTCGGCCGCCGACCCGCAGGAGACCGTCATGGATAAGCGCGCGGAGCTTCTCGCCGAGGCGAGCCGGCGTATCCTGATCAAGGATGGGCCTTACGGCACCGCGATCCAGGCGGCGAAATTGACCGAAGCCGACTATCGCGGCGATACCGGGCTGGTGCGCGACCAGAAGGGCAACAATGACCTGGTCAACCTGACCCGGCCCGATGTAATCCGGTCGATCTGCGACAGTTACATTGCCGCCGGGGCGAGCCTGCTGGCGACCAACACCTTCAACGCCAACCGCATCAGCCAAGGCGATTATGGTGCCGAGGAACTGGTCGGCGCGATGAATGTCTCCGCCGCGCGCGTGATCCGCGAAGCGATCGACGCGGCCACGGCGCAGGACGGCGTGAAGCGCTTCGTCGCCGGCGCCATGGGCCCGACCAACAAGACCCTGTCGCTCAGTCCGAAGGTCGAGGATCCGGGCTTCCGCGAAGTCACGTTCGACGAGGTCAAGGAGGTCTATCGCGAGCAGGCCGCCGCGCTGATCGAAGGCGGGGTGGACCTGATACTGGTCGAGACGGTGTTCGACACGCTCAACTGCAAGGCGGCGATTTCGGGAGTGCGCCAACTGGCGCGAGACCTTGGCCGGGACGTGCCGCTGATGCTGTCGCTGACGCTGACTGACCTGTCGGGCCGCAACCTGTCGGGGCACACGGTGGAGGCATTCTGGCACGCGGTGCGCCATGCCAAGCCGGTTGCAGTGGGTCTCAATTGCAGCTTCGGCGCGGAACAGCTCCGCCCCCACGTCCAGGTGTTGAGCGCGATCGCCGATACGCTGCTGATGGCCTATCCCAACGCCGGTCTGCCTAACGAGCTTGGTGCCTACGACGAGGAGCCCGAGACGACCGCCGGCCTCGTTCGCCGCTGGGCTGAAAACGGGCAGGTCAACATCCTGGGCGGTTGTTGCGGCAATACGCCGGCGCACATTGCCGCCATGGCCCGCGCGGTCGAGGGGCTGGCGCCGCGCACGATACCGCACCCTGCGATCGAGACACGCCTTGCTGGGCTCGAGCCGTTCACGATGGCTGCCTGATCCGGTTTATTGGAAGTACCCTAGTGACCACCACTGCATCGTCCCGCTTCGTCAATGTCGGCGAGCGCACCAACGTCACCGGATCGGCGGCGTTCAAGAAGCTGATCATGGCGGGCGACTTCACCGCCGCGGTCGAGGTCGCACGCAGCCAGGTCGAAAACGGCGCGCAGGTGATCGACGTCAACATGGACGAAGGCCTGCTCGATTCGCTCGAGGCGATGACCACCTTCCTCAAGCTGATTACCGCCGAGCCCGACATCGCCCGCGTGCCGGTGATGATCGACAGTTCCAAATGGGAGGTGATCGAGGCGGGCCTCAAGTGCGTTTCGGGCAAGCCGATCGTCAATTCGATCAGCATGAAGGAAGGCGAGAAGGCGTTCCTCGACCATGCAAGGCTGTGCATGGATTACGGTGCGGCGGCCGTTGTCATGGCGTTCGACGAGACCGGCCAGGCCGACACCAAGGAACGCAAGGTCGCCATCTGCAAGCGCGCCTATGACCTCCTCATCGGCATCGGCTTTCCCCCCGAGGATATCATCTTCGATCCCAACGTGTTCGCGGTGGCGACGGGGATCGAGGAGCACGATCGCTATGCTCTCGACTTCATCGAGGCGGTGGCGGAACTGCGCGTACTATGCCCGCACGCGCATTTTTCGGGCGGGCTTTCGAATCTCAGCTTCAGCTTTCGCGGCAACGAGACCGTGCGCCGCGCGATGCATTCGGTGTTCCTGTACCACGCAATTCCCGCCGGTCTCGACATGGCGATCGTCAACGCCGGCCAGCTCGATATCTACGATGCGATCGACCCGGTCCTGCGCGAAGCGTGCGAGGACGTGATCCTGATGCGCCGCCCGGATTCGACCGAGCGGCTGATCGCCCTCGCCGAAAGCTACAAGGGACAGACGAAGGAAGACGCAAAGGCGGCCGAGGAATGGCGGGGGTGGGAGGTATCCCGCCGGATCGAACACGCGCTGGTCAAGGGTATCGACGCATTCGTTGTGGAGGATACCGAGGAGGCGCGCCAGGCGGTGTTCGCGAGTGGCGGCCGTCCGATCGAGGTCATCGAAGGCCCGCTGATGGACGGCATGAACGTGGTCGGGGACCTGTTCGGCAGCGGCAAGATGTTCCTGCCGCAAGTGGTCAAGTCCGCGCGGGTGATGAAAAAGGCAGTCGCGCACCTGATTCCGTTCATCGAGGCCGAGAAGGAAGCGTCAGGCCTGGCCGATCAGTCGAAGGGCCGGATCGTGATGGCGACCGTGAAGGGCGACGTCCACGACATCGGCAAGAACATCGTCGGCGTGGTGTTGCAGTGCAATGGATACGAAGTGATCGATCTGGGCGTGATGGTGCCGTGGTCGCAGATCCTGCAAACCGCCAACGACAACAACGCCGACATGATCGGGCTGTCGGGCCTGATCACGCCTTCGCTCGACGAGATGGTCACCGTGGCGGAGGAAATGACCCGTGCCGGTTTCACCATGCCGTTGCTGATCGGAGGCGCGACCACCAGCAAGGTACACACCGCGCTGCGGATCGATCCGGCCTACGATGGCCCTGTGATCCACGTGCTTGACGCGAGCCGCGCGGTCGGGGTTGCCAGCCGGCTGTTGAGCGACACCCAGCGCGTGGGCTTCGTCGACGACACCGCCGGCGAATACGCCAGGGTGCGCGAGGCGCGCGAAGGCAAGGCCAAGAGCGTGCTGCTGAGTCTCGATGAAGCGCGGGCGAACTTCTACGATCCCAACTACGCCAGCAAGCCCGCGCCGCCAGCGCAACCGGGCGTGCACGCGTTCGACGACTGGTCGCTGGCCGACTTGCGCCAATACATCGACTGGACGCCGTTCTTCCGCGCGTGGGAACTGCACGGCAATTATCCCGCAATTCTCGACGATGAAGTAGTCGGGGAAACCGCGCGCAGCCTCAAGGCCGACGCCGACGCGATGCTCGACAAGATCGTGGGCGAAAAATGGCTTATGGCCCGCGGCGTTGCCGGCCTGTGGCCGTGCGCGCGAGACGGCGACGATGTGACTATTCACCTGACCGAAGAGGAACGCCACGTCACGCTCCCGTTCCTGCGCCAGCAGGTCAAGAAAAGCCGCGACCGGGCGAACATGTGTCTTGCCGATTTCATCGATCCGGCGGGTGACTGGATCGGGGGATTCGCGGTCGCGATCCACGGGATCGAACCGCACTCGGCCCGCTTCAAGGCCGACAAGGACGATTATTCGGATATCCTGCTCAAGGCGCTCGCGGACCGCTTTGCCGAGGCCTTCGCGGAAGCCCTTCACAAGCATGTGCGAACCGATCTGTGGGGCTATTCACCCGGCGAACAGCTGACCAACCAGGCGCTGGTGGCCGAGGAATATCGCGGCATCCGCCCTGCGCCGGGCTACCCCGCGTGCCCCGACCACAGCCTCAAGCCGATCCTGTTCGATCTGCTCGATGCACCCCGCCACACCGGGCTGACCTTGACCGAGAACTTCGCGATGTACCCCACCGGGGCGGTCAGCGGATTCTATTTCGGGCACCCGGAAAGCGAATACTTCGGCGTCGCGCGCATCGGCAGCGACCAGCTGGAAGACTACGCAACGCGCCGGGGCGTGGATATCGATACCGCTACGAGGTGGTTGCGGCCCAATCTCGATTGACCGCGCGCGATTGCTCGCGCAGGGCAGAACGGTCGTTCGGGAGTGATTCCGGCGTCCGCCATGGGAGAGCGTCCTGCACGTTGCAGGTCCGCCGAAGGAGCAACCGCCCCGGAAACTCTCAGGCCCAAGGACCGTGGCGGGCCATGCGACGCTCTGGAAAGCGCCTTGTCCGCCCATTCGTTGCGGGGACGGGGCCACCGACGGTGTAAGCCGGGCGCCCTGCCTGGCCAAACTCTCAGGTTTCCCGACAGAGGGGGCAGCGGTTGTCAGGTGGCCTTGCCGGCCATCGGCCGCGCTGTCGGGGTAGCTACGTGAGCGAAGCGGAAGATACAGTAGAGACCGAAACGCTGCCGCTCGACGCGTGGCATCGCGCCAAGGGCGCGCGGATGGTGCCGTTCGCGGGGTATGAAATGCCCGTCCAGTATACTGGCCCGAATGGGGGCATCCTCGCCGAACACGAATGGACCCGAGCGCACGCGGGACTGTTCGACGTCAGCCACATGGGCCAGCTCGAGATTTCGGGCGACGATGCTGTCGCGGCGATCGAGGCAGTGTTGCCGATCGACCTGTCGACGCTCAAGCCGGGGCGCCAGCGCTATTCGTTGCTGCTGGACGACAATGGCGGAGTGCTTGATGACCTGATGGTCACAAACGCTGCGCACCACTTCTATCTGGTGGTCAACGGCGCGACCAAGTGGGACGACATCGCGCACCTGCGGGAACACCTGCCCGACGAAATCACCCTGACTCACCTTGCCGACGATGCGCTGCTGGCCCTGCAGGGGCCCGAGGCAGCGCAGGCGCTGGCGCGGGTCGGCCTCGAACCGATGAACGACGGGTGGCCGCGAGTGGAGGATATGATCTTCATGGATGCCGGTCCGTTCACCTGGAACGGTGTGCCGCTGCGGGTCAGCCGTTCGGGGTATACCGGCGAGGATGGCTACGAGATTTCGGTCCCAGCCGACCATGCCGCCGCGCTCGCCGACGCGTTGTGCGCGCAGCCGGAAGTCAAGCCGATCGGGCTTGGGGCGCGGGATTCCTTGCGACTGGAGGCAGGGCTGCCGCTCTATGGTCACGACATGTCGCCTGATACGTCGCCGATCGAAGCGGGTCTGGCATTCGGCATCAACAAACGTCGCAAAGCCGAAGGCGGCTTTCCCGGCGCCGATCGCATCCGGCGCGAACTGACCGAAGGGACCGCGCGGCGTTGGGTCGGCCTCGCGCTCGACGGCCGGATGGCTGCGCGCGAAGGGGCTGAGGTTTACGCTGGAGATACCAAGGTCGGCATCGTTACCAGCGGCGGCTTCTCGCCCACGCTCGGCCACCCGATCGCGCTGGCTTACGTCGATACCGCGCACACCGCGGAGAGCACCCCACTCGAAGTTGAAGTTCGCGGCAAGCGCCTGCCGGCGACTGTAGCGCCGACCCCGTTCGTTCCCCATCGCTATCATCGCCAATCTCGCAAACCCACGACTGGAGCTTCCTGATGACCCGTTATTTTACCGAGGACCACGAATGGATCGACGTCGAAGGCGATAGCGCTACCGTCGGCATCACCGATTACGCCCAGGGTCAGCTGGGCGATATCGTGTTCGTGGAAGTGCCCGCCGAGGGCGCCTCGCTGACCAAGGGTGGCGACGCCGCGGTGGTGGAAAGCGTCAAGGCGGCGAGCGACGTCTATTCGCCGGTGAGCGGCACCGTGACCGAGGGTAACCCGGCGCTCGAAGGCGACCCTGCGCTGGTCAACACTGCACCCGAAAGCGACGGCTGGTTTTTCAAGCTGGCCATCGCCAACGCCAGCGAGCTCGACGGGCTGATGGACGAGGGCGCGTACAAGGACTTCGTCGCCGGGCTGTGACCGACGCCGGCGCGCCTCGCAAAGATGGTGGTTCGGCAGGTGCGCTCGCAGGGCGCCGCCTGCTGGTGGCCACCCCGATGTACGAGGGCATGTGCCATGCGCTCTATACGCGCGGTCTCGTCGAGCTGGCCCTTCAGTGTCGCGAGCAGGGCATCTTGCTCAAGCTGAATTTCGTGGTCAATCAGCCGAACCTCAACCAGGCGCGGGCCTACATCGCCGGGGGATTCCTGCAGTCGGACTGCGATCATTTGATGATGATCGATTCCGATATCGGGTTTTCCGCAACTGATGTCCTGACGCTGTTGAACCTGCAGGTTCAGGGCGGACACGACGTCATCGGGGCCGCCTATTCGCACAAGCGCGTGGACTGGGATCGCGTAGGCGGTGCAGCCCGGGCGGACGGCGGGATCGACCTGGCGCGGGTCGCCAGCTCGGTGACCGTCAACCTGTCGACCGAGGAAGGTACGTTGCAGCTCGATCGCCCGCAGGCGGTCAATGAACTGGCGACGGGCTTCCTCATGGCATCGCGCGGCGCGTTCGAACGCGTGGCCGCGCACTGTCCGGACCTTACCTTTCGCCCGACGCCCGACGCGCGCCGCGGTTTCGGACTGGGCGAACAGGCGACCGCTTTCTTCAATACGACCATCGATGAGCACGGCCGCTACCTGACCCAGGATTACGCCTTCTGCCGCCGGGTGCGCGCCGCCGGGATGCAGGTCTGGCTGTGTCCATGGATCGAGTTGGCCCACGTCGGCAACATGACCTTTTCCGGCTCGATCACGGAAATTGCCCGGCTCGCGACAATCCTTTCGAATGTAGAGACCTGATCCGATGCGCTACTTACCCCTGACCGATACCGACCGCCGCGACATGCTCAGCGTCATCGGCGCGGCCGACGTCGACGCGCTGTTTGCCGACGTGTCGCCAGAACATTACCTCTCCGCACCGATCGAAGGCCTGCCGCTGCACGCCAGCGAGATGGCGGTCGAAAAGCACATGCGGCGATTGAGCAAGAAGAACCTCGCTGCGGCCGATGCGGCGTTTTTCGTAGGCGCGGGCGCATATCGCCATCACGTTCCGGCGAGCGTGGATCACATCATCCAGCGCGGTGAATTCCTGACCGCCTACACGCCCTACCAGCCCGAAATCGCGCAGGGCACGCTGCAGATGTTGTTCGAATTCCAGAGCCAGGTCGCCCGGCTCTATGGTTGCGCGGTCGCCAATGCGTCGATGTACGATGGCTCGACCGCGTGCTGGGAGGCGATCGCGATGGCGGGGCGGGTGACCCGGCGGAGCAAGGCGCTGCTGTCAAGCGGGCTGCACCCGCACTACGTCTCCACCGCCAGGACGATGGCCAGGTTCACCGGCGACACGCTCGTCCATGGCGCGCCCAAGCTGTCGCCCGAGACCGACTTTGCCGCGCTGGCCGAGGCGGTCGACGGCGAGACCGGCTGCGTGGTGGTGCAGTATCCCGATATTCTCGGCCGGATCGATGACATGACTGCGCTGGCCGATGCGTGTCATGCCGCGGGCGCACTTCTGGTCGCGGTCAATACCGAGCCGGTCGCACTGGGCGCGGTGAAGTCACCCGGCGAGATGGGGGCGGATATCGTCGTCGGCGAGGGCCAGTCGATCGGGGTGGGACTTCAGTTCGGCGGGCCCTACCTCGGCCTGTTCGCGGTGCGCGATCCCAAGCACGTGCGCCAGATGCCCGGGCGGCTGTGCGGCGAGACGGTCGACGCCGAAGGCAAGCGGGGGTTCGTGCTCACGCTGTCGACCCGCGAGCAGCACATTCGCCGCGAGAAGGCGACAAGTAATATCTGCACCAATTCAGGACTTTGCGCGCTGGCCTTCACTGTGCATCTCACCTTGCTCGGCGAGAAGGGATTGCGCGCGCTGGCGGCGGAGAACCATCGCCTCGCGAGCATTGCCGCCGACCGGCTGGCCAAAGTACCGGGGGTGACGGTGCTCAATAGCTCATTTTTCAACGAATTCAGCATCTTGCTACCCACCGATGCACGGCGTGTCGTGCGCGATCTGGCGGAGCGCAAGGTGCTCGCCGGCGTGTCGCTCGGCCGGCTCTATCCCGATGAGCAGGCGCTATCGGGCGGGCTGATCGTCGCGGTGACCGAGACCACCAGCGAGGAGGATATCGAGACCTTCGCCGCGGCGCTTGAGGAGCAACTGGCATGAACGCCACCAACCCGGGCGGCTGGAAGCCGGCGATGCACGAAGGTGTCAATGAAACGCTCGATTCGGTCCGAACTGCGACCGGGAACAGGGCGTTGATGCTCGAAGAACAGTTGATCTTCGAAATTGGCACGCTTGAAACGACCGGAGTCGATCTTCCCGAGCCCGAATCAGGGGCAAATCGCCTCGGAAATCTTGTGCGGACCGCCGATATCGGTCTTCCGGGCCTGTCCGAGCCCGAAACGGTGCGCCATTACACTCGCCTCAGCCGGCAGAACTACGCGATCGACCTGGGGCTGTTCCCGCTCGGCAGTTGCACGATGAAGCACAACCCGCGGCTGAACGAGAAAGTGGCGCGGATGCCGGGCTTCCTCGATGTCCATCCGCTGCAGCCGCTTGATACCGTGCGCGGCGCGCTCGAGGTGATCGATGAGCTCGCCGAATGGCTCCTCAAGCTGACCGGCATGCACAGCGTCGCGATGACTCCCAAGGCCGGCGCACACGGCGAGCTGTGCGGTATCCTGTGCATCCGCGCTGCGCTCGAGGCCAAGGGCGACGCGCGCGAAGTGATCCTGGTCCCGGAGAGCGCGCACGGCACCAATCCCGCCACCGCCGCATTCGCCGGCTATCGGGTCGAGAACATTCCCGCGACCGCCGAGGGGCGGGTGGACCTGGCGGCGCTGAAGGCGCGCCTTGGCCCGGACGTTGCCGGGGTGATGATCACCAACCCCAATACGTGCGGGCTGTTCGAGCGCGACATGCGGGCCATTTCCGACGCGGTCCACGCGGCCGGCGGGCTGGTCTATTGCGACGGAGCGAACTTCAACGCGATCGTGGGGCGGGTGCGCCCGGGCGACCTGGGCATCGACGCGATGCATATCAACCTGCACAAGACGTTTTCCACCCCGCACGGCGGTGGTGGTCCGGGTTCGGGCCCGGTGGTGCTTTCGGAAGCGCTCGCGCCGTACGCCCCGCTGCCTTTCGTCACCAGGCGTGCGGATGACACGTTCGACCTGATCGAGGAAGAAAACGCCGGCGAGGAGCATCCGCACAGCTTCGGGCGGATGACCGCGTTCCAAGGCCAGATGGGGATGTTCACGCGTGCGCTGGCCTACATCCTCAGCCACGGCGCCGACGGGCTGCGGCAGGTTTCAGGTGATGCGGTGCTCAACGCCAACTATATCCTGCGCAGCCTGGAGGACGTGCTCGATGCCCCGTTCGGGCCGAGCGGGCCGTGCATGCACGAGGCCCTGTTCAGCGACAAAGGCTTCGCCGAAGGCATGTCGACGCTCGACCTGGCCAAGGGGATGATCGACGAGGGCTTCCACCCGATGACGATGTACTTCCCGCTGGTGGTCCACGGCGCGATGCTGGTCGAACCGACCGAGACCGAGAGCAAGGCCGGGCTCGACCAGTTGATCGTGGCGCTGCGCTCGCTCGCCGAGCGGGCAAGGGCCGGCGACGAAAGCCTCAAGACGGCGCCGCACTTCGCCCCGCGTCGCCGGCTCGACGAGACGCTGGCTGCGCGCAAGCCGGTCCTGGCTTGGCATGGACCGACTGCTCCTGCTGGGACGCCCCAGCTCAGCGAGCAGGGCGGCAGTTAGGCGGGAGGCCGGTCCGATGTGGCAATCGCTGTTCTCGCTGACCAACGGAATTGCGCTGTCGATGTGGATCGTGCTGATTGCGCTCCCCCGGCGTCCGCTGGCGTTGGCGCTGGTACTGTACGCCGGGGTAGGGCTGCTGTGCCTGGCCTACATCGCCATGCTGGCGGCGCTGGTCGGCGGATGGGCCGACCCGATGCGCGATGCCGGGCTGGGCCCGGTCGATCTCGGCGACTACTCGGTGGCCGGGCTGAAGGCCGCGTTCCGCTCCGACGGCGCGATCACGCTGGGTTGGACGCACTATCTTGCGCTCGATCTGTTCACCGGGCTTTGGATTGCACGCGACGCCGATGCGAAGGGGTTTTCGCGGCTCGCGCAGGCCCCCGTGCTGGTCCTGACGTTTCTCGCCGGCCCCGCGGGCCTGCTGCTGTGGCTTATCGCCCGGGAACGTCGCGCGCGCGGACCGGGGGGATGGAAGCGGCAACGCAAAACGCCCGCCGGCTGACCGACGGGCGCTCTTGCGACCTCATGGGGTGCGAACACCCCCGGGCTCTTGTTAGACTCAGCAGCGTTTGCGCGCGTGCATTTGCAGGGTTCAACGGGGCACGCCCCGGTCGGTTCCCTACTCGCCCACCATCGCGCGCGCCTTTTGCAGCGACAGGCGATGTTCGCGCCAGGCGATCAGCAAACCCGCGCCCACGATAAGCGGCGCGCCAAGCCATGTAGTCTGCGGTGGCAGCCGCCCGAACACCGACCAGCCGAGCATGGTGGCCCACACCAGCGAGGAATAATCCATCACGATCACGCTGGCGACCGCGCCGAAGCGCAGTGCGGCGGTCAGCAGGAACTGGCCGAGCAGTCCGAACAGCGCCAGCCCGCCGAGCAGTGACCATTGGTAGAGCGTGTGCCCGGTGATCACGAATGGCAGTGCCAGCGCGAGCGGCGGCACACTGAAGGCGGCGAACCAGAACACTATCGTCAGCGGGGGTTCGGTCCGCGCCAGATCGCGGATCTGGATCGAGATCAATGCAATCATGAATGCCGCGGATAGCGCGACTGACGCGCCAAGCAGCGGGATGTGGCCGCCGCCCGGCTGGGCGATCACCAGCACGCCGGCAAAGCCCAGCAACACCGCGCCCCACCGCCAGCGGCCGATCTTCTCGCGCAGGACCAGCCCCGACAGCACCACCGCCCAGATCGCCGACGTGAAATTGAAGGTGGTCGCCTCGGCCAGCGGCAGCAAGGTGACCGCGCCGAAGTTCAGGAACATGCCCACCAGCCCGGCCATCGCGCGGCGCGCGTGCGCGGGCAGGCGGGCGCTGCCGAGGGCCGCAAGGTTCCCGCGCGCGGCGAACCACGCAATCAGGATCGGGACCGTCGGCAATTGGCGCCAGAACAGCGTTTCGGTCAGCGAAACCCCGGATTCGGTCACCAGCTTGACGAATACCAGCATGACCGACAGCACCGCCGCCGCGCCGAGGCGGATGAGCAGCGCGAGCTGCGGGCGTTGGTCGGCTGGGGCGGCATTCACGCTGCCGCCATAAGCGGACTGGCGGCGGGCGCAACGCGTCCCATATTGCGGCCCATGAAGCTGACCGAAACCCTGCTGTTTGCGAGCGACGCCGAAGTCGCGATGATCGCCGGGGCCGGATTCCTGCTGCTGGCAGGGCTGATGAGCCTTGCCGAACGCCGCCGAGTGCGTCGACAGCGGATAGACCGGGTCGGCTGGGTGCCGTGGACCGGGCTGTTCCTGATTTTCGCGGTGATCGGCCTCACCCTCGCGGGGCTGGGCACGATGGGTTTTATCCGGGGGGCCTGATCCGCTTCCTCAGGCCGGCTGCCTGCGGGCGCGCATTTCGGCGTACGAACGCGCGAACTGCGCCTCGTATTGACGGGGCCGTTCGGGGGGGCGGCTGGCTTTCTTGCGCGGCGCTTCAGGCTCGGCAGGCCAGGTGAAGATATTGGTCATCGAGATGGGTCCTTGGTCCCCGCCTCGATAATGGCACCTACCGAAAGGAAATTGTATAAAGCCGACGACTTGGTGAAAAATCCACTAACCTGCGTTGGGGTGTGGTTATGGCCACACGGCCGCTGCCCGTTCGACGTCTGTACTTCCGGCCTCCGCGCCGGCGGTGGTTAGAGGCAGGCTTCCAGGTACGCCTGATCGAAGCCGAACATACGCGCCTTTTCCAGAGTATAGGGGCGCAGGCCCGACGAGCGGAATTCGCCGAGGATCTTGCCGTCCTCGCTCTCGTCGAGATATTCGAATTTGAACAATTCCTGGGTGACGATCACGTCGCCTTCCATGCCGATCACCTCGGTCACGCCGGTGGTGCGGCGCGAACCGTCGCGCAGTCGCTTGACCTGCACGATCAGGTCGACGCTCTCCGCGATCTGGCGCGAAATGGCTTCCTTGGGGATCTTGATGTCGCCCATCAGGATCATGTTTTCCATACGGCCCAGGCACTCGCGCGCGCTGTTGGCGTGGAGCGTGCACATCGAGCCATCGTGGCCGGTGTTCATCGCGGCGAGAAGATCGAACGCCTCCGCGCCGCGGATTTCGCCCAGGATGATCCGGTCAGGGCGCATACGCAGGGCGTTCTTGACCAGGTCGCCGATGGTGATCGCTCCCTGGCCTTCGAGGTTCGGCGGGCGGGTTTCGAGCGGCAGCCAGTGCGGCTGTTGCAGGCGAAGCTCGGCGGCGTCCTCGATCGTCAGCACGCGCTCGCCCGGGTCGATCATCTTCGACAGGGCGTTGAGCATGGTCGTCTTGCCGGAACCGGTACCGCCCGAGATGACGATGTTCATCCGGCACGCGCCGGCGATCTTGAGCGCGGTCGCCATCTTGTCCGACATCGATCCGAAGTCGCGCAGCATGTCGATGGTGATCGGCTTTTCGGAAAACTTACGAATCGAGATCGCGGTGCCGCGCAGCGACAGCGGCGGGACGATCACGTTGACGCGGCTGCCGTCCTTCAAACGGGCGTCGGCCAGCGGGGTGGTCTGGTCGACGCGGCGGCCGACCTGGTTCACGATCCGCTGCGCGATCTGGAACAGGTGCTGTTCGTCGCGGAAGCGGATCGGCGCGATGATCAGCTTGCCCTTCTTTTCGATGTAGGTCTGGTCGGGCCCGTTGACCATGATGTCCGACACGTCGGGATCGTTGAGCAGTTCCTCCAGCGGGCCGAAGCCGAGCAGCTCGTCGATCAGCACCTTTTCCAGCGCGAACTGTTCGCGCCGGTTGAGCGTGACCTTGAGCTCGGCGAGCACCTCGAGGATGATCGGGCGGAATTCCTCGCTCAATTCGTCCTTGGTCAGCGTGGCCGCCGCTTCGGGATCGACGCGCTCGAGCAGGCGCGGCAGCACCTGTTCCTTGATCTTGTGGACGCTCGCCTCGAACCCGCCGACTTGCGAATTGGTGTCGTGGACCTGGTTCGCGCGATCGGTCAGGCGGCTCATTGCATCGCCCTTGTCGGGCGCGGCGGTTGCGAAGGATTCGATTTCGCCAGGGAGCGGCGGGAATTGCTCGCCGCCGTCGGCGGGCGCGCTTTTTGCGTTGCCCAGGCCGCCCTTCATCGGGCGGGCGACACCGAACGAGGGCCGCGCTCCCGGAGTAGCTCCAGGTCCGTTCCTGCGTCCGAAAGCGCTCATCTAGGCCCCCTAAAGCGTGGGTTGGTCAGTCCAACCGGAAGTCATTGCCCCTTGGTACGAAAGGGCCTTTGCGAAGATTGGTGAATAAGTTGGAAAGCTTATTTTTTCCCTAAGGCGCGGGTGGTCAGAACCGCGCGAAGGGCCGCCTGCCTGTCACGCACGGCGGAAGCGAGACCGGCCGTTGTGCCATGTGGCGCCCGATGACGTAGATATAGAACGGCTGGCCATCGTAGCCGGCGTGGACGGCCTCCAGCGGCTGCAGCACGTCTTGCGGTATGTTGGCAAACGGGATGTCGGTGAGAAGATAGCCACGGCCGTGCGCCTGCGCCTCGCGCCGGAAATACGCCGCGACGGCCGCGTTGGTGGTCAGGCGGCTATGATGATCCCACCGCACGAAGCTCTGCATGCAGTGCTGCTCGGTGCGCTCGAAGTCGATCCCGGTCAGCGCCGAGATGCCTTGCGCCCGCGAAACTGGAAACACCACCCAGTGCGCGTCGGCCAGTCCCAGCTGATCAATCCGGCGGGCGACCTCGGGTGCTCCGTCGAATGGGCGGACCAGGTTGAAAACGCCGGTGAACAACCCGCAACCCGCCGCGACGGCGATCCACATCCGGAACCCTGCGCGTGGCAGGGCACCTTGTTCGCGCATCCGCCATGTCAGCGCAATCAGCAGCAGGGCAATCAACATCAGATGGCGCGCCGACAAGCGATAGATGGTCAGGGAAAAGACGAAAGTCAGCGCAATCATCCCCATCAGCAGCGCCTTGTACAGCCGGTCGGGGCTGGTCTGTTTCCACGCGAAGCAAATGAAGGCGGCCCATCCCCAGAACACCACCAGGGCGATCGGATAGGTGTTCCACTGCGGCGTCAGGGCGCCTTGCCAGGGGACCAGCAGGTTGCTCATGGTCAGCGCCCAGAACACGATTTCGTCCACCACATTGCCGCTCGATATTGCCGGGTGAACATCGGGGGCGGGGACGACGGACCAGGCCGCCAGCAGTCCGCTTGCGATCCACACGGCGACCCCGGGCCACCAGAGCGCGCGGTCCCTCAGCTTGATCGCCACGAAGCACAGCGAGACCACGCCGAACAGAAAGTCGCACATCGGCAGGATGGCGATCGCGAACCATACCCCGCGGCGACGCCACATTGCGATCGCCAGGAACATCGCCGCCGCGCCCAGACTGAGGCTCCGCGAAACCGTCAGATATTCGAACAGGATGAACTGGCTGCTTGCGATCAGCAGACGCTCGGTCCGGGTAAACGGGCTGGTGAACAGGATCGCGGATTGGGTGACAAGGGCGCAGAGCGCCGCGGCGACGGGCAGGGCCCACAGCGGGTCCATCAGATAGGCCAGCCCGCGCAGAAGCAGGTACCACAGCGGCGGGTGGCCCTCGTACGAAAGCCAGTTGAGTAACGTCGCGAGATCGGGCGCCTCGACCGCGATCTGGACCGCTTGATATTCGTCGAGCCACGGGCGGTGAGTGAAAATCAGCAGGCCCTGGAAGACCACCAGGCCCAGCACGCTCGCGCCCCATGCGGCCGGACGCGAGAGGATGCGATCGCTCCGCAGCAGCCACCCGGTGACGGCCGCGCGGGTGCCCCTCAGCCAGCGCCAGCGCAGGATCCGCTGCGTTGCACTCGATGTGTCCTCCCGTCCCATACGCGGCGCCTTAGCGGCCCGGCGGTTAATTCGCGGTAACCATGAATATCGCGGCAACTACGGGCGTTACCGGACTCATCGGAGGCCGGGCAGGCACTGGCGGAGACGGCGTCCAAAAGCATTGGTTAACCATATCGGGGCATACGGGGGCGCAATGGACCTGACCTACTCATCCATGCCGAAAACGAGCGATGCGGTGCCGCTCCAGGGCGATCAACCGTTGCCTGCACGCGATCCTATCAGACCCGATTTGCGCCACGCGCTCCAGATGTCGACGCGGATCATGGCGGTGCTCGTGATCATGGCCCTCTTCGTCGGCTCGAAATTGCCTGGGTTGTTCCTGATATACCAGGACTTGCCTGTGGTGGGGCTGATGATGATGGTGTTCGCGGTGCTGGCCCGGCGCTGGCCGGTCGGAGCCTTGCAACCTGCAGCGACAGGAGACCTCGAGCTCTCGCGCCTCGCCCTCCTGGGCATTGCGCTGCTGGCCACTGGGATGATCGGCCATTACCTCGTCATGTGGGGCTATGCCTTCAGCCGCGACGAGCAAATGGTACTGTTCGACGCCGAGGTGTTCTCGCACGGTCAAATCGTCGCCCGCCTGCCGGCCGAGTGGAAATCGCTGCACCGCTCTCTCAACACGCTCTTCGTACCCACCAGCTTCAATGGCGCAGGGTGGATTTCCATCTACCGTCCGGGCAACGCGGTGCTGCACGCGCTGGTCGGCTTCGTCGGCGATCCGGCGTGGACCAATCCGCTGCTGGCGGTGGTCGGCCTGGTCGCCACCTGGCACGTCGCGCGCCGCTTTCTTCCTCACGACCGTCAAAGCCAGTTCGTGGCCGTCCTGCTCTACGCGACCAGCACGCAAGTCATGGCATTGGCGATGACCAGTTATGCGATGACCGGTTACCTCGCGTTCAACATGGTGTGGCTGGCCCTGTTCCTGCACGACAAGTGGTACACCCACGTTGCCGCGCTGATGGTTGGCGCGCTGGCGATCGGATATTGCCGGATACCCTATTTCCCGCTGTTTGCCGGGCCGATTCTGTTCTTTTGCCTGACGCTTCAACGACGCTGGGGTTGGTCGGCGCTCTATGCCGCAGCGTACGCGGCAGCGATCGTGTTCTGGGCGAAATACAGCGTCTATTCGTTGCGCCAGCTGGGCGTACACGCGGCGCCATCCGAAGGCGACAGGTTCCTGCTCACTCGATTCCTGTGGGCGTTCGCCGACTTGTCGCCCGACTACTTGTGGAACCAGGCGGCCAATCTCGTGCGCCTGCTCGTTTGGCAGAACCTGCTGCTGCTGCCGCTTGGATTCGTGGGCGTGC
Source organism: uncultured Alphaproteobacteria bacterium (assembly GCA_963759895.1). Classification (GTDB taxonomy): domain Bacteria; phylum Pseudomonadota; class Alphaproteobacteria; order Sphingomonadales; family Sphingomonadaceae; genus Tsuneonella. Next base: position 104,599 of record CAVXBC010000001.1, on the reverse strand, counting down.
GCGCCTGCCTGCGATCCGGTGATCGGCGACTGTGGGGCATGGTTGCCGCCATCGCGATACTGATCGTGTTCAAACTGATCTTGCGACCCTATCAGGGCCACGGGTGGGGCTACCGCTACATGCACGGAATCCTTGGCATCGCCTGCATCATCGCAGCGATCGGCTGGCGCGATCTACGTGCGCAGCGAATGATCGGCTGGAGGCATCTGCAGATCGGCACCGCGGCCACGCTGCTGATCGCAACACCATTCCTGCTGTGGCAGGCGCACCAGTTCAGCGGGCTGTTTGCCCGACAGGACCGGGCGATCGCGGCAATCGATTCCGATGTGGTCATCGTGGAGGACGGCGCAGCGGAATTCTCGCAGGACCTGGTCTGCAACCCGCCTTATCTCGACCGTCGGCCCATCCGTTTGCTGGCGAGCAAGCTTCACGCGCGAGACATGGCACGTGTGTGTGCTGGACGATCGGTGGCATTTTTCGACGCCGAGAAACTGGCAGAGATCGCCGCCGCGATCGAACAGCAGCGGAGCTCGCGGGCCCATCGCAATCCCGCCTTGCGGCAAGCGGCGTTGAAGGCAGCGTGCGATATCCGTGCAGCCGGGTAGAGCGAACGCAGGATTGACATGATATCATGATATGATATCGCGATATCATGACGCGCATTCTGGCGGACCTCCCCGATGACGACATCGAGTGGCTCGACGCGCGCGCGTCGGCGCTCGGCAAGTCGCGCGCCGCCATCCTGCGCGAAGCCGTGAGCGCGTTTAAGGCCGACGGCGCCGGGGAAGACGGGCTTGGTTGGCTCGATCAGGGCTTCGGGCTGTGGGCCCGGGCCGGCCTGGCGATCGATCCGCGCGATTACGAACGCCGCCGGCGTGCCGAATGGACCCGGCCGTGGGACGAGGATTACGAGGAAGTTCGCGCCGAATCGCCCGATTTGTTCGATGCCGAAGACGATCGCCAGCGGCAGGTCTATGTCGACATGCTCAAAGGCCGGTATCCGCAGGCCAAGGCGCCGCCACGCGGATGAGCGGGTTTGCATTCGATGCCGACATCGTGATCGATGCACTTTCAGGATTTCCACCGGCCCGGGCGGAAATGCAGCGCGCGGTATCCGGCGGCGCGCGAGCCTGGATCAGCCGCATGGCGTGGCTGGAAGTGCTTTCCAAAGGCGATGCCGCCGTGGTGAAGGGCGCGCTCGTTTTCATGAGCCATTTCGGCCTCGACGAGATAGACGAGGAAATCGCCGTGCGCGCCGCCGCGCTGCGGCGCGAACGGCCGCGGCTCAAATCGCCCGACGCGATCATTCTCGCCACGGCACAGACACGCGGACGGGTGCTGGTCACGCGCAACACCCGCGACTTTCCATCCGAGATGCCCGGAATTCGCGTTCCCTACATTTTCTAACCACGAAGGCTTATCAATCATGTGCGGAATCATTGGCATCGTCGGCAAGGAAGACGTTGCAGACCGGCTCGTCGACGGCCTGAAGCGGATGGAATACCGCGGCTATGACAGCGCCGGCGTGTGCACCGTGCACGATGGCGCGCTGGTGCGCCGGCGCGCGCAGGGCAAGCTGGCCAACCTGGTCAAGGAATTGGCCGCGCACCCCGCGCCCGGCACGATTGGCATCGCGCACACCCGCTGGGCGACGCACGGCGCCCCGACCGCGCACAACGCGCATCCTCACGCGACCGAGCACGTCGCGCTGGTCCACAACGGGATCATCGAGAACTTCAAGCCGCTGCGCGACGAGTTGATCGCCGACGGCCGCAAGCTCGAAAGCGAAACCGACAGCGAAGTGGTCGCCCACCTGATCAGCCGCGAAGTCGAGAACGGCGCTTCGCCGGAAGATGCGGTCAAGGCCGTATTGCCGCGGCTGCGCGGCGCGTTCGCGTTGGCGATCGCCTTCCGCAGCCATCCTGACATGCTGATCGGTGCGCGCCTCGGATCGCCCCTGGTAGTCGGTTACGGTGAGGGCGAGACCTTTCTTGGTTCCGACGCACTCGCGCTTGCCCCGCTGACTCAGCGCATCGCCTATCTCGATGAGGGCGACTGGACCGTGATCACCCGCGACGGTGCGCAAGTCTATGATGTCCACAACGAGCCGGTCACGCGCGAGATTACCACCTCGGGCGCCTCGGCCGCGGCTGTCGAAAAAGGCAACTACCGCCACTACATGCAGAAGGAGATCTTCGAACAGCCCACAGTGGTGGCGCAAACCCTGCAGAGCTATATCCACCAGGTCGACAACACCGTGGCGTTGCCGCAGATCGATTTTGACTTGTCGGCGATCCGGCGGGTGACGATCGTCGCCTGCGGAACCTCGTTTTATGCCGGAATGGTCGCCAAGTACTGGTTCGAGGCGTTCGCGCGGGTACCGGTCGACATCGATTACGCGAGCGAGTTCCGTTACCGCGAGCCTGTGCTCGAGGATGGCGGGCTGGCGCTGTTCATCTCGCAAAGCGGAGAAACCGCCGATACTCTCGCCGCGCTGCGGTACTGCAAGCAGGCGGGGCAGACGATCGCAGTAGTGGTCAACGTGCCGACCAGTTCGATGGCGCGCGAGGCGGACCTGTTGCTGCCGACTCATGCCGGGCCGGAAATCGGCGTGGCCAGCACCAAGGCGTTTACCTGCCAGCTTGCCGTGCTGGCTGCGCTCGCCGCGCATCTCGCGGTCAAGAAGGGCCGGATGGATCGTGCCGAGGAGCACGAGGTCGTGCGCCACCTGCTCGAGGCGCCTGCAGCATTGAACGCCGCGCTCGATCACGACGATGACATCGCGGCGATGGCGCACCTGATCGCCCCCGCGCGTGACGTGCTCTACCTGGGGCGCGGGCCGGACTACCCGCTGGCTCTCGAAGGGGCGTTGAAGCTGAAGGAAATCAGTTACATCCATGCAGAAGGTTATGCCTCGGGCGAAATGAAGCACGGGCCGATCGCGCTGATCGACGAGGCCGTCCCGGTGATCGTCCTCGCGCCCAGCGGTCCATTGTTCGAAAAAACCGTTTCCAACATGCAGGAAGTCCGCGCGCGCGGCGGCAAGATCGTGCTCATTTCCGATGAAGCGGGCCTTGCCGAAGCGGGCGAGGGATGCCTGGCGACGATCGCTATGCCAAAGGTCCACCCGCTGATCGCGCCGCTGGTCTATGCCGTTCCGGTGCAATTGCTGGCCTATCACGTGGCCTGTGTGAAGGGCACCGACGTCGATCAGCCGCGCAATCTGGCCAAGTCGGTGACGGTCGAGTGATAGGGCCCACCCCGACCGATCGATAGTTAATTTGAAGTTGCGCCGCTCACCCGATTTTTCCATTTTAAACAGGTAGTTTACCGCCGCATAACCATTGCGCGATTAAGCCGGCAGGGTGAACGATCGCACCGCCCCCGCGCCCGCTGTCCCGGTGGACATGCCGCTGCTCGCCGTACTCGGCCTGCGCGATCCGGACGGGGTCGACTGGAGCAGGCTGCGCGGCATCCAGTATGCCCACCTGCTCAGCACGGTGCGACAGCGGATGACGGTCCACGCGATTTGCGCGTTGCTGGCGCTGGCGATCTACGCGGGCAAGGCGCCGATTTGGCTGATGATTGCGTTTACCGCGGCGATGGTCGGGTCGGTGGTGCTCAACGCGCGCTCCAATCGTGGAGTGGCACTTGGCGATCGTCCCCGGATCACCCGCGAAGAAATCCTGCGTAAGGCGCGCGCCAGCGCCGTCGTCGCAGCGGCGTGGAGCATCGGCATCGTCGGCTTTGCCGGCTTCGGAGGAGACGCGGAGCGCGCCGGAATGGGGCTCCTTGTCGCGGCATTACTGGTCGGATCGTCGCTGGCTCTTGGCGCGGCGCCGCTGGCGACGATCATCATGGGCGCAGTGACCGGTGCCGCGGTCATCGGCAGCTTCCTGTGGTTCGGCCAATTCCCGCTCGCGATTGCCGTCGCCCTGATGCTGGCCGCAGTGGCCAAAGGCGTGTTCTCGGTCGCGCGGGTCTACCTTTTGGCATGCCTGGCCGAGGCGGGCGCGGCCGAGCAGAGCGAGGTGGTCTCGCTCCTCTTGCGCGAGTTCGAGGAGAACCAGGCCGACTGGCTGTGGCAGATCGACCCCAAGCGCATGGTCCGCGGGGCCAGTCCGCGGTTCGCCTTCGCGCTCGGCAAGCCGGTCGAGGAGGTCGAGGGCAAGGCCTTCCTCGAGCTGATTTCGGGCGAAGCGTGGGAAACCGGCCAGTTTCCGGCCTCGCTCCATGACCTGGCCGAACGGCTCAAGCGACGTGAAAGCTTCTCCAACCTGCTGGTCAAGGTGGCCATCGGGCGCGAACATCGCTGGTGGGAACTGTCGGGCACCCCGATGCTCGATGACAACGGTGCCTATCTCGGCATTCGCGGGGTCGGCTCGGATGTCACCGAGCAGCGCGAATCGAGCGAGAAGATCGCCTATCTCGCGCGCTACGACACGCTCACCGGCCTGCCCAACCGCCTGATGCTGACCGAGGCGCTGGGCGATGCGCTGCGCTATGCCGAACAGTGGCGCACGCGCTGCGCGTTCCTGATGATCGATCTCGACCGGTTCAAGGCGGTCAACGATTCGCTCGGCCACCTGGTGGGCGACAAACTGCTCGCGCAGGTGTCCGCCCGGCTCAAGGCGCTGATGGGCGACAACGAACTGTGCGGCCGGCTGGGCGGCGACGAGTTCGCGATCGTGATCCGCGATGCGTCCGATCGCAGTTGCGTCGAGCGGGTGGCAAAGAGCGTGATCGCCAAGTTGTCGCAGCCCTACGAAGTCGATCACCACACGTTGTATGTCGGCGCGTCGGTGGGCTCGGCGATCGGCCCGCGCGATGGCAAGACGGTCGAGGAGCTGATGCGCAACGCCGACCTCGCGCTATACCGCGCGAAGGACGACGGCGGCAACGAGCACCGCAACTACGAGCCGCTGCTGCACGCCAACGCCGAAGAACGCCGCCAGCTCGAATTCGCGCTGCGCCAGGCGCTCGAGAAGCGCGAGCTGGTGCTCAACTACCAGCCGGTGGTCGATGCCAATACCGAAGCCGTGGTCAGCTTCGAGGCGCTGGTGCGCTGGAACAGCGCCGAACACGGACCGATCAGCCCCGGCAAGTTCGTGCCCATCGCCGAAGATACCCGCCTGATCGTGCCGATCGGCACATGGGTCCTCGAACAGGCCTGCCGCGAGGCGACCCGCTGGCCCGAGAACATTCGCATCGCGGTCAATGTGAGCCCCGAACAGCTGTTCGAGCCCGACTTTGCGACCACCGTGGTCCGCGCGCTGACCGCCAGCGGGCTCGAAGCGCGGCGGCTCGAGCTCGAAGTGACCGAGAGCATCTTCCTGCGCGACGCGAGCATCGCGCGCGCTTCGCTCGAACAGGTCATGGCGCTGGGCTGCACCGTGGCACTCGACGATTTCGGAACCGGCTATTCCTCGCTCGGCTACCTGCGCAAGATCCGCTTCTCGACCATCAAGGTCGATCGCAGCTTCGTCACCGGCGCGGGGCAGGGAAGCAAGGAAAGCCTGGCGATCATCCGCGCGGTGGTAGCGATGGCCGACAGCCTCGAGATGACGACCACCGCGGAAGGGGTCGAGACGGCCGAGGAAGCCGAACTGATCCGCAAGCTCGGCGCGACCAAGATCCAAGGCTACTATTTCGGCCGGCCGATGACCGCCGAAGATGCGCTGCAACTGTTCCGTCGGCGTTTCGAGGTGCCGCAGCGCCTGAGCGCCTGACGCTCAGGCCGCCAGGATCACGCGCTGACGAGGCCGCGCACCGCGCTTTCGAACAGCACCCGCCCGTCGCTGTTGCCCAGTTCCGGCTCGATCGCGCGTTCGGGATGCGGCATCATGCCGAGCACCGTGCCGCTGGTGTTGAGGATGCCCGCAATATCGCGCTGCGATCCGTTGCACGCGTCGCGGTAGCGGAATGCCACGCGGCCTTCGCCTTCGAGCCGGTCGAGCGTGTCTTCATCGGCGAAATAATTGCCGTCATGGTGCGCCACCGGAAGCGCAATCTGAGCGCCCGCTTCGTAGCCCGCGGTGAACAGCGACTGGCTTGTCTCGACCGTCAGTGGCGCGGCGCGGCAAGTGAAGCTGAGCTGGGCGTTGCGCATCAGCGCGCCGGGCAGCAGCCCGGCTTCGGTCAGCACCTGGAACCCGTTGCATACGCCCAGCACCGGCACGCCCCGCTCGGCCGCGTCGACCACGGCGCGCATCACGGGTGAGCGGCTGGCGATCGCGCCGCAGCGCAGGTAGTCACCATAGGAAAACCCGCCCGGCACCGCGATGAAATCGAGGCCGGAAGGCAAGTCGGTGTCGCCGTGCCATACGCGCAGCGCCGGCTCACCCGCGACTTTCTCGAGCGCGACAGCCATGTCGCGATCGCAGTTCGAGCCCGGAAAGGTGATCACCGCCGCGCGAAACGCCATCACGCCGTCTCCGACTTCTCGATGCGGTAGTTTTCGATCACCATGTTGGCGAGGAGCTTGCGGCACATTTCGTCGAGCGCGGTGTCGCTGGTGTCGTCGGCCACGTCGAGCTCGATCTCGCGTCCGATGCGAACGTTGTCGATCCCGCTGAAGCCGAGTCCTTCGAGCGCGTGATGCACCGCGCGGCCTTGCGGATCGAGCACCCCGGGCTTGAGGCTGACGTGGATGCGGACTTTCATGGCTGACGGTCCTTCGGGTGGCGGCGGGGACGCGCGCAGCCTATGGCGAAAGCCGCCCCCGGGGACAAGGGTCAGCCACCGCTTTTACCGGCCGGAAGCGCGAGTATCTCGACCGCAGCATCCCCGGCCAGATACTTCGCGGCGGTCGCCTGCAGGTCGGCCGGGGTCACGCCTTCGATCAGCGCCTTGGCGGCGAAAAAGCGGTCGATGCGATACCCCTGGCTTTGCGCGCGAGCGGCCAGTTGCAGCCAGCCGGCGTTGCCCTTGAGTGCGTTGTCGTACGATTCGAGCAAGGGCCGGCGGGCCCGGTCGAGCGTGTCGGCGGTGACGGGCTGATCGACCAATCGCTGGATCACCGCGCGGATCGCCGCGCGAGTGGCATCGACATCGGCCACATCGACCGGCGCCGACAGCGCAAAGGTGCCGTAGCCTCGCCACACGGTCGAGGGGGCGCTCCGCGCGCCGGTCGAATAGGCCTTGCCGAGCCGTTCGCGGATTTCGTCGGTCAACTCGATGTCGACCACCCGCTCGAGCAGTTCGAGCCGCTGGACGGTTTCCGGGTCGCTGTCATCGGTCGTCGGCCAGATCAGCTGAACCAGCGCCTGGTCGGCCTCGCCGGTATGGCGCACCGTGCGCACCGAGCGGTCGGCGGTGAATGGCCGCTGGCGTGCCCGGTCCCGGGCAAGGAAATCCTGCTCACGCCGCGGCAGCGCGCCGAGCGTCTTAGCCACCAACGTAATCGCCTCGTCCTCGTCCACCGCGCCCACCAGAGCCAGCTCGATCGCCCCGCGCGCGAAGCGGTCGCGCAGCGCGCGATGCAGCGCCTTGAAGGTGAGCTTCTGGTACGCGCCGCGCGGCTGGATGGTGAAGCGCGGATCGTCGTCCGACAGGATCCCGCCAATCGCCGACCCCAACGCGCCGCCGGGGGTGGCGTCCTTGCGCAGGAACCAGTTGGCGATCTCGCGGTGATAGCGCACCTCGCCTTCGCGCCGGTAACCCGGGTCGGTCAGCGCGGCGGCGAGCAGATCGAGCTGCAGTTCCAGGTCGCGCGCGGTGGTCGAACCGCCGCTGACGAACGTATCGCCCGCCGAAGCCAGGTTGAGAGTCACCGTGTGGCCGGCGAGCAGGCTGGCGAGCGCATCCTGCGAATGCGCGCCGAGCCCGCCCGCCGGAAGCGTCGAGACCATCGCGGTGGCCAGCGGATGTTCGCGCGTGGCGAGCAGATCGCCGCCGTCGAGATTGAGGACGAAGCGCACCCTGTCCGCCTCCAGCGCGGTGCGCTTGAGATTGAGCCGCACGCCGTTGGAGAACCGCACCTGGCGGATGCCGGTCCGCGGCTCCACCGTGTCGGCGACAACTGCGCCCGGCGGACCGAAATCGCGGTAGGCGAACGCATTCGCAGTCAGAGCAGGGGGCGCGCTGACCGGCTCGGCCATGACGGCGTTCCACACTGCCCGCAAAGCTTCGGATCCGCCTTCGGGCGGCACGCGGCCCTGAAACCGGATCAGCGGATCGTCGAGCGGGGCGGCGTCGGCCCTGATAGCGGCGAGCACGGCTTGCGGCGTGATCGAGGGCGCGAAGGCATCGAACCGGGCGAGCGAGCTTTGCGGAGTGGCGGGCACCAGGTCGTCGCCGAGAAGCTGCTCCACCGCACCGACCAGCGCAGCGTTGGTGCGGGTATCGGCGCCGCGGGCGGCGTTCTCCTGCGCTAGCCGGTTGCTGGCGACCTGTTCGGCTATCTCGGCGTCGGAAAAGCCGTAGGTGAGGGCGCGGCGCCAAGCGCGCACTGCGGCTTCGAGCCCTTGGCGCCATTTTCCGTCGAGCCCGTCGACGATCAGGTTGGTGGTGCGGCCGGCATCGAACACCTCGCCGGTGCCGAATCCCGCACCGCGATAGGGCGCATCGGCCTGGCGCGCGATAGCGGCCAGGCGCCGGTTGACCGCCGCGTAACCGATCGCCTTCATCAGATTGTCGTCGTCGCTGCGCGATCGTGTCGGGCTGGTCCACCCATGGAGACAGGGCGGTCACGGTCACCCGTTCCGACAGCGCGGGATCGAGGTAGATATCGCTTTCGCCGTGTCGCGTGAGGTCGAGCGGGCCCGCCGCGGGCTCGGGCGGGGCGGGCGGCCCCGTCCAGTCGCCGAAGCGTGCCCGGATCGTGCTTTCGACCTGTGCCGTGTCGATGTCGCCGATCACCACCAGCGCCGCGTTCGCCGGGACATAGGCGCGGCGATAGAGCGCGCCGATCCGCGCGGCATCGGCGCCCTTGAGCACGGCGTCGGTCCCGATCGGCAGCCGCTGGGTGTAGCGCGCGCCGGGAGCCACGAAGGCCCACTCGTCCTCGGTTTCCTTGAGTGCATAGTTGGCGCGGTCGCGCTTCTCGGCGAGCACTACCCCGCGTTCGCGATCGATCGCGTCGGGCGACAGGGTCAACTCGCCGGCAGTCTCGCGCATCAGCATCAGCGCGGTGTCGAGCAGCTTGGGATCGGAACGGGGCAGGTCGAGCTTGTAAGTCGTGCTCTCGAAACTGGTCGATGCGTTGGTGTCGGCCCCGAACGCCAATCCCTCGCGCTCGAGCAGCTTGACCATCTCGCCTTCGGGGACGTGGGTGGAGCCGTTGAACGCCATGTGTTCGAGGAAGTGCGCGAGGCCGCGCTCGTCGTCGGTCTCTTCGAGCGATCCCGATCCGATCCGCAAGCGAACCAGCACGGTCCCTTCGGGCGTGTGATTCTCGCGCAGGACATAGCGCATTCCGTTGGGCAGGGTGCCGAAGGTGAACCCGGGATCGACCGGCACGTCGCTCGCCTCGAAGGCCCAGGCAGGCGCTGCGGCAGGCTCTTCCGCCAACGCCGGGCAAGCCAGCAAGGCGGCCAGGAAAACGGTTGGTGCAAGCAGGTTGGCGCGGGTCATCCTCCCCTCCTTGCCGCGCTCGGCTGAACCGGGCAACAACCGGGCGGAATGAAACTCGACTTGGTTTACAACCCGGTTGCCGGAAGCTTTCGCCAGCACCGCCTTGATGCGCTGGTCGCGGCTTTCGAGGCACGAGGCGTGGCGGTTACCGCGCTGCCCACTGCGCGCGAGGGAGTGCAGCTGTCGGGGGCCGCGGACCTCATCTGCGTTCACGGCGGCGACGGCACGTTGCGCGACACGGTCCAGGCGCTCGGCAACCGGGCGGGCGATGTGCCGCTGTGCATCGCGCCCGCAGGTACGATCAACCTCGTCGCGCGCGAGCTTGGTTATGCTCGCGATCCGGGTCGGCTGACAGACCAGGTGTGCGCGGCATGGGGCCGTGGTCCGGATGGCTGGGTGCGCGCGCCGCTCTACAGACTGGGCGACCTGCCGGTGGTATCCTGCCTGTCGATCGGTCCCGACAGCCACGCGGTGGCGCGGGTGTCGGGCGCGCTCAAGCGCCGGATCGGGCGGCTCGCGTATGCGGTGGCGATGCTCAATGTCCTGCGCGACTGGCCGCGGGAAACGATGGCGGTGTCGGGCGAGCTGTCCGACGGCACACCGTTCGCGTGCGACGCGGCGGCGGTGATCGTCAGCCATGGCGCGCTGTTCGCCGGGCCGTTTCGCCTGTCACCCAATGCCGCCCTGGCGGTGGATTCGGTCGAATTGATCGTTCTCAACCGACCATCGCGTCGCGGGGTCGCGCTGTTCACCGCTGCGGCGTTTGTCGGCTGGCCGCTCGACCGGCTGGGCCTCGCGACCTTTCGCAGCGCGCGGCGGGTAACGTTCGACCGCTGCGTCAGTCCGGTGCAGGTCGATGGCGATCACATGCCCGATAGCGCGTTGTCGATCGAGCCGAGCGGGATGAGCCTGCGCTACGTGGTCTAGGCGCTATCTCCGCAGGTCGGGCGGCAGGCAGTATTGCGCCGAATGCAGCCAGTCGCCCTCGGATGCGGCAGGGACCGGCGTCATCCCGACCGGCTCGGCAGCTTGCTCTCCGGGCGAATAGGTCAAGATCGCGCGCGAATTGTCGAACCGCGCGATCCGTTTGTTATCGGCGGCAGCCTGCGCCTGGCTGGTCTCGAGCCGGTCCACCCGCGATCCCCGCACCATCCGGAAGCTATCGTCGCGGCGCTCCATCATGCGGTAATAGACCCGCCCGAACATCGCCGTATCGAACGTGGTGTTGTAATCCCAGTTCGAAGGATCGGTGTCCTTGGGCAAGTGGACCGTGGTGACATAGCAGTCGAAGCTCGGCTCGCTGTAGAACGGCGCGGACTGATCCTGATCGGCGGCGCGCTGCCTGCGTTCGGGCGGGGAAAAACCTCCTCCGGGCAAGGCAAGCCAGCGGCTGGCCGATTCGCCTTTTTCCCAGTCGACCGGACCTGAACCGATGATCTCCAGCACGCTCGCGCGGGCGGCGACGTCGTAGTGATACTTGACCGAATCGACCGTGTTCCACTGGCTCGACCCGGTCAGGTTGCCGCGGAAGGCCTGCAGCAGCTGATCGTTGGTGATCGCCGAGAACTGCAGATATTCGATCAGCGCCTTGGGCCCGCGCTTGATCGATGTAGTCGCAATCCTGGCGGGTTCGTCGAGACCCGCCGAAACGTCGAGGTCGTAGAGGTTGAGTTCGTCAGGCTCCTTGGCGGGAGCCCACGTGATCTGCTCCAGGGCGCTGCCTTTGGCGGTCAATGGCAGCACCCAACGGTAGGGAAAGTCGGGCTGTTCGCTCGCCGTGGCAACCGCGGGCAGAGTTCCATCGAGCCAGTAATGCTTTCCCGCGATCGCGGCGCGCACCATCACGTGGTCAAACAAAGACGGCGCGGGCAGACGCGCGTCGAACCCGTCGTCGGAACCGTCGTTTCGCACCAGCACCGGCTCGGCCTGGATTCCCAGCTCGTTGAGCAGCGCGAGCAGCAACACGGTCTTGCCCTTGCAATCGCCATAGCGTCGCTGCCACGTGTCATCGGCCTTTGCCGGCATCAGGTTGCCGCCGTCGAGCCCGACGTAGATGTAGCGGACTTGCTGCTGCACCAGTTCGAGCGCGGCTTGCGCGCGGTCCAGCGGATCCTGATGGGCGGCAGCGATGCGCGCGGCTTCCTGCCGGACCGGGGAGTTCGCCGGCAACGCGGCAGCGCCCGCATAGAGCGGCGCGAAACGCTTTGAAACTTGCGCGAATGAGCTGAAATCGGTGTATTCCAGCACGCGCTGCCAAGCGTAGCGAGGGGGCGCGTTCTTCGGCGCGATGATCGCCGGGGGATTGTCGGTGCGGATGTCGACCGCGTTGGCGGCTTGAGTGGTTTCGCCCGAAAAATCGCCGGTCGAGCGGAACTGCGGCTTCTGCCCGGGCTCCCAGCTCAACCCCAGGTGATACCGTCCCGGCAAGGTCGTGCCGGCGAGCGCGAGCAGGCCGGCGCTGTCCGCCTTGAGCGTCGGGTCCTGGCTCGGCACGCTGTAGGTAAACTCGAGCTGGTCGCCGACCCGCAAGTCGGGCACCCGCAGCACTGCAGTCAGCAAGCCATCGAGGACAGCGGTTTCGAGCTGGTCCTCACGCCGCAACACCTCGAAATCGGTCTTGCCGAGAATGTCGATCGTTTCGTCGCCGCGATGGATCGCGAGCGCGTGGACCGTCGGCGCGCCGGCCGCCGGGTTCCACGTAAGGCCCACGTTGCCGATCTGCAGCGCTTGTGGATTGAGCAGCGTCAGGCGCTGCGAAACGAGCTGGGTCTGACCGTCATCATCGAGATGGACCAGCGTGTCCTGCGCATTGACGAACGCAAGTCCGCCGCTGTCCTCAGGCGTCGGCAATGGCTCTGATAGCTTGGCCCACGCGGGCGTTGGACCATGGGCCACCACTGGTCCATCGGCCGCCCAGCCGACCGTCGGAAACGCCAGGATAAGAGCGGCCGAAAACGCACCGCGAGCAATATTCTTCATGCAACCCCCCGTAATCAAGGGAGTTTGCCGCATCCTGCCACCGGGTCAAGCGGGTCACGTAATTTGACCCGGCTTCGAAAACCTACTTCTTGGGCTTGCCGGTGCGCAGGCGGCCGCGGTGAGCGGACATGTCGAACACCTCGCCCGGGGTCCCGTTGTCTTCCTGCAGCAGGCCGAGCCGGCGGGCGACCTCCTGGTAGGCCTGTTCCTCGCCCCCGAGATCGCGGCGGAAGCGATCCTTGTCGAGCTTTTCACCAGTCGCGATGTCCCACAGGCGGCAACCGTCGGGGCTGATCTCGTCGGCCAGGATGGTGCGCGCAAAGTCGCCGTCCCAGATGCGGCCGAATTCGAGCTTGAAGTCGATCAGCCGGATCCCGATCGCCGCGAACATGCCGCACATGAAATCGTTGATGCGGATCGCCATCGACGAGATGTCCTGCATCTCTTCGTGACTGGCCCAGTTGAAGCAGGCGATTTCCTCTTCGGAGATGAACGGGTCGCCCAGTGCATCGTCCTTGTAGCAATACTCGATCAGCGTGTGGGGCAGCGCCTCGCCTTCCTCGATCCCGAGGCGCTTGGTGAGCGAGCCGGCGGCGACGTTGCGCACGATCACCTCGATCGGAATTATCTCGACCTGGCGCACCAGCTGCTCGCGCATGTTGAGCCGGCGGATGAAGTGCGTGGGGATGCCGATGTGCGCGAGCCGCGTGAACACGTGCTCGCTGATCCGGTTGTTGATCACGCCCTTGCCGTTGATCGTGCCCTTTTTCTGGGCATTGAAGGCGGTCGCGTCGTCCTTGAAGTACTGGATCAGCGTGCCCGGCTCCGGGCCTTCGTACATGATCTTGGCCTTGCCTTCGTAAACCTGGCGGCGGCGGGAGGACATCGGGCGCTTCCTTCGGGAGCTATGAAAAAGAGGCGCCCCGGCGAGCGGGCCGGATGCGGCGCGCACGGCGGGGCTGATGCGCGGCAGACATAGGCAAAGCGGGCCGCGAAAGCAATTGCGCCGGCGCTACAGCTGGCGGCTGTCGTATGCCCATTGCAGGAGCGCCTGCCGCTGCCGCGGACGGCAGAACGGATCGCCCGGCTCGCAATTGTGAGTGACCTGCGCCGCATGGCGCCGGAACGCCCTCCAGCGACCGATCTGGCGAGCGTCCTCACCCTCCATCCGGCGGCCCGAGTAATAGCGGCAATACCACTGGAACCATCCGCGCGGATCGTCGGAGTGGATCCAGCCCTTGGCGCGCCAGACCTTGAGGCTGGTGCCGGCGCGGACGCCATAATAGTTGAGCGAACAATCGGGCGGGCCTTCGGCCAGCTTGGCTTTGGCGAACCAGTCGGCCGGAAATTCGTCGCGGCAATCGGTCATGTATTTGCCGCAGAAAACCCCGAGTTCGAGCATTTCGGCGGGCGTGAGCTCGGGCGCGAAGTCGGGATCGAACCCCTCGCCCATCGGCGCGGACCGGACATAGCTGTAATCGTCCTGCATCGTGTCGTGGACGACAATCTTGCGCGTCATGTCGGTTCGCTCAGGACCGGATGCGGCCGTCGACCGCCTGCAGGCTGGTCGTGCCGACGACCGCACCGGTCGGCGCATCGTGCCGGGGGCTGTCGGTCGGTTCCATCGTCAGCGCCATGGTGACGCCATCGGTCAGGTACTGGCGCAAGCCCGGCTCGAGGCTGATTTCCATGCGATCATGACGCAGCTGGCCCAGCGAGCGCGGCTTGCCATCGCCGGGGATAACCCACAGCTCGGGTGCGAGGCCGCTGGCGTCGGCGCTCTCGCCGCGCAGGTGCAAGGCCCCGGTCGCCGGATCGTATGACGCCGACAGCAGCACCGCCCCGCCGCTGCCGGTGATCTGCGCGACATTGGCCGGTTGCGCTGCGATGATCACCTGGTTGCGCGGTTGTTGCCTTCCGATTGCCGTTGCCAACCCGATCGCCAGCGCGATCGACGCCGCGGTCGCGGTCAGCGCCCAGATGCGGGTCAACAACCCAGCCCGGCCGGGTGTCGGCTGCGGCACGCTGTCCTGTTCGATCGCCGCTTCGATACGGTCGGCGAAATCGGGTGAGACGTCGACCGGCTCGATTTGCTCGAGCCAGCGTTCCGCTACGCCATGCCAATAGGCCACCAGCGCAGCGAACTGCGGATCGGCCAACTGCCGCCGGATCGCCAGCGCACGTTCCTCGCCCGCGAGAAGGCCCAATGCGAGGCCCGCAGCAAGTATGTCGCGATCGCCTTCCAGGTTGGACAGATTATTCATCGTTCAATTTCGTTCGCAAGCGGATCAACGCACGCCGCACGCGGCTCTTGAGCGTGCCGAGCGGGATCCCATCGCGCTCGGCGGTCTCCGCGTACGTCATACCCTCCAGGTAAATCTGCCGTACGTCATATTCGGTTTCGTCGTCGAGCTCGGCCACCATCTGCAGCGCAATATTCTCGGTCTCTTGCCGAATCATACGTTGTTCGGCCGGCTCGGTTTCACAGGCGACATTTTCTACGTCGGCATCGTTGGGTTCGAACATCGATCCGCCGCGATCGCCGCCAGTCGATCGCCGAATTGCGCGCGATGGTCGCAAGCCAGCTCATCGGACGCGCGCGTTCGGGGTTGTATGACGAAGCCTTGCGCCAGATTTTGACGAACACTTCCTGCAGCACGTCTTCCGCCGCACCGCGCTCGCGGGTCACCGACAGGCAGATCGCCAGCAGCCGCCCGGCAGTTGCGGCATAGACCTTGCGGAACGCCTTGCGATCGCCGCGACCCGACGCAACCAGATCGCGCTCCAGCGCGTCGCCCGCTTCGTCGCTACTCAAGTGTGCCGTCTGTGCGGTGAATTGCCGACCATCATCTGCCCCCAGCCTAGCAAGCATCCCGACCGATTAGCAAAGGCAATTCGGACGGCAGTAATACTCGACAACGCCGGGCGAGGTGTTTTTTTCCCCGCGAATGCAACCGCGCCGTTTGGCCTGCGTAAAGTTATTCAGCGGGCGCACACAATGGAAGCTCCGCGAAAGGACCTGGACGAGCCTTCCGATCGTTCCTGGCCAAGTTGGGGAGACAACCTTGTGAACTACCGCAAATCGCTACCTTATGCCTTCGCAGGGTTGGGGCTGGCCGGCGCCGCGGCGCTACTGGCACCGGCCATCGGCGTCCTGTCGGCCGATCACCTTGATCCGCCCGCGCGGACGGATCCGTCCGTCGACAGCACGCCCGATCGTGCCGCTGATATCGCCGACGTTTATGCCTGGCATACCGATACCTCGGTCATCCTGGCGCTGACCTTCTCGGGCCCGCAGGCGACCAACCTGCCGGCGACGTATGACCGTAATGTCGATTACGCGATCAACATCTCCAACATGGCGCCACGCACCACCACCGACATTCCCATCCACATCCGGTTCGGGCAGGACGGTGCAAACCAGAACGGCGTTCAGGTGACCGGACTGCCGGGCGTGACCGGTGTCATCAGTGGGCCGGTCGAAACGAACCTGTTCAAGGATGGCGTGACCGTTCGTGCGGGCCTGTTCGACGACCCGTTCTTCTTCGACCTGCAGGGTTTCCGGGACACCCGCAGCACGGGCACCTTGATGTTCAACAAGAATCGCGACTTTTTCGCCGGCCAGAACCTGACGGCGGTGGTGATCGAAATTCCCAAGTCCCGCATCGACAAGGGCGCACTGGTAGACATCTGGGCGGCCACCTCGCGCTTCGGAGGGCAGCTCTAATGACCACTTTCGCACACAAGCGGTTCGCTCGCGCGGCCGTGCTCGCCTCGTCCACCATCGCCTTGCTCGCGCTGTCGGCCTGCGGTGGAAACGACAACAACAACACCGGCAACATGCCGCCGCCGACTTCGGGCACGCCGACGCCTACGCCAACGGCCACCACGGCTTCTTTCGACGTGACCCGGTGCCTCAACCAGGCGATCCCCGGCACCGGCTTCACCGTCGCGCAGGCGGTGGTTCCCGATACGCTGACGATCAATCTGGCGGGCGCTTCGGGCTTCCCCAACGGCCGCAAGCTGGCCGATCCGGTGATCGACGTCACCCTGGCGGTGATCTTCCTCGATCTGACCAAGCACGCGCCGGACACTTTGGCCAAGCTGCCGCTCAATCCGCCGGCCAACGATGTCGCGTTCCGGAATACATTCCCCTACCTGGCACCTCCGCAAGGGTCGCCGCCGTTGTCGTTGACGACGGGTACCAACTTCAACTTCCATACCGAAACGGTTGAAAGTTCGTACGCCCGGGTGGACCGGATGGGGATGCCGGCAGTGTCGACCGCTCTCATCCCGAGCAGCCGCAAGACGTTCTATAACGATGCCAGCCCGGCCGACGACGCCGCGGGGACTTTCGTACCCGATCTGACGTCGGAACTGACCGGACTGACCAACGCGCTGGCCGACGATCTGACGAAGGCGGGCCTTAGCCCGTGTGCCACGCCGAAAACGTGATAAGTGTCGGGTTGCCGGGCGGTGGGCGTCCGGCAACCGACTAGGCGGCGAATAACGGCGATGAACGAAACCCGGATCCAGAAACCTTCCCGCTGGAGCCGGGCCCGCTACATCGTCATTCCGCTGCTGGGGGCGGCGGCCGCGATCGGTCTTGACTGGTCGCGGTCGCCACCCGCCCCTGCGATCGCCAGCGCCGCCGAATGGGGGCAAGCCGGCTTTGGCCCGGCTTCCTACTCCGACGGTATGAAGCGCGCAGACGATCAGCTTGAACTGGGCCGCGAGCGCGTGCGCTATGCCCCCGACGAATGGCTTCGCCAGGAAAGCCTGGCCCGCGCATGGATGGCACGATCGCGGCTGAGCCCCGATTTTGACGACCTCGCCGAAGCCGGCAAGGTGATCGACACCGCCCAAGCGCTCGCACCCCCCAACGCTGGACCGTCGCTGACCGCTGCGGTGCTGGGAATGATGAGCCACCGGCTCGGCAAGAGCGAGGCCGCGCTGGCGATCGCGGATGCGTCGGTGGTTCCGCCCGACATGGCCGAGCAGGCCGAACTTGCCGGATTGCACGGGGACATCGCGTTTTACCGCGGCGATTTCGCGGGCGCGCGGACCTGGTACGATCGCGCCGAACTGGTCGAGCCTGGCGCCGGCGTCGCTTATCGGCGGGCCAACCTGGCTAAGGCATCGGGCGATTTCGACGATGCCATCCGCCGGTTCCAGGCCGCCGACCCGGCTCCGCGCAAGGCGACCCCGTTCCAGCACGCCAATACCGCGCTGCAGATCGGCGCGGTCGAACAGGCTCGTGGGAACTACCCTGCGGCCGCCCAGTGGTTCGCGGTGGCGGACCGCCAGTTTCCCGGCTTCTGGCTGTTTCAGGCGCATCGCGCGCAGTCGCTCGCGATCGCGGGCGACATGGCAGGCGGCATCGCCGCCATGCGCAAGATCGCGCAGAGGGTGCCTTCGGCCGAAGTGATGGATGCGCTCGCGATGCTGCTGCGGACCGACGGCCAGGCTGTCGAAAGCCGGCAATGGGCGGACCGGGCGGGTACGCTGTGGGCCAAGCGCCTGAAGCAGGTTCCCGAGGCCGCATACGGCCATGCGCTCGAACATGAACTGGTGTTCGGCACGCCTCAGCGGGCGTTACAGCTTGCGCGCGCCAACCTCGCCGCGCGTCCGTTTGGTGAATCGCGGCTGCTGATGGCGTCTGCGCTGCTGATGAGGGGACAGACCGATCCCGCACTGCACCAGCTCGCACTGGCGGAACGCAGCGGTTGGAAGAGCGCGCCGCTCTTCGCCCTGCGCGCACAGGCGCTCGAATTGGCCGGGCGCGGGGACGAGGCTCGTTCGGCGCGCGACGCGGCGATCGCGCTCAACCCGCGAATGTTCGATCCCGCCACCACGCTGGTGTGGTTTTCGCACGGATGAGCCGACGGCTGTTCCGCGCGCTGGCGGCGGCTTGGATGTTCGCGATGGCGTGTGCCCCGCTCCCCGCCGCCGCGCACCTGACGCCCAATTCGGAAGTGGTGCTCGATCCGCGTGACGGCATCGTCGCGGCCGACATCATCGTACCCCAGGGCGAATATGCCTATGCCACCGGCAATCCGATCGATGGTTCGCGTGCCTCGCTCGATCGCGCGCGCGCCTACCTGCTCGACCGGTTCGCGGTTTTCGGGCCCGGAGGCGAGCGCTGGACAATAGCGATCGACACGGCCGAATTCGTTCGGATCGCAGGCCCGCCCGATCTGCACGCGACCGCCCGGCTGATCCCGCCAAGGGGCGCTGAACCGCGCAACTTCACCATCGACTGGCGGGTGGTGGTCGATCGGCTGCCGAGCCACTTCGCGCTGTTCGTCATGTCGGGCAAGGGCGAGGAGCGGGTCATCCTGGGCGCGGTCCGTCAAGGCCAGACACGGCTCGCGGTCAAGCTGAAGGACAACAGCACGGTCGCGCTGCTATCGAGCGCGATTGCGCTGGGAATGCAGCATATCGCCGGCGGTTATGATCACCTGCTGTTCCTGCTC
The DNA here is from genome assembly GCA_963759895.1 of uncultured Alphaproteobacteria bacterium. GTDB lineage: Bacteria > Pseudomonadota > Alphaproteobacteria > Sphingomonadales > Sphingomonadaceae > Tsuneonella. The sequence goes on along the minus strand of CAVXBC010000001.1, from coordinate 85,571 downwards.
GCGCTGCTACTGCCAGCGCCGCTGATCGCGCGCGGGGGGCGGTGGGCCGATCCGCGCGGGTGGCGCGACACCATCGGCAAGCTCGCGCGGATTGTCACCGCTTTTACCATCGGCCACAGTCTGACCCTGATCGGGGCCACGCTGGGGGGCTGGAAGCTGCCCACCGCGCCGGTCGAGATCGCCATCGCGGTTTCGGTGCTGGTGTCGGCGATCCACGCTATCCGGCCGCTGGTGCCGGGACGCGAACCGTTGATCGCCGCCGGGTTCGGCCTGGTTCATGGACTCGCCTTCGCGACGCTGGTGTTGCAGGCCGATGCCGGCGCCGCCAGTTCGGCCGCCAGCCTGCTCGGCTTCAATCTGGGCATCGAGCTTGTCCAGCTCGGCGTGGTGCTCGCAGTCGCTCCCAGCTTGCTGATCCTGTCGCGTGGCTCGTGGTACACACCGCTCCGGATCGGCCTCGCCGGGTTCGCGGTGGCCGCGTCGTGCGGCTGGATCGTCAACCGCGCGACCGGCGCAGGCGCGGGCGTGGTGAGCATGTTCGAAGGCATGATGAGCCACGCCGGGTGGGCGGTGGTGGTGCTGGCGGCGATTGCTTTGCTGGCGCGTAGCTTCGCCCAGGTTCAGCCGACGGCTAGCGCCCACTGATATTCCAGGTGTCAGCAATTGAATCGCGGGTTCGCCAGTCGCAGGGCAGGCCAGCGGCAACAGTGGTGCCTCGGGGCGGATTCGAACCACCGACACTGCGATTTTCAGTCGCATGCTCTACCAACTGAGCTACCGAGGCAGGCACTGCTCGCCCATGGTCAGCATGACCGGGGCGGTTGGCGAGGCGGCGCTATGGCCAAGGGCGCCGCGCTTGGCAAGGGGGTCAATCGGCCCCGTCAGTCGAGAGTGCGGTCGATCTCTTCCGGATCGGCCGGCGGGCCGGGCACGCTGTAGCCATCGGAGAACCAGCGAACCAGGTCGCGGTCCTTGCAGCGGGTCGAACAGAACGGCGCATGGACTGCGCTACGCGGCTTGCGGCAGATCGGGCAGGGGCGGGGCGTCGTCGTCATCGGGCGACGATCTGGGCATGGCCGGCGTGGGTTGCAAGCGACTGGTCGGGTGCAAGCTCGATCGTGCGCCCGGTCCTCCGGGCCAGCTGGGCCACCCATTCGGGGCCGATCTCGGCCAGCACCCGCGAATGCGCGGTCAGCAGCAACGTCCCCGCGCGATCGAGGGTCTCGGCTCGCCGCAATAGCAGCCGGGCAGCCGCGGCGAATGGCTCGAACTGCACGCGGTGGAGCAGGGAGGGGCGCGTAACGCGCGCGACCAGCTGAACGAATCCGAAGCCGTTCATCGCGGTGCGCTCGTGGTCCCACCGCGCCAGCGCTTCGCCCAGCGCGGAGTCGACCGCCTTGCGATCCTCGCGCGCGGGCAGCGTGGGAAAGTCGATCCCGATCGAACCACCCAGCCCGAACCGGTCGAGCGCGGCGGCGAGTGGTTCGACCGCTGCCAGTGCCAATGCACGCGGTGGCAGTCCGCCGTCGACGTCGATCAGCGTCATCGCCGCGGTCGGCGCGAAGTGCAGCAGGCCGCCGGGGAAGGCGACCATACCGTCGGCTGCCTCGGCCCACAGTTCGTCCCATGCACCGTCGGGAAAGCGGCGAACGATTTCGGCGTCGAGCGTGTCCGCAAGGGTGGGGGCTGCGCATGGATCCATCGTAGTGGGCCGCGCCTGCGCCGGTTTGGCCCGCCGATGCTCGCGCGCGGCGGCGCGAGTCACTTCAAGCCGGAGCGGCGCGCCTTCGCTGGCATCGCGCGGTAGCCGGTCGACCAGCGCATCTTCTCCGCTGGCAAAGCGGGCACGCCCGCGCTGCGATCCCTGCGCCCGCTCGATCAGCATCGCATCGGCGATCATCCCGGCCTCTAGCGTGCCCGGCCAGCGCAACTGCGCAGCCACCGCGTGCCCGCCTTCGTAGCGCAGCGCGCGTTCCTCGCCGATCCCCTGCTCGACCAGCCAGCCCATTGTCAGGGTATCGCGAACCCGGCCGCCTTGAGCAGCGCGCGGGTTTCGAACAGCGGCAGGCCGACCACGCCCGAATGGCTCCCGCCGATCCATGCGATCAGCCCTTCGGCGGCGCCCTGGATGGCATATCCGCCGGCCTTTCCGTGCCACTCGCCGCCCGCCAGATAGGCGGTGATCTCATCGGGCGACAGGCGCTTGAAGCGCACTTGCGTTTCGCTCAGCCGTTCGCGCACGGTGCCGTCAGGCGCGCGAAGGGCGATCGCCGAAAGCACCCGGTGGCGTCTGCCGGACAGCAGTTCGAGGCAAGTACGCGCGGTCGCCGCATCTTCGGCCTTGGGCAGGATCCGGCGTCCGGCTGCAACCACGGTGTCGCCAGCAAGCACGAATGTATCTGCCGAAGCTGCCGCGAGCGCCTTCTCGCGCGCCATGCGGGCCGCATAATCGCGCGGCAGCTCGGCCTTGCGCGGAGTCTCGTCGATGTCGGCGGGAAATACCGCGACGTCGGACAAGCCGAGCCGCGCGAGCAATTCGCGGCGGCGCGGACTGGCAGACGCAAGGATGAGCTGGGGGGCGATCGCGGGCATGGTGGGCCCTACGCCGGACCGGCCGCTTATTGCGGGCCGGGGCCACCGCGCCCGGGCATGAAGCGGTAGGTGATCCGCCCCTTGGTCAGGTCGTACGGGGTCAGTTCGACCAGCACTTCGTCGCCCGTCAGCACGCGGATTCGGTTCTTCCGCATCTTGCCGGCGGTGTGGCCGAGAATCTCATGACCGTTTTCGAGCTCCACCCGGAACATCGCGTTGGGCAGCAGTTCGACCACTTTGCCACGCATTTCGAGGAGTTCTTCTTTGGCCATGCGGTTTGTCGATATCCCGGTCAGTGATTGGTCGAATTGGAGGCGCCCCATATACGGCAGCGCAGCAAAAGGGAAGCATGGCGAGTCATCTGCGGGAAAGCTTTGCGCGACAAAAAGTTACCCGAGCGCGGGTTGCGTCGGCTTCCCCCTTCCGCAAGGCAGGCCATCCGGGGGAGCCGGACTAGAATTTGCAAGGATACCAGGTCGTGAAGTCCCTCTACCCCGTTTCGTTGCTGGCGCTTGCGCTGGCCACCCCCGCTCTGACCAGTCCGGCAGCCGCGCAGGACGCCGCGCCCGAAGCACAGGCCGCGCCGGTCGCGCAGGCCGCCGATGACGCGGCGTCGACCGACCAGGCGGCCGATGATGACCAGATCGTGGTCACCGCGACCCGCCTGCCCGGCCAGGTGGTGACCGATAGCCCGCCGATCCTTGAACTGAACGAACAGGAAATCGCCGCATACGGCGCGACCTCGATCGCAGACCTGGTCGCACAACTTGCTCCGCAAACCGGTTCGGGACGCGGGCGCGGCGGACGGCCGGTGTTTCTTGTCAACGGCCAGCGGGTCTCGGGCTTCCGCGAATTCAGCCGCTTCCCGCCCGAAGCGATCCGCAAGGTCGAGGTGCTGCCCGAAGAAGTCGCGCTTCAGTTCGGCTATCCGGCCGATGCGCGGGTGATCAACTTCATTCTCAAGGACAATTTCGCCTCGCGCACCGTCGAAGGCGAATTCGGCATGCCGACCCGGGGCGGCAATTCGACCGCCGAGGCGCAGGCATCGCTGCTTAACATCACAGGGCCGCGGCGGATCAACGGCAGCGTCGACTACAAGCGAACCAGCCCGCTGACCGAAGCCGAACGCGGGGTCATCCAGACCCCGGTGACCGACCCCACCGTGGCTGGCGATCCCGATCCCGCGGACTTCCGCACGCTGATCTCCCGCGACGAGAGTATCGAGGGCAATCTGACGTTCACCACCGGGCTGGGCGCAATGGGTTCAGGCAAGCAATTGACCCTCAACGGCAATGTCAGCCGCGACGTGCGCACCTCACTGTCGGGCCTCGACACGGTTCTGTTGACCGCTCCGGGCGGCGCACAGGCTTTGCGCGCGATCGATGCCGATCCCATCACCCGCCGCACCGCGACCGATACCTATGCGCTCGGCGGGTCGCTCAACATGCCGGTGGGCGACTGGCTTTACTCGGGCACGCTCGATGCCAACCGGACCGATAGCGACAGCCGGCGCGACAGCCGGCGCGATACCGGCGCGCTGGTGGCCGCCGCCGCCGCCGGAACGCTGGCCATCGACGGGCCGTTGCCGAGCGTGTCGGGAGGCGGCATCGATCGCACGCTGAGCCGCGTGTGGTCGGCCTCGCAAAAGAACACCCTGTCGGGATCGCCGCTGCGGTTGCCGGGCGGTGAGGTCAACCTGACTTTCGACGCAGGCTACGACTGGACCCGCATTGAAAGCGAGGATTCGCGCTCGACGCTGGGGGCGATCCCGCTCACCCGCGGTGATCTCAATGCCGGCATCAACCTGAGCGTGCCCGTCACCAGCACCCGCGAGGGTTTTCTCGACGCCATAGGCGACATCTCGGTCAACTTCGGTGCGGGCATCGATCATCTGTCCGACTTCGGCACGCTGACCGACTGGAACGCCGGCCTGTCGTGGAAGCCAGTCGACAAGCTCGCGCTCAAGGGCAGCTACATCGTGCGCAAGGTTGCGCCCGGCCTCAGTCAGCTCGGCGGGCCGCAGATCGTCGACGTCAACGTGCCGGTGTACGATTTCACGGTCGGACAGACCGTTCTCGCCAACGTCACCACCGGTGGCAATCCGGACCTGCTCGAAGAGACCCAACGCGATTTCAAGCTGTCGGCCAACTACGATATCGACCTGTTCGACCGGGCTAACCTGCTGGTCGAATACTTCCATAACAGCTCGAGCAACACGACCGAGAGTTTCCCGCTGCTGACCCCGGCGATCGAGGCGGCGTTTCCCGGGCGGGTGACGCGCGCGGGCGATGGCACGCTGCTGGCGATCGATCGTCGGCCGGTGACCTTCGCCGAGCGCAGCTCGTCGCGCATCCGTTACGGGATCAACGTGTTCGGCAGGCTCGGCAAGCCGTCCCCCGACGCGCAGTCAGGCGGCGGCCGCGGCGGCTTTGGCGCGCTGATGGCGGCTGCCCGCCCGTCCCAGGCCCCTGCACCGACACCGGCTGCGCCATCGGCAACTGCCGACAACGCGCCCGGCGCGGCGCCGGCTGGTACACCGGGCCAGGGTCGGTTCGATCCCGCGCGCATGGCGGAAATGCGGGCCCGGTTCTGCAACGTGCCCGAAGGCCAGATGCCCGATCTCAGCGGTGTGCCCGATCGCATGCTCGAGCGGCTGAAGGGCGAGGACGGACAACTCGATCCGGCCAAGGTCGCGGCGTTGAAGGCGCGGGTCTGTTCGGCCGACGGCGGTGCCCCGCGCACGTTCGATCCCGCGCGGTTCGCCGCGATCCGCGCCGCGCTTAATTGCGGGGTCGACGGTAAAGAGGCCGACATCGCCGCGCTGCCGCCCGAAATCGCAGACCGGCTCAAGGGGCCCGACGGCACGATCGATCCCGCGCGGCTCGCTGAATTCCGCACCCGCATGTGCGCGCTTCCGGCCGACGGAAGTGGTGGCTTCGGCGGTCGCGGACGGCGCGGGCCCGGCGGCGCGGGTGACGCTCCCGCCGCGGGCACGCGGCAAGCCTCCGCTGCGCCTCAGGGCGGCGGCGAGGGCGGTAGTGGACGGGGCGGGCGCTCCGGCGGCGGCGGTGGCGGTGGCTTTGGCGGTGGTGGGGACGGCCAGGGGCGCTGGAATCTGTCGCTCTACCACACGATCGAATTGAGCAACCGTGCGCTGGTCGCCGCGGGAGGCCCAGAGCTGGACCTCCTCAATGGCGACGGCCTGAGCGACGGCGGCGTGTCGCGCCACAAGGTCGAGCTCGAAGGTGGGGTGTTCATCAAGGGTTTGGGCGCCCGCCTGTCGGGCAACTACCTGTCTGGCACCACGGTGCGTGGCAGCGGCCTTCCCGGATCGAGCGATCTCAAATTCGGCGATCTGGCGACGTTCGACTTGCGCCTGTTCGCCAACCTCGAACAGCAGAAGTGGCTCACCGGCAGCGGCGACCCGGGCTTCTGGAAGGGCGCGCGGGTGAGCATCAAGGTAAACAACCTGCTTGATGCGCACCAGCGGGTGACCGACGAGAACGGGTTGGTGCCACTGCGCTACCAGCCCGGCCTGATCGATCCCACCGGACGGTCGTTCTCCATCGAGTTCCGCAAGATGTTCTGATTTTTCAGCGCTGTCGCGTCCTTACAGCGATTTCCCGGGCACCGCCGCTATCTGGCCCAGGCAAGGGGGAAAGCGCATGGATCCGATAGCTTTGGGGCTCATCGCAGCAGCGGTGGCGATCGCGGTACTGGGATGGTGGCTCTATCGGCGAAAGGCTGTCTTGGCCGATCGCGCCTCGCGAACCTGGAACAGCGTGCCGGGCACGATCCACGAATCCTCGGTCAAGGAAGACGTCACCTGGGATGCGCAGAACGATCAGGTCAGCGAATACCTGCCGGTCGTGCGCTATTCCTACAGGGTTGGCGGGCGAGATTTCGAGGGCACCCGCGCCTTCCTGTCGCGGATCAAGTTCGATAGCTCGGATGAAGCAAACAAGTGGCACGGAACCGTCCCGACGGGTCCCGCGACGGTATGGTTCGATCCATCGGATCCGGCCGACAGCGTCCTACAGATCGACGCTCCGTCGAAAACGGGACTGGTCATATCGGGCGTGTTCGCGCTGGTGCTGCTCGGGGTAGCGCTGGCGCTCTAGTTCAGCGCGGTCTTCGGAAACGCAAAGGCCGCGCAGCCGCTCGCCTCGAACGGCCGCCACTGGCCTTCCGGTTGGGCGAGCCGGTCGGCGATCGCCAGCATCACAGCCGGATTGACGCCCAGTCCCACGTGGCTGGCGAACACCTCGATATTCTCGGTCTGGGCGTTCTTGCCGGGATGCTGGACCGATCCGCGCCAGTGGACCACGCCATCGGCCTTCGTCAGGATAGAGGTAGTTGGCACAGGAGGCGCCTCGGCCAGCTGGCGAAACTTTCCGCTCCGCATCGGCTCGGGCTCGCGCCCGTTGAGCATCTCGAACAGGCGCCGCGCATTCGAATGATCGCGGTCGTCGCTGATCGGGCTGCCCAGGGTGATCACCCCGCGAACCTTGTCGGGCATCTGCTTGGCCAGTTCGCGCGCGAACACGCCGCCCAGGCTCCAGCCGACGATCGAGATCGTTCCGCCGGTGCGCCGGGCAAGCGCGTCGACGCATCTCGCCATCGCTTCGACGCGGACGTTATCGACCTTGATGTTCCGGCCCAGCTCCCAGCCGGCGACCTCGTAGCCAAGCTGTGTCAGCAGTCGGCGCATCGGCCCGGTCGAACTGTCGCTTGCCATGAACCCCGGAAGCACGAGCACGCCATGGCCATCGCCCCTGGGCAGCAGCGACATCAGCGGTCGCAGCGCGACGAACGCCGCCAGCTCGCCCAGCGCGCGGCCGGGTTCTGTCAGGGAAAGCAGGACGCTCGGCGGATGCGCACTCTGGGCGCGACGGGTGGCGGTTGCGGTCACTTGCTGGATGTCCTTTTGGCAACGCGTTTGGGCGCCGGTTTGGAAGAGGAACGGCCGGCGGCCTTCTTGGTGCCGCGATTGCCTTTTGTTGGAGTCGTGCCGGCCTTGGCCTTGCTCATGCTCTTGGGAGTCGGCTTGGCGGGCGATTTTGAGCGCGCCGGAGCCGGCTGCGCCCTTGCAGCCGCGTCGCGCAGTTGCTGGAAGCTGTCCTCGATGCACTGCGCGTAGAATTCCGGATCAGGCATCAGCTCGCGGCAGGCGGTGAAGGCGATAGTGGCCTCGTCGGTGTACGACTGGACGACGTGAGCGAGGCCCATCCCGTCGGTCAGGCAGACGAGCCCCATCATGCTTTCAAGCCGCGCACCGGCCGAATAGATCGGCACTGGCGGGCCCGGAACGTTGGTCACCACGGTGGTGAAGGGCGGTCCCATGCGATTGGCGAGGCCGAGACGCGTGTAGAGCTGCGCGCCGAGCGACATGTAGAGGGCTGGGCTGACCTTGCTCACCTCGGTCATGTTGCGTGCGCCGATCGCATCGGTCATCGCCTTGGAATTGATCGTTTTTGCGTGAACGAACGCCAGACGTTCGGTCGGGTCTTCGATCTGCGTCCCGAGCGGGGCGATCATCGCCGCGACCTGGTTGCCCATGTCGCCCTTCTCGCCCTGCGAGCGGACCGAGATCGGAGCCATCGCGGTGAGCGACTTGTCGGGAAGATCATTCTTGGATTCGAGGTACTTGCGCAACGCTCCTCCGATGATCGCGAGGAACACGTCGTTGACTTTGGCACCCGGCACAGCGAGCCGGATTGCCTTGATATCGGCCAGCGGCACGCTGCGCCCCTCGACCACGCGGTGTGCCGAGATTACCTTGTTGAAACGGGTCTTGGGGCCGACCATCTCGCCCGATACGCTGAATTCCTTGGCCGCCAGCCCCTTGATCGCCTTGGCGATCCCCGGCGCTGCCTTTGCCGCGACCTGCAGCTGTTTCATCGGATTGGTCAGCGCGTTGAAGTAACTCTTGCCCAGCAGTTCGGCCGGATTGGGCACTTTCTCCGGTTTCCATGTATCCGGCGTTTCCGGCGGGGGCGCATCGGCGGTCAGTGTGTGCAGCGCCTCCATCAGATCGATGCCGCTCATCCCGTCGATTGCCGCGTGGTGCACCTTGGTGACCATCGCGTAGCTGCCCTTGGGCACGCCTTCGACGCCGTCGATTCCCTCGATAACGGTGAATTCCCACGGCGGGCGGGTCAGATCGAGCGGACGTGCGAAGATGCGCGCCGCCTGGATGCACAACTGGCGCCAGTCGCCGGGTTCTGGCAGCGCGACGTGGCGGACGTGGTACTCGAGATCGAAATCCGGGTCCTCGATCCAATAGGGGTAGTCGAGGTCGAACGGCACCCGCACGAGCCGCTGGCGCACCGTCTTCGACAGCTGCAGCCGGCTTTCATAGAACGCCAGGATATCCTTGAAACGGACGAAACCCGCCGGGCGCGGTTGCGGGATTGTAGATCAGCAGGCTGCCGATGTGCATCGGCGAGTTCTTCGTCTCCAGCGCGACGAAGCTGGCGTCCATGCCTTGGAGCTGGCGCATCCGGTTCTCCCCTGCGGCCTGCATTGCGCTAGGTCCGACTGCGCGAGAGTAACACAAGCGATTCGCTTGGCAATCGCGCCGCTAGATCGCCTCCCCTGCGGCCACCCCGCTCGCCCATGCCCACTGGAAGTTGTAGCCGCCCAGCCAGCCGGTCACGTCGACCGCTTCGCCGATCGCATAGAGCCCCGGCACGCGGCGGGCCTCCATTGTTTTCGACGACAGTTCGGCGGTGGAAATGCCGCCGACGGTTACTTCTGCCTTGGCGAACCCTTCGCTGCCATTGGGGCGGAAAGGCCAACGCGCCAGCTGCGCTTCGGCTGCGTGCAGTGCCTTGTCCGACATTCCGACCAGTTCGCCGTCGAGCATGAGCCGTTCGGCAAGGATCGTGGCCAGCCGTTCGGGCAGCGTGTCGCGCAAGACGCCGCGCACGGTTCCCCGCGGCGCCGCACGCTTGGCCTCGGTCAGCCAGCCGGGTGCCCAATCGGGCAGGAAATCGATCCGCACATCCTCGCCAGGGTGCCAGTACGATGAAACCTGGAGTATCGCCGGGCCGGACAGCCCGCGATGCGTGAACAGTGCCGCCTCGCGGAAACTCACCGTGCCCGCTGTGGCTACCACCTCGGCCGAGACCCCGGAAATGTCGCGGAACAGCACGTCGTCACCGCCCAGCGTCAGCGGCACCAGTGCCGGGCGCGGCTCGACCACTTTCAAGCCGAACCGGCGCGCGAGATCATAGGCGAACCCCGTCGCACCCATCTTGGGGATCGATGGCCCGCCAGTGGCGATCACCAGCGCGGGCGCAGCGACGTCGCCGACTCGGAACAGGCCGTCGCCGTGGCTGACCTGGTCTGTCGAAACCCCACAGCGCACCTCCGCACCGGACTTATCGGCTTCGGCAAGCAACATCGCTACGATCTGCTTTGCCGACCCGTCACAGAACAGCTGGCCAAGCGTCTTTTCGTGCCACGCTATGTGGTAACTCTCGACCAGGTCGAGAAAATCGCGCGGAGTGTAGCGGGCCAGCGCCGATTTTGCGAAGTGCGGGTTGGCAGAGATATAGCGGTCAGCAGCGGTGTGGAGGTTGGTGAAATTGCACCGCCCGCCGCCCGAGATGAGGATTTTCTTCCCCACCGCCTCGGTCCGCTCGAGCACCACCACCCGCTTGCCCCGCTGGCCCGCGACCGCGGCGCACATCAGGCCTGCGGCGCCCCCGCCGAGAATGATCGCATCGTACTGCATCGTGTGGCGGCCCGCTTAGGTCGATTGTCGCGCGGTGCAAGCACCGCCGCGCGCCGGGAACTTTCGCCGCGCCCGAGGCATTAGCTTGCTATACCTTGCCGCCCATAACCCAATTCACGCAGGCGGCTTCCTCATTCGCAGAGTGGAACGCCGCCATGAACAAGCTGATGCTTCTCCCGATTGCCGCCGCGGTGCTTACCGCAGGCTGCGCGACTGACCGTTACGGAAACGGTTATGCCGGCGATCGCTATGCCAGCAACGATTACGGTTACTACGACCGGGATTATTACAACCGCTATGGCCAGTACGATTATAACCGGCCCGATCCGCGCTATGGCGGCTACTATGCGGATAACTACTACCGTAACGACAGCCGCTACCGGGAACGCACGCTGTCCGACAGCGACCGCGTCTATCGCGGCCGCGACGGGCGCCTGTATTGCCGCCGTTCGGATGGTTCGACCGGTCTGCTGGTGGTAGGCGGAGCAGTCGTGGGCGGTGTCGCGGGCAACATCATCGCGCCAGGCGATTCCCGCACGCTGGGTACGATTATCGGTGCAATCGCCGGTGGTGCGCTGGGCGCTGCGGCCGCGGGCAACGCGAACGATTCGGCGCGCTGCCGGTAATTATTCACCCAAGGTGATCAGGGCCGGTCTCCGACAGCGGAGGCCGGCCCTTTCCTTTCGCCCTGGCAACTCCTAGCTGCATTGCCATGTCGCGTACCGAAGCCGGAACCCCGCCCAACCCCAAAGGCGCCGAACGCTTCAATGAGGAGCGCGCGACGTATACGGTCAAGGGAACTGGCGCGCAGCCCGATCTCGAGGCCGGAGTCGCCGCGATCCGCGATACGGTTCGCACGCTGAGGCCCCGGCCCGGGGTCTATCGCATGCTCGATGCGCGCGGCGACGTGCTCTACGTCGGCAAGGCGCGCAGCCTGAAGGCGCGGGTGGCCAACTACACCCAGATCAAGGCGCTCTCGACCCGGCTCAAGCGGATGGTCAGCCAGACCCGCACGATGGAAATCGTGACGACCAATTCGGAGGCCGAGGCGCTGCTGCTGGAAGCGCAGCTTATCAAGCGCTTCCGCCCGCCTTACAACGTGCTGCTGCGCGACGACAAAAGCTTCCCTTTCATCCTGCTGCGCGCCGACCACGCGTTCCCGCGGATCCAGAAGCATCGCGGCGCGCGGCGCGCCAAGGGCAATTACTACGGCCCGTTCGCCAGCGCCGGCAGCGTCAACACCACCATCAACGCCCTGCAGAAGCTGTTCCTGCTGCGGAGCTGTACCGATAGCTTCTTCGCACGCCGCGACCGTCCGTGCCTGCTATACCAGATCAAGCGCTGCAGCGCCCCGTGCGTTAACCGGATCGACGAAACAGGCTACGCCGAGCTGGTGCACGAGGCGAAGGAATTCCTCTCGGGCAAGTCGGCTGCGGTGCAGAAGAAGATCGAGACCCAGATGGCGCAAGCGGCGGCCAGCCTCGATTTCGAAAGCGCGGCGATGCTGCGCGACCGCTTGCGCGCGGCGACCGCCATTCAAGGAAGCCAGGCGATCAACGCCGCAGGGGTGGGCGATGCGGATGTGTTCGCGCTTGCCGCCAAGGGCGGGCAAATGGGCATCCAGGCGTTCTTCGTGCGCGGCGGGCAGAACTGGGGCCACCGCGCATTCTTCCCCAGTCATACCGAGGGTGAAACCGAGGCCGACGTGCTGGCCGACGTGCTCGCACAGTTCTACGAGGAAGTGCCACCCCCGCGTACCATCCTGCTCGACCGCACCCTACCCGAACAGGACCTGCTGGCCGAGGCGCTGTGCGAGGCGACCGGGCACCGGGTCGACATCAGCGTGCCCCAGCGCGGAGACCGCCGCCGGCTGATGGCGCAGGCACAGCGCAACGCCACCGAATCGCTCGAACGGCGGCTGGCGGAGAGCGGCACCAAGGCCAGGATCATGCGCGAGCTGGCCGAATTCCTCGAGCTGCCCGAGCCGCCCGACCGGATCGAGGTGTACGACAACAGCCACATCCAGGGCGACAAGGCAGTCGGCGCGATGGTCGTGGCCGGGCCTGAAGGCTACCGCAAGGGCCAGTATCGCAAGTTCAACATCCGCACCGCGCAGACCAACGACGATTTTGCGATGATGCGCGAAGTGATGACCCGCCGGTTCGCCCGCGCCTTGGAGGAAGATCCCGATCGCGATGGCGGCATGTGGCCCGATCTGGTGCTGATCGATGGCGGCAAAGGCCAGATGTCGAGCGTCCGCGACGCGCTCGAGGAACTGGGGATCGAGGACGTGCACCTGATCGCGATCGCCAAGGGCCCGCACCACGGCCGAGAGGGGCGCGAGGTGTTCCACTTCCCCGACGGACGCGAGAAAACCCTGCCGACCAACTCGCCGTTGCTGTTTTATCTCCAGACCCTGCGCGACGAAGTCCACCGCTTCGCCATCGGCGCTCACCGCGCCAAACGCAGCCGCGCGATCAGCGCGAGCCCGCTGGACGAGATCCCGGGCATCGGCCCTGGCCGCAAACGGGCGCTGTTGCTGGCGTTCGGCACGGCGGGCAAGGTGAGGGCGGCCGCGCTGGAAGATCTCAAGCGCACGCCCGGTATCAGCGAGGGCGTGGCGCAGAAGATCTGGGATTTCTACCACCCGGCAGGGTGAGAATTCAGCGCAATCGTGCCGGCGTGAACAGGATCGCGTTGGCGATCAGCAGGTCGAGCCCGTCGAGGTAACCCCGCTGAGCGGGATTGCTGGCAAAGCCGATCGCCATCCCGTCACCCACCCGCTGCGCCATCATGTACGGTTTGAAAGCCATCTGCCGCCTGTTCTCGTCCCACACATAGCCGCTTGCGACCAGCGCGTCGGCGCCGGCGAAGCGCAGCACATTGGTGCCGTCTGCCGCGTTCAGCGGGCGCAGCACGAGATCGCCGTCGGCGTTGACCACTGCACCGCCATCGTACCCGGAAGACAGGAAACTGTCGGTGTCCGCCACCGTGTTGAGCAGGGCCCCGGGAAGGGCGTCGGGCAGCCGCGCGGGGTCGCCGATCGTGGTGCGGTAATCGGACAGCGAGGCGATTTCGGTGCCCGCCACCGCGTTGCCGTCGTCGTCCTTTTTGTCGTCGGACGCCTCCTCGGGCTTGGCGCCAAGTGCCGCCTCGACCTTGGTCGCGAACAGAGCGCTATCGCCTTTGGCGAAGCCGGGGATCGAGGAGCCGATGACAAGCACGGTACCGCCACCCTGGGCAAACGCCTTGACCGCCTTTCGGGTGGAATCGTCGAGCCGGGCATCGGGAACGATCAGCACGTCGTAGTCGGTCAGGCGCGCCGAAGGTAGCGTCCGTGTCCGGATGGGAACTACCGGAGTCGCCAGCCGACGCTCGATCACATAGCGCAGCGCGCCCGCATCGGTTGGCGAGACGCCATCGCCCCAGGCAAGCGCGACCTTCGGCGCGGCGAGACGGACAAAGCTGGTGCTGCCGACGTTAGGCCCGGATTCCACCCAGCTTTCATCCAGCGCGACCGTTTCGGCCCCGATCTCGCGCGCCAGTTGGCCCAGCTTGTCGATCGCTTCGGGGGGATTGTCTCCCCGCGCGAAGATTACCGATCCGCGCGGAAAGGTCCGTCCCGCCATCACGAACGGCTGGTCGCTTGCGCGGCCGGTCACTCCCGCGCGCGACGCTGCGAGCACCAGGCGAGCCTGACCGCCATCGGTCCACGGCACCGCCAGGCCATAGTTACCGGGCGCATCGGCGCGTGAGTCAATCGGTGCGTCGGCAGCTAGCGCGGGGCCCGAACGCCCGGGCGAACCGCATAACGCCACCTCCACGCCGCTCATCAATCCGACCGACCATCCAGTGGTGTCGTAGATTTCGTGCGGAAGGGTCCGGCTGCGGCGGTCCTCCTGCCGTTTGACGAACGCGGGGTCGAGCGCGGTATCGCGGTCGAGCAGGCTGCGCACCAGCTTGCCGGCAGGTTGCCCGCGCGGCACTGCCAGCGCACCCGCCGGATAAGTTCGGCCACAGGCCGAGAACGCACCGTCCAGTCGTTCGACGGCAATTCCCTGGCCTGCCAGCCGGCGCCCGAGCGCCTCGGCGTTGTAGCGGTGCTGCGAAAGGTCGATCAGGTAACTGCCACCCGGTTTTTCTGCGGCGGCGGCGCGCCGGAACGCGGCGTAGTCGGCCACGAAACTGGCCGCGTTCTGCGCGACCGTGTCGGCATAGGCGAGCGTGGCGAGGAAGTGGTTGCGCACCCCATCGGCATACGTGAGGGTCTGCTTGTCACTGCGGTCCCAGACCAGCCCGCGCGCCGAAGCCTGCTCGAACGTCACCCCGATCGCGCCGGTGAGCGTCGGCCAGGTGTCGCCGTAGCCGGGATAGAACGCGTCGTAGACCTCGCGGGTGAAATAGGGGATGCCACGCTCGTCGAACCGCTGCGCGATGGCGCGGCCGAGCAGCACCTGCTTGGCGCGCTGGCCGGCGGTGATGTTGGGATTGAACGGGTCCGCGCTGGGCGGGAAGAAATAGCTGTCGTCGCCGCCCATCTCGTGCGCGTCGACATAGACCACCGGATGCCAGTCGTTCACCGCGGCGACCTTGCCGCGGGTTTCGGGCTGGGTCTGCGCGAACCAGTCGCGATTGAGATCGAACAGGTAGTGATTGACCCGACCGCCGGGCCACGGCTGATCGTGCTCGGCGGAATAGCGGTCGCCGTTGGGCTCGATCCCCAGGCCCGCGCGGAAACTTTGCACGAAGCGCGCGCGGCCGTCGGGATTTTGGCTGGGGTCGATCACGACATAGCTGGCGCGGAGGATGCGATCCGTCTCGGCATCGCCCGACGCGGCGAGTAAGTGGTAAGCCAGCGCCAGCGCGGCGTCGGATGAAGAAATCTCGTCACCGTGCACACCGAACGACAGCCACGTCACCGGTAGCACGCCCGCAGTTGGCGCTGCTTCCCCGGCAGCGAAGCGGGCCATGCTCTCGCGATTCGCATCGGCCCGCGCCATGTTGGCGGCGCTGCTGATCACGAGATAGTAGAGCGGGCGTCCTTCCCAGCTGCGCGCATATTCGACCAATCGCGTGCGGTCGGGCGCAGCGCGGTGGAGTGCATCGAGGTAACGGACGATCTCGTCGGGCGCCGTTACCTGCGCCCCGGTGCGATGGCCGACCACCTGTTCGAGGGTTGGAACGGCGGGATCGAAGCGCCCTTCGAGCACCGATTGGGCCGCGGCTGGGGCGACAATCGTCCAAGCGATGACGATGGCCAGAGCCAAGGCTTTCCGTATCATGCGTCGATGTCCCCCAATGCGTCCCGCCAGCCGCCGGATTTCCGCTGACCGGCAGAGATGGGTCACGATTGCCGCGGCCATCCCCGTCGCTCGTTCTAGCGCGACGATACCGGCTGCCAAGCGAATGATCTTCCTGCGCCCTCAGCCTTCGCTAGCCCCGCATCGGCTCCGTTCGCCAGGACGGTAGATGCTCTCACACCACCGATTGACCGCTCGTGCCTCATCGGTCAGCGCGCCGTTGCGAAAAAGGCGCCGGATCGCTCCGGCGCCTTTTCCAATCCCTCACTTCGCGAAGAGTGGCGGCTGGAAAATCAGCCCTGGCGGGTGCCGTTCATCGCCATGTTGCCGAACGCTCCGGCGTTGATCGTGCCGGTCAGGGTGTCGCCATCGACGGTTGCGCTGCCTTCGAGCTTCATCGGCATCGGCACGGTCATGTTCATCGTCCACGTCAGGCTGTTGCCGTCGATCTTGCCATTTTCGACCTCCATCGA
Organism: uncultured Alphaproteobacteria bacterium; assembly: GCA_963759895.1. Taxonomy (GTDB): domain Bacteria; phylum Pseudomonadota; class Alphaproteobacteria; order Sphingomonadales; family Sphingomonadaceae; genus Tsuneonella. The sequence continues at coordinate 69,465 of CAVXBC010000001.1, read as the reverse complement.
CCCCATCGCTCCGGCGTTCTGGCCGGTGAAGGTCCCATCGCCGTTGTCGGTGACGGTGAACACGCTCTTCTGGTCGCCCATCGGAGTCTTGGTGATGCAATCGTAGCTGCCGGCAACGGACATGGGCAAATCCTCTCTGTTTCGAACTTGGAACGTTCGGGCCGGTTATTCTCCGCTGCTGACAGCAGTGTCAACGGGCAGGTAAGTGATCGGCAGGCCGAGCTTGGCGAGTTGCGGGTCGATCACCTTCCGATCGCCGACCACCACGATCGTCAGGTCGTTGCCGCCGAGATAGGTCTTGGCCGCGCTGTCGATCGCACCGGTCTGGATCGCGCGGTACGTCTCGGGCAGCTTGGTGTAGTAATCGTCCGGCCGGCCGCGGGCCTGAAGGTCCAGCAGAGCGCGCAGCACTTGCGCGTTGGTCTGGAACCGGTTGGGCAGGCCGCGGATGTTGCCGTCGGTCACCCGGTTGAACTCGGTCGCATCGACGCCTTTCTTGCCACCGGCGAACTGGTTCATGGCCTCCAGCGCCAATGCGATCGAATCGCCCGTGCGGTCTGACTGGACCGGCGCGCTGAAGGTGAACAGGCGCTGCCCTTCGGGTGCGGAAACCCCGGTGCGCACGCCGTAGCTCCAGCCCTTTTCCTCGCGGATCAGCAGGTTCAGCCGCGACAGGAAACCGCTGCCCAGTACCTCGTTCGCCAGGTCCAGCGATTCGAGGTCTGGGGTCGCGCCGGTCACCGGCAGCAGCCGTCCGGCGTAGATCACCGACTGCGGAGAATTGGGCCGATCGATCACCACCAGCCGGGTTTGCGCCGGCGGGGTGGCAGCCGACAGGTCCTTTTCGGGCCGGGCCATGCGATTGGACTTCCAGCTGCCGAACGCGCGCTCGAGCTGGGGCAGCAATTGCGCCATGGTAACGTCGCCAACCACCGTGATGCGCGCGGTATCGGGCCGCAGCCAGCGCTGCGCTTCAGCCTGCAAATCTTGCGGAGTCACCTTGGCGATGACCGCCCCGCTGCCGAGCGAGCCGACCGTGCCATAAGGGTGCCCCTCGCCGTAGACCAGTGGGGCCAGCGCCCGCGCGGCGAGCCCTTGCGGCGATGCAAGCTGCTGCGAGATATCGGCCTGCCGCTGGCTCTTGAGCCGGGCCACGTCGTCGGCGCGGAAGGCAGGGTTGAGCACGATGTCGGCCATCAGGTCGAGCGACGGGGCGAGGTTGGTCGACAACGCCGACAGGAACACGTCGTCATAATCGATCGAGGTGCCGGTCGAGATGTCGGCGCCAAGCCGTTCCTGATCCTCGGCGATGCGGGTGGCGTCGCGGGTGGTGGTACCCTCCTCGAGCGCATCGACCATCAGCGAATGGACGCCTGCGCGGGCCGAACCGTCGGCGGCGTATCCGGCGTCGAACCGCAAGTCGACGATCACCTTGGGCACCGCGGTACGGCGGGCGAGTTCGACCGGGATGCCGTTCGCCAGCGTCGCCCGCTCGATCGCCGGAAAGGTCAGCGCGCCGACGTCGGCGACCGGGGGAATCGCAATCGGGGCGGCCTTGGCGATCGGAGCGACCGGCTTCTTCGCGTCGGGCTTGGGAGCGGGCACGCTCCCTTCGTCGCCCCAGCCACCCAGCATCGCACCGTCCGCGGTCCGCTCACCGGGCACGACTGCCAGTCTGAGCGCGGGCCGGGACAGCCAGCGCTGCATGGCATCGCGGACCTGATCGGGCGTGAGCGCAGCGATCGCCTCCAGCTGCTTCTTGTATGCGGACGGGTCGTTCGAATAAATCAGCCCCTCGGCCAGCGTCGCACCCTTGCCGCCGAACCCGCCGACTTCCTCGAGCGCGCCGATCTGGCCGGAAACGATCTTGGTCGCGGCGCGGGATACTTCGTCCGCGCTCGGACCGCTGGCGAGGAAGTCGGAGATCACCTTGTCGAACGCGGCCTCGGCCGCGACGCGGTCAGTGCCCGGCTTGATGTCCATTTCCGCCTGAAGGAAGCTGAGCAGCTCATGCTGCTGGTCGCCCGCCGATACGCGCACCGCCAACTCGTCGCCGCGCACCAGCGCGTTGTCGAGCCGCGAGCTGGCCAGGCCGCCCAGGATATACAGGCCGACCGCCAGCGCGGGCGCGTCGGCGTCGTTGATGCCGGGTCCGGCCCACGCCCGGGTAACGCGGGTCACCGGCACCTGGTCGGCCATCTCGATCGTCACCGGCGCGGTCAGTCCGACCACCGGGGCTGCGACGGGCGCGATTTCGGGCCCGCGCGGGATCGCGCCGAACCATTTTTCGACCTTGGCGCGCGCGGTGGCGGCATCGATGTCACCGGCGAGCGCGATGACCACGTTGTTGGGCGCGTAATGATCGCGGAACCACGCGCGCACATCGGTCAGGCTGGCGGCGTCGAGGTCCGCCATCGAACCGATGGTCGAGTGGCGGTAGGGGTGGCCGACTGGCAGCAGCCCGTCGCCGATCTCGTATTCGGTGAGGCCATAGGGCTGGTTGTCGCCCTGCCGCTTTTCATTCTGGACCACGCCGCGCTGCTTATCGAGCTTGTCCTGCGTTACCGCGCCGAGCAGGTGACCCATGCGGTCCGCCTCCATCATCAGCGCGCGGTCGAGCGCGCCGGTCGGCACCGTCTCGACATAGTTTGTGCGATCGTACCAGGTCGATCCGTTGGTGCTGGTCGAGCCGACCGCTTCGAGCGGGATGTCGAAGTTTTCGACGTTCTCGCTGCCGCCGAACATCAGGTGCTCGAACAGGTGCGCGAACCCGGTGCGGCCGCGCGGTTCGTTTTTCGATCCCACGCGATAGTACAGGGTAACCCCGACGACCGGACTTTTGCGGTCGGTGTGGACAAGCGTCGTCAGCCCGTTCGCAAGCGTGAAGGTTTCATAGGGAATCGACACCTGGTCGACCAACTGGCCGAGCGGCGCGGGGGAAGGCTTCTGCAGCGGCGCGCCGGACTGTGCCACTGGCACCGTTGCCAGATCGGATGCGGGCATCGTGGCACAGGCAGCGAGCGCAAGCGCCAGCGCGCTGGTCGAGGCGAAACGAACAATCATGGCAGTCCCCGGTTTTGAAAAATTCGCGAAAGATCAGTCCGCCTTCGCCTAAAGTCAGCGCAGCTGGTGTGTCACTACCTTTCGACTAACGGCATTCGCCATCGTATCGGCGCGGGTGAAATGCACCGGCTTGAGCTTGTGCTGGACGAACAGCGCGGACTGGTCGGTGAAGTGCACGCTGTCGGGTCGGGTGGTCGCCGCCCCGAACGGCTGGATCGACTGGCTGATCACCGGTTTGCCCGGAGCCCACTCGACGAACATTACGTAGCTGTCGCCGTGACGCACCTTGAGCCGACCGTCCGGTTCGACATCCCACAGTGTCGATGCGCGCAACGTATCGCTTCCGCCGTCGAGCGGCAGGTCGACCGCGTAGCGGCCCGGTCCGTGGCGCAGACGCAGGATATCCTGCAAAGGCGGATCAAGCCGGCCGAAGTATTTCATCAGGTGTGCGCTGGCGGCATCGAGCAGCTCGCGCGGCGGCGTCAGCGGTTTGCCGTTGTAATCGTCGCCCATCGGCTTGCGCAGGAGCAGCACGGCCAGCGCATCGGCCCGGCCGGCCCCGTCGGCGGTCAGGTCCCACTGGCCCATCAGGCGCTGCGCCGCGAGCAGCCGGGGGTTGTCGCGCACGTCGAGCGCGGCGATCCCGTCGAGTACCTTCTTCATGTAGCCGGCGCGTTCGTAGCCGGTGTCATACTTGATCCGCTCAAGCTCTGCACGGCCGATCGGATTGGTCGCGTCGAGCAGTTTTTCGGCGCGGTAGGCGCGGTTCGTCATGCGCAGCTCGACCCCCATTTCCGGGGGCGAACTTGCTGGATCGAGGTCGCTGGCTTTACCGGCTGCCACGAACGGCGTGTTATTCGAATTGAACACAAAACCAGAAGCCGGGTTCACGTAGTGCGGCAAGCTGCCGAACGGCACCAGGGAGTGCCAGATCAGGTCGCTGCGATCGCCCGGCAGCACGCTGCGCCAGTCGGGCCCCTGCTGCCGCGCGGGTATCGCGGCGTTGTACCAATAGGCGATCGTGCCACTCTTGTCGGCATAGATGAAGTTGGTCGACGGGATCGCCTGCCGCGCCAGGATCGCTTGCCACTCGGCATACGTTTTCGCCTTGTTGAGCGCGTAATAGGCGTCGAGCGTGGCCAGCGAATCCATCCCGCCATAGCGGAAGGCGAACGCACCCTTGGCGTTGATCACCACCGGACCGTGGACGCTGCGATAGACCTTGCGGCTGACCGGCAGCACCACGGGCCCGAAGCGTACCGGTAGCCGCACGCTGGTTTCCTCCAGCGGCAGCCATTTGCCGTCCATCCGGTAATGCGTTCCAGCCTTGTCGAGCGCCAGTTGGTAGACGTCGACCATGTCGGGCTCGTTGACCGTATTGGTCCACCCCAGATCCTCGTTGTGACCCAGGAAGGGGAATGGGCTGCCTGGGAACGTCGCCCCGGCAAAATGCCAGCCTTGGCCGCTCTCGACCACCAGTTCGTACCACGCGACGCCACCTTCCCACGGCTGATGGCTGTTCGAGACGAGCCGGGTGACTCCATCATCTGATCGGCCCGGCGCGATTGCGAATGCGTTGGAGCCGAGGTTCGCTGCGGCCTCGCGATCGGGCAGCGGCGTTCCGCGAAGGCGCGGGCCAGGATCAGGCAGCAGGCTGTCGCCCTTGACCAGCGGCCCGACGACATTGTTGAGGCCAAAGAAGAACGGCTGGCGCAGCGCGAAACCCGTCGCGACATCCTCGCCGTTGACCGGGAACAAGTTACCGAGGCGGACCTCGCCCGGATGCGCTGCGGCATAGTCGTTGAGACCGGTGGCATAGGCCTCGAGCAGCGCGCGGGTGCGCAGCGGCACTTTGGCGTACTGGCGCTTCACCGTGCCGCGCGCATCGAGCAGCGCGAGGACATAGTCGAACTGCGCGCCGTCTTCTCCGGCAAGTGCGCCATAGCGCCCACGGGTCATCGCGACGACATCCTGCAGTGTGCGGAAATCGTCCTCGGAATGCGCCAGCGCGACGCCATAGGCGACGTCGGCATCTGTCTTGCCATAAATGTGCGGGACGCCCCACTCGTCGCGCACAATTTCCGCGCGATAAGCGCGCGCCGCGGGCGCCTTGCCTGGATGCGCGAGCAGCGGCTCCCACACCATCAGGCCGACCAGGACCAGCAGTGCCAGCAACAGCAGCAGGCCCACGGACCTGATCATCCATTTTCGCATGTTGTAATTCTCTCCCGCCAAACGGCCATAGCGGGGGTCAGGTCCGTTGCAACCGGGGACTTGATGCAGGGTCCTGAACGCGGGGGGTTGTCGGCGGGTTGGTTTGGACCCAACTACGAGACTAATACACCGATCGCGCGCAAAGATTTGAGGGCACCCATGAATCTCGAAAAGTTCACCGACCGCGCCAAGGGCTTCATCCAGAGCGCGCAGACCGTCGCGATCCGCATGAACCACCAGCGGATCACCGCCGAGCATCTCGCCAAGGCGCTGCTCGAAGACAGCGAAGGGATGGCGGCGGGGCTGATCACGCGCGCCGGTGGCAATCCGGCGGTGGCCGTGCAGGGGATCGATGCCGCACTGGGAAAGATCGCTGCGGTTTCGGGCGGCGGTGCACAGTCGACCCCGGGTCTCGACAACGATGCGGTGCGCGTTCTCGACCAGGCCGAGCAGGCGGCAACCAGGAGCGGTGACAGCTACGTCACCGTCGAGCGCCTTCTGCTCGCGCTGAGTTTGGCGACGACCACTGCCGCAGGGCAGGCGCTCAAGGCCGCGGGCGTGACCCCGCAGTCGCTTGAAGAAGCGATCACCGACTTACGGGGCGGACGCCAGGCGCATTCGGCGAGCGCGGAGGAAAGCTACGACGCGCTGAACAAGTACGCTCGCAATCTCACCGAAGTAGCCAAGTCGGGCAAGCTCGACCCGGTCATCGGCCGCGACGAGGAAATACGGCGCACTGTGCAGATCCTGGCCCGGCGTACCAAGAATAACCCGGTCCTGATCGGCGAGCCTGGCGTCGGCAAGACCGCCATTGCCGAGGGCTTGGCGCTGCGGATCGCCAACGGCGACGTCCCCGACAGCCTGAAGGACCGCAAGCTCATGGCGCTCGACATGGGCGCGCTGATTGCGGGTGCGAAATACCGCGGCGAATTCGAAGAGCGGCTCAAGGCCGTGCTCGACGAGGTCAAGGGCGCTGAGGGCGACATCATCCTGTTCATCGACGAGATGCACACATTGATCGGCGCGGGCGCGTCTGAAGGGTCGATGGACGCGGGCAATCTGCTGAAGCCCGCGCTGGCGCGCGGTGAACTCCACTGCATCGGCGCGACCACGCTCGACGAATACCAGAAATACGTCGAGAAAGACGCCGCGCTCCAGCGCCGCTTCCAGCCGGTGTTCGTGGGCGAGCCGACGGTTGAGGACACTATTTCGATCCTGCGCGGGCTCAAGGACCGCTACGAACTGCATCACGGAGTGCGTATCACCGACGCCGCGATCGTGGCGGCGGCGACGCTCAGCAATCGCTACATCGCCGATCGCTTCCTGCCCGACAAGGCGATCGACCTGATGGACGAGGCGGCCTCGCGCATCCGCATGGAAGTGGAGAGCAAGCCCGAGGAAATCGAGAACCTCGACCGGCGGATCATCCAGCTCAAGATCGAGGAGCAGGCGCTCCAGAAGGAAACCGATCGGGCATCCAAGGATCGGCTCGCCGCGTTGCGCGAGGAACTGGGCAATCTCGAACAGCAATCGAGCGAAGTCACCACCCGCTGGCAGAACGAGCGCGACAAGATCGCCGCCGAAGCCCGCATCAAGGAGGCGCTCGACGCCGCGCGGATCGAGCTCGAGCAGGCGCAGCGCGAAGGCGACCTGGCGAAGGCGGGCGAGCTGTCCTACGGCCGCATCCCCGAGCTCGAAAAGCAGCTCGAGGCTGCGCAGGGCCAGGCCACCAACGCCCTTCTGCGCGAAGAGGTCACCGCCGACGACATCGCCAGCGTGGTCAGCAAGTGGACCGGGGTGCCGGTCGACAAGATGCTCGAGGGCGAACGCGAGAAGTTGCTGGCGATGGAGAACGTGCTCGGCGCGCGGGTGATCGGCCAGGAGAAGGCGGTCGAGGCGGTCAGCAAGGCGGTCCGCCGGGCGAGGGCGGGGCTACAGGATCCCGGCCGCCCGCTCGGCTCGTTCCTGTTCCTGGGCCCCACTGGAGTGGGCAAGACCGAGCTCACCAAGGCGCTTGCCGGCTTCCTGTTCGACGACGACAGCGCGATGGTCCGCATCGACATGAGCGAATTCATGGAGAAGCACGCGGTCAGCCGCCTGATCGGGGCACCTCCGGGCTACGTGGGGTACGACGAGGGCGGCGTGTTGACCGAGGCGGTGCGCCGTCGACCGTATCAGGTGGTGCTGTTTGACGAAGTGGAGAAGGCACACTCGGACGTGTTCAACGTCCTGCTGCAGGTGCTCGACGATGGCCGGCTTACCGACGGACAGGGAAGGGTGGTCGATTTCTCCAATACGATCATCATCCTCACCTCGAACCTCGGTAGCCAGTTCCTGACCCAGATCGAGGAAGGACAGGGAGTCGAGAGCGTCGAGCCACAGGTGATGGACGTCGTTCGCGCACACTTCCGGCCCGAATTCCTCAACCGGCTCGACGAGATCGTGCTGTTCCACCGCCTGGGACAGGAACACATGGCGCCGATCGTCGAAATCCAGGTCGCGCGGGTCAGCAAGCTGCTCAAGGACCGCAAGATCGTGCTCGAACTGACCGATGCAGCCAAGCGCTGGCTCGGCCGGGTGGGGTACGATCCGGTTTACGGCGCGCGCCCGCTCAAGCGCGCGGTCCAGCGCTATGTACAGGATCCACTGGCGGAGAAGATCCTGGCCGGCGAAGTGCCCGATGGTTCGACCGTGCAGATCGATGAGGGTGATGGCGGGCTGACCATGACGGTGAGCTAAGTTTGCCGGACTGGCCGAACGCCTGCACCGCGGGGTCGCCGGTTCAGTACCATTCGGCGACCGCAGACAAAAAAAGGGCCCCGGTTTCCCGGGGCCCTTTCGTTTTGCCTTAAGGCTTCGATTAGAACTTGAAGGTCGTGTTCGCGAAGAACGTACGGCCCACAAAGTCGTAACCCGAGTACACCGGCGCGTTCGCCGTAGTGGTGAACCCGAAGTTGGTGATCGTCGGCGGCTGCTTGTCGAACAGGTTGCGGACACCGATGGTGAACTCGAACCTGTCAGCCACATCGAACTGAACCGAAGCGGTGTGGAGGAAGTAGTCGTCCACCTCGAGGATCGTGGCGTCACGATAGGACTGGGCAGTGGCCGCATTGGGCATGCCGGTCGTCCGGTTGAACGCCAGGAAGTCGTAGGTGCCCTTGCTTCCGTCGATCCAGCTCAGGCCGTAGCGGAAGGTTACGTTGTCCATCCGGTAGTTGGCGTCGAACGAACCGACCCATTCCGGAGCCGTCAGCACGCCGTTGGCATCACGCCGGAACTCTTCGGGGAAGAGGCGATCCGACTGTTCAGTGTACTTCGTGACGTTGGCGTTGAGCGTGAACCGGCCGCCGAAGACATCGGTCGCAAAGCGGCCGTTGAATTCGTAACCCTTCACGATGTCTTCCGACAGGTTCACGTAACCGCTGGTGACGGTCAGGATCTGGTTGCTGTCACGCTGCACGAAGCGGCAGAAACCACCCGTCGGGCTGAAGTCCACCGCGCCGTAGCAACGCGACAGGATCGTCGCGCTGCTCAGGCTCGACACGCCGTTGCTGACCTTGATGTCGAAATAATCGAGCGCGAGGCTGAGCGTGGTGGTTGCCGAGATGCGCGGCTGGAGAACGACGCCCGCCGACCAGTTGCGCGACGTTTCCGCCGACAGGCCGGTTTCTGCGCCACCACGGTTGAAGATCGTGATGCCGCTGTTCTGATCGAACGTTGCGACATTGATCCCGATCGCTGCGCAGTTGGCTGCCCGCTGCTGCTGTGCCGGCGAGTACGCACCCGGGTTGGGGGCACCGTTGGCACGCGGGAAGTTGTCCTTGTCGCAAGGGTCGCCGCTGCTTGCGCCAAACCCGCTGGTCGCTCCGAGGAACTGCTCCGACAGGGCCGGGGCACGATACGAAGTGCCGTAGCTGCCGCGGATACCGAAGCCGCGGAAGAACTCCCATTCGCCCGCCACCTTGTAAGTGGTGTCGCTGCCATACGAAGCATAGTCGGTGTAGCGAACCGACGCGTCGATGTTGACGTTTTCGAAGAACGGACGGTCCGAAAGCAGCGGCAGGAAGACTTCGCCGAACACTTCCTTCACGTTGTCCGAACCACGCGTCGGGACACCGGCGGTCAGGCCGAACAGGTTGCCCGTCTGCGAATTGATGTCGGGCGTGTCGTTGATGCTCTGCTTGCGATATTCCGCACCCAACGCCAGCTGGACGTCGCCGCCCGGGAGGGCGAACAGCGGACCGTCGAACCCGACCGAGAACGTGGTCTCGCGGAATTTGGTGGTGCCGATGGTGTTCTGCAGAATGTAGTCGCGGAATGCCTGCGGCAGTCGGCCACCGATGGTGTCAGCGTTGAGCACCGGCGCGGGGACGCAGTTGGCGATCGAAGCCTGGGCGGCGCAGCTGAACGAACCGTCTTGGTTCTGAACGACGTTCAGCGAAGTGGCCAGGCGGTCAACCAAGAAGGATTCGATCTGGTAAGTGCCGTCAGTCCACGACTTGCCGGCGTACGCGTCATAGCGCCATCCGGGGAAGAAGAAGTCACCCCGGATACCGCCGCCGGCGCGGACGTAATCGACGTCCTGGCTGGAATCGGTGTTGCCGAAGCCGATGAATGCACGGGCAGCAATGTTCTTCCCGCTTGACGTATTGGTGGGTGCGAGGAACGCGCCGTTGCGGAAGATCGCCGGGACCAGCGGGCTGCCCTGGAGATAGTCCAGCGAGAGCTGGCGATAGAGGATCGACGACGACTTGCGGCGCGAGGCCAGCACTTCGCCGTAGATCTCGGCATTGCCGAGCGAATCGAGCTTGTAGCTGCCGGACAGGAAGCCCGTGTAGGTTTCAACCGGGGTCACCACTTCCTCGAGCTGGCTCGCGGGATCGAAGGTGTCGCGATCGTACGTGCCGACACCCAGGAACCCGGGAGTTGCACCACCCTGGGTGGCGCCGGCAGGAACGAAGCGGTTGAAGTTGGCAACCGTGCCCGAGGTACGGCCGATACCCGAGCGGGTCGGGACGCCGAGGGTGTTGATGGTCACGCCCCCGTTGTCGAGCGTGAAGCAGGGCGTGCCATCGAAGCCGTTGACGTCGTCCGAGCCGAACGGCGCGCCTTCGCTGGTGGTGTACCCACCAACCGGGCACTTCGCGAAGTCCACGTCGCGCAGGCGGATAGCATTCCGCTTGCGGTACTCGACCGAGCCGATGAGGTCGAAGCGGTCATCGCCGAAGCCGAAGCTGGCCGAAACACGCTTGTCGACGCCGGCGCCGATCTCGGGGACGTTGACTTGGGCGTCGATCGTCAGGCCGCGCAGCTTGCTGTCGGTGATGATGTTGACGACGCCCGCAATCGCGTCCGAACCATAGATCGACGACGCGCCGGCCTTGAGGATTTCAATGCGCTCGATGATCGCGGTCGGCAGGACGTTGAGGTCGGCTGCGAGAACCGAACCGCGCGTCCCTGCGGGTGCGATCCGGCGTCCGTTGAGCAGGATGAGCGTGCGTGCGGGCCCGAGGCCGCGCAGGCCGAGCGTGTTGGCACCGGTGCCGCCGTCGGTGACGTAACCGCCGTAATAGTTGTTGATCTGGCCCGAGCCCTGGGTGACTTCGGTGCTCTGCAGCGCATCGGTGGCGCTGTTGAAGCCCGACTGGGTAATTTCCTGAGCCGTCACGACTGTGATGGGTTCGATCGTCGAGTACTCGTCGCGGCGAATGCGCGAACCGGTGACGACGATGGCGCCGCTGCTCGAGGTGCTGCCGTCTGCACTGGAGATGGTGGTATCCGGATCGCACACGCCGTCCGAGTTCTGGTCGGGGCAATCAGGCGGATTGGCGGCGGCGCTGTCCTGCGCGTAGGCCGGGGTAGCAAAGGCGGCGAGCGAAAGCGCGGCAACGCCGGCGCTGGCCAGCATACCACTTTTGCCGCGCAAGGCGGAAAGCATATTCATTGAGTTGAGTCCCCCAAAAGTCCGGCGCGAGCCGGCAAGAGTTTGAATGCGGCGCCCATCGTTCGAGCAGTTTGGCGCCCGATTTTGTGCGAACTTCTCGAATGCCGAGCACGTCGGGCTCTCGCAACGTAAATTTGGATCGTTATGGCAGACGCTTAAGAGAAGTGGCGGCACGGCCACACCTATCTTTCGATAGAGCGCGAAAAATCCAGTGAAAATCGCGCCCATGCCCAAGCGGGCACCGATGCGACTGTCGCGGCGATCATACCATGGCCCGAACAAAAAAAGGGCCCCGGTTGCCCGGGACCCTTTTTCAGTTCCTTTGAAGGTCGGATCAGAACTTAACGGTCGCGCCTGCGCGGAAGAAAGTTCCGAGCACGCCCGGGAAGTATGTCACCACACCACCCGAAGCCGGGAACGGATAAGGGGGCTTCTTGTCGAACACGTTGTCGACGACGAGCCGGAATTCGAACTTGTCGTTGACGTTGAAGTTCGCCCCCATGTTGATGAACGTGATCGCCTTCAGATCGTTCAGGCCATTGGGATAGTAGTTGTCGGCGACCTGCGAATCGATGTGCGTCGCGCCGGTGTAGTTGGCTTGCACGAACACGCCGTAGTCCGGTTCGTTGTAAGACACCGTGGCGACTGCCGAGTGCTTCGAGTAGCCGACCGAATCGTCGTTGCGGCTCTCAGCCGTGCCCGGGTTGTTGTCGGCGCGCGAGCTCAGCGTGTCCAGGTACTGGTAACTGGCCGAGAAGTTGAGCGCGCCGGGCCCGCCGAACACGTTCGGGACGCGGTAGTCGAGTGCGCCGAGGATGCCCTTGTAACGCAGTTCGGCCGAGTTGAAGTAACCGGTCTCGATGAAGTCGAGCTGGTTGGCTCCGTCGCGCGACACGCGGTCGCAGAACTGGTTGTTCGGGAAATCCGCCGAATCATAGCAGTTGGCCACGATCGTGCTCGCAGTGAGCTCGGAGATCACGTCACGCAGCTTGATGTCCACGTAATCGACGCTGAGGCGCAGACGCGGGATGAAGCTGGGTTGGATGACCGCACCGACGGTCCAGCTATCCGCCTTCTCGTTGAGAAGGTCGGGGTTGCCGGCCACCGCCTGCTTGAACGAGCGGCTGGCGGACAGCGAGCTGAACGGCTGCGTGATGCCCGCAGCCGCGCAGTTGGCTGCTCGGTTGGCGGCGTTGGCTCCGTTGCCGATGTTTGTCGAGTCGCACGGATCGGTCGCGAAACCGAAGAACTGGCTCGACGGGTTGAACGCCTCGGTGATCGCAGGTGCGCGGATCGACTTCGTGTAGTTTCCGCGGAAGCTCACGCCGAAGACGCCAACGCGGCCACCCAGGGTCCAGGTCCAGTCGCCACCGGCGATCGAGTTGTCGACGTAGCGCGCCGCACCCTTGACCTCGAGCAGGTCCAGGAACGCGTTGTTCGAGGGCGAGATGATCTCGGCCAGGAACTCACCCGAGAACTCGTCGGTGTTGAACTTGCCGAAAACCGGCTGGATCGGCACCGAACGGCCGTATGAAGCGTAGCTTCCGTCCGCCTGCAGTTCCCCCCGGAAGAAATCGCCCGGATCGAAATCCTGGGATTCTTCGCGGTGTTCGTAACCCACCGAAACCGAGAACGCGCCGCCCGGCAGAGCGAAGACTTCGCCGCCGGTCGATACGACGAAGTCCTTCAGTTCGTTGAGCGAACGCGGCGTGGCGATGGCAGTTACATAGTCCAGCGCCGCTTGGCTGTTGCGGCCGGTGCCGAACAGGTTGATCGGAGTGCAAGCGGAATTGATCGAAGGAATGGCCGCGCTGGTTACGCCGGGGCGGCAAACGATGTTGCCGCTGGGATCGAGCACGGCGTCCACCGCGTTGGCGAAATTCTGCTGGATCAGCTCGCGGCTGCGGCTGTTCGTTTCCGAACGGCCGTAATTGGCGAACGCTTCCCAGTTCCAGTTCCGGCCGAACAACTGATAGTCGCCGTCGAGCGCGGCGACGAAGCGCATCACTTCCACGGTACCGGTCGAGAAACCCGACTGCAGATCGGTATTGGCCCGGCCAAGATAGAAGTAATCCTGGTTCACGCCGTTGAAGTTCTGGTCGGAGAACGGATTGTTGTTGATCGCATCGACGATGGACGCGCGTGCGGCCGGGGTCAGGAACGGATTGTCGATGCTGACGATGATGTTGCCGTCAGGCGTGCCAGCGGCATCGAACAGCGCGCTGTTGTACACCGGCTGATCGGTCAGGTTGGTGCCCTTGGAGCGCGAATACCACGCCTCCATCGAGAAGCGGACGGCATCCGTCAGCTCGTACGATCCGATGGCGATCGCGCTGTAGCGTTCGCTCGGGCTCAGCAGGTTGCTGACATCGTTGAGGCTGAAGCCGTTTCCTCCGGCGAAATCGATGCCGAAGGTAGCCCGGCTTGCCGGCGTAACGGCCGAAATCGATCGGGATCAGGTTTCCGTTGGTGTCGAACTTCAGCTGGTTGCCGTTCGCATCGGACACCGCGCCGTTGAAGCCCGCGGGAAGGCCGAAAAGCGGGCCTTGGTTGTCGGGGAAGTTGAAGTCGAGGCCGTAATCCGCCAGCCCGACGATCGGGATGCCGGTGTTCGCGATCGAAGGGATCCGGCGATCGCTGTACAGTTCCTGCAGGAAGCCCGAGTTGGGGTCGCTCGCGTTGCGGAAGAACAGGCCCGGGCTCAGCAGGTTGCGATCGGTGTAGGTCAGGCCTTCGCCGCGGTTGTATTCGCCAGCGATGGTCACGTTGCCGCGCCCACCGGCAAAGTTGGTCCCGGCCAGGCCGCGGAAGCGATAGTTGGCCGCGTCGCCGCGCGACGAGATGCCGTACTGCCCGTCGATCTCGAGACCTTCGTAGTTCGACTTCAGGATGACGTTGATGGTCCCCGAAATCGCATCCGCACCGTAGATCGGCGCGCCGCCGACTGCGATCGTCTCGATCCGCTCGACCAGTTTGGTCGGGATGACGTTGAGGTCGACCTGGCTGCCGGCGCCGGTCGGGCCGAAGATCGAGGCGGTGTTGGACGATACGAAGCGCTTGGAATTGACCAGAGTCAGCGTGCGCTGCGAGCCGAGGCCGAGGAAGTTGACGAAGCTCTGGCCCTGGCCGAAGCCGGACTGGCCGCCGACCGGCGATGCCCCGGGGACGCCAAAGGAAGGCTGTTCGTTGAGCGCCTGGCCAAGCGTCTCGAAGCCCCGCGCCTCGATCTTTTCGGAATCGATAACCACCGAAGGCTCGATCGTATCGTAGTTGGCGCGCTTGATGCGCGAACCGGTAACGACGATGGCATTGCCTTCCACCGGCTTGCCGGCGGCATCGGTATCCTGGTCGGAAACCGTCGCGGCGGCGCCTTCGCCAACCGGGTCGGTATCATCGGTATCCTGTGCGTACGCGGGAGCGGACAAAGCGGCCAGGGACAGCGCCACGAGGCCGGCGCTTGCCAGCATGCCGCTTTTCCGGCGCGAATTGCTCAGTTTGCTCATGTCTATCCAAATCCCCAGATAATTTGGCGCGACCCGCCAGTTGCTATTCATAGCCCATAATGCGCTCGCACCACGTGGATGCACGACGCGCGCTGCCCCTCGCATGGCAACCTAAGTCATACGAGAAAAGACATAATCCGTTAGAGACGTCACCTAACTTTGGATAGTTGCTCGTTTGCAACACGGAAGGCGCGAACGGCGATACAAAAGTGACGGTTTCGGCGAGAAATGGGTCCTCGGATCGCTTGCGTCAAAGTTCGCACCGCTGGACGCCGCCTGGGCCGGGAACTGCGGAGTGGTGTGCCGCGGTCGATTGTCAGGTGACGACCGACGGAGGCCTGAAATCCCGCTCGCGCCAGATCGGTTTGGCCGGTTCTTCAGAGCTGCGCGGGGCGCCTGCCAGATAACCGAAATAGGTCACGATCTTCCGCTCGTGGGCGTGCGCCACGGACCTGCGGCCATGCATGAAGCGGGTATTGTCGAGCATCAGGATGTCGCCCTGTTGCCAACGGTGCGAGTAAGTCAGGTCCTCCCCGGTCGCCCGCGCTGCCTCGGCCCAGTCGTCCGGCACCTGCGTGAAATCGTCCAGCAAGGGAAAATCCTGCCTGCCCGCATGGAAACGGGCAAACAGGAGAAAATTGCCGAATGCAGGTCCGTCCGCAAACATGGGGCGGTGCAATGCCGGTCGGGAAAAGCTTCGTGCCACCTGACCGCCGGGGGTGGTCAGGAAGCGATAGGGACAAGTGGGCGGGGGGGCGGCCAGCAGCGCGGCTGTCGGATTGGCGGTACCCAACCAGAATTCGAACAGGCCGGGCCAAGTCGGCATCAAATGCAGCAGACGCCGCCCGGAGAAGCCCTTTTTTACAGCATCGGGCAAATTGGCCGCCAGGGCGATGCCGTCGCAGATGGTGGTTTCCCCCGCCTGTGAAGGTGGGGATAGGCAGGCAAAGAAGGCGGTGTCCGGCTTCCACGGTTCGCGGGACAACTCCGGGTGGAGCGGGAACGCATCCTCGCCCAGATTGACGCTTTGAATCTCATTGGTCGTGCCGACCGCCACGCGGCCGGGCGATTCGTTGATCACCGCGGTAGGGCAGATTCGGCGGCAGAAGGCGCGAAATTCCACCAGGTCATAGTCGTACCCCCGCACGAGCACAGCTCCATGTTCGCGGTATGGTTCAAGTACGTCTGCAGGGTTCAGCGTCGATAGCCGGTTTCCGGAATGGTCGAGGATCGTGGCATGCGGGCAGTCGGCGGTCGGAGCGGAGATGATGGGAGAGGAGATCGAAGTCATCGCCCGTCGCCCATAGCTGCCGCCGACTTGGGTCGCTATATCCTTTGCGATGCCCATCACCCTAGCTGACCTGATCGTATCGCCGGACCACTTCCTGCACTCCTTCGATCAGGCTGATGCCATCTTCGTGCCGATGGACAGGGCGGCCTACCGTCGGTCGATCTTCCTGGATGACCGGATCAGCCCCGTGGCCGAGCGGTCGATGCGGATTCCGGCGGTTTCGCTGGGTGGGGACGCGAACGGTCAAACCCTGCAAACCGGGTGGGTTTTCCATATCGCCCATTGTGGATCGACGCTGTTGGCCCGGGCACTGGACGAGCTGGGTGACAATCTGGTCCTGCGCGAGCCTTTGGCGCTTCGACAAGTAGCGCTGACACCGAACGACAACCGGCTGGCGCTGACTTTACGGATGCTCGGCAAACGATATCCCGCCACTGGCCCGACGGTGGTCAAGGCCAATGTGCCGGTCAATTTCATCATTCCCGAAATCGCTGCAGCTTCGCCCGATGCACCAGTCATTTTCCTGTATCACAACTGGCTTGATTACCTGTTGGCGGTCCTGCGGAACGACAACCATCGCGCATGGCTACGCCGAGTTCTGGGCGAACTCTCCCATGTGCTGGGTGACACCACCGCGCTGAGTGACGGCGAATGCGTCGCGCGGCTGTGGCTTGCTCAAATGCGCCTGTTTCACGCCGGTCTTGCGCGAATGCCCCGATCGTCTTCCTTGGACGCCGAGGTCTTTTTCGCCGAACCAGCGAAAACGCTGGAAGCTGCGGCGGGCTTGCTCGAGATCGATTGTTCAGCCGCCGATATCGAGCGCCTGGTCAGCGGGCCTCTGTTTTCCCGTTCGGCAAAGAATCCGGCGATATCGTTCGACAATTCGCTGCGGCTGCAGCGACGCGATGCGCTGCGACATGATCTGGCTCCCGATATCGATATGGCGGGGGAATGGATTGATCGGAATGCGCCGGATGCCCAGGACGTGGCAGACGCGATCAGCGGGCGCAGCTTGACGCACATGGCGTGAGCGAGAATTGCGGGAATTTCGCCTTCAACCGCACGCCCGCTTCTGCCGAGTGACGGGAACGCAGCTTGCCATGTCGCGGGCAGGAAGGCATTTTGCCTCGCACAAAAACTCGAACGACAGGAAATCAGATGCGATTGTTGACCATGGCCCTGACCGGGGTCTTTGCGGCTGGGTCCACGATGGCCTGGGCGGATTCGGACCGGTCGCCACCTCCTGTCCCGCAAGTGCTACAATCGGTCCTCGATTGCGAGGCGGTAACCGAACCGCAGGCGCGCCTGGCGTGTTTCGATCGTTCGGTCGCCGAACTGGCTTCCGCCAGTAAGGATCGCCAGGTCCTGGTGGTCGACCGGGAGACCATGCGCGAGACACGGCGGGGAGTGTTCGGCCTGGGACTTCCCAGCCTCAAGCTGTTCAGCGGCGGCGACAGCGAAGAGGTGACGTCCATCGACAGCACGATCACCGGCCTCCGGACAGCCAGCGACGGCATGCCCATCTTCGTGCTGGAGGACGGCGCGCGCTGGAAGCAGACCGAGGGACGCAACGTCTATCCCAAGGTCGGCAATCCGATTCACATCAAGCGCGCGGCCATGGGCAGCTTCATGGCCAATGTGGACAAGCAGCCGGGCGTCCGCGTCGTCCGGCTCGCCAACTGAACGCGAGCCGGCGGTCGCGGGCCCGCCGCTCAGTTGCTGGTGTTCGTGGCCTTGCTGGTCATCTCGTCCAAGATGTCGCGCGATTCCTGATTCCCGCGAGTATCCGCCGCGGCCCACTGGGCATTCGTGCGGCAACTGTATTCGCGGGCAACAAACGACCCGGTGGGAGCGCTGCGCTTGCACCGAATGTAGTACTTGTGCCCCTTGTCGACAGTGGCGTTGAACGCACGGATCTCGGCCTGTGACATGGCCTTGGGGTTGGGCTCGGGGATATCGGCCACTGCGCTGGCAGCTGTCGCAGAACCGATGATCGCCAAAAGAGCGTTGGCGAAGAAAATCATTACAGGCTCCATTTCAGAAAATTGGTCTTCAATTGGGAATCGCGGGCACCAGGGATCCGGCCGGCTCCTCGCCATGTGTCGAGCCGCTGGTCAAAATCCTGTCGACGATATCGCGCGCGTCCCGGTTCGCGATTTCGGCTCTCCGGTCCCAATCGGCATTGGTCCGGCAGTACCGCTTTTTCACCAGCGATCCGGGCCGTTCGCTGCGAACGCACTTGATGAAGGTCTTGTCGGAAGGGTCGAGGCTGGCGTTGTGCGCAGCAATTTCCTTCGACGACATCAGCGTCAGGGTATCCGGTGCCGAGGCGTCCTGCGCCGCGGCGGAAACAGACACGAACAAAACGCAGCCGAGCACGATCGGTCTCAACATAGCTATTCGTCCCGTGAGAACAGCTAGCGATGATGCCCTTCGCGGGATCATTTGTCAATTTAACGCTCGCCCAGTTAACCGAGTTAGCGCTTTAAAGCGCGGTCAGCCTCGACGAAATAACGCGCTATTGCCGTGCGCTCGGCGTGGGTGAGATGCGGGTTCCAGTAATCGAGGATCAGCACTGCGCGGGGCTCGCGGCCCTCGTTCCAGGCTTCGTGCTCGATGGTATCATCGAACGCAAAGGCCTTTCCTTCGACCCATTCCCGCGTTTCATTGCCTACTCGAAAGCCGCAGCCCGGTGGTATCTCGATTCCCAGATGGACGATGGCGCGGGTGTTCGTCACGCCGGTGTGCGGGGGGATCCGGCTACCTGCCTTCAGCAGCGAGAAGAACACGTTTGGCGCACGCCCGGGAATTCGCGCGAGCGGCAGGCTCTCGATCAGCTCGGCGGTTTGCGGACAGCGGTCGAGGACCGGCTGGTTCGGGACGCCGTATTCCCACAGGAAGCATGCACCCCAATCGAGCGAGCCGTCGAGCGATGACCATTCATTTTGCGGTGTCCCTTCGTCCATGCGGACGTAGGGCCTGATCAATTCGTCACTCGTCCCGATCAGATCATGGAACTCAGCCTTTATCGCGGGCGCAGCCTGTTCGATCGCCGCAAATGACGGGAACAGCTCCCGATCGAAAAACTCGTCTTCCGGAAGAAAGGGATAATGCGCGCCGCTGCACTGATTATGAAAGATCCGGCGTTTTCCGACGGCAAGATCCACGAAAGCGTTGAGGCGCCGATCTTCTGCTGCGGTACGGTCGGTCTGGTCGGCCAACGCCCGCTGGGCGGCCTCCGCGACCCGATCGCGCAGGGCCGCGCAGTATGCGCGCCCCGCTTCCAGTTCTGGCTCCAATCCCGGTGAGGGGCTCTCCAGCTTCTGGGCCAGTTGAAACACGCCGTCCCATGCCTGCAACGCCGTCACGTCTTCGCCCAGCCGCTGCAAAAGCTGCGCGCGGCGCAGCTGGGCTGGAAAGTCCAGCCGGTCGAGGGCCAACGCACTTTCAAGTGCCCGCCGTTCTCCCTCGTCGTCCCCGGCCAGGCGATAGGCGTGGGCGAGATTTCGCCACAAGCTACCGGCCTGCGGATCGGCAGCGGTCGCGCGACTGAACTCCCGAATTGCGGTGGCGTGGTCTCCCGCGCGTAATGCGGCAAGGCCGCTCGCGTTGGCTTGCTGGGCAGTAGCGGCCGCGTTCATGACCTGGTGGACTACGCAGAGGTGCGGAAACCGGCAAGTGGCGAGTTGCTGCGATTGGCGAAGCTGCCATAGTCGCAACGATGGCCGGAAGCGTTCAATTCTCACCCCTCGACCCGGATTGGCTCGCGCATCGATATGTCGAAGGCAAAGACGCCTTTCGATTTATCCGGGTTCCCCGCGCTGACCGCCGGAGCGTGCCCTTTCTGACCGATGCCAACCTGGGCGATCGTCCTGGGCCGTACGATGTCCGTGCCGATGAGATCCTCAACCAGTTCCGCGCGCCACGAGTGGGCTGGTTGTTTCATTCTGCTTTCTGCGGTTCGACCATGCTGTCGCAAGCCCTTGATATCGGCGGTGTCGCATCCTCGCTCAGCGAACCGGTCCTGCTGAACGATATCGTCGGTTTTCGGCGCCGGGGAGCCGATGCACGCGCGGTGGCGCGGTTGGCCGATGGGTCCATTCGTTTGCTGGGACGCCCGTATGGTGACGAAACCGCGGTGGTGGTGAAGCCATCCAACGTGGTAAACCCGCTGGCTGAACTGCTTTTGGCGCTCAACCGCGATGCGCCGGCGATCTTCCTTTTCGCGCCGCTGGAAAGCTTCCTGATCTCGGTCGCGCGCAAGGGGCTACCCTGCCGCCTGTGGGTGCGCGAACTTCTGGAAGGATACTTGCGCGAAAAGTTCGTCGATTTTCCGTTCAGTGCAGAAGACTATTTTCGCCAGAGCGATCTACAGATCGCCGCGATCGGATGGCTTGCCCAGCACGCATACTTCGCCCGGCTTGCTGCCACGCTCGGCCGGAACCGTCTTCGTTCGCTGGATGCGGACCGGATGATCGCCGATCCGACGGAGGCGATCGCGGCCGTCTCAAGGCATTTCGGCATCGATATCAGCACCCGGGCATCCGCCACGATCGCGGCCGGACCGGCATTCACCCGGCACTCCAAGTCCGGGGTTGCCTATTCCCCCGAGACGCGCCGGGCCGATTACGCGCAAGCGCGCGCCGCCTATGGCGAGGAGATCGAGACGGTGGTGGCATGGGCGCGGCAGGTGGCTGAACTTGCAGGAATTTCGTTCGAAGCGCCCAACGCACTGCTTGCCTAGAGAGTATAACCGAACTTCTCGATCCACGGCGACAGGATCGGCATGACCGGTTCGAGCCATCTGGCATAGGGCTTCCATTGTCCTGTGCCGTCGTACAGCCCACGTCGAACCTGGGCCGCGCTCGCGGTCGACACGCCGCGACGCTGCGCAGTGGTATCGAAGCGATGAACGCAATCGCTCCATTCAATTCCCGCAAAATCGCAGATTTGCCGGGTGGTAGAGCCGAAATGCTGCACAAGCTCGTGATAGTGGACGACGTGGGTCGCGAGTTTCAGCTTTTCCAGCGCCAGTTCGGTAAGGCGCATCAGTGCATCGTAATGGCGGGCCGCCCCTTCGAGAGTGGTGTATTCCAACGTGCCGCTCGTCATCGCGAAATTGGTCTTGAAGCAACTCCAGACAATGTCGCGCGGATCGCGGCGCATGATGATGATGCGCGACTCGGGAAAGAGCCTGGCGATCAGGGGGAGGCGAGTGCCCTTGAGCGGATCCATGTCAACGAAGGCGCTGGCACTGGCGGCAATCCCGGCCGAGTGAACCTTGCGCCAATAGGCCTCGCGCAATGCACGCAATTCGTCTTCCGGCGCCTGCCCAAACCTTGCCAACGCTTCGACTATCCCGGCGCGATCGCCGCCGAGATAGGCCAGGTCGGCATCGACCAGTGTCGGCCTTTCCTCCAGCGCCGCGACGCCATCGAGCGAGGCAAGCACGTTTTCCACCAGCGTTGTGCCCGATCTGGGATATCCGATCAGGAACACATGCGGATCGATCGCCGTCGCGGGCTGACGAGCCGATGCGGCGGGCCACGCGCTGGTGTCGGTCACTCTCAGGCCTTCGTGGATTGCCTCGATGAACTGGGTGTGGGTCAGCCGCTCTCCTTCAAGCGCATTGAGATCGGCAAAGTCTGCTTTTGAGGCAGCGTAATGGGCATACGCCTCTTCGTGGTTGCCCAGACGGTGTGCCGCGTCTGCGAGCAGGTTGAGCGCCAGGACGCGATCGGATGACGGTCCCTCCAGCCGGCCCAGATGTGGGCTGAGCAACGGGGGCACTTCGGCAGCCATGCCCCCTGCCAGCATGGCCCGGCCCAACGAGCAGGCGGCCACGACATTGCACGGGTCGGCGGCGAGCGCGCGTTCCGCATGCTCCCTGGCCTCATCGAACGCGCCCTCGCGCGCGGCGAGCGCGGCCAGCCCTGCCTGGGCTGCTGCATCCCGAGGGGCGAGGCGGACTGCTTCGGAAAAGCTCAGGCGCGCGTTGGCCATCGAGCCGCCAGCTGCCAGGACGGCGCCCCGCTGACGCCACGCGTCGGCATAGGCCGGCGCAATCCGGATAGCCGCATCGCAGGCAAGCACGGCATCGCGCAAACGCCCTTGCTGAACGCGGAGGACCGCCAGCCCGACGAGGATCGCAGGATTACGCGGCTCAAGCGCGAGCGCCCGACCGAGCAGCGCTTCCGCCTCGTCCATGCGACCTTCACCGGCGCGGGCGAGCGCAAGCGCCATCTGGTCGTGGGCGTCGCCTGTGTTTTCACCGGTATCGCTGGCAGTTGACGTGCCGGCCCGGCCGGAAGGATCGGTCATAGGGCTGCCTTGCGCGGAGCGCGCGTGGGGTCAAGGCCGCAAAGAAAAGGGGGCGCGCATCGCTGCGCACCCCCAATTCAGTTCGCGATGTGCGCTGATCAGAACTTGATCTTGGCGCCCACTGCGTAACGGCGACCCAGCGAGTCATAGGTTGCCGGGTAGGTGTTGCCGCTGTTGAAGGTGGTCGCACCGGCAGTGTTACCAACGATCGGCGGCTGGTTGTCGAGCAGGTTCTGGACGGCGACCGTGAACGTGAAGTTGTCGCTCACGTTCCAGCGCGCGGTCAGATCGAAGTAGCTCGTCGAACCGATACGGTTGAAGTCAACCTGACGGCCAGCGAGCGATCCGGTGTTCGCCGGCAGGGTGCCCGAGTAGAACGAACCCTGATCGACGATATCGGCCGGCTCGTGATCCAGCCCGTCAATCCAGCGCCACAGGAGCGAAAGATCGATCTGGTCGAACGACAGCGTGGTGCGCTGCGAGAACTGGAACTCCGGCTGAAGCGATCCGGTGAAGGAGCAGTTCACGCTGAAGTAGCCAACGCATTCGCGGTCGAGACTGGTCGGAGTGGCCATGTACCGCGAACTGTTCGTCCAGTTCCCGATGAAGTTCATTCCGAGACGGGCAAACCCGATGTCACGGTTGAAGTTGACGATAAGGTCAATGCCATCCGTGTGCAGGGTTCCCAGGTTGTTCAACGGAGCGAACAGGCCCGGGGTGGTTGCCGGATCACCGTCAAGCCCGCCGGTGAACGGGTTGCGGCGAATGGCCGTGCAGTCCGGGTTCGACGCGCTCGAAGCCGAGATGGCTCCGAAGCAGGCCGCAACCAGATCGCCCGGGAGCGGCGCACCGATCACGTCTTTGACCTGGATGTTGTAGTAGTCGATCGACATCGAGAACCCCGAGAGGAACGTCGGCTGCACGACCGCGCCGACCGTCCAGGTCGTCGCCGTTTCGGGCGACAGGTTCAGGTTGCCGGCAGTCGTGATGTTGGCCTGGCCAGCGGTCGGGTTGGTGATCGAACCGATGGTTCCAGCGGGCGCGCCCTGAGCGAGGCAGACCGCTCGCAGGTTGGCGTTCGTGGTCGGTGCAGCACCGGCGCACGGATCGATGCCCAGGTTGGTCAGAACGGTGTTCTGCGGGGTGAACAACTCGCCGATGTTCGGCGCACGGACGGCCCGTGAATAGTTGCCGCGGAACTTCAGGCTGTCGATCGGTTCCCAGCTACCGCCGACCTTGTAGGTCCACGTGTCGTTCGAACCAGCGCCATTGATCTTGTAGTCCGAGTACCGGGCGCCGGCTTCGAGAGTCAGGCTCTTGAAGAACGGCTTGTCGGCGATCAGCGGAACGATCAACTCGGCGAAGCCTTCGTAGACCTTGTACCCGCCGTCGATGTCCGGAGCGGCGCCACCGGCACCACCCAGTTCGCCCGGGGTCTTGGCGAGCAAGTCCGAAGACTGTTGCGCGCCATAGTTGCGGTATTCGGCACCAAGCGCGAAACCGATCGGCTCATCAGCGCCGGGCGAGGAGAAGCCCATGTCGCCCGAGATGACCGCACGGGCCTGCGCGAGGCTGGTGCTGATGGTGCTGGTGCTCTTCTGCGACAGGAAGTTGGCGGCTTCCTGGCTGATCGAGCCCGCAGGACCGAACAGGTTGGCCGGAACGCAGCCGTTCGACGTGTCCTGGCACACCGGGTTGGCAAGCGTACCGTTGACAAGCGCCGCCTGGCGGAAGCGCGACTGCAGCGTGTAGCCACCGATCTGCTGGATCTTTTCGGATTCGCCATAGGATCCCGAAACGTCCCAATCGATCGTGTCGGTGATCGCACCGCGCAGGCCGAGGCGATAATCGAACACCGTCGAAGTGTAGTCGCTGATACGCGGGCCGACTTCGACCGAACGACGGTTAAGCGTCGCCGTGACGGTACGATAGTTGGGGTCGGTCGGTCCCGTCGCGAGCGCCGCGGCATCGCACTGCGCCTGAGTGAAGCGCGGAGTGTACAGGCCGCTTGCAGCGGTTGCGGTGTTGAACGCGCAGAACTGATTGCGAAGCGTCGCAGGCAGGTACGGGTTGTTCAGGTTGATCGTGACCGCACCACCGAACGAGCCCGAAGGCGCGATGATGGTCGAAACCGTGTTCTTCGAGAACAGGCCGCGTGTGTACACCTCAACAGCGTCGCTGGCCTGATAGTTGGCCTGTGCGAAGATGTTGTAACGCTTAAACGGCGTCTGGAAGATGTTGTACGGGTTGAAGTTGAAGGTGGCGAAAGTCGGCACCGCGGCGCCCGCGGAGTTGATCTGGCGCACGCCGCCATTCGCAACCGTCGGATCGGTGCTGGGACGTCCAGTGATCGGATCGAGCGGGCGGGTGCCCGAGAAACGCGAGGGAACGCTGGTGCCCGAACCAGCGGCGCCACCGGTGAACGAACTGATCTGGTTGACCGAGAAGTCGCGATCGCCCTGGTAGATCGGGTCGGCTTCCTGATAGCCGACGCTGAGCACGGCGTTGCCGCGGCCATCGTCGAAATTGGCACCGATGGTGACGTCGCTGCGGAAATAGCCGCCGTCGCCCTTTTCGGTGATCTGGTAGCCAGCCGAAGCTTCGATGCCGGCGAAGTCCTTGCGGGTGATAAAGTTCACCACGCCGGTGATGGCGTCGGCGCCGTAAGTGGTCACGGCCGCGCCCGTCAGGGCGTCGACGCGGCTGATCAGGGCCAGCGGAATGTTGTTGAGGTCGACCTGACCGGCCAGACCGGCCGGCGCGATGCGGTTGCCATCGAGCAGGACGATGTTGCGGTTCGCGCCGAGGCCGCGAAGATCGACGTAGGACGAGCCGCCGTTACCGTTGTTCACGGCCGAGCCGACGTTTGCGACCACGCCAGGAATTTCGCGAAGCACTTCTTCAGCGACGTTCGACTGCTTGAGTTCGATCTGATCGGCCGAGGTAACGATGACCGGGCTCGACAGAACCAGGTTCGGGTTACGGATCAGCGTGCCGGTGACGACGATCTGGTCGTCGCCCGCAATCGGTGCGTCCGTCGCCGTATCGGTCGTGCTCTGATCGACCTGCGCGAACGCGGGCGATGCTGTAAGCGCAACTGCGAGCGCGAGTGGCCCGACGCTGGCTTTGAGAATGCTGGGATTCTTCATTGGAATTTCGTCCCCTTGATAGCGAACGCCTTGGCGGCATCCGTCTGTAAGATTTGCTTCTGGCAGGTGCACGACCACGGTCGCTCATCTCAGAAGGCTCGGGCGAAATGCGGCAACCGTTTACCGGCTGCAACGGTAAAGCGCGTGATGGGCGGAATTGGAATGTCGATGTGGCTCTGGTGCCACAGCGCAAAATTGGGGGTTTGAAGCGGGCCAGCGGCATTATCGTGGTAGCGGGCACGGTTCTTGACTGCCAGCGTACGGCACCTTACGCGAGCGTAAACCAGTAGCGATCTGCAACCTGGGTAATGGAAAGAACTGCGATGTCCGCCGCTTATATCGTCGATGCCGTTCGCACCGCCGGGGGCCGCCGCGGCGGTCGTCTTGCGAGTGTCCATCCGGTCGATCTTGCCGCCGCCTCGCTCGATGCGCTGGTCGGCCGCACGGGTATCGATCCATCGCGGGTCGACGATGTGGTGATGGGCTGTGTGACCCAGGCCGGCGAACAGGCGATGCAGGTCGGCCGGATGGCGGTGCTGGCAAGCAAGCTGCTTCCGCAATCGACGCCCGCGGTGACTATCGATCGACAGTGCGGATCTTCCCAGCAGGCGATCCAGTTCGCCGCCCAGGCGGTGATGAGCGGCACGCAGGACGCCGTGATCGCGGCCGGGATTGAGAGCATGACGCGCGTGCCCATGGGCACCAGCGCCACCTTCCATATGAAAGAGGGTATGGGCCACTACAAGTCGCCCGGGCTCGAGGCGAAATATCCCGGCGTGATGTGGTCGCAGTTCGCCGGCGCGGAGATGATCGCCGACAAGTATGGCTTCTCGAAGGAAGACCTCGACCGGTTCGCCTACGAAAGCCACCGCAAGGCGATCGAGGCCACCGAAAGCGGGGCCTTTCAACGCGAGATCGTTCCCGTCACCATCCAGACATCCGAAGGCGAGGCCCAGCACACGGTCGACGAGGGCATCCGCTTCGACGCGACGCCGGAAAGCATCGCCGGGGTCAAACTGCTGCGCGAAGGCGGCAAGTTGACCGCTGCGACATCCAGCCAGATCTGCGACGGATCGAGCGCGGCGCTGATCGTTTCCGAGACCGCACTCAAGGAATTCGGCCTGACCCCGCGCGCGCGCATCCATACCTTGACGGTGACAGCGGGCGACCCGGTCATCATGCTCGAAGAACCGCTGTTCGCGACCGACAAGGCGCTCGCGCGCGCCGGGCTCAAGATCGGCGATATCGACCTTTACGAAGTCAACGAGGCATTCGCCTGCGTCCCGCTGGCCTGGCTGAAGCACACCGGGGCCGACCCGGAACGGCTCAACGTCAACGGCGGCGCGATCGCACTGGGCCACCCGCTGGGTGCCAGCGGCACCAAACTGATGTCGACCCTGCTCAACGCACTGCACGCGCGCGGCAAGAAATACGGGCTGCAGACGATGTGCGAAGGCGGCGGGGTCGCCAACGTCACCATCATCGAGGCCCTCTAGCCATCGAAGCCTTCCGGCCAACCTTCCAGGCATCGAAGCCTTCCGGGCAGCAGAACGGTCCGACCCCACCACGATCACGAGAGGATTATCCATGAACGTCGACAGCAACACCGCCGCAGTGGTCACCGGAGGCGCATCGGGCCTTGGCGCGGCGACCGCCCGCGCGCTCGCCGCCAAGGGTGCGAAAGTCGCCATCTTCGACCTGCAGGCCGAAAAGGGCGAGGAAGTCGCGCGCGAGATCGGCGGGGTGTTCTGCGAGGT
Organism: uncultured Alphaproteobacteria bacterium; assembly: GCA_963759895.1. GTDB lineage: Bacteria > Pseudomonadota > Alphaproteobacteria > Sphingomonadales > Sphingomonadaceae > Tsuneonella. Next base: position 42,223 of record CAVXBC010000001.1, on the reverse strand, counting down.
CAACGTGACTGACGATGCCTCGGTCGACGCCGGCTTCGAAAAGGCGCGCGCCGCGCACGGGCAGGAACGCATCCTGGTCAATTGCGCAGGCACCGGCAACGCGATCAAGACCGCCAGCCGTTCGAAGACCGACGGCAGCATCAAGCATTTCCCGCTCGATGCGTTCAACTGGATCATCCAGATCAACCTGGTCGGCACCTTCCGCTGCATCGCCAAGTCGGCCGCCGGGATGCTGACGCTCGACCCGATGGCAGGACGGCGAGCGCGGCGCGATCGTCAACACTGCGTCCGTTGCGGCCGAAGACGGCCAGATGGGCCAGGCCGCCTATTCGGCATCGAAGGGCGGGGTGGTCGGCATGACCCTGCCGATCGCGCGCGATCTGATGAGCGAAGGCATCCGGGTCAACACGATCCTGCCGGGCATTTTCAACACCCCGCTGATGAACGCGGCGCCCGACGCCGTGAAGGAAGCGCTGGCCGCCAGCGTGCCGTTCCCCAAGCGGCTCGGCAACGCCGAGGAATACGCCATGCTCGCGATGACGATGATCGAATGCGGGTATTTCAACGGCGAGGACGTGCGGCTGGACGGCGCGATCCGCATGGCGCCGCGCTAAGCGCTTTCCTACACCGAGGCCCCTACGCTAACCCCGCTCCCCGCACCGGAGCGGAGTGATCGCGCGATACCTTGGGCGTGTTACGCGCGTAGGCGGTGAATGCGAATTTCGGGTGAACTTTGACTGACTTTTGAGCGCGAGGAAGGCGACACGAGATGAGCGGATACAGCCAGATCAAGTACGACCGGCACGGGCCGGCGGCGGTCATCACGCTCAATCGCCCGGAAAAGATGAACGCCTTCACGCGGACGATGATGGACGAGATCATCGCCGCAATCGACGAGGCCGATGCTGACGACGCGGTGCGGGCGGTGGTGTTCACCGGCAGTGGCGAGCGGGCATTCTGCGCCGGCGCCGACCTGACGCCGGAAGGCGGCGGCCATGTGTTCTCCGATCCTCAACCCGGTCGAGGACCTGTCGGACGAGCGCGTGCGCGACGGGGGCGGGCGGCTGACCTTGCGGCTGTTCGACAGCAAGAAGCCGTTGATATCCGCCTGCAACGGGGTCGCGGTGGGTGTCGGCATCGACCATGCAACTGCCGATGGATATCCGCCTGGCGTCCGACAACGCGCGCTATGGCTTCGTCTTCGCGCGGCGCGGGATCGTCCCCGAAGCGGCGTCGAGCTGGTTCCTGCCGCGCATCGTCGGCGTGCCGACGGCACTCGAATGGTGCATGACCGGGCGGATATTCGATGCTGCCGAGGCGTACGACAAGGGGCTGGTCCTCAGGTCCATGCACAAGGCGCGTTGATGGATGCAGCGCTGGCCAAGGTGGCGGAGATCGCTGACAACACCTCGGCGGTCTCGATCGCGATGACCCGCGCGATGATGTGGCGCCTGCCGGGGGCCGCGCATCCGATGATGGCGCACCGGGTCGACAGCCGGGCGATCTACCGTCTCAGCCGCAGCGCAGATGCGCGCGAGGGGATCGACAGTTTCCTGCAGAAGCGCCCGCCGGCCTATCCCGACACGGTCAGCCGTGACATGCCCGATTTCTATCCCTGGTGGGATCAGCCCGAATACGAGTGATTGGCCAGCGCGAGTGGCTTGCCATGGCCATCGGTTACCGTAGAAACTTTCCGTGATGACGGACAACCAAGCGAAACCGGGACGGCTGGCGGACTTTCTGCCATACCTCATGTCGGTCACCTCGAACGCGGTCAGTACGCGGGTGGCTGAGGTCTACCGCACGCGCTTCGGCCTGCGGATTCCCGAATGGCGGGTTATGGCGGTACTCGGCGATTCCGGTCCGCTTACCCAGCGTGCGCTGACCGGCGCGACGCTGATGGACAAGGTGGCGGTCAATCGCGCGTGCAAGGGGCTCGAGGATCGCGGTCTCGCCGCTCGCACCGCGAACGCGCGCGACGGCCGCTCGCACCATCTTGGACTGACCGACGCCGGCAAAGCGATGCACGCCCAGATCATGCCGCTCGCGCTGTCGATGGAAGAACAGCTGTTCGAGAATTTCTCGGCCGCCGACCGCACCACCTTTGCCCAGCTGCTCGCGCGCCTGCGCGACGCGGCGGGCGAACTGGGAGGCGAGGCGACGGACGGCGGGGTCGATTGAAGGCCCGCCGGGGTCGTGCGGCTACTGCCCCGGCTTGGCCGCGAAGGCGTCGCTGATCGAGCAGGCCGCCGGTCCCAAAATGACGATGAACAGCGTCGGCAGAATGAACAGGATCAGCGGCACGGTCATGATCGCCGGCAGGCGCGCGGCCTTTTCCTCGGCGCGCATCATGCGCTCGTTCCGGAATTCGGCCGACAACACGCGCAAGGCGCTCGCCAGCGGGGTACCGTAGCGTTCGGTCTGGATCATCGTGGTGACGACCCCCTTCACCGAATCCAGGTTCACCCGGTAGGCGAGATTTTCGAACGCCATCCGCCGTTCGTTGAGGAACGACAGTTCGATCGCGGTGAGCGCGAATTCGTCGCCCAGCTCGGGGTAGGCGCGGCCCAGTTCCTTCGCCACGCGGTTGAATGCCGCATCGACTGTCAGGCCGGCCTCGGCGCAGATCACCAGCAAGTCGAGTGCGTCAGGCAGGCCCTTGCGAACCAGGTCGGTGCGCTTGTTGGCCTTGTTCTTGAGGAAGATCTCGGGCCCCTTGTAGCCCAGCCCCACCGCTGCCGAGAGCGCGAAAATGCGCTTCAGGCTGCCCCATTCGGGAAAGAAGTTGAGCACATAGATGAGGAGGACTGCGAGCACCCCGGTCACGATCGGCAGGATGGCGCGCGCGCCGATCACGTAAACCGCGAGTTCCTTGTTGCGGTAACCGGCCCAGGCGAGCTTCTGCTGGATGTTTTCCAGCTGGCTCTGCTGGAGCACCTTCATGCTCGCCAGCGTTTCCTTGACCTTGTCGGTCGAATCGCTGCGCCGCATCAGCGTGCCGCGCTTGCGCGCGTTGGTCTTGATGATCCCGGCCTTGAGCTCGTCGCGTCGCGCGGCAAGCGCCTTGACGCGCTTGGCCATGGGGTCCTTGACGGTCACTGCGGCATAGATCGCCATGATCACCGCAAAGGCGGCGACGGCGGCCAGCAGCGTCCCGACTAGGATGACGTCGAAGCCGAGAAGCGTGGGTCCGGGTGCGTTGCTGATCATGGGTGCGTCCGTCTCAGATTTCGAAGCTGACCATCTTGGCCATGATGAACACGCCCAGACCCATCCAGCCCATGCCGCCGAGGCCGGCCACGATCAGGCGATCTTCGGAGAAGAAGCCCGACAGGTAGCCCGGGTTGATCCACCAGATCATGATGAACACGATGAACGGCAGCGACCCCACGATGTAGGCTGAAGCCTTCGATTCCGAACTCATCGCGCGGATCTTGAGCTTCATCTGGCTACGCTTGCGCAGCACGTCGGCGAGGTTCGACAGCGTTTCGGCCAGGTTGCCGCCGGTCTCGCGCTGGATCGCGAGGGTGATGCAGAAGAAGTTGAATTCCGGAATCCCGAGCCGGTCTGCGGTAGCCTGGAGCGCGTCCTCCATCGTCCGCCCGACCCGGATCCGGTCGGTGATCGACTTGAATTCCTCGCCCACCGGACCCTCGATCTCGGTCGCGACGACAGTGAGCGTCTCGGTCACCGGGAGGCCCGAGCGCAGACCGCGAACGAGCAACTCGATCGCATCCGGGAACTTGGTGTTGAACTTGTTGGTGCGCCGCTTGATGAAGAAGTTGACCGCCATGTGCGGGAAACCCGCGCCTACGAACAGGCCGATGCCCAGCGATAGCATCGGGGCGCCCGTGCGCAGAAAGATGACCAATGCAAACACCAGCGCGATGCCGCCGCTGGCGTAAAAGTACTGCGTCAGCGTCCATGGCTTGCCGCTGCGGTTCAGGCGAATTGCCAAGGCGTCCATGCGCGAGCCCGAGCCGGCGACCTTGAAGGTCTTGGGCTTGCGCGCGGCGATGGCCTTCTTGAGCTGGGATTCGACCTTGGTGTCCGTGCTTTCGGAGTGACGATAGCGGACCGCCTGGAGCCGGCGGTTGCCTTCCTTGGCGACCGAAGGCCCCGACAGCGCGGCATAGCCGAGCACCAGGACGCCCATCAGCCCACCGGCAAGCAGCAGCAACTGGAAAATGCTCATTACGCTCCCGCCTTCCTCAAATCGCGCGAAAGCGCCGCGGCCCCGGGGGGAGCCGCGACGCTATCGATCAGGCATCCGCTCGCGCGGGGGCCTTGTCCTTTTTCGCCAGCAGCGACTTCAGGTCGAAGCTGCCCAGAAGCGACTTCTTGCCCACCGGACCCTCGACCGCCGCTTCGTCGCTGGCTCCGATCACGCGCTCGGCAAGCTGGCGGATCGCCTGGCTTGCCTTGCTCGCGCGGTTGGCGTCGGCGAAAGTCTGGCCGAGCTTCGCGGCGTTGGCCGCCGCCTTGAGGTCGTAGGGCACCTGGAAATCGATCTTGCGCTCGATCGAGGCTTCGAAATCGGCCTTGCTGATCTCGGCGATCCCGGTCTGGACCTTGTTGGCCACGATGACCGGCTGCGCATGCGCGGCGTTGGTCTTGAGCCAGCTCAGGATGCGGATCGTGTCGCGCGCGCTAGCCAGCGTCATCTCGGTGGCCAGGACCACCACGTTGACGTCAGCCAAAAGATGCGGGAAGTTGATCAGCATGTTGCGCGGAAGATCGATGACGGTCATCTCGAACGCGTGGCGAAATTCCTCCTCCAGCTGAACGAAGGCGCTGCCGTCGGTCATCAGGGGTGAATTGATCGGTGCCTCGGCCGACAGGATCGCAAGATTGTCGTTCGCCCGGATCATCGCCCGTTCGATGAACAGGCCGTCGATGCGGCTCGGGTTGTCGATCGCATCGGTCAACCCGCGGCCCGGCTCGAGATCGAGCGACAGCGCGCCGGTGCCGAAGTGGACGTCGAGATCGAGCAGCGCTGTCGGCATCTTGTGATCGGCCGAAAACAACCACGCCAGCGAGGTTGCCAGGGTCGACGCGCCGACTCCGCCACGAGTGCCCACGACAGCGGTCGAGATGTGGCGCTTGGCGGCATCCGGATCGTTGGCCTTGGGCGCGGCGAACACCGCCTGCGCGTGGTTGAGGGCATCGCGCAACTGGCTCGCAGACAGCGGCTTGAGCAGGTAGTCGTGGATCCCGCTCGCGACGAGGTCGCGATAGAGGCGCACGTCGTTGACCTGGCCGATGGCGATCACCACCGTGCCCGGTTCGCACACCTCGGCGAGCGCATTGATGTCGTTCAGCGGATCGCCGCTCTCCGACAAGTCGACCATCAGAATGTTCGGACTGGCGGCTACGGAAAGCGACTGGACCGCATTTCGCAGCCCGCCCTTGGCGCACTTTTCGGGCTGCCAGCCCATTTCGATGACGACCGGGCGCAGCGTGTCGAGCGCGGTTTCGTCGCAAATGAAGGCGGCAAACGGATCGCGTCCGCCAAGACCGGTTTTCCAGGGGGCATTCATGACGTCAGTTCCCTCCGCTTCCGCCGGCTGCCGTGCCGGAAGCCTTCAGCTCTCCGGCTCCGGTGTTGGCCTTTTCGCGATATGTCTCGATCGCCTTGGTCGAGCTCATGATTACGGTTTCGCCGGTGCCGGCCTGGCCAGCCAGCAGGTCTTCCGGATTGGCGACCATCGCCGCCAGGTTGCCGTTGACCGCGCAGCCGTAGCCGGGCGAAGTGGCATTGGCGTAATTCAGGTCGCTGTGCTTGCCCCAGTCAGGGCATCCGGGAACACTGGCGGTCGAGCGGGTGATGACCACCCGTGCGGTGCCCGGCTGCAGGAAGCCTTCGGTGACCGGGGCTCCGTCCGACAGCAGCAAGCCGTGGCGTGCCGCGATGCGTGCGATCGTTTCACGGGTCGCGCCGCTGGCCTGGGGATCCTCGATCGACAGCCGGTCACCGTAGCGAAGGTCCATCGTGTCGAACCAGCCCGATAGGCGCTGCTGTTCGGGGACCGTCAGCCCGTCGTAGCTGGTCGCCACGTCGAGCACGTAGCTCGTCCGCGAAACCACCGGCTGCTTCACCGAATAGAGCGAGCGGTTGCTCACCGAGGCGGGCGAATTGCACCCAGTCAGCGCGATGCCGAGCGAAAGGGCCAGAGCGCCCGCAAGTTTGCGTTTGGTGATCATCTCTCGCCTTTCCTCAGTTGAAGCTGAAGCCGGGGGCGGCAGGCGCGTCATTGCTGGCGCGGTGCTGCTTGCGGCGTTTCTTGTCGGTCATGCCCGCCTGGCTCGGGAGCGCGGCGTCGGGCTGGGCGTACGAGATCGCGGGGCCGGTGGGCACGGATCCCTGCGCAGCGGTCGGCAACGGCTGGTTGCTGATCCCGCTGGCCGATTCCTGCATGCCGAACAGACGAGCCGCTTCGTTCGGCGCATTGAACCCGTCGGTCGGCAGCTTGATGTCCGATCCGTTGACCGGGTTGACCAGGTACGGAGTGACAACGATCACCAACTCGGTTTCGCCCTTGCGGTAGTTGGACGAGCGGAACAGGTTGCCCAGGATTGGCAGGTCACCCACGCCGGGGGTCTTGTCGATCGCGTTCTGCGAGTTGTTGCTCAGCAAGCCGGCGATCATGAAGCTTTGGCCGCTGCCAAGCTCGATAGTCGTTTCGGCGCGTCGCGTGGTCAGCGCGGGGATCTGGAAGCCGTTGAGCGTGACCGAGTTCTGGCTCGACACTTCGGACACTTCGGGGCGCACCCGCAACGAGATGCGGCCGTTGGCGAGCACCGTCGGAGTGTAGGCGAGGCTGACGCCGTACTTCTTGTATTCGATCGAGGTCGAGCCGAGGCCCTGGCTGATCGGGATGGGGAATTCGCCGCCGGCAAGGAAGTCGGCGGTTTCGCCCGAAAGTGCGGTCAGGTTGGGCTGCGACAGGGTGGTCACGAGGCCAACCGTTTCGGCCATGTCGAGCGCGCTGGCGATATCGAGGCCAAGCAGCTTGCCGAACAGGCCGAGCGTCGAGCCTTTACCGGTGCCGGTCACCAGGCTGCCATTCGGCGGCGCGGCAGTGAAGCCCACGCCGAGGCCGCCGGGGCTGCCAGGCGTGTAGGCCGTAGTCGGACCGCGACCGGTGGTCACACCGAACTTGAAGCCGCCGGTGTTGTCGACGGTCTGGAGGTTGGCCCCCAGCGCACGAACCAGCGAACGGCTGACTTCCGCGAATTTGACCTGCAGGTTGACCTGCAACGGAGTGGCCGTCTTCAGCCGGCTGATGACGTTGGCTTCCTCGCCGACGAAGGCCTGCACCAGGCGCTCGGCCTCGGCGGCATCTTCGGGCGCGGCAACGGTGCCGGTCAGCAGGAAGGTGTTGGTGCCCATCGTGTTCACGTTGATCTTCGCCTCGGGCATCGCGAGGTTCAGCATCTGGTCGACGCTGTCGATGTTCGATCCGACGCGTACATTGGCAGACCAGATGACGGCGCCGGCCTTGTTGCTGGCATAGATCGTGGTCACCCCGCCGGCCTTGCCGAACAGAAACAGCTGGTGTTCCGACTTGATCTGCACGTCGGCGACGCTGTCGTTGGCGACGAACACGTCGGCCATCGTGCCGGGGACGTTGATCAGCTCTCCGCGTCCGATCGACAGGGCGATGTCGCGACTGGGAACGACGGTCTCCTGAGCGTTCGCAGGCAGGGCGGGCAGCCCGGCAAGCGGCGCAAAGGCGATGCCCGCAAGCAGCAGCGTGGCAGTAAGGCGGCGGTTCATGCGATGACCCCTCGAATGGATCGGTCGATTGCGGAAAAGGCGATGCGCGGCGTGAGGCGCGTTGTTGGCGATCCCGCTCATGGGAAGGCGCCGAGCGTGCTGGAAACTACCTGGCCGCCGTTCTGGATCGCGCCGGCCTGGGTCTCGACAACCTGGCCCCCGCGCGAGATCGAAACGACGGTCGACGCTTTGCCGCGGGTCACTGTGACCGTGGAACGCGGCGGCTGCGCAACGGAGCCCTGTGGCGGCGCGCCAGGCGCGCCGGGGGCCGCCGCCACCGTGGCAACGGGGATGGTGCGGCGCTGGAAGCGCGACACGTCGCCGCCGGTCTGGTAGCTGGTCGCGCCGTCATTCGGGCGGTTCATCGCCTCGTGCAGGATCTTTTCCTCCTGCTGAGGAGTGGCGCCGTCAGGGATCTTCACGTCACCCTGGGCAATCGCGCGCTCGAGCTCGGACTGGCTGTCGGCGATCGAGCGCAGCGACAGGCTGAGCGTGCCGATCGTCTGCGCCACCGATACCTTCTCGGCGATCTTGGGCGTGACTTCGAGCGTGACGGTGGTGAACTGGCGGACGATCGTTTCGCCGTTTTCACCCTTTGACTGAGTGGTCGACTGGTCGGTCGCGAGAACGCGGATGTTCCGCAGGATCGTTTCCGATGCCTTAAGGTCGCCCCCGCTGTTGTCGCCGCCCTTGACGGTCTGGGTCAGCATCAAATCGACCCGGTCACCCGGGAAAATGAAGCCACCGACGCCGGTCTTGGCCGAAACGGGAACGGTGATGGCGCGCATGCCGGGCCCGAGAGCCGCGGCGAGGAATCCGCGATCGCCTGGCTTGACCAGCGACCCCTGGGTCACCGGTTCGCCCGCCGTGATCGGGAAGCGCACCACGGTGCCGAGCAACTTGGAGACATCGGATTCGCCGTCGATGTAGTAGGCGTCCTTGACGAGTTCCTTGGGCCATGGCTGGAAGCCGATCGCGTCGGCGGTAATGATCGTGCCGGTCGGCAACACGCGCTGAGCGACCAGCACCTTGGGGCCTTGCGGCACCACCGGCGCGGCCTCGGCCTTGGGAGCCGATGCTCCGGCGAACATGCTCCGGGCCATCATGGCGGTGACGATCGCAATCGCCAACGCACCCACCAGCAGCAGCAGCTTCTTCCTGTCCATGGCTGTCAAAGCCCCCTTAAACTGCCCGATCGATCCCACGGGCGGGAATGGTTGCCGTGGTTAAGCGGCGAACGGTTAAAATCAGGTTCACCCCACCAGCATGTGCTGTGCGATCGGCAGAGAATGTGTGCCCAGCACCCACAGTCCGGCGATCGCGATGGCGACGCCGTATGGGATGGTCAGGCGATCCTTCTGGCGACGGGCGATGTGCCAGGCGCCCAGGACGAGGGTCAGCAGTCCACCGACCAGCGCCATCATCATCAAGAGCCGCAGGAACCACTCGGGTTCGATCCACAGCGCCAGGGCGGTCAGCAGCTTGACGTCGCCGCCGCCCATCCACTTGAGCGCGAAAAGAGCTGCAAACAGTGCGAATGCGGCGATGCCCACGCCGACTTGCAGGACGATGCTGGGAGCCCACGGGGCGGCCCACAAGGGCAGGCCCTTGGCCAGCCAGTAAAGCGGAGCGGCAAGGGCGATTCCGGCGTTGAGCCAGTTATCGATCTGGCGGCGGCGCCAGTCAGTCGCCGCGGCGACCAGCAGCGCAATTGCCAAGGCCACAACCAGCCCGTAGTGCAAATATCCGCCCAGCATTGGTAACAGCCCCCACGGTCCCTTTGGAACAAGGTCCCCTTGGATCAGGGTGCTAACGTGCAGTGCTTACCAAATAGTAACCAAGACCGGAGGCGCGCCATTAGCCAAGCTGAAGCGACCGGCGGAAACCTTGTTTCTCGCCGCGCGATCCCGGTCGGGGCCGTCGAAAGCCACTGGTCGGCACACGACGGTCACGCCGTCCGGCGGTTCGATTGGAAGGTGCCTGGCACACCGCGTGGGTCGATCCTGTTCCTTGGCGGGCGGGGCGACTTCTACGAGAAGTATCTCGAGACGTTCGATCATTGGCACAGTGCCGGTTGGCGGGTGACAGCGGCGGACTGGCGCGGGCAGGCCGGATCGGGGCGTCTTGGATCAGATCCAGTGACGGGTCACATCGCCGACTATGCGCAGTGGGTCGACGATCTTTCCGCATTGTGGGCGACATGGACCGCCGAAACTCCCGCGCCGCACGTCCTGGTGGGTCACTCGATGGGCGGGCACCTGATCCTGCGCGCCGTGGCCGAGGGTAGGGTGCTACCCGACGGACTGGTGTTGTCGGCGCCGATGCTCGGATTTGACAGCATCCTGCCGCCTGCCCTGATGCACGGTGCTGCGCGCGTGATGAAGGCTCTGGGCGATCCACGTCGACCGGCCTGGAAATGGAGCGAAAAGCCGGGCGAGCCACCGGCATCTCGGGCCCATCTTCTCACGTACGACGGGGAGCGTTACGAAGACGAATTGTGGTGGCGTCGAACCCGCCCGGAGCTGGTCATGGGACCCGGCAGCTGGGGCTGGGTCGAGCGCGGCTATGCCTCGATGCGCGGATTGGCCGCGTCGGGGGTGCTGGAATCCGTGAAAGCGCCGACGTTGATCCTCGCGACGACGGCAGACAAGCTGGTGTCATATCGCGCCATCGCCGAGGCGGCCGCCCGTCTGCCGCACGCGGAACTGGTGACGTTCGGCAGCGAGGCGCGCCATGAAATCCTGCGAGAAGCCGATCCGGCCCGGTTGAAGGCGCTCGGTGCGATCGACGCGTTCCTTGACAGGATCGCTTCGGGTCGATGAGCGAGCCGTGGGATATCGCGATCGTCGGCGCAGGAATCGCCGGCGCAAGCCTTGCGGCCGAACTCGCTGCGCTGGGCGCCGCGCGCGTGCTGTTGGTCGAGGGTGAGGACCGGCCGGGCTACCACACAACCGGCCGGTCGGCGGCGTTCTGGGAAGAATGCTATGGCGGGCCGGACGTGGTTCCGCTGACGCTCGCATCGGGACCGTGGCTGCGCGAGAACGGCTTTCTCAGTCCGCGCGGCGCGCTCTATGTCGGCCGCACGTCCGACGAACCGGCGCTTGATGCCTTCATGGACCGGTTCGCTGGCAGCGGCGCGCATATCGAGCGGCTCGATCGCGCCCAAGTCGAGCAGCACTTGCCGGGCCTGCGCCCGGAGTGGACCGGGGCTGTGTGGGAACCCGCGTGCGCCGATATCGATGTCGCCGCGCTGCACCAGCACTATCTCGTCTCAGCCAGCCGCGGCGCGGTCACCCTGGTGACGCGGGCGCGGATTGTTTCCGCCGACCGGGGCGCGAACGGTTGGCGGCTGACGAGCGAAAGAGGGGAGCAGTTCGAGGCGCGCGTACTCGTCAACGCAGCCGGTGCATGGGCCGATAGCTTCGCGGAGCTGGCGGGCGCCCGCGCGCTGGGCATCCAGCCGCTTCGACGCACGGTGGCGCAAGTGCGCACCGACCCGCCGCCTCCTGCCGATCTCCCACTGGTGCTCGACATCGCCGGGCGTTTCTATTTCAAGCCCGAGAGCGGCCGCCTGTGGCTCAGTCCGCACGATGAGGAGCCGAGCCCGCCGTGCGATGCTGCTCCGGAGGAACTGGCAGTGGCCGAAGCGATCGACCGCTTCGAAAAGGTTGTCGATTGGCGGGTCGCCGCGGTCGAACGCAAATGGGCCGGATTGCGCTCGTTCGCACCCGACCGGCTCCCGGTCTATGGCTACGATCCAGCGGTCGAGGGGTTGTTCTGGTTCGCAGGCCAGGGCGGGTTCGGCATCCAGACCGCGCCCGCTGCGGCGCGATTGGCGGCGCAACTGGTACTAGATGCCCCGCGCGACGCCATGACCGAGCCGCTCGACGCCGCGCTGTACTCACCGGACCGCTTCTAACGCGCGGCTGCCACTGATTCGGCAGCGGCGCAGGCAAGCGCATCGACCCGATCATTCTCTGCGTGGCCGGAATGGCCCTTGACCCACACCCATTCGACCTTGTGCGGCTTGGCCGCCGCGATCAGTTCGTGCCACAAGTCGGCGTTACGGACCGGTTGCTTGCTGGCGTTCTTCCAACCGTTCTTCTGCCAGCCGTGGACCCACTTGGTGATCCCGTCGAGCACGTACTTGCTGTCCGAATGCAGCGCCACCGTGCACGGCTCGATCAGCGCCTCGAGCGCCTTGATCGCAGCGGTCAGTTCCATCCGGTTGTTGGTAGTCGCCGGATCGCCGCCCGACAGCTCTTTTTCGTGCCGGCCGACGCGCAGCAACGCACCCCAGCCTCCGGGGCCGGGATTGCCCTTGCACGCCCCGTCGGTGAAAATCTGGACTGTCTTCATGATTCAAAAGCGCTTTCGCCAGCCTCGGCATAGAAATGCAAGCGCCGCATGAAGTCCATCGGGTCCTTGCGGGTCACCAGTGCGTCGGACGGAGTATCGAGCCAGTCCTCCGCCCGGCTGGCGACGAAGCGCATGCATGCTCCCTGTGCCAGCAGCGGCAACGCCGCGCGTTCGTCCGCTCCGAGCGGGCGGATCGATTCGTATCCCGCGACCATCGCCGCGCCGACCGCTGGCGCGAACCGGCGCCCTTCAAGCGTGAAGCTCCACGCGGCGTGCGTGACTGCCAGGTCATAGGCCATCGCCTCGTCGCAGGCGAAATAGAAGTCGATCATCGCACCGACCCGCTCGCCCAGCATCAGCACGTTGTCGGGGAACAGGTCAGTGTGACAGATGGATCGCGGCAGACCCTCCGGCCAGCGGTCGAGCAGGTGGCAGGCGCGGTCGATAGCGTCGGGCAGCGCCGGGTCGATCGTCGCCAGCGCGGATGCGCCGCACTGGCCGAGAGTTTGTGCGTTTGCACCAACGCCCAGAGCGTTGGCGCGGTGAAGGCCGAAATCCTGTGCAGCCAGATGCGCGCGGGCGAGCGCAGCACCGACCGCGCGCGCCTGGGCGGGGGTCGGCCGATCGAGCGAAACACCTGGGAGGTACTCGATCAAGGCAACCGCCTTACCCTCTATCTCGCGCCATCCCGCCCCGGTCCGGTCATGAATCGTGCGTGGAACGGCGCATCCCTTGGCCGAAAGGTGGTCGAGCAGGCCGAGGAAGAACGGGAGATCGCGTTTCTCGATCCGCCGCTCGTACATCGTCAGGATGAAGCGACTCCCCGCTCCGCCGGTGCCGGTGGTCTCGATCAGCCAGTTCGAATTCGAGATCCCTTCGGCGATCCCCTTGGCAGAAATCAGCGATCCGACGTCGTACTCGTCGATCAGCGCCGAAAGATCCTCGGCGCCGAGGTGAGTATAGACCGCCATCAATCGATCAGTTGGCGGGGCAGCTTGAAGATCATCTTCTCCTCGGCGCTGACCAACGTATGCTCCTCGACCTCGCGCCACTCCGCCAAGCGGTCGACCACCTCGCGTACAAGCTTCTCGGGTGCCGATGCGCCTGCGGTAAGTCCGATCGTGCCGACACCGTCGAGCCACGCCGGGTCGATGTCGCTTGCGCGCTCGATCAGCTTTGCGTCGGTGCCCATCCGCTCGGCCACTTCGACCAGCCGCAGCGAGTTGGACGAGGCCGGCGAGCCGATCACCAGCACCAGATCGCTGCCCGGCGCGATCACCTTGACCGCGGCCTGCCGGTTCGAGGTGGCGTAGCAGATATCTTCCGCCTTGGGCCCAACCACGTGCGGATACCTGGCCTGCAGCGCGGCTACGATTGCGCGGGTATCGTCGACCGACAGAGTGGTCTGGGTCAGGAACGCCAGCGGCTCGTCGACGGCAAAATCGAGCAGGTCGATGTCGGCAACGGTCTCGACCAGCGTAATCGATCCAGCGGGGACCTGCCCCATGGTACCAATCACTTCGGGGTGGCCGCGATGGCCGATAAAAACGATGTGCCGACCGGCCTCGATCTGCCGTTCGGCCTGGCGGTGGACCTTGCTGACCAGAGGGCAGGTCGCGTCCACCCAGATCATTTCGCGCCGCTCGGCTTCGGCGGGGACCGACTTGGGCACCCCGTGGGCGCTGAAAACGACCGGGGCGCCGTGCGGCACTTCGTCAAGCTCCTCGACGAAGATTGCCCCTTGCGCCTTCAATGCGTCGACTACGAAGCGGTTGTGGACGATTTCGTGGCGCACGTACACGGGCGCGCCGTAGCGTTCGATTGCACGCTCGACGATCTCGATCGCGCGGTCGACCCCAGCGCAGAAACCGCGCGGCGCGGCGATTAGCAGTGTCAGCGGCAGGCGCTCGCTGGCGGGGCGCAGCGGTTGCAAGGGGGCGTTCATGCGCGCGCCTCTAGCGCTTCCCCGCGCGCGCCGCTAGGGCGGCCGCTGACTTCGACTATCGGGACCAACCCTGCCATGACAATGCCTGTGCGCCTCACCGTTCTCTTGATGATGGGGGCCGCTCTCGCCGGCTGCAAGCGTAGCGGCGAACTGGTAATCCAGGAAGGTGTCGGCATTTCGGCTGTTCGCACGGTCTGCCCTGCGGTCGGGGTGCCCGACTACACTGGTGACATCACCACCTTCCGTGTCCCGGGCGATACGTCTGCGGCCAATCTCGACGTGACCGCGTCGATCACCAATCTTCGGTCGACCTGCGATGACACCAGCGAGCGGGTCTATACCAACGCCACCTTCGATGTGCTTGCGCGGCGCACCGATACGCGCGGCGCGCGTCAGGTGACACTGCCCTATTACTCGGTGGTCCTGCGCGCCGGTACATCGGTGGTGACCAAGCGTGTCGGGCAGGTGACGGTGAACTTTGCCGACGGCCAGGAACGCGCCCAGGCCCGCGCCCAGGCCGGTGCCTATGTCGATCGGGCCGAGGCGACCCTGCCGGCCGACGTCCGCAGCCAGATCACCCGCAAGCGCAAGGCGGGCGAGGACGACGCGGCGATCGATCCGCTGACTGATCCCGCCGTCAAGGCGGCTGTGGCGCGTGCAACGTTCGAACTGCTGATCGGCTTTCAGCTGACCGAGCAGCAGCTGGCGTACAACGCGACCCGCTAAGGGGCGCTTCCGCAAGCGGTCCGCGGCTTGCGCTTTCGCGCACAATCGGTAACCCGCGCGGCCATGTCGGATACCCAGACCTTGCACGCGGCGTTTGCCGAACGGATCGGCGCGGTTTTGCGCGCGCTCGAGATGGAAGGTGCGCTGCCGCCTGGCGCGTCCGAAGCCGCTGTTACGGTCGAGCCGCCGCGCGATCCGTCGCACGGCGACCTGGCGACCAACGCCGCGATGGCGCTTGCCAAACACGCCGCGACCAACCCACGGGCGCTGGCCGAGAAAATCGTCGCGCATTTGCAGCGTGAACCCGCGGTCGCCTCCGCCGAAATCGCCGGGCCGGGGTTCATCAATCTGCGGCTGGCCGACGACGTGTGGCTGGACGAATTGCGCGTGATTGCCGCGCTGGGACCCGATTACGGCCGCTCGGCAGCCGGGGCCGGACGGCGAGTCAACGTCGAATACGTCTCGGCCAATCCCACCGGCCCGATGCACATGGGCCATTGCCGCGGTGCGGTGGTCGGCGATGCTCTTGCGAGCCTGCTCGAATACACCGGTCATCCGGTTACCCGCGAATACTACGTCAACGATGCCGGGGCGCAGGTCGACGTGCTCGCTCGCTCGGCGCACCTGCGGTATCGCGAGGCCTTGGGTGAGTTGATCGGCGAAATACCCGAAGGTCTCTATCCGGGCGATTACCTGATCCCCGTAGGCAAAGTGCTCGCCGCCCAGTTCGGCGATCGCTTCGTCGATGCGCCGGAACGCGACTGGCTGCCCGCCTTCAAGCCTGTCGTCGTCCACGCGATGATGGACATGATCCGCGCCGATCTCGCGTTGCTCGGCATCGAGCACGACGTATTCGCGTCCGAGGCGGTGCTGCAAAGCGAAGGCAAACCGGCCGAGGCCGAAGCGTGGATGCGCGCGCATGACCTCGTCTATGACGGGGTGCTCGAGGCCCCGAAGGGCAAGACCCCTGAAGATTGGGAGCCGGTGGAACTGCCCCTGTTCCGCTCCACCAGATTTGGCGACGACCAGGACCGTCCGATCCGCAAGTCCGACGGCAACTGGACTTACTTCGGCGCCGACCTTGCGTACCACATGCAGAAGGCCACCCACGCCGACGAGCTGATCGACATCTGGGGCGCCGACCATTCGGGTACTGTCAAGCGGATCAAGGCCGCGGTCGCCGCGCTCGCGCAGGGTGAAGGGCGCGAGATTCCGTTCGACGTCAAGCTGGTGCAGATGGTCCAGCTTTTGCGCGGCGGCGAACCGGTCAAGATGTCGAAGCGTTCAGGAACGTTCGTGACCCTTGCCGAAGTGGTCAACGAGGTGGGCAAGGACGTGGTCCGCTTCACCATGCTGACCCGCAAGCCCGAAGCGCAGATGGAGTTCGACTTCGCCAAGGTCGTCGAGGCGTCGAAAGACAACCCGGTATTCTACGTTCAGTACGCCAGCGCGCGCATCCATTCGACGCTCCGCAAGGCGGCGGCGGAAGGGCTGGCGCCCGATCCCGCGGCGCTCGACCGGCTGGGCACGGACGAATTCACACTGATTCGCCAGGCGGCGCAGTTCCCACGGCTGGTAGAGGCGGCCGCATCGGCGCGCGAGCCGCACCGGGTGGCCTTCTTCCTCTATGATCTTGCTGGGGCGTTCCATGCGTTCTGGAATGCCGGCAACGATGCGCCGGACAAGCGCATCATCGTGGCACACGACCCGGCTTTGACCCAGGCGAGACTTTTCCTCGCGACTCAGATCGGGCAAGTCATCCGTAACGGTCTTGCACTATTGGGGGTCGAGGCGGTCGAGGAGATGTGACCATGATTGGCGGCGCGGACAGCAGGGACGGGATGCCCGACGACGATTATGTGGCCGACGAGCAGCTTGCTCTGGCCGACGATGACGAGCGGTTGCCGTGGCTCGAATCGGGTGACGAGGATGACGACGACGACGGCGGGGTCGATACCGGCCGCATCGTCGGCTTCGCTTTGTTCGCCGCGCTCGCGCTCGCCGCGCTGGTGGGCGGCATCTGGTGGTTTGGCCAGCGCGCGCCCGATGCCGAGATGGTCGCCGACGGCAGCACGATCCCCGCGCCGGTAGGTCCGTACAAGGAAAAGCCGGCGGACCCGGGCGGCAAGACGTTCGAAGGCACAGGCAATCTCGCACCCGCGGTGGGCGAGGGCAAGACGACCGAGGGCCGCATCGCGGACGAAATGCCGAAGCCCACTGTCGACGCGCCCAAACCTGGCGAGACCCCCTCTCCTGCGGCGGCGTCCGGCGGCGTGGCGGTCCAGGTTGGCGCCTATACCAGCAAGGAAACCGCCGAGGCCGGGTGGCAGAAGCTGCTCGCGCGGACCGACAAGCTCGCCGGCGTCAGCCATCGCGTGGTCGTAGGCCAGGCCGACATGGGCACCGTCTATCGCCTCCAGGCCATGGCCGGCAACGCCGCTGCGGCGAGCGCGCTCTGCCATGCCTTGGCGGGCGACGGGGTCGATTGTCAGGTCAAGCGCTAGCCTGACACGGCAGACCGCAGGGGATTGCCCCGGCGTGACGCTTGCAGCGCGCGCGCGTTCCGTGCGAATCTCGTGGCCATGACGCCCGCGATTTTCGGCCTTGCCGGCCTCGAACTGACCGACGACGAACGCGCGTTTTTTCGCGAATGCGATCCTGCGGGATACATCCTGTTCGGCCGCAACATCGATACGCCCGCGCAGGTGCGGGCGCTGACCGATGATCTGCGATCCATCCACGGTCGCGACAAGCTGCTGGTGTCGATCGACCAGGAAGGCGGCCGCGTAGCCCGCATGCGTCCGCCACAGTTCAGCGCCTTCCCCGCCGGTGCTGCGTTCGACGCGCTGTACGAGATTGCGCCGTCATCGGCGATCGCGGCGGCGCGGATGAACGCCCACGCGATGGGGATCGAACTGGCCGAAGCGGGCGTCACGGTCGATTACTATCCCTCGCTCGACGTGCGCCAGCATGGCGCACACGATGTGATCGGTGATCGCGCCCTGGGCTTCGAGCCATTGCGGGTGGCGGCGTTGGGGCGCGCGATTCTCGAAGGCCTCGCGGCTGCCGGGGTCGCGGGTTGCATCAAGCATATGCCCGGCCACGGCCGCACTTCGGTCGACACACACAAGCAGCTCCCTACCGTCACCGAAGGGGTAGAAGCGCTCGAGGTCGATCTCGCGCCGTTTCGCGCTCTGAATGATGCGCTGATCGGCATGACGGGCCACCTGGTGTTTACCGCATGGGACGCGGATCGCCCGGCGACCCAGTCCCCGACCGTGATCCGCGAGGTGATCCGTGGCCGGATCGGATTCGACGGTCTCCTGTTGACCGACGATCTCGACATGGAGGCGTTGTCTGGCACGGTCCCCGAACGCGCCGAACTGGCGATAGCAGCGGGCTGCGATCTGGCGCTCAATTGCTGGGCGAAGATGGACGACATGTCCGAAATCGTGCGGCGCCTGCCGTCCATGTCGGCCCAGACCGCCGCACGGCTCGACAGGGCGCTAGAGGGCACTGGCGGGGAACCGCAGGGCGACAAGGCCGAATTGCTCGCGCAGCGCGATACGCTGTTGGCGATCGCCGGGGCGTCGGCGTGAGCGACAACGCACTGGTTCTCGATCTGGGCGATCCGCCCGCCGACGACTGGTCCGGCCCCGCCTCTGCACCCACCGACGACACTTCGCTCTATCTCGAACTCGACGGGTGGGAAGGCCCGCTCGATCTGCTGCTCGACCTTGCGCGGCGGCAAAAGGTCGATCTCAAGGCGATCTCGATCCTCGCGCTGGTCGATCAATACATCGCCTATATCGAGCGCGCCGAGGCACTGCGGCTGGAGCTGGCTGCCGATTACCTCGTGATGGCCGCGTGGCTCGCTTATCTCAAGTCGGCGCTGCTGCTCCCGCGCGAGGAGCAGGAAGATCCAGGGCCCGAAGAACTGGCGCTGCGGCTGCAGTTGCGGCTCGCGCGGCTGGGGGCGATGCGCGAATCCGCTGCCCGGCTGATGGCGCGTGATCGGCTTGGCCGCGACGTGTTCGCTCGGGGAGCGCCGGAAGGCTTGCGCACCGACCGCAAAACCGTGTGGCAATGCGACTGGTTCGCGTTGGTCCAGGCCTACAGTCAGGTAAACGCGCGCACAGCGCCAGTGGTCCATATGGTTCGCGACCGCCCGGTGATGACGCTTGATTCAGCGCTCGACCGGGTCTCGGCCATGCTCGGTGTAACGCTCGACTGGATGGAACTGCGCGATTTCCTCCCGCCGCATGCCGAGCCACGCTTGCGCAAATCCGCGCTCGCTTCGAGTTTCGTCGCCGCGCTCGAACTCGCGCGGCTGGGTCGGGCCGAACTGGCGCAGGACGACCCCTTCGGTCCGCTGCGCCTGCGCCGGGTCGTCGCGTGACTGCTGAGCTGGAACGCGCGATCGAGGCGACACTGTTCGCCGCGGAAGAACCCTTGTCGGCGGACGCGCTAGCCGGTCATCTGGGCGACGCGGCTGCCGGTGACGTGCGCCGAGCGCTCGCCACACTGGCCTCGCACTACCAGGCGCGCGGCATTCACCTCGTCGAACGCGGCGGTCGGTGGCAGTTTCAGACCGCACCCGATCTCGCGCACATCCTCCGCCGCGAGCGCGAGCAGGTGCGCCGGTTGAGCCGCGCGGCAACCGAGGTGCTGGCGATCGTCGCCTATCACGAGCCGGTCAGCCGCGCCGAGATCGAGGCGATCCGCGGGGTGCAGACTTCCCCCGGAACGCTCGACGTCTTGATGGAAGCGGGCTGGGTGCGGGTCGCCGGACGGCGCGAAGTGCCCGGGCGCCCTGTGATCTATGCCACCACGCCCGAATTTCTCGACCATTTCGGCCTCGCCTCGCGCAAGGATCTGCCCGGTATCGACGAACTCAAGGCAGCGGGTCTGCTCGATCCGGTGGATGACGCGTTCGATGCGCTCACCGGCGGGCCGGAAGAGGCCGAAGAAACCACCACCTAGGCTGGCAAATCCGCCTTCGCTGGCCTAGATAGGGCACAAGGAGATTACCCATGGGCTCGTTTTCCATCTGGCATTGGCTGATCGTGCTGCTGATCGTGCTCGTCCTGTTCGGACGCGGACGGGTGGCCGAAATCATGGGTGACTTCGGCAAGGGCATCAAAAGCTTCAAGCAGGGCATGAACGAGGACGATTTGAACCCGGGCGCTGCGCCCAAGGTCCATACGCTCCAGGGTCCTCATCATGACGCCAAGCCGGCGGCCGAGGCGGCGAAGGATCCGCATCCCGGCGCCGAGCATCGCGACTGAGCGATTAGGCGCCCCTCGCGGGGCGCTGCAGTTCCATGTTCGATATCGGCGCCTCCGAACTGTTGATGATCGTGGTCGTCGCGGTGGTCGTGATCGGCCCCAAGGATTTGCCGCGCGCGTTGCGCACCGCGGGGAAGTGGATCGGCAAGGTCCGCCGCACGTCGAATCATTTCCGCGCCGGGATTGAGACGATGATCCGCGAAGCCGAGATGGAGGACATGGAAAAGAAGTGGGCCGAGCAGAACGCACGGATCATGGCCGACCATCCGCCGATCGACTTGTCCGACCACGAAATGCGTCCGCTACCACCACCGCCGAGCGCTGAATCGCGCGCCGAAACGCCAAGCGATCAGTTATCCGGCAGTCAGGCGCCGGACGAGCCGACCGTCACCGACACGCAAGACGAACCCCAGTTGCCGCTCCGCTGATGGCGTTCTCGATCCGCGATCTCGACGATACGCAGGCGCCCGCTGCTCGATCACCTGGTCGAGCTGCGCGCGCGGCTGTTGCGGGCGTTCCTCGCGCTCGCGCATCGCCTTCGGCGTCTGCTTCTATTTCGCGCAGGACATTCTCGCGTTCCTGGTCCAGCCGCTGCGCGCCGCCGGTCAGACCAAGCTCATTTACACCAAGCTCTACGGACAGTTCTTCGTCGAGCTCAAGGTGTCGCTGTTCGCAGCCTTTTTCATCGCTTTCCCGATCATCGCCAACCAGTTGTGGGCGTTCGTCGCGCCGGGGCTCTACGCGAAGGAAAAGCGGGCTTTCCTGCCGTTCCTGCTCGCAACGCCGGTGCTGTTCGTCGCGGGCGGTGCGCTCGCGTATTACGTGGTCATGCCGACCGCGTTCCACTGGTTCCTCGGCTTCCAGGGCGCGCCGGGCGGGGTCGAGATCGAGGCTTTGCCCAATTCCGAAGACTACCTCAGCCTGGTGATGCAGTTCATCCTGGCATTTGGCCTCAGCTTCCTGCTGCCGGTGCTGCTGTTGCTGCTCAACCGAGCGGGGATCGTCAGCCGCGCGCAGCTGGCGGGCGCCCGGCGCTATGCGATCGTCGCGGTGTTCATCGTCGCCGCGGTCGCTACGCCGCCCGACGTGGTCAGCCAGCTGATGCTGGCGATCCCGTTGCTGATGCTGTTCGAAGGAGCGTTGGCGATCATGTGGTTCACCGAGCGCAAGGGAGCCAAGGAAACGGCCGCCGCGGAACCCGTTTCGGCGGATGACGTCTGAAGGACCGGTCCGGCGCAGTCGGTCGCTGGGTATTTAAGGCGGGTCCAATCATGCGATTGACCGCAGTGAGGGCGTCACGCTAATGCGCGCGCTCGAGCGCGGGCATGATGTAGTGGTAGCCTGCCAGCTTCCCATGCTGGACGTGCGGGTTCGATTCCCGCTGCCCGCTCCAACCCCCTAAACGTCCGGCGCCAGCGCGCCGTGACCCCTTCCTCCGACTTGCCAGCCGCGAGCAACTTGGCGATTGCGGACGAGGGGAGGAGTTCTGCTTGGCCGAATTGGAAATAGTTGAGGACGGATCGCTGCTGGGGCGATTTGGCGGCGAACGGCCGCCGGCGGCGGCGTGGTTCGATGCGGTGCTGGCAATCGTGCCGGAACGCTCGACGTTCGACGTCGATGGGGCCGCGATCGAACTGCTGACCTGGGGTGAGGTCGGCAAGCCGGGCTTGCTGTTCCTCCACGGCAACGCCGCGCATGCCGACTGGTGGAGCATGATCGCCCCGTTCTTTGCCGCCGATTATCGCTGCGCGGCAATCTCGTGGTCAGGGATGGGCCGATCGGGCTGGCGCGAAAGCTACGCGATCCCGACTTTCGCCAAGGAGGCGATCACCGCGATCGAAATCGCCGGGCTCGCCGCGTCGGGCGAACCGCCGGTTGTCATCGCGCACTCGTTCGGCGGTTTTCCGACGCTGTATATCTGCGCCGAGCATCCCGAAGCGATCCGTGGTGCGATGCTGGTCGATTCGTCTCCGCCCAAGCAGGGCGGCGGCCCGCCACCGCGTTTGGCGCAAGGGCGCAGCGCGCACAATCGATACCCCACGCTTGCCGACGGTTTGCGACGGTTCCGCTTCCTTCCCGAACAGGACAGCGGACGGCCCGAGATTATCGACCACATGGCCCGCGGATCGCTGCACGAAGTGCCCGCGACGGCCGACGATCCGGCTGGTTGGACGTGGCGCTTCGATCCGCAATTCTGGTCCAAGTTCGAGCGCGGCGACCTGGCTGAAGGGCTGGTCGCACGCGCGCGCGCGCCGATCGGGATCATCTACGGTGAGTTGTCAGCCTTGCTGACACCGGAACGGGTCGCCGAGATGAAGGCGATGATCCCCGACCTGCGCTTCGTCACCGGCCTGCCGCACGCCGCGCATCATGTGATGGTCGACGATCCGCTTGGCCTGATCGACGCGATCCGCGACGGCATTCCCAAGCTGGGCTGAGCCTATTTGGGCGGCATCCGGATGCCGCCGTCGAGCCGGAACTGGTGCGCGTTGAGGTAGCCGTTGCGCGCGATCTCGAGCACCAGGCTGGCGAATTCCTCGGGCTCGCCGAGGCGCTTGGGAAAGGGAACGGAGGCGTTGAGCTGGTCCCACACCGCCGGGTTTCGGTCCTTCATGCCCAGCATCAACGGCGTGGCGAAGATACCCGGCATGATCGAATTGACCCGGATGCCGAGGTCCATCAGGTCGCGCGCCATCGGCAGGACAAGGCCGTTCACCCCGGCCTTGCACGAACCGTAGATCACCTGGCCGATCTGACCGTCCTGCGCCGCCACGCTGGCAGTGAGGATGATCGCACCGCGCTCGCCATCGTCGTTGAGCGGTTCGGCGTTGGCCATGCCGAGGGCGGAGATGGAGGCAACGCGATAGCTCGACACCAGCACGCCTTCTGCGCCGAAGGCATAGTCTTCGGTCGACAGACGCTTGTATCCGCCCGTCGCCTTGTCCCAGCCCACCGTCTTGCCGCGTCGGCTGGTCATCGCGCAATGGACCGTCAGCCGTTCCTGCCCGTGCGCGCTGCGGGCCCTGTCGAATCCGGCGACAACCGACGCCTCGTCAGTGATGTCGACCCGGGCGAACAGCCCGCCGATATCGGCCGCGTGCGCCTCGCCCGCTTCCTCGTTGACGTCGAAGATGGCGACCTTGAACCCCGCGTTCGCCAGCGCCGTCGCGCTCGCCTTGCCGAGGCCTGATGCGCCGCCCGTGACCACCGCTGCCAATCCGTGTTCGAACTGCATCGTCCATCTCCCGTTTCGTGTTTGGCAAACGCCTATCGCCTGGCGCGTATCTTGTCATTTGCCGTTCGCGATCGCCGCGCATAGGCAGGGCTCACTTTCGGGGAGACCATTCCATGACGTCGCATTTCACCAACCGGGCCCTGCTGCTCGCAGGACTTATGCTGAGCGCGGCGCACGCGCCGCTGATCGCCGCGCCGGCCGCAACGACCGATGCGTATCGCACGCAGGGTGAGGCGCAGGCCGCCGCGCACCGCGCATCGCCGCGTCACGGCGAAAAGGCCAGGAACCTGATCATCTTCATCGGTGACGGCATGGGCGTGTCGACGATTACCGCGGGGCGCATCTGGCAGGGGCAAGTGGCCGGCGCCGACGGAGAATCGACCGAGACGGCGATGGATTCGCTCGATTACGCAGCGCTGGTGAAGACCTATTCCAACGACGCGCAAGTGTCCGACAGCGCGCCTACCGCCACGGCGTTCATGACCGGGGTCAAGGCCAACGCCGGCACCATCGATGTCGGGCCGGAATCCAAAGAGGGCGATTGCGCATCGTCCAAAGGACACGAGCTGCGCTCCATCATTGCGATGGCGCAGGATGCGGGCCTTGCAACAGGGGTGATCTCGACCGCGCGGTTGACGCATGCAACGCCGGCGGCTGCCTATGCGCAGACCCCGGGCCGCGACTGGGAATCGGACAAGGAGCTGCCGGCCGCCGCCGCTGCTGCGGGATGCAAGGACATCGCGCGCCAGTTCATCGAAGGTGCGGTGGGGCCGAAGCTGGCGGTGGCGATCGGCGGCGGTCGATCGATGTTCCTGCCCGCCAACGCGGCCGATCCCGAATATCCATCCAAGACCGGCAGTCGCAAGGACGGCCGCGACCTGACCGGCGAATGGGCCGCCGCGCATCCGGGCGGCACCTATGCGTGGAACGGCGCGCAGTTCGCGGGCTGGGATGCGAACGGCAAGGCGCCATTCCTCGGCCTGTTCGAGCCGAGCCACATGCAATACGAGGCTGACCGTGCGATCGACCCCGGTGCCGAGCCGGCGCTTGCCGACATGGTCGAAAAGGCGATCCGGCATCTCTCGCGCAGCCGCAAGGGATATGTCCTGTATGTCGAAGGCGGACGGATCGATCACGCGCACCACGCCGGGAACGCCTACCGCGCGCTGGTCGATACCGCGGCACTCGATGCCGCGGTGGCGCGCGCGCTCAGCCTGGTTGATCTCGACGATACGTTGATCGTCTCGACCGCCGATCACAGCCACACGCTGACGATCAGCGGCTATCCGCAGCGCGGCAATCCGATCCTCGACACGGTGCGCGAAGGCGGCAAGCCCGTCCTCGACAAGAACGGCAAGGAATACACCACTCTGGGCTATGCCAACGGCTCGGGCGCGGTCGCGGCAGGGGGCAAGGACCGGCCCGACCCGGCGGACGAGGACACCGCCGATCATGATTATCGCCAGCAGGCACTGGTGCCGCTGATCGCGGAAACGCACGGCGGCGAAGATGTCGCCGTGCGCGCGTCGGGGCCTGGCGCCGATCGCTTCCGGGGGACTATCGAGCAGCACACCATCTTCTACCTGATGCGCGACGCGTTGTTCGGCACCAAAAAGCGCACGCGTTAGCCGGCGATGGCGGCCGCATCGTTCCTGTTCGCGCTGGCGAGCGTGTTCGCGCTGTCGCTCGGCGGGCGCGACCAGCTACTTGCGGCACGCCTTGCCGAACGATTGGGAGGGGGAGGCGGCCTGCTCGCGGTCGGCGTGCTGGCCTCGACGCTTTCCGCCTTTGCGATGGCGGCTGCAGCGCTTGCGCTCGCGCTGGTTTTGCCCGGACCCGCGGCGAACATGCTGGTTGCTTTCGGTTTGCTGATCGCCGCGCTTGAACTGGCCTGGCACCGCCGCCCGGCGTTGCCCGATGAACCGACCCGTTCGCTGTTCGCGATCCTTGTCGTGCTCCTCGCCCGGCAACTGGGAGATGCGGCGCGGTTCCTGGTGTTCGCATTCGCCGCCGGAGGCTCTGCGTGGCTGGCGGGGGCGGGCGGAGCCATCGGCGGCAGCGCGGCGATCGCGCTGGGCGCGATGGTGGGCGGCGAACTCGATCGATGGCCGTTGCGGGCGATCCGGTGGACCCTCGCGGGGGTCACCGGGCTGGCCGCGGTGATCATCGGGTTATCCGCGCGAGGCCTGCTCGGATGAACCGCGAGCCGCCGGGGATGAAGGGCGCGCGTGCCAGTGCTATGCGAATCGGGTGACCGACGTCGAAATCATCGAAGGGGCCGACGATTCCGCGATCGCCCGCTGGATCGCCCGACAGCTTGAAACCGCTTTGAGCGTGAACGATGGACCGATCGCGATCACCGTGCCGGGTGGATCGACCCCGTTCCCGATCCTCGAACAATTGGCCGCCGCATCGCTCGACTGGCGCCGGGTGACGGTGTGGCCGGGTGACGACCGGGTGGTGGCCGAAGATCATCCCGCGTCCAACACCGGGCGTATTCGCGCGGTGCTGGAGCCGGCCGGGGCGGAAGTCGTAACCCTGACGGTGATGGAGCAAGTCCCGCATTTCGCGCTTGCCTGGCTCGGGATGGGCGAAGACGGGCACGTCGCCTCGCTGTTCCCCAGCACCGATCCGCAAGTCGACGATGCGCAGGCGATCCGCCGCCTGACCCCTGATCCACTGCCCCCCGAAGCGCCGTTCGACCGGGTAAGCCTGACGCTCCCGTCGCTGCTCGCGAGCGATCGGTTGTTGCTGGTGATCCGCGGCGATGCCAAGCGACGGGTGCTTGATGACGCCGTAGCCGGATGTAGCGACTTGCCGATCGCGCGCCTGTTATTCGCAGCCAAACAGCCGGTCACGTGCTTCACCTGATCCCGCGATCGCTGCACCGGGCGCTGATGCCGCTCGCGTACCGGGTGCGCCACCGCTGGCGCAAGTTCGCGCGCATCCGGCTGGCGGGTGTCTCGGTGTTCGTGACCGACGCGCAAGGGCGGCTGCTGCTGGTGCGGCACAGCTATGGCTCGGGCGGATGGTCGCTGCCGGGGGGCGGACTGGGCCGCGGCGAAGCGCCCGAAGACGCGGCCCGGCGCGAGATCGCCGAGGAAGTCGGCTGTGCGATCGAAGGCGTGCGGGTGCTTGAACGGCTCGAGGAGACTATCTCGGGGTCACCACACACTGCGTGGTTGATCGCCGCCAGCACCCGCGACCGGCCGCGCCCCGACGAGCGGGAGATCGTCGAGGCACGCTTCTTTTCGACGCACTCGCTGCCCGAACCGCTGACCCCGCTCACCCGCGCGCGGATCGCCGCGTGGCGCGGACGGTTGCGCTAGAGCAGGCTGAGCTGCGCGTCGTCGCGCGGCCGCTCCACCTCGCCGTCGCGTTCGAGGTTCGACAGCGTCAGGCCCATCAACCGGATCGGCAACGGAAGCGGCAGCGCTTCATCGAGCAGCGCCCGGGCGAGGCCGGCGAATTCCGCCTTGTCGGCCACCGCACGAGGCAGCGACTTGGCCCGGGTCATGATCTGGAAATCGGTGTATTTCATCTTGAGCGTCACCGTGCGCCCTTTGGACTGGGTACGATCGATCGATTCCCACACGATATCGATAATGCCCTCCAGCGTATCGCGCAGCGCCGGCCCGCTCGAGATGTCCTCGTTGAAGGTTCGCTCGCCCCCCACCGACTTGCGGATGCGGTTGGCGCGCACCGGGCGCAGGTCGATGCCCCGGGCGGCGCGATAGAGGTAATCGGCGAAGCTGCCGAAGTGCGCGCGCATCCACGCGGCGTCTTTTGATGCCAGATCGGCTCCGGTCTCGATCCCCAGTCGTGCCATCTTCTCGGCGCCCTTGGGGCCGACCCCGTGGAACCGGCGGATCGGTAGCGACTGGACGAATGCCGCGCCTTGGCCGGGGCGGATCACGCACAGCCCGTCGGGCTTGTTCTGGTCGCTGGCGAGCTTGGCGAGGAACTTGTTGTAGCTCACCCCCGCGCTCGCGGTGAGGCCGGTGTCCTCACGGATGCGGCGACGGATATCTTCGGCGATGCGTGTCGCGCTACCGATTCCTTTCAAGTCGTCGGTGACGTCGAGATAGGCCTCGTCGAGGCTGAGCGGCTCGACGTGGGGGGTGTAGTCGAGGAAGATCGCGCGGATCTGGCGCGAGGCTTCCTTGTAGGCATCGAACCGGTGGCGCACGAAAATCAGGTCGGGACAAAGCCGGCGCGCGGTGACCGAAGGCATCGCGCTGCGCACCCCGAACCGCCTCGCCTCGTAACTCGCCGCCGCGACCACCCCGCGCCCGCCTGCCCCGCCGACCGCAACCGGTTTGCCCTTCAGCGAGGGATCGTCGCGCTGCTCGACGCTGGCGAAGAAGGCATCCATGTCGACGTGAATGATCTTGCGCAGGCCCTGCGCTTCATCGGCGTCGTCGTGGTCGTCGGCGTTCACACTGCACAGCTAGCCGGTCGCGCAGGAAATCTAAACTGGTCAAGGCTGCGCAAGCGGTTCATGGCCCGCCGCCCATGCATGGAGCCGCCACCCCCGCCGAAGAACGCACGTTCGCCGCGATGAGCGAGCGGAGCCTGGTGTTCATGATGGCCGCGCTGATGAGCCTGCAGGCGCTCGGCATCGATTCGATGCTGCCGGCGCTGGGGATGATCGGCGACGATCTGGGCGCGCTGGGCAATCAGCGGCAGCTGGTCATCGGTGCCTACCTGCTGGGATCGGGGCTGGGGGCGCTCGCCCCCGGGGTGCTGGCGGACCGCTACGGACGGCGGCCGATCCTGCTGGGGTCGATCGCGATCTATGTGGTGCTGTCGCTGGTGTGTTCGCTGGTCGCCACCTTCGACGTATTGATCGGGTTGCGGATGACCCAGGCATTCATGACCGCCGGATTATCGGTGCTGCCGGCGGCGATCATCCGCGATCGGGTGGGCGGCGACCGGATGGCGCGGATGATGTCGACCATCATGATGGTATTCATGGTGGTGCCGGTGTTCGCGCCGTTCCTCGGCCAGACGGTTCTGCTGTTCGCGGGGTGGCGATGGATCTTCCGGATGATGGCGCTACTGGCGATCGTCGTCGGCATTTGGACCTGGCGCGGCCTGCCCGAGAGCCTCCATGCGGAAGACCGCCAGCCGATCTCGCTCGCACCTGTGTTGCGCAACATGCGCGAGGCGTTCCTGCGGCGTGACGCGATCGGCTACGTAATCGGGTCGAGCCTGGTGTTCGGCGCGCTGTTCGGGTTCCTCAATTCGGCCCAGCAGCTGGTCAGTGACACGTTCCACATGGGGCCATACTTCCCGTTCATCTTCGGCGGTGCGGCGGCGGGCATGGGACTGTCGAACTTTTTCAATTCGCGGATCGTCGAACGGTTTGGCGCACGGCGGGTCTCGCATACCGCCCTGCTGGCGTTCATCGCGACCTCGGTGCTGCAGGTGCTGGCGGCGAGCTCGGGCGAGGAAAAGCTGTGGCAGTTCCTGCCCTTGATGGCGACCAACATGGCGCTGCTCGGATTCGTCGGCGCCAACTTCGGCTCGATCGCGATGCAGCCGTTCCAGCATATCGCCGGCTCGGCATCTTCGGCGCAGTCGTTCCTGCGGATGGTGACTTCGGCGGTGCTCGGCGCGCTGATCGGGCAGGCGTTCGACGGCACCGCGCGCCCGCTGGCATGGGCGCTGCTGCTTGCGGGGCTGCTCAGCCTGGCGATGGTGCTTTTCAGCGAGAAGGGGCGATTGTTCCGCCGCCTCAACCCGCCCAAGCCGCGCTCCTAGATCAGCCGTCGGCGCCCAGTGCGCGCCACGCGAGACCGGCGAATTCGCACAGCAAGGGCCGGGTGTCGCGCGGGTCGATGATGTCTTCGACGTTGAAGCGTTCGGCGCTACGGAAGGGTGAGGTGACTTTCGCCAGCCTGTCGCGGATCGCTTCGAGCTCCGCCGCCGGGTTGTCCGCTGCCTCGATTTCGGATTTGTAGGCCACCTCGAGCCCGCCCGCGATCGGCAGGCTGCCCCAGTCGCCCGAGGGCCAGCAATAGCGGTACTGGTAGCGGTCGGCGTTCGACATCGCGCTGCCGGCGATGCCGTAGGCGCGGCGCATGACCACCGAGGCGAGCGGCACGGTCGCCTTGTACACCGCGTTCATCGCCTGCACGCCATAGCGGATCGTGCCAGCCATTTCCGCCTCGCGCCCGATCATAAAGCCTGGATTGTCAACCAGATGCACGATCGGCAGGCGGAACTGGTCCGCAAGTTTGACGAAGCGTTCGACCTTTTCGGAGGTCTTGGCGTCCCACGATCCGCCGAGGAAGCTCGGGTCGCTCGCCAGCACCATCACCGGCCAGCCATCGAGGCGGGCGAGGGCGGTGATCGCGGCGCGGCCCCAGTTACGCCCTATCTCGAACGCGGTGCCGTGGTCGAACACCATGTCGAGCGCACGCCGCATCGAATAGACTTCCTTGTCGCCGCGCGGAACGAGGCTGAGCAGCGCCTCCTCGCGGCGGTCGGCAGGGTCGCCGCTGTCGACGCGGCGGGCGCGTTGGCCGACGTATTCGGGCATGAACGACAGGAAGTGCCTCGCGCGAGCGAAGGCTTCGGCCTCGCTCGCCACTTCGTCGTCGACCACCCCGTTGCGGGTGTGGATCGCGCTGCCGCCCAGCGCCTCCTTGGCATCTTCGTGGCTTTGCGGCGCATCGCGCCATGCTTCGCCCATCGCGTCGACCACCGCAGGGCCAGCGGCAAAGATCTGGCTGAGGCCGCGGACCATTACCGAATAGTGACTGGCCACGATGCGCGCCGCACCAAGCCCCGCCGTCGGCCCCAGCGCCAGCGCCACCACCGGCACAGTATCGAGGTTCTTCACCACATCGCCCCATGGCGTCACCGCGGGGATGTAAGTCGCGCCGATCATCTCGAGCGTCTTGACCGAGCCGCCGCCACCGGTGCCGTCGATCATGCGGATGATCGGCAGCTTCAGCTCGTGCGCCATCCTTTCGGCCTGGACCATCTTGCGCCCGATGCCGGCGTCCGCCGCGCCGCCGCGAATGGTGAAATCGTCCGCTGTGGCGACTACCGGGCGGCCGTTGATGGTGGCCTTGCCGAACAGGAACGGGGCGGGGATGACGCCGGAGAGTTCGCCGTCTTCGTCGTAGGTACCCTTGCCGGCGATCTTGCCGATCTCGCGGAAACTGCCCGGATCGACCAGCGCCGCAATCCGCGCGCGGGCGTCCATCTTGCCGCGGCCGTGCTGGCGCGCGATTTTGTCCGGGCCGCCCATTTGCTCGGCCAGCGCCTCGCGGCGGCGCAGTTCGCTCGAGTTCGCGCTGCCAGGTCATTCCTTGGCGGCCGGCTCCACCGCCGCCAGCACCGCCTCGACCTGCACCTGGCTGCCTTCGCTGACGTTGAGTGCGGTCACGGTCCCGTCGAACGGCGCGGTGAGCGCGTGCTCCATCTTCATCGCCTCGAGCACCATCAGCCGCTGGCCGGCGGTTGACCGCTCTGCCCTTGCGCCACATCGACCGCGATGACCTTGCCCGGCATGGGGGCGATGATGTCGCCGTCGTGGGCGGAGTAGTGGCCGGTGCCGTCAATTCGCGTCGGATTGAACATCCGAGTGACGCCATCTTCGCCAACCGCGTAGCCGTTCGGCGTCGATTCCACCGCATAGGCTGTCATGGATAGACTCGATCGGCGAATTCGAACTCGTATTCGTTCGAACCATCCGTCACCCGCACAATGGTCGGCGCTGGCTCGTGGTTGAGGCGAAAACCTGAGTTCGACCAAGGGCCATTGTCGATGGCCAAATAGGCCTCGCGAACGGTGTCTGCTTGCCCGCCTAACGCGCGATCCACCATCATATGCGCGACCGACTGCAGGACTCTCGTGACGCCTCGGATCGTGGGATGAAGCTCTCGAGGCGATTGCCGATGAGCCCAGTATCCATCGTCCGGCCTCAAAGTCGGGATCATCCAGAATGCGAGTTCAGGAATCCTGCGTTTGTTTTGACTGGCCAGCATTTCGTGCCGCCAGCACAACGCGCAAAGCGTCGATTGCGTCCTCGCGGTTCTTCGCGTGGACGATCAGTTTTGCGATCATTGGGTCGTAAAACGGGCGAAACGACATCGCCTTCTTCCACTCCGGTTTCGACGCGGGTCGTGAAGGTTCGGCTGTGCCCAGGGGCAGTTTGAGGTCATTCCAAACGTGCCCGTGCTCGGCAAAAACCCCTTCGCCGGGTCCTCCGCATACAGCCGCGCTTCGATGGCCTAGCCGTTGATCGATAGCTCTTCCTGCCTCAGCGGGATCGCCTCCCCGCTCGCAACCCGCAACTGCCACTCGACCAGATCGACGCCGGTGATCTCCTCGGTCACCGGGTGCTCGACCTGCAGGCGGGTGTTCATTTCCATGAAGAAGATGCGGTCGGCGCGCAGGCCTTCGCTGGCGTCGGCGATGAATTCGATCGTGCCCGCGCCCTCGTAATCGACCGCCTTGGCGGCGCGGACGGCGGCGGCGCAGATCGCCTCGCGCGTCTCCGGGTCCATGCCGGGGGCGGGGGCTTCCTCGATCACCTTCTGGTGGCGGCGCTGCAAGCGAGCAGTCGCGTTCGAACAGGTGGACGACATTGCCGTGGCTGTCGCCGAACACCTGCACCTCGATATGGCGGGGCGAGGTGATCCACTTTTCGAGCAGGACCTGGTCGTTGCCGAAGCTGGCGGTCGCCTCGCGCCGGCACGACTGCAGCGCGGCCTCGAAATCGGCAGCATCGTCGACCTTGCGCATCCCCTTGCCGCCGCCGCCGGCGACCGCCTTGATCAGCACCGGGTAGCCGATCGCGTCGGCCTCGGCCCTGAGCCGCTCGACCGTCTGATCGTCGCCAAGATAGCCCGGCGTTACCGGCACCCCGGCGGCGATCATCCGCTCCTTGGCGGCGTCCTTCAGCCCCATCGCCTCGATGCTTTCCGGCTTGGGACCGACCCAGATGAGACCGGCCGCGATCACCGCGCGGGCGAAGTCGGCGTTTTCGCTGAGGAAGCCGTAACCGGGATGGATCGCGTCGGCTCCGGTCTCTTCCGCCGCCGAGAGTATCTTCTCGCCGACAAGATAACTCTCATTCGCAGGCGATGGACCGATATGCACCGCTTCATCAGCCTCGCGCACGTGCAGCGCCCCGGCATCGGCGTCCGAATAAACTGCGACGGTGGCGATCCCCATCGCGCGCGCGGTGCGCATGACGCGGCAGGCGATCTCGCCGCGATTGGCGATCAGAAGCTTGGTAATCATGCCAGCGGGTTAGTGCGCCGCGAAGCGGGCGGCAAGCGGCTCACTATTCGAGCGGCTCCATCGACGGTGGTGCGATCGGTCCGGCCATGCGCACGTCGATCAGGATATCGCCCCGGTTCCACGCAGGCGGCTCAGCGGGTTCCTCGGGCTTGTTGCGAATCGCTTCCCACAAGGCGGCCGACACATGGCGCAGCTTCTCGCGCCGCCCGATCACCACCCGGTGATCCCACGCGTTCGGGCCCAGTTCGACCACCCGCCGCCCGATCGCGCCATAAATGCGCGCCGCGGCGAGCACCGCCCACCGGCTGCGGAACGGCAGCCGGGCCGCACCCAGGCGGGCCCATGCCTCGTGCTTTTCCATCCGGCGGATCAGCCGCGCGGCCATGTCGGCCAGTTCCTGCCGGTGATGCGGCTTCATCTGCTGACCCGGCTCGATGTCCTCCTCCACCAGCCATTCGATCGGCAGGTAGCTGCGATCGGCCTTGTCGTCCTCGTCGAAGTCGCGCGCGATGTTGGCGAGCTGGAACGCGAACCCCAGATCGCATGCGCGATCGAGCATCCACGAATCGTTGCGGTCGACCCCCATGACCACGGCCATCATCACCCCGACCGCGCCGGCGACGTGGTAGCAGTAACGCGCCAGATCGGCCTCGCTGCGCGGACGCCAGCCAACCGCGTCGAGCTCGAAACCCATGATCACGTCTTCGGCCATTTCGCGGGTCAGCCCGCATTCGCGCGCGACCAGGCCGAACGCGTCGAATGCCGGATCGGCGGTGGGCAGGCCCTGAAACGCGCGCTCGGTCAGCAGACGGATGGCGGTGATCCGGCGCTCGGCGCCTTCCTGTTCGCCCAACTCGCCGCCCAGTTCCTGCGCGTCGGCAAGATCGTCGCACCGGCGGCACCAGGCATACAGCAGCCAGACCTTGTCGCGGGTGGCGCTGTCGAACAGTCGGCTGGCGAGGGCGAAGCTCTTCGAACCCTTGCCGATGGCGCGCTCGGCATAATCGAGCAGGTCCTCTCGCTCGCGACCGCCGCCCGCCTGCAGCGGCGTCGCGCGCAGGATAGTGCTGGGGGCCAGCATCCGCGGGACGATGCGGCGTGGCCGTCTCATCGAAGGCCGCTCACAACTCGCTCGCCTGCATCTGGAAGATCGGCGTGTGCGGCCTGTACGCCGCCATCTTGTCGAGCAGGCCGGGCAAGCTGTCGTCGGCGATGATGATCCCCTGGTGTGCAGGCCGGACAAAGCCGACCTCGGCCATGTGGCGGTTGAACGCGATCAGGTGATCGTAAAAGCCGAACGCGTTGAGCAAACCGACCGGCTTGGTGTGATAGCCGAGCTGCGCCCAACTGACCGCCTCCCACAATTCGTCCATCGTCCCAACTCCGCCCGGAATGGTGACGAAACCGTCGGACAAGTCGGTAAATCGCTGTTTACGCTCGTGCATCCCGCTCACGGTGTAGAGTTGGGTGCAGTCGCGGTTGGCGACCTCGGAGTTCGCGAGCGCATCGGGAATTACGCCGATCACCTCGCCCCCGGCATCGAGCGCGCCGCTGGCTACCGCGCCCATCAGCCCGAGCCGTCCCCCGCCATAGACCACGCCGATCCCGCGCTCCGCCAGCCCGCGCCCGACCTCGCGCGCGAGTTCGATGTAGCGCAGGTCGGCGGGCGAGGCCGACCCGCAATAGACGGCGAGGCGTTTCATTCCGAAAGATCTCCGATCATCAACCCCGCAGTCGCCTTCGCGCTCCCGACGACGCCGGGGATCCCCGCGCCGGGATGCGTTCCTGCCCCCACGAGGTAAAAATTCTTGATCACATCGTCGCGGTTGTGGCCGCGGAACCAGGCGCTCTGGGTCAAGGTCGGCTCGAGGCTGAAGGCGCTGCCCATGTGGGCGTTGAGGTCCATCGCGAAATCGCGCGGGGCGTAATGGAACTTGGTCACGATGCGGTCATGGATGTCGGGGATAAGGCGTCGGCCCACTTCATCCAGGATGCGCTTTTCCAGCATCGGGCCCACCTGCTCCCAGTCTACCGCCAGCTTGCCCATGTGCGCCACTGGCACCAGCGCGTAGAAGGTGGACTGGCCCGGCGGCGCCATGCTCGGGTCGGTCACCGTGGGGTGGTGGAGATAGATCGAGAAATCGGCGGGCAGCACGCCGTGATCGTAGATGTCCGACAGCAGGCCTTTGTAGCGCGGGCCGAACAGGATCATGTGGTGCGGGATGCCCGGCCAGGTGCCCTCAAGCCCGAAATGGACCACGAACAGCGAGGGCGAATAGCTCTTCTTCGCCAGCGCGCGCGCCTGGTCCGCGCCGCGCTTGGTACCGCCCAGCAGGTCGCGATAGGTGTGCATGATGTCGCCATTGCTGGCGACCGCATGGAAGCGGTCCTTCCAGCCGCTCGCCGTCTCGACCTCGGTCGCGATGGTGCCGATAGTGTGCACGCGGACCACCGGGTCGCCCATCCGCACCGCGCCGCCCAGCCGCTCGAAATGGCGCACCATTGCTGCCGCCAGCCGGTTGGTTCCGCCACGCGCCCACCATACCCCGCCGTCTTTCTCCAGCTTGTGGATCAACGCGTAGATGGCGCTGGTGGTCATCGGATTGCCGCCCACCAGCAGCGTGTGGAAGCTGAGCGCCTCGCGCAGCTTTTCGGATTTGATGTAGTGTGAAACCATCGAATAGACCGAACGCCACGCCTGGTACTTGGCGAGCGCGGGGGCGGCCTTGATCATGCTCGCAAAATCGAGGAACGGCTTGGCGCCGAGCTTGACGTAACCTTCCTGGTAGACCCCTGCCGAATAGCGCAGGAAATCCTCGTATCCCGGGTAATCGCCCGGCGCGACGCGGTCTATTTCAGCGCGTAGCGACGATTCGTCGTTCGAGTAGTCGAAATTTACGCCGTCGGGCCAGTTGAGGCGATAGAACGGCGAAACCGGCATCAGTTCGACATCGGCGGCGATGTCGTGCCCGGTCAGCGACCACAGTTCCTTCAGGCAATCGGGATCGGTGATCACCGTGGGTCCGGCGTCGAACGTGAAGCCGTCCCGCTCCCAGAAATACCCGCGTCCGCCGGGCTTGTCGCGCGCTTCGACCAGTGTGGTCTGGATACCGGCGGATTGCAGGCGGATGGCGAGCGCGAGGCCGCCGAACCCCGCGCCGATCACGCACGCGCGCTTTCCTCCCTCGGTTGAAACAGGAACGTTCATGCAGCTTTCCTTGTCAGCGGGGCGCCGGGCGAGGCGAGCGCCCGCACCGCTCCCCAAACCGGCACCGGCGGCCGGCCGCACAGCACCCGCGCCCGATCGGCCCGGGTCGAACGCGCGGCATAGAAGCGCTCGATCAGCGGCGCGGGCAGGCGATAGAACCGTTCGAACACTTTGTAGCGTTGATCTGGTGCCCCGGCGCCGAACAGCATCCGGCCAAGGCGCCGGTAGAACCCCGTGGCACGCCAGTGGCGGCGCGCGCGCTGCTCGATCATGGCCGCGAGCCGGCTACCGTCCAGATCGGCGTGGCGCGCGATCTGCAGCGCGACGTCAACGGCGAAGGGCACCGTATAACTGGTGAGCGGGTGCGTGAATCCGCCGCGCGCTCCGGTCACCGCCACTCCGGGCGTGCGGTACGCCGCCTGGAATGCCGCGAAGTCGCCGCCGGTGATCACAGGCAGGACGCCCGTTTCCTCATCGAGTGTCTCGCCGCGCCAGCCATGCGCCATGCAATAGCGTTCGATCCGGTCCGACAGCACCGCCCGGTCGAATTCGGGCCGATCGGTGTAGTACGTGTCCTCGACGAAAAGCTCGTCCGGTCCGAGCGGCAGCACGTAAACGAAGCGATAGGCGCCATGTTGGTCGACATCGGCGTCCATCACCACCGGCCGGTCGAGCCCGTGCGGCGCAACGGCACGCAGGCGCCGGCCCATGAACACCTGCCATCCCCCGCGAAGATGCCCGGCCGATCGGGGATCGCCATCGATGCCCCGGCAATCGATCACCGCGCGCGCTGCAATCCGCTCTCCACTTTCCAACCCGATACCTGTTGCATCGAGTGTTTGGATCGCGCTGCTGCAGCGGATCGAGTCCTCGGGCAGCAGGCGGCGCAACCCCGCGTCGAAATCGGCCGAGGAAAGGCTGCGATAGGGGGTCGGCAGATCGCGCGCGTAAGCGGGAAAGCGCACCGCGTAGCCGTCCCACTTGGTCAGTCGCAACTGGTCGAGCAGCACGGTGCCGTCAGGGCCAAGATCGCTGGAAAACCAGCTCCACCGGTGATTGCCGCCGAGCCGCTCGCCGCCCTCGACCAGCGCCACGCACAAGTCGGGCCGCGCACGGCGCAGGGCCAGTGCGACCAGTCCGCCGGCAAGCCCGCCGCCGGCGATCGCGATATCGGTCGAGCGCCCGTTCATTGTCGCCAAGCCCTAGGCATCATCGGCACGTCGGGCAATCGACTTCCCGCCGCGGGGCGGCTGTGGCATTCGACGACGATGCCCAGCCGCCTCACCCCTCACCGCACCGCCGCGCTGCTGACCGCCGCGCTGGTGATCGCCGCGGGCGCGATCCTGCTAGCGATGAACCGCCCACTGATCTGCCCTTGTGGCACGGTCAAGCTGTGGCACGGGGTGGTCGAATCGAGCGAGAACAGCCAGCAGATCGCCGACTGGTATTCATTCAGCCATGTCACGCACGGATTGATCATGTACGCGGCCGCCTGGCTGCTGTGGGTCCGTTTGGAGCTATTCGGCGGTCGCCTCGCGCGGTGGGCATTGCCGATTGCCGTGATCGTCGAGTCGACGTGGGAAATTGTCGAGAACACGCCGATGATCATCGACCGTTACCGCGCGGTCACCGTCAGCTTCGGCTACACTGGCGACAGCGTGATCAATTCGGTCTCCGACATCGGCTGGATGGTCGCGGGGTTCGTGGTCGCGAGCCGCCTGCCGGCCTGGGCCAGCGTGGGGCTGGCGATCGCGTTCGAGCTGTTCACCTTGTGGACGATCCGCGACAACCTGACGCTGAACGTGGTGATGCTGTTCTGGCCGCTGGAGGCGATCCGCCAGTGGCAGGCGGGCGGCTGAGGAACGCGCCACGTTCTCGGCGGTTGTGTCCCCGCAATCAGGGGAATTTCAAAACATGAAGACCACCGTCATCGCCGCGGGCTTGTTGGCCGCGCTCGCAGCCGTGCCCGCCTTCGCGCAGGAGGAGCAGGTCACCGCGGGTCCGCCCGACAATATCGCGAATGCCGACACGGTGTACGATGACACCTGGCTCAGCATCGGTGCCGGGGTCGGCTATGGCCCCAGCTATGACGGGTCCGACGATTACGTGTTCTATCCCGCGCCGCTGATCCAAGGGCGCATCGCCGGGGTCGGCATCCAGCCGCGGCCTGCGGGCATCGCGCTCGATTTTCTCAAGGATCCGGCCGAAGGCGTCGGCTTCGCGCTCGGCCCGGTGGTCAGGGCGCGGTTCAACCGCAGCCGCCAGATCAAGGACCCGGTGGTAGAAGCCGCCGGCGAACTCGATACGGCGATCGAAGTGGGCGTCAACGCAGGCCTCAGTTTCCCCAAGGTACTCAACGACTACGATTCGCTGAGCTTCGGCACCGACGTGCTGTGGGACGTGAACGGTGCGCATTCGGGGATGACGATCACGCCGACAGTGGCGTATTTCACTCCGTTGAGCCGGGGCATTGCCGCTTCGCTGTCATTCTCCGCAGAGCACGGGGATGACGACTTCATGGACTATTACTACTCCGTCTCGCCCGCGCAGAGTCTGGCCAGCGGGTTGCCAACGTTCACCGCCGACAGCGGCTGGACCAAGGCCGGTGCGACGCTGCTGACCGGTTTCGATCTTGACGGTGATCTCACCAACGGCGGGCTCGCGGCGGTGGTCATCGGCGGATATTCGCGAATGTTGGGCGATGCCAAACGCACGCCGTATACCTCGATCCGGGGCAGTGCAGACCAGTGGTTCGCGGCGGTCGGGATCGGCTACACGTTCTGACCTTCCCTCCGCCCGGTGCGTCGTTACAAGGACGCGGACAAACGGGGGAGACACATGATGAATCTGGTTAGATTGCTCGCCGGCGCGGCGGCGCTTGCGCTGAGCGTGAACGCGCAGGCCAAGACCACTGTGATCCACGCCGATCACGTGGTGACCGATCCGCAGGCGCCGGTGCGCGGGCAATCGACCGTGATCGTCACCGACGGCAAGATCGTCAGCATCGCAGACGGCTTCACTGACGGGCCGGAAGGCGCGGAGATGGTCCACCTGGCCGGCAAGACGCTGGTCGCGGGCCTGATCGACCTGCACGTCCACATCGGCGGCGATCCGAGCGGCGACTGGTGGCGCGAAGCGACCGATACCGACGAATGGGGCACCGTCGTCGCCGCCAAGAACGCGCGCCTGACCGCCAAGGCCGGTTTCACCACCGTGCGCGATGCGGGCGACAACATCCGCGCGATGACGGCGGTCAAGGACGCGATCGCGCGCGGCTGGATGGCCGGTCCGCGAATCATCGCCGCCGGATCGCCGCTGTCGCCGATTGGCGGCCACGGTGACGTCCACGGGTTCCGGCCAGAGGTGATGAATGCGCTAGGCGGAGACAACATCTGCACCGGACCCGACGAGTGTGCCGCGTTGGTCCGGCGCAACGTTCGCGACGGTTCCGACTGGATCAAGATACTGGCCACCGGTGGCGTGCTCAGCCAGGGCGACAAGAGCCTTGGCCAGGCGTTCACCGACGCCGAGCTGAAATCGATCGTCACAACCGCGCACGATCTGGGCATCGAGACGATGGCGCACGCGCACGCCGATCAGGGCATTCTCGCGGCCACTCGCGCGGGAATCGATTCGATCGAGCACGGCACCTTCACCTCGCTTTCGACGGCGAAGGAAATGAAGGCACGCGGCACGGTGCTGGTCCCGACACTGCTGGCGTTCAAGGGCATCGGCGAGAAGCTCGGCCAGAATTTCTACAGCCCCGCGGTTGAAACCAAGATCCGCATGACCACCGAGCATATCGGCGAAGGGTGCCGCAACGCACGCGCCGCCGGGGTGACGGTTGCGTTCGGGACGGACAGCGGAGTGACCGCCCATGGCCGCAACGCCGAGGAGTTCGCACTGCTGGAAGACAAGTGCGGCATGTCCGCCCGCGAGGCGCTGGCGAGCGCGACCACGGTGGCCGCCAAGGTACTCCACATGGACGGCGAAATCGGCCGCATCGCGCCCGGCTATTCGGCCGACATTATCGCGGTCGACGGCGATCCCACGCAGGATGCCCGCGTGCTGGAAAAGGTCGACTGGGTGATGAGCCAGGGACGCGTGATTGACTAGTTGTCGGAGATTGGCTTGCGCCGTTCCAGGTTGGCCTGTGTGCGCCGCCCGATGACATAGCCGAACAGCGCCCAACCGGCGACCAGCAGAAGCCAGCCAAGGTCGCGGGCCGGCATCCCGCCGATGCGCCACCAGCGTGAATCCCACAGCGGCAACAATAGCAGCGCCGCGCCGGCGATCACCAAAGCGAAGCCGATCCGCCGCGGCGTGCGGGCGATGGCCAACAGCTCTGCGCGTTCGGCGGGGGACATATTCGAAAGCTGCAGCGGGCCGCAGCCCGAGTCAATCGACGGCTATGGCAACGGGTTGCCGCTTGCGGCGAATCCGCCTCTGCGCCATCGTCGTCCGCGCCCTCGCCCCGGAGGGTTGGAGAGAACGAGACATGCACGCGCCGGCGATAGCCCCGACGATCGACAAGGACGCGCTACGGGCCAAGTACGCCGAGGAGCGCGACAAGCGATTGCGCAGCGACGGTTCGGCGCAATACCTGCGGCTCGAAAGCGAGTTCGCCGATCTGGCGACCGACCCGTACAATGCGGTCGAACCGCGTGCGCCGGTCACCGATCATGTGACGTTCGCCTTCATCGGCGGCGGGTTCGCCGGGCTGGTGGTCGGCGCGCGGCTCAAGGCGGCGGGGATCGAGGACGTCCGGATCATCGACAAGGGCGGCGATTTCGGCGGCACGTGGTACTGGAACCGCTATCCGGGCGCGCAATGCGATACTGCCAGCATGATCTACATGCCGCTGCTCGAAGAAACCGGCCACATGCCGAGCGAAAAGTACGCCCACGCCCCCGAAATCCGCGAACACTGCAGCCGCATCGGCACGCAGTTCGGGCTTTATGACAACGCACTGTTCCACACCCAGGTCACCGCGCTGACGTGGGACGACGGGGCCAGGCTGTGGACGGTCGAGACCGATCGCGGGGACAGGTTCACCGCCAAGTACGTCGGCATGGGCACTGGCCCGCTGCACGTCGCCAAGCTTCCCGGCCTGCCCGGGATCGAACGCTTCAAGGGCAAGAGCTTCCACACCAGCCGGTGGGACTATGAATACACCGGCGGCGATCCCGACGGGGCGCCGCTGACCGGGCTGGCCGACAAGCGGGTGGCGATCATCGGCACCGGCGCGACCGCGGTGCAGTGCGTGCCGCATCTCGCGCGCGACGCGAAGGAACTGCTGGTGTTCCAGCGCACCCCATCGTCGGTCGATGTGCGCAACAATCAGCCGCTGGAGCGCGACTGGTTCGACAGCGTGGCCGAGCCGGGCTGGCAGAAGAAGTGGCAGGAAAACTTCGTCGGCAATCTCGGCGGCGGATTCGCGCAAGGAAGATCTGGTGCAGGACGGCTGGACCGATCTCGGCCACCGCATCCGCCGCGAGATCATGGCCTTGCCGCCCGAGAAGCGCACCCCCGCCAACGTGCTCGCCGCGTACGAGGATGCCGATCAC
The DNA here is from genome assembly GCA_963759895.1 of uncultured Alphaproteobacteria bacterium. Lineage (GTDB taxonomy): Bacteria > Pseudomonadota > Alphaproteobacteria > Sphingomonadales > Sphingomonadaceae > Tsuneonella. Next base: position 851 of record CAVXBC010000001.1, on the reverse strand, counting down.
CAGAAGATGTCCGAAATCCGCGCGCGCGCAGAAACCGTGGTGAACGATCCCGAGGCGGGGCAGAAACTAAAGGCGTGGTATCGCCAGTTGTGCAAGCGGCCGTGCTTCCACGACGAATACCTCGATGCCTACAACCAGCCCGGCACCCGGCTGATCGATACCGACGGGCGGGGGGTCGAACGGATCACCGAAAACGGCGTGGTCGCCGGCGGGGTGGAATACCCGGTCGATTGCATCATCTACGCCTCGGGTTTCGAGGTCGGGACCGAATATTCCTCGCGCGCGGGGTTCCAGGTGACCGGCCGCGACGGCGAGACTCTGACCGATCACTGGGAAGGCGGCATGCGCACTTTCCACGGGCTGCAGATGCACGGCTTTCCCAACGCCTTCATGGTCCAGCCCACGCAAGCGGCCAACCTGATTGCCAACGTGCCGCACAACATCGTCGACCACGCCGATACGATCGCCGCCGTGGTCGCCGAGACCGAGCGGCGCGGCGCCGCCACGGTGGAGCCCACGGCCGAAGCTGAAGGAGCCTGGGTCGATCTGCTACTATCCGGCCTCGGCCCTTCGCTGGGCAATCTCGGCTGCACGCCCGGTTACTACAACAACGAAGGCGAAGGCTTCGGCGACGCGGCCAAGTACGCCGTCGGCCATCCTGCGGGCGCGCTGGGTTACTTCAGCCACATCGACGCGCTGGCGGAAATCGGGCGCGTTCGAAGGGCTGGAGTTCGGCTAGACACTCTGCCCGCACCGGCCTATCGCAAGCCCATCCCCGGGGAGCTCGCCTCCGCGTCCGCTGTTGCGGATTGCGGATCAAAATGAGCTGAGAGGGGCGGTTGGCACCGCTC